>OY970217.1:0-3520000 GCA_963713965.1 uncultured Chloroflexia bacterium
CCGCGAAGGGGCGACGGCGCTGTTTCGCATCCTGCAGGAAAGCCTCACGAATGTCGCCCGCCATGCCCAGGCGAGCCGCGTCGTGGTCAGCCTGGGCGGTCCGGGACCGTTTCCTGGGCTTGACGATTGAAGACAATGGGCGGGGAATTGATTCCAGCCGCCTCGACGATCTGCACTCGTTGGGGTTGTTGGGCATGCGGGAGCGCGCACTCCTGCTGGGGGGAGAATTTGAAATTGCCGGCAAACCGGGTTTGGGTACCACCGTTCACGTGCGTATTCCCCTGACCGATGATGAGGAAAAGCCATGAAAATACTACTGGCCGATGACCACAGCATTCTGCGGCAGGGCTTGATACAGATCCTCGCCGACGCGTTTCCCAAGGCCGAATTTGGCGAGGCCGGTCCCACGCAGGAAACCATCGCGCGCTTGGGGGAGAAGTCCTGGGACGTGATCTGCTGGACATCTTTATGCCCGGCCGCGGCGGAATGGAGGTGTTGTCCGAAGTACGGCAGCGTTACCCTCGCCTGCCCGTGCTGGTGCTGAGCAGCGCCCCGGAACAGCAGTTGGCCGTGCGCGTGTTGAAAGCCGGCGCCGACGGTTACTTGAACAAACAGGCGGCGGCGGAGGCCCTGGTCGAGGCGATCCGCAAAGTGGTTGCCGGAGGGATTTACACCAGCGCGGCGATGACCGAGCGAGTGATCGGCGAATTGCGCCTTCCTCAACCCAACCCCGCATGAGAAGTTGTCCCATCGCGAGTTCGAGGTGTTCGAACGTCTCGTGGCGGGCAAATCCATCAAGGAGATCGCCGCCGAGATGGCGCTGAGCGCGAAAACCATCAGCACCTTCCATACGCGAATCTGGGAGAAACTCGGTGTCCGTAATGACGTTGAACTGTGCCGCTACGCGTTCGAGCGTGGCCTGGGCTCGCCGTCATCGGGTCCTCTTCCTCCCCGGGCTTGAGCCGCATCGATTTAGCCGCGGTAGGGCAGCGCTGCTACGCCGCCCTGATTGCATTGGATTCTATGGATCACCGATGACAGGGTGCTGCCATCACTGGTTCGTGGTCGTTCGCAGACTTTCGGCTGGCGCGCAAGCCCCTTAACCGCAACCATTCAGTTCGCGGACCAGTCACGGGCCGATTCGGTGAGGTAGGACAGGCGTCTCGCCTGTCCCGGATAGCCGAGGGCTTTCCTCACCTTTTTGGAGGCGCTGAGAAAGTCTGGGCGACTCAACCCAACTCCTCGATTGACTTCCGTTCGGGACAGGCGGGACGCCTGTCCTACTGGAACGCTACTTTACCGTAACCATTCAGTTGGCGGACCAGTCACGGGACGATTCGGTGAGGTAGGACAGGGCGTCTCGCCTGTCTCGAATAGCGGAGGGCTTTCCTCATCTTTTTGGTGATGCTGAGAAAATCTGGGCGACTCAACCCAACTCCTCGTTTTACTTCCGTTCGGGACAGGCGGGACGCCTGTCCTACTGGATCGATCCCGTTGAGCGGTTTCCCGACGAGTTTCCAGCTTGTAGGCTTCGGCTGATACGCTGTTCAGCCATCGCTTACGTTTGAATCAGCCTTTTCACTGCCTCCGTTTCCGGGGGATGGACATGGCCTTGCTTCCCATGGTGATCCGAGCTATGCCAACACCAATAACTCAGACACCCAGGGTGCGGATCCTTGGCGCCGGTTTATTCCTGGCGCTGACCGCCTGCATTGGCGTCTTGGGCTGGCGTTACCAGCGCAGCGAACAACTCAGTTTCGAGCACAGTGTCGAAGACCAATTGTCCGCCATTGCCGATTTGAAGACCCGGCAGATCGTCAAATGGCGCGCCGAATGCCTCGACGATGCCCGGGCCATCAAGGATCAACCCTTTCTGGCGCAGCATATCGCCAGCTTTCTGAACCGTCCGGACGATCACGAAACCCGGACGCTCCTCCAAAGCTGGCTGGAATCGTCGCTGGAACATAACCAATGCGGTCGCGTGATCCTGCTGGATTCGAATTTGAACGTGCGCCTGACTTTTCCGGAGGATCAAACCAACTTTGGTCCGATTGCCCAGGGATTCGCCCAAGAGGCGCTGCACTCCAACCAGGTGGTGATTTCCGAACTCCACCCCAGTCGCTATACGGGCGCCATTCACTTCGATCTGGCCATTCCGCTTTCCGTCCCCACGGTCGCCGGCGATTCCGCCCGGGGGGAAGTCCCCCAACTTCCCGCGGCGCCGATCGCCGTAGTTGACTTCGAGGTGGATCCCTCCCGGTTCCTCTACCCGCTCATCCAGAAATGGCCCACACCCAGCCCGACGGCCGAGACGCTGTTGGTGCGCGTCGAGGATGGCCAGGTGCTGTTCCTGAACGAGTTGCGCCACCGCCCGAACACCGCCCTTCGGCTGCGGATTCCCCTGACCCAGACCAATACGCCGGCCGTGCAGGCGGTGCTTGGTCGGGAAGGCATCGTGCAAGGAGATGATTATCGAGGCGTAGTCGTCTTCGCGGTGATTCGGAAGGTTCCCAATTCCTCCTGGTACCTCGTGGCCAAAATGGACCGGGAGGAAGTTCTGGCTCCCTTGCGGACGCGCAGTCGGTTGATTCTGGTGTCCATCATCTTTTCCATCCTGGCCGCTGGTCTGGGGCTCTGGCTGGTGTTGCGGTGGCATACGGCATTGGATTTGGACCGCCAGTTGGCCACCGAGAAGGAACGAAGTCTCTTGACCGAACGACTGACCCAGATCAACCGGCAGGCCCATGACAGCATTTTGTTGTTCGATCACCGTCGGCAGGTGCTGGACGCCAACGACCAGGCGCTGGCCACCTACGGTTACTCGCTCGCGGAATTCCGGGGGCTAGAGATGCAGGAGTTGCGGCCGGCGGAAACCGTTGATGAACTGGCACCGTTGCTGGCCCGGCTGGAAACGGAGAAAGGCCTTCTTTATGAAACCCGGCATCGCCGAAAGAACGGGACGGAGTTACCCGTTGAAGTCAGTCTCCGTTTGGTGGAGTTGCAGGGTGACCGGTTTTACCAGGCGGTGTTGCGCGACATCACCGAACGTAAACAGGGCGAGGAGGTGCTGCGGCAGCGCGTGAAACTGCAAGATCAACTTACCCGAACCGCCGCGACGTTACCCGGCATGATTTATTCCTTCCAGTTGCATCCCGACGGTTCCATCCAGATGCCGTATGCCAGTGGGGCATTGAGTGACCTCTTTGACCTGCAGCCCGAAGACGTCATCAAGGATGCTGCCCCCATCTTCTCGCGGATCCACCCGGACGACATTGAACATGTTCAGGCGACGATTGCCGAGTCGGCGCGCACCTTGAATCCCTGGCGGGAAGATTTCCGGGTGTGCCAAACTCGACTGGGGGAAATTTGGGTTGAGGCGAATTCGGCACCGCAGCGCGAACCGGATGGCAGCATTTTATGGCACGGCTTTCTGCAGAACGTCACCGAACGCAAACGCTCCGAGCAGGCTTTGGTGGAAATCGAATCGCGGCTCAATCACGCCATGAGCTTGGCGCAGTTGGGCGCTTGGGAATATGACGTGGCCAGCGGGCATTTCACCTTCAGCGATCTTTATTACGCTCTGCACGGCACCACCGCCGAACTGGAAGGTGGCAATTTAATGTCCGCCGAGGATTTCGCCCGGAAGTTTATTCACCCAAACGATGCCCACTTGGTGGCGGAGGAAGTTGGCCGGGCGGTGGCCGCCACTGGTCCGGACTACCAAAGGCAACTGGAATGTCGGATTGTTTGCCGGGATGGTGAGTTGAGGTATGTGCGCGTACACATTGCCATTACCCAAGATGCCGCCGGACGGACCATTCAACTCCACGGTGCCAATCAGGACATCACCGAACAGAAACGGGCGGAAATTGCCACCAGCCGGCTGGCGGCGATTATCGAATCTTCGGACGACGCCATCATTGGCAAGGATCTGAACGGCCTCATCACCAGTTGGAATTCGGGAGCGGAAAAGATGTTCGGCTACACGTCCGCCGAGATGGTGGGGAGTTCCATCCTGCGGCTCGTTCCCGCGGAGCGGCAGCCGGAAGAGCGGCAAATCCTGGAGAAGATCAAACGGGGCGAATGTGTGACGCACTTTGAAACGGTCCGCCGGGCAAAGCGCGACCGCCTGATTGATGTCTCGCTCACCGCCTCTCCGATCAAGGATCGAGCCGGTAATCTCGTCGGGGTGTCGAAATTGGCTCGCGACATCACTGAACGCAAACGGGCGGACGAAGCCTTGCGCCGGAGTGCCCAGTTGTTGCAAATGATCCTCGACACGATTCCCAATCCGGTGTTCTACCAGGACGCGCAAGGTCTCTGCCAGGGCTGCAATCAGGCGTTCGAGAAGTTCTTCGGACGCGCGAAGCCGGAAATCGTCGGCCATTCCCTCGATCCGCTCTTGCCGTTCAGCCAGATTGGGAAATCACCCCCCAGCGAAGTCGATGCCCTTAGCCAAACCGGGGCCGACATCCGGGAAGCCACGGTTCGCTTCGCGGATGGGTCCTGGCGCGACGTGGTCTGCTACACCGCCGCGTTTGCCAGCCAGGAGGATCTGCCGGGTGGTTCCGTGACGGTGATGCTCGACATTACCGAGCGCAAGCAGGCGGAAAAAATCTTGCAGGAGCGGGAGGCAACCCTCCGGGCGATTACCCAGTCGGCCCAGGATGCGGTCATCATGATCGGCGCGCAGGGGCAGATCACCTTTTGGAATCCGGCGGCGGAGCGCATCTTCGGCTACTCCCACGCGGAAGCCCTCGGCCAGGATCTGCACCGGATGATCGCACCGGAACAGTTTCATGCTGCCCACCATCAGGCCTTTGCGGCCTTCCAGCGTACCGGTCAGGGCGCGGCCGTGGGGCGCATACTCGAACTTACCGGACGCCGGAATAGCGGTGAAGAATTCCCCGTCGAGCTGTCAATGTCCGCCGTGCCATTGGACGGCGCCTGGCACGCCGTCGGCCTGGTACGGGACGTTTCGACTCGCCAGCGGGTTGAGCAGGAACGCCTGGCGATGCAAAGCCAGCTTCTGCAAGCGCAGAAACTGGAATCCGTGGGCCGTCTCGCCGCCGGCATTGCGCACGAAATCAACACGCCCACCCAGTTCATCGGCGACAACACGCGCTTCTTCCAGGAGGGCTTCCAGGATCTTTGCCGGCTGCTGGCGGACTACGAGCAGTTGCGTCAGGCCGTCGCGAACCAGGCCGCGACGCCCGAGCTGGTGGCCCGGATCCAGGCGACCGCCGAAGCGATCGATGCCGACTACCTGACGGCCGAAATCCCCAAGGCCATCGGACAGGCACTGGAAGGCGTGGATCGGGTCGCGAATATTGTCCGTGCGATGAAGGAGTTCTCCCATCCGGGTACGGGGAAAAGTCCTCGGTCAATCTCAACCAGGCGATCGAGAGCACCGCCACGGTGGCCCGCAATGAATGGAAATACGTGGCCGATCTGGTGTTGGAATTGGAGCCCTCGTTGCCGCCGGTGACCTGCCTGGTGGGCGAATTCAACCAAGTGGTCCTCAACCTGATCATCAACGCCGCCCACGCGATTGCGGAGAAAGTCGGCGACCGCGGCGATAAGGGCACCATTACCTTGAGCACACGCTCGGACGGGGACTGGGTGGAGGTGCGGGTGGCGGACACGGGAGCGGGCATTCCGGCGCGCGTGCGCGACAAGATGTTCACGCCCTTCTTCACGACCAAACCGGTGGGCAAAGGCACGGGGCAGGGCCTGGCCATTGCCCGGTCGGTGATTGTGGATAAGCACGGCGGCACGATCCGGTTCGAGAGCGAAGAAGGCCAGGGCACCACTTTTATCATCCGCTTGCCCTTCCAAACGCCGGAGGCTCGGGTAAAGCAGCAGGCCGCATGAGCCTGGAAGTTGGCATGATCTAAACGAAACCAATCCAGTTTGCGAACCGTGACCCTTATCGGCCCGGTACGACCACATGATGAAGAAAGCGAAACCAGGTTCGGTCGGAAGCCTTTTTGTGCCCCCGCAACGCCACGCGGCCTGGTGGTGGCGGCTGGGCGCCAGCCTGGGGACGAAAGGGACGCCTCGCGGGCACTTGCGCCACCACTCGGATGGAACCAGGATCGAAAGCGCCACTCCGGCTGGAGAAAGCGACCTTTCATGACCGCACTCAAACGCATTCTGTTTGTGGATGATGAACCCATGGTGTTACAGGGATTGCAACGCATGCTGCGGCCCCTGCAGGCGGATTGGGACATGGCCTTTGTGGAGAGCGGCGCCCGGGCGCTCGAACTTATGACCGTGCAGCCGTTCGAGGTGGTGGTTTCGGACATGCGCATGCCCGGCATGAACGGCGTCGAGCTGCTCCGGCAGGTGCGGCAGCGCCATCCCAAGACCATCCGCCTGATTCTCTCGGGCCACGCGGACAAGGATCTCATCCTCCAGTGCATAGGCACCACGCATCAGTATCTGGCCAAGCCGTGTGATCCAGAATTGCTCCAGGCCACGCTCAAACGCATTGCCAACTTGGATGCATCGCTGAAGAACGAGCGGGTTCAGGAATTGGCGGCCCAAATGGACCATCTGCCCAGCATCCCCGCCATTTACTCCGCAATGCTGGAGAAGCTGCAAGACCCCGAAGTCAATCTGAACGACCTCGGCGCCCTCATCGCTCGGGATCTGGGCATGACGGTCCAGATCCTCAGATTGGTCAACTCGGCCTGCTTTGGACTGCACCGGCCGGTGCATGACCCCACGGAAGCGGTGGGTTATCTCGGGGTGGACACGGTTAAATCGCTCGTGCTCTCGTTGAATGTGTTTGACCAGTTTGCCGGCGTGAAGATCCCTGGCTTTTCCCACGCAGCGTTGTGGTCCCACAGCCTGCAAACCGCCTCCGTTGCCAAGGCGATCGCCATTGCGGAGCCAGCGGGGGCCGCGCTGCAGGACGCCTGCTTCGTCACCGGCATGCTGCACGATGTCGGCAAGCTGGTGCTGGCCTTGAACTTCACTGGGCAATATGCCGAGGCGCACCAGCGGGCCCGGGAAAAGCGACTCACGATCTTTAAGGCTGAGGAGCAGGTCTTTGGGGTCAACCACGCAGACGTCGGCGGGTATCTCCTCGGTTTGTGGGGCCTGCCGCCACCGGTGGTGGAAGCGATCGCGCTGCATCACACGCCCGCCCGGTCGCCGAACCTGAACTTCAGCCCGCTCCTGGCGGTTCACATTGCCGACGCGCTGGCGCAACCCTCGCCCGACGAAGGGACCGGAACCGCCCGCACGGTCCTGGATTTCAACCACGTGTCGGCTCTGGGCTTTGCGGACCAATTGGAAGTCTGGCGCCAGGTTGTGCGTGATTGCCCACTGATGCCGGCCTGAAACCCAAGCTGACTGGCGCTCGCCGTTTCTCCCCGCCCTTGTTGGGCAGCGTGCTGCCGGCATCTTGCCGGCAGAATCGAACGCGCGAGGCGCCCTCGGATCCCCTGGGCCGTTCGGGGCGCGGTCTTTCGTTAGTGGCCGGCAGGGTGCCGGCGGCACGTTGCGCGCCGCAAACGCTTGACAGGGGGGCAGCCGTATTTTATTAAACGTTCGTTCAATGTTTAACGAACGTTTAGTTTAATGGGCACGCGCGCGGAAACCGGCCGGAAAAATCGCATTCTTGATGCCGCGGAGCAAATCTTCGCGGAACGCGGGTTTGACGGGGCGTCGTTACGCAGCATCGTCAACCAGGCGAAAGTGAATCTCGCCACGGTTTACTATTACTTTGCGTCCAAAGAAGGGCTGCTGGCGGCGGTGTTCCAGCGGCGGTTCGGCCCCTTGCAGGCGGAGCACTTCGCCCAGTTGAACCAGCTCGAACAAGCCGCCGATGGCCAGCCGGTGCCGGTTAAAAAAATTCTGGAGGCGATGCTCCGACCGCCGCTGCGCCTGGCGGGAACGACCTCGGCCCGCAGCCAGGCGGTCATGCGGTTGATTGGCCGGATGGTCACTGAGCCCAATCCGCAGTTTCAAGACTTGTTGCGCAATCAGCATGAAGCGGTGCGGACCGCCTATCTGAGCGCCTTGCGCCGCAGTTTGCCCCAACTGCCCGCCGCGGATTTGCAATGGCGGTTCGAATTCTTCTGGGGGGCGCTGGCGTTCATCCTTTGCAATCCCCGCAAGATCGAGAAAATGTCCGGCGGCACCTGCAATCCCGCGGATACCGAAACTGTGGTGGCGCAGATGATCGCCTGCTTTGCGGCCGGCCTTCACGCCCCGGCGGTCGGCCCGCGGAGCCAGACGATTTCACCGCGCGGAAAGAAGCGGCTTACCACCTGATGTGCCAACCATTTCTGCTTACCAGCGACTGTTCCCTTGCTCAGTTCCATGGCGGGTGGAGCGCGGCCGTTGAACCAGTTTTTCCCAAATCTATTAAACCTGACTATGAACGATAATCTCAAGTATCTTCCGTTGATTGCCGCCGTTGCGGCGTTTACCTCCTGCGCACCGCCCAAGTCCGCGCCACCGCCACCCCCCAAGGTCACAGTGGCGCTGCCGCAGACCGCCACGGTGACGAATTGGGACGAGTATCCCGGGCACATCCAGGCGGTGGAATCGGTGGAGGTCCGGCCGCGCGTTTCGGGCTACATCGAATCGATCCATTTCCAGGACGGCGCGGAAGTGAAAGCCGGTGACCTGTTGTTTGTGATCGACCCGCGGCCCTATCAGGCCGACATCGACCGGGCGCAGGCCCAGCGGCAGCAGGCCGAGACGCGCGTCGAGTTGACGCGCAACGATCTCAAACGCGCCGAAAGCCTTCGCGGCACCAAGGCGATTTCGGACGAGGAATACGACACCCGTAGCAAGGCGGTGCGCGAAGCGGAAGCCGCCCTGGCCGCCGTCAAAGCCGCGGAAGCTTCCGCGCAACTGAATCTCGATTACACCCGGGTGACCGCCCCCATCAACGGGCGCATTGGCCGCCGCTTGATTACGAAGGGCAACCTGGTGCAAGGCGGGGGAATGATGCCGGGGACCTTGCTGGCGACACTGGTGAGCATGGACCCGATCTATTGCTATTTTACCGCCGACGAACAAGCCTTCCAACGCTACCGGAAGAATGGCCACGACAAGTCTTCGGCGGATCGCAAGGAAGATCTCCTGCAATGCGAATTGGCGTTGGTGAATGAGAAGGATTTTCCACACCGGGGCCGTGTGGATTTCTTCGACAACATGGTGGACGAGAAAACCGGCACCATGCGCATGCGGGGCGTCTTTGATAATGCGAATTGCGTGTTGGTACCCGGCATGTTTGCCCAAGTGCGCGTACCGGCTGGGCCACCGGAAAAGGCCCTGTTGATTCCGGCGGTGGCGGTGGGTTCGGATCAGGGCAACAAGTTTGTGCTGGTGGTTAACCAGGAAAGTGTGGTCCAACCCCGCCCCATCCAAATCGGCCGGCAGCACGGCACCATGCTGGCGGTGACCGATGGTTTGACGCCGCAAGATCAGGTGGTGGTGAACGGCCTGATGATGGCCCGTCCCGGCAGCAAAGTCGAAGTGGTGGACCCGTCCGCCCAGACGACCCCTGGCGCGAGTGGGGACGCCAAGACGCAAGCCAAACGCTGAAGTCACCGGACGGTAGGATTGTTTGTTCACTCTCATTTTCGTCGCCTGTGAAATTTTCTCATTTCTTCATTCGTCGGCCGATCTTCGCCGCGGTCCTCTCCATCATCACGGTGGTGTTGGGGCTGGTGGCGTTGTTTGAACTGCCCATTGCGTCCTATCCGGAAGTCACGCCCCCCACGGTGTACGTCATGGCCCACTATCCGGGTGCCAGCGCGGAGACGGTGGCCTTGACGGTGGCCACGCCCCTCGAGCAGGAAATCAACGGGGTTGAAGGCATGCTCTATATGTCCTCGTCGTGCAGTAGCGACGGGCAATTGCGCCTGGGCGTCACCTTCCAGACCGGCATCGACCTCAACATGGCGCAGGTGCAGGTGCAGAACCGCGTGGCCACGGCGTTGCCGCGGTTGCCGGAGGAAGTGCGCCGGTTGGGGGTCACCACCTCGAAACGCTCGCCCAGCATCACGATCATGGTTCACCTCATCTCGCCCAGCGGGAAATATGACGACCTCTACATGGGCAATTACGCCTTCCTGCACGTGAAGGACAAACTGGCCCGGCTGGAGGGCGTGGGCGACGCGCGCATCTTCGGCGTCAGTGAATACAGCATGCGCGTGTGGATTGACCCGAACAAGGCCTCGGCGCGCAACCTTACCGCTTCGGAAATCGTCAGTGCCATCCGCGAACAAAACGTGCAAGTGGCCGCCGGCGTCTTTGGTCAGCAGCCCCAACCGCCGGGCAGCCTGTTCCAATTGACCGCGCAGACCAAGGGCCGTTTCTCGACACCAGAGGAATTCGGCGATGTCATCCTCAAGACCGGTCCCGAAGGCCAGGTCACGCGGTTGCAGGACGTGGCGCGGATCGAGATGGGCGCCAACGACTACAACATCCGCGACTACCTCGACGGCAAACCCGCCGTGGTGCTGGCGGTGTTTCAATTGCCCGGTTCGAACGCCATCGAAACCGCCAATAATGTCCGTAAGGCCATGGACGAAATGAAGGCGGATTTCCCGCCGGGACTGGATTACACGATTGTGTTCGATACCACGGTGTTCATTCGCGACTCAATTAATGCGGTGCTCAAAACCCTCCTGGAAGCCATGCTGCTGGTGGTGCTGGTGGTGGTGTTGTTCCTGCAAAACTGGCGCGCGTCGCTGATCCCGTTGCTGGCCGTGCCGGTGTCGTTGATCGGCACGTTTGCCGTGATGGCCATGATGGGTTTTTCGCTCAACAACCTTTCGCTCTTTGGCCTGGTGCTGGCCATCGGTATCGTCGTCGATGACGCCATTGTGGTCGTCGAGAACGTCGAGCGGAACATTGCGCTGGGGCTCCCACCAATCGAAGCCACCCGCAGGGCGATGGACGAGGTGAGCAGTGCGGTGGTGGCCATCGGCTTGGTGCTGGCGGCGGTGTTCATTCCGACGGCGTTCCTCAGCGGGTTGACCGGTCAATTCTATCGGCAGTTTGCGCTGACCATTGCGGTTTCGACGCTGATCTCGGCGTTCAACTCGCTCACCCTCAGTCCAGCGTTGGCGGCGCTGCTGCTCCGGCCGCATCACGAGAAAAAGGATTTCGTGGGCCAGTTGATCCACTACTCGGTGGGCTGGATTTTTACCGGCTTCAACCGGTTGTTCGAGCGCAGTCGGAACGGTTACGTGGCGATGCTGGGCGGGGTGTTGCGGCATTGCGGCGTGGCGGTGTTCCTTTACCTGGGATTGATCGCGCTCACTTGGGTCGGATTTCACCAGGTGCCCACAGGCTTTGTGCCGCCGCAGGACAAGGGCTACCTCATTGCTTACGTCCAACTGCCGGACGGTGCTTCGATCGAACGCAGCAAGGCGGTGTCTGACCGCATGTCCCGCATCATGCGGGACACCCCCGGCGTGGGGCACACGGTCGAGATTGTGGGCTTGTCGTTTGTCACGCTGGGCAGCCAGGCGAACGCGGCCAGTTTCTTCATCCCGCTCCAACCATTCAGCGAACGGATGAAAGCCGGCCTCACCAGCAACCAGATCGCCGCCCAATTGCGGGCGCGGTTGGCCGGCATTCAGGAAGGATTTGTCGGTGTGTTCAGTCCGCCGCCGGTGGACGGGTTGGGTCTGGTGGGCGGTTTTAAACTCCAAATCCAGGACCACAACCAACTCGGCTACCAGGCCTTACAGGCACAAGCCCTCAAGCTCATGGCTGCGGCCAATCAGGACCCGCGCCTGGCGGGGGCATTAACCACCTTTCGCGCCAGCGTCCCGCAGGTCTTTCTGGACGTGGACCGCGCCAAGGCCAAGACGATGAACGTGCCGCTGACCACGGTTTGGGAGACGTTGCAAATCTACCTCGGTTCGCTGTACGTGAACGATTTTCAGGCGTTCGGCCGGCCCTACCGCGTCACCGCCCAGGCGGATGCGCCATTCCGCGCCCAGCCGGCTGACGTGATGAATCTCAAGGTCCGCAACGGCGATGGGGACATGGTGCCGCTGGGCACGATCGTCAAGGTGCGCGATGTGGCCGCGCCGGTTTCGGTCACACGTTACAACATGTATTCCGCGGCCGAACTGACCGGCAACACCGCTCCCGGCGTCAGCACCGGTGACGCCATTGGGATCCTGGAAGATCTCGCTCGCAAGATCCTGCCTCCCGGCATGGGCATCGAATGGACGGAGTTGACCTTGCTGCAAATCCTGGCCGGTAATACCGCCGTGTTCATCTTTCCGTTGTGCGTGCTGATGGTGTTCCTGGTGTTGGCGGCTCAATACGAAAGCTGGTCATTGCCGCTGGCCATCATTCTCATTGTGCCCATGTGCCTCCTGTTCGCGATTCTGGGCGTGTGGGCGCGCGGCATGGACAACAACCTGTTCACCCAGATCGGACTGGTCGTGCTGATGGGTCTGGCCTGCAAGAACGCCATCCTGATCGTCGAGTTTGCGCGTCAATTGCAGGAGCAGGGACAAGACCGCCTGAAAGCCGCCATCGAAGCCAGCCGCTTGCGGCTGCGGCCCATTTTGATGACGTCGTTCGCGTTTGCCTTCGGCGTGCTGCCGATGATGCTCTCGCACGGCGCCGGCGCGGAAATGCGGCAGTCCATCGGCACCGCCGTGTTTTTTGGGATGTTGGGGGTCACGTTCTTCGGCTTGTTCCTGACGCCGGTATTTTATCTGGTCATTCGCAGTGTGCTCGAACGTCGCAAAAAAACCGCCCCGCAACCGGCTCCCCGAGCTGGCTTGTCCGGCGCGACGGTGACGTTGCTGTTGGTCGGAGTGACCGCCGCAACGTTCCTCAGCGGTTGCGCGGTGGGACCGAATTACCGGCAACCGCAAGGCGCGGTCAATCCGGCGTTCGCCAATGTCGGCCAGACCAATCTCGCGCCGGCCCCGGTGGCGGTGACCTGGTGGGAAGGATTCAACGATGCCACGCTGAACGCGCTCGTCAGTTATGCCATGACGACCAATCAAGATCTGCGCATCGCGACCGCGCGGGTGCGCGAAGCCCGCGCGTTGCGAACTGGGGCGGTGCTCGACGCGTTTCCCATCGCGACTGCCAGTGGCGGCTACACCAAAGGCGTGAACAGCAAGGACGCGACCCACGGACTGCCGCGACCGCAGCGCGAGTTCGAACTATACGACGCGGGCTTTGACGCCACGTGGGAACTGGACATCTTTGGCCGCGTTCGACGTTCCCTCGAGGCCAGCACGGCGGAGGTCGCGGCATTGGAGGCGAATCGTCAGGATGTGTTGGTCAGCCTGATCTCGGAGATCGCCCGCAATTATTTTGAGTTGCGGGGCGCCCAAAACGAACTGGATGTTGCCCGTCGGAACGCCGAAAACCAGCGCGAGACGCTGGGCATCAGCGAAGCCAAATTGAAAGCGGGGCGCGCCACCGATTTGGACACGGCCCGGGCCCGGGCCCAACTGACCTCCACGCTGGCCATCATTCCGCCGTTGGAAGCCAACATCAAACGATCCATCTACCGTTTGGGCGTGCTCACCGGCCGGCAACCGACGGCGCTTGATGTCGAACTATCTCAGCCGGCGGAGATACCGAAGCTGCCCGCGCTGGTCAACATTGGCAGCCCGGAAGAGCTCCTGCGTCGCCGGCCGGACATCCGTGCCGCCGAGCGTTTGCTGGCCGCCGCCACCGCCCGCATCGGCGTCGAGACGGCGGACCTTTTCCCGCGCGTCACGTTCAACGGTTCAGTCGCGCTGCAGGCCGGCGAATTGTCCGGGTTGGGCGAAGCCGGTTCGGATGTGTATTCCTTTGGCCCGCGAATCACTTGGGCGGCGTTTGATCTGGGACACGTGCGCGCCCGCATCCAGGCGGCCCACGCCCGCGCCGATGCCGAGTTGGCTTACTATGAGAAAACCGTCCTGCTCGCGCTCGAAGAAACCGAAGGTGCGCTGGTGGATTTTGGACGCACCCGGGCGCGGCGGGATTACCTGGTGGCCTCCGCAAAATCGGCCGACGACGCGGTGAAGCTGGCCACCCAGCGGTACGAGAGCGGCATTGCCGACTTCCTCACGGTGCTCGACGCCCAACGCACTCAATTGTCGATTCAGGACCAATTGGCGCAAAGTGAAACCCGCACGGCGACGGCGCTGGTGGCGGTTTACAAGGCGCTCGGCGGGGGCTGGGAAATGGGGCAAGCGAATTCAACCATGGCAGCGAGGAGGCGGGCGGAGTAGTTGATTGGTGATTGGTGGACTGGTTGGATTGTTGAAGAGTTGAAGGGAGTGGGGATGGCGCGCCAGCGTTTGGAGTGCGTCCGGCGTGCCGGCGCTTTCAATTGCGGAAGGCGCTCAAAGTTCTTGCGGGCGTTGTATGCAATGAAAGCGGGAGCAAGCTCCGCGCACTCCAAACGCTGCGCGCAATTCGGAGGCCATTACCCCTCCGCAGGCCCCAGAGAACAGCCGCCCCGGCAGTCGCGAACTTCCCAATCCGCGTCACATTTCGGTGCCAGTCTGGCGAAGATCCAAACACCACCTGACCTTCGAGACAGGCGGGACGCCTGTCCTACGCGGCTTCCGGTTCCCGATGGTGGTCTTTGGCGAGCAGCAGGTAGATCGTTGGCACCACAAACAAGGTGAACGCCGTTCCGATGGCCATGCCGGTGAAGATGACCAGCCCGATGTCGAAGCGGCTGACCGCGCCCGGCGCCGCTGGCGACCAGCAGCGGCACCACGCCCAGCACCATCGCCGCCGGTCGTCATCAGGATCGGACGAAGGCGGACGCTGGCGGCTTCTTCGATGGCTTCGCGTTTGCTCATGCCCTCGCGCTGCATCTGATTGGCGAATTGCACGATCAGGATGCCGTGCTTGCTGATCAGGCCGATCAGCGTGATCAAGCCCACTTGCGTGTAGATGTTCACGACTGGCCAGGCCCAGGCTGATGAAAATGAGCGCGCCGCAAATCGACATGGGCACGCTCACCAGCATGATCAGCGGATCGCGGAAACTCTCGAACTGCGCCGCCAGGACGAGGTAGATGATGATGATCGAGAAGAAGAACGTCACCAGCAGCGCGGTGCCTTCCTGTTCGTATTGCCGCGACTCGCCGGCGTAATCGGCGGCGTAGCCTTTCGGGAAAACCTTCCTTCGCCTTCCGCCTGCAAGAACGCCAGCCCCTGGCCCATGCGTGACGCCCGGCACGAGCACGGCGGAGACGGTGGCCGAGTTCAACTGCTGAAAGCGCTTCAATTGCTCCGGCTCGACCGTTTGCTTCAGCGAAACCAGGGTGGACGACGGCACCGGGGTGCCAGCTGCGGCTGTTGACGTAGTAGTGCTTCAACTGTTCGGCGCAGCAGCGCGGTCGCCGGCGCTGGACTTGCGGGATCACCTTGTAGCTGCGGCCCTGGATGCTGAACCAGTTGACATAATTGCCACCCAGCATCGTGGCGAGGTTGGCGCCGAGTTCGCCGCATGTCGAGGCCCAGATCGGCCGCCTGATCGCGGTCGATGTCGATGGTGACTTGCGGCAGGTCGTATTTCAGGTCGGAATCGACAAAGGCGAACAAGCCGCTCTTCCACGCGCGCGCCCACCAGTTCCTGCGCGACCTGGTTGATCTGCGGCCGGCGGATCGGTGGACCCGATGACGAATTGCACCGGCAATCCCGTCCGGCCCCCGGCAGACTCGGACGCGAAAAGGCCACCGTCTTCAAGCCGGCGATGCCATTGATCTTGCTGCTGCACGATGGGCTGCAACTGCATCTGCGATGCGCTCGCGTTCGCTCCAGGGTTTGAACACCATGCCGGCAAACGCGGTGTTGCGCGTGGAGGCCACCGGCCGGCGCCCGCCGTTGACCAGGAAGATGTTCGCCGTTTCCGGGAAGCCGCTGCAGGATGCGGGTCGATCTCTTCGGTGAACATGGTGGTCTGATCAATGGACGCGTCCGGGAGCCGCCGTGGCCATGGATCAGAAGGATTCCCTGATCCTCGGTCGGCGCAAGTTCCTGCTGTGAAGTGGCAGAAGAGGAAGAGCAACTGGCCAGGATCGCGAGCGGCAAACACGTAACCGACCGGCCGGTGATTGAGCGCGCCGTGCAGTAGGCGCTGGTAGATGTGCCTTGAAGTGCTCGAAACTGTTGCTCCAGGAAATGGGCAAAACCTTTGCGCGCCGTCTCGGCCTTGAGCAGTGCGAGCACATCATCGGCGAGAGCGTCAGCGCCACGACGCCGGAAATGAGCACCGCATCCGGCCAGCGTGAACGCGAACTCGGTGAACAGCGTTCCCGTCAGGCCGCCTTTGAAGGCGATGGGCGCATACACCGCCATCAAGGTGATGGTCATGGCGATGATCGGACTGGCCAGTTCGCGGGCGCCTTTGAGCGCGGCTTCCATCGGCTTGCAGGCCGCTCTCGATGTGGCGCTGGATGTTTTCCACCACGATGATGGCGTCGTCCACCACCAGGCCGATGGCCAGCACCATGGCCAGCAGCGTCAGCAGGTTGATCGAGAAACCCGAGCGCCAGCATGATGAACGCCGCCCCGATCAGGGACAACGGCATGGTGACCGTCGGAATGAGCACAAACCGAAACGCGCCGAGAAAGAGGAAGATCACCACCACCACAATAGCCAGCGCTTCTCCCAGCGTGTGCACCACCTCGTCGATCGAATCATGGATGTAGGCCGTGGCAGTCATACGGAATGGACGCATCCAAGCCCTGCCGGGAATTGGGCCTTGATGTCCGGGAACAGTTGGTGAACGTCGCGGATCACCGTCAGGGGATTGGCGGTGGGCGCCACCTTGATGCCGATGAACGTGGCGAACTTGCCGTTGAACCGGACATTCGAATCGTAATTCTCCGCGCCCAGTACCACGTCGGCAATGTCCCCGAGCCGGATGATGGTGCCGGCTTCTTGTTTGACCACCAGTTGCTTGAATTGCTCCGACCGTGTGCAGATCCGTGGCGGCCGTCAGGTTCACCGAAATCATCAGGCCGCGCGTTTGTCCGACGGCCGCCAGGTAATTGTTGTTGGCCAGCACCTGGCGAACCTGCGCGGCCGTCAATGCCCAGGGCGGCCATGCTTGGTCCGGCTTGAGCCAGATGCGCATGGCGAACGTGCGCCCGCCGAGGATCTCCGCCTGCTGAATGCCGGCGACGGTTTCCAGTTTGGGTTGGACGACCCGCGTCAGGTAATCGGTGATCTGGTTGGGTTCGAGCACATCGCTGAAGAAGCTGAGATACATCGCGTCGATCGGCTTCGCCGATGGTCACGTCAATGACCGGCGCTTCGCTTCCGGCCGGCAGATCGTTGCGGACTTTGTCAATCTTCGTGCTGATCTGGGTGAGCGCGGCGTTGGGATCGTAATTCAGCCGCAGATGGACGGTGATGATGCTGACGCCCTGGAGGCTGCTCGATTCCATGTAGTCGATGCCATCGGCGCTGGCGATCTCCTTTTCGAGCGGCGTGGTGATGAAGCCCTTGACCAATTCGGCGTTGGCGCCGACGTAAATCGTGGTGACGGTGACTACGGCGCTCTTGCTTTCGGGATATTGCCGAACGTTGAGGTTGTACAGCGAGCGGATGCCGACCAGCAGGATCAGCAGGTTGACCACCATCGCCAGGACCGGCCGTTTGATGAAGATGTCGGTGAAACGCATGGGTTGGCTGGTGCTATTCGTCCGGGGGTGAGACCGACGGCTGGTTGACCGGTGCGACTTGGTTGTCAACTTGGACCGGCGTCCCGGCTTGCAGTTTCATCTGGCCGGAAGTCACCACCTGTTGGCCCGCCTGGACGCCCTGAGAATGGCGACTTGCGTTCCGCGCTGTTCGCCGGTTTTGACGAAGACGTGGTTGCACGTTGAGCGCCGGCTGCCCTTGTTGGTTCGTGCCGTTCTGAATGACGAACACCGTGTCGCCATACGGATTGAAGCTGATGGCGGTCTGGGGCAGGGTGACGACGTTATCCTGTTGGGGGAGCCGAACGGAGACTTTTCCGAACATGCCCGGCAGCAGTTTGGAATCGTCATTAGCCAACGTGGCCTGGACGGCAAAACTGCGGGTGGCTACATTCACCTTGGGATTGAGCGCAGTGATTTTACCGTAGAAGTCCACTTGCGGGTACGTATCCACGCGCAACGTCACCGGTTGGCCGACCTGCACCTTGCTGAGATCCTGCTGGGGCAGGGAAAAGTCGGCGTAAATGGGATTGAGCGCTTGCAGGGTCACAATCTTGGCGCCGGCGGAAAGGTATTCGCCCAAATCAACCTGCCGAATCCCGAGCACTCCGGAAAACGGGGCGCGAATGGTTTTCTTGGCAATGAGCGCCTGCTCGCTTTCGACGCTGGCCTGGGCCTGTTGGTCTGTGGCTTTTGCCTGGTCCAGTTCAGACGGCGGATTGACCTGGGTCTGCTCGAGTTCCTGCATCCGCTTGAGTTGGTTTTGAGCCAGGGTTTGGGCGGCTTCGAGGCCCTTGAGGGCCGCCTGTTCCTGGGAGACATCGAGTTGCACCAGCAGGTCGCCTTGCTGGACCTGCTGACCGGATTTGAATTTGATCTCGCTGACGATGCCCGCCACCTCCGGGCTGACGTCAATGCCCTGTACGGCCCGGAGCGTGCCCACGGCTTGGAGCATGGGCTGCCACACATCGGCTTTCGCCTCGGTGGCCGTTACCGTGACCGGCGGCGGTTGATGGGCCTGCGCCCGTTGTTTGTTCTGAACGTTCTGATACCATTTCCAACCAAAGATCCCGCCAAACACCAGCAGCAGGATCACGATCATTACCAACATCCTTTTGACCATAATTTCGGCCAACCTGCCATACGCCCAAATCAAAGTCAGGATTTTTCTGTCTGTAGCCACCGTTCCCACCGGCATAGCCATTACACAATAAACTGCGCTGGTTGGCGAAGGAAGGGCGTGTCACTCCGTGTGCGCCGGCATGTTCCCATGATGCAGTTTTCCGCGTTCGCGGCGCACCGAGGACTGCACGCTCCACCTTGACGATTCGTGATGGGGCATGAACTGCGCGCGAGTGGACTGTTCTTGGTGAAGCATCCAAGAAAATCAGAGCCTCCTCACGTCGGCTGCTACGAGAGGGATGGAGTTAGGAAATACCCTGGTGGACGCGGCGAGCGCACGCAGTGCTCAACGAGCGTTTTTCCTTTTCAACCCCGCGATCCAGCGATCAAGGCTCTGCTGGTGGGGCGAAAAAGTCTTCAGCTCCTCTAAATATTCCACAGCGCGCGGATAGTGTTGTGTTGCTTCCTCGAGCCGCGCCAGATTGCCCAGCAGTTGCGCGTGCAGCAATTGGTTGGGTTCGGCCTGGGTGGCTTGCGTCTCGTGCCACTTCTTCAATGCCAGTTCCCACAAATTACGGGCCCGATCATTGTCCTGACGGTTCTCGCGAAAGATGCGCCCCAGTTCGAACAGGATGTCACTGTTGCCCGGATTGTGACGCAGTCCTTCGCGAAGAAATTGTTCCGCTTCATTGACGCGATTGAGCCGCGAACGCAGCCAGAAGGACGCGACCACGTACGTTTCCGGCCGTTGTGGATCCAGCTCCACCGCCAGCCGCAGCCAGGGTAACATTTCGCGTTCCTCGCCGGGTTTGCCATCGAGGTGCCCGTCGTGGTCGCCGTCGTCATCTTCGCCCAGGTGCCGGTGCTCGGTGGGATAGAAATGGCGGCTGAAACGGTCGAGCCAGTCTTTGGGTTTGCCCAGGAACGAGTCCATGTCCTCGTCTTCTTTGTGGCCCCCTTCCGCATGGGCGGCGATGTGCGGTTGGCCAGACTGGGAACTCGTGTCAAAGATGGACGGATAATATCCGCTGTGAAAATAGGCATCGGCTTTCAGAAAGAAATGCTGGGCAAACAAGCGGCGGCTATCACCCATGAGCACCGCCAGGACATTGCCCGATTTGCCCTGATTGCCGGACCAACCCTGAAACCACGGTGCCAGCCAGGCAGCGCAACTGAAGGCCAGCACGACCAGGAACGAAAGGCTCAAGTAAGCGGACAGCATAGGAAGTTTTTCAGCGCGAAATGTTCGCCATCATCGTCACCTTCGCGTTCAATTGACTGCCTGGCGCCGAAAACGGAGGCTGGCGATCAACAAGAAGATTCCCATATACACCGCCGCGTACAACAGCGCCACCATCCATACGCCCCACGAAATCGCCCCCCAATTGTGGATGATCAAGTTGCGCACATCGAACAACTCGAGGTGCGGCAGAATGAAATAAATGGTGTACAACAGCGTCTGGAGCGGCTCGTTCAATTGCAGGGCGACTTGGTTCAGATGACGTCCCAGCAACAAAATGCCGGCCACCACCACAAACGTGATCGTGTTGTTCGACGATGGCGCGGCAAAGACAATCGAGCCCAGCAGCGTCATCGCCACGACCACGCCGAGCATGAACCAGTGCAAGGCCATCGCTTGGAAGTAGCTGGCCAGCGGCCATTCATGTTCGCGGGTGCCGCTGATCAACGCAAAGAACCCGTAGAAAATCACGAGCGCCAGTCCACTGGCCTGCCAGCACCCCCAAAATTTGCCGAGCAACAATTGCGTCCGCGTGACTGGCTTGGCCAGCAGCGGGAAAATGGTGCGCTGCTCGCGTTCCGCCGGCAGTTGCCGGGCAGTGGTGGTGATGGCGATCACGAGCGACGACGCCCAGATCAGCAACAGACAGATTTCCTTGAGGTAACGAACAATCTTGTCGTCATTGAAGAAACTGACCGAGCCGAGCAGGAGCGTGATCAGCGCCGTCAGCACGAAGAGCACATAAAAGTCCTTCCGCCGGTACAGTTCCTTGATGACGACGCCACCGATGGCCTGGACGTTGTTCAAGCCACTCCAGCGTTCGTTGGCGGTCCAGGAGTCAGGCGGCGCGCTCGCAATCGCCGGGTAAGTGTTGGCCGGATTCATAGCTGGTCTTTTCGTATCCAATAATTTTGAGGAAAATCTTTTCCAGGTCGCAATGGTGTTGGGCGACCAATTCCGTGACCTTGCCTTCGACTTGGATTTCGCCCTGGTGAAGAATGGCGACACGGTCGCACACCGTTTCCACTTCGCCCAATTCGTGCGACGAGAAGAACACAGTCTTGCCCTCGTTCTTCAGACGCTGAATGATCTCGCGCACCTTCATGCGTCCGAGCGGATCCAGGCCGCTGGTCGGCTCGTCCAGGATGAGCAGGTCCGGATTGTTGATCAGCGCCTGCGCCAGTCCCACCCGTTGTTGCATCCCCTTGGAATACGTCTTGATGGTCCGCTTCCGGGCGTGCTCCAGTTCCACCAATTTGAGCACCGCGTCGATGCGATGTTCGAGGTCGTCCTTGGGGATTCGGAAGATTTTGCCGTAGAACCGGAGCAGCTCTTCGGCGGTCAGGAACTTGTAGTAATAGGTTAACTCGGGCAAATACCCGAGGCGCTGCCGGGCGATGGGCTTGCGCACGTTTACGCCAAACAAATACGCGTTGCCGGCGGTGGCGTTCACGAAGCCGAGCAGGACGTTCATGGTGGTGGTCTTGCCGGCGCCATTCGGGCCGAGAAAACCAAACACCTCGCCCGGATACACGCTCAGGTTCAGGTTCCGGAGCGCCTGCTTGACGCGTTGCGGTGATTCGCGGGCTGGAAATTCCACCCGGAGGTTTTCAATGTTCAGAATCGGTTTCACAGAAAACTTTCCCTCGCCAGACGTAGCCTAAAATGTGCCAGTAGCGTCCCTGCGGCCTACGCCGTCCGGGACCGGCATAGTCAGTCGATGGGCGTGATCCGCGCTTCGTTGGCCAGTTCCACCCGCGCCCGCCCATAGCGGCAATGGCGATGGTTGCATTGTCCTTTGCCTTCAGGTTAGTCTAGACACATGGCCAATACGTTGCTGGACCAAGCTCGGGTGGATCGGACTGCCTTCTCAGTAACCACGCTGGAGGAGGCGGAGAAAGCGGACCGGGAATATTGGCGTTCGCGCACGCCCGACGAACGACTGGCTGCATTGGAACTCAGCCGACAAATTGCTTATGGCTACGACCCGACTGCCCGCCGACTTTCAGGATTTTTTGAAGTTGTTGAATTCACACCGCGTTGAGTATCTGCTGATTGGCGGCTATGCGGTGTGCTACCACGGGTACTACCGGAACACGAACGACATCGACTTCTGGATTGCCGTCCACTCCGAGAATGCCAGGAAGATGGCCCAGGTCATCAAGGAATTCGGGATTAACGTGCCGGAGTTGTCCGAGGAATTGTTTTTGCAGAAAGGACGAATTATCCGCATGGGGGTGGAACCCACTCGGATCGAAATCTTGACAGGTATTTCCGCCTGCGAGTTTGGCGAGTGCTATACGCGGCGCACCCAAGCCACGATTGACGATGTTCCGGTGAGTCTTATCAGCCTGCCCGACCTGATTAGAAACAAAATCAAAAGTGGCCGATTGAAAGACCTCGATGACGTGCAACACTTGACGTGAGGCGGCCAGGGTTTGGACGGACAAGCATTGGTTGAAACATACGGGAATCCCGGCAAAAGGCCTCACCGGCGATGGCCATGGCGGACGATGAATTCTTTGACTTATTGACGCGGAATGAAACCACTTCTCACGATAGAAGGGATTCAGGATTCTTCAAGGCACCACTTGCACGCGAGGATGGGTGTTTTCGAATGTATTAATGGCTGTTCCAGTCACCGAAGTGTTGACCAAATCCACCCATTCCAATCGCTTCATCCGTCCCAATTCATTCAGCACTTCGTCGTTGATCTTGCGGGCATTTTGCAGATGGAGCTTTTGCAGGTTCGGCAACCTCCGCAAATACTTCAAGTTATCCACTGTGACGGACGAGCCATTTAAGCTCAGCTCGACGAGGTTGGTCATTCCCCGCAAATAGACCAAGCCTTCCCCAGAGATCGGCGCATTGACCAGTTCAGTTTTCGAAGTGAGTCAAGTTACTCAGTGGCTGCAAATCCTCATCGTGAAATTCGCAGACGTGCAGGCTGAAAGCCTCCAGGTCCGGAAATGCTTCCAGAAACTCAAGGTCGCCCTGGATGCAGTGAGACAAAATTCCGAATGCGATTCGCGTGATCAGCCCGGCAAATCCGGCCCTTTCCATCACGTTTTCCCAACGTCCGCCGGGTGCCTGCACCCAGATGGATGGTGGATTCCAGGATTGTTGCCGTGCTGAGTTTTTGGTCGGTGAGCCGACGCATCGCTTCAATGGCCCAGGCTCGGAAACGCCGTGCCGGAGTGTTGGGCCGGTTTGGGATTCGGCGCAAACTGGCTGGAATGGAGGGGGATTTCCTGGAATGAACCCTGGCCAGTTCCCACCACCACCGTTGTCTCCGCCACCAACTTGCCAGTTGTTCTCAACTGGAGGTCCACGGTCTGGCCGGACGGCAAATCCTCAACGACGCGCGTCAACCGCCCATCGCGCAACAGGCGAGCGCGTGCTTCAGGAAACAACGTTTGCCAGGGAGAATAGCTTCGCTCGCTCATGTTCAGCGCGCAGAAAAGCGCTTTCGCTTCATCATCAGTGAGGTCCTTGAATTGAAGCCACGCTTCGCGGAAATCATATCCGGCTTGCCGCTCGCGTTCCAGTTTGCGGATCAAGTTTTACCACCAGGGTGCGAACCGGTCGCAATTCGATTGAAAGCATCTGGTTCGAGGCCAAGGTGTCCATGCTCCAACCGATGAACCGTCCCGGCATGCGCGCCACCACCACATAACGGCGCCCTATATCTCCTCGGAATCGCACCTGCCCCGCGTCGTTCGACAAATCAGCAATCTCTCGCTCGCGCCAGTCCGCTTGATCAGCAAACACGCTCACCAGCGCGCCGCCAAACGGATGACCTTCGTGCGAAATTTTTACGGTGGTCCACTGTCGCGGTGCTGCTTCGGACGGACGGTATTGTGCGTCGCTCAAGTCGAGCTCGCTGTTCTCGCCGGCGCGGACTACCACTGTCACATTGCTGACCGCGCCAAACGTGCGCGGGTCGGTGTTCAACACCTGGTAGATTCCGGGACGAAGGTAAGTCGCCTGGAGACGGTTGGTGTCGCCGGTGAGTGAATAATAGTCTGCCTTCTTGTTTTTTGTTTCCCCGCGCAGATGCAGGTGTCGAGGCGTCTTTAAGCCCGCCGGCAACAGCACTTCCACCGATCCTCCCGCTTGCAACTGGATCGTCAGGTTCCGCTCCAAGGCGGTGACTTGCGGCGTTTCCGTGTAGCCGGGCAACGGTCCCCCATCCTCGGGTCGGCGATACAAGTGCAATGTTCCCGCGTCGGGCGCATGCTCGAAATGGAACTGGCCCCGCGCGTCGGTTCTTGCCCACAAGCGGATGCCCAGCCCGGAATTCGGTGGCTCGAAACTGACGGTTGCGCCGACAACTGGCTTGCCATCAGGAGCCAAGATTACTCCTTCCAACGGCCGTTGATGGAATTTCTCCGGGACCGTGAGCGTGAAGGTTTCATCGTCCGGCCCCCTGACGGCGAAATTCGTTTTCCAAGTGTTCCAGTTGCTGGCCTGCAAAGTCGCCACGATCCGATCCAGATTGGTGCGGACGAAGAACGCCTGGCCGCCGCGGCCGTCCGCGTACGAACCGCCTGAGTTCTCCACCACTTTTCCCTTCGTCTCGCCCTGGTAAGCCTTCACCTGCATGTTCGGAATGAGATGGCCTTGCTCGTCCTTGCAGCGCAGCGTGATCTTCTTCGCGCGCTCCGCCTGCTTGGATTCGATCGACTTGAGCACAATTCGCTGGTCGTCTTCGAAGTCTCGAAAGAAGTGCAAGTAAGGCGGCGTCACCAGATATTCGATCTGCGAGCCGAAATAGAATGGCAACTGATAATGCCCCTGGCCGTCGCTGGCAATTCGCCCCACCCTGGCCCCGTTCGCCGCGGTCGCCTGCGAGGGGAGAACGCACTCCCGACGGTATGGCTCGCCGATGTTCAACCTCCAAAGTCGGGAGCCGGAACGGATTTCGTTGACGGCTATTTCAACATTCTTTGCCGGTTGCCCGTCAGGCTTCACCAGTTGCCCCGTCCACGTTCGACGCACCGCCGGAATACGCACCGTGAGGTGCCGGGGCTCCTCGGTCCACGAACGCAGATTCAACGGATACAGAAAGGGAATGCCGTCCGGGGAAACGATGAAGAGTTGGTCCTCCGCCAGCTCCGTCGTGAAGCTGCCGTCGGTGGGGACTTGGAACAATTCCGACGCCGTGTAGGACGTAGTCGGTGGACTGCCGATCGCGCCACCCGATCCGGTGAACAGGGCATGCGGCGCAATGAACCAGCCGGCGGCGGGCTGGCCATTTGGCAGCAGCACTTTCCCGGAAACGCGACGCGAGGGCACGATCGCCTGCAATTCCTGGTCCGTCAGTCGAACCGTGAGGCGCGGCTGGTCGTCCAGTTTCTTGATGGTGCCGCCGAGCATCAACTCGAAGGGTTGGGTAAAAGGCGGATGCGTGAAGACCGCTTCGCCTTCGGCGTCCGTGCGCTCATTCCAATCGTGCTGGTAGCCGTCCAACGGATGCCGCAAAAGAACATTCACACCCCGAACCGGTTCGCCTTGCGCATTCAGGATTCGGATGCGAGTCACCACCGGCTTGCTCAACGTAATCTGCTGTTCGATCAAGGCGCCGCGGAACGCAATAAACCCGCCTTGGTGCGGCAGGTAACCATCGTGCTCCACCGTCAAGCGATACGAGCTGGTTCGCGTGCCGGCCGCGGGAAAGTTGAACTGCGCCTCGCCTTTGGTGTCGGTCAGTTCACGGAGCGATACTCCGATTGAGTCGCCGGTCATCCAATCGGTCAGGGTGATCGTGACCACCGCCTGGGCAATCGGCGCGTCCTTGGCGTCGCGCACCCGAAGGCGCGCCACAACCGATTGGTCAGCAGCCGGCAGAGCTTCCTGGGAATAAATCGGGCCCGAGACAACGGCCATGATCCCCAGCAAACCCCACCACTGTATGCATTGGAAAGCGATGTACTTTTTCATAACCAGCGCAACGGTTCAGGCAATTGAATCAAGGTTCCCACCTTCACCCGACGGTAACCTTGTAGCGCCGTGTCGGTCTTGTGTCACTGAGAAATTATGGCCTGTTTACCACAGATTCACGGATGACGGACAACACAGATACAAGGACTTCCCTTATCGAGGCACCGCTACCGGACTCACCAAATCGCTGGCCGAAACCTTGGTTTTAGTCCAGTTCTTTTCTATCCTGAAATCCGTGGTGGAATGCTCTGTTCAGGCTGAAGCGGATGACCGATCCAAGCTCTTGGTACGGCTAAAGATTCGGAGTCCATAGAACCGGCCACGGGCTGAATTCCTTCGGACTTCCGAGCTTCTTACGTTCCACGTTGCGGCAGGCGGAACCAATGCCAATTCTTGCCTCCGGTACAATTTGATTTATGCACCAGAGGGTTCGCAGATCAATCCGCTCACCGGTCAATTCACCTGGACGCCCAGCGCACGGGCTCGGGATAGCTGAGCACCAGGGGCAAACGGTCCACCGCTTCCACATTCAACGCCCATTGTTACAATTCGTCGATTGCGAGTTCGTGCTCTGCCTTCAGAGTCTCCGCCAGATGTTCCAGCAACCCGTGGAGACGGAGATTCAGGTAACGGGAGCGCGGATGCCCTCAGCTCCATCGTAGCGGCGTCTCGGCAGAACACCGCAAATTTAATTCTCTTGGGCGCAAGTTTGCGGCGCGCTGCCGAGACGCCGCTACGTCCTGTGGGCGCTTGGTAAGCAGGATGAGAAAAGCGGGCTAAGGTTGCCACGACCACAATTAGAATTGGGCGGGTGGTATTGATTTGGCCTCGGCGAACGCTCCAGCGGTCGGAACGCTCGCCGTCCTTTTGTCGGCCGTCAACCATTCTTCCGTGAACCGCGCGAACGTGATCGTTTCGTAGGCGTTGCCAATGCCTCGCTCGTAAAGGCAGCCAATGGTTCGATCCGGCAATACGACCAAACAGGAATATGCCGACGGCCCGCCGTAAATCTGGCGGGCGACCGGCCACGTCTGGCCTTCGTCAAAGCTGGCGCGCACGGTCATCTTTTCGCGCCGGGTCGTGCTGGCGGGATTGGAGAAAAGGATCACGCTTTTCAGTCCGTCGGTGGGCCACGCGTACCGGCGCGTGCTGGCCTGGCAGATCGGTTCAATCAATGCCGACACGTGATGCTGATCGGCCCATGTCAATCCGCCATCAGCACTGACCGCCACCTGCCGCGTGCGTTGGCTCCGGTCGTAATTCCGCATGTTGAGCATCAAGCGTCCGCCCGTCAGTTCCACGACCTCACATTCGTTGACCTTCGGCTCGGGGGCACTGCCGCCCAGTTTCCAGGTCTGGCCGTGGTCGTCGGAGTAAATCACGTGTGAATCGTAGCGCTTCGTCAACGCTTCGATGTGGTCGCACGGAATCACCAGTCGTCCGGCGTGTGGTCCGTGCTGCATTTGGATACCGGCGCCGGGACCGGTGGCATACCACGTCCAGTTGGTTTGCTTGACGCCAGCGGTGATTTCCTTAGGCGGCAGCCAAGTGCGGCCATTGTCCCTCGAGTGCGTGACGAAGACTCGCCGGGTGTCTTTGCTGGTTTGGGCAATGATGCGCGACTCCGCGTCATCACCGCGATTCCAAGTGAGCAACATCCAGATTGTGCCGGATGACTTGTCCACCACCGGGCAGGGATTGCCACAAGTGTTGGCGCCATCATCCCAAACGACCTGTTGCGAACTCCAGGTCTTGCCACCGTCGGCGCTGCGTTTCATCAGCAGGTCAATGTTGCCCGCGTCGCCGCCGCCAGCTTTCCGGCCTTCGCAAAAAGCCAAAAGCTCGCCATTGGGCGCCGTGATGATGGAGGGAATCCGGTAGGTATGGTAGCCGTCATCGCCGGAGCGAAACACAACGGTGCTCTCCAGTAATCCTTTGGGATCAGCCAGACTTTCGGGATCGAGCCCGGCGGCCGCCGCCATCAACACTTGGCGGGTCGGCAGCTTTTCAATGTCCGCTTCCCGCAACGTCAAATGGAGAATCCGTTTCCACCGATGCGGCACAAACAGGTGGACCGTTCCTTGGTCCATGACCGCGTCCAGGTAGGAACACTGGTAGTTGTACCAGGCATTGGGTGCGGTCTCGGCGAGGGCATTGGCAAAAACAAACCGTGGTTCGCTCCAGGTGCGCCCGCCGTCATGGGAAAGGCTCACCCAGATTTCCGCGCGATCCTGGTGATGAAAATTCCGGCCCGAATGGCGGTTGTGATGGAACGTCGCCAGCGTCTTGCCATCAGAAAGACGAAACACCATCGGGGGCGCATCGGGATGCACGAGCGGAGTCGGGGCCGGGGCCGTCCACGTTTTGCCGTCATCACGGCTGCGCGCGGACCAAAGATGACCTTCCGGCGTGCGGAACATCATCAACACTTCGCCGCTCCCGAGATTGATCGGACGCCCTTCATCCATGCGATCAAAGCCCTGAGCAAACCAGCCATTCGGCCGCTTGTCCGGCAGGACGGTCCAGGTCTGGCCCTGATCTTCGCTACGCAAGACGTATTGGCGGGTGCGCAGCGGTTTGATCGACCAGTCGGCTTCGTGCGAGCCAATGAGCCAAGTGCCCGCATCCGTTTCGCATAGACGCATCACCGACATGCCTTTGAATCCTGGATCGTTGACCGGCCGGATGAGCTGCACTTTCGACCAAGTTCGGCCATCATCGTCACTGTATCGAAAGCCAATGGGCGCGTTTTCCTGCTGGCCGCTATCGACGGAGTACTCAGACCACACCGGTTGCGTGCCGAAGACGTAAATGCGTTTGCCGCCGCGCGGAATCAGCGGTATGGCCCCATGCTGGTTGTAATCGATGTCGAAAGCCACCTGCGGTTTTGTCCAGGTCTTACCGCGATCCGAAGAACGCATGGCCATCAGTTCGTTCACTTTCGTTTTGGCGCCGGCGTAATGGCGGCCTTCCGGGAACATCACCAGGAAATCGCCTCCGGGGGTGATCACCGCTTTGCACTCGAACAGGTTCTTCGGGCTTTGATAAATGAGTTCGCCTTGGACCGGTGCTGCCGCCACAATGCCCGAGTACCTTTAACAACTTCAGACCAGAGGGCGGCTGGGCAGGATTGATCGAAGCGCGGCCAATGGTAATTTTGTCGGCCAGCACCAAACCGAGGCGCGCCAGTTCCGTGGCTTCGGGATCGGCAATCAGATTTCCGGCGGCGGCAAGTTCATACACCCGCATTGTAGCCCGCCAGGGGCGCACGCCGAACATCCCCACTTTGCCGGTCTTGAACGGCAGTTTGGCCACTTCGTGTCCGGCCAGGCGCAACGTCAGAATTTTCCCGCGCCGCTGGATTTCGGCCTCGAATGGCTGACCCGCGGTGAGGAAGTCTTTCGTGGCCCCGAGCGACAAGGTGGAGCCGATGTCGGGTCCCTGGACAAAGACCTGGTGGGAGGCGCCGTCGAAGCCGAAATGGTTGCCGCCGAAGACGAGCGACGCGGCAGTGCCCTCGAGTTTATCGAGACTAAGCTTCGCCTTGATCTGGAAATCGCCCGTTCCAATCAGGCTGGCGGCGTAAAGGTGGTTGCCCACGCCGGAACCTTCCAGGTAGCTCGACGCATGTTGCCATGGCTTGCCAATTTCGAATGCGCCGGAGGACTGGCCTTCGTGAACGAATTGCTGAAGGGCTGGTGAAGTGGAGTCGTTGGCTGCGGGATTGGGGGCACCGAAAGCGAGGCCAGGTAAGCTCAATCCAACTATGGTGATGATTGCTAACAGGATCGGCCTCAGACCGCGCAATCTCAAAGCTGCCGCGATGGAGGAAACACACCGGCGATCCGCGCGAAGCGTTTGGAGTGCGTCCGGCTTGCCGGCGCTTTGCTGATGCGAAGCCGCAGCGTGGACCAAACGAAAGCGGGAGCAAGCTCCACGCACTCCAAACGCTGGCGCGACAGAGGAAGCACCTTGGCGATTATCGCGAAGCGATCGCAGCCTAAGCCGTTGTCTTCTCAGCTCTGAAGATTCACGAGAATGTTTACCAAGCATATTCATCAGGCAGTAGCAGGTTGCAGTTGCGGTTGAGCGATCCAATCAAAATAACCAAGTTCCTCCAGTTGGCTCCGGAGGCGCGTTTTCTGTTCCGCGGTCAGGTTTTGCAATGGCAACCGGACCGGGCCAACGTCCACGCCCAGCAGTTGCATCACAACTTTCGATGCTCCCATGTAACCGTATCCGGCCAAAATCCGTACCAGTTCCACGATCCGAAATTGGGCGACGCGCGCGGTTTCTAGTTCACCGTCCGCAAAGGCCTTCACGATTTCGTGGGCAACCGGCGCGGCATAATTATACGTGCTCCCCACGGCGCCTTTCACGCCCAGCGCCAGCGCGGCCAACAGGCATTCGTCGTTCCCCCAAAACACATCCAGCGAGTCTTCCCCCACCCGCAGACATTCCTGGAGAGCAACCAGGTCGGGATTGGTATATTTGATCCCGGCCAGCGACGGAATCCGTTCCCCGGCCTGATGCAGGAATTGGGGCATCGAAAGGCGAACCCCGGTGAGCGATGGAATGTCGTAAAAGTAAAACGGCGTGTCTGGAGCAGCACTGGCAATTTGCGCGCAACAGTCCACCAGTACCTCGATGGTCGCCGGTTTGAAATAAGATGGGGAAAAGGCCGCGATGGCGCGGGCGCCGAGTTCCTGAGCCTGCCGGGCCAGGGCTGCCGCGTCTTCGAGACAGTTCGCGCCAACGTGGACAATTACGTCCAGCTTCGCCCCGCGGGTGACGTCCATCCAACGTTGTGTGAGTTGCCGACGTTCCTCGACGCAAAGCGATTGGCTTTCGCCCGTGCTCCCGCCGATGAAGGCGACGGCAATGCCAGTGTCGAGCAAGTGCCCGGCTTGATGTTCCACCGCCTCGAGCCCCAGCGAGCCGTCGGCTCGGAACGGGGTATGCGTGGCGGTAATTAGTCCACTAAGATTGAGTCGTTTCATAAATTGAGTTGGCCATCGTGGGTGGATTAAAGGCTTCAGGTTGCGCTCGCAACGTGTAGATCGTGAGACCGCCAAGATCTCCGCGGTGCGCCGGCGACATCCAACTGGCCAGCCAGCCAATCAGCACACAACTGATGACCCCCACGACGGGGTAAATGAAAAAATGGGCCGGCGTGAATTGTTTGACGCCAAAAACCAAAATGGCGCTGACCACCGCGCCGATCAGCGCGCCGGAACCATTGGCCCGTCGGCTGAAAATTCCCAGAACAAACAAGCCGGAAACCGTCCCGCCAAACAAACCGATCACCGCCAGAAAGGTTTCCCACAACGAGCGGATTTCGAAGTTGGCCATCACCAGCGCCACCGCGGTGCCAACCAAACCCACTGCCGCCGTCAGCCAACGCGCCAGCCGCAAACAAGATTGGTCGGAGACGCCCGGCCGGAAGCGGCGATGGAAATCGGTCACATAAGCCGTGGCCACGGAGTTCAAGCTGCTGGCCAGCGTCGATTGCGCGGCGGCAAAAATGCCGGCCACAATGATCCCGGCAACGCCGGCAGGCAATTCGCGCACGATGAACAAAGGAAAGATCCCGTCATTGGGGAGCGTCGGGTCCAGACGTTCCGGGTGAACCCGGTAGAACACGAACAAGGCCGTGCCGATGGCGAAGAACAATCCCTGGGCCAACGGCGCGATGGCCATGTTGGTCCAGATGGCGCGGGCGGCGCCTTTCTCGTCTGCGGTCGTGACATAGCGTTGCACCACGTCCTGGCTCGCGGTGTACGAGAAGAGATTGGCGAAGAGGCTGCCCACGATGATCACCCAACCGGCGCCAATGGCGAAATCGAGGTTCCAGGGAACAGTTGCAAAAAACTTGTCGTGCGACGCCGCGGTGGAGATCAGCGTGGCCACTCCGCCGTCCAGTCGCACGATGATCGTGATCAACGCCCACAAGCCGCCGCCCATCAGGATTATTGCCTGCGCGGCATCAGTCCAGATCACCGCCTCGATGCCGCCGAGAACCGTATAGACGATCACGAGCAGTCCCATGGCGAGGATGCACGTGGTGACATCAAGCTTGCTAACGGTCGCCAGCGCGAGGGCAGGCAGATACAACACGATCGCCACCCGCCCCAATTGGAACAGGATAAAGAGCGCGCTGGCAACCAACCGCACGGCGACATTGAAGCGTTGTTCGAGGTATTCGTAGGCGGTCGTGACATTCAATTTCCGGTAGAACGGCAGATAGACGAACACGACCAGCGGCGTGAGCAACAGGTACGAGTTCCCCAGAAACAAGTTCCAGCCCACGCTGTAACCCTGCGCCGGGATGGCCATGAAGGTGATCGAACTGAGCATTGTGGCGAAAATGCTCAAACCCACCGCCCACCACGGCACGCGTTGCCCCCCTCGAAAGAAGTCATTCGTGGTCTTATTCCGTTTGGTGAAACTGGCGCCCAACCAAACCATGCCCAGCAAATACAGACTCAGCGTGGTGTAATTCAGCCAACCAAAGCCGGCTTTGGACCTCGCCACGGTGAGACTCCATACTTCCGGCGACCGCACGCCCGGCCGCATTTCGCCATTGGGGATGATGAACTGATCGTGCCATTCCACCACCGGCACCGTGACGCGGGGCGCCGGCATCCGGCCCATCGGCGTCCAGGTATCCGTGATGGTGTGGTAACCGAGAATCTCCGGCGAAAAACCCGGATGCTGCGTGGGTGGTTCAAAGCCGACCTTCGAACCGTCGTCGCCGCCCAGCACCAAAAAATACGACTGCCCGAGCGCCGGAGCCGGAGAAGGCGCGGCGGTCGAGGGATGGGGCATGTCGGCGATCTGCTTCCAGCCCTGGCCCGGTTGATAGCGCCAGGCATCGCGGAGATAAACGCGCGTGGATTTGCCATTCACCGGTTCGAGCGCGCAACCGCCGGCAATAAAAAACGCCCCCGCCTGCGCCGCCGCAACCGGCAGGATGCGCGCCCGGCCAGGGCAAGCGTCCAACTCGCGCCACGCCGGTTCCGGTTGCGACAAATCAAGGGCAAACAATCGGTTCAACGCCGCTTTCTCACCGGGTTCAGTCGTGCCACCGAACACGTAAATCGTTTTACCCACTTGCGCGCCGGCACCAAACGCAGTCGGAATTGGCAAGCTGGGAAGGGCTTCCGTTCGCACGCTGTTCCCGTCCCATTTCAGCAGGAACACATCGGCATAATGGCGCGTAGCGTCGCCGCCGCCAATGCAAACCACGCCCGCCTCGGTGGTCAACGAAATGCCATAGGCCAGCGGACGCGGCAGTGTGCCCGAAGTGATCCATTGGCCATCCGGTTCGGGCAAAATATACACGGCGTCGTGCCACACTTTTTGGCCGCCTTCCCAAGGATAACCATGGGGGAAGTTGGCGCCCCCCGCCACGACCAATGCACCACCGCTGACCCCGGCGAACGGGCCCGCCAGACCGTGCTTGTCGGAAATCGGAGCCAGTTGTTTGCAGGTGAACGACGCCGAGGGAGCGGCGTTGATGAAAGGCGGGGAAATGGCGATGTAGGCAAAGACGATTGGGAGGATGAGGAAAGCCACGATTGTGCGTCGCCGGGTCAGGGGATCCGGCCTGCATGCGCTACCGTAAGCAGCGCAAGCTGCGTTTCTGGTCGAGTGGGCGTTCTGTTGCCCCTCACCCCGGCCCTCTCCCCAGGGGAGAGGGAGAATGGATGGCCGCGTGTCAACATTGGATGCGGACTCGTACTTGGCAGCGTGGCCTCGCTGCTGTTCCCTCTCCTTGGGGAGAGGGTGAGGGTGAGGGGAAAGGAACCTCCCGGATTGGCCAGCGTCTTGTCTCTTCCAAAGGCGAGTCCACCAGCGTGCAAGCCACGTGTCTTCATGCGGCGGAGTTTGGAATGTGTCGTTGGAAATGCCCCAATGTGAAGCCATCTACCATTCTCCTTTCTTGCCAAATTTTTCCGCGGCGTTCTCGGTGAACTGGATGGCGGCCTCGTTGAGGCGGGCCAGAATCTGTTCGCTCGTTTGGCCGGCGGTACCGTGGGCGGCGGCAATGAGCGTTGCGCATTCGTTGGCATCCATGAAGCGGGCGGCTTCCAACAAGTGTTCCTCCTCGCCCTGCGGAATGGCGAGAAAGCCGTGCTTGTCGGCATGCATCAGTTGACCGGGTTGAATTTTGGAACCGAAGACTTCGACCTCGCAGCCCCAGCGAACGGGATAACTATGCGCGTGACCGACACATAGCCGACGGGCCAGCGCTTTAAAGCCCGTGCTGTTCATTTCGTCCAGATCCCGGATACCGCCGTCGATGATCGTGCCTACGCACCCGAGGGCGCGGTGAACGCGGCTGTTCACTTCACCCCAGAACGCGCCGAACGTATCCGGCCGGTCCAGGTCCTGAACCACCACGATCTTGGGTCCGGGTTCCTTGGCAACATAAGCGCGGTATTCGGCCCAGGCGTTGGCGTTGCGACGCGGGTGTTCGGGATTGCCTGGTTCGATCACCACCGTCACCGCGTAGCCGACCATCGGCCCGAGATGCGGCATAAAATCCCTGACCTCCTCGCGGTTGAAGGCGTCGCGCGCTGGATTCTGTTTGGTGATCTGTTCCCAGCCGTTGTAAATGGTCGGCGTGTTCCAGCGCTTAAGCTGAAGCAATTCGGCGGTGGTAAGGCGGCGGTGGGTGGTCCGGTTCATAGGGGTCGGGAGAAAATTTCCGCTTCGTTAAAGTGGGATCCGGAAACAGACCGGGGCCTTGAATTGAAAACGTGCTGCCGCCGCCGCGCAAGCGTCTTGGAGTGCGGCAATCAAGAGCTCCATGTTGGATGGGTAAAGCGCGGGTTCATTGCTGTTTGGGCGTCACCAGCCGGTAAAAACGTTGCGCGCCGGGACTGGCTTCGATTCGTTCAATCAGGCGATTGGCCGGTGCCGATTCAATGTCGGTCAACTTCGTCCCGCCCGCGGTCGCCAAGGTGTCACGAGACTCAATCGTGTAACGGCGCCCCGCCACGGCCACGAACCGGAGGGTCACAGAATTGGATGCCGGCGTGCGCCGCAAACGCAAGGCGCTTTCGGCTGGTTGTGGATCGGTGCCGACAGTGAATTCCTGCGCGTTGATCATGCCGTCCTGGTCTGGGTTTTTGAATAGTGCGCTCCCGCGGTAGCCGCCAACGTGAGGAGGCGGAGCAGGCAAAGAGACATCCGGTCCGCCTCCTCACGTCGGCGGCTACTGGCTGTCAGCGTTTTAAGCTCGGTATGAAATATCCGGCCTAGCGTCTGCATGGCGCGAGTTTACCACAAGAACTTTGGTCTTGGGAAGTCCGAGGGAGAGCGGTCGTACCAGCACTTGTTTAACAATTGTACCGGTCGAATGTTCTGGGGTGGGTGAGCGGGCGAGGTAGCGTCCCGACGAGACACAGATTTGGACCCGCCTCGCCAATCCAATGTCAGAGCATGTTTTGAAAGCCCAAAAACCCGTAGCCACCAACGTGAGGAGGTGGACCTTTTGGCCGGTTGGCGTTGGCGAATCCGCCTCCTCATGTCGGCGGCTACCCTTTTCAAACACGCTGTAAGGCGGGATTATCAGCCAGATTTGCGGTGGGAATATGTTATATTGGACCACTTTGAACGGTTCATGTGCAATCTCGAGCAGGCTGGCAAGCCGCCAACTCAGTTCAACGACTGAGACGGATAGCTTGCCGACACGTCGATCGCTGTTGAGCCGCTTACGGAATGTCGGCGACCACGACAGTTGGCGCACGTTCTTCGACACTTACTGGCGGCTCATCTACAATGTCGCCCGCAAGAGCGGACTTTCCGATGACGCCGCGCAAGAGGTGGTGCAAGACACGGTGATCGCTGTCGCGCGTCGAATGCCCGAATTTCATTACGAGCCCGCGAAAGGTTCCTTCAAACAGTGGCTGCTGCTCATCACTCGGCGAAGAATTCACGACCAGCTTCGGCGATTTTACCGGTCGGGTTGGTTGGCTGAGACGAGTGCCGGCGATTTTGCCGGACAGACGAAAGACCTGCCGGACCCGAGCCTGCCACCCGACGCACAACTGGACGCCGCTTGGGAGGAAGAGTGGCGGGCCACCCTCTTTCAAACCGCCCTGGCGCGCGTACGGCAGCGCGTGAAGCCCAAGCAATATCAAGTGTTTGACTATTGCGTGCTGCAAGAAGTCCGCGCGGGAGAAGTCGCCCGCATGCTCGGACTGAATGCCGCTCAAGTTTATCTCGCCAAACATCGCGTCAGCTTGGCCGTGAAGCGCACCGTAGCCGACCTCGAAGCGGAATGGGGCCACTCTTTGGACCAGTAGCAGCAACGTTACGGCGGCGCATCGGCGACGCCGAACTCGCCTCGATGATTCACGTTGGGCTGGCGCATGCCGACGTTGCTCGATTCAGTGCTGCCGGCGAGACGCCGGCAGCGCGTTGCGATGACAGTGAAAGATTTCGAGGCGAGCAACGAACTTAGAACCATAAGAGTGCATACGGCATTGGTGACCGCACCCGCCAATTGAATCAATGCGGATTGGAAACCGAATCAGCGATGCCCAGAACGCCTAAATCATCAAGCTTCGAGGCTGACAGCGACGCCCAATCAAAGCCGCGCGACGAGATGCGCAACGCGTTGGCATGTCAATTGGACGATGTCGGGATGAAGCCGGGCCCGCCGCCGGTGATTCCGGATCATGTTTTGTTGCAGCGCATCGGTACCGGGGCCTACGGCGAAGTTTGGCGGGCGCGCAATGCCTTGGGGACAATGCGCGCAGTGAAGGTTGTCTATCGCTCCCGCTTCAAGGATGACCGGCCGTACGAACGCGAATTCCATGGCATCCTCAAATACGAACCTGTGTCCCGCTCGCACGAGGGCTTGGTGCAGGTGTTGCACGTGGGTCGGAATGACACCGCGGGATGCTTCTACTACGTGATGGAGTTGGCCGACGCGGTCGAAAATCCGAAGAACGAGATCCGAAGCTCGAACGCTGAAACCCAGACCGCGCCGCGGGAATTTCGAGCATCCGCTTTCGGGCCTCCTTCGGATTGCGACTTTCGGTCTTCGGATTTGTATGCTCCTCGCACGCTCCGTTCCGAGGTCGTCTGCCACCGGCGCCTTTCCCCGGCCGACGCCGCGCGACTGGTGCTGCGGCTCACTTCCTCCCTCGCTCATCTGCACGCGCACGGATTGGTGCATCGCGACATCAAGCCCAGCAATGTCATCTTCGTCGGTGGACAGCCTAAGCTGGCCGACATTGGACTGGTCACCGACGTGGGCAGTTCGCACAGTTTCGTCGGCACGGAAGGATTCATTCCCCCGGAAGGACCAGGCACGCCACCAGCCGACATTTATAGTCTGGGCAAGGTTCTGTACCAACTGGCCACGGGACGCGACCGCCTGGATTTCCCCCAACTGCCACCGGGGGTGAGGAAGCTGCGTGATGGCGAGGCCTTGCTGGAGTTGAATGAAGTCATGACCCGCGCGTGCGCGCCGGAGCCCCGGCATCGCTATGCCAGCGCCACGGAATTACAAGCGGACCTGAACCTGTTTCTCGGCGGGCGCAGTCTCCGCCGCATGCGCAACGTCGAACGGTATCTGGTTCGCTTGAAACGTTTCGCCCTCGCGGCCAGTGGTTTTCTGGTCTTGGCCGCCCTGGCCATCGGGTACGCGAAGCGTGAGGCCTTCCAGGCCCAGGATCGGTTTCGCGTGGAGTCCGCCTTGCGGGCGCGCGCCGAGGCGGCGGAACGCGAAGCGCACCAGCAGCTTTATGTCGCCTTGCTCGAACAAGCGCGGGCCACCGTGCTGAGCGGTGAACAAGGACAGCGTGTTCGCGCCTTGGACGCGGTGCGCCGAGCGGGCGCGATTTCCAATTCCGCTGCCCTGCGCGGGGTGGCCGTGGCCGCGCTCGCCCTGCCGGACCTGCGCTTCGAGCGGGAGTTACCGTACAGGTGAGCCGTTCATGCGGATTTTGGACCCAAAGCTGGAGCGCATCGCAGTCTGCGCAGGGACCGGCCCAGTGGGGGTGCGTTCGGTGGCCGACCAGCGGCTGCTGGCGGCGTTACCGGCGAGCACGAACCTCACCGCCCATTATGCGGTATGGAGTCCGGACGGGCGTTTCCTGGGAGTGAAACGCGATTATGGCACGGACGGCCAGCGGGCAGACTGGGAAATTTGGGATACAACCCCGACATCGACACGGCGCATTCTGCTGCTGCGGGACGTGCCATTCGGCGCCATCTCGTTCCATCCCCGCCGAAGCTGGCTGCTCGCCGGAAAACGCAACGGAACTGTGACCTTGTGGGATTTAAAACAGGGCACTGAGCTCGGCCAGTTCTCTCTGAACGGCCACCCTACCCTGCTGCGATTTGCGCCGAATGGCAAACGCTATGCCGCGGTTTGCCAGCAGGGCAACAAGTTCATCTGTTCGGTGCGCGGCTTGACCAACGGTTCGCCATTGTCGTCACATGTTTTCACCCACACAATTTATGACTTTGCCTGGGAGCCTGGAGGCCATTGGTTGGCGGTGCCGGAGTTGAGCGGAGAAGTCAGCGCAGTGGATGCGCAAAGTGGCAAAGCGCGCCTTTTGGGCCGGCACAAGGCGCAAGCGGTGAGCGCCGTCTTCAGCCCCGATGGAACCTATCTGTTCACCGGAGGTTGGGAGCGGGAATTGATTTGCTGGGACGCGCATGCGCGACACCGAATGTTCACCGTCCGGTTAAACAGTTACCATACGCAAATCAGCGCAGACGGCCGGCGCTGCGCGGTGCTGACCCAATCCGCCGTCCAGCTCCACACCTTGGAACGGCCAGCACTGAGCCGGGAATTTGCGGAGGAACTGGGCGGAGCGAGGAACCGGGCCGCGTTTTCCTCCGATGGCCGGTGGCTGGCCGCATCGGGAGGCAAGCGGCTGGTCGTATGGGATTTGAACAGTGACGGACCCGGCGCTTTGCCGGGCGTGGCCCGCAATACTCACTTGAGCTTCACCCAAAACGGCGAACTGTTTGCCAGCCGCCCCGGGAGCAATTTTCGTTGGCGCGTTACCCAGGGAACGAACGGGATGGGGCCGAACCTGGAACGGATTCAGTTGGCCAAGCCAGCGGGATTTATTTCGCTTTCGGTCGTTTCCAACGGCGTGATTACCACCAGCACCAACGGCTCGAAACTAGCCACTTTCGACCGGCTCCCTAAGGACGAGAATTCATGGACGCCCACGATTGCCGGGCTGGGCGGTGTGTCGCCGGATGAACGCTGGTTGGGATTGTACCGCTCCTTTAGTCCGGACCTCTACATCCACCGCCTGCCCGGATTGGAGTGCGTGACGAGACTGGGCAACCAAGGCCCCATCAGCCGTTTTGAATTCTCGCCGGCGGGCGATGAACTTGCCGTGGCTTCCCGGCGCGGAGTTGAATTCTGGAGCACGGTGACCTGGCAGCGTATTCGTCAATTGACGAACTACACTGGCATTATCTATTCACCGGATGCCCGGACAATCTGGCTAACCACGGATTATCGCACCGCCGGTCTTTACGATGCCCGCACAGCGGAACTCCTCCTTCCATTGCCGCCCAACGTCCTCCCACTGGCCGTCAGCGCGGATGGCCGCCACCTGGCCGCCAGCGTGGATCAACAACGCGTGCAGGTTTGGGATTTGGTGGCCGTGCGCGAAAGGCTGCGGGAGTTGGGGCTGGATTGGACGAACGATACACTGAGGTGAGTTCACACCGCGAATGGGCGTCAATGCCGAATGTCTTAGCGGTCCCACGGCAAATTCCAAAGTCCCGCAGGGACGACCGAAAACAGCCCACGGTTTCAACTGTGGGATCTGGTGTCCAAAGGAAAGAAAAGCTCCGAAAGGGGCGACAGAATGCCCAGTTGGTTGGTCGCCTGTCAGAAATTTGTGCATTCGTCCCTGCCGGGACTTGTCGAGTTGGCGGCCCGGTACGCACCGATGAGTCGGTGGGTTTATTGGCGGTCGTCCCTGGGGACTCAATCACCGCGTCATCCCTATTCAGTTTACAAGGACCCGATTCCATACTGCTCCGCTAAAAAATCCTTCCACGAACGTGCAAGAATTCCCCTTCGCCAGCGAACTCACTTATGGATGGAATTATGAAGTGTTGCGCTTTTTTTGCCAGGGCAGGCGGCGGATGGATGCCGGCATTTAGGTTTATCGCACTCACAACGTGCGTGTGCGCAGCCGGGATTGACCCGAGCTGGTCAACAGCCGCTGAAGCCGCCGAACTCACGCTTCACGGCAGCGTCGTCGTCACGATCCAGCCGCCCGAGGCCGTCGCCGACGGGGCGCGTTGGAACCGGGACGGCGGCCCCGCCCAAACGCCCGGCGTTCCCGAAGCGGACATCACCCCGGGTGCCCACACGGTGAGCTTCGAAAATCTGGCGAATTGGCGCGAGCCGCCGGCGGGCGAAGTGTTCGTCATCGGCGGGCGAACGTCGCAAGTGGCCGCCGTGTTTACGCCAATTCCCGCGTTCGATCTGGTGGAAATTCCGGCACAACAAGCGCGCCAAAGCGACACGCTCGAATTCGTGGTAAACGAGGCGACATCCAACCTCACGTTGCAGGTAACCGCCACTCCGCCGCCAACCGGTCCATTGGCCTTCGATGCGGCGACGGGCCGTTTCACCTACACCCCGGCGGCGGCGGATCGGCTGCCGTTCTCGCTGACGTTTTCGACCGGGGGCGTCCAGGCCGCAACAACGATCGTCACGCCACTCCCCAACCTTCCCAACGAAGAAATCACGATCAACTACAGCCGCCCGTTGCCCGACGAAGAAAGCCGCGATTACATCAACATCAGCGAAACGCAGCATCCACCGGAACTCTTCAACGACGCCACCAACGCGACGCTTTCGGTGGATATTTCGGGCAAGACGCTCGTGTTCGCGATGAATCATCCGGCCAATCTCCATCGCCAATACAGCGGCCGCGAGAACATCAAAGAGTTCCGTCTGTTTGCGGATCGCGTGATCATTCGCAGTCCCTTGCTTTTGCTGCAGACGCATGTGTCCATCCACGCGCGCGAGTTGCGCTTCGAAGGGGATGGACTGATCGACACCACGCCCCGCGCGCGCATGCTACAACCGCCCGGCGCGACGTGGGAAGACCAGCGAACGGCTGGCATCAACGGCGACGCCGGCCACCATGGCGGTGACGTGGACGTGTTCGTCGAGCGCTTTCACGCGGACCCGACGCCGGCGACGCGCTTCATTCTTCGCGGAGGCAACGGCGGCGCTGCCGGGGAAGGCCGCGACGGATTTGCGGAAGGAACCTTTTCATTTCTATCCGCGGACTGGCACACGCTGATGGCGCGGGCGGGCAATCCGTTTTGCGGAACCGTGGGCGGCAGCACCGTCATGCTGTATCACCAGGAATGGTTCGACAATGTCATCGAGGACACATGCGGCAGTCGCGTCACGGCGCATGGTGAACCCGCGGTTCGTTCAGGGGTGCCGGGCGGTGGTGGGCAGGGAGGCACATTGCATTCGACATTGGATCTGAGCGCGTTTGCGGAGCTTGGCGGCGGCACGGCCGGCACGCGGGGCCACGACCATACCGGTGGAACTTTGTCAGCGCGGCAGTTCATCTATCGCGTGACGCGCACCCGGTTTGTCAATGGCCAGGAGATCACCACGGATGCGGATACTACCGCACCCAAAGCCGCCGGCGCCAACGCCACTGCGCCCATCGGCGTTGACGGCGCCGCGGGCAGTGTGGAAGTCATTCCCGATACCGCGATCTGGCTGCACTCCTTCAGCGTGCGCAGCGTGGTGGAGTTCGCCAAGGACGCCTATTTGGACGGGCACACGGCAGAAGCGCGCGCGTTGCTGGCCGAGTACCGCGACAGCGTGCGCGCGTTGCAGCCGGTGGTCGAATCGGTGACGAATCTGACCGACGCCGAGTTTGCGGAAACGACCAGCCTCGATCAGTTGACGCTCGAGATGGACACGCTCATCCATCGCATTGATTCGAACCTCGACTTCTTTGGCAACCCCGCCGGCTGGGTGCCGATGCTGTCGTTCGAAGCCAATCTGGTCAGCTTCCAGCACGAGATCGATCAATCGATCCCGATACTCTATCTCGCCTACTGGCTCAATTACGCGGCGACCAATTTGCAAAACTCGCTGGCGGCGTCGGGATTGGCGGTGGACAAATTGAAAACCGAACTGGCGGATATGATCACCGCCTACAATCAGGCGCAGCTCGACATTCCGCCGCTCAAGGTGGAATCCGACGCCATCAACGCGCGGATCAACCTGTTGAACGCGCAATTGGCGGCGCTCCTGCAACAACTCCTCCAGCGCGCGGAACAGAACGTCGAGGACCGCCACAAAGTGCCGTTCTGGAAGAAGGGCATCGGCCTCCTCGCGGTGGCGGCGGACCTCATCCCGGTCGGCCAACCGGTGGTGGGCGGCATTGGGAACGGCATCCAACAACTCAGCCAGGTCGATCCGAACAACCCGCTGCCGAGCGCCGCGTCCAACACGAACTTTTTCGACATCTTTTCGCAAAAGAACATCACCACCTGTTTCTCCAACTCAAGCACGAACAGCACGAACTCCGCGTCGATGGACAAACAGAAACAACTCTCCGCATGCGGCAAATTCCTCGGCGGCGAACTTCAGGAACTCGCGGCTGCTTTTCGAGCCACCACGGTCGATAAGAAGGAAGTTGAAGCGGAACTGGCAAAGCTCAAAGCTTCGGACCCGGTCTTCCAACAAATCACCACCGAACTGGAACAGTTGAACGACGACAAGGAAACCTTTGGCCAGAAGCTCGCCGCCGCGTTGCAAACTGTCGGCACGCTGACCAGTGCCATGACGGAGAACACGCTGGCTACGCAAAACCTCGAGAGCCGCGTCGCCCAAGCTTTGACGGTGCTCGATCACAATGCCTTGCTGCACATCAAGGAAATGGAGCGGCGCGCGAAGGACCGCCTGCTCACGTTCCAATATTTCGTCGCCCAGGCCTTCCAGTATCGCGTGCTCCAGCCCTACAGCGGCAATCTGCACCTCAACCGGCTGTTTGATCGCTTCCAGGAATTGGTCGAAGGCGGCAGTTCGCACGTGCTGAGTCAGGAGGAATTCGCCAACCTGAAATCGCTTTACCTGGCCGAGTTGCGGGACACCGTGGCGCAGACGCTGGTGATCCTCAACGCCAACGCGCCCGATCATTCGCTGCCCGTGCAAATCCAAATCATTGGCGACGAATTGCAGCGGCTGAATACCGACGGCCAGATCACGATCAACCTCCGCGAGCGCGGTGTGTTTCCCAGCAGTCATGAAAACATTCGCATCTCCGACTTGCGCACGGTTGCGCTCACGGCGCACCCAGTCGGCGGCTCCATTGGCTCGCACGCGCTGGTCTTTCTCGACTTCGAGCACCAGGGCATCTCGCGGATCACGTCCGGCGGTCAAACCTTTCTGTTCCGCCATTACCAGACCGCGGACGTGAATCCAATCACTTGGAACACGGTCTTCGACGCCGTGGCGGGTTCGTTCAGCAATAGCGAACTGAGTCCCGCGGCGCAGTCACTGTTGAACCTCCTGCTGGACCAGCCGACGACGGACAATCTCTTGCTCTTTTCCTTGCCCGCGGCGGACGCCGACATCGTGCTGCGCAAAGAGGTGCAAGCGGACATCGGCATCGACCTCGCCATCGACAGCCTGGTCATCCAAGTGACTTATGATTTCTCGGCGGCGAATTCGTCGCATCCCCCATTGTCGGTCGTGGTGACTGACGATCTCGACCCCGTCATTGCCGTCAGCCAAACGGACCTCAACGGCCGCCGCGATGGGGAAGGTGACTTCCGGCGGGTGTTTCCCTCGGGAGCCGTGGTGACGCTCGAAGCGCCGGCAAGTTATGGCGGCCGCCTCTTCGACCGCTGGGCAGTGAACAATCAACAACGCACCGCGGGCGTGACTTCAGTCACCCTCACGCTGACCAGTGCCACGACCGCGGAAGCACGTTTGCCCCGCTGCCGATCACCGGCGCGGCGCCGGAAATCGTGCAGCAGCCCCAGGACGTATCCGCCCAGTTGGCGGGCATGGCCATGTTCAGCGTTGCCGCCGTGGGAGACGAACCGCTGACGTTTGGCTGGCAGAAGGATGGCGCGCCATTGGCCGACGATGGACGCATCACCGGCGCCTCCACTTCAACCCTCGTCATCACCAACATCGGACTGAGCGACGCCGGGGCCTATTCCGCGCTGGTGATTAATGCGTTCGGCACCCAGCCCAGTCAGGCCGCCTTGCTGACGGTCACTGGTCCCGCGGTTTCTCCGGTGCCCGCCGAACCAGGATCGGTCGGCTTTCAATTCGCCACCGTTCCCGGACTGACCTACGTGATTGAACGCAAGGCTCAACTGGAAGACCCGGACTGGCAGCCGGTGGCGATGATGACCGGCACCGGCGAGCCGATGCAGTTTACGCGGCCCACGGCGGAGGGTTCCTCCTTTTTTCGCCTGCGCGTGGAATAGGGCAGCGCCGAATTCGACCGCCCGATCGACGACCCTGGATCCGATCATGAGAACCTCTCCATTCATTTTGACGGTGTTGCTGCTTGCCAACCATTCCCTTCGCGCCCAGTTCGTCAACGACGGCGCGACCAACACCTTGAGCGACGTCACCAATGTCGTCGCCGGCGGCGTGACGGTGGGCACGAACGGCACGTCCACCCTGCTCGTGCTCGCCAGCAATTGTCTGCTCACCAATACGGGCCTCAGCCAGATCGGCCTGAACGTCAGCGCCCGGTCCAACGAGGTGCGGCTCGTCAGTTCCACCGCTCGTTGGCTGATGCTCAACCCGCTTTCGGTGGGGGTCAACGGCTCGTTCAACCGGCTGACGGTGAGCAACGGCGCCCAGGTGGCTTGCAGCCAGGGTGCCATCGGCGACTCCAGCCCCAGCGCCAGCAACAACACCGCGGTGGTCAACGGCGCCGGTTCGGTTTGGAGCATGAGCACGAGTTTGTACGTCGGCCAGATCGGCGGCGGCAACCGGTTGGAAGTGAGCGACGGTGGTTCGGTCCAGGACGAGCACGGAACCATTGGCGTGCTCACCGGCGGCAACCTGGCGCTGGTGACCGGTGCCAACTCAATCTGGAGCAACCGCACCGACTTGACGGTGGGTGTCCTGCGGGGCGGCAATCAGTTGGTGGTGAGCAACGGCGGGACCGCTTTCAGTGCCGGCAGTATTTTGGTAGGGGACAACCCAAGCTCCACAAACAATCGTGTCATCGTGGAGGGCGGCACGCTGCGCACGACCAACACCGCCGGCACCGGTGTCCTTGAGGTGCGGCGCGGCACGAACGTGCTCAACGCGGGACTAATGGAAGTGGATCAACTCCTCATGACCAACACCGCCGGCTGGTTCGAGTTCAACGGCGGCACGCTTTCCGCCCGCAACACCAGGGTGGGCAACGGAAGAACGTTCCGCGTCGGCGACGGCGTCCGTCCGGCCACGTTCACACTGGTCGGCGGCGGCGGTTGCTTCTTCAACGACGGCCTGTCCGTGTCCGCCAACGGCACGCTCACTGGCGACGGCAACATCGGCGGCAACAGCCTCGTGACCGTGTTGAGCGGTGGCACGCTCGCGCCCGGCACAGGCATCGGCAAAATCGTCTTGAGCAACACGCCCATCGCTGCAAGGCAACCTCGTCATGGAAGTCAGCAAGAACGGCGCGGTGCTGACGAACGATCAGGTCGAAACGGCAGGCGTTCTCGCGTTGCTCGGGATCACTTACGGCGGTTCGCTCACGGTCACGAACATTGGAACGACCGCGCTGGCGGAGGGCGACCGGTTCCAGCTTTTCACCGCCGGATCTTATGGAGGATCGTTTGCGTCCATCACGCTGCCGCCACTCGATCCCGGGTTGGCCTGGACCAACAAGCTGTTGGTGGACGGTTCCATTGAAGTGTATGCGCCCGTCCCGGTCGTGGAGACACTCCCCGCCGACGCGCTGGCGTTGACTTCGGCGCGGTTAAACGGCGCGGTCACAACGTTTGGATTCGGCGCGGCGGCGTGGTTTGAATGGGGAGCAACGACCAATTACGGTAACGTGACACCCGTCACGACCGTGGTCGGCAGCACCAATGTCGTGGGAGCGAGCGCGGACATCACCGGCCAGTTCCAGGGACAAACCAACCATTTCCGGCTTGTGGCCACCAACGTCAATGGCCGTGCCGACGGCGCGGACGTCAGCTTCGTCATTCCCGCGTTTCCCGGTCCGGCGGGCGTGCCGCCGCTGCGCAGCACCGCTTACTCGGGCGCCGTGGGAACTTACGTGACCTACGATGCTCGCCCGCAGTGGGACACGGCGGTGCCCATGACGATTGAAGCGTGGGTCTATCGGCAGGACGCCTCGCGGACGGAGGCGATCATTTCACACGAGTGGCCCGGCTCCTACTGGCTCGGGTTCGCGCCCCTGCTGCGGTTCTATCGCGGCACGAATTTCGCCGAGTTGAGCATTCCGGTGCCCGCGAAGAAATGGACGCATGTCGCCGTGAGTTACGACGGAGCCATTGCCCGTTTCTACCTCAACGGCGAACTCAAGATGAGCCAGGCGCTCGACAACAACGGCGCGGGAAAGCTGCGCCAGTTGCGCCTGGGCTTCGATTTCAACGAGAGCGGCGAACCCGGTTTCGGATTCGTGCTCAACAGATTCGTCGGCAACCTGGATGAAATCCGTCTCTGGTCCGTGGCCCGCAGTTCGTCGGAAATCGCGGACGGCCTCTATCGCGAAGTGCGCGGCGAACCGGGGCTGGCGGCGGTGTTCCCGCGCGGCGGGCAGATCGAGGAATTGAGCGGACTGGTCGGCGCCTCGGCCAACGGAGTGACGGAACAAATCTTCGGCATGTTGCCCCGCGATCTCGTGGTGCCGCTCGCCGCGATTCCGCCGGTCGCCGAAGGCTCTGTCAACGTGGACAGCGAATACGCGGGCGCCGAGCAACTGGCGCTGCGCTATCCCGACGATCCGTCCGCGCCCGATGGCGTCGCCTACTTCGTTCACACTGCCGACGACCTGTTTGTCGGCGTGCGCGGGCTGCGAAGCACGGACGTCTGGTTGGGATCCGACCAACTCCACCCTGGGATTGTTCATTGATCCGGCGTACGAACGCCCGGCACTGGCGGGAGCGACTCAGGCGCTCGTGCAGGTGACCCGCGATTTGGCCCAGCCCAAGCCCGTTCTGCTCAACGGTGACGGTTCGGGCGGCTACTTTTTCTGTAACATTTCCGATCCGCTGACCGACTTTCATCCCTGCACGCCGACGAACTGGTGGGAAACCGGCCTGCGCCTTTGCGATGGAGAAACTCATCCGCCCTGCACGGAGTTCCGGATTTCGCGTTCGCTGCTCGGTTCGTTCGATGAATTCGACGGAGTGGCATTGGGGCATTTCAACTACGATTCGTTTGGCGGCCGCGCGTTCGAACCGGCGGAAGGATTTCCCGAATCGTCGGCCACGTGGCTGACGATGTCCTACGGCGACGGGAGCGCAAACCTGCCCGCGCGTGCAGTTGAGCGGGCGCGTCTTCAATGGGTTGACCAGTGGCGCCCTGCCGCTTCCCGGATATGGGGTTCAGCTCTTTACCAGCAGTGCTGCCTACAGCCAGGTGACGGATATCAATGGCAGTTACCACTTCGATGTGCCGCTGCCCGCCGGGCAATTCATCAATGCCCAAGCCAGCACCGTTAGCTTTGGCCGTTTCACCCTGCCGGTGGTCGGCACATTTGGCGTGCAACCTCTAACCATCTTCACCAACGGCGTCCTCTTTCCTGTCTTGGCGACCAATGTCAGTGGGATCACTCGGCTCGCCAACGTGGATTTCTTCGTGAAATCGCCGCCGCCGCCAGCCGCGATTCTCAGCGCGATGCCCACGAATCCTATGTGCGGCATGGCCGTGCGTGCGGACGGCGCGGGAGGGTTGGGTGAAGAAGTCACGATCTTTGGCACCAACCTGCATTCGGAAATGGAGTTTTACCTCGCACCCATCAGCGCCACATTTCCCAGCAGTCCGGACGTGTGGACGCGGCTGCCCGTGACTGTCTTGAGCAGCGATCCGGGCGGCCACTGGGTGACGGTGCGGGCGCCGTTCGTGCCGGAGTTCGTGCGCGAATACACCAACGGAGTTTTCCTTCCCTCCTTCCAATCACCCTGGCAGTGGGTGGCGCACGATTCGTGGTTCCGTCCGGGCCGGATTGAATACAGCTACTTCGGCTCATTCGACGTGCGTCCACCGCCGTATCCGATCGTGCATGGATTCAACTTCAAGAACCAGGAGTCGCCTCCGTATCTGGAGGAATTCCTCGGCGCCTACGGTTACAGCGCCTACATCTGCATCGGAGTGGCCGGTCATTGTGTCTCGCATGTCCCTGACCCTCTCTATTTGTCCCTCTGGTTTCCCGTGCATCAACAGTTCATTGAGAGGAGCCACGGCAGTTGCGTCGGCATGGCGGGCGCGAGCATGTTGCTCTTCAACCATGTGTTGGTGGCGCAGGACTACGACCCGATGGCGCTGACCGCCAACGGCATCATTGACCAGGGCCCGCCCGGCGTATGGGATACCAGCAATGCCGGCGGCGCGTTCACCCGTCCGCCGATCCCGGTGGATATCTGGGCACGCATTCGACTCCACCATGGCGTTCAGACCAGCGCGGAATACCTGAACCACGCGCTGTCCCAACTGGACGGCAATCCGGTGGGGCGCCTGCCTGAATTGCGCGCCGGCACGACGGCGCAGACCGTTTGCATGGTTAGAATTCCGGAGGGCGGCCATTGCGTCACACCTTACCTGGTGGAGGATAATTTCGGGGGCGACACCAACCTCACCCGCATCTGGGTTTACGACAATAACGCGCCGTGTCCGACCAATTCATTCGCCGACGCTTCGTGCGTGACCAACCACTTCATTGACATTGACCACGCGGCCAACGAATACAGTTTCCCTGATTTGGGCTGGACGGGCGACAAGCTCATCACCGTGCCGTCGCACCTCTACACCGATGACCGCACCGCACCAGGCTTATTCGATCTCTCGGAACTCCTTGGCAATCTCATCGTGATAGTGGCCGGCGACGCCGACGCCTACTTGACTACTCCCGGCGGAAACGAATGGGGCTGGCGCGCCGACGGGTCCTTCGTTAGCAACATGCCCGGCGTGCGATCTGTCCCGATTCTTGGATCGCCCGACAACTTGACCCGGAGCGTTCCCATCTTTGTACCCATCAGCAACGGCATTCCGGACATCAACATCCAGATGCGAGGCACCAACGAGAACATCTTTCACGTCGCCGCGGGCGGCACGATGCTGCAACTGGACATGGCGCGAAGCCTGTCGGGAATGAGCAACCGAATTGAGCTTGGCGTCATATCAAACCAGCTCAGTTCGTTCCGCTTCATTCCCCAGGTGGCGATCACCAATTTCACTCCGCGAATCGGTTTCCAACTCGGGAGCAATGCGTGCGCCGCCTTCCAATGGATCGGGCTCGATGGCGAAGGCGGTCACGCGCTTGAGTTCCGCGCGGTGAAGAACCGCCATGCCGTTGAATACTACAACGACACGGGCAAAGCCACGCAGCATTATCTGCGCATTGACGCCGTGGATGGGCCAAGCTCGAACGACACCTGCGCGGTCTTCGGACCCTTCGACGTGCCTGCTGGCGCGGTGCAGGGCGTGGTGATGAACGACTGGCCGCGTGTGGGGGAAGTTCAATCCGAAATGGACCTGGATGCCGATGGCATTCCCGAAACGGTGACCACGGTGACCGGCACTTCCATTGATTCGGATGGCGACAGCATGCCCGATGATTGGGAAACCCTGCATCAGCTCAACCCGATGTCCAGCGACGGCGACGATGGAGCCGATGGCGATCCCGACATGGATGGCATTTCAAATTTCGGGGAGTATTTGTCCGGAACGGATCCCCACGATCCGGCCTCCGTGTTGCGCGTAAGCGTCATGTTACTGCCCAATAACGGCGTACGTCTGTCATGGACTGCCATCCCTGGGCGACGTTACGAAATTGAGTATGCAGACGACCTGTGGCAGATCTTCCGGCCCATTCCCGGCGCCGGTTTCCCACGCACTGCCACGGGAACGGTGGAGTTTTTCGAGGATGTTCGACCAGCCGACAGCGGCACCCGGTTTTATCGACTGAGTTTGGTGCCGTGAACGCCTGGGTCTGTTTTACCAAAATCGCGATGACCCCCAGCCCGCCCAACCATGAACTACGTTGAAAAATTTGATCTCCGTTCACTGGGACGCTCCGATAGGGCGTTAACGTCGCGAGCCAACCCGCCCGCTCCCGAACTCGGTGATTTACCCGCGGGTTCTTGTCGAGGGCACCTCGCTCACATGATCGGTTCGCCACTGGCTTCCGTGATCACGAAGCGTTTGGAGTGCGTCCGGCTTGCCGGCGCTTTCGCGGGGAAGTTAACGTTGCGATTCACGGCGCCTGCAAATCGCATTCTCGTCCGCTGGCAATCGAAAGCGGGAGCCAGCTCCACGCAATCCAAACGCTGGCGTGCCGCATTGCCCCCCGTTTCATCGCACGCGATCTCTCTGTATGAGCAGCACTGGCATGGACGTATCCTTTCCCCGCTGGTAAACGTGATTGTTCTCGGTTTGCTGCTCGTGGGCGCGGCGCATGGGCTTGTCCAACCGTTGCACGCGGCCGAGCGGCATTGGACCGGCAACGCGAACAACCTCTGGAGCAATCCGAACAATTGGGATCCCGTGGGCACCCCGGAACCGGGCGAGGACCTCATCTTCACTTCGGGAGGTGGCGATTTGTTCAATGACCTGGTCGGTGTAGTGGCCCATCGGGTGTTCTTCCATACGCACCAGTGGCAGCTCACCGGAAATGAGGTTGCCATCACCCATTCGTTCGACGTCGGTGAACTAAATGACAATTCCCGGGAAACCATCGTCACCATTGATTGTCCGCTACGGCTGGAGGGCAGCGTCACCAACATCACTTCGACCATCAGTTGGGGACAGGATGATCCGGTCGTTGACAATCCGAACCACGTGCAATTTCGCGGACCGATCGACTTGAACGGGCACAATCTCCGCGTGAATGCGGAAAGTTGCGGCTGCGGGGTGGACCAGTCCGTGTCGATCACAGGTGTCATTTCGGGCAACGGCAATGTCACGTTACAATCGGCGTTTCGCACGGGCATCCTCGAAGTGGGCGGCCCGCAACCCAACACCTTTGTCGGCACGCTGGCCTGCGAAGGAGCGGTCACGCTCGACAAGGAAATTGGTCCGGTAGTGAACACCACCTTGGAAGTGTCGGCACCGGTTTACATCCAGCGCTCCGGGCAGATCGCGCCGAGCGCGACGGTGCGTATCGCTCCCGAAGGTCAGCTTCGCCTGCAAGGCCACGACGAAACCTGCACGGACCTCGACATCGGCTCCTATCGCGTTTACGGCGGGAACGATCCGGCGATGGTAACCGACATGCAAGGGGCCACGTTGACGTTACTGGGAAATCTACAGTCGAGGGCGTTTAGCGGAACGTCATCATTGGATCCCGTGACACCCATCCTCGCAGGCCGGCTTGCGCTGGCTGATGGCCCGCACACTTTCGACATCTACCAGAGCGCCGTCGATTTCTACGGTTTGGACGTACAGGCGGAAATCACGGGCGCCGGCGGCTTCACCAAAATGGGCGACGCGGCCTTGTTGTTGCGAACAAATAACACCTTTGCCGGCAGCGCGTCGGTGGACGAAGGCATCGTCGAAGTGCGTAACGCTCAAGCATTCGGCACGACGACGCGCGGGGTTACGCTGACCGATGGCTCGATCACGTTAAACAATGTGATTGTCAACGGAGAGACACTCTTCGTGCGCGGTACCCGATCCGTCACGGCCAACACCGCCGGCTCACTCCTCACCGGACTGGGCGCCGGCGCCGGTTGGTATGGGCGCATCGAATTGGACACAAACCTGGTCGTCAATTCCTCCGATCTCTGCTTGTTGGGCGGCCCAATTGTCGGGTCCGGCGGGCTCGAGTTCTTGGGCAGCCGCAACCAAATGGTCGGCAGCGGTTCGAGTCTGACGCCCTCCACCTACACCGGACTGACCCGGGTGCTCTGCGAATTGCTGGTCGTGTCCGAGGAACGGGCCTTTCGGGGTCCCGTGATTGTCGGCGGCGGGTTTGGCGGTCCGAGCGAACTGCGTTGGGACTTTCCCTCACTGAACCGGGGCGTGCCGCAAGTGACGGTCCATCCCAATGGCCTGGTGAATTTAAACGGGCGCGCCGAAACGTTCACCCAGCTTGACTTGCATGGCGGCCGCGTCATCACCGGCACGGGCTTTGTCGCGGTGGCCCAGATTAACGTGCATCCCACCAACGTCACTGCCAGCATCGAGGGCAACCTGGTCTTGGGCAGCTTTCCGACCACCGAGTTCGATGTGGGCAATGGGTCGGCGACCCCGGATCTCGCCGTCAGCGCGGTCATTGAGGATGGGATCAACAGCATTGGCATCGTCAAAGCAGGCGACGGTGAGATGTTGCTTAGCGGGGCGAACACGTACAAAGGCATCACCCGCGTGGACGCCGGGGTGCTTCAGGTGCAAAACGCTTCGGCGCTGGGCACGGCCGGAATCGGCACCACCGTGCTCGACGGCGGCACGCTGGACATCGAGATGGTCCCCGCACTGGCTGAACCGTTGAACCTCCGCGGCACCGGTCGCGGCGGCACCCTGGGCGCGCTCTTTCTTGGCCCGGCCACGGGCACGCAGGGGGACATCGTCCTGGCCGACGCGACCACGGTGCGCAACGACACCTCGTTCGCCATTCTCTCCAGCGTCATCAGCGGCACCGGGCCGCTGACCAAGACGGGAGCGGGCGCGCTCCAATTCGGCGGTGGTTCCGGAGCGCCCAACACGTACAGCGGTGACACGATCGTGGCTCAGGGCGTATTGGTTGGGAGCAAGGGCGATGGAGTGACGACGGTTCCGGGCCATCTGATCATCGGCTCGGGAATGGGCAGTGCGACGTTTCAAAACTTCGGCTCATTCACCATCGTCGGCAGTGTGACCGTGAACGGGAGCGGCTTGTGGGATCTCCTCGGCCACGCGGAGGGCTTCAGCATTCCGGCGCTCGAAGGGCATCCACCGCTCACGCTCAATGGCGGTGGCGACGTGCAAACGGGTGCTGGCATTGTTTATCTCCCTGTCGGTGGCGACGTGGTGGTGGCTCCCGGCACTGTTCTTGGGAATTCCTCCATCTCAGGCAACCTGGGTCTCGATCCTGGCCCGCACCACTTCATCGTTCAAAACGGCATCAACATCATCGGCTTGGATATTCCAGAGCTCGACGTGTCCGCCACGATCAGCGAGACCTCGACAGCGGCGGATCTCGTGAAGGAAGGGCCGGGCGAAATGCGCTTGAGCGGCGGCAACAGTTTCACGGGAAACGTCACGGTGAATCAGGGCACACTCATCGCCGCGCACGCCTTGGCCCTCGGCACCAGCGCGGGTGGAACCGTCGTGAGCAACAACGCCGCGCTCGCGCTGGACGGCGGCATTGAAGTTGCGGACGAATCGCTGACGCTCGACACCACCAACGCTGCCGCGCTCCTCTCGCTCGGCGCCGTCACCAACGTTTGGAGCGGCCCCGTCAGCCTGCAATGGACCGCCGGCATCTTGGTGCCCGACCCGCAAGGCGTACTGACGCATTCCGGCATCGGCTCGCTCGGCAGCCCAGGTCCGGCCATTAGCGGACCCGGCGGATTCACCAAGTCCGGTCCCGGTTCGCTGTTCATCACCGGCCTCATTGGCGGGAACAGTTACACCGGACCGACAACCATCACCGAGGGTTTGCTGGAGGCCACGCGCGGGGGCCGTTCCCTATCCAGCAACATCGTCGTCACCGGCTCCAACTCCGTCCTGCACACCGGGCGCGCCGGCAATCTGTTCAACTCGGTCTTCACGGTGTTGCCCACCGGCGCCAGCGTGACCGTCGAGGATGGCGCGCGGTGGACCATGAATCTCACCAACTCCGAAACGCTCAGCCAATTGACCGGCGATGGCCAATTGGAGACTGGCACCGGCGGCACTTTGACGATCAGCAATGCGGTGTCATGCGTGTTTTCCGGGCAGGTCTCCGGTTCTGGTGCATTCAGCAAGCGCGGTCCGGCGACGTTTCAGGTGACCAGCCCCTTCAGTTACAACTACACCGGCCCTGCCACCGTGTTCGACGGCACCTACAAAGTGGACGGCGACTTTCGCAATAGCCCCGTCACGGTGAAGCCCGCTGCGATCCTGCGCGGCAGCGGCGGCCTCAGCAACGTCACGGTCGAGGCGGGCGGCGTCGTGAAGGTGGATGAACGATACACCGGAGTGCGCGGCGGCGTGTTGGGAATGAGTTCGGTGAACTTTCAGCCCAGCGGCGGCGTGTTGAGCCTGGACTTTTTCGGTCCGGACCCCACCGGCGGCAATGACTACCTCTACGTCAACGGCCCCGTGACTTTGGGCAACGTGGATCTGAGTGCGGGTTTCCTGTATCCGCCGCACGAAGGCGATGTCGTCACCTTGATTGACAAGGTCGCAGTCGGAGCTGTCAGCGGCATGATCGGCGGTTTTCCGGAAGGCTCCGTCCAAATGATTGGCAATATTCCGGTGGTGGTGAGTTACGTCGGCGGTGATGGTAACGACGTGACGCTTACCGTTACCAATCTGCCGTTGGGCGGCGCCGATGCACAGGTTGTCTCGGGCAATTTGGGCAGCGTGCTCGTGCCCGACGATTGCAGCCTGCTGTCGCTAGTGGTGACCAATGGCAGTGCCGCCACTGTCCGCCGTATGCACGGCACCCTGCGCAGTCTCACGGAGACCGTGGTCGTGACCATCCCTGAAGCCGATTTTCCCGACCTCGCTCCCGAGGCACGCGGCACGAATGTCACGCCGTTTCAAATTCGCACGACGCCGGCGTTCCCCTGTGGTGGCAGTGCGCAATTGGAATTGGTCCTGACCGGCTCGAACTTCCCGCCGACCGCGATTCTCTACACGCTGCTGGGCGCGTCGGGATTTGCGTTGGATTTGGACGGTCGTAACGACGAAGTGGACGTGGCGCCGACCACCTTTACCGGCATCGTAAACAATTTCACGATTGAACTGTGGGCCAATCCCGCTGGCAACCGTTCGGAGACAGCGGAGACCAACAATGGCATTTCAGGCGTCTCGGCTCAGTTGCGCCAGATCCAACGCTTCGCGGTGTTCCCGGACCAGGGCGGCCTCGCTTACGGGGCGAATCACGTGGGAGCCGGCTTGTCCATCGGTCGCAATGGTATCAGTGCGTATGAACACGGAAACAATTATCTGCCGTCGCGGTTGGTTTACTCAAACGCCCTCTCCGGTTGGACGCATGTCGCGCTGGTGTATGCGAGTCGGCGGCCGCAATTGTATGTGAACGGCGTGCTCGAACGCTCGACCACAGTGCTCGGTCCGTTCCCCAACATCCACCCGAGCGCCAGTCTGGGCGGGTCCACGCAAGCCGCCTTCGGCAATTTCGAGGGGCAATTGGATGAAGTGCGGATCTGGAACGTGGCCTTCACCCAAGAGCAGATTCAATCCAACATGCTGCACCGACTCACCGGCGACGAACCTAATCTGATAACCTATTTCCGCTGCGATGAAGGCGGCGGCAGCCTGCTGACGGACAGCGCGGCGGCTAGTCCCGATCCTGAAGGAATGTTGGCCAACGGCGCAGCCTTTATTCTTTCCGACCGTCCGACCGGCTGCGATCCAGGCGGCGGCCAGTGCGAATGTTGCTTCTTCGTCAGTGGCACGTTCACCCCCAACACACCCACGCTAACCATCCCGCTTGCGGCCGAAGGTTCTCCCTCGCTCTGCTTCCCGCCGAAGCTCTGTCCGGGGCCGTTCCCGCTCCCGTTGCCGCCGACGCCCTTCCACCTTTATAGCTTTACCAACACCAGCAGTGCCGAAGCGTGCGTCACTGCGCAACCCCACTTCGAGTGCCCTGTCGCGCCCCGGAGCGCACTGCACGCCGCGGCTTACCTTGGTGAGGTTGATTCCAACAATCCCCGCTTGAATTACCTCGGCGACAGCGGTGGAGATGGCACCGCCGCGTTTTCCTTCCCTGTGCCTGCTGGTTCCAACTTCGTCATTGTTGTTACCTTGCGCGCCGAAGATGTCGGCTGCGACGATTATCAATTGGAACTGTTCGGCCTGCCCTGCCCGCCGCCGACGTTGGCCATTGAGCGGGAAGCCGATCCGGGCAAAGTCCGCGTTCACTGGAGCACCGCCTATCCCGGTTGGACTGCGCAATCCGCCCGCAACGCAACCGGCAGCTATACGAATGTGCCGCTGGTTCCCGCCGTCGTAAACGGCCGCTATGCGCTGACCAACTTGCCCGCGGCCGCCAACGAGTTCTTCCGGCTTCGCAAGCCGTGAAGTCGAAGAACGAAGCCCAGTGGGCGATCTTTATAAAGTCAGCCGCGTTCTCACGAACGCAGCCACTCCAACTGAATCGTGCCGGCTTAGCGGACCGAGAACCGATAAACCGTCGTCTGCGCGTACGTCTCGCCGGGCTTGAGAATGGTGGACGGAAAATTCGGGTGGTTGACCGAGTCGGGGAAGTGTTGTGTCTCCAGGCAGAATCCCTGGTGCTGCCGATATACCACGCCTTTCTTGCCCGTCAGTTTTCCATCGAGAAAGTTGCCGGTGTAAAACTGCACCCCCGGTTGTGTGCTCAAGACATCCATCTGACGGCCGGTTGTCGGTTCATCGACACGCGCCACGAGCGCCAGTTTGCCGCCGCCATTCACCACGTAGTTGTGATCGTAGCCCACCGGGTTGCCGCCGACCTGATCGAGACGCGCACCAATGGCGGTGGGTTGGCGGAAGTCCATCGGCGTGCCAGCGACTGGCTTCAATTCGCCGGTGGGGATCAGCGTCTCGTCCACTGGCGTGTACTGGTCGGCATTGATCATCATGACGTGGTCGAGGATGTCGCCGTGCTCCGGTCCAGCCAGGTTCCAATAGCTGTGATTGGTCAGGTTCACGGGTGTGTCCTGATCCGTGGTGGCGCGGTAGTCGATGCGGAGTTCGTTGTTGTCCGTGACCATGTAGGCGACCTCAACCTTAAGATTGCCGGGATACCCTTCCTCACCGTCCTGGCTGAGATAGGTGAAGCGGACGCCGACGCCGTCGGTAAGTTGCACTGACTCCGCCTGCCAGACGACTTTGTCGAATCCTTTGATGCCGCCGTGCAAATGGTTCGGCGGATTGTTGGTGGCGAGGGTATAGGTCTTGCCGTTCAAGGTGAACTTGCCCTGGGCAATCCGATTGGCGACGCGGCCCACGATGGCGCCGAAATACGGATGGCCCTGTAAATAGCCGTCCAGATTGTCAAAGCCGAGCACCACGTCGTCGTAATGGCCCTGCCGGTCGGGGACGTGAACTTCGGTGATGATGGCCCCGTAGGTCATGACCTTGCAGACCATGCCCTGCCGATTCTTCAGGGTATAAAGATCAACGGGGGTGCCGTCGGGTGTTTGTCCAAAAGGTGATTGGTTGAGCATAAAGTTTTCAGTGGAGGTCATTCGCGTCACACAGCTTGAAAGGGTGACGGCTAGAGCCAATGCCATGAGGCTGGTGACTACTCGACAGGTCATTGACTTCGCGAAGCGTTGGGAGTGCGGGGAGCTTGCTCCCGCTTTCGTTTGAAAGAAACTGCACCGTGAGTAATCCAACGCACCTGGAGATTCGAACGTCGTTCTCCGTGCGAAAGCGCCGGCAAGCCGGACGCACTCCAAACGCTGGCGCCACGGACCGCAAGCTGCTTCACCATGTCACGGTCTAAATACATCGGCTTGAACTTTGCTTGAGGCCGATGTTTCCCCTCACCCTGACCCGCACCCCCAGGGAGAGGGAACAGCAGTAGGACGCAAGAGGCATTCGCAATCACCACTTCCAATCGCCGTATCTTGTCAGTTTGCACAAAAGCCATACGAGGAACCAAGCACATCCGTCCTTTCAAACCTGCGGACTTCGATTCTCCCTCTCCCCCAGGGAGAAGGCTGGGGCGAGCGGGAAGTTAACGTCCGCAGTTCGGCAATGCCCCGGTTCGTACCGGTGCTGGCGAACCAGCGCTGGTTTTGAGCCGTTCATCGATTCAAGCCTCCAGCTTCACCGGAGGTTGTTGACTGCAAACCATCAGTTTTGCCGGACGCCGTCGATTGCTCTCGCACCGCGCGTTCGAGGTTTTGCACAATGACTTCCGGCACGCGCGACACGGTGCCGTGGCGGGCGCCTTTCGGCAATGACACCTGGCTCGAAACGTCCTGCCAGGTTTTCATGTCCGCCGATTTCACCGCGCCGTAGGATTGGGGACGAGCGTAGTGATCGAAATAGACATAGAACGCGCCACCAATTTCGATGGCCGAAGGTCCCTCGACCCAACTGATCGTGAACGGTGGCCCCGCTGGTCCAAACGGTCCCTCGGCATTGTCGCTCACGGCCAGGCGCAGATTCTTTTTTACCGGATGCCGTGTTTCGTCTTTGACGATCAGATGGTATTGGCCCAAGGCCCGCAGCAACGTAGCGTCAATGACATTGTACCCGCCATCGTAAAACAGTCGGGTCGGGCTGAACGTCTCGAAGTCTTTGGTGGTGGTGCAATACATGCGGTGGTTCAGGCGGTCGTCGCCAGACGCATCCGTCTCGGGAAACCGGCCAGGGATCGTCGTGGCCCAGAAGATCAGCCATTGTTGCTTGGCCTCATCGTAAAAGAGCTCCGGCGCCCAGGTGTTGCGAGCTTGCGGTTCGTGCTCCATCACGGGAATCGCTTTTTGCTCCGACCAGTGCAGCAAGTCGCGCGACTGGGCGTAGCCAATGAGGCGATCCTTCCAACTCGTCGTCCACACCAAATGAAATGTGCCCTCCGGACCGGGACGCAGACACGGATCGCGCAGTAATTTGTCGCCGAGCACGGGTTGGAGAAACGACTTGCCAGGCGGTTTGATCTCGGTCCATTGCAAGCCATCGCGGCTCTGCGCCAGGAAGAGTCCGTCCTGGCCGTTGTCGCGAAAGAAACTGAAGAGCAGGACCGTGTTCGTGGCGGACGGTTCACTGGCAGGGGCGGCTTGGCCTGAGGAAGCCAGCAATCCCAGCAGGAAAACAAGCCCGGTCCACAGCAGAATTGGGCTTTGGACTTTGGTCATTGGCCAGGAGGGAAATGTCCAGCTTTGCCGAAGGAATCTCGGAGGCTGATGGTTCCGGCAAGATCGACGACCACTGAACAATTGGTGCCGCCGGTTCCCCTCGCCCTGACCCTCTCCCCAGGGAGAGGGAAGAGCTGTCGAACCGGCCCTGTTCTTAGGGGGTGTCGCCACCGTCACCGCCTGCCGACGGATACGCGCATCGGCAATCAACCACATAAGCGTAATCGCTCTCTCCGGAGCGCGCCGAACGTGTTCCCTCTCCCCAAGGGAGAGGGTTGGGGTGAGGGGGAACAGGACGCCCGCAGTCCAATCCTGCCGCGAATCGCACCGGTGCCGGCAATCCAACTCTGGCTCCAGGCCGTTCATCGATTCAAGCCTCCAGCTTTGCCGGAGGGTGTTGCCTGCCCATAAGTCATTCTTCCCAGCCTTCGTCAGCCTCTCCGACTTTCCACTCATGCACCCCCGCCGCCCAATCGCGTTGGAGCTGCACGTTCAGCCGCAGCGCCTTCGCGGTGACCGGCGCAAACTTCACTTCGCACCATTTGTCCTTCGCGATGGGATATGCGTCCGGGGTCTTCACCGGCTTCCATTCGCTGCCGTCGAGATACTCTATCTGCCAGGATGCCGGCAGCCGGCAGGCCCCGCGCCCGGTATCATCGAACCAATAGACTTTGGCGCTGCTGACGTGGACCGGCTTCTTCCAGGTGTATTGCGCCCATTCGGTGCTGTTCTTGTGCGGCCACCAATGGCAGAGCATGGCGGGTTGTTCGCCGCTGCTTTTCGGTTCGATGCCGTCGTTGATGCCGGCCGGTTGGGCGTTGTTGTTGGCATAAGAAACCGTGACCACGGCCAGGGTTTCCAAGCCCCCTGACTTGGCCGGGGGAGGTGCAACGGGCAACCATACCTTCATTGCGCCTGGCTCCCGATTGTCCCAGGCATAGTAGGGAATGGCCGTCAGCCCCACTGGCTTCGAAGATTCGACTGGCTGGTACAACGTCCGGTACCAATCCTGATCTTCCGCCACGCGAGCTGAACCTTTGATGGCCACGATTCCGCCGAGCAATTGCGGCGCTTTCACTGCTTTCAATGCGGCATTCGCCGGCAGGTAGAGCGAAGACAATGGCTCGCTTTCATCGCATGCCTCGACGCAATACACCAGCGGCCCGCGCTGGATGGCGAGTTGGCCGGCGTCAGCACTCACGTTTGGGTTTGCTGCGATGCGCTCGACCGGCATGGGCAACTCGAGGTCCACGGTGTCGCCTTGTTTCCATTGGCGCTCGAGCACGAAATAACCGCGTTCGAGCTTCGGATTGGCAATGCGCTGCTGGTTCACCGACACAGTCGCACCCGAACACCAACCAGGCACCCGCAGGCGCAATTCGAAACGTTGCGGTGATGCAAGTTGTGGTTTGAGCACCACCTTGCCGTCCCAGGGGTAATCGGTCGTGACGTTCAAGGTGACGTCTTTGCCAGCCACGCTGGTCTTGGCAGAACCTTGGATGTACAAATTCACCCACAGAGCCTGGTCGGCGGTCGCGTAGGCATACTCGCCGAGCGAAGCGAGCGTCCGGGCCACGTTCGGCGGACAACAGGCGCAACCGAACCAGCCCGACCGATGATGGTTGCCCAGGCTTTCCAGAGGATTGACATAGAAGAACCGGGTGCCGTCCTGCGACACGCCCGCGAGCACGCCATTGTAAAGCGAACGTTCATAGATGTCCGCGTAGCGTGCATCGCCGTAGAGCAGCGCCAGCCGATGATTCCATTGCGCCAGGGCAATCGAGGCGCACGTCTCCTGATACGCGGTCAGGTTGGGCAGATCGTAATCAACCGTGAAACCCTCATTGTGCGAACTGGGTCCAATGCCACCGGTGAGATACATCCGTTTCTGCGTGGTGTTGCGCCAGACGCGGTGGATCATTTTCAGCAGGTCCGTGTTCCCGGTTTCCGCGGCCACGTCGGTCGTACCCGACAACAGGTAGCACGCGCGGACCGCGTGTCCCTTGATTTCGTTGTGATCACAAATCGGCACGTCATCCTGCCAATAATCGCCATTGTAGCGGTCGAGCGGCGTATGATGTTCTTCCGCGAAAAACTTGCTCCCGCGCTTCTCGACAAAGAAACGGGCCAGTTCGAAATACCGCCGTTCACCCGTTACGCGCCACAGTTTAACCAATGCCAGTTCGAGCTCCGGATGGCCCGGGTAGCCCATCCGTTTGCCTGGACCGGTGCCAAAGATCGAATCAATGTTATCCGCCAGTTTGATGACCACGTTGAGGAACGTGCGTTTGCCCGTCGCCTGGTAATGGGCCACCGCCGCCTCGATCATGTGACCGGCGCAATACAACTCGTGCCAGTCGCGCAGGTTTGTCCACTTCTGGTCGGGTTCTTTGACTTGGAAATAAGTGTCCAGATAGCCATTCGGCTCCTGCGCCGCCGCCAGTTTGGCAATGATGTCGTCCAGTTGCTTCTCAAGCTTCGGGTCCGGGTGCGTCGCCAGTGAATACGAGGCCGCCTCGAGCGCCTTGTAAATGTCCGAGTCCATGAAGACCGGCCCGCGGAAGCCTTCATGCTTTCCGGCTGCGGCCAGATCCAGGTTCTCGAAGTTCCCGGACTTCGCGAGCATTTCGAGGTTGATCGGGATGGACGCTATCCGGTTCGTTTCCCGACGGGGTGCCCAGAAGGTGTCGGTGATTTCAACCTGGGTGAAAGGAACGGCGCGCAGCTTCAGTAAGGCTGGAGCGTCCGTAGCGGCATTGGCAATCCCAGGATTGGCGAAGACCAGCCCGCTGACAGCGATCAACAAGACGTGAACAAGTGTTCGTTTTCGATCTATATGCTTGAATGTCATTAGTGCGATTCTGCCGGAATTGCGCCATCGGTTCAACCCCACACTTGTACCGCGGTTTGTGGCACCGTGCATCCCGAGGTTGTTGGTGACTTCCGCGGCCGGTGAGGGCACCGGGCCTACAGGAAAACGCGATGGCGCTGTAGGCCGGGTGCCCCAACTCGGCGCATTGTCCACCCTGCAAGTCGCGTGTGGAATCAATCCGCACCCTTCGTCCAGCGCGATTTCACAGCAGCTGCCGCAGCACAATCGCACCTCTTGATCCACAGTTCGGCGTTTTCCACGAGGCGCGGAAAACGGCGCCCGAGGCGGACGCGCTCCTCGGACCGTTTCGATCTTAAAAACTTGACCGTTTCTTTACCAACTCTTGTCTTTGAACACCGCTTGCCGATCTACGAGTGACTTTTGGATGTTATTTACCCGGTCCGCGTCGAGAACTCCCCCAGTCGAGGCAGTGACGAAGCCGGTGCGCGCATCGGGAATGGACACTTTGATCAGCAGGTTTTTCACGCCACTGGTGCTTTGCACCGTCACGCTTTTGGTCAGGATACCGCGTTTGCCACGCAGGTCCACCGTCACTCCGATGGGGCCGCTGCCGCCGGGCGGGATTCTCCACGGTTGCGAGGGTAGTTGGGCCACAGGTACAACCGCACGACGTATGCACATTGTTGATCGAAACTTCCCTCGTGGCAGTGTTGGTCAAGTAAAACGTGAATTGGGCACTCGTCTGCTCAGGTTCGGAGGTGAGTTCCTTGAATTCGGCATCAAAGGCGAGAGCCGTAGAAGAAACGCCAGTCGCCGATCCGGGTAGGAGACCAGGCCTTATTCGCGTTGGTCCGATGGGTACTGATTGTCGGTTGATGATATGGACCTCAGGCGCCAACTGATGCGCTGGAGTCCGAGCAGTACGCTGACCGTTTGAAGGCTGGGAGTTTGCCAAAGGAGCTTTGCGGATAACCGGCGCTGGCGACCTGGCAGGCAGGTTCGTTAGATGAATTGAAGAATTGGTCACCCGATCAGCGACCGGCTGCAAAGCTGCCGTGGGTGCTTCGCCAGGTGTTGTGGCGGCTGAGGTGGCCGGAACTACCAATGTAGCCTGCCTGGGTGGGGGTAACGGCTGCGCTGACACTTGCAACAATCCAGATACTGCCAGCGTCATCGATAGGAGTCCTTGGGAAGCCATGCGAGTTTTCCTTTCCATTAAATGCTAATCGGTATTGCCAAAGGTATTTGCAAGCGGACTTCGTTATTGAGTCGCAGAATGATCAAGGGCACTCACGTTCAGTTGTTTCAACACGACGGGGGGACTCCAGAGCTGATAATCGCTCCGCAGGCGGGCAATTATCTCAACATCCGCCGGCACCGCGAACGGAGTTGCATATTCCGCGGCAGTCGGCGAAACGACACCACCGTGGGCCCGAGGGTCGGTGCCGTCGGTGGTATAAAACACCTTGCCGAGCGGAAACTTGAATTCCACCCGCCGGCCACCGTTTGCCGCTGAAGTCACGGTGGCCACCGGCGGAGGAAATCCCTGGCTGTCAATCCAGGCTAACCGATTCGCGATCCACTTCTTCAGGTAATCCACTTCTTCTTGATAGCTCTTCGCTACTAACCAGTTAGGCCAGGTACGTTTGCCCAAGATCGGCCACCGCTCAAAATTACGAGCCTGGGCCTCCTGCACTTGCGCCGCCAACCGGTCCACCCGGGCCAACATGTTGGAGGTGGCAAAGACATCCCGGCGGAGTACCGCCCAGCGGTCGATAAACAGTTGCACAAAATCGGGGTCATCAAACATTCGCCCATACCACCCATAGTCCTTCGGGCTGACTTGTTGCCACCGCCATCCGTTCGTCTGAAACCCGCTCAAATACGACACGTTTCCAAAGGCCAAATCCCAGTCCCAAATCGGGCCTTTCATCAGTTTGCCCTGGCAATTCTTGTAGAAATACTCGCTGGCCCAGTAGGCATCCATGTTGCGGCTCATCTCGCCAATCCAATGGAAGTCCACGAATGATTTGAGGTCGAGATACTGGGCGTAACCCTTTTCCGGATCACAAAAATCCTTGCTGTACAAAGCGCTTTCAAACCGATCCACGTAGTCCTTGAGCCATTGTTTCTGCTCGTCGGTAATGTTTCTTTCCTTCGGCTCTTCATAGACAAACAAGATGCCTTTGCTGGTTTTGAAGCCCTTTTCACCAGGGTTGGGCCGGTCCTTTTTGAAGATGTAACCTCCGGTAATTGCCGGTTCGGTGGTGTCCGTCGGTCTGAGTTTGCGGATGTCCAGCCGGTTCTTGCCCCGCTTAATCTTCTCCATGAAGACATACAGGCCGAGGTAGTCATCCATGGTCAGTTCATTGCCCGCTTCGTTGAGAAACACCTCCACGTACCGCGTGCGCGGAGCATAATAGCGCATGGCCCGCCACAATTCGTACGCCAGGGCATCCCGCACAAACGACTTGTCAAAATAGCAGGCGTGCAAAATCCAGTCCGATTCCTTGGGCATCCCGAGCAAGGGCACCTTGAGGTCATCTCCCTCGGAGTCTTGAATTTCCAGGCGGTAGGGTTGCTTGGGCATGCGGCGAGTGCTGTTACCCCGCAGCCAAAGTTCGCCCTTTCCTTGATATGCAATGGGACCGGCGACTGAACTCCGCCCGTTAGTCAGTCCTACCACGGTGACCGAAACCTTCACGCGCTCCCGATTTGTCAGCGTGCCGCCGTGTTTGGTCAATATTATCAGGGGTAAATCCGAAGTGAATTTCGAAACCGTAGCCGGCAAAACCGCACTGTCCGTGGATTTGCTGACCAACACCTCAGTTTGCTGATCACCCCTGGGTTCGTTTGCCTTGTTTCCTGGATTGTTTGTTACTTTGACTGAGATTTGTGCTTCTGCGGCCTTGTTGACATTGGAATTCTCCAACGCCAACCTCGCGTCGACTGGTTTGGCATCCTGTACCTGCGCCAAAAGAGCAGGAACAGTTATACTCCACATCAGCCAGATGACCAACATGGCAGACTGTCTTGTTCTTGAGATTATCGAGCTCATAATGATAGCTGCACGACTTGCTACGCTGTGAATCCCGTTGAGTTGCTGGCGGACGTAAGATGGTACATGCCACCATGCTGATTTCTTGATTGCGATACGTATTAGGATCATTTGTCCGCATTTCTCCGTTTCCATAGTATAAGCATTCCCAGAACAAGGACTGCAAGAAGAAACCAGATCACGACTGATAACCTCGTGCAAGGCAGAAAGAAAGTAATTGGACCGAGGCACACCTCAGTCTCCCGCTTGTGAACAGGACCGCGTTCGTCGGCGCCAAAAGTGCCCCATTGACGAATACCATAAAGACCGCCTGGTCCCTTAATGGTGTAATCAGCCGACGTATCCCGCCCCGTAACGGTAAATCCACTGCCAGTTTCAGTATTCGCCAGTAGTATTAGTAGAGAAAGAAAAACCCTTAAAGCTGGGTGTTTCATTGCCACACATAAGTTATTGCTTCGGCTTTCCATGATGGAGTTCCATAGACGAATCATTGACCATGGCCGCAGTGGTTGATCTCGTAGATGTTGTATTATGCTGGCGAGCTACAACAATTCCAGTGAGAGAAACGACTTTGTGTGTGGTCGCAGCCTCATGGGGGATATGCGATTCCACAAGGAAATGAAACTCGGCGGTACGCTTACGGTCGGTTCAAGGATTCCAACTGGCCCATTGTCTACTCGTTTTCTAAAAGGGCTTTTATGTGTATTTTGATCCGTGGTGACGTTGATTGGTGGGCGCACGCGTGGCGAAGGTCGGGGCATTCATCACAAGGCGACAGTTGTTGGGGCCGTTGAGGTGCGTCCACGCCGTGAGGGCAAGGATCGCACCGCCCAAAGGAGTGAAGGCAAGCCGCTTAAGCGTGCGGTTTACGCCGGGCGACTTCGGTTGCGCCTGGTGTCAGGTCGTGGCGCCGAAGACCTCACCGCGTTTGTCAAAGAGACTGTCTCGAAGGGTGCAACTGTCCGAACCGATGGCTGGCAAGGTTACGATGGTCTCGCAAAGCTCGGCTACGACCACGAAGCGGTTGTGCTGGATGGTGACCCGGAGAAGACTGATGAACACCTGCCCATGATCCACATCGTCTTCGCCAATCTCAAGACATGGCTCTTGGGAACCCACCACGGCGTTAGCCAGCAACACCTCCAAGCATATCTGAACGAATACGTGTTCCGCTTCAATCGGCGCTTCTACCCGATGACGGCCTTCAATTCCGTGCTCGGTTTGGGTCCTTCAATGTGCTTGAACGCATCAAAATCACAATCGCTTTGTTTGCCTCCTTCTTTGGGACGCACACATAATGCACCATGGATCCTTCGATAACTACATTTATACCATTGGTTTTCATGAGCCTTTCCACAATCAATCCCGTATCTATTTGGTTTGTACCACTAATCGTTGCGACAAGCGCCATTCCGTTTGTGGTATAAGTAGAACTCTTCTGATGATTACTTTTGGCGTGTTGGTCACAGCCAATTCCACATCCAAGCAGAAAAATGGTTTGAATAATGGCAACAGTTTTCAGAAGTTTCATGCATCAACTTATTAAGGGTACGGAGGGCCTAATATCGGATCCTCAGGATCCGGTGGGATCGTCCAGCAATCCACTGGATCGAGCTTTTGGATAGTAATTATCCCATTGTCGGCGTACAGTTTCTGGCGGACGCACACCGTTTTGGAAGAGTAAGAGCATAGACAACCTGGGGTGCTTTGGACTTTGATCTTAATGAACAACGTTCTTGGCGGTTTATCCAACCACGCTGATGGCTCATCTGGTAGGTCCATGGGAAGCTTACCCGGACAAGGAGCGTTCTTCAAATCCCTATTCCAAATGTCCTTCGCCGGTGAATCGATACCTGTCCAAACATCATACCATGTTTGTGGTGGCGCCTCACCTTCAGGAGGACGATCACTCCACTCCTTCCAACTAATCGCACATTGTCCGTTGTTGATGCTCTGTTTATAAGTAAGGCCAACATGCACAGCAAAGTAGTGACCATATTCTCCGCCTGTATTTCTCTTTAAAATGTTCTGAATCTGGAGATCATCGACGCAACAGCAACATATCCTGCTACGGCACCCCATGAGTCCGAGGTGGTCGAAATTCCCGATTGGAGCGTTACCAGGAAAAGAATACAGATTCCGTCCTCCCCTTACCCCAATTGGATCTCTGGATAGCCAACGGCCTTGCTGCGGATTGTAAAAAGCGAATGCCAGATCGGCAAAGACAAAGACCATCAGTGAGCCGATTACAAACTTTAGATAGCTTTTCGATTTCATAATGTTGAAGCATTGTTCAGTTTTGTTCGTTAATTTGCATGCCCTGCTCGTGCCCGTGCGTTCTGCCCCAAGTCCACCCGCACTCGTTCCCATTCTGGCATCTCTCGTTTTACCGCGCCGGCCAAAAAGGCAAGGTACACTGGGTTCTTGGGCGCGAACTGATGCGCCTGCGCATACGCAACTTCCGCTTGGGCCAACTTCCCGTTCGCCTCCCAACAATGGCCCCGAGCCGAAAGAAACACCGCCAGTTCTTCGGCAGGCGTCAGTGACTTTAAGTACTGCCCACTGGCCAACTCCGCTGCGGTCAGCGGAATCGGCCAGGTCTGATAGTATTCGTCGGGAAAACAGTTTAAGCCTTGGTTCGTCGCTTCGATATTCACTCTCTCTCGACCATCGCCACTTTCCCACCGGGCAAACAAATGCCCTTTGGCGGTGACCAGCTTCAGCGGGTACCCCAATCGCCGGCCAACGGCCACATATAGGACCGGCATGGACACACAAGTCCCTTGCCGCCGGCCGGTCAATAAACCATGCAGGAACAAATCGCGCGCGTCGGAAAAATCCGGAGCGTGAATGCGTTCGAGATCGTAGCGTACGCCAAAGTCCTGCTGCAATACCGTGACCAGGGCCAGCATCCGGAAATACGCCTCCGAGTTGTTAAATTCCGCAGGCTTCTCGCGGAATTGATGTAACTGCTGGTCCGTCTCGGTAGCAACACGCTCAGCCCATTGTGCAAGGGTGGCCAACAACGCTTTAGGCTGGATTTCCTCGGTCCCGGGTAAGCCTGCCGCACAGAGTAAGTTCACGCAGGCGATATTTGCGTCAGCAACGCGCCCCTCGGTAACCCCACCATAGCATCCAAGTTGCTGGAAATCTGCTTGGCAAAAGCTGCTGCATTTCCTTCGGGGAGGGACAGTTCGCGATTTCGATGGGATTCGGCCAGCCGAAATGCACCGAACAGAACCGCGGAAGCAAGCGTAGCGGCGATCAGAATCCGCAATACTTGCGCGACATACGGGCTTGCCCGCTGGCACTTTGCATTTCTGATTGAATTTGCTTGAGTCATCGATTGCAACTGCAATCCATCAATTCGAGGACGAACGTTCCAGGGTATCTGCATTCGGCAGTTCCGGCCCTCCGGTAATCCAGAAGATCCTGGCAATACTGTAATCGGTGTACCAACTCCCATTGTCCTTAATGAACAACGACATTTCGCCAGTGGCTAGATTACATAGGTAATAGGTCATAGTCCATGCAGGAACGTTACGATTCTTCTTATAAGCCTTTTCTTTACGCACTACCAGAAATTGTTGATTGGGAGAAGCTGCAGCGCAGACCAGGACCAATAAGGACCACATCGTAACTCCTTTAGCACCTGCACGCCGGGAGTCCTGTTAACAGCCACCGTATCCATCGCACTGGTTTTCTGGGGAGGTACACGCGTTATCATCAAAGACTCATTGTGATGATCTGCGCCTATTTTAGCTCCATCCGCGGCAACAAAGGCGGACAACGGAGTATCCAATCTCCCGAATTCCTCAGAGGCTATCTCATAAGCGTAGGCACCTTCTTCGTAGTCCTTTCCACCTTGTAGTTTGCTGCCTCGCCGTTCGTATCTCAAAGAACAAGGTACAAGGAGACTTAAACTGCCAACGCGCAGAGTGGTAACTCTGAGACTCCCACTGGCTGGCACCTGGAAGAGACAGCAACGATACCGATTTTCGCATCACGTCATATTGTGCAATCTGCATGTGCCCATAAAAGCCCCCGACTGCAAAAACCCGTTTGCATAAAGGGACCAATACCTTGGGTTCCCACGGCAGCTCGACTACCACGCCTTCTTTTGCTGAGGGTTGATAAAGAAAAAATCCCCTCTTGGGAATCGACAAGGCCATGCTGCTGTCGGCACATATCAGACTTCCGTCTAAGGCCACCGAAAGCCTTGCGGACGCTTCCATTTCGACGACCTTCAACAATTGCTTCGTGGACAAATCGTAACTATACACAGTTGGCGGCTCCGTGGTTCTGCCTCCGGTTCCAAGCAGCGCTGAGCGCAAAAACACCAGTCTTCCTGACAACGGCTTTTCCTGTTCATAAAGCGTGATACCTGGCAAAATCTCGTTGCCGGGATTAAACCCTGCGCATCCGGCCGCGAATATCAGGAGAACGATGTGGAAATGTCGCAACAATTTCATGGGAAATGCAGCATCTCTCGACGACACGGACAGCTTCTCCAGACCGCCGCCCAAAATGTCCTAATGGCTTCCCTGGACTCCTCCTCAACCGCCCGAATCGCCCGATCTTGCGATATTCGTTGTTCGGGATGCCCGAACCAGGAATGATAATCAAAATCAAGGAAAAATTGACTATCCCACCACTGATCGTCCGGTAGAGTCAATTCGACACCCCACTCCTCCCTTGCCCCTGCCGGAGTATCCGGAAGAAGATAAACGTTTCCGTAGAAGTCCCACCAACCTGGATGAATCGTCAACGGGGACCAATTCTCACGATTGGGAAAAGGCCGGTGCGCTGAACGATCTTGAAGACTGTGAAGACCTGTGCCAAATGATTCAGCGGCTTGCACACATTCACCTCGACCCAAATGGTGTATGGCATTGGCCAGTTCTAAGTTAAACCATGCAGTTCTACTGTCTCCATCCTCGGCACTGGCGTCGTGATAGAACAAATGCCGCCCCTGTTGACCCAACGGTGGCGGCAAATAACTGTGGCAACTCCAAATGCTGTCAACCCATGCATCGGCTTCGCCGATAGTGCGTGCGTATCCAAGAGTAAAGCCTCCTTCGAATGCCCACCACACGGTATGCGTGCTATGCACTACTGATGACCATTTGCCTAATGGATCAATTGAGTGCAATGGAGCGTTCCTGGCAAAACCGACAAGTTCCTGTCAACAGTTTCTGAAACGGGATCGCGATTCAACCAACGGCCCTGCTGCGGATTGTAAAAAGCGAATGCCAGATTGACCCAGCCGAAGACCATCAGTAAGCCGATGACAACCTTTAGATTAGGTTTAGAATACATAATATTGAGTGATGTTCAGTTCTGTTCAATTCACACGCCGCTCTCCTGCGTTCTGCCCCAAGTCCACCCGCACTCGTTCCCATTCTGGCATCTCTCGCTTTACTGCGCCGGCCAGAAAGGCAAGATACACTGGATCCTTGGGCGCCAACTGATGCGCTTGCGCATACGCCTCTTCCGCTTGGGCCAACTTCCCGTTCGCCTCCCAACAATGGCCCCGAGCCGAAAGAAACACGGCCAATTCTTCGGCAGGCGTCAGTGACTTTAAAAACTGGCCGCTGGCCAACTCCGCGGCAGTCAGCGGAAGGGGCCAGGTCTGATAGTATTCGTCAGGAAAACAGTTCAACCCTTTGTTCGTTGCTTCAATGTTCACTCTCTCTCGACCATCGTCACTTTCCCATCGGGCAAACAAATGTCCTTTGGCAGTGACGAGCTTCAGCGGATACCCCAATCGCCGGCCGATGGCCACATACAAGACCGGCATGGACACACAAGTCCCTTCCCGCCGCCCGGTCAGGAGACCATGGAGGAACAAATCGCGCGCGTCGGAAAAATCCGGAGCCTGAATGCGTTCCGGATCGTAGCGTACGCCGAAGTCCTGCTGCAATACCGTGACCAAGGCCAGCATCCGGAAATACGCCTCCGAGTTGTTAAATTCCTCGGGCTTCTCCCGGAATTGATGAATTTGACGATCCGTTTCATCCGTCACGAGCTGCGCCCACTGCCCCAGCGTGGTCATCGCCTGGGCAACGTCAATATCTCCGCTGCCGGGCAAACCGACGGCACAGAGCAGATTTACCCGCGCGATGTCCTGCCGCCTCAACTCACCTTCCGCGAAAGCCAGCAGCGCACCCACAGTTCGCGGCGCTGAACCGGCTTCTCGATCCTGCGCCAATGAGTCAACCGTCTTCCGTGATGATCTTGCCGGCGGTATTTGCAGGAGGCCCATGCAAGCACGGCAGCACCTCCGAACAAACCCAATAGTCGCAATAACCATTTCATCCCGCAATGGTTCGTTGACGCGCTGCACGCCGCAAACGCTTTTCCGATGGTGGTTTCGTCTTGCAGCAAATCATGACTGATGAACTAACGGCTATAACTCTAGCCTACTTCGGCGAAACGCGGTCTTTGGAAGCACCCGGTGTGACCATCTTCTTTCCGCTGGTACCTTTTGCTTCCTCCGGTTCCTCCTTCACCCGCTTAAACAGCAGGATGTCATTTGCCTTCGTGTGTTCCCAGATGAACCACTGCGGCACCTTCGCCGGGTCTGTTTTCATCACCAGCACATCAGGTGAAGGGATGCCAAACCAAAAGCCTTCGTCATTGAGCACCGTAAGGACATATCGATCCATTCTTTTGTAAGATCCTTTGTAACCGGCGGCGTCACGAATGAACGAACATTTTATGGAGAGATCGAACTCGCCTTCAACAGTCCGGGATGGAAAAATATCGTTTCGATCAATCTGGATTTCCCTCAGGAACGCATAATAACTGACATCAACCGCACGAGGTCCTCGCCAAATGCGGTCCACGCATTCCCAGCGGCCTTCCAGCCATTGCAGCCCGTCTTTTGAGCGCGGGCTCGTGAAGGCCCTGGCTTTTCCGTAGGCTTCGCACAGTGTCTGAAAATCGTTTTCTACGGGTGCGGCATGCAGCATGCCCGCTCTAAAAAGATGTGCTGCAATCAAAAGGAAAAGCATTATTCGGTTGTCCATTGAACATCTACTCCTGCCTGATCGCGTTTGTGGGCCCGGCTCGGTCCTCCGTTTTGAACTGGCTGTGAAGACGTTGCGGTCATCTCCTTGGTGGGCCGGCAAACACACTGGTTCCAATTGGCTTGCACGGCCAGACTTCCATGGCCAAGGGCTTGGCCCCAACTACTCCAAGCATTCGGTGGAATAGCCGCATGGGCAATACGATAGTCGTATCCCCAATAGTTTTCAGATATGCCGTCACCCGATCCTCCGGCGAGATTGCCTGGAAGAATGGCCCAGCTTACGCGAGATGAAAAACTCCCGCTCGAACCACCATTATTCTCTATTGCGCTGGACCAGTCATGGTTGCCCTGAGGATGGCCCTCGACAAGCGCCGAAATGGAATAGGTCGCGACATCGAGAGCCAAGCCGGCCTCGCTCGGCGTCATGTCATTGTCGGTCAGGTCTCCGTCAATCAGGCCACCAGAGGCGTCCAGGGTGAAAGACTTCCTGAACCACATGCTGCTCTGGTCCATGAAGGTCAAGATGGTTGTGTTGCAAGGATGGACTTCATAATCTATGCTTTTGGACCAGACGAGCGTTCCCTGACCGTGCAGGTTTGCGGCATCGCCCGCCGAGAACCTAAACCATACCCCTGCGAACCATGCACTCCCAGAAAAGGTAATTGATGGATCACCAATGCTCACCAATTCAAGCTTTCCCAGTTGGTCCACGTGCGAAACAGGCCGGTTGCCCACATGCGCGTACAGATTGCCCCTGCGACTTCACCTATGGGATCCCGGTTCAACCAGCGACCTTGCACCGGATTGAAGAAAGCCATCGCTGATTGAATGCAGAATGATCCGCTGACCATTATCCAAAAGACATTCGGTAGTTTTCGCATCACCTTTACTGCTTGGCTTTCGCTAAATGCTATATTCAGCAAGTTCCTAATTCTTGTGGTCGTTCGCTTTAGGCTTGACAGGCTGGCCTACGGATCCGCGCTCATTGTCACCCTTCACATTTTCCTTGATACGCTTGAAAAGCAGGACATCTTTATTATCTGCGTGTTCCATAATGAACCAGTCCGGCACTCTCGATGTATCTTTCTTGATTAATAAGACGTCCGGTGAAGGCAATCCGAACCATAACCCCTCTTCGTCGTACCTTACTGAAACGCCAGCATCTTGAAGCTTGGGAACGCGGGAAGCACGAATAAATGAGCATCGTATGATGAAGGTATAGTATTGGTTATTATCTTGAGTCTTTATTATGTCCGACTTTTCGATTTCGATGACATCCAAGTACGCATAATAGCTGTCCGTTGATCGCGGGCCGCGCCAAGCACGATCAATACATTTCCATCTGCCGGATAACCATTTGAATCCTTCTACCGATTCCGGGGGAAGAAACACTTGGGCTCTATGGTAGAAGTCTTGCAGAATCTTTCAATGTGCTATCTGTTTTCGCCCCCTTTCCTAAGCTGGTAGCAATTGCGAGAAGTCCAACAATACAGTAACAAGTTATTCGATTTCCCATTGCAGATCTATTCCTGGTTGGTCTCGTTTGCCTTCTCGGTCCGGACCTGAGTTCGTTACAGCCCATGAAGACGTTACAGTCATTTCCTTGGATGGACGACAGATACATTGATTCCACCTGGCTCTCGCTGTCAGCGTGCCTGTGGCAATCGCTTGGCTCCAATTCCCCCACGCATTGGGTGGATGTTCCGCATTTGCCGCTGTGTTGTCGTATGCGCCCCAATAATTCACTGACAGTGCCGTGGTCGATCCTCCCGAAAGATTACCCGGCACTACCGCCCAACGGAGAATCGTGGTAAAAGACCCGGTAGATCCTCCGTGATTGTTCACAGCAGTTGCATAATCATAACTGCCAGAAGGATTCCCTTGGATTAATGAGGAAACATTTACTGAAGTTAAATCCAAGGCTAATCCTTCCTGCCCGGTTCCCTTAACAGTAGTCGTATGTCCGCCGGTTATTTTCCCCATGTCGTCCAGAGCGAATGGTTTTATGAACCACATGTCAGCTTCATCCCAAAAGGTGATAATTGTAGTGTTACATGGTTCGATCCCGTAAGCAATGCTTTTTGAAATGACAAGTGTGCCTTGGCCATTCAGCTTAGAAGAATCATCAGCATTAAATTTGAACCAAACACCTGCGAACCAGTGAGTGCCCTTTGGATCTACAGAAGGTTCTCCAATGCTTTTAAGTTCTAACTGCCCTAATCTATCCACTCGTGAAACTGGCTTATTGCCAACATACGCATAAAGGCTGGAACCAGCGTTTTCACCGATGGAATCTCGATTCAGCCAGCGGCCTTGATGTGGATTGTAAAAGGCCTGCAACTGATCAACACAGGTAAAAGTGGTAATTACGAGCAAAAGTAAGATAAGCGTTCGTGCTTTCATTTCTGTGCATTAATAACTGGCTACCATTTTGAACCTGTTACTCTCCTGCCGGACTGGTAACAGCTATAGAAAACCCGCCGCCCGCTCCAATAAGCCGCACGTTTTTGATGCTCGGTGGCTTTTCGGTTTGGGCCGAATCACCCCATTCTGCCACACTTCCGTCTTTCTTTAAGGCCAAGCAATGCGCATACCCGCACGTAATCGCGACGACGCCAACGCAATTGGTCGGAGGCGTGCGCTGTCCAAATTCTTCCACTCCACCCCAAACAACGACATTGCCATCTTTCTTCAAGGCCAGCGACAGCATCCCTCCGGCAGCAATGGCCACGATGTTCGTGGCTTCCGCCGGGACGAGGCACTGACCCGCTTGATATGATTGACCCCCGTAATCAATCGCACCCGCTCCCCATGCGACGACTGTGCCGTCCCGCTTGAGGGCGAGATCATGAAAATACCCGGACGCAATCGCTGTGACATTCGACAGATTGGGTGGCATTGGCGATGTCCCCCAATTCCCTACTTGCCTTTTCCAGGAAACCACAGTTCCGTCCTGCTTCAAGACCACGGTTCGTTCAATGCCGGCCGAAACCGCAATGGCATTCGACACGCTGTCGATCTCATGTGCATATTTCGCCGCCCAATTAGTGGAACCCCACTGCACAACGGAGCCTGCTTCCGTCACTGCGACACAATGGCCGTCACCAGCCGCAATGGCTTTAATCTTCGGGAGGTTGGGCGGGACATCCATCACTGCCACGGTATTTGATCCCCATACTTTGACGGTGCCATCACGGAGCAAGGCCATCGCATAGTGGTAGCCGCCAGCTACAGCAACTGCTTTGGCGAGCTCACGCAATACGTCTTCCTGTTGCAGAAAATGCGAACCGGGCCCCCACACATACGCCTGTCCAATTGGCCTCTCGGTTGCTCGAACATCGAGCCAACATATCGCTGCCAAGAAGGTTGCGATTGCCAGGTGGTTAATGGCTACAGTTTTCACTTATCGTCAATAGCCTAAATTATAATATTCCCTATAGACTTCAGCTCCTGGATATGGTCCTCTTCTCTGCAGGCCTGCTGGCAGCGCAGCAGGACTTGGATCGAATTTACGCCTGCTTGCACAACAATCGTCCCATTGGAACGTCATGCTATAAGCAACACTGGATATGGGAGATAATATCCAAGCTTCTGGCTCGTCGTCAGGACTTGATGGATCAAAGAAGTCTTGTGATTTGACTCGATTCCAAAAGGCGATGGGCCGGTTGTATTATCTCCAAGCATACCAGCATCTGAATAGCTGTTTTTGATCCAGTCAGTCTCTTTCACCAAGCGCGCCTCCCATTCCAAGGTAATCTTTCCTTCATTCGCTCCTGTCGGCGTTGACAACTCCGCCGCAGAAGTATTAAGTGGATTGAAGTACAACCCAGCACCTGCAGGTTTTCCATGCTTGTCCTTCAAAAAGGGAGTGTTTCGCCCGCCTCCAATAACATCTCCTGTGCTTCTCAGGGCGAATTGGTCCAGAAAAAATGCTGTGGCCTCTCGGGAATACCACCTCATTTCACTGCACGGTCTGATATTCCAGGTGACAGTTGCTTTGCTCGCAACATAGCCTTGGACGCTAAATCCAGTTCCACCCAGTGCCGTAAACTCTGCACTGTCAAACGTGGAGTAAATTCCAAGCCAGAATTTATAGTCACCGGGTACAAATTGAAAACCATCACCTAAATGTGACAGCGTCATCAGCCCCAAGGCATCAATCCGATCATGCGGGCTGTTCTGCAAAAATGAATATAGGTTAAGTCCGCCTCCTTCTCCGACACGATCCCGATTGAGCCACCTTCCAGAATCTAAATTGCAGAACCGATATCCATAGTAAGCCAAGTCCGTGTAATCATCCTGATACTTCGTGCTAAAGCGGAACGGATTTAACTTGGCCATTGCGCCAGAGGCCCGAATGATTTGCCCGAACGGACTGAATTCGTACGTAGCGCTCTTCGTGCCGTCACTTGCGTCCACCAGCGCTGCCACATTCCCATTTCCATCCATCGCGTAGAAATGCACGCCGTTGGTGCCGGCGTTCATCGCCACCAGACCGCCGACCCCGCCGGCACCCTGCAGGCTGCCACTCAGGTCCAAGCCCCACGTGAACGAATTGAGAATGGAGAAGTCAGAATGAAGAACGGCGAGACAATTCCATCCGTCGTAGGCAAAGTAATCCTCCGCCTCCAAATACCAGTTGCCTGAAGCGTAGTTCGACACCACCATCGCCACACGTCGGCCCTGGCTGTCGTAGGTGAATTTCACCTTCAGCTTGGCACCGTCCGGCACAGACGAAAGCGTTTCCATTTCCACCAACCGGTTTTCGGCGTCCCAGCGGTTGGTCCAGCGCCCGTCGCTGGTCAGGTTGCCATCCGCGTCGTAGGTGAACGTTTCGGTGGCCGGCGGCAGGAAAACGTTGCCAGTCACCGTGTTCGTTTCGCCATCATACACCGCCTTGGTGGTCAGCGAGTTCCAAACGGGGGCCGAAGCATTGTCCAGGGCCACTTCCTTCCAGAAGTATTCGCCTTTGCGGTAGGCTGCGTCGTCGTTGACCGTCACGGTGGACAAGGCATGCGCGGCGCCCAAAATGTCCACCGCGCCCGGCACGGTGCGGTTGGTGTATTGGTTCAACGCATTGGCTCCGTAAGACGCCGAGCGCAGGCCGGTGCCATTGGCGTCGCCGCCGGCCAGGGTGGAGGTCCGGTTGCCAATGTCATCAAACGCAAACTCGAACTGCTGCCCGGCCACGGGCGTCCAATCACTCCAATACCGCTTGGCGGATTTCACCTGGCCCAAGGCGTCGTAAGCGTAAACCCAGAACGAACCGTCCGCCAGAGTGACGCGGGTGCGCTGATTGGCGCTGTTAAGCTGATAGTCGAACGAGTTGACGGTTGACTGACTTGGACATCCGCAGACTGAATCCGCGTCAGACGATTCAGGTAATCGTATGTTTTTGTCGTCGTCATGCGCGTCACGCTATTGGACCGGAAGGTAATTTGCCCAACCAGCGGCGAATTGGCAAGGTCTTGCTGGAATGTCTGGGCCTGGAGCCATGCGCGGGGTGTTTGGCCGAAGCCTCCTGTAAAATACGCATGAAGCACCTGGCGGCACACGCCGGTCAACCGCGCCATCTCTCCGACCCGGTACTGCGCTTGCCGAGCGACTTCTGCCCAGTCCGCAAACCATTCCAACCGGCTGCCCATACCTTTCTCCTGTGTCCCCTTTATACACGGAGCAAATGGCCGGATCTTTCATGAATTCGATTGTTGCGAGAAAATCTTAGCGGCAGTGAAGGTGACCATCTGTATCGATTATCAGCCGCGACCAGCCTCCCGGCCGTGAATCTTAAACGATGATGTGAACAGGTCTGGTTTTCGGAAGACACAAATTGCACGAATTAACACGAATTCGTGAAAATATGGGGAATGCGTGTCATCTCTGGACTATTATTGGCGTCGCTAAAATCTAATATTTTTCGGCCATGCTGACCAGACCGAAACAATAGGATCTCTGGCCGGCTTGTCATCAGGGACGGTCGAATTTTCAGAGTTGTGATCCTATGCTTCAGCACAGGCAGCAGTGGAGTTTTGAGACGACTGAATTGCCGGAATGATGGCTCCCGGCCTGCAGGCGGTGCCCAACTTTCAGGCCGCGGGCCATCACGCGGCGGGCGGGGTTAACGCAACCAACAATCTCGAGATGTACCGTTTGCGGTATCGGATTGCACTTCTAATTATCGAAGCGCTTTATTCCCCCATCGCCCCGGCCCCTCCCCAAGGGAGAGGAAGAATCGACGTCCGCGCAGGAAAGTCAGATGCCCGGTGGGAACTTTCTGTGCGGCTTCACTACGATCCCCTGATCTTCCAAAACGTAACGATGCCATTGGGTATGGGGATTGCGCCCGTGCTTGCAGCGACCAGTGAAAATCACGGCTCAACGCGTGGACAGTAGCGCGGGGAGCGCCGGTTCGGACTGGCTCGAAGTGTCGGTTGAGGCCGACGCAGAATCAGTCGATGCCGTGGCAGATCTATTCGGCCGCTACGTCTATGGCCGAGGGGTAGTCGTCACAGAGCCGTTCAAACAGGACCAGGACGGAGACAACCTTGAGCCCGACCCGACACGCCCAGTGCGTGTCTCGGGGTACCTTCCAGTTGACGAGAGACTCGACACGACCGTGTCCCGTCTGGATGAGGGGCTCTGGCATTTGCGTCATCTCGGAACGGTCAGCGAGCTACAACGCAGCGTGCAGAAGGAAGAGGACTGGGCCAACGCCTGGAAGGACCACTTTCAGGTCACGCGCATTGGCCGGCACTTCGTTATTCGCCCGACCTGGCGTGAATATGAGCCAAAATCCGGTGACGTTATGATCGATTTGGATCCCGGGATGGCGTTCGGAACTGGACTTCATCCAACCACGTCACTCTGCATGCAATGGCTCGAAGACTTGGATCTCGACGAGATACGAATCCTGGATGCCGGAGCGGGTTCGGGAATCCTCTCCATCGGCGCGATCAATTGTGGAGCCGCGTCGAGTCTAGCCCTTGAGGTCGATCCCGTGGCGGTGAGCGCGCTCAAGCACAACATCGAGCTCAACGGGCTGCAGGAACGCATCGACGCTCGCGTCGCCGACGTCACCAACCCCCTCCCCATCGAAGGTACGTTCGATCTGATTCTCGCCAATATCATTTCGCGCATCCTGATCGAGGCGGCCGACTCTCTCTGCGCCGCCGCGCATGTCGGCACTTCGTTGGTCATGAGCGGCGTCATCGAGGCCCACGAGCAGGACCTCGTCGACGCCTATCTCGCTCGTGGCTTTCACCAGACTGGACGAAGGAAGATTGGCGACTGGGTTTCACTCGTGATGGTCAAAGGCCAATCGATTTGAGCCGTCATGGGCACCGCTTCTTTGTGCAACGATCGCTTTCACCGGGCGACGTGTTCACACTTGACCAGAATCAATCGAAGCAAATCGCCGGAGTGCTTCGGCTGCGTGAAGGCGACCAACTCGGCCTTTTCAACGGAGACGGACGTGCATACGCCGCCATCATCCGCGACTCCCAGCGAAACGAAGTGAGCGTCGAGATCGTCGGTTCCGATGAGGGCCCGCGCCCGCTTTCTCCACCCATTTGGCTTGCGCTCGCTTTGATCAAGTCGGATCGATTTGAGTGGGCGCTGCAAAAGGCGACGGAGCTGGGAGTCGACCGCGTCGTCCCAATAGAGACCGAACAGAGCGTGATATCATTGCGGGTCGACCGCGCGGAGCGGCGGCTTGATCGCTGGCGTCGAATCGTGGTCGAGGCGGCGGAACAGTCGGGCCGATGCACGGTTCCGGATATCGTTGAGCCGTTGGCATTGGTGGACGCGGCTTCCGATTGCGCCCAGTGTCAGCCGATTCTCCTGTGGGAGGACGAGACGACCACGCCATTGACGGCCATCGACCTGGGTCAGCGTCCCGTACTTCTCATGGTTGGCCCAGAGGGCGGATTTTCGGACGCCGAGGTTAGCGCCGCCAAGTCATCAAGGATACGAACTGCGTCTCTGGGTCGGCTGACCCTTCGAGCAGAAACCGCTGCGGTCGCGGCGATCGCTATGCTTGTCGGACAGCAGATCGAGCATTCTTCTTCAGTGCATCTGGCAGAGCATCAGGGTAGGGTTGAGTAATGGTTTCGCGGACACGACGGCGAGTCGCATTGGTTCCAGAAGCAAGTGGCGTTGTAGGCGCCGTCGCTCCTGGATCGCTCGCAGCCGAGCTCGGAATCGAACCCGGGCATCGCGTCGTCTCGATCAACGGTGAGCCTCTCAACGACGCCATCGACTTCCAATTCGAGGCTTCGTCGGAAGAGGTCACGCTCGAAATCGATACCGGCGATGACGTCGTCGAGATCAGCGTCGAACGAGATCTGGACGAGACCTGGGGCATTACCTTCGCGGACCCCACCTTCGACGGCATCCACATTTGTGAGAACACCTGCCCGTTCTGCTTCATCAAGCAGCTTCCCAAGGGGATGCGCAAAAGTCTCTACGTCATGGACGACGACTACCGCTATTCGATGCTCTACGGCAACTTCGTCACGCTCACCAACCTGACCGAGGCCGACTGGCGTCGCATCGAAGATCAGCACATCAGCCCCATCAATGTGTCGGTTCACGCCACCAACCCCGATCTTCGGGTTGCGTTGGTCGGGAATCCAAAAGGGGCGCTGATTTTAGAGGATCTCGCTCGTCTCGAACGGGCTGGGATCGAATACAACACCCAGGTCGTTCTCTGCCCTGGCATCAATGACGGTGCAGAGCTAGACCGGACCGTTCGCGAGCTTGCGGAATGTGGTCCGCGCCTGCGTTCCATCGCCGTGGTGCCGGTTGGCCTGTCGAAGTTCGGCATAGAGCGGCAGAGTCGACGCGTTCGGCTGTCCCGCACTTGCATGCGAACGCTTCCTGGCGCGACGCTCGACATAAGGCGCTTCGAACAGCGTGAAGCCGAAGCGGTCATCGATCAGGTGGAAGGCTGGCAGCGGAAATTTCGCAGCGAGCGAGCCAGAACGTTTGTTTATCTGGGCGACGAGTTCTATCTGATGACCGGCCGTTCCATTCCGCCGGCGCCAGGCTACGACGGTTTTCCGCAGGTTGAGGACGGCATCGGTATTACGCGGCTCTTCATCGACGATGCGGAACGCGTGATCAAGCGCTCTGCGCCCGGATCGGCCAACGGTATGAGCGGCACCATCGCCTGTGGCACGCTCATCGCCGAGACAATGCGCGACCTGGTCGATCGCGTCAACGCGCATACCGGCTCAGGACTGCGGGTCGTTCCCATCCTCAACGAGTTCTTCGGGGAACAGATCAACGTCTCGGGCTTGTTGACTGGCGGGCTCGTGCGCGATGCTCTTGCCGGTGAAGACCGCGTCGATCCAGTCTTCGTCTCCGAGCACATGCTCTCAAAGCGCACCCGCACCTTTCTGGACGATATGCACGTCGAGGAGTTGGAAGCGGCGCTCGGCCGACCAGTCATCGCCGCAGAATACCTGAGTCAGACGCTCAAACGGTCTGCGTCCCCCATCAATGCCAGCTAAGCCCAACGTGATACGCGAACGTGAAGACGGGATCCTGATCTCTGTTCACGTCTCACCACGCTCGTCACGAACTGCGGTCGGCGGGATGGTTGACGGCGCGCTTCGCGTTCGACTGACCGCGCCGCCTGTCGACAACGCCGCGAATGAGGCGCTCGTCAAAATGCTTGCGGAATTTTTCGGGTTGCCGAAGTCGAACGTGGCCGTTGTTTCGGGAGCCACCAGTCGCCGTAAGCAGGTGTTGCTTCGAGGACTCTCGATGGATGACGTTGAGCGGCGTTTGGTCTCCGCGTAGTATTCGTCGGCGAAATGAGTCGTTCAAATCCGACACTAGTCGCGCCGCTTGCGCACCACCCGTGTCGTTGCCGCGACCAACGCGCCGATTGCCACTGTTGCGCCGACGAGCAACGCTCCGAGTTTGGTGCGATCCCTGGCTTCGCCGTTCCCTCGCGTCTTCGGGACGTAGGTCCGCATCCGTGCCCAGAGCAGAATCGTCTCTCTCATGGCCCGGAAAACGACTTTGGGGCTGCCACCCGAGGATTCGCCCCGCTTTCGCGGATAGTGATGAACGCCCACCTCAACGTGGCTGGCGTGGGCCTTTTCCGCCTTTGCCAGGATCTCAGTGTTTATCAGCGCACCAGGTGACTCGAGACTCATCGACTTGAGCATGTCCGCACGGAAGACTTTGAAGGCGCAGTCGATGTCACGCAGTCGCACGTGGAACAGCGTGCGCACCGCCAGCTTGAAGATGTTGGCGTACAGGATTCGGTAACCCGCGTCCTGGCGATTGATGCGGTAACCGGCGACGATATCGTACTCGCCGACAAAGGGCGCGAGATGCGACAGGTCCGCGATGTCGAACTGCAGATCCGCATCCATGAACATGATGTGATCGCCGCTTGCGGCAGCGAACCCGGACGTGAGTGCGGCTCCGTAACCGCGGTTCTTAGGGTGATGCACTGGTCGGACATCGGGATGCTCGGCGGCAAGTTGATCCAGCAGGGCGCCGGTCCCATCCTTGCTGCCGTCATCGACCACCACGATCTCGAAATTCTCGGCAAGCTCAGGCAATACCTCCAACACACGTTGGACGACTTCCGAGATGTTTTCGACCTCGTTGTAGGCAGGCAGCACCAGGGACAGCTTCCCCTGGATCATCTCACCTCCAGACAGAGACAGCCCGGCCACGCCAGCGTGGCCGGGTTGTTTGCGTCTCGATGCACCGTTTGAAGTATAGCCAGAATCGCCTTGCGTGGTTACTTCGGCATCTCCTTCAATGCGGTAAACGACGGTCTCGGACTCCAATCCGAGTTGATCACCGACCAGGGATATTTCTCGTCGGTGGAGCTCGAAATCGTGCTGTAGTTCAAGTTCCAGACTTCCATGACGCCGATCCACGGCCATTCATCCCTCGCTATCTGATAAGCGCGAACGAGATAGTTGGCCTGATCCTGGTCGCTCACCTGCGCCCCGTACTCATAGCCGGGTGCCTGGTTGACGGTTGTCCAACCGAACTCCGTGAGCCAGATCTGTTTGGTGGCATCGCCGTAGTCGATCATGACCTGACGGAGTTGTTCGATTCGTCGGAAGTAAAATGACGGATCGTTTTGCCAGCCGGGACCCGGCCCAGGATTGCTAGGCCACATTGTATCGGGTGGATTATTGTTGCTTCCCGGATGGGCTCCCAGGTTATCAAAGTACGATTTGATCTCGCCATTGTTGTACTGATACGCCTGACGAAGGTACTGCACGTCGTCAATCGCGATCGACGAATCGTTGACGCCGGTCGGGGTCAATCCGCCAAAGAGGACGACTGCGTTGCCGTTCCCGGCCTTCACCCCGTTGTATCCAGCTTTGAGCAAGTTCACGTAACGCCCGACGTCGACCTGTCCACCTGTCTCCGACGCCAGGTTTTCCTCGTTCCAGATCTCCCACGCCTGGACCTTGCTGCCGTAACGACCGGCGAGTTGTTGCATCAGCGCCCCATACGGAGCGGCATTGGTGGGGATTCCGCCGGTGGAATCCGCCCAGGTTGGCGCCTTCACGACGCTGACGATGATGTGAATGCCCTTGGCTGAGGCCGCATTTATCTGGTTGTCCAGCGAGAGGAAGTCGTACTGACCCTGATTCGGTTCGAGCGACCGCCACTGCGCCTGAATGCGAATCCAGGAGAAACCAGCGTCCATCACCGTTGAGAGCGTCTGTTGGGTGTAGGATTCGCCTCCGGCATCACCACGCAGATAGACGTTGAATCCATAGCCAACGTGAGGACCGTAGAGGTGCCCAGTCGTGAGATCGCTTGGTGGCATCTGCGAATCTTCTCGGGCTAGCGCCTCTGACGGAGCGCCCTTCTGCGCGAGGTATTCGCGGCCGAGCAGTCCGAGCAAGACCTCGTATTTGGTCCCCTTGTATTCAGGGTGATACTCAAAGCGAGCTCGTTCGAAGTATTGAACGGTGTGAGTCTGGCCGTCGCCTCCTGGCGGTTGTGGATTCTGCTCGTCGAACTCCTCGGTCAATGGATACCCAAAATTCTGAAGTGCGCCGTTGTTGTTCCAGAAGGTCTTGAATCCGTAGTTCAACGAGTGCTTGGTCGCGTCGTAGTAAACGTGATCCTGAGAGTTGTCGAAGGGTGCTATGGGTTGGAACGGAGCTTCAGAAGTTCTCGATTGTGTTAGATCCGCTCCAACGCGAGCCAGCTCGACCACGTACGGCGTGCCGGCAAATTCTGGGTGATATTCGAAGACGGCACGTTCGAAATACTGCCGGAAATATCCGTCTTGCTTGAAGACACCGCTGATCGGATAGCCCTGAATGTAGATTCCGCCATGCGTCTCCCAGTATTGACGGAATGGCCCCTGAACCCAGAATCCGGTTTCCGAGAAATAGCGTGGCATCATCAGATCGTCGGGCGAGGATGGTGCGGCCGCTGCTTGACCCATAGGAATGATCAGCATGAGTGCGAGGGCAAAGAGCGGCAAGAACCGGAGATGTTTCAAAGGAGTCCCCCTTGTTTCTGCACAGGCCGGCAATGACGAGCCGACCAGTGAGAGTTGCTGCCGTGGAATACGCGGCGATCGGTTCCCCGAAACCTGCGCCGCGTGGCGATGCGCGTGTCGCACGCCTGATGGCAATGAATGTCGCCAACTCTGGATTGCCGACGACGAAGTCAGAACTACGAGCTTCCGACGCTCAGCTATTCAACGTCTGGAAGCCGCGGCCGGCACCGCGAATTCATGAGATCACGGAGCGAACTGAAGATGCACGTCGCCAATCGCGATGACGTCCCCGTAGCGCAATCCAGTTGGGACCGTGACCGGTTGCTGATTCAGCATGGTGCCGTTGGTGCTGTTCAGATCCGTGACCCACCAACGTCCGTCACGCCAGGTGATCTGTACATGCTCGCTCGACACAAAGGTGTCGTCGAGCATGATCGTGGCGCGTGGATGTCGACCGATGACGGTGACCGGCTCGAGATCGAGGCGCATTCCAGATCTCAGTCCAGATCCGCCACTCTGCTGCACGATGAGGTGAGCCGACGCCGCTTCTTCCGCCTCTTCGTGGCCCATCGACGTGAAGACACTCATCTCTCGCAAGATGACCCGAACCACCTGGAACAAGAAGAAATAGAGCAAGAAAATGAAGATGACCCTGAGAAGCAGGACGAACCATTCAAATGGGAGTTGGTTGATCATACAGGCAGGCGGCCCTACATCCCCGGCGTACCGCTGCCGCGGTACGGAAGCAGCTCCAGCCGAGCCGTCCCAACAATGACATTGTCACCCTGCTGGATGGCGCTCCGAGTGATCTGAGCGCCATTGACCGAGGTTCCATTGGTCGAATCGAGGTCAACGATCTCGAGATGACCGTTCACGTACTCAATACGTGCATGGTAGCGAGAGACTTCCGGCTCCGGGATGACGACATCGTTGTCGAGCGAGCGACCAATCGTCGTCAACTGACGGCGAATAGAGAATATTTCCTCCGGCCGTGCGGCGCTGGCGACGCGCAGCAGCTGTGGCGGGACATTTCCCGTTCGCTCGACGACCCGATAAACCTCGGTCCGTTGCACTGCTTCTTGCTGAACAGGGTCATAGCCCGGAAGTTCAGCGATGTGTGCGTCGACGCTGATGTTCCGCACTGGGATGCGGTCATCGCCAAACATCTGCACACGAACCTGGTCGATGAACCCGTAGTTGCGCTCATCCGCCAGGTCGATCAACCAGTCCTCCATTTGTCGGCAGAGACTTGTGACGAAATCGGTGTAGACGACCATGTCCTGCGGATTGAGATAGACACAGTAGTCGTTCGGAACCACGATCCCGTCAACTGTCGCGAGCTGATTTCCTTCCATCGCTCGTTCCAGCCGTCGGCCGATTTCGGCGGGCTGAATTGGGCTGCGAAAAATCCGCCCGACGGAACCTTCCATCAGGCGTTCAAAAAAACGTTCGAATCTCTGTAGGCTATTTACCACAGTGGTTGTGCCATCCTGAGCGGAGCGGTGTGGCGACACTGAACGCGCGAAATTATAGGTGTCTGGACGGGTCCGGTCAAACCGTGTTTGAGTATCAGCCCAGATTCGCCCGTGATTTTAGGATCGTCCCAGGTGTTCCGGTCAACGTTTCGCGCTGATTGAATTGGGTGCGTACGGTCACGAACAACTCGATTCTTCGCGTTCGATCACGTTGTCGACGAACCGGTCGTGACCTCGTCTGCATCGACTGAACTCAGTACCGCGTAATGTTGCGGCGACCTGAACACAATCAGAAAGATGATGCCGAACATCGAAAAGACTTCCAGCCCAAACGGAAGATAACCGGTGTAGCCGAGGAGCGGCATTTCGAAGAGGTGCGCGAAGCCCACAAACGGAACAGAATACGTCCACTTTGGCATGGAGAAGTAGTTCCACATCTCCCAGAAGAACCCGGTGAAGACCGTCGCGAGCATCAGGTTCCAGAGTGATTGCCAATTTCCTTGACGCACGAAATTGCCGATCGAGCGCTGTCCGCCGTAAGCGTTTATTGGTTCAACAATGAAAAAAATCGACAGCCACGCCAGTGGAAAGGCGTAACGAGGGAAGAGGATGACGAGGGCCAGCATGATCCAGCCCAACAGCTCAAATGCCAGAATGTCTCGCGTGCTGAGTCTCCATGCTGGGAGGTTTGGCAATCGTTCGCCGACGCGCAAACTTGCCAGCAGTTCCGTTGCCTCGAGAACCGCGGGGACGACCGTCGAGAAGGCGATGGATGCCAGAACCACGTACCAGAACGTGCTGTAGTCACTGGGCGCGACATAATGCCAGTCGCCTAGATAGCGATTCATCCACTCGAAGATCCACCAGAACGGCACAGAGCAAACGAACAGCAGCAGGAAACGACCTCTATCTCGAGTCCACAGGGACGTGTCAGTGCGAAGCCTGACGATACCATCGATTGTCAGGATGAACCCAAGCCAGAGAGGAAAGAAGTAGTAGTCTGAGGAGGGGCGAAATTGCGTCCAGGCGATCGGCCACCAGACCGTGACCAGCAGAAGTCCGAGTATGATTTGTGGAACGCGACCAACGCGCGCGAAGAATTGCGGCTTGACAGCCACGGAGTACCCTCGAGTGATGCGGATGTTGCCAGTCCAACTCAACCGGAAGCAACCCAGCGGAGTAGGAGCGTCCGACCAGTATGCCAGAAACGTCTGACCGCGCACGCCCACTGCTGTCGCCATCGATCCTCACCGCCGACCTTGGAGGCTTGACCGACGAGATCCGGCGTGCCGAATCGGCGGGCGTGGACTATATTCACCTTGACGTCATGGACGGCCGATTCGTGCCCAATATCAGTATCGGCCTTCCGATCATTGAAGCGGTCCGGAGAGCGACCTCCTTGCCCCTTGACGTGCATCTCATGATCGTCGAGCCGGAGAGATACATTCCTCAATTCGCGAACGCGGGAGCTGACATCCTCACCGTGCATCTGGAGGCGTGCCCTCACGTGCACCGCACACTGCAGCAGATCCGTGAGTCAGGCTGTCAAGCAGGACTCGCTTTCAACCCCGGTACGCCGATCGATGCTCTCGAATACCTCACTGAAGTCGTGGACCTCGTCCTCGTCATGAGCGTCAACCCGGGATTTGGTGGACAGTCCTTCATCCCAGCGGTGCTATCCAAGCTTAAGAGAGCGAGGGCGTTGCTCGACGCCGCTGGGTCGACGGCGATGTTGGAAATCGACGGCGGAATCAAGCCAGAAATCGCCAGTCGGGTGTGGGAAGCGGGCGCCGACGTCCTGGTGGCTGGGTCTGCAATCTTCCGGCCAGATATTTCAGTGGCGGAAGCGGTCGATCAGTTCCGCGCGGAATTTGCCAATTAAAGAAACTCGTCACTCTTGGCGCGTCCCAGAAAGAGTGCTGGGATGATCGCGATCAGACAGATGACCGCGGCAACGCTAAATGTGTCCCGGATGATCGAAAGAGTCAGCGGAATGGCTTTGTCAGTCGCGTACATCTGCTGCCGGGCAAGATACTCACCCAGCGTTTCACCGGTCTTTTGTGGCAGCGGCGGCAAATTGATCAAAGCGTGATTGAGGCGACTCACGGCCCAACCAGTCAGCGCCGATATGCCGATTGTCATTCCCAGAAGACGCATCACAATCACAATTCCGGAGGCGATTCCAAGATCGCGGGAGCGGGCGGCATTGATTGCCGCAGCCCCGACGGGCGCGATGACCAACCCGAATCCGAAGCCGCAAATGGCGAGATCGCGCGACATGCTCAGTACCTGCAGATCGTTTGGCCAGCTACTCATCAGCCAGAAGCCCAGGCTCGCCAAGGCGAGTCCCACCAGGACCACAATACGATACCCAAGCTTCGTCGTTAATCGGCCACCCACCAGTGCTCCGACTGCCATCAGCGAGCAGAACGCGCCGAGCAGTTCAGCACTCACGATCTCGCTGCGATGCTCAGTGGAGGCAATGAGCGCGACCTGCAATGGGACGTTGACCATCGCCGCCATCAACGCGGCGCCAACCAGTGCGTTGGTCGCGTTCGCCGATGAGAAGAGGCGGTCTCGAAACAGGTTGAGTGGGATCAGCGGGTGTCTGACACGGAGTTCGACGATCACGAGACCTATGAGCGCGAGGATTCCAAGAGCGATCAGGGGGATCTGATAATTTGATAACGGATTCGCCGATGATCCGAGTGGGTGCTGACCGTTCGGGCCGGTCGATTCTGACCCGGACGATACACCGAGGTTGATCAACAGGAGCGCCAGTGAGAGCAGTGCCGCACCCGGCAAATCAATGGGACGGCGCTCCTGCGTGCTTGGCACTCCTTGCCGCCAACTTCGGAGTAGCATGGCACCAACGACGAGTCCGATCGGAACGTTGAGCCAGAAGACTCCGCGCCACGTACCGAAGATCTGTGTGAAGCCGGCGCCCCATATCGGTCCCAATACCCAGCCGAGCGTGTCTACGGCAGCGACGATGCCGAGAGCCGCCGCTCGGCGATCCCGCGGAAGGACGTCACCTACCAGCGCCATCGAGATCGGGACCATGGCGCCGCCGCCGAAGCCCTGAATGGCACGAGAGGCGATTAGGACCGGCAGTGAATGCGCCGTTGCGCACAGACCCGAACCGACCAGAAAGACGCCCAGAGCCAGCAGGAATGCGTTTCGCCGTCCGAAGATGTCCGAGAATCGACCCAGGAGCGGGATAGTGAGCGTATATGCCACCAGATAGCCTGTAACGACCCACACGTAGCGGTCTGCCTCTGCCGTATTTACGTCCAGATCAGAGAGCATTCGCGGAAGTATTGGGGCGATGACGGTGAGATCGAGCGCCGCGACCAGCACCACGACCAGTGCTGGCGCGACGAGCGACAGAGGACGAGAGATAGCTGATTGTTCCAAGTCAGGAGCTAGACGTTTGGCTTGTTGATCGTCACTGACTCGTTCTGTTTGGTCAGTAGAAGCGTCCACGTCGTCTCAGAGTTCCCTCCGTTGCCACTGGAATCGTGCAATACCAGCTTGACAACATCGTTCGTCTGTTTGTCGACCCAGAGTTCGACCGGAATCGAATCACTGTTCAGCGCACCACCCGCGATCGGCTGCGCATCCGACTTCTTCACCGTTCCGGTGATGTGGTACGCGTCCTTACCATTTACGGTGTCCGTTCCCGCGATCTTCGGGTCTTGTAGGTTTCGAATTACGTGCGAAATTCCCTGGTCTGTGTTGAATAGCACCGCAGGATCGTACCCGAGATCGGATGGTGCTTTCTCCCAGGAACCAGAAATCGGATTCGTCATGTACTCATCGGTACCGATCGACACAAGGCTGATCGAGAGATTGGCACCAAGAAACGTCACGTTCGCCTTCGCCTGCGCGCTGTCCGGACGCTTCAAGTCACCGTTGGCTCCGTGCAGTTTGATGGTTCCGTTTTGATCGAGTGCGACGTTGCCGTCGACAGTGAGATCAAAATGGAGCGAATTCGTCTGGTCAAAGCGATCTGCCGTCGAGTTCAAGATGTCCTGAACTGAAACCGCGGTCGGCGACGGAGTCGCTGTCGGTGAATTCGAGCCTCCGCAGTCAACAAGGGAAAAAATCCCTATAATGGCTGACATCATGAGGATCGCATGGTGGAATCTCATCTGCGCTCTACTCCAATTTGTTCGCTGATCGGCGAAAACCAATGCTATCACAGAGGTTTACGCATCAATCGGTCCAGCTTTTGCGGATGTACGGTCACCATGGTACGATTTTGCGGCCAAAGCGCGAACGTCGATCCCCAGTCATTGAGTAGTCCGGCACGGTCTTGCTGAAGGAGTGAAGGCGCGACAGCGGTGGATGAGCTACGCGTTATCATTGGAGCCGGAACTGATACCGGGTCCGTTCGCGAGCAGAACGAAGACGCCGTCTTCGTCAGCGACGCTCAGACGGACGACGTTGCCGACAACGGGATGCTCGTCGCCGTCGCGGATGGCATGGGCGGGTATCAGCGTGGTGAGGTCGCGGCACGCATCGCGATCGATACGCTGCGCTCTGAATACTTCGATACCGAGGTTGAATCCAACGATATTCCCCTCCGGCTGAAACAGGCATTTCGTAAGGCAAACGAGCTAATCTTCGACAACGGGTCGGCCACGGGCGAACAGAACATGATGGGTACGACGCTCGTCGCAGCCGTTATTCGGGGACCCGACCTGACCGTTGCCAACGTTGGCGATAGCCGCGCCTATCTGGTGCGAGCCGATCGCTTGACGCAGGTTACTCGTGACCACTCGCTTGTCGCTGAACAAGTGGCGGCCGGCGCCATGACCGAGCAGGAGGCTCGCGAGAGCCAGCATCGCAACATCGTCACACGCGCGCTTGGGCATCGACAACGCGTCGACGTCGACATCTTCGAGATTCGCCTCCTGCCTGAAGATCGACTCCTCCTGACCAGCGATGGGCTTCACGACTATGTCGACGAAGACGAGATGGTTTCGGTGTCGCTGAGCAGGCATCCAGAGGACGCCTCGCGGGAACTGGTGAATCTGGCCCTCGAACACGGTTCGAACGATAACGTCACAGCCGTGGTTGTCTGGGCGGCTCCGGCAGGCGTCTCCACCGAACGAACCTCTGAGCAGGAGATGGAAGAGGAGCGCGCCAGCTATCTTATCCCGATGCTGGTCGTCCTGGCGCTGTTGGTCTTTGTCGCGATTGTCGTGCTGATCCTCTATCTCGGCTAATGCCAGTCTCCCCATCGTTCAACTCTGATTCCGAGGCGCAGTTTTCATGACCGAGTTCTCTCCCTCACGTCACTCAGGTGCACCACAACGGCCGATCGTGGACGCCCACACCCACATCTTCCCGCCCGAATTCGCTCGTGATCGGTCGTCGATCGGTGTACGAGACGAGTGGTTCGCCGGACTCTACCAAAGCCCTAAGTCGCTGCTGGCGAGCGAAGAAGACATCCTTGCCAGTATGGACGAGGCTGGGTTCGCCTTCTCGATCGTCTGCGGATTCCCCTGGAAGGACGCCGGGCTGTGCCGAGAGCACAACGACTATCTGTTGGAGGTTGCGGCGCGCCATCCCGGACGGATCGCCGTGGTAGCCACGGTTTCGCCGATGCAGCGGGGGGCGGCGCAAGAGGCGGAACGGTGCCTCAAGGCGGGCGCCGTGGGCATAGGCGAGCTGAATGCTGATGCGCAGGGATTTGATTTGAACGACCCGGGGCCGCTGGCAACGGTGGCCGCAGTATGTCGAGGTCTTGGTCGACCGATCCTCTTTCACGTCAGCGAGCCAGTGGGGCATCTCTACCCAGGCAAGGGATCGTCAACGCCCGATCGCCTTCTTCGATTCCTACTCGAGTTTCCCGAGTTGACGGTTGTGGCGGCGCATTGGGGCGGCGGACTGCCGTTCTACGAGCTCATGCCTGAGGTTGCCGAGCAGACACGCAACGTCGTGTATGATTCCGCGGCATCCACCTATCTCTATCGCTCGCACGTCTTCCCGACCGTGATCGATCTGGTTGGCAGTGACCGAGTGATGATGGCAACCGACTATCCCGTGCTGCGGCAGGACCGTTTCGTGAAGCGTATTGAAAAGCACAACCTGTCCGACGACGTGATGGACGCCATTCTGTGGCGCAATGCGGCGCGCGTATACGGGCTGCGGCTTGAAGGGGTGGGGCAGTGATCAGCGGTGTTCGTGGGCAAATCGTGTCAAAGGTCCCCGGCGCCGTGCTGGTCGATCTGCATGGACTGATCCTTAAGGTCCTGACGTCGCAAACGACGATCAGTGATGTCGGTGATCCTGGTGACCAGGCCGAGTTCTTGACGCATCTCTACGTCCGCGAAGATCAACTGACGCTGTTTGGGTTTGCCACTCAAGATGAACTCGATTTGTTCGAGCTATTACTCACGGTGAGCGGTGTGGGGCCACGAGTCGCTCTCAGCGTTCTCTCGACCGCGCGTCCAGACGAGATCCACGCCGCGATCGAGTCTGAGGACGTCAACCTGCTGAGTCGTGTCCCCGGCATTGGGAAGAAGACGGCAAGCCGCATCATCTTCGACCTGCGCGGGAAGCTACCCGAGAGAGTCGGGGAAGGCGTCGTGCCGATGGGGGCGCAAGACCAGGAGGCGCTGGACGCGCTGCAGTCGCTCGGCTACTCGATGGCCGAGGCCCGCTCGGCACTCGCGGGCGTTGATCGATTCGAAGGTCAGACATCGGAAGAGCGCGTATATGCCGCTCTGCAAACGCTTTCTCGAAACTGAGGAACTGAACGTCTACGACTAATGACGGTTGAGCCGACGCTCGACCGCTCGTGCGTGAGCAGTCAGTCCTTCAGAGCGTGCGAGCTTGGCCGCGGCTGGACCCAACTTCGCCAGCCCACTCTCATTGATGCCCACCACGCTAATGATCTTGATGAACTCTTCCACGTTGATCGGTGATGAGAACCGAGCCGTCCGACCGGTCGGCATCACGTGACTCGGTCCAGCGGTGTAGTCACCCAACACCTCGGGCGAGGCTTCGCCCACGAAGATTCCACCCGCGTGCTTGACATTGTCGAGCTGTGACCAGGCGTCCTGAATTAACAAACAGAGGTGCTCCGGCGCGTAGTCGTTGGCGATTTCGAACGCTGTCGAAAGGTCGGGAACGACCACGATGGCACCGTTGTTCTTCAACGATTCACTCGCGATCTCGGCGCGTTCCAGCCCTGGAAGCTGCTCGGCGAGCTGCTCCTCGACCTTGTCCGCGAGGTCCTCGGAGGTCGTCAGCATGACGGCGCTGGCTAACGGATCGTGCTCTGCCTGGGCCAGCATGTCCGCAGCGCACAGATCGGCACGTGCGGAGCCATCGGCAATCAGCAGTGTCTCGGTCGGGCCGGGAAGCTGGTCGATGTCCACATCGCCAAATACCCGCTTCTTTGCCAGGACGACGAAGATGTTCCCCGGGCCGACGATCTTGTCGACGGCCGGGACGCTCTCGGTGCCGTACGCCATGGCGGCGATAGCCTGTGCTCCACCGACTTTGTAGACGCGATCGATACCGGCAATGCGCGCAGCGGCCAAGATGAGCGGGGATATCGACCCATCTCGATTCGGCGGGGCACAGGCGATAATGTCGTTGACGCCCGCGACTCGAGCCGGAACGGCCGACATCAACAGCGAAGATGGATAGGGTGCTCGACCAGCAGGCGTGTAGACGCCAACCCGCTCCAGAGGACGCAAGATCTGTCCGAGCGTCCCTGCGTCATCAACATGAATCCAGGACGAGCGCAACTGTCGACGGTGAAAGCTCTCGATTCGGTCGTGCGCAACGCGCAAAGCGTCGAGTACGTCCTTCGGCACGAACTCGAAAGCGCGATCGATCTCGTCGTCGGACACACAAATTTGGTCGACGCGCGCACCGTCGATTTCAGACGTGTAATGGGCCAGAGCTGCATCGCCGCCACGTCGCACGTCTGCGAGAATGCGGTCGACCACTTGAGCCGCCGTCAAATCCTCCCCGAAGACGCGGCGCACACCCTCCTGAACGGCCGGCGGTAGTTCGGTCGACTCGAGCCTCCGATTGCGCAAGACGAATTGCCGCGCGTCAGCGACGTCCTTGAAGACGCGCACAACGTCGTTGCCGTTCATTCCAATCCCTTTGCTGCTTCAACCAGATGATTGAACGCCGAAGACTCGCCGTCGAACACGTAGTCCGGCGACGTGACAGTGATGCCGCTGCTTCCGCCTCGTCGAAGGTGGTCGACCGCGGAGAGCAATCGATCCGCCGGGACGATGATCGTCACGGCAAACCACTTCTCTCGTCCGTTGTCACCATTTGGATAGACGCTGGCGATCGTCGGTCCCTGCCGACCGGCGGTCTCGACCTGCGAGGTAACGTGACGGGCGACCGACTCGGGGGAATCACCGGCGACATTCGCGGTGATCAAACGAAACTTTCGCGTCCGCAGACGTGCTTCGGCCAGCTCAACAATTGAACGCGCTACCTCTAGCTTCTCGGGACAGCGCTTGAAGCCGCGGCGTGATGCGATCAGACAGGCCTGCGCGCGCAAGATCACGCCGCCGTTCAACACTCGCAGCCGATTGTCCCGCAACGTGACGCCGGTCTCAGAGAGGTCCGTGATGATGTCGGCATAGCCTAACACTGGTGCCGCCTCAAGGGCTCCATGGGCGTCTACAAGCGTGAAGTAGTTGATGCCGTGTCGGTAGAGGAAGTCTCTGGTCAGGTTTGGAAACTTGGTCGCGACACGGAGCGTGCGACCAGTGCGTTTGAAATCGATCGAGAGATCGGCAAGGTCAGAAACTGTCGTCACGTCGAGCCAGCCTTCAGGGGTGGCAATGACGAGCTCGCAGCGGCGGAACCCGAGGTCGTCCATGACGACGATCACGTTCGGATCGTCGAGCCCAGACTCAGCAACGAGATCGAGCCCGGTGATGCCGAGATCCGCGCTCCCTTCTGAAACCTTGTGCACGATATCCTCAGTGCGTTGGAAGAGGACCTCGATGTCCGGGAGCCCACTCAGACGACCAATGTACTGGCGCGGATTAGGACGCCAGACCGGCATGCCGCAGCGCTCCAGAAACTGGGACGTTGCTTGCTCGTAGCCGCCCTTTGAAGAGATCGCAAGACGTAGCTGCTCAATCATCGATTGCAGTCCGTACTTGGTCGGCATGATTCGTCTGCGTGAAGCGCTCGACTTCGATTCCGCCTCTGTTGTCGACTACCACAAGCGCATCGATCCCGTGGCGCTGTGCGAAGCGGCGATTTGCCGAGACTGATCGACCACGTACATCGAGCTCGACGAAGTCGCCCCGCCCCCGCATCTCTTCGGCGACTCGAATAGCCGCCGCCATCGCGCTCTCGTTGACCGGAACGACCAGAGTTCTCGAATGATCGTGAACCAACGGCAATTCGGCCACTTCGGCGATTCGCTCGAGACCGTAGGTGAACCCGGACGCCTCGAGTGGTTGTCGGGCTCCAAGGGTTTGAGCGAGGTCGTCGTATCTGCCGCCGCCGCAGAGCTGTACCTGCTGCGACTCGTCCGCATAGATTTCGAACAGCATGCCGGTATAGTAATGGAGTCCGCGACCCAGGCCGGGACTGAGTTCGATGCCGTCCGCATCATGTCCGAAGACTGCCAGCAACTCGAGCACTTGCTCGATCCGTTGAATCGGCTCGTCATTGAGATCGTGCGCTTGAACCAGACTGCGAAGCTCCGGTAGAACCTGTGTTGGAGATCCCCGCAGCCGAGAAAGCTGCTTCACGAACTCGAACGCTTGCCGAACGTGCCCCTCGTCGCTGTGGCGGTTCATCTTGTCGACCACACCGGCGACGATCTCTTCGGGCGTCCTCGTTCCGCCCTCGGTCTGCACTCCGACTTCATTCAGGACCGCGAGCACCCAGCCCTCGAGCTGCTCGGACGGAATCTGACCGAGCGTTCCGCTCATCTGATCGAACAGATCGGTAAGCCGGTCGCCGCTGGTCAATCCGGCGATCTCTGTCTCAAGATCGACTGGTCGTCCCTTTCTCAAGCGCTCCATGCTCCAGAGCAGCCAGTCCCGCGCTCGGTGGCGCAGCGGCAGTCGATCCAGGTATTCCAGCACGAGACCGACGTGTCCAAGCACCAAATGTCCGCGAACTCCGACAGATTTCAACCCCTCCAGCGCCAGGTGTATGACCTCGGCGTCCGCCAACGGTCCAGTAGCGCCGAGAAGCTCGCAGCCCACCTCGGTGAATTGGCGCGTCCGACTCGCCTGCGGCTTTTCGTAGCGAAAGACTGAGCCGGCGTACGAAAGGCGAAGCGGCAGCGGCTGTGACTGCATCGAGTCGACGTACATGCGCAGGATCGACGCGGTGTGTTCTGGTCTCAACGCGATGTCCCGCTCGCGGTATCGGAATGCATACATCTGAGCGACCCGCTCTCCGCCTGACTTCCGCAAAAAGAGCTCGGTCGGCTCGACGATGGGCGTATCGACCTGCCGATATCCGTGCCGAGCAATGGCGTCGATCAGCCGCTGACGCACGCCGTCGAGGCGCTGAAATTGGTCGGCGTCGAGATCGGTCATCCCACGTAGACGCTCTAGCTGCGGCTGGCGGTCGCGAGATTTTTTCGGTCCGGATTGATCGGACAACTGATGCGTTCCTTGCTTGTCTGCTGTCATGAGTCGGAATCGGAGCGAGCGCAAATCACGGTCGTTCAGTCTATCACGCACCCGGTGTCCGAGCGCTCCAGAAGATTGAGAATCTGTTGAGAACCGTTCAACCAGAAGGAATGTTCGTTTCGGTCCAACGTTCCGACAATTCAACGAAATTGTGACGCGGATGTGACGCCTCTTTAACGCCTCCAGACCTATGCTGGTCCGGGGCAGGGTGCTCTTCTTTGGCGCGCAGCCCTGGTAGGAGGCTGGTTGAGATGGAACAGGAAAAACCTCGAACTCCGATTGGCCCGATGTTCGAGCCTTCACGGCCCTCAACGTATGACGAGGTTCACCGGCGACTAAGTCGGAGCAAGAACGATCAGGTAATCGCTGGAGTGTGCGGCGGTCTCGGTCACTACTTCGGCGTCGATCCGGTGCTGGTGCGGATAGGCTTTGTCGCCCTCGCATTCGCCGGCGGCGCGGGGATTCTCGTCTACATCCTGGCCGCGATCATCATGCCGGAGGCGAAGCCAGAGGAAGATGTTGCACGATCAGAAGTCGTCCGGATGGGTCAAGGAAAACTCATCTTCGGTGGATTGCTTGTCGCCATCGGCGCGGTTCTGTTGCTGCGTGAAGTTCTCCCGTGGTTCAGCGATCAAGTCATTTGGGCGACAATCCTCATCGCGCTCGGACTTGGGGTCATCTTCAAGGGAACACAACGATGAGCACACAACAGCTTGAAACTCGCCAACCGTTCGTCAAGCCGAGGCTCCCACAATCGCTGGGAACCATTGCACTCGGAGCCATCCTCGTTTTGGCCGGACTGGCGTGGATTCTTGACGTCCTCGACGTCGTGAATCTGACCGTGGGTCTCGTGCTGGCCTCGGCGTTGATCGCCGTCGGCATTCTGCTGGTTGCTGGATCGGTGAATGGCTGGAATGGAGGATTGACCTTCCTGGGGGTGATGCTGGCTCTAATCTTGACGACTGCATCCGCGGTTGACGTGCCGCTCAACAGCGGGATCGGCGATCACCGCTACGCCACCAATCAGCTCTCCGAAGTTCAAAACCGCTACCAGATTGCGATCGGAAACCTCGAAGTTGACCTCTCCGACGTGAACTTTGCCAACGGCGTGACGACCGTCGAGACCCGCGTTGGAATCGGTGAGCTTGTCGTGTACGTGCCTCGTGACGTCGCGGTGCAGATTCACTGGAAGGTCGCGGGAGGGAACGTCGACATACTCGGAATTAATCAAAATGGAACGTCATTGGACGACCGAACCGAGACCCATGACTTCAATCATGCGGCCAGGCAGCTCGTCATCGAAGCGAGTATGGGGTTTGGCGACATCAAAGTGAGGCAGCGATGAACACGAGAATGAGCCCTGGCGCGGCGATCGTTGGAGTCGTATTCATCGTCCTGGGTGTGATGTTTCTCATGGATGATCAGGACGTGATTCGTCTGCGCCCAATGCTCGTCATCCCGATCCTGTTAATCGCGCTCGGGCTCGGAGTTCTCGCCGGAATGATTCGACCGGAGAAGCAATCATAGCGAGCTTTGAGACCCGGCCAGGTCCGATATAGAATCGCGCCGCCTGCCTGATTAGTCAGGTCAAGACGGCGCGATTGAGCAATTGCCGGTTAGACGTGACTCAGTGGTTCATGCGCGTAGTTTGCCGCCAACCAGTTTCTTGAGCTGCGATTCAATGCGCGCTCGCAACCGGTCCACTTCGTGTTCCTGCAGCTGTCGATCCGGCGCCGCCAGCGTCACGCGATAGGCGAGACTCTTGGTGCCGGGCTCGATGGCTGGACCGTGATATATGTCGAAAAGCTCGATGCTACCGAGAAGCGCTCCAGCTCCCGCTGCGAACGCGCTGCGAACGCGCTCGGCTGGAATCTCTTCGTCGACGACCACGGCGAAGTCTTGCTCCACGGGCGGGAAGCGAGTCACGTTTTTCGCCTGAACGTCGCTGAGCCCCGTCTCCGCCAGAGCCACAAGATCGATCTCGCAAACGGCGATGCGTCCACTCTCGCCAATGCCGAGTTGTTGGCCCACAAGAGGGTGGATTTCACCGAGTATGCCGATCGGAGTGTCGCCAATCCGGAGTTCCGCGGCACGGCCGGGATGAAGGCTTGCATGTTCGATCGGCTCGTACGTGACGTCAGCTGCTCCCACTCGTACCAGAAGCTCGTCGATCACTCCCTTGACATCGAAGAAGTCCGTGCCTCGTTCCGCTCCGTAAAGACCTGCGACGTCCTGGATGCCAGCCATCACACAGGTAACGGTCTGTCGTTCGTCGGGGAGCTCGTCAACACCGCGTGGCTGATAGACACGAGCCGTCTCAAAGACGTTGACCGTGCGAGAGAACTTGAGGTTCTCTCCGACGTTCTTGAGCACCGATGGCATCAACGTCGGCCGCATCTGTTCCCAGTCGGAACGCAACGGATTGATCACTCTCACCAGCGGCAGGTGTGGGGCGGCATAGAAGCCCAATCGATCCGGCGTCTCCAACGCCCCAGGAGTAAGCGCGGCCAGGTCAGCGTGGTTGATCATCGAGTAGGTCATGACCTCGTGCAGCCCGGCTCCCACGAGAATGTCTTGCACTGAGCGGACGAGTTGGCGCATTGGGTCGATCTCGATCGACACCGTTCCGCCAACCGGCAGCGTTTCCGGTAGATTCTCGTATCCAGCGATGCGAGCAACTTCCTCGACAATGTCCGCCTTCAGATTGATGTCGGAGCGCCAGGTGGGAACCTGGACCACGACAACGTCTTGTCCGTCCCGTTGTTCGATTCGTGGTTCGAATTCGAGTCGACTCAAGATATTGAGAACGGTTTCGTCCGGGAAGTCGACGCCGAGCAGGCGCATGATCTCGCTCCTAGGCATGGACAGCTCGAATGGCTCGCGCTTCCTGGAATAGACATCGGCGATGCATGTGACGTTCGCTTCGGACTGCATTTCCTGAATCAGTGCCACCGATCGCTCGATCGCAGTCCAGGCGAGGTTCGGGTCGATCCCTCGCTCGAATCGCGCGGATGCCTCGGTGCGCAGCTTCTGATTACGCGCGGTGCGCCGGACGTTGGCCATGTCGAAGTTGGCCGCTTCAAGCAATATCGTGGTGGTATCGTCCCGGACCTCGCTGTTCACTCCACCCATTACTCCAGCCATGCCCACTGCGTGCTCATCGTCGGCGATCACCAGCGTGTCGGTATCTAGCTCACGCGTGACGTGGTCGATCGTTTCAATCTTTTCGCCAGGCTTTGCGCGACGGACAATGACTCGGCCGCTGTGGAGGAAGCTGAGATCAAACGCATGCAGCGGCTGTCCCCACTCCAACATGACGTAATTCGTGACGTCGACGAGGTTGTTAATCGGGCGGACACCAGCTGCCGTGAGGCGCTGCTGCATCCAGGACGGAGAGTCCTCCACTTTCAAGTTTTCGATGATGGCGGCGACGTATCGCGGACACAGATCCGGCGCCTCAACCTTGACCAACGCGTCGTCCCGTTGCACCGGAGAGAGATCCGCGAGCTCGGGGAAGGTCGGTCGGACGTCGGCAATGGCGCCAAGCTCGCGGGCGATGCCGATCATTGAGAATGCGTGGACCAGGTTGGGCGTGATCTCGAACTCGATGACTTCGTCGCCCATATAGTCGCGCAACGGCATCCCGACCGGAGCATCCTCGTCCAGCACCATGATGCCTTCGTGCTCGTCGGAGATCCCCAGTTCCTTCTCAGAACAGACCATCCCCTCGGACCGCACGCCGCGCAGGTTGCTTGGTTTGAGGGTAATCATGCGGAACTCGTCGGAATGACCATCGATGAGGCGAGCACCGGCCAGTGCCAGCGCGACTTTCTGGTCAGCGGCGATGTTTGGCGCACCGGTCACGACGGTGAGGTGATGTTCCCCCGCGGAAACCGTGGCTAGAACCAGCCGGTCTGCGTTTGGATGTGGCTCGACGCGATCGACGTGGCCGACAAAGACTTTGTCCCACATGGAACCAATTTCGGTGATGCCTTCGGCCTCTAATCCAGCCATCGTCATGCGTCGGGCGATCTCTGTTGCGCTCCAGTCGACGTTCACGAGGTCACGCAGCCAGCGAACAGGAACTTTCATTGTTTATGCTCTTCCTCTCTTCTGTCTACGCGGACGCTCGGTTGAACTGGGACAGGAAGCGGAGATCACTGGCGTAGAAGGCGCGGATGTCTTGGATGCCGTACTTCAGCATCGCCAGCCGCTCAATTCCGCAACCGAAGGCGAAGCCGGAGTAGCGATCGGGATCGTAGCCGACGCCTGCGAGCACGTTCGGATGGACCATTCCAGCACCGAGGATCTCGATCCAGCCGGTACCCTTGCAGACGCGACAGCCGTCACCGTGACACACCATGCAGTCGATAGCGAAATCGACGCCCGGCTCGACGAAGGGGAAGAAGTCGCAGCGAAAACGGACCTTGCGTTCTTTCCCGAACAATTGTCTTGCAAACTCCGCCAGCGTGCCTTTGAGATCGGTCATGGTGATGTGCTCGTCAACAGCCAGTCCCTCGATCTGTTGGAAATGCCACTCATGGGTGGCGTCGAGCGCTTCGTAGCGATAGCAACGACCAGGCACGATCACGCGTACCGGTGGGTCGAGCCGCTCCATGGTGCGTACCTGCATCGGCGACGTGTGCGGCCGAAGCACGATCTCGCGCGACTTCGATTCGACGAAGATGGTGTCCCATACGTCGCGGGCAGGATGATCCTTGGGAATGTTGAGCGAATCGAAGGCGTAGTACGCGTCCTCGACTTCCGGCCCTTCGATCGTCTGGAATCCGAGATGGCTGAAGATTTCGGACGCTTCACGAATCAGTTGCGTGACGGGATGTAGCGTTCCGATGCTGACGGGCCGTCCCGGAAGCGTCACGTCGACCGATTCGGAGGCTAGTCGCGAGGAGAGCTCCCCGGAGCGAACAGTTGCCTGGCGCTGCTCGAACGCCGATGAGAGCGCCTCCTTCAACTCGTTGACAGCCTTTCCATAGGCGGGGCGTTCTTCAGCCGAGAGCAACCCGAGCTGCCGCATCGCACCGCTCAGTGCGCCTTTTCGCCCGAGATAGTTCGCATACCACTCGGCGAGCTCATCGCCGGCGCTGGCGTCGTTCAGCGCGGCTTCCGCGCGATTCTTGAGATCCTGAAGCTGGTCGTTCGCCATCGTCCCTCCAATCCCGTTCGGAACACATTGGTAGAAGATTTTCAGACAACAAAAAACCCCATCGCCTCAGGGGCGAGGGGTTCCACGCGGTACCACCCTGGTTCACCGGCGCAATCGGCCGGCCTCTGTGCCCGTCTGCCGAACGACGGAAAGACGGGACCACTCCGATAATGGGGAGCAACCAGAAACGACTACCTGGCGCAGATGGCGCCGTTCACCGTTCGGCTCGAGAGCGAACTTCGTCGGATCTCCACCTGAGAGAGATCTCAGTCGATGTCTCCCTCTCCCTGTCGGCTTTCTTCCGAGTACTCTTCTCTGTCATCGCCATTCGCAGCACTCGATTTGCGCCGAGTATAGCAGAGGCATTCCCGGACGTTGTATTTGGCAGTCTGAACAGGAGTCAGGATGCGTCTATAATCGGCTGACAGAAAATGAAAACAGTCGGAGTCGACAGCGGAGAGGGGCGTCCCACATTGAGCAGGACCGACATCGACCGAATCCATGCGCGCGAAATCCTCGACTCGCGTGGCAATCCAACCGTCGAAGTGGACGTCCAACTGTCCGGTGGTGGTTTTGGGCGTGCTGCCGTTCCATCCGGTGCGTCGACGGGCGAGCACGAAGCGGTTGAACTGCGCGATGGCGGCAAGCGATACGGCGGTAAGGGCGTCGTTCGCGCGGTGGACAACGTGAACGGCGAGATCTTCCGGGCGCTCGCTGGCGTTGACGGGCTCGATCAGCGACGCGTCGACCAGACCATGATCGACCTTGACGGTACGCCAAACAAAGGGCGTCTCGGAGCCAACGCGATACTCGGTGTCTCATTGGCGACGGCCCGCGCCGCGTCCGACGCGGTCAGTCTGCCGCTTTACGCGTACCTTGGCGGACCATCGGCCCATGTGCTTCCGTGTCCCATGATGAACATCCTGAATGGTGGCAAGCACGCCGAGGGGTCTAGCGTCGACATGCAAGAGTTTATGGTGATGCCGGTTGGCGCCAATAGCTTCGCCGAGTGTCTCCGTTGGGGAGCCGAGATCTTCCATACGCTGAAGAAAGTTCTCACATCCGAAGGCTACGTCACGTCTGTCGGCGATGAAGGCGGCTACGCACCAAGCCTGAAGAGCAACGACGAGGCATTGAGTTTGATCGAGCGTGCCGTCGACCAGGCAGGCTATCACCTCGGCGATGATGTGGTGCTCGCGATCGATCCGGCATCTTCGGAGTTCTATAAAGAAGGCAAATACGTGCTGGCTGGTGAAGGACGACAGCTCGATAGCGCTGGAATGGTCGACTTCCTGGCTGATTGGGCGGACCGGTTCCCGATTATCTCCATCGAGGATGGCCTGGCTGAGGACGATTGGGACGGCTGGGCTCTTCTGACCAAACGCATCGGCGACCGTGTTCAGCTCGTAGGCGACGACTTGTTTGTCACCAACACCGAACGATTAAAGCGGGGGATCGACGAGAAGACCGCCAACTCGATTCTGGTGAAGCTCAATCAGATCGGCACGCTCAGCGAGACCTTCGCGGCGGTGGAGATGGCGCATCGCGCGGGCTATACCGCGGTCATTTCGCACCGCAGTGGAGAGACGGCAGATTCATTCGTGGCGGATCTCGTGGTCGCGACCAACGCGGGGCAGATCAAGACCGGCGCACCCTCACGTATGGATCGGGTCGAGAAATACAACCAGTTGCTGCGCATCGAGGAAGCGCTTGGTTCGCAGGCGACGTTCGCCGGTCGGCCACGGTAGACCGGCCGAATACCGCGTCTGGAGTCAGCCATGGATCAGGGACTTCCCCGTCATCTCCTGCGGCTGGGAGATGCCAAGAAGCTGGAGCACGGTCGGCGCCACATCGGCCAACCGACCGCCTGCGCGCAGCCCGGCGTGCCGGATCGGGCTTTCGTCCGGCGCGACCAGAACGACGGGCACTGGATTTGTGGTGTGGGCTGTCCAAACGTCATTCGTGCCGGGGACCAACATCTCCTCAGCGTTGCCGTGGTCGGCGGTGATGATCGCGACTCCTTCGTGCGCTTCGAGGTGTTCAAGAACTCTGGCCAGGCACAGGTCGACGGTCTCAACTGCTTTGACCGCCGCCGAAAAGACGCCGGTGTGACCGACCATATCGCCATTCGCGTAGTTCACCATGATGAAGTCGAACTTCTCGCTGTCGATCGCCTTAACGACCACGTCGGTCAGGGGATACGCACTCATCTCTGGTTGAAGGTCATACGTCGCCACCTTGGGTGACGGTACCAATGCGCGCTCTTCTCCCGGGAAGGTGTCCTCGCGGCCTCCGTTCAAGAAGTACGTAACGTGTGCGTATTTTTCCGTTTCGGCCGTGTGGAACTGCGCTTTGCCTGCCTCGGAGATGACTCTCGCCAGCGGCATCTCGACGTTTTCCGGCGAGAACGCGATGCGAACGGGCAATCCATGCTGGTACTCGGTCATCGTGACGACGAAGAGGCCATGACGCACCGCACCGCGGTCGAATTCCGCGAAATCGGGATCGGCGATAGCGTGGACGATCTGACGCGGTCGATCCGAACGAAAATTGAAGACGATGACGCTGTCGCCATCTTCGAGCGTCGCCACGGGCGAGCCGTCCGACTCGCACATCACGATCGGATCGATGAACTCGTCGGTCACGCCGGCGTCGTACGATGCCTGGATCGCCGTCAGCGGATCCTTCGCCTTCACTCCGTCACCGTTGACGATCGCGTCATACGCTTTCTTGGTGCGCTCCCAACGACGATCGCGGTCCATTGCGTAGTATCGTCCGGAGATCGAGGCGATGCGCCCAGTACCGATTTCTGACATCGACGTGAGCAGTTCCCGCATGAAATCGTGTCCCGAATGAGGCGGTGTGTCTCGTCCGTCCATGAACGCGTGGATGAATACGCGCGGAGCGTCGTGTTGGTGCGCCAATCGCAAGAGTGCCACCAGGTGCTCTTGAGACGCGTGAACTCCGCCGGTCCCGATCAACCCCATCAGATGGAGCGCTCCGCCGTTGGTCTTGGCGTGATCAATGGCATCCAGGAACGCTTGATTCTTGAAGAAGGTTCCGTCCTCAATCGAGGCGTCGATGCGCGTGATCCACTGATAGACCACGAATCCCGCACCAAGATTGAGGTGGCCGACCTCGGAGTTGCCCATCTGCCCGGCCGGCAGGCCAACGTCGCGCCCTGAACAGAGCAGTGAAGAATTCGGGTAACTTGACAGCAGCCGATCCATCGTTGGAGTGTCGGCCGCTTTGACCGCGTTTCCGGGATCATCAGGGCCGATTCCCCAGCCATCAAGAACAATGAGCATCACCGGGCGATATGACATGTTGCTCCTCAATTCGAGAGTGAACGAGTCCATCTGAGATGGTATCAGAGCGCCTCCGCCAGGAACGTAATGGTTGATGCTCAACGGAGATTGATTGCTCGTTTGTGACGAATTCGACGCAATCGGTGAAGCAGATCGTCGCGTCCAGCGATGCCTGGCTGAAATTCCACGAGCCGGAGTGCCCGCTCAATGACCGCTTCCGCTGAGGAGTAGTCACGAGCATTGTGCTCGTAGAACTTGGCAAGCTCCACGAATGGGAAGAGATCGACCGGATTGATCCGTGCGCTCTCCTGGCACATGGCCTCGAGCATCTCCAGGCCTTCGTGCGCGCGACGCCCGCGTTTCATCAATCTCCAAAGCTCGGTCTCCGCGCGTCTCCGAACAGACCATGGGAGCGTGCCTCCGGCGACCGCCGAGCTGAGCGTTTGGTACCCACGGTCGATGTCGCCAGCGGCTAACAACGCGAGACCCAGACCGACCCGATCTTCGTCGTGACGCAACAGGGCCTCGGGCGACTCTTCGGCCTGCAGCAGAAGTTCTAGGAGACGCGCCAGGGTCACGATGTCCTCTCGATTGTGATGGAAGACCGGAGCCAACCGGCTGGCGTCCCCATCACGGAGATAGTCGAAATAGAGATGTGGGATGAGATAACCGGGAACGTCACCTTCCCGCCGGATATCGAATACGCCCTGCTCCAGTGAAGTGAGCGAGCAGCTCGCGAGACGATGCTTCCAGATACGGCGCGCCGGATGGAGCAGATCGAGATGATCAAACTCAAATTGAAGCCGATAGCCGTGAAGGACAAATCTCGTGTCGATCAACGGCCAGTCGAACGACTTACCATTGAAGGTGACCAGCAATCGAAAACCGTCCATCAGCTCGCGAAGCTCTTCGAGGAGCGCGATCTCTTCGGCTGGGGAGCGCATGAAGTATTGCCGCAAGACGAGAGAGCCGGTCTGGAAGTAACCGACGCCTACCAGAAATGCATGCGTGCCGGTTCCGCCTGCCAGGCCGGTCGTTTCCGTGTCGAGGAAGAGGATGTCTTCAGGAACGATGCCAGTGTTGCGAAGATTGGCGAGATAGAGATCTGAGCGCAGTTCGGCCCGGCGTACGAGTTGCGTGACATGAGGGTCACTGCGGAGCGTCTCAGCTACAAAAATCGAACCCGCGTCGTTGTGCAGCAGGAACCCGGACTCCAATGATTCGATCGGAATCCCGTAAGAGCGCCGTTCTTCCCGCCGCTCCACTTCTTTATTCAGTGCTGCGTAACGCTCGCGAAAGCTTCGCACGTTCGAATGTCCCCCGCGTCCGGCATCGGTCGCGCTGTCTGTCTGAGAATTGTACGCGCGATCCGACGAAGGCGGGCTGAAGAAATGCGACGCATGCCGCGTCGGAGACGTTTGACACTCGATTTTGCGCCAACCTACAATGCGTGAAGTGTGCGTGAAATCGCCCCTGAAATGCAGACACGGGAGAGGTACGGCAAGCGGATGGCTTATCAGGTAACGCTGATTCCTGGCGACGGGATCGGGCCGGAAGTATCCGGCGCGGCTCGCCGGGTTCTCGAAGCGACCGGCATTGGATTCGATTGGGACGTGCAGGAAGCGGGAGTCACCGCGCTCGAGAAGCACGGAGATGTTCTTCCCGATGCGGTGATCGATTCGATTCGCAAGAACGGAACGGCGCTCAAAGGACCACTGACGACACCGATCGGCGGCGGATTCCGCAGCGTCAACGTGGCCTTGCGTCACGCGCTCGAGCTCTATGCGAATCTGCGTCCGGCCCGCACCTATGAAGGCGTTCAGAGCGCGTTCGAATCCATCGATCTAATCGTCGTCCGAGAGAACATGGAAGACCTCTACGCGGGTGTCGAGTTCGACACCGGCACCGAAGAGGCGCGAGAGATCATTGACGAGATCAATCGGCTTAGCCCCAAGAAGGTCCCAGCCTCATCGGCAATCTCCATCAAGACCATCACTCCGGAGAACTCGCGGCGCATCGTGAAGTTCGCCTTCGACTATGCCGCCAGCAACCAGCGCAAGCTAGTGACGGCCGTTCACAAGGCCAACATCATGAAGTTCTCCGATGGCCTGTTCCTCAAGGTCGCCGAAGATGTGGCCAAAGAATATCCATCGATCGAATTCAACGATCGTATTGTCGACAACATGTGCATGCAACTGATGCAAAAGCCGGACTTGTACGACGTCCTGGTGATGCCGAACCTATACGGCGATATCCTGAGTGACCTGACGGCAGGCATGATTGGCGGGCTGGGCGTCGCACCGAGTGCCAACATCGGCGAAAACGCCGCGGTGTTCGAGGCAATTCACGGCAGCGCGCCATCACACGCGGGTCGAAACGAGGCCAATCCGACGGCCATGATCTTGAGCGGCGTGATGTTGCTGCGCCATCTCGGCGAGCAGGACGCCGCCGTAGCTGTCGACAATGCCGTTGCCAACGTCATCAAGTCGGGCGAACGCGTTACCTATGATTTGCGCCCGGATCGAAATCGAGAGCGGGCGGCGGGCACGACCGATATGGCGGACGCCGTGATTGCCGAGATGGGTCGATAGCAAACGGATCGTCAAAACGTGACAAGCCAGGTGACGACACTCAAGCTACGTGACCGCGATCGACGTCTGAGGGGTTCAAGTTTTCTTGACACGATGCGGAACGGCACCTATAATCTCGTCCCTGGCTGGCACCTCTCATGGGGTGTCATGCCGACGTAGCTCAATCGGCAGAGCAGCTGTTTTGTAAACAGCAGGTTGCGGGTTCGATTCCCACCGTCGGCTCTAGCGGGGAGGTTCCCGAGCGGCCAAAGGGGCCTGGCTGTAAACCAGGTGCGCAATGCTTCGGGGGTTCGAATCCCTCCCTCCCCACCAGGCCCGTCCGTGTGATGGGCTTTTTTGCGTGCGACGTGCAGAATCACGTGGTGAGCGTCGTGCGATACGTTTCTTGAGACAATTCTTGAGCGTTTCGGCTGGATTCAGAGTTCGCTAATCGATGCGGCTCTGGTGCAATCTGAAGGGTACTGTGCATGGGGAAGCAGCGGTTTGAGCGGAATAAGCCGCACATCAATATTGGAACGATCGGGCACGTCGACCACGGCAAGACGACGCTGACGGCGGCCATCACCAAGACCTTAGGATTGAGTGGTGGATCGAAGTTCCGCTCGTTCGACTCGATCGACAACGCGCCGGAAGAGCGGGAGCGTGGCATCACCATCGCCATTGCCCACGTCGAGTACGAGACCGAGAAGCGGCACTACGCGCACGTCGATTGTCCGGGGCATGCCGACTACATCAAGAACATGATCACCGGAGCGGCTCAGATGGACGGTGCCATTCTGGTGGTGAGCGCGCCAGACGGACCGATGCCGCAGACCCGCGAGCACATCCTGTTGGCGCGGCAGGTGGAAGTCCCGGCCATGGTCGTCTTCCTGAACAAAGTGGACATGATGGACGACCCGGAGCTGTTGGAACTGGTTGAGCTTGAGGTACGTGAGCTCCTCTCGACCTATGGCTTCCCCGGCGATGAGGTGCCCGTCGTGCGCGGATCGGCGTTGGCGGCGCTGGAGTCGGAGTCGACCGATCCGACCAGTCCGGAGTACGCGCCGATCCTGGAGCTGATGCAGGCGGTGGACGACTACATTCCGACGCCGGAGCGTGCGGTGGATCAGCCGTTCTTGATGCCGATCGAAGACGTGTTCGGGATCAAGGGACGGGGCACGGTGGTGACCGGACGGGTTGAGCGCGGCAAGGTCAAGACCGGCGAGACGGTGGAGTTGGTGGGGATCACGCCGACCCGCTCGATCGTGGTGACCGGGGTGGAGATGTTCCAGAAGACGTTGGACGAAGGGGAAGCCGGAGACAACGTCGGGTGTCTGTTGCGCGGCATCGAGCGGGATGACGTGCAGCGCGGCCAGGTGCTGGCGCAGCCGAAGTCGATCACGCCGCACACCAAGTTCGCGGCGCAGGTCTACGTCTTGTCGAAAGAAGAGGGTGGCCGGCACACGCCGTTCTTCCCAGGCTACCGGCCACAGTTCTACATCCGGACGACGGATGTGACCGGGTCGATCGAGTTGCCGGAAGGCGTCGAGATGGTGATGCCGGGAGACAACATCGAGATGCAGGTGGAGCTGATCCAACCGGTGGCCATCGAAGAGGGATTGCGCTTCGCGATTCGCGAAGGTGGCCGAACGGTCGGGGCCGGCGCCGTGACCAAAGTTGTACAATAAATGGTTCACTGATGGTGTCGATGATGCGGCTGCGTGAGTCGCATCGGCCGTTGAGGATGTGATATCATGGCGAAGAAATCGAAGGCCGATCGGCTCGTGATTACGCTCGAATGCACCGAATGCCGAGAGCGAAATTACACCACCGAAAAGAACCGGCGGAACGATCCGTCGCGCCTTGAACTTCGAAAATTCTGTCCGCGGTGCCGCTGTCAACGAACGCACCGCGAGACGCGATAAGTCGAAGGCGCGTGGGTCAACAGAGTCTAGGGTCGTAGCTCAATTGGTAGAGCAGCGGTCTCCAAAACCGCAGGTTGCGGGTTCGATTCCTGCCGGCCCTGCCATTTCTCCACAAGTAAGAGAAGTGGCATCTGCAGAGAGCGTAGAGCGTTCAGGGGCGGAGCCGATGGCCCGCCCCGTTCATTTGTCAGCGGTCGCTCTCCAGGTTGGAACATCGAAACAGCGGATCTGAGAATTGCTCAACCCGAGGAAAGGGGCCATGGCAACGAAGACGAGACCCAGGACCACGAGAACGAAGTCGAGCGAGCGGCACTCGAACCCAAATCCGCGATTCGCGCGACTGGCCGGGTTGCAACGTCTGCTCAAAGACACGATCTCCGAGATGAAGAAGATCACATGGCCTGATCGTGACGCGACCCGCAATCTCACGGTTGTGGTCATTGCCATCTCGGTGGCGCTTGGCGTGACGCTTGGCGGTATCGACGCGTTGTTTGTTCGGCTTTGGCAAGCAATTCCCTAGTTTCCCTCTAAAGAGGAGGTACCTGTGGCGCGATCACTGCGTGAACGCCTTGCCCAGCGTCGTGAAGAGCTTACTGAAGGCGAAAGTGGCGAGCAGCAGGGGCGCTGGTACGTCGTCCATACCTATTCGGGCTACGAGAACAAGGTGCGACAGAACCTGTTGCATCGTATTGACACCATGGACGTAGCCGACAAGATTTTCGAGGTCGTCGTACCGACCCAAGAAGAGGTCGAAATCAGCGGCGGCCAGCGTCGTAGTGTGCAGCGCAAGGTGTTTCCTGGCTATGTGCTGGTCCGCATGGAGATGGACGACGATTCCTGGTACGTGGTGAGAAACACACCGGGCGTCACGAGTTTCGTCGGCATGGGAAACAAGCCTGCCGCCCTCGAGGCAAACGAAGTCGACATGATCCTCAAGGGGATGACGGCCAAGCCGACCAAGGTGAAGGTCTCGCTCGCTCTTGGAGATACGGTTCGCATCGTGGATGGTCCGTTCAGCGATTTCCGCGGCTCGGTCGACGAGATCGACCAGGAAAAGGGTAAAGTCAAGGTGCTCGTTTCCTTCTTTGGACGCGAGACACCGGTCACGCTCGACTTTCTGCAGGTCGAGCGCGAAGGATAGCGACCGCCGGACGCTCTCAAGCGGCACGTCGCATCATGAATATTTTGAGAGCTGTGGGAGGGTTTCCCCCGTTCGTACCACGAGGAGGTTAGTCTAGCCGTGGCGAAAAAGATTCGCGCCTATATCAAGCTTCAGATTCCAGCAGGCAAAGCCACTCCCGCGCCGCCGATTGGTCCAGCACTTGGCCAGCACGGCGTCGCCATCATGAACTTCTGTAAAGAGTACAACGAGCGAACCGCGAACATGGCCGGACAGATCATCCCGGTCGTTATCACGGTGTTCGAGGACCGCTCCTTCACCTTCGTGACGAAGACACCGCCAGCCGCCGATCTGTTGCGGCGCGCCGCTGGAGTCGATAAGGGTGTCGGCGATGTGACGCACTCGGTTGCCGGGAGCGTGACTCGTGCCCAGGTTCGCGAGATCGCTGAACTCAAGATGCCCGACTTGAACGCGATCGATATCGATGGCGCCATGCGTCAGGTCGAGGGCACCGCTCGCAGTATGGGCATCGAGGTCGAAGGCTAAATCCGCCGTCCGTCGCTATGTGGGAGGGGCCACAGCCCCGCACGCACCACGAGGAGTTGACTCATGCCAAAGCATGGCAAGAAGTTCCGCGCAGCGGTCGAGCTCGTCGAGCACGGCCGTCTCTACGAGCCGCTCGAAGGAATTGAACTCGTCAAGAAGGCGGCGTTCGCGAATTTCGACGAGACGTTCGAGACACACATCCGGCTCGGTATCGACCCACGACAGGCCGATCAGATCGTGCGCAGCACTGTCGTACTTCCAAATGGTACCGGCAAGGAGCCTCGCGTACTCGTCTTCGCGGCCGGAGAGGCCGTGCGGGCCGCCGAGGATGCGGGCGCCGACTACGTCGGAAGTGAAGACATGGTGCAGCAGATTCAGAGTGGCTGGCTCGAGTTCGACGCCGCGATCGCCATGGCCGACCAGATGGGTCGCGTCGGTGGTCTCGGTCGAATTCTCGGTCGCCGCGGTCTGATGCCGAACCCGCGCAGCGGCACGGTAGTTCGCGCCGTTGAAGATCTTCCGGGCGTCATTCAAGAGCTGAAACGTGGTCGCGTCGAATTCCGCAACGATCGCACTGGTCTTGTGCACGTGGCCGTGGGTAAGATCAGCTTCGAGGCGGAAAAGCTCAACGAGAACCTATACGCACTGATCGACGCCGTCATGCGATCCAAGCCATCGGGCGCCAAGGGCGTATATTGCCGATCAATCACCATTACGAGTACAATGGGTCCCGCCGTGCCGCTAGACGTGACACGGACATTGGAATTGGCCGCCGAGCAAACAGCTTAGCGGTAGTCGTAACAATCGAATACTATTCCCAGCGCTCAAGACAGTTGGGGCACATCGTGCTTAATCATCCAACCGAGGCGCGGGTCAAAGCGGACACCGTCAGTCACGTGACGTCGTCTTTCAACGCCTTGCCCCTGCGCTGCGTCAGTGCGGGGGTTTTTGATTGTCTCGAGGCGTTGGAAGGAGGTGAAAAGCTTGCCTACACCAAAGAAAGTGGAACAGGTCGAGGAAATCACTGCGCTGCTGCGCGAGTCTCAGTTGTCGATTCTGACCGACTACCGCGGTCTCACCGTGGCGGATTTGCAGAGACTTCGCTCTCAATTGCGGCCGCACGATGCTGGTATTCGGGTGGTGAAGAACTCGCTGGCGGCCATCGCGGCGGACAATGTCGGTCTCGGTGAACTTCGTCCGTCATTGACGGGACCCACGGCACTGGTGACATCGACCGCGGACCCGGTCGCACCATCGAAGGTGATCAGCGATTTCGCAAAGGCCACGCGTATCCTGGAGATCAAGCTCGCGGTGCTCGAAGGCCAGATCATTTCGGCGGATGAGATCGAGAATCTGGCCGGTCTGCCGAGTCGCGAAGTCTTGCTGGCTCGTGTCGTCGGTGGCGTTCAGGCGCCGATCGCTGGTCTCGTTGGAGTACTGTCCGGGACCATTCGCTCGCTGGCGTACGTGCTTCAGAGCCGCGCCGATCAGCTACAGGGCGGCGAGCAGTCCGCGGCGTAATCTCGTCGCGCCAATCAACTCGTGTGGAAGTCGTTACATAACCAGGAGATGTGAAGATGGCTGTCGGCCAAGAAAAAATGGAAGAGCTCATTCAAACGATCGAGGAGATGACCGTTCTTGAGCTTTCGCAGCTCGTGAAGGCGCTCGAGGATCGATTCGGCGTCAGTGCCGCGGCTCCGGTTGCCGTTGCCGCCGGGCCTGCCGGCGCTGGTGCGGCGGCCGAGGCAGTCGAAGAGAAGGACACCTTCGACGTCGTGTTGTCCGATGTTGGACCCAACAAGATTCAGGTCATTAAGGCTGTCCGCGAGCTGGCTGCCGGCCTTGGCTTGAAAGAGGCCAAGGATCTTGTAGAGTCCGCTCCGAAGGCGATCAAAGAAGGCGTCAACAAGGAAGAGGCCGACGCGGCCAAGGCCAAGCTGGAAGAGGCCGGCGCCAAGGTCGAAATCAAGTAGGCGACTCTTCCGGATAAATACTGGAACGGACACAGGAGCCGTGCGCGACCAGCGCGCGGCTCCTCAGTCGTTCAGGCGTCAATATGCTATACTCGCCAGTACAGATCGGGGCGTAGCGCAGCCCGGTAGCGCACCGGTATGGGGTACCGGCGGTCGGAGGTTCGAATCCTCTCGCCCCGACCATCCTCTCGACAATCCGCATCCGCTGGGTCGAGATTATTGGCCTGACGCCTGCAAGGAACATCCACCATGGAGAGCTCAAGCGGCCCGGTTCGGGTGGTCATCGCGGACGATGAGTCGATCATCCGCATGGATCTGCGCGAGATGCTGGCGCACCTCGAGTATGACGTCGTCGGCGAGGCAGCGGACGGGCAAACTGCTCTCGAACTGACAGAGAAGCTTCGGCCGGATCTCGTCATCCTCGACATCAAGATGCCCGCCATGGACGGCATCGAGGCAGCCGAGCACATATCCGAGCAGCGTCTTGCGCCGGTGGTTCTCTTGACGGCCTACAGCGAACGACATCTGGTCGAGCGTGCGAAGACCGCTGGCGTCTCCGGGTACCTCGTCAAGCCCTTCCGAGAAAGCGAATTGACGCCGGTCATCGAGCTGGCGCTGGCGCGGTTCAATGATGTCCAACAGCTCAAACAGGAGGTCGGGCAGCTCAAGGAGGCGCTGGAAACGCGCAAGCTCATCGAGCGAGCCAAGGGCATCCTCATGGAAGTGCACGGGCTGAAAGAAGCGGACGCGTTTAGCCGCATGCGTCGAACGAGCATGGACAACCGCAAGTCAATGCGAGAGGTCGCCGAGGCAATCCTCCTGACACATCAGGTCGAAACCCGCACTCCCTAGCGACAATTAGCCCGGACTCACTCAGCACTGCGAGCGATAAACCGCACAGCTACGGCGTTGGCGTCGGGGCAGGGGTTTCCGTTGCCGTCGGGACTGGCGTGGGGGTCGGTATCTCCGCTATCGTCACACTGACGACCTGTGGATCCACTTGCTTGTATTGAACCCCAGCTGGGAGGATGACCTTCGGCTGCAGTTGATACGTGCCTGGTCCTGCGCCATTCAGATCGACCACGACTGATATGTCATTCTGTGTCAGCCCCTGGACGACGAGCTGTGAGCCTTCGAGCGTCACCGTGGCGGTGGTTGGCGAAAGCGTGGCCGTTGTCCCTGGCTTGCTGTTTACGACCCTGATTGGGATGCTGCTGACTTGCTGCTGTGAGGACTGTTTCTGAATCTGAATCGAGACAGTGACGCTATCGTGATCGACCGTGACGCCTTCCGGGAGCTTCGACGTATCAATCTTCACGTCGGGCAGATCCTGTGAATCGCTCCACCCAGTGATGTCAATCGGCTCAGTCGTCAGATAGAGGACCTTGGAAATCTGATCCGGGGGGCCATCGATGATGACCTGGTCGCTCGGCACCACTGTCGGCGGACGGACCAGTTCATACCCAGGAGCGAGCGCGTCCGTCCCGGTAACTTCCGGAATGACGCGACGCACCTGACCGCTGACCTGGAGATCCACTTTTAACGGCACCTGGGCCGGATCGAGTGTCACGTTCGGCACCGGATTGCCGTTTGAATCAACCGGCACAGGTGTGACGAGTTCGGTGTAGCTCGATGTCCGGCCAGACACGGACACCTCGACTCTGGCCGCGGTCACCATGCTGACGTTCTCCTCCGGACCGTTGACGGTCACTTCTTCCGGCGACGTCGACATGGACTTCACGACGTAGTTGGACGGAAGATCGATTGGCTGCGTCGTCTCGATCTTAATCCCCTGTTTTGACGCGATCTGATCTACCTGAACGTCGACTTCACCTGGACTGATGCTCTTCACGCGGATGCGACTCCGCGTGTCGACGTCAACTTGGAGCGTCACTTTACCCGGCTGCTTCACCGAGCTCATGTCAACCGTTGCGGCAATCTGCCCAGTTTCTAGGCCCTGAATCTTGCTCTGCGGTCCTTCCAGGCTGATCTCGACGTGAGGCAGATCGCCGACGACCTGGAGGGTTTTGGGCACGTGTTGGGCCGTCACCTGCACCGACGGAATTGTGCGGGTGATCTCCGGGTCTTGTTCAGCGGTAACCCACGCCCAGAGCGAGAACGCCAGGATCAGCGCGACGATCGCTCGTACGAGATTACCGGCGTCAAAGAACCGGCGTATTTTGTTCAGCACCAACCGTAGTCTTCTCGGCATCCTCAGCTAGTCGCTCTCCTGTTTGGGGTCGTTCATGGGGCTCCTTTGGCTCTTTGCGATTTCGAGGTCCGCCCTGCGATCGATCTTTCGTTCGATCGGCGCGGTCGAGACGCAAGAGCATACGTAGAATGCGTCGTAGTCGCTCCTGGTCGAGATCTCGGACCAATCGGCCGTTATGCGCGACTGAGATGCGCCCGGTCTCTTCCGACACGATGACGGCAATGGCATCTGACTCTTCGGAGATCCCGATCCCGGCCCGGTGTCTTGTGCCGAGCTGTCCGCCCGTGACGTTGTCGCTGAGTGGTAGCACGCAACCCGCGGAAAGGATGCGGTCGTTGCGCACAATCACGGCGCCATCGTGCAGAGGCGAGTTTGGATAGAAGATGTTGATCAAGAGATGTCGTGTCAGCGTGGCGTCCAGCGGCACGCCGCGATCAGCGTAATCCTGCAAGCCGGTCTCACGCTCAATTACGATGAGGGCTCCGTAGCGACGACGGGCCAACTGCGAAGTGGCGCGCATGATCTCGTCGACGCTCTTTTCCATTTGGGATTCATTCTGAGAGGTGAATGGTGGCCGTAGCCAGGAGCTGGTATGCCCGAGCTGCTCGAGCGCGCGCCGTAATTCGGGTTGAAACACAATCGGGACCGCAACGATCAACGCGGGTAACGTCCGCGTCAGCAACCAGTTCAATGCGGTCAAATGGAAGATGTTTGCGGCGCCGACAACGGCGATGATGAGGATTGCAAGACCACGAATGAGCTGTGTCGCACGTGTTCCTTGTGCGACCCACAAAAGCCAGAAAAATATCAGTGCAACTGAAACAATATCAATAACGGCACGAAAATCGAGCCGCGTAAAGATCCATGGGAGTTCGGGCATGCTCTCACCGTGACGCTCTTCGATTCGCCCTCGCTGGCAGCCTGAATTGTATCACGCGACTGTGCCGCTTCTGGCTCGGGCGAGACGAGGGCTGGCTGCTATTCCGGGCCATTTGCCATGGCAGCAAGGGCCGATTGCTTCGCGAGAATCGCCGGATCGTCTGGAATGAGCGTCGAAAGGCGCCGGTAGACGCGCTCGGCTTGCGCATATTCACCGACGGTCGCGAGGACTTCGCCAAGCTTGTGGTATGCGTCAATCTGCTGCGGACCGAGGGCGATGATCTGGTGCAGAGCCGCTATGGCCTCGTCGGGATCATCAAGTGTGCTCGAAATGTTCACAGCGGCCCAAAGCTGTTCGATCGCCAGTTGGATCTGACCGTATTCGATGAACTTGGTGGCGGCGGAATGACGCACGTCGAGATCTTCTGGCTGGATGCGAATCATCATGCGCACGATGTTCTCAAGCTTCTTCCAGTCTCCGAGCATGGAGGCCACGTCGAGTGCGCGGCGCAACTGATCGACCGCGTCGTCGATTCGACCTGCACGTTCCAGAATCTGGGCTTGCGTCCAACGTTCTTGGACTGCTTCCTGGAGCAGCCCGCGCTTCATGAATTCGTCGATGAGCCGACCGCGCAAACGGAGATTACCAGGAGCGATTTGGAGTATCGACTGAATCGTGAGGAGAACTCCCTCTGAATTGCCGTTCGTTTCGTGGGTTTGGAGCATCTCTTCAAGACGAGCAACCGCGATCTCTCGTTTGCCGCTCTTGGCGAGCGCATCAGCGTAGGCTCGCGCTAGGTCTTCGCGGTTCGGTTTCAGTGCGGTGAGTTTCTCGAGGAGCGTGGCGCCAAGTAAGGCGTCTCCTTGTTGCTGCAAGGATCCAGCAACCGATTTCCCGATGGAGAACATGTCGTGAGGGAGTCGAAGAATTGGACAGATGTCCGCGAACGCCGCAATTTCGGGCTTTTCATAGAGCTCGATAGCGCGATTGAGGGCGTCAAGAGCTGCTTGTGATTCGCCCGCGGCGAGCGCCGCCCTAGCGCACGCCACGATACCGACGTAATAAGCCAGGGGATCCGATGGCCGAACCGACGAAAGTAGCTGGAAAGCGGCCTCGGGATTGCCGGAATTGATCTCCAGCACACCGCTGTGAACCAACAGTGATTCATTTGCGGGCTGAACGGCGATCATGTCACGAATCAGCCCCTGGGCTCGAATCGCATCGATCTGTTTTGTCTCGATGGCGCTCAGCAATTTCGCTGTAACGGTCCACTGTTCTTGATCCTGATCGGCACACTCGATCACCATTTGGATGACCAATGCTCGGGGATCATTGGCCGATGCTGGAAGCTGTGCTGAAACGGTTTCCCAGTCGAGCTTCTCTCCGGCGCGGAGCGCTTCCCTGGTCACACAAAACGCTGCCTCAAGGCTTTCAGGGCGAATATGTCGCCAGCGCTTCGCCAAATCTAAGGTGAGTCCCGGGTCGTCCTGCAACGTCGCGGCTTCAATGGCAGTTGGCAGATATCGGTCGATCAAATCCGTGCGACCGGCATCCAGCAGTGAATGGGCAAAATGCAGGATGTTGGCATCGGTTGGGTCGGCGTGCGTAAGAACGCGCTCCATCTCGACGTCGACAGCCGGTCCTTCCAGAAACTCCCGCGCTCTGTCGATGGCCGCCACTATGTGCTGGGCCGACTCAGGACGATCGGTCGCTAGGAGTAGTTCCGATTGCCGCACGAATAGTCCGAGGCAGTCGGGCCGCTCCGATTGGGCCGCCAGCGTCAAGTCCAAAGCGCTTTCAAATCGACCTCGGGCGATGTCGCGATCCGCGTCGACGACAAGACGGGCAATCTCGTGTGGGATAGGAAATCGACGCGCGAGTGGGTGGTCAACGACGAGGTCACCGATTGCGATCCGTGCCGGGGGAGCGATCACCGTCACAGGCTCGGCTTCGATTTCGGCAACGCTTGCTGCAATTGGTGCGGGTTCGGGTTTGGCCGCGGGAGCGTGCAAAGCCTTGGTTGCTTCGCTTGAGACATCGTCGCCTCGATCAACTTGGTGCGTCTGCTCCGCCACGCCGTTCTCCCCAATTCCAGTCTGAGCCGAACTGCGTCGGTTCTACAGCTGGGCATTCGCTCTGGTGCGCCTATTCGCTACGAGCGATACCTCAATGACGTTAGAGAACACGATCGCTCGGAATCACCCGTGCGTCCATAGTCAGTATACGAATGTGGGATTCGGGATCGGATAGTACCAAAGTGCGGAACTTGGTCACCTGCGAGCTTGATCGGGCACTATCGGCCGCGAACCACTCGCCCTCGACGCTCGCGATAATCCTTGGCGTCGATGAAAATGTGACTGCAAATGGCCGTGTCTTTGATGCGAGAGGCGATGCGAGGATCCATGCGATCGAAGTCCCGGTTAGTGGTGATGATCGTTGGCCGTCGCTGGTTGTAGCGATAGTTGATGATCTGGAACAGTTTTTCGGTCGCCCAGGGTGTCGCGTTTTCAGTTCCAAGATCATCCAGTACCAGCAGACTTGCGTTACGCACATCGTTGAATCGACTGTCGTAGCTCTCCCCCCGGTCAGGAGCGAAAGCGGCGCGTAGATAATCGAGCAGGTCCGGCACGACGGTAAATAGGGGCTGCATCATCCGAGTTTGTCCGACGTAGTTGGCAACCGCGGCCGCTAGATGAGTCTTGCCGCAACCGAATGAGCCGGTCAGGAGCAGCCAACCATCTGGATTTTGCGCGTAGGAGAGACAGATGTCGAATGCATTCGACACGCCACGAACACCGCGGTCGAAGCTCTCGAACGTCCAGTCTTCGAGAACTCCGAGTCCGCTAATTTCGCCGTAGTCCTGATTACGCCGTGCGTCGATCTCGCTCTGCCGGCATTGGCACACAACCGGCTTGCCGAATAGCGGATGGCCGATCGGCACGTCGACTCGATAGAATCCAGCACCGCCGCAGATCGGGCAGCTATCGGTCTCGCTTGAAGAGGGAGGAGTATTTACCCCGGAGGTATTTCTCCGGGTCGACGAATCCGGCAGGACCCTGATTTCGCCGATACGTCTCATCTCCACGTCCTTCAGTGCCCCATCTCTCGAGAATCCGCTGGATATAGCGCCAGTTCCGACGATTCAAGCTTACCGCTTCGCCGATCGCCTCTTCAATCCAGCGCTCCGGATACAGCTCAATTGCCTCGATAAGCTGATCGGCGATCAACGGTGTGAGAACCCCGATGTTCTGCTCGTAGAGCCGAAAAACGTTTGGCCGCTCTACGGCCACCCGTACCGGAGCCGATGATCGTGATGCCCGATACGGGAACGGACGCTCACCCCGCACGAAGATCGACAGTCGCGTCATGTTCGCCGGTTCCTTTGGCATCAACCAATAGGACTCATCGTCGCCATCTTCGACGCAAAGACGGACAATCGCATCATGCGCCATGAGAATCTCGATGCCGCGCCGAATCTCCTCGGAGCTGTCGCGATTGGATCCGACAAGACGCACGCCCTGGCTCAGCGCACGATCCGCGAATATCCCATCTTCAGAAACGAACGGCGCGTCGGCATCAAGCGCGTCAACGATCCGGTAGATGGTGAGCAGAATCTTGAATGCCGCGAGATCGCGAATGCGCGGCATGAAACGCTCAAACAAGGACGATGGAATCGGAATCGGCCGATCCCGGTCGTTCGCTGCGGGGTCCATCTCTCCTCAAATCGGATCCGACGGCACTATCCTGGTGGTTCGAGATAGAGCTCGAGATCGGCGAAGCGAGCGGTTCGCTCGAAGAATCGTAGGTTGACGGAGTCCGTCGGTCCGTTGCGATGCTTGGCGACAATGATCTCTGCGATGCCCTTTTTTTCGGTCTCCCGATCGTACATTTCTTCACGGTAGATGAACATGACGATGTCGGCGTCCTGCTCGATGCTACCGCTCTCACGGAGGTCGGAGAGGACGGGCCGGTGGTCGGTGCGGCTTTCGACCGCGCGCGAAAGCTGAGCGAGCGCGAGGACCGGAATGTTGAGCTCGCGCGCCAGACCTTTGAGACTGCGAGAGATTTCGGAAACTTCCTGGACGCGGTTCTCGGATCGGCGACCTTGCATGAGCTGGAGATAGTCGACAATGACCATGTCTAATCCACGTTCGGCCATCAGACGTCTGGACTTGCTACGAAGCTCCATTGACGAAATGCCAGGAGTGTCGTCGATGAAGATGTTCGCCTCGGCGAGCCGGCCAAATGCCCGTGAAATCTGGTCCCACTCGCTGTCGTCGATGAATCCGAGCCGCAGCCGGTGCGAATCGACGCCGGTCTCCATCGCCAGCAACCGCTGGACGAGCTGCTCAGCCGACATCTCCAAGCTGAAGATGCCGATCGTCTTGCCGTGTCGTACCGCCGCGTTGTGCGCGATGCCGAGCTGCAATGACGACTTGCCGACTGATGGACGAGCGGCCAGGATCACGAGGTCCGATCGTTGCAGTCCGCCGGTCAGTTTGTCCAGATCGGCGAAGCCGGTGGGAACGCCGACTACTTCACCGCGATGTTGCTGAATAGTATCCAGCTTGTCGAAATAGGTCTCGAGGACCTCTCCGATGCCGACAAAGTCACGCACTGTGCGGTGCTGTGAAACGTCAAAGATCGCGCGTTCGGACCGGTCAAGAGCGTCTTCGATCTCAATCGAGTCGTCATAACCGATGCCGACGATCGTCGCGCCAGCATCGATGAGTCTGCGTAGCGTCGCCGTGCGCTCGACGATGTGTCCGTAGTACTCAATGTGAACAGCCGTGGGGACGGCATTGATCAGCTCAGTCAGGTAGGCAATGCCGCCGACATCCTGAAGACGATCACGGCGAGTGAGCTCATCGACGATCGTGACGAAATCGGGCGGGACTCGCCGGTTATACAGATCGAGAATGGCTTCGTAGATGAGGCCGTTCCCGGAACTGTAAAAGTCCATCGGCTTGAGGAAGGATGCGATGCGAATGACGGCATCGCGATCGATCAGCAGGCTTCCGAGTACTGATTGCTCAGCCTCCATGTTATGCGGCGGAAGCTTTTCTACGGTCTCGACCACGATGTTGCCGTCCCTTGGGGAGCGAGAATTTACTCTTCTTCGACGCCGCGCATTTCGTCTTCGAGCTCAGCCGCTGGTCCGGCCTGCGCGCTGCTGGCCTCGCCCTCTTCGGCCGGCGTGGTCTCGACGTCGCCGAACGCCCCGCCGACACCTTCCTCCGGCGTCACTACCACGGTGACAACTGGACGGAGTTTACCAACCAGATGCACCGTGACTTGATGCTCGCCGATCGTGCGGACCGGTTCGCTCAACAACACCTTGCGTCGATCAATGTCCTCATGAACCTCGGCCGAGATCTTCTCGGCGATGTCGGTGGCCGTGATCGAGCCGTAGAGGCGGCCCTGCTCGCCGACGCGTGCAACGATTTGGATGCGCAAGCCGTCGATCTTGTCGGAGAGGGACCGCTGAGCTTCCTCTTCCTTCTCGACTTTCCGCTGGGCCGAACGCATACGCTGCTCGGCCTCTTTGACTCGGCCGGAGGTCGCCTCGGCTGCCAGTCCCTGTGGGAACAAGTAGTTGCGCGCGAACCCATCTTTGACACTTTGAATGCTGCCGGCGTCCCCGACCTTGGGCACATCCTGTAGTAGGACGACCTTCATGCTGTGATTGCCTTTCTTCGATTTGTTCGCCGGCCGTCACAGACAGAATCCACCGGCGCCAAAATTGGCGTTCGCGACTGCGAACGCCGATTCCACCATCACTACTATACTGGGCGGGACCACCGAATTCAATTTGTGTAGCGAGCAGCAAGCGAACGTACTCAATGGTCGGCCATGAGACGGTGACGCAACAGTTCATAGAGTGCAACGGAACCAGCGACCGCGGCATTGAGTGATTCGATGCGTCCCTCCATCGGGATGCTGACCACGAGATCCGCGTGTCGCAGCAACGCCGGACCCACACCTTTGCCTTCGGAGCCGATAAGCAGCACCGCTGGATCGGGTAGCGACTCGACGAAGATCGATCGAGCGTTTTCCTGATGCTCAAGCGCCAGCGCCCAGTAACCGACTTCCTTACACGTTGCCAGCGATCGTGCCAAATTGGTGACACGAGCGATGCGCAGATGTTCAACCGCGCCGGCGGAAGCATTGACGACAGCTGGCGTGATTCCGGCGGCCCGTCGATCGGGGAAGACGATCCCGGCAACGCCGGTCGCCTCGGCGGTACGGAGTAGGGATCCCAGATTCTGTGGGTCCTGCAGATGATCGAGCATGAGTATTGGGCGATTCCGCGCATCGCCCAATACTTCTTCGAGACTCACATAGGGGTACGGACTTGTTTCCAGCGCGACGCCCTGATGATTCACGTTGCCGGTCGTTTGGTCCATCTCTCGAACATGCTCTCGCGAGACGGGGATTCTCATCCCATGAGCGCGCGATAAAAGCTCACCGACGCGATCCTGCCGCTCGGCACCATGTGCGACGTAGAGCCGGTGATGCGCGCGCCGCCCTCGCAAGGCTTCGATGACGGCGTTTCGCCCGTACAGTATTTCCAAGTGTCGATCCGCGGCTGGGCTCATGGGCGCCGCCAGACGCTCCCCGACGATGTGTCTTCCAAACGAACTCCCAGTTCTTCCAACCGTGTGCGAATCGAGTCTGCCAGATCCCACTGCTTGCGGGATCGAAGCTCCTGGCGAACCTCGAGAAGCATGTCGACGAAGGGTTCAATGTCAACGCTGGCGTCACGTCGTGGTGCAGACAAAGTCAGCCCAAGCACGCCTGCCAGCCGCTTGAGCCGTGCCTGAGCGAACGAGACGGCCGCCGTCGGCGCTCCGGCATCCTCTTCGCGGTTGATGGTTCGAGCCAATTCGAAGAGCGCGGAAAGCGCCACTGGGGTACTGAAGTCGTCGTCCATCCCCTCACGGAATTGTGTTTCCGCGCGCTCCGCCGCTTCGCTGAGGAGATGGTCCGGAGCGGACGCGGGAACGCTGTCAGTGTCGAAATCGCGCAGTGCGGACGCCATGCGCGCGAGACCGCGGCGAGCAGATTCCAACGTCTCGTCGTTGAAGACCAACGGGTTGCGGTAGTGGGAGTTCAGAACCAGGAATCGGAAGGCTTGCCCATCGCTGTTCTCGAGGATCTGACGGATGCTCACCAGGTTCCCGACCGATTTGCTCATCTTCTCGCCGCCGAGCTGGAGCATGCCGTTGTGCACCCAGAAATTGGCCATCGGAGCGGCATGTGTGAAGGCCTCTGATTGGGCGATCTCGTTCTCGTGATGAGGGAAAATCAGGTCAGACCCACCGCCATGTATGTCGATTCGTGCTCCCAGGAGGTGATAAATCATGGCGCTGCACTCGATGTGCCACCCCGGTCTGCCGGGACCCCACGGGCTGTCCCAGGCCGGTTCACCTGGTTTCGCCGATTTCCAGAGGACGAAATCCATCGCGTCCTCTTTGTTCGGATCGACCTCGATACGAGCCCCTGGCAGCATCTGTTCCAGGTCCCGATGGCTCAGCTTGCCGTAACCTGGGAAGGAGTTGACCCGAAAAAAGACGTCGCCGTGTGCCGCCGGGTACGCGTTGCCGTCCTTGATCAATCCCTCGATCATGTTGATGATCGTGTCGACCTCTTGGGTCGCGCGCGGGTATGCGGTCGCGGGTAAAACGTTGAGCTCGGCGGTCTCGTCGTGCCACTCATCGATCAATCGTTGTGCCAGCGCCTCCGGCTCGATGCCCAGCGTTGCGGCGCGCTGAATCACTTTGTCATCGATGTCGGTGAAGTTCTGCACGTGCTCCACCTGGAAGCCCGAGTACTCCAGATAGCGGCGAATTACGTCGAAGACGATTGCCGACATGGCGTGACCGATATGGGCATCGGAATAGACAGTTGGACCGCAGACGTACATGCGGACGCGGCCCGGTTCAATTGTCTCGAAGTCTCGTTTCTCTCCAGTCAGCGTGTCGGAAAGTCGTAAAGGCATTCAGCACTCCTCGTCGGCTGTTGTGACGGTCAGTTGGTCGTCAGTGTCGTTGGTAACCGGGAGAGCCCTATGACGTACTAAATCTCGCCGCTGTCGTTCTTCTGACGACCGGCTGGAGTTTTCGTGACTGACCGTTGGATTTAATAGGGGGAGAGGACGATTTGCGCCGGCGAATCGCAGCGCACCGATCACGTCGCCAGACCTGTCGGCACGTCTAGATCGCTGATCTCTTCGTGTTGAAAGGCGCACAACGAGCATCCTGACTCCGGTCAAAACACGTCACAGGAACGTCAATCCCCGGTGATGCGTTCAGAGGGGACACCGATGGAACCGGCGCCCCCTTCAGACAGGAGCAGAACACCCGTTTATTCGACGCGGTGGTGGCGTCAATCTTGATCACTTCGAGTCCGTTTTCGAGTCGGATGACGAACTGACAGTCTCCGACTTGGCTTCTGATTTTGTTTCCGTCGCCGTTGCCGCCGACGCGTCGCTTGATGCGGTCGCGTCCGGCGTCGGTGAACTCTTCGCGCCGGTACTGCCGTTGCTGGTTCCGCTGCTATTGCTGTTACGGCTGTCGTTGATATAGAAGCCGGAGCCCTTAAAGATGATACCGGCGGGGTGGAAAACGCGACGCACCGTCTGACCGCACTCCGGGCACGAGGCGATAGGGTCATCGCTAAATCTCTGTTTCGCCTCGAAACGGTGGCCGCACGATCCACACGCGTACTCGTAGATGGGCATCCTGCCCAACCTCCTTGACTGGACAACCAAACTGTATCCGTTGAATTCTACGCGAACCGAACAAGTCGATCAACTCGGAGTCATCAAGCTTGAGCTAGATCGGCTCTAGTTGATCCCAGTTCGGCCCGACCGATTGCTCGACACCGAGCGGCACGCTGAGCTCGACGACATTTTCCATGATCTGCTTGACTATCTTCGCGAGAGACTCGACCTCCGACCGCGGCAGCTCAAACAGGAGTTCGTCGTGAACCTGCAGCAGCATGCGGCTTCGCAAATTGTTGTCTTCGAGCGTCTTGTGCACCTGTATCATTGCCAGCTTCATGATGTCGGCAGCAGAGCCCTGCAGCGGCATGTTGATTGCCATGCGCTCGGCGCCAAGGCGAACGTTAAAGTTCGAGGATGTGATCTCCGGCAGATATCGCCGTCGTCCAAACATGCTCTGCACGTAGCCCTGACCGGCGGCCTCCTGCTTCGTTCGCTCCAGGAATTCGCGCACGCCGGGCAAGCGGGACATGTAACGATCGATGAACTGCTGCGCTTCCGCCCGGCTCATGCCCGTGTCCCGCGACAACCCGAACGCCTGCATGCCATACATGATGCCGAAGTTCACCGTTTTGGCCACTCGTCGCATGTCTGACGTCACGTCTCTGAGTTCAACGCCGAACACGTCCGCGGCGGTGGCGGAGTGGATATCCTGGCCTTCCCGAAACGCCTTCAGGAGCGTCTCGTCCTGGCTCATGTGGGCCATGAGACGGAGCTCGATCTGGCTGTAATCCGCGGAGAGGAAGACGGCCCCATCCTCCCACAGGCGTCGATTCGGACGATTGTCCGCGATGAATGCCCGTCGCACGCTGCGGCCGATGCCGGTGCGGACGGGAATGTTCTGTAAGTTCGGATCAGTCGAGCTCAGACGACCGGTGGCGGCGATGGTCTGGTTGTAGGACGTGTGCACGCGCCCGGTTTTCGGGTTCACTTGCAGCGGCAACGCGTCGACGTAGGTCGATTTCAGCTTGAGAAGCTGTCGGTATTCCAGGATCGAATCGACAATCGGATGCTCGGCACGCAACCCCTCCAGCACGTCCTGGCTCACGGAGAAGCCGGTCTTGGTTCGCCGACCGGTCGGTAGACTCATGTCTTCGAACAGTATCTTGCCCAACTGACGGGTGGAGTTGATATTGAACTCTTCCCCCGCCAGCCGATAGATCTCGGACTCGAGCTCGGAGATCTGACCGGCGAGCTGTCGCGAGAGCTCCTCGAGAAATTCGACGTCGACTGCGATCCCGGTTGATTCCATGTCGATCAAGACATCGATGAGGGGGAGTTCGATGGATGTAAAAAGCTCGGTCTGGTCGCGCTCATCGAGCTCCGGCCGCAACTGGTTGACCAGGAGGTAGGTTGCCTCGACATCCCCGCAGGCGTAGTCGGCGGCCTTCATGGCCTCGGTCTGATCCATGGTGATCTGAGTACGCCCACGTCCGATGAGCTCGGTGATCTCAGTCATCTCGATGCCCAGACGCGTGAACGCCAGGTGTTTAAGTCCCACCGAACTGTCGCCAAGCAGATAGGCCGCGACCATTGAGTCGAAATCAATATGCGGACGCTCAAAGCCAGCCTGTTCCATGACCAGCGCGTCGTACTTCCCGTTGTGGGCCAGGATCGCGGGCTTGGGCGACGTAAAGACCGGCGAGAACGCGCTCCGCAGATCGTCTTCGCTGATCTGGCCATCGTGATCCACGTGTCGAACGGGGATGTAGTAGCTACGCTCGGGAGATGTGGCCAATGCAATCCCGACGAGCTCGGCCCGCATCGGATCGGTGTCGGTCGTCTCGACGTCGAAGGCAACCGCTTCTGACTTCCGCATCTCGGTTATCAGGTGATCAAGCTGCTCGTGGCTGACCACGACGGTACGGGTGGCTTCGACAATCTGCGGCGGAGGGAGGTGGGCGGCCACCTCTAGCTCCGGCAGTTTGTTGACCAGCGTGCGGAACTCAAGCTCGCGGAAGAGCTCGATAACGACCGCACGGTCGAAGTCCTTGAGCAAGCACGCGTCCAGATCGATGTCCAGTTCGACATGCCGGACGATCGTCGCCAACTCGCGACCGGCTAGTGCTTGGTCATAGTTCTCGCCGAACGAATTGCGTGCTCGGGTCGGAGTGATTTCGTCCTCGTGATCACGCATCGCCTCCAACGACGGAAATTTCTGGATGAGTGCGGTCGCGGTTTTGGCGCCAATACCGGGAACGCCCGGAATGTTGTCCGACGTGTCTCCAACCAGCGCCTTGTATTCTGGAATTCGCTCCGGATCGAATTGATACCGATCGATGACCGCGGCCCGATCATACATGCGGTAATCGCCAAATCGCTGGCGCCCGGGCAGGATGATGTGGACATCGCCGTCCACAAGTTGCAGCAGGTCGCTGTCACCAGTAACGATGAGCACGCGCATCTTCTGATCGCCGGCCTGGCGAGCGATCGTGCCAATCACGTCGTCCGCCTCAAACCCCTCTTTGCTGTAGACGGGGATGTTGAGCGCCTCCAGGACCGCGAAGATGCGGTGCATCTGGCCGCGCATGGCGTCAGGCATGGGCGCGCGTTGAGCCTTATACCCCTCAAACGCCTCGTGCCGGAATGTCTTCCCGACGTCAAAGCTGACCACGACATAGTCAGGATCATGCTGGCGAATGGCATCGAGGAGCATTGACGTGAAGCCGAAGACCGCGTTGACGATCTCGCCTGACGATGTGGTGAGTGTTTCCGGCAGTGCGTGGAATGCTCGGAAGGCCAGTCCGTAGCCGTCGACGAGCATTATCGATCGACCGGCAGGATCCGCGGATGATTTCATCGTGGTGAAGCTCCTCTCTGAGTCTCCGAATTATAGCCGTGGGTTGGTAACCTGGTGGAGTCTCGCTGCGTCTTCATTTTGGAACTTCTCCGCGACGAGCGACATCCCAGGCATGGTGCCGAAATTGCAAGACATAACCGACGTCAACGAGACGATTTTGCCGGATATTCAGTGAAAACACATCCAAACCAGAGAAACCCACGTATGGTGGGTATAGAGTGCCATTTTGAGAAGCGCGGATTGATATAATCCGGACAATGTCAACTTGGTACCAATTGGGGATGCCTGGTGCATGCTCGCCATTGTTCTCCGGCACACCTCCATTACGATCTCAACCATGGTAGGTGACGGACCAAGCCGGCCATTATTGTTTGCGCTGACAGCCGCAGTGGACACTCCGCTCGACGGGTCGAGTGGCTGTTCCTTCCACGGCGGGAAGGGAGCATCATGGAGACCGCCGAGGCGTTAGCAGAACGTATTGTCCGCAACGTCGAAAAAGTCATCGTCGGTAAGCGCCAGGAGGTCCAGCTGGTCTTGGTTGCGCTCCTTTGCAAGGGCCACGTCCTGGTGGAGGACGTTCCCGGCGTTGGCAAGACGATGCTGGCCAAGGCAATCGCTCGCAGCATCGGCTGCAACTTCAAACGAATTCAGTTCACTCCAGACCTGTTGCCGAGTGATGTCACCGGCGTAAGCGTCTTCAACCAGCAGACGTCACAGTTTGAATATCGTCCCGGCCCGGTGGTGGCTCAAATCGTTCTGGCGGACGAAATCAACCGCGCCACACCGAAGACGCAGTCATCTCTTCTCGAATCGATGGAAGAGGGGCAGGTGACGGTCGACGGCATCACTCACATGCTCCCCAATCCGTTCATCGTGCTCGCGACCGAAAACCCTATCGAATACGAAGGAACGTTCCCACTCCCGGAGGCTCAACTCGACCGCTTTCTCATCCGAATCTCTCTCGGCTACCCAGGACACCGCGGCGAGGTGGAGATCCTCAACCGTCAGCACTTCCAACACCCCATCGACAGTCTGGAACAGGCAGTTGATGCCGAAGAGCTGATCGCGGCGCAGAACGCTGTGAAGCAGGTGCACGTCGACGAGACCCTCAAGGAGTACATCGTTTCGATCGTCGAGGCGACGCGCGAACATGACGATGTCTATCTCGGAGCGGGGCCGCGCGGCTCCCTCGCGCTTTACAACACCTCCCGAGCTTGGGCGGCGATGTCGGGCCGCGACTACGTCATCCCGGACGACATCAAGGCGTTGGCGGGACCTACGCTGTCTCACCGCGTCATCGTCAGTCCAGGTGCACGCATGAAGAATGTTGACGGGCGCATGGTCATTCGCGAGATCTTGATGGCGACCGGCGTTCCCGGATCTCGGCCAGTGGCGCGCGAGACCGAGCGATCGCGTGGCTGGCGCGGGGTTGGTTCTTCGTCGTGAACGGCATAAAGCTCCTCGTTCTGGTATTGGTCGTCCTGCTGCTGGCGCAGCTCAACCAATGGGACGTGCTCGAGAAGATCTTCTTCGTTCTGAGCGCACTCCTGGTCGCGACCTTTGCCTGGAGTCGGCTGAGCCTGCGCGGTTTGGTTGTAACGCGCGAGACGCGCGCCGACCGAGCCCAAGTTGGGCAGACGCTCGTCGAACGTATCCGTGTTGAGAATCGCAGCCGTATCGCCAAGCTGTGGCTCGAGGTGGCTGACCATTCCGACCTTCCTGGACATCACATGAGCCGCGTGGTTCACCTCGGGCCGAACGACGCCAACCGCTGGCGCGTCGAGACGTGGTGCTCGCGCCGCGGTCGATTTCACATCGGTCCACTGACGCTGCGATCGGGCGATCCGTTCGATCTCTTCCCGGCGCATCGTCTGGTCCCGCACGTGCAAGAGTTGCTCGTCTACCCGGCGACCGTCGATCTCGGCGGATTCCGGCTCCCGGTCGGTGACCTGGCCGGCGGCAACTCGCTCCAGCGGCGCACGCCATTCGTGACTCCGAACGCGGCCGGAGTGCGACAGTACTCGCCAGGCGACAGCTACAACCGAATTTCCTGGTCGGCGACTGCGCGAACTGGCCAATTGATGGTCAAGGAATTCGAGCTTGACCCGACGGCGGACGTCTGGATCGTGCTCGATCTGGAAGCCCGGCACCATGTGCGGGCGCGTGGGATGAGTCCAGATTTCGGCGATCAATTCACGTCGATGCGAGAGATACCTCTCTCATTCTGGCTCGACTCCACCGAAGAGTACGCAGTGACCATTTCCGCGTCTCTGGCGCACCACTTTCTCGATCAGAACCGCACAGTCGGCATGATCGTCAACAATAGTCAGCCCACCGTGATCCCGACCGATCGAGGCGCACGGCAGATGGTGAAAATTCTCGAGCTGCTGACCGTAGTGCACGCCGACGGGTCGCAGCCAATAGAAGAAACACTCATGGCAGAGGGATCGCTGTTTTCGCGCAACAGCACGGTTGTTATCGTGACTCCATCGACGGACGAGCGCTGGTCATCCGCTGTAATGGAGCTCGTCGCCCGCCATGCGCGCGTGGTTTCCGTCGTCGTCGAGCCGAGCACGTTCGGCGGCCGTGACAGCAGCCTGCTCGTAGTCAGCGATCTGGCCGCGATCGGAGTGCCGAGCTATCTCGTCAAGTACGGGGATGACATCGGACGTGCGCTCACGACGCAGGGTCAATCGATGCCGTTCAAGCGAGTCGTCTGATCAACCTCGCATTAGCTGCGTGGTAATCGCCCGGCAAATGTCATCGCGTACGAAGCCGCTCACACACACCAGGGATGAAATATGCAACGCTTCGCAATCCGAGAAGGCTGGACATCCTTTTTCCTTGTCGCACTGATCGTCTTCACTGCAACCTGGTCAACTCAGGCGGCGGACTGGACCGACGGACTCGACATACTCACCACGGTCACCATCGTTGGTCTACTGACGGGTCTGATTCTAGCCCAGGTTGAGCGTATTCCCTCGGTCCTCGGGCACGTTATCGCGCTGCTGATCGGCTTTGTCGTCGTCATGTACGAGATGACGAACTTCCTCAGCGACAACATTGGTGGTCGACAGGCCAAGCTGCACTATCTCTGGGGCCGGTGGACGCAGTGGTACACGGCGATCTCGCATGGCCAACACGCCGAAGATCTCTACCTCTTCGTCCTCATGATGGCGGCTCTGATCTTCATCCTGAGCTACACATCCGTGTGGTTCATCTTCCGTTCGCGCTGGATCTGGCTGTCGCTTCTGCTTCCCGGCGTGATGCTTTTCATGAACCTGGGCTACTCTCAGCACGTTCCGACCGGTCTGGTGATCGTCTTTCTTATTGGCGCGATCTTACTGATGATGCGCTTCAGTTTCTCGCGCAGGATCGACGAATGGCGCCATTCCGGCACACCGTTCCCGGATAGCCTGGTGTGGCGCGGTCTATGGACCGCAAGCTACACGTCGATCGCCGTCATCATCATCGGCTGGGCGGTACCAATTTCGACCCAGAATCAGTCGATCCATGGTGCGTGGGAATCGATCAACGCACCGTGGGTACACGTTGAGGACACGTTCAATGGCTGGTTCGGATCGCTACGTGGCCCTGGTGTGTCCGGCGGAATCGGTGGCTTCGCCAGCTTCGGTGATTCTTTCGAAGTGGGTGGGCCCCTGCATCTGAGCGACCAGCCGGTGGCCTTGGTGAAAGGTGGCTCCGCGCCTTATCTGGCCGCTCATCGCTACGACGTATTTGATGGTCGTGGCTGGTCATCGGACATCGCCAGCACCTATCAATCGAACTCAGCTACCGGCGGATCATCGCCGCTCATCCCATTCCAGGCAAACGAGACGATTCCAATCCCGCCGTCGACCACGTCTGGCACGTCCGACGAAAAATACACGGTGAAGATCCTGAGCCCGAGGGGAGCGGTGATCTATTCTCCGGGTCAGCTTCAGTCGGTCTCCGAGCCGACGCAAATTCAGGTTGCCTGGCGAAATTACACCGATCAAGCGCTCGACCTGACTCAGGCGAATCAACAGAACACTCCACCGCTGCTTTGGCCGTTGGTGCAAGCGCTTCAGAACGCGAAATTCTCTGCTCCGCCGCCGCCCGAGCCGACTGCTACTCCAACAGCGACGGTCGAGGGTACGCCTGCTGCCACGCCGGAAGAAACGCCGACACCGGCCGCTACACCAACGCCGAATCCGAACCTTACTGTTCAGATTGGAAGTGGGACGACCGTCAGCATCGATCCGGGCGATTGGGCGCTGATCAATAGCGAGCGCAATGACCTAAGTACGCGCTCGATCCAGACTCGTTTTGAGATCAACTCGGACTACACGGTCACGACGTTCTTCTTCACAGGTGAGTTGCCGGTCTACTCGGATGTGGAAGCGGTGTTTGCCCAAAACGGCGTCGGATCCGGAGACATCTACGACATCAACTCGGTGGTAAGCGACGCCACGGCCGAGCAGCTTCGCGTAGCCGGGACCGATTATCCGGTGGAGATCACGAGCCGCTATCTGCAGCTTCCGACCGTTACCGATCGCACGAAGCAACTGGCAGAGAGTCTTGCGTCCGATCAGAACAACCCCTATGACGTTGCCGCCACAATCGAAACCTACCTGCGAAAGAATCTCGCATACAATGAGAACGTCGGCGTTCCGCCCAAAGGTGAGGACGCGGTCGACTGGTTCCTGTTTGAGTCCAAACAGGGCTACTGCACATTCTATGCGTCCGCCATGATCGAGATGCTGCGCGTCCTCAACATCCCGAGCCGCATCGCGGTCGGCTTCTATCCCGCGCAGTATGACGACGGCTCGGCCGGGTATCTGTATCGAGATCTGAATGCCCATGCCTGGGTTGAAGTCTATTTCCCGCAGTACGGCTGGGTCTCGTTCGAGCCGACGGCGGCGAGAGCGGCAATCAATCGCGAGCCGGCTGCGCCCTCGACGTCAGGTAACTCGGGTTCGTTGCCCGCCAACACCGGCGAGTCGGGCGTGAATCCGCGTGACTTTCTCGACGAGAACCCTCCTGTCGGTGGTAGTGGGGCGGTTCTGACGTCAAACCACTCAACGACGGCATTTGACTGGATCGTTCGAGGAATGATCGTCGTCCTGCTCGCGATCATCGCGTTCGTCAGCTATTTGTGGCTACGCGGCACTCGTGGACTGACACCAGCCACTCAGTTCTTCACCAAAGCGCAGCGGAGCGCGAGCTGGGGCGGAGTACCGGTCAGCTCAGCTATGACTCCATATGAGTACGCCCAAATGATCGGCGATCGAGTGCCCGGGACGCGCCAGCACGTGCGCTACCTGGCGGATGTCTACGTCCGGGAGCGTTACGGCGCTCAGCCGCCGGATGCACAGGACGTCGGACACGCTCGCAAGGCGTGGCTGCGACTGCGCAGCTTGATGATCCGCTACATGGTTATCGGGCGCTGGAGACTTTCACGGCGACGACCGGATTCCTCGATCGATGATGAGTAAAGTCGTTGCGATCGGCAGTATCAACACCGACTTCGTGGTTCGCACGCGTCGATTTCCGGTTCCGGGTGAGACCATCGCCGGCGAGTCCTTCGACATCTTCGGTGGTGGCAAGGGAGCTAACCAGGCGATCGCCGCGGCGCGCCTTGGCGCTGCCGTCACGTTCTTCGGCGCCGCGGGCGAAGATGCCAACAGTGACCAGCGAGTTGCGGATCTGGAGCGCGAAGGCATCGACGTCACCAACGTGATGCGAACTGACGGCTACGGCGGCGTCGCCGTGATCGAAGTCGATTCGACGACTGGCGAAAACACGATTGTTCTGGTGCCTGGCGCCAATGCCGCGGTGACGTCCGTACGAGTTGAGGATAGCTTTGTTGCCTCGTGCCGGTCGGGAGATATCGTCTCGCTTCAGCTCGAGGTTCCACTGGATACGGTGCTAATGTCGATGACGCTGGGACGGCGTGCCGGTGCACGAACCGTGCTGAACGCAGCTCCGTTCACGCCGATGGTCACCTCGATGTTGAATCTTGTGGACGTCCTTATCGTCAATGAGATTGAAGCCGGTCAGTTTCTCGAGACGGGACCCATCGCAGTGGAGCATGCCCGTGATGCGGCTCACCGTCTGAGATCGATTGGCATTCGAGACGCGGTGGCTATCACGCTCGGCGCGCGGGGCGTATGGCTGCTCGACGATTCAGTTGACGAGCTCCTCCCCGCACCGACGGTGACCGCTGTGGACACCACGGGTGCCGGAGACGCGTTCTGCGGAGCAGTTTGCGCCTGGCTGGCGCGCGGCGAATCGCACCTTAGTGCGGTGAAGGCCGGGGTGGTTGCAGGTGCCCTGGCGGTACAAAGACAGGGTGCGCAGCCCTCCCTCCCGACCGTCAAAGAGGTGAATGCGCTTCTCTTGGACACCTGAGAATTCGGATGTCTGTTCAGATCCTTCAGCAGCACTCATCCCACAAACCGGTCCTTCCCATTCACTCTCGTTCCAAACAAAAACGGCCGAGGGAAAGCCCCTCGGCCGTTTGAACTATCCATGTGATCGTTGGTCGGCGGATTACCAGCTCAGGGCCACCACCAAGAGGAGTGCCACGATGTTCACGATCTTAATCATCGGGTTGATGGCTGGGCCAGCGGTGTCCTTGTATGGATCGCCGACCGTGTCGCCGGTTACCGATGCCTGATGGGCGAAGCTGCCTTTGCCCCCGTAGGCACCAGCCTCGATGCTCTTCTTGGCATTGTCCCAGGCAGCGCCGCCGGTCGTCATTGAGATCGCAACGAAGAGTCCCGTAACGATCGATCCAATCAGCAGTCCGCCCACGGCCTCTTTGCCGAGCGTGATACCGATGACGATTGGCGTCAGGACAGGAAGGAGCGCCGGCACCATCATCTCGCGCAACGCGCGACGTGTGACGATGTCCACGGCCCGACCGTATTCGGGTTTGGCGGTGCCTTCGAGGATGCCCGGGATCTCCTTGAACTGGCGCCGAACCTCCTGGACCACCGAGCTTCCGGCACGTCCGACCGCGTCCATCAACATCGATCCAAAGAAGTAGGGGAGCAGCCCACCGACCAGGAGTCCGATTACGACGTTCGGATTTCGTAGATCGAAGCTGATCGTCCCGGAGATCTCAAGGAAGTACGACGCAAACAGCACCAGGGCTGCGAGGCCAGCGGAGCCAATAGCGTACGCCTTGGTGATCGCTTTGGTCGTGTTTCCGACTGCGTCGAGTTCGTCGGTGACGTCGCGAACCTCCTCGGGTAGTTCGGCCATTTCGGCGATGCCGCCGGCGTTGTCGGTAATCGGGCCGAAGGAGTCGATCGCGACGATGATGCCAGTCATTGAAAGCATTGCCATGGCGGCGACGGCGATTCCGTACAGCCCGGTACTGGCATCGCCCGACTGCGAAGTCAGGTTATATGCCGTGTAAATCGCTGCCGAGATGAGAAGTATCGGCAGGGCGGTGGAGCGCATCGAAACGCCGAGGCCGGCAATGATGTTTGTGCCGTGTCCGGACTCGGACGCGTCCGCGATCTGTTTGACCGGCGAGTACTTCATTGAGGTGTAGTACTCGGTAATGAGGACGAAGCCCAGTGTGACGGCGATTCCGATGAGGGCCGCGAAGAAGAGTTTGAGCGATCCTGAGAGCGCGAAACTCGCCTTGTACATGGTGATCGACGCGCCGTTGATCTTGCCGTTGTCGTTCATGATCCAGTAGGTGAGTGGATAGAACGCCGCCGCCGCCAGCACGATAGCCGATATGAGTCCTTTGTACAGCGCCCGCATGATGGACCCGCTGGAGTCGATCCGCACGAAGAAGGTGCCGATAATCGATGAGACGATCGACGCGGCGCCGATTACCAACGGAAAGACGACCGCAAGCTCATTTTTGAAGACCAGATGACCGAGGAGCATAGCCGCTACGGAGGTGACCGCGTAGGTCTCAAACAGGTCTGCAGCCATGCCAGCGCAGTCGCCGACGTTGTCTCCCACGTTGTCGGCGATGACGCCGGGATTTCGCGGGTCGTCTTCGGGGATACCAGCCTCAACCTTGCCAACCAAGTCCGTTCCGACGTCCGCGGCTTTGGTGTAGATGCCTCCACCGATGCGGGCGAAGACGGAAATCAAACTCCCGCCGAACCCAAGACCGACGAGAGGGGCGGTGTCACGAACGATAGCGTAGAAGACGGAGACAGAGAGGAGCCCAAGACCGACGACGAAGAGTCCGGTGACGCTACCGCCACGGAACGCTACCGAAAGCGCGGGTCCAAGCCCCTTGCGCGCGGCTTCCGCGGTGCGAATGTTTGAGCGAACCGCGACGCTCATCCCGACGAAGCCGGCCGTGGCCGAGGCCGAGGCCCCGATCAGAAATCCGATCGCCGTACTGATGTCGAGTGCGACGGCCAGGATAATCGCCACAACGACGGCAACGATCGCGACCAGTTGGTACTGTCGACGCATGTACGCGCTGGCACCCTCTTGGATCGCCGAGGCGATCTCCTGCATGCGGTCGTTCCCATTTGGCTGGGATATCACCCAACGCACCAGGAGCGCGCCGTAAATCAGCGCCACGGCGCCGGCGGCAATCGCCACTGTCAGCGCAACTGCTACCGTGTTCGAATCGGACACAGACCCTCCACTCCCCGAACATCCGCCGTGACCGCCAGGGCCCCGTCGGGATCACATCGAAATACGCGACCGACTTGGGTGTTTCTCACACACACAAAGATGCGCGGAACCCTGATTTTGAAAGCCCGGCGCTCCGCGCGACAAATATTACCTTGTTTTGACCTCACGAACGCCGTTCAACACTATGTTCTCGAAATGGTGCGAGTAGCAAACGGCGAGACTGCTCAACTAGCCTATCTGCTGGCCGCGCTGACGAATCGCGATCAAAAGTTCCCGAAGAGAGCGATCATCACCAGCATGATCGAAAGCCCCACCGTCAAACCGCCTGCAAATACGAGGGTCAAGAGACGGGAATCGAACTTCAAATGCATGTAATAGCCGACGACCAGCACGAACTTCACCGCCATCAAGACGAGCAGGACCAAGGTGATCAGGAGGACCGGCGCGTCGATATAGTATGTCGCGACCTCGATGATCGTGAAGATGGCCAGAAAGACCGCTAGTTTGATGTATGTCGATGGTTCTGGATACGAGTGGACGACCTCTGAACCCGAGTCTGAACTCATGTTTCCCCGTTCCTCTCTCACGAATTCGGATGCGATGCCGCGGCGCAGTCAACGTCGCGGCACTCATGAGCTACGGCTTGTACGGGATCAGATAGACCACCGCGAAGATGATGATCCAGACGATATCGACGAAGTGCCAGTACAGTGCCACGATCTCCGGCATCTCGCCACGAGAAGGGGGGATCTGCCCGCGCTTCGACATCACCCAGAGCGTCAGAAGCCAGATGACGCCGATCCCTACGTGCGTTCCGTGAAAGCCGGTCAACACAAAGAACGTTGATCCAAACAAGCTACTGTGGAGCGTGAGTCCCTCGTGGTAGAACGTCGTGAATTCGTAGAACTGTCCGCCCAGGAAAAGGAGCCCTAGTCCGGCGGTTGCCAGCAACCAGATACGGAACGCTCGCTCATTGCCGCGGTGCAAATAGGTGAGGGCGAGCACGATCGCGAGGCTGCTGAGGAGCAGCTCGGCCGCACTGACTGAGGTGTACGGAATGTCCCACAAGCTTTGCGGGGTCGGACCGCCTGTCGCGTGACCGCGATAGACCATGTAGGTCATGATGAGGGATCCGAAGAACATGCAGTCGGATGCAAGGAACGCCCACATCATCAGCTTATTGTGCGAGATCCCGGTCGAAGTCGCGTGCGTTTCGGCGGGATGCTCCCCGACGTGCACTGCCTGACTCAAGCGCTCATTCCTTCCTTGCTACACGTCCGCATCAGTGGTTCGGCTCGAACGACCAGCCGAAGAGGCTGAACGTCAGCACGAGGACCCCGCCGCCAGTGACGTACCAGGAGGCGGCCGTTCCCTGTCCGTGTAGGACCATTCCGATTGCCATCACAACCAGACCAGCAGCGGCCGTCAGCGGGAAGTAAGACGACGGCGGCAGGTGGATCCCGCGCGCTCGGTTCGGATCCGGATACAGATTCTCTTCGCCGACCTGCTGCGCTTCTTCGGAGCCACCATACTTCTGCTCCCAGAACGCATCACGTGAGTGGACCGTCGGGACAACCGCAAAGTTGTATACCGGCGGCGGCGATGGGATTGACCACTCGAGCGTTCGACCGTCCCATGGATCGGCTGGCGCGATTTCGCCGGAGCGCAGAGATTTGATGATGTTGTAGGCGAAGAGCAGTACGGCGGCCCCCAGGATGAATGCGCCTACTGTCTCGAATGCGTTCCAGAAGTTCCAACCCATGTTGTCGGGATACGTATATATGCGCCGCGGCATTCCGTCGATGCCAAGGAAGTGCATCGGGAAGAACGTCATGTTGAACGCAATCAACGTTATCCAGAAGTGGATCTGGCCGAGTCGATCGTCGAGCATTCGGCCGAAAATCTTCGGGAACCAGTAGTAGATGGCACCAAAGATTGCCATGATCGAGCCACCGAACAGGACGTAGTGGAAGTGGGCGACGACGAAGTAGCTATCCGTCTGCCAGTAGTCGACCGGAACCGAAGCGTGCATGACACCACTGATTCCGCCAATGGTGAACATGCCGACGAACCCGGCCGCGTATAAAAGCGGCGTCTTGATGGCGATCGATCCGCCCCAGAGTGTCCCAAGCCAGTTGAAGATCTTCACGCCGGTCGGAATGGCGATGAGCATCGTCGTGGTGGCGAAGACCGAGTTTGGGACTGGCCCGAGTCCAACGGCAAACATGTGGTGCGCCCACACGCCGAAGGAGAGGAAGCCGATGGCCACGCCGGAGTAGACCACGAACGGGTAGCCGAACAGGGGCTTGCGAGCAAACGTCGGGAGGATCTCGGAAACCATTCCCATTGGCGGCAGGATCAGGATGTAAACCTCCGGATGACCGAAGATCCAGAAGAGGTGCTGCCACAGCACGACCGAGGCACCGGCAGTCGGCTCGAAGAAGAGGGTGCCGAAGTAGCGGTCGAACATCAGCTCGATGAGACCAACCGTCAACGACGGGAAGGCCAGGAGCAACAGAACCGAAGTAACGAACGTCATCCACGTGAAGACCGGCATGCGCATCAGGCGCATCCCCGGTGCTCGCATGTTGACGATAGTCACGAAGAAATTCAGTGCAGACGCGAGCGACGCAATGCCGAGCACCTGCAGACCGAAGATCCAAAAGTCGACGTTCAGCCCGGGTGAATACGTGAGAGTCGTCAGGTTGGCATAGCCGAACCAGCCGGCGTCAGGGGCCGCACCGAAGAGGAAGCTACTCAGCAGCAACAATGCTCCGAAGAGGAACGCCCAGTAGCTGAATGCGTTCAGGCGCGGGAATGCAACGTCACGAGCGCCGATCTGCAGCGGGATCATGAAGTTGAAGAACGCCGCGTTCAACGGCATGACCACGAGGAAGATCATGATCGTGCCGTGCATGGTAAAGACCTGGTTGTACGTGTCGGCAGTGAGCACTGAGTTGTTCGGCACAGCCAGCTGTGTGCGAATCAGCAGGGCGAGGAGGCCGCCGATCAAGAAGAAGATCAGCGACGTCATCATGTACAGAATGCCGATGCGCTTGTGGTCGACGGTGGTTAACCAGTCCCAAAGAACTGAGCGCTCGTACTGGACCTCGCGTTGAGTAATTGCGACTTGCGCTTGCGCCTGCGCCACTACCGACCCCCTATCCCGGTGCGACAAATCACGACGTTCGCCGATCGATCATCACGATTCGAAGCCGTCATTTGAGCGTCTCCAGGTAATGTGCGACCGCGTCTGCCTGTGCCTGTGTGAGGCCGAGCTTCGGCATCTTGGTGCCCGGCTTGATCGATGGTGGGTCGTGAACCCACTTCGAGATGTTGGCCTCAGTTTGAGTCAGCACGCCACCGGCAATGATGCCGCGACTCCCGACGTGCGTCAGGTTTGGTCCGATCGTGCCCGCGGCCGTCTGACCGTTGACTTGTGGACCATTGATCGTGTGGCAGCCGACGCAGCCAGCGCTAAAGAAGACCTGCTGGCCCTGTTGGGCGAGTTGGTCGTTGCCGACATCCGCCGCAGGCTGCTGCATTTTCGCGATCCAGGCGTTGAAATCGTCTTGTGATTCAACGACCACGTCGAACTTCATGTTGGCGTGTTGTGCCCCGCAGAATTCAGCACATTGGCCGGAAAACGTCCCGATCTCCTCAGCCGTGAATGACAAGTGGTTGTGTTGGTTCGGGACGACGTCCTGCTTGCCAGCCAGTCTTGGAACCCAGAAGCTATGAATCACATCGGCGCTGGCAAGATCGACTTCGACCTTAGTTCCGACCGGGATGTGCATCTCGTCCGCAACGACGACTTTCTGATCCGGATAATCGAACTCCCACCACCATTGATGCCCGACAACCTGAACGGTCAGAGCACCTGGCCCTGGCTTCTTGGCAAAATCGGCGATCGTTGTGAGTGTTGGGACCGCGATGACGGCCAGAATGATCGCCGGCATGATTGTCCAGGCGATCTCGAGCTTCGTGTTGCCGTGAGTTGGAACGGGAGCAGGTTGATTTGGACGACGTCGGAAACGAATAACGGCGTAAATCAATACGCCCTGAACGATGATAAAGACCACCACCGACGCCCAGAAGATCGGAACAAATAGATCCCAAATCTTCCGCATATTGTCGCCAGCGGGATCATTGACTGATTGCGGGTGTCCTCCGTAGAGGCTGCACCCACCCAGGACGAAGACGAGCAACCCTGCTCCTGCGACCATCAGGGCGCGCTTGAATCGGCCAGACCCTCTCGCCATGATCCTCCCTGCTCATCTCGTCGTGTGAATGAGGCTCCCCCCGCCCCAATTCAGGCCACAACAAAAATACCGGCGACTGTGCTACTACGGTATCCCGGGGCTGTCACGAGTTTGTTATACCACCCTATCAGTCATTGACAATCCCGTCACGGGGGCAATCCTGTCGGGAGTTTTCCGGCATTCTCCCGCATGTCGTCAACCCAGCGAAAGATGCTGGTCTGTATCATGCCGTTACGGTCGCGGGTTTTTCGTTCGGCGAATCTCGATTACTATATGAAGAGTCCAACAGGGAGTGGGCAGGCGGATTTCCGTGTTTTGACGGGCTACGTACTGCCGGAGGGCGCACATCGCGCCCCAATTCATACGAACTCAGGAAGGAGCCTGTAATGTCGGTTGATCCGACCGGAATGATCGAGGGCCTACTTACAGAATCCCGTCGCTATCCGCCGCCACCGGAATTTGCGGCGAAGGCGAACGTCAACGATCCGGAAATCTACAAGCGGGCTCTCGACGATCCGGAAGGATTCTGGGCGTCCGTCGCGGAGAACCTCGATTGGGACAAGAAATGGGATACGGTCCTGGAGTGGGATCCACCCAAGGTCTCCTGGTTCACCGGTGGCAAGCTCAACGTCTCATATAACTGCGTTGATCGACATCTCAAGAGCTGGCGCAAGACCAAAGCAGCACTGATCTGGGAAGGCGAAGCTGGCGACGAGCGCATTTTGACCTATCAGGACCTCTATCGCGAGGTCAATCGCACGGCGCTTATGCTCAAGTCACTGGGCGTGAAAAAGGGCGACCGCGTCGCGGTTTATCTCCCCATGATCCCCGAGCTCGCGATCATCTTGCTGGCCTGCGCGCGAATCGGCGCGCCACACTCGGTGGTCTTTGGTGGATTTAGCCCTGATTCGCTGGCGGACCGCATCAACGACTGCGGCGCCAAGGTCCTGATCACGGCCGATGGCGGATTCCGTCGTGGCAACGTGGTAGCACTCAAGGACAATGCCGACAAAGCGTTGGAGAGCGCGCCGGTTGTAGAGCACGTCGTGGTCGTGGAGCGAGTTGGGCGCCACGTTCACCCAATTCACATGCAGAGTGGACGCGATGTCTGGTGGCACGAGGCGGTCGATCAGGTCAAAGAGACCTACTGTCCGCCCGAGATGGTCGATTCCGAGCATCCCCTCTACATCCTCTATACGTCAGGCACTACGGGCAAACCCAAGGGAGTGTTGCACACGACCGCCGGCTATCTTGTCGGAGCTTATGCGACCAGCAAATGGGTGCTCGACCTCAAAGACGACGACGTGTATTGGTGCTCGGCCGACATCGGCTGGGTCACGGGACATAGCTACATCGTCTACGGCCCGCTCGCCAATGGCGCGACGTCGGTCATGTTCGAGGGGACGCCAGACTACCCAGATCGCGACCGCTTCTGGGACATCGTGGAACGGCGTGCCGTGTCCGTCTTCTACACAGCTCCGACCGCCATTCGCGGGTTCATGCGCTGGGGCACTGAGTACCCGGAGAAGCACGATCTATCGAGCCTGCGGCTGCTGGGTACGGTGGGTGAGCCGATAAATCCGGAGGCCTGGATCTGGTATCACGAGCACATCGGAGGCGAGAAGTGCCCGATCGTCGATACCTGGTGGCAAACCGAGACGGGCGCCATGATGATTTCGGGTCTGCCGGGAATCACCACGATGAAGCCGGGCTCCGCGACCACGCCGTTACCAGGCATCGAGCCGGACGTGGTCGACGACCAAGGAAACGCCGTGCAAAACGGCCAGGGCGGCTATCTTGTCATGCGACGCCCGTGGCCGTCGATGTTCCGTACGATATGGGGTGACTGGGACCGCTACGTCCATACCTATTTCAACAAATACGGACCTTCAGTCTACGTCACCGGTGATGGCGCGAAGCGGGACGAGGACGGTTATTTCTGGCTGCTCGGACGCGTCGACGACGTGCTTAACGTTGCCGGACATCGTCTCGGCACGATGGAGCTCGAGAGCGCCCTGGTGAGTCATCCATCGGTGGCCGAAGCAGCGGTTATCGGAGTGTCGCACGAGCTGAAAGGCCAGGCCGTGGCAGCGTTCGTCACGCCGCGCGGAAACGTCACGCCCGGACCGGAGCTTGCCGAAGAGCTACGTCAGCACGTCGCCGATAAGATCGGGCCGATCGCTCGGCCCGATCGCATCTACTTCACGGCAGAGCTGCCCAAAACGCGTAGCGCCAAGATCATGCGTCGTCTGCTGCGTGACGTCGCCGAAGGACGAGTGATGGGCGATACCACTACGCTGACTGATCCCGCGGTTCTGGACGAGATCAAGCGTCAATATGAGGAGTCTGAGTAGGGCGAGTAACGACCGTCAGGTCAGAAGGAACGCCTCTCGCCGGCAGAGAGCCCGACCAATTCTGGTCGGGCTCTGATTCATTTCATGACCGTGCTCAATTACTGGCTACTCTGGCGCTTCCAGCCACGCGGGCGAGCCGACGGTGGTGACGCTGACGTGCGTCATCGATTGTCCTGGCGCGGCTCCGTGCCAGTGGCGCTCGCCAGGTTCCGCATGAACAACGTCGCCCGGGCCGATCTCGAACGATTCAGTCTCGGTTCCCACGCGTCCCTTGCCCTCCAAAACGATCAGCACTTGCTCGCCCGGATGGACGTGCCAATGGGTCAGGGCTCCCTCGTCGAAGTGCACAATCGAGACGCTCATGCCGCCCTCGCGTTGCAACTTAACTGCTCGTTCCAGGGTCGTCGGGCCGGTGAACGTCGTGCCTTGTTCGGACGGCGCCTCTCCCTTGTGTACGATCTTCATCGGTGCTCCTTTCCTGTCAGTACGCAATCCACGTTGATCGCGCTGCGGCATAACGCAGCAACTTCGCTGCCTTCCTCATCGCATCAAAGCATGACGTCGCCACCATTGGGTCCGAGAGTCTGCCCGACATAGTAGCTGGCGGCGTCCGAAGCGAGAAAAACGGCAGTGGGGGCAACTTCCTCAGGTTGCCCTTCGCGATGGATCGGCAAGAGGTCGACGTAGCTCTTGGTCGGAGCGCCAGGCGTCTTGGGGACGATGCCGGTATCAATCGGTCCCGGCGCGAGGCAATTGACCAACACTCCGCGATCCGCGACCTCGCGTGAAAGTGCCTTCGTGAATCCGATGATGCCGGCCTTGGCGGCGGTGTAATGGGCAAACCACTCGCGCCCGATCTGACCGAGCTGGGACGACACGTTGATGACTCGACCGTATCGCCGTTCAAGCATTCCGGGCAAAACCAACCGGGTTACCAGAAACGTCCCACGTAGGTGGGTTCCGATCATCTCGTCCCACATGGCAATGTCCATGGCCTCGACCGGCGCCAACGTGACGAAGCCGGCGTTGTTGACTAGTATGTCGATGTGACCGAATTCAGACAAAACTCGATCGACCATGTCCTCCACCGCTTCTTCGCGCGATACGTCGGCCCGCACACTGAACGCGTTCTGGCCGAAGTCACGAACGCGACGTACAACGTCCTCGGCCTCGGCTGACTGCGTACGGAAATTGACCGCGACGTCCGCTCCCTCCTCCGCGAATGCAAGCGCGATGGCTCGACCGATTCCGCGGCTGGCACCTGTGACCAGCGCGGTGCGTCCCTCAAGAACTCCCATGGCGACAGTTCCCCCTTATCTTTTCCCAGTTAGCCAGCCCACTCGAATTAATCGGGCACACCGCCGGTTGTCCTACCGCTCGATGGTGGGTCTTGGCATCGGTGGATACGGCATCACCTTAGCACCGCGTGGTTCTGGATCACGCAAGATTTTCTGACGCAGAAAGCGATCGATTCGCTCCGTCGAATCGATGATGTTTCGAATCTGGCGGAATCCGTGCCCTTCGCCTTCGTACACGATGTATTCGAAGTCGCGATTCATTCGCTTCAGTTCATGCACAAACGTGTCGGACTGAGCGTGGCTGACGACGGGGTCCGAGTCTCCTTGCAGGATCAGCATGGGAGAGCGGACTCGATCGACGAAGTTGACCGGTGAGCGCTCCCACCAAATTCGGTGATTCTCATCGCTCGGACCCATGATGCTCTGGATGTAGTAGCGCTCGTAGCGATGCGTTTCCCACCCGAACGGGTAGATATCGGTCAGCCCATAGAGCGCCACTCCGCCGGCAAATACGTCTGGAGCCTTGGTCATGCAGATGAACGTCGAATATCCACCGGCGCTACCGCCCCAAGCGACCACCCGATCGCGGCGCGTGAGTCCGCGATCGGCGCACAGCTCGATGGCTCCGATATTGTCCTGCAGATCCCCATCCCCCCACGCATCGAAGAGTGCCTCTCGGTATTTTCGACCGTATCCCAGTGAACCGCGGTAGTTTGGCTGAATGACGACCCAACCACGCTGCACGAAGTATTGAATTTGCGCGTTCCAGTTCATGCGCGATTGGTTGATCGGCCCGCCGTGGATGTGCACCAGGCAACCGTGCTGTCCCGGACGAACGTCCCGCGGCACAAAGAGGTTGCCGTGAACTTCGAATCCGTCGTTCGACGACCACGTCACGGTTTCCGGCATCACCAGCTCCGCGGTTTCGATCCCGCCAATGGCGCAATTGGTCATCCGTCGCGTCGTTCGATCCGCCATGTCGACCGACCAAACGTCTGCCGGTTCGACCGGGCTGTCATGCAGAAAGACGACGCTATTTCCGTCCGGAGACCAGCGTGGGTTCGTGGAATGACCTGGCATCGACGTGAGATGGAACGGCTCGCCACCGCCGCTCGGGACCGTCCAGATTGAATACTGCGCCTCCTCGTTGCGCGTATAGACGATCGTGCGTCCGTCCGGTGAATAGCAGGGCTCTCCATGCTCCCAACCATCCGAGTGGAGTACGGTCTCGCCCGATCCATCGGCGCTCATCTCGGTCACGTTCAACCATCCGCCCCGGTCGCAGACGCAGACAATTCGGGTCCCGTCTGGTGAGAAGGAGGGTTGAGCGTATGCAACCCGTGAATCTTGTTTGAGCACACGCGGGAGCTCGTTACCGGAGGCCCCGGCCGTCATGAGCGCGCTCTCATCCCAGGGCATCACATTGAATGGGTAGGCGTGCCAGATGAGGCGGGAGCTGTCGGGAGACCAGGATGGCGCCATGGGGATGTCGGATCCACGGCTGATCTGCCTGACTTGATACCCGTCGACGGAGACGACCATCAGATCGACCGACTCTGGGCAAAGATTCAAGAACACGACATAACGACCGTCTGGAGAGAAACGTGGCGAGTGATGCGTCCCTTCGATGCGCGTCAGCCGACGTGGTTGCCCGCCGGTCGACGGGCAGATCCAGAGCTTCCCGTCCGCCGCTGAGGTGAACACGAACTCCGATGAATCAGGAGACCAATCGAAAGACCCGCTTCCAATGGCGTGTTCGACGCTGATCTGCCGTGAGCGTCCGTCACGATCCAGCGTGTGGAGGTCTGTACGCGCGTCGAGTGCCGACAAGTGTGCGACTCGTGTTCCATCGGGCGACACGCGCGGAACGGAAAGGGTGGGCTGTCTTGCGATCATTGCCGGAGTCAGGGAGGTCGACCAGGTTCCGGGGATACTGTCATTGTCCATCAGAAACTGCTCCTCGGGACGACGTGTCAAATGACGACCAGTCAGGTGATTCGAATGCACCTCGTTAATGTCACCTTGGCGCGCGGGCGTCAACTGCTGGACGTGCGGAACATCGAACGAGGTGAGCCAAAGGTTCGCCTGCCGAGGTTGGCGTGTTGACATCGCAACTGCCTGAACATACGATGGGCCCACAATCCACAGAATTTGGGGTCGACCGGGGGCGTTTTCGGGCCTGAGAGCGTTGCCACGAGATGATATCGATCAATTCTTTGTCTCGCACCTACGGGCGAACCCGTAGTCGCCCTCGTTGGCGGCTAAATCAGCCGCGAGGTCGTTTGCCGCATGGGGATGGCATGGGACCGGAATCGAGCGGTTGGTTGAGAGTTGGCGTTTGACAACGCCGCTCGAGAGGAGGAGATCGACCAAGTATTTGCCTGCACGTGATCGTTTGGACGCGACACGCAACTAAGGCGCGGTCTAACGACACGAGCGTCATCTCGCAGGGCAAAGTTCCCGGCGGGAATCGTTGGTGGCTGACGCTGAGGCAATGAATCGCCGATGAAATCACCACCACTACGTCACGTCTGAGGGGGAGATTGATGTCAGACTTGAACGACTTCCAGGGGAAAGAAAGTGTCGAGAAGAGTAACCGCCGGTTGGTCGCGGAATTGTTGCCCTTTGGCGCGCGACTGAGCCGACGTTCGCTCTTGGGTCGCGGTGCCGCTCTTGGTGTCGGAGCCTCGGTCGCCGCGACGATGCTGGCCGCATGTGGTGGATCGAGCAACAAGACGACGCCGACGACCGCGCCGGCAAGCACAGCAACCAGTGCTTCCACGTCCGCCAGTTCCGGCGGCTCAACTGCGACGTCGGCGGCCACAACGGCCGCCACTTCCGCGTCGACGCAGGCATCAAGTGGCGGGGACTATGAGCTTGCATCTGATCAGACCGTCCGCCTCCCAACCGCGGAGCCGTACACGATGGATCCAGAGGTGACGTCCGGTGACGGCATCGCTGTCATGTTCAATATTTTCGATGGTCTCGTCGGGGTCAACCAGGACACCGGCAACGTCGAGCCACATATGGCAGACAAGTATGAGGCCAACTCGGATGCGTCCGAATATACGTTCACGCTCAAGAGCGGCCTGAAGTGGTCGGACGGCACGGCGATTAATGCCAACGACTTCGTCTGGAGCTGGAAGCGCGTGCTGGACCCGGAAACGAAGTCCCAGTACATTCCTGCTCTTTACTCAATCAAGGGTGTGACGGATGCAGTCGAAAATGGTGCGTCCGTTGACAATATTGGCGTCACGGCAGTTGACGACAACACGCTCAAGGTAACGCTGACAGATCCGACGGTCTACTTCCCGCTCCTGGCGACCACGTGGACGTTCTTCCCGGTTCCCAAGCACGTCATCGACAAGGTTGCCGAGAAGTGGACTGAATCGTCCAATATCGTTTGCTCCGGCCCATTCGTGATGACAGACTGGTCGCACAACCAGAGCATGACGCTCGAGCCCAATCCCAATTACTGGGGCCCGCAGCCAACGATCACCAAGATCGAGTACTCGATCTATCAGGATCAGCTGGCGCAGTCAATCGTTGCGTACGAGAACGACGAGATCGACTTCGCGCAGGTTCCGTCGTCAGACTTCCAACGCGTCAAAGGCGACCCGAATCTGAGCAAGGAACTGGTGAGCCTGACGGCGTCGTACACTCGATTCGTCATTTGCGACTGCACCAACAAGCCAACGGACAATGTGAGCTTCCGGCAGGCGCTTTCGATGTCAGTCGATCGTGCCACGCTAGCGAACGACGTTCGACACGGGCAGGTGATTCCAGCTCCGACCATGCTGCCGCCTGACATCCCGGGCTACAACGAGAAGGCGACCATCGGCGAGGACGTCGCGAAAGCCAAGGAACTGTTAGCTAGCGCCGTTCCGGACACCAGTGGCCTGAAGCTCTCCATGGTCTACATCAGTACCGACGACTACAAGCTCGATGCCGAGTATCTGCAGCAGACTTGGAAGAAGAATCTTGGTCTCGACATCTCGCTCGAGCCGATCGAGCAGACGTCATACAACGACTGGCGCGCTTCTCGTGAGACGTCGCCGTACAACCTCTACATCGGCAACTGGGGATCTGACTTCGAGGATCCGTCGAACTGGTACAACCAGAACTTCACCCACGCCAGTGACCACTATCGAAGCCATTGGAACAATCCCGACTTCGATGCAGCGGTTGAAAAGGCCAGAACCGAAACGGACGAGACCAAACGCGTTCAGGAATATCAGGACGCGGGCCTCATCATTGCTCAGGATTCGCCGGAGATCCCGCTGTATCACCACGTCGACTACTATCTGGTCAAGCCATACGTGAAGAAACTGAACCTGCAGCCGCTGTTGACGTCTGTTCACGGGAACCAGATCGAGATCGCGAAGCACTAGGCTGATCGCTCCAATGGACGCTCGCCGTCGTGACTTCGCGTGCCAGGCTGAGCCGACCTGCCCTAAATGGGCGGGTCGGCAGCAGGCTCCGCGATCTATGGAAAAAGGCAACTACGCATGAATCGACGAGGCATCATATTCCGTCGTGTGCTGATGTTGATCCCGACCATGCTGGCGATCTACACCATCACGTTCTTCCTGATGCACGCGACGCCTGGCGGGCCATGGTCTGACCAGGGAGACAAGCCAATCCCGCCCATCGTGCTGAAGCGCCTCAATGCAGCATATGGACTCGATAAACCGCTCTGGCAGCAATACGTCAATTATCTGGATCACGTCTTACACGGTGATTTTGGACCGTCCTATTCGCAGCGTTCACAGACGGTGTCCGACATCATCAAAGCGGCCTTCCCCGTTTCGCTGAAACTAGGTTTGGTCGCCATGGCGATCGCGGTGCTCATAGGTGTGACGCTCGGTGTAATTGGCGCGGTCAAACACAACACCTGGATCGATTACGTTACCAGCTTCTCGGCCATCCTTGGTATCTCGACTCCGCCGTACGTCGTCGTATCGGTGCTTGTGCTCGTTCTTGCTAGCCATCTTCATGTACTGGCGACCGGAGGATGGGACGGTGTCTTCAGTACGAAGATCCTCATTCCTGCGTTCGCCCTATCGCTCTATCCAGCCGCTGTACTCGCGCGGTATACCCGGTCAAGCATGCTTGACGTCCTAAAAATGGATTACATTCGCACTGCGCGATCAAAAGGTCTGAGGGAATCTCGCGTCATCGTCCGCCACTGCGTGCAGAACGCATTGCTGCCGGTTGTCACAGTGACTGGACTGATCCTGGCCGAGGTCGTGACCGGTTCATTCTTTATCGAATCGATCTATTCCGTCCCTGGGCTCGGGCGCTATTTTGTGCTCAGCATCTCGAACCGCGACTACCCAGTGATTCTGGGAACGGTGCTCCTCTTCGGAGCGCTGATCTCGGTCATGAATCTGCTGGTCGACATCCTCTATCAATTCCTGGATCCGCGGATCGAGCTGACGTAAATGTTGAATCTGGAGCACCGATAATGGATCAAGCCTCAACCAGCGTTTCAACTGACCTGGTTAAAAGTGATTTTGGCCGTACCGCGCGAGAGAGCAGCTTGTGGCGAGACGCGTTTCGCCGCTTCCGGCAGAACAGACTGGCCGCAGCTGCCGCCGTCTTTATCATCCTGCTGGCGCTCTCAGCGATCTTTGTGCCGTTGTTTAGCCCGTATAGCTATTCCGAACAAAACTACGATTCCATCAATGTTTCGCCCAGTCTGTCTCATCCGCTAGGCACCGATCAGCTGGGGCGTGACATGTTCAGCAGGTTGATTTTTGGTGCCCGCATCTCGCTGTCGGTAGGTATCGTGGTGCAAATTGTAATCGTGTTGATTGGTGTGCCGGTGGGATTGGCGGCTGGGTTCTACGGCGGCAAGATCGACACCGCGTTGATGCGCGTCGTCGATATCATGTACGCCATGCCGAGCCTGCTCTTCGTCATCATTATCATGACGTTCTTGAGGGGGCAGCTGAGTCAACCCGGTGGTGGATTCATGTCCGCGATAGCCGATCTCAACTCGAAGCTCGGCGGGCTGCTGGGCGTCTTCATCGGTTTGGGGCTCATCAGCTGGTTGACAGTCTCCCGCATTGTCCGAGCGCAAACTCTCTCGCTGAAACAGAAGGAGTTCGTGGAGGCGGCGCGCGGATCGGGGGCTTCGAATACCCGCATCATGTTCCGCCACGTTTTGCCGAATACCCTGGCGCCAATCATCGTCGCGGTCACGCTCGGAATCCCGCGAGCGATCCTCTATGAAGCCGGTATCAGCTTCCTTGGTCTTGGAGTGACGCCGCCGACGCCCAGCTGGGGACTGATGATCAGTGAAGCAATTCGCTATCTACGTTCATACCCCTACATGCTCCTGTTCCCGGCCATCGCCCTCTCGATAACGGTTCTCGCCTTCAACTTCTTGGGCGACGGCTTGCGCGACGCGCTCGACCCATGGTCGCAGCGTTGATAGGCTAGAAGTGGCGCCGATTCACCATGCGGCGCCGCGCGTCTTCCTCGGTGTACCTGGAATGGAATGATCCCATGACAATTGAGCAGGACCGTATCGAGCAGCAGTTGCTTGCAACTCGAGGAGCAGGATGGACTGCGCTGTCGTCGGGTCGCGGTGCCGACTTCTACGATGAACACCTGACCGATGACGCGCGCATGGTCTTCCCGTTCGGCGTCATGGACCGTCTGGGCTCGATTGAGGCGATGCGCGCGGCTCCTCCGTGGTCGAAATACTGAATTGAGAAGCCAACTGTCACTATTCTTGTCACCCGAGTCGGCCGTGCTCACGTACTCGCGCCACCGCCCAACGAGAGGGCCAGCCACGAATATCGAGCGTGGATGTCCTCGATCTATGTCCGACGCAATGGGCAATGGAAATTGGCATTCCACCAGCAAACGCCGATTCAGAGGCTGAGGCGTCGACGAACACTGGATTGAACATGATCAGGGCCGCGAGACCGGCAGGTCGCTGATCGTGCAGGGAAATTGTAGGTCCGCAAAGCGTCAGCGCGCACCTGAACGGGCGCGTGCCATGACTCAAAAGGGCAGACAATCATGGTAAGTCAAGGAGCATCCGAACGGCATTGTAGGGGCGACGAATCATGGCGCCCGGCCCGCGGGCCGCAATCTGAAATCGGATGCAGGATTACATCGCAGTATCAACGTACTCACTGAGCATGACGATCGTCGCCCGATCATGACGACGTAACCGCTAAATCATGTCCGTGAGTTACAATTAATGCGTGCGTTCCTCCGGCAGATGATGCTCGCCAGGTAACGCTCCTCTGCCCGGTTCTGCCTGCGCGTGCGATGATGCGCTTGAACTCGTGAATCGCCTCTTCGCAGTTTTGATGGTCGATCATCAGTCTGACCTGGCGATCGGAATCGGGACGTGCCGTGAGCTCGACGAATCCATCCGGATTCTCGAACCGCTGATGTGATGGGCTCATCGAGCGTGATCGTCATGCCAAGACCAAATTCTCCGAAAAACTCAATCGCCTGACGTCGAATCTCGAAGGGACTTAGCCTGACTGGATGTGTCTCAGCCATGATTCTCTCCCGTGCCTTGCTGCCGGGTTCGGCCGGATATCCCAATCGGATACGCCGAAGCGGCCGCTTCATCTCTCTTGTCTCATTCTGCACTACGCACGTATCAGGGTCGTGACGAATCCGTGGGAGAGGGTTTCAGATTGGCGTCAATACTTGCGGGCGACGGCCGCGATTTGATGCCGCATCGTGCGCAGATACCAGGTCCGGCACCGCAATGGGAACTTTAGAGAGTCATGCATGAAAAAGCCCGCTCAATACTGAGCGGGCGGTGGTTCTCGACGCGCTAATGTGACGCATGTGGGTGCCGAGGGCCAGAATCGAACTGGCGACACCAGCATTTTCAGTGCTGTGCTCTACCGACTGAGCTACCTCGGCAGATCGCGGGGCGGCGACCCACGTTCGTGGGCGATAGAGGACTCGAACCTCTGACATCCACGGTGTAAACGTGGCGCTCTTCCAGCTGAGCTAATCGCCCATACCTGAGCTTGTTCGGTGCCGAGGAAGGGACTTGAACCCCCACGCCCTAAACGGGCACTAGCCCCTCAAGCTAGCGCGTCTGCCTATTCCGCCACCTCGGCATGGACTGAACACTCGCCAAGCGGATCGGATTATAGTCGCTGTTTCAAACGTGTGTCAAGAAATCAACCGGTGGGCTTCTCGTCCATTCGCGGCATCCGTGTGCCGATTCTGGCCGCCGTGATCTGTTCTTCGTATGCTACTGTTGAACCGATTCGTCGACGTTTCTGTTTGATTGGAGAATCGTGAGCGGCCGTCCCGGAAGACGTCCTCCCACTCGTCCTCGAACGCGTAAAGGCTACCTATTGCCGCTGCTGAGCGCGATCGGCATCGGGGCTATCTTGCTCGGGTTACTGGTGGTGCTCATTCCACCCACCCTCGGTGGAGGTGGTGGCAGCTCCAACGACTCCAATAACACGATCCAGGTGACGCCTGGAGCCGAAGAGGCGCAGATGCGCGCACGCATCAAGGACAATCCCGACGACGTCAACGCCATGGTGATCCTGGCGAGTTTGCTAGCCAACAACGGTCAGGGAACTGAGGCTATTCAGTGGTACGGCAAGGCCGTCGACCTCAAGCCGGACGACGAGTCGCTTCGTGTCGCGTTCGGCTCGGTGCTGATGCAATACAATTTCTATCTGGATGCCGAGATCCAGCTGCAAAAGGCGCATGATTTGACTCCGGCGGACCCGCAGCCTCTTTATCTCCTGGGCCAGCTCTACGAGAATAAATCGCCCGCCGAACCGGACAAAGCACGGCAGTTCTATCAGCAAGCCGTCTCGGTCGCGCCAGACTCGGTCTACGCCAATCTCGCGCAGGATCGCATCGCGGCCCTCAACGCCACACCGGGCGCAACCCCCCAAGCGACTCCGGAGGGGACGCCATGAGCGTTGGGACACTGCGCTATTTGCACGTGATCCAGCGCTACTTCCCGTTTCGGGGCGGCTCCGAGCGCTATTTCCAAGCCTTTTCCGAACGTTTCGCGCGGCGTGGTGCAAAAGTGCAAGTCGTTACCAGCGACGCATGGGATCTCGAATACTTCTGGGATCCAAAGGCTAAGCGCATCAATGAGCCAGAGGCACAACACAACGGTGTCGCGATTCGGCGTGTTCCGGTGCGGCATCTTCCCGTCGCGTCATTTTCCCATCGAGCAATTCGCCGGCTGATGGCCGAGAGCGGACGCCTGCCGTTCCCATGCCGGGAGTCGCTTCTGAATGCTGGGTCGCGCTTCGGACCCTGGTTGCCCTCGCTTCAGGATGAGCTCGAACGAGTTGGTCCGCTTGATCTGGTAAATTCGGCGAACATCGCCTTCGAATCCATGATCGCCGCGGCCGGACGCTATGCACGTCGTCGCGATGTGCCGCACGTCGTCACGCCGTTTCTTCATGTCGGTGAGGCGAATGACTCCCGCGTCGTGCGCTATTACACCATGCCGCACCAGCTTGATCTTCTGCGTCAAGCGGATGCCGTCATGCTGCTGACTGAGATTGAGCGAGATGCGCTGCTCGAGCTTGGACTGGATGAGCGTCATCTGCACATCGTCGGCGCGGGAATCGACGTGGACTCCGTTACGGGAGGGAATGCGGACGCGGCGCGTGGCTGTCTGGGAGTCGATGGTCCCATCGTTCTCGCGCTCGGGGCCGCGGCATATGACAAGGGGACGATGCATCTCATGGATGCCATCCAGATGCTGCGCAAATCCGGCGACGACGTCCACCTTGTGCTCGCGGGACCGATGATGAGCGAGGTACGGCGGCGCCTCGATGCAATGGACACGACCCAAGCCGACGGGATTCACGCGCTCGGGTTCGTCTCGGATGAAGTCCGGCGCGATCTGCTGGCAGCCGCCGACGTGGTGGCGCTTCCGTCACGCACCGAATCGTTTGGACTGGTCTTCATGGAAGCGTGGGCGAATCTCAAACCGGTGATCGGCGCGCGAGCCGGGGCCATTCCCGCGGTGGTGAGCGACGGTGAGGACGGCCTATTGGTGCCGTTCGGCGACGTTGCCGCTCTCGCGGACGCCATTCGACAACTCATTCAATTTGGATCAATGGCGCGGACACTCGGCGAGCGAGGAAGCTCGAAGGTCGTTACTGAGGATGCGTGGTTCGAACGGGTTCGGGATCTCTATTCGACCGTGGGCGGCACTTCCGCTGCTATCCATACTCCGATCGGAGCCAATCGGTGACTCAACGAGATGGCGCTCTTCGTTCCGAGTCTCGCGACATCTCCGCCGCATTGGAAGCGATCCGCTCGGCCGTGCGACGCAACGCTGGCTACGTTTCGGCTGGCGAGGTTCCGGAATCGACCTCGACTTCAACGATGGTCTCCGAGTTGGCGGATTTGGCGGGCATTTCGGCCCACTTGCCGGTTACCTGGAGCACGCCCGTTGTCGGCAGATTTTTGGCGATTGCGAAGCGCGGCACCCGGATATTACTGCGCTGGTACATCAATCCGATCGTCGAGCAGCAGAACTACTTCAACGACGCTGTGGTGAAGGCCATCGCAGCATTAGATGAACGGCAGCGAGACATCGAGCGTCGTCTCACCGCGAACCAATCCGACGCATGAATATCGTCATCTGCGCCACGCAGGTACCGTTCGTCCGCGGCGGCGCCGAGAACCACATCGATGGACTGCGCGACGCGCTGCGCGAGCATGGTCACCTGGTCGACGTGGTGTCCCTTCCATTCAAATGGTATCCGAAAGCGGAGATCCTCAAGTCGGCGCTCGCCTGGCGGCTCCTCGATTTATCCGAGTCGAACGGCGTTCCCATCGATATGGTGATCTGTACGAAGTTCCCTACCTGGGCGGTTCGACATCCCAAGAAAATCGCCTGGGTCATCCATCAGCATCGCCAGGCGTACGACTGGTTTGGGACGCCGCTGAGCGACTTCACCAACTCCCCCGACGACGCGGCGATTCGCCGGCGAATCGCGAGCATTGACCGTCGGGGCCTTGGCGAATGTGTCGCGCGTTATGCGAATTCCGCCAACGTCGCAGCACGACTCGAACAGTCAATCGGCCTGTCTGCCACGCCATTGCACGTGCCGATCAACTTACGGGGCTTGAGCGCGGAAGCCTACGAGGATTACGTCCTGAGCGTTTCACGCCTCGATCGAGCCAAGCGCGTCGACCTACTCCTGAGAGCACTTGCGTTGAGTTCGACTGGCATTCGGGCGGTGATCGCGGGGGACGGTCCTGAGTTGGATGCACTCAAGAAGCTGGCGCGCGATCTCTCGATCGATGATCGAGTCCAATTCGTGGGTCGTGTATCGGATGAAGAACTGGCGCGGCTCTACAATCGAGCTCGCGCAGTCTTTTACAGCCCGGTTGACGAGGATTTCGGGCTGGTGACGGTCGAGGCTTTCACGGCAGCCAAGCCCGTGATCACTGCTTCGGACTCTGGCGGGGTGCTCGAGCTGGTCGAACAGGAGCGGAGCGGCCTCATTGTCGATGATCCAACTCCGGACGCGCTGTCACGAGCCATCACGCGCGTGATGGCCGATACTCACTTGGCGCGAAGGTTCGGCGAACACGGCCGTGCGCGCGTTGCGGAAATCCGTTGGGATCGTGTGGTGAAAGAGCTCACGTCGCATGCCTGACGGCACTCGAGCGCGGATCGCCTGGTTTACTCCACTCAGTCCTATCGCCTCCGGAATCTCACTCTACAACGAAGAGCTCCTCTCGATACTGGGTCAGGTCTGGCCCATCGATGTCTTCGTCGACGGATACACGCCGACCAATATTTCCGATTTCGGCGAGTTACGGATCTTTCCAGCCAAGCGGTTTGGTCGACTCGATCGCCGAGAGCCGTACGGTTGCGTCGTCTACCAGTTCGGCAACAGTCCGGCGCACTGCTACATGTACGAACTCGCACTGCGACGGCCGGGTGTGCTGGTGCTGCACGATACCGTCCTTCACCACATGCGCCTCTCGATGGTGTCCCGACGTGGTGGCGCGGCGAGGTACATCGCCGACATGACAAGAGAATACGGTGAAGCTGGGGAGCGGGTCGCGGCGCAGGTGCTTCAGGGCCGCATTCCACAGTCGCTGTTCGATTTTCCGCTATCGGAGGAACTCATCCGCGCCGCGCGGCAGGTGGTGGTTCACAGTGACTTTGCGGCCGAGCAAGTTCGCGGAATGGTTCCCCAAGCCACTGTATCGGTCGTGCCCATGGGAATCAGACTGCCACCCCTCATCGACCGGGACGAAGCGCGTCTGTTGCTCGACCTCCCGAAAAATGTGTTCATCCTCTCGTCGATCACCGCGGTCAACCCATACAAGCGGCTGGACGTGGTGCTGCGCGCGCTCAGTCGAGTGCGAAAGCGCTCTCCCATCTTCATGCTGATTGCTGGCAACGTCTCTTCGCACGTTCCACTGGAACGCTGGATCGGCGTCTACGGCCTCGATGGAGCAGTCGAATTGCTCGGGTTCGTCGACGATCGATCGGCACGACTGATAGCGGCCGCGTCCGACGCTCTGGTCAACCTGCGCTATCCGACCGCGGGGGAGACGTCGGCCAGTCTGTTGCGCCTGATGGCATCCGGACGCCCCGTGTTGGTGAGTTCCGCGGGCTCGTTCACGGAGCTTCCAGATGGCGCGGTGTCAAAGGTACCGGTGGACGTGTTGGAAGAAGATACGCTGGAGGCAATGCTCGAGGCGTTCATTGCTGATCCGGCTTTGGCTCGAGACCTTGGGGCGAACGGGAGGCGCTTCGTGGAGGAGCGCCATACGATCAATCACATGGCGGTCGCCTATCACCGGGTGTTGAAGGAATCGGTCGATCATCTTCCGGTGCCTCCGGTTGTCGACGTCGTTGAATCGATCGACCTGCACCTACCCGAGACTGCGCGCGGCGACGACATTGTGACGGACCAGATTGCCCGCGCTATGGTCGAGCTTGGGCTTGGATCGGACTTGAACGTATCCGAGGCCGTCGCACAAGCAATGGTCGATCTCGGGCTTGGCCCTGATAAGATGTGACGGTCATGGTTGGAACCGAGGACGAAATTGGAGGAACAGGTGAGCACCCAGGAGACCAAACTAATCAGTGATGAGCTTCTCGATATTCTCGCGTGCCCCGTTTGCAAGACTGCTGTGCGTTTAGAGGAAAACAAGCTGGTCTGCGACAACTGCGGCCGGCGTTATCGCATCGAGGATGGTATCCCGATCATGTTGATCGATGAAGCTGAGATGCCGGATCAGAAGTAGGGCGGACGGTCTCACATACAAACAAATGTTCTATTCCGGTTGGTATAATTCCAGAGTCGATAGACCCGGTCAACGGTCCAAGAGGGATGATGAGCACGCGCGTGGTGTCTGGCCGCATGAGAGATGAAGACAGCCCAGCCGAGCGAGGTCTACGGCCGCGTCGACTGGACGAATACATCGGCCAGGGCAAGGTCAAGGAAGCGCTCAGCATCAGCATCCAGGCCGCTCAGGTCCGCGGTGAGTCGCTGGATCACGTGCTCTTATACGGTCCGCCTGGATTGGGGAAAACCACCCTGGCGTCCATCGTTGCCGCCGAGATGGGCGTCAATCTACGGGTGACTGCCGGCCCGGCGATCGAACGCGCCGGTGACCTGGTCTCGATCCTGACAAACCTCAAGGCTGGAGACGTCCTCTTCATCGACGAGATCCATCGTCTGAATCGGGTGGTGGAAGAGGTCCTCTATCCGGCCATGGAGGATTACGCCGTCGATATCGTACTGGGTAAGGGACCGGCCGCCAGAACGATGCGGCTGAATCTTCCGCGCTTCACGCTAGCTGGTGCCACGACCAGGCTGGCGTTGATGACGTCGCCATTGCGCGATCGCTTCGGTTCGATTCACCGTCTCGACTTCTATGACGACGAATCCATGGAACATATCGTCACACGTTCAGCGGGAATCCTGGACGTGTCGATCGATCGACAAGCCGCAACGGAGATCGCTCTTCGCTCGCGCGGGACGCCCAGAGTCGCCAACCGACTTCTGCGCCGGGTACGTGACTACGCGCAGGTGAGGGCAGAGGGCGACATAACATTGAAGGTGGCGCGTCAGGCACTCGATCTACTGGAGATCGACGAGCTGGGTCTGGACGACGTCGACCGGCGCATTCTCTTGACGATCATCGACAAGTTCGACGGCGGCCCAGTCGGGATCGACACGCTCTCCGCCGCGACAAGCGAAGAGACCGACACGATCATGGATGTGTACGAGCCGTACCTGATCCAGCTTGGATTTCTGCAGCGGACCCCTCGTGGTCGAATCGTGACGCGGCGCGGGTACAGCCACCTCGCGATGCCGTTCCCGGAGCGGACGGACGACTCACAGACGAGCTTCTTCGACTTCGAAGAGCATTGAGCGATGCCTCAGGACTCCATCACACATTCAAATGAGCCGATCCTCATCAGTGAATACGATTACGAGCTTCCAGAAGAGTTGATCGCTCAGACTCCAGTTGAGCCGCGAGACAGTTCACGGCTCCTCGTTCTCGATCGGCATCGCGGAAAGATCGAGCACCGAACATTTCGCGACGTTGGCGATTATCTGTCTCCGGCGGATCTATTGGTCATTAATGACTCGCGCGTGCTTCCCGCTCGTTTGCACGGTCGGCGGCCAACCGGCGGGCACGTCGAGATCCTCTTGCTTCGGCGAGTCGGCGATCGAGCGTGGGAGGCGCTGGTTCGACCGGGTCGTCGACTGATTCCGGGAAGTCATATCGAATTGACGATGGCAGACGGACGGAGCTCCGACGAGATCGCCGTCGTTCTCGATCGCGACGAGGACGGGCAGGCGACAGTTGAGATTCCGACAGCGGTCGAGGAGCGCCTGCACGAATTTGGTGAAATGCCGTTGCCTCCCTACATCCATACGCGTTTGGAGGATGCGGAACGGTACCAGACCGTCTACGCGGACGAGGCAGGCTCGGCGGCGGCACCAACGGCAGGACTGCATTTCACGCCTGAGCTGATGAATTCATTGCGGCAGCGGGGGATTCGATTCGCGCACGTGACACTGCACGTTGGGATCGGCACCTTTCTGCCAGTCAAGGTCGATGACGCGCGCCAGCATCACATGCACGCGGAATGGTTTCACGTCCCGTCAGCAACGATCAACGCAATTCGCGAGACTCGTTCGCGCGGGGGGCGCATCGTAGCCGTGGGGACCACCAGTTGCCGCACACTGGAATCGATCGACATCGACGCGGCTGGACCTGAAGGCGCGTCCGACTGGACGCGACTCTTCATCACGCCTGGGTTCGAATTTCGCGTTGTCGATGCGTTGATCACTAACTTTCACCTTCCCAAATCGACTTTGATGTTGCTGGTAAGTGCACTGGCCGGTCGTGACAACATCCTCGGCACCTATCGAGAGGCGATCGAGCATCGGTACCGATTCTTCAGTTTCGGCGACGCGATGCTGATCATTTGACCACGTTCCCCGCACGTGCCAGAAGTGGCGTATTCACCCCGATTTGCTGATATAGTCATGGTAGGCGGACCAAACTCCTGGCCAGCGCTTTGCGCTTGGATCACCGCCTGACGAAGACCCGACATCAATGTGGATTGCCGGGTAGTGTGAGCCGTTGTAGCATCGTTGGATGCTGCTCCACGCGGCACACGCATGCGCTGGGTATGCCGTCAGGATCTCCACGATCACTCGTATGGATAAACCGACGGTGAGGGAGAAGACAAGCGAATACAGAGGCACGCGGCTCTGGGCAGCGTGCGAGGTATGTTGGAGGCGAAATGAATACTACGGAAGTTGCCAGGTCGGACGCGCACCAACGATTGGCGAGTCTCGGCATTCACGACGCGGGCGAGGTCTATTGGAACGCGCCGACGTCGATCCTGTACGAGCATGCGGTCCGGCGGCACGAGGGCGAGATAGCCCATCTCGGTCCTCTGGTTGTTTCCACAGGCCGCTTCACCGGAAGAACCCCGAAAGACAAATTCATCGTTCGACAGCCGTCATCGGAAGACAAGATTTGGTGGGACGGGAACAAGGATTTCTCTCCCGAGAAGTTCGATGCGTTGCAAGAGCGCGTTTCAAACTACTTCGCTGGCCGTGATGTTTACGTACAGGATTGTTACGCGGGCGCTGATGAGACTCACCGCCTCCCGGTCCGTGTCATCACGGAGTACGCGTGGCACAGTCTGTTCGTGCGGAACATGTTCATTCAGATGCGAGCCGGCGCGCATTTCGCTGGAGATCCAGGATTCACCGTCCTCTCCGCCCCAGGATTCCATTCCGATCCCGACCGAGATGGTACGCGCTCGGATGCGTTCATCATCATGAACTTCGACAAGCGCCTCATCATCATTGGCGGCACCGAATACGCAGGCGAGATCAAGAAGTCGATCTTCACGGTCATGCACTATCTGCTGCCGCTGAAGGGCGTCCTCTCGATGCATTGCTCGGCGAACATGGGTCCGCAGGGTGACACTGCGCTGTATTTCGGACTCTCCGGAACCGGCAAGACGACGCTATCGACTGATCCTGACCGACAGCTGATCGGCGATGACGAGCATGGTTGGACCGAACATGGCATCTTCAACTTCGAGGGTGGCTGTTACGCCAAGGTTATCCGGCTCTCCTCCGATTCCGAGCCTGAGATCTATCGCACGACCCGCGAGTTTGGAACCATCCTAGAGAACGTCGTGATGGATCCGGTTTCCAGGCGAGTCGATCTCAATGACGACTCGATGACCGAGAACACGCGCGCCGCCTATCCGCTGACCCACATTCCCAATCACACTATCAGCGGCACCGGCGGACATCCGAGGAACGTCTTTTTCCTCACCGCCGATGCCTTCGGAGTCCTCCCCCCGATCTCTCGCCTCACGCCAGAACAAGCCATGTACCACTTCCTCTCTGGATACACGGCCAAAGTCGCCGGAACCGAGGTCGGCCTTACCGAACCGGAAGCGACATTCAGCACGTGTTTTGGCGCCCCCTTCCTGGCGCTACCGCCGCACGTTTACGCCAAGCTGTTGGGTGAGATGGTCGTGAAGCACGACACAAACGTCTGGCTCGTCAATACAGGTTGGATCGGCGGAACCGCCTCGAATTCTGACCGCGTGCCAATTGCCTTCACTCGTGCAATGATTCACGCGGCGCTGAGTGGCGCCCTGCTGGAGGTTGCGACCGAGGCGGATCCGGTCTTCGGAGTGATGGTCCCGGAGCGATGCCCCGGTGTGCCGCAAAACGTGCTGCACCCACGCAAGGCCTGGTCCGACCCGGATGCGTACGACGCCCAAGCGCGCAAGCTGGCGGCAATGTTCGAGAAGAACTTCGCGAAGTTTGCCTCTAGCCTGCCAGCGGACGTGCGGGCCGCCGGACCGAAAGCAGAGTAGTCGATACTGGCGACAGGTCTCATTCAAGAGACCGCGCATATCTCAGGAGGAGTAAACAGCAGCATTGCGCAATCAACACAGCGGGTGGATTCGTGGTCCGTTCGGCGCCGTCGCGCGCCTGCTAGCGCTCGGATCTCTCGTGACGATCATGATCGCCTGTGGCTCGAGTACGACGCCCACGGCGTCATCAGGGAGCGTTGGATCCGCCACGACGGCGACCAGCAGCAGTTCGAACGGAGAGGATACGCCTGTGACTACAAGCGGCCAATCAAAACAATGGTCATCACCACCGGCCATGACGATCGACAAGAGCAAGAAGTATGAAGCCACCATTCACACCACGGACGGTGACATTGTCGTCGATCTGCTAGCGTCTGAGGACCCAATAACGGTCAACAACTTCGTCTTCTTGGCGCAGCAGGGCTTCTACACCAACGTCCCGTTCCATCGCATCATCAACGGCTTCATGATCCAAACCGGCGACCCAACCGGAACGGGTTCCGGAGGACCTGGCTACAAGTTCCAGGATGAGCCGGTCACGCGCGATTACACCCGTGGCACGGTCGCCATGGCCAACGCTGGGCCGAACACTAACGGGAGTCAGTTCTTCATCGTGCAGGCGGATATGTCAGGGCGTCTGCCGAAAAACTACACGATCTTCGGTGAAGTGGTGCAGGGCCTCGACGTGGTCGACAAGCTAGCAAACACGCCGGTTACGGTCAGCCCGATGGGAGAGAAGTCCCAGCCGACGCAGAAGGTAGAGATCAAGAGCGTCGACATCTCCGTCAAGTAGCGCTCATTCGCACAACACGAAAGAGAATCAGGGCTGGACACATATGTCCGGCCCTGACGTTTTCATAGGTCTGAACTCAATTATCGATAGCGAACCCCGTCGTACGGGCTACGCATGCGTCGCCCGCCACCAACTCGCGTCCACATTCATGCCCGGAGCCACCCAACGTCCCCTCATTTTAGGGGCGAAGCTCTTTTTTGCTCACCACATGATTGCGCTGTTGCCGTTCCAGGAAAACCCGCATCCTTGGGGTACAACCGACACACGGTTCGCCCAGCCACGCGGAGCGCCATTCCTCACGTGTCGGCGACAAAGCCCTTCGCACGGAGAGGATATCCCCCGGGAGAAGGCTGGAGGATGTCAATTTGCCGAAGAGGATTGCTCCAATGACACTCTAAGCGTGCCGCACCTTCCGGAGCCCATCGAAGAGCGCGTCGAGATCGGCATCGCTGTTGAAGTAGGCGCACGAAATTCGGATCCCGTTGGGGACCTGCACGCGACGCTGAATGAGCCTGAAGTCGTTCCAGAGCCGTTGGCTCAGCTCGACGCCGTTCCAGCCATCGAACCCAAACGTGACAAGTGCCGAGCTGTCCTCCCACGCGGTGGGCGAGTGGAGCGTGACACCAGGCTCTGCCGACAATCGCCGCTTGAGCTCGTCACTCAGGGCCGCGCAATGTGCCTCCACATTGCTCCAGCCAAGCGATGCGAGATAGTCAATGGATGCCGGTAGTGCCGCGTACGTATGCCAGTTTCTCGTTCCGAACTCAAACTTGGACGCCGTCTCGGCGAAACCCCAATCGGCTGTCCCAGGATGCGCCCCGAGCGCCACCCGGTCGAACCGCGGCGACACTGAGCCGTCGCCTACATGGATTGGGTCGACGAGTGGGAGTGCGTCGGGAGCCACGTACAGGAAGCCCGTTCCCTTGGGGCCGGCCAGCCATTTGTGTCCATTGCCGGTCATGAAATCGCACCCGATCTTGCCGACGTCAAGAGGGAATTGCCCGAGGGACTGCGCACCGTCGACCATCGTCAAAATTCCGCGTTCGCGGCAGATTCGACACATCTCTTCGACCGGCAGCCGCTGGCCCGTCTCACATGAGACGTGGCTAATGATCGCGATGCTCGTGGAGGGCTTGAGTGCTTTCTTGAACGTCTCGAGCGTTTCTTCAGGAGTGGAGCCGATCGGGAACAGCTCGAGCTTCGCCCCGCCGCGGCGTTCGGCCGCGGACCAGGGGAGGATGACGGCTGGGTGCTCCTGATCGGTCGTCAGAGCGACGGTTGACGGATCCAATTTGAGCCCGGCGGAAACTAGGTTGACGCCGTCAGTTGCGTTCCGAGTCAGCGCGAGCGACTCAGGCGTCGCGCCGATCAGTTTCGCCAGAGCGGAACGTGCTTTTTCATATCCCTCTTGTGCTTCGGGCTGGGCCACATGACCACCGACCTCGTAGCTTGTGATGGCGGCGATGTGCCTCTCGAGAACGGGAACCGGCATGATGCCGACGGTCCCGGTGTTGAGGTACGTGACGTCAGCTAGGATCGGAAGTGCCCCACGCAGGCGCTGGAGATCGAGCGAACCCGCCGAATTCATTGAATGCTCCCCTCACGGCAACAGACGGCCGTCGTCAAATTGAAGTCAGGGGCACAGTGTACGATGCATCGTTCGGGCGATGTCAACACAGGACGTGGGAATGGCGAATGAGTTGAGGAAAAACAGAAAACGCGGCCGTAATCCGACCGCGTTTGTGAACTTGGTTCGAGAATGGAGGCTAGGTGATCGACAGGAGATCACAGACCTCTTCGTACTCGCGCAGCAGCTTCTTCCAAAGGTCGTCCCACCTGGCAACGTCCTCGCCGTCCGCCAACGCGCGTTCGATCCGATCGTATCCGTCTCCAAGTCGCAGATAGAGAACGCTTGCGCGTTTCTCCAGCCGCGCGCGATCTTTCGCGGTCCGGATCGGTTGATTTACTACTCGAGCAGTAGCGGCCATGATGCTTACACCAATCCCATCATCTCAGATCCGCCGTTACGAGACGGCGTGCGCGGCTTCGCGTCGCTGCTGCAGACGCTCGATCAATGTCGACGCATCACGTCGACGCAGTTTGTCAACCGCCTGACCGAACATCTCCTGCGACTCCTCGTTCAATTCGTCGTCTGAGAGCCCAACCTCCCGGGCGATGGCAAAGAGGAACTTGACCTGTCGCTCGGTGGCCGGCATTTGCTCCGGGTTTGACTTTCCTCGTCGCGATCGCGTCCGGTTCAGATCGATCGGCGAGTCGACCACCCGGCTGTCCGAAGCGCCAAACTCGAAGTCCGGGCAGAACTGCGTGCCGTAACCCAGTGCGGCCAGCGCTCGTCCGAGCGCCTTGGTCTCGGCCTTCTCGATGTAATCACCAAAGTCGTCCGCTTCTTCGCTGCCCCATCCCGTGGCGCTGCCGCCGTCAGGAACCTCGACAGTCGCGCGGAAGACCGCCGTTTCATTCTCATGCGAGACCAGCTCGGTCTGAATCCGTCCGGTCGGGTTTTCGTTGCGGAACCAGACGAGCCGCCACTTCACTTCAAGGTAGTCTGCTCCGCTGATGCGAGTCAGGTAATTCTTGGGTTCAAACGCGGTCATCTCAGCCATCCAAACGTCTCCTCGTCTTCCAAACGTCGACCGCAAGTAGAACATCAGTTCTAGATCTATTCTAGTCAGTTAGAGGGCGAATGTCAACTCAAAATTGCCGTACCACGGTACTGTTCGTGGCAGAATAACGTAGGTCGATGTGGACGCGGAAACCGAGAGGTTGAGCGATAATCGACCGTAATCCGTGTGCTATAATGCGCAGACGATTGACTGTACGAACACAGAAGGGGAAGCACTGGTGCGGCTCTCCTGCCAGCAAGAAGAATTACAACGAGCTCTCGGTCACGTGTCGCGTGCGGTGGCAAAGAAGTCGACGCTGCCGGTGCTTGGTAATGTCCTGTTTACGACTGAGGACGGCAAGCTGCGTCTCTCGGCTACCAATCTCGAGATCGCGGTGACCGCCTGGATCGATGCCGACGTAGAGAGCGAAGGGACGATCACGCTTCGCTCTGATCTTTTGACCGACTTCATCTCCAGCCTGCCAAACGAGAAGGTTTCGTTCGAGCTCGATCCAAAAACGTTGAGCGTCGCCCTCGAATGCGCGCGATCCAAGGCGCACATCAAGGGGATTCCGTCCGAAGACTTCCCGTCACTTCCGAGCATTGAAAAGATGAGTCCTACGGGACGTATTGATCCGGGGACGCTGCGAGAGATGATCTCGCAGGTGGCCTTTGCGGCCGCCACCGACGACAGTAGGCCCGTGCTTGCTGGGGTCCAAGCTGAGTTCTCCGGGCCGAATCTGACGCTGGCCGCCGCGGATGGGTTCCGGCTCTCGGTGCGCCAAGCTGAGCTGAGCGAACCCGCAGGTGAGGACGTTTCGGTCATCATCCCGGCCCGCGCGCTGCAAGAGCTCGCTCGCATCATTTCCGATCAAACGGACCCGATCTCTCTGTCAGTCACGCCTAACCACAGCCAGCTGCTGGTCAAATCGGGACAGATTGAATTCTTGAGCCGCTTGATTGACGGACACTTCCCGGATTATCGGCAGATCGTCCCCCGTCAGTACGGGACACGACTAGTCGTCGATCGTGACCAGTTCCTCTCGGCCGCGCGCCGCGCCAAGCTCTTTGCACAATCGAGCAACGACGTCGTTCGTCTGCAGATGAAACCGGGCGACAGCGAGCTCGATCCCGGATTCGTCAACATTTCCGCACAAGCCGCGGAGACCGGCGATAACGAGGACGTCATCGACGGTCGCGTAGAAGGTCCCGAGTCGCAGATCGCCTTCAACGGTCGCTACCTCACCGACGTTCTCGGCGTAATGCGTGCTGGAGACGTTGCAGTCGAGATGACTGGGCCCAATGCTGCCGGCGTGCTTCGTTCGGCCGGAAACGAAGAGTTCACCCATGTGATCATGCCGATGGTCATCGGGAACAATTAGGCGTTTTGCGGATCGTACTTTATCGTGATCATGCTGCTAGAGTCCGCGAACACGTAGTCCAGCGTGTAACAAGCGCCACTCCGGTGTCTTGGTCACGTCGCAGACGTTCTGAGCGGCTCAGGGGATGAGACTACGTCGCCTCAATCTCGATGAATTCCGTGTCTACCGTCACACCGAACTCGATGTGCCACCAGATGGATTGCGACTGTTTGGCGCCAACGCCGGCGGCAAAACGAGCCTCCTCGAATCAATCTACCTTCTAGCGACTACCCGTTCTCCTCGCGCATCGCTCGAACGTGAGCTCATCAACTGGGAAAGCAACGCGGAGTACGGTCTGGCACCATTTGCCCGCGTGGCGGCCGAAATCGGCAGCGCGACAGGCAGTGATTGGTTACTGGAGATCACGCTCTCGACCGACACGGCGCGTTCGAACACGGTGCGCAAGCGGGCCAAGGTCGACGGCCGTGCCAGCCGCATTTCAGACATTGTCGGACGTCTCAAGGTCGTACTCTTCTCACCGGAAGATCTCAACCTCGTGCTTGGATCACCTTCCGTCAGGCGGCGCTTCCTCGACATCACCATCAGCCAGCTGGACCGTGCCTATCTGCGTTCGCTGAGCCGCTACGGCAAGCTCGTCGAGCGACGAAACAGCCTGCTCAAGGATCTCGGAGCTCATGGATCCGGTCGATCGGCCGACGAAGAGCTGGCCTACTGGGACGAAGAATTCACCACCTACGCCGCGTATTTGCTCGCAGCCCGCTACCGCTATGTGGCCGGCATGAGCGGCGATGTTGCGCAAGCGTTCGCCGACCTCAACGAGGGTGAACTTAGCCTGTCTCTCGCTTATGCCGGGACGGTGGACGTTCCCGTTGCGCAGATTGAGCGGGCGGTGGAGGGATCGATTGCGGACGCTCAACCATTGTTCGCCCGGGCAATCGAGACCCAGCTACGCCGGCGACGAGCCGAAGAGCTCAGGCGTGGATCGACTGTGCTTGGCCCTCATCGGGACGACTTCACCTATCTCATCAACAATCGAGAGCTCTCAGCTTACGGATCGAGAGGACAGCAGCGTCTCGCTGTGGTGGCCACCAAACTGGCGGAGTTGGCTCGCATCTTGGAGCTCACGGGAGAACCCCCGATCCTCCTCCTCGACGACGTGCTGTCCGAGCTCGATCCCTTACATCAAGAACGTCTCCTGGGAGTACTTGGGGTGGCCGGTTGTCAGATCATCGTTACGGCGACGGCGCGTGAGCTGCTCGAACACCCTGCGCTTTCCGCCCTTCCGGCGGCGGAAGTGTCGGACGGCGGTGTCAAATTTGTTGATGAGCGGGATTGATCGGGCGGTCGCGACGATTGATCCGGGCGGCCGGGGTCTGCTATAATCGCCTGTGCTGAGCCACCGGCTTAGCAACGAATTGGGGAGTCGTCTAACGGTAGGACAGCTGACTCTGGATCAGCCGGTTGGGGTTCGAATCCCTGCTCCCCAGCCCCAATTCACACACTGCATCAGTCAGCTGACAGACCGGCGTCCGCATTGCGCGCCGGTTTTTCCGTATGTGTGACATGCTCAATAGCTGGGCTTAAAGTCGGCAGTTCCCTCGAAATTCTGGCCCTTCCGCTCAGTCGCGCCTCATAAGCTACCTCCCGGGTTGCCAGATCACAGCGTCGCGTTATGATGAACGCAACACGGACCATCTTCGAAACGAATCACATCAGTGTCGTCTCGGCACCGCTCATCTTTGCCAGCGTTTCAGCATCTGAGTTGCGGCAGCGGAAGCCGGGACGAGCCCACAAAGGAGCGCTTCGTGTCGACAACCGATAGCCGGCCGCTCACCGGCGATGCTTTGTACGAAATGGTCAGGGACGTTTCCTGTGAGCTATATAAGCGTTCGCTGACCGATCTTCCTCCGGACGTGCGCGGCGCACTCGATCGTGCCATTGAGGAAGAGGACGGGCGGCACGCGTCGATGATGCTGAAGATCATGAAGCGAGCCGTGTCGACGTCCGATCGAACCGGACTGATCGTCTGCCAGGACACCGGAATTCCGGTCTACTTTGTCGGCATCGGGACCGAGATTCCCGTGAACGGTGCGAGACTGCTGGATTCGCTGCGGGACGGGATCGAACAGGCGACGAAGAAGTATTCCTTGCGCTCAAGCATTGTGCATCCCATTACGCGAGAGAATCGCCAGACTAGCACTGGACGCGAGATACCGGTGATGCACATCGAGTTTCTGGATGGCGCTGACTATCTGGAGTTCGAACTGGTGCCGAAAGGCTCTGGATCCGAGAACATGTCCTTTGTGAAGATGCTGACGCCGGCCGATGGGCTCAACGGCGTCAAACGCTTCATCCTCGACTGTGTGGTGGAAGCGGGGGCCAATCCCTGTCCGCCGACGATAGTCGGCGTGGGGATCGGAGGTAGTTTCGACAAATGTGCAGAGTTGGCCAAACGAGCCATCAAGCGGCCTGTCGGTGAGCCGCATCGTGAGTCGGATATTGCTCAGTTGGAGCAGGATCTGCTCGAGGCGATCAACATGACCGGCATCGGTCCCCAAGGCCTGGGCGGGAAGACCACCTCGCTCGCCGTGCACATCGAATATGCCTGGACACACATCACCATGAACCCAGTGGCGGTCAACATCCAGTGCTGGCGTGGCGAGCGCGCTCGCGCTCGAATTCACGCGAGCGGGGAGGTCGAGTATGGCTTCTGATTCCGGCGACACGGACTTCGAAGACGCGGTACGACTGACCACTCCACTCAGCGAGACGACCGTGCGTGGTCTGCATGCCGGAGATCTCGTCGTGATCGACGGCATCATTTGGGGCATCCGCGACGCCACGTTGATCCACATTTTCGACAGAGATCGTGAGCCCGCCGCGGACCTGCGAGGTAGCGTGCTCCTTCACGTCGCTCCCAGCGTCCGTAAACGGTCGGATGGTGGCTATGACCCGGTCTCAGTGGGCACGACCACATCGAGCCGGATGGATCGATTTACTCGTGGGTGCATCGAAGAGCTTGGTGCCCGCGCCATCGTCGGCAAGGGCGGACTCAGCGCCAACTCGCTCGCCGAGCTGCAGGAGCTCGGTGGTGTCTACATGACCGTCACTGGGGGTGCAGCCAGTGTGGAGACGTTGCAGGTCGAAGAGATCGAGGAGGTCATATTCGAGGACCTGATGCCCGAATGCCTGTGGAAATTTCGAGTCAAGGACTTTGGCCCGCTGGTGGTGACGATGGATTCGCACGGCAACTCGCTCTATCAGGACGTTCGACAGAAGGCGGAACGAAACGTCAAGGATGCGTATGCACGGCTCAACCTCGGCGAGTAGCGTCCGACCGGCGTCATCCAGCCCGACCGTTCGTGTGTCGATCGCTCGGAGCGATCCGGCGAGTCCGTCGCGATTCGACGTCGATCGCTTCGAGCCGATGATGGTGCTCGACTTGTTGCTCGCGATTCAGCGAGAACAAGATGCGTCGCTCGGTTTTCGCTTCTCATGTCGGGTTGGCATGTGCGGCACCTGCACCATCAGGATGGACGGTCGTTCCGTTCTCGCTTGCCAGACGAGGCTGCCGGCCGATATTGACGAGGTCAGACTTGCTCCACTGTCCGGACTTCCCGTCGTGCGGGACTTGATCGTCGATACTACTCCGTTCTTCCAGGAGTGGGCGCGCGTGACGCCGTACCTCGTTCCGCGCCCGGACCTTGACGAACCGGCGGTCGTTCGCCCTGATTCGAGCGAGCGGCAGATCATCGATCCGCAGCTCGATTGCATCAATTGCGGCGCCTGTTACTCCGGCTGCGGTATTGCGGATGCCCGCCGCGACTTCATCGGACCCGCTGCGCTAAATCGCGCCCTTACTCTGATCGCCGACTCACGCGATGGCGCTCGAGCCGAGCGCCTGAGAGCGGTCACCGGGGACGACGGAGCCTGGCGCTGCCGCTACATCCACGCCTGCACGGCAATGTGTCCCAAGGGACTTGACCCAGCCGGCGCGATTCGCAAGCTGCGACGGCTGGCGCTGCAAGGAATCGCCGATGTCGGCGCGTAATGACGTTGAGGTGTTGCAGACTGACGTCGCAATCATTGGGAGCGGCGGAGCTGGGCTGATGTGCGCGCTGCATGTGGCTGAGCGCGCGCCCGATCTCAATATCGCCATCGTCAGCAAGGGGGCGGTCGGTCGCTCAGGATGCACGCGCATGGTGCAGGGTGGGTACAACGCCGTGCTCGATCCTGGCGATTCGGTTGATCTCCATTTCTACGACACGCTTAAGGGGGGAGCATTTCTCAACGACCAGGATCTCGCCTGGACGCTGGTCAACGACGCTCCGCGCGTGATCCATGAGCTGGAAACACGGGTTGGCTGCTTCTTCGATCGACGCGAGGACGGGCATATCCATCAGAAGGCGTTTGCCGGTCAGTCGTTCGATCGCACCGTGCACCGCGGCGATCTAACCGGAATCGAGATCATGGGCCGGCTTCGAGATCAGATGTTCCGTATTCGTCCGAGTGAATTCGAGGACGTTCGGGCGCTCGATCTGTTGCTCGACAAAAACGGCGAGCTGGCCGGAGTATCGCTGCTCGACATTCGAACCGGAGCGGTGGCGGTCCTCAAAGCGCGCGTCGTGGTGATGGCAACCGGGGGCTCGGCGACCATGTTCCGTATCGCCGCGCCCGCCCGTGAGAAGACGGGCGACGGCGTGGCCATGTGCCTGCGCGCCGGGCTCCCAGTGCGTGACATGGAGATGCTGCAGTTTCATCCGACCGGCTTGTTAGCGGGCGATTCCCGCCTGACCGGCTCGGTTCTCGAAGAGGGTCTGCGTGGAGCGGGCGCCTATCTGCTCAATGGACTCGGCGAGCGCTACATGCAGCGCTATGACCCTGTCAATTTGGAGCGGGCCACGCGCGACGTTGTTTCTCGTTCCAGCTACCTCGAGATCATGGCCGGGCGCGGGACAGACGCGGGCGGCGTTCGCATCGACATCTCCCATCTCGGCGCCGAGGAGGTCGAGCGACGGTTCCCGGGGATGGTCGCACGGACACGACTGATCGGTCGGGACCTGGCCCGCGAGCCGATTGAGGTGTCGCCAACCGCGCATTTCCACATGGGTGGAGTGGTCATCGACGCGGACTGCCGCACCGAGATGGATGGGTTGCTGGTGGCGGGCGAAGACTCGGGCGGAGTGCATGGGGCCAATCGGTTGGGCGGAAACGGAGTGGCGGAATCGACGGTCTTCGGGGCGCGATCGGGGGACATCGCGGCGTTGATCGCCGCTGATCGACCTTTCCGAGATCCGGACCCCGCTTCCGTCGATCGATCGGTTGAGCGAGCCTACCGTCCACTGAAGTCGGTCGCGGGATCATCCCCGTTTGATCTGACCCGCTCGCTGAAGGATCTCATGTGGGAAGACTGTGGCGTGGTTCGCACGCGCGAGGGCCTTTTGCGCGCTCGAGAAGGATTGCTGGATCTTGGGGAGCGCGCCGATCTGGTATCGGTATCGGGCCCGACCGCAGTCAATTTCGGCTGGCAGGAAGCACTTGACGTTGCGAATCAGATCGAGGTGGCGCGCACGATTGTCGAATCGGCGCTGCTCCGCGAGGAGTCACGTGGAGCGCATTATCGAGCGGATTTCCCTGAGCCCAACGATGAGAATTGGCTCAAGGGAATCGTGCTCCGTCGGTCGGTCGATGGTGACTACGCCGTGTCATATCGACAGACCGAGTTCAATCGCATGACGCCGGTCGACGCGGGACGGATAGGGGCGCGGTCGTGACTGGAGTACAGGCAGCGTTTCTGGCCGGGCTGACGGTGGTGATGTGTGCCATCGTCGGGTTCGCCGTGGTGGTTGTCGTCGGCGCTGCACGTGATGGCAAGGGCGCCGTCGTCGATTCGCGCCTGATGTCCAGAATGCTCTCGGGGCGAGGTAAGGATCGATCCGAACTGGACCGCTGGGTCTTCTACGCGCATCGGATAAGCGGATTCGCGATCTTCGCCTTCCTGTGCCTGCACGTGCTGGACGTGAGCCTGTATGCGGCCTCCTCGAATCTGTTCAGTCAGGTCCATCGCGTTTATGGCAATGGATTCATGCGCGTTCTTGAGTGCGGACTGCTCCTCGGGATTCTGTTTCACACCTTCAACGGTCTGCGGCTGCTGGCAGTCGACCTTGGAAACTGGGGACTTGAAACGTCGAGACGAGCGCTCGCGGTCAGTGTCGCGTTGACCGCGCTGCTGGGCATCGCCGGAAGTGTCGTCATCCTTGGGCCGATCTTCACATGACGGCACCATCGGTCGGCGAGGGCCGCTTCCGTGCGCCGGTTGTCTTCGAGGCGCAGTCGCGTGGAGACGCGAATCGACGCCGTCTGCTCGCCTGGGTGTTGGTACGTGTCACCGGTGTGCTGCTGTCGGTACTAGTTCTCGGTCACTTCGCCATGACGCATATCATCACCGACGTCTCTGACACCGGCACGAGCTTTATCGCGCGCCGCTGGGCGTCATCTGTCTGGCTCGTCTGGGACGCTCTGCTTCTTCTTTGTGCGGTCGTACATGGCGCCAGTGGCGTGTGGGTGGCGATCGATGACTACGCGGCGACGCCTGCTCGTCGAAGATGGACACAGCGAGTATTGGTATTTCTGTCAACGATCATCTTCGCGACTGGTACCGCGGCGATCGTTGTGGTTGGACGTCGTTGATCAGAAGGCCTTATGGGCCCATCATTTTCTAGTGTACGTACGCACTAGCTGCGGTCCTGGAGTCGTTTCCGGAGGCGTTTTCAATCTCGGGGATTTGCGAACGTACATGTGTACGTACGTATTCTGGTTCGATTAGGCTTGATCTCGTTTGTAGGGGCGAAGCTTGTCTTCGCCCAGTCTTAATCCGCATCCAAGATTAGATCTGCGCCTTCGCCTAAACCCGACCAGGGCGAAGTCAAGCTTCGCCCCTACAGATGCCATGAGTCTGATTTTCGGATTCGTGCAGCCTGAAGGGATCTATTGTCGCCGGCGAAAGCGTTGGGGTCCGCGCGAGCGACGGCGATAATAGAGGAGACTGAGCGCTGACAGGATGTACCCCACGACGAAGAGTGGCGTCGGGGAGCTCAGATGTACGAACCGGGCGGTGGCGAGCGCAAGCATCGTGGGATAGATGAGGAGCCCGAGCGCCGCGAAGAGGGACGCCTCGATGAGCGCGCCCCTCCATTCGGCACCCGTAAGCTTGCTGATGGCAAACGGAAGGACCGTTGCAGTCGGCAGCCAGATGAAGAATGCGGCCGCGACGTCAGACATGGGCCGCCGTCGAATCGGACGATCGGTCGAACCGCCAACGGTCTATGTTCACCTCCGCACGGCTAGCTGTCAGACTGTTTCGCATCGCCGCGGCGAACTCAGAACAGCCCGAGGATGTTGCCATCTTCGTCGATGTCCACGTTGAGACCACCTGGTTTGCTCCCGAGTCCAGGCATGGTACGCATCTCACCCAGGATCGGATAGATGAATCCGGCGCCCGCAGAAAGCCGGACCTCCCTGACGGTCAGTTCGAAGCCTTCAGGACGAGCGAGCAGCGATGGGTCTGCACTCAATGATAAGTGCGTCTTGGCAATGCAGATTGGAAGATTGTCGTACCCCAGCCGCGTGAAGGAACGGATCGCGCGTTCTGCCGCGGGCAGATAGACGATGTTCCCGGCTCCATAGAGCCGACGCGCGATGGTTTCGATCTTCTTCTTGATCGGCACGTCGAGCTCGTAAAGCGGCTGGTAATTTGACGGCTGCTCCGTGGCCTTAACCACTGCTCGCGCTAACTCAACGCCTCCTTTGCCGCCTTCGGCGAAGATGTTGGTTGGGACGGCATCGACTGCTCCGGCTTTCAGCGCTGCCTGACGAACCAGCTCGATTTCGGCCGGCGTATCGCTCGGAAAGAGGTTGATCGAGACGACCACTGGCACGCCGAACTGACGGACGTTCTCGATCTGCTTCTCCATATTCGGAATACCCTCACGCAGCGCCTCGAGGTTTTCCTCGGTCAGCCCGGGATCGAGCGGTCGGCCCGCCACGATCTTGTAGCGCCCACTGTGCGCCTTGAGCGCGCGTACCGTCGCAACCAGCACGGCGGCGTCCGGCTTGAGTCCGCTGACGCGGCACTTGATATCGAAGAACTTCTCCGCGCCGAGGTCGGCGCCAAAACCCGACTCGGTCACCACGATGTCGGCCAGTTTGAGTCCGATGCGGTCTGCCAGGATGGAGCTGTTCCCGTGAGCGATGTTCCCGAACGGTCCCGCGTGTACCAGCGCTGCCGAGTGCTCCAACGTCTGGAGCAAATTGGGCTTCAACGCATCCACCAACAGCGCGGCCATGGCGCCGGCGGCTCCGACGTCTTCCGCGGTGACCGGCTTTTTGTCCCTGTTCTGCGCCACCACGATGCGGCCGAGCCGTTCACGAAGGTCGCGATACGAAGTCGCGAGCGCCAGGATCGCCATCACTTCGGAGGCCGCGGTGATATCGAAGCGCGTCTCGCGCGGCACGCCGTTTCCCGCACCAAGACCGATGACGATGTCGCGTAGCGAGCGATCGTTCATGTCCAGGACACGTCCCCAACCAACGGTCTTGAGATCGATGTCGAGGGGGTTTCCGTGATAGATCGAGTTATCGAGGAAGGCAGATAGAAGATTGTGCGCTGCGGTGACCGCGTGTGAATCACCGGTAAGGTGCAAGTTGAGATCCGACATCGGGATAATCTGCGAGTATCCGCCTCCGGCCGCTCCGCCCTTGATGCCAAAGACGGGACCGAGCGACGGTTGCCGCACCGCGACCAGCGACTTCATGCCGATGTGCGCGAGAGCCTGCCCCAGCCCGACCGTGACGGTGGTCTTTCCCTCTCCCAACGGCGTTGGCGTGATGGCAGTCACATCCACGTATTTGCCGTTGGGCTTGTCCTTGAGCCGCTGAAGCACGCTCAAATTGATCTTCGCCTTATATGGACCGTGCAACTCGACTTCGTTTGGCGTCAGACCAAGCTCGGCCGCAATTTCGGCAATCGGCTGCGGCTCAACACTTGTCGCAATCTCACTGTCACTCAGCACCTCAGGTTGCTCCTCTCCCTCACATCGTTCGATCTTTCCGAGTGCGTCAGGCACCCGGATGGTACTCGCAAGTTCACGCCAAGGCGTTCTTTATGGCCATCAGCGTATTCCGCATGAGAACGGCGTTGGTTACGACACCCGTTCCTCCCGGAACCGGAGTCATTGCTTCGGCGACCTCCGCGACGGCCGGATCGGCGTCGCCAACCATCTCAGCACCGTGAACGTTCACACCGAAATCGAGGATGGTCGCGCCACTCCGCACCATATCAGAAGTCAGCAGTGACGCACGACCCGCAGCCAATGCGACGATATCGGCCTGCCGGGTGTACGTACCCAAATCTGGGGTTCGACTGTGGCAAATGGTCACCGTTGCGTCCAATTTCAGCAACATCGTCGCCAACGGTTTGCCGATTACCTGACTGCGTCCGACCACCACGGCGTGACGACCCGCGACGGGAATATCGTAGTAACGCAGGATCTCGATTCCGCCTTGCGGAGTGCTCGGAACAAGACAAGCCACCCCAGCCTCGAGTCGACCGACGCTCGTCAGCGTGACTCCGTCGACGTCTTTCAGCGGATCGAGGACCTCCGCAGTGAGACTCTTCGGGATGTGCCGGGGCAGAGGCTGAAGCACCATGACGCCGGCCACGTCCGGGTCCTGATTGAGCCGTTCGACGGTGGATCGACAATCTCCGGCGCTCATATCGCCAGGAAGCTCGAGCAACGTAAAGGGTATCTGCACGTTCTTGGCCGACCGGCGAATAGCGCGAGCATACGCGGTTGATCCAGGATCGTCGCCGACTTTGACCACGGTCAACCCCGGAACCGATCCGTATTGCGTGACGAGTTGGTTGATATCGTCACGTACGGATTCGATAATGTCACGCGCGACCGATTTTCCCTCAAGGATTCTCGCCACCGGTCAGTTCCCCTTCGGTTGCCGCGATATCACGGTTCGTGCCGTTTCAACGACGCGGTCGGCGATTCTGGCAGCTTCTGTCTGGACTTCCGGGATCTGCGTGCGCAGCGTGTCCGCTTGCTCGTCGTCGACGTAGGCCAGGTTGGCATCCACCGTCAGGAGGGCCGCGTCGATGGCGCCGCGGGCCAGTGCGGCGGCCGCTCCCAGGTCGCTGATGGTGAAGCGAGAGGCGAACTCGAGTCCCTGCTCGACGTCGTGCATGAACGCCAATGCGTCTCTCGAGACGTCCAGCGGTGCCTGAGCTGCCTGTACGTACGCAGCCTGAAGCACCATGTGCGCGGCCTTCGGATTCGTCTCCTTGAGATCCCGCGCGGAGCGCTGGGTCTCGACCAACTGAGTGAACGCCGCCACGTCTCGGTCTGCTGCTTCTTCAAATGAGACGCGATGAGCGTGGATCGAGTCGAGGAGCGACTGGATCTGCGGGCGGCTGCTCGCCAGCGACTTTCTGCGAGACGCCAGGGTGAGTACCAGCTCAGCTGAAGCCGCGGCCACGGCCAGCGTCAACCCTGCGGCGACGCCGCCTCCTGAGTTGTGTGATGGATCGGCCACTTGGGCGATGAGCGTTCGGGCGGGTAGGTCGATGAGGAGGGTCTGTCTGTCCGATTTCACCGGATCGTCGGGCACAGTGGTGAGGCTCCAATTCCGCGATTTCCAGCGTTGCCATGCGGCAACTCAACCCAACGAGTATAGCACCGTTCTGCCGTTCCTCCGCACCACCACACAGCGCTGACACTATTCAGATCATTTCCTGTCATCATACTGTCGCGTTGACACAGACGTGTGGATAACGTGGATAACTCTTGACAGGTTGGCACGCTGTACGTATACTGGTGCCACTGACGAAGAGTGTTCGTTCGCTAGTGGCGAACATCATGCTGTGGAGGCACCCATGGAGGGTTCAGACGGGTTCACAGATCTTGGGTTCGCGCAACTTCTCAAGCAGTATCGAGAGGGCGCGCGGATTTCGCAGAGCCGACTTGCGGAGTCATCTGGATTCGATCATAGTTACGTGAGTCGACTTGAGAGTGGTCACCGCATGCCAACGCGTGACGCGGTGGTAAAGTTCGCCGATGCCTTGGGATTGGTTGCCGCCGAGCGGGACAATCTGCTGGCGTCGGCCGGGTTCATGCCGCAACGGGTCGAGAGCCTGCTTGCTGAGGAGCCGATTCTGACAGAGGTGTTCCGCCTGCTTCAGAGTCGGGACGTTCCAGAAGCGGTGCGCCACGACGTGCGCCAAATGCTGCAGTTGGTCGTTCGACAGGCGCGCTTGGCCGCTCAGGGGTGGCCGACCGGTCCAGGTACAACTCCGGATTCCATCGCGGCGGACTGACTAGCGATTGATGAGAAGACGTTGGCGTCCCTTAAGAAAGAAGGTGCTAGACGTTGACCTCAGGCGACACGTCGGCTACTTATTAAGTAGGCACTGTACGGACAGAGACGCGCGTTCTTCAGTGCGGACGTTTTCGAGATCTTGTTCCGGGATACATGGGAGGAGTGGCGTGCCGTGCGTCAATTCGCGCACTTGCACCTTCACACCGAATTTTCGCTGCTCGACGGCATGGGGCGTATCGATGACTACATGACGCGAGCTCGCGAATACGGGATGAAGCATCTGGCCATCACTGATCATGGCGTGATGTACGGTGTCGTCGATTGGTTCAAAGCGGCCAAGGCGAACGAGCTCCACCCGATTCTCGGTATTGAAGCCTATCTCGCGCCCAACGTCATCTCACAACGGGACAAGAGCTCATATCACCTGCTGTTGCTTGCGGAAAATGAGCGTGGATACAACAACCTGCTGAAGCTCGCCAGCCGTGCCAGCCTGGATGGCTTCTATTACAAACCGCGGGTTGACCTGGACATGCTCAACGAGCTGCGAGATGGTGTGATCGCCACCTCGGCTTGCCTCGGCGGTCCCGTCGCCAACAACTTCCTGAACGGCAAAGATGAAGAAGCCGTACGCATGGCGACCGCGCTGCGCGACATGTTTGGCCGCAAGCACTTCTATATCGAAATCCAGGATCACGGCATCGATGGCCAGCGCCAGACCAATCCGCAGCTGATCGAACTGGCTCGTAAGCTGGAGCTCCCGCTGGTCGCCACCAACGACGTCCACTACGTCAACCGAGAGGACGCCGGGGCACAGGAACTCCTCGTCTGTGTCCAGACCAACACGACGCTGGATGATCCCAAACGTCTGAGGATGGAATCCGATCAGCTCTATTTCAAGAGCCCGGACGAGATGTGGCGCATCTTCGGGGACATTCCCGAGGCACTCGAAAACACGACTGCGATCGCGGAGCGCTGCAACGTCGATATGGAGTTCGGACGTCTCCATTTGCCCGACCCAGGGATTCCGGACGGCGTCACTGCTCATGAACACCTGGTCAATCTTTGCTGGACCGGGGTCAGGCAGCGATACAGCGAGCTCACCGAAGAAGTACGTGGTCGTCTTGAATATGAGCTCCACGTTATCGAGAAGACCGGCTTTTCCAGCTATATGCTGATCGTGCGGGACTTCGCGGACTTTGCGCGAGAGAGCCGTATCCCATTTGGTGTGCGCGGTAGCGCCGCGGCCAGCATCGTTCTTTATTGCCTGGGAATCACCGACATCGATCCACTGGCCAACCGCCTGGTCTTCGAGCGCTTCCTCAATCTCGAGCGCCGCGAGATGCCGGACATCGATATGGACTTCGCTGACAACCGCCGCGGTGAGGTGATCGACTACGTCGCCAAGAAGTATGGTCATGACCGCGTGGCCCAGATCATTACCTTCGGCACCATGGGTGCAAAGGGATCCCTGCGTGACGTCGGTCGAGCCATGGGCTGGGCATATGGCGATGTCGACAGGATCGCGCGGCTGATCCCGCAGTCGCTCAATATGACGATCGATCGTGCGCTAACCGAGAGCAATGAGCTGCGCACACTGTACGACCAGGATGATCGTTCACGCGGGCTGATTGATAGCGCCAAACAGCTGGAAGGTATCTCGCGCCATGCTGGAACGCATGCGGCGGGAGTCGTGATCTCGGCCGATCCGCTTGTCGATCATCTCCCGTTGCAGCGCCCGGCGCGTCAGGAAGAGGGCGCTCTCCCGACTACCCAGTTCACTATGGAGACGGTCGCCGAGATCGGTCTGCTCAAGATGGACTTTCTCGGCCTCGCCAATCTGACAATCCTCGGTGAAGCGGTCGAGATCATTCGCGAGCGCCATGGGATCGAGATCGATCCGAAGCGGTTGCCCGAAGACGACGCCAAGACCTTCGAGATGCTCTCAAATGGCGAGACATTCGGTGTCTTCCAGCTGGAGAGCGCAGGCATGCGCAGGTATATTCGCGAGTTGCGCCCCGGCTCGATCGCGGAGCTCGCCGCTATGGTCGCGCTCTATCGACCCGGACCGATGCAACACATTCCGACCTACTGCCGAGCCAAGCACGGCGAGGAGCCGATCCGCTACCCGCATTCAGATCTGGCCTCGATTCTGGACGAAACCTACGGCGTCATCGTCTATCAGGACCAGGTGTTGCTCATTGCCCAAAAGTTCGCGGGCTACACACTGGGCGAAGCGGACGTGATGCGCAAGGCCATGGGCAAGAAGATTCCCGAGAAGATGGCGGCGGAAAGGGAACAGTTCCTTACCGGTGCTGAGTCCAAGGGATACAGTAAAGAGGACGCCGAGACTATCTTCAATTTGATCGAGCCGTTCGCGGGCTACGCCTTCAATAAGGCGCACGCCACCTGCTACGGATTGATCTCCTATCAAACGGCCTATCTCAAAGCCAATTACGCGCCCGAGTACATGACCGCCGTCTTCCGGCTGGCATCCAGTCATCCTTCCGGCACCGCGAGTCGCGTAGCGGCCGCTGCCTCCGAATGTGCCAAGCTGGGCATTCAAGTCTTGCCGCCAGACATCAACTGCAGCCACGTCGACTTCATCGTCGAGGATCAAGAGGGCGGAAAGTCAGGAATCCGGTTCGGCCTGTCGACAGTCAAGAACGTCGGCGAGGGAGCAGTTCAGTCGATCATCGAGGCGCGAGACTCACTGCCGAGCAAGAGCTTCGCGAATTTCGAAGAGTTTTGCGACACGGTCGATTGGTCGCTGGTGAACCGGCGGGTCGCCGAGAGCCTGATCAAGTGTGGAGCGCTCGATTGCCTTGGCAACCGAGGGGCGCTACTCGAAGCGCTTGAGCCGGCCATCAACGCGGCACAGTCACGTCAGAAAGCGGCTAAACGCGGACAGGTCGATATGTTCTCGTCGCTGCAGGTGGAAAGCCCCGCGATTGCCATGCCTGCGTTGGCGGACGTCAGCTTGCCGCCTAAGACGCTGCTGACCTGGGAGAAGGAGCTGCTCGGCTTCTACCTGAGCTCTCACCCACTGAACGACCTGATGCGCATGATCCGGGACGGCGGGTTCGTGCAGTTGGCCGAGATCGATGAGGAGACGGTTGGAGAGCAGATCGACTGTATCGTGCTGATCTCAGGCGTGCGACGCATCACGACCAAGAAGAACCGACAGATGGCCATTTGTGAACTTGAAGATCAGTCGGGTTCCATCGAGGCGGTGCTCTTCCCCGATGTGTTCGAGGCGTCGTCAGACCTGATCGCCGAGGACTCGGTGGTCCGAGTCACGGCGCGCGTCGACAATCGCAACGATCGGGTGCAGCTTATCGCGACTAGCGTTGCGCGCATGTCGACGGAGAAACCGGTGCCGGTGCGTGTGAGAGAGATCCATCTGCACCTGCTGGCGTCTCCCGATCTTGATCGGGATATCCAGACGATGCACCGCATGCGCGAGCTCTTTGATGAGTTCCCCGGCGACGATCGCGTGATCTTGCACGTGAGTGCTGGCGGTATGAAAGCAGATCTAACCGCGGGCTTCGGTGTCGACTGGTGTGAGGACGTCTCTGCGGCCTTGGCAGACCTAATTGGCCCTGAGGCAATAGACATCAGTGAGCACGAGGAATTTCGCCAGCCATCGGAGCAGCGTCTAACGGCTTAACCACGCCAGAAGCTGGTTCAGTGGACGCGTGTTGATCACGTCCGACGGACCAATGCCTGCTCTGCGCGCCAGACCAATCCCATAGCGCATCAAATGCAATGAGCTGACGTCGTGGGCATCGGTGTCGATGGAGATCGTCACGCCCGCGATGCGAGCCTCCCGTGCAACCTCGTCGCTCATATCGAGGCGTGCCGGATTGGCGTTGATCTCGATCGCCGTGCCCGTCTCACGCGCGACTTTGAAGACCGTCTCCCAGTGATACGTGCCGCCGGGTCGACGCTCAATAATGCGGCCGGTTGGGTGCGCGATGATGTCGACGTGAGGATTGCGGATCACCTTCACGATGCGCTCGGTCAGCTCGTCTATGCCGCGGCTGAGCGCGGAATGAAGTGAAGCGACGACCAGATCGAGCTCCGCTAGGACGTCGTCGGGAAAGTCGAGCGACCCGTCCGGATGCACTTCGACCTCGCTGGCTCGCAGCAGCCGAACCTCCGGCACCAGTTCATTGACCCGCTCGATTTCTCTGCGTTGCTCTCGGAGTCGGTCGGCATTGAGGCCACGAGCTATGGCTAGTCCACCCGAGTGGTCGGCGATGCTCAGGTACTCGTAACCCAGCGCGCGCGCTTCGCTCGCCATTTCCAGGATCGTGCCGTGACCGTCGCTCCAGTTCGAATGAAGGTGCAGGTCGCCCCTTAAATCGGACAGCGTTATGAGCTCAGGGAGGCGATGCTCGCGAGCAAGCTCGATCATGGCGGGATCTTCACGAAGCTCGGGCGGAACAACGTCCAGCCCCATGTTCGTGAAGAGATCCGCGTCCGATGCAGCCGTGGGCAGCTCGCCGTTCGCGTCCGCCGACAAGGCTTCTACGAAGGCGCGAGATCCTGTCCAGCGAACGAGCTCAGTACCAAATCGTTCGGGAGCCGTTGACTGGATGCGGATCCGAACTCCGCAATCATGGTCGCCGGTGACCAGACCTCTGTGAGCCTTCTGGATGTCGGACGCGAATTTTTCGGCCACGCCAGCTATGGCGTCCGCATCCTCGCTGGCGACGACCAGATCGATGTTCCCGACGGTTTCACACATGCGACGAGTACTGCCCGCGACGGCCGCATCGCAGCCAAGCGCAGTGACCAACGTGCGCGCGGCAGCCTCCGCCGCGGGCAATGCTGTTCCGATAGAGAGACGCCCGGTGCGGCGGTTCAAGAACGCGATGCCCTTGATGATGCGCTCTTCTTGTCGCGCGCCAAAGCCCTTGACAGCGCGGATGTCGCCGCGTTGCGCGGCCGCGTCCAGTTGCATGAGGTCTGTGATGCCGAGCTCGCGATAGAAACGGGCCACGGTTTTGGGCCCAACTCCGGGTATGTCCAGCATGGTGAGGAGGGTCGAGGGAACGACATCGAGGACGTCATCCATGGCAGCGAATTGACCCGTCTCCACCATCTCGGTGAGCGCGGCGGCGATGCCGGGGCCAATGCCTTGAACGTCTGTAAGAGTACCCTCGGCAACCAGTTCGGAAACGGGCCGATCGAAGTCTTCGACCAGGTCGCCCGCGCGACGGAAGGCGCTGACGCGAAATGAGTTCTCACCTTTGATCTCGATAAGATTAGCGAAGGTTTTAAGTCGCTCGGCGAGCTCCGCGTTATTCATCGTCAACGGTCCTCCGGACGATCATCGCTTCCACGCGAACCTAATCCGCACCGGTCTACCGTCACGCGTGGTCATCCGACACGGAGTAGCGAACAAGATCAGGCTGGTTGCGGGCCGATCAATGGCTCGTCGTCCCGTACCGCGAGAGATGCCACGGCCTGGCCTCGATATTTCGCGATTCCGTTGCTCCAGCCGATGAGCCAGCCGTCCGCCTTGGCCACGACCTCTCCGCCGTCGATCGGCCGACCGTAAACGTCGACAATACGCGCCAGGAGGTCCCCTTCGCCAAACGGTTGACCTGGCCGAACGACCGCTTGCAGAATCCCGGAGATTGGCGCTCGTGCCGAGTCGTCCCGGCGCACGGGAAAACCGAGATCTATTACCGGTACATCGGAGATCGGCTCGGCCTCACCGTCCAACATGCCGTAACCGCGCAATACATTCAGGATGCCGTTCGCTCCCGCACTGACGGCGGCCGGATCGATGGCCATGCCCATGCCGAGTTCGAGCGTGAGCGAGGGAATTCCCGCTGTGTTAACCATGCTGCCTGCCACGGAGCGGTGCAGCGCTAGGTCGACATATTTGGCGGAAGGCGATTCGTTGACCAACGAAAGTCCAAACGTGCGAGCGAGCCAGTCCAGGCGGTCGGCGAGCTCATTGGCTTTGGAGAGAGCGTCCGCCCCGGCATCCGGAGCGTGAAGCACACGGTCCCGGATGGTGAAAGGGATCGAGTCGATTGACGCGTTGTGCAAATCGAGAAGACAGTCTGGCGACGTCGACACGACGGCGTCGAAAATCTGCTGGGCCACCTGCTGATAGACGGCGGGCGGGATGCCAGTCGTGTCGCTCTTCTTGAATCCCGGCCAGACGCGATTCGGATCCTTCGCCTCGTAGTAGGGATAGCGTTGCATGACCTGCAGACCGGCTGGATTGATGGTTGGAAGGATGATGAGCGTGCCCCGAAGACGTCGTGGCAGGTCATCAGTCAGCACCTTGTGGACGCTGGCGACGCCTGTCAGTTCGCCACCGTGGATGTTGGCGGTGACCCACACGGTTGGGCCGTCGTCCAGCCCCTGGGCAATGACGACTGGAATCTCCTCGTGTCCTCCAGTCGGAAGGTCGAGGACCCGCATTGATCCGTATGAGTAGTCGCCCCGTCGACTTACCGCCGAGCCGACCTCGATTTCGTTCTTTGGCATTTGATGCTCCCCACGGATTCTCTGTCAGTCAACGCGCGAGCCTCGTTTGGTCACGACCGAACAATAGCGGACGCGCACGTCCGTCTATGATACGGCCAGCCGATGAATTGGTCGTGAATGTCAGCGCTGGCGTTGAATGGCGGCCACGGCTTGATCGACGTCATCGGTGACCAGAAGACAGAGACTCCCATCGCCGATCATGCGCATGGCGTGCGAAATCGCAGCTTGCTCGTCGGGCATCGAGAGGACGAGGGGAGGAATCTCATTTTGGGCGATCCCGTCGATGAGGAGATCGATATTCGCCCGGTGTATCTCTTCCGCGTGTAGGATGACCGCGCCGCCGAGTCGTCCAAGAAGACGTCCCGCTTCGACGACCTGGTAATCGGGAAGGTGCGGGAAGCAGCCGGAGACGGTGATCATGCGGCGGTGGTGTTGGTGTCGAATGCCGCGCGTCAGGGAACGGAGCGTCCAGACTTGTCGTGCTGAATCGACCACGACAGTGGCGTTCTCGACCTGGAAAATGTTGCAGCTACCGGGAAGCCGATCTGGATCGGGATTGAACCGGCGCAGCGCTTCACGGATTGCCGTGTCCGGAATGTCGAGCCCGACCGCCAACGCCACCGCACACAGGATATTTTGCACCTGAAAGGTCAAGGCGCCGTCGAGCGTGAAATGCGCTTCACCGATGTCCAGGACGTGGCGGTTGATCGAGTGAGTACCAACCACGACGTGCCCGTCTCGCGCCCAGACCGCGGATCCGCCCGCATTGAGGTGTCGGCGCAGCGCCGGATTGCCGTGGTGCAGTGCGAACAGAACGACCTCGGCAGACGTGTGTTCAGCTGCTTCAAGGACGGCATGATCGTCGGCGTTCAGGATCAGCAACCCGTCCGGTCGAACCGCGCGTGCCACTATTGATTGTGCCAACGCGCCCTGGCTGGCTTCCGGGCTAATCAAACACTCCTCGTTGTTTCCGCACAGTGTCGAAATGGCCGCAAGCGGATATATGTGCTCGGGAAGACCAACTCCAGTCACCAGGGGTGTCTCGAGCTCCTGCACGGCGACGTCGAGCGCGCCCGACTGCGCCGCGCTCAGCACGTGGCTCCAGGGCCCAAGCTCACCGTCTTGCTTCAATCCATCAATGTAGACCCCGGTACTGGACCAGACGCCGGTCGATCTGCCGGCGGCGCGCAACATTTCATTTAGCAGCCAAACAATGGTCGATTTGCCACGGACGCCGGCGACCGCGACAAGGGGGAGGGATGTGGTGCGTGCGGTCTGGCGTGTGACTCTGGAAGCTTCGATGGATTGAACGTCGGTCATTGATTTCACCCTGATGTTCTTATGGAGTCATCGACTCCAGCATTCAGTTTCGATTGATAGGCCTCCAGGAACGGAACGAGGCGGCCTGCTATGCTATGAAATGCTTTCCCACGATGACTTATTTCGTTCTTTTGGTCAAGAGAGAGCTCCGCGAACGTTCGCTCGATTCCAATTGGCTGGAAGAGCGGGTCGTATCCGAATCCGTGGTCACCTCTCGGGACTGAGAGGATAACACCTTCGGCGACTCCGTCGTCGTGAAGCTGTGATCCGTCGGGCGCGACCACGGCGACGACTGATCGAAAACGAGCCGTGCGCCGTTCACGTGTCACGTCCCGCAACATTTCGACGAGGAGCGCGTTGTTCTCGGGATCACTGGCGTCCTCGCCAGCGAATCGGGCCGACCGCACGCCGGGTCGGCCGTCCAACGCGTCCACTTCGAGTCCTGAATCGTCCGCGATGGCAACCATGCCTGAATCATGCGCCGCGGCTCTAGCTTTGAGCAACGCGTTCTCCAGGAACGTGTCGCCGGTCTCTTCCGGTAAGCTAATTCCTACGTCGTCGGCAGTGACGATTTCGATCCACTCGGGAAGGAGCTCTTTCAGCTCCCGAACTTTGCCACGATTGCTCGATGCCAGCACAACCCGCATCAGCCAGCACCTCCGCCGGTCGCTGTCACAGTCGCCGGCAAACAAAAGAGGTCCAACGCGTTGTTTGTGGTCGCGTTAGCTACCACGTCGACTGTGACGCCGCGAAGCTCAGCGATTCGTTCGACGATGAACGTGAGGAAACTGGGTTCGTTTCGTTCGCCCCGATGCGGACTCGGTGTCATGAACGGTGCGTCGGTTTCCAGCAAGATTCGATCGAGTGGGGCAACGTCAACCGCTTCACGCAGTTCCTTCAGCTTGCGATATGTCACGGCCCCACCGATCCCGATGTGCAAACCGAGATCGAGACAGGCCCGCAAGAAATCGGTGTTGCCGGTGAAGCAATGCATCACGCCACGATGCGGAGGATCTGCCGATCTGAGCACGTCGAGCGCGTCTTCCTCGGCATCTCGTTGATGCACGACAAACGGAAGGTCGAGTTCCTTTGCCAGCTCGATCTGCCGTGAAAACGCCTCCTTCTGGATCGACGCTGTGTCTGATTTCCAGTGGTAGTCGAGTCCCGTCTCGCCGATTGCAACCGCGTTGTGCTGAATTGCGGTCTCTCTCAGGCGAGATTCGAAGTCGTCGTTATAGCCTTCCGACTCGGTGGGATGAAGGCCAACAGCGAGGTGGAGTCCGGCATAGCGCAGACTCAGTCGCGCACCGGACTCCCATCGTTCGGGGTTGAATCCGATCAAGATCATCTGCTCAACACCTTCGTCCCAGGCTCGCTGGATAACCTCGTCCCGATCCGCGTCAAAGCGATCGAGATCAAGGTGACAATGAGTGTCGAGCAGTCGCGTCACGATTACTTCACCGTCACGCTCTTGGCGAGATTGCGCGGCTTGTCCGGGTCGTAACCGCGCAGCAGGGCCAGGTGATAACCGAGGAGCTGTGCCGGGATGACGTTGATGATCGGTGAGGCGTCGCCAACGTCCGCGACCGGAATGTGAACGTCGAAGATGTGGTCGGTCTCCGGTGAGACGCCGATGATATTGCCCCCGCGGCTGCGCATTTCCATGGCTCCAGACAGGATGTCGTCGCGTGTTTCGTCGAGCGGCGAAAAGACGATTGCCGGCGTGCCCTTGTCGACCAGTGCGATGACCCCGTGTTTGAGCTCTCCGCCCGCGAACCCTTCCGCGTGCATGTAGCTGACTTCCTTGATCTTTAACGCCGCTTCTAGCGCTGTCGGGTACGAAAGGCCGCGCCCGATGATGAAGCAATGTTCACGATCCACGATCGATTCAGCGATCGAGTGGATGAGATCCACCGACGTTGGCGCAATCGCCTGCTCGATTCCGTCCACGGTCTGCCACAAGAGTTCGCGCGCGACGTGCAGGCTACCGTTGAGCTCATGCGCTGCCATAAGCAGAATTGCGAGCTTCGCCGTGTACGCCTTGGTTGACAATACGCACTGCTCAGGTCCGGCACCGAGGGGGATGCTGAAATCGGCAAGCCGGTCAAGCGTCGAGCCTTTGGTATTCACCAACGCCGCAATTTTGGCACCACGTTTTTTTGCCGCCAGCACGCTTTCGATGACGTCGGCCGTTTCACCGCTCTGAGATAGAGCGATGACCAGGCTGCGATCGGTAATGAAATGTTCCTGGTACTTGAACTCGGAGCCGACCGTGAAGTTCACGTGGCGTCGCGCGATACGCGAGAAGAGATAGGAGCCCGAGAGCGCCGCGTAGCTTGCGGTTCCGCTGCCCACCAGGAACGATCCGTATGACTTACGAATCAGCGCCGCCAGCTCTTTCACCGGTTCGGAGTAGTCCCGACTGATGCGACTCAGAACCCCCGGCTGCTCGTGGATTTCCTTGATCATGAAATGCGGATACCCTCCGAGCGACGTGTCAGCCTCGCTGAGCGTCAGTGGCCGGAAGTCCGGCTCCTGCTGCTCGCCGGTTGCGGCGGACCAGAGTGTCACGCCATCGGAGGTGAGTCGCGCCATCTGGCCGTCTTCGAGGTAGTGGATCGCGGTTGCATGGCCAACCAGAGCGACGGCGTCCGAGGCGAGAAAGATGGAATCGCTTCCCTTGCCGAGGACCAGCGGCGAAACGTTCTTCACCGCCACCAACTCATGAGTGATGTTGTCCATCACGATGATCGCGTTGAGGCCGCGCAACTGACTGAAAACCTGCCGCACGGCATCGATGAGATCCTCGCGCGGATTCGCATTGAACAGTTCTTCGACCAGATGCGCCACGATCTCGGTATCGGTCTCGCTGTGAAACGCATGACCGGATGCGATGAGCCGATCCTTGATCAGTTTGTAATTTTCGATGATGCCGTTGTGAATCACGGCGAAGCGGCCGGAGCAATCAAGATGCGGATGAGCGTTGGCGTCGGTCACGCCACCGTGGGTTGCCCAACGAGTGTGGCCGAATCCAATCTGCGCGTCAGGCAGCGATGCCGTCGCATCGCCGATGCGCCCTGCGCGCTTAGCGACGTCGATGTGCCCGTTGGCACCGACCGCCACGCCCCACGAGTCGTAGCCGCGATATTCAAGCTTGCGCAACGCATCCAGTATCATGGCGCCGCCAGGTTGGCTCACGCCGACGTACCCAAAGATCCCACACATAGTATTTCTCTTTCCCCGCGCAGCCGGGCAGGTAGCATCGTGCCGCTTCGCGGTGGACACACCACGAAGTCAGGACTTGTGCCCGGCACAAATCGGCGCTGATTCAATGTCAAATGGGCGGGAAATCACTGAGAGGTTTCGCACATCGATCGCCGCTTGTCCCGTCGATCACTCGACGTCTTTCAGGCCATCGTTACGACCGTGCCAGCCGGGAGACTACCCGCCGAATGGTTCGCTTAGTCTCCTCCGCGTCAACTTGCCACCCCCAACGGCAAGCCCAGGCGCTATACCCACCGAACGACCATGTTTTCCCGCCGAGCCAGCTCCTCTGACTCCGACGTCACTATAGCCCGCCACGGCCCCCTCTTTCAACCTTCAAAAGTACTTTTCACGTCCCGTTTGTCCGGTGAGTCCCTGACGTACGAACGTCGCCTGCGAGGGTGTCAAACTTGGAAAGACATGTATAATCAGCCTGTTGGTGAGCCTGCTTGCGCGATTGGGACAATGAAAGCTCCAATACCTCTGATCGAGCGCACTGTTTCCTCCCGGCCACGGCCGCGGTTCGCCATATGTACCCTCGGCTGCAAACTCAACCAGAGTGACGAAGAAGAGATCCGGCGAGACCTGCGCAGCGCGGGCTTGACCGAAGTTGCGTTTGCCGACCAGGCCGACGTCTACATCGTCAACACCTGCACGGTGACGCACCTGGCCGATCGACGTTCACGGCAGATGCTGCGGCGCGCGAAACGACAGAATCCTGAATCACTGGTTGCGGCGATCGGATGTTATCCATCCGTCGCACCGGAAGAACTGCGTGCGATAGACGAGGTCGATCTGGTTGCCGGGTCGATCGACAAGCTAACGGTCGTGGACGACATCCTCACACGCGTGGAATGGGATCATGCCGCGTTCGATTTGGAGAGACCACTTGATCAAGTCGAGACCCGTACTCGCCGGACGATAAAGATTCAGGAAGGCTGCCGCGCGCATTGCACCTATTGCGTCATTCCTCGGGCTCGGGGAGGTCCGCGCAACATTGGCCCGGATCAAGTCGCGAAGGAAATGCAGCAGGCGGTCGAGTCCGGTTATCGCGAGATCGTGTTGACCGGCACACACGTCGGAACCTACAAGTGGCCCAATGGCGACCAGACGCTGCGTCTGGCCGATCTCCTTGAATACGTCCTCGACCATACGGCGGTAGAGCGGCTGCGTGTCACGTCCGTCGGTCCACACGAGATCGACGAGCGCTTCATCTCTATTCTCAAGCGGCCCCGTATGTCGCCGCATCTGCACATGGCGTTGCAGAGCGGCAGCGCGACAGTGCTGCGGCGTATGAAACGCTGGTACAACCTCCAGCAATTCCGGCGCTCCGTCCGGCGTTTGCGGGAAGAGATCCCTGAAATCGGCATCACGACGGACGTTATCGTCGGCTTTCCCGGCGAGACCGATCAGGAATTCGAGGAGACATGCGATTTCGTGCGTGAGATGGCCTTTGCCAATATCCACGTCTTCCCGTTCTCGGCTCGACGTGAGACCGCGGCCGCGTCCATGCCCAACCAGATAGCGCCCAGAGTCAAGGATCGACGCTCAGCGAGTCTGCGCGAAATTGGCGATCAGTTGCACCATTCGTTCGTCCAGCGTCAATTCGGACGAGAAACCGACGTGCTTCTGGAGCAGCCGCACGAAGACGTTATTCCAGGGGTGACGTTGTGGAGCGGCTTCACCGGCAATTATCTGCGCGTCTACGTCCCTTCGAGCGACAACCTGCACAATTGCATGGTGACCGTCGTGCCCGAGGCCGCGATTCTAGACGGCGCAGTGTCCGGCGCACCGGTTCGGTTCGGCGAGGAGAAATTCAGTGATTGATCGCTATACACGCCCAGAAATGGGTCGCATCTGGAGTGAGCGCAACAAGATCGGTCTCTGGGTCAAGGTCGAGATCGCCGTGGCCGAAGCGTGGTCCAAGCGGGACGTGATCCCCTCGGAGGCGATGGCCAAAATCCGCAAGGCTACCTGCGATCTCGACCGCATGAAGCAGATCGAAAAGGAAACCGACCACGACGTGATCGCCTTCCTGCGAGCGATGGGCGAGACCGTTGGCGAAGACTCGCGCTTCATCCATTTGGGACTTACCAGTTCTGACGTGATCGATACGGCCATGGCGATGCAGATCGTGCAGGGTCTCGACCTTGTGATCGAGGACGTCGATAAGCTTATCGAAGCAATTGGCAACGAAGCGGTTGCCCACAAAGACACGGTCATGATTGGGCGGACGCATGGAGTCCATGCCGAGCCAATAACGTTCGGATTCAAGCTCGCAGTCTGGTATGACGAGCTTCGTCGCCATCGCATCCGTCTCGATGCCGCGCGTGAAGACATCCGAGTCGGCAAGATCTCCGGGGCGGTCGGGACGCATGCAAACGTGCCCCCGGATCTGGAAGAGGACGTCTGCGCCGGGCTTGGTCTGCATGTGGACGCGGTTTCCACCCAGATCATCCAGCGTGACCGGCACGCCCACGTCATCGGGACTCTGGCGCTGTTGGCTTCATCGCTCGACAAGTTCGCGACCGAGATTCGCCACCTGCAACGAACTGAGGTCCGTGAGCTGGAGGAGCCGTTCGATCCAGGCAACCAGGGCTCATCGGCCATGCCGCACAAGCGCAACCCGCATGAGAGCGAGCGCGTGAGCGGTCTTGCTCGGCTGGTGCGCGGCTTTGCCGTCACCTCGCTCGAGAACGTCACGCTGTGGCACGAGCGGGACATCAGCAACAGCTCGGCGGAGCGAGTGACGTTCCCGGACGCCTTTATTCTTCTCGATTACATGCTCGATCTCATGACCGAAATCGTGAGCGGCTGGAAAGTCTATCCGGAGCGGATGCTGGCCAACCTGAACGCGACCCACGGCGCCATCTTCTCGCAACGTTTGCTGTTGGCGCTGGTCGAATCGGGAATGGACCGTCAACATGCGTACCGCGTGGTGCAGCATTCCGCGCACGAGGCGTGGGACACGGGGACGCACCTGAGCATCCTGCTGCGCGACAACGCAGAAGTTCGCTCGCGCCTATCCGACGAGCAGATCGAGGATGCGTTCGACGTCAGTCACCACCTGAAGCACATCGATGCCACGTTCAAACGATTGTGTCTGGACGTGCCAGCGCCGGTTTCGGCGGGATAAGAGGGCCGTGTGTCAGTTCTGACCGACCACATCGAGATTCCAGGGTTGCCACTCTACAGTCGCGGCAAGGTCCGCGAGACGTTCGATCTCGGTGACCGGTTGTTGATGATCGCGACTGACCGCGTTTCGGCGTACGACTCGATTCTGCCGACCGGCATCCCGAACAAGGGGATCGTGCTCACACAGCTTTCTCGATTCTGGTTTGGCCGCCTGGGCCAGATTGTCCCGAACCATTTGATCTCGACCGATCTGACGAGCTTGCCGAACGACCTATGCGCGAAGCTCAGCGCCTATGAGGGTCGCGCGATGATCGTGCGCAAAGCTGAACGCGTCGATATCGAATGCGTCGCTCGCGGTTATCTATCGGGCTCTGCCTGGGCCGAATATCGCAATTCCGGAGAAGTCGCCGGACTTAAGCTACCGGCCGGTCTGGTTGAGAGCGCCAAGCTACCGCAGCCGATCTTCACGCCGGCTACAAAGTCGAGCTCGGGACATGACATAAATATATCGTTCGAGCAGATGTGCAGCACCGTAGGGGTGGAGGAGGCTAGTAGGTTGCGTGACCGCACCATTTCACTCTATTCGGCGGCGGAGTCCTACGCGGCAGACAAGGGCATCATCATTGCCGACACCAAATTCGAATTCGGCACGATCGACGGTGAGTTGACACTCATTGACGAGGCGCTTACGCCCGACAGCTCGAGATTCTGGGACGCGGAGCGCTACTCACCAGGTTCGGCGCAGCCATCGTTCGACAAGCAGTTCGTGCGAGATTGGCTCACGTCCTCGGGATGGGATCGCGAGCCACCGGCTCCGGCGCTGCCCGATGATGTCGCCGAGGCAACGTCGCAAAAGTACATGGAAGCCTACGAACGGATTACCGGGCATCCGCTATTCCCACTCAGTTAAGTTGGAGGAGAGGCCGTTGTCGACTTCATCCGGAATCGGAACGAAACGCTGGCGAGCGGACGTGTTCGTGACGCTCAAGCCGGTAGTGAATGACCCGCAGGGGTTGGCCATCCGCGATGGACTTCACATGCTCGGATACGAGGAGGTCGACGCTGTGCGGGCCGGCAAGTTCATTCAAGTGTGGGTGGAAGGCGATGATTCGGCGGTCGCGGAAGATCGCGTGACTCAGATGTGCGACAAACTTCTGGCAAATCCAGTCATCGAACAGTATCGCTTCACGCTCGCGGCCGCTGAGGCCGATCGCTCGGAGTGAGGTGCGTATGCGTTTCGCGGTGATCACGTTCCCCGGCAGCAACGGCGATCATGACGCGCTGAAGTCGATTGAAATGGGGCTCGGCCAGCCGGTCGAGCCGGTCTGGTATCGAGAGACCGACCTGAGCCGCTTCGATTGTCTGCTCATTCCTGGTGGGTTCTCGTACGGGGACTACCTGCGCGCCGGAGCCATCGCTCGCTTCGCGCCGGTTATGGAATCAGTTGCGGCATTCGCCAAGCGGGGCGGACCGATTCTTGGCATGTGCAATGGCTTCCAGGTGCTGACCGAAGCCGGATTGTTGCCGGGGGCTCTTTTGCCCAACGGCTCGCTGCAGTTTCGGTCGACGTGGGTTTACACCCGGGTGGAGCGTAGCGATACGCCCTGGACCTCCGCGATCGATGACGGAACGGTTCTGACGCTGCCGATCGCGCATGGCGAGGGGCGCTATTACGCCGACGATGAGACGCTCGCACGGCTCGAAGCCAACGGGCAAGTTGTGTTTCGCTACACCGACCCGCACGGGCACCGCGATCCTGAATTCAATCCGAACGGCTCGGTGAACGCCATCGCGGGAATCTGTAATGAGGCACGCAACGTCGTCGGCCTGATGCCACATCCAGAGCGCGCGTTTGACGCGCTCATCGGAAGCGACGATGGTTTGAAGGTACTTTCCTCGGTTCTCGAGGCGGGATTGACGGCCGCCGCGGGCTAAGCGCTGAGCGCACACAAAAGGGTAGCGAAATTGCTGGAAATCACACCCGAGGTACTGGCTGAAGTCGCGCTGACGCGGGAAGAGTACGACCTCGTCGTCGAGAAGCTCGGCCGTGCGCCGAACGAGGTCGAGCTCGGCATGTTCGGTGCAATGTGGAGCGAACACTGCGGCTACAAAAATTCGCGCCCTTTGCTGCGGCTGTTGCCGACCGAAGGTCCGCGCATCGCGCAAGGCCCAGGTGAAAATGCGGGTGCGGTCGACATTGGCGATGGGCTGGTCGCCGTCTTCAAGATCGAATCACACAATCACCCATCGGCCGTCGAGCCATACGAAGGAGCGGCAACCGGCGTTGGCGGAATTGTGCGCGACATCTTCACTATGGGCGCGCGTCCGGTTGCGATCCTCGATTCCCTTCGATTTGGCCCTCTAACCGAGCAGCGCAACCGCTATCTCTTCAGTGGTGTGGTTGGCGGCATCGGTGGCTACGGCAACTGTCTCGGCATCCCAACGGTCGCGGGCGACATCTTCTTCGACCCGTCCTATTCGGGCAACCCGCTCGTCAACGCCATGTGCGTCGGAGTGGCCAAGCGCAATGACCTCATGCGGGCCATGGCCTCGGGTGTCGGAAATCTGGTGCTGTTGGTCGGCGCCGACACGGGTCGCGACGGCATTCACGGCGCCACATTCGCATCGGTCGATGACCCGGAGAAGTCACATCGTGGCGTGATCCAGGTCGGCAATCCGTTCCTGGAAAAATTGTTGCTTGAGGCGTGCCTTGAGGTTCTGAATTCAGAGCACGTGGTGGCCATGCAAGATCTGGGAGCTGCCGGGCTGACCAGTTCGATCGTTGAGAGTGCCAGCCGTGGCGGACTGGGCATTGAGATTGACGTTGGCCATGTCTCACGGCGCGAGTCGGGCATGACCCCCTATGAAGTGATGCTCTCCGAAAGTCAGGAGCGCATGCTCGTCATTGTGACGCAGGAAGGTCTCGACGAGGTTCGCGCGGTCTTCGACCACTGGGATCTACATTCGGACGTCATCGGGCGCGTCACGGATGACGGTATCGTACGTGTATCGGATAGTGGACAGGTCGTCGCCGAGATCCCAGCAACATTACTGACTGACGAATGCCCAACCTACGTGCGGGACGGCATCGAGTCGGCGCGGATCGCCGAGCTTCGATCGTTTGATCCGAAGACGCTGCCCGACCTTGGGAACGCGGGCGCGCCGTCGCCCGAGGATGCGCTGAAACAGCTCCTGTCTTCTCCCAACATTGGAAGTCGACTCCCGGTCACGCGTACCTACGACTCAACCATCATGACGAACACTGTGGTGGGACCGGGCAAAGGCGATGCAGCGGTCATCCGGATCAAGGGAACCAACCGGGGCCTGGCCATGAAGACCGACTGCAACCCGCGCTATTGCTATCTCGATCCCTATCTCGGCGGGCTGCACGCGGTCGTCGAAGCGGCGCGCAACATCGCATGCGTCGGCGGTGAAGCGGTCGCGTTTACGAACTGCCTCAATTTCGGCAATCCCGAACGTCCCGAGGTCTATTACCAGCTCCAGAATGCAATCGAGGGGATGGCGGCAGGATGTCGGGCACTGGAAGCTCCGGTTGTCAGCGGCAACGTCAGCCTCTACAACCAGACCGGCTCCGAAGCGATCTTGCCAACCCCGACCATCGGCGGCGTCGGCGTGCTGGACGATATCAGCCTGCATGCGGGCTCGTCGTTCAAGCAATCTGGAGCGGTCTATCTCATCGGTGCACGGACCGCGTCTCTGGGTGGGAGCGAGTATCTCGCCCGCGTGCATGACAGGACGGCGGGAGCACCGCCTGCGGTCGAGCTCGACCTCGAGCTCAACGTGCAGGAGACGACCCGTCAGGCGATTCGGCAGCGGCTCGTTCGTGCGGCACATGACTGCTCCGAAGGCGGGCTCGTGGTCGCTCTGGCCGAGAGCTGCATCGGAGGTTTGGTCGGTGGGCAGTTCGACCTGTCCGAACTTTTCGAGGTGAATGGCAATCGAGTTGATCAGACGCTATTCGGTGAGGCTGCCTCGCGTGTGCTGCTTCAGGCCAACGCTGACTGTGACGCGGACCTGGAGGACTTGTTCAGCCGAAACGATGTTCCGTTTGTGCGGCTTGGCGATGTCAGCGGATCGAATTTCGTGATCGCGGGCACGATCGATCTCTCGCTCGAGAGCCTGCGTGAGTCGTGGAATTCAGCACTTGATGTAAAGGCAAACAACCCGAACGTATGATCAGGGCATGATAGACTTGGATTTGGAAACGAATTTATTAAGGAAGGGCAGCCCCTGATGCCGTTCGACGAACCTCGAGAAGAGTGTGGCGTCTTTGGGGTTTACGCGCCGCATGAGGACGTTGCCCGTCTCACATACTTCGGCCTCTACGCCCTCCAGCATCGCGGCCAGGAGAGCGCTGGAATCGCCACTGCCGACGGTCAGCGCCTGCGTATTCACACTCGCATGGGCCTCGTCAATACCGCGTTCTCCGAGGATGACCTCTCCCGATTGACCGGCCACATCGCCGTCGGGCACACTCGTTACTCCACCACCGGTTCCAGTCAGGCCAAAAATGCCGGACCGTTTTTGGTCGCGGGCGATTCTGGCGAGGTCGCGGTCGCGCACAATGGCAACTTGGTGAACAGCGCCATCTTGCGTCGAGATCTGATCGAGCACGGTGTGGTTTTCGAGGGGTCGACCGACACAGAAGCGCTTACCTGGGCCATTGCGCAGAGTCACGGGCCAAATTTGGCGATGCGTGTGCGTCAGGCCATGGCTCGCTTTCTGGGGGCTTACAGCCTGGCGATTTTGACGAAGGACGCTCTGATTGGGGTGCGCGATCCGAAAGGCATTCGTCCTCTCTGCATCGGCCGCATCGGCGACGACGGTTGGGTTCTCGCGTCCGAGACATGCGCGCTGGCAACCATAGGCGCGACTTTTGAGCGAGATGTCGATCCCGGCGAGATCGTCATCGTGGACGCCGACGGGATGCAGAGTTACAAGATGGACGATTGGGACGGTAAGCAGGCGACTTGCATCTTTGAGTTCATTTACTTCGCGCGTCCCGACAGCCAGCTGATGGGCAGACGCCTGCACCTGGCGCGCCAACGTATGGGCGCTGAACTGTGGCACGAGAACAACGTCGAAGCAGATCTCGTCGTCCCAATGCCCGATTCGGGCATTCCAGCTGCCATCGGCTATTCGCAGGCGTCTGGAATTCCGTACGCCGAGGCTCTCATCAAGAACCGCTATATCGGCCGCACATTCATTCAGCCGGACCAGCGTCTCCGCGAGCAAGGTGTCAAGCTCAAGTTCAACGCGCTGCCAGAGGTGCTCGAAGGCAAGCGAGTGATTGTGGTCGACGACACCATCGTCCGCGGCACCACGAGCCGGCCCATCGTCGAACTGTTGCGCCAGAACGGCGCGCGTGAGGTACACATGCGAGTGCATGCTCCTCCGATCATGTGGCCCTGCTATTTGGGAGTCGACATGGCGCGCCGCGACGAACTCATCGCCGCCAACAAATCGGTCGAAGAGATCGGCGAAATAATTGGCGCCGACTCGATCAAATATCTCAGCCTCGACGGACTGTTACGCGCTATTGATCTGCCGAAAGATCGCTTCTGCACCGCCTGCCTGACCGGCGTCTATCCGGTTCCCGTGCAGATGGAGATGGACAAGCTCTCCTTCGAGCGAGTGGAAACGGCATAGTCAGAGCTTGACGGCTCCACCGACCGGTCCTTACAATCGGTCGGTTTGATTGCGATTTCGGGAAGGAGATCGGCGCGTGTCTGAACCCAAGAGGACACCGCTTTCGGAGAGACATGAAGAGCTCGGTGGCCGTATGGTCGAGTTCGCCGGGTGGTACATGCCTGTCCAGTTCACTGGCATCATCGACGAGCACAACACCGTTCGTCACAATGCCGGGCTGTTTGACCTTGGACACATGGGTCAGGTCGACATTCGCGGCGATGACGCGCTGTCATTCCTGCAATACATCACGACGAACGACGTCTCCAAGCTGGAGCCGGGGCAGGCGCAGTATTCGATGCTGCTTTTGCCAACGGGTTGCCCTATTGACGACATCATCGTTTACCGTCGTCCAGACGGTGACGGGTTCTTCGTCGTTGTGAACGCGTCCAACGCGGAACGAGATATCGCCTGGATGCAGGAACAGCGGAAGAACCGGTCCGAGCTAGACGTATCGGTAGAGGATGTTTCAGGTGTCACCGGCATGATCGCCATTCAGGGTCCGCTCGCCGAGCAGATCCTGCAGAGCATCACCGACGGGGAACTCTCTGACGTCGAGTATTTCAGCGCCGTTGAAACGACGGTCAACCAGGTCCCCTGCATGGTGGCACGCACTGGGTATACCGGCGAGGACGGCTTCGAAATCTATTGCCCGATCGAGCAGGTCCTGGCGATATGGAACAAGCTGCTCGAGGTTGGTGAGGATGACGGGATTAAGCCGATCGGACTCGGAGCTCGAGACACCCTACGCCTCGAGGCGAAGATGGCCCTGTACGGCAACGAGCTCTCCGAATCAATTACTCCGTTGGAAGTTGGGCTTTCCTGGGCCGTCAAGCTCGATAAGGGCGATTTCATCGGACGTGACGCACTGGTGAAGCAGAAGGAAGAAGGCGTCAACCGGCGGCTCGTCGGCTTCAAGATGGTGTCGCGTGGCGGGGTACCGCGAGCACATTTCGACGTACAGGTTGATGGCACGAACGTCGGGTTCGTCACCAGCGGTACGTCGTCCCCTACGCTCGGTGAGAATATCGGACTTGCGCTGATCGATAAGTCGTATGCAGGTGTCGGAAAGCCGCTCCAGATCATGATCCGCGGCAAAGCGGTTGATGCGGAGCAGATCCGAACGCCATTCTACAAACGGTAGTTGCCGGCAGCGACAGCCGGGCGATGTGGAGGACAGATTCAATGACTGAGATTCCGGATGGACTGTATTTCACCAAGAGCCACGAGTGGACTAAGGTCGACGGCGACGAGGCTGTCATCGGTGTAAGTGACTTCGCACAGAACGAGCTTGGCGACATCACGTACCTCGAGCTTCCTGAGCCTGGTTCGACAATCACCCAGGGCGAGCCGCTCGGGGTGATCGAGTCGGTCAAGGCCGCGTCCGACATATACTCCCCGCTCAGCGGTGAAGTGCTTGAGGCGAATCAGGAAGTCGTCGATTCGCCGGAGCTTGTCAATTCCTCGCCGTACGACAAGGCCTGGCTCGTCAAGGTGAAGATGAGCGACACGTCAGAAGTCGGGAATCTGATGGATTCCAAGGTTTACACTGGCTTTGCCGAAGAGCAGGGCGGCCACTGAACCGCCATCTCCGCAACGTTGCCCGGCAGGTTCGACTGGTTGGTCAAACTTGACCGGATGCGGAACAATTGAGCGATCGCCGGAGAGCGGGCTCACAGCCCGCTCCGTTTGTCTTAATCGGCTGGACGCTGACGTGTGACATTTGATGGATTGAAGCGGACCAGGTGGCCGGCTTCCTTACGACGGCAATTTGAAACCTGACTGTAACTTGCGTTGAACCTGTAATTGCACTACGACCTGATTGAGAGACTCACATCATGCGCAAACCATTGGTCGCGATTATTGGACGCCCGAACGTCGGCAAGTCGACGCTCTTCAACCGCATCATCAACGAGCGACGCGCCATCGTTGAGGACGTCGCTGGGACCACGCGCGACCGCATGTACGCGGAGGCGGACTGGAACGGGGTCCATTTCGACATCGTCGATACCGGCGGGCTGCAAGCTGAGCAGGAGATCGAAAAATCGAGCTCGGCGGAGATCTCGACAGCGACCCAACGTCAGGCCCTCTTCGCCGTTGAAGAATCTGATTTGCTCCTGTTGCTGGTTGACGGTGAAGTTGGGGTGACCGCCGGAGATTACGAGGTCGCCGATCTAGTCCGGCGCAGCAATCTCCCGGTGCTTGTGGTCGCGAACAAGACCGAGTCGCGCGTGCGGCAAGATGCCGCCGTCGATTTCTACGAGCTGGGTTTGGGAGAGCCACTACCGGTATCCGCGTTGCACGGTGTTGGCGTCGGCGATCTGCTCGATCGCGTTGTCGATGCGCTACCGCCGTCCGAAGGAACAGAGGACGAGCATGAGCTGCCAAGCATCGCGATTGTTGGTCGACCAAACGTCGGCAAATCGGCCATCCTCAATTCGCTCTTGGGTGACACGAGACAGATCGTCTCTGAAGTTCCGGGGACAACGCGTGACGCGGTCGACACCGACATCACCTGGGCCGAGCAGCGATTGACGATGATCGATACCGCTGGGATTCGCCGGCGCGGCCGCATCGATCAAGGCATCGAGAAGTTCAGTGTGTTGCGGTCATTCCGCGCCATCGAGCGGTGTGACGTCGCGGTTCTGGTACTCGATGCGACAGAGCCCTTCACCGCGCAGGACCAGCACGTGGCTGGCTACATCGTGGAACGGAACAAAGGCGTCATCCTGGTGGTGAACAAGTGGGACCTGGTCGAGAAAAACGACAAGACCATGAACGAGTTCATCGAGAAGGCCCAGCAGGAATTCGAGTTCATCCCGTACGCACCCATCGTCTTCACCTCGGCACTCACCGGGCAGCGTGTCGGACAAATTATGGATCTTGCTCTCAGTGTCCTGACGGAACGCAGCAAGCGCATCCCTACCGGTGATCTCAATCGACTGCTGCGGGACGTCATCATTCGGCACGCACCGCCGACCAAGCCGAATAAGTGGTTGAAGTTCTATTACGTGACCCAGGCGTCAACAGAACCGCCGACTTTCATCTTCTTCTGCAACGCCCCCCAGAACGTGCATTTCTCTTACCGTAGGTATCTCGAGAACACGTTGCGTAAGGAGTATGGGTTTACGGGCACACCAATCGTGATCCGGCTACGAGGCCGTAACCCACGCGAGTAGTTTGACGAATCGGCTATGTTACACTCGCTCCGAATGGGCTCAAGCAACGCACTCCAGACCGCTGAAAGGAACACTGTATGGATCTTCTCCGGTCCTCGGACCCGGACGTGGCGCGAATCATTGACTGCGAACGCGATCGCCAGGTCAATACTATTGAGTTGATCGCGTCGGAGAACTTCACCAGCGCGGCGGTCATGCGGGCGGTTGGTTCCGTACTGACCAATAAATATGCGGAGGGGTATCCGGGGAAGCGCTACTACGGTGGGTGTGGATGCGTCGATCAGGTGGAAACACTTGCGATCGAACGAGCCAAGAAGCTGTTTGGGGCCGATCACGTCAACGTACAGCCGCATTCTGGCGCTCAGGCAAACATGGCAGCCATGTTCTCGGTTCTGGATCCAGGAGATCGCATCCTCGGGATGAGTCTGGACCAGGGAGGACACCTCACACACGGTCTCCGCGTCAACTTCTCCGGCCGATTCTTCGAGGCTCACTTCTACGAGCTCAACCCTGAGACCGAACAGATCGATTTTGACCGCGTCCGATCCGCCGCTCGGGAAGTTCAGCCCAAAATGATCATCGCGGGTGCGAGTGCCTATTCTCGGCTCATCGACTTCGCTAAATTCCGCGAGATCGCTGATGAGATCGGCGCCGTGCTCATGGCTGACATCGCTCACATCGCCGGAATGGTCGCGGTCGGGCTGCATCCGACGTCAATTGGCAACGCACACATCACCACGACGACGACTCACAAGACGCTGCGTGGCCCGCGGGGCGGCATGATCATGTCTGATGCCGAGCACGGGAAGGGAATCGACAAGACGCTTTTCCCCGGCATGCAGGGCGGCCCGCTGATGCACGTAATTGCCGGAAAGGCAGTGGCGCTGGGTGAGGCGCTGACACCAGATTACCGAGCTTACATCGAGCGCGTGCTCGAGAATGCCAAGGTGCTCGCTGACACTATTCAGTCAGAGGGACTTCGCGTCGTCTCGGGCGGTACCGACAACCACCTGATGCTCGTCGATTTGACGTCGCTCAACATGAGTGGCCGCAAAGCCGAGCGATTGCTCGATGAGGTTGGAATCACGGCCAATAAGAACGCCATCCCAGGGGATACGCGACCGCCGACCCAGACAACCGGCATTCGGCTCGGCTCTCCCGCGATGACGACTCGCGGCTTTGGTCCGGACGAGATGCGGACCACTGGACGACTAATCGCGACAGTGCTGCGGTCGCCGGATGACGTGACGGTCATGGAGTCTGCGCGCGCCGAGGTCGCGGAACTCGTCTCCTCGCTCCCCCTTCCGGGCGTGCGACCGGAAGTCTCGACCATGGGTGACGATTAGATGCTCAATAGGGTCCGACGGTCGTGCTGACACACGCGATCATCGCCATTCTCATCATTTGTCTTGCGGCGATCGTTACGAGTTCGCTGCTTCCGACACTGATCCGCGTGGCGCATCAGCTCGGGCTCGTATCCGTGCCAACAGAAGACCGCCAAGTTCACACAAAACCGCTGCCGCGCATTGGCGGCGTCGTAATGTTCATCGCGTTCGTCTCCGCGGTTGCGCTGAGCTTCTGTCTTCCTGTGCAACGCTACCCGATCGAGGTTGAACGCATCACGCTGCTGCTGGCTGGAGCGGTGATCGTCGTGGCTGTCATGCTGGTCGACGACGTGGTCGGCGTTTCAGCGAGAGCCAAGCTGATCTGGCAGGTCGCGGCCGCGGCCATTATCATCGTTCCACGTCTGCGCGGCGAATCCCATGGACTCGTCATCGATCAGTTCAACAACCCGTTCGGTGGGGTCGTGCATTTGCCTCTGCTGATCGCGATCGGATTTACCCTCTTCTGGATCGTCGGTGCCATGAACACGCTCAACTGGATCGATGGTCTGGATGGCTTGGCGGGCAGCGTCACACTGGTGGCCGCAGCGGTTCTTTTCTTCCACACGTTCTTTAGGCCCGCCGGGGACCCGCAATTCACCATCTCGCTCCTGCCGGCCGCGTTGGGCGGTGCGGTCATCGGTTTCCTGCCATACAATTGGCACCCATCACGCATTCTGATGGGGGACGTGGGTGCCATGTTTCTGGGATTCACGTTGGCTGTGATTTCGATCATTGGTGGCGCAAAGATCGCCACAGCCCTACTTGCACTGTGGATCCCGATTCTCGACGTTGCCTGGGTCATCGTTTACCGAATTCTCAACGGCCGATCGCCGCTTCAGGCCGATCGCGGACACCTGCACCACCGCCTGCTCGATCTTGGCTGGACCCAGCGGCAGATTGTGCTTCTCTTTACGGGTCTGTCGGCGTTGCTGGGCGGCCTATCCCTCTTCATACCGAAACCTGAGCTGAAATTCTTTGCATTAGTAGGGGCCGGAATCATCGGTGTGGTGCTGTTGGCGCTGCTGGCGCGCATAAATCGCCGGCATCTCGAAGCACCGATGACGGAGCTTTCAAGGAGACCCTGACGTGCCGATCTACGAGTACCGCTGCACTGACTGCCGCAAGAAAGTGAGCGTATTCTTCCGCTCTTATTCCTCGGTCACCGATCCTGTCTGCCCTATCTGCGGCGGCACCAACCTGGAACGACTCTTTTCTCGCGTCGTCGTCCGACGTGGCGGAAGTCGCTCCGAGCCTCAGTCGGACGAATCAGGCATGGGCGATTTCGGCGACATGGGCGGCGGGATGGACATGGGGATGGGAATGGGTATGGGCGGTGATCCGTACGGCGATCCCTATGGCGAGAACTTCGACTCCAATCCGTTCGGATTCGACGACGACACCGATCCGCGCGAGATCGCACGCTGGACGCGTCAGATGAGCGCGCAGATGGGTGAGCCGCTCGACCCTGACCTGGATCTGGCGCTTTCAGACCTGGAACGAGGAGCGGATCCTGAAGAAGTGATCGAGCGGCTGGAGGAAAGCCCGCCACCACCCATGGACGAGTGACGGCGGGCGAACTCGATCTTACTGAAGAAGCAAATCGAAGGGCGGTTCCTGGTCGGCGTCGTGTCCGAAGAGCGACCACAGATCAAGCATTGCCGTGAACAACCGGTGTCCAAGCAGTGCTCCCAGCGTCACGCCGCCAATCACCCCAAATGCTGTACCTATGGTAAATGGTAGGACGAAGCCTGATTTCGATTGTGCAGTCACAACGCTCCTCCTCGTGCCGAACTCGAGAAACGTCTCGTTACTGAATCACCAGAAGCCGATGGGCATCGGTCCACAGATCTTCAAGCCGGTAATGCTCGCGTTGCTCTTCCGTAAACAGGTGAACGATCACGGAACTGTAGTCGAGCACAATCCATCCGGTTTCTGGAACCCCTTCGCGTCGCTCGGGCCGGATACCCTCTTCACGAAGCTCGCGGGCGATCGTTTCTCCCATTGCTCTCAACTTACGCACATTGTCGGCCGAGGCGATGACGAAACACTCCGCGATGGTTGTCAACTCCCGAATGTCCAGAACCTGGATATCCGTTGCCAACGCGTCCGATGCGATGGCGGCGATGCGTCGCGCGAGATCTGTGGGTTCAATCACTAAGCATTGTCCGTTCAATGCGTACGTACACAGTCTAGCATGGTTAATCCATGGCGGCAATGGGTCTCGATCTGGGTGGGCCTGGTAGGATTCGAACCTACGACCTTGAGGTTATGAGCCCCTTGCTCTGCCGCTGAGCTACAGGCCCGCCTGGTCAGGATCGGCCATGATTCTAAAGGATTCGGCCGTGAAGGACCAATCGGCGAGACAGTCTGACGTGTTTTCGGCGCCTCTTTCACTGCTCCACTAGCCGCGTATCAACAGTCCGACAGGAAATTGGCCAAGAACGTCCCCGACTGCCAGGTCTGCACCGGAACCGTCGATCCCGATCTGGACTTGAGCTTTGCTGAACACGTTCGTCCACTGGCCGCTGTAGGATCGAGGCAGCGAGACGAGCGTCTCGTCCCACACCCCCGATAAGCTCAGACCACGATTCACATCGAGAAGTCGAGCGACCAGTCGAGGTGCCAAAATGAGTGCCTGTTGCTCGCCATGCTCCCGGGCGAATGCGATGACGCGCTGACGTGCCGGCCCAAATACCGCCACTTGGGCGTACGTACCATCCGAGAAGAGCGTCGAATGCGTATTTCGCAGTTGCAGCGTTCGATGCAGAACCCACAGTTTGATGCGACCATCGGTCCAGTTATGGCTGAGATTGCGAGTGAGCTCTGCGCCATCAAGAGGTGAATCGCTCAACTCCTGCAGGTAATTTTGTCTCAACTCGTAGTTCACCGGACGGCGATTGTCGGGGTCGACCAGGCTGTAATCCCACAGTTCCGTCCCCTGATAGACGTCCGGCACGCCGGGAGCGGTGAGTTTCAGCACAAGCTGGCTGAGAGAGTTCACCGCTCCGGCCGGAGCGATGCGCTGATGAAACGCCGCAAAGTCATCCAGGAACGAGGTCGCTGCTGATTTGTCGAGAATCGCTTCCACGAATCCGAGTACCGCCGACTCGTAGACAGAATCGACCGAGGTCCAGCTCGTGTGGATCTTGGCTTCTCGCAGCGCCTTAGTGACATATCCCTTCAATCTATCCACCAGTTGTGCGCAGTTACTGTCCGAGTTCGGCCAAACGCCAACCAACGATTGATAGATCAACCATTCGACGTTCGGGTCGGGAACGGGAACGCCGTTGCGCACGGATCGCGCGTCGGCGTTGAACTCCCGCCAGCGGCTCACCGCCGCGTCCCATTCGTCTGGGATCTCACTCAGCACGGCGATGCGAGCGCGGACATCCTCGCTTCGTTTAGTGTCGTGAGTCGACGTGGCATTCAATGTCTGAGGCCACATTATCTGCGTGCGCTGGGCGTACTTGTGCCATTCGTCGATCGAGACGCCTTCCGTGTCTGGCCGACCACCCACCTCGTTGAGCGATACGAGACGGTTGTACTGGTAGAGAGCCGTGTCCTCGTCTCCTTTAGCCATCGCGGGACCAGTCATTTGTTGCCATCGCATTACGAACAAAAGCCAGTCGCCGCGGTCGTCGGCCGCAAGGTCTGGTGGAATTTCCAGAAGCAACACCCGTCGGACGAACGCAAGCGCGTGGCGCAATTCGGGCCTGCGACCGATTGCCTCTCCGATTGCGGTCTCGATCCACGCTCGATCGGCTTCGTCGACCTCAAAGCTGTTGACGTACGTCCGATAGACCGGGAGCGTGGTTGTCACTTCCACCACTGCCGCGCGTAGCGATTCGAACGTGAGATCACGACCGTGGCGGTCGATGTCCGCGATACGCCCAAGGAGCGCGCTGAGAGACTGGACATTGGCCGCGAAGGACTCCTCCAGGACGCGTAGTTTGGCTCGATATACGAGTTCGTGAAATGAATCGGTCGTTCCGGTGACGTCTCGATAGGTTCTTACTAGCGTTCCAAGCCCTTCACGATCGACGAAGAGGCCATTCAGAACGTTCATGAACTCGTAGCCCGTCGTACCGGCAACAGGCCACTCCGGGGGGATTTTCTCTTCTTCGGCCAGAATCTTCTCGACGATTACGAAGCGACCGCCATCGCTCTCGCTGCCGGGTTTGACTGCACGCTGGAGCCGATCGAGATACGCCTGTGGATCCCAAAGTCCGTCCAGATGATCGATCCGCAGGCCGCTCACGTGTCCATCAGCCACTAATACCAGGATGCGCTGGTGCGTTGCCGAGAAGACTCGCTCCTCTTCGACGCGCATCGAGATGAGATCGTTGATGTCGAAGAACCGCCGGTAGTTGATTTGCTCTCGCGCAAGTTGCCAGAAGGCGAGCCGATACGCCTGACTCGAGACGACGCGATCGAGCAGGTCGAAGCTGCGCGGGTCCCCTGGTGTGCCGTTGATCTGTTTCACCGCCGCGTCAAGCTCTGCGCCGATCACGGGGACTTGACGTAGCCTCGGGAGCTCGGATTCCAGCAATCGCCGGATGACGCGACGACGTTCGATCAGTGCCGTGTCTTCGGCCGCACGGTGTGGAGTACTCTCGATCTCGTCCATGAGCCGCGCATACGACTGCCAGTCTCGGTTTTCGCTGCCGAGACGCCTCTCAATGTTGGCCGCCGCGGCTTCGAGAATCGTGAGATAGGAAATTGTGGAGAGCGGTAAAGCAGACTCGTAGAACTTGAGATGAAAACCGATTTGATCGGATTCAATCTGCAGCTCACCGTTCTCCAGGGTTTCCCCGTAGGGACTCCCGAGAATCGGCAGGAGCACGCGGTTTTCGAGACCACCTGGAAGGGCGGGATCCCATTCGATGTCGAAAAAATCGGAGTATGGGGAGCTCGGACCGTTCTCCAGCACGTCGAGCCACCATGGATTCTCGCTGCTGGCCGCCATGTGGTTCGGAACGATGTCAAGCAACAATCCCATGTGGTGCTCGTGGAGGGCCTGACTTAGCTCGTAAAACGCGTCTTCACCACCAAGCTCGGGGTTCAGGTGGAGCGGATCGACGACATCATAGCCATGTGTGCTTCCTGGACGCGCGGTCAAGAACGGCGAGCAGTACAGATCGCTGATGCCGAGCCGACTGAGATACGGGACGATCTCTCGTGCTTCCCTGAATCCGAAGGTCGGCGTGAGCTGGACTCGGTATGTCGAGCGTGGCGCCGGCTTGAAGCGGTGCAGACGCGTGGTCATGCCGTTGATTTCCTAATCTCGAACAAAGAACATCGCTGCACATCGAATGACCGCGACCGAGTCGCCGGATGAATACGTCGGATTGGAAATCGAGTCAGAACCGAGATCGATGCGTGGCTCCGCTGAATTCAATAGAAGACGCCATCGCACGTCTGTGCCGGGCAGGTGCGCCTCATCATCCTCTCCGAAGTTGAGCAACAACACGGACTCTTCCGCGTCGTTCCGGCGCCACAAAGAAATGATCGATTCCTTTGGACCGACAAATTCGACGTCCCGGGTCGAATACGACGAATCGTGCTGTAAACCCACTTCACGCCGGAGGCGAATGATCTGGCGGTAAAACCCCTCGAGCTCACTGCCCTTGGGACATCCTCTCAATGCGAAATCAAGTTTCGAGCGTACGAACGTCTCTTCCGCCTGTGGGTCCGGCACCTCGCCGGACCAGGCGAAGGACTTGAACTCTTCGGTTCGACCTCGTCGCACACCTTCGATCAGCTCGGAATCGTTGTGACTGGTGAAGTACTGAAATGGCGCTGATTCACCGTATTCTTCGCCCATGAAGAGCATGGGTGTGAAGGGCGAGAGGACTACTGTCGCCGCGGCCAGCTTCAGTTGATCGATGTCGAGCGAGGTAGTCAGACGGTCGCCGGAGGCTCGATTGCCGACTTGATCGTGGTTTTGAGAGCAGACTACAAAACGTGCCGGAGGAATGCCGTGAGGTGCGGCGCCGTGCGGACGCATACGGCTTTCGGAATACTGACCGGCATAGACATAACCATGTTCAAGCGCACGTTTAACGTCAGAAACGGAGCCGAAATCAAGGTAATAACCAGTTCGCTCACCGGTGAGTCGAGCGTGGAGAGCATGATGCAGGTCATCGCTCCACTGTGCATCGAATCCATATCCGCCTAGTTCAGACGGCTGGATCATTCGCGGATCGTTGAGGTCGCTCTCCGCGATGAGATAGACCGTTCGACCGAGTCGACGTGCTTCGCGATGGATGTCGTCTGTGAACTGTCGCAAGAACGGGTAGGCGCTCTGGTCGAAGATGGCGTGCACGGCGTCAAGGCGAAACGCATCGATGTGCAGGTCGCGCAACCAATAGCGAGCGCTCTCGACAAAATATCGGCGCACTTCGGCCGAATCGGGACCGTCAAAATTGACGGCCGCGCCCCAGGGCGTCCGGTATTTGTCGGTGAAATAGTTCCCAATGGCGCCCTGATAGGCGCCTTCCGGACCAAAATGGTTGTACACAACGTCCAGTACGACCGCGAGACATCGCTCATGGCAGGCGTCTACAAGACGCGCCAAGCCTGCGGGCCCGCCGTAGCTCGACTGGGCCGCGAACGGAAAGACGCCATCGTAGCCCCAATTGCGGCCACCCGGGAATTCCGCGACGGGCATGATCTCGACCGCCGTCACGCCCAGATCGACCAGCCGATCAAGCTGATCTACGGCTGCATCGAATGTTCCGGACTCGGTGAACGTGCCGGTGTGGAGTTCGTAGATCACATAGTCTTCAATTGCCGGCGCGGACCAAGTTTTTTCCATCCATGACAAGGTCGCCGGATCGAAGACTTCTGAAGCCCCATGCACGCCATCCGGCTGGGAGCGGGACGCCGGATCAGGCCAGTCGTTGGTGCAGTTGTGTCGAAAAAAGTAGCGGCTGCCGGTCGTCACACCGGCGACGTCCACCCGCCAATACCCCCGCGAGTCACGCTCCATCGCAACTGTCCGCTCCTCCGGAGAAACCAGTTGGAGTTCAACTGAAGCGGATTTCGGTGCCCAAATCACGAAGGACGTCGAACCATCTGGGCGCTTCACGGCGCCCAGTTCCAATTTTGAAGATTTCATCGCGCTCACTCTGAATGTCGGAGGAAGACCGCGCCAAGAGGCGGAAGGCTGAGTTTGAGCGACCTCGGCTGACCATGCCATGGCACCGGGGTCGTCTCCACCTGACCGTAGTTGCCGACTCCGGTCCCACCATAAAGCTCCGCGTCGCTATTCAATACCTCGTTCCAAACGCCCATTTGCGGCACGCCGATGCGATATCCGTGCCGCGGAACCGGCGTCAAGTTGAAGATAGCGACGATGGCGTCATCTGAATCGCGCGCTTTGCGGACGAAGCTCAGCACGCTGTTTTCGGAGTCATTTGGGTCGAGCCATGAGAAACCAGCATTGTCGAAGTCGAGTTGGTGCATCGCCGGATCTTCCCGGTACAAGCGGTTGAGATCTTCCAGCCAACGACGCGCGCCTTCATGCGGAGGATGCTGCAAGAGATCCCATTCGATGCTGCCGTCGTGGTTCCACTCGTGCCATTGTCCGATCTCAGCCCCCATGAAGAGGAGTTTCTTCCCCGGCTGCGCAAACATCATGGCAAACAGGAGTCTGAGATTGGCGAACTTCTGCCAGTCATCACCCGGCATCTTGTTGATCAGAGACCCTTTCCCGTGTACGACTTCATCATGCGATAGGGGGAGAACGAAGTTTTCGTTGAACGCGTAGATGAGGCGGAACGTCAGTTCGTTGTGATGATAACGGCGGTGGATTGGATCCTTGCTGAAATAATCGAGGGTGTCGTGCATCCAGCCCATGTCCCACTTCATGCCGAATCCAAGTCCGCCGACGTAGATTGGGCGAGATACCATCGGCCAAGCAGTCGATTCTTCTGCGTAAGTCTGGACGTCCGGATATTGGCCGAAGACTTCCTGATTCAGTCGCTGCAGGAAGCTGATGGCGTCCAGGTTCTCTCGCCCACCGAACTTGTTTGGAATCCACTCACCTTGTTTGCGAGAGTAATCGAGATAGAGCATCGAGGCGACTGCATCGACGCGAAGTCCGTCGGCGTGGTACGCGTCGAGCCAATAGAGCGCGCTGCTTAACAGGAAGCTGCGAACTTCGTCTCTCCCATAGTTGAAAATGTAGCTATTCCAGTCCGGGTGATAACCCTGACGAGGATCTGAATGCTCGAAAAGGTGCGTCCCGTCGAAGTAGGCGAGGCCGTGTTCGTCGGACGGAAAGTGGGACGGCACCCAGTCCAGGATCACGCCGATGTCGTTCTGGTGCATGTAATCGACCAGATACATGAAGTCCTGCGGGGTGCCGTAGCGGCTGCTCGGGGCGAAATATCCGGTCGTCTGATAGCCCCACGACCCGAAGAATGGATGCTCCATGATCGGAAGGAATTCGACGTGCGTGAAACCGGTGCGTTTGACGTGCTCGACGAGCTTTGGGGCGATCTCACGATAGCTCATGGAGCGAAATCCGTCGTCTGGAACGCGCATCCAGGAGCCCAGATGCACTTCGTAGATCGAGATCGGTGCATCCAGCGCGTTGTGACTCCCTCTCGTCGACATCCAATCACCGTCTGACCACGTGTAATCCAGGTCCCAGACGATCGATCCCGTTTTCGGCGGGGTTTCCGCGTGAATGGCGAAAGGATCGGCCTTGTCCACTTCATACTCATTGTGGTGCGATTTGACGTGATACTTGTAAATGGTGCCCTTGCCGACACCTTCGATGAAGCCCTCCCAAATTCCCGAGTCTCCATGAGCGCTGAGTTGATCCGCGGAGCGGTTCCATCCGTTGAAGTCGCCCACCACCGAGACGTCGCGCGCATTTGGCGCCCATACGGCGAACTGCGTCCCTTCGACACCGTTGACAGTCGTGAGGTGGGAACCGAGGTGTCGGTAGAGGCGAAAATGGTTGCCTTCATTGAACAGATAAACGTCGTCACTTGACAAGAAACTGTTGGCAATGATCACGTAAGCACATCTCCTTCGACTGGTGAACTGGGACTCTGAGTCGCGCGAAAACAGGCGAAGTCACTGGGGCGCCATGATTAGCTCCGGCGGATACGCGCCGTCGAATCGCGTCGCCGTCCATCCAAATTCGCGCCACATGGCGTTTGCAGGACCGCAAAAGGGCCGACCCTGCTCCACGCGTTGCGATGCCCGGTTCTCGCCAATTTCAAGGCAGGATTCGCGCCAGGAAGCGGACCTCTGGGATCAGATTCCGTCACCGATGATCTGCAGAATCCCACTGAGCGGAATGGCAAGCCACTCTGGTCGGCTGTTCATCTCATAGCCAACTTCGTAAACCGCCTTTTCGAGAACGAAAGCATCCAACAGCGTCTGCAAGTCTTCCCGGCTGCTCGGAAGCACGGCATCGATTCCCGGTTCGCTCAGATACCCCTTGAGGAAGTAGGAACTCACCCACATCGTCCAGAAACGGGCCCAGGGATCGAGCGACGGAGCGTCCTCCGGTCGGATAAGACCGCTGCGCTGTGCCTCGAAGAACGTGGCATACGCGGCGTAATGGAAAGATCGAAGCATCCCGGCGACATCGGTCAACGGTGAGCGCTTCAGCCGGCGCTCTCCCAGCGCACGGGCGGGCTCACCTTCGAAATCGATGATCGAGAAATCGCGACCCGTATGGAGCACCTGACCGAGGTGAAAGTCGCCGTGACAGCGCGTGCGCACGCCGTCAATCTTGTGGTCGATCACCATGCGATAACGGCGCACCACTTCTTGTTCATAGTCGGAAACAACCTGCGCCATTTCCTTGATGTCATCTGGGAGCACGGGAAGCTTTCGTCTGAGCGCCGGGAACATATTCCCGGATAGTCCGCGCATTCGCTGATAGATCGACCGCTGGTAGAGCGTGGTGAATGGCTCTGGCTTGAACGCTGGTTCGGTTCCTCTCGCAAGCGTGAGGTGCATCTGTGCCGTACGCTCACCAAGCATGCGCGCGTCATCGAGATAGGTCTCGAACAGGTCGTTCAATTCCTCTGGCGGGATGCTCTCCGTTCGACGCAAGAGCTCAGCAGCGTTGATCGTGGCCGGCAGGTCCGCCTCAAGTGGAGACGCCGCGGTGCGCTCGTAATAGCGTCGTAGAACGTCACCGGTATAGCTCCAAACATCCCCCTCATTCGGCACGTAGCCATGCAGGATTCCGAGCGTGGACGTTTCGCCGCTGCTGCTTCGGTATTCGAGCCATCCGCAAACTGGCGGCGTGTACTCAAAACCTCGCTCGGTGAGGAATAAGCCTACTTCGAGATCGGGATTCAGCCCAGGTTCGAGACGCCGGTAGAGTTTGAGGATGAGCTTTTCGTCGAAGGTCAGGGATGAGTTGGACTGCTCCGCACGAATGTTGCTCGGGTTGAGCGATCCCCCTTCATGGTTTCCGTTCGGCGTGATCGATCGCAATGCTCGAGTCGTATTGGTTCGGACTTCGCCTGTGCCCCGCAGACGGCGCCGTCCTCGAACGGCGTCGAGCAGGGCAGTCGCGAAACTTGGCTCATAGGCAGCATCCACCAGCGCCCCAAGTGGTCCAGAGATGCGCGAGCTCAGGTTGGCGATGATCGCTTGAGGCGTCCATTGGCGCATGTCGTCGGCGCGTTCCTGCGAGACTTGTGTGACGGGAAGCAGATAGGTCTCTGAGTCTCCTTCGACGAAGTCCGTCTGGATGAAGGCGATCTGCGCCATCCCTTCTGGGTAGGGCATTGAGACCGAATCGACGATGCGAACGCCTTTCAACTTGCGTGATTTGCTGCCGAACCAGCGACGACCACCGATGTATTCCGGCAGAATCGCCTCAAGCTTGCTGCGCCCTTGCCCGACCAGGAAGTGTTCCCACTCTCCTGAAGTCGCGAGCGTTGGAACGGTCTCCTCTGGCTGATTGGGCACGCGACCGTCGACACGCGGGTGTTCCATCGAGAACAGATAGAACGCATGTGGTCCGAGGGTGATGAAGTAGGGAAGCTCGCCGATAGATGGGAACTCGGTTTGGCCGAATAGCTCGACCGGGACCATGCCTTTGCAATGGGAGAGGTCAAGCTCAGCCGCCTGAACGAAGCGGGAAAGGTTGGCGATAACGAGGATGCGCTCGTTCTCAAACTCGCGTACGAACGCGAGAATTTTGCGGTTGTCGGGGTGCAAGAATGTCAAGGTGCCGCGGCCAAACGCCTGATAGCGCTTGCGCAATGCAATGAGGCGTTTCATCCACCAGAGTAGCGAGTGTGGGTTGTTTTGCTGGGCCTCGACGTTCACGGTCTCATAGTGATATTCGGCATCGGCCACGATTGGCAGGTAAAGACGTTGACGACTCGCGGACGAGAAGCCGGCGTTACGGTCGGCGCTCCATTGCATCGGCGTACGTACGCTATTGCGGTCACCGAGATAGATATTGTCGCCCATGCCGATTTCGTCACCGTAATAGATCACCGGTGTACCCGGCAGGGAAAAGAGGAGTCCGTTCATCAACTCGATGCGCCGACGGTTGTTACCCAGCAGCGGCGCAAGCCGACGGCGGATTCCGAGATTGATGCGCATCTGCGGGTCGTGAGCATAGACGCGATACATGTAGTCACGTTCTTCGTCAGTGACCATCTCGAGCGTAAGCTCGTCGTGGTTGCGCAGGAAGAGCGACCATTGCGCCGTTGGGGGGATATCTGGCGTCTGGGCCATGATGTCGACGATCGGATATCGATCCTCCATGCGCAATGCCATGAACATGCGGGGCATCAGCGGAAAGTGGAACGACATGTGGCATTCATCACCGTCGCCAAAATAGGCAACCGCGTCCTCAGGCCATTGGTTGGCCTCCGCGAGCAACATCCGGTCATCAAATCCGTCGTCGATGTGCCGTCGCAGCTCCTTCAGGACTTCGTGCGTCTCGGGAAGATTCTCGCCATTTGTGCCGTCTCGCTCGATGAGATACGGAATCGCGTCCAACCGCAGTCCGTCGACACCCATACGAAGCCAGAAATCCATTACCGAGAGTATGGATTTGCGAACACGCGGATTATCGAAATTGAGGTCGGGCTGATGGTGGTAGAAACGATGCCAAAAATACGCTTCGGCGACCGGATCCCAGGTCCAGTTGGAGCTTTCGAAATCCTTGAAGATGATGCGCGCCTCAGAATACTTTTCTGGATCGTCGCTCCAAACGTAATAGTTGCGCGCGGCGCTACCGGGTGACGCGGTGCGGGCGCGCTGGAACCACGGATGCTGGTCCGACGTGTGATTGCAGACGAGCTCGGTGATCACCCGTAGTCCTCGGTCGTGCGCTTCACGCACGAAGCGACGCACATCAGTGACCGTTCCATAGTCGGGATGGACGTCGGTGTAGTCGGCGATGTCGTATCCGTCGTCGCGCAGCGGAGACGGATAGAACGGGAGAATCCATATGGCGGTGACGCCGAGATCCTGGATGTAATCGAGTTTGCGCGTCATGCCGCGAAAATCGCCGATGCCGTCGCCGTTGCTGTCGAAGAAGGCGCGCGGATGAAGCTGGTAGATGATTGCGTCTTTATACCAAAGCGGGTCGGGCTCGAATGACGCGGACTCAATTCTAGATCTCGGCATGGTCCTGGCAACGCTCCCTTCGTCGGTCCCCGCGACGATTACATAAAGTGGTCGAAATCCTGCTCGGTACGTACGTGATGTCGAATCTTGAGGATGTGAGCCGGAATGTCGTTTGGACTGAGTCTCACGAACGCGCGGTTTCCGTTCCAGGTATAGCGCTCGTCGGTCAGCAGGTCATGCACTTGATATGGATGAGCATCGTCGACTCCCAGTGCCTCTAGATCGAGGCTGACCCAACCCGAGTGCTCATTGTAGGCATCCACATTGACTACGATGAGTGTCGTTTGTCCTGACCTCTGGTCCGACTTGCTGTACGCAATCAGCGCGGGATTGTCGACGTGGTGGAATCGCAAAGTCCGATTGGTTTGCAACTCTGCGTTGTCATGCCGTATCTCGTTAACCCGTGCGATGAGATCACGCAGCGAGTCGCTGCGATCCAGGTCCCAGTCGCGAATCTGGTACTTCTCTGAGGAGAGATATTCCTCTCGTCCCGGCTCGATCGGCGTGTGTTCGAGCAACTCGAACGCCGGACCGTAGATGCCGTAGCTCGCTCCCATGGTTGCGGCGAGAATAAGCCGAACGACGAACGCGGAACGTTGTCCTGATTGCAGGTACTCGCTCAAAATGTCCGGCGTGTTTGGCCACAGGTTCGGCCGAAAGATGTCGCTCACCGGCGGAGAGGTCACTTCACGCAAATACTCCTCGAGCTCCCACGTCGCATTGCGCCACGTGAAATACGTGTAGGACTGCGTGAATCCGGACTTGGCCAGCCGATACATCACCTTGGGCCGCGTGAATGCCTCGGAAAGGAATATTAGATCGGGATAATCGGCCTTGAGGGAGTTGATGACCCACTCCCAGAAGACGAACGGTTTAGTGTGCGGGTTGTCTACGCGAAAGATGCGGATTCCCTGGTCAATCCAGAACTTGAAGATGCCACGTAGCTCCGACCAGAGCTCGTGCCAGTCGTCCGCCTCGAACTCGAATGGGTAGATGTCCTGGTACTTCTTCGGGGGATTCTCGGCGTACTGAATCGTGCCATCGGGCCGTTTGCGGTACCACTCCGAGTGCTCAGAAACGTATGGGTGATCGGGCGACGTCTGGAACGCCGCATCCATGGCGATCTCGAGGCCTGCATCCGCCGCGGCTGTGACGAGGTGTCTGAAGTCGTCGAGCGTACCGAGGTCCGGATGGATGCTCTTGTGACCGCCCTCTTTGCCGCCAATGGCCCAGGGGCTGCCTGTATCGTCCGGCAGCGACTCGGTGACGTTGTTCTTGCCCTTGCGAAAGCTTTGACCGATCGGATGAATCGGCGGCAGGTAGAGGATGTCAAATCCCATGCCTGACACATACGGCAGGAGCTTCTCGACATCCTTGAATGTGCCGTGAACATCGTCAGTACCTGTCGAGCGCGGGAAGAGTTCGTACCAGCTACTGAACTCGGCGCGTTTCCGGTCGACCACCACTTCCAGAGTCAGTGGATAGTGTGTCGCGAACCGAAGGTCAGGATAGGAAAGCGCGATCAACATGCGACGATCGTCGAGGGCGCACTCGGACGCTCCTCCAAGATCTGACGCCTCGGTGATCTCCTTGGCCCAGCCCTCTAGCGTCGCACGATCATCAGCGCCCGCTCGCTCCGCAGCTTCACTGATAAGGTCGGCACCGATTCGCAGATCGACCATTGTGTGCTGTGCGGCATCGACCTTCTTTTGGATGTCCCGACGCCATGACTTGAGATGGTCAACCCAGGCGACAACGCGGTATTCGTACCGACCGAGTTTCTCGACCGTGAACGTGGCGCTCCAGCGGTCGTTCACGATTGGTTCGAACTGCGATTCACGCCAGTCTTTGTCGCCGACTTTGCGGTACTTCACGACAGCGGAAACAACATCGTGCCCGTCCGCGAAGATATCTGCTTCGACCACGACCTCATCTCCGACAACGCGCTTGATCGGGAAACGCCCGCAGTCGATCTCTGGTGCAACAGCCTCAATCGCCGCGCGGTTTCGGCCATGCTGTGGATACGAATCTACTCGTGCTTTGGTCTTCGCAGTTTTTGTTGGCTCGTCCATATTCTCCAGTCTACAAGTAAATCACCATGCATCGTCAAGAATTGTTTGCTATTGGCTCACCAACTGCTGGTCCAAGCTCAGCTCCCGACTGGCGACAACATTGATAGTCGGTCATCTCACACATTAAGTCCGCAACTCGGGAAACGCGGGAGTCTTTGGTTTGGTCCGACCGGCCGCTCTCCGTCGCAACAGTACCAACGTTCGGGACTCAACGAGATACGATGGAGTCTCGACTGTCCTCGTCCGGGGCGCTGGTTGTTCCGCGTTGGTCGTGTCGATCATCACTTGCCATGGTCTTCCGAGATCACCGGTCGGCAGCTTGAATTCCACGGGAGTTGTCGCTGCGTTCAGAATCACAAGAAACGTCTCGTCAGTTACCGCGTCACCGGTTTCATCGACGTCTCCAATAGGTCCTCCGCCAAGCCGCATGCCAAGACACTGGACCCAGCTGGAGTTCCACTGTTCCTCATTCATCTCAGATCCATCTGGGCTGAACCAGGTGATGTCCCGTACGTCCGCCCCACGAATAAGTCGTCCCTGGAAGAACTTACGCCTTCGAAACGTCGGATGGTCGCGCCGGATCTGAATGAGACGACGGGTGAAATCGACCAACGATTGCTGCTCTTCGCTGAGCGACCAACTCAGCCAGCTGATGTCATTGTCCTGGCAATAGGCGTTGTTGTTGCCTAATTGCGAACGACCGAACTCGTCTCCGGCGTTGATCATCGGCACGCCTTGCGACAAAAGGAGTGTTGCCATGAAGTTTCTCATTTGACGCTGCCGTGTCTCGACGATTTCCGCATTATCTGTTGGACCCTCGGACCCGTAATTCGCTGAGATATTGTCGTCGGTGCCGTCTCGATTCTCCTCGCCGTTTGCGTCATTGTGCTTCTGATCATAGGAGACGAGATCGTTCAGCGTGAATCCGTCATGAGCGGTGACGAAATTGATACTGGCATGAGGGCGACGTCCGTCCGCCAGATAGAGATCACTGCTTCCGGTGAGCCGGTAGCCGAGTTCCGCTACATGTCCTTCATCGCCGCGCCAGTAATGGCGAATGGTGTCGCGGAATTTCCCGTTCCATTCTGTCCACAGGACGGGGAAGTTGCCGACTTGATATCCGCCAATTCCAACGTCCCAAGGTTCCGCGATGAGCTTAACCTGAGAGATGACCGGATCCTGGTGGATAATGTCGAAAAACGCGGAGAGCCGATCTACATCGTGAAGCTCGCGCGCCAATGTGGCCGCCAGGTCGAAGCGGAAGCCGTCGACGTGCATCTCTTCGATCCAGTAGCGTAGGCTGTCCATGATCATCTGCAGCACCTGAGGATGACGAACGTTGAGGCTGTTCCCAGTGCCGGTGTAATCCACATAATAGCGCGGGTTCTCGGGCGACAAACGATAGTAGGCGGCGTTGTCGATACCGCGCAGGCTGAGCGACGGCCCCAGCTCGCTTCCCTCCGCTGTGTGGTTGTACACCACATCCAGGATCACCTCGATGCCTGCTCGATGAAGCGCGCGTACCATGGTTTTGAACTCGGCGATCGGCGCCGCCCTGTTCGGATTGCTGGCGTAGCGGTTGTCCGGCGCGAAGAAGTTGATGGTGTTGTATCCCCAGTAGTTGCGGAGCCCACGATCGATGAGATGCTTGTCATCCAGAAATTTGTGAACCGGGAGCAGTTCCACCGCGGTCACTCCGAGGCGTTGCAAATAGTCGATAACCGGCCCGCTACTGAGTCCGGCGTATGTTCCTCGCAGATCCTCCGGAACGAATGGGCTCAGTTCGGTGAAGCCCTTGACGTGCAGTTCATAGATGATCGACTCATGCCACGGCGTGTGCGGATGTCTGTCGTCGTCCCAGTCAAACCACGGATTGGTGACCACGCTCTTCGGCATCCCCCAGGCGCTATCCTCGTCGTCGAAGGACAGATCGAGCGCCTCATCACCAATGCGGTACCCAAAGACCGGAGCGTCCCAATCGACCTTTCCATGCACGGCCTTTGCATAGGGGTCGATCATGAGCTTATGTGGATTGAACCGCTCACCAAGTTCCGGCTCATACGGGCCGTACAAGCGATACCCATACAGTTGCCCCGGCTCAACCGAGGTCAGGTATCCGTGCCACACATGTGCCGTCACCTCGCGCAGCTGAACTCGCTGGGTCTCCTGCTCACCTTGTGCGTCGAAGAGGCAAAGCTCGACTTTCGTCGCGTTCTCGGAAAAGATAGAGAAGTTGGTGCCCGAGCCATCCCAGGTTGCACCGAGTGGATATGGCTTGCCCGGCAGGATGTTGCGCGCCAATGTGTCCTCTAACTATCTTAGCGAGCGCCACTGTCGCGGTGGCCCGCATTCAATTTCCATTGGCAAGCGTCGCAGACAGTCATCGCGCCTCGACGACGTCGCCTGATGTCCGTCGCGTTCGCGTATGCTGGGAAGCGTGTTGCCTGACTGGGACAACGCAGGAAGCTTGCCCGAACCAAACGAGATACGACCTGAATTGAATGGCCGCAGGATTCTAGAGCCTGTTATGAACTTGGTTGAGGTGGGTTGTTAGACTTGATGGATGAGTATCTCCCATGAACACCGCCAACCCTATCCCTCCGATGTCAGTGACGCCGAATGGGCGTTTGTCGCCCCCTATCTCACGTTGATGACCGAGCAGGCACCGCAACGGCATCACGAACTGCGGGAAGTCTTCAATTCCCTCCGTTGGCTGGTCCGGGCTGGGGCGACCTGGCGCATGCTGCCGCATGATTTCCCGCAGTGGGAAGCGGTCTACCAGCAGACCCAGCGCTGGATCAAAGCGGGCTGTTTCCAGGCCATCACCGACGATCTGCGCCTCGTCTTGCGGCTAGCCCAGGGGCGTACGGCCCAACCCTCGGCCGCCATCTTCGATAGTCAGACCCTGCAGAGCACGCCGGAGAGCGGGCACCGCGCGGGCTACGACGGGCACAAACGACGGAAAGGGACCAAGCTCCATCTGGCCGTCGATACCTTGGGGCAACTGTTGGCGTTGCACGTCACGCCGGCCAACGAACAGGACCGGGCCCAGGTCCAACCCTTGGCCAACGCGGTCCAGGAGGCGACCGGCGACCACGTCGAACTGGTCTACGTCGACCAGGGCTACACGGGCGAGGTCCCCGCCGAAGCGGCCGCCGCCGAGGGCATCGAACTCCATGTGGTCAAGCTTCCCGACGCCAAACAGGGCTTCATCCTCTTGCCCCGCCGCTGGGTCGCTGAGCGGTCGTTCGCCTGGAAAACGCGCTTCCGGCGGCTCGTTCGGGACTACGAACGTTTGGCCGAGACGGTCGTCGGCGTGCATCTGGTCGCCTTCAGTACGCTGATGTTGCACCGCTTGTTTGCCTTGCTGAGCGAGCCATCGAGTGCATAACAGACTCTAGGGTAGCAGACTGGAGAGATCGGTCAACCTTGTCTCCAGGACCTCGGGGTGGTCACCGCGCAGGGTAACGTGTCCAAGCTTGCGCCCTGGACGGGCCGATTTGCCGTAGTCGTGCAGGTGCGCGCCCTCGATGTTGAGGACGGCTTCGATGTTGGCTGGCTCGCCAATGATGTTGATCATGATCGAGTGGCCGCGCGCTTCGGTCGAACCGAGCGGTAGTCCCGTAACCGCTCGAAGGTGATTCTCGAATTGGCTGGTTTCAGCGCCCTCGATAGTCCAGTGACCGGAATTATGGACGCGTGGTGCCATCTCGTTGGCGAGGAGCGTGTCTCCCACGTTGAAGAACTCGATGGCGAGCACGCCGACGTAGTTCATGGCACGCAACGCTCTCTCCGCGTAGTCCTGTGCGAGCGACTGCAGCTGGGGTGAAACGTCAGGTGCCGGAGCACGCGAAACCCGGAGAATGCCTTCGTGATGACGGTTCTGCACCAGGGGATAGAAGCGCGTTGCACCGTCGATTCCGCGAACCGCGACGATCGATAGCTCGCTCTGGAACGGCACAAACGATTCGGCAATAAGGGAGACCCCGTTGAGCTGTTTCCAGCCCTGCTCTACGCCGGATTGATCGCGAATGATGACCTGCCCCTTGCCGTCATAACCCATTCGGCGGGTCTTGAGCACCACGGGCAGCCCAAAGTCTACAATCGCAGACTTCAGGTCCTCGAGCGCATTGACCTCACGGAAGTCGGCCGTCGGAACGCCCTGTTCCCGGAAAAACGTCTTCTCGGTTAATCGATCCTGGGCGATTTCGAGCGCTATTGGAGGCGGGTAGACCGGCAACGAGCGTTCAAGGTAGCGAGCCGCCTCAACCGGCACATTCTCGAACTCATAGGTCACGACGTCGAGGTCTTCCGTGAACCGGTCAAGCGCCGCGCGATCTGCGTACTCGCCCACGTGAAGCTCGGTCACCTGGCCACCGCAGGCGTTTGGGGTCGATTCAAAGAGGCGAACGGGGATGGTGAGGGGATAGGCCGAAAGCGCGATCATACGACCGAGCTGCCCTCCCCCCAGGATGCCTACCCTCACGATTCACCCTTTGGATCCGGATGATCGAGAATCGTTTGTGTCTGATTGGATCGGAACTCCTCTAACGATTTCCGGTGCTCTGGGTACTTGTTCCCCAATATCGAAGCCGCCAATAACGCGGCGTTGATGGCACCGGAACGACCAATGGCCAGGGTGCCCACCGGGATCCCGGCCGGCATCTGGACGATTGAGAGGAGCGAATCCATGCCGTTCAGTGCCCTAGATTGCACTGGAACCCCCAGCACGGGAAGCGATGTCTTGGCGGCGACCATGCCAGGCAAATGCGCCGCTCCACCGGCTCCCGCGATGATTACTTCTATCCCACGTTCGACCGCTGATGTGGCGTACTCGAACAACAAATCAGGCGTGCGGTGCGCTGACACGACACGCGTCTCGAAGGGAATTCCGAGCGATTCAAGCGTGTTTGCGGCGTTGGACATGGTCTCCCAATCGGAGCGGGAGCCCATAATCAGGCCGACCAGCGGGTTGGAGTGCATGTCGTCTCCGGAACCTTGAAGATCTTGACACACGAACCGGGCGCACGAAATCGCCGCCCGGATTCAATCCTTCGATGCGTTACCCCATACGATGCGTGATCTTGTCGTCGTGATGAACGGGCTCCCGCATTGTGACGTAGCCCCACGCCGAGACCAGGAAGATCAGTGCACCAACAATGATGTTATTGGTCATCGCCGACGAAATATCGCTGTAGCTGAAGACGAACGGCGCGGCGATCGCCGCCAAACCGAGCATGCCGCTGAAAAGGAACATCCAGCGGGACTCGTCAGATGGAATGCCGCCGTGCATTGACAAGAAGATGGTGAAGAAGCCGATCATGATGTCGCTCACCTTGGACGGTACGTTTCCGAACCCGAGCATGAACGAGCCGAGAATTAGCCAGAGTCCCAGGATTCCATTGAAGATCCCAGGCAATCGCATACTCACCGCCGAACCCATTCGACTTTTCCTCCTACCGTTCACCGACAAATCGCTCCAGTCACGGCATTTCCGGTTGCCGGTCTAGACCGTGAACCATCTTAGTGCGTGAGCGCACGCACGTAAACCCGACAATTGCTTTGCTCGACGTTCACGTCTGATCGGGATTGATCATGACGTGGTCAACAACCTCATATCCGGTGATCTCCGGCGCCTCAGCAAGGAGGTCTCCCATGCATGCGACGATAGTCGGGAGCACCTGTTCGCCACCTGCGGAGGCGCACCCAGCATCGTCCCAGTACGTGAGCGTCAATCCCCGGCGCGAACGTGGCATCAGCATGAAGCTGTAACCTCTGAAACCATCGATGTGTCGGCACTCATTGATCAGATCTTGATAAAGCCTGTGCGCTTCATCGTGGGAGACCGTTTGTTTGAAGCAGAGTTTTATGAGTCTCGCGTACATCGTGTCGCTCGATTCGATTGCCTTTGACGATGCGTCGCTCTGTTCCGAATGTGATCGGTTCAGCCCTGTCTATCTTCGAATGTACCATGCGTCCCGTGTCGATTGTGTGACAATCCGCCATGGAAATTGCATTCTTCTGGAGAGATGATTTCGGCGTACGTGCCCGTCGATGATGCTCAGTCGTCGACATGAAGGGAATTCCGCATGCTGCAGCTCGTGGACGTCGCCACCGCCTCCATCGAAGACTACGCCCCGATCGTCGGAATCGAGGTGATCGACCGGCTTCGTACACTGGCGAAGGACCTTAAAGGTGCGCGAATTCTCCACGTCAACGCGACGGCCTACGGCGGCGGTGTCTCTGAACTCCTTCGATCTTCGGTCTCGATTCAGCGTGGCCTCGGACTCGACGTCGAATGGCGCGTGATCAGCGGAAGTCAGAGCTTCTTCGAGGTGACAAAGAGCATTCATAACGCGTTGCAGGGAGCAGACTACGCTTTCACCCCCGAGGCACGTGAAACGTACCTCCTACAGAATAGCTACAACGCACAGCAATTTGAAGGGGATTACGACTTCGTCGTCGTACACGATCCACAGCCAGCTGCGCTGCTCCATTTTCGGGGACATGACAGCCACAAATGGGTTTGGCGCTGTCATATCGACACGTCGTCGCCGAATCGCGATGTGTTGCAAGCCTTGCTCCCCTACATCGATGAATATGACGCGCTTGTTTTCACGCTAGGTAAATTCGTTCCGGAAATGCTGAAGGATCGCAACGTCCGTCTCATTCCACCGGGGATCGATCCGCTTAGCCCTAAGAATTTCGATATTCCGGACGACCAATGCCGTCGAATCCTGTCGTGGGTCGGGGTCCACCCGGACGAGCCGATCATGACGCAGGTGTCTCGATTCGATCCGTGGAAAGACCCGATGGGCGTGATTCGCGTCTACCGGCGCGTTCGCGAATCGGTGCCGAATCTCCAATTGGCGTTGATCGGATCTCTGGCACTTGATGACCCGGAGGCGTGGGAACTATTGCGCGACGTTCAGCATGAGGCAGCGGGGGATTCGCGGATTCTTGTGGCGACCAATCTGACCGGGATCGGTAACACTGAGGTAAACGTCTTCCAACGCCAATCCGACGTGGTTCTTCAGAAGTCGATTCGCGAGGGATTCGGCCTGATTGTCTCCGAGACGCTCTGGAAAGGGACTCCGATGGTCGCTGGCAATACCGGCGGGATTCCAATGCAGATGCCGGCCGGCGCGGGAGGTTACTTGGTCGACCCGCTCGACGAAGAAGAAATGGCTCGAAAAGCGCTCTGTTTGCTAAAGGATGGGGAAGGCGCAGCCGAACTTGGTCGGCGCGGAAAAGAGCACATTCGCCAGCATTTCCTGATCACGCGCATGATCGAACAGGAACTCGAATTGCTCAGCTCGCTCAATGATTGACTGCAGAGCGATGCTCTGTGAAGTTCTCTGCGTTACTTGGGGTACGTCCGTAATGGCGGGACCTGCGCCCGCCTTTGTTGGGCGAATCCGCGCTACTCGATTGGCCAATCGCTCGACGTTGCCCGTTTCGACACGCGTTGTCAGCTGGGCCACGATGGCACGGGTCCCGCCACTACGAAAACCCGGGAGCACGACGCGTCTGTGGTTTCCTCGAAGTGCGTCGAAAGCCCAAGCAACACTGCGAACGAGCAACCGGTTAGAGGCTGGCTGCTCGTTCGATCACGCGAGAACTTCTGCCGCCGCTAGGCCGACTTGGGTGGATTCACGCCCAGCAATTTCATGGCGTTGCGCGCGAAGATCTTCTCTTTGACCTCCTGGCTCACCGGCAACTGATCGACGACGATCGAGCATTTGCGCAGGTCGCCAACCTGATGCGGATGATCGCTCCCGAGCATTAATTGGTCCTCACCCGCGAACGAGAGTCCCAACTTCATGGCTTCAACGTCGAACAGGACCGTATCCAGGTACATCTCTCGGAAATAGTCCATCGGGTCTCGCTGCAGTTTGCCAGCGATCTCAGGGTAAACGTTGTAGCCGCGCTGGACACGCTCGGCCATATACGGCAGAACTCCGCCCAAGTGCGTCTGAATCAGCGTCAGCTTCGGAAACCTATCCAGCACTCCGGCGAGGACCATGCGCACCGCTGCCATGGTCGTGTCATACGCGAAGCCCAGGAGTGCAACCAGGCGGTAGTCGTCCATATAGGACGCGAACGCCGGGGCGGTCGGATGCACGACGATGGGAACGCCGAGCGATTCCGCGGCTTCGTAGATCGGCCAGAACTTCTCCTGCTCGAGCGTATCGCCATTGATGTTTGAGAAGATCATCCCGCCGACGAGTCCCAGGTCGGTCACCGCGCGTTGTAGCTCTTTGGCAGCTTCATCCGGCGCCTGCGCCGGAAGCGTCGCGAAAAACTGGAATCGATCTGGGTGTTGCTTGACCATGTCCGCGTATTCATCATTCGCGATCTGCGCTAGCCGAACACCCGTGTCCGGCTTCTCGACGTGCACCCCTGGCGTCGTGAGAGACATAACCGACATGTCGATACCGAAGTTGTTCATGTCGCGAAGTCGAACGTCGACATCCCGATGCGCGCCTTCTACGACGTTGTAGTCGCCCGCATAGTTGATCAGCATGCGACCGCGATCGTCATAGGTGATCGTCGCGTGGTCGCTATGGGCGGCAACCGCCTTCAAGTAGGCGGCTGGATAGAAGTGCGTGTGCACGTCGATCCTCATGCATGTCCCTTCTTCCTCACGGAATGAAACGAATTCGGACTCCCTGTTGGCGCAGGCGCTAACGTAGCAGATCGGTGCCGATTCGGGTAGATCTCGGCACACACCGGCGAATGAACGGCGCATATCACGTACGGCCGAGCGCATTGCTCGCGGCATTGACGATCCTGTGCGAACTTCTACACTGACGAGAGCTCAACGAAAGAGATTTGCTCGCGGTCCAGAGGGAAAGGTGGTACGGCAATGCGGCTTGAAGCGACCCTCGGTGACGTCCCCTGGTCCGAGGTCGGGAAGACTTCGGCGAGGATTGAGGAGCTCGGTTTCGACGGAATTGCTACCCCAGAGCTGAAGCGAGATCCGTTCCTGCCCCTCGTGCTGGCGGCATCTGCGACAAGTCACGTGCAACTCGCGACCTCCGTGGCGATCGCGTTCCCGCGCAGTCCGACCATCGTCGCGTACATGGCGCGCAACCTGCAGGACCTGTCTCAGGGGCGCTTCGCTGTTGGCTTAGGGACCCAGGTGAAGGGGCATATTGAACGCCGCTTCGCGACTGAGTGGGTCTCGCCAGGTCCCCGGTTCCGTGAGTACATCCTGGCGATGCGCGCGATCTGGAGGACATGGGACACCGGTGAGCCGCTCAAATTCCAGGGCAAATTCTACAATCTGTCTCTCATGACGCCGGAGTTCAGCCCTCCACCATCAGAATTCGGGCCGATCAAGGTGCAGATCGCGGCTGTCAACGAGTACAACATCAAACTGGCAGGCGAAGTCTGTGATGCACTTCGGGTGCATCCTTTCTCCACACCTGCGTATACCCGAGACGTCATCTGGCCGAATCTTCGGCACGGAGCGCAGCGGGCCGGTCGATCTCTTGATGCGTTCGATTTGAACGGAACCGGCTTCATCGCTACAGGGCCATCCGCGCAGAGCGTCACTGAGGCGCGGGAAAATGCTCGGTACCGCATTGCCTTCTACGCGTCGACCCGAACATACCTACCGGTTCTCGAGCACCACGGTTGGGGAGAACTCAACCCGAAGCTGCGGGAGCTGGTGGCCCAAAACCGATGGGATGATCTGCCGACGGTCGTCCCCGATGACGTGCTAGATGAGTTCTGCGTATCAGGCACCTATGATCGGATCGCCACGCTCATCGGTGATCGACTCGGCGGATTGGTTGATACCATCGGATTCCCGTTGCCGGACGTGTTGGATCGACCAAGCGAGGCGTATCTGTCGGCGATCGACCAAATCCGACAACTACCGGGCGCAACGCGGTCCAACTGACCCCGACCATATGTACGTACGCGAACAGTTATCCTCACCTCGGAACGGACCTGTATGTACGTACGGCTAGACGATCCTGGAACGCCTCGAAAGACCATTCATTCAGCGATCTGCGAACGTACGCTTATACGTATGCTCGTTCCCGTCGCTCTGCAGCCAGTCCTGGTCAGACCGTGGCTGCTGATGGCACGATGGGCGGACGCCGTTTCGGTACGTCGCGAGCGGGCACTAACTGAAATATGCGTACGTACGCACGTAACAGATGACGAAGGCTGATTCGCGTCAGCCGTCGACACGTTCGCCACGTGAGCGATTCGTGTCGATGGACTCATCCAGAATGTGGCCCTCGGGGCGTTTCCCTGTGGTGCGAGACAGTAACCAGTAAATGACGACTGCCAGCGCGATAATCACAGCGATACCGAGCAATACGAGTGTCAGCATTTCTCACTCCCTTTACAGCGAAAGGCAACGCCAATCCTCTCGTGTATCGAGTGTGCAAGAGTGATACCGGAGTGCAGCCGATTGGCGGAACGTCAAGAGAATTCCATGTGAGTTGATGGGAACCCTGCCGCGTACACGACCATGCCAGCGAGCGGAATTTTCGCTGGTCAATGGAGGGTGGCATACAAAAGAGACGACCCGGAGGTCGTCTCAATTTGCACTTTGCGGTGGAATTTGGCCTATGCGGGTTTGAATTTTGGCAACGTGACTTCATCGGTGACGTCGTCGTAGACCAACTCGACCGGCATCCCGATCTTGACATGCTCTGGATCGGCCTCGATGCCGATGAGGTTCGACATCATTCGTGGCCCCTCGTCGAGCTCGACCATCGCGACGACGTAAGGCAGGTCGTCTGAGAATCCCGGCGCACGGTTGAGGTGCACGATAGTGAACGCGTGCACGGTTCCTTTTCCAGAAACTGGTTCCCAGGAGACGTTGCTGGACAGCGTGAATGGGCTCATGCCGCGAGGGTAGAAGAAGTACTTGCCCGTGTCGTTGCAGCGCTGGATCTTCATTTCGTGAGCTTTGACACTCTCCCAGAAAGTAGTGGTAACTGGATCGGCCTGTGGCAGCGGTTTCTTGTAGTCGACCATGTCTATCCCCTCGCCAGAATCGCGGTGCCTGCGGACGACAGGACGCCGCCCGTTCCATGAACAACGGCCAGTTCCGCATCCTTGACCTGTCGGATGCCCTGATCGGCATAGTCGTGGCGTAGTTGCCGAACTGTCTCGATGACCGCGAACATGCCGTACATGCCCGAGTGGGTGTAGGAGAGTCCGCCTCCGTTGGTATTCATCGGAAATTCGCCTCCCGGGGCTGTCCGCTGCCCGCTGACGAAGTCGCCGCCTTCACCCTTCTTGCAGAAGCCGAGCTCCTCGAGCGAGAGGAGGACCGTATACGTGAAGGAGTCATAGATCAGGGCCAGGTCGATGTCGTCATTCGTGACGCCCGCCATCTCGAACGCCCGCCGACCCGAGTGTCGCGCCGCGAAGCTAGTGTAGCTCGGCATCTGGGAGATCATTGCGTGATCGTGTCCCTCGCCAACGCCCATTACCATCACCGGCTTCTGTTTGAGCCCCTTTGCGCGCTCCGCCGTGGTCATGACGTACGCGCCGCCGGCGTCGGTCACCAGACAGCAATCCAGCAGGTTGAATGGGTACGAGATTGGGCGCGAGTTCAGCACGTCGTCGATCGTGATTGGGTCGCGCATCATGGCCTTGGGGTTCAACGACGCCCATTTTCGCGTCGCAACCGCGATCTCGGCCAGCTGCTCATGCGTCGTGCCGAATTCGTACATATGCCTTGAGCAGGCCATGGCGTACGCACCTACGGGCTGCGGCAGTCCATAGGGCGCCTCGAACTGACCGCGCAATGAATCGGGATCGTTGGCGCGACGTGGCATGCCGACGCGCGACCGTCCGCTCTCGCCGTGGGTTACCAACGCTACCTCGCAGCGCCCGGTCGCGATCGCGGTTGCGGCGTGTGCGATGTGGATGACGAAAGAAGATCCACCGACCGATGTGTTGTCGGTCACTTTCGGCTCGATGCCTAAATATTCACCAAGCTCCAGCGTCGACACACCGGCGGTGAAGAGGCCGTCGACGTCATCCTTCGTCAGCCCCGCCTCGGCCAATGCCGAGCGCGCAGCTTCGGCGTGGAGCATCAGCGCGGGTTTGTCCGGTACTTTGCCTATTTCGTCGGATTCCGCCACACCAACGATGGCGGTCTTTCCAGATATGCTCACGCGTTCACGTGCCTTTCCCTGTCTTCGCGCCACTGCGCGCCCGAGTGTCCTCGCCTCGCGGCGTCCTTACCACACGAGTTCGCCGTACGGTTCGAGCTTGGTGCCCCAGAAACGCAGGCCGTCCCCGACCTCGACCCATTGGCCGTCCGGGATCGCGTCGATTTTGCCGCCGAAACCGCTCTCGTTCTTGAGAGATTCGATCTCGGGTCCGAAGGCTTTCGGTATGGTCTCGGACAGTTCGTCGACCGTCCAGCGGTGGTCGGAGCGCAGCGTCTTGACGATCTTGGGCTGCGACATCAACGCCACGTTGTAGCCGAATGATCCGAAGATGTGTCCGTTGACCGGCTGTGCCGCGTCGCTGGCTAGAAACGCTATCAATGGGGCCACGTTGCCTGGATCTCGTTCGGTGCCTAGCGCCAATTCGCTCGGGAGCTTGCCGGTATCCGCGACCGCTTCACGAGCGCGCGGAATCGAATCGATCATGCGGGTGTGGCCGGTCGGCAGGATGGCGTTGGCCGTGACATTGTAACGGGAGAGACCAGCGGCGCAGCTCAGTGTCAGACCGATGATGCCTGCCTTTGCCGCGGCGTAGTTGGGTTGACCCGGCGCGCCGAAAGCCGACGTCGACGAGAAGTTGATCATACGGCCTGATCGCTGCTCGCGGAATCGAACCGATGCCCAGCGGCAAACGTTGAACGTGCCTTTCAAGTGAACGTTGAGGACCGCTTTCCATTCTTCTTCACTCATGTTGAAGACCATGCGGTCACGCAGGATCCCAGCGACGTTCACGACGATGTCGATCTTGCCGAAGCTGTCGACGGCCTGCTGGACCATGCCCTCGGCCGCTTGCCAATCCGTCACCGAATCGGTGTTGGCGACCGCGTTTCCGCCCGAATCGGTGATCTCCTTTGCGACCGACGCCGCCGGTCCGGTGTCGACTCCCTGCCCGTCCAGGCTGGCTCCAAGGTCGTTCAACTACGACCGACGCGCCTTCCTTCGCCATGAGGAGCGCGACGCCCCTGCCAATGCCGCGTCCGGCTCCGGTGACCAGTGCGACCTTCCCATCAAGTACGCCCACAGGTCTCCCTCTCACTTCTTTGCGTCAAAATAGACTGATCGTTCCCACAGATCGATGCCTGGCGCGACAGACGACCAACTGTCGGGATCGGCCTGCATGGCGTTTGTCCCGCGAACTGGCCGGTCCGAGCCCGCTACCTCCACCGGGTCAGGAATTGTCGCGTATTTGCCAAGCGTCGCGGGGTAGAGATCGATGAGCTCCTGTGGAGTCCAGGTTCGATTGGCTTGCAACACGTCGGCCATCTCCCAATGGGAGTAAATGGCGATGGTGGTACCGCGAACGCCGAAGAAATGTCCATTGATGTGCTGCGCGTCATCGGTCGCCAAATACGTGACCATCGGCGAGACATTACTCGGATCGCCCTCAGTCCCCCCGGCCATCTCACTTGGCATCTTTCCGTGTTCTTTGAGGAACTCCTGCCCACGTGGAGTTGAGTCGATCATGCGGGTGGTAGCGTACGGCAGGATGGCATTCGCCGTGATGTTGTACTTGCTCAGGCTGTTGGCAAGTACCGCGGTGAAACCGAGGATGCCGTATTTGGCGGCGCCATAGTTCGGCTGGCCGGGACTGCCCCAGGCCGAAACGCTGGAGAAATTGATGATGCGGCCGCCGCGCTGCTCTCGCATGAGCGCTGAGGCGTGGCGCACCGTGTTGAACGTCCCATTCAGGTGAACGGCAGTCACGATGTCAAACTCATCCTCAGACATGTTGAAAATCATGCGATCGCGCAGAATTCCGGCCACGTTCACGACGATGTCGATCTTGCCGAAGTTGTCGACGGCCTGCTGGATCATCTCCCCAGCGGCGTCGTAATCGGTGATCGAGCTGGTGTTGGCGACTGCGTTGCCACCGGCCGCTTTGATCTCGTTGACAACCTGCTGAGCGATGGACTGATCGGTTCCTTCGCCCCCGAGGCTCGTGCCGAGGTCATTGACGACAACATTCGCACCCTCCGATGCCAGCTGCATCGCGACCGCCCGGCCGATTCCGCGACCGGCTCCGGTCACGAGCGCGGCTTTTCCATCAAGCTTTCCCATAATTCCTCCCGTTAGTCTCCAACCTGGTCGAACTGGATAATCTGCGACTCCCTGTCCCAGATCGCGAATTGTCCGGTCGCTAGTGCCCCAGGATTGATCAGGTACCGCCGCCGATGACTGATCGTCAGCCGCCCACGTGCGATGTCGATTGGTCCGTGCTCGTCACGAGCATGTCGAAAATGTGTGTGCCCGGCAAACGTAATGTGCGCGTGAGAGTCTTGCCGGTTCGATCGTTCGCGGTGAAAGAGGCGTTCCAGCGGGTCGTGTCGGCCCCAATGCTCGACTTCATGTAAGAGGCAGACGTCGTCAATCTCGACTCGCTCCGTGAGGCTGCTCAGCAGCACCAATGTCTCCGCCTGAAGCTCACCGCGCAGTCTGTCGGCTGCCAGGGCGATGTCTCGCTCGTGGTTGCCGTAGACCCCGATGACGTCCCAATCCGACAGCGCCGCGGCACATGCGTCCGCTTGCTCGGTCCGATCGATAAGGTCGCCCAGCAATGCGATGGTCGAGACTCCTGCTTCCTGACATAGCTCGAGTGCCTTAGTCAACGTCAGGTGTGCGCCGTGAACGTCGGCAAACAACGCGACTTTGTTTCCCAGCGTCATTTAGCCCCGTTCGAGCCCGGAACAATGAGACAATCGACCACTCGTGCGCCCTGCCCAGCCTCGAACACGAGCAGTGGGTTGATGTCGATCTCGCTGACGTCTTCTCGGAGGTCGATGCAGAGTTGCGAGAACTTGCCGAGTATATCGACGATGGCATTGACGTCGGCTGGCCCGGCGCCCCGAGTGCCGTCGAGAATGGCCTTGCCTCGCAACCGATCCAGCATCACGCGGCTGTCACGTTCGGTCAGCGGCGGGACTCCGAGCGCGACGTCCTTGAGCACCTCGACGAAAATTCCGCCGAGACCGACCGCCACAGCGGGACCGAATTCTGGGTCTTGAGACATGCCAAGGATTATCTCCCGGCCGCCTGAGACCATCTCCTGGACCAACACGCCCGAGACGACCGCATCCGGATCGTATGTATGCGCGCCGGCCACCACCTGATCGTATCCAGCTCGCACAGATTCTTCGTCCTTCAAGCCGAGTAACACGCCGCCCGCCTCTGTCTTGTGGGCGATGTCGCGTGATTCGATTTTGAGGACCACCGGATAACCGATCTGATCGGCCGCTCTGGCTGCCTCGTCGGCACTGGTCGCCAGGATTTCGCGGGTGACCGGAATTCCATACAATGCCAACACCTCTTTGGCGGCCCGCTCGACCAACGGCTTACCATCAGCCGCTCGAACCAGCTCTCGGGCCCGTTCCGCGGCGTCGCTGGACGTAGATGACGGTGGACCCGACTCTTCCCAGGCGCGCTGGAACTCACCGTACCGTATGAGAGATCGCACGGCGCGCAAGCTGTTTTCGGCTCCTTGAAGGAACGGCACGCCGTCCCAATCCATCACGGGCTCAACAGGGTCTTCGTCGCGCCGCCGGCCGTCAGCGACGGGACCAGTCACCAGCGAGATGATCAAGAAGACCTTATCTGGATAGCGCTCTGGCATCGCTCGAAGGACTTCGCCGACCGGCGACGCAAGGTCGACGCGATTCGGATACGCCTGGCCATAAATCACGGTGTGGATGTTGGGATCCTCGGCCATACCGGTGAGTGATCCCTCGGTAATCTCCGGTTGTGTCGCCGCCTGGCCGGTCGTGTCGAGTGGATTGCCGACGGTCCCATACTCCGGAATGACAGCATTGAGCTTCGTGATGGTTTCAGGCGCAAGCCCTGGCAATGAGATGCCCAGGTCCTGGGAGAGATCCGAGATGAGCCCCCCGGCGCCACCCGAGACGAAGATCGTGCCGACGCCGGGTCCCACCGGAAGTCGCTTTGAATGAAACGCAGCAAGCGTTTCGGTCATCTCATCGAGACTGTAGACGCGGACGATTCCATACTGCCGCATGACCGCGTCCGCAATGGCATCAGAGCCGACCAGTGACCCGGTGTGCGCTCGTGCCGCGCGGCGTCCAGCCTCGGATCGCCCAACCTTCAGCACCACGATAGGCTTCTGCTTTTCAGCAGCCGCGGCTGCCACGCGGAGCAGCTTCTCTGGGTCGCGAAATTGCTCAATGAAGCATCCGATCACCTGAGTCTCGTCATCTTCAACCATGTATCGAATGAAGTCCGTCGAATCGAGATCCGCCTCGTTGCCGGTGGTGACGACGTAGCTGTAGCCAAATTGGCGATCTTGCTGCGGAATCACGATGCTGTACGCCAGCAAACCGCTCTGAAAGACGATGCCGATCGGTCCGCGGTTCACGTGTGTGTAGCCGCCCGATTTGGCGATCATTTTGGCTGGAGTGCTGATAATGCCGAGGCAGTTTGGGCCGACGATGCGTATGCCTGTACGGCGCGCAAAGTCGTGGATGGCAAGCTGTCGTTCACGAGCCGCGTTGTCATTCTGCTCGCCGAAGCCGCTGGTGATGATGTTGAGCGCCTTGGTTCCGGCTCGCTCGGCCTGCTCGAGCACGTCCATGACGATGCCGCTCGGCACGACGACAATGGCTTTGTCGACGCCGCCCGGAATAGCGTCCAGCGACGGATAGCATTTACAGCCGAGGACTTCCTCATGGCGCGGCGTCACGCCAAAGACCTCGCCCTCGTACCCTCCGGCAAGGATTCGACCGTGGATCGTGTTGGCGAATCCTGGGCGCGGCGTCGCTCCGACGACGGCGATGCGTTTCGGGTGGAAGAGCGCTCTCATCGCTGAAGTGAACGCTTCGGCCTCTGCGTGATCGCCGTTGGTTGACGCCGTCGGATTCGCCTCACGGCTTGACGTTCCGGTGGCAAATGCTTGCGGTCCGCTCATCCGCACATCCTCATCCACGCATTCGAACCGATGGGACTACCACCGGGTGTGAACGCGAATTCAATCCGATGTCAGAGTGAGCGCGGCTGCGCGCTCAACGCCTTGACACGCTTCGCCATTGAAGCATCGAGGCGAGCTGAACGTCTGATATGTCGTCTCGGTTGGTCATATCGGGAGAGTTAGAAGTATGTGCGTCCCACCGTCTCGGCGACGCAGGCCGGCTTCTCTTCTCCCTCGATTTCCACTGTCTGCAAATTGACCGTCTGAATGGCGCGGTCGCCGATCTCCTCCACCGAAAGGAGCTTCGTGCGCACCCGGATGCGCTTGCCAACTCTCACCGGCGCGGGAAAGCGCACTCGGTTGACGCCATAATTGACGCCCATCTTGCCGCCCAGATTGATCTTGACGCCCGTGCGGCTCGCCCCCAGGAAGGGGAGGAGTGAGAGCGTCAAGTAACCATGAGCGACGGTACCGCCAAAGAACGTTTGCGCTGCTCGTTCAGGGTCAACGTGAATGTACTGATGGTCTCCCGTGGCGTCGGCGAACTCGTTCACACGTTCCTGGGTGATCTCTACCCAGTCACTGACGCCAAGCTCCTGGCCGATCAGCTCTTTGAGCTCCGCAACTGTAGTTACGACGCGTTCCTCCACGTCAGAAGAGCCGCTCATCCCAACCTCCCATCATCATCTGGACTCATGTCAGTTAACCAGCGACTCCCGCGACGCGGCCGCTCAAGACGTTTTCGAGCACCCGCTCGCGATGGAATTCGGTGTTGCCATAAAGAGGTTCGAGATTCTTGGCTCGTTTGAAGTAAAGATGCAGATCGTACTCCCAGGTGAAGCCGATGCCACCGTGGACCTGAATTGCTTCGCCGCACACGTTGCGCGATGCTTCATTGAGCGCGGACTTGGCCACGGACGCGGCAAGATCCGCATCAGGAGCGTTGGCATCCAGCGCCCAGGCGGCGTAATAGGCAGCGCCATGAGCGTTCTCGACCTGTTCGAGCATCTCGGCCAGCTTATGCTTGACTGCCTGGAACTGCCCGATAAACTGGCCGAATTGTTTCCGGACCTTGGCGTAATCGACCGACATCTCAAGTGACTTGCGGGACGCTCCGAGCATTTCGGCAGCCGCGGCAACGGCCGCTGACCGGATCGTGGCGTCGAGGATCGGCCAGGCCTCGCCTTCAAGGCCGATCAGGTTCTCAATGGGAACGCGGACGTCAGAGAACTGGAGCGTGGCGGTTCGCGTGGAAAGATCCATCATGACTTCGCGCGTAGCGCTGAGACCAGAGGAATCCTTCGGCACCGCGACCAGGGAGACCCCATCCTTGCCCGATCCGCTGGATCTCGCGGTAACCAGGATGACGTCCGCGGAATCACCGTAGGGCACGAACCGTTTCGTGCCGCTCAGCCGGTAGAATCCGCCCTCCTTGACCATCGACATGTTGATCGCGCTGGCGTCCCATCCAATGGAGTCCTCGAGAAACGCGAGCGTCATGGTCAGATCGCCATTGCAAACGTCGGGCAGATAACGAGATTTGGCATTGTCGTCGTGTGAGTGCATGATCGCCGATCCGGCCAGCACAACCGTGGCGAAGAACGGTCCTGGATAGGGAATGCGCCCCATCTCTTCAAGCAAGATGGACTGCTCGACCATGCCGAGTCCGCCTCCGCCATACTCTTCGGGAAACGGGAGCATGCCGAGCTGCATGAAGTTTCGGTAGATGGTTGGATCGTAGCCTCGCTCGTCGTCCATCATGGCGCGAACGTGGGATACCGGACATTGCTCCGTGAGGAACTCGCGAGCGAGGTTCCTCAGCATGATCTGATCTTCGGTGAAGTCGAAATCCATCTCAGTTATCCCCCTCCGCGCCGGCGCCAGCCTTCTGAGCGGCCGCGATGCGATCGGCTCGAACTTCCTTCGGCAGACCAAGCACACGCTCGCCGAGAATGTTCTTCTGAATCTCGGACGAACCAGCGTAGATCGTCCCGGCGCGAGCCCAGAGGAACGTGTGCGCCCAGGTTCCGGCCTCGCCGTATCCGTCCGCTTCCGGGTCGAACTTGAGCTCGGTTGGCGCCCCGCTGAGCTGTTGCCCATACGGTCCAAGAATGTCGAGGATCATCTCCTGGACGTGCTTGTCCAACTCGGAGTAGTGCAGCTTGGCGATCGAGGATTCGGGACCAGGTCGCTGACCCTTTTCGAGACTGCTCAGGATACGGAGCGAGGCGTAACGGAGCACCTCAATTTCGGAGTAGATCTGGCCGAGCTTCTGTCGGATGATCGGATCGTCGATGGCCTTGGTACCGTCGACACGCAGCGCCCGCGCGACTTCGGTCAGTCGCTCGAATGACTGCTGCAGTCTGGAGACGCGGCTGAGCGCGTTGCCGCCACGTTCGTAGCCGAGCGTCGTCTGGGCGATGCGCCATCCGGAGTTCATCTCGCCGACCAGATTGTCAGCTGGCACACGCACATTGGTGAAGAAGACCTCGCAGAACTCCTGGCTGCCACTGATTTGTTTCAGTGGTCGCACTTCAACGCCGGGGGCGTTCATGTCGATCATGATGCAGGAAATGCCCTGGTGCTTCGGAGCGTTGCGATCTGTTCGGGCCAGCATCATGCCCCAGTCAGACTGGTACGCGCCGCTGGTCCAGATCTTCTGGCCATTAATGACGAATTCGTCACCGTCGACATCGGCCCGGCACTGCAGGCTCGCGAGGTCGGACCCTGAATTTGGCTCGGAATAGAGTTGGCACCAGATCTCTTCAGCGGTCAGGATGTTTTTGACGTGCTCTTGTTTCTGATGCTCAGTGCCATGGTGGATCAGCGTTGGCGCCATAATCGAGATGCCGAGCCCGTTGAGGGATGGTGGGGCTCCGGCGCGTGCAAGCTCCTCGCCGACAATGGCTTGCTCCATCGGACGAGCTTCCTGGCCACCGTACTGCTTCGGCCAGCCCATGCCCAGGTAGCCTGCTTCGTAGAGCTTCGTGTGCCAGGCACGCTTCTCGTCGAGCGTTTCCGGCCTTTTTTTCGGCATGTTGTCGCCCAGCCACTGGCGGACGCTGAGTCGAAATGCTTGGTCTTCTGCCGTGTAATTCAAGTCCATACGGGGAACCTCCCTGATCGAGCTCCCGTCGGTAAGTCGGGGAGCGTGTTCGGCGCCGTACTCGGAGGATAAATGCCCGGCCGCTCCGCGATACAGGGTCAATCCTCATACGCGAAGTCTCCGGCCCGAGCCGGTCGTTACGGTTCTCTCGTCTCGTCCCTTCTGTCTGTGAATACGCTACCCCGTTCCGTGAGTCGCGTCAACAGAATTCGGTAGAACCAAACCCGCATATGAGCAAACGCTGAAATGGTCTATGGCACTGAATTGTTGAATACTTGAACGGGATTACTATATGATCGCCCAAAAGTTCACAAACTCCGCGTCTCGATTGGTCAGCCAATTGCGAGTCCGCGGATTCGAGTGCCAGCGCGATATCTCGTCCAGTGTCAACAACCCCCACCGCATCCGCGCAGATTCGGACTCACCGGAAGGACTGTCTCACTCCAATGAAGATTTGTGTCTGCGTCAAACATATCCCGGATCCCAACATGCCGATGACGGTCAGCCAAGAGACACGTCGTCTGATACGCGATCAAGGGCAGTCGATCCTGGACCCATCCGACGAGTTCAGCATCGAGACCGCCTTGCGTCTTATTGAGGAGCATGGTGGCGAGACGGTGGCGGTCACCATGGGCCCCGACGCTGCCGACGAAGCTCTTCGCCGCGCCATGGCCATGGGAGTGGACCGATCAATTCTAATTACGGATGAGGGCCTTGCCGGAAGTGACGTCACGGGAACGGTCCGCGCGCTGGCGGCAGCGCTTAAGAACGAAGACCCTGATTTGGTCATTTGCGCGACCGAGAGTACCGACGCCTATACCGGCATGGTTCCTGGCGCACTTGCCGAGCAGCTGGATCTACCGATGGTCACGTTCGCACGCTCGGTCTCGGTCGAGGGATCGACTATTTCAGCGCAACAGGACACGGAGCTTGGCTACCGAACCATTCAAGCGGATCTGCCGGCTCTCTTGACCGTCACTGCCAGCATCGGCGAGCCGCGATACCCATCCTTTAAAGGCATGATGCAGGCGAAGAAGAAACAGGTCGATCGGCTGGACCTTTCGTCGCTCGGAGTCGAAGGCGGGTCGGTGGGCGAGGCTGGAGCCCGCGAGCGGGTTCTCTCGATCGATCAGACGCACCAGGAAAAAGAAGTTCGCAAGATCGTCGATGACGGCAGTGGCGACAGTGTCAGCGAGATCATCGCGTACCTTAAGAGTTTGCAGGTTGTATAGCTCGCTGTCGCTAGGAGGCATTGACGCGGTGGCATCGGAAGCACTGAAAACTTCAACGACTGAATCACGATTGCGACAGATGATCGATTCCCGCGCTGAAATAGCTACATCAGCTTCTGTCCTTGATGCTTGGGGCGCCTTCAAGCAATTTGCACGACTTTCCGTCGAAGACGCTCCCGAACAAGAGTTTCTGTTCGAGTGCGGTGTCTATCATTTCGATCATCTTTCCGATCGTCCCATGTTCTTGCTCGATTTCGTTCGTCAGTTCACTCTCGAGGTGGACGGAGAATACGATCACATGGAGCAACTCCGCCTTCGATTTATGTACGAGCCTGTCGATGAGCTTCGTTCTCTGAAAGCGTCGTTCTGGTCCATGAACATGGGCGGCGCATGCGATGCAGAGAATTTCGACGCCTTCATCCTTGCGGTGGAGGATGATCCGGCATTTCAACTTGTCAGCAGCGGTATTCCACCGGTGAAGGTAACAATGAGCCAAGAAGAACTTTAGGCTTGCGCAGCCAGAATGGGAATGAATAGGAGGTCTCAGTGACTTCACCACGAATCTGGGTCTGGACCGACCTCTCTCAGGAGATGCCGCACCGGCTGTCGCTCGAGCTCCTCGTGCCAGCCCGCTCGCTTGGCTCGGCCGAGGCGATACTGTTAGGACCGGCTTCCGACGAAGCGATCGCGCAGCTTGGGGAGCATGGAGCAACCGTCGTGTTTCATGGCGATGACGCAGCTTATCAGGAATATGTGGCTGAACCACAGGCAGCGACGCTGGCCGCGCTGGTGGAATCGGAGAGGCCGGACCTGATTCTCTTTCCGAGCACGTTCGCGGCTCGCGACGTTCAGGCCCGTTTGGTCGGGAAACTCGGTGTCGGCGTTGTTGCCAATGCTACCAACGTCGAATTTGCCGATCACGGCATCCGGGTCACCGTGCCATACGGCGCCGATACGATCGGCACGGTGACGCTCGATGGCGATGGTCCCGCGATCGTACAGATGCGCCCGAAGTCATTCGCGGCGGAGGCTGTAGGTGGTTCGGCCGAGGTGCGCAAGATTGACATTCCCGTTGATCTAGCGGCGTGTCGCGTGAAAGTTCTCGAAACGGTTGAGCAGACTGCCGAGGGACCGAATTTAGAGGAGGCATCCATCATCGTCTCAGGCGGTCGAGGTTTGGGCAAAGCTGACAACTTCTCGGTGGTTGAAGCGTTGGCTAAGGAGCTGGGCGCGGCGGTTGGGGCGAGTCGCGCGGTCGTCGATGCCGGCTGGATCCCATATAGCCATCAGGTTGGGCAGACCGGCAAAACGGTCAAGCCGGATCTGTATGTGGCGTGCGGCATTTCGGGCGCGATTCAGCACATCGCTGGAATGGGAAGCAGCAAACACATCATCGCGATTAACACTGATCCCGATGCGCCGATTTTCGAACACGCTGACCTCGGTGTCGTGGGTGATGCGCTCACGGTTATTCCCAAGCTGACCGAAGCTCTGCGCGGGTAGATTACCCTCATGCGGGAAACGTGAGTGCGCTTGAAGGCTATGAAAGAGACGACTCGGAGCTGATTTGTCCTATTTGAGCGCGATCTGGTCAGGTGAACAGACGAGAGTGCGCCAGACGGCCATTGCCGGCGCTGTTCTCGTAGTGTCTGGCATCGCGCTCATCATTCTCGGCGTCGTTGCGGACTGGGGGCAGACGAGACTGCCGGGAGCGCTGCTGATCACGGTCGGTGGCGCGGCTGGCGGAGCCGCCATCGGGCTGTCCCAACCTGTGAGAATCGGCATCTGGTCGAGACTGACCTCATGGCGAACATGGATCGCGCTTGTTTGTGCAGTTGTCATTGCGACCCCTGCCCTGCTGGCCATGGGGAGCGCGACCATCGGGCCGGTCGCGGGCGGAGGAGACGCCGCGGACACCGCGTTAGTTGGTCTCGGCGTTCTGCTCGGGCTCGTTTTCACCGTCGGGACGGCACTCGCGGCGTTTCTGTCGGTTCAGGCAACGCGAAACCGTGTCAAGTCGCCTCGTGCCGCGGAAAATGCATCCGCCGATGTGAAGGAGCCCGCGTGATTCCCACCCGCGAGATTCTCTGGAACGTTGATTCCGCTGGTCGCGCCGCGATTTACGCGCTATTGGTCATCCCAGTGGCGTTCCTCACCTGGGGACTGGCACGCCGGGTTCGGATGTGGCGACAAGGTCAGCCCGACGACCGATTCAATCAGTGGTGGACTCGCTCCCGCGGCGCCTTCACGCAGAGCATCATGCATGGTCGCATCGCTCGACGGAAGAACGCCTACGGCGGAGTGATGCACCTGCTGATCTTCTGGGGGTTCGTTACACTCCTGATCGGTACGATCATCGTAATGATCGAAGACGACGTCACGGTGCCCCTCTTCAATTACAGCTTCTACCACGGTGATTTTTATCTCGGTTACAAGCTCGCTATGAACCTGGCCGGTTTGATGCTGATCGCCGGTGTCATGATGGCCTTTTACAAGCGCTTGGTTGATCCGTCGCGCGTCAAGGACACGAGCGCCGACGACATTGTGCTGCTTTCGTTCCTGCTCGTTCTCGCGGTCCAGGGATTTACGCTGCAAGCGCTACGGTTGGCCGTGGTCAAGGATCCGTGGGGGCCGTGGTCCTTCGTCTCGTATCCACTTTCGCTGTCGTTGCGGGGCATGTCGACCAGTTGGCTGGAAGCGGTCCACCAGGCGAACTGGTGGGTACACTTCGCCACCACGTTTGCGTTTCTGAGCTATTTCGCCTACAGCAAAATGATCCATCCGTTCACCAGTCTGGTGAACGTCTTTTTCCGCCGTCTCAAACCGATGGGCGAGCTGGAGCGAATCCTCAACATTGAAGAGGCCGAAACGTTCGGCGTCGCTAAGTTGGAGGATTTCACCTGGGCTCAGCTCATGAACGTCGATGCCTGCATGCACTGTGGACGCTGTCTCGAGTATTGCCCGACCTTCAACACGGGTAAGGCGTTGCGCCCGCGCGATCTCGTGCTGGAGCTGACCGGCTTCCTGGCCGACAACGGCGGCATTTTCTCCGGAGAACTCGGCGAGGGAGCGAACTCAGCGCGCTATCGGTGGGGGGCCGGATCGGATCGAGACCTGCTGGGTGGAGTCGTCTCGACCGAGGAGATCTGGGACTGCACGACATGTGGTGCTTGTATGCAGCAGTGCCCGGTCTACATCGAGCACGTACCGCTGATCGTCGGAATGCGACGCAATCTGGTTCTGGAGCAGAGCGATTTCCCGGGAGAGCTGGTCAACGTCTTCAACAATCTCGAACGTGTCGCCAGCCCGTACCAGATGCCGCCAAACCAGCGCGCGCAATGGACGCGTCGGCTCGACGTGCCCGTGCCTGAGTTTTCGGAACTCGACCCGGAGCAGGAGGTCGAGGTTCTCTTTTTTGTCGGGTGCCTCGGTTCGTTCGATTCGCGCAATCAGCGCACGACGGTGGCGCTGGCGCGCATCCTCCAGCAGGCCGGGATCAATTTCGCCATACTGGGTAAAGAAGAGACATGCACGGGTGACCCGGCGCGCCGAGTCGGGAATGAGTACCTGGCACAGATGATGGCGCAGCAGACGGTCGAGACGCTGAACTCGTATTCCTTCAAGAAGATCGTCACCGCCTGTCCGCACTGCTTCAACGCCATCAAGAACGAGTTTCCGCAGATCGGCGGCAATTACGAGGTGATCCACCACAGCCAGCTCATCAGCCAGCTCATTGACGAAGGACGGATAAGACTCGATCCAACGTCGGCCGTGGCACGCGGCAAGGTCACCTATCACGATCCATGCTACCTGGGTCGCTACAACAAGGTATTTGACGATCCACGCAACGTCGTGTCGTCTCTCCCCGGGGCCGAGCTCACCGAAATGCGTCGCAATCGCAACACGTCATTCTGCTGTGGCGGCGGTGGTGGACGCATGTTCATGGAGGAGCACACTGGGACACGTATCAACCAGGCGCGCGTGCGAGAAGCGATCGAGACCGGAGCGGAGATGTTGGCTGCGGCCTGCCCGTTCTGCATGACCATGTTCGAAGACGGCATACGAGGTGTCGGAGCGGAGGAGACATTCGCCGTTCGTGACATCGCTGAACTGATCGCCGAGGCAATGATCGTTCCGGTCGCCGCGAACGGTCAGGATCGTTCTGAGACCGAACCTGATGAGCCAACCTCCTGAGTTTCCGACTGAATCACGATGGTTTGAACGTACCGACCGAACCAGCGGATAAGGTAAACAATGGCAAAGGGAAGCAATTGACAGCAAGTTTGAAGATCGAGGTCGTCGAGATTCCGAATTCTGGATTCATGAGCGATCAGCCGACCAACAGCTGCATGGTCGGCACCAATGAAGTTCTGATCATTGATCCGGGTGACGCCGCGGGCGCGGACATCGTACTCAAGACATTGGCGGACCGAGGGAATCCTCACGTGAAGGCAATCGTGTTGACGCACAGCCACCCTGACCATGCTGTTGCCGCGGTCGCGCTCAAAGAGGCGCTGAATTGCCCGGTGATGCTCAACCCGAAAGAACGGCCGATTCTCGAGCAGTTCAAAGGGTTGGCGTGGGACCAGATCGATCAGGAGTTGCGCGGTGGCATGTCGGTGGAGATCGACGGCGGCCGGCTCGATGCCTATGACACACCCGGTCATTCGCCAGGTCACGTATCGCTGCTGGAACCGGATTCACGCGTTCTGATTGCTGGCGATCTGGTGTCGGGGCATGGAACGGTCGGTATCTTTCCACCCCACGGACGCATGAGCGAGTATTTTGAATCTCTTCGTCTCGCCAAGTCGTTGCAGCCGAGCTCGGTCATCCCGGGCCACGGTCCGATCTTGACGGACCCTGAAGGATTGTTCGACCAGTACATCGAGCGCCGGTCGAATCGCGAGCGAGAGATCTTCGAGGTCGTCAAGCGGGGACCGGCAACGATTGAAGACATGGTCGCCGAACTTTACCCGGACGTCTTGCCGCACTTCAGACGCGCGGCTGGGGCCACGGTGCTGGCGCACCTGATCAAGCTTGAGTCCGAGGACCTGGTCCGATGCGAGGGCGCCGACCAGTTTGCGAGCACGTGGGCAGTGGCGTAGGCCGCGCGAAAGTCTCTAATCAGTCTCATTTGCCGGTGACGGCCAACCCAGACGTTTCACCCTCCATAGAAATTGGCGTGTTTCTCAATGATGCCCGTGCCTCATCCTCGGCGATTCGTTTGGGGGCCTTCTGCATAACCGGATCGAGCCGTCGCGTTACGATGACCGCCATGAATGCGAAGACGCAGGCGATCAAGAATGGCACCTGGTATCCAACGAAGTTGAGAATGAAACCGGTTGTAATTGGCACGACGATCGCCGCGGCGTGCTGAAGACTGACGCCCATTGCCAGCGAAGGAGCTATGTCGTCCGATGCCGCCACCTTCCGCAGGTAGGTCGCCGATCCGACCGATGACAACGGCATGATGAATGTGTATATCGCGTAGCACAATCCGGCGAAATAGACGCTTTGAACGAGGGCATAGCCGCCGAGCGCCACGATGTAGGCGATGTTGATGACGCCAAGAATTCGTTTTTCGCCGTACGCGTCGATCATGCGACCGATGCGACGGCCGGAGAGCATCGCCACGAGATTCACCGCGATCAGCAGTCCGCTGATCTTCGGCACGTCGAGTCCGTAGTGATTGACCAACACCCAGAGTCCGAACGAGAAAAAGATCTGCTGGCGTGCTCCGTCGAGAAGCGACAAGTAGTAAAAGAGGCGATACGGCTTCCGGACTACGAATTTCTCGCGCTTGGTGTGGCGTGCAACCTCTTCACCGTCTCGCAGATTGGGAAAGCTGAAGACTGCGATGCTCGCGACAAAGGCCAACACCCCGGCGATGACGAAAGTTGGGCGATAGCTGACGACGTGATAGTGAAAGGCAAGCAGCACCAGAATCATGGCTGCCAGACCGCCACCGAAATTGATGGCCGACATCGTGCCGAGGATACTGCCGCTCTTGTTCTCGGTGGTCAAGCTCAAACCGAGCGCGTACTGTGTCTGCAGCACCGTGTGATAGCCCATCGATGAGATCACAACCCACGGCGCGACCGTCCAGAAGGAGGTCGATGCACCAAACAGCATGTAGCCAACCGCAAGCAGCACGAGTGCGAGAGCGGTCAGCTTCGGAATCGAGAGTCGATAGAAGACGGCGGTGATGAAGATGAGGAGGAACCCAGGAACTTCGCGAATGGCCGTGATATAGCCGAACTGCGGTCCCTTAAGCTTGAGCACATCCTCGAAATAGTTCGTGCCGATGTTCTGCTGAGCCGCCATGGCCATGCCGAAGGCGGCCGTCATGATGGCGAGCAAAATGAAACCGCGGCGTACCGCGGGGCTGGTCTCTTCAGCTACGGCTCTCACCTGGGACTATCTCCATGTGTGATCAGTCAAAACCTGCATCGGACGCTCGCGCAGGCGGTATTCTCTCATATTGTGCGGACGGTGGCACGAGTCCGTTCGCAGGTCGGCCGTCACGCGGTCATACAAATCGACGATGATGGCAGCAGACTGACGACGAAATCAATGAGGAGTATGGGTGACACACACGGAGAAATCAGAGGCGAATCTGCCGGTGGAGCGTTACGGTGGATTTTATGAGGCGCAGGGACTGACGGTTCGTGACATCGCTCCGGGGGATGTCGTCATCGAGCTGAACGACCCCAGGGACGACCAGCGCGGTGGAGGCGGAACGGCCGCGTTGAACGGCGGCGTCATCGCCTACATGTTTGACGGCGCCATGGGAGCGGCTATCGCGTCTCTGATCATCGATCGCTTTCGTCTCGATTCAACGGACGATCAAGCATTCGGCGAAGCTACGATCAGCTTGACGATCAACTACGTAAAGCCGGCAATGGGTACGCATTTCGAAGCACACGGTCACGCCGTGCGAGCCGGGCGATCCATTGCATTTGCCGATGCCAAGATCCTCGACGAGCACGGCGACGTTTGCGCAACCGCCAGCGGGGTTTGGCGAATCTTCCTCAGGTCATGAGCGTCAGTCCAGAGCAAAGCGATTCTGCGCCGAGCTGACGAGCTCAGCCGCTTCGCTAACCATGCGCTCGAATAATTCGCTAACGGTCGGCACGTCGTGAATGAGACCGGCGACCTGACCAGCCCAGACCCAGCCGTCTTGCAGGTCGCCGTCGATGGCGCCGAGCTGGTTGACTTTGCCGCGAATCGCTGCAATTACGTCGTCTCGCAGCCCGTCGTCCTCCAGTTGGATGATGCGATCGGCCATCGGGTTGCGAAGCACGCGGCCCGGAGTGCCGAGCGAGCGTTCAATGATGGTGGTGTCAGTCTCCCGGGCATCCACCAGCGCTCGTTTATAGCTCTCGTGAGCGATGCATTCGGCCGTGGCCACGAAGCGCGTACCCATCTCTATGCCTGACGCACCCATCGCCAGCGCGGCGGCCAGTCCTCGCCCGTTTCCGACGCCCCCGCTTGCCAGCACTGGGATTGAGACCGATTCCAGAATGCGTGGCACCAAGACAAACGTGCCGATGTCGTCGCGGCCCAGATGACCTCCACCGTCATAGCCGACCGCGATGACCGCCGAACCTCCAAGTTGCTCCACCTTTTGCGCTTGACGTACGCCTGCCACAAGCACGAGCGTACGAACACCGGTCCCGGATAGGCGAGTCAAGAACGGTTCTGGGTTACCGGCTGTGAAGGACATGATCGAGACCCCCTCATCGAGCGCGGTCTCGACCATCTCCATCGTGTCTCGATGCGCGCTGATGGCGAAGTTGACCGCGAACGGCCTGTCGGTCAGTCTACGTACCTCACGGATCTGATCCCGAAGCGCATCGATGTCCCCCGGGATCGTTGCCGCGCTGATTTGCCCCAGGCCGCCCGCGTTCGAGACGGCGGCGCACAAATCAGCGAAGGCCAGGTGAGCCAGACCGCCCTGAACGATCGGTAGTTCGATCCCGAGATGCTCCGTGAATATCGTGTTGATGCGCATGCGTTCTCCTTCTCGGACATTCATCACAAGTTCAGCCGCGCTATTTGGGGCGCCCAACGTCAGATCCAGCGATCGACAGCCAGAAGCCGCCTCATTCTTCGCACCGCAATCGAGCACGTGGACATAAACGCAGGCGAGGATTGCCGATTCGGCGCCTTGGTGCAATGCTATAGGCATCCTGAAAGGACGGCCAGAGCGCTCCAAACCACGGAAATCTGGCCGTATCACAATTCAAATTGCTGCTTCGAATCGCTGAATGACAGGGCAGGGAGTTCTCACGGATGCGAATTCGAAAGGTTGGGGTGGTTGGCGCCGGGACGATGGGCGCGGCGATCGCCGCATTGGCGGCTTCTTCCGGATTGCCGGTCGTTCTGCTCGACGTCCCAGGAATCCCGGATCGAAACGCGGTCGTCAAAAATGGACTGGACCGGGCGTTGAAATCTCGGCCGGCATCGTTTATGGATCCGGCACGCTCGTCACTCATCCAAATTGGGAATACTGACGACGATCTCCATCTGCTGCGTGGATGTGATTGGGTCGTCGAGGCCATTATCGAGCAGGCCGCGCCGAAGCGCGCGCTATTCGAGCGACTCGATGGGCTGCTGGATAATACGACCATTGTCACGACGAATACGTCCGGCATCCCGATCGCTAGTCTGGTTACCGGCCGCTCGAAAGGCTTTCGGAGTCGCTTCTTCGGATCCCATTTCTTCAATCCACCACGCTACCTTCACCTATTGGAGATTATCCCAACCGAGGAAACCGATCCGTCGCTCCTCGAGACGATCGAATCGTTTGGTCGAAGCGTGCTGGGTAAAGGCACAGTTCGAGCGAAAGACGTTCCCGGCTTCATCGCCAACCGACTCGGCGTCTACGGCATGGTCCGGGCTATCCACCTCATGCAGGAACACGACCTGACCATCGACGAAGTCGACGCGCTCACCGGCCCGTTGATCGGACGGCCGCGGTCGGCAATCTTCCGCACCGCGGACCTCACCGGTATCGACGTTTTGGTGCATGTCGCCGACGGTCTGGCTGAGTCGACCGGCGAGGATTTCGAACTTCCCGATTGGGTCCATGGAATGGTGTCTGAGGGCAGGCTCGGGGAGAAGTCCGGAGTGGGATTCTATCGACGCCAGGACGGAGCCATCCTGACGCTCGACTGGAAGACGAATGAGTACCGACCGCGAGCCGACCTGCGACTCTCGGAGATCGGTGCCATCAAAGATCGACCGTTGACGGAACGGCTCGCAGGTGCACTCGACCTGCCGGGCAAATATGGTGCCTTCATGCGTGGGCTCGTCGCCGACAACGTGGTTTACACGCTCAACTCGGCGTCCAAGATCGCCTATGAGATCGTCGATATCGATCGCGCCATGGAATGGGGATTCGGCTGGGAGCTCGGTCCCTTCAAGCAGATCGACGCGCTCGGAATCGACCGATTGGCTGAGTTGATCGAGTCGAGCGTCGAGAGCGTACCGGCAAATCTGAATGTCGCATCCGGCGGATTCTATTCACAGTCGGATTCGGGCAATAAACAGCTCGAGTTCGGCGGCGGTTACGGGCCAGTGAAGCCGATTCCCGACGCATTGTCGCTGGCCGAGCTTCGCCGCTCGGGAAAGGTCATCAAGGAGTCGAGTGACGCCACGTTGTTCGACCTCGGTGATGGCGTCGCGCTGGTCGAGTTTCATACCGAGATGAACGCCATCGGTGACGGCGTGCTGCGAATGATCGACGGTGCGTTGAAGTGGGTGGAGCAGAACGACTACGCCGGGTTGGTGATCGGTAACGAGCACGAACGAGCTTTCTCCAGCGGGGCCAACGTTGCCCTCATGCTTGCCCTCGCGCAAGAAGGCGCCTGGGACGATCTGGAAATGGCGGCGCGATCATTTCAGCGAGCCACGACGAGCCTGCGCTACGCCCCTTTCCCGGTCGTCGTCGCCCCGTTCGGGCTGACGCTGGGCGGTGGCGCCGAATTCGCTCTCCATTCCGATCGTGTGCGTGCCAATGCCGAACTCTACATGGGGCTTGTCGAAACCGGCGTCGGCATCATTCCGGCAGGTGGCGGAACCAAGGAGATGTTATTCCGGTTCAGCAACGATCTGATCGCCTATCCCGAGGCTGATCCATTCGAAGCGCTGCGAAGAGCATTCATGCTCATCGCCATGGCGCAGACCAGTCAGAGCGCACTGGAAGCACGCAATTTCGGGTTTCTTCGGCCGCAAGACCAGATCAGCATGAACCGCGACGCGCTGCTGGCCGACGCCAAACGTGCGGTGCTCGACATGGCACCTGGGTACGTCGCGCCATTTCCCAGGACCGTTCACGTCCTCGGCCGTGAGGCTATCGGCAACCTCCGCTATGCCGTCTGGTCGATGCACGAAGCGGAACAGATCACCGACCATGAAGTGATGATCGCGAGTGAGCTGGCGTACGTCATGTGCGGTGGCGACGGGCTCCCACATGAGGCGACCGAAGCCGAGATCCTCGGGCTGGAGCGCGAGGCATTCCTCAAGCTGATTGGCACACGCAAATCCCAGGAGCGCATGGCGCACATGCTCAAGACGGGCAAGCCGCTACGCAATTGATGACTCCACGCGGTTGCCCGGCAACGGATCGAACGACTTTGAGGAGAACAGGCGATGAATGACGCGGTGATCGTAAGCGCGGTGCGCAGCCCAGTTGGTCGGGGAAAGTCGGACGGCTCCTTGGCGCACATCCATCCGGTCGATGTCTCCGCCACGGTAATGAAGTCGGCTGTTGAACGGGCAGGCATCGGCGCGGAGATTCTCGACGACGTCCTGTGGGGATGCGCTCTTCCGGAAGGCGCTCAAGGATTGAACGTCGCCCGGCTATCACTCCTGCGGGCGGGCTTTCCAGTGACCGTACCGGGCGCAACCGTCAACCGATTTTGTAGCTCCGGTCTGCAGACCATCGCCATGGGCGCGCAGGCGGTCATGAGCGGAATGGCCGATGCGGTACTGGCCGGTGGCGTGGAGCTGATGAGCCAGGTGCCTATGTCCGGCTTCCACACCCGCATCCACCCCGAACTCATCGAGCCGTACATCGGCATGGGATTCACCGCCGAGCGTGTCGCGGAGCGCTGGGGTATCCCCCGGGACGAACAGGACCGATACGCTGCCCAGAGCCACCAGAAGGCCGCCGAAGCCTGGTCGTCGGGCAGATTCGAGCAGGAAGTCGTCTCCGTACCAGCGGAGAAGCCGGCCCGAGACGGCGCGCCGGGCGAAGGTGAGGCGCAGCCCTTCTCGCGCGATGAGACGATCCGACCTGACACCACGGTCGAACGCCTGGCCAAGCTGCGACCCGCGTTCAGTACGACGGGATCGGTAACGGCCGGCAATTCGAGCCCCTACTCAGACGGCTCGGCGGCGGTCGTCATCATGTCGGCCTCGAAAGCCGAGGAGCTCGGCTTGAAGCCGCTCGCCCGATTCATCACGTTTGCAGTTGCTGGCGTCGAACCAGACGTTATGGGAATTGGTCCGGCAAAGGCTGTGCCGAAAGCGCTGGAGAGAGCCGGGATTGAACTTGGCGACGTCGACTTGATTGAGTTCAACGAAGCTTTCGCCGCACAGGTTCTGGCTGTCGTGAAGGAACTCGGCTTCAACCCCGAGATCATGAACGTGAATGGCGGAGCCATCGCGCTCGGTCATCCGCTGGGTGCAACCGGCGCCAAGCTCACCACGAGCCTGATTCACGAACTGCGCCGTCGGGGTGGGGGCACTGGACTCGTGACCATGTGCATTGGCGGCGGCATGGGAGCGGCTGGAATCTTCGAGGTCTACGCCGCGTAGAAGGCGCTGAAAGGAACTCATCATGACAAGCGCCGCTGATATCGCCCGCCGAGGCGGTGGCTGGGTACTCGAACGCCCCGAATCGATCTTCACGCCCGAAGACTTCGACGACGTGACGCGCGACCTGGCAAATGTGACACGCCAGTTCGCGGAGCGCGATGTGCTGCCGAAGCTCGATCGCATGGAGCACGGGGAGCTGGAGCTCAACGTCCCCTTGATGCAACGCGCAGGCGAGCTGGGACCGCTTGCGGTTGAAATCCCCGAGGCATACGGCGGCCTGGACCTGCCCAAGGTTATCGCCGCGTTGGTGACCGAGGAGATGGCCGTTACCGGTGGTTTCGCCGTGACCATGACGGCGCACACGTCGATCGGGACGCTCCCGCTCGTCTATTTCGGCACTGAAGAGCAGAAACAGAAATACCTGCCACGGCTCGCGACTGGTGAATGGATCGCCGCTTATGCGCTGACTGAGACGAACTCTGGCTCGGACGCCCTTGGCGCTCGCACTCGCGCGACGCTGTCGAACGACGAATCGCATTACGTATTGAACGGAACCAAGCAGTTCATCTCCAACTCGGGATTCGCCAACCTCTTCACGGTCTTCGCCAAGGTGGACGGCGACAAGTTCACGGCTTTCCTGGTGGAACGAGACTTCCCCGGCGTGGAGTTCGGCGAAGAAGAGCACAAAATGGGGATCAAGTCATCGTCGACCCGGCAGTTGGTGTTGCGCAACGCCGAAGTTCCGGTCGACAACGTCCTCGGCGAGATCGGAAAAGGCCACCGCATCGCCTTCAACGTGCTCAACATCGGTCGGTTCAAGCTCGGGGCGAGCAGCGTCGGTGCCGCCAAGCGGGCGCTCAGCCAATCCGCGATCTACGCTCAGGATCGTGCCCAATTCGGACAGCCGATCGCGACCTTCGGCATGATCCAGCAGAAGCTGGCGCGTATGGCAATGCGACTCTTTGCTGCCGAAAGTGCCGTCTACCGCACGGTTGGCTTGATTGACGAGGCCATCGGCGGCAACACCGATGCAGCGATAGCCCTAGAAGCCATTCAGGAATACCTGATCGAGTGTTCGATCGTGAAGGTTCACGGCACCGAGATGCTCGACTTCGTCGTCGATGAAGGTGTGCAAATCCACGGCGGGTACGGCTATTTGGCGGACTTCCCGATCGAGAGAGCCTATCGAGACTCGCGCATCCAACGAATCTTCGAAGGAACGAACGAGATCAACCGGCTGCTGATTCCAGACATGCTCCTGCGTCGAGCCATGAAGGGGGAATTGCCTCTCTTCGAAGCAGTTCAGCGGCTGCGCGGCGAACTGCTCGAGCCGCGGTTCGACCAACCCGAAGGACCATGGGCGGTGGAGTTGGAGCAATCCGCCAATCTCAAGAGACTTGGCCTGATGATCGCCGGTCTCGCGGTCGAGCGTTTCGGCAGCGGACTGGTACGCGAGCAGGAGGTCGTGGCCGCCGTTGCGGACATCTTGATCGAAGCCTTCGCGGCGGAATCGGCCGTGCTCCGTGCCCAGCGCATCGACCGGTCCGGATCGATCGCGATGACACATCTCTATCTCGGTTACGCACTCGCACGCGCGCTGCGAGCGGCTGAATACGCGCTGCCACGGGTCGCCGATGGAGACGACCTCCGGACATACGCGTCGGTAGTGAGACGGCTTGCGCGTCGGGACGCGTATGATCTGATCCAGCTTGAGCGATCCGTTGCCGAACAGGTGCTGAAATCGAATGGATACCCAAATTTCACGTGACGCGCTTCGGAGATTTCGAATTGCGTTCTAGTGCCAGGACTCTGGCGCTCAACGATGGTGGATGCAGGCGAGAAGGGAGACCGTCATGGACGGTTTGATGATGGATTTTCAACTGACTCTCCCGGCCATCTTGCGCAGGGCCGAAACCTACTATCAGCGTCGAGAGGTCGTCACACGCATGCCGGACCGCTCTCTGCATCGTTACACCTACAAGGAGATGGCCGAGCGAGCCAAACGCCTGTCCGTTGCCCTGAGAAATCTTGGCGTGCAATCGGGAGACCGAGTTGCGACGCTCGCCTGGAACAACTACCAGCACCTCGAAGCCTATTTTGGTGTACCGATGTCCGGTGCGGTGCTCCACACACTCAATCTTCGTCTGCATCCGGACGACCTCGTGTTCATCATGAATCAGGCAGAAGACCGTGTTCTGCTTATTGACGAAGTGCTCTGGCCGCTCTTCGAACGTGTGCGGGGCGCGGTTGCCGTCAAGCATGTGGTGGTCTTTTCCAAGACTGGACAGCCGCAGCAGGCGATCGATGGCACGATCGACTACGAAACGATGCTCCAAGAGGCCAATATCGCGGATTTCGTCTACCCAGAACTTGACGAGCAACAGGCCGCCGCCATGTGCTACACGTCAGGTACCACCGGCAGGCCGAAAGGCGTGCTTTACTCCCATCGCTCCATTGTGCTGCACTCGCTTGGCTCGGCCTTGAGTAGCGATACCAGCATCCGAGAGTCGGATTCAGTGCTGCCGGTGGTTCCAATGTTCCACGTAAACGCCTGGGGCATGCCGTTCACGTCCACGATGATGGGTGCCAAGCAGGTCTTTCCCGGCCCGTACCTGGACGGCGCCAGTCTTGCCGAACTACTTGAGTCGGAGAGAGTGACACTGGCCTGCGGTGTGCCGACTCTCTGGCTAGGGCTGCTGCAGATTCTGGACAACGAGCCCGGCAAATATGATCTCTCTAACTTGAGGTCCATCCTGTCAGGCGGACAGGCCGCTCCGGAATCGCTCATTCGCGGCTTCAAAGAGCGCCACGGTATTGATCTCTCGCAGGGGTGGGGAATGACCGAGACGACGCCAGTCGGTTCGATGTGTCATCCGCCAATTGAGCTCATGCCGATGTCCGACGCTCAGCATTACCAATACAAGGTGAAGTCCGGACGTCCACTCCCGTTCGTCGAAATGCGATTGCGATCCGGCGAGCAGGACGTGCCGTGGGACGGTGAGTCTCTGGGTGAGCTCGAGGTGCGTGGGCCCTGGGTGGCTGCTTCTTACTATGGAGCCACCGATGGTTCGGAGCAGTTCACGGCGGACGGTTGGTTCCGCACCGGCGACATCGCCACGATCGACGATCTCGGCTACATGGAGATTCGAGATCGCCTCAAGGATGTGATCAAATCAGGCGGCGAGTGGATCAGCTCGGTCGCGCTTGAAAATGCGCTCATGGGCCATCCTGCAGTGGCAGAAGCGGCCGTAATCGGCGTTCCGGATCCTCGATGGCTTGAGCGCCCGGTCGCGGTCGTGGTGCTGAAACCCGGCGCTGATGCTACCCAGGAAGAGCTGATCGAGTATCTGGAGCCGAAGTTCGCCAAGTGGTGGTTGCCTGAAGCGGTCGAGTTTCGGGAAGCGATCCCGCGTTCCTCGACCGGCAAATTTCAGAAGTCGGCGTTGCGCGACGAGATCGCGCCCAAGTTCGCCGATGCGACGCAAAAGCAGCAGGCGGACTAATTCGCCGCGATCCCGGCTTGACGACGACGAACAGGGACGACCGGTGGACGTCCCTTGTTCGTGCACATCGAGCCGAATCGATTACTCCGGTTCACCTTCCCCTTCAGCCAGCTCGCGCAGGCGATCGAGCGCGTCAGCCCAGTATGGTTCGTATTTGGCGATCCACGGAGCCAGCGCATCCGCCATGGCGTCCGCATTGATGCGATACAGACGCTGCCGGCCCTGCGGTGTCGCCGCAACCAGGCCCACCTCTCGCAGTACCATCAGGTGCTTTGAAATACCCGAATCGACCAGATCAGGAAACTCCACGGCTATCTGGCCCACCGTCATGGTGCCTCTCTCGGCGAGCAGGTCGAGGATGTGCCGTCGTGTCGGATCAGCAAGCACCCTGAACAGGTCGTCGCTCGTGCTAGGCACTTGACGCCACCAGATCGGCGAGCGATTCGAGGATGTGGTGCCGGTCAGCGCCGCGTTCGTACGCCTGGACCGTTTGCGGCCAACCAGACTTGCCGATGCCGGCAAAACCATCATGAATGAGACTGACACGCGTTCCGGTTTGAGTCGGTGTGAGCGTGATGAGAAGTCGAGCCGGATAGACCCAATCACCACCCTCTTCGAACCAGGAGAGAACCAGCTGTCCTTCGGGCACCAATTCCAGCACTCGGCCGCTGATCGACGTTCCTCCAACGGTATCCACCATGCGGTATTCGCCGCCGACTTTGAGGTCGATCTCGAGATTCGGGCTGATCCAACGGCGTAGCGCCTCTGGTGTCGCGAGCCAGCGCCAAACGGTACTCGGCGGGGACTGAATCTCGATTGAACGTTCGACAGCAGGCACTTGAATCACCTCCACATACATTACCGAACAGTAAGGCGTTTGTATTGCATTACTCTACGGTAAGGTGTCCGAGTTGTCAAGAGGGCGTTGGGCCACCTGAACCGCCGGTAGGGGCGAAGCTTGTCTTCGCCCAAAATTCCACAGGTACCGCACTTACTCGTCAGGCACCTGCGGCGGACCATTTTCCATGTACGGGAGACGCATGCGTCGCCCAGCCTTTGCGGCGGCTACTACATCAAGATTTGGGCTGACGGTTAACAAGGGCGAAGGCGAGCTTCGCCCCTACAACCAGGTTGCTCGAAATCCCAATGCGGATTAGGTGTCGCGATCGCTCTGTGGGCGACGCATGCGTCGCCCGTACGTACGGAGAGGCATGGATTGTCCGGCCGGAATAGGGATTTTGGAGCGGAATTCAAACAAAAAGCCCGCCTTGAAATGCAAGACGGGCTTTAGAGCGGGAGACGAGACTCGAACTCGCGACAACCTGCTTGGAAGGCAGGCACTCTACCAACTGAGTTACTCCCGCGGAGTCGGGGTGAGAGGACTTGAACCTCCGACCTCAGCGTCCCAAACGCCGCGCGCTGCCAACTGCGCCACACCCCGGCGATGCTGATCGCGCCTCTTAGTATAGCACGATCGAAGCTCGATTCTGGATGACTCGAAGGTCCTTATGACTCCGGAATCAGCCGTGCCCACCTCAGTGGACCAACCTGCAACACGGCCGGTTTTGTCAGTGTGATCGTTGCGTTCGGATCGGTGATGCGTTCTCCGTCGAGCCGCACGGCCTTGCCATCGATGAGCCTACGCGCCTCATTGCCCGAGTTTGCCATCCCCGCGTTCAAGATGACTGAGATGATGCGAGTCTCAGGAGCCACGGTGAATTCGTCGAGTTCGGTCGGCATTTCATGCTGTCGGAAGACTCGATCAAACTCCTCGCGTGCTTCCTGTGCCGACTGCGCGTCGTGGAGGTCGGTCACGATGTTTACCGCCAACTGGTCCTTGATGTCTCGGGGATTCATCTCACCACGCTCGGCGGCGGCCAGCAACCGCTTCACTTCGTCGATGGGAACATCAGTCAGCAACCGAAAGTACTCGGACATGGCCGTGTCGGGAATCGACATAACCTTTCCGTACATCGCGTTCGGCGGCTCGTTTACTCCAATGTAGTTGTCGAGGCTCTTACTCATCTTCTGGGTGCCATCGGTGCCGGTCAGAAGTGGCCAGGTCAAGATGTTCTGCGGCTCCTGATCCATGTCACGCTGGATGTCTCGACCTACCAGGAGATTGAACGTCTGATCTGTCCCGCCGACCTCGACGTCCGCGTGCACCGCTACCGAATCGTACGCCTGCAGCAGGGGATAGAGGAGCTCAGTGATGGCGATCGGAGAGCCCTGAGAGTAGCGGTTGGCGAAGTCCTCGCGTTCGAGCATGCGCGCTACCGTGTACTTGCTCGTCAACTGGATGACGTCGGTCAGCGAGAACTTCCCAAACCAGGCGCTCTGTCGAACAACCTCGGCTCGTTCCGTATCGACCACCTTCGAAAATTGATCGAGGTACGTTTGCGCGTTGTGCTCCACCTCTTCAACTGTCAGCATCTGCCGTTGGGCGGAGCGGCCGGATGGATCACCGATACGGGCAGTCCAATCCCCAACGATGACCACGACCCTGTGGCCGAGCTCCTGGAACTCGCGAAGCTTTCGAAAGCCGGCGTAATGACCGAGATGAATGTCCGGACGTGTTGGATCAACACCAAACTTCACTCGTAGCGGTTTGCTGCCGAGCAGCTTTTTCTTGAGGTCGTCCCGGACGATGACGTCCGCGACCGCCCGCGTCAGCAGCGTCTCCGCCGCGGCGTCTCGGTCCGCCAGGCTACCTGTCACCGGTCAATGCTCCTTTTCCAATTCCCAGAATCGCTCGAAGAGCGTCTCCCGGCCACGTGACATCGATGTCGGCGATCATCCGTTCGGTCTCGCGTTGATCTCGGTGCATCTGCGCGACCAGGGCGTCGGCCGATTCGAACCACTGATCTCCGCGCACACGATCAACGAAGAGGACCGTAAGCACAGAGCCATAGAGATCGCCACTGAAATCGATCAAGTTGACCTCGACCGCGCGCGATTCCTCCTCGAATGTCGGATTGGTACCCATGTAGACCATGGACGGGATCAACTCATCGCTCGTCGCGGTCCGGGTCATCGCCGCATAAATGCCGTCGGCGGGAACAATTACGTTGTCAAGAACGCGCAAGTTGGCGGTCGGAAAACCGAGCTGTCGGCCACGGCGCTTGCCCTGGGTCACCATTCCTCTGAGAAAGAAGGGACGGCCGAGAAGGTCCGCAGCGTGTTTGACGTCTCCATCGCCGAGCCGGGCACGAACGAGGCTGCTGCTGAAATCGGAACGCGCGTCGCCAATACGGTCGATAATGCGCACGGTATAACCGTACTCACGTCCGAGTTGACGCAATACATCGGGATTGCCGGAACGATTGTGACCGAACGCGAAATCGGCGCCGACGATGATCTCGGTGGGATGAAGGGCGACGACGACCTGTTTGATGAATTCAGCTGGATCGAGAGCAGCCACCTCTCGCGAGAAGGGAACGGGAATGACCTCGTCGACTCCGAGGCCTCGCATGAGTTCGAGCCGGTCAGGAGTGGAGGTCAATCGGGGAAGCCGAGACTCTGGTCGAAGCACTTCGAGCGGTAACGGATCGAACGTCAGCACGGCCGAACGATCTCCGCGCTGTTTGGCGGAGGAGACGACTGCCTCAATGAGATGCTGATGACCGAGATGGACGCCGTCAAAGTTGCCGATAGTGATGACGTGATGAGCGCCAGCGCTCTGTTCGCGGTCAGGAAAAAGCTGCGGGCTCACCCGCGTCCTCCCATGATCAATCGTGCACGACGATTCGAGGCTGGTAGACCGATTCAGTTGGAACGAATTGACCCGCGCCTAGCCAGCTACCATCGGGCCGGAACGCATGCGCCGTTGCGCGATTCCTGTCTGCGATGTTCGCGGCCACCGGTCGCCCATCATACCATGAGCGGACGCCGTCGGAATCGAGCAACAGCGCCCGAGAATCGATCGGAATGACGGCCGGATGTTGGGCAAATGAGGCGAACGTTCCCGGCGAAAGCTCTTGCTCCAACTGCTCCATCGGCCAAGCATCGGACAGCTCAAACGATCCGGAGCTCGCCCGAAGCAGATAGTGTAGGTAGCCGCCAATGGCAAGCTCTCCGCCGATGTCTCGCGCCAGCGATCGAATGTAGGTTCCAGCTGAGCATTCGATGTCAAGCAAGAGGTCCGGGAAGCCGAACTCGATGACGCTGAGCGAATGAATCGTGATGGTTCTCGATGGAACGTCAACGTCGACCCCTTGTCGCGCCAGACGATAGAGTGGCTGGCCGTGAACTTTGACAGCCGAATGGGCTGGTGGAATCTGGCTTTGTTCTCCCCGAAACCGCGCTACCACTCGATCAACGTCGTCTCGCGATGGCAATGACATTTGGGCCACGATTGCCGCGGGCCCCTCGATGTCTCCGCTGATCGACTCCACGCCCAACACGACGTGGGCGAGATATCGTTTGGGTGAATCGGCAAGGTAAGTTAGGAGCTTGGTGGCGCGACCGACCGCGATGACGAGGACGCCTTCCGCGGCGGGGTCCAGCGTTCCGGCATGCCCGACCCTGCGGGTCTTGAGCAGTCGGCGGATGCGTGCCACGACATCGTGCGAGGTGACTCCACGGGGCTTGTCTACGATGAGCAGACCGTGGATATCAGCCATCAAGATGGGGTAATGTCGAAGTTGCGATCGGCGACCCGCCTCGAAATGTCGCGTAAGAAGTTGTCACGTGACTCTTCACCGGGCGGGAGGCTGCATCCTGCGGCGCGGCTATGGCCGCCACCGCCGTAGAGCTGCGCCAACTTGGCAACGTCGACATCGTCGGCAATGGCTCGCAGGCTGGCTCTCCAACCACCGGGATTTTGATACAGCAGGATCCCAACGGTAGCTTCTCTCGTCCCAGCGATGAAGTTGACGATGCCTTCACCTTCTGACGATAGCGCGCCACTCTCCTTGAGCATGTCAGGCGTGATCTCGGTCCAAACGACAGGTCCGAGCATGGTCGCTCTTCGCAGCGCATGACCCCAGAGGCGTACGGTGGAGTAGGGCTTCACCCTGAAGAGGCTGTCGACGATGGCGACGATGTCCGCCTTGCAGTCGACCAAGTCCGCGGCGACCCTGAGGGTGCGACTCGTCGTACTGGGTGTCTTGAGCCCCAGCGTGTCGCCGTAGATGCCTGCGGCGAGACAGGTAGCCACCTCAGGACTGATTTTGACGTCCAGTTCTGTGAACATCATGGTAAGGATCTCGCAGGTTGCGGCGGCCCTTGGATCGACGACGAATGCAACACCGAAGCCGTTATTGGTGACGTGGTGATCCACGCTGACCAGCGGCACACTGCCGTCAAACCAGGAATTGTGCTTGTAGTAAAGCGGTCCCATGCGGTGGAGTTCAGCGCAATCGACAACAAAGATGGCGTCGAATTCCGATCGCTCGATCTCGCTCGGACTCCTCAACCGGTCCGCACCTGGTAGAAAAACCAAGGTGTCCGGCAGATCGCCGTCTCCCACCGCTGGTATGACGTTTTTTCCTTTGGAAGCCAGAAGATCGGCGACCGCAAGCGCGGACGACACGGCGTCTGCGTCCGGATGCGCGTGTGTGGCGATGAGCAGACTCGTTGACTGCGAAACCACGTCCCAAATCTGGCCGAACGAAGCGGCGATCGTCTGATCGCTGGACACCTTGTCCGTTGCCGACATGGAATCAGTCACGTTTCTCTTCATCCTCACCTTGCGCGGAATGCTCCGCGACTTCGTCACTATGGCGAATCTCATTGAGCGTCTTCGTCATTTGTTCCGCGCGTCGCATTGAGTAATCGGCCACGAAAGAAATCTCCGGAATGTGGCGCGTATGCATTCGTGGCTTGAGAACATGACGAACGAAACCCGCCGCACCGTTTAGCGCGGTGACCGCGGCCGCGAACTCGTCGTCTGTACCAAGGACGGATACGAACGCGCGCGCATGTCGCAGATCCGGACTTACGTCCACATGCGTGATGCTGACCAGCCCCAATCTCGGGTCTTTCAGTTCGCGAAGCATGATCTCGCTGATCTCTTCGCGCAAGAATTCAGCTACCTGTTGTTGCCGTCGAGAGCTCACCTTAGTGATTCCTTCCGTTCGACGCGATGAGCGTGCGGCGACCGAATAAAAAGACGAGCCCCGAGAATCTCGGAGCCCGTCTTCCGTTCGCTACAGGGTTCGGGCGACCTCTTCAGTGTGATAGAACTCGATTTGGTCGCTAACCTCTATGTCATTGAACCCGTCAATGGTGATGCCGCATTCGTAACCAGCTTGCACCTCGCGGACGTCGTCCTTGAAGCGCTTCAACGACGCCACAACGCCGTCGTGGAGCACGGTGCCGTTTCGCAGGATCCGGACGTGTGCGTTGCGGTTGGCCTTGCCATCGAGGACGTAGAGTCCAGCAACGACGTCACGGGTCGGCAGGCGGAAGGTGTCGCGAACCTCGGCGTATCCGTCGGTCACTTCCTTCTGCTCCGGCGACAGCAGACCGGTCATCGCCGCGCGCATTTCGTCGACCAGGTTGTAGATGATGTTGTAGTAGCGAATGTCGACGCCCGCATTGTCGGCGGCGCGTCTCGCGGCGGCGTCCGGCCGGACGTTGAACCCGATGATGATGGCGCGAGAGGCGACGGCCAGCATCACGTCCGATTCGGATATGGCGCCGTTACCGGTGTGCACCACCTTGACTCCGACGGTGGACGACTCCTCATTCAACTTCATCAGGGTGCCCTGGATCGCTTCGAGCGAACCTTGCACGTCCGCTTTCAGGACGACACGCAGTTCCTGCGTTTCGCCTTCCTGAACGTGCGAGTAGATCTCGTCGAGCTTGATCACGCGCGTCTCGGTAAACGCCTCAGCCCGTCGTTGTCGTGTGCGCTCTTCGGCGAGTGTTCGGGCACTCTTCTCGTCTTCGACAACCTGAAGAATATCTCCGGCCTCAGGAACGTCGAGAAGTCCGAGAATCTCCACAGGCATGGCGGGCTCGGCCCGACGCATCTTGTGATTCCGGTCGTCGTTCATGGCCTTGATGCGGCCCCAGGTAGCGCCGACGACAACAATATCTCGAATGCTGAGCGTTCCAGATTGGATGAGTGCGGTAGCAACGGGACCACGGCTGCGGTCGATCTTGGCCTCAATGATGACGCCAATGGCCGGTTTGTGCGGGTTGGCCTTCAGATCCTGAAGATCGGCAACCAACAGGATCATCTCGAGCAATTCGTCGATGCCGAGCTTCTCTTTCGCCGAAATCTCGACGAAGGGAACGTCGCCGCCGTAGTTCTCTGGGATGACACCGATGTCGGACAGTTGCTGTTTGACGCGGTCCGGATTCGCCGAAGGCAGGTCGATCTTGTTGACCGCTACGATAATCGGCACGTTGGCCGCACGTGCGTGGTTGACGGCCTCGCGCGTCTGAGGCATCACGCCGTCATCCGCGGCGACCACCAATACCGCGATATCGGTCACCTGCGCTCCACGAGCACGCATGGCTGTGAACGCTTCGTGTCCCGGCGTGTCGAGGAACGTGATCTTGCGACCCTGAATATCGACCTGGTAAGCGCCGATATGCTGCGTAATCCCGCCGGCCTCTCCCTCGGCAACGTTGGTTTCTCGAATCGCATCGAGAAGCTTCGTCTTGCCGTGGTCGACGTGACCCATGATTGTGACCACCGGTGGCCGCGTGATGGCGTCAGGATCGGTCGCGCCTTCAACTCGGCGAGTCTCGACCGCGGCGTTCGCATGCTGAACGACCTCCGGAACGTGCTCTTCGGTCTCAAAGCCGAGATCGGCCGCCACACCGGACGCGGTATCGAAGTCGATCTGCTGATTAATATTGGCCATGATGCTTCGGCCCATGAGGTTCTTGATGACCTCGACCGGGTTGATGCCGAGCGCGTCGGCGAGTTCACCGACGGACATGGCGGAGCCGATGACAACTGGCCCGGCTGGCGGAGCGGGCCTGCGACCTTCCATAACCTGAGTGCCACGGCCGCCTGGCTGTGATGCTGGGTTGTTACGATCTCGCGAGGAACGATTCCGTCCTCCGCCGCGACCACCTCTTCGACGATTTTGACTCACTAAGTCCTCCTTATGGCGCGGCATCAGTCTTGTGCGGCGTCGTCCCTCCGGAAGTGCTCATCGGCGTACGTCAGTAGCCGATTTCGAAAATCCGAATCGATCTCCGTCTTCAGCGCTCGGTCGAGTGCGTTTCCGGTTGCGGCGCGTTCCCAACACGAAAATTTGGTGCACAGATAGGCGCCGCGTCCGTTTCGCTTGCCGGTTGGATCGATTTGGACTCCTTCATCAGGGGTCCGAACGACGCGCACGAACTGTCGCTTTGCGTCTTTCTCGCGACAAACCACACACGTTCGCAACGGAACGTGCTTTGGGCGAGATCCTTTGCGCCTCGCTTGCGCTCCGATGCTCTCAGACATGCTCTTACCTCCGACGTCGTCACGTCTTGGCGCCGCCGGTTGCTAGCGATTGACGGGTGATTCAGTCTCTTCCGTGACCGGAATCTCAGCGGTCGTCTCGAAGTCGAAACGCGCCCGCAGATCTCGGTTGTAATAGACGTTGAGGACCCCGTCTTCCACCTCAACGTCGACGCTCATATTGATCAAATCTTCGGGCAGCGGTCCGAAGTCCTTCTCGCGAACGTTGATCATGGCGTCTGCCTTGACCAATCGCGGCTGCCGGCCCAGGCTCATCATGTCATCCGGTACACCGGCCAACGCCTCACGTGCACGGATGAGGATGTCCCCATCATCGGATCGCAACGACTCCGGATCCTTGATATCGATCCGCCAGCCTGTCAGCTTATACGCTAGACGTGCGTTCTGACCATCTTTGCCAATGGCCAGCGACATCTGATCGGTGGGCACGATGACTCGCGCAACCTTCTCTTCTTCATTCAATGAGACGCTGATCGGCTTGGCCGGGCTCAGCGCGTTGGAGATGAAGTTCGGCAAGTCTGGCGACCACTCGATGACGTCGATCTTCTCGCCGTAGAGCTCATTGACGATGTTCTGGATGCGCACTCCGCGAACACCGACGCAGGATCCAACGGGATCGACCTTCTCTTGACGTGCGGCGACGGCAACCTTTGATCGCAGGCCGGGCTCACGCGCAACGGCCATTATCTCGACCGCTCCACTAAAGATCTCCGGCACTTCGAGCTCGAAGAGCCGCTTGATCAGGTTGGCGTGCGTTCGAGAAACGATCAACTGTGGTCCGCGCGGATCTTTATTGACTTCAACGAGGTAGACCTTGAGGCGTTGCCCCGGACGGTATCGCTCGTTGGCTACCTGCTCGCGCGCCGGCATCACTGCCTCGGCCTTGCCCAGATCGACGATCACGGCTTTAGGATCGGCGCGCTGAACGATGCCGTTCAGGACCTCACCAACGCGATCGATGTACTCGGTGTAAACTCCTTCGCGCTCGAAATCACGAATGCGCTGTAGCACCACCTGCTTGGCCGTCTGTGCCGCGATGCGTCCAAAGTTCTGAGGAGTACGATCCCATCGCACGGTGTCGCCCACGACCGCATCAGGATGTGTCTTGCGCGCTTCCTGCACGGTGACTTCAGTGTCAGGATCCTCAACCGCTTCAACAACTTGCTTCACAACGTAAATGCGAATGGCGCCGGTGGTCGGGTCCATCTCAACTTGGGCTTCTTCTTCTGTTCCCGCGATCTTTTTGTAAACGGTCTTGAGCGCATGCTCCACCGACGACAGGACTGCTTCCCGTGGAATGCCCCGCTCAGCGGCGATCTGCGCAATGGCGGTATAGAAATCGCTCTTCATGTTGAGGGAAACCTCCTTCGCCGACCTTTTCCTGAGTGCATACGGTGACTCGGGGTTTTGACGCTCCCGAAACGGGGATCGCCAGAGGCCAAGAAAAAACGAAAGTGGGCGCAGCCCACTTTGACCAGGGCAATGTCGATTCCTTCACGAAGTATATCAAATTCACGGGGTTTGAAACGAGCGTAAGACCGGTCCGAGAAAGCCTCCGTGCTATAATTCTGCGCGGCCAGTTACGGTCCGCGCGGGAGCAACAGGGGGATGAATGAAGCTCCGAACCTGGCTTCGTCCGGGGATGCTGATCAAGCGCTGGATCGCGCTTCTCATTGCCGGAATCGTCATGACGAGCCTCGCGTTGGCGATGGCGCTCGCCTGGATCTACCGCAACTATCACTTCCCGGACCGAGCGACCCACATCGTTCAGACCGTCACCTTACAGTTTATTCCACATCCCTTCCGTGAGATTATCGTGCTTGTTGGAGGGACGCTCTTCGTCGGCCTTGGAGCGCTTCAGCTTGGGCGTTCGTTACTGGCCCCATTTCTGGATCAACGCCCCGGAGACCAGGGTCTGGCAGAGATCATCCACTCACATCGTTTTGGGCCAACCGAGCCGGAGTTGCGCGTGGTCGCGATCGGCGGCGGTACCGGTCTGTCGACGTTGCTCCGGGGTTTGAAGACGCACAACGTCGACATCACCGCCATCGTTACTGTGGGCGACGACGGAGGAAGTTCAGGGAGACTGCGTACCGAGTTCAACATGCCGCCGCCAGGCGACATCCGAAATTGCATTGTCGCTCTGGCGGACGCCGAACCGCTGATGGGCGACCTATTCCAATACCGCTTCGAACAGGAAAACTCGTCCCTTTCTGGTCACAGCTTCGGCAATCTCTTCATCACGGCAATGACTCAAGTTTCGGGTAGTTTCGAGCGGGCAGTGGTCGAGTCGTCTCGCGTGCTGGCGGTTCGCGGACAGGTACTTCCATCGTCGCTCGACAACATTGAAGTTTGTGCCGAGATGGTTGACGGCCGAGTCATCCGCGGCGAATCGAACATTACAGGTGAGCGGTCCAAGATCAAACGAGTTTTTCTCGATCCCGGACAGCCTGACCCATATGATCCGGCTATTATCGCTATCTTGTCGGCCGATCTCATTGTGTTGGGACCAGGTAGCCTCTACACGTCCGTCCTTCCCAATTTGCTCGTTCAGGGTATCGCCCACGCCGTGCGTTGCTCACAGGCAACCAAAGCGTACGTCTGCAACGTGGCGACCCAGCGTGGTGAAACGGACAACTTCGGCGTAGTTGAGCATGTTGCTGCATTGCGCGATCATGTAGGCGGGCACGTCGTCGATTACGTGCTGGTCAACAGCAATTTTGATCCGGCGGCAGCCAAGATCAAACCAGAATGGTCGGTGAACGCGGTCGGCCTCGAAGGTATTGAGCGACTCGGTGATGACGTAACGGTCGTCCTGCGTGACGTAGTCAATCCGGAGTTTCCATTGCGTCACGACCCCGAGAAACTGTCGGCCGAGCTGTTGAAGCTTGGGCGCGCTCATCGCCTCACCCATTCGGGAAAGGCATCGAGCGCGAGCAACGGACGATACACCGTCGAGGTTCCGGGCCTCGCGACCAATTTGAGTGTCAAATCAGACGGCTTGCGTGCGCAAGCGAATCAGAACAAGGGGGCGTAGATGGCAGTTCGAGTAGGGATCAACGGGTTCGGCCGCATTGGGCGGCAGGTGTTCAAGGCGATCGTCGGCGAATACGACGACGAGCTTGAGATCGTCGGAGTCAACGATTTAATGGACACCCATACGCTGGCACATCTTCTTCGCTATGACTCGACCTATGGTGTGTACGACTTTGACGTCGAATCGTCCGACAACTCGCTGACGGTTGACGGCAATGAGGTGAAGGTCTTTTCTGAGCGAGATCCCGCGAACATCCCGTGGGGCGACAACAACGTCGATCTGGTAATCGAGTCCACCGGGTTCTTCACCGACGCTACCAAAGCGCGCGGCCACATCGATGGCGGCGCGAAGAAGGTCATCATCACCGCCCCGGCTAAGAACGAAGACATCACTATCGTGCTGGGCGTCAACGAAGAGATGTACGATCCAGATGTCCACAACATCGTCTCGAACGCGTCCTGCACCACCAATTGTCTCGCGCCCGTCGCCAAGGTCGTTCAGGATAAGTACGGCATCCGTCGTGGATTCATGACGACCGTTCACTCCTACACCAATGATCAAGTAACGCTGGACGGCCCACACAAGGATCTAAGGCGCGCACGCGCGGCCGCACTCAACATCATTCCGACCACCACTGGCGCGGCACGCGCGGTTGCGCTGGTTATTCCCGAACTCAAGGGGAAATTCGACGGATTTGCGCTCCGCGTACCGACCCCAACCGTCTCGATCGTCGACTTTGTCGCCGAGATCGAGAATCCAACCACGGTCGAAGAACTGAACGGCGTTTTCAAAGCGATGTCCGAAGAGGACCTGGTCGGGATCCTTGGCTACTCTGACGAGCCGCTTGTTTCGACCGACTATCGCGGCGACTCGCACTCGTCGATCGTCGACGGACTCTCGACCATGGTGATGGATGGAAATATGGTCAAGGTGATCGCCTGGTATGACAACGAGTGGGGATACTCCTGCCGCGTCGCTGACCTGGCGAACATGATGGCGGAGATGGGAATCAGCTAGTTCGACGCGCCGACGGCTTTTGAACCAGCGCTGGTCGCCGATCGAGCATCTGACGCAATGACCACATGAATCGGGGCCGGATCTGGTTGCTGCAATCGGATCCGGCTCTCTCGCTTTGATCGATGTCAGTGTCCAAGGCAACGACCGTGGCTGTCTAACCCCACACTCAATTGAGGAGCATGCATGCAACTTCGCCGGGTTCAGGACATGGATGTACGGGGCAAGCGAGTATTCGTCCGAGTTGATTACAACGTGCCACTCGACAACGGCACGATCACTGATGACACTCGCATCCGGGCGAGTCTGCCGACGATACAGCTGCTTCGAGAGCGTGGCGCAGGGCTGATACTCGCATCGCATATGGGGCGTCCAAAGGGGCAGGTGCAGGACTCACTACGTCTGGCGCCGGTCGCACGCGCCCTCGAAGCGCTCGTCGGCGCCAAAGTGGCTTACGCGCGCGACGTGATCGGGAATGAAGCCCACACGGTCTCGTCTCAGCTCGAAAGCGGTCAGATTGCGCTCCTGGAAAACCTGCGATTCGACCCGAGAGAAGAGAAGAACGGACGCGACTTCGCCCGAGAGTTGGCCGGACTGGCCGAGCTTTACGTCAATGACGCCTTCGGCGCCGCGCACCGCGCTCACGCATCGACCGAGGGTATGACCGAGTTCTTACCCTCGGCTGCCGGGTTGCTACTCCAGGCGGAGGTCGAAGCGCTTTCGCGGGTGGTGGATCGTCCAGAAGCGCCGTATGCACTCATTCTTGGTGGCGCCAAGGTCTCGGACAAGATCGGCGTGATCGACAATCTCCTTGAAAAGGTCGACAAAGTCCTCATCGGCGGTGGGATGGCCAACACGTTCCTCAAAGCGCAGGGCCACGACATCGGAAAGTCGCTCGTCGAAGAAGACAACGTCGAAGTCGCCCGTGACGTTCTGGAGCGCGCACGCAAAGGGAATGTCGAATTGCTCTTGCCCACAGACGCGGTGGTGGCAGAGAGGATGGAGTCGGACTCATCCGCTCAGGAGGTGAGCGTCGACGATGTCCCCACGGACATGGCGATTTTCGATATTGGCTCTTCGACTGTCAGCGCTTTCTCCGAGGCGTTGAAACCGGCACGCACCATCGTGTGGAACGGTCCCATGGGCGTGTTCGAGCTCGAGCCCTTCGCCGGCGGAACCAGAGGTGTTGCGCGGGCAGTGGCCGACTCCAACGCGTTCACATTGGTGGGCGGCGGTGATTCGGTTGCCGCCATTGAGCAGATTGGCGTCGCGGACAAGATCTCCCACATCTCGACCGGTGGGGGAGCGTCTCTGGAGTTCCTGGAGGGAAAGAGCCTGCCGGGAATCGCGGCACTTGAAGTGAAGGAGTAGCACACCGTGCGAACGCCAATCGTTGCCGGCAACTGGAAAATGAATACGTCGCTGGATGAGGCGGTCTCCATCGTCACGGAATTGGCGAATCTCCAGCCTCGCGAGTCGCCGGTTGAGCGCGTACTCATCCCGCCGTTCCCCTGGATCGTTCCCGTTCACGAACAGGTAAAGGCTGCCGGGTTTGCCGTGGGCGCGCAGAACTGTGCAACGCAGGACCTTGGAGCGTTCACCGGCGAAGTTTCGGCGGGGATGTTGGCGCCCTATTGCACATACGTTATCGCGGGACACAGTGAGCGCCGCCATATTCTTGGCGAAACGGACGACGTCGTTGCCGCGAAGGTCGATGCCATACTCCGACACGGTATCCAGGCAATTCTTTGCGTCGGCGAGCTGCTCGGCGAGCGCGAGGCCGGGCAAGCGCAAGTGGTCGTAAAACGCCAACTCGTTTCAGCCCTCGAAGACGTAAAGCGTGAAAGGCTGGCAGACGTCGTCATCGCGTATGAGCCCGTTTGGGCGATTGGGACCGGACGTGCGGCCACGAAGGAAGATGCTCAAGAGATGGCTGCATTCATTCGATCTGAAATCGCGCAAATCGCTGATGCCGCGACTGCCGACGCCATGCGCATCCAGTACGGCGGAAGCGTGAACGCCGAGAACGCGCGAGATCTCCTGTCGTTGCCCGATGTCGATGGGGCGCTGGTAGGCGGAGCCAGCCTCAAACCGGGAGACTTCGCGAAGATTATTGACGCGGCGCGATGAACGAACGCGAAATGAGATGATATAGTTCCGGTCGTTGTTTCCCGTCGTTAGGGCTAAGGATTGGTTCATGACAACCGCTCTCAGCATCGCGATGATTCTGGTCTCCGTTGTGCTGATTCTCGTCGTATTGATGCAGTCAAAAGGATCAGGATTCAGCGGGGCGTTCGGCGGTAGCTCGTCGTCCATCTATCGCACACGTCGAGGGCTCGAGAAGACGCTCTACCAGTTCACCATCGGCGTCGCCATCGTGTTCGTGGTGGTTGCTATTCTCGCCGATTTCCTCATGTAGCCATTGATGACGGACAGCGGTATTCGTGCCTGACCGGGGCAACAATCGCCGTCTAAATCGCCGTTCCCAACCTGGCCGATCACGGGCGATCACGAGGGTGGGAACGGCGTTTATCGTTCTGCTTGTTATCGCGGGTGCCGTCTTCTTTGCCCAGCGATCCTTTGCCGACAAGAAGATTCCAACGCCTCTTCCAGCTGCGATTGACACACCAACAGCGGACGATGTTCCGCGACAGGGCGGCACGCTCGTAGAGGGTGATGTGGGTGTTCCGGCGACGTTCAATCCCCTCCTCGCCAGCAGCCAGACTGAACGCGACGCGGCAGCATTGATGTTTGATGGATTGGTCCGAGTGGATGGATCCGGAACTCCGACGCCCGATCTGGCGAAGTCGTGGAAGGTCAGCGAAGACGGACTGACGTATACCGTCACGCTCCGCTCAGGTGTTACCTGGCATGACGGCTCGCCGTTCACCTCCCAAGACGTGCGCTTTACCATTGGGTTGGTCCAGTCACCAAGCTTTCCGGGAGATCCGCAGTTGTCCCGGTTCTGGCGCCCTATAGTCGTCGGCACGCCCAACGATTCGACGGTCGTCTTTCATTTGATGAACCCGTTTTCCCCGTTTCTGAACGACCTGAATATCCCGATCCTTCCCAAACACATTTTGGGCGGAGTGACGGCGGAGGATCTGGGCGTTGATCCGTTCAACCTGTTTCCCGTGGGAACCGGGCCATTCAAGTTCGTCTCGTATGACAAACAAGGACAACAACTCCAGCTCTCGGCCTACGACGGCTACGCTGGAGATCGACCGCATCTAGACGCGATTACCATCAAATACTACGGAGACACCGATAAGTTGCTTGAAGCGGTCAAGAAGGGTGACGTTCAAGCAAGCGGAACGCTGACCGACGACCAGTTGTTGCGAGCCGGGTCGATACCTAAATCATATTCGATCTACGCCCCCCAGTTGATGAGCTATACGGCGCTTTTTTTCAACACACGCGTGAGCCCTTTTTCAAATGAGGTCGTGCGGCAGGCGTTGGCGATGGCCATCGATCCGACACCGCTGATTGATGGACCATTGAAGTCGCAGGCAGTCGCGGGCTCCAGCCCGATACCTTCAACGTCCTGGGCATTCTCGCAACAAGGTCCGATCTTTGACCCGCAAAAGGCAGCCGAACTGCTTGACACAGCGGGCTGGAAGTACGTCGAGAGCGACGGCGTCCGCGAAAACGGAGAGAGCAGGTTGAGCTTCCAACTCCTGGTCAATGGCGACGACCCCGAACGTGTGCTGATGGCCCAGACGATTGCTCAACAACTGGGCGGCATTCACGTTCTCGTGGACGTGAAAGAAGCTACGTCTGACGACGTAAACCAGGCTCTGGCTGCTGGGCAGTTCTCCGCGGCAGTCTTTGGCGGCCACTTTGGAAACGGTGATCCCGACTGTTTCGACGTCTGGAGCTCCACACAGTCGAGCACTGGGCTCAACGTAACTGGCGTGAACGACAACGACATCGATTCGGCTCTCGCCGATGCGCGGGCAACTACCGACGTCGACAAGCGACGCCAGTTTTACGCCCAGTTTCAACGGGCCTTCGTGAACCAGGCGCCGGCAGTCGTGCTCTATTATCCGCGTTATCTTTTCGTGGTCTCTTCAGCGGTGCACGGAGTCAGTCCGGATGCGCTTGTCGACCAGAGCGATCGGTTTCAGCGGATCTCAACCTGGTATCTCGCAGGGAAGACGCAAACCGCGACTCCATAGCGATTATGCCAACCTGTGTGGCATAGTTGTGGTTGTCTGGTGGAACGCTGCGGTATAATCGCGGCCCTAGCTTCAGGGCGCGGTAACCGTCGAACGGAGGAACTCCAACATGGCCGGTTTGGGCTGGCAAGAGCTCGTGCTCATCTTGTTGATCGTCGTAATCATCTTCGGTGCGGGCAAGCTGCCGGAGATCGGTGGCGCTGTTGGTCGTGGCATCAAGGAATTCCGAACCGCCACGACGGATGAGCAGGCTGCCAATTCGGATGATTCCGCCGCGGCAAAGCCGACCGGCGAGTCGATCCGAGAGGATGCGTAGAGTCGCATTCGACGGTCACCATTGAGCTGAGATAACGTGAACGGTCACCTGCATCGGTGACCGTTTTGCTGTGCTGAGTTGTCGTGTCACCCGCGCGTCACATGCGACCGACGCGGCCTTCTTCTCTGAAGAAACCAACGACTGAGTCGGGCGCTTGTGTTTCATCCATCAGTTCGACGAATGAGATACGTGACCAAGGATAGAGGAACGCCGTCGCACCATTGGTGATGAACGTGAGTGCCTTCCCGTCGCGCTTGCGAGGGTGACGAACCAGGATGAAGTTGTCCTTCGGGTCCGGAACGTCGTCCACTTCCGCCAGGAAGGGGTCTTCGTTGTGAATGTGGACGATGATTCGAATCGGCATCGAGCATTCCTCATCTCATGGGTCAGCGGAGTCTTCTCGTGTTCCAGTTAGCCTGTTCCGATCATGGCGATCTGGTGATGTCGCGTTTCACGTCAGGCGCGTATGGCGTAGATTTTCCCGTTCATGCAACCAACAATCAGCATTGATCCGGTCTTCGTCGGCGTGGAGACGATCGGACTGCCAACCTTGTGGCTCCAGACGATCTCTCCGCTTTCAAGGTTCAAACAGATGACGTATCCGTCGATCGTCCCGACGTAGCCGCGTCGGCCCTCAACGGTCACGCTCGACGTGATCTGTGTGGCGATCTGGTTGACCCAGCGAACCGCCCCGTCATTCAAGCCGACCGCGTGAACCTTTCCGTCCACAGAACCCACGATCACCGCGTCTGACACGATCCTCGGTGACGCGATGACTGGTCCCTCGGTTTTGACGGTCCAGACCCGGTTACCGCTCTTGATGTCAACGGCATAGAGTCCACCGTCGTTACAGCCGACCACCGCCAATCCGTCTCGAATTGTGGGCGAAGACAGAATTTCACGACCAAGCTGGTGTCGCCAGAGCTGGCGTCCGTCGACGGCCGAAAATGCGTGGAGCGCTCCATCGTCCGAGCCGGTTACGACGATGTCATCGGCAATTGCGGCGGTGGACCGGATCGGTCCCCAGGCGCGCTGTCGCCAGAGAAGATGTCCCTGCTCGGTATCGAGACAATAGCAATATCCATCGTCTGACCCGATTATGACCGCGTCGCCATACTGCACGGCAGACGAGCGGACGGGCATTGCCGTCCGAAAGGACCACGCCGAGCGACCGGTGTGGCTATGAATGGAATACACGCAATGGTCTTCGGATCCTATGATTAGCTTGCCATCTATCCACAACGGTCGAGAGACGATGCCGCGCTGAGCGCGAAAGCGCCAGGTGATCCCCCCGTCGCGAACCTTGAAGGCGTACAGATGCTGATCGTATGACCCGATGTAGCCGAATTCGCCGGCAATCGTGGCCGTCCCACGAACTTCGTCAGCCGTCTGGATCGACCAGAGCATGCGTTCTTCTGGCTCTTCAACGACGACCGCGTCGTCGGGCCGCTCTTCCTCAGGTTGCGAAGCCACTCCGACGTGAAAAATATCGTCGGCCGGGGCATGATGTTCCTCGATAGATCCGGTACCTAACGACGGGTGATCGGAGCCGAGTTGTCCAATTGAACTGAGAGCCTGTTGCATCGCAGCTGCCGACGGAAACCGATCGGCTGGTGCATAGGCGACTGCCCGCAGCACCACGCTTTCGAACTCGGCCGTCATCCTGGAGTTGATTTCTCGCGGCGGACGTTGTGCGAAGGTGAACGGAGGCTCCGTGCGCGGATCGGAGCGAGTCGAGAGATGGTGGAGCGTCGCGCCCATGGCGTAGACGTCTCCGCGTGGCTCTGAAATTCCGCGGTACTGCTCCGGCGGAGCGTAGCCTTCAGTACCGATCATCGTCCCACGTTGAAGCGGCTGGAAGGTACGAGCAATGCCGAAGTCGATCAACGAAATCGAACCGTCAGTCCTCAACATAATGTTGGATGGCTTGAGGTCGCGAAAGACGATCGGTTCTGGCTGGTGTTCGTGGAGATAGGAGAGGACGTCGAGAATCTGATCGGACCATTCGATCAGCGTCTCCTCTTCAATCGGCTCCTGCGCTCGTGAGATCACATGTTCCAGATCCTCGCCATCGATGAATTCCAGGACGAGGTAGATCAATCCGGCGCGGGCGAAGTAGTCGTAAATCTTTGGGATGGCTGGATGGCTGAGCGTCGCGAGGAGCGAGGCTTCACGCTCGAAATTTGCGAGTCTCAGCATGCGGGTCTGATGATCACGTGCTCGATCGACCATCTCCTTGATGGCGCAGAGGCGCTCAACGTGACTGAATCGGAGATCGCGCGCCACGTAGACGGTGCTCATGCCACCATGGCCACAGACGCGCAGGATCTCATAACGGTCCTCAAGGACGGTGCCCGCCGCGAGGACGTCTTGTTCCGGCAGATCGGGTTCAACTGTGGTCACAGGTGCCGGACGTCTTACTGACTTCAAGTCACGTTTCAGACGCAGAGATCGCTCCTTCTGCGACGGCATCGTAGATCAATCGTCTATGAATGGTAAGAGAAGGGTCCTGATCGTCACATCCCACAGTGGTCCCAATCAGCCATGGGGAGCAACGATCGACATGTATAATCGCAGAGTGTCACGTCCCACAGTGAGCGGGACCATGTATTCGGAGGACGAGTGGGAGAACTGAGATCCGGTGAGGATCTTCCCCTGGGAGCACGCAAAATTGAGGGCCCGATGAGACCCGTCTCCCTCCGGCAAGAACCAACCGTTACCGAAGGTGAAGACCAAAATTCCGTTCACGACGAATCGATCCCCAGCCAATCGGAAGCTCGCAAACGCCGAAAGTCAGCAATTCAGGAGATCATCGAAACGCTCCTGCTGGCGGTTCTCATCTTTGTCGCTGTACGCACCATCGTCCTCAACTTCCGTGTCGACGGCCAAAGCATGGAGCCAAATCTGCAGAACAGTGAGTTATTGATCGTCAACCGGCGTGCCTACGTTCACTTCAATGTCAGTTGGCTGCCGTGGGAATCTAGCTCGGCCAGCGAGTGGTATCCGTTTGGCAAGCCGTCCCGCGGGGACATCGTCGTCTTCAACCCTCCCGGAGCGCACACTGAGCCATATATCAAGCGCATCATCGGGCTGCCGGGCGAAAAGATCTCAGTTCACGACGGCGCCGTTTACATCAATGACCAACGGCTTGAAGAAACCTACTTGACGTCACCCACCGAGTGGCGTGGCATTGCGACTGAGGATGTGACGATCCCGAAGAACTACGTCTTCGTCATGGGGGACAATCGAAATAACAGCAGTGATTCCAGAGTCTTTGGAGCGGTTCCAATCTCGTCGGTCATCGGCAAAGCGTGGATCTCGTATTGGCCGCCATCGCAAGCATCAGTCTTGTCTGACCCGTCATTCTCGCTCGACAAGTAGACGGTGGCCCGAGTAATGGGCCGGTAGTAGAATCGATCAAGAGACTCTCGCCGTCCGAATCAATCGGAAGTCACCGTAGCAGAAATGGCATACATGGATCGGCAGGATGCGAGAGGAAGGTGTCCTGAATGATCGAGACGGTTGTTGAAAGCATCCGTGTCAGTCTCGTGACGCAGCATCGCGTGGTGATATTGAAAGAAGTGTCAGGGGAGCGTCACCTTCCTATTTGGATCGGCCCGTTCGAGGCCGAGGCGATCGCCATGGAGCTTCAATCGATGACTTCCGCGCGTCCGCTACCATACGACCTGATGAAGACGATCATCGGCGACATGGGCGGCATCGTGCGTCAGGTGCTCGTCACTGATCTGTCACAGGACGTCTTCTATGCGCGAATCGTCATCGATCAAGGTGGTAAATCGATCGAGATCGATAGCCGGCCGAGCGACGCGATCGCACTCGCCGTTCGCGTGAAGGTGCCGATACTCGTCGACGAGACGGTCATGGACAAGGCGGGGGTCACGCTCGATCAAGAGGGCGAAGACGAGGACGAAGGCATACCGGATCGCGAGCGGACCGGTGACGACGTCCCGGCGGGAACGGATCTCTCAGTCTTCAGAGATTTCATTAACTCTCTTGACTTCGAGGACTTCGAGAAACGGCGCGACAACTGACCTAACTTATTCTGAAGAGATGTTATGGATTCCAATGAGTTTGACGTTCGACGGACCGTGGTATCGGTCCTCGAACAATGTTCCAATTGCAAGCAGCAGTACTCACTCGATGACGCACGCGTCATCGAACGGCAGGGCGAGCTTTGGGTTCTCTCCGTGCATTGCTCGCATTGCGAGGCGCAGGCGTACGTCGCGGCGGTCGTCGATGGCGAAGGCGCTGAGGTTGACGAGATGAACCGAGCGGATGAGCCGGATTCTGAAGGCGCGACCGAAGAGTCCGTCAGCGTCGACGACGTGCTCGATCTCCATGAGTTTCTGGACACGTTTGATGGAGATTTCGCCGCGCTCTTTCACCGGCGTCGGCGCTGAGCCATCGACGATTCACTCAACCCTCACATTGCACAATTCGAACGTTCATCTGTTCAACATGTTGAGGGTGCGAGAAGTACTTGCCCGTGTCCGACAGCCTTCTCTGTGATGTTCAACAGTAAGGGGCAACACCTGGTGACAGAAAACGGCCGACATCCCGAGCAGGTTCGAGAATCCCTTCAACAGGAGGCGCTGGGCCACATCGATTCGCTGTACCGGACGGCCGTGCGCATGACGCGTAACCCCGTGGATGCCGAAGACCTCGTGCAGGAAACGTATCTCCGGGCCTTCCGTTCTATTGATCGATTCACTCCGGGCACAAATTTGCGCGCTTGGTTGTTCAAGATCATGACGAACGCATTCATCAACGAATATCGCAAACGCACCAGGCAACCGCGGAATACGTCGTTGGATGACGTCGAAGAGTATTATGTGTACGCGCATCTGATCGATTCGGGATTTCAACCAGAATCGCGAGGTCCTGAAGAGGAAGTGCTCGCGGGCATCACCGATGAAAACGTCGTGGTCGCTTTGGAGTCTCTCTCCGACGAGTTCCGGCAGGTGGTGTTGCTGGCGGACGTTGAGGGATTTGCGTACCGTGAGATTGCGGACATCCTTGATATACCGATTGGCACCGTAATGTCTCGTTTGCACCGCGCGCGGCGGCGGCTACAAAGAATGTTGGTCGAGTCGTTCGTTGACCTCAGGCATGCAGGAGAAGCGTCCCATGGGTGATTGCAGAGAAACCCTGGACAAGCTCTACGAATATCTGGACCGTGAACTTTCGAGCCAGGAATTGGTCGAGGTGCGACAACATCTCGACGACTGTCCCCCATGCCGAGATCGGTTCCATTTTGAGGAGAATGTGTTGCGAGCGGTTCGGCGATGCTGTCGAGACGTCTCGGCACCGCCGTCGCTGGTGGAAAAGGTCCGCAAGATCTGTAGTCAGTAACCGAGACGGCGTCTCCGGATCAAATCTTCCTGGAATCGCGGTATCTCGAGTGAGATCGATGGGCACCGAAAATTGTGTTCATCGATCTTTTTATTCACCTCGCGCGCACGCTCAAAGTAGCGCTCTTCCAATCGCACCAGAATGGCCGAATCTCGTAGGTCGAATGGGTCCCTGCGATCCCGCTCCTGCTCGTACTCATGCAGTGCATCGAGCACGGTCCCCCGTTCGAAATGGATTTCCTTGCGGAGCTGGAGCCAGGTCGGAAGCACGCCCGCTTGTCGCAGCAGATGGTTCGCCAGCCAGTCCTCGCCGGACGGTTCACCATCGTCGGGAATAGGTCGACCGTGGTTCTTCAAATTATCGAAAGCACCTGATTCTTGTGCCGTCTTGACCTTGTCGTCGATAACACGATCCCACCACCACACTGAGGTACTCCCGTTGATTTCAGGACAATACGCGCGGGAACATGCAGTCTGCCCCGCGATACGACAGTGTAGCAATTCGACGATGCGGCTTGTCGTCTGCGTTTGGGCTTATTCCATGCGGAATCATGCGTTGTTGACCCTATACCACCTTGTTATACTGCGAGGTGGGTTCCGACTCTGGGTCCATTCTTGGAGGACTCGCAGAAGCAGAGAGGCGGCGAGTTGGCTCATCTAGTCCAATCCGAAGAAGACATCGATCTCGAACCACTTCGTTCGATTCTCAAGCGCGATTTCACTCCAGACGGATATCAAGAGGCTCAAGAGCTCATCCTCGGCGCGTGCCAGGAGGCTCAGATCCTCTACGGTTGGGTACCTCGCATTGCCGCTCAGGCGATCGCCGATCACCTTGGCGTGACGATCAATCGTATTTTCGGGCTGCTCACCTTCTACGCTGACTTCCGAACGGATCCCCCCGGCGAGCATGCCATGCTCCTGTGCCATGGCGCGGCATGTTACGTAATGGGCTCCGAGCGGTTGATCGAGGAAGTTCGTGACGGACAGAAGATGGGACCCGATGGTCGTACGCAGGACGGCCAGTTTTCCATTCAAGTCGTCAATGGTTGCCTCGGGGTCTGCAATCTCGCGCCGTGTGTACAGATCGATCACCACACCTACGTCGGAAATCTGACGCGCGAACGACTTGCCGAGGTGATGACGTCGATTCGCAACGGTCAATCGCCGGAGGAACTTGATGGCGTTGAATAGTCGAGATGATTTTGCGAAGTATGCCGAAGGCGCGTCCGATCGTTGGTCGAGACGACTAGCCGGCGAGAGTTGGTCCTTCAGTGTTGGTATCAGCGAATGCAGCCTGGCACGAGGAGCGGCCAAGACCTTCGAGCACTTGCGCCTTGCGGTGGAACAATCTGGCCTGGACGCTGAATTGAGAGAGGTCGGATGCGCAGGCTGGTGCTGGGCCGAGCCCTTCGTTGAAGTGACCGGACCGGATCATCCTCCCGTTGTCTACATGAACATAACCACTGATCGTGTTCCGGAGCTTATTGCCACCCTCAAGCGTGGTGATGTGATGGTCGATTGGGCCATGGGTGTCCGCGCCGAAGATTCCTTCAAGGGCATTGCACCATTGAGCGAGCATCCATTCCTGAAGGGGCAGCGACGGCTCCTCTTCGAGCATGCCGGCTCGATCAACCCCGAGTCTATTGAGGACTACATTGCCGTCGGCGGGTATAGCGCCTGGATCAAGGCTCTATTCGAGATGACGCCTGACGAAGTGGTGGCCGAGGTGAAGACCGCCAACGTTCGCGGCCGTGGCGGCGCCGGATTTCCGGCCGGCATCAAATGGGAAAGCGGACGACGCACCCAGGCGTGGCCCAAATACGTCGTGGCCAACAGCCACGAAGGGGAGCCGAACGTCTACAAGGATCGCCGCCTGATTGAGAGCAACCCGCATCTTGTGCTCGAAGGCATCATGATTGGATGCTTCGCACTCGAGACAGCCAACGGCTACAACTATGTTGGTGGCGAGCACGTGCTGGCGATCAAGCGCTTCCGTAAGGCGGTGGAGGAAGCCTATGATCTTGGGCTTCTCGGTGAAAATATCCTCGGCACAGGCGTAACCTGTCATGTCAAGACGCGTACAGGCGGAGGCGCCTACATTTGCGGCGAAGGCTCCGCGCTCATGTACTCTCTAATGGGTCTGCGTGGCCAACCACGCACCAAGCCGCCGCGCTCAGTCGAAGAGGGCGTCTGGCGAAGACCCACAGTCCTCAACAACACCGAAACGTATGCCTGCGTACCAAGCATCATCAATAACGGTGGCGAATGGTACGCCTCGCTCGGAACCGAAAAGAGCAAGGGCACCAAGCTGGTAACGGTGCAGGGACCAGTCGCCCGAATCGGGCTTGCGGAGGTCGAGATGGGGCTCCCACTTAAGGACCTGATCTTCGGAATTTGGGGCGGCATGAAAGAAGGCTACGCCTTCAAGGGCGTCCAGACCGGAGGGGTTTCGGCGGGACCTCTCAAGGAAGACCAGCTTGATTTGACCGTCGACTTTGATTCCATGACCGAAGCCGGTGGAATGCTCGGCTCCGGTGGATTCGTCGTGTTCGACGAAACCGTTTGCGCCGTCGATTTCGCCCGTTACTTGACGGCCTTCAATCGCTACGAGTCTTGCGCCAAATGCACACCCTGCCGGTTAGGAAATCCAGCGCTCCTCGAGATCGTCGATCGCATCCGCAACGGCGAAGCGCGAGAGGGCGAGAACGAACTGATCGAGCTCACGAGTCGGAACGTCATCGATCTCTCTCTGTGCGGTCTCGGACAGGTGGCTCCAATGCCTCTGCTCGGGATGATGCACGCCTATCCGGACGAATTCGCGGCGCATACCGAGAATGGCGAATGCCCAGCCGGCGTGTGTCCGATGGAGAGTCGCCCGGGCGTGTTGTCTCTCACCGGCGCGATGTAGGTCGAACCACAGAAACCCGAATGCAGAGCGGCCCTTCCAATCAGACCGGGCCACTGTTCGTCTTGAGTCGCCGCAGTGCGTTACAACTACAGCGTGATTTGCTGTCCTCGTCCCTCACTGCCGGCCCTCGCGACTGCCTCATGTCCCACGATAATGTCCTGGACTGCATTGCCGACCGACTTGAAGAGGGTGAGTTCGGCGGTGTCCTGGCGGCCTTGCGATCCATTCACAATCTGACCGAGTTCAAGTGAAACGCGGTTCCTATCGAGCTCGCCCCGTTCGACTGGGATGATGATGTCACCCGCCTCTGCCATAACCGCGTCCACGTTGTCGACGACAATTCGCGCGCGTGTCACTGTAGCTATCGGGATCTCCTGCATCTCGGGAGTGAACGCGCCAATGGCGTTGATGTGTGCCCCCCGTTTGAGCGTTTCGTCTCGGAAGACGGCCGAGCGCGACGTGGTGGCGGTGCAAATGACGTCTGATTCCGAGATTGCTCGGTCGAGATCCGTGACTATTTCGACTCGAGAAGCGAGCTCCGGGGCCAGCTCGCCCAATCGTTTGGCGAACGAACTAGCTGATTCAACATTGATGTCGGAAACGTAGATGCGCTCGATCGGCCGAACAGACCCGACTGCCCACGCTTGCGTCACTCCTTGCGTGCCGGCACCGATGCAGGTGAGCACGTGGCTGTCGTGCCGGGCGAGGAGGTCGGTGGCGGCGCCAGAGACGGCGCCGGTGCGCAGTGCGGTCAGGAATGTACCATCCATGATCGCGAGCGGTTCACCGGTCTCCGCGCTCACGAGTGCGACAAGTGCGTGAATGGTCGGCTTGCCCGCATCTCGATTGTTTGGAAAGACCGAAACGATCTTGAGCCCGAGACCTTGCTGAGAAGGGACGAAAGCCGGCATGAACAGGGTAACCGCAGCCTGGTCAGGGACGTCAATCGGTGTACGCAACGGAGCGAATGCACGCCCGGCCGAGAGTTCTCCGAAGACCTCTTTCATCAGTTCAATTGCTCTCGGCATCGGAACCAGAGCACGAACGTCGTCACCACTCAGCGCCAGCATGCAGACCTCCAGATTTCGCAAGAGAACGTAGTGTCCGGCAGTGTAGCACGAGGAACATGAGCAACCGTCTCAATGGATTTGACCAGAATCTGTTGAGACGTCATCGCACAACGCGTCGAGACGATCGCGTACTGAACGGCTTGACGACGACGAATCGAATTGGATCCGTGCGGAATCGAGACGTGGATTAGATGTCTAATGCGTTCTTGTTGAAGGAACCTAGACGAGGATCGGACAACAAAATAGGCATCTCGGATTGCGACCGAAATGCCTGCCGAATTGGCTCCCCGAGTAGGACTCGAACCTACAACCTAGCGGTTAACAGCCGCCCGCTCTACCATTGAGCTATCGGGGAATATTCGCCCCTACGAGCAAGCGAGAGTCTAACATCCGAATCCAGGTGGACGCAAGCGTGAATGCACCGTCTTCCTCGAGTTTCTGGCAGTTCGTGCATTTGCGCACAAACTCCGGGAGCCATGCTAGAATGGCTTTTCTTGACTGTGGACAGTGTCGGCAGTGGGGGCCGATGTCCACCGTCGAAACGCTCTGGAGGCCACCTTGGAGCAAGTCCGGTTGCCGGGTGGATGGAACACTCGACTCACCTCGCATATCTTCGTCTGCGGAATTGAAATCGGAGGGCGAGGACAGCGCGTCGTCATCGCCGACGGCTCGGGCCGCATCGTCGGACAGGCGCGCTCGATTGACAGCATGACTCCCGCGTCCGGTGCGTTGGAGATCGTCCACGGACTTGTCGATCAAGCATGTCATTCTGCGCGAATCGAAAAAGGTCAGATCGTCCGAATTGGCATCGGATTCGGCGGACCCGTCGACGTGTCTCGCGGCATCACTCTTTTGTCACATCGCGCTCCAGGATTCGAGGATTTTCCGCTCGTCAATCTCGTCGAGGACGACCTCAACATCCGAACGGTGATTGACAACAGCGCGCGAGCAGCCGCGCTGGGGGAGATCCTGTACGGGGCAGCCCGAGGGTCGGATGACGTCGTTTACGTGCATCTTGGAACTGGCGTCGGAGGCGGAATCATCGTTGATGGTCGTCTCTTACGTGGCGCGAGCAGCACAGCCGGTGAATTCGGACACATGGTGGTATCGATCGGCGGACCGATCTGCTCTTGCGGCAAGCCCGGACACCTTGAGGCGTACGCCGCCGCGCCGTCGATCGTCGCGCGTTTTCGTGAACGACTTGAAAGTGGAGACGAGGCGGACCTCGGTCGCTGGTCGAATCCCAATACGATCACGGTCAAAGCGATCTTCGACGCGTCACGACGGGGTGACGCGACGGCCAACGCGATCGTAACCGAAACGGTACAAGTGCTCGGATTGGCGGTGGCGAACCTCATCACAACCCTCAATCCAGCGACGGTTATCATTGGCGGATCGGTTTCCGACGTCGGATCACTGCTGATGGATCCATTAAGCGCCAGGGTGCGACAATACTCATTCCCGTCGGCCGCACGTCGGGTGAGATTGACGGCCAGCCAACTCGGTCCGGATTCGACGGTACTTGGAGCGGTAGCCCTCGCGCTGCAGAGCGTGCGGAACGACGAGGCGCCCAAGCGGGAAAAATTGTCGGAATGAACGTGCACGTGTAGACTTCAAGGGTTAGATTGTAGATAGGGACCGCCATGGACAATCTCCAGCTCAGCAGCGAACATATCACGTATTTGTTGACTGTTCTCAGGAACTCGAGCCAGCCGCTAACGACGGCTGACCTCGTCAAAGCACTGCGTGATCGGGCGAGCTCGTCGAAGTAGCAGTCCCGCCAGGCAGGCAAGAGGAGCGCGCGACGGGCATGCAGGCGACAGAGGTCACACCCAAGCCCAGTTTTAAGGGTAAGAAAGCAGATCAAGAGATCGCGTTGGACGTGTTCAACGTAATGCGGGCTGCCGCCCGATTTTATCCCAAGACAGCGCCGATTCGTGCGTCGTTGTCGTCATTGGGGGCGTACCTGGCCTCCACAAGAGGAGAGCATTCCGCCGAGGAGTGGCAGGCTGATGTAGGACGAATCGTCCGGGCGAACGCAGCGGTATTCGGAGTTGAAGAGATCGACGACGTCCTGTACGCCACTACGACTATGCAGGGCACGCCTCCGGCTCCGCCGGTCGCGGACGGAGAGCATCTTCTGGCGGAACGGTTCACTGAACCGAAGCAGGCCCCTGAGCGTCCGGCTCAACCAATCAAGCGGGCCAAGGTCGCACATCTGCCCGAAGTCTCAGAACCAGAGCTCATCGGTGGCCCGTCAGTTTCCGAGGTTGAGGCGTCGGAAGCCGACGATTTCGAGGTCGTAGAGCCAGAGGCGGAAGTAGCTATCGAGGAGCCCGTGCAGCGCGCGGCACCAGTCGGACCGGAGACGTTGGTCACCGACGTCGAAGAAGTCGACGACGCTGCGTTGGCCGCGACGATTGGGAACCAGCTGCGAGACGAGATCACCGTCGCGAACTTCGGCGATCTCTGGATGACAGAGGAAAAAGTGCCACGGCTGAGCCGTGGTGATCTGCGCCGGTTGCGCGAATATTTGCTCGAGCGCAACGAGCCGCTGTCCGACGAAGCCTTACTTCAAGACGTGCTAAACGTTCGGCCCAACGCTGAAGAATACGAATTGATGCGGTTTGCGATCAACTTCCGATTGTCTCGCGAGCAGCGTGAGTTCGAGTACGTTGGTACCGCGATGAAGCGCTATTGGTCGACGAGCGGCCTGCCGTCAATTGGTACTGCGAAACGGAAACCGAGCGAGATCGGTACCGATTTCCGGTTCTTACTCGAGGAGCAGCCATCGGAGCTTCCGGCGGGCGAGACGGTCGTCGAGCACGTGCTGACGTTCTACGAATATCAATACGGAGTGTTGCCGCTTAGCGGGTTGTTCGCATCATTGTTCCCGAAACCGGAACTTCCCGATCAGCGCGCGGCGGTGTTGGTCTTCGAGTCGCCACAGAACTACGAGACGTTCTTCGCCGAGCTTCACTTCCCGTCGGGCAATCGTGGTGGATATATCGCGGGCCTGGACCGTTTCTTCCTCGAGAATCTGGTTCCGGGTGCCCTCTTCACCGTTGAACGGAACGATCAGGATGGGCACTTCCTGATCGAATTCCTGCCAGTTTCGGGTGAGGATCGCAAGCTTCTGCAAATCGACGAGAAGCGCGGTCGCTACGTTTTCCGCCCGATGACGTTCTACTGCGCGACTCAGGAAGACATGGTCGTGTCAGAGAATCGGTTCCCGCAGCTCGCAAATTTGCCGCTGCTCGAGGAGCGCATCCGGCGTCGTCCGGAACTGACACTGACCGCGGTGTTCGAACGGATCGGCGAGCAAGTTGGTACAACCGATAGCCCGAAATTCATGGCGATGATGGACGATCTGGTTCCGGCTTGCAATGTCGAGCGTCCCATGAGTCCCGACCTGGTTCGTGACATCGTCACCAAAAACGAGAGTTCGTCATTCAGTACAGATCCTGACGTGGAAGATGTTTTTTACTACGAACCCGCCAAGTCCTGAGAGCCTCGACCCGGAGCTTATTCAGGCAATCACCAACCTCAATGACGGCAAGCGGAGCGCGAGCGACGTTCTGAGATTCTCAGACGTCGATCGCGGTACCGCGGTTACGATCATGCCGATGCTCCGAGCGCTTTCTGTGGACGCCCGGCGATTTGTCGTGCGTCAGATGGTGGAACAGTCGGAGACCAACGTTGAGATTAACTTCGCGCGCACTCTGCACCAATTTGCTGACGATCCCGATGCCGAGGTTCGCGTGTTGGCGATTCAAGGTCTCTGGGAAGACGAAGACGTTCGTTTTGCCGTGCAGCTGCTCGACATGCTCGAGACGGAGTTCGACCCTGCGGTTCGCGAAGCGATCGTCCAGGGTCTTGGGAGATTTAGCTACCTTTCCGTGACTGGAAATGTCGATGATGACCTATCCTCCCGCGTTCATGACACACTGATGGAGCTGTTTCAGTCGGATGAGCCGATAGCGGTGCGCAGGCGGGCGTTGGAATCCGTGGCCTACTTCGAGGACGAAGCGGTCGAGGAAGCCATCGCTGAAGCGTTCGACTCGATCATTCACGACCTGCATATCTCCAGTATCTTTTCCATGGGCCGCAATCTCTCGGACCGATGGTTCTCCACCGTGTTAGGAGAGATGCAGGACTCCGACCCTGAGATCCGATTCGAAGCAGTTCGCGCGTCCGGAGAGTTTGGCGACGAGCGCGCCGTCAACCTGCTGCTGGATCTTGTGGATGACGAGGACGCTGAAGTGCGCATGGCTTCGATTGCTGCACTTGGGCAGATCGGCGGCAAAGTCTCGGTCGGGGCCCTGCGGAGACTCGCTCGCGAGGGTGACGCGGCCGTCAGCGAGACTGCGCAAGAAGCACTCTCCCAAGCCATTGTCTCGAATGATCCGATGCGCCTCACGCCGTGATCATCGTAGATTCATCGGGTAGCCGCAACGAAACATCGAGCGTTAACGCGGTAGATGACGCCACTACGTGGGACGCCTCCGTCTCGGCTCTGCACGGGCACCTTCTGCAAACCTGGACCTGGGCAGAGTTCAAGTCCCTTCACGGGTGGCAGCCGGTGCGATTGCTTCTGGAGGTGGACGACGAGCCACGGATCGGTGCTCAGATCCTCTTCAGACGCGCGGGTCCGTTCACGGTTGCCTACGTGCCGCGGGGACCGATCGCACACGATCTCTCGGTTGGTGAACTGGCGGCTTTCACCCGAGCCGTCGATGTCGAATGTCGAGCACATAGAGCGATCGCTGTACTCGTCGAGCCGGAGACGGCCGAATTGCCGTTGCGCCTTGGGCGGTCGGCTCTTTGGGCGTCAAATGACGTGCTCGTGCAACCGAGACGAACGATCAAGGTGAACATCGACAAGTCGGATGATGAACTGCTTTCGGCGATGAAGCCAAAGACGCGCTACAACGTGCGGCTGGCCGAGAGGCGAGGGGTGGAAGTGCGTAGGGGTGGAGTCCGCGATGTGCCGATCTTCTACCAGCTGCTTGCGGAGACCGCCGAGCGTGACCAATTCGGTATTCACGGAATTGAATACTTTGACGACATGATGCGAGTCTTCGGGGATGACGTGGCGCTGTTTCTGGCGGAATATGACGGAGTCCCAGCAGCCGGGCTTCTGGCACTGAAGACGCCGGAAGAGGCGATTTACATGTATGGTGCAACGCGGAGCGAGTATCAGCGACACATGCCTGCCTATCTGATCCAGTTTGCTGCCATGCAGTGGGCGCGTGATGCTGGATGTACGTCCTATGACCTCTGGGGAATTCCCGTCAACGATAGTCCGCCGGACAGCGCGTCAGATGGACATGGATCCGTCAACGTGAGAGACGGAATGTGGGGCGTCTATCGCTTCAAACAGGGCTTTGGTGGTGACGTGGTCACGTATCCCGGCATGTTCGAACGAATCTACGCCAAGCCACTCATGCGCGCCTGGCGCACCGTGAGGCCGAATCTCCTGTGAGTATCGTTTCCATCCGATTTCAGGATTTGCTCGACCGCGAGGCGCTGGAACGCGTCGCCGGTTCGACCGACATTGAAATCACGTCGGTCTGCTACGACTCTCGCGAGGCGCGGCCAGGTTCGCTGTTCGTCGCTCTTCGCGGCGGGTATACCGATGGACATCAATTCTTAGCCGACGCTCGGGCCCGTGGCGCCGTCGCGGCGCTCGTGGAGATTTGGTCCCCCGACGTGGACCGGTTTTCGGCTGCAGCTCAGGTGCACGACACGAGAGCGAGCCTTGCCCGGGTGGCGGAGCGCTTCTACCACGGTCCCGGCGAGTCTCTTGGCGTTGTCGGCGTCACCGGCACGGATGGCAAGACAACGACGACCTTCCTCATCGACGCCATCCTGCGGCATGCCGGGCTGCGAACAGGGATGATCGGGACGGTGTCGGTGCGGATTGCCGACGTGATCACGGACCACGACACGCGCCAAACGACGCCTGAATCACTCGAGATTCAGCAGCTGCTGAGTCAGATGCGGGAAGCGAGCGTCGATTGGGCCATTCTTGAGGCGACGTCGCACGGTCTCGAACTCCATCGATTGGACACGTGCCCTTTCGACATCGGTGTCGTCACCAACATCACGCATGAACACCTGGATTTTCACGGGACGGTTGAAGCATACCGTCGAGCGAAGGCTCGGTTGCTCGAATCAGTGGCTGACCGGCCCGATCGTTCATATCCGCACGGCATCGTGCTCAATAGTGACGACGATGGGGCCCGTTCCATTGCCGACTTCGCTGGGAACGAGCCACTGCTGTGGTTTAGTATGCAAGACCAGGACGCTGATCTGGCCGCGTCCAATGTTCGTGTGAGCACCGCCGGAACGTCATTTTCCCTGGAGTTCGGCGGCGAGACGCGTCAGGTACGTCTTAATTTGATCGGCGAATACAACGTGGCGAACGCGTTGGCGGCGGCCGGCGCGGCAAAAATCGCCGGACTCGATCTTGAAACGATCGTGGATGGCCTTGAATCGCTCCGATCGGTTCCAGGCCGGCTCGCACGCGTGGACGAAGGTCAGCCGTTCAACGTCTTCGTCGACTATGCCCATACTCCCGATTCGATCGAGAAAACGATTCGGCTGCTTCGTTCGTTAAATAGTGGACGCATCATCGCGGTGTTTGGGAGTGCGGGAGAACGCGATCGAGCGAAACGTGCGGTTCAAGGCGCCGTTGCCGCGAGGCTGGCGGATTTCGCCGTATTCACGTCCGAGGACCCGCGTTTTGAAGACCCAGATGTCATAATCGATCAGATCGCGCGAGGTGCGATCGAAGCTGGCGCCAGAGAAGAGTTTGACTTCGTGCGTCGCGAGAATCGCCAGCAGGCAATCGAGACGGCCCTTGAAGCTGCCGGACCGGGGGACGTTGTACTCCTTGCCGGCAAAGGCCATGAACAGTGCATAATTTACGGTTCAGAGCGGCGACCGTGGGACGAAGCCTCGGCCGCTCGAGCGGCGCTCCAGATCCGCGGATTTTCGAGCGCCGGCAGGACGGAAAGTTGATGACCATCGCCAAACATCGGTTCGTCAAGATCAGCTTGATTTTTCTCAGCGCGTTGCTGCTGTTGGCCGCGCTGGCCGCCTGTGGGACGCCCGACCCAGTACTGACACAGAACGCCCAGGCGGGGGACAAGCCTCATGGCAAAATCCTCTTCGCTCAGAACGGCGACATTTACCAGTGGGATGGCAATATCAAACAGATCACCCACGTCGGCGACGCGTCCTTCCCGACGTGGTCTAGCGATGGAAATCGGTTCGCCTTCATCCGCACCGGTGATGCCTTCTCCGACCTCTATTCGTACGACATTTCAACCAACGAGATGGCGCAGCTCACCAAGAATCAGCCGCAGGGTCAAGAAGGTACCAAGAACTACGTCGACAACGCGGTTTGGGCACTTGACCCGAACTGGTCTCCGACCGGCGACACGATTGCATACGTGAGTGATCTTCAGACTGCCAAAGACTTCCTGTGGATCATGACCGGATTGGGCACTGCGCCGCGCCAGGTGACGGCATCGACGGTCAACGGTGACAACGTCGAGAATCCATCCTTCTCGCCCGATGGCACGCAGATCGTCTTCACCCAGCGAACAACCATGGAAAACGACACGCAGCGAACTACCGGACTATGGGTTGTCGATCTGAATACCGGCAAGCTCACGTCGCTGGTTACGGCGGACTCTGGTGCCTTCGATGGTGTCTGGTCGCCCGACGGCAAGTGGATTGCATTCATCCAGCGGGATGGAACCGCAAACGACTTGTGGGTTGTACCGGCCGCCGGTGGACCGCCGACCCAGCTGACTCAGGGCAAGATGCTGGCGTCTCCGGTCTGGTCTCCGGACGGGAGCCAGATCGCCTTCTTCGAGGAAGACGGCAATACTTTCAAAGTGTCGTACGTGACTTTCAACGTCGATGGCAGCGGCACACCAAGCGCGTCGTCCGTCTCCAAGCTCTTCTCGGATGGCGATATCGACGCTGCTTCGTCGATGTCCTGGTTGCCATAGCGAAATTCTCGCGGACCAAGTCGTCAAACCGGGCGAACGCGTCAGAGGTGTTCCGGGTCTGCCCCTGTCGTGGACTTTGGCTGCCGCGTCCCTAGGCCTTCGGCTGGACCACCCGAACGTGAAGCTCATTGAGCTGGCGATCATCGATCGGTGAGGGCGCGCCCATCATCAGGTCCTGCGCTCCCTGATTCTTGGGGAAGGCGATCACTTCGCGGATCGTTTCTTCACCGGCTAAGATCATCACCGTGCGATCGATACCCGGAGCCATTCCGCCATGCGGCGGGGCTCCGTATTCGAACGCGCGCAGTAGATGTCCGAACCGGTGCTCGATCTCCAGGGCGTCATATCCCATAATCTCAAAGATCTTGTTCTGCACTTCACGCCGGTGGATTCGGATGCTTCCGCTGCCAAGCTCGAGTCCGTCGAGAACGAGATCGTATGCCTTGGCCCGAACCGATCCCGGATCTGTGTCTAACAGGTCGACGTCCTCGTCCATGGGTGAGGTGAAGGGGTGATGCATCGCTTCCCAGCGGTTGTTCTCGTCATCCCACTCGTACATTGGGAAGTCAAGCACCCAGCAGAAGGCATGGATACTCTCGTCGATCAGACCAAGCTCGCGCCCAAGATGACTGCGCAGTCGTCCCAGGACGCTGGCAGCCACCGGCTCTGCGTCGGCAATCAGCAATAGCATGTCACCTGGCTTGGCGTCGAGCCGCTCTACCAGTTGGTCAACTTCAGTTGAGTTCAGAAATTTGGCGATTGGCGAGCGAAGCGTGACGTCGGTCTCGTCGCCAGCCTGCAGGCCGATCCAGACAAGACCCTTGGCGCCGAACGACTTAGCGATGTCTGTCAGCTGATCGACCTTACCGCGGGTCATGTCTGCCTGGCCCGGCGCGACGATGGCCCGCACCACGCCGCCCGACTTTGCGGCGTTGGCAAAGACGCCAAACTCGCTCTCAGCGACGATTTCGGTGACGTCTTTGATCTCCATGCCGAAGCGAAGATCAGGCTTGTCATTGCCGAATCGCCGCATGGAATCGGCGTAGGTCAGTCGCGGAAACGACTTCTCCACGATCGGCTTGGTTGAAAGCGTCTCGAACAGTCCGGTGTAGAGCCCTTCCATCAGGTGCAGGACGTCCTCCCGGTCAACGAACGACATCTCGAGATCGAGTTGGGTGAATTCGGGCTGCCGGTCAGCACGCTGGTCCTCATCCCGAAAGCAGCGCACGATCTGGTAGTAACGGTCCATGCCGGAAACCATGAGAAGCTGCTTCAGCTGTTGCGGCGATTGCGGCAGGGCGTAGAACTCGCCTGGGTACAGGCGACTCGGCACGACATAATCGCGTGCGCCCTCAGGCGTGCTCTTCATGAGTGCAGGCGTCTCGATCTCGACGAAACTGCGTGAATCGAGATAGTCGCGAATGAACTTGACCGCTTTGTGACGAAGCATCAGATTGCGCTGCATGTGAGGCCGCCGCAGGTCGAGGTATCGATATTCCAGCCGCAGCGATTCGTCCACGGTTCCCTCGTCCGCGATGTAGATAGGCGGTGTCTTGGAGGGGTTGAGGATCTCGATCGCCGTCGCGTGGACTTCGATTTCGCCAGTCGACAACCCGTCGTTGATCGTCCCAGCAGGTCGCTTCTCGACCGTGCCGGTCACCGAGACGACGAACTCACTGCGAACCGTCTCAGCAATCTGATGGGCCGCTGGCGATTCCTCTGGATTAGCGACGACCTGGGTCATTCCATAGCGATCGCGTAGGTCGAGAAAGATGAGTCCTCCATGGTCGCGACGTCGATTGACCCAGCCCTTAACTGTCACCGATTTGCCGACGTCTGAAGGGCGCAGTTCGCCGCAGTCAGTGTAGCGGCGCTGTCCGGGACGAAGATCTGTCTGAGTCGCGTCATCGGTCATGCAGGAATTGCTCTCTTTCTGTCGGCCCTAAATCGGTCACGCTTCAGCTTTAGTTCTTCTCGGTTTGGATCGTTTGTTCCGAACGCGCGATGGTCGAGTTCGTCCAGCGTCTCAACGCCTGTTCAGCGTCAATTCCAGCCGTATCCGCCTCAGCGACAATCTCCATCAGCCGTTGGGCTAACCGCTCGCCTGCGTCTCCCAATTCATTTCCAGCGCTCATCGCGAGGCCCATGGATTGAGCTCGTCGGAGGACACTCTGCGCTCGTGAAAGTGCCGGAAGCGAAGCTGGAATCGATGAAAATGGCGACGGTGGCACCTCGTCCTTATCGGCGCGTTCCGCTTGCTTGATCTGGTCCCATGCTTTGACGACGTCGCCCGACGTCGATATTTGACGGTCTCCGAAGACGTGGGGATGCCGACGCACCAGTTTGCTCGACAACGTCTCAAAGACGTCTTCGAGGCAGAAGTCGCCCGCTTCCTCAGCGATCTGTGCGTGCAGGTAGACCTGCAACAGAACGTCTCCAAGCTCTTCCTGTAGATCGGCCGGAGTACCTCGCTCGATCGCGTCGATTACTTCATAGGATTCTTCGAGCATGTGGCGCGTGAGCGATTCGTGCGTCTGCTCCCGATCCCAGGGGCAGCCTCCAGGCGCTCGTAGGCGCGCCACAATGCGCTGCAAGCCCTCGCCGACCCGATTGAAGTCGTAGGGGTCAACGGCGGGAACGAAGAGGCTGCTGAGTTGATCAATGGGTTGTCGTTCCAACTCGGCGAGACGAATTGTCGAGGCGCTCTCGTCCGTGGTTCCGGTCGCGCACAGCAGAGTTACTAGAAGATCATCGGGATAAACGTTGAGTAGCGCCAGTTTGACCGTCGACGCGACGCCGTCAGAGTGGACGTTGGCAATAAAAGCAGGTCGCAACGGCGAAATCGGGAGAAGTCCGCCCGAATACGGCTGAAATTCGTACGCTTTCACAATGTCGAGCGCGTCGACCAGCTGCACGTCGCTGCTCAACGGATCGACTCCAAGTGATGTTGCAACCGTGTCGAGAATGCTGAGGGACGGAATGACGCGCACGGAGACGTTCGATTCGGCAGCAGTCGAAAGTAACAGACGCACTGTGTCATCAATGAGTGGATGGCCAGGAACGGCATAGACGATCGGCCCACCGGCTGACGCTCTCAACAACTCGGCAACGATCGACGCGCTGATGCTTTCGAGCGACTCTCCTGACGTAACAAGGTGATCGAACGGCTGCCAGTCGCGAAATTCGGGAAATGCGTCGATTGCGGGATGAATGCGACTTCGCAGGAAGACTCTGCCTGATCGGAGTATCTGGGCCGACTTCTGGGTCAGCAATTCCGGATCTCCCAGACCGAGCCCGACGATCGTGATTCGCGGCGTTCCGACGGTCATTCCCGCCCTGCTCCGCGTCCATCACCGCCCATGCTCAGCACGGCCAGGAAGGCCTCTTGCGGAATCTCGACACTCCCGACCATCTTCATGCGCGCTTTCCCCTCCTTCTGTTTTTCGAGGAGCTTGCGCTTGCGGGTGACGTCGCCGCCGTAACATTTCGCCAGGACGTTCTTGCGTTGCGCCCTGATCGTCTCGCGAGCAATTATGCGACTGCCGATCGATGCTTGAATCGGGATGTCAAACATTTGCCGTGGGATCAACCCGCGAAGCTGCTGCACCAGGTCGCGGCCGCGCTCGTAGGCTGTGTCGCGGTGCGTGATCATCGAGAGCGCGTCGACAGGCGAGCCGTTGACCAGCACGTCCAGCTTGACCAGTTGCGAGGAGCGGTGCTCTCCCAGTTGGTAATCCAGACTTGCATATCCCTGCGTGCGGGACTTCAGCTGATCGTAAAAATCGACAATGAGCTCGCCCAGCGGAACGCCGAATGCCATGCGTGTGCGATCTTCGTCGAGATACTCCATCTCGGCCAGCTCTCCCCGGCGACTGGTCACCAGGTCCATGATGGTGCCGATGTAGCGTGCCGGAGACATGATGGTCGCCTTGACCCAGGGCTCGCGGATCTCCTCGATCTCGCCGCCATTGGGCATCTCTGACGGGTTGTCCACCAGGAGGGTTGAGCCGTCGCGCTTCACCACTTCATATTCGACGCTCGGCGCCGTGGCTAGAAGCTCGATCTTGTATTCACGTTCCAGACGTTCCTGGACGATTTCCATGTGGAGGAGGCCGAGAAAGCCGCAACGAAATCCAAATCCAAGCGCATCAGAGGATTCCGGCTCGTAGATCAACGATGCGTCGTTCAGCTTCAGTCGCTCCAGGGCATCACGAAGCTCAGGATACTCTTCGCCGTTCACCGGGTAGAAACCGGCGAAGACCATCGGCTTGACCGGACGGTATCCCGGCAACGGTCTCTTTGTCGGTGCGTTTGCCAGCGTCACGGTGTCGCCCACCTGACAGTCGTGGACGTTCTTCAGACCGGTGGCAATGTAACCGACCTCGCCCGCGGATAGCTGTGCAACCGACGTCATGGCTGGTCTGAACGTTCCGAGTTCGATCATCTCAGTCTGCTTGCCCGTCGCCATCATGCGGACCGTATCGGCGGCCTTGAGAGTGCCGTCCACGATCTTGATGTAGGCGATCACCCCTCGATACGGGTCGTAATGAGAGTCGAAGATCAGCGCGCGCAAATCGGCGCTGGCATCGCCATCCGGCGGCGGAATCTTGTTGACAATGGCTTCCAGCGTCTCGTCGACTCCGACTCCCGACTTGGCCGACGCGAAGATGATCTCGTCATCCAGCAGCCCGATGAATTGGCCGATGTCGCGTCCGACTCGTTCCGGCTCCGCGTTGGGGAGATCGATCTTGTTGACCACCGCCACCAGCGCCAGATCGCCGTCTATCGCCAAATGAACGTTGGCCATGGTCTGTGCTTCAATGCCCTGGGCCGCATCGACGACCAGCACTGCGCCCTCGCAGGCAGCAAGGCTGCGGCTGACTTCGTAGGAGAAATCGACGTGCCCAGGAGTATCGATGAGGTTGAGTATGTAGGTCTTGCCGTCGGCCGCCGGATACTCCATGCGTACCGTACGGGCCTTGATGGTGATGCCCTTCTCTCGCTCGAGGTCCATCGAGTCGAGGATCTGCTCCATCATTTCCCGTTCGGAGATGGTGTGGGTACGCTCCAGCAAACGATCGGCGAGCGTCGACTTGCCGTGGTCGATGTGGGCAATGATGCTGAAATTCCGAATGAGTGATTGATCGATCATGATTTGTTCGCGCAGGCCTCTCCCAGAAGGTGTCCGACCCACAAGTATACCGAAGGCAGCCTGCCTTCGCTGACGGCGCTAAATCCTTGCGATTCGCGACTGAACGCGACTCAGTAGCTGTTGAAACGCGGAAATCCGCAGGTAGTACGCAGCGGCAAGATAGCTGCACGTCACGGTACTGAGCGTGAAGGCGAACGCTATGTACATCGTGAAATTGTGGCCGTGAACGGGGTCGGTCGCTTTCGCCAGTGAAGGTGCCAGCAACCGGCAGGAGCCATACAGGATGGCGCCGGCCAGCAGCATTTTGGCAATTTGAGCATAGAGCTGTGATTCGAAGTTACCGGAGCGGCGGATCAGGACCGCCAGCAGAATGATCATCTCGAGCGTTGTGGTTATCGAGATGCTCAGTGCGAGCCCGCCGATTCCGAGCCGTGGCGAGAGAAACCAGCTGAGCACGATGTTGGCGCCAATAGTGATGATGGAAGCGATCACGGGCGTGCGCGTGTCATGCATGGCATAGAAGGCGCGAGTCACCGATTCGACCACGGCGAATGCGAGCAGTCCCACGGCGAAGAATTCAAGCGCATGCGCGACCAGTTCAGTCGAGCTCGCCGAGAATGAGCCAAACTGGAGCAGCACCTGGACGATGCTGATGCGGAACATGAAGAGCCCAATTGACGCCGGAATGGTGAGGAACAGGAGTGGCGTGAGAGCGCTCGTCAGCGTGTGGCGCAGCTCACGCGTCTGTCCTAGCTCGAATTGACGAGCCATGGCGGGAAAGATGACGGTTGAGATGCTGAGCGCCAGGATGCCGTGCGGGAGCATGAAGAGTTGATTGGCGTAATTGATGGCTGAGACGCGTCCCTGACCCAGGCGAGAGGCGAAGTTGGTCATGACGATGAAATTGACCTGAAATGCGGCTTGCCCCACCAGCCGCGGCAACATCAACCGGCCCACTTCTTTCAAGCCGTCGACGTGTCGTGACAGCGAAGGGTTGAACCGCAGGCCGCGACGGGCAAGTGTCACCAACTGAATTCCCGCGTGCCCGGCAGCTCCCGCGATAACGCCAAGGGCGAGCCCGTAGACACCCATGTGCGGGGCGAGAAAGATCGCGCCAAAAATGATGCCCAGGTTGTAGAGGATCGGCGCGATTGCCGGGATGGTAAAGGCGTCCTGTGCCTCCAGCATCCCTTTTCCGGCGGCTCCCAATCCGAGAAGTAGGGGCGACAAGAGCAGGAGCCTCGTCAGATCGGTCGCCAGATGCTGCTGGGGCGCCGCCATCTTGGGAGCGACGACGAGGCTCATTAGCGGACCGGCGAAGATGAAGACGAGGAGACCGCCTCCCACCAGGACTGCGATGGTGTACGTCAGCACGGAGCTGGCAAGACGCCAGGCCTTCTCCCGCTCGCCGCGGCCGAGATATCCCCCAAACACGGGGATAAAGGCTGAGCCGAACGCTCCACTCATCACGACGAGAAAAAGGAGATCGGGGATTTTGAAGGCGGCCACGTAGGCGTCGTAGTTTGGGCTGGTGCCAAATTGGCGGGCGATGAGAACCTCACGAAGCAGCCCAAGGAATCGGCTGACGACGTATGCCCCGGCCACGATCGTCGCATTGGCGGCGACCGAACGTTGGGAGATGACGGCGGATGTGTTGATGCGCCGGGGGCGCCGCTGTGCCGTGTTCATCGGGCAAATTCTACGTGACTCCGAGGAAATACGCTTGTTCAAAGGCCGAAACCTTGTTATGATTTGCGGGTGGCAGCCTGCGATGCTGCCGATTTTGTGTGGATCAAATCGCCTGGAGGTAATGGAAGCTTGGCCAATTCGAAATCAGCGGAGAAGCGCGCCCGGGTGTCGGAGCGACGAAGGCAGCGGAATCGTGTGTTCCGGTCGGCTGCTCGGACCCACGTTCGCACCGCGGAGCGGATGATCGCTGAAGGGTGACGCTGAGGGAGCCGCTCTGGCGGTCGGCAACGCGATGAGTACATTGGATCGCGCCGCCATCAAGGGCATCATCCACAAGAACAACGCATCGCGACACAAGTCGCGGTTGATGGCGCGATTCAACGCGCTGGTTCGACCTCAGACCGAATCCTAAGTACTCCAGCATTTGAATAGCACGGTTTTGCCGGGGTAGCGCATTGCCCCGGCGATTAGCGTGCTCAGCGGGGCCGAGCAGCACTGGTCCCATCAGCCAGAGAGGCAATGAGCGGCACGAGTGCGTCGCCGATTTCGGCGGTGCCGGACTTCGCCGCTATATCGAGTTCGCGCAGTGCATCTAACGCCGACGCGATTCGGTCATTAGGAAATGCGTGGGCGTAGCGTGACGTCTGGCGCAGCCGTCCTTCTGACAACCCAGACGCGGTTGCCAGTTCACTGAGCGATACGTCACGTCCGGCAAGAGAAGCCACGGCGAGAGCTTCAAACTGACTCGTGATCTGTCCGAGAATCGCTTCAGGGGCCGAGCCAAGTGAATACGCGCGTTCGGTCTCGACCACTGCCTTCCCCACGTTTCCATCCATGATCGCGTTGGTAATTCCCCAGAAATCCTCAGCCTCCGCGCCAGGCACAAGCCGAGCAATCGACACACTGCTAATGTTCCCGTCTTCACCCGCGGCGGTAGCCAGTTTCGCGATCTCGCTGTCAAGCCGAAAGAGATCAGGAGGGACGTCGTCCCGGCGTGATTCGGCGGGCCAGCTGCCCGGAAAGAGTGCCTCTAAAAGCTGACGCGCTTCGTTCTGGCCGCACACTGCCTGGTGACGGCGCGCGCGCTGACATGCCCATTCGACCAAACGTTGGCCCCTGGGTACGTCATAGCGCTCGACTTGCAAGTCGGGGACGACCTTGCGGATATCGTGCTCCATACGCGGGTCCAGTGACGGCTCCACCACCAGAAGCGTGGTTTCCCGCGGCACCCCACCCAGAACCGAGACAGCTGAATCGCCGTCATCGTCACTTGATGACTTGCGACCTCGACGCTTCGAACTTGTCAGCAGGTCTCGAGCGACGACGAATCTGCCCGAACCAAAGAACCCGAGCGCGCCGCACGACGATCGTACCGCGCCGAGATCAGACGCGGCGTTGTCGATCACGGTTGTCGATATGCCCGAAGGGTCGACATCAGCGCGAATCGCGGCGACTCGCTCGTCGATCGTCAGACGATCTGATCCATGGAGAATCGTGATCATGCGCGGTTACTCATGGCATCCAGTTTGAGAGGCAAAAGGAAGGGCTTGACCGCTGCACCGCCGCTGGTGACTTAGCTTTGAACCTGCAATCGCAGGTGGGCACCGCAACCACCGACCCCACGAGGTTGGTTTAGCAGATCCCGTTGATTTCTAACGTTGGCTCAAAACGTAACATCACCTCACGAACGGCGCGGGCCAAGGCCCGAAGTAATAATACCATCCGCCCCTTCTCCTCTCGCAACTCCCGGTTTGAGCAACGATTTTGCGATACACATGGTAGCCCCGTTAGAATCCCGGGGTACGGAAGGAGAGGTGTGTGCGGGTTGCCGTCACCAGAAAGATTCCTGAATCGGGACTAGAGTTGCTGCGGTCGTTTGGCGATGTCGACGTTTGGCCACAACAACTGCCACCGAATCGCGACGAACTGCTCGAGTTGGCTCACGAAGCTGATGGCCTGCTGAGCTTGTTGACCGAGCCAATTGATGGACCGCTGCTCGATCAGCTTCCAACGGTGAAGGTCGTCAGCAACTTCGCCGTCGGGTTCGACAACATCGATGTGAGCGCCTGCACGCAGCGGAGCATAGCCGTTTGCACCACGCCTGATGTTCTCACGGACACCACGGCTGATTTCGCGTTTGCCCTCTTGATGGCCGCCGCGCGACACGTGGTTGCATCGGCAGACTCGGTGGCACGCGGTGAGTGGCTCACCTGGGAACCACTTGGATACCTCGGGAAGGACCTGGTCGGCGTAACCCTGGGTCTGATCGGAATGGGCCGCATCGGGGCGGCGGTCGCCAAGCGGTCATCCGGGTTCGACATGCGCGTCATCTATACCGATACCGCCGATCGACCCGACGTGGAGCGAGACCTCGGAGCTCGACGAGTCGAGCTTGATGAGTTGCTGAAAACGAGCGATTTCATCAGCGTTCACGTCCCGTTGACTCCGCAGACGCAAGGCATGATCTCGGGACCACAGCTTTCAGCGATGAAGCGGAGCGCGGTACTGGTGAACACGTCGCGCGGTCCAGTGGTCGACAACGATGCGCTAGCAGATGCCCTTGGCGCAGGCGAAATCTGGGCGGCCGCGCTCGACGTGACCGACCCAGAGCCGCTACCAGCGGACCACCCACTGGTGAAACTCCCGAATTGCATCGTGACGCCGCACATCGCCAGCGCTACGGAAGCCACCAGGTCGAAAATGTCGGAACTTGCGGCCCGCAATCTGATCGCCGTGCTCACTGGCCAAGAGCCGCCGCGCTGCCTCAATCCTGAGGTTTTGCAGCGTGGTTGAGAGCGAGAAGAGGTCCCTCGGGCAGCGCGTTGTCATAACCGGTATGGGTGTCGTCACTCCCATCGGCAAATCGATCAATGAATTGTGGACGTCGCTCGTGGAGGGACAAACCGGCACCGGGCCTATTACCCTGTTTGACTCAGAGGGCTTCGACTCTCATGTCGCCGCCGAGGTCAAGAACTTCGACCCGCGTGACTATCTGGACGCCAAGGACGCGCGACGAACCGATCGGTTCATCCAGTTCGCTGTGGCGGCAACTCGCGTTGCATTGGATGACGCGAGTCTCACCATTGACGACGGGAACCGAGGGCGTGTTGGTGTGCTTGTCGGTTCGGCCCTGGGTGGAATAGGAACCGCAGAGCGCGAGCTGAACGTCTTGGCCACAAGAGGACCCAAGCGGGTAAGCCCCTTCTTCATTCCGATGTACCTGGCCGACATGGCGTCCGGTTTCGTCGGTATCGAGGTCGGCGCCCGGGGACCGAACCTTGCCACCTTGTCGGCCTGCGCGAGCTCCGCGCATGCCATCGGGGAAGCCGCAGAGATGATCCGACGCGGCGCTGCCGACATCATGCTGGCAGGCGGTTCTGAGGCGGCTGTCACGGCAGGTTCGGTCGCAGGCTTCTGTGCGCTACAGGCATTGTCGACGAATAACGACGAACCGGAGACCGCGAGCCGCCCGTTCGACGCCACACGCGACGGTTTCGTGGTTGCGGAGGGCGCGGCAGTGTTGGTGCTTGAGCGTCTGGATCACGCCCTCGAGCGCGGTGCCACGATACGGGCGGAGGTAAGCGGATACGGGATGTCCGGCGACGCCTACCATATCGTCCAACCCACCCCGGACGGCTCAGGGGCAGCGGCGGCTATGCGTTTGGCGACTGTCTCAGCAGGAGTCGCGACTGATCAGATCGACTACATCAACGCGCACGGGACATCCACCCCGTTGAACGATCGCATTGAATCGACCGCGATCAAGGACGTGTTCGCCGGCGCCGCTGTTCCGCCGATTAGCTCAATCAAAGCATTGACGGGACACCTGCTCGGTGCGGCAGGAGCGGTCGAAGCGGTCGCGAGCGTGCTCGCCTTGCAGACGCAAACCATTCCGCCTACCTGGCATCTCCAAACACCGGACCCAGAATGTGATCTCGATTACGTGTCGACCGGGCCGCGTGAAGCGAAACTCACACACATTCTGAGCAACTCGCTGGGATTCGGTGGACATAACGTGTCACTCATGTTCACACGCTGGAGTGGGTGAGTCCGGTCTCAGGAATCTGGACGCGAAAAAACGGGAGCCAGCGGTTCCCGTTTGATGTCAATCTCTGTGACGTGTGTTCAGTCTAGATAGCCCCGCAAGGTGCGGCTGTAATTTGGGTGTCGCAGTTTACGTAGCGCCTTGGCCTCTATCTGCCTTATACGCTCACGCGTGATCCCGAACTCCCGTCCGACCTCTTCGAGCGTACGGAACTGTCCGTCATCCAGCCCGAATCTCAGAACGATGATGCGACGTTCACGGTCGGTCAGTCGATCGAGCGCGTCCCCGATCTGCGACTTCAGGAGCTGATGGGATGCCAACTCCAGCGGAGCAGGCATGGTGTCATCCTCGATGAAGTCACCCAGGAACGCGTCACCCTCCTGGCCGACCGGCGCCTCAAGTGATACGGGATGCCGCGAAGCATCCAGGACCTGCCGTACCTTTTCGAGGGGGACGTCCATAGCACGAGCGATCTCCTCGTGAGAAGGCTCACGCTCGAAGATCTGCTGTAGCCGATGGCCGGTCTTCTTCACTCGATTGATCGTCTCGCCAACGTGGACCGGCAGGCGGATCGTTCGGCTCTGATCCGAGATCGCACGCGTGATTGCTTGCCGAATCCACCAGGTGGCATACGTCGAGAACTTATAACCACGTTTGTAGTCGAACTTGTCAGTCGCCTTCATCAGCCCTATGTTCCCTTCCTGGATCAGGTCCAGAAAGGTTAGTCCGCGACCGACGTATTTCTTCGCAACGCTGACAACCAGGCGCAAATTGGCTTGAATCAGATGAGCGCGGGCGCGCTCGCCGTCTTCGCGATCAGCCATCAACTCGTGCTTCTCGGAATCGTTGGCGTATTCGCTCAGACGCAGCCGATCGGCCGCCATCTCACCGCGCTCCATGCGCTTCGAGAGCCAGACCTCTTCCTGCATGGTCAGGAGGTTAGTTTCGCCTATTTCTTGGAGATAAAGTCGAACGGAGTCATTGACTCCGCTGGCCATAGGATCGATGATTTCACTGGCTCGATGGTGATCGGCGCTACTGCGAGACGGCTTGGACGGCCGCTCGATCTCAGCTGGAGCACTGGAAGGAGGTTCCTGATCGAGGACCTCGATTCCCTGCTCATATAGCGCGACGTAAAACTCTTCGAGCGATTCGAGGTCATCCTCGGCACGTGGAAACACTGCGATGACTTCCTCGGAAAGCAGGTATCCGCGATCCTTGCCTTTGGCGATCAGGCTCGCATCCATTGTCTAGCTCACCACCTTTTCTAGGTGTTCCTCCCACCCCAGAACAAGCAGGTCAGACAAAAAAACCCCTTGGCCGTGAAGCGCGGGGCAGTTGATGAAAGTGATGTTGCGCGCAAAAAAGTGGAAGCGACGGACCAAGGTTACAACTTGTCAAAATCATGTTGCGCCTTTTCCCACCTACGGTCGCCAGTATAGCGAACAGTTGCGCTGATTTCAAGACGAAGGGCCAAAGTATGCCGATCGGTACGTTCGCGAGCTTGCCGTATGTCGCATGTCGAGGCACGATTGGGGTTGCGCTGCCGTTTCAACACATTGGCGACTGGTTCCCCTTTTAGGAGCACCTCGAAATGCGTAACGACGTGGTTGTGGGTTTTGATCCCGGCACCGCTCGACTTGGGTTCGGCGTTCTTGAGGGCGACGACGCGCCTGCGCCACTCGATTACGGAGTGATCGAGACGGCGGCGGGCGAGCCAATGGCTGAGCGATTGAAGCAGTTGTACGAACACGTGGGCGAAATCTTGCGAACGTACCATCCGAGCGTTTGCGCCATCGAGCAGCTCTTCTTTTCGCGCAACGTTACGACGGCGCTGTCGGTGGGGCAGGCGCGTGGTATCGTCATGCTGGCGGCCGCCCAGGCTGGCATTCAGGTCGTGGAATACACACCAGCCGAGGTAAAACAGGCCGTTTCCGGCTACGGCAAGGCTGACAAAGCCCAGATGCAGGAAATGGTTCGCTTGATTCTCGGTCTACAGGAGATCCCGTATCCCGATGACGCGGCGGACGCGCTCGCCGTGGCGCTATGTCACATTCAATCCGCGCACTTCCGGCATGCCATTGGGGAATGAGGACGGTTCTTTTCGTGAGCCAGCAGCGCACAAGAGCGGATGAATTGATGGTCGATCGTGGATTGGCGCCGACCCGGAGCAAGGCGCGAGCGATCATACTCGCGGGCCAGTTGAGATCCGGCACTCAGGTGATCGACAAGGCCGGCCATATGCTGCCCGAAGATGCCGATCTGGAAGTCGCGCAAGGGCCCCGTTTCGCGAGCCGCGGCGGCGAGAAGCTCGTTCATGCTCTCGAGTCGTTCGGAATCGACGTGAATGGCATGACCTGCGCCGACTTCGGCGCGTCAACCGGTGGGTTCACCGATGTTCTACTGCACTCGGGAGCCAAGAAAGTCTATGCGGTGGACGTCGGTTACGGTCAGCTTGACTACCGTCTCCAGACTGACGAGCGTGTGGTCGTTCTGGATAGAACCAATGCTCGTCATCTTGAGTTGCTTCCGGAGCCTACTGATCTGGTCACGATCGACGTGTCGTTCATCTCACTCGCGCTGATCCTGCCCGCCGCGAGACGCGTTCTTACGGAGGACGGTGCATGCGTTGCGCTCATCAAGCCGCAGTTCGAAGCGGGAAAGGACCGCGTCGGCAAAGGTGGAGTTGTGCGGGATCGCAAGGTGCACCGTGATGTGCTGCGAAAAGTGCTCGACTCGGCCCGCGACTCCGGATTTCACGTCCGAGGACTGACGAGATCGCCGATCAAGGGACCGGCCGGGAACGTCGAGTTTTTGGTGTATCTGGACCGATTCCCGACAGATGAACCTAATATCCAGAAGCTGATTGAAACGGTGACGTCGGAGGAACGGAGCGGCGTGGATGTCGACTGAACGGCCCTCAGACCGTGTACTCGGCGACCTGATGCAGGCGCTTACCAACGGCGCTCATACGAATCATTCCGGTAGTGAGTCGCAGGTGGTTGCTGACCCGGGCCGGTCGCGACGCAAGGGTATTCCGGAGGTCGTCTACGCTCCGAATAAATCGATCGCTCAACTCGAACGTGCGGTGACTGAGCTGATTGACCCGAACGGCCGGGTCGTCGTCAGTCGGATCACCGAGGACGAGACAGCAGAACTTGACGCTATCCTCTCGGAACTCGAGAGCGAACAACTCCCTGGCAGCTGGACCGCGATCTTCTCACGTCCTGGCGCACCCCGACCCTCGACCGGGGGCCGTGTCGCGATCTTCGCCGCGGGAACCTCCGACTGGCCGGCGGCGCATGAGGCTCGCGTCGTGGCCGAAGAGATGGGATGCCACGTCGATCTGATCGTTGATGTCGGCGTTGCCGGTCTTCATCGCCTCTTTGGGCCGCTGCGAGAGGTCCTCGATAGTGGGGTTGATGCGATTGTGGTCGCTGCAGGGATGGACGGGGCACTCCCGTCGGTGATGGCTGGCCTGGTCCCAGTGCCGGTGATCGGCCTCCCCACATCGGTCGGCTACGGCTACGGCGGAAATGGGCAGGCCGCGTTGATGAGCATGTTGCAGAGCTGCGCGCCCGGTTTGACGGTGGTGAACATCGACAATTCGATCGGCGCGGGATCTACCGCCGCCCTCATCGCCAATTCGGTCGCCCGAGCGCGCTCCCAGGCACGCTAGGACCGACGTTCACCAACAGCGCGTTGGCTGCGAAAATCCTCGATCAGTTTGTCAGTGACCGTTCCTGGATCCTCCATGCGATGGGCGAGGGCGTCGATTGAGGCCTGGTGGGCGTCGCTCTTAGTCCAGGCATTGAGCCACAAATCGAACTCCTCGCGCGCCAACAACATCACCTCGCGTTCGAGTCGCCGCCTGACGCGTTGCTCTGCCTCGCCAGATCCCGCCAGATGCTCGCGATGTGCGTCGATTTCCGAGATCAGGCGCTCGATTCCTCCCGCCTCCGTGGCGATCGTCTGGACGATAGGGGGCATGCGGTCGGAGTGGTCGCCGAGCAGGAGCATGTTGCGCAGGTCACGAACAAGTTGACGCGCGTCAGGCCGGTCGGCCTTGTTGACCACTAATATGTCCGCGATTTCCAGCACGCCTGCCTTGATCGTCTGGATGCTGTCGCCGAGACCAGGTACCTGCAGAACAATCGTCGTATCCGCCGCCTCCGCCACGTCCACTTCATCCTGTCCGACACCCACCGTCTCGATCAAGACCATGTCGAACCCGAACGCGTCGAATAGATGCACCGCTCCACCGACCGCCAGCGAGAGTCCGCCGAGCTGACCGCGTGTCGCCATGCTGCGAATGAAGACGCCTTCGTCAGCGTAGTTCTCCATCATGCGGATCCGGTCGCCCAGCGTCGCGCCGCCGGACAGACTGCTGGATGGGTCGATCGCCACCACTGCCACGGTTCGTCCGGAATCGCGGTAGGCACGGATTAGCGAGTTGACCAGCGTGCTCTTTCCGGCGCCGGGGGGACCGGTGATACCGACGACGTGCGCCTGGCCGGTTCGACCGAAAAGCTCACGCACCGCGCGTCGTCCGAGCTCAGTCCGATCCTCGATATGCGAAAGAAGCCGCGCCAAAGCGCGGCGTTCACCGTTTTGGAATCGTTCGATCAGGCCCTGGCTCAACGGTCCTGCTCTCGCGAGGGGACGTTGTCTCGAATGAAATCGATCGCTTGGGTCAGCGGCGTGCCAGGTCCGAAGACGGCCGAGACGCCCATGTCTTTCAGTGCCTTGACGTCATCGGCTGGGATCGTCCCTCCTGCTACTAACAGGACGTCGTCTAGGCCAGCCGAGCGCAACTCTTCGATGATGCGCGGCATCAGCACATTGTGCGCTCCGGACAGGATGCTCACGCCGACGACATCGACATCCTCATCCGACGCGGCGCGGGCGATCATCTCTGGAGTTTGGAACAAGCCGGTGTAGATCACTTCCATTCCGGCATCTCGCAAGGCGCGCACGAGTACCTTGGCGCCACGGTCGTGACCATCGAGCCCGGGTTTAGCGATAAGCACTCGGATCGCCCGAGTGGTTGAGCTGGTTACCAACCGAGACTCCTCTCTCTAGACGATCTGCAGCGGACGGTGCGCACCGTAGACCACACGCAATCGATTGGTGATCTCGCCGAGGGTGGCGTGGGCTTTGACCGCGTCAATCAGGAAGGGCATCAGGTTGCGATCATCTTTGGCCGCGTGCTCGAGCGCGTCCATGGTCGACTGCCACCGCTCAGGGTCTCTCGACTGCCGCAGAGCACTCAGTCGCTCCCGCTGGCGTCCCTCACCCTCAGGATCCATCTGCAGAATCGGAATTGTGAGCGCCTCGTCCGTTCGTAGCGCGTTGACTCCGACCACGATCTTGTCTCGATTGACCAGCGCCTGCTCGTACCGATACGAGGAATCGGCGATGCGTTTCTGGAAATAGCCGGTCTCGATGGCCGGCACCACGCCGCCCAGTTCATCGATCTCGTGCAGGATCGCCACTACCCGGTCTTCCATCTCGGACGTCATCGTCTCCACCATATAGCTCCCGGCCAGCGGATCGACGCTGTTGGTCACGCCGCTCTCGAACGCGATGACCTGCTGGGTTCGAAGGGCGATGCGGACGGCCCAATCGGATGGCAGGGCCAGGGCCTCGTCGAGCGAGTTCGTGTGCAGTGACTGCGTTCCGCCCAGGACCGCCGCGAGCGCCTGTATAGTCGTGCGCACGACGTTGTTCTCCGGTTCCTGTGCCGTGAGAGAACATCCCGCGGTCTGCGTATGGAAGCGCATCCACCAAGAGCGGGGATTCTTCGCGCCATAGCGATCACGCATCAGTTTGGCCCACAGGCGACGGCCGGCGCGGAATTTGGAGATCTCCTCAAAGAAGTCATTGTGGCAGTTGAAGAAGAAGGAGAGTCGCGGCGCGAACTCGTCGATATCCAACCCTCGTTTGAGAGTGGCGTCGACGTAGGCAAGACCGTCAGCGATGGTGAACGCGAGTTCTTCGGTCGCCGTCGCACCAGCCTCGCGGATGTGATAGCCAGAGATGCTGACGCTGTTCCAGCGCGGCATCTCCCTCGTCGCGAATTCGATCGTATCGACCACCAGTTTCATCGACGGATGGGGCGGGAAAATGTACTCGTTTTGGGCTGTGTATTCCTTGAGAATGTCGTTTTGCAGCGTCCCACCAAGCTGTGAGCGATCGATGCCACGGTTCTCGGCGGCGGCGATGTACATCGCCCAGATGATGGCCGCCGGGCCGTTGATCGTCATTGATGTGGTTATTTGATCCAGCGGAATCTTGTCGAGCAGTGCGTCCATATCGTCGAGCGATGAGACGGCAACTCCGCACTTGCCGAACTCGCCTTCGGCCAACGGATCGTCGGTATCGCGTCCGTAAAGCGTTGGGAGGTCGAAGGCGATAGATAGACCCGTCTCGCCATGATCGAGCAGATACCGGAAGCGCGCGTTCGTCTCTTCGGCGGAGCCAAATCCAGCGAATTGGCGCATGGTCCAGAGCCGACCGCGATACATCGACTCGTGAATTCCGCGCGTGTAAGGGTATTGGCCCGGTTCGGACAGATCGGTGTCGGCGTCGAAACCAGCGCGCCGGAGATCGTCTTCGGTGTAGGTCTGTCGAACAGGTTCGCCCGAAATCGTGGTGAAATCGCGCCGGTCTAGGTCGGGCTGGCCCGCGAACGCCCCGTCTGCTCCGTCGACTCTGTGATGATGCATGGACGACCTCGTACTTTCGCGGTGCGCGTCTAGTAGTGGATTCCAGGCCGTAATTCGGCGGTGCTTGCTTCGGCTTTCACCGTCTCCATGGTCGTCAAGCTGTCGCAGGCGTCCTTCAGACCCTTTGAGGCCTTCGATCCGGTCGCCACGATGTCGAGCGATGGGGCGCCTTTGTTGACCAGATCCATGATCCGAGATTCCTCGATCACACCTTCATCGACCAGCGAAAGCGCGCCCTCGAGGACGAGGATGTTGGTCACCCGGCGACTGACGTGAAGGTCAGCCTCCTTGAGCGCCTCTTCAGCTCGTTCCGGCGAGATACCAGGCCCGGGCATATCGTCGACCGATTGGTTTGGTTCGATCGTGCCATACTGTGCGATAGATACTCCGGTCAAGAAGGACGTGGCGACGACCTCTCCGCGATCTCGGCCCGTTTTCTGGAATTCAATGATGTGGACGCGCAAGTTGTGTCCCGCTCCACGCAGCGCGATGCCGAGAGCAGCGTCCGACGTGGCACGCTCGTCTCCCTGCAAAAGCATCAAATACCCGCGTGGATTCGGCTGTCCATTGTTTTTCTCAGCTTGACTCGGCATTCATTCTCCTCAAGTGTTGGTGCCAATTTAATGTCCAACAAAATTGCCGTCGAGTAGCTAATCGTAACTGTAGAATCCGTGCCCGGTCTTTCGACCGAGGTGTCCGGCGGCAACCATTCGCCGCAAAAGCGGGCAGGCGCGGTACTTCGGGTCCCCGAAATCCTTCTGAAGCACCTCGAGAATATCCAGACATACGTCGAGTCCAATCAGATCTGCCAACGTCAATGGACCCATCGGGTGGTTCATGCCGAGTTTCATCACCGTATCAATGTCCTCACGGCTGGCAACACCCTCTTCGAGGCAGAAGATCGCCTCGTTGATCATCGGCATCAACACCCGGTTCGAGACGAACCCTGGGGCATCCTCCACGATGACGGGCGTCTTGCCGACTCGCTTGGCCAGGTCATACACGGCTTCGACGCTCTCTACCGATGAGACCAGGCCACTGACGACCTCGACCAACGCCATCAGCGGGACTGGATTGAAGAAATGCATGCCGACGACCTTCTCAGGCCGCTTGGTTTCGGCTGCCAGTCGCGTAATCGAAATCGAAGAGGTGTTTGAGGCCAGGATCGCGTGCTCTGGAGCCGCTTCGTCCACCGTTCGGAAAATTTGGGTCTTCAATTCGAGAATTTCCGGCACCGCTTCGATTATGAGATCGACATCCTCAGTCGCTCGTAGGTCCGTATCGGTCTCGATCAAACCGAGGGCGATGCCTGCATCCTCTTCGGAGATCCGGCCGCGCTCAACAGAACGACTCAGGTTCTTTTCGATCTTGCCTAAGGCGCTGGAGATGACCTTCTCGTCGCGATCGATCATGGTAATCGAAATAGCAGCCTGCGCCATCACCTGAGCAATCCCAGCCCCCATGGTGCCGGCTCCGACGACCGCGACTCGTGTGATCTCCATTCCCTCAAACACTCCCTATGCTTTCGCCCCATTCGCCGGCCGCGTCATATGAGCCTCGGACGCACGGCACTCCCAGTTTGATTGTAGAGCGAAATACGAACTGCTGTCGCCTCGTCCACATGCCCACGATCGACGAGGTTGCAAGGTCAGCGCCATCTGAGGTCATTCACTGGTCGCTTCGTCACGCTCGACGGCTCGGTTGAACTCATTCATCGCAACGTCGATTCCCTCAAAGTGCCAGCGAATCGCGGCAGAGGCCGCGCGTCCGACGTAATCCTTCAGTGCTTTCTCTTCGGAGCGATCGAACCGGCTCAATACGTGAGAGATGGCGCCGCTGTTCGCCGCTCTGCCAATTCCGAGTCGCAAGCGCGGAAACTGGTCGGTGCCCAGCCTTTGAATGATCGACGTAACTCCGTTGTGCCCACCACTGCTTCCCGAGGGGCGAATGCGCATACGTCCGAATGGAAGATCGAGGTCGTCGTAAATGACCAAGAGCTGGTCGAGTGGCACGTGATACCAGCGAACTGCGGGACCGACCGCATTGCCGCTGACGTTCATGAAGGTCTGTGGCTTGACGATTACGACTCGACCGAGATTCGTGCGGCGCTCGAGGAAGTCCGCGTCGAAGCGTCGCAGCTTGCCATCTCCTGGCAGACGCTTGGCGATCTCGTCGGCCACCATGAAACCCACGTTGTGCCGCGTCCGCTCGTATTTTCTGCCGGGATTCCCAAGCCCGACGATGAGCCAGGTTGATGCGACGCTCACGAATCTAGCACCTCACGGTATAGATCCGCAGTCATCCTGGCGGTCGTTTCCCAACTGAACTGCTTGGCCCGTTCGAGTCCGAGTTTCTTCATCCCTTTGCGTCTCTCAACGTCTTCGAACAGGGTTCCGAGGATAGACGCCCAAGCGTTTGGATCACCTTCTTCGACCAAGATCGCGGCATCTCCGGCAACTTCTGGCAGCGCTCCCCGCTTCGCCGCGACGACCGGAACTCCGGCTGCCATGCCCTCGAGAAGGGGCAGCCCGAAGCCTTCATCCAGCGACGCAATGCTCACGATCGTCGCGGCCCGATAGAGATCCGCAAGATCATCGTCACCAACGTTCTCCAGCCAAATCGCTTCACCCTGATTGGACGCATCTTGAATGCGATTCACGATCTGGTCACAGTTCCAGCCCCGCTGACCGGCTATGACCAGGAGCGCGTCCGGCGTCGTGAGATGGTTTCTCATCAGGCGCACAGCGTCCAGCATCAACTCGTGACGCTTGCGCGGCTCGATTGTACCCACCATTAGGATGATCGGTCGGTTCTCGCTGAATTTGGCTCCAACAGGCTGCCCGAACGCGTCGATCAGATTCTCGAGCGTACCCGAATCAGTTGCTGCCATCGATTCAATCTCGACGCCGTTCGGAATTACCGTGATTCGCCGACCGTCGATAAAGAGGCGCTCCTGAAGCTGATCGGCCGTGTAGCGGGAGACCGCGATGATGTGGTCCGTCCTGTTCAGGCTTGACGTCAAATGGCCGTAATACCGGAAGGATTCGCGCGTCAGATGTTGCGGATGACTCATGAAATTGAGGTCGTGAACGGTGGCGACGCGTTTAGCGCCAATCACACGAGGCACGATGAAATCTGGACTGTGGACCAGACTGGGACGTCTCACGCTCAACTCGATGCCGAGCGACGTTCGCTCCAGGCGGTGGTGGGGCGGCGTGAAAACCCTTGCGGTCGAAGACAATTCGGGTGTCGACCGATTCACGATAGGCGAAATTCGGAGTTCCGGCGCGACGCGAGGCAACCACCTGAGGAGGGCCGCGACATATCGTGCAATGCCACCTCGACGATAAGTCAGAAGGCGAGCGTCGATCATGATGCCTGCGTGATTCTGACGCATCTTACTCCGTCAAAATAGTTGCGCAAAGTCGAAATTGACTATCCCGCGTAAGGTCACAACGAGCCTGAATGGTATACTACGGCCCGCAACGACAGAGCAGAGCATCGCGATGGAGCGCTGAACGGAGTTCGCGAAATGAATTTCATGGGCATGGGACCGATGGAGCTTGGGGTGATTCTGGTGATCGCCCTGATTATCTTTGGGCCCGGCAAACTCCCTGAAATCGGTTCGCAGATCGGGAGTGTTGTTCGCGATTTCCGCAATGCGACCGGCGACCTCACCGGCGAGTTTCAGGAAGCCGTGAGCGATTTCAAGGGTGTCGCCAACGAAGTAAAGCAGGCAGGCCAGGAAGTGCAGGAATCGACTCGTTCACTCACCCGTCTCGATCAGCAGGTCACGCCAGTGACCACGCCCTCCAAATCTCTCCCGTCTGCGGTCCGTAGCGACGCCAATGGGCCGGCGGAGCCGACCAAGAATGATCCGCTCGCTGATTTGATGGGCTAGTCCTCGCATCTGGCCCTGTTGTCGGTCCTGTGGGCGATCCAAACCAGCACACGATCGTAGTCATACTCGATCCAGCGCCACTCTCCGCGAAGTTGAGGATGGGACAACAGCGACTCCTCCGGCAACGAATGTGTCGTTCGCTTGCCGTAGAAGAGGCGCAGCATCAGTCGAATAGGGCTTCGCCACCACACGCGCTCCGTCGTCTCACCACTCATGACCACCAAAAACACCCCGCCCCGCCGCAGCACCCTGGCAATGTCATTGAGCGTTTCAGGCTGCAGAATGAAGCCGGAGGGGAACGTTGAGACGCACGATCCGATTGATCCGGACTGTAGCGGCAACCTGGTGGCGTTTGCCCTCAACAACTGACCGGCGAGCTCTGGACGTCGTGACGCGCCCCGCAGCATCGATCGTTCGCGATCCACGCCGATCGCCTCAAAACCTCGTTTGGCCAACGCTGAGAGCAAAACCCCAGTTCCACAGCCCAGATCGAGAACCGGACCACTTTCGACGAGCTTGAGTGAGGTCAATCGCCATCTGTTCCATGCGTCACCAAATAGTAGACGCGTGAATCGGTCGTATGTCGTTCCACCAAAGTGATAAAGGGTCCAAAACGCGACGGATTGAATCCGTCGACGCAATCCGCTGTGGCGCTCCGGTTGTGTCCGCGAACCATCCTGCTTTGACACCGTCGGCTGATGCTCCGTACCATTCGCCCATGAACGATAAAGACACTCCAGCGAGCGCAGCTGAAATTGATGAACGTCTCGGACTTCGACTCACGACGACCGACTCCCAGTCCGCCGCGCGTCTGGGAAAACTGGTCACGCGACGCGGAACCGTTCAGCTTCCGGCCTTCATGCCGGTTGGGACGCAGGCGACCGTCAAATCGCTTTCTCCGGACGATGTGGCCGCGACCGGATCCGAAATTCTGCTCGCCAACACCTATCATCTCATGCTGCGTCCTGGTGTCGATCTCATTCGTGACGCCGGTGGATTGCACCAATTCATGGCCTGGTCGCGGCCCATTTTGACGGACTCCGGCGGATTTCAGGTCTATAGCCTGGCGCATCGTCGCAAAGTGACGGAGGCAGGTGTCGAGTTCCGCTCCCACCTCGACGGCAGCAAGCATGAACTGACTCCGGAACGGGCCATCGATTTGCAGTTGGGATTCGACTCCGACGTCATCATGCCGCTCGACGACGTTGTCGGTTATGACGGCGGCGATCAAGCTCAGCATTCGGCGATGGACAGGACGCATCGCTGGCTGCGGAGAGCAATAGAACATTTCGACGAACGGACGGACGTCAGCGCTCGTAACCTCCATCGTCCTCTCCTCTTCGGCATCGTCCAGGGCGGATTCGACGGCAAACGGCGTCGCGAAAGCGCTCGCGCTATAGACGAAGCCAAGGTTGACGGGTGCGCCATCGGTGGTTTGAGCGTCGGCGAGCCGAAGCCGCTCATGCTCGAGATGCTCGAACATTCGATTTCAAACCTGCCATCCGATCGGCCCCGATACCTCATGGGCGTCGGCTCGCCGGAAGATCTCTGGCAGTCCGTCGCGCTCGGAGTCGACATGTTCGACTGCGTCCATCCGACCCGGGTGGCACGCCGCGGAGCCCTCTTCACGTTCGACGGACGGGTAAATGTCACAAGTGCTCGCTTCCGGCGAGAGTTCAGCCCGGTAGACCCGACTTGTGACTGCGAAACTTGCCAGACGTTTTCCGCCGCATACCTCCACCACCTGTTTCACGCTCGAGAACTTCTCGCGTACCGACTCGCGACGATTCACAACCTGCGGTTCATGCAGCGCGTGATGGGCTCGATTCGAACGTCGATCGAGTCCGGCACATTCATGAGTGAGATGGCCGCGTTTCTCGATCGCTATCGCACAGCTGATGTGGAGCGAGCCGCTGAGCAGAAACGGAAATGGGTCGCTGCCCGCGGTCAGACATCGTCGTAGCATCTCGGAGGAGCCTTGACTGAAACGGTGCACATCAGAGTTCGCGGTCGCGTTCAGGGCGTGGGATTTCGCGCCTTCACGGTCGCAATCGCGAATCGACATGGAGTGGTTGGTTGGGTGAGGAACTCGCCTAACGCCAGTGAAGTCGAAATCATCGCTCGCGGCGAACCTGACTCAATTCATGAATTCAGCGAACTCGTTCGCCAGGGACCACCAAACGGCCGGGTGGAACACGTGGAATGCCATGCCATTAACTTGAATGAAGAATTCGCCGGCTTCGGCGTTCGATACTGATGTACACCTGAAATCGTAGACAAACGATGCCGAGTGCCCCGGTTCGGACGTTTTAGTACCAAAGTTGATAAAGAGACCGCGTCGGATTCGTGTACAGTTTGGCCGGTTGATATGGACCGGAACGTGGTTTCACAGCGATCACGCGTTGGTCTGGGAAAGGGAATCCAGGGGCATGGCAGTCATAACCATCATCGGCACTGGCTACGTCGGTCTCGTGACAGGCGCGGCATTCGCTGACCTCGGAAACACCGTTTACGGGGTAGATATCGACGCGGGCAAGATCGAACGACTGACGCACGGCGTCATCCCGATCTACGAACCGGGTCTCGAAGAGGTTGTCGTCCGCAACGTCCGGGCGAAGCGCCTGGCTTTCACGACCTGCTACGACGAATCCGTCCCCAATTCCGAGTTCGTCTTCATTTGCGTCGACACGCCGTCATCGTTCGATGGCGATGCCGACATGCGGGCCGTCCGTTCGGCGTCCGAAATGGTCGGACGGTCCATGAGCGGCCATACCATCGTCGTGAACAAGAGCACGATGCCGATTGGCTCTGGTGATCTCGTTTCGTCGATCTTGGAAGAGACGAAGAGCGAGGATGCGACCTTCGCCGTGGTCAGCAACCCGGAATTTCTGCGCGAGGGGTCAGCTGTCAGCGACGTCTTCAAGCCAAGCCGTGTCGTGCTCGGAGCGGAAGATCGGTCCGCCGCTGAGCGCGTCGCCGAGCTCTATCGTTCACAGGGCGCTCCCATCGTCATCACGGATCGGCGCACCGCCGAGATGATCAAGTACGCCTCGAACGCCATTCTGGCCACGCGCATCAGTTTCATCAACGAGATGTCTCAGATCTGCGAGCAGGTTGGCGCCGACGTCACCGTGGTGGCCCAGGGAATGGGTTACGACCCTCGTATCGGTCCGCTCTTCCTGGAGGCCGGAATCGGATTTGGTGGTTCTTGTTTCCCGAAGGACGTGAAGGCGCTCGCCTTCATGGCCGAAGAGGTCGGCTGTCACCCTCAGTTGCTGCATGCCGTGCTTGAGATCAACAAGGACATGCGTCGTCGTTTCGTCTGGCGCCTGCAGAACCTCATTGGCGATCTCCATGGGCGGCGCGTAGCGTTATGGGGACTCGCGTTCAAGCAAGATACCGACGACACCCGCGAATCACCTGGCCTTGACATTGCGCGCATCCTGCAGCAACGTGGAGCATCGGTCGTGGCGTATGATCCAGCAGCTCTGGATAATGCGCGGCGCGAGCTTCCTGTGATCGAATATGCCGAAGATCCGTATGGCGCGGTCGACGGTGCTGACGCATTGCTTGTCGCCACCCCGTGGAACGAGTTCAAACAGGCCGATCTGCGACGCGTGCGTGAGCTGATGCGAACCCCGGTGCTGCTCGACGGACGCAATATCTACAATCGTGAGGAGATCGGAGATCTTGGATTCATCTACGCCTCGGTTGGACGCTGAGTACGTTCCGATCTGGGATCCGGAAGCTGCCGGACCCATCGAAGTTGGCGTAGACGCAATCGAGATCGATCGAATCAAGCACGCGCTCGACCGATTCGGCGAGCGATTCCTCAAACGGATATACACTGAACGCGAGGCGAGCCGCTACCGGCAACGACCGGCAGAGCTTGCCGCGCGTTTTGCTGCAAAAGAGGCGGTGATGAAGGCGCTGGGTACCGGCGTACGAGGGATCCGCTGGCGGGACATCGAGGTCGTTTCAAACCGTCGCGGCAAACCGATCGTTGTGCTTCATGAGACCGCGGCCCGCCGTGCGCGCTTGCTCGGGTTCACTCACTTTGCCGTCTCTCTGACGCACTCACGAACCGAGTCGATCGCGATGGTCGTGGCAACCAAGTTTCCGACGACGAACTGAGAGGGAGCAACCGGTGATCAAGCTGTGCACCGTCGAGGAGATTCGCGCCGCCGAACAGCAGGCGACGAAATCGGCGCGTTCTGAACGAGACCTGATGCGCGCCGCGGCCGAAGGGTTCGCCCAACTTGTGCAGGACGAGCGCTGGGGCGAGCCAGGGAATGCGCTGTTTCTCGTCGGACCAGGAAACAACGGCGGCGACGGACTTGTCGCGGCGTCGATACTGGCCACCAACGGGTGGACCTGCACGGTCTGGATGTTCGGTCGAGACACGCTCGGTGACTTGCCGGCCGATGAAACGATCGATCAGATCGAGACTATATCGTCGACGAATATCACTAAAGCAGTCGCGGACGCAGACCTCATCGTCGACGCCGTATTTGGGATCGGTGGACGGACCGAGCTCCCTGTTGAAGTCGCGGACGCCTTCAAACTGGCACACCAGGCGAGGATCGATCGCGGCACGCCCCTTTGGGCCGTTGACGTGCCGTCCGGTGTCGACAGCGATACTGGCGAAGCATCGGATGCGGCTTTTTCTGCTGACGTGACGGTCTCGTTTGGCTTGCCGAAAATCGGACTTTATCGATCCCCGGCGTTGCGACACGCCGGAGAAATTCGGCTGATCGACCTTGGACTGACCGCTCCGACCGCCGTCAACTCCGAGGTGGAATTGATCGACGGAGTTTCGATCCGGCGCTTGATGCCGCGGAGACGCCAAGACACGCACAAACATCAGGTCGGGTGGCTGATGGTGGTGGGCGGTGCGCCGAATTACTTTGGAGCGCCGCGCATGGCGGCGGAATCGGCGGCGAGAGCGGGCGCGGGTATGGTCTGCCTGGCCGTTCCCCGGTCCCTGGTGGCGCCGATCTCATCGTCGGTACGCGAGGTGACCTTTCTCCCGCTTCCCGAGGCAGAGTTCGGTGGCGCGGGAGATCGCATGGCGACGTTGGTGCGTGAAAAACTTCCGGACTTCGCGGCGATACTGGTTGGTCCCGGAATGGGACTCGATGATCCTGTGCCGGAGTTTCTCTCCGGTCTGTTCGGAATGCGGGCTTCGTCAAAGGCGATTGGATTCAGTGCTCCAGTCGCGTCGTCGAACGGCGGAGAGCAGTTTTCCGGAAAAGCGGTTGTGGATGCCGACGGCCTCAATTGGCTGGCAACGCAAGATGGCTGGGAAGAATCACTTAAGGGTGCCGAGCTCGTATTGACGCCGCACCCCGGTGAGCTTTCTCGATTGACCGGGAAACCGGTCGCAGAGATCACCGCTCATCCCTGGTCTTCTGCCCGAGAGGCCGCGGAGAGGTTTGGACAAGTCGTGGTGCTCAAGCACGCTCACCCGATCGTGGCTGCGCCGGGCCAGCCGTTAGCCGTCGGCCCGAATTCTGAGCCCGCGCTCGCCTCAGCAGGGACGGGAGACGTGCTTGCCGGGACAATCGCCGGGCTGATGGCTCAAGGCTTGTCAGGACGGGACGCGGCAATCGCCGGCGTTTATATCGGATCGTTGGCGGCGGAGCGGGCCGTCGGTATGTTCGGCACGTTGAGTCTGGTAGCCGGGGACGTGATCAGTGCCATTCCCCAGGCCATTCGTTCACTCTACGATAGAAGCTGGTAGGTAGTAGACATGGCAATCGACTCGCGCGTCTCGCTGATCATGACCGACGACGTCATATCGGTCGGACCAGATACCGAGGTTACGGAAGCGGCGCGCTTGATGTGGGAGAACGACCTGAGCAGCCTTCCCGTGGTAGAAGGCGGCCGAGTGGTTGGCATGCTGACCGATTACGACATGATTGCTCGTGAATCGGAATACGATGCGCCGATGTACGTCCCGTTTCTCGATGCGTACTTCAAGATACCGGGATCAGGAGACTCTGAGCAACTTCGCCGAATTCTGGCGACCTCTGTCAAGGATCTGATGACGTCTCCCGCGCTCACGATCGACCCGGATACGACAGTTCAACAGGCTGCGACACTCATGTATGACAAGCGCCTCAACGCGCTTCCCGTCGTCGATGCGGATCGCCGCCTCATCGGGATAGTCTCGCGCGCCGACATCGTGAGGCTCATGGTTGCTGATGAGGATATGTTCGTCCGCACTCACCCCGAAGAGGCGTAATTTCGAGTAACGTACCGGCTTGGGGGGAACGCTAGCAGCATCCGTTAAAGGTGAAAGATAGGCAGGCACAAGAATGACCGGCCGAATTCGGCCGGTCATTTCATTTCACATTGGAATGGATCGTCTAGGCTTCGCCGACTGCCTCGGGGACATCGTGCCGCAGGGCTTCGACATCCTGGCGAACCACGAACGTCCGACCGGACATTTCGTCACGAACGTAACCGAGCGTGCGATCGTCCATCCAGCGGTAAATGGTCGGGCGCGTGACGCCCAGCTGTTGTGCGGCGTTGCCGATGCTGACGAGCTCTGCTGGCTCATACGCACGGAACTTGGCCATTGAAAGCATGCGGCCAAGATCTGTTTCCCAGAAGCTCCTCGGCACCGTGTAATCCTCGGCACCTGGGGGCCAGAAAAGGATCTGTTGGACCGAGTCGATCGCCTCGACTACACGCTCTTTGGCCTCACGAATTTCGCCGCGCGCCAACGCGGCAAGTCGCGACAGATCACTGCCCAGAGGACCGGATTGCAGTTGATCAATTGTCAACGGCTGCACGGCGTCTGGAAACAAGCGGGTCATGAGTCGGTGGTGCTGCGTGTAGATCAGGCGCAGCGCGTTATCGATCGTTTCTTGGTAGGTCACCTTTTCGACATCCACGGCTACACCCTCTCCGCAAGCGATAAGCCGATCCCCATCCCATCGACTGTACGTACCTATTCTACGCGGCCCGCACTTTGCGGTCAACAAGGATTTCAGTAAGGGCAGTTTTCTGTCGGTACTGCAATCCAACAGGACAATGACATGACGATCGTGGTCCTGGAATAGTGCATTCAATCAAGGAATTACATGATATAGTTCCCTGATCACTGTGGATGAGGGCGATAGGAGCGTGAGTGCGGGTTCTCCTTCGGATACTTAGATATCTAGGTCCATACAAACGGCGCGTTGTTTTCGGCTATCTTGCCCTCGCGATCGCGACGGGCATGCAGCTTGTTACGCCGCGCTTGGTCGAATATGTCATTGACAATGGCCTGGTTACGCCAAGCCAGCGAGTCGTGATGGTCGGCTCTATAGCTGTGGTCCTGGTCGGCACAGGCCTTGGCATCTTCACTTTCGTTCGAAGCTACATCTTTCAATGGCTTGCGGAACGAGTCTCTTATGACGTCCGGAACGATCTGTACCGGCACATGGAGCTGCTTTCATTCAGCTTCTTTGATCGGGCCCACACCGGCCAGCTGATGTCGCGCGCGACCGAGGACGTCAATTCGATTCGCCGTTTCATGATGATGGCGCTCAGATCCATCGTGCAATCGTTGGCAATGCTGCTCATCATCTCGGTCATTCTCTTCTCCACTGACTGGAAGCTGGCGGCGATCTCCCTCTGCGTCATGCCGGTCTTGATCGCGGCGGCCCTCTACTTCGGACGCAGCATTCGACCAAAATTCCTGGCCGTGCAACAGCAATTTGGCGTGATGACCAACGTGCTTCAGGAGAACCTATCGGGAGCGCGGGTGGTTCGCGCTTTCGCCCGCGAGGATGACGAAGAGCGGAAGTTCGATCGCGAGCTTTGGAATCTGTACGACACCAATATGACCGCGATCAAGCAGTATTCATTCTATTTCCCGCTGATGACATTGCTTTCGAGTGCAGGGATCGTGTTGATCCTGTGGTACGGCGGTCGACAGGTCATTCGCGGCGAGCTTTCGATCGGCCGTCTCACCGCGTTCTACCTTTATCTGTCAATGCTCGCGCCGTCCATCCGCATGCTTGGTTGGGTGGTCAACAGCGCTGCACGCGCCATCGCGTCCGGCGAGCGTATTTTCGAGGTCCTGGACACCACCCCGAAGATTCTGACTCCAGAAAATCCGGTTGAACTGCACGAGATCAACGGCCGAGTTGAGTTTCAGAACGTGAGCTTCCGCTACCTCGATACTACAGAGGACGCCTTGAAGGATATCTCCTTCACTGCGGAGCCCGGCAAGCGCATCGCGCTCATTGGAGGGACTGGATCAGGGAAGAGCACGATCACGTCACTGATCCCACGCTTCTACGACGTTTCAAATGGAGTCGTACTTGTAGATGGTGTTGACGTGCGAAATCTCCCGCTCGAAGTGCTTCGTCGGGAGATCGGAATGGTCCTGCAGGATACCTTCCTCTTCTCCGACTCTATTGGGGAGAACATTGCCTACGGGCGTCCGGAGGCGACCGAGGAAGCGATCATCGCGGCAGCCAAGGCCGCGCGCATCCACGATTACATTGCGTCCCTCCCGGACGGATACCATACCGTCGTCGGCGAGCGCGGCGTCTCGCTCTCTGGAGGTCAGAAACAGCGCGTGGCAATTGCCCGGGCGCTCGTCATGAATCCGAAAATTCTAATCCTTGACGATGCGACATCGAGCGTCGATACCGAGACTGAATTTGAGATTCAGCAGGCGTTGCGAGGGGCGATGGAGGGCCGAACGACGTTCGTGATCGCGCATCGACTCTTGTCGTTGAAAAACGCTGACGAGATTCTGGTGCTCGATCGAGGACGTATCGTCGAACGTGGCTCGCACCGCAAACTTCTGAGCTACGAGGGCGCGTACGCGCGCATCTATGAACTGCAGTTGAAGGATCAGGAAGAGTTCGCGGCAGTCGCGGATTAGTCACCGTGGGGGTTCATGCAATACGCGGATCCAGATGACATTCTTGGAAAGGCATACGATAGTCGCATTGCCCGGCGGCTAGCTCGTCAGGCGCTGCCATATCGTAAGCAGCTCGTTCTGACGGCCTTTCTCATGATTTCGACGGCGGTCGCTGATTTGGCACTGCCGTTCCTCTTTGGGCTTGGACTTGACGTTGTCACACCGTCGTCTGGGCGAACGTTCTTCGGGCGAACGGGAATACCAGCGCTAGACATCTTGATCCCGGTCCTGGCCGTCTCGGTGTTGATTCGATTCTTTTCCTATTACGGCCAGACGTACTACACCTCCTGGATTGGCCAGCGTGTGGTTCTGGACATGCGGTCGTCTCTCTTTCGACACATGCAGAGGCTGAGCATCCGCTTTATCGATCAGCGCGGCGTCGGGTCGATCATGTCTCGGCTGCAGAACGATGTCAGCGTTATCAATGACCTCTTCTCTGACGGGCTCGTCGGCATCATGGCGGATTTCGCCATCTTGGTCGGCATCATCATCGTCATGATGATCACGAACACGAAGCTGGCGCTCCTCACGTTCGCGGTGATGCCGGTGATGGCGTTTACCATGATCTGGTGGCGCAAGCGAGCCGTCGCCGCGTACCGCAGCATGCGGATCACGATCGCCCGTGTCAACGCAAACCTGGCCGAAAGCATCGCCGGCGTTCGAGTGGTTCAGGCTTTCTCCCGCGAGATGCGAAACATGCAGCGGTTCCGCCAGATCAACGGCGACAATCTCGACGCCAGCGTTGGCGCGGCCAAGCTATCGGCGATCCTCTTTCCGATCGTCCAAGTCGTAGAGGCCGTCGCAACGGGACTGGTCCTGTTCATCGGCGGTCGCATCATTCTGGGTGGCGCGGCCTTCACCATTGGCGAACTCTTCACGTTCGTCGCCTACATCTCTCGTTTCTACGAGCCGATCAGGGATCTGAGCCAGCGATATAACACGATGCAGGCCGCCATGGTTGCCGGTGAGCGCATTTTCGGATTACAGGACGTGCAGCCGGAAATCGTTGATGCTCCCGGCGCTATCGAGCTACCGCGAGTTGAGGGTGAAGTCGATTACGACAACGTCGTCTTCGGCTACGAGTCGACTGAAGTGCTGCATGGCATAACGTTGCACGTCAACCCTGGCGATTCGGTTGCCTTTGTCGGCGAGACCGGTGCGGGCAAATCCTCGATGATCAATCTGCTCTCTCGATTTTACGACGTGTGGAGCGGAGAAGTCCGCATTGATGGACACGATATCCGCGACGTCACGCAGTCGTCGCTGCGATCGCAATTCGGAATCGTGTTGCAGGACACGTTCCTGTTTGCCGGAACCGTCCGCGAGAATATCGCCTACGGGCGTCCCGATGCGTCAATTGAACAGGTCATGGACGCGGCCAAAGCCGTCGGCGCGCATGAGTTCATTGAAAAACTGCCGGACAAGTACGACACCGAGGTCCATGAGCGAGGCGCGACCCTTTCGGTCGGTCAGCGGCAGCTCATTTCATTCGCTCGGGCACTCCTCTCCGATCCTCGGATCATCGTACTCGACGAAGCGACGTCGAGCGTCGACACCGAGACCGAGCTCTTGATCCAGGAGGCGTTGCGAACGCTGCTGCGAGGGCGAACGTCATTCATTATCGCCCACCGCCTCTCCACGATTAAGACGGTTTCGAAAGTGGTGGTGATGGATCAAGGGCGAGTGATCGAGATGGGCACGCACGACGACCTGCTGAGTCGCCGCGGGGCGTATTTCAACCTCTACACGATGCAGTTCCGTGCGCAGGAGATGCAGAACGCAGCGGACGACTAGTCCGCGTCGTCGTCTTCGCCGAACAGCCCAGTCATTCGCTTGACTGATTCGGCTGCGTGGCCGAAGAGACTCGCTTGCCGGGGCCGCGTGTCGGCCTCGGTTGAATCCCAGGCAAGCGTTGATCCGTAACGAGGCAGCGTCGAGACCTTGATCTCCTGGCTGGATGATTTTAGACTGACTTCCGACGTCTCTCTGGCGATCCGAGGGTGGTTGTTTTGCTCCGAGAGATGGGCCAGCCAGACGTCCCGACTCTGGCCGTCAACCGCGTTTAAAAGCATGGTGGCACATACGTCATTGGCCAAGTGGCCAAGTGGACCGCGGATGCGCCGCTTCAGATGCACCGGGTACGGACCATTCCGTAGCATGACCTCGTCATAATTGGATTCAAGCACGATCAGAGATGCGCCTCGAATGGCAGAGGCTACGTCCGTGCTGGGTTCTCCAAGGTCGGTGAAGATCGCCACCCGGAGCTCGCCATCCGAGACGACGAATCCGACGGGCTCGTTGGCGTCGTGCGAAACCGCGACTGGAACGATCTCCAGCGAGCCGATCGAAAAGCTCACACCTTCCGACATTTGCAGCCAGTCACACCGGATCGATCGCTCCAGCGCTCGTCGCGTGCCTGCCGTTCCAAAGTATGGAACTCGGTGGTATTTCGCGATCTGTGGCGCGGAACGTACGTGGTCTGAGTGTTCGTGTGAGATGAGGACGGCGCTCAATCCGCCGTCGGCAACTCCAGCCTCGCGTAAAGACGTTCTCAGCGTTCTCACCGGTACACCGGAATCAATCAGAATGGCGGTGTCGTCGCTCTGAACGAGTAACGAGTTGCCGTTACTTCCGCTACCGAAACAGATCACTCGCATTCAAGGGCACCGATCGAGTCCGGGAGAAAAGAGTACGTGGATGACATATCCCATTAGACCTTACTCAACAAAAATAGCACGACCAATACGAACCAACGTCGAGCCCTCCTCGATTGCTACTTGATAGTCGTTGGTCATCCCCATCGAAAGCTGGCTCAGATCGAGTCCAGTGTGCGTTGATTGAAGGCGGTCGCGCAGTTCCCGAAGCCCCCTAAAGACCTCACGTGTCTCTTCAGGACTGGAGACGAGTGGAGCGATCGTCATCAACCCGCAAACGTCGAGATGCTCACACTTAGCCACCGAGAGGATGAGCTCTTCGGCATCCGCCGATGAACACCCGTGCTTTTGTTCTTCTCCAGCGATGTTGACTTGGATCAAAACGCGGAGACGTTTGTCGGCCTGGTCAGCGCGCTTCTCGAGAGCATCGATGATGCTGGCACGATCTACGGAATGAATCGTGTCGAACAGCGCAACGGCATCGCGCGCTTTGTTGGACTGCAGATACCCGATGAGGTGCAGGAGTGCATCGGCGGGAAGGGGAGGATCGAATTTGTCCTTGGCGTCCGGTACCCGATTCTCGCCGAAGTGACGCAGCCCGGTTGCGTAGGCGCGATCGACTGCGTCTCGCCCAACCGTCTTCGAGACTCCGACGACGGTGACGGAACCTTCCGGCCGTCCGGCCCGACGTTCTGCCTCTCTCACCTGATCGAGGACCCGACGATAGTTCTCCTCAATCGTCACGAGTCACACCACCTTTCGACCATTGATCCGCGAGTCCGATAACGGAGCGAGCGCAGCTATGGTGGCAAATAGGCCCCGATGCCCAACACCTGCTCGTCGTGAGAAATAGCGGTCCGACTCGCAGCGTGTGCAAATCCCGGCGTGTTCGATATGGTCGAGCGGGACTCCAACGCTTTCAAGCGCCAGTTCGTTAGCACGCCACAAATCCAGATGCGGTCGGTCATTCGATTTCGCGACTGCGTCTTCATGGCGCTCGATCCCCGATTCGCGCCACGCATCGATGACCTCATCGCCAACCTCGTAGCAGCAGGGACCAATCGACGGTCCGATTCCGACGATCAAATCGGCGGGATTAGAGGCAAACGCGTCGTGCATCGTCTCGACGAGCACCCCCGCAACATTAGCAACGGTCCCGCGCCATCCGGCATGCGCCACTCCTAGCGCATGTTTCGACGGATCGTAGGCGATGAGCGGAACGCAATCGGCCGTGTAGACCAGAAGCGGGAGTGAGACGGTGCGCGTCACCAGAGCATCGGTGGATGGAATGGCGTCGTCGATGAATGCGGCTCCGCAGCCGCGATGGGAGCCGTCCACGACCTCAACGCGGCTTCCATGGACTTGACGTCCGCTCACAATGGATTCAGCGTCGATACCGATCTCCTCCGCCCACGCCATGCGGTTTCCCAGCGCCTGTTCGCGTTCAATCCGTCCCGCGATATTGACGTCACCATCACCGGGCATCGCTGCATGACGTCCCGTAATTCCGTGACGAAGCGGGAATTGGGAGAGTCGGTCGAAGCGGAAGATCGGGAGCGTTGACCGCACGGCCATCAGATTATTCTCCTCGCGCCGCGTCGACGATGATCGAATCAATAACTCGCTCTACCGGCGCGTGATCGTCAGTGAAGACCCACTTGGGATCGGTTGATGTCCACTCTCGAATATTGCCACTCTGCAGACTAATCTGCCCGATCTGTTTGATCAAGCCGGGTTGCAGCTTCTCGACGTTGGCCGCGAAGTTGGCGATGTTCGTTGGTTGTTTCGTCGCGATGACGATCGAGTTCTCGAACCGGTCGGCGTCGATGATGTAAACGTTGGGAAAGACGGTCTTCATCGTGCTTGCCAGAACGTCCACGAGACGGTAGTCGTCCGCGGTTCGACCACAGTTCACAATTGCCACACCGTTGGATTCAAGGTGATTGTCAACCTCTTGGAAGAACTCTTTCGTCGTCAGATGAAACGGAATGTATGGCTGGTGGTAGGCGTCAACGCCGATGACACTGTAGTGCTTGTCGGTCGTCCGCAAAAAGTAGCGACCATCCTGAACGATGACGTTCAGATTCGGCTCGTTCATGTGGAAGTACTTGCGTCCAACCGCCACGATTTGCGGGTCGATCTCCACACCATCAATCGGAATCGGTCCGTACGCCGCGGTCAGCTGTTGCGCCATCGTGCCCGCGGCAAGTCCGATTAGTGCGACGTTCTTCACGTCCGCTGGCGTCTCGTTCAAGTTGAAGTAGGAGCCGACCGAGAAGTAGTCCCAGTATCCGTAGAGCTCACGGCCCGGCTGGTAGATAGAATGGATAGCGTGTCCGTCGTTCAGACTCAACAGCGTCGCGTCACCTTCCTGGGTAACCTGGATGTAGTTGTATTGAGATTCCGTCTCGTAGATGAGCTTGCCGAACTCGGGCGGTCGAATCTCCTCACCGTTCGTGACGACCGCAAGGGTCAACACTCCCGCAAGGAGAACGGTCGCCAGCGCCCCGAGCCTGTGCGCGTGCAGGATGAGCAGTCCGAGCGCCGATGAGATGAGGAGTGTGATTGAGATCGAGTAGAAGGTCCAGTACGTGCCGATCGTTGGGATGAGAAGCAGCACCGGCAGGAAGCTTCCCAGAATGCTACCCATGGTCGAAAGGGCATAGAGCGAACCGGCAGTGTTTCCCGCGGCATTGACTCTCGCCAGACTCAACCTGATGGCGTACGGAGAGACGAACCCGAGCAGTGTCACTGGTACGGCGAATAAGAGGATCACGCCCACGAGCGACCCGTAGAAGGCGCCGACGGAGTAACTCGAGAACGCTGTGAGGGACTTCTGCAATATCGGGCGTGAGAGTTGCGGGATTGCGCCGGTGCCGATGCCTGCGATTGACGTAAAGACGAGAAGCAACGTCGCGCTGGGCCAGCGATCGGCGATGCGACCGCCGAAGTAGTAGCCGATCGACAGATAGAGAAGCGTCAGACCGATCAGGTTGGCCCAGATGAACGTCGACGTTCCGAAGTACGGACCCAGCAGACGGGAGGCGGCAATTTCAATAGCGATGCTGGAGATGCCGCCGACGAAGACGATGAACAACACGAGCCAATGAAAGACGCGACTTGACTCGGCGACGGACGCATTCGCGTCCGCCTCGGTCGGGGGTACTGCGGTTGAAGTCACTTAAGTCCCTTGAATCGTCCGTGTGACGACGATAACCCAAACGTCGTCGTGATTATACGACGCGTCCAGCGGTGTACTGCTTGAGCAGTAGGGAACATGACGACACTAGAGCATCGACATTCTTGCGCATTTATTCCGTGAATCGAATGGCCCGGGCACAGACCTAGTACACGACATAACACCTCAAAACCGACGGCGCCGCCTGCAACTGTCGATTGGGTACGCATCCGATTCGTTGCCACGTCCACGGAACAACACACGATCTGATCACGTTGAGGACTGGCATTACCAGCAGTCTGGATTCGTCAGCAACGTCTTCGGCGGAACGCTTGATGTCGCGCACATGAACGGAAATTCGTACGCGACGATTAAGCCGTATTTTGCTGAGCTAGAGAGACAAACGTAGCGCATAGAGGTAAACTCAAATCCTCTGGGAAGTTCTCGACCCCTCGTTTTCCGCTTCCCCACGCGGAATTAGAGATCCGGGTAAAATACTATTGCGCATAAGTACAGTTATACGCAAACCAGATTTCGGACGTCGTGCGCGATCGTGCGGAACCTCCTCAACCGCTTGATTTCGAAGCCACACTCGAAATCGCGCATGCCGTAAACCGAGGTCACCCGACTTCGAAACTGATCGGATCAGACGATTTCAGCCCTCGCCACCATGCCGCCGCATCCATCTTCTGCCTACCTTCAGGCTGAACTTCGAGCAGCTCAAGGACTCCATCGCCGCAAAACACGAGGACCGACCGACCCTCGAGTTCGATCGATCCGGAAGCGCCGGAGCCTGAATGGGTCGAAACGGATGCCGCGTGAATAACGAGCCGCCTGCCATCGAGCGTCGTCCAGGCCGTCGGCCACGGGGAGTACGCCCGAACGTGTCGTTCGATCTCCACGGCGCTTTTGGTCCAGTCGATGCGGCCATCCGATTTGGTGAGCTCTCGGGTAATGGATGCGTCGACGTCGTTCTGGGGCTCAGCCTCAATCAAGCCATCGCACCAGCGAGCGGCAGCGTCCGGCAATACACGCGCCGCCAGATCGGCGAGGACCACACTCAACGATCCGCCGGTCTCGTCGCCATGTAGGTCGATCTGTTCTTGCGCAGTGATCGGACCGGCGTCGAGCTTGCGCACCATCTGGATGATCGAAACGCCAGTCGTTTGATCTCCATTCAAGATCGTGGCTTGAATCGGTGACGATCCACGGTACTTCGGCAGTAGCGACGGGTGCACATTGAGGCAGTCGTAGGTTGGGATCGAGAGGACCTCACGTCGAAAGATCTCGCCGTATGCCACGACTACAAACAGGTCTGGGACAACCGATCTCAGTCGATCGACCGTCTCCGGTGAACGCAGAGTCTGAGGCTGCCAAACCGGAAGGGAACGTTCCGTTGCCGCGACTCTTAACCGGTGGCTCGACCAGCCGTTGCCCGCGACCAGCCGTCCGATCCGGCTGCGTTACGACCGCAGCTATCTCGAATCGTGCGTCGTCCGATAGGGCGCGCAGTGACGGAACGGCAAATTCGGGTGAACCGAAAAAGATGGTGCGAAACGTCACGCGGCTTAGCGCCGGGCAGCGGTCGCGTGTGTCACGGCCTCATTTGCGAGCTGTGTGAACGCCTGAACGACGTTATCGCCCGTCTTGGCCGAGAGAAAGCCGTGGCGTGCATTGATGTTCTTGGCGAAGACCCGGCCCCAGGTCTGGTGGAACGCCAGACCGAGATCGGCCTTGTTGCACACGACGATAATTGGCGCGTCGCCGGCATAACGCCTGCAGCGATCGTGCCACTCAACCAACGCCTCGAGCGATGACGGCTCAGTGCCGTCATACACGAGCATAGCCGCCTGAGCGCCGATGTAGAAGTTGGGTCGGTTTCCTGCCTGGCCTTCGATGTCCCAGATGGCGAGGCGAACCGATTCCCCGTCAATCTGAAATTCTTGCGTTGTTATGTCGATGCCCAGCGTGATGTTGCGGGCTTCACTGAACTTGCCCTTGGCATACTGGCGGATCAACGAGGTTTTCCCCACGTTGCCTTCGCCACCTACTATGACCTTGAGCGTTTTCATTCAGACGGCCCCGCAATCAGAATGGTCGCATGACACGACCATCCACTTGACGTTCAATCTCCCCGAGTATATGGGCCGGGCCGCTTCACGGTCAACATCCGATTGTCCTAAAGAATCCAGATTGCTATCATCTGCATCATCATGTGGACCGATTCGTCGCGCCGCACTGCCTACTACCTCGGCGTTCTCTGCACACTCGCTCTCGCTCTCTTGCTGAGATTGTACGGGCACAACTGGGACGACGGCTGGTATCTTCAGCCCGACGCGCGCAACATCGTCATGGTTCTCACTGAGCGCATCCACGAACCAAGCCTTTCGCATCTTGGTGCTCTCTTTCACCCCGCCCACAGCCCGTTGAATCCACGGTCCATCGACCAGTTTGATCGGCCACAATCCTTCGCGTACGGCAGCCTACCACTCTACGTGACCGACTTCAGCGCCTGGCTGGTTGGCCTCATCGTGGGAAAAAATCTCAACACCTACGATCACGTCGGCCAGGTTGGACGCTATCTGACGGAATTCCTCGACACAGGCACGGTCGCGCTCGCCATGGTCTTCAGCCGTCGTGCGTTTCGGCGCTCGTCGTCGCTCCTGACCGGTGCGCTCCTGGCGATGACCGTGACTATGGTGCAGTTGGCACATTTCTTCACAGTCGACGCTTGGGTGACGTTTTTCAGCATGGCTTTGCTGGTCGTGTGTCTGAGGATGTACTCACGTCCAACGTATCGCTGGACAGCGCTGTCCGGCGTTGTGTTTGGGATGGCACTGGCCACTAAGGTGAGCGTGGTCGAGCTCGCCATCCCGATCGTCCTGACGTTGGTCGTCACATTTCGAGGGCACGGCTGGTCGGAGGTGATCGAGCCACTTGTCAAACATCTTGCCCTGGCGGCTGTGGCGACGGTCGCGACATTTGCTCTATTCGAGCCATATGCCATCTTGCAGCCCAGCGCGTTCATCGACGACGCCAACCTACAATGGCGCATCGTGTCGGGCCGCTACGACGTACCGTTCACACGACAGTTTGTCGGCGACATCCCGGTCCGCTACCCGCTCGGGAACCTGATCCACTGGGGACTGGGTCCGTTCCTCGGGATCGCCGCGTTGATCGCGTTTGGCTACACGTTGTGGCGGTGGCGCTCACGCAGCTTCGTTCATCTCCTCTTGATCAGTTGGATCGTGCCCTATTTCGCGCTCATCGCCACGGCTCAAGCACAGTTTCTGCGCTACCTCGAGCCGGTCGTTCCCGCGATGGTCATCCTGACGGCGGCATTCCTGATCGAACTTCTGCCGAATCGTCCCAGCGTGAATCTCCGCACGGTGAGCGTGAGTGTCGGTATCGCGACGGTGTTGCTTGGAACGTTGGGTTGGGCTACCGCTTTCGAGTCGATCTACAGCCACCAGAACACGCGACTGTCAGCGTCCGAATGGATCTACGACAACATTCCAAAGGGCGCGGTGATCAGCGCCGAGTATTGGGATGACGCGCTTCCGATTCCGCTGGCCGGCAAGCCCTACCCGATCCCCTATTATCAGCGCGTGACGATGGACCTCTATGCCGACCGACCAAATGAGGACGAGTTCACCTACATAGCTGACTCGCTGCAAAACACGGACTACATCATCCTCTCGAGCGATCGATTGGCGCAGTCCATCCCGAAGCTCCCCTGGCGTTATCCGGTCGATTCCGAGTACTACCGACTGTTAGAAAACGGGCAGCTGGGATTTCAAGAGGTCTACGAGTCGAATGTCGTGCCAAAGATCCTCGGCATGACGTTCAACGATCGCACGGCCGACGAAAGCTTCACAGTTTACGATCACCCTCACGTCCGCATTTTCAAGAGGGTTCAGAACCTATCAACCGCGGAGTTGCGACAACGTTTTGCCGCGTCGATCGCCCAACCCTGGTTTCCCGCGCGCTCACCAGCGAAATCGACGCTGATGCTCGATCAACCTGTAGATCAACGTCCGGTCGCGAACGATCTTGGCTGGTCTAGCTCCATCACCCACTTTAGCCTGGCATCGACGCTCATATGGTTCATTATGTTGAGTTTGATTGGTCTCAGCAGTATTCCGCTGACGCTCGTGCTTTTCGGAAGGTTTAGCGATTTCGGTTGGGGACTGTCACGGATTGTCGGACTGGTGGTCACTGGATACGCCGTCTGGATCACCGTGGATCTTCAGCTCGTCCACTTTCGCGTGCCGAACATCCTCGTACCGATGGTGTTGGTGACGGTGGCGATTTGGTTCGGATTTCGCAAGCGTTTGATCGAACTCTGGCCATTGATGCGTCAGCGTTGGCGCATCATTCTGGTCAGCGAGCTGTTCTTCGTCGGTGCCTTCGCGTTCTTCCTGACTCTTAGAGCGATCAATCCCGACCTCTGGCAGACCTACTACGGCGGCGAAAAGCCGATGGAAATGTCATTCATTAGCGCCATCGGCCGTAGCGCCGTTTTCCCGCCGTACGACCCATGGTTCGCCAACGGTGCCATGAACTATTACTATTATGGTTTCTATCTGGTGGCGTATCTCTGGAAGCTGACCGGAGTGCCGCCGGAAATCGGGTTTCAACTCGGAATCGCGACCTTAAGCGGAACACTCATATCCTCTGTCTTCAGCCTGGCGTCCACGGTTCGGAACCGATCTGGTCCGCACGACCAAGCTACGTTGGGCCGTCGCCGCGGGTGCCATCGGCGTTTTGCTCCATTCGATCATGGGCAATCTGGACGCGGTCGCTCAGCTTCTCTCGGTGTCACCGACTGGGTTCGATTTCTGGCGCAGCCGGTCGGTCGTTGATTTCACCATCACCGAATTCCCCTACTTCACGCAGATGTGGGCTGATCTCCACCCACACGCGATTGATCTTCCGATCACGGTCCTGTTGATCGCATTGGTCTATGCGCGTATTCGCGAGGGGTTGGGACGTGTTTCGGAGGTCTGCCTCTGGACGGGCATGTCCGGCCTGGTTCTGGGAACAATCGTGGTTACAAATTCCTGGGATATGCCGCTTGGATTCTTGCTCGTCGGTGCCGCGCTGGTCACCGTCGCGCTAAGGCGCCGCCCGATCCAGCTCAGATTGGTTGGATTAGCGGTCGGGATCTGGCTTTTGAGCGGGGCCCTCGCTTACACGCTCTTCCTTCCATTCTTCGACCGCTTCGTCGCACTGGTCAGCGGAGTTGCCCGCACCAACGCTGGAAGTTCACCCGATCAGTTTCTCGATCAGTTCGGCATATTCCTGGGTATCCTTGTGTGCGGAGGCGTGGTCGCCGCCATCAACCGAGTGACCTTGCGCCGCAACGACATTCTGGCCGGGGCACTCGGAGCAGCGGCTGGACTGGCGGCGGCTTTGGTCGGATCGGTCATCAGTCGCGAGTCGGAAATCAGTCATTTCGTCCTCGCCATGCTCTTCGCCGCTGTCGTTGGCGTGCTCCTCCCGCCGATGATCCTCGCGGTGGTAGGAGAAGATTCTCCGCTGCAGAATTTAGCGTTCTTGAGCCCGATCGCCTCTGCGGCGATTGGACTGCTCGCGCCAATTCGCCCGACGGCCGCAATGCTCTGCATTCCGTTGATCCTCGGCGCTCTGATTTGGCTGCGGTACTCCGCTGAGCGACCGACGGTTTCAGTCCTGGGTCTGCTCGTCGCCGGAGCGGCCGGAGTGACCGCGGGGACCGATCTCATATATGTCGTCGACGATTTGTCGGGTTCGCCGTGGGAACGAATGAACACAGTCTTCAAGTTCTTCATGGAGGGTTGGACGCTCTTCGCACTCGCCGCTGCCGCGACGTTAATTTGGTTGATCTTCATCGCGTGGAGCGAGCGACGCGAGGAACCGCTGGCAATCGTTGCCGGTCCGCGGTTCGACGCCACCCAACGAATGTCCAAGGGCCAGATTCCAAGTCGGGGAACGGTCGCGCTGGTCGCGGTCATCGTATGTGCTGGGCTCGTCGTGGCCGGGCTCGTATACCCGATTGTCGGCACTCCGGAGCGACTCGACCTCAGCATGCCCGGAAGCCCATCGCAGCTGACCCTTAACGGTCTCACCTGGATGAAGGGCTCCTGGATTCTGAACTCGTCGGGCCAGAAGATCGATTTCACTGGAGATTACTACGCCATACTCTGGTTGCGAGAACATGACACGAACAACGGGATCATCGCCGAGGCGAGCATCGGGCCATACCGTGGCAACGGCGCGCGCATCTCAGCCGGCACGGGACTTCCGAGCGTGCTCGGGTGGGACCGGCATGAACGGCAACAGCGATATTCGCCGAGCATCGATCAGCGCCTGATCGATTTGAGGACGCTCTATAACACGACCGATGTGAACATGAAGCGTGCGCTGATCCAGCAATACGACATCAGTTATATTGTCGTCGGTGACGTGGAGCGGTATTGGATGCCGGACCCGGGATTCGCTGGAGTCCCAATCGGCGGACTTCCATACGCCAGCACTGAAGGGCTCGCCGCGTTTCAATCAATGGTAGGGTCAGACCTCGCTGTTGCATTCCAGTCGGGCGATACGACCGTCTTTCGTGTCAATCCATTTCCAAGCTTGCCGCCAGCCCCTTCGACCGAGGCTCACTCATGACTGCGAGCGACGTCTTCTGGGAGTCGGCACGCTGGTACGTAACGCTCAGCGCCGTTGCGTGGCTCATGTATCCCTTCATCTTCCGAGCGATCGGACACGTCCCGTCACGAGGCATTCCATTTGTTCGCCCGATCGGCTTGCTGCTGGCAGCACTGGTGCCTTGGTGGCTGAGCGCTATCGGCCTGACGCCTTACTCGACCACACTTATCGTCGCCATACCAGTGATGCTCGCCCTCCTGATGTGGGTTCGTGAAGCTCACCTCGGAGAGCTACTTACGGCTATCAGCGAATCGCGATATCAGATCATCGTCTTCGAGGCTTTGACTCTTGTTCTCTTTACGGGATATGTCCTGTTCCGCTGCTACAATCCCGCGATCCAGCATACCGAAAAGCCGATGGAGCTCACGTTTCTGAACAGCTTGACGCACACTCGGTCAATGCCACCACCGGATCCATGGTTTCTCGGAGAGTCGATCAACTATTACTACCTCGGATATTTGCTCATGGCGCTGCCAGCCCGGCTCAGCCACATCATTCCAGCCCACGCATTCAATCTCGCGCTCGCGACGCTTTTTGCGACCGCGACAGTGGCCGCTGTGGGTGTTGCCGTCGATCTTGCCCGAAGCCGTGGGGCTCCGTCACGAGCAACGGTCGTCGTCTCCGGATTGCTGGCCGCCGTCTTCCTGGTTGGGATTGGGAACCTGGTCACGCCCCTGCGATTTCATCCAGCATCCGCTGCGCACGCTTCACACGGGTTGGTGGCAAGGCGTCGGTTGGAACGCCTCACGTGTGATCTATGACGGGCCTAACCAACAGACGATCAACGAGTTTCCGGCGTTTTCCTTCGTGCTTGGAGACCTCCACCCGCACGTGCTGGATTTGCCGATGTTCCTCTCCTCGATTGGCATCGGGTTATCTCTGGCGCTCGCGGGCAGGGCACGGCAGGCGCTGTACGGCGCAGCTGTCTTGGCGGGGATCCTCTGCGCGGCAATGTATGCGACGAACTCTTGGGATATGCCGCCAGCGTTCTTTCTGGCAACCGGTGGGATCCTCTTTGCAACCAGCGGATACGCTTGGCGCAGCCGCGTCAAACCGTTTGCGACTCTCGCCATCAGCGCCCTCGTCACAGTTTTTCCATTCTGGATCCACTATGTCCCCGCCGTCGGACTCGCGGACGGCGATATTCCGCAGTCGATTCGGGATACGCCGATTCTTGGCAGCTTGGTGAAGACGATCGGCGTCGTTACGTGGCCTCGTACGTCAACGGCGGAATTGTTGAAGGTTCACGGGCTGTTCTTGGCGGTCGGGGCGCTCTTCCTGGTCGCGGCCACGCTGCCTGCCATCCGACTCGGGTTGCTCGAACGGCACGTTGTGGGATGGGCAGCGCTCGGACTCTTCGCGGCGTCGATCGTGACACGCTTTCCTGGACTTTTCTGGTTCGTCGGGCCCGCCGTCCTATTCGCCGCACTGCTCGTTCTGACTCGATCCGCGGCACCGGACCGGTATCATCGTGCACTCTTCACACTGGCATTCGTGCTACTCTCGATCACCGAACTCGTCTTTCTCGAAGATGCGTTCAGCGACCGCATGAACACGGTCTTCAAGCTTTACTTTCAGGTGTGGGCCATCTTCGCAGTGGCGGCGGCAGTCGCGTTGCCTCTTGGGATTCGTTGGCTGAGAGAATACGGCGGCAATTTGAGCGCTGGAGCGACCGGGACTGCGTTCGCCGTGGTCATCCTGGGCGCCGGTCTCTACCCGCCGATTTCGGCCTACCACTGGACCGATGGGTTGAAACAATCCAGTGGTCTGAACGGGCTTGCCTACCTTGAGCGCTACGCCCCTGATGAAACGTCCGCCATCGACTGGCTCAACTCGAATTCAAAGGCGACCGATCACATCCTCGAGGCTCCTGGTTGCTCATATGGGGAGGATGGCGCGCTGCCCGACAACGTCTTCTCAATGGCGACCGGGCTCGCGACTCCACTTGGCTGGCAGTTCCACGAATACCAATGGCGTCTGGGCGACCCTGACATATCGAACGAAATCAGCCAGCGCAGGTCGGACGTCAAGACGATCTATGATACGCCGACGTCAACGCTGGCCCGAAGCTTGCTGGACAAATACGATATCCGATTCATCATCGTCGGTCCGATCGAGCAGAACGGCTACGGCGGGCAATGTGACGGCGGAGCGCCATATTCGACGACCGGCCTCGAGCAGTTGAATCAGATTGGGTGGCCGCTGGCGTTCCACAATTCGAGCGTCACGATTTACGAGCGGCCGTAATCCGCGATTCGCGCGTCCATAGGCGGAAAACGCGCTTACGTCTCATTGACCATCGGTTAGTGATTATGCTAGCATTTAACGTCATAGTGATTCTCAGCCGCAGCAGACGCGGTAGTCGATGCTGCGGCTCTGTATGTTCCACGGGAGGCTTCCATTAGCACATCAAGACCTGCACGCGTCAACGAACGAATTCGGGTTCCCGAAGTTCGACTCATCGACGAAGAGGGCAATCACGTTGGCATCGTCCGCACCCGAGACGCGATGGACATGGCGCGAGAACGCGGTCTGGACCTCGTAGAAGTTCAGCCGAACTCCGTCCCGCCGGTTTGCCGGTTGATGGACTACGGCAAGTTCCGGTATGAGGAGAGTCGTCGCGAGCGTGAGTCACGCAAGCGCCAGAAGACCGCGGATCTAAAAGAGATTCGACTTCGTCCGAAGATCGACGGCCATGATCTGGAGACGAAAGGACGACAAGCGGGTCGATTCCTCGAATCCGGCGACAAGGTGAAGCTGAGTGTCCTATTTCGCGGTCGAGAGATGGCCCATCAGGACATCGGCAAACACCTTCTCGACCGGCTTGCCAAGCAGTTGAGCGAGGTTGGAAACGTAGATCAAGTCCCGCATATTGAAGGTCGGACTATGGTGATGCTCATGAGTCCGACCAAACCCGCGCGGGGACATGACGAAGAAGAAGAGGAAGCTGCCGAGGTCTAGGTCTGGGCAGCACCGGGTCGAGGGGAATGCAATGCCAAAGATGAAGACGCGCAAGAGCGCGAAACGTCGGTTCAAGGTTACAGGCACCGGAAAGGTCATGCGTATGAAGGGTATGCGCAGTCACTTCAGGCGTCGCAAGTCGCCGCGTAACCGACGAGCAATGGATAAGATGTTCGAGGTCTCGCCTGCCGACCGCAAGCGATTCAAGCGCATGCTGCCTGGCGTCTAACGCGACGACGAAGGAGAAAGCGATTCAATGGCTCGAGTAAAACGGGGTGTCGCGGCTCATCGTCGTCACACCAAGATGCTCCATCAGGCGCGCGGGTTCCGCGGAACGCGACGACGACTCTTCAAGCGTGCAAATGAAGCCGTCATGCGCTCGCTCGTCTACCAGTACCGAGATCGTCGCACGCGTAAGCGTGACATGCGGCGGCTCTGGATCGTGCGCATCAACGCTGCGTCACGTCAGAACGGGCTTCCATACGGCAAGTTCATCAATGGGTTGAGCAAGGCCGGGGTCGAAATTGACCGCAAGATGCTGGCGGACCTGGCTGTGCGAGACGGCGCGGCGTTCACGCAGCTCGTCGACGTGGCCAAGGATCAGCTCTAGTCGGCTCCATTAGTGCCGATTGACTGGCCGACGCTCACCAGCACGCAAAATTCACGAGTTAAATACGCCCGCTCTCTGCACGTACGGAAACACCGCCAGCAGGAACGGGCGTTCATCGTCGAGGGCGCACGGCTCTTTCTCGATGCTCTGGATGCGGGAGCAATACCGCTTCGCGTCTTCGTCGAATTCGACCGAGTCGGCGACGATGTCGTCGCTGCACTGGAAACGACCGCAGCCTCGAATATACCGATTCACGCGTGCAACTCGTCAGTGATCAAAGCGGTCTCGGATACCACGACGCCGCAGGGTATTGTCGGTATTTTCTCGTTTCCGGAGCTCCGCCTGAATGACACACAATTCGCTCCACTCTTTGTGGTGGCGGACGGACTCAAGGACCCAGGCAATCTCGGCACGTTGATGCGCTCCGCGCTCGGTGCCGGTGTGACGGCACTGTTCACGTCATCAGAGTCAGTCGACCCTTTCTCACCGAAAGTGGTGAGGGCAGGCATGGGAGCGCACTTCCGTCTGCCTGTTCGGTTCCTTGACTGGGATTCCGTTCCTGCTGCGCTCGTGGAGTGTCGCCTGAAGGCTCGGGCTGAGGCAGATTGCGGGCACGGTTATGACGAGCTCGACTGGGCCTCGTCTGCGGTGTTGGTTGTAGGAAGCGAAACGGGCGGAATCTCTCCGGGAGCCCATGAATTCGCGGAAACAGCCGTTTCCATCCCTTTGCAGGGCCACGTAGAATCGCTCAACGCGGCCGTGGCCGGTGCGGTAATATTATTCGAGGCAGCAAGGCAGCGACGGACGCAATAATTGCGTCGGAATTCGGTACAATACGGGCGTACATACGCGGTCGATATTTGCTCATGGCCCGTCTCGTGCTATATAGTCTGGAAAATGCTTCGGGTCGCGGCCATTAGTTGAGTAAGAGCAGAAGGGAAATCGAATGAGAAAAAGTGATCTTGTGAAGTCTGTCTCCCAACAAGTTAGGCAACCGGAGACGCAGGTTACTGCAGTCGTGAACGCCACCTTCAACGCCATTCAGGACGCGCTTGCCAATGGCGACGAGGTCGCTCTGACGGGATTCGGTACGTTCCGCATCAGCGAGCGCGGAGCGCGCGAGGGACGCAACCCTCAGACTGGTGAGCGGATCACCATTCCGTCGAGGAAGAGCCCCAGCTTCAAGCCAGGCACGCAGCTGAAGCGCGCTGTCGCCGGCGAGGAATAATAAGGCAAAACTAGCTACCCCAACTCAGTCAATCGGCCGACCAGACGCTCTCTTGCGCCCATTGCCGCGACTCGCGTCTGGTCGGATTTTTTCCCAGTGACAACGCTAACGTCGCGCCATCCATTCAGCCGTGCAAAGTTCAGTTCCAAGATGAAACGCCGCCCTGAGTTGACCGCGCCGCGGTGACGATGGCGTTGGCGATGGCACGGCGCTCGGACCGGCCATGTGCGATGATCACTGCCCGGTTGACGCCCAGCAGAGGCGCGCCGCCATACTCACGATAATCCAGCGACCGTAGCGCACGCCGAAAGGCGGGTCTCAGTCCAAGAGCCAGGAGCTTGGTGTGCCAATGGGCCGAAAGTTCGGCTCGCAGCGCAGCTTGCACCAGCGATGCCGTTCCTTCCGCCGTCTTGAGTAGGACGTTGCCACTGAATCCATCGCAGACCACCGCGTCGACGTCCCCGTCCGAGATTGCGTTTGCCTCGATGTTGCCGTGAAAGAGCAAATCAGGTTCGGTGGATAACAGCTCGTACGCTTCACGCACGAGCGAGTTTCCTTTGCCTGCCTCACTCCCATTGCTGAGCAGTCCGATTCGAGGCTGCGGGATTCCGCGTACTTGCTGTAGATAGTCACGGACGAGCGTGGCAAGTTGCAGCAAGTGGATGGCACGGGGATCGACGACCGCACCGGCGTCGATGACGTACACCGGCTTTCCCGTAATCGTTGGGAATGGAATCGCGATTCCGGGACGCTCGATGCCTTCCTGGCGGCCAATAGTGAAGATGGCTGAGGCCACAACCGCGCCCGAATGACCCGCGGATACTACGGCCGACGCACTGCCTTCAGCGACCTGCTGGCACGCAACGATGATCGATGCCCCCGACTTCCGTCTAATGGCCGCTACGGCATGCTCTTCCATGGTAACGACGTCAGGGGCATCAATGATCGTGACATTCGTTGGTCGCTCGCCTGGCGCCCCAAGAAGGGCTTCTATTTCGGACTGGCGCCCGACTAGGGAAATGGATATGCGATGATCGCGGGCGGCGATAAGCGCCCCCGCGACGATTTCTTCTGGAGCCCGATCACCTCCCATAGCATCCACGGCAACCGGGAGGCGCGGATCAACAGGTACCGATGACGAACTGGCCTGCAACCGGCGCCCTCGTTCCAGTACAGATTTTCAACGGGCTAAATGTCGAGGTTCTCGACCTCACGCGCGTGCGTCTGAATGAAGCGCTTTCGCGGCGGCACCGCGCTCCCCATCAGCATGTCGAACGTCTCGTCCGCCCGAACCGCGTCGTCGATCGTCACCTGCAGCATCGTGCGTTGCTCGGGATCCATGGTGGTATCCCACAGCTGCTCGGCATTCATCTCGCCGAGACCCTTGAACCGCTGGATGTCCCACTTTCGGCCAGGATGGCCCGAGATGATCTCGTCACGTTGCATGTCCGAATAGACGTAGTGTGTATCTCGTCCGCTTTGCATGCGATAGAGAGGCGGTTGGGCGATGTACAGGCGTCCGTCCACGATTAGATCCTCGAGATGCCGGAAGAAGAAGGTGAGGAGCAGCGTACGAATGTGGGCGCCGTCCACGTCGGCATCGGTCATCAAGATGATGCGATGATAACGAAGCTTGGTCGCGTCAAACTGATCGCCTATTGACGTACCCAGCGCCGTCACCAGCGCCCGGATCTCCTCATTCTGGAGCATCTTATCCAGGCGTGACTTCTCAACGTTCAGGATCTTGCCTCTGAGCGGCAACACAGCCTGGAATCGGCGGTCGCGCCCCTGCTTGGCCGATCCTCCGGCCGAATCTCCCTCAACAATGTAAAGCTCGGCTCGAGATGGATCGCGCTCGCTGCAATCGGCCAGCTTACCCGGCAAGCTGAACGTATCCATACTCCCCTTACGCTGAACCAGTTCTCGGGCCTTGCGAGCCGCCTCGCGAGCCCTGGAAGCGAAGACGCACTTCTCTATGATCCGTCGTGAAACGGATGGATTTTCTTCCAAAAACGCGAAGAGGCTGTCGTTCAGGACGGACTGCACCATTCCGGCGATCTCTGCATTGCCCAGCTTCCCCTTGGTCTGTCCTTCGAACTGCGGCTCAGGCAGCTTGACACTCACGATGGCGGTCAGACCCTCGCGCACGTCTTCACCGCTCAGGTTGTCATCCGTTTCTTTCAAGAAGCCGTTTCGTCGGGCGTAGTCGTTGATCGTACGCGTCAGCGCGGTCTTGAAGCCGGTGAGGTGCGTGCCGCCATCGACGGTGTTGATGTTGTTGGCGAACGAATGCGTCGATTCGGCGTATCCGGAGTTGTATTGCAGCGCGACTTCCACCAAGCAGTCATGCACCTCACGGAAGACGTAGAACGGCTTCGGGTGGATCGCCTGCTTATTCCTGTTCAAATGTCGAACGTACGAGACGATACCGCCGTCAAAGAAGAACGAGATCTCTCGATCGGACCGTTCGTCGCGGAACCTGATTCCCAGACCTTTGGTCAGATAGGCCATCTCACGGAACCGCTGCAGCAGAATGTCGAAATCGTAGTCGAGCGATTCAAAGATCGAACTATCGGCAAGGAACGTCGTCGTCGTCCCATGATTGTCTTCGGTGGTGGTACCGATCTGTTCCACCGGTCCCTCGGGGATACCACGGCGGTACGTCTGTCGATAGATGACGCCCTCTTTACGGACGTCGACTTCAACCCACTCGGACAGCGCGTTCACCACTGAAGCGCCGACGCCATGAAGGCCGCCCGAAACCTTGTAGCCGCCGCCACCGAATTTCCCGCCAGCATGCAGAACGGTCATGATCACTTCGAGGGCCGATTTTCCGAGCTTTGTATGATGATCGACAGGGATCCCACGTCCGTTGTCGCGTACCCAGACCGATCCATCGGCGCGGATTGTGACGTCGATATGATCGCAATAGCCCGCGATGGCTTCGTCGACGCTGTTGTCGACAATTTCATACACGAGATGGTGCAAGCCTCGGGAATCAGTGCTCCCAATGTACATACCTGGACGTCGGCGAACGGCCTCCAGACCCTCGAGGACCTGGATATCGGCGGCGGTGTAACGAGAAGCGGTGATATCTGCCACGAATCGGAGACCTTTCAGCTGGTGTGGTCGGCGGCGCGGGTATCTGCCTTCGGAACACGGATCGCGGAGGCGCGATCACGGTAGAAGATAAGTGCCGCGAGAGCCAGACCGGTCAGAACATAAGCACGAACGAGGAACGCCAGTGGCATCCCCCACGTCGAGCGAGTGAATACTTTCAACGCGAGCGGGGTGCCGATCTGAATCACCATCGAAACCACGATGAGACCCAGACAAGACCAAAAATACGCGCGAACGAGGTTGTAGCTCATATACATCGCCCGGGCGGGTCCGGCGTTCGAGATGACAATCGCATCCTGCGCGAAATACAAGAGTACGAATGCCCACATCATCCCAAGAAACAGAAGCGCGGATGTCACAGGAATGATGCTTATTCCAAATGCCAGCAAAACACCGGAAATCAGTATGAGTGGAAAAAGCAAAAGCAGCATGACACCGATGCCAATCAGGATGAATCCGATGAATTTAAGCGCATTCATCACGCTTGTTGGCACAAACTGCCGAATTGATATCGAACCACCGTGGGCGATATTGCCCAGCAGCGTCAGATACGCCATCCCCAGGGCAATTCCGCCGATCAATAGACCAAGAATTGCGGGGATCAGAATCCAGGTCGGCAGGATTGTCTGCGCATGAGTGGCGCCGCTTCCAATGATTCCGCTGCCGAGACGTGTCATGGTTGATGGCATCGAAACGGTCAAGAGCATGAACAGGTTGGAACTGGAACCGATCTTATCCAGCTGATCAATGGCCGACGCGTCGGCATTAGGCGCGGTGTTCAGCCACCGAATCATAAGGTCGGTAAGCGGCTTCATCGAGAGCTGATATCCGAGCCACAGCGCGAGATCGAGAATGAGCGGAGCGACCAATACGTACGGACGCATGTTCAGAATCGCAAACGCGTTCCCGATTGTCTCAATCACGCCCGGCGGACCAGCCGACGTGTCTGAATTGCGCCCGGACTTGGGCCACTGCATCTACTCGACCACCTCGACAATCACAGCGTTAATATGCGCCCAGTTCCTTGAGGCGCTCGTCGGATATCCCAAAATGATGTGCGATCTCGTGAAGTACCGTGCGTTTGACCAGACGCTTCAGAGCGGTATCGTCGCGGGCATGTCGTCGAATCGGTCCCTCGAAGATGGTTATCTTGTCTGGAGCGACGAATCCGTATCCGGACGTTCGTCGTGTCCGTGGTACGCCTTCGTACAGCCCCAGCAGTGACGACCCAGGTGCCGCCATCCGTCTTTGTTGTTCCGGACTCGGCTCCATCTCTACAACGACTTCTACATTTTCGAGCGCACTCAGGAAAGGCTCGGGGAGCTCATCCAGTGCCTCAGCGACGAGATCCTCAAACGTATGCTGAGCTGCGTTCATGACGTTGCTCCACGCTGTCTCACGACTTGTAATTTTACCAAATTCCGCGTCCTGAGGCGAAAAACAGTGAAACACGCCTGACCGGTCACGTGTGCGATGAGCGAACGAGAGAGGTGAACCGACTGTGATCGTACGCGGGACACAACTGAGGGGGATCCGGACGTTCTGAATGAGATTGCTTCCAGCCGAATGATTGCCGGAACTTGACTCGACTGGTGGTTAAGACGACGTGAAAATTCGCGAGATCAGGGATTCTGCTTGACTGCCGCCTGAAGCATCTGCTGCCCGATCGGCAGCGCCACCTTTCCCCCTTCGCCGCCGTTCTCGACCACGACCGCCACCACGTACTGTGGTTTGTCTTTGCCGGCGAAGCCGATGAACCAGGCGTTCGGCTGCTTGTCGCCTCCGACTTCAGCAGTCCCCGTCTTGCCACCCACGACGTAGCCGGGAATTTGAGCCGGTGACGCGTATCCGTTTTGCACCGAACTGATCATCATCTGCTCCATCTGATCCGCTGTGGAAGATTCAATGGCGCGACGCCAAACGGAGGCGGACGTAGACGACAGTGTATTCCCTGACTGGTCGGTGATTTTGTCGACCATATACGGCGTCATGATGTTGCCGCCGTTCACTACCGCGTCGGTGATCAGCGCCATCTGTAACGGAGTCACCTGGAGTTGGCCTTGCCCGAAGGCCGTGACCGCCAGCGCAGCCTGACTCGCCAGGAAGTCAGAGTCGGTTTCGAGCTTGCTCGTCGCGACGGGGAGATCGAACGGAACGTCGGAGCCCAATCCGAACTGTTGGGCAAATTGCGCCAGCCGATCCGCTCCGACCTGCAGGCCCACCTGAGCGAAGACAACGTTCAGAGACCAGCCGTACGCTTCGGTGAGGGTGTAATCGATTCGATTGTTGTCGGGCCGGTTCTCCTCAGGAATAACACGAGACTCGACCGTCAGTGCTCCCTCATCACGATAGACCGTGTCCGGCTGAGCGATGCCCGATTGCAGCGCGGTGGACGCCGTTACGGTTTTGAAGATCGAGCCAGGGATGTAGAGTCCCTGCGTAGGTCTCAACAGCAGGGGCGAATTCCCCTCGGAATTCAGCTGCGCCCAATATTGCTTGGCCGCCTCGGTCTGCTGAACCGAGTTCGCCCCCGAGTTTACATAGAGCTTGTTCGGATCGAAGTTTGGAGTGCTGGCCATGGCCACCACCGCACCGGTCGTTGCATCCATTAAGACGACGGCGCCGCGCTGGTCTCCAAGCAGCTCTGTCGCCCGCTTTTGCAGTTCGTCATTGATGGTGAGCTGCAGGTTGTAGCCGCGCTTTTCTCGATGCAGCACGCCGTCGAGCCACTGAGTGATCGGATTGCCGCCCTTGGTCCCCATGAGCTCGCTGTCGTAAGCAGATTCGAGATTGCTGCTCCCATAGAGAAGTGGGGAGTAATAGCCGGCGAGATAGGCCGTGGCGGGATCAGGATAGGATCGCGCAAAGCTCCCGTCGGCGTTCTTGGTGGTTTGCGCCACGACCTGGCCATCGCTGGTGAGGATACTGCCACGGATGATCTCAGCAGCCGCCAGCCGCTTCCGTGGATCCTGAACCACCAAATCACCCGACGCCGAGGCGGACCGAGCGCTGATCTGACTGCTGTCGACCACCTGGATTCGCGCCAGCTGAACACCGAGCACCAGGAACCCGACCAGAAACAAGGACGTGCCACGAATGACGGTCCGTTCCAACGTCTCTGCCGTCCGGGGAATGCGTGGCCAGATGGCAACGGTCAGGAGCACCGTGCCGATGGCGAGAACGATGAGCCAGGCCGACGCCCCGAGATTTTTCGTGGCGATCAGCCCGTAGGCGAGAACTGCCGTGCCAGCGACGAATGCAGCGGCGCGGACGAATCCGCTCATGTTTTGTCAGCCCCCGTTTCACTAATGCGTAAGAGTAGTCCGACAATGATGAAGTTGGTCAGGAGCGAACTTCCGCCCGCGCTGATAAACGGAAGTGTGATGCCGGTCAACGGGATGATCCGCAGCGTGCCGGCCAGAATGATCAGCGTTTGAAGGGCGAGAATCGTAGTCAACCCAACCGCAAGCAATTGCGGAAATCCGCCTTCCGCTCGAAGCGCGATCAATGACCCGCGAGCAACCAGCAGAAGATAGAGCGCAAGAATCGCTATCGTGCCCAGCAGTCCCAACTCTTCGCCTAATGCCGCGAAGATGTAGTCAGTCTCCACGGCAGGGATGAATTGCGGATGTCCATAACCAAGACCGGTCCCGAAAATGTGTCCGGCGGCCAGGCTATATTCGGCCTGAATCTGTTGAAACCCCGCTGCGAGCGGGTCGGACCAGGGATTTATCCAGTTCTGCACGCGCACGGCGATACGATCGAAGAGCTGGTAGGCGATATAGACGGCCACCGAGAAGCTGCCCAGGCCGACCACAACATAGAGAAGTCTCCCCGTAGCCACGTATATCATGACCAGAAAGATGCCGAAGAAGAGGAGGGCCGTTCCCAAGTCGTTCTGTAGGACCACGATGGCGAGCGACGCGACCCACATGATGATCATCGGCAAGAGATAGGGAATCGGAGGCAGGTTCAGCGGGCCAATTCGATACGATCCAGCGATCAGGTCCCCGTAGTCATCAAGATAGGCGGCCAAGAAGACCACCAGAAGCACTTTGACAAGCTCACTCGGTTGAACCGTCACAATGCCGAGATTGAGCCAGAGACGAGCACCGTTCACGTTCTCCCCGGCAACCATCGTCACGGCCATCATGGCAAGTCCCAGAAAGCCCCAGGTGTACTTGTAGCGCCGCAACCAATCGAGTCGCCGCACGAAGACCATCATGCCCCAAAGAAGCAGCAATCCAAACGCAAGGAAAAGGACCTGTCGTTGCGCAACGTTGGCCCAACCGGGTCCGCGCTCCTGCAACACCGGGTTCAGTCGCTGAATCTCGAGCAGCCCGACGCCGGACAGCGTCGCGACGATCGGGAAGAGGACCTGATCTCCCTTGAAGCCGGTGGCACTAAACCAGATTGTCATGCCAAAGAGGAGCGCTACGTACCCGAGACTCACCGAAATGTCGCTGAGACTCCACTTGGTTGATCCGGTACGAGCCAGAAAGATCGTCAGCAGACCGACCACGGTCATCAGTGACGGGGCGACGAGAAGCTGAAATTCGGTAAACCGGAAACGCCGGATAATCGCACCCATTAGTCTATGCTCGATTGGATCTGAATGACCTCACGACACGTCCGGATTGTGCCCGCCAGCTGAGTGCGTTGTTCCGATCGATCATTGATGTTGGTTCTCAAACGGGTTCCTTACGTCGCTAGACCTCGGAGTTGCCCAGGAAGAGCGAAAGCCGGCTCCGAGTCTCAGCCGAGATCCCTTCTGGTGCCGTCGCGATGGCGCCCTGCAGCGAAGAACCACATCCGCAGGTCCAATCCGCGTGCAAGCCAGGGACTGCCGATCGAACAACGCTCTGGGCGTGCGCTACGTTACGTCGCAAGTTGTCGATCACCGCCTGTACACTTACGGCTTCCTCAACCTCATGCCAGACATCGTAGTCGGTAACCATCGCAAGTGTTACATAGCAGAGTCCGGCTTCGCGCGCGAGTCTGGCTTCCGGCATGGCGGTCATTCCGATGACATCTACGCCCCAGGATCGAAAGATGCGTGACTCCGCCTTCGTCGAAAATTGAGGGCCTTCGATACAGATATAGGTTCCTCCGTCGTGAACCCGTACGCCGGTCTCGTTCACTGCCGCAGTAACTGTCTGACGAGCGTGCTCGCAGAATGGATCCGCTATCGACACGTGGACCACGACGTCATCAAAGAACGTTCGACCGCGTGATGTCGTACGATCGAAGATCTGATCAGGGACCAGCATTTCGAGCGGGTGGACGTCCTCCCGCATGCTTCCGACCGCGCTGACCGACAAGAGTCGTTCGACGCCAATCGATTTGAGCGCCCAAACATTGGCCCGATATGGGACGTGGGTCGGAGAGAGCCGATGGTGCTGTCCGTGACGCGGCAAGAACGCGACGTCATACCCGGATATTTCGCCGATAGCGATCCGATCGCTCGGACTGCCAAACGGCGTATCGATGTCGGTATATTCTAAATTCGTCAGTCCGGGCATGTCATACAGCCCACTGCCGCCAATGACGGCCAGCCTCGGTCGTCGTTCCATCTGTTGGCTCCTCACTCGTCATCCGCAGCCTGTCGCCACCGCTACGCCGCGTGTCAGGTCGCGAATTCTCGACTGCTATACTAGCCGCCATGCGGCACCATTTCGACATCATGAGGTCGAGACAACTCGTCAACGAGAGACTATACGCTGAGGATCCTCCAAGGGATTTCACAATCCGCGGCGGAGATCATCAGTGATGGAGACAACCTCGGAGGGGCCTGTTCAGCGCGACGCCACGCGCACCATCGCGCGACGTTCGCGTAGTCGCACGTCGACGGCGGGCCTGGGTCCGTTTTTCGGTGTCGTGTTCATCATGCTGGCGCTCATTTGGGTCATGAACCTGGAGTCGACTCTTCCGTCGATCCGGGTCGGCGACCAGCCGATCTCCACTGGGGCGGCACGGACGCTCGAACCTGGGACGTACACGGCGGAAAATGACGCGATCTCTCTCAGTGGCAATTGGTTTCGGCAGACGCTTGGCAGCAACGAATCCTCAAACATCACATCATTGGTAGTCACGGGAACGTCCGGGAGTGTGATGTCGTTCCGATTCTACGGAACCGACCTGAGCATGGCGGCGCGAATTGGCCCAGAGTCAGGTAAGGTCTATGTGTCGATCGACGGCAATCCCTCAACTCTTCTTCCCACTGATTCGAAGGGCAGCTACCTCGATCTATTCGCTGAGCAGGCTGAGGATCAGTCAATCCCGATCGCGAGCGGACTGGCCCATCGCGATCACGACGTAACAATTACCTCTGACGGCACCGATCAGGTCGCGATCAGCGGCTTCGCTATTGCCGCCAACACACCGTTTCCCTGGGCATTCGTGTTTCTCTACGTGGCTCTGGGATCAGCGCTCTTCGTCCTGGTGCGCATGTCCGTTATTGGCGTCTGCCGTCGACTGCGGTGGATGACATGAGCGATCAACGCATTCTCACGTCAATCGCGACCCGCGCCTGATGTCTGGGCCACCTGTCAAGTCCGAGCTCCCTTGGTTACGTCGCGACACAAATCTCTCGTTCGCGCTGGCGATCCTGGGCGTCATCGCAGTCGCGGTTCTGGTTCATTCAACGGTCATATCCCTGATAGCAGTTGTCTCTCTCGTGACGCTCGCGGCACTGCGGCCGGCTGCCTCGGTTGTGGCAATTCCCGCCACAGTTGGCTTTGTTTTGGAGCCGGTGCACGTTCGCGGCCTCGAGTTCAGCCCGCAAGAGGTCCTTCTCGTGACGACAGTCGCCGGGATCGGACTGAACGTCCTGTTGTCCGGGTGGCAAGAGTCGCCCATCAAACGGCTGACGTCGTTCGTCACCGAGGTCCGACGTAGCGTGGTGGCTGTCGACGCCACTGCATTTTTGTTCCTGTTGGTCGGAGTCGTATCTCTGTTCACGCTCGCGCTGCCTGCATACCGGCACGAAAGCATTCGCGACTTTCGCTGGACGATTCTCGAGCCGGTCATCTTCTTCGGGTTGGCGCGGTGGTATCTCAAGGATCAGCACAATCGCCGCCTAGCGGTGACCCTCTTCGTGGGCGGCGCGACTCTAGTGGCCATCTCCGGAATCGTGAGCTTGATCTCCGGCCATGCCTTGTCGGTCGAGGGAGTGAGCCGAGTTAGCGGCGTTTACGATCATCCGAACGCCCTGGCCCTCTTCCTCGAACGGCCGTTCGTACTGTGCGTGGGAATGTCCGCCCTCTTTCGCAAGAGAATTCAGTGGTACTGGCTGGCGCCGGCGGCCATCGTCGGCGTCGTTCTCGTGATGACCTTTTCGCGCGGGGCAGTACTTGCCGCGGGATTGAGCGTCATCGCAATTCTCCTGCTTGGCCGGCAACTTCGGCTCGCCGCATTGGCCACGGGCGCTGGAGCGATACTCGCCGCGGGGCTGGCCATCACGGCGTCGGCTCGCATCGACAACCTGTTCTCAGGAGGTAGCGGTTCGCTCCGGATTGACCTGTGGAAATCCTCAATCCAGATGATCCGCGACCACCCGATCTTCGGAATTGGTCCCGACCAATTTCTTTACGTATACGCTCCCAGGTACATCAAACCGCAAGCCTGGTCGGAAAGGTTCACCTCTCACCCACACGACATCATTCTCGATATATGGTTGCGCCTCGGTATAATGGGCGTCGTTCTTGCCCTGGCGTACCTTGCCATTCTTGCCTGGATGACTGTCGGCATCATGCGACGCCGAAGGACGCTAGGACTGGCCGCCGCAGGGGCATTGCTCGTCGGGATGCTGCACGGATTGGTCGATAATGGCTATTTCCTCCCCGATCTTGCGTTGCTATTTTGGTTTCTGACCGCGTTGGTCACGGTAGAGGCGCAAGACGATTCGTCTGAGACTGCGCTGCTCACATGAGGAGGTTCTCATTGCGTGTCCTGGTCGCGGGAGGAGCCGGTTTCATTGGGTCACACCTGTGCGACAGCCTGATTGAAGATGGCCACACGGTCACAGCAGTAGACAACCTCATCACCGGACGCCGCGAAAACATCGCGCAGCTGCTGAAACACCCGAATTTCACGTTCGTCCAGCATGACATCATCGAACCCTTCGATCTGGATACCGACCGGATATTCCATCTGGCGAGTCCCGCGAGCCCCGAAGGCTACATGCGGCACCCCATTGAGACCCATCTGGTCAACTCTGTCGGGACACTGAATCTGCTCAAGCTCGCGCGAGCGCAAAATGCTCGGTTTCTCTACACGTCCACGTCTGAAGCGTATGGCGATCCAGAAGTACATCCGCAGGTCGAAACGTATCGCGGAAACGTGAATCCGATCGGGCCGCGCAGCTGCTACGACGAAAGCAAGCGTTTCGGCGAATCGATTACCATGGAGTTCGTGCGTCAATACGATTTGGACGCCCGCATCGTTCGTATCTTTAACACGTACGGTCCTCGCAACGATCCGCAAGATGGGCGTGTCGTGCCGAACTTCATCATGAAGGCGCTTCACGGTGAGACGCTTCCCGTCTTTGGTGACGGCAGTCAAACGCGTTCACTCTGCTACGTCTCAGATTTGGTCGACGGGCTGCGCCGTGTCATGGAGTCGGACGACGCACGCGGCGAGGTCATCAATCTCGGAAACCCTGACGAACGGACCATCAAAAATCTGGCTGAGGTAGTCGCACGTCTGTGTGGATCCAGCAGCGGACTGGAGTATCTTCCGGAGAGACCTGACGACCCGTATAAGCGCTGCCCGGATATCACCAAGGCCAAGACGTTGCTCGGCTGGCAGCCCACCGTTGACATCGAAGCAGGCATGAGGAAAACCATCGACTATTTCGCGGCGTATGTGACACGAGAACCGAGTGCGATCGTCGACTCTTAGCCTTCCGTCGACTCGAGTCCTCTGGCTCCTGTTCGGATTGGCGCTCGCAGCTGCGTCGGGCTGGGTCGTCCTCCGAGCACCGTCTCCAGTCAATCTCGGATTCTTCCCAGGGGTCGCCTTCGGCCTCGCGGTCGTTCTCGTGCCGTGGCTCGGCCCGCTCATCCTTGCACTCTCTGTTCCCGTTCAGCAATTTGGCTCCGTAAGCATGGGAGGGGTCGGGCTTACGGCGACCAAAGTCGCCATCGCGGCATCCCTGGCGGCCTTCCTGATTCAGATCGTCTCACGTCGTGAAGCGCTGCGTGGCTCGATACTGCTTGTCCCCTTCGTTGCCTGGTACGGAGCCATGAGCTTGTCGCTGCGCGGTGCGGTGGACATGAACGCGGGGTTTGCCGAGCTCTATCGCTGGGGAGTGGCTCTCTTTGCGCTGGTGGTCGCGCTTTATGGCATCCGAACTGGACGCGCAGTGATCTTCACAAGCGTTGCCATGGGACTCGGCGTCGTCTTCGAGGGCCTGCTTGGCGTCGTTCAAACGGTCAAGGACATTGGCCCCTCAAGCTTCGCCGTGACGAACTCCGTCTCCCGCGCGTTTGGCACCTTTGGAAAACCGAACACGTTCGCGGCCTACTTTGAATTGACGGGACCGTTAATGGCCGCGCTCGCCGTGTGGAGTCTGCGACGCGCCTACCAATCCCTCTCCAACTACCGGCTTGAGCGACGCAAGGGAATGGAACTATCAGCGCAAATTCGTCACGAGCTCATCTGGTTCGGAGCTCTCGCGCTCTGGTTCGGCTTCTCAACCGCGATCAGCCTGGCGGCGATCGTAGCCAGCTTCTCACGCGGCGCATGGCTGGGAACCGCGGCGGCCATTGCCGTCATGCTGATCATCAGCGATCGACGCGGAGCATTGGCGGTTGGTGCGCTGACCATAGTCGTGGTTCTCGGTGGGTTGGCCGGAGGAGCGTCCTACGCACCGGCGGCACTTAAGGATCGTTTTCAACAGCTCGAAAGTCAGGTGCGGTTCTTTGATTCACGTGACGTTATGGTCACTGACGCCAACTTCGCGGCGGTCGAGCGTATGGCACACTGGCAAACGGGAATCGCAATGTTCGACGCGCGTCCATTCACGGGGGTCGGAATCGGTAATTTCAATGCCCGCTTTACGGAGTTTGCCGTCAACCCAAAATTCACCATATCCGAGGGTCACGCGCATAATTACTACATCAACGCCGCGGCAGAAACCGGGATCGTGGGTTTGGTAGCCTACCTTTGGCTCATTCTGACTGGACTCTGGGTAAGTTTGCGCGCCGTGCGACGGTCGGGAAGCGACTTTGGGCGGGCGGTTGGTGTCGGTGCCGTTGGGGTAACCGTGGCGCTCATGGTTCACAACGTGGTCGAGAACCTGCATGTCCTGAACTTAGGTGTCCAACTTTCGATCGTCTGGGCACTGGCGATCATCGTGACGCGACTTCTTCCAGATGAGCCGGTGTCGGTTGGTTCACAAGAATTGGCTGGTGCATGACCGGATCCAGCATCGAGGAGCAGTTTCCTCTGACATCCAAACTCGACATTCAAGAACCTCCCAAGGACATCGAGGAAGCGGGCTCCGAATCAGGCCTCGGCGGAGTCTCGCTCAGTAAGCGCTTTCTTCGTCCCAGAACGATCGTTTCATTTCTCATCGCAATCGCCGTTGTGGGCTTTGCGCTAACTCGATTCAATCTAGACCTCGGTGCCGTATTCACTCAGATGAGTCACGCGAATTTTGGTTACCTATTGCTTGCATTCGCCACCTACTACGGTGGGTTTGGACTGCGGGCGGCACGCTGGAAATCGATCCTGCAAAGCGCCGACGTCAAGCCAGCTGAAGGCAAGGAACTGCCGAAGATACCGCAGCTTTCGGTCGTGTACGTTCTTGGCTGGTTTGCGAACTGCATCGTGCCTGCCAAGCTGGGGGACGCCTACCGCGGCTATCTTCTGAAGCAGCGGAGTGGCACGTCGTTTGGGTCCGCGCTGGGCACGATCTTCGCCGAACGCCTGGCAGACATGATGACACTTGGGATCGTCCTGGTCGCGACCGCTTTCATCGTCTTCGGACGCCACATTCCGGCCGACGTGTCGGTGTGGATGTACGTCGCCATCGGATTGGCGCTCGCGCTGATCATCGGTGTGCTTGTGGTCTTTCGCTTCCGACACTTCTTTCGCTCGTTTGTACCAGTACGGGTTCTTGACCATTACATTAAGCTCGAAGAGGGGGCACTCGGCTCATTTGGTCGGCTCCCGACGCTGCTCCTCTTGACCGCCTTGATCTGGGCCTTCGAAGGTATTCGGCTCTACTTTGTGACGCTTTCCGTGTCCGGCGGAGTCACGTTTGCCGCTGCCCTGTTTGTAGCCCTGCTCGCGAGCCTGCTGACCGTCGTCCCGCTCACCCCCGCCGGCCTGGGATTCGTCGAGTTCGGCGTCGTCGGCATCCTGACCGTCATTGGAGTCACCCAGCAGACGGCAGCATCGATTGCGCTCCTTGATCGAGTGATAGCGTATTGGAGCGTACTCTTGGTGGGGGCGATCGTCTACCTGATCGCTCGATGGGCCTGGCGGTAGGCGTGCGCGTCGCGATCGACTACACGTCCGCCGTTCATCAGCGCGCCGGCGTTGGGCGCTACACCCGAAGCCTTGCCGAGCACCTCACGCCGTTGCTCCAGCCAGACGACGAGCTTCTTCTGTGGTACGCATCGCGTTCCAAAGACACGATCTCACTCCCACGTCCAATGCATTCAGGAAAAGTCGAGACGAAACGAATCCCTATCTCACCGCGATGGGCAGCGATCGGCTGGCAACGACTCAAGCTTCCGATTTCAATCGACCGCTTCGTCGGCGCCGTCGATCTGCATCATGAGCCCGATTTCGTGGCGCCGCCAAGCAAGAGACCAGTGCTGACGACGATTCACGACCTGAGCTATTTGATCGTGCCGGAGTTCGCTCATCCGGATCTTCGACGGTATCTTGAACGGTCAGTGCCACGGACACTTGAGCGCGCGCATGGCGTCATCGCGGTTTCTGAGACGACGAGGCGTGACGTCATCGAGCGCTATGACATTGATGCCGATCGAGTGACCACCATTTACAATGGAGTAGACAGTTGGTTTCGCGCCCCTGACGAGAGCGCCGTTGAGCGGGCGCTGGAGCACTTTGGTCTTCGCCGTCCATTTTTCATCATGGTTGGGACCGTCGAACCGCGCAAGAATCACTTGACGGCACTGCGAGCGTTCGCCTCCCTCTACGAACGTCGGCGAGACATCTCTCTCGCAATTGTGGGCAACCCTGGATGGCTCTCGGAACCGATCGTAGAGGAAATCGAGAAGGCGTCCAAATCGATGGCAGTTCGCTACTTGCGGTTCGTTGACGACACATGGATTCCAGCGCTCTACGCTGGAAGCGTCGGCCTGCTCGCTCCATCTTGGTACGAGGGATTCGGGCTCCCGGTGCTCGAAGCCATGGCCTGTGGTGCCGCCGTCATCACCAGCGATCGGGGAGCGTTGCCGGAGGTATCAGGTGACTCGGCATTGATCGTTGCTCCAGGAAATGTTGACGAACTGTCCGACGCGATGACGCGTCTGCTCGACGACAGCCAGCTTCGGCATGAGTTGTCGAGCAAAGGAGTCGCGCGCGCCGCATCCTTTACCTGGGAAGAAGCCGCGAACAAGCACCTTGACCTCTATCGATCGGCGGTAGCTTCGCGATGAGCGACCCTGAGGAGCAATCTCAACCGCCTGAGCCTCAGCCCCCTGGACGTCAGGCCAAGATCGGGTTTGGAACCGTCTCCATCCTGGTCGTCTTCTTCGGCATAATCACCGCTATGTGCATTGGCGCGGTGCTGATTGTAGCGGTGCTGGCATTCAGATGAGCGCTCTTCGTATATCGACAGACCACCAACGTCTTTCGCCCTCACCAGGAGCTCTTTCCGTTCGATGATCGACCGGATGACTCAATCCGACCTCACCATTGCTCTTGCTCTCCTTTTTGCCTGCATTTCGACCATCGCGCTGATGACTGTGGCCCGAATCGGGATTCCCACGATCGAAAAAATCGCCGGGAACACGGTGCGCCGAATCCTGACCAATAGCGCGGTGCCAATTGCCGCGCAGCTTTTCAACCGCGCGATGGATCTTGTCTTCGCCGCATTCGTCTTGCGGATTCTCGGCGCGGGAGGCAACGGTCAATACGTGGTCGCGACAACGGTGTGGCTATATGCCAAGACGGTGTCCGACTTCGGCCTCGGGGTGCTCGTCACGCGTGAAGTATCGCGTGATCCCGAGAGAGCCGGGTCGCTTCTGGGGTCAACGACGCTCTTGCGGCTGGTAGTCCTTCTCGGTCTCATTCCCGTCGTCGGGCTTTACGTCCTCTGGGGTTCGACCTGGTCGGATCTCTCGCGTAACAGCCTGGCTGCAATCGGACTTCTGTTCCTAGCTATTGCACCCAGTAGTTACAGCGAGGCGGTCAATTCGGTCTTTAACGGCCGCGAACGCATGGAATTTCCGGCGATACTCAACATCCTGACCAACTTCTGTCGAGTTGGTTTCGGGCTGGCAGCGCTGTTTGGTGGGCTCGGCGTTATCGGGCTCGCTGGCGTCGCGTTTGTTTCTACTTCACTTTCCGCGATCGCGTTCCATATCTCGGCCCGGCACGTTCGCGTCAAGCCAATCTGGCGCCTGACCCGCTTCGACGCCCGCGAACTGGCACTGCTCTCGTGGCCGTTGCTCTTGAACGCCCTATTGCTCAATCTCTTCTTCCGCGCCGACGTCTTCATCATCCAGGCGTCCAAGGGCGATTCCGCGCTCGGTTCCTACGACGCCGCTTATAAGTTCATTAATATGCTGCCGCTTATCCCGGCCTACTTCACGCTGGCCGTCTTCCCGCTCCTCTCCCGATACGCAACGTCCAGTGCTGAACGTTTGATCGACAGCTATCGGTTGGCGGCCAAGCTCCTCTTCATCATCGCCTGGCCGATCACCATCGGCACGATGATCCTGGCGCCAGATTTGATTCGCGTGCTGGCGGGAGATTCCTACTTGCCCAACTCCGCCACCGCGCTGCGCATTCTGATCTGGTTCGTTCCGCTGAGTTATGTCAATGGAATCACACAGTATGTCCTCATCGCGGTCAATCGGCAGAGAACCATCACCGTCGCGTTCGCCGCGGCGGTCTCATTCAATCTGATTGCCAATTTGTTGCTGGTGCCAGTCTATGGCTACATGGCGGCCGCGGCGGTGACGATCGCGACCGAGGTGGTGCTGTTTGTGCCGCTCTCCGTCGCCATACGGCGCTATGTGGGCCGATTCAATTGGATCGGATTCTCGATCCGACCACTTTTAGCGGCGGGAGCGATGGGTATTGTCGAGGTTGCGGCGTTGCGATTCGGGGTTTTCCCCGCGTTGCTGCTTGCGGCGTTGGCCTATGGGCTGGCGTTGGTAGGCACCGGGACGCTTGGACGCCGGGAGGCCGACATTGCCCTATCGGTGATTGGCAAGGGCGGAGCCGTCGCGGGCACCTCTTGAGCACGTGTCACGGGGTTAGAGACTGAACGTGAACGGTTTGGTCAGCCTCATTCCAGAATGCGATCGCGTCGCCGCCCGGGCTAAGCTCCCAATCACTGTTTAGAACTCGACCATCGAGCAGCACTGTTTCGACCACGGTGTCGGTCGGGATATCGATCAGCTCGACTCGATCATTTCCATCACCTGGCGGGGCAAGATGTAAGAACCACAGGCTCTTCGAGTCATTCGACCAACGATAAGAGCCGATCTCCGTCAAATGTGTCGCGTTGGAACCATCGACGTTCGACACCCATATTCCATCTTTATTCGAATCGCCGCTGAACGTCACCATGTAGGCCATTCTCTGACCGTCCGGCGACACTCGAAGCGCCTGAATGTACGTGCCAGGCACGACGATGCCATTTGTTCCATCACGAGTGTCGATGCTCCATATTCCAGGATGGGTGCCGTCCTGAGCGCGCGCGATGGTCAAGATGTGATAATTATCGGCCTGCCACTGAACCGAGGAATCCTCGAACTCCAGAATTGATTTCTGACCAGATCCGTCTACGTTGGCCGTGACCAGCCTGACCACGCGCTTCACTAGCGAGCTGGTATTCGGAACCCCTTGATCGACTAACCAGACGACTCGGTTGCCGTCTGGTGATATCCAGGTTACCGATCCACCATTGTTGAGGGTAGAAACGAGGTCGCCGTTGGATCGTTTGATTTCAGTCTTTCCCGATTGTGCGTTCGGGAACGCGATCAGCCCCGACGCCGAAGGAGTGCCGAACACGCTCGACAAGAAAGCACGGCTTCCGTCACGCACGTTGACCACATAAGTTCCCTTGTTGCCATCGATTGGCGTATCAAACACGAGCAGATTGTCGGAGTCAGCCCATGCAAGGACGCCACAACATCGAGCGACCGCGCCTTGCTGCACAGCCGGCTGCGGTGTCGGTGACGGGGTCGGAGGCGGAGCGGCGGTTGGTGTAGGTTGTGGCGACGATTTCAGAGTTGGTGCAGGCGTCAAGGACGACTTGCTGGTCGGCGTTTGAGTCGCCGTCAAGGTCGGTTCGCTCGTGTCCGCGGCCGTGGCGATGGTGGCGACTGTCGTCGGTGTCAGGATTGAACTGGTAGACCATGGCGCCCGGCAACCGACCGCGCTCAGCAGCATGGCCAGGATTGCCACGCGTTTCAGCTCGGTGGCCATGCTGGACCCGAGTGATTCAGAATCGGCCCACCGAACTGAGTGTTCGGCTGGTCGTCATTGGTCATCCATTTCCCGGGATCGTTGTAAAAGAGCTCGAAGTGCTGGCCATTGGTATCGGCGCCTATAGTCACGCTGCGCCAGTCCGCATCGATCAACGGAACCGGATTAACGGCGACGGACATTCCGCTGGTGCGGATTTCCAGATGTAAGTGAGACGACTGGTCGCAGTTTTGGGTGGTTGGGTCTCCGCTCAGACCGATCACTTCCCCTTGGGTGACCGGTTGACCGACCGCCAGGTCTGATCGCTGATGGAGATGCCCGTACAGAGAGAAATAGCCGTTCTGGTGATTGATGACGATGTTGTGCGGTGCGGCGCCGTACGGCCCGTCGATGGCATAGACAACGCCGTCCCCAATTGCGTGCACGGGCGTATTGCAGGGCGCGGCGAAATCGACTCCAAAGTGAAGACCTTGCCCCTGGCTGTACTGGTCGTGCCAGTTGCGGTATGCCCATTGGGTGGATCCGTACCACTGAGCGACGTACCAGGTTGAAGGACCGGGAGCACCGGCAAACGGGAGTCCGAACGACGGAGCGGCGGCGTTCGCGTTTGTCAAGATCATCACGAGCGGCATCAGCATCAACGCGAGCACCGGCATTGTGCGCCGTTGCCAACATCGATCGATTCGTAAGCTGATACTGCGGTTGGACTTGGGATTCAACGATGAGAACCCGTCATTGTTGTTGCAGTTTCTCGCGGTCGACGATCCACCTGTGCGTGGCATGCCAACGTCTTCTCAATCTTGACAGAGTTTTCGGGATCATGGTAGCATTCGCTCCGCCAAAGCACGGAGGCGTGGTGTAGTGGCCTAACATGCAGCCCTGTCAAGGCTGAGATCGCGGGTTCGAATCCCGTCGCTTCCGCCGATATATTCCTTTTAGCGCAATATAGCTGTCAGCATACGATGAACCGGACGCGATCAACTGCGTCCGGTTACTTCTATCTCAACTCCAACGGTCGTTGGCACGTCCACACTCGCGTTCCCGTCCGCTGACGGTGGGACTGCGTGATCCCGTAAACGAGACTCCCAACGCGACCGTGCACGGTCATAGCCGAGGATGATTGAATCCGTCGCCAGGCGATGCACCGCCTACATCGAGTCGACGGCCGAGACCGGCGTGCACGGCCGTACCGGGCTAGTCTCGGTGGTGATCGGCGTTCTCTTCCTGCTGTCGATGCCCTTCTGGCCGCTGGTCGACATCGTACCGGGGCAGGCGACCGCACCGGCACTGATCATCGTCGGCTGCATGACGATGGGCGTGCTGAGCGAGCGGGACTATGTCACGCCAGATGGCAAGGTGATCTCGACTCGCGGCATCGATTTCAGCAACATCGAAGAGGGGCTGCCGGTGGTGGCGACGATGGTGCTGATGCCGTTGACCTACAACATTACGAACGACATTCGCGCTGGGTTCGTCGTTTGGACGGCCGTCAAGATCTTCCGTGGCAAGCTGCACGAGATCCACCCGATGATGTTCGTCATCAGCGCCGCCTTCGTCGTCTACTTCATCCGCACGTTTTTGGTGGTGAACGTGCAAATCCGGGATTTGCAACACCACCGACTCACGTTCACCGAAGCTCAGGGGTCTTTCACAACCAACCGCTGGATCGGCCGGCGGCCAATCTAAGGCTGTCCGGGATTGCGGCACCCACACTACCCACGGACATGGGCGAGATTGCGATGCGTTCAGTTGACAAGGTTTAGCAGTCAAATATAGGATGACAATAGGCGGCTGAACATACAAATCAGTGGAATTACCATTGAGATTCCACTCAATTGACGACTGCGCGGCGCGTCGGTGATGTCGACCGAGCACAGCGCAGCACGTCCTCCGAACTCGCCACGAGCAACTAGCTTCTGCGTTCTTCTTGTGATTGCAGATCGTTGCCCGGCGGCGTCGGTGTGAGAAATGGAGCGTTCAGCGCGCTTCGCTGGCCTGCCCACGCATCCATTCTTGTGTGCGGTACGACGTACAGGTGCCACCGTTCCCGAAGGAACTGAGTACACACGAAAGGTGCGATTCGGGTGGAATGAAAGGGAGGGTTTTCATGGCTCGGTTTCGGATTCTCGCGATTGTCGGCGCTCTCGTTGGGGCATTGGTTCTCGCGTTTCCTGCTCTGGCTTCACCACCGATAACCGGCTCGGGAACTGGTCTCGTGACATCAATAACCACTACGTCCAGTCGCAGCGCCGGCCCAAACGTCATCGAAGAACGTGATGTGGCGGGCACGATTTCCGGAGACCTCAATGGGACGTTCACCGAGCACGTTCGCGGCGTGATTCACAAGGATGGTCTCCTAACTCTCCAGGGCACCCTGACGTTCACGGGCACGATAGAAGGTTGTGGGTCAGGGATGGTCACCCTTGGCGTGTCGGGCCGGCGTGCATCCGCCGCCGACGTCATCGTGTCAAACGTCCGGGTGATCCATAGCGCTTCCAGCTCGATCGCCGTAAGTGGCGTGGGGACCGTCATTCAGGATGGCCCGTTCCTCACATACGACGTGCGTTACCATTGTTGATGCTCGCGTCGGGCACTGCTTGCCGCCGTTGTCGTAGGTAGACACGAGCAATGGATATTGCCATCGTCGGCATTGGCTGTCGCTTCCCTGGCGGGGTCCACACCCCCGACGAGTTTTGGACGTTAGTGCGCGATGGGGTCGACGCGATCACGGAGATGCCCGTGGATCGCTTCGACCTCGAGGCGCTGTTTGACCCCGACCCCGGGAAGGCTGGAAAGCTCTACACACGCTGGGGAGGCTTTCTCGACCACATCGACGCGTTTGACGCGGACTTCTTTGGAATCTCGCCGCGTAAAGCGCGCCGTATCGATCCCCAGCAGCGACTGCTGCTCGAAGTCGTCTGGGAGGCACTCGAGGATGGGGGCCAGTCTCCCGACAAGCTGGCTGGATCCGAGGCGGGTGTGTTCGTCGGGATCTCGTCCCACGACTATGCCAGCATCGAACTTCAGCCGCGCAACACCGAACTGATCGATGCGCACGCTCTGACCGGCGGTGCGGCGTCGATAGCTGCTAATCGCATCTCCCATTTCCTCGATCTGCACGGCCCGAGCGTCGCAGTCGACACCGCTTGCTCTTCCTCGCTCACCGCGCTGCATCTGGCACGCCTGAGTCTCTCTCACGACGAATGCGACCTGGCGATTGTGGCCGGCGTCAACGTGATTCTTCTGCCGCAGGCGACCATCGCGTTCTGCAAGTCCGCGATGCTGTCGCCCGGCGGGCGTTGCAAGCCATTCGACGCGAACGCCGACGGCTACGTACGAAGCGAGGGCGCGGGGGCAGTGGTGCTGAAGCCGCTGCAGAGGGCACTGGCAGATCGCGATCCGATCTACGCGGTGATCCGGGCAACCGCGATCAATCAAGATGGCCGCACGCCGGGAATCAGCGTGCCCAACGTAGCGGCGCAAAAGGCGCTGCTCGTGAAGACGCTGCGCGAAGCGAGTGTCGCCCCAACTGACGTGCAGTACGTCGAGGCGCATGGCACCGGAACAGCGGTCGGCGACCCACGTGAGGCGGAAGCGATCGGCACGGTCTATTCGCGCGGCCGGCCGGCTAACCGCCCGTGCTTGATGGGATCGGTCAAGAGCAATGTCGGTCACCTGGAGGCCGGTTCCGGCATGGCCGGATTGATCAAGACGGCGCTTGCGCTAAAACATCGGCAAATTCCGCCGAGCCTTCACTTCAACCAGCCGAGTCCGGAGATTCCGTTCGAAAAGCTCAAGTTGCGGGTCCCGACGACGCTCGAGACCTGGCCCGCACCGCCTGGGCGTGCGCTGGCGTGTGTCAACTCGTTCGGGTTCGGCGGAGCGAACGCCAACGCGATCCTTGCCGAGCCTCCGCAACGCGCCGAACCCGGTTTCGCGCCCGACGATAATGGGACGGCCCGGATCTTGACGATTTCCGCGCGTTCGTCCAGGGCGCTCCACGATCTGGCGCGCTCATATGCCTCGTTGCTGTCCTGCGACGACGCACCGCCACTCCGCGACCTGTGCTGCACGGCCGCGCTACGGCGCAGTCATCATGACTACCGTGTGGCCGTGGTCGGGAGCTCCGCGGCGGAAGTGGGTCAACGCCTATCCGCCTACGTCGCGGGTGACGGTTCACCAGATCTCGCCGCGGACCGGCACGTGAGACGGCTCACGTCGAAACTCGCCTTCATCTTCTCGGGTGTTGGTCCGCAGTGGTGGGGCATGGGACGGCAACTCATGCGCGCGGAGCCGGTTTTCCGTGGCGCCATCGAAGAGTGCGACCGGATATTGCGCGAGTTTTCCAGCTGGTCGTTGATCGAGGAACTGGCTCGAGACGAGGCTACTTCCCGCATTGCCGAGGCCGATCGCGCACATGTCGCCAACTTCGCGCTTCAGATCGGACTGGCGTCGCTCTGGCGTTCCTGTGGGGTCGTTCCGGATGCGGTCGTCGGACACAGCTCGGGCGAGATGGCGGCCGCTTGCGTCGCTGGGGCGCTGCCGTTACGTGATGGGCTCTGGCTCGCGTTCCAGCGCGGCCGCCTGCAACACGCGGCCCGCGGGAGCGGAGGCATGATCGCGGTCGGCCTCTCGGCAGATGCGATCACGGACGTCATTGCCGGCTATGAGGAGCACGTGTCGCTGGCGGCGATCAACAGTCCCACCTCCGTGACGCTTTCGGGCGATACGCGGGTGTTGACCGATATCGGCGAGTTACTCGAGCGGCAAGGGCGCTTCTGGCGTTGGCTTCCGGTTCGAGTCCCCTACCACGGACCGCAGATGGATCGGCTTCGCGAAGAGCTGTTGCAGGTGCTGGCCGACCTGGATTGCCGTCCCGCTACGATTCCGGTCGTTTCCACAGCAACAGGCACTTGGAACCGAGGGCAGTCGTTCGATGCCAGCTACTGGTGGCAAAACGTACGTCAGCCGGTCCTGTTTGCGCCGGCCGTCAATCGACTGGCGGACGACGGATATCGTCTCTTTCTTGAGTTGAGCCCGCACCCGGTGCTTGCTCCGTCCATCCTAGAATGTCTCGCGGAGTGCGAAGGGGATTCAGCATCCGTGTTGCCGTCGCTGCGCCGTCACGAGGACGAGCGCCGGACGCTGCTACGTTCTCTCGCGACGCTGTACGTAAAGGGAATTCCGGTCGACTGGGCATCCGTGCTGGGTAGAGACGGGAATCACGTGCGCCTGCCAACGTATCCATGGCAGCGCGAGCGACACTGGTTCGAGCCGGTCGTCGATGACGCTCCGTTGCTTCACCACTTGGCAGGCGCTGATACTGGCCATCCACTCTTGGGACGACGGCTTCGCACCGCGAGGCCGACCTGGGAAACCGACATTGGCGACAGCCGGCTCGCCTTCCTCGGCGGCAATGTGCTCGCGGAGCGGCCCGCGTTCCCAGGATCCGCTTACATCGAGACGATGCTGGCAGCGGCTGGGGCGCTGCATGGACCGGATCAACGCTCACTGGCGCTGGAGGACGTGCGATTTGAACGTCTACTCCTCCTCCATGACCGCGAGCACCGTCAGCTCCAGTGCGTTGTCGATGAACCCACTGCGCGGGTCGAGATCCACAGCGCGAGCAAGGAGGACGGTACGTCATGGACGTGTCATGCGACCGGACGACTGGGTCAATTTCGAGCCGGTTCGGTCACCGGTTCCGTTGATCTTGGGGCTGTTCGCGCGCGATGTTCGACCCGGGTCGCGGTGGACGATTTCTATGTCTCAGTTGCCCAGCGCGGGCTCACGTACAGTGGAGCGTTTCGCGGCATCACGGAACTTTGGCGGGGCCGTGGCGAGGCGTTTGGGCGCATTGTCCTGCCCGAAAGCGCCTGCCAATCGAGCGAGGAATATCGGGCCCATCCGGCGTTGCTGGATGCGGCGTTCCAGACGTTCGTTGCCGCGCTCGCCTCCGGCGGAGAACATGCGCTCGGTGATCGAGGCCAAATCGTGCTCGCCGGTGTTAAGCGAATCGTGAGTCACGCACCGGCCGGAGCGCGATTCTGGTGCCACGCGTGGGTGGACGGGGCCACCTCTGAAGGACATGTTGACCTGATCGACGACACGGGCAATGTCCTGATGAAGTGTCAAGGCCTGCGACTCAAGGCGCTCCACGAGGGTCATCGCGACGCTGGCGACCTCCTGTGGCAGGAGGTATGGGAGCGGTCGCCGCGACCCGAACTGCCGCACTCCGGGCTCGATCAGCTCTCTCCATCCGATGTCGCGCGAGATGTTCAGCCGCTGATGGACCGGTTTGCGGCGGAGGTTGGCTTTGGTGAATACGACGCTTTGATCGAGCCGGCGTTGAATGCGATGACCGTGCGCTCGATCCGCGCAGCTCTTGCGCAATTGGGGTGGAGTGAAGGCGATGGCGATGGACAGGCGGCTCGACTCGGGATTCTGCCGGGGCGTCGTCAGCTCTTCACTCGCGTAGTTGAGATCGCCAGGACCGCGGATGCAGACGTTGGATTCGACAAAGCCGCGCTGGACGAACGCGCCGATGTCGAATCCGCGGTCCGGCTCGTGCGCGAGAGCGGCGCGCGATTGGCCGCGACCCTGCGCGGTGAGGAAGATGCACGTGGTTGGCTCGTGGCGGGCGACGCCTCGCGCGCGCTCGAGGATTTCTACGGTCGTACCCCGTGGAGCCTTCTCTTTAACCGTTCGATCGCCGAGGTCGTCGCGGCAGTCGCGCGGCGATCGGGGCACAAACTACGGATCCTCGAGATCGGCGCGGGTACAGGCGCAACCACATCCGCCATACTGAGCCGGGTTCCCGACGCCGTGGCAGAATACGTCTTCACGGACGTTTCTCCGTTCTTCGTCAAACGCGCCCGGGACCGGTTGCAGCCAACGTCAACGGTGCGCTTTGACGTACTCGATATCGAGCACGAGCCCGCGGTATCCGAGCCCGAATTCGATCTCGTGATCGCAGCGGACGTCGTTCACGCGACCGCCGACGTGAACGCTTCATTGCGCCACCTGCGGCGCCTGCTCGCGCCAGGCGGATTGCTCGTTCTCCTCGAGATCACCAAACGAGTCCCCTGGCTCGACCTGGTATTCGGTCAGTTCGACGGGTGGTGGCGCTTCGCGGACCGGCACGTGCGACCCGACCATCCACTCCTCAGCAGCGCGCAGTGGCGACGAATGCTCGAGGAGGCTGGCTTTGACGGCGCAGTCGTGCTCTCTGCCGACCAGGAACGCGGCGAACCCTCTCAAGCGATCTTCGTCGCGCAGGTGCCCAACGAGACCATTGATTCACCGAGCTCGGCGTCGCCGCAACGCCGCTGGCTCGTCTTTGCCGACAGGCGCGGGTTCGGTCGAGATGTTGCGGCAGCTCTCCGGAAGTGGGGCGACCGCTGCACGCTCATCCGACCGAGTCAAGGGTACCGGCGGCACGGAAGTGAGCGTGTCGATCTGAACCCAACCCGCGAGGCGCACTGGCAACGATTGATGCGTGAACTGGGCGAAGATGATGGTACCCCGGTCGGCCTCCTCCATCTCTGGAGCCTGGACGCTCCGCAGGCTGAGGAGCTCGCGACGGCAGCGTTGATGGAGTTCCAGCAGATCTGCTGCGGGAGCATCGTCAGCCTGATGCGGGCGACAAGGGGCGGCCGTGGTATCGGTGAGGTCTGGCTCGTGACGCGCGGCGCGCAGGCGATCGCAACAGACTCCGGCAGCGCCAGTCCGATGCAGGCTCCTTTGTGGGGACTTGGACGCGTCCTGCGGAACGAACAGGTCAGTCGCCGTTGCCATCTGGTCGATCTCAGCCCCAACTCCGAAGTTGATGAGCTGGATGCGGTCCTGGCCGAACTTACATCGGACTCGGACGAGTATGAACGGGAGTTGGCATTTCGCGGTCCGGAGTGCTACGCAAGGCGGCTCCGTAACCTGTCACTGAGCCAGGCGCCGAACGATCTCGTTGAGCCACGCGTGCCCCCGTTTGTCCGTCCCGATGCGACCTATCTGATCGCTGGTGGACTCGGCGGCTTCGGGTTGGCGATCGCAGATTGGCTCGTCCGCAGTGGCGCGCGGAACATCGTCTTGATGAGTCGAAGCGGTGTCCCGCAGGGACAGGACGCCGCGGCGTTTCATACGCTGCTGCACTCGGATGCTGAAATTGAGGTGATGCGCGGGGACGTTGCCGACGCAGCCGACGTCGACCGGGTACTTGGCGCGATCCGATCCGCAATGCCTCCGCTCAAAGGAATCATTCATTCGGCCATGTTGCTTGACGACGACTTCCTCGGCAGGCTCGATTTGAATCGCTTCGGCGTGGTCCTTGCGCCAAAGGTGGCGGGAGCCTGGAACCTGCACACGCACAGCCTTGGAGAGCAACTCGACTTCTTCGTCCTCTTCTCGTCGGGATCGTCGTTAATTGGCATTCCATCGCAGGGGAGCTACGCCGCGGGCAATGCGTTCCTTGATGCACTTGCGTTCCATCGCCGTTCGCTGGGGCTCTCTGGCCTCTCCATCAACTGGGGTGCGATCGACGACGTCGGTTACCTAACGCGTCACCCGACTGTCCGGAGTCGGCTTGCCGGAGAGGGTGTTGCGAGCATCACCGTCGATGAAGCCCTCGCCGCTCTGGAGCGTGCCCTACGCCATGACCTGACCCGGATTGCCGTCGCACGAATTGACGGGAATCAGTGGTCGGACGAAACAGGCCAGATCCGGGCGGCCGCTGTGCTGACTCACCCACCAAAGACTGCGGATTCGGGAAGTCAGAACGAGGACGGCAACGGGTTGATCGCATTGCTCCAAAGCGCCGAACCGGAGGAACGGCGGGATCTCCTTGAACGCCATGTGGTGCGATGCGCGGCGCAGGTGATGGATATGCGAGCGGAACGCGTTGATCTCGACCGGCCGTTGACCGATATGGGTGTCGATTCGCTCATGGCGGTTGAGTTTCAGTTGGCGCTGCGACGGGATCTCGGCGTCGAGCCAGCGCTCGTCGATATGCTGGGAGGAGTCACGCTCCGCGTCCTTGTGGACGGCTTGCTCGAGCAGGTTGCGTTCGATGACTCTCGCAGCTGAGGGCACGTCCTCAACGAACAGCGTTTAACCTTCGGCCCTGGGGCGCGGCGCGAGTCAGATGAGCGGATGGCAATGATGGATCGATCAATGAGAGAACCGCACACAGATCACGATTCGGACGTTGCACAACTGGGCCGTCTCGACGCGCTGGCTTCACGGGCTCTCGACGCACTCGTCCCGCTGTCGTTCACGGTGGCCCGAACTCCGCTGGAGATTGATGCGGTGTTGCACATGCGATACGAGTGCGTCACCGAGATGGGCTGGGCGAAGCCGGAAGACTACCCGGACGGACGGGAGCGTGATGAGCACGATGACGGTGCCACCTTCATTGTCGCTCGTGAGGATGGATCGATCATCGCGAGCGCGCGGCTCGTGCCGCCGGTCCCGGGGGAACTGCTACCTGCCGAGCGTGAGTTCTACGCGGTAGCGCCTCCGCCTGGCCGCCCGGTCGAGATCGGGCGTGTGATTATTCCGCGGCGCTATCGGAGCGGACGCAGCCATCTGCTGCTCGCCGGGCTCTTCGCGCGCAGCTGGCTTATCGCGCGTGAACTCGGGTACTCACCGCATCGTCTCGATGGCCTCGGCGTCCGTGATCGATCTTTACCACGGACTTGGGGTTACCGCGCGCGTGCTTGCAGCGCCCAAGCCATCCTGGGGCGAGGAGCGCTCGCTGGTCGAACTCTCGGCAACGGACAGCAGTTTGGGTCCGCTGGCACGAGCGGCTGGGGTCGACGCGCGCGATCTCGATTAGCGCTGCTCTCCAGCAGACAGACACCAGTTCCGTACTCGTCGCTCAGAGCGCATCGCGGAAGTCCCGGGCCGTAGAACGATTCACTGGAGAGCCCGACTTGACCAATTGGCGTGCTCCCTCGCTGTAATTGTTACTGGGAGAGGGAGCATGGCGGCCGACGACGAGATGACGATTGACGAGTGCCTTGCGCATAACGACACATATGCAGCCGGCACCGCGTCCGCTTGCGTATAAATGGGGATTGGGCGTAGACGAGACGCGAAAGCCATCAAGTTTGACATGTTCCAAAACTCCCTCAGACCAATCCAAAGTTCCGCAGGCGGCCAGGTTTGATTTGAGATCACTGAATTGACCGGACACTCGAAACAAATGGCTCGCAGCCCGATCTCCGGTCGTACTGCGAAACCGACCGTAGCCGGGGATGTAGCCAAACCGGCAACCATCCAGCCAACGCCCGCGACACGCGCAGACAAAAAGGTCGTACGAATGCGACGCTGCGGACGGCAGCCGACGTTGGAAGACGGCATGGGGCCAACTCAAAAACCGTTTGGGGCAAGGGCCTGTGGGTTCGACTCCCATCTTTGTAATTACTCAACCGAGGGAGTTATGTCCACTTGTGAGTTGTCACCACCGCCTCCAGCACGCACGATAGTGCGGATGGTCTCGTGGTTCACGCCGTACTCAGCGGCGAGCGTCCGGAGCGAAACGCCATCCGCGTGACGCACGCGGATCAACTGCCGGGTCGCTGCAGGCATCTTTGAGCGTGCGATGCGATAGCGGCGACCCGTGGTCTGGTCGTCAGATTGCTCGGTCGTTTGCAGGGGGAGGAAGGCCGGGACCAGCGGATTCATCAGGGAGGAGCAACGCCCGTCGCTTCTGCTCCTTAGCGCTTTCTTCCCGAAGTTGACAATCAAACAGGAAGAAACGCACGAACTCGAGTTGGGGTGTGATCGCCCCAACTCGATCGTCTTTAATCTCCGCATTCACAAACAAGTGACGACCAACGTGATAGCACTGTTCCTGGCTTACCGTTTTCCAGGAAGGTGCCACGCCCGGCAGGAACTTGGCTGCCTGCGACAGGTGCATAGCGAGATCTCTTGGTTCAGATAAAGTTGCGAGTTCCGCGCTCAGGCTATTACGTTCGCGCTGGTACGCTTCGCGATCAAGATCTCTCCATCTGTGCAGCTCATTTGGAGGATCGAGGCACCGTTTCAGTTGGCACTTTCGTGCGTCCTCGCGTTCGCGCTCTGACCGTGAATTGCTCCAGATCTGCAGAATCTTTTCTTGATCGTCGCCACGATCGCGGAATGACTACAGGTAATCGGCGGTTTCGGATTCGGACACCATTAGAAGAAGGTGAACGGACCCTGAGACGCGAAAACTTCCAATCCAGCTGAGCTCTGTCCGTACTGAACGTACGACACTGTATGTAACTTATCTCAGACACGGTCCGTATTTGCGCCATCCATAGCTGCTAATCGCAGAACCCGCGAACGTATGACAGCAGGCTCCGGAACCCGGATTCAGGCGAGCCGGACATACCCATGAACGGACATTATCGAAAACGCCGAGAGAGTGAATGCAGAAGATCCATGGTCCGGAATCATCCACGGGCGAGCCCAAACACTCCCTGATTTTGAAAGTGCTTCCCTCCGATTAGCTCTTGTCGCCTATCATCCTGACAGACTTCTGGACAATATCCGGCGGTTCTACTTTGAACGCGTTCGCAATACGTCTCAAGACGTCAGCGGGCTCAGTCGGCGTAACCAGTGCCTGGATGATGACCGCATCCGTGAGCTGGATCAACTGATCGGGAGTGGAACGCAGCGTGTCTACCAGGGCGAGCTCTATGGCTATGTCGCGAATGACGTCATGCACGGACTTCCGAAATCTCGATTCAATTTCATCAAGATCATGAATGATGGTGGCCCCAACGACCTTGAGCAGTTTCGACTCTGCAATCGCCTTGTTGATGGCTGACTCGGTCTTGCTGCTTGGCCAATCACGATCAATTGCCTCGATCAGATCTACGAGTGAACGCAATGTCGACGTCGCGGTAATACCGACGGTCATCGAATACCTCTCTGAAAAGTGGGAGTGTGCAAACACCCTCACGTCTTCAGCCCCCCAAAACACAATCTCACACAACAGGCCCGTATTTCAATCCGTCGATGAAAATTGGGGCCACGAAGTGCGGGCGATCGACCGATCTTCGGCCGACTGTCTTCGTGAGCATTCGTGCGACCGGGCTCAATCAACCACGGCAGACTTCCTCGGCCAATCAGTAGCAGGTCGAGAAAGTTTGTCGGACACGATCGGATAACGGGGCGTAAACCAGTGTGGTTATCGGCCTTCCGGAGCACCCAGAGAGACAATTGTGGCGAATAGTGGGTTGACTCGGTGTCAGCTAGTTGACATAGAGGCATTTCCTGATAGTCTTAGCGTAGTCGATCAAAGTTAATAAATTGTAAAGTCGCGGGATCTAACTCTGTCCTGGTGGAGATAGCGCGGTCGTCTGAGACATTCGAGACAAAGTCAACCTCACCGACTGGAAATATCGAGACAACTGAATAGTTCAAAAGGACAGCGTTGAAGTGCGGACCGCAATCTGGGCACCTGGTCCGCATGGAGCAAGTGGTGCAACCGGCCGAGAATAGCCTCGAGCCGGTTTTTTGGAGTTTCATCGCTAGTCGTTAATCGGACTTCGCACCTCAACAACGCGACGGCGGAGCTTTGGCCAGTGGAGGGGAGACACGTCTCAATGACACGCGTCCTGATAGTCGACCCGGATGTGATGGGCAGCCGTTTCCTTAATTTCGTCTTTCAAACCCAAGGAAAGTGTGAGTTACAACAGGTTTGCTCCGGACAGGAAGCGCTGTTGAGAATAACTTCAGTTGAGTTTGGTCTCATTATTACAGAAGCCAAATTGACTGATATGCAGGGTGCTGAATTCTGCGAAGCGCTTCGAGGTCACAATTATTACGGCCCTATTGTGGTCGTTGCGGAAACCGCATCGGTCAGGGATCGAGTTCAATTGTTGGATGCCGGGGCTGACGATTTTATTGCCAAGCCAATCGATCCGTCCGAGTTTCTTGCGCGAGTCGCGGCTGTAACCAGCCGTTATCATCATGACGATCACCAGCACGTGAGTCGCACGGTCCGAATCGGTGATGCGGAATTGTCGGTGAAAGACCTTCGACTCTCGATTGATGGGCGGCTTTCTGTTCACCTGACCCCGACTGAAATGCGTTTGATGGAATGCCTGATGAGTAACGCGGACGTTGCGCTCAGTCGAGACACGTTAGTCAATCGTATTTGGGGATTTGACGTCTTTGGGGACAGCAATCGATTGGATGTGTATATTCGACGTCTGCGCCGAAAGATTGAACGAGACCCAACCTCACCCGAATACCTTGTGACGGTGAGATCTGTTGGATATGCGTTTCGCTCAGGTCGCCACTCGCTTACTCGCTGGCAAGATGACACGATTGGAGATCTAGATTTTCTCGGCGACGAATTGCCGGCATTTGTACCCGAACTCCGAGAGCGGCCAACAAGCGAGCACACCGATGAAATCGAGCTTGTTACTAGTCACGAAATTGGCGAGTTGGCGGGATAGTCATTCCGACGATCATTTCAGTTCGATAAGGCCCGTGCGCGCGAGCAGACGTGCCGATCACATTTGGTGAACGACTCTCGAACGTGCCTGATTCACGTACTAGGCAGCGCCTGTAATTTGCAATCATGGCGAAGTGATCCGAGTTGGGCAGCTGACGCGAACTATGAATGAATGTTCATCTGTTCCCCCGCACAGGCGCGGAGTTCTCTAATTCCGTTCACATAAAGTGCGACTTGCAGTGAACGCCAGTTCGGGAAATTAGTCGTCACAGTCTCGCCCGAAAATGGTTGGCCGCAAATTAAACGTCTCCGCTAAGGAGGCGTTGCGTGGACCACGCATTTCCCCATTTGAAGGGGCGACAGCAGCAGTCGGGATGGAACATGAGAATTGTTGTCGTAGATTCTGATTCATTGACCGGCAAGCTTATTGAGTTCGCGCTGATCGAAGCGGGCGAACGGGTTGTCGTTTGCATCGAACCGATAGACGCGATCAATCAGGCAACGGGCAATGGGACTGATGTCGTCCTCGTCAACATCGATTTTGACGGTGCACGAGGACCCGGATTTTGTCGATTCCTGCGATCCCGATCATATCGCGGTCCGCTGCTGATGTGGGGCGAGCGACGGCGTGAAGATCTCCTTCAAGCCTATGATTTCGGCATCGACGACTTCATCGTCGAACCGTTCGATCCACGAGAAGCAATTGCCCGTATTCGCGCCGTTAGCCGACGTTTTGAGCGCTTCGACAACCAACGATTGGGTCAAATTCGCGTCGGATCGGCTGAGCTCTCCGTCGGGAGGCTGTCGTTTCGAGTCGCCAATGGCCCAGAGATCCAGCTAAGTCCGATCGAGACTCGGATTCTCGAGATCCTCATGCGCAACCGGGAAGTCGTGCTCAGTCCTGAGACCTTGCTGCGCGCCGTGTGGGACAGCGACCACGAAGCCGGCACCAACCGGGTTCAGGTTTACATGATGCGTCTCCGTCGAAAGATTGAACCGGATCCGGACAATCCAGTGTTCATCCACACTATTCGTGGACTTGGTTACGTCTTCCGTATATCCAGCGAATCGCCTGCTCCACCTCCTGAGCCTCATCCACACATCATCGGCAGTCCTCTGACATTCTGACGAACTCAATCGCCGATCCTCACCTACAGCGTCGTTCAAACGCAACGTAAATGTGAGGATCGGTGAACGAATCGTCAGCCTCAACGAGCAATTGTCATCTTCTCCTGCAAGCTTCCGGACTGATGCTTTGTCTCGCCAGCGAAGGAGACAGGGACTCGGCGGATGAGATTGTCGGAACTGTGGTGCCCCCTCGTCCGCGTTTCATTCCAGCCGATCCTTGTCGCCCCGCTGGTTCCCCTCGTCATTGGGCAGCAGATGTGAAGCGGCCCGAGTCCCTGCTCCGCTTGGCTGAACTGTTGTCGAACAGCATGACGAGACTAGAAACTCTTTGCACTGAGGGAGTTCCGGAGAACGAGGAGTGGATGAAAAACGCGAGCGACGACAGTGTCACCACGTCGGCATTTGCTGATCCCGCGGACGTGTACGTGTGGAATACGCCCAGGCAGCTGCCAAACGATCTCATCATTTGGAAAACCAAAGGAGACGTTCGCGGAAATTTTCCAGGATTTGAATCGTGCGACGGACCAATCGAGAGTGCCGAGATCCGACTCACTCCAAACATGCTCACCGTCGCTAGTGATCGCCGCTCGTTCGGGATCCCCAGCGGTGCTATCAACCGAGTCTCTCTCGAATCGCGTCGTGACCCGTCTGAACGCTCGATCCTCTCAGTCGACTATGCTGATGGCATCGGACAAAATCGCCGACTCTGGCTGTTAGTGTCACAGCCTCGTCGGTTGACATTGACTCAGCGTCGGCCTGGATTTGTCGCCGGATTCTCCCGCGCGGGGGTTCGGGATCTGAGGGATGCTCTGGTGGTTCCTGGGTTCACCCGCATGTCCACTCACGTGTCGGAGCTTCGACAACCCCACGCTGGCGCGAAGCTGGCGTGCAGCGCGGCCGTTAGCCTCGCATCAGGCGACTGCCACGGCGATCTTCGCGCTTGCTCGAATCACCTCGAAATTCGTTGCTCGGATCTACTCATGTCATTGCCCTACGAACAAGTCCTGGCGCTTGTCGCCGGAACCTCTCCCTCGCCTGATGTTCGAACGATATTTATCGTCTTCGTCGATGGGGACGTTCTGCTCAGTTTGAGACTCCGGTTGGACAGCGAGCTCGGGGATGAGCGCGTTTGCGCATCTGAGATCCTCGCGTTTCTTGAGGGATCCGGCGTGCGATTCTTCGACGCGGGAGACAATCGTCCCTACCTTCCGTTGCCGATCCGCGAAACCTCTTTTGACGCAGTACCATCACACAATCAAATCGCGTCACTCAACGGTGAGGAGTTGACGGATACGATCGACCCATCTATCGAAAAAGGACCAATACGCGATGATAGATTTTTATCCTCATCATGGGCTGGTTTGAAACCAATTTCGGAGTGGCGCCCCCTCAAAAGTCCCACTCGTGATGGCGCTTCCTCCGCAACAAAACGTGCGATCTACGAACAGTTGCTCATTCATGTTCGAGACGAGTTAGTATTTTCGGACGCACTTCATGAGCAACGTCTAATAACAGACGATGAATTCGCTAGTCTTCGCAAAATTCAGATCTGCCAGTGGAATCAGATTCATCAATTAATACGGATCGCCATGCTGTACCAAGCCGGCCTGATCTGCGAGGCAGAGTATGAACAGGTCAGGCGTGAGGCAGCAATCGGGTTTTCTCGACTGGACTCCTTGACTAATGAAGGATAACGAAGCGAAGTTCGTAGCTGATCAATCCGCGCGTCCGATGAAGATCCCGATCATCAACAACTCTGCGTTCCCGGACACAGGTTGTTGTCCGTATTACAATGCCCGCGCGTCGCAGTTCAGACCGATACCGATCTGCGAGGCGCTACCAATCTTCGTACCACTTTCCGCGTCACGTACTCGGTTTCACTGTCATAGCTCAGATTTTGCAACCTGCCCGCATTTCACTTACGCCATGCACGGATCATGTCATCCCAAGCACGGGACGCCACTGTGTTCATCCCCAGTCTCCCGATTGATCATGTCAGTCAGCGAGTCACTCTGGGTCATCGGGATACCCCTATCGATCGTTGTTTTCATCATCACCGCCCTGTTACTTACACAATAGTCAGAAACAGATACAGCTAGATGTCAGGGCCGGCCACAATTCGTCACCGTACGTATTGGACGAATGAAGTTCTTGCCCGTCCAGTTGACGTTACCAGTCGATGGTCGATTGCCGAACATCCTCATGCGCCGAAATGTACGGCATCTCGGATCGAATGCCTTACAGGTTTCTCAATTTTCTATCAACTACGCATGATTCGGCATCCGTCAGGTACGTCCGTACGCGTCGTCGACTGGTGCTACATGCTGGATCTCGTGACATACGGGCGACTCTCTTCACAAAAACCGCGTTGTCCAAGATCTCGTTCGTTCACATTCGCACGCCTCGCACCTCCTAGAGCGTGAATCCGCGCATCAGCCCTCGTGACTGACTGGCAATCAACATTGTGAATACAGCAAATGTTCACTGACCGGCCAAACGGCGTTCAGCGAGTTGTCATTGCGGGCCGCCATCCTCAACTGTGAAGAAATGGCTAAGCCCAGAAGTTGTCTAGGCCGACGACGATTGTTCGTCGCTGGGGACGTAGTGTTCCGATCCAGTGGTTCTGACCAGCGGTCATCAACCAAATGGGTCAATGGGAGGATGACATCGATGCCCGCCACCACAGCCGCCGACGTGGACGCAGTCGAACTCTCTATTGTGGTGCCAACCCGCAACGAGGCGGGCAACGTTCGAATGCTCGTGCAGCGCTTGCAAACATCGCTGACGGGTGTCCCGTTTGAGATCATCTTTGTCGACGACAGCGACGACGACACTCCAACTATCGTGGAAGCCGTAGGATGCGAAACCGATACGCGCATAGTGCTCATTCATCGCGACGGCAAATCGCGGGTCGGCGGCCTGGGCGGCGCGGTCGTGCTCGGCCTGCGCGCGGCCAAGGCTCCATGGGTGTGCGTAATGGACGCCGACCTACAGCATCCACCAGAAGTAGTTGGCAACCTACTGGTCAAAACACGTTGGGATGACGTCGATCTCGTTGTCGCAAGCCGGTACTCGGGCGGCGGCCAGGTGAATGGTGGACTCGATTTCGTTCGACAGTTCGTGTCCCGTGGATTAACCAACCTCGCCCGAATCTCCTTCGCCAAGCCGCTGCGTCGCGTCAGCGATCCGATGAGCGGGTTCTTTCTGGTAAGGAAGAGCGCGCTCGATCTAGATGACCTGCGCCCGCGCGGGTTCAAGATCCTTCTGGAGATCATCGTCCGCAACCCAACGCTCCGTACCACTGAGGTCGGGTTTACGTTTGGCAAACGGTTCGCGGGAGAAAGCAAGGCGTCTGCTCTTGAAGCGTGGCGCTACCTCATGCTGGTCACCGAGCTGAAGTTTGGAACTGGTGGCGCTCGGTTCAGTCGATTCATGACGGTAGGACTCGCAGGCGTAATTGTGAATATGCTCGCAATGGCCGTGGCGACAGAGTTCCTGGGAATCTACTACCTCGTATCCGCAATTCTGGCAACATGCGCGTCCACATTGTGGAACTTCACTCTCACTGACTTGTGGGTGTTCCGAGATCGAAACTATCGGTCGTGGGGCACCCGGTTCGCGTTATTCGCATCAATGAATTTCTTTGCGCTCCTATTCAGGGGACCACTCATTTATCTCCTAACGTCGATGTTTCAGGTTCATTACCTCATATCAAACTTCGTGTCGCTGGTGGTGCTTTCGGTGCTTCGATATGGAATCTCTGATTCCTTCATTTGGAATGGGGACCAAGAGTTGGGAACGACAGATGGCTACTGCTACGACATTCATGGAATCGTAACGGTGAAATCGGACGTGAAGTTGCCCGAGCTCGCGGCGTTTATGAGTGATTCACCGATCTCACAGCCAACGATCAACGTCACAATCGGCAGCTTATTTCGTCGCTCGCTATTCCAGCACGCCGAGGGATCGACGCCAACTGAGTTCTCTTACCACGACGGCCTCGGGCGCCTTGGCTTCATGATCGACGTAGCAATCACTGACACGGTGGAGATCGTCGCTTCACCACTCCTGAGGTTCTCGCCACACGTGCTGTACACGAACGTTGTTGAGCCGATTCTCAGGTGGACGTTCGTGCGGAAGGGTTATGCACTCGTTCACGGTGCCTGCATTTCATTCGGGTCCGAGGCGTATCTCGTGACCGCGCGAACCGATACCGGAAAGACGACGACGATTCTCAGAATCCTCGATCGACAGCGTCGAGCATCCGACGACTGTTCGTTCGTATCTGACGATCTGACACTCATCAGTCCGGATCGCAAGGTGCTCACCTATCCCAAACCATTGACGATAAGCCGCCACACGGTGGCGGCTGTGCACACGCCTTCCCTAACCCGCAAACAGCGACTCGCGCTGTTTGTCCAAAGCCGGCTCCACTCACGCGGCGGACGGAAGGTCGCGCTGCAGATGACGCGCAGTCGTTTACCCATGGCGACGATCAACACAGTCACTCAGTGGCTGGTCCCGCCGCCGAAGTACCGCGTGAACCAACTCATCCCAAGAGTGAAGACGACGAAGGAGGCCAATCTTGCAGGGATGTTTGTGATCGAACGCGGTGGTGACGGCGAAACCATCCTAGACGACGTGAGCGCGATTGACATCCTGATGAGCAATAGCGACGACGCATATGGATTCCCGCCGTATCCCACGATCAAAGAGCACCTCCATGGAACGGGCGAAGGCGATCTGCGATCAGTTGAGCGCTTGATTGTGCGTGAGGCTCTGACTGGCCTGCCAGCGAGTCTGCTTAAGAGCTCGACTATGGACTGGTCACGCCGAATTCCAATGATGATTTCTGGTAAGGATCGCTACAGACCGATGCCCACCCTTTCGGTGATAACACCCGTGACTCCCGTTGCACAAGCATCTGCTGACTAAGTCGATCAGGTTGAGCGCCGTGAGCACGCCAGGTCTGGCCGAATGGCCTGCTCCGCAGCGACAGAAGAGTGGGTAACCGAGTGACGCTCAGTCCAACCGTTCCAGACCAGCCATCTGGTTGGGATTCTCGGTCTCAAGTCGCGGCGGAGACAACCGCCGCGATACCCAGTTTGCGCTCCAGATTATGGTCAATCGTGCTAACGAGTGCGTTCGTTGACAGCGCAGTTCTGGCACTGGCGATGGCGAGCGGCGTCTTCCTGCGTCTCTGGCAAATCAACGCCATCGGCGTGAACAGCGATGAAGCTGTCTATTCCGGACAGGCGGCCGCGATTGCTGGGGATCCGCGACTGTCGCAGTTTTTCCCCATCTTTCGAGCACACCCGTTGCTCTATCAATTCGTCCTCGCGACCATATTGACGTTCACTGGAACAGAACATGTGGATCTCGCTGGGCGGCTCCTTTCAGCCGCAGTTGGAATCGCCACAATTGTCCTCGTATTTCTCTGTGGACAACACCTATACGGTCGACGAGTCGGTGTCGTCGCCGCACTACTGATGGCAGTAATGCCGTACAGCGTGGTCGTCTCGCGCCAGATACTCCTTGACGGACCGATGGCGCTGTGCGCCACCCTGACGCTCTACTGCCTCATTCGCTTTGGGTCCTCCCGAAATCCGGGATGGTTCTATGCGGCGGGCGCAACTATGGGATTGACGGTGCTGGCCAAAGAGACCGCGATCATCCTGGTCGGCGGGATCTACATCTTTCTTGCGCTGACGCCCGAACTGAGAGTAAGAATTCGCGATCTCGCGATATCAATAGCCTGCATGACTGCCGTCATCATCCCGTTTCCCGTCTCTCTGAAACTCGCTGAAGGAGGCGGTGCTCAGCGCACGCATCAATATTTGGTGTGGCAGCTGTTTCGAAGACCAAACCACGATTTCAGCTTCTATCCGACGACGGTACCGTGGGCGATCGGGCCGCTGATCTTGATGGCGGCACTGCTCGGGTTCTGGTTACTGCGGCGCAATCGTTCGTGGCGCGAACGACTATTGGCGGCGTGGGTGGTGATGCCATGTCTCTTCTTTCAGATGTGGCCAGTTAAGGGCTTCCAATACTTGCTGCCAATCGCCGCACCCGTCGCGATACTGGCCGCCCGAACGGCGGTGATGTGGAGACCACAGGCGACGCTGCGACGACCCCGCTTTCGATCGGCCACTCGTCACCTCAACCTTTTCGTCGTCGCGGTTCTTGCGGTGTCTGTGGCGATACCCGCCTGGCAGAACGTGAGTTCGACGGGCGCCACGGAGTTCATCGCTGGTTCCGGTGGCGTACCGGGCGGCAGGGAAACCGGCCTCTGGTTGTCCGAAAACACACCAGTCGGATCGACGATCATGACGATCGGGCCGTCGATGGCCAATATTCTTGAGTTCTACGGAGATCGCCGCGCGTACGGGCTCTCAGTCAGCACGAATCCGCTTCATCGAAATCCGTCGTATGATCCGATTCGAAATCCAGATCTGGAACTGCGATCCGGAAACATTCAATACGTCGTCTGGGATTCATTCTCAAGTGATCGATCGGTCTCGTTTGCATCGAAAGTCATCGCGTATGCCCAAAAATACAATGGCCGAGTGGTTCACACCGAAACCGTTCCGATTTCTGACGGCCACGGCTCAACAATCGACAAGCCGATCATCGTGGTGTGGGCGGTTCATCCATGATCCTGGTGACACGAGCACTTCACTGCGCGGCGTTTCTGGTCGGGTTGTTCGTCGCGGCGAGCCCATTGATTGCCGCTGCAAGCGCGCAGTCTTCAACACCGATCAAACATTTGATCGTGGTGATGCAGTCGGCTCATTCATTCGACAATTATTTCGGCACCTATCCCGGCGCGAACGGGATCCCGGATGGAACGTGCATGCCGGTCGATCCTACCGATCCCAACAACATGCGCTGCGTCGCGCCCTTTCACATCGGGAGCAACGACGTTCAGCCAGGGAGCCTCAACAACACCGCGGCCACCGCCCAACTCGACGAGCACGGTGGCGCGATGGATGGATTCGTCTACGCGCTGAATCAACGGAACCAAGACGGGCGTTTGGCGATGGGCTATTACGACGGCAGCGACATTCCATATTATTGGAACATCGCGGATCAATACGTGCTGTTCGACAACTTCTTCAGCTCAGCTATTGGTGGCAGTGAAAGCAACCATCAATACTGGGTTGCCGGGGCGACATCAACGGGCGATGCGAGCAACACGGGCGATGTCAACGGCCTAACCACGATATTCGACCGACTCAGCCAAGCTGATGTCAGTTGGAAGTTCTATGTTCAGAACTATGATTCCAACCTGAACTATCGGACCGCGAGCCAGTACGCGTCGAACCGCGCGGCGCAGGTAGATTCAGTTCCACTGTTGTCGATGGATCGTTTCATCGAGGACCCGGAGCTCGCGAGCCACATCGTTGACCTCAGTCAATATTACGTCGACTTAGCCAACGACACGCTCCCAGCGGTGGCATACGTCGTTGCGTCGGGGCCAAGCGAGCATCCGCCTACAAACATCCAGTCAGGCGAACGGTTCGTGCGGTCACTTCTCCAATCTCTGATGACAAGCGACTCGTGGATTTCCTCGGCATTCATGCTCACCTACGACGATTGGGGGGGGTGGTTTGATCATGTGTCGCCGCCTCAGGTAGACGCGAACGGTCTCGGTTTCCGCGTGCCGGCCCTGCTCGTCAGCCCATATGCTAAACAGGGATTCATCGACCATACACAGCTCGACTTCACGTCTATTCTGAAGTTCATTGAACAGAACTACGGCTTGCAACCGCTCGCAACGCGAGACGCAAGTGCAAATGATTTGTCGAGCGCCTTCGACTTTCGCCAGGCACCGAGAGCGGCCAATCTCATCTCGATGCAGAGGGATACCGTTGCACCAAAGGTCGCGCCGAAACGCCAGGTCATTTATGCGGCCTACGGGACCGCCGTGCTCCTCGCAGGTTTGTCATTTAGTTCAGTCGTCTTAATGCGGCATCGCAAGGTGCGTCTCCCGGAGGCAGATTCGTGACGATCAGAAATTCTGCTCGATTCATCTTCATGGTCGTCGCCATTGCCTCCGGCTGCTGGTTTGCGGTTCGCGGAACTGCGTCTGCCGACGCGACGGCCGTCTCGTCGCTGACAATTGTGCCTATCAACGACGTGCGCGCTGGTGATTCGATCACCATCTCCGCTCGTCTCGTCAGTGGAGCAGACAACCAACCAGTCGCAAACGCTTTGTTGGTGCTTCATATCAATGGTGCGTCGTTCCAGCAGATTCGAACCGATGAAGGCGGCAACGCAACGGTTTCTGTCCGTGAGCCAGTGAGTGGGACGTATCGACTGGACGGCTATTACGCAGGAAGCGACTCGGTTCTTCCTAGCCACGCAACAACAAACTTCAACGTCGAGCCCGCTGTGCTCGAGATCCAAACCGTTCCTTCGATTCAGGGGGTTGAGATCGAGGTAGGCAGTCAGTCCTATCGCTCAGACAGCAACGGTGTCATACACGTTGAAGAAGCAGTTGCCGGCAACTTCGAGCTTCATCTCGTCGCCTCGTCTCTCGAGCTTTCCGGATCACGCGCAGTCTTTTCGCGGTGGGCCGATGACACATTTTCTCCCGATCGGAGCATCTCGATTTCGTCAACGGTTCAGCTTCAAGTGGGGTTTGACACAAGCGATCTCGTTAGTTTCAACTATGCCGATCCCCACGGCGATCCGGTCGATTTCTCCCGCATTAGCGGCATCGTCGCAACGAGTTCCACTGGCGCCACACTTCAATTCCAGACTGACGATCCGCAGTGGGTTGCTGCGACTCGCGTCATTCGGCGCCAATCTGGTTTGGAGAGCGTCCCGATTCAATGGGGCATAAACAGTGTCACGATCGATGGCTCAAATGTCGTTAACTCGGGCCAACAGCGATTCACGCCTGAAGCCAACGCACAATGGAATGTTGAGACGCTCCTCTTCTCGGGAGTATTCACGGCGCATGATGCGCTATTCGGATTTCAACGCGGACATCAGTTCGAAGTGACCTATCCGAACGGTTCCAATCAGATCCTATCGGGCGACTCGAACGGTCGTCTCACGCTTGAATCCCTCGTACGTGGCACCTATCTGATCAAAGTCATTGGCGCGCACGGCCTTGCCACGGCCACGCCCGTCGACGTATCACGTGACCAGACAACCAATCTTGTCGTTTTGAGCTATCTCGACATGGCTGTCGGGACGGGACTCGCGCTCTTCGTGGCGGCCGTGCTGCTTCTCATTGGCCGTCCGATGGTCATTCGCGCGTTCGGCATACCGTCCAGGTTCGCGAATCGGCGCATATTCGTGCGTGCGGGTGTCACGGTGCTAGCGCTGGTCGCGACTCTGCTCGTCACCTTTGACACACGTTTACACGGCGACACCGTGCCTGTTGTTCCAAACGTGAACGCCGCGTCGGCGAACCAGTCGTCGTTGAACGGACGTCTGATTTCGATTCAGTCGCTCGATGATCTTGCGGTAGCGACGGCATCTCCGACGGCGACGCCCACATCCACCCCGACGCCAACTCCGCAGGCGTCGAATTCGCCGGGCTCCGTGTCGCAACACGAATCAACAGTCATGCAGTACTCGGTAAATCCGGTCTTTTCGTCATTCTGGGTCGAAAATGGCGGGCTACCTGTGTTTGGTTATCCAATCGGCGATGCGGTCACGATTGACCCGCAACACGGGATCATCGCTCAGCAATTCGAACGGCAATCCCTGGAGTACCACCCCGAGAATGCTGGAACGTCATACGAATTCGAACTCAGCCGTATCGGATTCCAATATGCATCAGACAACGGGCTGTTGACTACTGCGGCATTCCAGCCTGTGCCACACATTTCAACAAACATGGGATCCGGTTGTATGTACTTTCACGCCACGGAACACACGGTATGCGGAGCATTCCTCAAGTACTGGCAGAGCCACGGACTCGACTTCGGCGACTCGGGCACGTCCTTCAGAGAATCATTGGCGCTCTTTGGCAACCCGATCAGCGAGCCGTTTGTCGACCCCGACACTGGTCTAACAATCCAGTACTTCGAGAGAGCTCGCTTTGAGTTTCGACCCGCCAATCCCGGCTCACAGGCAGTGACACTTGGACGGCTGGAGGTCGATCAACCGTGATTTTCGGTCGCACACGTCGGGAGTTTCGGGTCAACTTGTTGTGGCAGGGCTGCGTGGCGACGTTGTGCGTCATGCTCATGTTGGTGTTTGCCTCTCCTCGAGCGGAGGCAAACACCCCACTACCGGCACAACCGGTCCCAGTTCTCGCTTACTACTACATTTGGTACACACCGGGCTCGTGGGATCGCGCCAAGATTGATCTGCCAACCCTGGGTCCGTACTCCAGCGACGATGCAGATGTGATGCGTCAGCATATCGAGTGGGCCAAACAAGCGGGAATCACCGGGTTCATTGTGAGCTGGAAGAACACTTATGTGTTATCGCGACGACTCGATACCTTGGTGCGAGTTGCTCACGAGGAAAACTTCAAGCTCGCGATCGTTTACGAAGGCCTCGATTTCGAGCGCAAACCCCTTCCAGTCTCTCAAATCGCCGATGATTTCGACTACTTCATCGCTCAGTGGGGAACTGACGAGGTCTTCCACATTTATGAACGTCCTCTCATCATATGGTCAGGCACGTGGGAATTCTCCGCTGACCGGGTTCAATTCGTTACGGCGGGGCGCCGCGACCGATTGCTGATTCTCGCGAGTGAACGCAACGCGACGGATTACAACCGGCTGGCGGCGTTTGTTGATGGTGACGCATATTACTGGTCCTCGGTGAACCCTGCTACGTTTCCTGGCTATGCCGACAAGCTGAACTCGATATCGGCTGCAGTGCATCAGAACAACGGTCTATGGATCGCACCCGCGGCCCCTGGGTTCGACGCGCGCTCTATCGGCGGAACAAGCGTGGTCGATCGCGATCACGGCAACACGTTGCGGACAGAGTTCAATGCCGCATCCAGGTCAATCTCCGATGCCATCGGGCTGATCAGTTGGAATGAGTTCAGTGAGAATTCATACGTGGAGCCCAGCAAGAACTTCGGTATGACCTATCTCTCGGAAATAACGGATCTTCTCAACACGGCGGGACCGGCAGTTCCGAATTTCGACTCGGACGCACCAATCGGACCGACAGCGAATCCGCGTGAGAGTTTCTCACCGTTAGTCCTCTTCGGCGCAGTGCTATTGACCGCGATGATGCTCGTATCGATTCGCTCGATCCGAGGCTCACGGTCGGGTTGACCCACGGACGCCGGTTGTTGATCTGAAACGTTGCTCGCGGAGAGCATCACATTTCGCTCGTCGATCTCGGTCTACGTTGAACCAGGACGATTCCGCGACACCGAGGTTCGTAGTATAGGGGGGCACATGCGGAGCGAAGAGTTCATCAGACGTACCGTTGACCCGCGTCGGGTCGGGACGATGCAACGCAGGGTCCTGAGATGGATAGCCATCGCCGGCCTCGTCATCGGCTTGGTCAGTGCCGCTCTTCCGAGCATCGCTCTGGCTGCTCCAGTCTTTCCGGCGCCCGAGTCAGCCCAGGCGTCAGCGGTGGCCGTCAGCATCAATGAAGTCGATCTGATGTGGACGAGCAGTACGAACTCGGCCGCCGCAGATATCGGCGTCACGCGCGACGGACAATACCTCGGTTCGGTGAAATCATCGGTCAGCCATTTCGAAGACACGACAGTTGAAGCCGCAACTACGTATACGTATGTTCTTGCTTTGCAAGACAAAAAAGGTAAAACGATCAATTCGATAGCAACTGTGACCGTGAAGACGCCCGATCAGCCTGAAACTACGGACACCTTCGCACCGAGCGAGCCTGAAGGCTTTGAGGCAATAGCGGCCGGTGATGGTTCTGTCTATCTCGATTGGTATGCCGCGAGCGATGACAGCGAAATAACCGCGTATCGCATCTACCGTGATGGATCGCTACTTATCACGATTGACAGTGGCAGTCTGGGCTACATCGACGAGAACATAAAGCCGGGGAAAACCTACAATTACACGATTGAGACTATTGATTCGTCTGGCAACCAATCGGATCTCGCAGCGTCGCAGGTCACTCTCGCGAAGACTCGTCCCCCTGGGAACAAGCGCCAGGTTGTGCACGGCTACGGCTCGATTGCGACGGACGCCACGAGCCAGAGCATCTCCACTGCCAACTTCACGTCGACCACTGGCTCGACTCAAGCGGTAGTCCCTGGCTACAACTCGGCGCTACGTCGATACCCATATCTGACCGACACCGTTGCGCAGTACGCAACTATCAACTGGGCCACCGATCAGAGCGGTACCACCGGATCGGCCAAATTCGGAGCCGTCAGCAGTGGATCTTGCACCCCAACGGAAAGCGTAAACGCGACACGCACCGGCATGTCCGTAAATGGCGTGGCTGAGTATCAATGGAAAGCTCAGCTAACGCTCACCCCTGATACTGAATACTGTTATCGTGTCTACTTGGGAAGCACTGACCTGCTCGGCAGCAACAGCAGTCCACAGTTCAGAACCCAGGTTCCGACCGGATCGAACGAGAGTTATTCTTTCGCAGTGTTCGGTGACTGGGCACAACTTGACAGCACTGGTGCGAATCCCGACATGGCCAACCTCATGCAGCAGATTTCGGCAAGCGGGGCGCGGTTCGCGGTAACCGTCGGGGACAACGGCTACCCGTCTGGCACGCAAACGAACTACGGTGACTTGCAGCAAACCGGGGCGAACACGAGCTCGGTTTTCGGTCCCTCGTTCTGGGCCGTCCCAGGCAGCTCGATCCCGATCTTCCCGGCGATTGGTAATCACGGATTCGGCAGTTCAGCCGCATATCATCCACAGATCCTCAATTTCCCAGAAGATCAGGCGGTCGCACTCTCTGGCGGCAGCTACTCGGTGACGAACTACTGCTGCGTAAATGGAATCACCCCAGCCAACTATCCCAACGCGTGGTACGCGTTCGATGCCGGTGTGGCGCGATTCTACGTGCTGGAAGCTGCATGGCCGGATCAGAACGTCGGGAACGCCAACATGTACCAGGACGATCGCGACTATCATTGGACGATCAGTTCGGACGAGTACGCTTGGCTGCAGCAAGACCTGGCCAGCCATCCGCGGGCGGCCAAGTTCGCGTTCTTCCATTTTCCGATCTACTCGGACAACGCCACTGAGCCAACAGATCCGTATCTTCAGGCACCGGGCAACCTGCAGGGGCTCCTCGATCAGTTCGGAGTCAACGTGGCCTTCTACGGCCATACACATACCTATCAGCGAAATACCCCTGATTCAGCAGGAATGGTGAGCTACCTGACCGGCGGCGGAGGAGCGAAACTCGAACCAGTTGGTGCGGGGTCGGCGAAGTGCAGTCCAAACGACGCATACGCGCTCGGCTGGTCCTATTCGGCGAATGGTGGCTTAGGTGGTGGTAAATCGTGTGGTAGCGCCCCTGTGCCGACCTCTCCGGCACAGGTCTTCCACTTCCTGCTCGTAACCGTCGCAAACGGTACCATCACCGTCTCGCCGACGGATTCGACCGGTCACATGTTCGACCAAATGACCTACAGCTATTCGACCAGCGATTCTCAGTCGCCTTCTACTCCGGCTAACCTGACGGCGACCTCAAACGATCCTCATCAGGTTGATCTGAGTTGGGATGCGTCGAGCGACGACACTGGAGTGACGGGCTATACGATCTACCGCGACGGAAACGTGTTGACCACCGTCGACGGATCGACGACCAACTTCAGCGATATGACCGTCATCCCAGGTACAACATACGTCTATACCGTCGACGCGTTCGATTCGACAGGAAACCACTCTTCGCAATCAGATCCAGCCTCGGTGACGCCGCAGGCGGACAACCAACCACCTAGCGTGCCCGCCGACCTGGCGGGACAGGCCACAACAGCGTTAAGAGTCAATCTGACATGGTCCGCTTCGACCGACAATATCGCTGTCACTGGGTATGACATCTATCGTAACTATACGTTGGTGGCGCAGAATCTTGAGCAGACCAGCTATGTCGATGTACTGGTGGACCCCAGCACGAGTTACAGCTATCAGGTTTTGGCTCGGGATGACTCCGACAACGTGTCGGCGTTGAGTTCGCCCGACATTGTCACGACGCCCGGAGCTGTCTTCAGCGACGGATTTGAATCGGGATCCGTCTCGAAATGGACGACGACGAAGGGGCTGAGCGTCGAGGGAAGCGCCGTCCACGCGGGCAGCTATGCTGTGGAAGCACTGAGCAACACCAACAACACGACCGGAACGTACGCCAAAAAAACGCTCCCGAGTAGTTACAGTGAAATCTATTTCCGCAGCTACTTTGAGGTCGTGAGTGCCAACAATCAGCTGAATCTGATGAGGGTGAGAACCTCATCCGGGACGTCGCTGGGCTACCTCTACGTGACGACGTCAGGCACTCTAGGGTTGCGAGACGACACCACCTCGACAAATACGCTCAGTAGCGTGACCGTCCTACCTGGGACCGGCTGGCACTCTTTGACCCTCCACGTCACGATCAACGGGTCCGCGAGTACCACCGAGGTTTGGTTTGACGGTGCTCCGGTATCTGAGTTGTCGCTCACTGCAAATTGGGGAACAACCCCGATCGGTCAGATTCAGATCGGGGATACTCCTGGAGGGAAGGTTTACGACGTCATCTATGATGATGTGGCGTTTGATCCCGTGACCGGGGACACGCAGGCACCGACTGCCCCAACCGGTTTGACAGCCAACGCTACGCAGGCTCTCAGCGTTGATCTGACGTGGACCGCATCGAGCGATAACGTTGGAGTTACCGGCTACGACGTCTACCGTGACGGCACCATGCTGTCGCGTAACGTGAGTCAGACGAGCTTCACCGACGTATTGGTCGACCCCAGCACCAGCTATAGCTATCAGGTGCTGGCGCGAGATGCCTCAGGCAATGTTTCAGCGTTGAGTGAGTCCTCGGGCATAACGACTCCGGCACCCGCCTTCTTCGAAGGATTCGAATCAGGCACGCTCAGTGCGTGGACGACCACCCATGGGCTCGTCATTCAATCAACCAGTGTCCATGGGGGGACATACGCCGCCGAGGGAGCGGTTACCGGCGGAAACTCCTATGCAAAAGCCACACTGCCCGGAGCGTATGGTGACTTCTACTTCCGTTCCTACATCAATATGTTGACGAGCAGCAGTCAGGTGAACGTGTTGCGTTGGCGTGACCAAGCAGGCGCGACGATTGGCGATCTGTACGTGACTGCAGGTGGTCACCTTGGACTTCACAGTGACGTGACCTCGACGAACATCTCGAGCGCGAGTTCACTTGCGGCGGGAAGCGGATGGCACGTTGTCGAGATCCACCTCGTGGTTAACGGCTCCAATAGCACCACACAAATCTGGCTCGATGGCGTTCTGGTACCCGAGCTCGCGACAACCGGCAACTGGGGAACGGCGCCGATTGGCCAGATTCAGATCGGCGACACCGCGTCGGGCACCTATGACATCGTGTATGACGACGTGGCGTTCGCCGGAGTCGCCGCCGATGTGGCGGCGCCGAGCACTCCGGCCAATCTCGTGGTCACGGCGAACGGTACGAGCGAGGTTGACCTCATTTGGGTCGCTTCAACGGATAATGTTGGTGTAACCGGTTACACGATCTATCGCGACGGCGTTGTGCTGGATACCGTCAATGGGACAACGACCACATACAGCGACACCTCGGTGCAGCCCAACACGAGCTACACCTACACAGTCGATGCGTTCGACGCGTCGGGTAATCACTCGCTCCAGTCTTCGCCAGCATCTTACTCGCCCACAGACACCACTCCGCCAACAGTCCCGGATGGTTTGGCAACCACCGCGACCGCGCTTCGAGTGGATCTGAGTTGGGCTGCCTCCGCTGATGACGTGGGTGTCACCGGATACGACATCTATCGCGACGGCGTGCTGCTGGCATCGGTCGACAGCGCTGTCACGAGCTATACGGATGTGGCCGTCGAACCCAGTGGGAGCTATAGCTATCAGGTGGTCGCAGACGACGACGCCGGGAATGCCTCGGACTTGAGCGCGCCCAGCGTTGCGAACACGCCCTCTGCTGCTTTCAGCGATGGGTTCGAGTCGGGCGGCTTGACCGCCTGGACATCGAAAAACGGGATGACCGTGGAGGGGACTCAGGTACATAACGGTAGCTACGCGGTTGAGGGACTAAGCGACGCCAACAACACAACCGGCACCTACGCCAAGAAGACGCTTTCCGCAACGTATATGGACTCGTACCTGCGTGCTTCGGTCAATATCCAGAGTATCGGGAACAATCAGATCAACATGCTCCGGCTGCGGACGGCCTCCGGAGCGTCAATCGGATATCTGTATGTAACCAGCAACGGAGTTCTCGGACTTCGCAACGACACGACCGGCGTCAACACGCTGAGTTCGAAAATCGTTCTACCGGGGAGCGGCTGGCACGTGCTCGAGTTGCATGTGGTTGTGAATGGCCCAAGCGTCACGACGCAGGTCTGGTTCGATGGAGTGCTCGTGCCCGAGTTTACGCTGACCGCGAACTGGGGAACGACGCCGGTTGGGCACATACAAATCGGTGATACGCTGACTGGCCGCACCTATGATGTCGTGTATGACGACATTGCATTCGCTGGCTCTTAGGAGATCAAGCGTCGCTTGCTGAGTCCAATCGAACAACATGGGCCGGCGCTCGGAGTTACTCCGAGCGCTGGTCGGTCTTCTGCCAGTGGCATGTTGCCATCCTGAATTTGAAAGGCAAGTCTCGCAAGCGCCTGAGCAGCTTCGAACTCAATACCTCGAGTCGACGCCCACCGCGTCTCCGGGAAACGATCGAAGTTGTGATATGCAGGCCCAACGCGCCTCCGCGAAACGGACCGTCTAACGGTTGCCCGTCTCCGCGCTCCTCAAGCGAGTCTAGAGGACGAAGCGATGCTTGGCATCAAGCAATTGACCTCATGCACTTCGATTCCGTCCGTGGACGTGGCCTCTGCCGGAATATCAGCCGAGTTCTGCTGATCGACATTGACTTCGGATCGGCATTCTCGACCGCGGTGTCCTTGACGGCCTGATTAACCGGCTGAGCCTGTTCGCGTTGAAGGTTGTTGGCGGAGTAATCAGCACGTTCAACAGATAGCCCAACGTTACAACCGCAGCGCGTAGCTTGGATGGACTCGAGCTTCCGCTTTGTCCGAGTGGCCGACGTCCAGATCAACTGTCGGGAGAACTCCGGACCATTTGACCACCTGCGGTGATAGGTGAAGGTTGGGCGCTGCGGCTCTGCGCGAAGCTCAACATCAGCTGCAATTCACGCACGATGGCCGCAGATAGAACATCCACGATCCAGCGCCACGTTGACCGACAGATCGCTTGCCAACGCGGAAACTCGTGCAGCAACGTCCGCCCATCAGCGCTCTTCGGACCATCTAAGATCGACTGTCGAATGTCTCCTGCAAATCGAGGTGCCATGTCGGTGCGACTTCGCATATCGCTGTCAACTGAACATCTGCCTGCACCAGTGGCCTCTGTTGGGACGAACGAGAGCGAGCACGCTGCCGTCTTACTCTTAGATGTGCTCGTGCCCGAACTCCGCCACCGCTTGGTCTTGGTGTTGAACAACCAACGCGACCGCCAGCCGGTAAACCTGTGTCACGAGCGAAGTATGTTGGGTAGAGACGATCGCATTTGGTCGACCGAGTTGCCCAACTTCAACCGGATCAAGCAGCAGTCAGCACGGTGACGACAGTGCTCGGGCAACCGTCTGCGCGAGCGTTGTGGTTGAAAGACGCGGCGCGCGAGAAAGTTCCTTCCCCCCAACGCAGCGATCGATGTTCCGTGCTCGTTCCCCGAATGTCGACGAAACGTCGCGCGGCTACTCCTGTCGAAACTGTTGTGAACAGCCCTTCGGGTGACGCGATTGCTTCAGCCATGACGATTTCGACGCGCTGCGACTATGGAGATGGAAGTGACGAGACCGGCACCCCAGCCGTTAGCTGGAGATAGCGAGTTCCCCACGTGGTGGAAGGCTCGATCGCCGTGCCCTCCCCCCACTCATTGAATGTCGTTATCAGTTGCCATGGATCATTGTAAGCCGTCATCTGCTGAACGGCATTCGCGTAGGCGGTTTCGTCACGTGCTAGACGCGGATCAGTTTCATCAATTCGCCAGAATCCTGGCGAGATCGTGGTCGCGAACCCCGACTGCCGGTCGAGTCGCGACGACGGCGCGTACTGATGCCAGCTGTCGGGCTGTGGAGTAATGGTCCGATAGCCGGCGAAGACTTTGAGGCTCAAATAAACGTTGAACTCCTTGGCAACTGGCACCCACCGTTCCGCCACTCCAGCGTCCGTATTGTCTGTGTTGTACACGAAGACGACCGGCTTTCCGTCGATACGGAGATAGTCTGGATCAGCGAATGCAGTATCGCGCAAATAGGCAAGATCAGCTCGAATATCATCTTGCGTGAGGTCGCGTATGCCTTCCTGCTCGTGATAGATTGCCCACTTAAATCCATTGTTGTCGGATTGAAGGATTTTATGGAAGTTGATGTCAGTCGGTGTGCCGATGCCCCACCAGGAGGCGATAGCCGCCTGCAGCCCCGCTTGCTGCATCCACGCCACGTGCTGGTCGATGACCGACTGATCGCCGGAGTCGTAATAGTCAAGCGTAGGATCATAACGCGTGAACGGGTTGAAACCTTGCTGATTCCAGGCGCTCGGGAACCAAGGATAATAGAAGGCGGCTCGTACCGGGAGGGACAATGACGGTAAGGGCACAGTCTCGATGGTCAGCACCGGCGGATGGGAGGACTCACGCGAGTCGTAGTCCGCTCCATCGCTGGAGGTCGTCACGATCGCCAACGAGAAAAGTCCTGGACTCTTGATAGCGCTGGTGATGTCGACGCTGACGGTTGAGTTTTCATGCACTCGTCCCAACGAGGCGAATCGAGCACCGTCAATTGCCGGGCGAGTGTTCCAGGTGATGGATTCTGACCAGGTAGTGTCTGACAGCGAATAGATATCGCCGCCACGATCTGAAGAGTCGACAACAGAGAAAGTGAGCGTCGCTTTGGTTATCATCGAACTGTCGTAATGTGGCACGTCAAATCGAACGTAAATATCCTTCATAGGCGAATTGTCGACTTCAAGTGTTTGGCGTGATCCGAGCGAAGTGTTGGGCTGTGATTGTGTGACGGAAACGTCTGCCACCGGAGTCACCTTGGAGACGAATGGGGGCGGAGGCGCGGTAGTACCGTCGCTCATCTCGATGGTGAGGACTGGCGGATGGGATGACTCGCGCGACGAAAAGTCGGCTCCGTCGCTAGAACTCGACGTAAGGGCAAACGAGATCGAGCCTGACCCGGTGATCGTGTTGGTCACATCGACCGACACGTTTGAGCCGTTGCGAACCGATCCGATCGACGCCACGACTTGACTGTCGGTAGCCGGATGACTCACCCACGTGACAGAGTCATCCCAATCACTGCTCGAAACCGTATGAACGTCGCCGCCATGGTTTGAGGAGTCGACCACATGGAGCGTTAAGGTCGCGCGGGTAACAGCGCCGGCCAGCGTCGGGATGTCAAATCGAAGATAGACTTGCTTGATCGGTGAGCCGTCCACTTCGAGCGTCTGACGGGCGCCATAAGACGTGGTCGGATGATCCTGATAGACCGAGGCGTCGGCGACAGGTAAGAAGTCAACACTCGTCGCCGAAGCACGTTGAACGAATGACATCCACGTAGCCAGCGCCATGAGCACGGCAATCGCGAGACCGACCCGGCGTAATCGCGACTGGCTCGTGTCGCTCCCAACCCGCACCATCGTGCGGCAATTCTGATTGGCGCTATATATCGCCGATCTCAAACTTCGGTCGTGCTGCCGTATCGAAAATCTTTGCCAATGCATCGACCGAAGCTCCTTCACTGCATGAGTATCGTGGTTTGATGTCGCGGCAAATCGGAGATGTCCGCCGGAGGGCGGCTACCAGCCCATGGTGAATGTCCCGCATAACAATTGTCCTCATGCTCAACAAAATACTGCTGACAGAACCGTAATTTTCCCAACAGTGTGAAAGCAATCCCATCTATCCAAAAGCGAATCACCAGACGACCCTGATTGAAGTGAGTCACTTAATACGAATTTCCTGCTTCCGACTGCTGCCTGTAAAGAGTTGCTACTACTGTTTTGAAGTATTACCTATGACGAATCCGCCTGGGCTGATTTGTCCTGATTGCAGAACCGGCATGCGAAACAGTTGAGAATCGGAGGATTGAGTATTGGAAGATCGGTAACCGCGCGCATCGGTCGGCGCCGCTTCGTCACCAGCAAAGACTCGAAGGCACAATGATTGACTTTGTCGGAGGTGAAGCGACTGGCACCTTCGCTTCCGCCAGTTGAAATCGACAATGATGACGGCCCTTCGGGGTCGTTGTTTTTTGTCTGAGACCATGTGCGAATCTGATCCCGCAGCATCCATCACAACAGGACGTCCCTGTCCGCACTCCCGACAACTCGTAACGCGAATCTGTACGAAAAGTGGTCCTCAGCTACCAGCCGATTGAGCAGTAATGCATAGTACCTTCCGCCCAACCTGATGATCCGAGTTCAAGCAATGACATTGGTCGGTAGTCATTGGTCCGTAAGGGCGTCTACCTGGTTCGAGCATCACTGCGACTCCCGCTGAGTGAGACAGTCCCGAACGGCATGAACTAATCGGGTTGGCGCCGCTAATTCGTGGACCGAATTTGACTCACAGACAATTTCAAACGGTCAACGGGACCATCAAATTCCTCGAACGGTCACGCTACTGTGATGACATCGTTATCTTGATGCAATGAAGCAGCAATTCGTGAATCTAATTGCGATGGACCAAAAAGGAACAGGACGATCGTCTCAGACCCAATACCTACGAATATTGTGTACGCAACTGCTGGTGTGGCTACCGTTAATCTTCGTTGTCGAGGCGGCGATTCCGCTGGAGACGAACGTGGCCGCGGGTCGCTTCAGCGCATACGGACGCGGTGAATCCGACAATGTTGTTCTCGGCCGACCACCGAAACGCCTCGCCGGAGTCTTTATGAATTCAGGAATGTGACACGAATGCACAGAAACCACTGGAAGTATTAAAGTATTGCCGCTATGATAGTTGACAGTACCATCGGGCAGTGGGCGCTGTCCGGACAAATTCATAGAATGGGCCCAGTAGCGCACGTGGTACTTTGCGTCGCTGAGGCCGAAGTGGGGGAAACATGGAGCTCCAGTCAATGGAGACCGTTGTCCGTCGGTTGGTCAGTGACGCCGAATTCCGAGCGGCCGCGATGGCGAATCCTGAGGCAGCTCTTGCCGATTTTGATCTCGGTGTCGACGCTCAGGCAGCCGTATCCAAGCTTTGCGGACAGATCGCTGACGACGACAACTTTGGCGATGTTCACTTCGGAGCTTGGTACTAATACCGTCATCACGTCCGCTGACGTACAACCTTGAGAGGGTTGATGTCAGCAACAACGGCACAACAAATCGTGCTTGATGCGGTGGAGGGGGCGGGGTTTCCCGCCCCCTTCAAAGAATTGATCCTCCTGGCCCTGTCGCAACCAGGACGAATTCTCGATCAAGATCACCCCTCGTTGTTCCACGACATCATCCTGGCGTGCTGTTCCGCGGCTCACGGACGAACTCAACTTTCGCCTCGCGTAGCTGCTGCATTTGAGCTCTGCATCGCGGCATCTGATCTTCTTGACGAAATTGAAGATGCGGATGAATCGGTCGTGTGTTCATATGCGGGAATGCCCCGCGCCCTCAACGCGTCGACAGCGATTCTCGCAGCGGCCTTTTCAACGCTGAGTGCTCCGGAAATCGGTAGTGAACACCGGTCGCTGTTTCTCGAAATGATCAACATGTTGTCCAGCACGATTGTGACATCGACCGTAGGGCAAGACGCGGATCTCGCATCAACTGGCGGTGAAGAACGTTCAATCCAATTTGCCGTAGAGATTGCTCGGTTGAAAAGCGGCAGTCTGGTCGCGGGTGCCTCCGTCATGGGAGCGGCTCTTGGAACGACAGATCCGCAAGCGTTGTCGTTGTACCGCGACTTCGGTACTCATCTCGGAACAGCCTATCAACTGAGCAACGACCTGCGGGACGCAAGGTCATCGGCAAAATCGGACATCGCCTCGGGAAAGGGCACCGTTCCCCTCGTATTTCAGAATTCGGATTCTCGAGGATCGTTGGAACCCGTCGGCGAGTCAGTGTTGCGCGCATCTGGAGCGCTTCAATTCACATGGGTACTGATGGAAACAGAGCGAAACGCGTGTCGACGCGTCATAGAGTTGCTTCGTAGCCACAATCAGGACGTTGCGCCACTTGAGTCGCTGGTGAGTCATCCATGAATCATTCAATCTCGTCCTCCACGTCGGACTCCTCAAAACGAGAGCGAGTTCGAGGACGGCACGTCGTGGCCCTCCTGGTCGTCATCGGATTTTTGATTCTCTTCTCGCTGGGAGTTCGATCTCGCTACGCACCACCGACGGCTGGCGTGCAGATCACATGGTCGGCGTCGTCTCAAGCGTGGACGATCTCGAGAGTCCATCCATTGAGCTCTTCATATGACGCTGGAGTGCGAATCGGAGACGTCGTCACATCTATTGACGGCCAATCTCTCCCGAACAATGTCAACGATCAGATTAACGTCACCGAAATCGGGTCGCACATTGAAGTCATACATCCGGGAACCGGCAATTCGATAACCGTCGACGCAGGTGAATCAGATCCAGACTGGAACCTCGTCCTGCTGTGCAGCGTCGTCTTTGCAGTTGTAGGCATCGCTGTTCTACTGGTCGGAGATGGCAGTGCGCCCAGAGCACTGTCGCTGGCATGCGTCGTCGGTGCGCTTGAACTCGCCGTCCTGCCGTCGATGTATCGACTGAGCTCGTGGTCTATTCCAATTCACGCCGTGCTACTTGCCCTGGCGTTTTCCAGCTTCGCATATCTGTTTCTTGTCTTTCCGATCAAACGAGAATTCCGGGTACGGAACCTGACAATCCCGGCATCGGTTGTTCCGTTCACCGCCATACCATTTGCGGCTTTCTGGTACTACTCGGTGCAGATTGCACCTGAGAATTACGGACGACTGCGCCTCTGGGGCTTCCCATATTTAGTCGCCTGCCTTCTTATTGGAGTTGGCTCGCTGATCTATGGGTGGCGGACAACCAGGGGCCAGCGCGAGCACACTCAAATTCGCATTGTGGTACTGAGCAGTATCGCCGCAGTGTTACCGTTCGTCCTCCTTTCTGCAATCCCGGAGGCCGTGGCCGGCACATACGTAGTTCATCCGAAGTACTCCATGCTGGCGCTGGTGTTGCTGCCCTTGTCATTCGGGTATGCCATCCTCCGCTACCAGATCATGGACCTCCAACTCTACATCCGGCGCGGCATCGTCTACTCGGTCCTGGCTCTGGTGGTCACCGGCATCTACGCGCTGATCCTCTTCATCGGCACGACCATCATTCAGCACCAGGTCGGCATGAACGACGCATTCGTTCTGGCCGTTTCCGGAACGATCGTTGCCATCATTTTCCAACGCTTGCGCGACGAATTGCAGCGTCTGGTGGATCGTGCATTCGACCGAAGCCACTACGACTACCGCACGCAGCTACTCGAGTTCAGCCGTCGCATGACGGAGCACCTGGAGAGCGAAGACCTCGGCAAGCTGACCGCAACGCTGATCTCTCAAACTCTGGAGCCGACTCACGTTCGCATGTACATGTTCGATTCGGCGGCCCAGGTGTTCCGGCTCAGCGCCGGCGTCGGCGTTCCGGCATCGAACGGCTGGCAGGAGTTGAGCCTGCGTCATCCAATCATCGTTGGCCTCGAGGAAGCCGGCGGGCTGCGTCAGCGCTTCGACGCATCAGCCGACGACGCGGGTTTGTCGATTCTCCTCGAGAAAGACATAGAGGTCGTCGGGCTGCTGATCCTCGGTCCAAAGAAGGCGGATCTCCCCTATTCGAGCGAGGATATTTCTCTACTCAAGACCGTTGCGAATCAGCTCGCGGTGGCGGCGGACAACTCGCGACTCTACGAGCGAACCCGAGATCTTTATCTGTCGAGCATCCGAACTCTCGCCGCAACGGTTGACGCGAAAGATCCATACACACACGGTCACTCAGAACGCGTCTCGGCATATGCACGTTCAATCGCCGGCGAACTCGATTTGCAGCGCGAGGATGTGGAGGCTATTGAGCTCGCCGGTCTGTTGCACGACATCGGCAAGATCGGCATTCCCGACTCCGTGCTGCAGAAGCCCGGTCGACTCGACCCAGACGAGCGCGCGCTCATCATGGAACATGCGGCGCTCGGGGCCAAGATCATCTCCGAGAACCCGTCGCTCATGCCGCTTGCTCCGCTCGTACGACATCACCACGAGTGGTACAACGGCGGCGGATATCCTGATGGGCTTGAAGGAACAGAGATACCACTAGGCGCGGCGATCATCTCCGTGGCTGACACCTTCGACACCATGACCACGGATCGCCCATATCGCGCAGCGCCGGGACGCGAAAAGGCATTGGCCGAATTGCAGCGTTGCAGCGGATCGCAATTCCATCCCGATGTCGTCGCCGTCTTCTTGAAGCTCCAAGGCTTTATCGCCAAAGCAGAGCCCGCCGCCGACTCGAGTCACCAGAACTACACGGTCGCGGGCAGAATCTCGACCGTCGACACGCGTGCCATGCGTATCGTTTACCGAGTCGTCCAGATGATCGGTGAAGTGACCGAGATCGATGGCTTCATCGCTCGTGTGGTCGATCTTATTGAACGCGAGCTCGGGACCGGCACCGTCGACCTATACCTGACCGATTCACTCTCCGGAGACCTGATCAGTCAAACCAAGCCCACCATGGAGACAGCGGTCAAAGAGACGCGCGTCGAGAGCGGCAAGGGCCTCGTTGGCTGGGTTGCCGAACACCGAGTGCCGGCTCGAATCGAAAGCACACAGCATGATGAGCGTGGCAGCCAAGGTCGCCATCCGACAACACGCTCACATCTCGCGGTTCCACTTGTCATTGAAGGCGAGACCATCGGCGTCATCGACGTGCAGGGGCGTCGCACCGGGTCATTCACCTCTGACGATGAGGCTTTGCTGGTGATCGTCGCCCAACAACTCGCGCAAGTTGTAGAAGTCGCCCAGCTGCACGATCAACTCAAGAAGAGCGCCACCCTCGATGGCTTGACCGGAGTTGCCAACCATCGCTACTTCTACCAGCGCCTCGAGGAAGAGTTGGCACGGGCCGATCGCAGTCAGGGCGATCTGTCGTTGATCCTCATCGACGTCGACGGTCTCAAGCAGGTGAACGACACCCACGGCCACATCGCGGGCGACACGGCGTTGCGGGCACTCGCAGTCCTCCTGGAACGAGAGTCACGAGCTTCGGACACCGTGGCGCGCTACGGTGGTGACGAGTTCGCGGTGATCCTGCCAGGAGTGGACGAGGCCGGAGCACTCGTCTATGCCCGCCGCATGGTTAGCGTGATCATCGAGACGACGTTCGATCTTCACGGTGAGAGCGTTCCACTCCCGACGATTTCCTGGGGAATGGCGTCGCTTGCGGCAGATGGGGATCGCGCCGTCTCACTCGTCGCCGCGGCCGACGAGCGCATGTACCGCCACAAGTTCACCAGTGCCCAATCGTCTCAACCTCGAGCAATCGCCTCGACCGGACGCGGATAGGGTCGGGTTCATCCGCGAACGGGATGGTGAGCCGCCGGTGACCCGCGTTTCGACTGCGCGGGCGGCGAATCCGTCACGTTCGCTGCGGGCCAAGCTTCTTCCTGTTCGCGAGAGCAGGATATCTGGAGTATTCTTGCAATCAGCTGGCTGGCCGTTCGCTGGATCGCTCCGGACCCAGTCGTACGCTAATCTGCAATCGGGGATCGTCCATGCATCCGCAACAAGCCAACGAATCCAAACGCGTGCTTCTGCTGGTTACGCCGTCCAGCTATCGTGGCTCTGCATTCACCTCGGCAGCTGAACGGCTCGGCATTGACGTAGTGCTTGGCGTAGATTTGCCCAAGGCGTTGGCAAGCGAGTGGAACGTGCCTTTCAGTGTCGATTTCAGCCGTCCTCACGTGGCCGCCTCTGAAATCGCATCTTTCGCGCGAGAAAAGCCGATCGACGCCATAATTGCTGTCGATGACAGTGGCACAATTCTGGCCGCCCTCGCAAGCGATCTGCTCGGTCTACCGAGCAACTCGCCGGACGCGGCTGTCGCAGCTCGCGACAAGCATCTGATGCGAAACCTACTGCACTCAGAGGGGGTGCCCGTTCCTGGCTTTCGTGCCTACCCAGCGACGATCGATGATGAAGTACTTGCCAGCGAAGTTGATTATCCGGTCGTCGTGAAACCGACACACCTTTCCGGCAGTCGCGGTGTGATTCGCGCCGACAGTGACGATGAGCTATTTGCCGCGCTCAGTCGCACGCGACAGGTGATCCAGCTCGACGGGCAGAACCTGAGCGATTCCACGATCCTTCTCGAGGAATTCGTACCTGGCTTCGAACTGGCACTCGAAGGACTGCTGGACAATGGCGAACTGCACGTTCTGGCGCTCTTCGACAAACCCGATCCATTGGACGGCCCATTCTTCGAAGAAACAATCTACGTCACTCCATCTCGGCTTTCGATAGATGTGCAGCAGGCGATTGCCGTCTGCACGAGGGACGCCGCGCGGGCGCTCGGGTTGCAGCAGGGGCCGGTTCACGCGGAACTGCGCGTCAATGAGCGTGGTCCGTGGATCATTGAGGTCGCGGGAAGATCAATTGGTGGGCTGTGCTCGACCATCCTGGAGTTCGGAACCGGGATGGCGCTTGAGGACCTGATCTTATTGCAAGCAACCGGAGCGTCAGTTGGAGGGTTTCAGCGAGGTGACGACGCAGTCGGCGTTATGATGATCCCGATTCCGAAGGGCGGTGTGTTGCGTCGAATTGAAGGGCTCGAGGAAGCACATCAGGTTGACGGCGTCACCGGAGTGGAAATCACGGCCCGCATCAACCATCCGATCGTTCCGCTTCCCGAAGGTGCGAGTTATCTGGGGTTCATCTTCGCCAAGGGGGAGTCACCACACGAGGTCGAGTCGTCACTCAGACTCGCACACGAACGGCTGGAGTTTCATATCACACCGGAGATCAAGTTGAGGTCCGTCACTCGTTGACCGGCGGGAAGAGTCACGAATCGGGCGAACTATTTCTTCCTGGGAGCAGGTCCGCCACCACCTTTGGCGCCAGCCGCACCGGCAGGCATCCAACCTTCAGGCATCTGAGCGCCTTCACCGAAGAAAAATTCTTCCATCTGCTGACGCAGCAGTTTGCGATCGTCAGGATCGGCGGGGTTCAACGCATAGTGGTTGATAAGGATCGTCTGATGTTCGCGCCACATTTCCCAGGCATCTTGCGAAACGTTGTTGAAGATACGCTCGCCCAACGCGCCAGGAAACGGCGGCTTCTCCATACCGGGCATCTCTCGCCCGAACTTCACGCAATTGACCATCCTGGGCATTGTGTGACCTTCTCTCCATTCGATGCCAACGGGCATCAAGCCTAATTGAGGGCGAACCCCTTGTCAATCGACGAATCACTACACGAGGAGCACTCGCAAGACCGGCGCCCGTTCAAGATTGTCCTGTTCGGTCGCCACTGTACGCAGACCACGGTAACTCTTCGTCGACTCTTGCGAGAGGATGTTTGCGTCAACGGCGTGTTGATTCCGTCTTCGCGAGACTTTGGTCCCGCCGTCAAACGAATCGCGGCGCGACCGTTCATCCAGATCTCGGGCAATAACGCGCCCGTAGAATCCGACACGGTTGACCAACTGGCCCACCAAACCGGCATCCCGATCTATCAGATCCGCAAACCAATTTCGAAAGAGGTCATCACCCTACTCGAGGAATTCTCGCCCGACCTGATCGTGGTTTCCTGTTTCCCCTGGCGTGTTCCTCTGCGGGTGACCCAGTCGGCTCCGTGTGGTGCGATCAACGTTCATCCATCGTTGCTCCCAAAGTTCCGGGGGCCGGATCCCCTGTTCTGGGCGCTCCAGACGGGCGCGACGACCTGGGGCGTGACCGTCCACGAGCTGACGGCTCGACTCGACAGTGGATCCATTCTCCGGCAGCGGACGTTCGACATTCAACCGTCGCTCATCACTCGGGGACTTGAGCCCGCCGTCAGCGAAATTGGGGCCCAGACGTTGGTCGATGCTATTCGCGACATTCGCTCGGGAAACCCAGCACTGGTTGAGCAGGATGAGGCGAGTGCCACGTATCGGGCCCACCCAACCAACTCCGATCTCGAGATCCGTACTGAATGGACCGTGGAGAGGGCGGTGAACTTCGTCTTGGGAGCAATCCAGCTTGGATATCGCCCGCTTGTGGCCACCGATCGTGGTCTCTTCGTCGCTCGGTCCGCGAAGTCGATGACGGACAAGAGCGGCAGCGCTGACTTCACCTGGCAAACGTCTGAACGCATCAGCATGCGGTTGGTCGACGGAACGATCGAGCTGGTCTTGTCGGGTGAGGTATCTGGCTAGTCAGCACTATGTTCAGTTCAGCCTGACGCGCCAGTCGTCGAGCGTGTCGCGAAGCGATGTTTCCAGGGAGATGGCTGGCTCCCATCCTGTCGCCGCTCGCAGCTTCCCGGCGTCTCCGATCAGCATGGGAATATCCGAAGGGCGCAGTCGTGACGGATCCTGGCGAACGTCGACTTCAGCGGACGAGAGCCGCAGCAACTCATCAAGGATGGCGCTGATGCGGACACCGGTTCCGCTAGCGACATTGAAGACTGCGCCGGCAAACTCTGTTTTCGCCACCGCAACGTAGGCTCGGACGACGTCACGCACATCGAGAAAATCCCTGACCGAATCGAGATTACCGACGAGCAACACTGGGTCAGCCAGCCCATGCTCGATCTCCGCGATCTGCCGCGCCAGGCTTGACACCACGAAGCGGTCGTTCTGGCCCGGACCAATGTGGTTGAATGGCCGCACCCGCACAATCTTCATTTCGTAGCTCAAGTGATACTGCAGCCCCAACATATCTTGCGTGACCTTGCTCACTGCATACGGATTGCGCGGCTGGAACGGCTGCGATTCGATGATTGGGATCTCCGAAGGCGCAACAGCCCCGTAGACTTCAGCCGAGCTCACCACCACGATCACGGGGTCGATCCCCGCTGCTCGGCAGGATTCAAGCAAGTTGACCTGTGAAACCACGTTGTTGATCAGCGTCTCGGCAGGATTCGCGACTGCTTTCGGTACGTAGGCTTGCGCGGCGAGGTGGAAGATGACGTCCGGCCGGTGGCGCGCGATGACGCGCGAGGTTAGGTCCGCGTCGAGCAGGTCACAGACGAGCTGGCGCACGCCTTCTTCATGTGGACCTGGATGACCCTGGACGGCGATTAGGTTCAAGGAGGTCTGCGACTTCAGGAGTTCGACGAGGTGACGACCAACGAAGCCGCTCGCACCAGTGATGAGTGCAGTAGCGTCGGCAACCGGCACCTCGTTCGACACGCGCTGGATCAGCGAGCCGCTGAAGCGGAGATCTCGCTTAGCCCCGCAGCGTCTCGCAGGACTTCGACCTTATCGGTCTTCTCCCAGGGAAGGTCAAGATCCGGTCGTCCGAAGTGACCGTAAGCGGCAACCTGGCGATAGATCGGCCGCATTAAATCCAGATCTCGGATGATAGCTCCAGGGCGCAGATCGAAATATTGGTCGATGAGCTTGACGATCAAATCTTCATCGACGTGCTCGGTGCCGAAGGTCTCAACGTGCAGCGAGACAGGATGCGCCACACCGATCGCGTACGAGATCTGCAATTCGAAACGGTCCGCGAGTCCTGCCGCGACGACGTTCTTGGCCACATAGCGCGCGGCATAAGCGCCGGAGCGGTCCACCTTTGTCGGATCTTTGCCCGAGAAAGCGCCACCGCCGTGGCGAGCCATCCCGCCATAGGTATCGACGATGATCTTGCGTCCGGTCAGGCCAGCGTCTCCCATCGGACCGCCGATGGAGAAACCGCCGCTCGGATTGATGAGGATGCGCGTATTGCCGTCAAGAAACTCGGCGGGGATGATCTCTTGCACCACTCCTTCGGTCAACTCGTCGCGCAGCCTGCGTTGCGTCACGGCCGGATCGTGTTGCGCCGAGATAACGACCGTCTGAACGCGGGCAGGCTTACCGTGTTGATACTCAACGGTCACCTGACTCTTGCCGTCCGGGCGGAGATACGAGATTTCGCCCGACTTCCGAGCCTCAGCCAATCGCCGAGTTAATTTGTGAGCCAGCGAGATGGTAAGAGGCATCATTTCAGGCGTCTCGTTGCAGGCGAAGCCGATCATCATGCCCTGGTCACCGGCGCCGATCAGGTCCAGCGGATCTTGCCCGTCCGCCTCCCGCGTCTCAAGCGACCGGCTCACCCCTTCGTCGATCTCCTTCGACTGCTCCTTGATCGACGTGATGACACCCGTCGTCTCGGCATCGAACCCGTACTTGGCACGAGTGTAGCCAACTTCTTCAATGGTTCTCCGGGCCACGGCCGGGATGTCGACGTAGGTGTCGGTGGTGATCTCGCCGAAGACCAGAATCAGCCCCGTCGTTGCCGACGTCTCGCAGGCAACGCGAGCATCTGGATCCTCTGCGATGATCGCGTCCAGCACCGCATCTGAAATTTGATCGCAGAGCTTGTCGGGGTGCCCCTCAGTGACTGACTCCGACGTAAAGAGTGTCTGTGCTGAACGTGTGAAACTCGTGCTCACGAACCACCTTCCCTAAACTTCACCCGCATTGATTGAACGTCGTCATTAGGTTCCGGACTGCCAGGAGTTGAGATAGCGCTCCTGCTCGGGTGTGAGTGTGTCGATCGTGATCTTCATGCTATGCAGTTTGAGCGCGGCGATCTCTTCGTCAATGTGCCGTGGAACCGAGTGAACGACGTTGTTGAGCTTTCCTGTTTCTTGCACCAGATACGCGCAGGAGAGCGCTTGGTTGGCGAAGCTCATATCCATGACGCTGGCGGGATGCCCTTCGGCACTCGCCAGGTTGATCAGTCGCCCTTCGCCAAGTACAACAATGCCGCGACTCAAGGTCAGCCTGTACTCTTCGACAAACGGCCGCAATTGCCGTCGTCCCTCGGCCGCCATTTCGTCAAGCATATGCAGGTTGATCTCTGAGTTGAAGTGCCCGGCGTTGGCGACAATGGCGCCGTCTTTCATGCGCTCGAAATGTGCGCGGTCGATGACGTTGATGTCGCCCGTTGCCGTCACGAAGATATCGCCAATGCTTGACGCCTCTTCCATGGTCGTGACGACGAACCCATCCATCACCGCTTCAAGGGCACGAACTGGATTCACCTCGGTCACGATGACGTGAGAACCCATGCCGCGAGCGCGCATCGCAATGCCGCGGCCGCACCAGCCATACCCGGCAACGACCATGGTCTTGCCGGCCAACAAGATGTTGGTGGCACGAATGATCCCGTCGAGCGTGCTTTGCCCGGTGCCGTAACGGTTGTCGAAGAAATGCTTGGTGTCGGCGTCGTTGACCGCGATGACCGGGAACGCCAGGACACCGTCATTTTCCATCGCTCGCAACCGAATCACGCCCGTGGTCGTCTCTTCAGTTGAGCCGATCATGTCCTTAAGAAGCTCTTTGCGATCCTGATGCAGGTTGGTGACAACGTCAGCACCATCGTCGATGACGATGTTCGGTCGGTGCCGCAAAGCGTTTTGAATGTGTCGGTAGTAGGTTTCGCCGTCTTCGCCTTTGATCGCGTAGACCTGGAATCCGTCCGAGACCAGCGCTGCCGCCACGTCATCCTGGGTCGAAAGGGGATTACTGGCACAGATGACCGCGTCTGCTCCTCCCGCCTTCAACGTGTAGGCAAGATTCGCGGTCTCACTGGTGACATGAACGCATGCGACGATTCGGACGCCGGCAAGAGGCTTGTTGCGTTCGAATCGCTGCCGGATCAACTCCAACACGGGCATCTCGCGGGCGGCCCAGGAGATTCGTCGCTTTCCGTCCTCCGCAAGGCCAATATCGCGAATGTCGAATCGCGCCTCGGCGGTTTCGCTCACGGGCACCTCTTCTCAGTAACGGGTGAATCAGTCCTATGCGAACTGGTCCCCTGTGCGTTCGCTGCGAGCAGCATTAATCGTTCAAATATGGCGCGAGATGAAGGCTTGGCGGCATGCAGGGCGGGCATAGATGGGTCTGGATGGCACAAAAAAACAGCCACTCGTGAGCGAGAAGCCGTTAGACTTCCTACTCACTCTCATCTGTCAGCGACGCCATCGCTGCCGGAATTGGCACCAAACAGTCACCTGTCGGTTGCCGGGCTTCCTCGGGCCGTTCCCTCCACCACTCGGGATAAGAGAGAGCAATATTCATTTTCCGCACTATAACACAGCAGTTGAGGCCGAACAATCCGAGCTCAATGCCGTCGCTGAGCGCCCAGAGATGCCGCGGCGGCTGTCACCTCGTCGATTGGAACGTCGCTGGTAACTTCGACCGACCCGGCCTCACGAGTGAGTAAAATCCACGTCAATTGGCCGTTTACGGCCTTCTTGTCCGACGATAGTCGTTCGATGACGTCGTCAAGGTCGCCCACGAAGCGCGACGGCAATCCGACCTTTTCCAAGAGTCGGTTTTGTCGCTTCGCCACGCCCTCAGTCGAACGTCCAATGCGTACCGAAATGTCTGCGGCAGCACGCATGCCTAGAGCGATGGCCTCACCATGATGGTAGCGATAGCCGGAGGCCTCCATGGCATGGCCCAACGTATGGCCATAATTCAGCACCCGCCGCAAGCCGGTCTCTTTTTCATCAGCCTGAACTACGGATCGCTTAATCAGCACGTTGCGCCGCACGACGTCCGCGACGAACTCCGGCTGCACCCAGCTCTCGAACGGCGTCTGTTCGAGCAAATCAAGCAATGGTGTTCCAGCGTGTCCGGTCGCGGTCGATTCAATCATGGCGTGCTTGATGATCTCTGCCCATCCGCCACGAACTTCTCGTTCAGGGAGCGTTTCCAGGACCTTCGGATCGGCGACGACGAGCTGAGGCTGATAGAAGGCGCCGATCAGGTTCTTGCCGCGTTTATGGTTCACGCCGGTTTTGCCACCCACGCTGCTGTCGACCATCGCGAGCAAGGAAGTGGGCACCTGAATCAGACCCACGCCGCGAAGCGCGATCGCCGCGGCAAACCCCGCAAGATCGCCGATCACGCCGCCTCCGAGCGCGACCACGACGTCACGACGATCGACCTTACCGTCCATCAAGCGGTCCAGGAGGCCAGAAACCCGGTCGAATGCCTTGCTCGACTCCCCAGCTGGAACGTCGATACGCTCGACCGCGAACTCACTCGCGGCCAGCGCTGTTGAAACCAATGTCGCCCAGAGAGGACCGACGTTGCTGTCAGAGATCACCCACGCACGGCGAGACTGCGGGAATCTTTGACGTGCCAGTTGGCCGATTGAATTGAGCACGCCCGGACCAACATACAGGTCGGAGCGGCCGTTCGGTGTGCCGATAGTCCCAATAGGCAAACGAACTGAGCCTGATTCGACTCGAGTAATTGCTGAAAGTATTTCGGCTGCGACCGTGTCGAGACTCTTGTTGGATGTATCAACGGAGACGTCCGCCTGCCGATAAAACGGCGCGCGTTCGCGCCACATTTTATCGAGTGAATGTTTTGGATCGGACGCCTGCAGCAATGGCCGGAGCGCGTCAGGATCGGATTCGCTCTGAGACGAGAGGCGCGAGAGAAGTTGATTCGAGTCGGCCAGAATATGCACGATCAGGCTTTCCGGCCGCATCACGAGCCAATTGCGTTCGTCAAGCACCGCGCCTCCGCCGGTCGCGATCACGCATTTGTCTTGCGAACACGCGGACGCCAGGCAGCCTCGCTCGAATGTGCGAAAGACATCCTCGCCGAATCTCTCAAATATCGCCGGTATCGGCATGCCCGAACGACGGATGATCTCGTCATCGACGTCGATGGCAGTGAAACCGAGTCTTGCTGCCAGTTCGCACGCCACGGCGGACTTGCCCGACCCACTGAGTCCGATCAGAATGATTCGTTTCACGTGCAGCCTCGCGGAAATCCAAATTCAATGGCCATCGACGATTGGCCGGGTCCGATTATACGCGGGTCGCGTTCGTTTCTTCACGAAAGAATCAGGTGGTTTCCGCGATTACACTGGAAAATTGAGGCTGGCGGCAACGACTTTGCTGTATGTATTCAATGAGGGACCGAGCCAAGCTGGCATGACCGACAGCGCCGACGCGTCGGTGTGGCCGACTTTTCACGGGAGAATCGATGCCCAGGCGACCGTTCGGTTGAGAGTCGGCGGCAACTGCGCGGCCGGTTCTATAGCGACTGCACCGCCGGGGTATAAGAGTCTGTTCGGCAACATGGAGGTCGGAGCCGACTCCAAGGCCGGATGTTGACAGAGGCTAAACAACATTTGGATCTATCGCTATAATGTAATTATCGTGTGCCACAATGTCAGGGCTTCTTGTGCACGCGCCAGCCTCTGCCAACATGAATGCGAATCGCACGGGAAGAGAGCAGATGGACCGTATCCTGATAGCTGACGACGACGCTGGAATCCGCGGGATGCTCCGCGATTTTCTCGAGGACGAAGGCTTCGACGTCGACGAGGCCGACGACAGCGGGAAGGTCGTTGAGGCACTCAAAGCTGACAACGCGCCGACACTCGTATTGATGGACGTGCGCATGCCGACAAAGAGTGGCATCGAAGTTCTGCGTGATATTTCGGAAGAGCGCGGCGCACAGCTGCCATTCATCATCATGACGGCCTATGGCAGCGCCAATCTGGCTATTGAAGCCATGCAGCTTGGCGCGTACGACTACATTACCAAGCCATTCGATCTTGACGACGTGCTCATCACCATCAAGCGCTACATCGAGCATCAGAACCTGCTCAAGCGTGTTTCCGCCACGTCCAGTTCTCGAGATGGGTCTGATCCGAACGACTACATCATCGGCAACAGCAACGCGATGCAGGACGTCTACAAGACGATCGGTCGCGTCGCTCGCTCGGAGTCCACTGTTTTGGTCTCCGGAGAGACGGGAACCGGCAAAGAGCTCGTTGCCACGGTGTTGCATCGGAACTCTGGCTATTCCGGGGGCCCGCTGATCAAGGTCAACTGTGCCGCTCTTCCCGAGACGCTGCTCGAAAGCGAACTGTTCGGGCATGAAAAGGGATCATTCACAGGAGCGCTCAACCAACGCAAGGGCCGCTTCGAGATGGCAAATAAAGGGACTATCTTTCTTGACGAAGTTGGAGAGATGACCCTCTCAACGCAGAAGAAGCTGCTTCGAGTTCTGCAAGAGCGTGAGTTCGAGCGCGTGGGTGGCTCCGTGTCGGTCAAGGTCGACACACGAGTGGTGGCGGCCACGAACAAGATCCTCTCCCAGGAGGTTCGAGACGGGCGATTCAGAGAAGACCTCTTCTACCGCCTGAACGTCATCTCGATCTACCTCCCGCCACTTCGCGATCGCATAGAGGACATTCCCCTTCTGGTCGAGCATTTTCTGCACAAGCATCGCTACTCATCAAGTTCGGCCCCCGCACGCGTGTCGACGTCGGCCATGCAGGCACTTATGGAGCATGAGTGGCCTGGGAACGTGCGCGAGCTCGAGAACATCATCGAGCGAGCCGTCGTTCTGGCACAGGGAACGATCATCACCGACGAGCACTTGAGCTTCTCGAGCGCCGAGCAGGGCCACATCATTGACATCGCACAGCGAATCCGCACTGGTGCCAGCCTGAAGGACGTCCAACATGAGGTCGAGAAGCAGATGCTGATGGAAGCGCTGAAGCAATCGGACGGGGACCAGGTTGCCGCGGCGGCTGCAGTCGGCATAGAGCTGAGAGAATTCCAGCAACGCCTGCTCGATTACGGCTGGCGCGAGGAACGTGAGCGCGAACCAGTTTCATAGTTGAATCGAAACAACTGACCGGCTGGCAGTGCCAGCCGGTTTCGTTTGCACGGATGTTGTTTGGACGCTAGCCCGTCGCCGTCGCTTCGTCCGGCTCATCACCACCTGACCGTCGCCCGGGACGCAGGGAGCGCAACCTGCCGGGCTTGATGGGATTTTTGCGAAGCGTCTCGAGCGCTTGAGCATAGAGTTCGCGTACCTGCGCTCGATTCAGACGCTCTCCACGTTCGAAGTAGACCTGCGCCGACTCTCCGATAACCCAGGTACCCGCGAACGCAATGGCAACTTTAGGCACCGTTCCGATGGCGAGCGGCAGCAGCGTTACGACCTCGCGCGCCACCGTACGCCAGGCTAGCCCCGCGCCAACCACAGGAGTCATCTCCGCGTAGATGCGCCAACGATTATCAAGATCACGTCCGTTGACCGCGGCCAGTTTGAAGATGAGCATCAGCTGGTTCTTGGTCAAGACGATGAAGTCCGCTCCCACGCTGAAGGCCGTGCCGATCACCGGAACGACTGATGGGATGTTCGACACCAAGGCGAACTCCGCGTTGACTGTCGACGTCTCGGATATGAGTTGCCGGGCACACGCCGATTTCATCGAAGGGATATATCGGCCAATCGCCATGGCTCGATCGTCGGCACAGTCAGCGATACGTCGACGCAATGCTTCGATGTCTTTCTGAGCATCGACATGCGGGAGGTGTTCCACCATCCGCAGCGGCTCTTTGACGCGCCGGAAGAGCTCTCGCCATTGCCGCGCGACACCTGAGTCCAGCGGTCCCACGGTCAGAATCACGTCATAGTGCAGCGGATCAATGTCTCGGTCCGCATATGACCGAACGTGAACGAACTCTTCATTGTTGGGACCGAAGACCGATTTTGCCGTCTCCACGGCAAGTTCGGGACGAGTCGAGATCACCAAGATGCGGGGTGGCATGCGCGCTTCGGTCTCAAGATCGTCGAAGCTTATCTCGCGAAGCACGCTGACAAAGTCGCGGATTCCCACCTGAAGTTGCCTTTCCTGATATTGGTCGGGACGCTGGCGGAGGTTGATCGTTAATCGGGGATTGCGTTGAACAATGCGTGGTCTCTTCACCGTCGCGTTAGAGGCGATTCATTCATGGTCGATCATTTCGATTTCAACGGTTGATCCGGCGGGAACGTATTCTATATCTTCAGCGCAAACGATGAAGCAATTTGCTCGCGCCAGACCGGCGAGCGAGCCGCTCCCCTGTCCTGGGACTGGACTTACGAGCAACTCTTCTCCTTCTCGACGCGCCACCGCTCTCACAAAATTGCGTCGCCCGCCGAGGTTCCACAGTTCGGTGCCGAGACGAGCTTTCATGTTCGACGTCACGACGTACGGCATTCCAAGCATCCGCCTGATGATCGGTATACCAAACTGCGAGAAGGTGACTGCCGCGGCAACCGGATTACCGGGAAGCCCCAGGAGCGGAGTCTCTCCAATGAATCCATACGCCATTGGCTTGCCAGGCTTTATACCGACCTGCCAAAGTTCGATCGCTCCCTCGCGTTGAAGCACGTTCTTGACCAGGTCAAAGTCGCCGACTGAAACGCCGCCACAGGTGACGATGAGGTCGGCTGTCTGCCCTTCGCAAATCTTACACTTTATGTCATGTTCGGAGTCGCGCGCGATGCCGAGCAGGCGCGGCGATGCTCCGGCGCGACGGATCATGGCGGCGATGAGAACGCTGTTGCTATCACGAACCTGTCCCGGTCGAAGTTCTGGGCCAATAGGGACGACCTCATCACCTGTGGACAGGACAGCGACGACCGGACGACGAATCACCGTGACTTGCTCGTGGTTGAGTGCGGCCAGAAGTCCGAGTTGCGCCGGTCCGAGCACGATTCCGCGCTCGAGAACGCGCGATCCAGAGGAGACGTCTTCTCCCGCCTGGCGCACGTTTTGCCATTCGACGCAGGGAGTAATCAGCTCAATTGACATCGGTTCCGAGTTCGGATCTTCGGACTCGCGATGTCTATCGATAAGCCGCACGTCCTCGAAACGAACAACCGCCGTCGCGCCTTCCGGCACGGGAGCGCCGGTCATGATGCGTACGGCGGTTTCTGGTTCCACCCGCATCTCGGCAGGGTGGCCGGCAACCGATTCGCCGCGAACGTCGAGACGCACGGGAGTCGAGCCTGAAGCTCCGCGCAAATCCTCCCAGCGCACGGCGTAGCCATCCATGGCGGAGTTGCGGAATGGAGGGAGATTCACGTCAGCGATGACGGCTTTCGCTAGCACGAGGCCAAGCGCCTCGAGCAGGTCAAGTTTAGTGGGTTCAAGTGGACAAATGTGGGAGAGGATGCGGTCGCGAGCCTCGTCAACGCTCAGCATGAATTGGAACCCTTTCAGCGGAGCGAAAGAGATACGAGGCTCGCGCCTTCACGTTTACGATTCCTGCTTGAGTCGCTCCATGACGGAGACGAGCTCCTGAACGGCCCCGGCCGACTTGTGCAGCGCGGCACGCTCTTCGTCGGACAGCTCAATCTCAAACACGCTCTTGACACCGCCCGTTCCGAGCTTGGCTGGCACGCCGACGTACAGATCATTGAGCCCATATTCGCCGGTCAGATAAGCGCTGCAGGCGACCACTCGGTTCTCATCCAGGAGCACCGCCTCGACCATGTCGACCACCGAGGCGGCCGGCGCGTAGTAGGCGCTGGTGCCAAGGAGCTTGACGATCTCACCGCCGCCATCACGAGTGCGCTGCACGATCGAATCGATGCGCTCTGCGGAAATGAGCTGCGAGATCGGGATACCCGCCACTGATGAGTAACGAGTCAGCGGAACCATGGTGTCCCCGTGTCCGCCGAGCACGAATGCATTCACGTCCTTGGGCGATACGCCGAGCTCCATGGCGATGAACGTTCTGAAGCGCGCAGAATCGAGGACGCCGGCCTGGCCGAGCACGCGCTTGGAGTCAAACTTGGACGTCTCCAGCGCTACGTGGCACATGGCGTCGAGCGGGTTGGTGACGACGATAATCACGGCGTCTGGTGAGTTCTTGGCCGCCTGCTCGGTGACGCTGCGCACGATGTTCATGTTTACGCGCAGTAGATCGTCTCGGCTCATGCCTGGCTTGCGCGGAGAACCTGACGTGATGACCACCACATCCGATCCAGCCGTCGCCGAATAGTCATTGGAGCCAGTGACCGCGATGTCATAGCCGATGACAGGACCGGCCTCGGCGAGATCGAGCGCCTTGCCCTGCGGTAGATTCTCGACGATATCGACCAAGACAACGTCCGCAATGTTCCGTTGTGCCAGATACTGAGCAGTCGTGGCGCCAACCATTCCGGCGCCGATTACCGTGACTTTCGAGCGCATCTCTTCTCCACTTCCCGTTCGTGAGTCGAACGTGCCTGTCATCTTTGGAACGTAGTATCGCCCGCGGGCCATCGCCGAACCAGACGAAGACGTGCACCTGGCAGCATTGGATTGATGGCTCAGAGGACGCTTTTCAATCCGCCTCGCATCATAGCATAGCCCCATCACCAGCCCGGAAAAGTCGTGAAAAATCCAACGCAAAAAGCGCTCCGGGGCATGCGTCAAGTCGCGTCCGCGACGCGGGAAAACTCGATCGCCAAGGGCGCCGCGAGCCTTGATCGCCTCGATTATCCTGTGCTATACTGCGAGACGCTTGCGCACCATCAAGCCGGGTAAGCAACTGCGATTTCGATGGCAGCTAACCGGTGATCGGTGCGGGAACGCAGGCGAAGTGAATAGGCCGAAGTGGCGGAATCGGCAGACGCGCTACGTTCAGGGCGTAGTGGGCTTTAGCCCGTGGGAGTTCAAGTCTCCCCTTCGGCACCACCGGCCGGCTGCTCGTCCTTGATGAGCGGCCGAACTTAACAACTGAGTGATGTTGGGCAGGATGGTCGCTGGCGATGAGCCAGAGGAAAGTCCGAGCTGCACAGAGTGAGGGTGCCTGACGAAAGTCAGGGAAACGTCAGCCGGTGGCGTTGACAGTCCAGATTGGCGCGCGCGAGCGCGAGAGCAACAGAGACGAATGCCGGGCCGTCATGGTCCGGATTGAAAAGGGCAATCCTCCCCGCAGCAATCTCCGGCTGAGCCGTTTGCAGGTTACTCGCCGAGGCTCGAAGTCGAGAGCAGCCACGCTCGGCGACGGGGTGGCCGGTCGCACGAGAGATCGTCGACCGAGACAGATGGCCGTCAAGAACAGAACTCGGCTTACTCGCCCGACGTCATTCGGTGCATGGTGCCTCTAGCTCAATAGGTAGAGCACTGGTCTGTGGAACCAGTGGTTGCGGGTTCGAGCCCCGCGAGGCACCCCAAATCTCATCCGACTCGTCAAGACATACCCGCTCTCAATTGGAGCGGGTTTTCCATATGCGTTCTTCCTTGGAAACATCCTCGGCCAGCGCGTCACCCGACGCCGACGAGAAAGCCGACTGCGTAGGTGACCACGCCAACAATGACGCCGATCAACGTCATCTCCAGCCCGCTCGACCACCACGAACGGATGGTCACCAGGCTCTTTGCGGCGCCGACCGCGAAGTGACCGATCAGACTCACAACCGCGGCCGCGATGATCGCCGGATTCCCTGCGGTGAAGAAGAAGGGGAGAACCGGAACGATCGCGCCCAGGCCGGTCGAAATCATAGCCGACGTGGCCGAAGTCAGCGGTTTCGGAAGACGTTCTTCTGACAGACCAAGTTCCTCGGAGGCCATCACCTTCAAGAATTGCGCCTCATCCTGAGATATGCGCGCAGCCAGCATGTTGGCCTCATCCTCGGTGAGACCCTTGAGCTGATAGAAGAGTGAGAGTTCCTCCCGCTCTTCCTCCGGATCCTCGGCAATTTCTCGGTGTTCCCGCGCCATCTCCGCTTCGTGGACTTCGCGCTCAGATTTGGCGGCCAAATAGGCTCCCGAGCCCATCGATACGGCACTGGCGACTGCCCCGGCGATACCGGCCAAAAGAATGAAATGGCTCGATGCGGCGCCGCCGGCCACACCAGCGACCAAGCCAAATACCGCGCCGAGACCGTCATTGGCGCCGTAAATCGCGTCGGCGATCCATGTACCGGAGCTAACGTGTCTTTCGCCTTTGAGCAATGAATCGAGTCGGGAGCGCGGCGCGGTGTCCCGCGGTGCAACCGAAGTTAGTCCACGTAACGTGGTAGCGTGTTTGGCTTCGTCCTGGGCAATCTCGCGCATCGTCTGAGCTGAGCCGGGATCATTGAGCGAGACCGCTTCGGCCTCATAGTGCCGCAGGTGATCGTTCTCGATCGATTCGGCTTCCCTCAGGGCGGCATTGAGATCCGTCTTGGCACGCATTCGCACGACGCGCGGAATAGTGACGGGCTCTTCGGATGGTTCGACGCCGAGTTCTATCAGTCGAGCCCGCCACTTCTCGGCGTGCCTTTCCTCGGCGTCCGCCAGCCGACTGAGAATCTGCTTTCGATGCGGATCTGGCTCCACTTCGGCAAAGTAGCGGTACGTCGTCGCGCTGCGTCGCTCCGCACTGAGGTTCTCGGTTAAGGCATTGATCAGTTTGGTTCGATGGGCATCGTCGGCATAAGCTCGTGGGTCGCTCATTCAGATCCTTAGGACTGGACCGAGAATCTTGATGAATATGCGTGGTCGTAACGTAACGGCAGTTACGAGAACTGGCGAGTACCTCCCGCCCACGCTGTAGACCACTCAGCAATGATGATGCCAGTCGTTACCTCGGTTGACAGGCAGACACACAGTTGCGATACTGTACGTACACGCTCGGTGACGGGTGGTCCTTTCGTTGCGCCCATCGGTAGAATCAAGGGCTACCGTTCCGCACACCGATGTAAGTGGGGATCAATCTGAGCATGAAAAGTGACGATATTCGCCGCATATTCAAAGAGTACTTTGCCGAGCGTGGGCATCTGACGGTTCCCAGCACGTCGCTCATTCCCATCAACGATCCGACTGTGCTCCTGACCACAGCGGGAATGCAGCAGATGACGCCCTACTTCCTGGGGCTGGAGACGCCACCAAGTTCGCGCATGACGTCGATTCAGAAATGTTTTCGCACGGTCGACATCGATGAGGTCGGGGACGCCTCGCATCTCACCTTCTTTGAGATGCTGGGGAACTTCTCGGTCGGAGACTACTTCAAAGACGACGCCATCACCTGGGCGTGGGATCTGCTGACCAACGGGTTCGGCACTGATCCAAAACGCTGGTACCCCACAGTCCATGACGTGGACCAGTACGCATACGATTACTGGCACGAGCAAATCGGCATTCCAACTGAACGCATCCGAAAGCTCGGTGACGAAGAAAACTGGTGGGGACCCGTTGGAGAAACCGGACCTGATGGCCCAGACTCCGAGATCTATTTCGACCGTGGTGCCGAGTATGGCTGTGGTCGACCCGACTGTGGGCCCGCGTGCCCTCATTGCGATCGTTACCTGGAGACGTGGAACCTCGTTTTCATGGAGTTCTATAAGGAGAAAGACGGCTCGCAGCGGCCACTGCCACGCAAGAATATCGACACCGGCATGGGTCTCGAGCGCATTGCGATGATCCTGCAAGGTAAGCCGTCCGTTTTCGAGACCGATCTCTATTTCCCCATCGTCGAACGCGCAGCAGAACTCGCGGGCGTGCGTTATCAGGAGTCGACGAAGATCGACCGATCGCTGCGGGTGATCGCCGACCACACCCGCGCCGTCACGTTTCTCATCGGGGATGGAGTTCTCCCTGGCAACGAAGGACGCAGCTACGTCCTGCGACGGGTGCTTCGACGCGCGATTCGCCATGGGCGTCTGCTCGGGCTCGATCGCCCGTTTCTGGTCCAGTTGGTCGACGTGGTCATCGAGATGTTCGGCAAGCATTATCCAGATCTTGTGACGTCAAGAGAGCGAATCAACTCGATTTTGCAGCACGAGGAAGAGAATTTCGGCCGCACATTGGCGGCGGGCATCTCACGCTTCGAGTCGCTTGCATCGGAGCTGCGCAGTCGCGGCGAGTCGGTCATTCCGGGGATGGATGCGTTTCGTCTGTATGACACGTACGGCTTCCCGCTCGAACTGACCAACGAACTGGCGACGGACGAAGGGCTGCGCATCGATCAGTCCGGATTCGATCGCGCCATGGAGGGCCAGCGTGATCAGAGTCGTGCGGCGGCCGGGAAATTCGCGGCAACATCTGCCGAACGATCCAGCATGTACGCCGATCTAGCCGAGCCTCCGGTGGTATTTGTCGGCTACGAGACGACTGAACATGACGGCTCGATCACCGGAATCATCGGTGAATCGAATCGCGTACAGGTACTCGAGGCTGGGGAGCCGGCCGAGATCGTCCTCAACGTCACGCCATTCTATGGAGAGTCCGGCGGACAGGTGGGCGACTCCGGAATGATTCGATCGTCGACCGGTCTGTTCCGGGTCGAGGACACGCAGCGCCCGACTGCTGGCCTCATCGTCCACCGCGGTGTCGTGGTCGAGGGCTTCATCAAAGAGGGCCAGCCTGTCAACGCGATCGTGGACACGGCGCGCCGTGATGACGTTCGTCGCAACCACACCGCGACTCACCTTCTGCACGCGGCTCTTCATTCAACCCTTGGTGAGCACGCGCGTCAGGCTGGTTCGCTCGTTGCACCGGATCGCCTTCGCTTCGACTTCACCAACCTCGAGGCGGTCAGTCCGGAACAGATCGAAGAGATCGAGCGCAAAGTCAACGAAGAAGTCATCGCCAACAAGCCCGTTCAGACGGACGTGATGAGCTTCGACGAAGCAACTCAGACTGGTGCCATGGCGCTCTTCGGCGAGAAATATGGGGACACCGTTCGGGTCGTTTCGGTTCCGGGGTACAGCAAAGAGCTGTGCGGTGGCACCCACGTAAGCCGCACTGGAGACATCGGGCTATTCTTGATCACGTCGGAGTCGAGCGTCGCCAGCGGCATCCGCCGCATCGAGGCGGTCACCGGACACGCCAGTATCGATCAAGCGCTACGTCTGAAGAATCTGTGCGACTCACTCGCCAGGACCATGCACGTGGCCCAGGACCAGATCATTTCGAGCGTTGGCGAGCAGACGGAACGGCTGCGAGCAGCCGACCGTGAGGTCGAAAGACTCAAGATCGAGCTGGCCAGCGCGGGAGCCGGCAACGAGACGGCAAACGCCGTTTCAATCGACGGCACACAGGTCCTTGTCACACGCGTGGAAGCGCCGAACCGCGGAGCGATGCGACAGATCGGCGACCGCCTGCGAGAAAAACTCGGGTCAGGCATCGTGGTGCTCGGAGCGCTGATCGATGGGGAGCCGGCACTCCTGGCCATGGTGACCAAAGATCAAGTGGAGCGCGGCTATGACGCCCGATTACTCGTCAACGCAATGGCGACGGTCGTCGGAGGTCGCGGCGGGGGACGTCCCGATACGGCGCAAGGCGGCGGTACGGACGCTTCAAAACTTGATGACGCACTCGCCGCGGCAAGATCCGCCCTTGAAAAGCAATCAACCGGCTAACGGACCAATCGTGGTGGCAGCGAATCCGCCGTCAAGGCGGGAGGGGACACGCTATGAGCACGCAGGAATCGACTGCCGTTCACATTGCCAGCAGTGAGGATGTCGTCTCTCTCCTCGAACGCCTGCCACATATGAAAGACGATCGCGTCCTCGTCACCGTTTCAGATGAATGCGACGAACTGCTGACGGCGGCCGAATTCCATCGCGTATTGAACGCGGCTCGCGCTCACAACGTGACGCTTGCGATCTCGACCGGCGATAGCCTACGTCAAGAGCTGGCCCGCATGCTCGGATGGGTGGTCATCGACACGGACATTGGCAGCGGATCACGGGGCAACACTGAAAATCTGCCATCCCGGGGCGGAGATACCGAGAACATCGATGGTGCCTGGACACAGATCCACACCACCGCCGATCTGGCGACGTATCGACCCAAAACGTCTCCGTCACCAAGTACAAACGGCAACGGACAGAAGATGCCAATTGGCGGCACCGTGATCGCCGATGCGGAGACCACGGCGAAAGTCGCCGAACAGCAGGCAGCTCCTATCGCGCCACCACAGGCTCGAGTTCAAACGCTGAACGCGGAGGAATACAACGAGCCGGAGCCCGATACCGTTCGGCAGCGACGGCGATTCCCACGTCCGACCAGGCGTGCGTTCATGCTCGTCGGGGCGATCGGCGCGCCGTTGGTCGTACTCATCATTGTCGCTGGGCTTCTGATGTATATCCTCCCGACTGCGACAGTGACGGTCGTGCCTGTCGAGAAATCGATCAGCGCCGACCTCGTGTATGGCCTCGCGAGCCCGGGCAAGAATTACGATGTCACTATCCAGCCAGAGCCGGTGACCCACACGTCCACCTTTGACAAGAAGATCCCGACGACCGGTGAGCGATTTGAACCGGACGGAACCGCCGGTGGCGAGGTACTCCTGACGAACTCGCTCCTGCAGGCGGTGACGGTCCCGAGCGGCACCGCGCTTGCCGGCAAAAACGGTATCAACTACATCACACAGAAAGACGTGACTATTGCAGCCGCCGACCCATACGGATCACTCTCGTTCGGCTCCGCGACAGTCCCGGTGGCAGCCGCGTCAGCTGGTGATTCGGGCAACACCGATGCGGGAACGGTGGTCGGTCAACTCGATAGCGGTGTCTTCTTCAACAATCGCGATGCGATCGCCGGCGGAACGATGAAGCGCATCGCCGTCGTGAGTCAGGATGACATCGACGCACTGAAAGCCGCCGCTGAAGCGGACCTTGCCGGAAAAGTCGACCAGGAATTTCAGAGCGTGATTCCTGACGGCACGCAGATGGTGCCAGATTCAGAATCGAAGTCTGATCCGACCCTCCAGTATTCAATGGCAGCCGGACAGGACGGCACCGAGGTCTCGGTGCACGCAACGGAGACGATCACCGGTGAAGTGTTTGATCCTGGACAGCTTAATGCGCTTGCCAAAGACGAAGCTGCTCGTCAGCTGGCGGCTAAGGTTGGCTCCGACGAGATCATTCTTAGCGACACCGTGACCATCGGCGATCCGGTCTCGTTGCCGGGTGGCGTATCCTTCAGCAGGCAGGCGACCGCCAGGACCCGCGCGGTCATCAGTGCGGACGAGCAACGCGCACTCGAGAAGCAGATCGTCGGGAAGAGTCAGGCTGAAGCTCGGTCGATCCTTCAATCGATGAGCGACGTGGCCTCGTTCAACATCGTTATCGAGCCGAGCTGGCTGCCTCAGCACATTCCGCAGCTCAACTCGCATATCAAGATTGTCGTTTCAAACGCCAATGAATCAAGCTCTTCGCCGTAGAATCATTGCGCTAGACGCTGGTGGTCGCCGAGTCGGCATAGCCGTCAGCGACGAACTACACATGATCGCAAGTCCCGTGAAAACGGTAGACATCCAACGTGGCGGTTGGGATGAAATGCTCGCGATCATAGATGAATACGATCCGGAGTTGGTCATCGTCGGACTGCCCACCGGAATGTCCGGTAGAGAAGGACCGCAAGCGGCAGCGGCGCGGCGATTTGCCGAGAAGATCCGAGCCGAGAGCGGACGTTCGGTCCGCTTACACGACGAACGCCTGACCTCATTCATGGCCGAGCAGGCGCTGTTGCAATCTGGACGCAAGCCCAAGAAGCGCAAACAGCAGATCGATGCCGTTGCCGCAGCCCTGATATTGCAAAGTTTCTTAGATGCAACCCGTGGTTGACGAGCGTTCCGGACCCAACCTATAATCGCGCAGCGGCCCCCATCCATTCTAGGGAGAGGGATTCATGAAGCTGATTATCGCGGTCGTCCAAAACGAGGACGCCGACAACGTCATCGATGCTCTTTTGGAGAGCGACTTTCGCGCGACTCGCCTAGCGAGTACCGGTGGCTTTCTCCGTCGCGGAAATACGACCGTCATGATCGGCGTTCAGGATCATCAGGTGGACCAGGTGTTGGATCTGATTCGCACGGAAGCTCGATCACGAGCTCAGCAAGAGCAGACGGGCGAGATCCAGACAGCCGCTGCCACCGTCTTTGTGCTCGACCTGGAAGATTATCAGCGTCTCTAGTACGCACCAAGGCATCTGTTTCTGCCGACGCTGATTGCCCATTTCCCCAGCGATTGGCGCGTGGAATCAACAGATGCTCGCTCAACGTTCCGGACCAGAATTCAATATCCTCGGGCGAATGTTCACGGTACGCATTCCGTGGGCGGTGGCGGCGTGCGCCGCGCTCGCGCTGACCGCTTCCGAACTTGCGCCGCGCGAATCAATCAGCAGTCATGTCCTGCTCTGGCTTTTGAACGGCGCCGTACTAACAGCGGCGACCATCGGCTCGATCCTCCTCCATGAGGTGGGCCACGCGGTCGTCGGGCAGCGATTCGGTCGCGCGACTGAACGCATTTCGATCTACCCCCTCGGTGGCGCGGCGGACGACTTCAATGAACCGGGCAGTCCCCGTAGTGAGATCGTCACCGGAATTGCGGGCCCGATCGCCAGCGGGATCTTAGCTGGTCTCTTCGCGTCATTCTGGGCGCTCACCCCGGCGAGTGCCTCTACCTTGCGCCAGGATCTCCTCTTCATAATCGTGGTCAACGGCGTGCTCGCCATCGCCAATCTTTTGCCCGGTTATCCGCTCGATGGAGGTCGAATATTCCGCGCTCTCGTCTGGTACCTTCACGACGACTTCACGGCAGGGACACGCGCCGCGGTAACGTATGGACAAGTGATAAGCACGTTCGGGCTGGCCTCCGCCCTGGTGCTGTTGGGAAGCCACGGACCGTGGTCTCTCGTTGGTATCTGGGTGATGCTCGCCGCCTGGGCTGTAGCTCGCGTTGGGCGCCAGGAGATGACACGATCGACTCTCCTATCTTTGGGCGGATCACTGACGGCGGGAGAGGCCGTCCGGGGCCTCAACCCACACGTTCGCGCGGATCAGCCGCTGGACGTGGCGCTCGAGGCATTGCTGGCAGAAATGCATTCCGGGCCCGGGCTGGTAACTCGCGGAGGCGATGTCATCGGCGTTCTCTCACTGCAGGAACTACGTCACTTTCGCCGAAACGAATGGTCGACGACACCGGCCGAGAAGGCCATGATTCCAATTTCACAGCTCGACAGGTTGGATCAGGCGATATCTGTTCGCAAGCTCCTCAATGTACTCACGGAAGGTCGCACCGACACGCTGCTGGTGGTTGGTGACGACGGCGTGGTCGGCGCGATTAACCGGCAGATCGCCGTGGAAAAGCTTGTCGATCGCGTGCAGGCGGCGCGCATGCCCCGCTGAAGCTGCGTCGGTGTCGCCCGCCTGCTATGGCGCAAGGATCGCATGGTATCCTTTTGATGCATGCGAACACCGAATAATTGATGATGATCTGCACCGGGCACACCCGCTTCGGTGTCGGATGAATCCAGGGAGAATCACATCGTCCAGACAATCAACGTAACCCCTGAGCGCGAGCGCGCGGTACTGGTGGCGGTCGATTGGCAACGCAACGGCTGGGATATCGATTCGTCGTTAGACGAGTTGGCGCGCCTTGCCGACACTGCCGGAATCGACGTCGTCGACGCTGTGACCCAGCACCTCTCACACCCGAATGCCTCGCATTATGTTGGTGCTGGCAAACTTCAGGAAATCAAGGACCTTGGCGAACAGGTCTCGTTTGACGTCGTGGTGGTCAATGACGAGCTCTCGCCTGGCCAACTACGCAATCTCGAAGACCAGCTAAACAAGAAGGTCGTCGATCGAACCGCCCTCATCCTCGACATCTTCGCCGGTCGCGCGCGCACTCACGAGGGACGCCTTCAGGTTGAACTCGCTCAACTCGAGTATCGTCTGCCACGGCTCACACGCATGTGGACACACCTCTCGCGACAGGCGGTTGGCGGCGTCGGCGTTCGTGGTCCAGGTGAGACGCAGCTCGAGGTCGACCGCCGCGAGGCGCGCCGCCGAATTGCCTGGATCAAGACACAGCTTGGTGAAGTACATCGTCATCGCCAACTCTATCGTGATCGGCGACGCCGTGCTGGGGTGCCGGTGATTGGCTTGGTGGGATATACCAACGCGGGCAAATCGACGCTGCTCAACGCGCTCACCGGCGCCGGAGTGACCGCGGAAGACAAGCTCTTTGCCACGCTTGATCCAACGACTCGCCGAGTTGAGCTCCCAAATGGGCGTGAAGCACTTTTTACCGATACTGTCGGCTTCATCCAGAACCTCCCGACGTTTCTTATCGCCGCATTTCGTGCGACGTTGGAAGAGATTCGAGAAGCATCGGTGCTCGTGCACGTTCTGGATGTCACTCATCCGAAATCAGCCCAACAGGCCGCAACGGTCCACGAGGTGCTGGAGGAGCTTGGCGCGGACGACCGTCCCATGATTACGGTCCTCAACAAGATCGATCGGCTTGGAGATAGTGCCGTCCCTGAACTGCTCGTCGGCAACCTTTCGGATGCGCGTCTCGTCATCCCAGTTTCGGCGCAAACCGGTGAGGGACTGGACACGCTATTGTGCCGTGTGACTGACGTTCTTGAAGACCGCCGGAGACTCGTTGATGTCGAGCTTATGATCCCCTTCTCAGACGCCAAGCTGCTGGACCTCTTCCATCGGGTGGGTGAGGTGGACGATCAGCGCTTCAACGATCGAGGGACCGAGGTCACGGGTCGCATTCCGGAGCGCCTGCTTCCTCGATTCGAGCGATTTCAACAATCTCCCAACTGAGCTCGTTCAGCCTTAATCGGGCTCCGAGCCTCTACTCGCTCTCTCTTGAACGCGGAGCCTAGTACTTAGGTCTGATTCCACGGCACTCGACTCCGCGCACGCTAGTGATGGAATAGGCGGACCGTTATAATCCTGACGCGAGATAGTTTCGGCAAGCGAGAGGTGCGAGCATGTCGGGTGATCTGTCACAAACATTGAACAATCTTCGTGAGGCTGGCGGTCTCGACCTCGTTGCCGTTGTTGGCTCCGATGGTCTTCTGATTGATTCAGCACAAGCGCCGGACGTCGATGCGGAGTCATTTTCCGCCGTTGCCGCGAGCGGTCTGCTGATGATGGACGCCATGGGCCGCGAGCTGGATCAGGGCGCCGCCAAGCAGGCGATCCTCGAATACGACCACAGTGTGGCCATCTTGACCCCACTGGCCGACGAACTGGTTCTCATCGCGCTCGCGCGAGGCGATTCCAATCTTGGCCGAGTGCGACTTGTGCTGCGTCGTTCCATGGATGAGGTCGCGGGCGCCGTTTCGGCTATCTAACGTTCATCAGGTCACAGCCCGTCTGGAGGGACTTCCAGTTGTCTTCCCGTGGAGGAACGTACCGGTCGGCTGGTGTCGACATCGATGCAGGCGACGCGGTCAAGAATCGCATCGCGGCACGAGTCGCCGCGACGCACGGACTCTCGGTTCTCCGCGGCGTGGGCCTATTTGGTGGTTTCTACCGTGCGCCCGTGAGCGACGGATCGGTCGTCCTGGTATCCAGCGCCGACAGTGTCGGCACGAAAGTCTTGCTGGCGAACCTGGTCGGAAATCACCGCGGTATTGGCGCTGATCTTGTCAATCACTGCGTCAACGACATACTCGCGTGCGGGGCCCGCCCGCTCTTCTTCCTCGACTATTACGCCACCCCGACGTTGAACCAACACGATCTCGAACAGATCATCGACGGTATGGCCGATGCCTGTCTGGCGGCGAATTGTTCGCTGGTAGGAGGCGAAACAGCCCAATTACCCGGAATATACCGACAAGATGCGTACGATTTGGCTGGGTTCATTGTTGGCCAAGTCATGGAGAATAAGATCGTGGATGGTTCAGGTGTGCGGGACGGTGACATCGTCATCGGGCTCCCAAGCGATGGGTTGCACACCAATGGGTACACGCTGGCACGGTCAGCGTTGGGTCTGAACAGCGAGAAGGAAATCGCGCGCCAGAGGTTGGCCGAGGTTCCCTCTTGGGGAGCGCAAGCGCTAGGAGATATGCTCCTTTCTCCCCATCGCTCGTATCTGGACGACGTGACCCCGCTCCTCGACATCGATGTCGTGCGCGGAATGGCGCATATCACAGGTGGCGGTATTGCGGGCAACTTGAGCCGGATCATCCCGGACGGAATGCAAGCCTCGATCGACGTCGAATCCTGGTCACCCGGACCGCTCTTCGCTGAGATTCAGCGAAAGGGGAAAGTTCCAGACTCGGAAATGTACCGGGTCTTCAATATGGGGATCGGATTCATTCTGGTGGTGAGCCAGGCGGACGAGCAGAGAACGCTCGATCAGATCGACGGGGCCCACAGGATCGGAACAGTGGGAATGTCCGCAAGCACCGAACGTGTTCGCATTGTAGGACTACGAAACGATTCGGAAGCGTCATGAGCCACCCGAACTCGCCACGCCAGGAGGACTGATGTCGACTTTCGATCCCGACATCTCATCGCTCATCGTCGGCGAGGAAGACCAGGTGCAGATCGCGACGTGCCTTCAGCGACTGATGGCCGACTCCGGTGCAAGCTACAGCATGGTGATCGACCGAAGCGGACAGATCCTCTCGGAAGAGAGTGACGACATCCGGCCCGAGATGATTCATCTGGGCGCGCTGATCGCCGCCACGTACGCCTCCACACAGGAGATGGCGCGCATTCTGAAGGAAGATGGGTTCAAGACACTCTTTCAGGAAGGTTTGAAGGAGAAGATTTTTACCGAGACCGTCCGAGGACGCTGGCTTCTCGTCGTGATCTTCGATCATCAGGCGCAGGTCGGCATGGTGAAAGTGCTGGCTCGACGTTCGAGCGCGGTTCTGGCAAATATCCTCGAATTGGTCGAGCGACGGAGCTCCGAAATGGGTACGACTCGCTTCCGTCACGTGGGCAAAGCAACAATTGACACGATAGATCTAATCTTCAAAGACGACGGCCGTTCCGACGATGAGTAGGATGTAGAAATCCCTATGGCGCTCATAAATGTTGCAGCTCGAGAAATTCACGGAAAGATCGTCTACTATGGTCCGGGATTGTCCGGCAAGACGACGAATCTTCAATACATTCATTCACGCATCCCGAGCAACACGAAGGGTGAGCTCCTCTCGATCGAGACGGAGACCGAACGAACGCTCTTCTTTGACTTCTTGCCGCTCGATCTGGGTAAGGTGCATGGATTTACCATTCGCTTCCACCTGTACACTGTCCCCGGACAGGTGCTCTACGAGCGAACTCGCGTGGCCGTGCTGAACGGTGCGGACGGTGTCGTGTTCGTCGCCGATGGCTCGCGTGATCGGCTTCCGGACAATCTGCAGAGCTTGCGCGAACTTGCTCAAAATCTGACGGCACAGGGCAAACGATTCATCGATTACCCTCTGGTGATGCAATACAATAAGATGGATTTGCCGACGTCACTGCCAACGCCGGTCCTCGATCGCTACATCAACACGGTCAAAGTGCCGCGCTTCGAGGCGGTTGCCATCAACGGGCGCGGCGTTTTCGAGACGTTGCGGGCGATCTCCAAGCTGGTAGTCAACAAGCTGTAACCGCGTGGAAGAGTCGCCGCGTTCATCGATAGCGTGGCTGCGCGCCCGGTGCCCGAACTCTGGTTGGTGGTGACTGCCATCGTTCGCGGCTGCCGCCCTTCAGGTCGCATGATCTCCCCCCCTCCACGCACCTCAGACTGAAAATTACCGCGGATCGCCATGAACAACGGTTCCATGACTCCGGCTTCACTGCTACTATGGGATCAAACACCCCGACATGAATGAGCGGATTGGTTGACGGCGCAACGCGCGGGCTGATGATAGCTTGGTTCGTCTCGCACGACGCCGGAAAGGCGTAGGTGTACCGTCTACTCGCCGCCATCTTACGTACATTTGGAGGCAGCATGGTTGAGACAACACCCGCAGCAGGACCAACTTCAACCTCGATCTATGGCGAACTCGGCGTCCAGACGATCATCAACGCCAGCGGTGCCACCACCGCTGTCAGCGGCACGCTGATGGCCCCGGAAGTGGCTCAAGCAATGCTTGAAGCGTCCAGAGCGTTCGTGGTGATCGACGAATTGAACGCCAAGGTGGGAGAAAAGATCGCGGCTGTGACCGGCGCGGAGGCGGGCTACGTGACGTGCGGATCCGCGGCGGCGATGGCGATCGCGGCGGCGGCCTGTATCGCTGGTTCTGATCCCGCGCGAATTCGACAGCTACCGAACAGCGAGGGAATGGCCAACGAGCTCATCGTTCACCGCGCGCATCGGATCGGCTATGACCAGATGTTTCGAGTTGGCGGAGCGAAGCTCGTTGAAATCGGGATGCCCGCACTGACCGAGCGTTGGGAGCTCGAGGATTCCATCAATGAGCGCACCGCTGGCGTCGTATACGTCGATTCGCCCTCCACCGGAGACAATGCACTCGACATTCACACAGTCGTCGAGATCGCTCATCTGCATAACCTGCCGGTGATCGTTGATGCTGCCTCGACGCTACCCCCCACGAGCCATCTGACACGTTGGATCACTTGGGGCGCCGATCTCGTGATCTACAGCGGTGGCAAAGGCATCCGCGGACCTCAGGACTCGGGCATTCTCGCCGGCCGAAAGGATCTGATTGCCGCCGCCGTCCTGAACGGCAACCCGCACCGTGGCATCGGCCGCGGCATGAAAGTGAGCAAAGAATCGCTGGTTGGCCTGGCCGTGGCGCTCGATCTCTTCATGAATCGCGACCATGACCGTGACTTCGGAGCGCATCGCGAGCAGGCACAGGTCGTCTTCGATGCCTTCGTCGGACGAGCCGACGTCAGCTGCGAGATGATGGCGGATCAGGACGCCTACCCCGCACCTATCGTGTTCATCCGACCCGTCGATCGTCAGTGGAACCCGCAGAACGTACAGCATGAGCTGCAGCACGGGTCGCCCCGAATCTATGCCAAAGTCGAGCGCGGCGGTGTGTCGATCAACACGCATTGCCTTCAATCCGGGGAGCCGAAGCAAGTCATCGCTCGTCTGCATGCGGTGCTCGACTCGATGCGCGGGAATGGGCGAGCCCAGGGACCCGTCTAGTTTGGACTCTGTGAGCCCCGGGCGTGATGCTGCAAACATTGCCGCGAGCGGTGCCGAAACGAGTACTGCTTGAGACCCTATTCGATATTGCGCAGCGTCGGGTCCAACGCGTCACGAATCCAGTCGCCAATAAGATTGATTGATAGGACCGTGATCATGATCGCGATCCCAGGTATCGTTGCAAGCCACCAGGCCGTCGAAACATAGGCGCGTCCATCCGCCAGCATGTTTCCCCAGGTGGGACGTGTCGAACCAACCCCCAAACCCAGGAAGGAGAGCCCGGCCTCAGCGATGATCGTCGCGGCCACCGCAAACGTCCCGTAGACGATGATTGGCGTGACCGCGTTCGGGAGCAGATGTCTGAAAAGGACCGATCTATCTGTGGCGCCGATCGATCGAGCCGCGATGACGTATTCGTGACTCTTCGCGGAAAGGACCGAACCGCGCATAAGGCGCGCATAGGGCACCCATCCGGCAATCGCCAGGACCACAATCACGTTCAGCAACCCACCGCCGAGAACGGCAACCACGGCAATCGCCAACAACAGGTACGGAAACGCCAGGAAAACATCTCCGAGACGCATGACCACGGAATCAATAGCTCCGCCGTAGTAGCCTGAGAGCAACCCAAGGGTCGATCCAGCACCAGCGCCCAAGGCGACGGCTGTCAGACCGACGATCAACGACACTCGTGCACCGAAAATGACGCGAGACAGTATGTCGCGCCCGAGCTGATCCGTTCCGAGAACATGCTGAGAAGAGCCGTGGATTGTCTGCGTCGTCCCATAGCGCGGGCAACTCGTGAACACCGGACAGTTCAGACGATCGGTGATGTGACCAAGGTTGGGGTTGTACGGCGATATCTGAGGGGCAAATACCGCCAGCACGACGATCATCAACAATATGACTCCGCCGGCGAAACCTAGTCGATTCTTTCTCAACAAGCGAAGAGCCCGAGCTGAGCCGGACTGACGCTCTCGAATATCCGAGAAGACATCGGCAATCGTTTCGGGGGTCGTTGGCGAGGTGCGCTGATTGCTCATTGGCCCACCTGAGTTTCTGTCATTCCGTTCCTCCTCCATGCCTTGAATCTCATCGGTTATGTGAGACGAACACGTGGATCGAGCCACGTGTAGAGAAGGTCCACAAACAAGTTGATGAGGACGAAGGTGACGGCAATGACAAAGACGGCTGCCTGAACGACGGGAAAGTCACGCGAGCCGATGGAATTGACCATCAGCTGCCCTACCCCATTCCATTGGAAGATCTGCTCGGTGATGATGGCTCCCCCAAGGAGATTCCCAAAATCGAGACCGATCACCGTCACAAGTGGGATAGCCGTGTTCTTCAAGGCGTGCCGCAACACCACCCGAGATTCTCTGAGACCCTTCGCTCGTCCCGTCCGAATATAGTCGGCGCCGAGAACGTCGAGCATCCCTGAGCGGGTAAGGCGAGTTAGCCGCGCGATCCCAGGCGCCGCGAGCGTGATTGTTGGCATTAGCAGGAAGGTCGGTGACAGTTTGTATCCCTGTGACGGCAGATAGCCCAGATTCACCGCGAATATCAGGATCAGCATGATGCCTAGCCAGAAATTCGGGATTGACTGACCAAACAAGGCCATAAGCATCACGATGTTGTCGATGATGGAATACCGTTTCACCGCCGAAATGATTCCAAGCGTCACCGATACGATGACACTGAGAATGAGCGCAGTCGTGGCGAGCGCGATCGTCCTCGGATACCGATCGAGCACGATCTGCATGGCACTGAAGCCCCTAAAGCGGAGCGAGTCTTGCCAGTGCCCCTGAGCGGTGGAGCTCAGGAACGAGACGTACTGAACGTAGAGTGGCCGGTCCAGACCGAGGTCATGACGCACCCGTTCCACGTCCTGCGGTGTTGCGTTGTCGCCGAGCATCAGGGTCACTGGGTCGCCGGTCAGATTCGTGAGAAAGAAGACCAGCGTCACGACGCCGACGATCACCAGCGCCGACTGCAGCAGCCGCCGAATGACATAGTTGAGCATGAGATATCGCTTCCTGATTGAGGTCCGCGAGACAACTCCGCTCCGCCGCGGCAGTGCGTGAGTTGCCCGCGGTTCCCAGACGTTCTACGCGTTCCACTTCATCTCATGCGCCCACATCATTTCATCATGACGAGGCTCCCAAAGCACCCAGTTGTCGACGCCGAACATGTCGACGAGCTGATACATGTAGAGGCACGGCGCATCATCATAAATGAATTTCTGCGCCTGAGAGTAAAGGTCCAAGCGCTTGTTCACGTCAAGCTCTACGCGAGCGTCCTGGATAATCTTCTCGAGCTCATCACTGTAGTACGGCCGCCGATAGTCGTTGTATTGGTCGTAGGATTGCTTGCCGAGCAACGGCACAAAGGTGTTGTCAGCGTCGAAGAACCAGTTGCCCCACGAGGCAAACTCCATACCTGGCGTCTGTTTCGATTTTTCCAGATCGGTGAGCGCCGCGGAATCCCGCAGCTCGGGAGTGCATCGAATTCCTGCGTTGGCCATCTCCTGCGCCATCGCCTCGGCAACCTCTTTGTCCTTGGGGTAGCGGCCCTGGATGTGCCAGATCTTGGCATCGATGCCGTTGGGATACCCAGCCTGTGTCAACAGTTCCTTGGCTTTGTCCGGATCGTTCGGGTATGGCTCAATCGATGAGTCGAATCCGAAACACCAGATCGGAAGCATGGTCGAGACGCGGTGACCGTTACCAAGCAGAACGGCGTCGATTACACCCTGAACGTTGGCCGCGTAGTTGATCGCCTGTCGAACTTCCTTCTTCGTATACGGTTCGGCATCAACCGTAATGAAATAAAACGGCACACGGTTACTCACGGCGCGAACGGCACGCGCCCGGCCGCTGGCATTGATACCATCGAGTTCTTCAGGTGGCATGTCCTTCGCCACGTGGACCTGTCCTGAGCGAAGCGCCGCGACACGAGTCGATTGTTCGACGATCGTCGTCAGGCGCACCTTCTTGATTGATGGAACGTCGCCCCAGTAATCCTCGTTGGCCTCGATCACCAAGTCTTCGTTTGGACTCCAACTCACGAATTTGTATGGGCCGGTTCCGTTTGCCTCCTTCGAGACGGTTTCCGGACCTTGGGCGGCCCATTTCGGAGCCACCATGGTCATGTGAAACCCGGTCATCCGAGCCAGCAGCGCTGGGTCTGGGCTCGAAGTCTTGACGTTCACCGTGTGATCGTCGACGACCTCGACGTCCGAGATGATCGCGTACGTGCTCTTGGCATCACCTGGCGTCTCATCGCTGAGCGGTCGCAGGACGCTAAATTTCACGGCATCACCGTTGAAGGGTTCGTCGTTATGGTATTTGACACCCTCACGCAGCTTGAACTGCATCGTCAGATCGTCGACGCGCTCCCACGATGTCGCTAACACCGGCGATATCGTCTGCAGGTCACGCTCGAACTTCACCAACGGTTCGTACATGTGCCGCAGCTGCGCTTCGGCGATCGTCCCGACGTGAAGCTGCGGGTCAATGCCGTGTGTGGTGAACTGATAGGCGCCCCAGGCAATCACGAGCTCATCCGGCTGTCCTCCTGACGGAGCTCCTGCCTTCGGGTTGTCGAACTCGGGGATTTCGACGCCGCGGACACCTTGAGACGACGTGCCGGTCGCCGCCGACGATTGACTGGTCGAAGTCGCACCTCCGCTCGACGTAGTAGCCTGTCCCCCAGATGCAGTCGTCGGAACTGTTGTGCTCTTGTTGCCGCCGCAGGCGGCCAGCAACGTTCCAATGACACCGACGCTGCCGAGCAGGAAACTGCGGCGGCGCAGATTCACGTTCATCAGCCGGTTAGGCACGCGGTTTCGGTCCTCTTCCATGCGACTCGCTCCTCTTCATCGCTCAAGATCGCGACCGTGCGGCAAATACTGCCTTGTTGCGTTCGCGAAGCCGTCTTCAGCGTCCCTCCTCGAACACCTCCTACCTTCGCGTCACTGGCGGAGACGCGTTTCCCTGCTAGCGACCGGACAGGATCTCCTGACTGTACGCAAACGTTATCGGCTGGCCTCCGGTATGAACGAAGACGACCGTTTCGTCTTCGCTGATGGCACCGAGACGGCATTGATCAATGAGACCGGACAGCGCCTTGGCCGTGTAAACCGGATCGAGGATCAATCCTTCGGTCCGGCCCGCCAGATACAGCGACTTGAGGCCGGCTTCAGTTGGAACTCCGTAGCGTTCGCCGAAATACTGGTCGTGGATGGTGATGTCTTCAGCGTTCAAGCGCACCGAGATTCCGAGGAGTTCCGCTGCGGCGTTGGCACAGGCAAGGACGCTCTGCTCCACCGCGTCCCGGGGACCGCCGACACTCACCGGATGCACGCGATACGTTTCGCCAAGGATTTTGGCGGCCAGCGCGAGTCCCGCCGAGGACGTTCCCGATGCGAGGAAGATGTGATCCACCCGAGCATCGGTGGCGTCAAGTTGTGTCAGCAATTCGACGGCGGCAACCAAGTACGCGCAAGTACCGGCGATCTTGGAGAATCTGTCGCGCGGGACGTTGTAGACAACGTGCCCCTCAGCCTCAAGTCGGGAAACCAGTTCGTTCAGTTCCGTGTCGACGACGTCCTGATCCGCGCTGGACGCCTCAATGATTTCGGCGCCCATGATGTGGTCGAGCAGTAGGTTCCCGTTGATTGGTTCGTCTTTGGCGCTTGGGATCTTGATGATGTAGTTCGTTAGGCCGAACTTGGCGGCGAGCGCGGTGTGCAGCCGAGCATGATTCGACTGTGCCACGTTCGTAACAACCAGCGTGTCGGCGCCCTTACGGCGCAGATCGCCAAGACGGAATTCCAGGTGACGAACCTTATTACCGCCGAACGCGAGACCCGTAAGGTCGTCTCTCTTCACCAGAATTCGTGGCGCGTGAGGGCCGATCGCCTGTCGCAGACGGGGTGCATCGTCCAATGGCGTTGGCAGATAGGCGATTGGAACACGCGGAAGTGTCCCGACTGCGTCAAGCAGGTCACTTCGGGACAGGGTCGGCTTGTGAACCGATCCGTATGTCATATTCTCATGTCCTCTTTCCGCGTCACACTTAGTCGATCTTCGGGTCATGGAGCCCGATTTTTGGGGCCTATTTCAACGCGTTCAGGCGCGAAGCGTCGAGCGTGGCCAGACCGGCATCATTGGCGAAAGCGGTGAAACCACCGGTCTTTTAGAAAGCCATCCCATAGCCGTCGCGCCGTGGATCGGCACCGGCGAAGAACGCACCACTGTCTGGATCGACCAGGATTCCCTGTCCACCACCGACGAACGGAGTCCATTCGTCCATCACCTGCACTTCGTGTCCTTTGCGTCTCAACTCATCGAGCACGTCCGCTGAAACACGTCCCTCGATCGGGAGCTCAGTACCGGTCATGGTTCGGAAACGAGGTGCCTCGATGGCGGCCTGAATACTGAACCCGTGATCGAGCACGTTCATGATCATCTGAGGCGTTGTCTGCATAATGCCGAAGGAGCCCGGCGTCCCGACTTCGCAGAAAAGACGTCCGTCCCGCCAGATCTGCGACGGCGACAAGCACATTTCGACCTTCTTGTTCGGCGCGATAACGTTCGGGCTCAACGGATCAAGATCGAACCATCGGGCGAAATTGTTCAACGAGAGGCCCGTTGACCCGTGCACCACTCCAGAGCCGAAGCCACCGCCAAGCGTCTGAGTACAGGCAACCGCATTACCGGATTCATCCGCGGTGACGAAGTGAGTTGTGCTCTCTCGAAGTAGGCTCTCGGGGCTCCCTGGCAAAATTTCTTGTGGAAGCTTCTGCGAGGTATAACGCTCGCCGCCGCTGTAGCCAGCGTGGTCAGGATCGATCAGCTTGCGGCGCTCATCGGCGTATTTTTTGGAAAGGAGCTGCTGAGTCGGTGAACTTGGATCCGGCGCGTAGGTCGTCCGGTCGGCGACCGCCAGCTTCATAGCCTCTGCGAGCAGATGGATGTACTGAGCCGAGTTATGGCCCAGAGTCTCCATGTCGAAGCCCTCCACCAGATTCAACGTGATCAGGTATTGAATCCCGCTGCATGGGAGAGGCGGACAAAAGATATCGTAGCCCCGGTAATTGGTCGTAATAGGCTGGTGCCAAGACGGTTCGTAGCTCGCCAGATCCTGCTCGGTGATGAGTCCGCCATTCTCTTGAGAGAATCGGGCGATCTCCTTGCCGATCGGCCCCCGATAGAACGCGTCTATTCCGCCGTCAACCATCGTCCGGAACGTTTTGGCGAGATCCTTTTGAACCAGGATCGAGCCGGCGACCGGCGTCTCACCGCCGTGCAAATACGCTCTGCTAGATGTCTCCCAATTGCGCAGGCGGTCACGCGAGTTCAGCATGAACTGGTTGTTCTTGATGGTCACGGCGAAGCCGTTTTCCGCCAGATCAATGGCTGGAGCGAATACGGTTGCGGGATCGAGAGAACCAAACCGCTCGAGCGCGGTGAGCCATCCCCCGGCGGCGCCAGGCACCAACGGCGACAAGATTCCGTCGTCCTTCGCGCTGACGTCGGCGAATTTATCGGGGGTAGCGGCGCCCGGAGCGCGACCGATGTAATCAAGCACGATCGGCTCGGGAGCACCGGCTGTTTTGATGACCATGTAACCAACGCCACCCGCACCGGACATATACGGTTCGACCACGTTCAGCGCCGCCGCAACGGCAACCGCTGCGTCGATGGCGTTGCCGCCTCGCTGCAGGATGTTCAGCCCTGCCAGCGAGGCAAGTGGATGAGCCGATGCGATCGCACCGTGGCGTCCGGTTACCGCGGGTCGATGCGCGAGTCCACGATTCGGCCAAGCCAATTTGGGCCCCTTCCATGATCATCGTCGGGCATCTTTGCCCGACGGTCACTCCACGCCTCACGCAAACCCGATTTCGAGGATGTCGGCTGTTCGCTGAACCAACGGTGGTCGCACGGACAACGCCTTTAACCCCCCTGATTTACGTCAGGAGGACTGAACGTCCAGTGCTACGAAACGAATTTCTGTGCGCGTTCGAGGAATCGGTAGGCCGGTAGCAATAGCCAGTACGGCATCGCGACCCAGACTTGGTCCGACTCTCTTGAGTATGTTTCAGCCAGCGAATCGGCGTTTCGAATTTACGTTGCGATTGATACTTACCATACCCGCCACATTTTGGCTTGTCAATACTGTGGTTGTCGTTTCGCCTGATTTACACGGGAGAAAGGGGTCACGGGTGAACCGAACAAGATCCCGACACTCGAGCCCGACTCCCGTATCTGCGGATCGCGATATTCGCTATAGTCAGGGAAGGCTGTGGCTTCATGCCACCGGACCAAGCGTCAACTCGCAAACTGGTTAGTCAACGAATCTGCAGTGAAGGATGATCATTCGATGCGTGCGCTCTTGAGTGTTTGGGACAAGTCAGGAATCGCTCAATTTGCGAAACGACTCCACCGATCGGGATATGAAATCATCTCCACCGGTCAGACCAAGGCAGCCGTCGAAGCTGAGGGCGTGCCGGTGAAATCGGTGGCCGACGTGACGGGTTTTCCCGAGATCCTTGAGGGTCGCGTCAAGACGCTCCACCCACGCATACATGGAGCGCTCCTCGCGCGGCAAGACAAGCCGGAGCACCTCGAGGAGATCGCGAGACACGAGATCACGCCGATTGACTTGGTCGTCTCGAACCTCTACCCGTTCTCATCGGCCATTTCTAGGCCCGACGCGACCTTAATCGACGCGCTCGAGAATATCGACATTGGCGGTCCCGCCATGATCAGGGCCGCCGCCAAGAACTTCCCCAGCGTCATTGTCATTGTTGAACCGGCCGACTATGACTCACTCGCCGACCAAATCGAATCAAGTGGGCCGGCAAGCATTACGATCGAACAGCGGCGCGCTCTGGCGGCCAAAGCGTTCGGTCATGTCTCTGCGTATGACGCCGTCATTCGCGAATACCTCGACGAATCTGACGCGTTCCCATCTGAATTCACGCTCGCGGGAGCGAAATTGGTGGATCTGCGCTACGGCGAAAACCCGCATCAGCGCGCAGCCGTCTACCGGCAGCTTAACCCACCGTCAACAGGTGGAATCGCCGAATGGCAGGTACTTAGCGGGCGCGAGATGTCGTTTCTGAATTATGTCGATGCAGACGCGGCACAACGTGCGGTCGCAGGATTCGCCGAACCCGCCGTCGCCATCGTGAAGCACGCGTCACCGTGCGGCATCGCGACGGCAGCGTCGCTGTCTGACGCCTACGAGGCAGCCCTGGCCTCCGACCCAGTATCGGCCTTTGGCGGCATCGTGGCTCTCAATCGATCGGTCGACGACAAGACTGGCGCGATCGTCGCCAAACACCATTTCGACGTCATCCTCGCCCCACAATACTCCGACGGTGCGCGAAAATCGCTGACTCGTCGCAAAAACGTGCGACTGATCGTCGCGCCAATGGAAAAACCCGCTGCCTCGCGAGCCGTGCGACAGGTCCGTGGCGGGTTTCTGCTGCAAGACGAGGACAGTCCAGACGTCGACACGGCAGGGTGGCGCACCGTTTCGAAGCGAGAGCCCACCGCTGAAGAACTGCGGGGACTCAAATTCGTTTGGACGACGATTCGGTACGTCACGTCGAATGCAATCGTGCTGGGAGCCGGGACGGCAACAGTCGGGATCGGCAGCGGTCAGCCGAATCGCGTGGACGCAGTGCGTATTGCGATTGAGCGGGCGGGAGATCGTGCTCGCGGCAGCGTGCTGGCGAGCGACGCCTACTTCCCGTTCGCCGACAACATCGAGGTCGCCGCCAAAGCAGGTATCACTGCCATCGTGGAGCCCGGTGGATCGATCCGAGATCAGGAGGTCATCGACGCCGCGGACCAGGCCGGTATCGCAATGGTCTTCACCGGTGAGCGCCATTTCCGGCATTGAGCGGTCAGACGATCGTACGTCCTGTGGTTGCAGCACCCGTTCCTGGATCGATGGCCTGCAAGATGGGGAGCAACAGGTCGTAGTCTCGCGCGTAAATGCGGCCCAATTCGGCGGCTGCGCGTTCCAACCAGGCGAGGTCATGGCCGCGTTCCGCGAACGCCTCGCGAATGTGGGCAATGACGATCTGCTCCGCCGGAACGGGTCCGGTTGACCGAGTTAGCGCTGGCAAGTAGTCGAGCCGTTCCGTCAGCTCACCCAGCAAAGTCACAGAGGTCGCTTCCACAGAGTAATGCAGCGGAGGAGGAACCGGCGGCGCGATGTAATAGAGCTGTCCAGCACGATGCACGGCCACCGGAAGAGCCTCAAACGTGCTCCGCAGAACGCGCGCTAGCTCTGGATGTCGTTTGTAAACGTCCTCGTCCTGAACGTCAGCCGACCCACGACGAACCGCTCTCCGGGTGGAATCTATGCCAACCGTCTCCCCATACGAAACCACCGCGAGGATGGCCTCACCGTCGAATGTGGCGACTTTTATGACCGATCCGAGCCTGGGCAGGCAGTTCAGCTGGTCACATTCCGCCCAGATCCGGATGGTACTGGTCTCGATCACTTCACCGACACGGTCGGCAGGTTCCTGACTAGATGAAGCGGACACGTTTGCTCTCCGCCTTCCCGGATCGACGTCCCGGCAACAGATGATCCGCGAGAGCCTGCTCCACCAACGCCTCTACCGCCTGGCGCTCGTCAGGTCGAATAGCGGCTATCTCGTGCGCCTCTTGCAGCGCCGAGGGATAGCCACGACCCAACGTGCACTGCTCATAGATCGTTGCATGCACGAGCTCAAGCTTGTCTCGATCTTCAGCGACCCAATGAGGAATCTCCACTCTCCCGATCTCCGTTCCCGAATTGAGATAAAAGAAGTGAATGACATGGTCAGGCCCGTATCGATCCAGGATCTTGGATTTACTGACGAAGATCTGCGATCGCTCTCCAGGCGGGAGCTGGGCAACCTGATCGAACACGAACCGATCGTCGACGTCTGGTATCGGCTGGCACGCGGGGACGTGCTGTTGAGTCAAGGTGCGAAAATGGCAGTCGTCGCAATTGACCGGTTCGCCCCGTAACGGGTAGTCACAACGCCAGACCCGTAGGCTGTGCACAACGTTCTTAGACGCAGGAGCGCTGATGTATGAGGCGACGGGAACTTCGTGATCTCGCAAGAGGTTCAACGCGCCGAGAAACTGATCGAGCACCCAATGCTGGACGGAGTCTGCCTGGGTCTCAAGTCCCCACAGAATCAACGTCCCATCTTGTATTGCGATGGATGGAGTCGTTTGGCGGATGGCGACCTCAGCGACCGAGCTGAGTTCTTCGGCGGCACGCTTGAACCCAAGAACCGTCCCGCTGACCGGAATTCGACGCACTTCAGCCGGGACGTACAGCTCCTCCTCCCGGAAAAACATGCTTGGTTCGGCGTCGATCTCCGCATACGGATCGGAACCGTAGCGCAGGACCACTTTACCGATGTTGATGATGAAGTAGCGGGCGGGAGCATGACGGTCAGGCAGGATGAATGACCCGTCGCTCGCCACCACGGAGTAGTCGGCGGGAGGAGCGGGAGCAGGCGCAGTCGCCTGGAATCGGGCCGACGGCCGCGCGAGAAGCCACGAGGTCTTTGCGGCGTCAACCCGCCGTTTCAGCTCCGGCGTGTCGACTGCAAGATAGGCGTCAGCCAACTCATCGAGGGAAGTTTTCGACTCTCGGTTGGCAGTCTCTGATGCCAGCCCAGTCAACGTTCCCGCGATCTTGGTTAGGTCAAGCGTCATCGAGCAATTGCTCCAACCTTCAGCCGCTCAACGACCGCAACGGCCATCATGACCCAATTTGATTCAAACGACCTTTACATCCGTTCGATGCGCTCGATCCAGCTTGCCGGTGCCTTGATCTCGTCGAGCGACGGAAGGTATTCCGGTGCGTTCCAGACCTGCCGCACGAAATCGTGACCGCGCTCCTTCACCACGTAATTGACGAAGGCTTCGCCCTGTCGGTACTGCTCCATTTTGATATCGAGACCGGTCAATCGGGCGAAGAGTTGTTCAGCAGTTGTGCGCTGTTGTTGCCGGCGCTCAAAGCGACGCGAAATGACCTCGTAGGTCGGAATGAGCTGCTTGCCAACGGCGTTCATCACGTGATTACTGTACCCCTCGATGACCGACATCGTCGCTTGCATCGAGTTGAAGATTTCCTTCTGCTCGGGAGTCATGACCAGATCGATCCAGCGGTCAGTCTCACTGCGACGTTCTTTGGCTCGCTCCCAGAAAACTTTCAACCCGGAGAAGCCGCGCTTGAGGTGTTCGACGTCCTGGTTAAGGTAACCGAAGTAGGTCTCCAGCAGGCCGTTTACGTGCTCGCGAACCCAGGGATGTGCCTCGAACTCGAAGACATGCGTCGTCTCGTGCAGTGCGAGCCACAGTCTGAAATCGTCTGATGGCAGCCCCAGCATTCTCTCGACGCGCGCGATGTTCGGCTGCACAAAATAGAGCTTGCCGCGGCTCACCGGCTCCCGGCCAAGGAGAGTCAAGTCATATTGTCCGAGGACTCGTCGCGCCAGATATCCGAGCAGAAAACCGACCTCGGCACTCAACACGCGCTGATTGAAGGTCCCCCAGAGAAGGTTGATCGTACGTGGCGATTCCTGGCCACTCAACGGATTGAGTGTTTCTAGTGGTTCGAACATCTGAGCAAAGCTATCGATGTTTGCGTTGACCCAGTCGACCCGATCAAAGGCGTAGACGTGCTCCAGATCGGGCAACACCTCGTCCCCGGTATACGCGGCGACGATTGGAATGGAGCGGCTCGTGAGCGACTGATAGTACGTGTTGAGGGCGGCCCGTTCGCTCTCGGGGATGGACGTCTGTTTGTTCATATTCGCGGCGATCGAGCGCGCCTGGTCCCAATCAATTAGCGATGGGGCCGGCCGCCGGGCCGTGTAGTCGCGGGCACGTGTTCCCGCCCAGGCTCCGACCGCGGCACCAACCAGGAGTCCAATCGAGAGCAGCCGCTTGTCCGGGAGATACCGTTGTTTCAAGGAGATTGCACCTTTCAGCGGGATGTCGTCTCGCATCCCGGGCACCGACGCTCGGGCTTGACCAACAATCGTAGCGCTTGCTTGGGTTCAGGGTCAAACGACGTTTGGCCGCCCGGTCTCAGGACACGGGCGGCCAACGCATGGAAGAGGAACGAGACTAACCGGTGCCTTGCAAAGTGACGTTGGCTGACGGCACATAGTGGCTCTTCAGACTCAGGTCGTCGATGACCTTGCCGTCCTTATTAAGGACCTGCCGATGAACGTTGACGTCGAATCCATCCTCTGCATGTTCGACCAGGACCGTCGTTCCTGCCGCAAGCTGATCGCTCTGCTCGTACTGCATAGCAGTGTCCGCTTTGACCACGTTGCTGACGACCGGATCGTCTACATTCACCGTCCAGCCTGGGTCGGTTCCCCAGAGGGCGAAACGAACCGTCGTTCCATCAGCGGACGCCTGAACAGCCAACCAATTGTCTGTGGTGTTTTTGAATTTGAGGTCGAGCCCGACATCCGTGTCGACCGTAGCATCTAAACCGGTGATTCCGCTCGGCGCCTGCCCATAGAGTGGAATCCAATACAGATGCCAGCTACGTTGAACGATCGGCATACCGGCCCAGAAGGCCGCGTGGAAGAGCGTCGTCGCCACCTGACAGATTCCGCCGCCGACCGACGGCACCGTCGTGACGCTCCCGTTGCTGGTCGCTTCAATGCCGTATCCAAGTTTGAAGCCGTGTGCCGTATCCACGTCGCCAACGGTGCCGTCGAAGGAGAACGTGCCTCCCGGAGGAATAAGGGCGCCGTTGACCCGTTGAATCGCCAACTCAACGTTGAAGGCTCGGTTGGCAACCGATCCACCGTAATAGGTCGCGCCGCTCGAAAGTTTGTCCGGCAACGAAATGCTGTTGGCCATGGCGGCCGTGACCTGAGGCTGCACCGGCGTCGTCGATAGCGCGACGTTTTGATTGCCGGACGAGATCGCTGACTCGACGGATTTTGCCGACGCAGCTACGTCGAGTGACGTGCCGTTCTGCTCAGGCGTCTGCACGGTCACCGCGCCGTCGATATAGCGCAAATCGGCATCTTTAGCCGGGACTTCAACCTGCGCGCGTACCGAATCGAGCAATGAACTGATGGCATCGTTGTTGACTGTCACCGCGATTTTCGGCGATTGGTCGGGCTGCGAGTTGAACGCTAGAATCGACGACATTTGCTCGGCCGTCAGCTGTTGGCTGCCACCATCCCATGTAAGCGTCAACGGATTGTCGGCGATCTGCTGCGCCCGCGAGATTGCGTCTTGGGCGTCACTGTCCGCGATCGTGGCGGGCGACGACGTGACCGCAACGGCAACCTCGTGCTGACCCTGTTGAAGCGCCTGAATGGCGTTGACAGTGGCGGCATGGGCATCGAGCGACTCACCATCGGTGCTCTTCTCAAGCACGAACTGACTGCCGTCCACCTTGACTCCGGCATTTTCACCGTTGGTGTGCACCTGATCCGCGATCTGACTGATATAGGCTTCCAGCGCCGGGCTCGAGATATTCACCTGGTTCGTACCCGGATCAACCTGCAGCATCTCCCGCAAAATCTCGGGCGACACTTCCCATCGCGTTCCATGGTTCGTCAACACGAGCGGCGCCGAGAGCATGGCGTTGGCAGCGGCGAGCCCGCCCTTCAGATCGCTGGACTGGATGTCTGGGTCTACCTGCTTGGTTTGAATCGTCACTGGATTCGACGAGAGTCGAGCCACGTTGCCACGCATGGTGTTGATCGTCCCGGCAACGTCAATGGCCACACCCGGCTTGCCATCGTCAATGGTCAGCGTGCCATCCGAGCCGAACGTGTAACGGGCGTCTTGAGCGGCAAGGGTTACCGACCCCGCGAGCTTCTGCAGCGCGGCGAAGGCCGACTGATCGTCAAAGCTGAACTTAATGGGGACTTCATCGCCCGATGACAGGGTGGCGAGCCAATCGTGACTCTGCCGCCACAAACCACCGGAATGGCCAATTTGAAGAGCCTGCGCGGCCGTCGCGTTTGCATCGTAGGTGATACCGAGTGACGACGCTGGAACGGACCACGATTGGCCATTGTACGAGAGGACGATCTGTTGTGGAGCAGTCGACTGAATCTTCTGACTGATGCGCTCGGCCGCCTGCTGCTGATTCAGCCCGCCCAGATCAGCTCCAGCAGCGGTCACGCCCTGAAAGACTGACTGGTTATGAGTCCAGCCGTACAACAGGAGCAAGGAGCTTCCGATCGCGATCAGCGCCGAGAATATGAGGACAAGGACGAGTCCAAAGCGCACCAGCGCCACGGACACGCCACGTGGACGTTCGTAACCAGACAGGCTGGTATCGTAACCGTAGACTGCTTTTCCAACCACGCTCTCTGCTGTTCCCTTCCCCATGAAAATGTGGAGATTGCGTGTCGTCGGGGCCGTGGTTTCCCTCCGACCGTGCCTTCACGGCACCGATCGTCGGGCGGCCTGATCATACACTTTGCATAAGGGTAACGAAAGGCTGGGCAAAACGTTTCATTCTGTCGAATCAAGACCTGCCGGATGCCAGCCGTCCGGCAAGCCGTCTCTGCTCGATCAGCTCGCGAGGCGACGGGGAATTGTGAATCCAGCGCTCGATTACGGACCTATCAGCAAGGATTCCATCCTGAATCTCACGCCTTTCCGCCAGTCTCGACCTCAATCCTGCCAGCCCGCTCAATCGCCCTGAAAGACTCGCCCCATCCCTGCGAGTCACAGCACTGGTGGCGACCAGCAGATCGTAAATCGCGATGCGTGGGCCATGGCGACGCAAAAACCAACTTGGAAGGCAACGTGCCATGTACCAGATGCGGTTGCGAGCTAGCAGACGGCGTTTGAACGTGGAGCCCTCCATCGATGACGCTGAGTAGACGTGCTCGACCACGGCCCCGGAGGAAAGTCGCGACTCCCAGCCTCGCAATCTGAGCCGCCAGGCGAGATCAACGTCCTCCAGATACATGAAGAACGACTCTGGGAAGAGTCCGACATCTTCGAGCGCCGCGCGCCGGTAGATGGCCGCTCCGGCCGATACACCGAAGATCGACACGCCGTCCTGAACGGTGTCCAGCGGCCGGCCCAAATCCCGATCAAGAGCCAGGCCATTTGAGAAGACGTCGATTCCCGCCGATGCGACGACGTTCGGGTTGGAGCGAAAGACCATGGTGGCGGCCGCGGACCCGACACGGTCTCCAGTTGAGATCGTATCGAGAAGACCGTGGACGGCACCTGGATGGACGATGGCGTCGCTGTTCAGCAGCAACACGAATTCACTCGACGTGCGGCGGATGGCGATGTTGTTTCCGGCGGCGAAGCCAAGGTTGTTCCGCGTCTCGATGACGTCGGCCCAACCAAAGTCGCGTCGGACATGATCGGGAGTTCCGTCGGTCGACCCATTGTCCACAACCAGCACGTCGATGTTCGGCGTGAGTTCGGGATCGATCGCCTTGAGGCAGTCGCGTGTAATCGCCCATCCGTTGTACGTCACGATGATGATGCTGCACGTCTTCACGCGGCTCGTCCCCTACGCAGTTGGTCTGCAATCAATGGATACATTTCGACAACAGTATAGGCTCGCAGAGTCCGTCGTTCGTTGACCCGTACAGGCTCCAATGCTAGAGTGACGCGACGAATCATCCGCGACGCGCGGCTAGATAGAATGGGACGATAGATGGCAAAGTGCGTAGTCTCGACAAATAATGCCCCTCAGGCAATCGGGCCGTATTCACAGGCGATCAAGCTCGGAAACATGGTCTACACTGCCGGCCAGATTCCGCTCGATCCGGCGACTGGAAAGATAGTTGAAGGCGGCATTGCGGAGCAGGCTGATCGTGTCATGAAGAACGTGCAAGGTGTTCTGGCGGCCGCCGGTTCCTCGATGGACCGCGCCGTGAAGACCACCTGCTTTCTGGCCAATCTTGATGACTTCGCGGTATTCAACGAAGTCTATGCTCGCTACTTCACCAACATGGCGCCGGCGCGCAGCACCGTACAAGTGGCCAGGCTCCCCGCTGGAGCGCTGGTTGAGGTCGAGTGCATCGCCGAATGTGACTAGGGCCCGCGCCACATCACCTGCGCAAACGAGCGGGCTTTGCAGAGCCCGCTCGACGTCTTTAGTCGCGTCCCGACACGGGCGTAAAGGCAGACCACACGTCAATTGTGAGGCCGATTTTCGCGTGCTATACTCGCGCTGCGAACGGGTGAGTAGCTCAGCTGGTTAGAGCGCGCGGTTCACATCCGCGAGGTCAGGGGTTCAAGTCCCTTCTCACCCACCACGTCAATTTGGGGCGTATGAGCGCTCTTGGGTGAACCGTTGCGGTTCGCCTTTACCCGATGTACAATTAACGTCGTGCGAAACGCCGAGGATCTTGTGTCCTCGGCTCTCGATATATCCGCAAGGTGAAATCATCTCGAGACCTCGCCCGGTTTCCCCCCGTGGCCGGGACTTTGACGTTCCAAAGTCCAGATTTCGATCGCGCGGGCTCTGCGTGAGCGGCGTGTCGGTGGTTTGTCTCCAGGAAGTGCGAAAGAAGGGTAGCGATGCCCGGCGAACGTTCCGTGATCCTGACTGCTGACGGCAAAGTCGACCTCGAACAGGAGCTTAAGACGCTCCGCACCGTGAAGCTGCCCGATGTTGCGCAGCGAGTACAGGAACTCACCATGGATGGTGACGTGTCCGACAACAGCGAGTATGAGGACACCAAAGAGGAACTCATCATCGTTGAAGCCCGCATCCGAGAGATCGAGAATCTGCTGCGTCATGCCCGCGTGGCCACCAAGAGTGGTGAGATCGGCGTGGTGCAGTTCGGGTCCCACGTGACGCTCGTGGACGAAACCGGGGAACGTGAGTCGTGGATCCTCGTCAGTCCCGAAGAGGCCAACACGCTCCATGGTAAGATCTCGACGCAGTCGCCCGTCGGCGCGGCGGTTCTCGGTAAACGCGTGGGCGACAAAGTAATCGTCCGTGCTCCAGGGGGCGAAACGACCTTTACGGTCGAACAGGTCGAGTAGCCATCAGCTTCGAGTGAGAGCGGGCCGCGGACGATCTTCGTACCGCGGCTTTTTTGTGGGCGCCGATTCGAAGATGAAGTGACGCCGCTCGTCGACGAAACGAGGTAGTAAATCGATGAACTTGAATGAACAACAGCAACAACGGTTGGACAAGGCCGAGGAGCTTAGGCAACAGGGGATCGAGCCGTACCCACCACGCTCGAATCGGAGCCACACCGCGGCTCAAGCTCTGGAACAGTTTGCCGAGGTTGAATCGACGCAAGACGGTAACGTGGAACAGGAACCCATTAGGGTCGCCGGCCGCGTAACATCGGTCCGGAATATGGGCAAGTCCATCTTCGCCCACGTCAAGGACGGCAGCGGCGCGATACAGCTCTATCTTCGACGAGGAAATCTGAGTGACGAAGATTTCGACGCGTTTCGTCGCCTGATCGATCTCGGCGACTTCGTTGAAGCAGGTGGTCGGCTCTTCCGTACCAGAACCGGCGAGATCTCGATCGAGGTCACGGACTTTGTCCTGTTGAGCAAGGCAATCAACCCTCCTCCTGAGAAGTGGCATGGGCTGAGCGACACCGAAACGCGCTACCGGCAACGATACGCGGACCTCATCTCCAGCGACGAAGTTCGACAAGTATTTCTCGTACGCAGCCGAATGATTCGAGCGATGCGTCAGTTCTTCGACGAACACAGATTCATTGAAGTAGAGACGCCGACGCTGCAACCGTTGTATGGCGGTGCGGCGGCGCGGCCATTCACCACCCACTATCATGCGCTGGACCAGGAATTCTATCTGCGCATCGCCGACGAGCTTTATCTCAAGCGCTTGCTGGTTGGCGGATTCGAGCGGGTCTACGAAATTTGCAAGGATTTCCGTAATGAGGGGATCGATACCCGTCATTCACCCGAGTTCACCATGCTCGAGTTCTACATGGCCTACGCCGACTACACCGACGTCATGGAGCTGTGCGAGCAGATGATCCCGTTCGTCGCGCAGCAAGCGCTCGGAACGCTGCAGATCTCCTACGACGGACACGACGTTGATTTGACCCCGCCGTGGCCACGACTGAAGCTGCGCGATGCTCTGCTGGATGCGACAGGGATCGACTTCCTGGAAGTCACCGACCAGACTGAGCTCTACCGTCGAGCGAAGGACGTCGGGGCCGACGTTGAACCGACCACCGTGTGGCCCCGGATTGTCGACGAACTGATGAAGACGTTCGTGCGGCCGAACTTGATTCAGCCCACGTTCCTCATCGACTATCCCGTCGAACTTTCCCCGCTGGCCAAGCGTTCGCCTGAGAATCCTCGGCTGGTGGAGCGCTTCCAGCCATTCATCGCCGGCCTCGAAATGGGCAATGCCTATACCGAGTTGAATGACCCGATGGATCAGCTGCAACGATTCATCGAACAAGCTCGCGATCGCGCGGCGGGCGATGCCGAAGCGATGATGGTCGATGAGGATTACGTCAACGCATTGATGTACGGAATGCCGCCAACGGGAGGGTTCGGACTGGGGATCGATCGACTGGCTATGCTGCTGACTGATCAGCAGAACATCCGCGAAGTGATCCTCTTCCCGCATCTGCGGTCAAAAGCGGTGCTCGGACTCTCCGTGGACAGTGACGACAGCTAGCGCTCGCGTCATGCTGCAATCCAAGCGATCGAATCGAGGAGAGTCAGGCGGTTTCGCTCAGACCTCCTCTATTTCCGCTTCCGCGGGCGTCATCTCCGTGCGCCGGTACAGATAGACGAAAACGTCACGCAACACTGCCGTCAACGGGACGATCACGATCAAGCCCAGCAGGCCCCACAACGCGCCGCCAATGACCAGCAGCATCATGATGAACGCCGGGTTGATGCGCAGCGCGTCGCCTTGCAGCTTTGGTACCAGAAACGTGTTCTCAAGCTGCTGAATGCCCACGAACGCCAATCCGACGAATAAGATCCGATCGGGATCTGTCGCGAGTGTCACCAGCGCGGCCGCGGAGAATGCGAGCCACGGGCCGAGCACCGGCACCAGTTCGAATATCCCGGCTAGCAACCCCAGCACAATGGCCTGTTTGATCCCAATCAGCCACATGGCTACGCCGGTGGTAACGCCGATCAGGACACCGAGGAAGAGCTGCACGCGGATATAGGCGGCAAGAATTCGGTCGATGATCCCTACGATTTCACGCACATCGGTGCGCCAGCTTGGTGGCCAGAGATTGTAAAACCAGATCATCCCCCGCCGCTGGTCTTTCAGCACGTAGAAGACCCAGAGCGGCAACAGCGCGAGGCCGGCAACGAATCCGATTAGCGTACTGACCGCGCTGAACGTGATCTTCATGGCCGCGCGCACTGTGTCCGAAACCTGAGTCCCGACTGAGTCCAGATTATTCTGGATGTTGTTGCGCACGACTTCAGGGACGTTTTCTTTGTAGAAGTCGTTCAAGTGGTTGAACTGAGTCTGGGCGTCGGTGAAGTAGGTTGGAACGTTGTCGGCGAATTGATTCGATTGGTCGATGAGCGGCGGAATGAGGTAGTAACCGGACGCGACGAGGACGGCCAGCACCCCGAGATACGTAATGATGACCGCCAGCGCGCTCGACAGACCTTCGAGTCGACTCGGCAGATGGAGGTTCCGGTGGACGAGATCGACGATCGGAGCCAGCAGATAGGCGACAATCGCGCCGATCATGAATGGAGTCAGCGCCCCGCGCGCATGCCACACAACCCACCCGACAACCAGCGCGCCGGCCGTGACCAAGATTACCCGCTTGGCTCGTGGAGTCGATAGGTCGGGCATCGGCTCTCCGATCGTGAGTCAGTTGGCATCCGCGTTGGTTCCGCGAAAGGTCACGAAACAGATGAGAATTCAAGGCTTCTCGTCTTTGCGCTCTAGGTGTTGGACATACTCCGCGTCTGGATCGGATCGACACCCTCAATCAAAGAAGAGTCTGCCATCGACAGTCGCCCAGCCTCTGGACTGCGGAAGAAGTTGCCACGAGCCTTCGCATTCACGCGAGCCTACGAGTCGGATGGCGTCTCGTTCAGACGAACATCGACCGTCTGCTCGTCGGAGTCAGGTTGGTCATTCTTTTCGAATTCGTCGTCTTCATCGCCGAATGGCAACCGATCACGCAATGAATCGAACGTCCCGGTCACACGCGAGATCAGGTCGTTGGCTTCATGCGCCACGAGCTCACGCAAATACGTGTTGTGCTGACCCATTCGCCGGAACTTCCGATACCGATCGCGAACCAGCTTCTCGCTGGAGACATCGATGAGATCCGACAGGGCACCAGTGAGCGAGTCGCGCAGCAAAGCAGCGGCAAAATCCGGATTGAGATGGGCTCCGCCTTCGGGCTCCGGCACCACGGCATCGATAACGCCCAAGCGCAAGCAGTCGGCGGCCGTGATTTTGAGCGACTCAGCAACTTCTGGCGCCCTCGAGGCGTCTCGATAGAGGATGGCGGCCGCACCTTCCGGCGCGATGACACTGTAGACGGCATGATCGAGCATCAAAATCCGATCGGCCAACCCGAGCGCCACCGCGCCGCCGCTCCCCCCTTCGCCGATGATAACGGCGACAACCGGGACTGGGAGCACACTCATGAGCGCCAGACTCTCGCTGAGTGCCATGGCGATCCCCCGCTCCTCAGAGCCTTCTCCGAGATAGACGCCGGGTGTGTCGATCAGAGTCACAACCGGCAGTCGAAGACGAGAGGCAAGGCCCATCAAGCGCATCGCCTTGCGATATCCCTCCGGAAGGGCTTGTCCGCCACGCCGCTCGACCTCACCGTGACCGCGCTCATGCCCAACGAAGACGACGCCGTGTCCTGCGATCTCACCCAGCCCACCCACGACAGCCGGGTCTTCGCCGAAACTTCGGTCTCCATGCAGCTCGATGAACTGCGGGCTCATGCGGCGCACGTAATCGAGAGTGGTGGGGCGATCAGGATGACGGGCAATTTGCACCGTTTCCCACGCCGGACGTTGAACCCGTTCCAGCGGAGAGGACGATCGGCTTTCGTCGCTGTTGATCTGTCCGCGAGCATTCACGATGCGTAGTATCGTGGCCAGCGTGTCACGCAGGAGCGGTCGCTCGATGACCTGATCAACGAATCCATGCTGAAAGAGGAATTCGGCCGTGTGAGACTTGACCTCGTCGCGCCCAGAGGTCTCTTTGATCACTCGCGGTCCGGCAAACCCGATGAGCGCCTTCGGCTCCGCCAGAATGATGTCACCTTGATTCGCGAAGCTGGCATAGATCCCGCCTGTCGTTGGGTGCGTCAGTATCGAGATGAACGGCACATGGGAGTCGTGCACGCGTTTGGCAGCGGCGGCCGTCTTGGCCATCTGCACCAGGCTGAGCATCCCTTCCTGCATCCGGGCGCCGCCTGACGCGGCCACGGTCACGATCGGGATCTTCTTTTCAATGGCCCGTTCGAATGCGGCAGTCACCTTTTCGCCGACAACCGAGCCCATGCTGCCACCGAGAAAGCGAAAATCCAGCACCATAATCACGATCTGATGACCACGCACGCGAGCAATTCCGTCCACGGCCGCCTCGGTCAGGCCGGTCTGTTCTCGCGCGTCGAGGACTCGTTTGCGGTACGGCAGGCGGTCTGAGAAGACGAGTGGATCGACCGACACGAGGTGGCGGCTGAATTCCTCGAACGAATCATGATCGGCGATCAGTTCGATCCATTGTTTGGCAGTTATGCGGTAATGTTGTCCGCAGCGCGAACAGACACCGTAGCGGGCGAACTGCCGATCATCCGCGAGATCGCTCTGGCAAGCAATGCATAGCTGTGGTTCGTGTTCGGGTTCGTCTTGCGATGGACTCGTCGAGCTTTGTTGTTCAGTTGAGTTCATGCGGTGAGTGTTCCTTACTGCTGTGAAGCTCGAGAAGATCGGATTTTCACGTCGATCTTATCAGACCAATTCGACGCGAATTACAGCCCAAATTAGCCAATTGTGAAGCCGCGTTTCGCCCTGAGATTCCGACGCGGCATCGATCACCGCAATTCTGACAGAAGGAGCCGTTCCATATGCGCATGGCGCTTGCCGTCATATTTCAACTCACCAACACCTTCAGCCTGGAATCCCCGGGTATTGACTCCTTCATCGAATTCAACACAGACCGAGGCAACAACCTTCCAGCCTGCGATCCGTATGGGGTGGAGCGACTGGTCGAGTCAATCCTGAGCGCTGCCAGTGATCGAAACATGACCGTTGACGTTGCCACGAACCTGGTTGCTCGGTCGGCAGGTCCTATCAAGCCCGAGTGCCTGGTGGCACTCGAAAATTCGCTCGCCGAAAGCCTTGCCGAAAAGTCCGCTCCACCCGACGTGCTCGTGCTGGTCCTGAGCGGCGCGATGACGAATGACGACCGTACATCCGCGGACTTGATGCTGATCAAGTCCGCGCGCAATGCCGTTGGTGCGGACACTCCGATTGTGGCCATCTTCAGCCAATGGGCCAATCTCGATGACGATATCGTGAGAGCCGTCGATCTCGTGATCGGTGTCGATCTTGATGATGCCGGTTCCACTGAACGGGTCTCCTCAGAAGTTGTGCTGCGATCGCAAGCGCTTGCGGACCACACGATTCGTCCAACCCACGAGCTTCGCAAGCTCAGAATCCTCACACCTGTCGGATCTCCGACAGCGGCCCATATGCTATCCACAGCGTCGGCATTGGCGCGCGTATTCGCGCGCCAAGAGGGTGTTCTCGACGCCACCGTCTACGCGGGATTCCCGTTTGCGGACGTGGCGCACGCCGGGGTAAGCGTCGTTGTGACCACCGACGGCGATCCGGATTCCGCAGCCAGTCTTGCCGAACGCCTTCAACGATCAATTTGGGACCAGCGAGAGGCGTTCGTGTGGTCTCCGCCAAACGTAGAGATCGCCGTGCACGACGCCATGCTGAGCGAATCGGCTCCGGTCACGATTGCCGATGTTGGCGACGATCCAACGTTCGGCGCGGCCGGAGACGGGACCGGCTTGCTATGGGCGTTGATCGATCTTGGAGCTCAGAATGCTGCCCTCGGAGTCATCGTCGACGCTGCCGCCGTCGCGGACGCCGTCCAATCAGGCGTCGGAAGCGAGTTGAAGTTTGATGTTGGCGGGACGGTTGATCGGCGCGCGGGCTATCCGATCAACGTCACGGCTCGAGTCCGCCGGATCGCGGACGGATGTGTCGCGTCCGCCGATCGATGCGTGCAAAATGTCGGTCGCGCGGTCTTGCTTGACGTGCAAGGGCGGCACGGCGGGCAGATCGACGTGATCGTCACCGAACACCCGCCTGTCTCAGTCGAAACAGGGTTGTTCTACGCGCTCGGCGTGGACCTTACCAACAAGAAGATCATCGGAGTCAAGCGCACCACGAGTCTGCGAGACGTGCCGACCGCGTCCGGTAGTCAGGTGCTCGTCACCTCGACCCCTGGCATCACAACGCCGTTGTTGCACTACTTCAATTGGGAGCACGTGTCACGGCCGATGCATCCGCTTGACCCGACATGATCCGTCAATTCGAACTTGGGCGAGATCGCGCTACGTGCGCTGCCCGGGCATATGGGTATAGAGCTCGACCAATTCGGCGAGGAGATCGCTGATGCCTTCGATCCCGGAGACGATTCGGTCCGACTCCTCCTTCACCTCTGCGGGCGTCTCGGGTCCAACGACGCCGATCGACAGGCCTGCAATCTTTCCTTCCTCACGGAGGCTCGTCACCACGCGCATGGCGTCGAGATCGGTGACGTCATCTCCCATAAAGAGGATCGACTTTAGTCCAAATTGATCGACGACACTGCGAAGCGCGGTTCCCTTATTCAACGGCACAGGCGGCCGAAGCTCCACGACCATGCGCCCTTGCGACAGCCGCAATCCTTCACGTTCGACGAGCGGAGTGACAACTTCGACGATCTGACGTTGAGCGACAGAGGGTTCGGTCGTGTTGCGGTAATGAATCGAACCGGTCACGCCTTTGTTCTCGAAGTAGATTAGGGGGTCGTCCAGACGCGATCTCGCCTCATCCAGCACTCGTTTGAGCGGTGCTTCAAATGGCAGTGCCTGTGGAGCGGTGAGAATCTCGTTGTTCTCGAATCGTTCCATGCCATGATTGCCGAGCCAAATCACACCATCGATGTCGACGAGTCGAGCCGCCTCTTCCGCGGAACGTCCGGTGACCACGCCGAGCACGTCAACGTGCCGAACCAGCTGAAGCAGTGACGCCTTGATAACGGGATCAACTTCAGCCGCCGCGGGGTCGAGAGAAATGCGGGCGAGCGTCCCGTCGATATCACTCAGCAGACCGGCCGGACGAATGCTGAAGAGCTCGCGAACTTCCTTTGTCAGCTTACTGTTTTCCAAGATCACCTCCGAGTTAAGTCGTACATCGCGACCGAGCTATCCTGTCCATGCGATGACACGCTAGGTCTTCATAATTTCGACGCCACGACAGCCGCCGATACTCGTTATATAATGCGGCGCTTCCTCCGCTGGAGGCGCCGCAAGAAATGGTCGCCTCTCGGGAGCGTGGCGAGCTCAGGTCGTGGTCCTTTGACTGCGCGAAGGGCAGTTTGGTGCAGCGCTACTTCGGCGAGATCGCGCGACTCTCGCGAGAGATGCGGCTCTATCTCCTCTACACGTTGCTGGTCAACGTCGGCGTGGGTGTCTTCATCCTCATCTATAACCTATACCTCGTCCAAATCTCTTTCAAAGAAGACTTCATCGGCACGTTCAATGCCGTGCAGACGGTGGCCATGGGCGTCGCAGCACTGGTCATCGGTATGATCATCAATCGATATGGATCGTGGCGCTGCACGACATACGGCACGCTGTTCTTTCTGACGACCTCAGCCATGCTGGCGATCCTGTCCACGTCGACTCCAATTCTCGTCGTGTCGGCAATCAACGGCGCTGCGCTGGCCTTCATGTCGGTTCCAGTCATGCCGTTCATCGTGGAGTGGACCACCCCAGCGCAGCGTACCACGGCTGCGGCAATCACCTTTTCACTCAACTCCATCGCGACAACTTTCGGCAGCCTGGTTGGTGGATGGTCGCCGCGATTGTTGTCAGTCTTTTTTTCGATGCAGATCGAGAGTATATCCGCCTACCGCATCACCCTATTGATTGGAATGGCGCTGGCAGTCACGGGCATTATCCCGTTGTGGCTGATGCGCCAGATTCGCCACCAGGAAAACGCCGAATTGGCGCAGTCGTCCGTGTTCGTCGAAATGCCATCGGCCACCAAGCGCACTCGGCGGGACATGATGATGTTCGTCTTGATCGGACTGATCATGAGTCTCGGGTCTGGCGCGGTGGTGCCATTCGTGAACGTCTTTTTGGAATCGATCGGCTCGCGACCTAGCCAGATCGGCATCGTCTTCTCGGTCGCGGGGGTGGTTGCCGCATTGGTGGGTCTCCTCGCTCCAGCCATGTACCGCAAGCTGGGTGCGCTGATCGCCAGCATGATCGTTCGCATGGCGTCGGCGCCCCTCTATCTCTTGCTGGCGTTCAGCCCAGGAATGGGCTACGCAGTGGCCGCGCAGATCGTGCGCTCTACTTCAATCAGCATGGCCTGGCCGATCGATTCGAGCTTCATCTCGGACGTTCTTCCCCCGAGAGCGCGAGCCAACGCCTTTAGCCTTCGCAGTGCGGCCTGGAACCTAGGCTTTGCGATGTCGAGCCTGACCGCGGGCGAGGTGATTGTCGGGCGAGGCTATCAGCTGACCTTCGTGGCCTACGCGGTGACCATCGTGCTGGCATCCGTGCTGAATGGCGTCTATTTCTGGAAACATCCAGGTCACAAGCGTGTGCCGCTAAGACGCCGCGACCGACAGGTGATCAGCGAACCGGTGGGATGAGAGACGCCCGACCGTCGTCAGCGCCGGAAGGTCCATTCAGGATTCGCGTAGCGCGTGCGTTTGAGCTCCACAGCTCTCTCTTCTTCGAACGCGGTGAGGGGAGACTCAATGGTCCCGACCCGGAGCACGTCCTGGACGGCGCCGCGGAATTGATGTGCGACATCCTCGGACGCAACCTCGCGCGACGCCGCGGAGTTGAGATCGGTCGTGCGTGCCTGGAGCAAATCGGCCAGGCGGCTTATCTCTGCTGGGTCACGAGCGACGAGCCGAGCGGAGAGCAGAGGACGACTGCGAAGATAGAGCATTCCCTGGAGCGCTGAAACGGTGCGGCGTTTCACCTGCGCCAGACCCACCAGCTTCTTCCCATTGGCCATAACCTCAAATGGAGCCAACGAAGAAAAACAGATACCGTCAAGTCCGGCCGGCGATCGGTCGGCACGCGCCTCATCCAGCGATGCCCAGCGTGACTCAACGCCGAACGACGCCAGCATCGCGATCACGACCTCCGCGATGCGCCGGTAGTTCACATGGATGTCGTCGCTGAGAAACGGATGTCCCTCAGGGAGAACGAGCTGAAAACTGACCGTGTTGCCATCGTGGAAAACGGCTGTTCCCCCAGAGATCCGACGCAGGACATCACAGCCGACGTCGCGACAAGCCTCCAGATCCAGTTGTGAGGCGGGTTGCCCCACTCCGAGAATCACGGAATCGCGAGACCAGGAGTATATGCGGAGAGTGGGCGGCGCCTTTCCCTGTCCCACGGCGTCAATGACCGCCTCAGTCGCGGCCAGCTGATACGCGCCAGCCGCCCGATTGAAGGGGAGGACGCGCAGCGACTCGAGCGTCTCGTCTTGCATGGTCAATACATACGATGTTTGTCAAGCACGTTGCGCATGTCGTCAAAATTGCCATCGAGATAGCAGCGCAAGTTGTGGCACAGGATGTCGGTGATCTTCTGGTTCTCGCTGAACGCGGTGCTGGCAGAGTGCGGGTTGATCAAGACGTTCGGCAAATCCCAGAACGGGCTATCCGCGGGGAGAGGTTCGGTATCAAAAACGTCCAGACCCGCGAAAGCGATCTTGCCCGACTGAAGATGCCGGAGCAGCGCCGCATGATCGACCACTTGACCGCGCGAGATGTTCACGAACATCACGCCGGGCTTGAGAGAATCAAACGCGGCGGCATCCATCAAGCCTTCGGTGTCCGGCGTATGCGGGCAGCTCAGGACGACGGCATCTGCCTGGGCAAGCATCTCGTGAAGCTGCTCTCGCGTGAATACCTCATCAACGCCAAGCTCGGCGGCTCGTTCCTGACCGCCGCTTCGCCCCATGGCAATGACGCGCATGTTGAAGCATCGACCGATCTGCGCGACCTGCCGACCTATCTTTCCTGGACCCACGATTGCCAACGTTTTGCCGTCAAGCTCATCGGAACAGAACCGATCCCAAACGTGTGCCTGCTGGTCTCGCTGCAGTCTCGGCAACATCTTGACGTGCGACAGGAGCGCGAGGAAGACGAACTCCGCCAGCGGGCGCGCATGGACCCCACTGGAGGTCGTGATGATCATGTCCGAGTCCTGCAGACCCATTTTGACGACCTGCTGACCAACTCCGGCACTGGTTGTTTGCACCCACTTCAGTCTCGGCGCCACCTCCGCTATCGTGGATCCGGTGCGGACCTGTGAGGGAAAGTCGAGCAGAAAATCTGCCTGGCGTAGTCGATCGAACCACCGCTGCTCTGCTTCACCCGTCAGACGGAAATCTGCCGGACCGTGGTGATCAGCGACGTAGCGACTTGGCGGGTAGAGGTCTGGCTCGTAAACCACATCTACGCGCCGCGGATCGACCGCGCGGATCTGCTCCACATACTCCGGTTCAATTGGTGATGAGATGAAGAGGGTATATCGTCCATCTTGCTGTGACAATGCTCCGGCCCTTCCCTTCGCGCTATGTCCTCGTCAGCCGCGCTTCAAGTCCGCAGATTAGCACGAATTGAGGCATTGGTGAGGATCAGCAGAGCGCCCGGGAGCCCATGCTATACTCGCCAGACGCCATCAAGACGCGCAACCATGGCCAATGGCGACGCGAACGTCCTGACAATGAAAGGTGAGTCGAGGTTGAAGCGCACCGCCGAAGTCGTGATCGTTGGCGCCGGAATCACTGGCTGCAGCATCGCCTACCATCTCGCGTCACGAGGCATGCGCGACATCGTCGTCATTGAGAAAGACCAGATCGGACGCGGGGCCACCGCCGATGCGGCCGGAGGCATTCGACTCCAGTTCTCGACGAAAGCAAACATCGAGCTTTCACGCTACAGCCTCGAAATTTGGAAAAACTTCAAAGAACTCTTCGGTATCGATATCGCTTTTCATCAGCAGGGATACCTCTTCCTCCTGACTTCTGAGTCTGAGATCGACGTCTTCAAGAAGAATCTCGAATTTCAGCAAAGCATGGACGTGCCGGTCCGCTTGGTGAACGCCGATGAAATCGCTGAGCTCAACCCGGCGGTGAAGCTTGACGGTGTACTCGCTGGAACGATCTGCTCGAGCGATGGCTGGGCTGACCCGTATTCGTCGACAATGGGGTTCGCCCAGCGGGCAAGGTCACTCGGAGTCGAGATCGTCGAAGAGACGGAAGTTACCGGGCTGTCTGTCCACGACGGCCGTTTGACGGCGGTGAAGACGACGCAAGGATCGATTTCAACCAACATGGTCGTGATCGCGGCGGGCGCACAGGCAGGGGAAGTGGGGAAGTTGGCTGGACTCGACATTCCGGTCCTCCCCTACCGTCGAATGAGCTTTGTGACTGAGCCTTTCCCCGCGGTTCCATCCCGCGTCCCGATGACGATCGAGTTCTCCACGGGCCTCTACTTCCATCCGGAAAGCGGTGGCTTTCTTTTTGGCATGTCCAATCCGGACGAGCCGAGCAGCTTCAATCGCACGGTCGACGATGATTGGTTGACACGGACCGTCACCGAGCTCTGCCGCCTCGCACCGATCTTTGAGGACGCGCGCGTACGGCGTGGTTGGGCGGGACTATACGAGATCACCCCAGATGACAACCCGGTTCTGGGGTACGTCGCGGGCGTTGAAGGTGTCGTGGTTGCTTCTGGGTTCAGCGGGCACGGTTACATGCAGGGTCCGGCGATTGGTCGATGTATCGCCGAGGTCATTCTCGATGGAGTTGCCACGACCGTCGATATCAGCGCCTTCGCTCCAGACCGATTCGAGTCCGGCGAGCTCGCGCAAGAACACAATGTCATCTAAACCAGGTGGGTACTCGCTATGAGCATGATCATCGGAATCGGACAGGTCACCATTCACATTCCGGAATCGCAATCACTGAAGGACAAGCGACGTGTCATCAGATCGGTCACGCAGCGTGTGCGAGCACGGTTTGACGTGGCGATCGCCGAGGTCGACGATCAGCAGGTTTGGCAGTCCGCCACAATAGGCATTGTGTCGGTGTCGAATTCGGCCCAGCATTGTGACGAGGTCGTCCAGCGCGTGATTGGCTTCATGGAGCAGAGCTTGCATTCTGGTTATCTAGCTGACGTCCATACCGAAATCATGCATCTGTGACGCTGGCCTGCCCGTACATATGCGAATTCTCCGAGGTTCAACACCGCACAAGACCAGACTAAGTTCCGTTTGAATTTGACCGATCCGTGAGATAGGATCGTTCGAGGCTTTTCGCCCGGTCTGGCGGCTTTTCGGGGAGAGTAGCGACGGACGCGAACCAGGACAAGCAGAACGAGGACCGGCCGGACGGCTCTCCAGAACATCACCCTGCCACGGTGCGCGGTAAGCGACCGGGCGATCGATACGTACGTCTCGTTCGTTCGTCCGATCTGCCGACGGCTCCCCAAAGCTCATACTACTTCGTCGCAGAACCGACGATGCCGCAATCCAAGCTCGGGAAGTTTTTCCGACGTCTACGTTTGGTCCTCATCGGCAAACCGCTCGAGACGTCTCAGGCGATTCATCAGCGGCTGAGCAAGATTCAGGCGTTGGCGGTCTTTTCGTCAGACGCACTCTCCTCCACCGCATACGCCACAGAAGAGATCTTGCTGATTCTGGTCCTGGCAGGATCGATGGCCTACGACTATGTCATCCCTATCGGCCTTGCCATTGCCGGACTTCTGGCCATCGTCGTCTTCTCCTACCGACAGACAGTGCACGCGTATCCGCAAGGCGGTGGCGCGTACATCGTCACCAAGGACAACCTCGGCCGTGCGCCGAGTTTGCTGGCCGCGTCGGCACTCTTGACCGACTACATACTGACGGTCGCCGTGAGTATTTCGGCCGGCGTGGCAGCCATCACGTCGGCCGTCGAGAGTACCAGGTCGATTGCCGTCGAAATCGCGGTGGTCGCTATCGTTCTGATCACCATCGCTAATCTGCGCGGCTTGAGAGAGAGCGGCCGTATCTTCGCCGTGCCGACGTATCTCTTCATCGCGGGGATGTCGATACTACTTGTTCTTGGTTTTGCGTCCTGGGTGGGAATCGGCATCACACCGCACAGGATCGTCGACCAGATCCCAGCCGCATCACAGTCGTTGACACTCTTCCTGATTCTTAAGGCTTTTGCGTCCGGATGCGCAGCCCTCACCGGCGTGGAAGCGATCTCCGACGGTGTACCTGCCTTCAAGGAGCCTCAAGACGAGAACGCCGCCAAGACGCTGGTCGCCATGGGACTGATTCTTGGCTCCCTCTTCCTCGCCATCACGTTCCTGGCGCGCCACTACCATCTGGCTCCGGTCGCGGATCAGACGCTCGTGTCGCAGCTCGCTCGCGTGATCGCGGGAACCTCACCCTTCTACTACTTCATCCAGGCAGCGACTGCAGGAATCCTGCTCCTGGCCGCCAACACCAGCTTCGCCGATTTCCCGCGTCTCTCTTACTTTCTGGCACGGGACCGGTTTCTGCCGCACCAGTTCACATTCCGCGGCGATCGCCTGGGCTACTCCACCGGGATCGTGGTTCTGGCAGTGGCATCGAGCATCCTGGTCATCATCTTCAACGCCAACGTGACACGCCTGATCCCGCTTTACGCGGTCGGCGTCTTCATCTCCTTCACCCTGTCACAGGCGAGTATGACATTGCGCTGGTGGAAAGCGGAGAAGGTCCAGCGCAACAACCTGGCAATGCTGATCAACGGCTTTGGCGCGCTGACCACCGGCGTCGTGGCCGCCATCATCATCACGACCAAGTTCCTGGGCGGCGCGTGGATCATCCTGATGCTGCTGCCGATCATCATCATGGCGCTGCTCGGAATTCGAAAACACTATGACAGCGTCTCAGAGCAGCTGAGACTGAACGCGCGACAAATTCGAAATAGACCAATCACATGGACGCGTGATTCAGCCGTGGTTGTGGCAATCGACTCGTTGAACCGAGCCGCGGTAAGGGCCATCGATTACGCACAGAACGTATCGCGCGACGTCACCGTCGTTCACGTCTCGGACGACCTTGAAGAGGCAAATTCATTGCGCTCCAAGTGGGGCGAGGCGGGGATTCAACTGCCGCTGGTGATTATCGAGTCGCCCTATCGCGAGCTTCTCGGTCCACTGGTGAACTACATCGAACAACTGCACCAGGAAAAAGGTGGGACGACTCTCACGGTCGTGCTTCCCGAGTTCGTGCCGGTTCATCTCTACGAGCTCTTCCTGCACAACCAAACGGCATGGAGGCTGCGGACGGCACTCTGGAGCCACCCGGGTATCGCGGTCACCAGCGTCCCATATCACCTGAGCCGGTAGGCCGCCGCGCAATCGTTAGGTTCGAATTCGTAAGCGAACGGGACTCCGTCCGCTAGGCGTCCTGTTGGTCAGCGGCCTGCTCGACGAGCGCCGACGCGAGTAAGCGCATCTCAGGGCGAAGTGAGCGCGAGACCGACGCGACCCGCTGCAATACTTCTGTGATCGGCTCCGCGGGAGTTGCCGGAATGACCCCCAGCTCCTCAAACATGCGACGACGGTATGCCTGGTCGAGCAGCGCGCGAACAGTGCGAACCATGCGCCGATCGTCTCCGAATCCCGCCGACTCCACCAGTTTGCGGATCTCGCCCATGCGGACTGGCAACGACATCACCTCGCTCAACGACTTCCGATTTCGCGTGATCTCTTCGACCGCCTGGAACCAATTCGCGGCAAGGTCGAACGCTGACGAAGCCCGTTCGGAGCGATTTTCCACCTCCTTTAAAATGGCATCAAAATCAGCCGCTGGCGCGCCATTGTCCGAGAGCAACGGAGTCCGTTCCTCGACCCACATCCAGCTGCTCGCGCAGGCGACCCGCAGATAATACATTGCCGCGAGGAGATGATCGCGCGGGGATGCCGGCAATCGATCAATGCGCGCCAAGGGAGCAATCAGCCTGGCCTCATCGAGCCCGCCGAAGAGCTTCGATGGGCCGGCGTCAACCAACTCGATCTGCGATCGTGCGATCTCTGTGCGGGGATCACTCAGCAGCCGCGGAAGGAAGAAATCGGTCAACGGTCCTGTCGGGCTCACAAATACTCCACCAATGACCGACGCAGTCGCAACGTGATGGTCGTGAATCGTCTCCTCGAGCGCCGCCCGGACCAGACCGTCCTCGACGTCGAGCAGCGCCTGTAGGGCGTCAGCACTCACCTGCGCGGGCTTGATTGTGTCGACTGAGAACTTGGAGTCGGCGGCTTGCAGGATTGGTTCATCATCGGACGTGCGCCCGAAGAGGACGAAATCCGGGTTGGTCAGCTTGTGGCGACCGGCCTGAATGGCGATGCGCGTGTCGTCGTCCAGCCGTACGACGGTCTCCAGCGTGAACGTCTCACCGGCGTCTGCTGGTCGTTCAGATCCTATCTGATGGGAAAAGTGGCCGGTCACGAAGTTCGACCAACAATCGCCATAGTGGCGACTTGCGCCGCCACGATCGCTCCAGGTCATGAGCTCGCGATCAAGTACCGCTAAGATGAGGTTCCCGCCGGGGAGCTTGTCTGAGTAAATGTTTCCGTTGATCTCCTTGAGGGCCGGGCCCTTACCGCGACTTCGAAACAAACGCGTCCTCCAACATGGCTGTCAATAGTCTATTCACCGATTATGCATGCTCAGACACGAATTCGCTGCAGGCTCTTGCTGCGCGCTCCCGATGATGGTTTCTCCGTCCAGATCATCGATCCCTTTGACTGGAAGACATCCTTCGTCCCGAGAACCAATGGGACCATCGGTCCATACAAGCAGGTACGGCTCGGCGCAATACTCGAAGCAACGCGAGGTTGAAGCACGAAATGAGACTCGAGGAGCGCGATGCGTCAAACCCTAAGCCTGCAACGAATCGACCCACTCACCGACCCGCTCTGGACCGAACTCGTCGACCGAAACCAGGCTGGTCTCTTCCATTCGCCTCTTTGGATAAAGGTCCTACAGCAAACCTACGATATGCCCATTGAGGCGCACGTTGTGCTGGACGATGACGGTCGGCCCGAGGCCGGCATGCACTTCTGCAATATCTCCGACGTCCGGGGCGAGCGCATCGTTTCTCTGCCCTTCTCCGATTACTGTGATCCGATCGTAAGCGACTGGGATCTGTGGAGCACGCTTCGTGATCCGCTCCTTGACACCGGCAATCCCATCAACATGCGCTGTCTGCACAACGACATCCCGCTCGGCGATTCCGAGTTCTCACAACCGAAGCGAGCCAAATGGCACGGGATCGACCTCGAAGGCAACATCGACGATCACCGGGCACGCATCGACAGCTCCGCCCGCCGAGCGATCCGCAAAGCCGAGAAGCTTGGATTGACCGCGCGGTTGGCCGAAAATGAGGCAGATCTGCGGTCGTTCTTCAACCTTCATCTGGGCATCCGAAAGTATAAATACCGTTTGCTGGCACAGCCATACCGTTTTTTTCAGAACATCTTCAACATCTTCTCGGAGGCGGGATTGTCGGCATTGATGCTTGCCGAGGCTGATGGTGAGGTGGTCGGTGCGGTCATGTACCTGATCTGGGGCTCGACGCTCTACTACAAATTCAGCGCGTCGTCGGCCAATCACCTCGAGTATCGCCCAACCGATCTTCTCATCTGGGAAGGGATGAAATTGGCCAAAGACCGGGGACTCAACTTCCTCGACCTCGGCTTGAGCGACTGGGATCAAGAGGGGCTGGTGCGTTACAAGCGGAAATTCGCGACTGAGGAAGGAACGATCAGCTTCCTGCAACACGCAGTCGACCGGCCACTCAGCAAGCAGGAGCAGGACGTTCCGCCGCTCCTCGGCACGTTCACCGATCTCCTGACCGATCCAACCGTCCCGGACGAGATTACCGAAAAGGCAGGTGACGCGCTCTATCGCTACTTCGTATGAGGTAGTGATCCAGAGAACTGAGTTCGGTCGAAAATTGAAGAGCTCTATTGACCGCCGGAGACATTCAGTCCCCGGCGTCGCTCTTCCAGCTGTCGAAGCACGCGACGCCGGCGCAGACGGAACGTCGCCAGTTCGCGCCGCAAGCGGACCTCTTCAACTCGCAGATATTGGCGAAGATCCGCCTCGCCACGTCGCAGAAGCGCGCCAATCGACGTCTTACGCGACTGCGCCAACTGTCGACGAAGCTCGCCAATCTCGACCCGCAGCTGAGCAATTCTGGCGCGCATGGCGTCGAGCTCGCGCGGGCGCGGACCGTCGTCCGGCCGGGCCCAAATGGCGAGCAGACGCCGCAGTTGCTCTACGTCCCCCGCGTCACGCGCGGCGTTGGCCATGCGCATCACCGTTTCGCGACGAGCCTGATCGCGTGAGTCTTCGGCCAGGTCCGGGTGGACGAGTCGAGCCAATGCACGGTACAGCTGACGCAGGGTGATGTTGTCATCGGTGCTGCGGTTGACAACCTCGCCCCGCATCTCCTGCTGAGAATTGCGCCGATGCCGCCATTCAGCCCACCAGGCCGCTTCTTCTGCCCTGCTCTTTTCTTCTTCACGATCCAGCTCGTCGTCCGAAAGCGAGCGTCCCACAAATGAGAGGCGCTCAAGCCGCGCCTCCATCCGCTCGACCTCGGCTCGCAGCCGGTCAGATTCCGCTCGAAGCGGACCAAGCCGCTCATCAAGCTTGCGGCGAAGGCCCTGCTGTTCGGTCTCTTCTTCGGCGAGAAGCTGTCTTAGCTGTGTGGAAGCTCGGGTTGCACGGAGGATTTCCAGTTCGAGCTGGACCCGTTCGAGCTCATCGATGCGTGCTGGCAGCACTGAGTCCCCACGGTCTGTTCAAATCGAAACGACGCCCATCCGAGCAATTTTACTCTTCACCCGCCTGACCGACCAACGACCGCGACGTTTCTGTCGTTTCCGATTCGGAATCAAGTACCATAGGGCCAACCTAAAGATGTCAAACCGCAACGCGACCGGACCGGGATCACTCGTGGGAGGAACAGCACGAAGATGAAGATGAACGCCTGGCAAATGGTGGTGAAAGCTCTCGAAGTGGAAGGTATACCGTTCGTCTTCGGATTGCCGGGAAATCCTAAACATCTCTATGACCAGCTCTACGATTCAAATTCGGTGAAGGCAATCCTCGTGCGGCACGAGACGTCCGGTGCATTCATGGCGATGGCACATGCTCGTGTCAGCGGTGGAGTCGGTTGTTGCTTTGGAAGTCCCGGACCTGGCATGGCCAATCTCGTCCCGGGAATTCTTGAGGCGTATTCCGGATGCACGCCGGTCCTGGCGCTGGGCGTTCGCGCTCCAACCACGACCGAGGGGATGGGCGCCTTCCAAGAAACCGATCAAATCGGCATGATGAGACCAATTACCAAGTGGGCGGTGACGCTCGAGCGTGCCGATCGCATCGGTTGGACGATTCGAAGAGCTTTATCCATCGCCACGTCTGGCAAGCCGGGACCTGTTTACGTCGAGATTCCCTCCGACATCGCGTTGGAAGCGGTCGAAATGCCGGACTACCAGTCAGCGGACCGCTCCGTCCGTCCGGCTGCGGATCCGGACAAGGTCAACGAAGTGGTGGATCTGCTGGAGCGAAGCGAGCGGCCAGTACTCGTCTGCGGCGGCGGAGCTATCCTCTCCGGCGCGTTTGCCGAGGTCGAGTCCTTCGCCGACAGCCTGGGCATTCCAGTTCTGGCCACGCCGGCTGGGCGCGGCATCATCGCCGAAAACCATCCGATGTTCGCCGGCTCGGTCGGGCTCTACCGTACGCAATATCCGCGAGCGGTCTATCAGGAAGCCGACCTCCTGATCACGTTGGGATCACGCATGGCGGAGTTCCAGTCCGGCGTCTTCCAGTACTTCCCCGAGGGAGCAAAGTTCGTCCAGATCGACATCGACCCATTCGAGTTTGGCCGAAACTTTGTTCCGGACGTCGCGATTCAAGCGGACGCCGGTCTGGCCCTGAGTCAGATCACCAAGACGGCGGATGAGCGCGGTTTGAGAGCAAACGCGAAGCGCGTCGAAGATCTGATCGCACGTCGAGAGCGGGCGCTACGAGAGATGCTCGACGACGCTTCGATCGACTCGGCCCCGGTCATGGGCAAGCGAATCGTGCACGAACTGAACGACGTTTTCGGGGAGAACACCATTCTCGCCCTGGAAAACGGAGGACAGGACCTTTGGGCCTACTATTGGCCGTATTATCAGGTGTTGAATGCAGGATGTCTGGTACCGCCCGCCGAGCAGACCGCGATGGGACTTGGCGTCTGTGGAGCTATCGCCGCCAAGCTGGCACGACCAGACCGTCAGGTGGTGTGCACGACTGGTGACGGCGCGTTTCAGATGGCGATGCACGAGCTTCCGACAGCGGCACAGGAGAAGGCGCCCGTGACGTGGGTGGTACTGAATGACGGAGCGCTCGGCTGGCCGCAATGGACGCAGCGTGAGGGGCTCAACAATCGCATCATCGCGACTGAGTTCACCGCACAATTCGATTACGTCAAGGTGGCCGAGAGTGCCGGTTGTTGGGCGCGTCGAGTCGAGGACAGCCGCGAGCTTCGCGCCGCTCTGGAAGGCGCTCGTGAGGCCAACGCTGCAGGACAACCAGCCGTTGTCGATGTGCGGGTCGATCCGTCCGACCACCATGAAGGTTTCTTCGAGTTCCACCGCATCAGATAGCGTCGGTGTGTCGGATAGGAAAATCGAAAATCAAGTGCGATACTCGAGAGAGGGGCAGCAGCATGCTTGACCATAGCGGCAAGTCTCGCACGCGATATGAGGATGCGTTCCGCGCCGTCGGGAATTACCTGGACAGCAACGCCTTTAGGCAGATCGTGGTCGTCGAGACGCCCGAAGGCTTCCTGATCAAAGGGCAGGTTGCGGGTGCGGAAACCGCAAACGGCGCAATATACAGCTATCCGCAGACGTACCTGTTCACCAATGAGGACGTAGACACTCTCATGGAAGCGGCCTACGAGCGCCGCCGCGACGTGAAGAAGTAGCTCCACTTCGGAGTTCGCACGCGTCTGGACGGCAGCCTCCTAGCTGTTGAGCAACGGCCATCGATTCTGGTATGGTGTTGCGCATCTGTGGGGGCGGATCGGGTCCGGTGGCCTGTGCAGTCTTCAAAACTGTTGGGCGGGGTGACGAGCCTCGCCGGTGGGTTCGACTCCCATGCGCCCTCGCCACTACTGCTTTCGCCAAAATACCATGAATTTCAACCGCTGGTCTCGAATCGCTTTGCGTGCGCGCGGCGGTCTCGAGCCATTTGAAGCAGTTCGCGTTCCTAAGTGGATGTTGTACGACGAATCCACCGTGCTGGGCTCGAACCGATTACCGCAATTGAGCGCTCGCCAAGCACCGGCGGCTCGTCCAGGCTGTGCTGTCTCGCAATCCCTTACAGTCCGCACTGGTGGATTGCCGAATAGCGACGATGGACGTGGATCCGGCGCGTCACATTCCGCGTTGTGACGACAGCTAGAGGACGTGCACGCGAAACTGTGGGTACTGTGCATTGTCTGGAACCGAACCTAGTCAGTCAGCGCCGGATTGGCCGATGAGATCGTGAACGGCGGCGAGAAGCTCCTCAACGTCGAAGGGCTTCGCGATGAACCGTTGGCCACCAAAACGACTCGATTGTTGTCCGGCAACTTCCAAGAGGTTCGGATCGGTTGAAAAAACGATGACTGGAATCTTCTTGGTCGCCAACTGCAGATTCAGTCTCTCCAACAGGTCCCATCCCTGCTTCTGCCCGACTGCCAGGTCGACCATGACCAAGTCGGGCTGCAGGGCGTCAATCTGATTCCATGTACGCGGAACAAAGTTGGTCGTTGTGACATTGAAAGACTCGTTTTGAAGGAGTTCGCGGATCAGACCGAGCACCGCAACCGCGCCATTGATGACGAAGACGTGCTTATTGGACGGCGCATTGCATTCGGTTTCTGCGTTCATACCTGACTCCATGTCATGTCGCCCTAACTTTCACGCAATCTTTGAATCGTAGCACCTTCCCGCTGTGTAACAGTCAACACGATCGCATGCGTTTGCAAGCTTCGCTGACAACCGGTGCATTCGTTCGTACTTTCGGGACGAATGTGTCGGTGCCCCGTGGTTCAACAGTTTGGCTGATGCCCAACTGCTGATCAAAGTCTGGAGGATTGACCACGACCGGTGCCGACCCCACAGTGGACTCGGCTACCACACCCCGGAGGAGGTGCATCAGCGCTATCTTCGATCTTTCGATGGACGGACTCTCACAATAAGTGGTCCCACGAATGGAGGTGGGCGACATCAGTACCTGTTGAATGCGATTGGAGATTCGTATGCGGACTACCGGTGATCCAGACAGGCGGGCATCAACGCATGTAATTTACGCGGACCTATCCACGCATTTCGGTCTCGCTCTACGCCATCGTGTCAGACTCAGACCATACCGAAGCGCTCGCTCGTCCACTGCCCCATTTTAGCTTCGGCGAGTTGGACGAATTCCTTTGTGTCAGTTTGCATGTGGTCCCACTGGGTCAAAATGGTTTGCAACCGCGATTTCGCCATCAGCGCGTCACGGGTCAATCGGTCATCAGCTACGACCAGCAAATCCAATCCTTTGCCCATTTTGACGATTCCTTGACCAACACGCCCGACAGCAGCACCAACGTTATTCATCGATTCAGCTATTGCAGACAGTTGATTGAAATCGGCTTCTGACCTAATTGACTTGAGGACAAGAGGAATGTACACGGCGGCCTTGTAGTCGCTCCAGCATTCGCGAATCGATTCTGACACTTCAGGCAATTCAACCCCAAAGTCAGTCAACTCCGCTCGTGCGGATTCAACCAAGTTGTCTCGCGTCGTTTGGGTAAGAGATCCACGTTGCAAAGCATCTGCGATGAACAAGTCGATGATTGTGGTTGTGGGTGACATTGGTCTTGTCAATGTCATCAGAGTCTCTATCAACTTCTTTCCTGCGACAATGATTTCTTGTGTCCTGAAACCGGAATGCTCATCGTCTTTGGTTTCACGGGTTTGAGATTTCCGAGTTGGAACGGGAAACTCATTCTCATCCACGCTGGTTTGACCCCAGCTGCCGCTCAAGAATTCGTCCACGACAAAGTGCAGATGTCTGCGCAAGTCAGTTCTCAACTCAGTAACGTCACGGTACGTCCAATAGAGGCCCCCCAGCGCCTTCAGTTTTTCTCTGAATTTCTGAACTCTTGTGAGCTGCTCTAGATTGATTTGAGACAAGTCGGGCGCGTTTTCCGAGAAATAGAACATGAGTCTACAACTGCGCTTGTCTGCCACCCATCGCCCGTAGGCGAGATTGAATTCCTCCTCAGTCCCTGAACCTGCGTTCCGAGTGGGAGTCCCAATCAGCAACCGAGCATCCCGATGCATACGCCCCAATCGGTGAGTTGGTCGTTGAGTACTGCTTGTGTTTCCTCTGCAAAACCCGGCGCTCCATGGCTCCTCCACGTCATAACCTCGAGTCAAACGTTCCGGCGGGCCAGAGACGTTTCGTTCATCTCGTTCGCGATAGCTCTGACCACCTCACGGTCGTTGGCCAAACCCTCGGGAGAGGAGACAAAGACCCGAATCATTCTGATATCGGCTGGCACCATTCACCTCAATTGCCCTGACAAGCTGAGCAGCCAACTGGCAGATGTGGTTATGACCTCAGTAGGGGCCTTCAAACGCAATCGGAAATCAAACACGTCGTACCGCTTGGTTACGTGAACCTGAACCCGATTGAGGTCGATTCTAGAAAGATTAGTAGAAGGAAAACATCTCTTTCTCCAACACCCATTCTTCTCAACCCCGGTTAGCTCCATCCGTAGTGTCGTAGCAATGCCTGAGTAACCCCGGACGCGATAACAGTCATTGACCTGCTTGCGACACCCATTGCCGCCCGTTCCGTCATATTGCCCAGCCAGTGAGACACGCGCCTGCCAAATGAACCCTGGGCAAGTGGTGCTCGATCCTCCATGATGGCTTTCTGAAGAGCATTCACGTCTGAATGAGCCAGGCCCACGGATATCAAGTAGGCACGAAGACTCTCGGTGTCGCCTGGACGAACATCAACTGCCGCGGCGAACTGGCTGTAATTTGTTCCGCCAATGGAGACGTTTTGCGCGTCATGAAGGATGGTTTGACTGAAAATGTTGGCCTCTTGGGCCAAATTGAGAATGGTCGCATCATCGTCCTCGCCCATATGTCCGTCTATCTCCTCAATTTCAAGAACAAAATCAAGAAGACGATTGCGAATCGTGTCAAGGATTCCCCGATGACGCCACGGGTCATTCGCATCCAGAGTTCACCGCATGTGTATCCATCCACCAACGATTGGCTGCATCGTGCAAGAATCTCGGTAGAGATTCGCATCTGCAAATCACCTGCTCACGGTCTTCGAATATGGATTCATAGAATCGTACCCCTTCAGTCATGCGGGTGGTGGCGACAATGTCCTGCAATTCCGGAGGGAGTGCGGTTACAGGAATGGGGAGTTTCTTATAATCCGAGCCGAACGGACCAAGGAAGTTCCCGACCAATTCTTCAAGATAGGTTCGATACGCTGGCAAGATCTCGAAACTCGAATATCCGTCTGATTCTTGCTCGACCCATAGCCTGAACGGGTCATTCCTCAAACTCCGCGCGAGTATCTTTGCCTAGCGAAGGGAGTCGGAAAGACTGGTTGACGAATCGGCCGCGAGAATTCCAGTTGTCGAAGAAGAGTCGTCATAAGATAGTGCCTGTCCTCGACGATGAAATGAACGTACATACAATGGCTATTGTTCCAATCGCAGAAGGCTACAAATAAGAGGGACAATCTGGTGAATTAAGGCATTTTATTGTTACACGAATAGATGGTATAAATCGCATTATCCTCTATATCAAGGTACGCCGGACCTTCAACGATGGACGAGTCAGACTGGGATACAGGGTGCAAACTAAGGACGACACCAACGGAGCCGTGCATCTATCCGGCGATCGCTGATAGTTGATTCCGGACCCTGCTCGCTGCGATTAAGACCGCTGCCGCGTATTCGGGAATGTCGATAGCGTATCGATACGCGAGGCCCGAAGTACGTCTACCTGTTGGGGCCCAGAGAGTGTTCATCCCGGTGCGGACGCATTTTGTGAGCGAAGACGGCTCAGAATCCGGCTAGTTCGGCTTCCTTCGGAACCCAATGACCGAATTAACTCCCCAGTGACCGACTCAGTTCGAACACAGGGATGGTCCCCACGAAACGAAATTCGTTCCCCGATTGCTTGCTCGATGGAATTTGTTGGGTCGGGATGGGAGTCCAAACTCCCTTGATATCTGGTACGGTCATGTCACGAATGGAAGGAGTCAGTGGGTCTGTCGCGACGCAGACGGGCAACGTGACAGGGAGTGTATGGAAGCACGCCCGTGCCCCAGGCGCACAACCTCCACTCCTCCCGATACGTGAACCAAGGGACGGCCGAGTCAATTCGATGACGAGTTCGACCAGAACACTGAGCGCAGTTGCACCGTTCTCTCGGTCCTCGACGTCTCCCGGAAGCAACAGAACATCACTGCCTACCCGGGCTCCATGCTTTGCATGGAACAACGCACAGCGTCGGACTTCACATTGGTCATACATGAAGTCTGTGATGAGGTCCTTTGAGGATGAGGTGAGAACCGTGGCAAGGTCCAGCCGGCGGCCATCGCCGTCCCTGAAGCAATCTTGGTCGAGGCCTCGCTCAGCTTCCTGGGACTGGGAAGTCAGCCACCGAACGCATCATGGGGCAATATGCTCAGCTCCGCTCAAGGTTACCTGGCTCGCTCCACAACGTACGCAGTCTTTCCAGGACTCGCCATCACCATCGCGGTGATCCGAATGAACTATTTCGCGGACGGATTGCAGGACGCCATTGACCCCAGACGCAATCGAGCCGCGCGCGGTGAACGCTAATCCGAGATTGTCCTGCTGTCGGAATCGAGAAGGAGTCCGGATGACATGACGACTGACCCTTTTGGAATCGGAGTCGTTGGCTGCGGCACTATGGGTAAAGAGCACGCAACCGCAGTGGCAAACACCCCTTCTGTGTGCCTGGTGGCGGTCTCCGATCGAGATGCGAGCAGAGCGACATCTTTCGCGCGACAGTTTGACGTGAAAGCGGATTCGTCGATTGACGCGCTGCTGAGTCGCGATGACGTCGGCGGAGTGATCATCGCCACACCGACACCGGACCACGTCGATTCGGCCCGACGCTGCGCGGCCGCCGGCAAGCACATTTTGCTGGAGAAACCGGCCGCCCTGTCACTCGATGACTTGGCGTCGGTCGAGCACGCCTGCGACGACGCCGGAGTGACATTGATGATCGGCCAGACGATGCGCTTCGATGAGGTAGTCAAGACGGCGCACGACACGTGCAGAGAAGGTGCCATCGGCACGCCCGTGTACGTCAACTGGGTGTCGAATACGGCACGCAGGTGGCCGGGCGGCTGGCGAGGCTGGCAGACGGATACATTGCTATCCGGCGGCATGGCGCTGCACCTGGCCATTCACAACATTGATCTCGCACTCTGGTTGCTTGACGACATCCCAGTGCAGGTCTACGCACAGGGGAACAACATAGCCGCGCCTGGGCTGGATGTGAACGACTTCATGCAGGTCGGTATTCGATGTCGCAACGGATCTACTGCGCTGTTGGAGAGCCAGTCGACCCTTGCTGAATCAGGTTCGTCCTACGTCGGACTGCGGCTGATCGGTACCGAGGGGCAGATTCAGTGGTCTTCCAACGAAGATGGCGCCTATGTTGGTCAGGCCGGCCCGAGGTCGTCGTTCGCGGCCGCGTCCAAACGACTGGAGCGCGAGATCGCGCATTTCGCCGAGCTCTGCTTGGGCCAGGTTGAACCGCAAGTGACACGACAGCAGACATGGAACGCGCTGGCGGTCGCTGTTGCGGCGACGGAATCGATCGACACTGGACGCGCCATTTCGCTCATCAACGTCCGAGATGGGAGCGATGGAAGATGAAGCCGAAACGAGGACTCCTCCTGTTGAGCTCGGTCCGGCATCAACGCTCCTACGCGCCACTCTTCCAGAAGCGGCCAGACGTCGAGATCGTCGGACTCGCCGACGCTGCGGACCTTCCTAATTGGATGCGAGAAGCGAACGAATCCTTCGCCACGCAGTTCGACGTTCCATATTTCACCGATATCGACGCGGCGCTTGGTCGGCGCGACGTTGAGATCGTGAGCATCTGCAGCGAGCCGACAAGACACGCGGCCCTGACACTGAAGTCCATTCGTGCTGGAAAGCACGTCTGGGTCGATAAGCCGATTGCCACCAGGCTCAACGACGCTGACGAGATCGTAGAAGCGGTGGACAAGGCGGGCATCACCTTGACTTACGTGCACCGGCTTCTCTCTCCGACCATTGCCGCGGCGCGCAGAGCCGTCGATCGGGGAGACATCGGGCTGCCGTATGGACTAGACATCACCTATCTTTCGGCCGGCGGACTAACCTCGGGAGCGGTTGAGGATTTCCAGCTGGTCGTCGATACCAGCCTCAGTGGTGGTGGCGAATTGATGAATTTCCTCGGTTATCCGGTTGACGAGGCTCGCTACCTGACCGGACTCGAGGTTCGGGAGGTCTACATCAGCGCCGGCAATTATTTCTTCGAACCACATAGGGAGCATGGAGTCGAAGATTTCGGGGTCGCGTTCCTCAAGATGGACCGCGGTGTGAACGTGACTACGACCGTTGGGCGCACGCAAACCCCAAACCACCCGACCGGCGGTGACTACACGCTACGAATCCATGGATCCGCCGGGTCGCTCTATTCTGACGAAAACAAACCAGTATTGAACGTCTTCAGCAACAACGTCACGTCACGATCTCGAATGACGCGCTCGGCGGGCGAATCAATGATGGAGCCGTTGGTCGACGAATTTCTCAAATGTATCGAGGAAGGAAGACAGCCCACCCGAACCGCACGTGATGGGCGTGCGCTCATCGCGGTTATCGAAGCGGCGTATCGGTCAATGTCGACCGGCAATGTCGAGCCGGTCGAACCATGAAAGAGGTGAATACGTGAAGTTTGTAACGTTTCTGGCGCCCTCGGGAGGTGCGCGAACCGGCATCATGGTCGGCGAGGACCAGATCCTCGATCTCCAAGGAGCCGCCCAAGGACTGGGGCTTGGCGCGCCAAACAGCCTGCTCGATCTCCTTGATCTCGGACCTGTTGGATCGGAAATAGCGGCTACATTGATGGACCGAGCTCAGCTCGCCGGTTTCCCAACGATTTCGTCGAGCACAGTTCGTCTCGTCGCTCCCCTGCCCCGTCCTCGCAAGGTGATGGCAGTTGCTGGTAATTATGTCGATCATATCGAAGAGGGCGGCGGGAAAGCACTGGCAAAATCCAAGACGACGATCCGTCCATTTATCAAGCCATCGAATTCAGTGATCGGTCCGGATGCGCCGATTCGATTCCCGAAGTGGAGCACCCGGCTCGACTACGAGGCTGAGCTCGCGATCGTCATCGGGAGAACCGCAAAGGACGTCTCACCGGACGAGGCCGAAAACTACATCATGGGCTACAGCGTCTTCAATGACATTTCTGGTCGATCGCTGACTATCGGCGAAGGCCGGGAGGAACGAAATGGGGATTGGTTCTTCGATTGGCTAGCAGGAAAATGGTTCGATACCTTCGCCGCGTTCGGTCCGGCGATCGTGACGCCGGATGACATCGGCGATCCGCAGAACCTGACACTCACCCTGTCGCTGAATGGGGAACCGCGTCAGAATACCAACACCGGGCAGATGATCTACGATTGCTTCGAGACCGTCTCGTTCTTCTCCCATCTGACCACATTGGAGCCGGGCGACATCATTGCGACCGGGACTCCGGCCGGAGTTGGTTCGACCACTGGTCGATTCCTCCAGCCAGGGGACGTGATCGAAGCGTCAATTGATGGAATCGGTACGCTGCGGAATCCGGTTGAAGAGGAGCATTCGTAGATTCGAGAACCAAACCAATCGATCGTAATCGCGTCACGTAGACCGGGAGGGATTATGCGCGTCAACACGGCCAAATCCAAAATGCTCGAGGGCAAAACGGCTTTCGGCTATTCACTTGGACTAGGCTCTCCACTGTCAGCAGAGATTCTTGCATCATGCGGCATCGACTTTCTACTGCTCGACACTCAACACGGATCGTTCGGTCCTGATTCGGTGATCAGCAGTCTGATCGCGACCGCGGCCGGCAGAGCCATTCCGATGGCGCGAGTAGCTCGCAATGACTTCACCATGATGGGACGACTGCTCGACGAGGGCGTGATGGGCATGGTCGTCCCAATGGTCGATACCCGAGAAGATGCCGTGGCGGCGTCGGAAGCTTGTCACTTCCCGCCACAAGGGAAGCGGTCCTGGGGTTGGGGCCGCGCCACGGCCTTGGGTGACAATTACTCCGAGGAGATCAACGAGCAGGTCTTTGTCGCCGTTCAAATTGAAAGCATCACAGCGGTGGAGAATGCGGAGGCCATCTTATCGGTTCCGGGGATCGATGGCTGTTGGATCGGTCCGGCCGATCTGGCTCTCTCGATTGGAATCCACCCGCAGCAGCGGTTCGAGGATGATCGACACTTCAAAGCCACCGAAAAAGTGCTGGAAGCGTGCCGCAACACCGGCAAGGTTCCGGGTTACGCCGGGTCGAGCTTCGAAGAAGCGCAGTCGCTTTCGGAGCGCGGATTCCGCTACATCACCTGTGGCAGTGACGCTGGTTTCATTCGAGCAGGCGCGATGGCAGGCATCAAAACGCTGGGACTCTAACGCCGATTCATCTCAACACCGAAAATTCCAACCCGAAGCGGAGCGCGGAAGGATATCCTTCCGCGTTTCTCAATGTCGACTCGGTAGACGCCATGAGACAAGACGGCATCGGTCTTGCATGTGCTCTCAGTGGTCGGGCCTGAAATACGGTCAGGTCACATGCGAGCTCGCGATCGCTGCACATATCCTTCGCCACACGGCAATCGTTTGTTCTATACGATCAGATCGGTTCGTGTTGGCGGATCTCTCATGCGGCGAGTATGATGATCTTGGGAAGGAACGGTACGAACCACTACTCGCTCATCCTGGGGAGGATGGCGAATTAAATGTCGGCAGGGCTGGCATCCGGTGGTTGCATACCAGAACGTGCGATCTCGCGTCGCAACAAGGATGTCGTCATTTGAGGAACCGGCCGGATGCGTTTCAAGAAAGATCTTCAGGTCGGCTCGTGAATGACGTCTCGCGCCACATTATCAATCGACAGACGCGTCGATCGCACATCTCTCGCTCACGGTGGGGGTGAACAACCATATGAAACAGCAACGGCAGCAACACAACCTCTTGTCGCGTCTCTTCGGCAAGGTTCGTCTCAAGTCACGGCGACGTTCCGACGAACTTGCCACTGTTCGCGTAGAACTTCAGCGGCGGGGCGTGAAGGTCGATCAGTTATCTGATCCGGAGATCGAAGCCGCGATTTCCAGCGGTCGCCGTGTCCTTGGCTCCGCGAGCGTCCGCGGGAGCGACGTTACCGGGGCATTTGTCGTGTTGGTGCGTTCTCAGGAGAACATTTAGCCTGCGCACCGCAGATCACCCCCCGACTTATCTGCAGACTAGAATTGCTCGCAGTCTCGACACCGGACTTCCGTGTGTCAACGAAACGTGCGACGAATCATTGGTGAGGTTTTCGTCGACTCATGCCGCACGTCCTGGTGCCGCACCGAGCGAAAAATAGGTGTGCAAGAAGAACCTCTTGATGCGGGAATGCCGCAGGCCTCGAGCGATCAGGTGAATCCCTAAGTCCGGCGTCGGGCCGACGAGATGCTGTGAGAGCCGCATGGCCGTGAAAGACCTTCGATGCAGATAGCAGACTGTGCGGTACTCTTCCGCGGCCGCTTCCAGACTCCTCGAGCCATCAACAACTGACTTTATCGTCCTCCCCGCAGCGTCACCAAATCCGAGGGCCATGCGAATTCCTTCCACCGTCAGAGGGAGACAATGGCCGGCGGCATCTCCTGCCGCGAAGACGTTTCCGATTACCGGGTTCGCACTGAACCAAGGGATCATGCCGCCGCGTGCGGGGCTTCCTTGCAGACCCAAATAATCGAGAAAGCCGTTGAGCGACTGCTTCAAGTCTACTGACCGATCGTATGATCCGACGCCGACACGCAGTTCATCTCCTGCCGGAAAGACCCACCCATATCCTTTCGGAACGATTCTGGGGACGTAGTGAATGTGGAGCCCTTCACCAGTGCCGGGAACGTCGGCCTCGATTGCCGGAGTCAACCGTATCTTTCGGTCAATGGCGGACCGGCCGGGCGCACTCAACATTCCGGGCCAGCCCGTAGCGTCGATGAAAAGCGGCGCCTCAAACTGCCCATCTTTGGTGAGGACCGATCGACCAGTAAAGCTCCGAATGCGAGCCTTGACGAATCCAGCCTCGGATTGCTCCCAAAGAAGGCGACAGAATCGACGGTGGTTGATGATGCAGTAGGGCGATTTCAGATCGAATCGGTGCGTGCCGCGCGCGTCGTGAAAGAAGGCGGCATCGTAGCGTTGGATGATTGCATCGGTCGCGCCAAACCGTTCTACCACGACGACGGGCACAGCACAGGCAGAGCGCTGGACCGCGCCCACGTCGTGCTGATCGATCACCAACGCTCGGGCTCCGAGTTGAATGGCAGCGGCAAGTCCGGCGTAGCCCGCCCCAGCGACGATAACGTCCGGCTGTTGGGTCATGTTGGCGTCCTCCATGCCTCAGAGGTCAGCTTCATTGAAGACTTCGGCCCGGAGAGCTGCAAGACGAAAGTTCGCAGATTCGGCTGGAAATAGCCAGATCGACTGGGCGCCGTTTCATGACGGCATTGCCAGTCGGCACGCATTGACTCAACCGATGACGACGTACGTGACGGATGGACCGACGCCGGAGATCCCATGGATTTCGCGCAACACGAGCCGTCCGATGTCCTCGTTGGACGGGCCTTCCACCACAACCACCAGGTCGTAGTCGCCACTCACAATATCGGCGGAATCTACCCCGGCGACGCGGAGCAGTTCGTCCTGGACTTTCTCTGCTGCGCCGACATCCGTTTTGACCAGGACATAGGCTCGCGCCACGCCGGACTACCTCTCCGCATCATCGTCATCGTTTCGAGGAGGGAATACCGATTCTAGTCGGGAATGTCAAGCATGATCACGGCACGCCACAGCGCATGGCCCATTCGTCGACCAGGAGCTAGGGGCTGTCAGGAGCGAGCATTCGCCGTTATGATCGCCATAAAGAGCACCAATTTTGCCGTGAACCCAGAAAACGATCCGGGAGATACATGATGCGTTTTGACACGATTATCGTTGGCGCCGGACCAGCAGGCTGCGTTCTCGCGGCGCGGCTTAGCGAGGATCCGCAGCAACAGATCTTTCTCGTAGACGCAGGACCTGACTACGGGCCAGACCCCACACATTGGCCGGAAGAGTTGCTAAACACGTCCGGACCGGCGATTGAATCTCACTCCTGGGGCGTCACACATCGCGCGGACGCCAATGGTCGACGTCTCACTCTTCCACGCGGTCGCGTCTTTGGCGGGTGCTCCGCAGTCAATTCATGCATCTGGCTGCATGGATCGCGAGCCGATTACGATGGCTGGGGAGCTCCGGGCAACAAAGGATGGAGTTACGATGATCTAGCGCCATTCTTCGCCGCTTCCGAAAACGATCCACTTCACACTGACAGGTCGGTTGGAGATCACCTTATCGACGTCTGGAGGACGCCCCGAGAGTCGCTCTCAACGATCGATGTTGCCGTGCTGGAGGGCGCCGATGAACTGGGACTCGTGCGGGTCGAAGATTTGAACGAATCCGCGGATCAGATTCCTTCTTGTGGCCCGACCCCAAAGAACATTCGAGACGGCAGACGACTCAACGGAGCGCTGACCTACTTGGCGCAGGCCCGATCAAGGGCAAACCTTCACATGCAAGCTGACACCCTCGTCGACCGCGTGATCGTCAACGGTCGCACGGCCGTCGGAATCCGAACCGCTGACGGCCAGGACCTATTGGCCCACGAGATCATCCTCTGCTCCGGCGCCTACGGATCCCCCGCGATTTTGCTGCGGTCCGGCATCGGACCAGCGGAGCATCTTCAGGAGCTCGGAATCGCGAACGTGATCGATCTCCCCGGAGTGGGCGAGAACCTCATGGATCACCCGTATCTAGCGCCGTACACCAGCGGTCGCACGAGCTTCGTCATTGCGGAGTCGGCTCGCCCAGAACAGCCGAGCTTCATCCAGACCATGATCAAAGCCCGTAGTCGCCAGGTCGAGCGCGAAATCGATCTGCACCTCTACCCGCGCGAACAGCAAGACGAAGATGGTCAGTGGCTGCTCGGCTTTGGCGTCAGCTTGCAGTTCTCGAGATCTCGCGGCACGGTTCGCCTGACGTCTACCGATCCAAGCGCGGAGCTCGACATCGACCACCGATACTTCAGCGATCCCATCGATCTCGAGGCACTGACTGACGGCGTCGAACTCCTGGATCGACTCGTGACCACTCGACCTCTCGCGGACTTCATTGAAGGTCCAGCTCAACGGGAAATGAGTGGACGCTCGCGCGAAGTCATCCAGGAGGTGATCAGACGTGAGGTCGGAACGACATTCCACCCGTCCAGTAGCTGCCGTATGGGACCTGATTCCGATCCAATGGCGGTCGTCGATCAGCAGGGCCGAGTACGCGGCGTGGCAGGGCTCCGTGTCGTCGACGCTTCTATCTTCCCGAGCGGTCCTCGCTGCAACCTGCACGCACCTACGGTTGCGGTCGCCGAACGCATGGCGAGCCTGATTCGAACTCAGTCTTGACCGCCTGCATAGAACCCCGCTGACGGCGTGAAGGTAGCAAATTACGCTGAGACTTGGTTCGAATCAGGGATCGACGCACGATTCGCGTCAACGATGAAGCCCCACGGACGTTCCCGTGGGGCTTCATAAATGATTTCTTCTGGATCACTCTACGGTGACTAGCGGGCCAATGCGCCCATTGGATCCCAAGCCGGTAGAACGATCGGATCGCTGTCGAGCGCCTGCTGCAACTCGAGCGGCAGCGAGCTCTTGCGCGCGGCGATCTCGAACGTGAACTCGCCGAACCAGGAGTCGTTCATAGTGTAGTAGCCCCGGACGCCGTTCTCGTCGCCCCAGCTGTTCTCGACCCGCCACCGGCGCGCGTGGCCCTCGACCACGTCGACGCCCGTAAAGAGCATGGCGTGCGTCATCAACGTCTCGTGGTATGTCAGTCGTTCTGATTTGTCCAGGTTGAACTCTGCGCCGTAGAGTCCGGAGTAGTCGAACAGGTCCTTGTCCCAGACTCCGAGGTCGCGGCGCATCATCTTGCCGACGTCGCAACCGAACCAGACCGGCTCGCCGCCGACGATAGTGTCGCGTGCGATCGATTTCATAAGGTCCATGTCGATGTTCAGGTACTTAACGATGTCGCCGCCGACGACGTTACCGAGGTAATCGACCGTGAACGTTCGTCCGATGGGGCTGCTCGGGCGCGGATCGTGCACCAGGCAGACGTACTCGTCGATCGGGAGGGTGACGTATTTCTCCGCGAACTGCTGTGGAGTCATCTCGCCGTCGCGATGGAAGACGCGATCCTTGTCGATCCACTGCCAGTCGAACCGCTCCGGCGGCGTCCCAAGATGGATGCACGCAATGCGATAAATCGCCTCGAGAATCTCCTCTTTGCGCTCTCGCACGTCGGACATCGACCCACCGGAGGCTCGAAGATCTCGCAAGGACCTGGCGCCCTGCCGCAGTTGGGTTTTGAGGATACGGTTCATCTGCATGGTGCTTGAGGAGCTTTCGGTCTCAGGCATGACCGACTTTGGCACCACACCATGCTTGTTGATCAGGTTGACGAACATGTTCCACTGTCCGCCGTCATCAATCGGGCGGTCAAGGAGCGTTGCCACCGTTCGATCATCTGAGTCGCGATCTATCGTCTCGATGATCGCCTCGAGGAAGTAGTTCGCGCGCTCGACTTTATCCCAGAAGAGGGTGTAATTCTGGCTGAACTCGAAGTCCTTCAGGTTCATGGCCTTCATCGCGCCGACTCTGAAGAGGTTGAGTCCAGCGAACATCCAGCAGCGGCCGGAGCGCTTCTGATTCGTAACGGCCCAGTCGTCAAGCAAATGGGAGAAGCTCGGGGTGATTCCTGTGGCGATTTCATGGTCCAGGGCAATCTGCTCAATGCTCACCTGCGTGACCGCATTCTGGGCGAGCTTGTTCGACCCCCGTGACTCAAAGTCCTGTCGATAGCCGCGCAACAGTTCTGGAGTCAGAGCTCCGGAATCGACGGCTACTCCCGGATCCGCGGAAAGAACGCGTGAAGCATTCAACGTGATCTCCTAACTTTGATGGCAGCACACGCTCTCGATACTACACCAGAGCGTCCAACGTCGCATCTACTTGCAGCCTCTTCAGCCTCCCAAGACCACCCCGAACGCTCGCGTTGCCCTGTGCTTGAATGGTCTGCTAGCGTTAGGCTTCGCCTGGTTGGCCCTGTGGGGAACCATCCCGGAGACGGGTTGGAAGGGTTCGCATGCGGTTTCGACGCAATCCGATCATTCACGTGTTGGTCATTCTGGTCGTGTTGGTGATCGCGGTCGTTGGACTCAAGACACATCGCTTTGGAATCGGCGGGGACGGTCCAAAGGAGTCGGCAATTACCGGCGACGCCACGCCCGTCTCGCTAGACCGCCAGAATCAGTTGGTGGAGACCGCGCGGAAGCAGCGCCAGCAGGGCCGCTACGAAGATGCAATTGACGCACTGAAATTGGTGATCGCCTCGAACAACGAAGCGACCGCCGCGCCAGCACTGCTCGAATCCGCGAAAGACCATATGGCGCTCGGAGACGACAGTTCCGCCGAAGAGACGCTGAAGCTGCTCCGCAAGCGTTACCCCAAATCGTCTGAGGCCGACGAAGCGCAGTTTCAGCTCGGCCAGGTTGAGGCTGCGAAAGGCGCCCTAAGTTCCGCGGTTGAGAATGTACAAGCGTACGGTAAACGTCATCCACTGCTGAGCGATTACTCTGCGCTGCTCGCCGCCAAATATCAGCAACAACGCGGCAAGTCTGACGCGGCCCTCAGTCTGGCGTCATCTGTCGTCGTCAGCGACGTGGCCGATCGAACCAAAGTTGAAGCGCTCGAACTGATGCGGGACATCCAGAAGTCGCGAAACGACTGGTCCGCTTATCTCGACTCGACCAACCGGCTGCTATCGCTGGCAACCATCTCCGCATATCGCGCAGAACTGGTCTACGAGCGCTCCAGCGCGCAGCTCAAGCTCGGCCAAAAAGATCAAGCGATCGCCGGCCTCCGAATGGTCGTCACGGAATACCCTGACTCCGGCTACGCATCCAATGCCGTCAACGACCTGGTGAAGCTCGCGACCGGAAGCCCAACCCCTCCGTCGAGTCTTGGACTGATCCAGTATGACGAGGGCAACTACCAGCTCGCAATGCAAACGTTCAATGGCGTCTTGGGGACCGACAAGAACGACTCAGAATCCTGGTACTACCGGGCGATGAGTAAGCTCTACGCGGGCGACAGTTGGTCGGCCGCGGTCGAACTCAAGGAGATGGTGCAGCGATATCCGACGTCTTCCTTCACGTTAAAGGGTCTCTACACGTCCGGACGCATTTACGAGGAAAACGGATCGCTAGACGACGCGCGTTCTTCATACGAGGCGTTGATTCAGCTGTCGTCACATTCGGTCGAAGCGACCAACGCGCGATTGAGACTTGGCATCATCCTCTTCGAGCAGAGCGACTATCAGGGGGTCGTTAATACGCTGAGACCGGTATTCGGCCCGTCGGATGCCCGGTCTCAAGCGAGCTTTTGGGAGGGAAAGGCGTATCAGAAGATCGGAGATATGGAGAAGGCAAAACGGGCGTGGACCGATGCCACCAATGCTGATCCTTACGGGTACTACGGACTTCGTGCCAACCAGATGCTCTTGGGCAGCCAACCAGTAATTGATGAACAGCCGAATTCGAACCTGTCAACGAGTTCGAGCCCAACCGCCCAGAATGAGCTGGCAGATTGGTTCGCCTTAGTTGGCAGTAGCGACCAGGATGCTCGCGCGTCCCTAGAGCAGGATCCGGGCTATCAGCGCATGTCGGCTCTCTACGAACTCGGATTGGACACCGAGGGTGACTGGGAAATGAGCTCGCTGGCGGACAAATATGACGGTTCGCCCGCATCTTTGGCGGCACTCGGCGAACTCCTGCGTGACAGCGGACAGTACAACGCCACCTATCGAGTGGGAATCAAGCTCCAGATCGTGGCCGACAATGCGGGCACTCACCTTCCGATGATGCTGCAACGACTTGCCTATCCGATCGCCTATCCGGAGCTTGTGCAGGGGCAGTCCAACATTCGCGGCGTTGATCCGTATTTATTTCTTGCGCTGGTGAGACAGGAAAGTGGCTACGATCCGACCGTTACGTCGTCGGCGGATGCTATTGGGCTGGCCCAGATCATCCCGAGCACCGCCGCCGGAATGGCCGGGCCTCTTGGCGTCAACAACTGGAGTGCCAACATGCTCTACCGACCGACCATCGCGGTGCAGTTCGGAGTCAGTTTCCTGTCTGACCGATTGGCAACCTACAACCGGCAGATTCTTCCCGCGCTTGCGGCCTACAACGCGGGGGAAGGTAACGTGGCCGGCTGGCTCACCTCCGGTCAAGTTGGAGACCCGGATCTCTTCATGGAGCGCATCCCGTTTCCCGAGACACATGATTACGTCAAGATCGTCTTCGCCAATTACCTCAACTATCTGCGCCTCTATCGATGACCGCGACACAACGTCATCGCCATGGAAGCCAAATCTCCATTTGGTATTCTGGATATGTATTGAAGCAACGTGCCGCACAAGCGGACAGCGCACTCAACATTGGAGGGACTCATGGCTGAGCTCACAGGAAAACGAGTGGCGATGGTGCTCGCTCGCAATTTCGAAGATGTAGAAGCCACCGATCCGAAAGCGTATCTCGAGGACCGCGGCGCCACGGTGACGGTTATCGGTCTTGAAAACGGTGAAATCACTGGCAAGAAGGGCGCGACAGTCTCGGCCGACACGACTTTCGCGGATGTCTCGGTCGATCAGTTCGACTTGATGGTCATACCGGGCGGCGGCTCTCCGGAGCAGCTTCGTGTGAATGATGCGGCGGTGAGCTTTGCGCGAAACTTTGTGACGTCGGGCAAACCGGTAGCGGCCATCTGTCACGGACCGCAGTTGCTCATTTCGGCCGAAGTGCTCAAAGGAAAGACAATCACCTGCGTGAAGACGATCCGCGACGACGTGAAGAATGCCGGAGCCAACTACGTCGATGAGGCGCTGGTCGAGGACGGCAATCTGATCACGTCCCGAGTGCCCGGTGATCTGCCACAGTTCGACGAAGCGGTAGCTCGCCGCCTGGCGGAAGTCACCGCGAACGCCTGATCCCTCGTCATGGGACGAAAAGCACAGGCGGTGACCGTTTGGCCACCGCCTGCCCTACTTCTCCACCTCACGCGCGAAGGTCATTAATTCGGAATGATCAACACCTGCCCGGTCGTGATGTAAGTTCGGTCCGTCAATCCGTTCGCAGCCATGATCGCCTCGATCGTCACACCGTACCGTTTGGCAATCGAATACAGTGTGTCGTGCGCTTGAACTGTGTAGGTCGTCTGTGCTGCTGGTGGCGGCGCCGGCGGTGCTACGTTGCCGCGCGGAATCGTCAGTACCTGCCCCACTTCAATGTGGTTCGGATCCGAAATACCGTTCGCGTACATCAAATTCTGGGTGGTCACACCAAAACTCGTCGCGATCGACGAGAGTGACTCGCCTGACTGAACGACGTGCACGCCAAGCACCGGAGCGCTGTCCGGGAGGCGACCATTTGCGTCCGGGATATAGAGCGTGGTGCCGGCGGCAATAACGTCCGCGTCGTTGAGGTCATTTGCGAGCGCGATGAGGTGCGTCGGCACATTGTACGTGGCGCTGATCGTACTCAGTGTCTCGCCCGAAACCACGACGTGAGTCGTCGGCGCCTGCGCAATCTGTGTAGTCGGCGGGATAGGCGTCTGGCTCGGCTCTGGCGTTGGAGTAGCCGGAGACGGCGTTGGACTTGGGGAAGGAGTTGCCGTCGCCGCTGCAGTCGCGGTCGGCTCGGTTGTTGGAACCGACGTAGCTGTCTGGGACGCCTGGGCAGCGATGTCAGCGGTCGGAGAGGATGAAAGCACCGGAATGGTCGTTGGCACGGGCGTCGTATCGGACGCTGACGGAGAAGAAGATCCTCCGCCAAGCACGATTGGCGTCGGACTCAGATTCGGGCTGCTCGCCGACTGACCGGTCTCAGTCTTGACCGAATGATCGTTGAACCAGCCAGCCCAGGTTCCCTGAAACGTGAATGCGGCGGCGGCGATCAGCACGACGGCCGCAACGATGCCCGCGATCATGAATGTCCGTGGTTCGAAACTCCAGGCGACGCGGCTTGCCGCCTCCGATTCCGGAATCTCCGGCACGGCTCGCTGGAACCGGCGGCATTGCACATGGCGGTCAGTCAGGCAAAACCGCGCCTGGTAATCAACCGACACGCGTTTCGGCTCCCGCAGTGCGATACATATACAGCCTTCGGGACGCGAGTCTGCAAACGGGCAACTCGCGCGGACCCCTTCGCTTGACTGTGCGTTCATGGAGCGCCGGACCTCCACTGTGTACGTACACTCGTATGTCAATCATAGCATACTGCGGTCGGACTGACATCTCGTTCGTACGCAGGGATAGTCGGTTGGTGTGATGATTCCACTCGGGTAGAGCTATGGAACCGGAGTGGGCGTTCCAAGGTTGATAAAGAGCCGCAGAGATCGATAAGGCTCTGTTTCGTTGGACTTGTCTGATCGATAGAGGTTGAACAACAGCGGGATGGGTTGTCCTGGATCCGGCTGGGTCACGCTAGCCGGTAAGTAAACCTGGATCGGTTCTTTCCAGGTGCCACCGGAAGGGACCGTGACTGAGTTGACCGATCCAACCTTCACCGTGTCCGCCATCACGTCGATGCGATAGCTCACCGACTTACCCTCGTGATTGTCGATCTCGAGCTGAAGCGTCTGCGGCTGATCGTGCGAGAAGTTGCGCGGATAGAATTCCGGCTTGCCATCCGAGTTGTAGAGCGCGAACTCGGTCATAGGTTCGCCCTGCAGTCGCTCGAAGATGAGCACGGCACCTGATCCGGCGAAGAGTATGAGTGATACCGCCATGATGATCATGGCGACCTTTGTCGTCCCGCTCCAGCTTGATGGAGGCGGGATCTCCGGCCGTGGAATCTGCGCGACGAACTTTTCCTCTTCGCTGACATACGTCCTTCGCAGAACGGCCACGACCGAGAAGAGAACGGTGCAAGCCATCAGGCCCGTAACGATCGGAATAAGCTCGAGCTTCCAGGGAGAGTACTCAATGGCCAGTGCAATGAGTGGGATCAGGGCCAGCGACAGACCGAATCCGAGCGCGATGCGCTCGATGCCATCGAGTCCCTCGTTCGACGGAAACAGGGCTGAGACGAGCGCATATCCAGGGATGAAGAGGACCAGCGGCAGTCCGAAGATCGTGCGAATTGGAATGGGCGCGCCAAGAATTGCTGCCAGCGCGCCAACTACAGCGATACAAAGGAATAGGACGAGCTCCCAGTGCTCGCGCCAATCCGTGACGCGCGACGACCACGCGCTGCTCGATCGTGCATCCGGCGTCAGCGGACGTTTGACGACGCGATCGCTTCGCATATTCTCCCCAGCACGCGTCTTCTAACCATGACACATGAGAGTATAGCCGTTCGGCACCCGCGAGTCAGACGACCTCGCCCGCTTCAACCGACACACAATGGCACCACCTCAAAGATGAATCGACGTCCTGTGAATGTAGCTGCAAATTGGTCGGGCATTTTGTGGAATTGCGGCGGAAATGCGGGACCGGTGACGGAACGAGCCGCTTCGTTCCATCACCGGTCACCACGGCGGGGATCGATGAGAATTGGTGTTCTGTTTTGTCCGCGGACCCGGGTCGACTCCCGTTTCTAGGACTGCGAGACCGCGGTGGCTCCCTGTTTGGCGAAAAGGTTCTCGTAAACGTCAAGCAGCTTCGGCGCCCAATGGATCCAGGCAAGCGACTCTTCGATGCGACGTCGACCGAACGCTCCCATGCGCGCCTGACGTTCTGGATCATCCATCAGATCGGCTAGCGCCTGCGCAAAGGCGAGTTCGTCGTTGGCTGGAACGAAGACGGCCGCCTGCTGAGCCGTGAACCGGTTTTCAGTCAGGTCGAATGCCACGACCGGCTTGGACAGCGCCATGAACTCCGTGACCTTGATCATGGTCGATCGGTCATTGAACGGGTTGGAAGGGTCAGGATCGACACAGATATCCGCCGACGAGAGATAGCGGCGCAGGTCGGCGTCACTGATCGTTCCAGTGAACTGCACGTGGTCGTCAAGATCGAGCTTGGTTGAGAGCTTGCGCAAGTCGTGCCAGGCGTCGCCTGTGCCGACCAATACGGCGTAGAAGTCAGTCCGATTGAGCTCGTGAACCAGGTGATGGAACGCTCGTAGCAGATAGTCGACTCCGTCCTGGTAGCCCATGACGCCAACGTAGCCGATGATCGTCTTGCCCATGGCCTTGAGGTCAGGATCAGGATCGACCTGTTTGATGCGCCCGAGTTCCGGGCCGTTGCGCACGATGGTGATGTGGTTCGGGTTCACGTTGTCCCGCCGCATTTCCATCTCGCGATACGATTCGTTAGTCGCGATCACCTCGTCCGCTACGATGCACGATAGCCGCTCGAGGAGCACCAGAGCCTTGAAGACGAGCTTATTGCCCTTGCCGCCAAATCGCGCGTTGTACATCTCCGGCGACAGATCGTGATGGTCGAAGACGTAGCGCTTACCGAACAGCTTGAAGAACGCGCCAATCACGAACATCGTGTCCGGCGGATTGTGGGAATGGACTACGTCGAATCCGCCGCGGATCGCAACCCAGAGCGAAAGCAGGAACGAGATCGCCGTGGAGTAGCCGTATTCCACGAGGTAACCCACCAAGCCGTTCCCGGTCGGCGGGTGCGGATAGCGAATTACCCGCACGCCATTCACAGCTTCCCTGCGAGGCTGGTCGCCGTTTCGCGGACAAATGACGGTCACCTGATAACCGGCGTCGGCCAGCGCGAACGACTCACGTCGAACGCGACCGTCCTGTGGATACGGCTGATTTTCGAGCAGCATCAAAACGCGTCTACCAGCAGATGCCATCGTATGCTCCCTGAAGATTCCCGTTCACGGCCACCGAACCCACCAGATCGATCAGAACCTGATCGGGGCGGATCTTGCTCGGCACATCTGCGAACGACTTGCCGCCGTTGGCCATCACGATCACATCGGCTTCGCTGATCACCTCGTCAACCGATCCGCGCATGAGCGATGCGATGTGCGGAAGCGCCTCTGTGACGTAGGAGCGGTTGGCGCCGATCAATCGTGGCAGGTCCACCGTTTCGTCGTAGACCGTCACCTTATAACCGCGGCCGACGAGCGTCTCGATGAGCGGCACGATCGAGCTCTCACGCACGTCGTCGGTGCCCGCTTTGAACGAGAGACCCAAAATGCCGACCGACTTGCGGCCGGTCTTCTCGACCATTTGGATTCCGCGTTCGATCTGGCGCTGATTGCTCGACATGATCGACGTCAGTAGCGGGCTGTCGATGTCCCGCTCTTTGGATCGATAAAGAAGTGCCCGCAAGTCCTTTGGCAGACAGGAGCCGCCGAAGGCGAATCCGGGCTTCATGTAAACCGGCGAGATGTTCAACCGTGAGTCCTGGCAGATGATCTCCATCACATCCCGGCCGTCGATCCCGTGTGCTTTGCAAATGTTTCCGATCTCGTTGGCGAAGCTGATCTTGAGCGCATGGAACGAGTTGTTGGCGTACTTCATCATCTCCGCCGTCTTGAGCGACGTGCGGACGAGCTGTGCATCGATAGCCGAATAGAGTTGCTGCACGGCGTCGCCACTGCGTTCGTTGTACTGGCCAATGACGATGAAGCTCGGATCATAGTAGTCTGTGATCGCGCTTCCCTCTCGCAGGAACTCCGGGTTCATAGACACGCCGAAATCATCTCCCGCGCGCCGTCCAGAGAACTCTTCGAGGATCGGAACGACCTTTTCGTTGACCGTTCCCGGAAGCACCGTGCTGCGCACCACCACCGTGTGGTACTCGCGCTTGTGATTGATAGCCAGGCCGATCTCTTGGCAGACCGACTCGACGTAGCGTGTGTTGAGGCTTCCGTTCGGGTTACTTGGTGTGCCGACGCAGATGAGGCTGACGTCGCTGTCGCGTACCGCGCGCTGCGCATCGATCGACGCGCGCAGCTGCCCGGAGCGCACCACGTCACGCATCAATTCATCGAGACCGGGCTCGATGATCGGCGACTTGCCGGCCGCGATCGACGCGACCTTGATGGGGTTGACATCAACGCCGATGACTTCATGTCCATCACGAGCAAGACAGGCTGCCGAGACGCACCCGACGTAGCCCAATCCAAAAATGCTGACTCTCATGCTCTATCCCTCGCCCTTTCTTGTGCCGGACCAGATCGTGCTGGCCAGTGACGTTTGTCCAAATCGCGCATCGGCCGCGACATGCGGCACCTGCGGCAGGCGACCGGACTGCGAATCAGTCCCCCTCTTCCACGCGTCCAGCGACGGACATTTGCGCGGAGAGGATTCGTTCAGTTGAGCCTTGTGGCTCGAGAACGCTGTGATAGAGATCGACCAACTGCTGCCCCACGACCGAGCACTTGAATCGATCCACCTGCTCGCGTCCATTCGTTCGTGGGCAGGTGGCCAGTACCGATCTCAGTGCTCCGGCCACGCTCTCGACGGTGGAGTCGACAATTTGACAGCCGTCTGTCTCTTCGATCACCTCTCGGATGTCACCGACGTCAGTTGCGACGACTGGGAGGTTGCACGCCATCGCCTGTTTGACGACGTTTGGCGAGCCTTCAGAGAAGGACGGGAAGACCAGGGCATCGGCGGCGCTCATGTAGAGAGCAAGTTGATCCTGGGTTTCCTTGAAGACGACCAGCATCTCGACGTCTGGATCGGTGCTCTTCACCTCGTCGACCGCCGCGTTGGCAAGAGCGAAATTCTTGACGCCATTTTCGGGCTTGGCCGCGAAGAGCAGATACTTCTTGTTTTGGGCCAGGCCAAGTTTCGCTCGCGCTTCGTCCCGGTCTGTCGGATGGAACAGATCGAAGTCGATTTCATGCGGAATGATGTGGACGTTTGCACCTTCGACCAGTTTCGCCATCTGCTTGCTCTGGACGATGACGGCGTCCGCGTATCGAGCCAACTTGCGACCGGCCGGGACCGTAAGCATGTTCGATCTCTTCAGCTTCCCGGACAGATCACGCGAGCCCAGCAGGTCGCTGCCGTGATAGGTCACGACCAGCGGCACTTTGTGCTGTGTTCGCCCGACGATACCGACATAGCTGTAATGTGCGTGAACCACGTCAACGTCATTTTTTGCCAGTCGACGCCGCAGATCGACGACGCCTTTTGGGTAGATCAGCTTGCGCCATGGTGCGTCCAATACCAGCACGTCGACGTCGACGTCGACACCGCGCAGACAATCAACCTGAGCCTTCACAAACGAGCCGAAGGCAGGATTCTGTGGCGTTGGGTACATCGCCGTAACGACGAGAACCTTCACTTGATCACCTCGATCATGTACGGGAATTTCGTCGGGTCAGATGGACGCATCAAGAACCCGCGTACCGTTCCTTCGGCGAATAAAATCCGCTGCACCATTGCGAACAGCGCCCGATGAGGACTCCGTTTTCGAACCGAATCGACGCCGAATATCGCGACGACCGACCCTAGCCAAACAGCCGCCCAGCGGAGGTCTCGCTCCGAAAGCGCCAGCGTGGCGCAGGCAAGCCCAGCTGCCACCCCCGCGCTCGGGACAAGTCCAAATCCGCGTTCGCGGGCATAGGGCATCAACATTCGCGTCCCAGCGTGCAGCCGTAGCGCCTGGCCCGGACCCAAATACAGGTTTCGCTTGCGCCGTCCGAAAAGCGTCGAAATCGCCCCGGCTGGATCGGAGTAGTGATCGGCAATTGGCAGCCGCAGCTTCACCACCCGATAGCCCGCCTCGCGGATGCGCAGGCAAAGCTCAGGCTCTTCGTCCGAGAAGAGATACGGGTTGAAAGACCCAACTTTCTCGAGCACACGACGTCGATACGCCGCCGCGCCACCACCATGCGGCACCGTGTCATACAGAACCGGCGTGTTCGAAAGCGGTCGCACGAGACCGCACGATTCCTTGGTTACCCGCGGCTGATCAACTACTTGACCCGAGATCACTGCGACGCTCGGCTCTGTTTTGAAGGTGCGTAGTGCGGCGGCGATCCATCCAGGCCGCAATTCCATGTCTCCGTCGAGGAAGAGAACGACATCTCCACTGGTCTGTGTGATTCCAGCTTGCCGACCTGCAGCCGCCGTGAGACGCTGTCGTTTGCTCAGGCGGATGACTCGAATGGGAAACTCTTGTGCCACGTAGACTGTGTCGTCCGTCGAAGCAGAGTCGACCAAAATGACGTCGGTACGGGGCAGTGATTCGGTCTCGCGCAGGACTGACTCGACCAATCGCCGGACATTCCAGCCCTGGTTCTTGGTGATGATCACGACGTCGAGACTCAGATCGTTGTCGCCTTGCACCAATTCTCTCCCAGCCCTATTCCGACCACAGGTAGCGATATCGAACCTTCAGGTTCGCCACGCTTCCGGTATCGGCGATCATGAGTGCCGTAAAGACGAAGACGTAAATAATCGCGGCAGCAGTAACCGACGCGACGAGACCATGCGGCTCGAAAGCTCCGAATGCGAGCACCATGACCACGGTAGCGATCGCGGGCTTCCACACGGCGAACAATAGCTGCCGTCCTGGAAATAGATTCGCGACTGGCCGGTAGTGAAGCAGTAGATCGACTCCGCGCGTGATCAGGGCCGTCGCGGCGGCGCCCATGTAGCCGAATTGCCGAATCAGCACTACACCGGCGACGACACTCACAACTAGATCGACCACCACGATGCGTAGCGTGACGCGCTCACGCAGGCTGGCGACAAGAACCTGCCCGAGAATGCTGGTCATAGCGCTGAGGATCAGGCCCCAGACCATGATCTGCATGCCAGCGGCGGCTCGCTCCAGTCCGTGGCCGTACAGAACAGTGATGGCGGTGGATGACAGTAAAAACAGCCCGACTGAGGTCGGCAGCGCCACTCCGAGCATCAGCTCGATGACGCGCTCGCCTATGCGTTTGATGCCCTGCAGTGTCGGCTCGTAGCGACGGCACATCACCGGAAAAACGCTCAGTACGATGCTCGTGTAGATCAGCGCCACAGGGACCATCAACTGCGTACCTGCGTTGTACAGACCGACCTCGGTCTCGTTGCGCATCTTTGACAGAAGGATCACGTTGAGGCTGCCAGTGATGGCGATGATTCCGTCGATCCCGAGGAACGTGATGGTCGAACGCAGCATCCAGAACATGACGGAGAGGCTCAGCCGCAGACGCGGAACCAAGATATAGCGAAGCGTCAGCCAGAGCTCGATCACCACGATGACGGCGTATGACCCTACCAGGAGCAGCACGATCGTCGTCAGACTGGAGCCGAAGTGCAGTACCGCGAACGCAAGTGCGATCTTAATGACGTTTACCGGGATGTTGGCGATCGCGATAAGTCGCATCCGCTCCCAGCCCTGAAAGACCGCTTCGTAGATCGCGGTCAGCGCATAGGGGAGCAGTCCCAGCGAAAGAAGCAGCACGACGCGAGCAGTATCCATCGAGTAGCGCATTGCCCAAACGAAGAAGACCTGCGCTCCGATCGACGCCACTGCCGTCGCCAAAACCACCACGGTCCCATTGACCAGCATCTCGTCGGTGCGTTCTCGATGTTTAGCGACTTCACGAGTGATCAGAGTCTTAAGACCCGCTACAGCCAGAATCTGGAAGGTGTAGAAGAGTGTCAGCGCAAGTGAAAGTTGGCCGAACTCATATGCACCCAGGCTACGTGCGACTAGAGCGTAGAGCGCAAACGTCGTCGCGCGATTGATGACGTCGCTGGCCAGCATCGAAGCGGCGTTCGCCGCGATACGGCGCAGTGAGCTGGAGATTCTCGGTCGTGCTACATTCATGGCTTCACCGCCGCCCATATCGTCGCGGAACTTCGTCCACGCGAACCGGAACGGGAACCAGCTGGGGCGTCTCACGCGAAAAGAACTGAGAACGATAGGAGAGGCGGACTCGTTCGGCGCGGTCCCACCGGTTCTCGTGCGTTGGCTCGGTGTCGGTATCCCGCTTGATAGCCACCAGCGCGGCGATCAATCCGGCTACGATCACCAGAAGCTGAACCTGCTGCCGCCCGTTCAGAATGTCGACTGTCATATGGAACATCTGCGCCACCAACCCGGTGGTCAGTCCAATCGCGATCGACGCTAGAACCTGATCGTTGATCTGGCGGCAGCGGATGCCGTTTCGCACGGTCGCCAGCAGAAACGTGATGAAAGCGGTCAGAGCGAAGATGCCGTCCTCTGCCCAGATGAGCAGGTACTTGTTATGAACGGTGTAGAGCCAATCGGCCCCGAACTCGGGCGTCGCGTATTTGGCGATGTTGATACCGAAATTGTTTGCGCCGACGCCCCACAGCGGGTGGTCACGAATCATGTGGAGCGCGAGAACCATCAACGGCACTCGTGACGATGCGGCGCCTGAGTTGTCGTGAAGGAATCGCACCAAGAGCTCGTTTCGGAAAACGAACAGTGCGATCGCGACGCCGACGATGATCGCCGTTGGACCAAAGGCTGGGATCCAGCCACGGTTCCACGAGTACACGACCACGATGAAGCAGGAGACACCGACCGCGATCCAGCCGCCACGAGACAGCGTCAGCACAAGCCCAATACACCCGAAGACGAAGGCCGACGCGGCGATCAATCGATACATGCGGTTCACCGGGGCGAGAGCCAGGCTCAGAATCGGTGCGAGCAACAGATCGAGGAAGGCTGCCGCGGCATTCGGACCACCTACCGTCCCACCGACGCGTGAGACGTCGTTCGCAGAGGCGGTAGCGGCGTCCAATCGGGTCGAGATGCCGGCGAATGAGAAGTCTTGCTTGGTGACGAACGTCAAGATCATCAACATGCTCTCGAGGAGCACCGCGCCTGAAATGATCACCAGCATGAAGACCACGTCTTCGCGTGTCCGCACCGTGCTGGCGATATAGACGAATATCATCACGCATTGAATCAGCATGAAAAGCTCGTAGACGGAGAGGGAGGGCATCGACGCCTGTCGGATCGATAGAATGGCGAACCCAACGTAGATTGCCAGCGGGATGGCCGGCCGCAACCAGGGCCGCGTGCCGTTGCCACGCCGAGCCAGCGCAGTGATCGCCCACAACCCGTAGAGCGCCGGGACCGCTAGCGTGGTGATTGAGATGTCCAGTCCGCCAAGTGATCCCAGCGAAGCGGCGTCGAGGTTGTAGCCAAAGTGGTGTCCGATGCTGAACGGAACGTCAAAGACGAGAGCCGCCATGAAGAGCCGCCGGATGTCGCCAACGATGATGCCGACTGCCGGCAGCAACGCGGCGATGATGAGCAGTGGCTTCCAGTGCGACGATTGGGTCGACAGACCGATGGTATAGGCACCAGCGGTCAATCCGGCCACCGCCGCAATCAGCCAGGGTTTCGTGGCCCAGCCGGGCAGGCGGGACTTGAGCTCTTGAAGCTCAAGCCCTCCCATTCCTGGTGCTAGTTCACTTAATCCGCTGATCTTCACCGCTTCAACCGTTTCCGTTCAGATCGTCCACACAACTCGTCTCTCGCTACCGTGGCAGTGACGACGAAAGGCCCTTTTCCGCGCAGAACTCGAGAATGGCGTCCGCCACATAGTGGATCTGCTCATCACTCATCTCGGCGAACATCGGGAGCGAGAGCATTTGCAGAGCATCGCGCTCTGAAATGGGGAAGTCGCCCGGCTTCAAACCAAGTTCCTGATACGCCGGCTGCAGGTGAATCGGAATTGGGTAGTGGATGCCCGTTGAGATGCCGCGTGCCTGCAGGAAGTCACGCAACTCGTCCCGATGCTCGGTGCGAACCGCATACAGATGCCAGACCGGCTCGACTTCCGGCATGCGCGGCGGAATCGAGACTCCGCACCCGTCGAGCAGGCCGTCGTACAGGTCAGCGTGCGCTCGGCGGGTGGCGTTCCACTCATCGAGGTGTGGCAGCTTGACCCTCAGAACTGCTGCTTGCAGGGTGTCCAGCCGGTTGTTGTAGCCCTGAACCGCGTGATGATACTTGGCCGTCTGTCCGTAGTTCCGCAGCAGAGCTATCGAGTCACGCAGCGCTTCATCACTGGTGACAATCATGCCGCCGTCGCCGTAGGCACCCAGGTTCTTGGCCGGGTAGAAGCTATAGGCCGCGGCGATGCCGAACGAACCCGTCATCTTGCCCTTGTATGTGGCCCCGTGAGATTGGCAGGCATCCTCCACCACGAAAATGCCGTGTCGGTTGGCGATTTCCATGATCGGATCCATATCTTCCGGGTGTCCGAACAGATGGACCGGCATGATCGCCTTGGTCTTGCTCGTTATCGCCGCTTCGAGTTTCTCGAGATCGAGGGTGAATGTCTCTGGGTCGACGTCTACCAGAACCGGCGTGCCGCCGACGGCTGAAATCGTCAGCGCCGTTGCGATGAACGTGTTGGCGCTGGTGATGACCTCGTCGCCGGGGCCGATCCCGAGACCCTTCAGGATCAGGGTCAGGGCCGACATGCCCGAATCAACGCCGATGGCGAACTTGGTGCCGATGTAATCGGCATATTCTTTCTCGAAGAGTTCGAGATCCTTGCCCAAGATGAAGTCGGACCGCTGCAGCACCGCCTTCATGGCCGCGTCGACCTCGGGCTCGATCGATGCATACTGCGCGTGCAGATCCACAAACGGAACTGACATTCGCTTGGTTGCTTGGATCGTCATCGTGCGTTCCCTTCTGTTCGAATCAATTCCTCACGTGCGGGGTGTTTCAATCTAGATGCGCCTGAACACCAACTGGCGCCGCGTAATCGCTATTGGCCAGGCGATAGATTTCTCCGAGATCGACGTCGACCGGCGCACCGTGCTTGGCCATGGAGCGATCCATCGCCTCCAGCACTGCCACCACGTTGCGTCCCTCAACGCCACTCGAGATGGGGCGTTTGTCGTTGATCACGCAGTCGAGAAAGTGCATGCATTGGGTCTTAAGCGGCTCGCTCACTTCGACGCGTGGACTGACGATCGCGCCGTCCCGGATCTGGAAGTGGTACTCGCCGAAGTTCGACGCTTCTTCCGGCGCGGGGGCAAGGCCCTTTTCATAGACGCGGACCTGCTCCGGGACGCCGAGGTCGTTGAAGACGATGCGCTTGTCACTGCCGACCACCACCACTTCGCGGACTTTGTGCGGGTCAGCCCAGCTGACATGCACGTGCGCGACGATTCCCTCGCCATAGCCGAGCGAGATGAACCCAACGTCCTCACGTCCGTTGTTCAGCACCTGGGTTCCGACCGCGCTCACCCAGGTGGGCACGGCATCGAGCAGGTAGTTGAAGATCGAGACGTCGTGTGGTGCCAAATCCCACAGGGCGTTCACGTCGTTGCGAATCGGCCCGAGATTGGTCCGCCGGGAATAGAGATAGTAGACCCGGCCAAGTTCGTTCCGATCGACGTACTCTTTGACCTTGCGGATGCCGGAGTTGAACACAAACGTGTGGCCGACCATCAGCTTGACGCGATGGAGCTCCGCGAGCCGGATGAGGTCATTGCTTTCGGCGACGGTCGTCGCGATCGGCTTCTCCACCAGAATGTGCTTGCCCGCCTGGATGCAGAGCTTGGTAACCGCGTGGTGTGATCCTGCCGGCGTGCAGACAATCACCGCATCCACGCTCTCCATTGCCAGCGCGTCTTCCAACGACGGCGTTGTTTGGGTACCAGGGAACTGACGCTCGATCTCGCGTAGTCGGTGCTCGCGCTGATCGCAGACAACCACGAGTTCGGCATCCGCGAGCTCGCGGACAACGCGTACGTAGTTGATTCCCCAATACCCAGCGCCGACGATCGCGACGCCTACCGAACCTGTCACCTTACGTCCCTCCACTGTTTGACGCATCGTTTCGCGAATCATCATGCGGCTCCTTTGCCGCGAAGTACGGCCGGCAGCGTCAGGGCGAGGATCTTGAGATCCAGCCAGAACGACGCGTTGCGGACGTACCAAACATCCATTCCAACCATCTCCTCGAACGAAACCTGACTGCGTCCCTGGACCTGCCAGTACCCAGTGATTCCTGGCAGGGCGTGCAACCGTTCGAAATGACGTGGTTGATATCCCTCCACTTCATAGATCGGTACGGGTCGCGGTCCAACCAGACTCATTTCCCCTTTCACCACGTTGATAAGTTGCGGAAGCTCGTCGATACTCGTGCGTCGAAGAAGCAGTCCTACTCGCGTGATCCGCGAATCTTGATCGAGCTTGAAATTCCGATCATCCGTCTCCTGTTCAATCGTTCCGTTGACGAACGCACGGATGTGGCTTTCATGAATTGACTGGTCGGCGTTCTGCACCATCGAGCGAAACTTCAGGATTTGAAACTCTCGCGGCGACCAGCTTTCGACTCCGGCGCCGTCCTGCATCCAGCGGGCTCCCATTCGCTCCTGCGCAAAGAAGACGCTTCCACGGGAGTCGAGCTTGATCAGCACCGCGACCAGTGCGAAGAGCGGCGACAGCAGAATCAGCAGCGCTGTCGAGACGACCAGGTCGAATCCGCGTTTGGTCAACAGATAGATAGTGGAGGTCGACCGGGTCTGAACCGGTTGACTTACCGCTCGTTCGCTGTGCGCCGGACGTTGTCGTAGCATTCGACCGTGCCTCCATCCTTTTCCTGGAATCGACTGACGTCATGCAGTCGTCGCAACATGCCCGTTCTCTTCGGAGTTTCGGGCTCGGACTCATCGGCCTCGACAGATTGGAGTGATTCCGAGTGTGTTCTCGCATCAGTCTGCGGGGCCGAAACCGGCAACAGCTTGGGCGAAATAACCCGCAACGTCGGGATGGTTGACTTCGAGGTTCCACGTGGGGATCGCGGACCGGGCGCGTTCTGCCCCTCTGCGATGCGGTCGTAGTGGAACTGGGACGTTCGTTCGGAACGGCTCACCACGATCCCCATTGGCTTGCAATGCACAGACGCGAGCTCGTCCATGGCGGAATCGACCATCTCCTGGCGAACCAGCCCACGCGCTACCACGACGACCACCCGATCCACGATCAGTGAAAGAACGGATGCGTCGGCGACGGTCTGAAGCGATGGAGCATCAATCAGCACGAAGTCGAATTGCTTGGAAAGTTCTTCGATTGCCTCAGTCATCTCAGGCAAACCAAGCAGCTCGGCCGGGTTGGGAGAAGCCGGACCAGCGGCCAGAACCTGAACGCCAGGGATCATGCTGTACTGGATGGCTTCGTCAATCTCAACTTCGCGCGTCAGGACGTTTGATAGCCCAACGCTGTTTGAGACGCGGAAGATCTTGTGCATGCTCGGCTTGCGCAGATCACCGTCAATCACGATCACCCGACGTCCTGCCTGAGCGATAGCGAGCGCCAGATTGGCGACCGTCGTTGACTTGCCCTCGGAGGGCTGAGCGCTGGTCACCATCAGGGAGCGCAATTCGGAGTTCGGATCCAGTGCGAAGATGGTCGTTCGCAAGCGGCGGAAGGCCTCTTCTTGCGGAGATTTCTCCGGGAAGAAGACGGTCGGCCGGCCGCCCCGACTCAGCGGGATGCGACCGAGGACGGGCAGTTCGACGTGCTTGGCGATCTCGTCGGAAGAGTGCATCGTCGTGTCGAAGTTCTCGAGCATGAAGGCGAGCGCGACGCCGGCCATCAGTCCAAGCATCAGACCGAGCGGAACGATGATCTTCTTATTCGGATTTGACGGAGATTCGGGAGCTGAGGCCGGCTGAACTACCGACATCTTGCTGGCACCTTGCGCCGTCGCGTCACGAAGCTGCTGGTATTCCTGTAGCAATGACGAGTACGTGCTTTCGTTCAGCTGGATAGACTGCAATGTCGCGTTGATCAGTTGTGTGTTTTGCGGCGACTCCTGCAACAGCTTGTCGTAGTCCGAGCGCTGTTGCGTCAGATTCGCCTCTGTCTGATCGATCTGCTGTTTGAGGATGTCCAGGCTGCTCTCACCGAGACTCGCGTACTGCGATTCGATCTGTGACACCAGAATGTTGGCCACCGCGTTTGCGGCGTCCGCTGCTTGCTGCGGATTCTTATCGGAAACGAAAATCTCCATCAGTTCGGTATTGGCCGGGATGGTCACGGAGATCTTCGGCGGATCGCTGAGGTGCAGCTGATCCATCACCTGGCTCGTGGTCTGTGCGCTCACAACCATCGTTCGGTAGGTGTTCATGAGCCGGTCGGTATATTGAATGTCGTAGCTCACCCAGCCTGAGGAACCGGTGTTCGCGGTTCCCATGCGGAGCGTCGTGGATGCGACGTATTCCGGAGTAATCAGTGAGGAACCGACGATGGTGACGATCAGCGCCAGTACGGCGGTGATGACAACTACCAGTCGTCGTCTCCAGATGATGGCCAGGAATGCATTGAGATCCATGCGTTCTCTTTCCTTGCTCATTCACGCCGCGAATCGAGCGTTCCTTGACGTTTGTCCGCTCTGTCGTTACGAGCTGGGAGCCGCGGATCGAAACATTTGGGCAAAACAAAAAAACCGGCGCGACGTTCTTGTCGGCCGGTTGCACCACTGGCTCTGCGCGGATCAGGTGCCCAAGTTGCGATTCGCGCGTCATTGCCGCCATAAATTGTCGTACCGGTTCGTGGTGCTGTGCGGTGACGTCCTCACCAGTACGCTTCGACTGTAGTTCCCAGCAGAGGCGCCAACAACGGACATCCTTCCCTTGGTGCGGGGGACTTTCGTACTTGACGCTCCTATGCCATTAGGGCTATCCAGAAAAGGGAGGAAAAGGCGACTCGCATCCTGCGAGTCGCCATCAGCGAGAAACCGTTCTCTCCGTGTGTTCGGACTGAGTTCGACGGTCGTGAAACACCATTCATTCAATATCCTGGTCGAGATCGTCGGTCTTACGTGCAGATGAAAGAATCGAACCAGTCAGCGGATGTCTCGCGCCGATATTCGCGAACGTACGCACTCAAATTGGGAATAGCAGCAGCCAATGCAGTCACGTCAATTCGAAACCGCGGGGTCAGCAAGTGGTCGTCCAGTCGAACGATCGGACGGTCAAGCTCGCGTCCTTCGCCCGATCACTACGGCCCACCCCGCGTCGGCTCCGAGACCACGCGTTGCTGAATCTATAGAAATGAAAAAGGCGCACAAGGCGCGACAGGGGTCCCGACCTTGGGGCAGGTATCTGTTACGCGCCATTGGCATGAGCATCCTCGTCGTGATTTGTGCGACAGCAGTGGCAGGCTATTGGGGATATCGACGCGCGCGAGCCGCTCAGACGACCTATCATCAGGTCTCCTCCGACGTTGAGGCTCTTCAGTCGCTCACGTCGTCGAACTTCTCCAAATTCACACCCTCCGACGCGGAACGCGTGCACGGCCAGTTCGTTCAGCTTCAGAGCGACATCAACCTGCTCGATGAGCAGACCCACGTGCCAGCGCGTCTCGAACCGCTGGTGCTCAAGATCCCCTACGTTGGACCACGCTATACCGCCGGAAAGCAGATGATTGAAGTCTCGCAACTCCTGGCAACATCAGGAGTTGAGGCGTCGGCAATCGGGCAACAGGCGCTGACGGCCTACAAGACGACCGGTCTCACCTCCAGCGAGGCGCCATCTAGCTCGACCTGGCTCGACGTTATTGATCAGCAGATGCCGCAGATCATCCAAGTCAAGGCTCAGATCGATCAAGCGTTGCAGCTGCGTGCGCAGATTGACGAGAGCGTCCTTCCAACTAGCGCCCAGTCGAAACTGGCCAAACTCGACGAACTTGCGTCGAGTCATGATCTGAACAACTTGATCGATGTGCAGCTCCCGGCGCTCCAAGCGGCGTTTGGAGGCGACGGCCCGGCTCGGTACCTGGTGCTCATCCAGAACCCATCCGAGCTGCGGCCCAGCGGCGGTTTTCCCGGAACCATTGCACTGGTCACATTTGATCGGGGACAGCTTCGCAGCTACGAGTTCTACGACGTCTATGATTTGAACGAGGCCTACACGACAACGCCACACAATGACGTCCCGCAGCCGTGGGCACTCTCCAAATACGCTCCGTCGTCCCAGCTATCCATCCTCGATGCCAGCTGGTGGAGCGACTTCCCAACCAGCGGCGCGACGATCATGAAGATGTACTCGACCACCGATTGGCCCTCGATTCGTGGCGTAGTTGCGCTCGACCCAGCTGTGGTCGGGGCACTGCTGAAACTCACTGGACCCATGACGATCGACGTTGATGGTGAGATGCGCACGATCACATCGGACAACGTCCATGACGAGATCGAACGGCAACGGCGGCTCGCACGTGCGGGCGAGAAAACCGAGGACGTGCACAAGCAGGTCGTGGCGATCATTGGCAAGCAGCTCATCGATCAGTTCAAAGGCGGTGACCGAGACACCGTGCTCAATATGGTCGATGCCATCAAACAGACGGCGAACAGCCGGGATATGCAGATTTACGCCTCTGACCGTACCCTCCAGGCGCTCATCGAGAAGCATGGTTGGGCTGGGCGCCTCGCTCCCGACGCCTCAAAACCAACAATTGCGGTAACGTTCGCCAATGTCGCGTTCGGCAAATCCAGTGAACTCATGCATCAGCGTTACACTCTGACGCTCGGCACGGTCACGAACGGTTTGCAGTCGGCGCAGTTGAAGATAGACATGACTCATAGTGGGTCGCCAGACGATGATCCGTTCTATTCGGGCTTCCAGCGCTGGTGGATTGACGTGACATTACCGACCGGTAGTACTCGAACCGGAAGCAATGTCTCCGACGTGACGAATCCGGATGAACCGAACGGCGGCAGCTACGAAATCCCACTGATGCCCGGCGCGTCAGCCACGCTTACCATCGATTTCGAGATGCCTGTGTCGGAGTCGATCACGTTCCGACGCCAGCCGGGCGTGCACACCGCGCAGGTATCGGTCCTCGACAGCTCGTGTGCATTCACCGGCAACAGTGAGGCGCTATCGGCTGACCTTTCCTTCGACTTCAACGCCACGTGCAAGGCGCCCTAAGCCTGTTCCCAACCAGCGAACGAACAAATAACCGACCGCGATAATAAGTCGCGGTTTCCAGCGTGCCGATTGGCAGATATAATTGCGCCGTGAGTCCGACGGAAGTAGATAGGATAGCCAATGGGATTGCTTTCACGCACTACAACGCTCATCAAGGCCAAGGTGAACACTCTCCTTGGCGCAGCCGAAGACCCACGAGAGATGCTTGACTACTCGTACGAGAAGCAGCTACAGATGCTTCAGGATGTTCGTCGCGGCATTGTCGACGTCACCACGTCGAAGCGACGACTCGAGCTGCAGAAGGCCAAGCTTCAGGAAAGCTCCACCAAGCTCGGTGATCAGGCGAAACAGGCCGTGAGTGCCGGACGCGAGGACCTCGCCCGCACCGCCCTCGAGCGCCGCGCCATGATCGACCAGCAATCGGGCGATCTCGATTCACAGATTCAGAATCTCGATGGCGAGCAGGCCAAGCTGGAGCAGGCCGAGTCTCGACTGCGCACCAAGATCGAGTCCTTCCGCACGCGCAAAGAAGTCGTCAAGGCGCAGTACTCTGCCGCCGAAGCTCAGGTCCGCATTGGCGAAGCCGTGACTGGTCTCTCGGAAGAGATGGCCGATGTCGGCATGGCGGTCGATCGCGCGCAAGACAAGACCGAGGCAATGCAGGCCCGCGCCGGTGCAATCGACGAGCTGATCGCGTCTGGGGCACTCGATGATGTGACGTCCGGAGGTAAGGACTCCATCGATCGCGAGCTCTCTCAGATCTCCATGAAGGAAAGCGTCGATTCTCAGCTCGCGGCGCTGAAGAAGGAAGTCGGCGCTCCCGAGCAGCCGAAGCAGCTTGGAGAGGGGTAGCCGACATGATCGTACGAATTTCGACTGAGGGGCAGTACCGCCTCGACAGCTCCTATCTCGATCAGATCAACGATATCGACAATGACATTGTCGAGGCCATCGCTAAAGGGGACCGCTCCAAATTCGGCGTCCTCTTCAAGAACCTCATCGACCTCGTTCGGGAGCACGGAAACGCTGTTGCCTCCGAGGAATTGGTCGAGTCGCAAGTGGTGTTGCCACCGCCCGATACAACCTTCGATGAGGCGTCCGAGCTCTTTGTGGCCGACGGCCTGGTTCCCGACTAGTCCGCGTCGTTACTGATCCCTAGTTGGCGAAGCCCCCGAGAGATTCTCGGGGGCTTTTGCATATCAGAGTTGGAGCTGAGTCGAGTCCTAGAACGGGATGTCCCACATCGGATACCAGCGTTCGAGCTCCTTTTCGATCGGCAGCTCGTGCTCCATTGCCGAAGAAAGACGCAACTCAAACGCGTTGTCCCTGTCCTTTTGACGCCCTTGTGGCACGAATGGATAGAACGCGCCGCGCTTGTAGTTATAGAACCAGTAAACGGGACGGCCGTCTTCGGTGTTGTAGCGGAAGACCGCCGAGAGGAGTTGTTCCCCAAACTGATTCTCAACCAGGGTCTGACTGATGATGTGGATCGTTGCGACCAGATCCTCGAACTGCGGATCGCTCAGCAAGATCCAGCGAAAGCGGAATTCATCGGTTCGCATTTCAAAGAGCGTGCCGGTGTCCTTGGTGCTGATCTTGAGCAGATCATTCAGATCTCGACTCGCCTGATCGAAGTAGGCCGAATCAACCGGCCGAAACACGATCCCCGCATGGGAGTCGGGCTTCAAGCTGAGTTGTGTCTCAAGCGAAATCTCCGCCGTCGACATGGCAAAGAGCTTCTCGATCTTCGACGGCGCCGGTCGCGACCGACCTAACAGCGAATCGAAGAACTGTCTCACAGACCCTCCATCTCACGAGACAGCGCGCGCAGTCGCTCCAGTCGATTCTCAAGTGATGGGTGTGTTGAAAGCAGCTCGCTCATGCCGCTTCCGACCGCCGCCGGAATGATGAAAAAGGCGTTCATCGACTGAACCTCGCGCAAATCCTTCTGTGGGATGCGCTGCATGACGCCACTGATCTTCACCAATGCCGACATGAGATTGGACGGCGAGCCGGTGATGATGGCCGCGCCGCGGTCCGCAGCATACTCGCGGTAGCGGGACAGCGCGCGAATGAGGAAGAAACTGATAATCCAGACGAGGATCGACGCCAGGTAGATCATGGCGATCGAGCCACCGTCACGCCGGTCTCGGCGTCCTCCACCCATCATGCTGCCCCAGAAAAACCAGCGCATCATCAATTGAGCCACGACAGCGAAGAAGCTAGCAAGTGTCATGACCATTACGTCGCGGTTACGCACGTGAGACATTTCGTGCGCGAGCACGGCTTCGATCTCAGCCGGCTCGAGCCGGTTCATCAACCCGCGCGTGACAGCGACGACCGCGTTTTTCGGGTTTCGACCGGTCGCGAAGGCGTTCGGCACATCGCTGTCGGCAATGGCAACGCGTGGTTTCGGGAGATTAGCGATGGACGCCAGACGTTCGATCATACCGTGAAGTTCCGGCGCCTCGGCCGGGCTGACGATCCGCGCCCCCATGCTCCACAGCGCGATCTTATCGGACATGAAGTACTGGACGCCGATCATGATGGCGGCGATGAACAGAACTCCAACGGCGTTGACTCCGGCGGAGACCAGGACGGCGATGAACGCCAGATAGAGGACCGCCAACAAGAACATCACGACGAACATGCGGACTGAGAGTCCGGTGTCACGACCCCAGCGAGACATTCGACCTGCGTTAGATGACATTTCCGTTCCTAATCCAAGAGAAGGCACGATAGCAACCGTAAGTATACTCCCGCCGTCAGCGATCCAATGAACGGCAAAAGCACGTACATTCGCGTAATTGTCGCTTGCCGTTCCGGATGCGATGAATGAAACACGGTATACTCGTTCGCGAATTCATCCAGCACGTTGGCCGCACGGAGATCATTCGGTTGTGGCTGAGAACGAGGGGTGTAGGTGCGGCTCGACTCTGGATCCGACTGGATAGTCCAGACCAGCAATTTGCGTAAGACCTACGACAAGGTCGTGGCTCTCGAAGAGCTATCGGTCCAGATTCCCCGTGCGGCGATCGGACTCCTTGGTGCGAATGGCGCGGGCAAGTCCACGTTCATCAAGCTCCTGCTCGGTTTGCAGGCTGCCACCCGCGGCCGGGCGTCGGTCCTCGGGTTCGACGTTCAGACTCAATCGCAGCACATGCGTGAGTTCGTCGGCTACATGCCAGAGGCGGACTGCCTCCCGACAGACGTCACCGCGGCCGATTTCGTGGGACATATGGCCGAAATGAGCGGACTCCCCTCTCGCGCTGCCCGTCTGAGGGCGGCCGAGACACTCTACCAGTGTGGGGTCGATGAGGAGCGCTACCGTCTGATTCGCGAGTTCTCGACCGGGATGAAACAGCGCGTCAAACTCGCGCAGGCCATCGTCCATGACCCGTCGCTCGTCTTTCTTGACGAGCCGACCAATGGCATGGACCCGTCTGGCCGCGATGATATGCTGAATCTCATCTCACGAATTCATCGAGATCTTGGCATCACGGTCATCTTGAGTTCGCACCTCCTGGAGGACGTCGAGCACGTCTGTGACTACGTACTAATGCTTCAGAACGGTCGGATGGCAATGACCGGTCCGCTGTCGGACCTCGTTCAAGGCGGCGGTGACATCGCCATTCAGGTGGATGGAAACGTCGAGCCGTTCGTCCGTGCTCTTGAGCAAAACGGGCTCTCCGTGCGTCGCCGCGGGCTCGAGCTGATGGTTCCCCACCGTGATGACGAGGTTTTCGACCTCGTTCGCGATCTCAGCATCGAAACCGGCGTCTTGCTTCGCGGGCTCCGGGTCGACGCGCGTACGCTCGAGGACGTATATCTGCAACATGCGGGCGAGCCGATGATTGACGAGGGTGTCAGTGTTGCCGGATAACCCCGCATTGAATCCAGCGATGGACCGCGCGAACTCGTCCGACGCGCAAATCTACGATCGTGGCTATCGCCACTACGACGGCCCACGTGAAGGACGCACCCACGCCATCCGTGCCCTCATCAGCTATTCGATCAAACGCGGACTGGGTGTTAAGAAGCGCTGGACTGCCAAGATCATCCCCATTCTGGTCTATGGTTTCGCGTTTTTCCCGGTGGTGATCATCGTCGGTATTCGCTCGTTCATCGGAGACGCGGCGCAGGGGTTCAACTATCAAACGTTATATGACTTGCTAGCCACCGTGCTGCTCGTGTTCGCTGCTGCCACCGCGCCCGAGATGCTCTGCGACGATCGTCGGCAACGCGTTTTGCCACTCTACTTCTCCCGCGCCATCAGCAGAGGCGATTATCTGTTGGCCAAGCTCGGTGGGCTCGGGATTCTGATGGCGACGGTTTCGCTTCTTCCGGCCTTCATTCTCTTTCTGGGTGTCACGTTTCTGGCGGACAGCCCCACGAGCTACTTCGTGCACCACACGGGCGATATTCTGCGTATCGTAGCTGATGGATGCCTATTGTCGCTCTTCTTCGCGTCGATCGGACTTGTCATCGCGAGCTTCACCGATCGAAAGAGCGTGGCCGCAGCGGTCTACATCGGAAGCATTGTGTTGATTTCGGGTCTTGTCGCGGCACTCTTCGATGCCGTTGATGCAAGTTGGCATCGGTACCTGCTTCTTGCCAGTCCCATGGCCATCCCACAATCCCTTACCGCCTGGATCTTTGGCAGTAAATTGAGCGGTGATAGCGCCGCGGCGCAAGCCAACGTTGCGGGACAGTGGTATCTCGTGTCAGTGGCGGCGGTCGTCGTCGTGTGTTCCTTCATCGTTTACCGACAGTATTTGCGCGATGAGTGAGATGAATAGACAGCCTCCCGCTGACATGCCTGAAACGGCGGCCTCTCTTGGTGAGACTGTCGATGGTCGGAACGTCAATTACCCCGTTCCAGAGGCGATGATCGAGGTAGATCGGCTCTCCAAATGGTACGGGGACGTGGTCGCGGTCTCTGAAGTTTCGTTCTCGGTCGATCCCGGTGTGACGGCGCTGTTGGGACCTAATGGTGCAGGAAAATCGAGCATTCTGAAGACGTTGAGCGGATTGCTCAAGCCATCAACTGGTACGGTTCGCATCGACGGCACCATAGTCCGATCAAGCACCGATGTCTACGGAAAGATTGGCGTCGTCCCTGAAGCTGAGACTGTCTACCCGTTTCTGACCGGTCGCGAATTCGTCCACTGGAATGCGGTCATGCATCGTCTGCCTGATGCTTCGGAGGCAACCGAGCGGGCTTTGAAGACGGCGGATCTGGGCGATGCGGCGTCCCGTCAAGTTGGCGGCTATTCCAAAGGCATGCGACAGAGGATCAAAGTCGCGGCTGCGCTCGTTCACGATCCGGACGTGCTCATCCTCGACGAGCCCCTAACCGGAACCGACCCTGTACAGCGCGTCCATTTGATCAACCTGATTCGTGGCCTGGGAGAATCAGGCAAGACGGTATTGGTGTCGTCACATGTGCTGCACGAAGTCGAGCGCGTGGCGGATCGCATCATTGTCATCGTGGACGGCAAGTTGGCAGCGGTTGGAGATTTCCGCGCAATTCGTGACAAGATCGACGAGCACGCGCGTACGGTTCGATTAAGGGCTTCGAACAATCGCACCTTGGCTTCTCTGCTATTCAACGCGCCAGAGGTAACGTCGATCCGCCTTGAACCGGATCGGGATGCGATCGTGGTTGAGTCACGGGATGTTCGAGCGCTTTATCAACTGGTCCCCCGGATCGCAAAAGAGAACGGACTGCGTCTGTTGGAGGTCGCTGCTGTCGACGACTCGCTGGCGAGCGTCTTCGCCTATGTGACGGAGCGTCGCTAGTGCCCGTGCAGATGAGAATCTTCGAGATGGATTGGTGATGGTGTCGACGCAGCTTCCCGTACTCTGGCTCACGCTTCGACAGTTCGGCGCCTGGCGCTCAACGCGAGTGGTCGCGCTCTTCGCCGCGACACCGATTCTGTTCGGGTTGATCTTCTTGCTCAACTCAAATAACACGACGCCGGACACGTTCCTTGGGGACGTCTTCAACCAATTCATGGCACCGACGGTGATTCCATTGGCCACGCTGATCCTCGCCACGGCGACGCTTGGTAACGAGTTGAGCGACCGTACCATTGTCTATCTGATCATCAAGCCGATCTCTACTATTCGGATCGTCCTCGAAAAGTTCGTCGGAACGTTTCTGGTGACCAGCATGGCCATCCTTGTCGGTCTTCTCATCACTTGGCTGGTGGTGGTCGCCGGACCTGGAACACCGTCGGGTGCAGCGCTCGGATCGATGTTCGTCGGCGCGCTGATTGGTGTGGCGGCGTACGGTGCGCTCTTTCTGTTCGTTAGCCTGATCGTTCCGCGAGCGCTGTTAGTCGGGGTGATCTACGTTCTTTTGTGGGAGAGCTTGCTTGCCCGCTTCATCCCAGGCATCCGAATCCTGAGCGTCCGGCACTTCGTACAATCAATCTTCATCCATATCTTGGGCGATGCCGACGTCAAGATCGCGCAGTCGAATGCACTGGTCTCCTCGCTGATTGTCATGGTGTTGCTCGTCGTCGTTTCGCTAGGTTTAGCCGCGTTCCGACTGCGACAGATGAACCTCGACTGATCAGCGGCCATGCGTGACAACTCGGGTGCGACGAACCTGCGCCCGGCGATCCATTGTCCATCACGAGCGGGAGCGATTCAGTCATGCTCTTCCGTGCCCCGACTGAGATCTTCAGCCATCGACGACGATACGCTGAGATCATCCGTATCCTCTCCAGGCACGGGGTTCGATCGGTCACAGAGCAGCTAGGAATCTCGTCCCTCATCCCGTTCAGTCGGGGTAGGTTCCAACGTCCGACCAGCGGTCAGCCAAAGACCCAGGCGGAGCACGTTCGCGCCGCACTCGAAGACCTCGGAACAACGTTCATCAAGCTCGGGCAGATCATGTCCACACGGGAAGATCTCCTGCCTCCAGCGTATATCGCTGAGCTGAGCAAGCTTCAGGATCGGGTGCCCCCCGTTCCAACGGCCGGGATTCGGGCGGTCATCGAGGAATCCTTCGGCAAAACGGTTGAGGAGCTCTTCCACACATTCGACGACGAGCCACTGGCTGCCGCATCCATCGGGCAGGTGCATGCCGCCGAGCTTGTCAGCGGTGAGCACGTCGTCGTGAAGGTGCAGAAGCCTGGTGTCGCCGCGCAGATTGACGAGGATCTGGCCATCCTTCAGCAGTTGGCCCGGTTCGCACAGAATCGTGCCCCGGTGGCCGAAGCCTATGACCTCGTCGCGTTAGTCGATGAATTCGGATGGACGCTTCGAAGCGAGCTCGACTACATGCGCGAGGGACGCAACGCCGAGACCTTTCGCGAGAACTTCCGCGATAGCAAAGCCCTGGTTATCCCTCGAATCTACTGGGAGCTGACCACTCCGGTTGTGATTACGCAGGCACGCATTCAGGGTGTCTCGATTGACGACATCGAAGCGATCAGCGCGATGAACCTCTCGCGAGCTGAGCTGGCAACGCGGGCAGTCAGTATCACGCTGGACGAGATCTTCGAGCACGGCTTTTATCACGCCGATCCGCACCCCGGAAATTTCTCCGTGCTTCCGGACGGTCGCATTGTCGCGTACGATTTCGGAATGGTCGGCCGCGTCGACGACCGAACTCATGACGCCCTTCTCGGACTGGCCGCGGGGATAATACGGCAGGACGCCGACGAAATCGTCGATGGACTGGCTGTATTGAACGTGCTTCGTCACGGCGCCGACCGGCCGGGACTGCGACGTGATGTTCAGCATTTGCTCGACCGGTATATCGGCATGTCGCTGGCTGAATATCGGTTCGATACGATCGTGAACGACATCATGACGATCGTACGGCGCCGGCAGCTTCAGATGCCTTCGGAGCTGGCTTTGCTGTTGAAGACTCTGTCGATGCAGGAGGGTATGGGGCGCAGACTCGATCCAACACTCAAGCCGGTCGAGATGGCAGCGCCCTACATTCGTCGGGCGTTGATCGAGCAATGGATGCCGAGCACCTGGATTCCGCAGCTCATTTCATCGGGAGAAGACATTCGGCAGCTGATGAAGCGGCTGCCACGCCGAATCGAACGCCTCCTCACCCGATCAGAGCAAGGCGACATCGAAATCGGAATTCGTTTGGTGCGGGCGGACGATATCCTCGACACGCTGCAGTCGATGGTCAACCGCCTCATTCTGGCCATCCTGGTGGGGTCGAGTCTGGTCAGCCTGGGACTCCTGCTGACTGTCTACAGCCCGCACTGGCTTCTTTCCTGGATGGGCCCGCTGTTCGGGCTCGGTGTGGTCGTGACAATCGCGGCTGGGCTGCTCCTCACATGGCGCATCCTGCGGCACGGACGTCGACCACGTTGAAACTCCTCGAGTCCGTTTCTGACGCGTGCTCATTCACTCTCTTGATTGTGGTTCTCTCCGTGAGACATGTAGGGCAGCTCAGACTCCGCCCAGGCGATGACACCGCCGCGAACGTTTCGCGTGCCGGAAAAACCTGAATCCAACAAGAACTTGGTGGCGAATGCGCTGCGCACTCCAGACCGGCAGATGACGTGGAGCTCGCGGTCATCGGGGAGCATCGACGCCTGTGTGGGCAATGATCCGAGAGGAACGTGGATCGCGCCTGGTACCGATATTTCTTCGAGTTCCTCCGGCTCGCGCACGTCGAGAATGTAGGACGAACTCTTCGAAGCCTGGTCCCACGCCTCGCGTACGTCGATTGAAGGAACGTCCGGGACTTGATTCTCTCCTGACAACCTATCTGCCTCTCACTTTCCGCGTGCCCGCGAATAACCCATGTCAGTCATGACGACGCTGTGCGTACACAATCTATTCCGCACAAACGAGTCCCGGCCCTTGCCGGGGAATCCGAATACTCATATCTGAGCATGTTGCGCCGAATATCGACGGGTCTTCAGGCCCAGAAATCAGCGTGGAGGATCGATGGCGCTCAGCGCGCAGCGGAAACCGCAGACCCCGTCCAGAATGCGGCGCGGTGGGAGGGCAAGTCGGGATGCGCACCGCGCCTGGTCCGGTGGGTTGCTCCATGATCCGCCACGAAGCACGCGACTCCCCGCTGCCGACAGGTTTTCGCGACCGTCACGGGGCTCATATGGATAGGGCAGAAAAAGTGAGGAAGTCCATTCCCACACATTGCCGGCCATGCAGGCCACGCCGAACGCGCTGTCGCTCGCCGGTGAGAACCGGCCCACTTCGTTTGGACCGCGGTTGCGGAAGATCGCCAGGATGCCCGATCCGGCGTTCGCGCGACCAGACTCCCACACGTCACCCCATGGCCACCGTCTGGAGTGCTGCGCCGCGTCGTCCCATGCCGCGGACTTTTCCCATTCAGCTTCCGTCGGCAGTCGCTTGCCGGCCCATGCCGCGAACGCTCTCGCCTCGTCCCAGGTTACGTCAACCACAGGATAGTTTGCGCGGCCACGTTGCGGCGTCCCTCCGCGCCAGCTTGGAGGCGCTGGACGTCCGGTCGACGCCACGAATTCCGCATATGCTCTAACGGTAACGGGATCGCGATCGATCCAAACGGCTTCTACATGGACTTGATGAGCCGGTCGCTCGCTCTGTGGGCCATCGTCCGAACCCATCGTGAACGGTCCAGCTGGAATCAGGACCATTCCAGGGGGAACGGCGCCTTCGTGATCTGAATCAGCGTTTTGGAGCATCGGTTGCCTGACTGGCGTTCACGACCGAGCGATCGTCCTGAAGTCGGGCTCGCTCGGTCGCCTCTCGCTGAGCTTCCTGCAGCCCGAACGACAATTCCACGGGAAAGCGTTCGAAGTTGGCGAGGTTGAAGGTCCCGGGTGGCATCTTGCTGGTATCCGATTGATGTCGTCGCTGATTCTCGCGGAGATCGTCTCGTCGAGTTCGCCGACCAGCTTCCATGAAGGGCTCCAGCAGAGGCTCCCACTCGGTGCCTGGCGCGGGCTCTGTGCGGCGCGCGATGAGATCAGAGACGAAGGCGCCATCCAGCCCCACCCGTCGCCAAACTTGCTTCGGCCCAACCAGCGTCGCCTTTCCCGTACTCAGCTTGAGCTTAGGTAGTTCGGCGAACTCCACCAGTTTGTAGACCATGTCGAGCGAGGGAGCATCCGCCGATGTTCCCAGCCGGGTGCCGATGCCATACGCGTCGATAGGCGCTCCGCCATCAACGAACCGTTGCAGGTCGAGTTCGTCCAGCCCACCGCTGGCCAGGATGCCGACATCCGTCAATCCCTCAGCATCGAGAATTGACCGTACCCGTTTGCTCAGATCCACCAGATCACCGCTGTCTATTCGAACGGCACGGACTCTTCGCCCCTTTGCCCGAAGCTCCTTCGCGACGATGGCGGCATTTCGAGCACCTTGCAGCACGTCGTAGGTATCGATGAGGAGTGTCACGTCTCCTGGAAAAGTGTCACTGAACGCGCGGAAGGCATCCAGTTCATTAGGAAAGATCTCGATGAAGGAATGAGCAACGGTTCCAGAGACAGGGATGTCAAACTGTTCGCCGGCGAAGAGATTACTGGTTCCAGCGAATCCTGCAATGAATGAAGAGCGTGCCGCCGCCAGCCCTGCGTCCACGCTCGGAGTTCGCCGCAAGCCGAACTCGATGAGCGACTTACCGGGGGCGGCAGAGACGCAGCGAGCTGCCTTGGAGGCCACCAGCGTAGCGTAGTGGACCGCATTCAGCAGGATGGTCTCCGCGATCTGGGCCTCGATGATGGGTGCCTGAACCTCGAGCAGCGGCTCGTCAGCAAACACGATCCGTCCTTCAGGAACGGCCCACACGTCGCCCGTGAAGCGGAAATTCGCGAGACTGCTGATGAACTCAGGCCTCACCTGCCCGGTGGACCGCAAGTAATCGAGGGCCCGTTGATCGAATTGAAGGTTTAATAGCCGGTCCAGCGCGTCATCGAGGCCCGCTGCCACGAGGTATCCACGCTGAGGCGGGAGCCGTCGGACGAATAGGCTGAACGTCGCTATGTCGTTGACATCCAACGCGTGAAAGCTGGCACCCATGGTCATCTGATAGAGGTCGGTAGATAGTCCAACTGCGTGCGACCGTTCGGTCATTTCACCTCCGCACCCGATCAACTCGTTCATTGACAGGTTACCGGTTCCAAGTACGTCCAGCAATGACGGTTGCACGCAGCAGAACATCCGGACATCTCAGACGAATCAGACATGTGGTCGTCCGGAGCATCTTCCAGAAGAATGGGCATGGATTTGACACGATCTCAGTTTAAATCGTGGCGCGCTTGTTGCTGCACATTTTGTACCCTTCAAAGGGCATGCCCAGCGGTCACAAGCGCTGGAACAGGACAGGTGTGAACGGAGGCTGTCGTGAGTATCTCACCACGGTCCAGATTTCTGGACATGGACACATTACGTGATCGATTCGATCGGCTGTTTTCGGACTTGACCAACGGCACGGCACTGAGCGAGGAGCGGACAACGATGCCGCTCGACGTCCAGGAGACGGACGACGGCGTGCTCGTCAAGGCGTCGCTGCCTGGAGTGAAGCCGGAGGATATCGCGGTCGAGGTCCGTAACGGCGTGTTGACGATCAAAGGCGAGAGCCACGAACATCGGGACGAGACTCGCGGCCGATGGCACGTGGTCGAGCGACGAGTTGGTTCGGTCGAGCGAAGCGTCACGCTCCCGACTCCCGTGGATGAATCAAGCGGTGACGCAAAATATGAGGACGGTGTTCTCACCGTTGCCTTCAAGAAGAGTGTCGAGAAACCAGGCAAAAAGATCGAAGTCAATTCTGGAACAGCTCCAGAGTAGTTCTACTCATGGACTGTGAAGACGAGCGAGCCACCAGGTGGCTCGCTCGTGTCGTTCGGTGGTTCAACCTTCCCGCTCGAGGATGTGTTGCTTGACGTCCTCGTGGTTCAGGGTCAGGTAGATCGAGCCTTCGTCCACGCCGCCAATGAATTCGCGGGGAAGCTCGAACTCTCGATGGTGAAGGAACCCGCCCTTCATCTCAAGACTCAACAGTTGGCCGGTATGGGTCTCGAAGCGAATCTGCTCGATCTCGCCGACATGCTTCATGTCCTTGCTATACACGTCGCTGCCATCGCCGAGTACGACGACGTCCGTGTTGACCATGTCAACCATCTCCTGCAACTCGGATTGAAGTGGACCGGCTTCAGGATCCCGCCGCTTGGAAGTAAAGGCATTTGCCGGCCATACTCCGCCGCCTACCGATGCCGCCACAGCCTCGCCATTCACGATTCCTGGCTGCTGATGGGCGGTGCGATGTGTCAGGTGATGCGTGTCTGCTTCGTCGATCGCCGCGATCAGATGCTCTTGATTCGGGCTGACCGAAATCTCTTCAAGTGGGATCTTGACCGCGTGCTCGCGAATACGTCCGTGCCTGACGCCCAGGCTCTTAACGGCACGTGTCTCAGGATCAACCAGCACCCATTCGACCGTTCCCAGTTCCTTGTCATCACGCGTGCGCACGTGGGTACCAAGCTGCGCCCTCAATTGCATACCTCCTTCTCGCCCGACCGAGTCCTCACAATAGGAGCCACGTAGTATTCCTTGGAGTTGCTGAACTCCGTCAGCATAGATGGACGAGTCGACTTCGTCCAGAGACTAAGGTGGCGTATGGCTCACTCACGCGTCATGGCAATCAAGCGAAGGGCGCAACGATTCCATTCAACTTCACGCCGTCGTGAACTCATTGATCCGTCGGCATGACCGCCCGACCTACTGATGATGTTGCAGGTCAGGACTTCGTCAACATCAGACGATGATTGGCTGGGCAACCAGAGTAGAATTATGGTGATGGAACGCAGTCGCCAGCGGATCGCTTGAAGGGTCACTTCAGGGATTTGGACGCTACATGCAGCAGTTGAAGATGCTGGGAAGAGGTCTGCTTTGCCGTTGCCCGAACTGTGGACAGGGCAATCTATTTCGTCAATGGCTGCGAATGAGCGACCGGTGCCCGCAATGTGGGCTCTATTTTGAGCGCGAGGAAGGTTATTGGACCGGCGCGGTCGCGATCAACACGCTTGTGACGGAGTTGATCTTCATTGCCGTAACAGCGTTCTTCGTCATCTGGACCTGGCCGGACGTACCGATGGTACCGATTCTCAGCGGCGCGATCGCGCTGAACATCATCGTTCCGCTCTTCTTCTACCCCATTTCGAAGACGCTCTGGGTAGCCATTGATCTAATGCTGCACCCGCTGGAAGAGCGAGAGCAGCATGAAGTCGTCTCGCTACGCATGACAAAACAGCGCCACGGTGGTGACACTGAACCCACTCCGTAGCGCGCCACGCTACTCGCTGAAACGACCATAAACCTCCGCCATGTCTTTCAATCGATGAGCAATCTGGTCTGACAACGCGTCGGGCATAAGTCGCCAGTGCCAGTTCTCCTCAACGGTTCCAGGCGTGTTCATGCGCGCATCAGATCCGAGTCCGAGCAGATCCTGCGCTGGAACGATCGCTGTGGAAGCCACTGACGCGTGCGCGAGGCGGATGAGCGACCAGTTAATCTCCTCACAACGTCCCCCCAGATACCGTTCGAGATGATCGCGCGTCGGTTCTTCGAGGCCCGCATACCAGCCGGCCGTGGTGTTGTTGTCGTGGGTTCCGGTGTACACGACCGCGTTCCGCTCAATATTGTGAGGCAGGTAGGGATTGTGGCTGTCACCTCCGAACGCAAACTGCAGCACCTTCATCCCCGGATAGCCGAGCCCACGTCGCAGGTCATGAACGTCGTCCGTGATCAATCCAAGATCCTCAACGACGATCGGAAGCGGTCCGAGCGTAGAGCGCACCGCTTCGAAGATATCGGCGCCGGGCCCGGAGACCCATCGTCCATTGATGGCTGTCGACTCATCAGATGGCACTTGCCAGCCATGCTGAAACGCTCGGAAGTGATCAACACGTACCATGTCTGTGAGTGCAAGCATGCGCCGGAACCGTTCAACCCACCAGCGATAACCGGTGCGCCGCAATTCTTCCCAGCGGTAGCAAGGGTTGCCCCACAGCTGGCCGGTCTCTGAAAAGTAGTCCGGCGGTACACCCGCGACCACGGTCGGGCGATAGTCTTCGTCAAGCTCAAAAATGCGCTGATTCGCCCACACGTCCGAGCTGTCGAGGGAGACGTAGATCGGGATGTCTCCCATCATGCGAACCCCTGATTGGTTCGCAACATCCCGCAGCTCTTTCCACTGCAAATCGAACACAAACTGCACGAACTGATGGTAGAGCAGTTCGTCGTCGAGTTCCGCGCGACAGCGTTCCAGGGCGTCCGGATCCCGACGAGCGAGCTCGTCAGGCCATTCCCACCACGAAGCGCCATCCTGATCGGCGGTAATGGCGTTGAAGAGCGCGAAGTCGTCCAGCCATCCGGTCTCGCGCCGTCGAAACCCCTCAAGTCTCGTTGTTAATTCGCTCTGACGATGCTCACGAAACCGTTTGAAAGCACATCGCAGAACGTGATCCTTGCGAGCACTTGCTGCTTCGAAGTCTGCTCGATCAGTCGACTCGAGGTCAGGTTCGATCTCGTCCTCGTCCAGCAGTCGGTGTTTGACGAGCCACCGCTCCGCAATGAGCAGCGAACTGCCGGCGAACGCGGAACTGCTGTCGTATGGCGAGTTCGCTTTTCCGATCGGACCAAGCGGAAGTACTTGCCAGATGCCCTGACGCGCATTGCGCAGGAAACGAACGAATTCATGAGCTGCTGAACCGATGTCTCCCACACCGCAAGGTCCTGGAAGGGACGTTGGATGAAGCAGGACGCCGCAGCTTCTATGTTGCTGGGAACCGGGCATGACCCATCTCTCCTGATCGACTGTTCCATCCCTTGGACGCTGACGACCGCAATTGGATTTCCCGCTCGGACGGTCCAGCAGCCACCAACTCACAATGGCTCAGTTCGAAACAGTCACGTGTACAATGCAAGCATGTCGAACCTGGCTCAGATTTCGCAACCCCAAATGCGCCTCGCCCTCGCGATTTTGCGGCGCCTTGAGCAAGAATATGGCCGCCCGGTATGGCGCGTGGTGCGTCCGCCACTCGACGAGCTGGTGATAACCATTCTCTCGCAGCATACGTCTGATGTGAACTGCGAGCGAGCGTTCGAGGGGTTGCGGCAGCAGTTCCCGACGTGGGAAGACGTTGCGAACGCGGATGAGCTCGAGATCGAGCGTGCGATTCGTTCAGGTGGTCTCGCCGCGACGAAGGCACCACGAATAAAGAACGTTGTCACCACGGTCTTGGCCAAGAATTCGCTCGCAGGGCTGGACCAACTTCCGCTCGGTGAAGCCAAGGCGCGCCTGCAATCGCTGCCCGGAGTCGGGCCTAAGACCGCGGCCTGCGTACTCCTCTTTGCATGCAAGCGGCCCGCGCTTCCGGTCGACACTCACGTCCATCGCGTGAGCCGCCGTATTGGTCTGATCGAGGATTCAACAAACGCGGAAAGTGCGCACGAGATCCTCGAATCGATGCTGCCCGCCGAGGACGTTTACTCATTTCACGTGAACGTCATTGCGCATGGCCGCCGCGTCTGCCGCGCTCGGGAGCCCAAATGTGAGACGTGCACAGTGCGGGATCTCTGTGCCTATGCGGCGGCCAATCCACACAAGGGAAACCAACACACAGGAACGGTAACCGATGACTGAAGTTATCTTCGTGCGACACGGTCAGACGCGCAGCAACATCGAACGGCTCCTTCACGGCCGCACCGACGAGCCGCTCAACGTACTTGGACGATGGCAGGCACAACGAGTCGCGGAACGCATCTCCGCGCTTGGCACGATGAACGCGTTGTATTCCAGTCCGCTTTCACGGGCGCGGGTCACCGCCGACCAGATCGCGGTTCGGTCCGGGCTCGTTCCTCGGTATCATGACGATCTGGCTGAGTTTCATTTCGGTGACATGGAAGGTTTCACGATCGACGGAATTCAGTCCCACCATCCCGAGATCTACGCGAAGATGTTTGACTTTGCGGACACGTCGTTTCGCTTTCCGAATGGGGAGTCACGCCAGGAGTTTCATGACCGCGTGATCGGTGCCGTTCGGGAGATCATCATACGGCACACGGAACATCGTTTGGTCGTCGTCGCTCACGAAGGCGTTATCACTTCGGCCGTTACTCAACTTACCGGCGTGAACCCCAACGACTGGACCAAATATCGGGTGGACAACTGCAGTATCACAACCGTGCGCGTCAATGGCTCCGAAATGTGCGAGATCACCTGCTGGAACGACATTGCCCATCTCGATGAAAGGGGCACACTGTGAGACTGACCGTGCTAGGTGGCTCAGCCGCATGTCCAAACCCAGGAGATGCGTCCTCGAGTTATCTGATCGAGCATGATGGTGTCAGAATGGTGCTTGACTGCGGTCCTGGAAGCGTGCCAGTACTACGTCGTTTCACGGCGCTGCGGGACGTCGGCGCGGTTCTGATCTCTCATCTGCATTCCGACCATACGATCGACCTCGTTCCGTTTCGCTACGGTCTGAGGTACATTCCCGGCGGACGAGGTCCGCGGGTGCCACTCTGGGTTCCACCTGATGGCATTAACTTCCTCAAACGGCTGGAAGACGTCTTTGCCAGCGGTCCAGAACGCGGTGAACCATTCTTCGAGAACGAGTTCGGCGTCAATGAATATGATCCAGAATCGGCCGTTGATGTCGGCCCGTTTCACATCACGTTCACACCCACGCAGCACTTCATTCCATGTTGGGCCATGCGAATTGAGTGTGACGGTCGGTCGATCGTCTACCTCGCGGACACGAACTATCAGGAATCGCTGGCCCAATTCGCCAGCAAGGCCGACCTCCTCGTATGCGAGGCGACCATGCCGACGCAGCCACCTGACGCTCCAAAGAGCGCAGGACACCTCACCGGCGTGGAATCTGGACGCCTGGCCGAGCTCTCACATACCAAGCACTTGCTGCTGACGCACATCTGGCAAGAAAATGGGATTGCACAAACCGCAGCGCATGCCCGCGAGAGCTTCGACGGCGCCATCACCGTTGCTCAGAGTGGCGTTCAGATCACCGTCTGACCGGTTCCGAAGATTAGACGGTTGAGGGATTCGAATGACAGGCGAGACGAGCAGCTTTTCGCTTCCAGGATTTCGCGTTGGACACTGGACGCATGAGTCCGGTCAAACCGGATGCAGCGTCGTGATCCCTGATGAACCGGCACTGGCAGTGGTCGACGTTCGAGGTGGCGCGCCTGGAACTCGCGAAACCTCGCTCCTTGAAGAAGGGCGCATGGTTCAACGTGTGAACGCCGTCCTGCTGACAGGCGGTAGCGCGTTCGGGCTATCCGCCGCCGATGGCGTGGTCCGCTGGCTGCGCGAACAACGACGGGGATTCCCGACAGCCAGCATCCCGGTTCCCATCGTCTCGGCCGCGGTACTTTTCGACCTCAAGGGTGATGATCCCGTCTGGCCCAATGCACAAGCTGGATACGAGTGCGCCGCAGGGGCCACCGAAGACCAATGGGTTTCGGGACGTCGAGGGGCCGGGACCGGTGCGACGGTCGCCAAGATCCTGAATCACCAGGGACGGCCTTCAGGGATCGGCGCGGCCAGGATTGAGACGGAGGCGGGAACAGTAGCAGCACTTATGGCCGTCAACGCCGTGGGAGAAATCGCGACAGCCGAAACGGACGACGGCCGCACGCTCGAGCAGACTATCCTCAGCGGCGTCGATCCCCAGCCAAGAACTGGGGAGAACACGACGATCGGCGTTGTTGCCATCGATGGCGCACTGGAGCGTGATGACCTGGTGCGCATTGCCGTGGCTGCCCATGATGGGCTGGCTCGAGCGATTCATCCGGCGCATACGATCTTTGACGGTGACACGATCTTCGTTCTATGCCGACACGATGGAACGCTGCGCCCACGCGATTCGTTGATCCTCAATGTCGCTACCCAACATGCCGTGATGCGGGCGATCATCAACGCGACTAACACCTCGACGGCTCAAGAGCGTTGACAGTTTGTCACTAAGGTTCACCGATATTGAGCTGAAATAGGGTGATCTCTCGCCGAACGCGTGCTAGACTCAATTCATCGAGTGCAATTCGCGCCGCTCGACACGCCACCAGAGTTATCAGTCGAAGCATCCCAGGCTGGCGGGTAACCCTTTGATGAAGCTGATTGTCTCTACCGGTGCGTTCCCCGGGTTTTCCGTCGAAAGCTCGATGTCGCTCGCCCGTGACGCGGGTGCGGATGGCGTGGAGCTCATGCTCACGCCGCGGTCAAGCCATGTTGATCCGGAATATGTTTGTCGTCTTGAGGACCACTACGAGGTGCCGGTTCGATCGGTACATACCATTCTACAGTTGAGATCCGCCTCGCCCGAGCTTCTCGCCCGAGACATCATCGATTCCGCTCGATTCGCGTCCCGGTTTCCGCGGTGCAAGGCACTCGTCGTTCATACGCCCCAAGTGCAATCCTTGCATGATCCGGACGCGCGGGTGTGGTTCGATGCAGTCAACACCGCTGTCGACATCTCTCAGCGAGGTCGATTCGAGATTGCCATCGAGAATAGTGGTCGAGGCACGAGCAAGACGCCGACGTGGGCGTTTGACCATCCCCATCGTCTCTTGTGGCTTACCGAGGAGTGGGATCTCAAGATCACCTACGACACTGCTCACGCCGCCAGCCGCAACTGGGATCTGCTCGAATCGCTGAAGTCGTTCCTTCCGAGAATCGCAAACATCCATCTGAGCGATGTCGCCGAGCGCCAATCTCGATTTGGTCTCTGGAACGCGATGCTCCGCGACCATCAGCTTCCCGGCCACGGTATGTTGCCGCTTGATGACCTGCTCCTCAAGCTGGCGCAGACGCAATACGACGGACTGGTGACGCTGGAACTGAGTCCAGTCGCGGTGCAGGCATGGTGGCGACCGTCAAGCCTCAAACGGATCACGGAAGCCGTCGAACGGTGCCGCGTCTCGATGCGCCAACTCCACCCGCCACAGGGCCACACGCAAGAACGCGCCTGACGCTGATCCACAAACTCGCGCGCGACAAAACACCGGACGTCGGTTGACGCCCGGTGTCGCAGGTTCGCTTGTTGTGGCGACGCGCTCTATCGCTTGGTGTACTGAGGTGCCTTACGCGCTCGCTTGAGTCCGACCTTCTTTCGCTCTTTGACACGTGCATCCCGTGTCAGAAAGCCTGCGCGGCGAAGTACGGGTCTCAATTCCGGATCGGAACGCACCAATGCACGCGCGATCGCATGACGAACGGCCCCGGCCTGACCGGTCATTCCGCCGCCAACCACGCGGATCTGAATGTTGAACTTCTCGACCGTGTTGGTCAATCGTAGCGGCTCGGCGATCATGGCCTGATAAATGTCGCGGCCGCCGAAGTATTCGCGGGCGGTCTTATTGTTCACCTCGAAATTGCCACGTCCGGGGTAGAGACGCGCGCGGGCTACCGCGCTCTTGCGCCTACCGGTACTGGCTACATATTTTTGCTGGCGGTCTACGGTTGCTCCTGCTTCCACTGTTACTCGTCTCTCCTCTATCCTTCAATCCGCAACGGTTGGGGATTCTGAGCCGAGTGCGGGTGGTCCGGCCCGGCGTAGATCTTCAGCTTCTTGAACATCGCGTCGCCAAGTGAATTCTTCGGCAACATCATTCGAATCGAGCGCTCCAATGGCCGAGTCGGATGCTTCTCAAGTTGATCGCGCAGTGGCGTCGACCGGAAGCCGCCCGGATATTGTGAGTGTCGATAATAGACCTTTTTCTCTTCTTTATTACCGGTGACGCGGATTTTCTCGGCGTTCACTACGATGACGTAGTCACCCATATCCATATGCGTGGCGAACGTCGGCTTGTGCTTGCCGCGAAGGACACTGGCAATCTGCGTCGAGATCCGGCCGAGCGTTTTGTTCTCCGCGTCGACGATGAACCAGGATCGCTGGATTTCCGATGCCTTTGGCGAGTACGTTTTCATGTGAACCTGTGCTCCTCAATGGAAACGACGCCGCCGAACATCGGCGCCAAACCTTTCACCCCGCTGGGTATTCGACGCTCCAGAGTATCAAGCCTTGCGGAGGCGCGCCGGCTGGCGCGGCTCTACGATCACGGCTCGCCAGAACGTTCGCGAACCATTCGACCGACCGTGCTCCCCGGCCGACTTCGACCAGGTTTCCGACGATGTTCCGTATCATATGTGGCAGAAAACGGTCTGCCTGAACGCGGAACTCCAATAATCGCTCGTCGTCGCTTCCGCGTTCCCAGCCGTACGAAGAAACGCTCCACTCGGCCGTCGCCATCTCTCGCGTGCAATCGGCCGGACTTCCCGGAACTCCGAGTCCCGCGCCGGCGAACGACGCGAAATCCTGCCGTCCAATTAGTTTGGCTGCCGCTTCGTTCATACGCGTGACATCTAGCGGCTGCCGTACAGACCATGTGTATCGCCGCATCAGCACCAGCGGTGTCGCACCATTCCATACTCGAAAACGATACTCACGACTCCGCGCATCAAACCGAGCGTGAAATCCAGCGGCAGTCTCGTTCACAGATCGAATCGAGACATCCTCCGGCGTGAGTGAATCGAGCGCGTATCGCAGCGATTCTTCGTCACGTCGCCACCGAATGGTGGCACTTGCGACCTGCCCGACTGCGTGAACGCCGCGATCCGTTCGCCCGGCCAGGTCAATCTTGACCGGCGATCCGGTCAGGCGCTTGAGCGCGTCTTCAACGACCTGCTGTACCGTCCTGACCGATGCCTGCCGTTGCGAGCCATAGAAGTCGGTCCCATCGTAACCCAGTTCGATACGAACGTGGCGGACGGTTGCATCACCGGACAACGGAATCGATAGACTTCAACCCTAGGCCACGAACTCGATAAGCGCCATGGGTGCGGCGTCACCACGACGGTTGCCGAGCTTGTAGATGCGTGTATAGCCGCCTGCCTGACCGTCGAAGCGTGGACCGATGACATCGAACAACTTTGCCGTCGCACGCTCATCGGCCAAGCGGGCCATAACGAGCCGCCGATGATGCTCGCTGTCCTCACGCGACATCGTCACGAGCTTCTCGACGATCGGACGAATCGATTTGGCTTTCGCCTCGCTCGTCTGAATCCGCTCATGTAAGATCAGCGAAACCGCGAGGTTGCGAAAGAGCGCCTTGCGCTGGTTCGTATTTCGGCCGAACTTTCGGCCCGCGACGCGGTGCCTCATGGTTGAAGTCTCCCCACCCTATTCGGCGGCGTCCGAGTCGGCACCGCCATCTGAGTCATCGTCTGATTCATCGTCATCCATACCCGCGCCGTTGGGCAACTCGAAGTCGTAACCGAACTCGGACATCCGCTCCTTGAGCTCTTGCAGCGAGCGTGGACCGAAATTGCGAATCGAGAGTAGCTGCTCCGGTTCCATGTCGAGGACCTGACCAACGCGATCGATATGACGGCTGCGCAGAGCGTTCAGTACACGCGGCGACAAGCCCAGCTCGGCCAGCGGACGAGTGTCCGCCTCGGAAACCTGGCGCGTCGCTTCTTCGACCTCTTCGACCGGCTCGCGGTTGAAGTCCGCAATCAGCCTGGCATGGTCGACCATGATCTGCGCGGAACGAGCGAGTGCATCGTCTGGTTCGATCGTACCGTCCGTGATGATCTCCAGGATGAGCCGATCGTAGTCGGTCATCTGCCCTACACGTGTATGCTCGACGACGTAATTCACCTTCTCGATCGGCGTGAAGATGGCGTCGACCGGGATCTCACCAATCGAGAAGACCTCCTGCGCCTCGGCGGGCTGGTAGCCACGACCACGGGCTACGACGAGGTCCATCTCCAGCCGCGCCCGATCGTTGTCGAGCGTGGCGATGATTTGGTCCTGGTTGACGATTTCGATCTCGCCCGGCCAATCGATATCGCCCGCTGTGACCACGCCCTCACCATGTGCGTACAAACTCGCACGCGTCTCACGGAAAGCCTCCGACACCACACGCAGGCGCACACGCTTCAGGTTGAGAACGATCTCCGTCACATCTTCGCGAACGCCTTCGATGGTCGAGAACTCATGCCAGACATCGGCGATGCGGACGCGAACGATAGCCGCGCCAGGAAGAGACCGGAGCAAAATCCGGCGGAGCGAATTGCCGATCGTGATGCCGTACCCCGGCTCGAGTGGCTCAACGACGAATCGGCCGTAATTCACCCCAGAGTGTGTCTGTTGAACTCGTGGTTGCGCGATTTCTAGCAATCGAATCAGCCTCCTCCGGCCAATAAGCGGCACGTCACTGGCGTGATGACCGACCAGTGCGTGCCTGCAGCGTGGCGTTACCGGCTGTAAAACTCAACGACAAGCTGTTCGTTGAGCGGTGGAATCTCAATCTGGTCGCGTGCCGGTGCGTTCACGACTCGCCCGCTCATGTTCTCCATGTCCCGTGTCAGCCAATCCGGGACAGGCTTTGTGCCGGCGGTCTCCACCACGATCTTGAAGTATTCGCGCTCACGGCTTTGCTTGCGAACGGCGATCACGTCCTCAGGCTTGACAATGAAGGACGGGATGTTCGTCTTGCGGCCGTTCACAGTGAAATGGCCATGGCGCACGATCTGTCGCGCTTGTTTGCGCGAATCGGCGAAGCCCAACCGGTATACAACATTGTCCAATCGAGTCTCGAGGATCTGTAGCAGGTTCTCACCGGTAACCCCGCCACGGCGCTCCGCTTCATCGAAGTGACGGCGGAACTGGCCTTCGAGCACGCCATACATCTTGCGAATCTTCTGCTTCTCACGAAGCTGAATGCCATACTCGGACGGACGCCGCGTACGCTTCTGCCCATGCTGTCCTGGCGGGAAGTTCCGCATCGGCTGACGCTGGACAATCGGGCACTTGGGGCTGAGGCAGCGCTCACCCTTCAGGTAGAGCTTCAGCCCTTCCCGACGACAGATCCGGCAGACCGGGCCGGTGTACCTTGCCATTCATCCTCCTCGACTCACCGGATCAGCAGACCAGAGAGCCTGAATCACAATCGTGTTAAACGCGGCGCCGCTTCGGTGGTCGGCAGCCGTTGTGCGGCACCGGCGTCACGTCAGCGATGGACGTCACCTGAATGCCAGTTGCCTGCAAAGAACGGATCGCCATCTCACGGCCGGAACCCGGCCCCTTGATGAAAACGTCAACCTGCCGCATGCCATGCTCCATGGCCTTGCGCGCGGCGGTCTCGGCCGCAACCTGAGCAGCGTAGGGCGTACTCTTGCGCGATCCCTTGAATCCTGACGCACCAGCGCTGGACCATGCCACGACGTTGCCGACCTGGTCAGTGAGCGTCACCATCGTATTGTTGAACGTCGATTGCACGTAAGCTCGGCCGCGAGGAATGTTCTTTCGGTCGCGTCGCCTTACTCGCCCTCGTGCTTTGCTTGCCCGTCGGCGATCCGCCATGCGCTCTGCGTCCTTTCCTGGTCATCTCATACATTGGCGGGCGATGACGCCCGCCGTCTCAATCTGAGTAATGATCGATTGCTCGACCGATGTCAGAGATTAGCGACCCTTGCGCCGCACGCCAATTGCCTTCTTTGGGCCCTTGCGAGTGCGCGCATTGGTCTTCGTCCGCTGACCGTGAACCGGAAGGCCGCGACGATGCCGCAGACCACGATAGCTTCCGATATCCATCAGCCGCTTGATGTTCATGCTGACCTCACGGCGAAGATCGCCCTCGACCAGCATCTCTTTCTCGACGATGTCACGCAGGCGCTGCACCTCATCGTCCGTTAGATCGCGAACTCGAGTGTCAGGACTGATGGAGGTTTGCTCCAGGAGCCCCTTGCTCGTCGTCAGCCCGATTCCGAAAATATAGGTCAGGCCGATCTCGACTCGCTTTTCGCGTGGAAGATCGACGCCAGCGATACGTGCCATGTCTACCCCTTATCCCTGACGCTGCTTGTGCTTCGGATTCGTGCAGATAACGCGCACGACGCCTCGGCGCCTGATGATGCGGCAGTTGTCACAACGCCGCTTGACTGATGCGGTCACTTTCATGGTTCGCCCACTTCCCCACTGTCGAGAATCGATCTTCTAAGTTCTCAACCGATATGTAATACGTCCGCGAGAAAGGTCGTACGGTGACAATTCAACCCGTACCCGATCCCCGGGTAAGATTCGAATGAAATTGAGGCGCAACTTGCCAGAAATGTGCGCGAGCACCTCGTGTCCGCTATCTAGCTCCACACGGAACATCGCGTTCGGTAATGGCTCCGTGACTTTGCCTTCGACCTCGATGACATCCTTCTTGGTCACTTGTCACCTCGGACCTGCGCACACTTAAGTGCGCACGTCGAACGCATGCGCCACAACAGCGCATTATACCATAAAATCTCCTCAGCGGGTCAACAATTCCGGATCTTCCGGCGTAATCAGCACCGTATGCTCGTAGTGCGCTGATAATTCGCCATCGTCTGTCACTATCGTCCACCCATCGTCAAGAATCCGCACGCGCGCATCCCCAATGGTGAACATCGGCTCGATCGCGATCGTCATTCCTGGCCGAAGCACCGCTCCTGTACCCGAACGTCCAAAATTCGGTATCGTCGGATCCTCCCACAGCGATCGCCCAATTCCGTGGCCAGTTAGTTCTCTGACGATCCCATAACCGGCATCGGTGGCGACCTGCTGCACCGCGGCCGAGATATCTCCGATGCGATTCCCGGCTCTCGCGAACTCCACACCCCGAAAGAACGCCTGCTCGGTGACTTCGATCAATCTGCGGGCTTTATCCGAGATCTCGCCGACCGGCAACGTGAGCGCTGAATCAGCATGATAGCCCTCAAGCAAAGCGCCAACGTCGATCGAGAAGATGTCCCCTTCGACGAGTGTCCTCGGTCCAGGGATGCCGTGAACGACCTCTTCGTTCACCGATGCGCAGATACTTGCCGTGAAACCCTGGTGCCCGAGAAACGACGGAGACGCACCGCGCAATTCGATCAGCTCGCGTGACATCCGGTCGAGCTCGCCTGTTGTCACTCCAGGACGAACTTCTTGCCGCATCAGTTCCAGCACTTCGGCAACGATCTTGCCAGCCCGCCGCATGATCTCGAGTTCTCGCGCAGACTTCAGCGTGATAGCCATCAGGAAGCGTCGAGTCGACTCTTCAGCCCATCGATGATTGAGGCGCTCACCTCGTCGATCGGACGATCGCCGTCGACATCTATCAGAAGACCAGAACCGCGATAGTACGAGAGGACCGGTGCGGTCTGCTCGTAATAGATCGACAACCGACGCTCCACCGCCTCCGGAGTGTCGTCGCTGCGCTGGGTCAGCTTCGAACCGCACACGTCGCAGACGTCTTCGTCCTTCGGCGCGTTAAAGACGCGGTGGTATGTCGCCCCGCAGCTTGGACAGATGAGCCGTCCGGTCAACCGGTCCATGAGGATGTTTCGCGGCACGTCCACGTGAACCACGGCCGCGAGGCGGTCACCTCGATCGCGTAACGCCGCGTCGAGCGACTCGGCCTGGACCTGGTTGCGTGGAAAGCCATCAAGAAGCATTCCGCGCAGGTTTGGATCAGCGTTGAGTACGTCGTCGACCCGGGCCATCAACATACGAATCGTCAGATCGTCGGGAACGAGAGCGCCCCGATCGTAGTAGGAGCGGACCTCTTTGCCGAGGTCGGTATCGCTTGCCATCACTTCACGAAACAGATCGCCCGTGGCGACGTGTGCCAGCCCCAATCGCGGTGCGACAACCGCCGCCTGCGTCCCTTTTCCTGCGCCTTGCGGACCCATGATGATGGCATGGGTCGCACCTGTCCCTGTCACGATACTCCCATGCCTAGCGTATGAATCCTTCGTAGTTTCTCATCATCAGCTGCGCCTCGAGCTGACGCATCGTATCGATCGCCACACCGACCACAATCAGCAAGGCGGTCGAACTCAGGAATAACGTCCGCACGTTCGTGAGCAGGCCGGCGAAGTACGGCAGTATCGCCACGAAACCAAGGAATAGCGCGCCAGCAAGCGTGATGCGCATAAGCACTCTGGTCAGGTAGCTGTTGGTGTTCTTTCCTGGACGCACGCCCGGAATGAACGCCCCCTGCTTCTGCAGATTCTCCGCAATGCTCTGCTGCTGGAACAAGACCATGGTGTAGAAATAGGTGAAGAGTACGACCATCGCAAAGTAGATAGCCTGATATGTTCCAGATTGCGGATTGAAGAAGTTTGCCAGACTGGTGGCCGCATTGGTCACCCAGCCCTTGTTCGACGTTTGCAAGAAGTTGGCGATCATCCCTGGAAAGACCATGATGCTGACGGCGAAGATCAGCGGGATCATACCGGCGGAATTGACCTTGAGCGGGATGAACGTGCTGCCGCCACCGTAGACGCGGCCGCGTCGAACGCGCTTCGCGTGCTGCACGGGAATGCGGCGCATGCCCTCGTTCATCAGGACCATACCGACGATGGTGAAGAGCCCGATGACTAGAAACGCAACTGTCCCCATAACATTCTGGGACAGCGTCCCACCCGAAATCAGGTTGCCGACCGCGGAGGGGAGACTGGCGACGATACCCCCGAAGATGATGATCGAGACACCATTCCCAATCCCGTTTTCGGTGATCAATTCGCCAAGCCAGACCAGCAGGATCGTTCCGGCCGTCATCATGAGCAGAATGGCGATACTGCGCAGTGCGGTGTCCGGGTTGAAGAGTCCGAAGTCGGAGAGGACGTTGTTCCGCTCCATCAGGACGGCCTGACCGTAGCCCTGCAGCAGTGCAATCGGAACCGTGATCCAGTGCGTGTATTGATTGATCTTCTGCTGACCCGATTCGCCCTCTTTGGACAGCTCATCCAGCGCCGGAATAGTCGGCGTGAGGAGCTGCATGATGATCGAGGCCGTAATGTACGGATAAACCCCCATCGCCAGAATCGAGAAATTCTTCAGCGTGCTCCCTGAAAAGAGGTTGAGCATGCCGAGAAGCTGATTCTGATCGAGCAACGTCGACAGCGCGGCACGATCGACTCCAGGAACCGGAATCGTTGCCAGGAAGCGGAAGATGACCAGAATTCCCAGAGTGAAGAAGATCTTGCGCCGCAAATCCGGAATCTTGAATGCATTAACGGCAGCCTCGAGCATTATTCAATGACCTCCACGGTCCCACCCGCAGCTTCGATCTTCACTTTGGCACTCTTGGAGAACTTGTGCGCGCGCACGGTCAATGAGCGATTGAGCCTTCCCTCGCCAAGGATCTTAACTGGGAACTCGAGCCCGCGCGTGATCCCGGCCTGATAGAGCAATTCGGGCGTCACCGACGTCACCGATTCGTCCAGACCATTCAAACGCTCAACGTTGATGACCTCAAATACCTTCTTGAAGATGTTGGTGAAGCCGCGCTTATACGACATCCGAGTGTAGAGTGGATGCTGTCCGCCCTCAAAGCCTGGACGGATGCTGCCGCGCGCACGCTGGCCCTTGGTACCACGTCCGGCGGTCTTGCCCTTCCCAGACGATGTACCTCGACCCACCCGCTTGCTCACGGTACGCGAGCCCGGGCTCGGCTTCAAATCGTGTAATTGCATGCTGGTCTCTCCCACGTGGCGCCGTGCCGGTTGCCGGCACCGGTTACTCTGCTTCCGCGTCCTCGATGCGCACCAGATGACGTACCTTGTTCACCATGCCCCGAACGGACGGGTTGTCGGTCTTTTCGATCGTCTGATTCAACCGGTGAAAACCCAGCAGGCGAACGGTATCGCCCTGATCTCGCGGATAGCCGGTTGAGCTCCGAAAATACGTGATGCGAATCGTGTCTTCGCTCATGCGTGGTCTACTTTCTCCTTGCGGCGGAACCGCTCTGCGGGAAGACCACGACGCGCGGCAACCGCTTCTGGCGATTCCAACTCGCTCAACGCGAGGATGGCCGCCCGGGTTACGTTGACCGGATTGTTGCTGCCGAAGGATTTGGTCAGGATGTCCTGGATACCGGCAGCCTCAACCACTGCGCGCACACCAGCACCGGCAATGACGCCTGTACCAGGAGCAGCCGGCTTCATCAGCACCCGCGCCGATCCGAACTTCACCTCGATCGGATGCGGGATGGTGCGGCCCGCAAGTGGGACGCGAATCATGCTCTTCTTAGCCGTCTCGATCGCTTTGCGAATCGAATCCGGAACCTCACCAGCTTTGCCCAGCCCGACACCAACCTGGCCATGGCCGTCTCCAACGACAACCACCGTGCTGAAGCTGAATCGACGGCCGCCCTTGACGACCTTGGCAACGCGGTTGATCTGCACGACCCGCTCGTCAAGCTGCGGACCGTCCTGATCTCTTCCGCGCCGTGAATGACTTCGACTTACCATACGCCTTGCCCGTTCACCTCTCGGTCAGCGATCGAATCGATCGACTGCTAGAAATCAAGTCCGGTTTCGCGGGCACCTTCGGCGACCGCTTGAACGCGTCCGTGGTATTTGTAGCCGCCACGGTCGAACACGACCTGTTTGATGCCGCTCGCCAGGGCGCGCTCAGCTACGACTTGTCCGACAACCTTCGCCTGCGCGGTCTTCGGATGCTCCTCCGAAAAACGATCACGCACCTCGGACTCGAGCGTCGAAGCGGAAACGAGCGTGCGCCCTTCGGTGTCATCGATGATCTGCGCGTAGATATTCGCGTTGCTACGGAACACGTTCAGCCGTGGCCGTTGGGTCGAACCGGAGACACGCGCGCGAACGCGCAGATGCCGCCGTCGTCGCGGTGAAAGCTGTCGTTTGTACTGATAGCGCATTGCGCTTTACGTCCCTTTCACGCACGGCCATGAGCCTGGGTCCCGCCCACCACTCTTCGTGCCCTGTGAGCACAGCCGAACGGCAACGATACCACGCTCGCTCCGCACGCCCTACGTCGATTACTTACCGACCTTGCCGGCCTTGCCAGCCTTGCGGCGAACGCGCTCGCCAGCATATCGAATCCCTTTGCCCTTGTACGGCTCCGGCGGGCGAATCCGACGAATTCGTGCGGACACCTCGCCAACCAGCTGCTTGTCGATACCCATGACGCCGATGCGCGTCGGCGTATCGACCGCGAAGCTGATCCCCGGCGCCGGTTCCACTCGCACAGGATGCGAGAACCCGACGAGGAGCACAAGCGTGTTCCCATCGAGCGACGCGCGATAGCCAACGCCTTGAATCTCGAGGTCTTTGCGATACCCGTCCGTGACGCCCTTGACCATGTTAGCCACGAGCGTACGCGTCAGACCATGAAGCGCACGATACTGTCGCTCGTCCGACGGCCGCTGCACCTGCAGCGTCCCATTCTCACGTGAGAACTGCATCTCGCGGTTCACGCGCTGTGAAAGCTCCCCTTTAGGACCTTTGACGCGCACGAGACCAGGCGAGACGTCGACATCGACCCCGCTTGGAATAGGTATTGCCAGATTACCAATACGTGACATGATCTTCCTCCGTCGTCTGGCTCGGCAACGTCCTTACCAAACCGTACAGAGAATCTCGCCGCCAATTCCTCGATGACGAGCTTCGCGCCCAGATAGTACGCCCTGCGACGTGCTCACGATCGAGGTGCCAAGGCCGCTCCGCACCGTGGGAATCTCGTCCTTGCTCGCGTAAACACGCAGACCCGGCTTCGATACCCGTTTCACCTCACGGATAGCGTGTAAACGGTTCGAGCCGTACTTCAGCTGAATCCGCAACACGGAAACGGGTCGCCGTTCCTCGACGTGGAAGCCTTCGATGTAGCCTTCCTGCTGAAGGATCTTTGCTACGGCCACCAGGATCTTGGAGGTTGGCATCGACGTCTCTTGCTGCCGAGCCATTCCAGCATTCCGGATGCGCGTAAGCATGTCCGCAATTGGATCGTTGATCGTCATTGTTTCTTGTTACTCCGCTCTCCGCATGCTACCAGCTCGACTTGGTGACGCCCGGCAGCTTTCCGGTGGTGGCCAGCTCTCGGAAGCAGATCCGGCAGACACCAAACTTGCGCATATAGGCGCGAGGGCGTCCGCACAGCTTGCACCGGTTGTGAGCACGAACCGAATACTTTGCTGGTCGCATCGACTTGATGATTTTGGATTTCTTTGCCATCTACTCCCCGATCACGCGTCTCGCAACGGCATACCAAGAAGGTTCAGCAAGGTACGCCCTTCTTCGTCGTTCTTCGCCGTTGTCACGATCGAGACTTCGAGCCCTCGAACTCGATCGATTCTGTCGTACTCAATCTCCGGGAACACCAACTGCTCGCGGAGTCCGAGTGAATAGTTGCCTCGTCCATCAAATGACCGGGGCGAAAGCCCGCGAAAGTCACGAATGCGCGGAAGCGCCGTGCCAATCAAGCGGTCCAGGAACTCATACATCCGGTCGCCACGTAAGGTCACCATGGCGCCAATCGGCATTCCGGCTCGCAATCGGAAGGCGGCCACCGATTTCTTCGCACGGGTGATGACCGGCTTCTGGCCCGTGATGATCGACAGGTCGTTGGTCGCGGCGTCGAGTGCGCGGGCGTTGGCAATCGCCTCGCCCAAACCGATGTTGACGACGATTTTCTCAAGCCGCGGTACCTCATGGACGTTCCCGTAGCCGAACTCGGCCATCATCTTGGGAACAGCTTCTTCGCGATAACGTTCTTTCAGTCGCGGGATCATTCCTGCATCCTCACACCAAGCAGCGCACGTCTACTTCGTCAAATCCGCTTTCTCTATCGGAGCATCGCACTTCTTGCAGTAGCGGACCTTTCGTCCGTTGTCATCAGTGCGGAATCCGGCGCGCGTCGGCTTGCTGCACGACGGGCACCACAGCATCACATTCGAAACGTGCAGCGGAGCTTCCTTCTCGATGATGCCCGCCTGCTGCACGCCGGCAACCGCTTTCTGGTGCCGGTGAACGATATTAATTCCTTCGACGATGACTCGGTCCTCGCGCGGCAGATTCTGTCGAACGCGACCACGCGCTCCCTTGTCCTTGCCCGCGATGACCACCACATCGTCACCAGTTATGATCTTCTCTGCCATTCGTATCGCCTCGTTCCCTGGACTTGCCTACAAAACTTCTGGTGCCAGGGACACGATGCGCATATATTGCCGATCGCGTAGCTCACGAGCGACCGGACCAAAAATACGCGTCCCTCGCGGATTCCCCTGCGGGGTGATCAATACGGCGGCGTTGTCGTCGAACCGTATGTGCGAGCCGTCCGGTCGACCGTACTCCTGCGCCGTCCGAACCACGACCGCGCGCACAACGTCGCCCTTCTTGACGCCGGTGTGCGGCTGCGCCGACTTCACCGCCGCGATGATGATGTCTCCCACACCGGCATACCGGCGGGACGAGCCACCAAGGACCCGAATGCACATGATCTCTCGGGCGCCGGAATTATCGGCAACCGTCAGACGTGTCTGTGGCTGGATCATTGCCCTCTTACTCCTTCGTCAGCCTGATGCGTCGCTAGGCCTCGGCAGCCCGCTCGAGGATTCGGCGAACGATCCAGCGTTTCGTCTTACTCAGTGGCCGCGTCTCTTCGATCATCACCAGATCACCGACGCTGCACAGGTTCTGCTCGTCATGAGCCTTGAACCGGCTCGTGCGCCGGATCGTCTTGCGATAGATCGGATGGCGACGAACGTAGTCCACTGAGACGACCACGGTCTTATCCATCTTGTCCGAAACCACGCGGCCCACCTTGGTCAATCGCGGTTTCACAGCTGTGGATGCCGACTCTTCCATATCTTGGGTGTCCGTCCTCCCACGTCAGGGCGCCGCCTACTCGGCGAGCATGCTCTCCAGCTCGGCGGCCAAAATTCGCTCGGTTTGAATCGTTTTGATCCGAGCGATGTCGCGTTTGATCTTTCGGATTCGAGTCGAATTGGTCAGTTTGCCGACCGCCTCGTCAAATCTCAGCGACTGCCACTCGGTCTTGAGCTCATCGATCTTTGCGACGAGCTCGAAATCGGTCATTCCGCGAAACTCAGATGCCTTCACGTGTCGCTCCTCTATCCCTCGACCGATGCCTCTTGCGCTGCACCGGCGCCGGTCGTCTCTCGGGTGACGATGCGACACTTGATCGGCAGCTTGTGGATCGCTCGTGTCAGCGCGTCCTGAGCCAGATCCTCACGAACGCCACCAAGCTCAAAGAGAATGCGACCGGGCTTGACCACGGCCACCCAGAACTCCGGGTTGCCTTTGCCTTTTCCCATTCGCGTTTCGGCCGGCTTCTGCGTTACCGGCTTGTCCGGAAAGATTCGAATCCAGACCTTCCCACCACGACGAATCGCGTTGGTGATCGCGCGACGAGAGGCCTCGATTTGGCGGCTGTTGATCCAGGCCGGTTCGAGTGCCTGGATGCCATACTCACCAAAGACGACCGTCGTGCCACGTGATGCCATGCCCTTCATCCGGCCTCGCATCATCTTGCGGTGTTTCACCCGCTTGGGCATCAACATGTTTACGGTTCCAATCTTCTCAGTTGCCGAAACCGGCTAATCGCTCGTTGCTTCAAGTTCCGCCAGATTGAACTCCGGCTTGGGTTCCGGCAGCACATCACCCCGGTAGACCCAGACCTTCACACCAATGCGACCGTACGTCGTGCGCGCATGCACCACCGCGAAATCGATGTTCGCGCGAATCGTGTGCAACGGCACCCGACCATTCATCTCGGTCACCGTTCGAGACATCTCAGCGCCGCCCAAGCGACCGCCGATCTTGATCTTGATGCCCTGAATGCTGCCTCGACGCATTGCCTGAGTGGCGGCCTGCTTGATCGCGCGGCGGTAAGCGACACGTCGCGCCAACTGCTCAGCGATGCTCTCCGCGACCAGCTTGGCGTCAGACTCAGGCTCTTTGATCTCCTCGATCTTCAGGTGAACCTTCTTGCCCACCTGATGCTCGAGCATCTGGCGCAGCCGCTCGACATTCGAGCCCTGCTTGCCGATCACGATCCCAGGCTTAGACGTGTGAATCGCTACCTCGATACGGTTCGCAGATCGTTCGATCTCGATGCGAGAGATACCAGCACGCGTCAGCTCATCGTTGATGATCCGCCGAATGAAGAGGTCCTCATGCAGCTGCTCGGTGTAATTGCGCTCCGCGTACCACTTGGATTCCCAGTCATGGACGATTCCGAGACGGAATCCGATAGGATGTACTTTTCGACCCAAACTATGCCCCCTCCTCGATCTCGTCCACGATCACTGTAATGTGCGACGTCCGCTTCAGCTGTCGGTTGACCCGGCCGCGAGCGCGGGCACGCCAACGCTTGAGCGTCGGCCCCTCATCGGCAAAGATCGCCTTGATGTACAGGCCGTCTGGATCGAGATCGTAATTGTGCTCGGCGTTCGCCGCGGCCGATTTCACTACCTTCAGCACGTCGACCGCCGACTTCTGGGGCAGGAATCGCAGGATCGCGAGCGCGTCAACGACCGGTTTCCCGCGTACCGCATCGACGACCAGGCGCGCTTTCTGCGCCGAAACCTGAACGCCTTTGGCTTTTGCTGTCACTTCCATCTCAGACGTCTCCTTGGAAACCGAACGTCAACGGCCTCGTCATCGTCGCCGGCTAGCTCGCTCGGCATCCCTGCCATGTCCGCGGTACGTGCGTGTCGGAGCGAATTCGCCCAGCTTGTGGCCGACCATCTGCTCAGTCACGAAGATCGGCACGTGCCGACGACCGTCATGAATTGCCACCGTGTGGCCAATCATGTCCGGATAGATCGTCGACGCGCGTGCCCAGGTTCGGATAACCCGGCGCTCACCAGTCGAGTTCATAGACTCGATCTTCTTGGCGAGATTCGCGTCGATGTATGGGCCCTTCTTAGACGATCTTCCCAAAATGCTCCTCCAGCCGCTCGGGCACGCTTATCGTCGTTTGCCGCGACGACGAACAATCATCTTGTCAGTCTTCTTGTTGTTCCGGGTGCGATAGCCCAATGTGGGCTTGCCCCATGGCGTCTTCGGCTGTCCGCCGATCGGCGCTCGTCCCTCGCCACCACCATGTGGATGGTCGCGCGGGTTCATCACAGAGCCGCGAACCGTCGGTCGCTTGCCCATGTGTCGCGCCCGTCCAGCTTTGCCGATGCGAACGTTCTCATGATCGGTGTTGCCGACCTGTCCGAGCGTCGCCATGCACTCAAGTCGAACGAGGCGAACCTCACCTGACGGCATGCGGATCTGCGCATAATCATCCTGCTTGGCCATCAACTGAGCTGAAACACCGGCGGAACGGACCATCTGTCCACCTCGACCCGGGTAGAGCTCGATGTTATGGATCTGCGTGCCGAGTGGAATGTCTTCCAGCGGCAGCGCGTTGCCAAGACGAATCGGCGAACCGACACCAGACTGCACCTCGTCGCCGACCTTCAGGCCCAACGGCGCGAGCATGTAGCGCTTCTCACCATCTTGGTAGAAAAGGAGCGCGATGTTAGCTGAACGGTTCGGGTCATACTCGATGGCCGCCACGCGTGCCACCACACCGAATTTGTCGCGTTTGAAATCGATCTTTCGATAGTAACGCTTCGCTCCACCGCCCTGATGGCGAACGGTCAGGCGCCCCTGATTGTTGCGCCCAGCCTTCCGCTTTAGCGGTTCGATCAGCGATTTCTCCGGCCGCTTCTTGGTTACCTCGTCGAACGTCGACACAGTCATGTTGCGACGTCCGGGGGAGGTTGGTTTGTACTTTCGAATCGGCATCGTCGGTTCCTCTCTGCCCCGTCTCGCTTCGGCCTAAACGGCGCCGAAGACGTCGATCGAATGCCCCTCGCGAAGCGTCACGATCGCTTTCTTCCATGACGGGGTGAAGCCGATGCTCTGCCGGCGACTGCGGCGCCCTGAGCGCCTGCGCTCTTTGCCCCGTACATTCATCACGTTCACGGCCACCACCTCCACGTTGAAGGTTCGCTCGACCGCTTCCTTGATCTGAATCTTGTTTGCGTCCTTCGCCACGGCGAAGCAATACTGCCCGAGCTCCATGAGCATCGTGTTCTTCTCGGTGATCACCGGGCGACGCAATACATCTTGGTAATCCATCGTCAGCCTCTCAATTCGCCCAGAGTTGGTGGATTACATCCACAGCATCGCGGGATAGCACCAATCGCTCATGTTTGAGTACGTCACGAATGTTGACGTACTGTGCGGACAGAACTTTCACGTTCTCGAGGTTCCCCGCTCCGCGTCGAACGCTCTTCGTGTCGGTCACGACGATCAACGTCGAGCGAGCGGTGCCGTTCGGCAACGCCGCCAGTACGGCGCGCATCTCGCGCGTCTTCGGCTCGACGTCATTGAGTCCGTCCACCACGATAAGCTGGTCGTCGCGTTGTTTCACCGACAAGACCGAGCGAATTGCCAGGCGCCGCATCTTCTTCGGCATGTCCTGAGTGTACTTGCGCGGATGGGGTCCCCAGACCACACCACCGCCACGCCACTGCGGAGATCGGATGCTACCCTGTCGGGCACGCCCGGTTCCCTTTTGTCGCCATGGCTTGCGACCACCACCGCGAACTTCGGCACGGGTCTTGGTGTCGTGCGTCCCGAGACGGGCATTTGCCATCTGGCGCACAAATGCTTGATGCATCACGGGGCCGTTCGGCTCGATACCAAAGATCGAGTCGGCGAGATCAATCTCGCCAGCCGAGTTCCCTTTCACGTCAAAAACCGTCTGCTGCACCGGTTGCTCTCTCTTCCTACGAGGCGCCCGCGGCAGCACGCTCAAGCTGTTTGACCGCGTGCCGCACGAGGATTACTTCACCGCTCGCACCAGGGACAGAGCCTCGCACGAGAACAACGTTTCGTTCCTGATCGACGCGAACCACCGTAAGGTTCTGCACCGTGACACGCTCGTTGCCCATGCGTCCGGCCATCTTCATGCCTTTGATGACACGGCTCGGCGTGGCGCTGGCGCCGATAGAACCTGGTGCGCGGTGCCGGTCGGACTGACCGTGCGTCTTCGGACCACCACTGAAATTGTGGCGCTTCACGACGCCCTGGAAGCCCTTGCCCTTGCTTTTACCGCTCACATCGACCATCTGACCGGCTTCGAAAACGGTGCAGTCGATGACCTGTCCGACGCTGTAATCGTCAACGGCGTCGGTCTTAACCTCACGCAGCACCTTTGACGACGCTCCCGCCGCCTTGAGGTGGCCGCGCTGGGGAGAATTCAGCCGCTTGCGCTCGCCAAATCCAAGCTGGAGCGCTTCGTAGCCGTCTCGATCCATGGTTTTGATCTGTGTCACAACGCACGGCCCGACCTCCAGGACGGTCACCGGCACGACCTGGCCGGTCTCGTCGAAGATCTGGGTCATGCCCAGTTTCTTACCTAGGAGTCCCTCAATCATTGGCTCTCTCCAGATCAGGACGCGACGGCAGACGAGGGTTTGCCCACCGTCGCATGCAGAGCATGATCGCAGTGATCAGCTATAGCTTGATTTCAATATCGACGCCGGCCGGCAGATTCAGCCGCATCAGCGCCCGAATCGTTCCTTGGCTCGGCTCGAGCACGTCGATCAGGCGCTTGTGCGTCCGAATCTCGAATTGCTCCTGTGAGTCCTTGTCGATGAACGGAGATCGGATCACACTGTATTTCTCGATGCGAGTGGGAAGGGGCACCGGCCCCGACACCTTGGCACCGGTGCTCTCGGCAGTGTCGACGATCTTAGCCGCCGACTGATCGAGAATCTTGTGATCGTATGCCTTCAGGCGGATGCGAATTTTCTGCGACGTGCGTCGTGCTGTCATTGTTATCTTCCCCTGCTACTTACTGCACGACTTTGGTCACGGCGCCGGCCCCGACCGTTCGGCCACCTTCGCGAATCGCGAAGCGCAATCCCTCTTCGATGGCCACCGGTTGGATCAGCTCCACCTGCATCTCGATGTTGTCTCCCGGCATCACCATCTCGACGCCTTCCGGCAACTCGATCGACCCGGTCACATCCGTCGTCCGGATGTAGAACTGCGGCCGGTAGCCTGGGAAGAACGGCGTGTGCCGGCCGCCCTCTTCTTTCGACAAGACGTAGACCTGTGCCGCGAACTTGGTGTGCGGCGTGATCGACTTCGGCTGCGCCAGCACCTGGCCGCGCTGCACGTCATCCCGTTCGATGCCGCGCAACAGACACCCGACGTTGTCTCCGGCTTCCCCTTCGTCCAACGTCTTCTGGAACATCTCCACTCCGGTCACCACGATCGAGCGGGTCGGCGTGATCCCCACCAACTCCACCGTCTCGCCGGTCTTGACCTTGCCGCGCTCAACCCGTCCCGTCACCACCGTGCCCCGTCCCTTGATCCCGAACACGTCTTCGATCGGCATCAAGAACGGCTGATCCACCGCACGCTCCGGCGTCGGAATGTAGTCGTCCACCGCCTGCATCAACTCCAGGATCGGCGCGTACTCCGGACTGGTCGGATCGGTCGACTCCGACTCCAGCGCCGCCAACGCCGATCCGCGCACGACGGGTACCTCATCGCCGGGGAAGCCATAGGTCGAGAGGAGCTCACGTACCTCAAGCTCAACCAGCTCCAACAGCTCCGGGTCATCCATCATGTCCACTTTGTTCAGGAAGACGACCATGGCCGGGACTTCCACCTGCCGCGCCAACAGGATGTGCTCGCGGGTCTGCGGCATCGGTCCGTCTGGCGCGCTCACCACCAGGATGGCACCGTCCATCTGAGCCGCTCCGGTGATCATGTTCTTGATGTAGTCGGCATGCCCCGGACAATCGACGTGCGCGTAGTGCCGCTTCTCGGTCTCGTACTCGACGTGGGCAATGGCGATGGTGATGCCACGCTCCCGCTCTTCCGGCGCGTTGTCGATCGAGTCGAACGAGCGGAACTTCGACCCACCACTCAACCCCAAGGTCTTGGTGATGGCCGCCGTCAGCGTCGTCTTGCCGTGGTCGACGTGCCCGATCGTTCCAATATTGATGTGCGGCTTATTCCGCTCAAACCGCTGCTTCCCCACTGCGTCTTCCTCCAGATAACTCGCCGGACGGCCATTCGCCGCCAGGATCGACTAACCGCGTTGCGCTTTTGCTTTCATTTCCGACGCCAGGCTCTCCGGAACCGGCTCGTAATGATCGAACTCCATTGAATAGGTTGCCCGGCCCTGCGACATCGAGCGCAGATCGGTGGCGTAGCCGAACATGTTGGCCAGGGGCACGAATGCCCGGACCACCTGAGTGGTGACCTGCATCTCCATACCCTCGATATGCCCGCGTCGGGCAGAAAGGTCGCCGATGACGTCTCCCATAAATTCTTCGGGAGTCCGAACTTCGACCTTCATGAACGGCTCGAGGATCACCGGCTTACCACGACGCACGCCCTCTTTGAGCGCCATCGATCCGGCAATCTTGAAGGCCATCTCGCTTGAGTCGACCTCGTGGTACGAACCGTCAACCAAGGCGACCCGGAGGTCGACGATCGGGTTGCCCGAATCGCCGCCCGATTCCATCGCCTCGCGCACTCCGGACTCTACCGGCGAGATGAACTCTCGCGGCACCGAGCCACCGACGATCTTGTCCTCGAACACGTATCCACTACCGCGCTCGAGTGGCTCGATCTCAAGCCAAACGTGACCGTACTGGCCCTTACCACCGGACTGCCGCACGAACCGGCCTTCGACGCGCACCGGCTTGGTGATCGTCTCTTTGTAGGCAACCTGCGGCTTGCCGATGTTGGCGCCGACCTTGAACTCGCGCAACATGCGATCGACGATGACCTCGAGATGCAACTCACCCATTCCACGAATGATCGTCTGACCACTATCGGGATCGGTGTTCATCTGGAAGGTCGGATCTTCTTCCGCCAGGCGAGCGAGCGCCATACCCATCTTGTCCTGATCAGAGCGCGTCTTGGGCTCTACCGCGACAGAGATGACCGGCTCCGGGAATTGGATCGACTCGAGCAGAATTGGCCGGTCACCGTCACACAGCGTGTCGCCGGTGAAGGTGCTCTTGAGGCCGATCACCGCGCCGATGTCTCCAGCGTAGATGGTGTCCATCTCCTCGCGATGGTTGGCGTGCATGCGGAGCAGACGACCAACGCGCTCACGTTGATCCTTGGTCGAATTCAAAACGTACGTACCAGCCGACATCTGCCCGGAATAGACGCGCACGTAGGCCAGCCGCCCAACGTGCGGGTCCGACACAATCTTGAACGCGAGCGCCGAGAAGGGCTCGTCAGGATCGGTCGTCCGAATGTCCGCCTCACCGGTGGAAGGATTGATTCCCTCAACGGGCGGGACGTCGCTCGGCGCTGGCAGGAAATCGACGATCGCATCGAGCATGCGCTGCACGCCCTTGTTCTTGAGCGCCGTCCCACAGAGAATCGGGACGAGCGTTCCAGCGATCGTCGCGGTACGTAGCGCCGCGCGCAGTTCGTCGGTGCTGATCTCTTCATCCTCGAGATAGCGCATCATCAGATCTTCGTCCGACTCGGCGATCATCTCGACGAGCTCGTGTCGACGCTGTTCCGCCTCCTCGAGCATGTCGGCAGGTACTTCGGTCATCTCGATGTTTTGACCGAGATCGTCATGATAGATGTACGACTTGAGGTCGATCAGATCGACGATTCCGAGGAAGTCCGACTCCTGGCCAATCGGCAGCTGGACGACAGCGGGCTTAGCCTTCAGCCGCTCGACAATCATCTCGACCGTGCGCCAGAAATTCGCTCCGGTGCGATCCATCTTGTTGACAAAGCAAATGCGCGGCACGCGGTACTTGTCCGCCTGACGCCACACCGTTTCGGACTGCGGCTCAACACCTGCGACGGCATCGAACACGACGACACCGCCGTCGAGCACACGCAGTGAACGCTCCACTTCGACGGTAAAGTCGACGTGACCGGGCGTGTCGATAATGTTGATGCGGTGATCATTCCAGAAGCAGGTCGTCGCCGCCGAGGTGATTGTGATGCCGCGCTCGCGCTCCTGGACCATCCAGTCCATGGTCGCCGCGCCTTCATGCACCTCACCGGTTCGGTGGATACGGCCCGTATAGAACAGAATCCGCTCGGTGGTGGTCGTCTTGCCAGCATCGATATGCGCAATGATACCGATGTTCCTCGTCTTCGCGAGGTCCTGCAACACGCTTTCAGTTTTCTGGGTTGCCGTGCTACTCATGATTAGTACGTGATTCCCAACGCATTCCGGCCGTCACCGCCCGGTATGTAGCTGATTACCATCGGTAGTGCGAGAACGCCCTGTTTGCCTCAGCCATGCGGTGCGTGTCTTCGCGTCGCTTGATCGTATTTCCGGTGTTATTGGACGCATCCAACAGCTCAGCCGCAAGCTTCTCAGTCATCGTGCGTCCGGAACGCGAGCGGGCCGCCTGCAGCAGCCAGCGAATGGCGAGTGACAACCGACGAGCGGGCTCGATCTGAACCGGCACCTGATAGGTTGCACCACCAACTCGGCGCGGCTTCACCTCGACGAGTGGAGTGGCGTTGTGGATGGCCTGCTGAAACACGTCGACCGGATCACGACCGGTGCGCTCCTGAATAATATCGAGCGCCCCATAGACGATCCGCTCGGCGACGCCTTTCTTACCCCGCGTCATGACCTTGTTGATGACGCGCGAGACTAGCTCGCTCCCATATCGCGGGTCTGGCGGTACGATACGCCGCTCTACTTTTGCTCGTCTCGGCATTCGGTGCTTGCCTCCCACGCGCCCTGTCAGCGCTTACAGTCCGGTGACCACCTGAATGGTCTCGCTCGTCGCTCTGGCCAGCAGTTACGGTGGCCCTTGAGTGTTTCAGGCTCTGCGCGCCTCATCACGCGAGAGCGAACAATATTCACGACACGAAAAAGCGGTCAGCACGAGATAAACTTCGTGAGGCCGCTTTCCGTACCGTACGATCTAGCGAAGAGATGTTCGTCGCGATGATGCGCGGCGAACGCTGGCAGAATCTGCCTAGCTCTTCGTCCTCTTAGTCCCGTACTTTGACCGCCCCTGTTTGCGGTTCTCAACGCCACGGGCATCCAGAGCACCTCGAATAACGTGGTAGCGCACGCCCGGGAGGTCCTTTACGCGACCACCGCGGATCAGCACCACCGAGTGCTCCTGAAGATTATGCCCCTCGCCCGGGATGTACGCGGTCACTTCCATACCGTTAGTGAGCCGCACACGGGCGATCTTTCGTAGCGCCGAATTAGGCTTCTTGGGGGTCATGGTTCGGACCTGGGTGCAGACTCCACGCTTCTGCGGTGAGCCTTTCCCACGGCGAAGACGTCCAGCGTGGCGTCCCAACGCGTTGTTGGTGAACCGCAGCGCCGGAGCCTTGGTCTTCTTCGTGACCTGCGTTCGCCCTTTACGGACTAATTGATTGATCGTCGGCACGTCGGATAACTCCTTTTGGAACCGCCGGCTTAATGACAGACCGTGCTCTGCGGACTCGCCCGCAGCTGCGGTGCCGGACTCGTTCCGAGGAATACTTTCCTCACTGTTGTGGCCGTCCGTGGACGGCCACAAGCACACAGTCTAGCATTTTGCCCAGGTACTGTCAAGAAATCGGCGATTTGTACTACTCTTCCTCGTCGCCCTCTTCGTTGTCGTCACCGGTCTCACCAGATCCGATGCTGGCCATCGGCTCGGACTCGTCAGGCTCCCGATCCAGCACCGCCGTGGCCGCCGGAGGGAGATGTCCTTCCGAGATGAGCTCTTCCACGTCCTCGATCGTCGCGGCCGCAACTCCTTCGCGCGCCCGTGCCATCGCCGCAATCTGCGCCCGGTCAAGATCGCTGAGCGCGAGCGACCGTCGCTGATCGTTGTGGAAGCCTGACCCAGCCGGGATGAGCTTGCCGATGATGACGTTCTCCTTCAGACCACGCAGGTAGTCGACCTTGCCGTGAATCGCCGCTTCCGTGAGGACGCGGGTCGTCTCCTGGAAGGACGCTGCCGACAGGAAGCTGTCGGTCGCCAGCGACGCCTTGGTGATCCCAAGCAGAACCTGGTGCGCGGTGGCGGGCTCACCACCTTCGATAATGATCTCCTCGTTGATCCCGTTGAAGACGAACCGGTCGACCAATTCGCCCACCAGCAGATCCGTGTCGCCTGGATGCTCCACCGCGACCTTACGCAGCATCTGCCGCACGATGGTCTCGATGTGCTTGTCGTTCGTCACGACTCCTTGCGACTTGTAGACCTTCTGGACCTCGTCGACGATGTACTTCTGCACGAAGTCGCCACCGAGCGTCTCCAGAATCTCCTGGGGGTCGAGGTTTCCGTCAGTCAACTGCGTACCGACCTTGACGTGATCGCCGTCATTCACACGAATGTTGGCGGACACGGAGACCGGATACTCGGTGGTGTCCTGCTCCTCGTGGCGGATCACGATGCGATTGCCATCGATGAACGCAACTCCGTCGACCGACGCCGTGGTCGGCTTGCCCTCATTGCCGTCCGGAAGCGCGGCGAGCACCTGGCCGAAGGCGACCATATCGCCATCGGCGATCGATATCTGCTGTCCGTCAGGGATCAGCACCTCATCGGTGACGACCTCTTCAGACGTCAGGAGCAAGCGTCGCCCATGCTCGTCCTCGGTGATGCGCAGTACGCCGCTGCTACGAGCGATGACTGCCTTACCTTTGGGCTCCCGGGCCTCGAAGAGTTCCTCAACACGCGGGAGACCGGTGGTGATGTCTTCACCGGCAACGCCGCCGGTGTGGAACGTCCGCATCGTAAGCTGCGTACCAGGCTCGCCGATACTCTGCGCCGCGATGATGCCCACCGCCTCGCCGGGATCGACCAACCGTCCGCTCGCCAGATTTCGTCCATAGCAGAGCTGACAAACGCCATGCTCAGCATCGCAGTGCATCGACGTTCGGATGAAGATGCGCGGGATGTTGAGCTCGAGCACCTTCCCGACGATGTCCTCAGTGATCTCCACATTTCGATCAATCAGTACTTCGCCGGTTTCCGGATCGATGATCGGCGCCGCCGCAGTGCGGCCCATCACGCGAGCTTCGAAGGAATCGCGATCCGGCATGTCGTTCGGTGCGACCCACATGCCGGCTTCGGTGCCGCAGTCAGGCATCGAGATGATGACGTCCTGTGACACGTCGACCAACCGGCGTGTGAGATAACCGGAGTCCGCGGTTCGGAGCGCGGTATCCGCCAAACCCTTGCGGGCACCGTGCGTCGAGATGAAGTACTCCAGAACCGAGAGGCCCTCACGGAAGTTCGAGCGAATCGGCAGCTCGATGATGGTTCCGCGCGGGTCCAACATGAGACCGCGCATACCGGCCATCTGGCTGATCTGGTTGATGTTACCTTTGGCTCCTGACGTACTCATCATGAAGAGCGAGTTATCACTGCCAAGCTCTGACTCGACGGCGTCGGACAGATCGTCGCGCGCCTCGTTCCAGATGCTGATGACCTCGCGATAGCGCTCGGAATCCGTGATAAGTCCGCGACGATACTGCCGTTCGACTTCACCGACCCGCTGATCGGCGGCATCGATAATTTCCGACTTCTTGCCAGGAATCTGAACGTCAGACAGCGCGATGGACAGCCCGCCGCGCGTCGCATAGGCGAAGCCAACATTCTTGAGCCGGTCGGCCATCTCGGCCGTCGCATCCGGACCAAGCTCGCGGTAGCACGCCGCGATGAGACGTCGCAGCGCCTTGCGGTCCATGGTCTCGTTCCAGTAGCCGAGCTCCGATGGCACTTCCTGGTTCAGGATGACTCGGCCGACCGTCGTTTCGATGAGCTGCGCACCGCTGCCATTGTTCGAGACCATCACCTTGATGGTGGCTTGAACGTCGAGGACGCCGGTCTGGTAAGCGAGCATGACCTCGCTCGGTCGCGAGAAGATCTTGCCCTCGCCTTTGGCGCCTTCGCGCGGCTGCGTCATGTAGTAGCAACCGAGCACGATGTCGAGCGTCGGGGCGATAACCGGATCACCGTCGGACGGGTCGAGCAGGTTGCGCGTTGAGAGCATTCGCTCGCGCGCCTCGTGCTGAGCCGACTCGGAGAGCGGCACGTGAACCGCCATCTGGTCGCCGTCGAAGTCCGCGTTGAACGCGGCACAGACCAGCGGATGAAGCTGGATGGCCGAACCTTCGATCAGCTTGACCTCAAAGGCCTGGATACCCAGACGGTGCAACGTTGGAGCGCGGTTCAGCAGAACCAGGTAATCCTTGATGACCTCTTCCAGCACGTCCCAGACATGCGGATCGACTCGCTCAACGAGCCGCTTGGCGGCTTTAATGTTGTGCGCATGACCGTGGATCACCAGCTTCTGCATGACGAACGGCTTGAAGAGTTCAAGCGCCATTCGCTTCGGCAGACCGCACTGGTGCAGCTTCAGATCCGGGCCGACCACGATAACCGAACGGCCGGAGTAGTCGACACGTTTGCCAAGCAGGTTCTGGCGGAAGCGCCCTTGCTTTCCTTTAAGGAGGTCGGAGAGGCTCTTCAGCTTGTGCTTGCCACTACCCGATACAACGCGACCGCGCCGGCCGTTGTCGATCAGGGCGTCGACCGCCTCTTGAAGCATGCGCTTCTCGTTACGAACGATAATGTCGGGCGCGCCAAGCTCCAACAGTCGCTTCAAGCGGTTGTTTCGGTTGATGACACGACGATAGAGATCGTTCAAGTCGGATGTCGCGAAGCGGCCACCGTCGAGCTGCACCATTGGGCGCAGGTCGGGCGGAATGACCGGGAGAGCGGTGAAGATCATCCACTCCGGTCGATTGCCACTGCGACGCAACGCCTCGACCACCCGCAGTCGCTTTGTTGCCTTCTTGCGCTTCTGACCCGACATGGTCTGGATATCAGAACGCAATGACGACGCGACCTCGTCGAGATCCATCTTGGCGACAACGTCATACACAGACTCGGCGCCCATGCTGGCTTGGAACGTTCCAGGCGCCAGGTCGGTCAGTTCACGATATTGCGTTTCGGTCAGGACCTGCAGCTCTTTGAGATCAGAGATCTGCTTGACCATGCTGTCGGCCTCGGCCTTGAGGGCGCTCTTCTGTTGATCGATCTCAGCCTCGAACTTGCGCACCCGCTCGTCGGCGGCGCTCTGAAGCTGATCACGCTCTGCCTCGGCCAGCGCGTTTCCGCTTGTGACGTCGTGCTCGGCCTGAGCCATGATCTCATCAAGCTCGGCGGAAACGATGTCATTCAAGTTGCTGAGACGATCTTCGTTGACGCTCTCCCCTTCCTTAACAATGGTCTTGTCGTGGAAGGTGATCTCCTCCGGAGCGGACTCATTCATCAAGCCGTTGAGGCGTTCTCGAATCTCGTCGGCCTCTGCTTGCAGGGCGGAGCGCTGCTCTTCGCGGCGCTGCTCGACTGAGTGCTCAAGACTGGTAGCACCCTGCTGCAGATTCTCTAGCTCCGACTGAATTTCGCCGGTGATCTCGCCCTTGCGACCGTTGAAGTCGTTGTCGAGCTCTTCCATCTCGGCGCCGAGCTCCGCGTGAATCGTTCGGATGAGCTCGTCACGCGCTTCGATGTCGACTTCTGTTACGAGGTACGACGCGAAGTAGAGGACGCGCTCCAGGTTGCGCGGGGAGATGTCGAGCAACAGCCCGAGGCGGCTCGGCGTTCCCTTGACGTACCAGATGTGGGCAACTGGCGCGGCAAGCTCAATGTGGCCCATGCGCTCGCGGCGAACCTTCGAACGCGTGACCTCCACACCGCACTTGTCACAGATCGTCCCGGCATGCCGAACGCGCTTGTACTTTCCGCAATAGCACTCGAAGTCCTTGGTCGGACCGAAGATGCGCTCGCAGAAAAGTCCGCCGTGCTCCGGCTTCAATGTACGGTAGTTGATCGTCTCCGGCTTGGTGACCTCACCGTACGACCAGCTCCGAATGGACTCGGGAGATGCAAGGCTGATCCGAATGGCGTCGAAGTTATTGACGTCGAAGACCCTCGCTGAATCTCTGTTCCGAGCGTTTGCGCTTGCTGTCTGCATAGTTATTTGCTCACCAATTCACTAATCCTCGGTCCGCTCAAAACCACTCAGGTTGATTCGGTCGAGGTTCGTCAACAGGTCCCGCGAGGTATCCTCGGTGAACTCGATCGTCTGCTCGTCCTCGTTGATGACCTCAATAGAGAGTCCGAGGCTCCGCAGCTCCTTGACGAGCACCTTGAACGACTCAGGAACGCCGGCCTCGACGATCGGCTCTCCCTTGACGATCGCCTCATACGTCTTCACGCGGCCGACTACGTCGTCCGACTTGACGGTCAGCATCTCCTGAAGGATGTGCGCCGCGCCATAAGCTTCGAGCGCCCAGACCTCCATCTCACCGAATCGCTGACCACCGAACTGCGCCTTACCACCCAGCGGCTGCTGCGTGACCAGCGAGTACGGGCCTGTCGATCGGGCGTGGATCTTATCCTCAACCAGGTGCGCCAGCTTCAGCATGTAGATGACGCCGACCGTTACCGGTCGATCGAACATCTCCCCGGTTCGGCCGTCGTAGAGCTGAACCTTACCGTCAAGCGGCAGCTGTGCCTCGGAGAGGAGTGATCGGATTTCATCCTCGGTCGCACCATCAAAGACCGGCGTCGCGATCTTCATGCCGAGTGCTTCGGCGGCCCAGCCGAGATGCGTCTCGAGCACCTGACCAATGTTCATGCGCGACGGAACGCCGATCGGATTCAGGATGATGTCGACTGGCGTGCCATCCGGCAGGTAGGGCATGTCCTCAACCGGAAGAATCCGGGAGATGACTCCCTTGTTGCCGTGACGACCAGCCATCTTGTCGCCTTCGGAGATCTTCCGCTTCTGCGCGATGCTGACGCGGACCATCTCGTTGACGCCGGCCGGAAGCTCGTGATCGGTTCCCTCTTCCCGCTTGAAGCGTTTGACATCGATGATCTTGCCGTGAACGCCGTGCGGGACGCGCAGGCTCGTGTCCTTCACCTCGCGCGCCTTCTCACCGAAGATCGCGCGAAGGAGTCGCTCTTCCGCCGAAAGCTCGGTCTCACCACGAGGTGTGACCTTGCCGACCAGAATGTCGTTTGGCCGAACCTCGGCACCGATGCGGATCACGCCGTTCTCGTCTAGATTGGCCAGGCTGTCCTCGCCAACGTTCGGAATGTCGCGCGTGATCTCTTCCGGCCCGAGTTTCGTGTCTCGAGCCTCGGTCTCGTACTTCTCAATATGGATGGACGTGTAAACGTCTTCCCGAACCAAGCGCTCAGAGAGCAGGATGGCGTCTTCGAAGTTGCCACCCTCCCAGGACATGAAGGCCACCAGCACGTTCTGCCCGAGCGCGAGCTCGCCCTGATCGGTGCTGGAGCTATCGGCGATGATCATGTCCGGCTCAACCCGCTGTCCCTTGGTGACGATCGGGCGCTGATTGATACAGGTGTCCTGGTTCGAGCGGACGAACTTCTGCATGTTGTAGACGTGCTCGTCGCCCTCGTCTTCCTTAACATTGATCTGCCGCCCGGTGACGTGCGTCACGGTTCCGGATTTTTTGGCAACTACGACCTGACCGGAGTCGCGAGCGGCGAGGTACTCGACACCCGTGCCGACCACCGGCGAGCTCGGACGCAGCAATGGCACTGCCTGACGCTGCATGTTGGCACCCATCAAGGCACGGTTGGCATCGTCGTGCTCCAGGAATGGGATGAGCGCCGCCGCCACCGAAACCACCTGCTTCGGCGAAACGTCCATGTAGTCGATGCGATCCGGCGGCTCGGCCACAAAACGCTCACCGCGGCGAGCGGAAATCCGGTCAAGTTCGAAGCGCGCGCCGTCGTCGAGCGGCGTATTGGCCTGAGCGATGGTGAATTGCTCTTCACGATCCGCGGCCAGGTACTCGATCTCATCACTCACGAATGGAACGACACGAATCGTCTGGACATCCGCCTTGACGATCTTCTCGATCGTCGACTCGTCCAGCACCGTGCCGGCCGCAACGATCGTCTTGCCGTCTTTCGCTGATGCGACGTCGTCTCGAACGACTTGGCCAACCAGCAACCCACCGTCCTGCTGCATGTTGATCGTCTTGTAGACCCGGCGGTACGGCGTCTCGATGAAGCCATAGTGGTTGATACGGCCGTACGTCGCGAGCGAGCCCATAAGTCCGATGTTCGGACCTTCCGGCGTCTCGATCGGGCAAATGCGGCCGTAGTGCGAGTGGTGCACGTCACGAACGTCGAAACCAGCACGATCGCGGCTCAGACCACCAGGACCAAGGGCCGAGAGTCGCCGTTTGTGCGTCAACTCGGCGAGCGGGTTCGTCTGATCCATGAATTGCGACAGTTGATGTCCGCCGAAGAATTCGCGCACGGCAGCCATCACTGGACGCGTCGTGCTGATCAGCCCGTTCGGCGTGACCGTCTCGATGTCCTGAATAGTCATGCGCTCGCGAATGCCGCGCTCCAGGCGCTGCAAGCCGGTGCGCACGTGCATCTGGATCAGTTCGCCCACGGAGCGAATGCGCCGGTTGCCCAGGTGATCGATGTCATCCGACTGATCTTGACCGTTGTTGACTCGGATCATTGTGCGGACGATCTCGATGAGGTCCTCACGCGTCAGGACGCGTGTGTCGAGGCCAATGTCAAGAGCCAGTCGCTTGTTCAGCTTGTAGCGTCCCACGCGGGCAAGGTCGTAACGCCTCGGATTGAAGAAGAGTCCTTCAAGAAGAGATGACGCGTTGTCCTTCGTCGGTGGATCGCCAGGTCGGAGTCGACGATACAGCTCGACCTGCGCCTCTTCGACGCTTCGAGTCGGATCGCGCTCGAGCGTACTGTCGATGTAGTGATGTTCGGGATCGTCCATGTCCGCGAAGAGCTCGCGGATCTCGTCGTCTTCGGCAAATCCGATGGCGCGCAGAAGAATAGTGGCCGGTAGCTTTCTTTTGCGATCGACCTTCACAGATAGAATATTGCGGTTCGAGGTTTCGAACTCGAGCCATGCGCCGCGGCTCGGGATCAGCTTGGCACTGCAGAGCGGCCTGCCCGTAGTCGGATCATCAGACAATTCAAAGTAGACGCCCGGCGATCGCACTAACTGCGAGACAACGACGCGCTCGGCGCCATTGATGAGGAAGGTCCCATCAGGCGTCATGATCGGGAAATCGCCAAGGAAGACGTCGCTTTCCTTGACTTCGCCAGTATCGCGAATCACGAGACGCACGCGAATGCGGAGCGGCGCCGCATACGTCATGTCGCGCTCACGACAGATTTCCTCAGTGGCGCGCGGCTCATCGAACCGGTGCTCGAGGAAATGCAGTTCCATCTTCCCGTTGTAATCGACGATCGGGGAGATTTCTTCCAGGAGTTCCCGCAGGCCTTCGGTTTTGAACCAATCGAACGATTCACTTTGGAGCCGAACGAGATTCGGCATCTCCAGAACCGTCGAGATTCTGGAATACGAACGGCGACCGATGCCCAGGTTCGAAAGAACCTGACGCCCGTCAGTGGGGGCGGCGCGCTGGTCACGGAGAGTTACGGCCATGCGCTTCTCCTTATATAATGTGGGGCACAAACGATTCAGCCCACCGCCGGGATCACATCAAGACGGTGGAGGTGTTGAGCGTCGAATTGGCGTCTGGACTGCTCGCCGGGTAAATGGAAATAGCGGGAAGGCAATAACTACCCCTCCCGAAGGCCCATATCGTTCGGAATCCGTCCGTGCGTCTTCATTCACATCCGAAGGTTCGAGCAACTACCCATCAGCAAACGTGTAGTATACGCCTCGAACAAACCGATGTCAAGGCGAATTTCGTCCCCGCCCCAACGCTCCAATCGGATCTCGATTGCGCAGAAACTGCTCGCTTTTCAAGTCCATTTGAACGTTGACCGGGTCATCGATCGCTGCCTTCCGGCGAACTGCACATGCGACGCCAGCCTCCGGGCGAGAATCCGTGAACCTTCCCGAACGTTCGGCTGAAATGGAACGAGTCCTGGAATCCAAGCTCACGGTAGACCGCATCAAACGCAGGTCAACGTGTACGAATTTCGGCGTCCGACAAGAAACGGTCCGTGCACGGGCCTCATCCACCCGCGAGCAGACAACCCATTCGTCACGGTTTTTGGCTCCGGGCTTGGTCGCGTATGAATCCACATGCTAACCTCATCACGTTCATCGTCGACGTTTGCGCCCGGACCTCGTGACCGCGGGCGTGAAAGGCAGTCAGTCATGCAATCGACGGCTCGCGTCCGGTCAACCCGGGAAGAGCGCATCATCCTGGGAGTCGATCGCGCCATCTATCACATCGCTCGCCATTGGATGTGGCTGCTGAATACGGTCGGCGTCATCTTCGTCGCCTTGCCACTCCTCGCTCCAGTCCTAATGGCGGACGGCCATCGTACGCTGGCCAACACGATCTACCGTCCATTCCACCTGATCTGCCATCAGCTGCCTGAGCGTAGCTTCCATATCATGGGCTACAAAATGGCTTACTGTGAGCGGGACTTCGCCATCTATGCTGGACTCCTAATCCTCGGTCTCGTATACGGCGCGTCGAGCCGCAAGCTCCGGCCGGCGACGTTGAAAGAGCTCGGCATCTTCTGCATCCCGATCGCCGTGGACGGATTCACGCAGCTATTCGGATGGCGTGAGAGCACCTGGGAGCTTCGCGTCATCACGGGGTCCATTTTCGCAGTCGGGGTCGCGTGGCTCGCCTTCCCACGGCTCGAGTTCGGCTTTCGTGAGATCGTTTCGACCGTGGAGTCGCGCTTCGAGCGGCTTGCTCTCGAAGGCCGAGTAGCTCCTCTGCGGTGAGTTCGAATCCTCTCTCGGCTGGAGCATAAATGAGCCGGTTGCTCAATGGTAAACACGTCGTTCTGGGTGTTTCCGGCGGGATCGCCGCGTATAAGGCGATCGAGCTAGCGCGCGACTTGACGCTGGCCGGTGCACTCGTCGATGTCATGCTCACGCAGTCGACTCTCGAGTTCGTGAAACCACTCCCTTTTCAGACACTCACCCAACGCAAGGTCTACACGCAGGTTTTCGAACCATGGACCGACGAACTGCACGGGCACATCAGCATGGCCGAGCGCGCCGACGTCATGCTTGTGGCGCCGGCAACGGCCGACATGATCGCCAAGCTCGCGCACGGCCTGGCTGACGACATGCTCACGGTGAGCGCCCTGGCCTGTACCGCGCCGCTGATCGTCGCTCCGGCGATGGACCACAACATGTATTTGCACCCGGCAACGCAGGAGAATCTCAGGATTCTGCGCCAACGAGGCGTCCGTATCATCGGGCCGGAACAGGGAGCGCTCGCGTCCGGAGCAATCGGTTATGGTCGGCTCGTTCCAATACCGCGGCTCGTGGATGCCGTTCGCCTGGCAGCAGCGACATCAGGTCGGCTGAGTGGTCGGCGTGTCGTCGTGAGTGCGGGACCAACACGAGAGAAGATCGATCCAATTCGTTATGTCACGAATCGCTCGAGTGGCAAGATGGGTTACGCCATCGCCGAGGCTTTTCTCGACGAAGGCGCGTTTGTGACACTCGTGAGTGGAGCAACTGCGCTCCCCCCTCCCAATGAGGCAACATTCGTGTCGGTCGAGAGCGCCGAGGAGATGTATCTCGCGGTGGATGACGCGGTGCGTGGCGCCGAAATCTTAGTCATGGCCGCCGCAGTAGCCGATTACCGGCCGCGACAGGTCGCCGAGCACAAGATCAAGAAATCTGAGGCGGATCTGGTGATCGAGATGGAGCGAACGCGAGACATCCTGGCCAGCGTCCATCAACCTGGACTGATCAAAGTGGGCTTCGCCGCCGAGACTGAGCAGCTATTGGAATCAGCTCGAGACAAGCTGTCTCGGAAGTCACTCGACATGATCGTTGCGAATATCGGACCGGAAACGATGGGAAGCGACATGAGCCGCGCGTTCTTCATCAGACGTGAATCTGATCCAGAAGAGCTTCCTCAGATGAGCAAGACCAGCCTCGCCGAGGCGATCGTCGATCGGGTTGTCGCGTTGGTCGAATCACGCGCGTGAGCCAGGTCAGACCCCCCCGGACCCGACAGAGCAAACACCGTCCGGAGACGATCAACATCTTGCGCGCCGTCCTGATCAACGCCGGAACGCTCGTGGTGACCGGCCTCCTGCTTCGCATCGCCATTTTGATTAGCGTCCCAACCACCACCGAGCGCGGACTGCACGTGATCGAGCGACTGACGCTTCCTGCTGTCTGGCCGTTTCAACGTATTCCGCCCCTGGCTCACCAGATTGTCCGCGAACTGACGGTTGCTGACGTCCTCGTTCTGACGGCCGTCATCGTGGCCTGGATCGTTGCGCTGGGCATCGTGGCCGGGTGGGAGCACGAGGAACAGCGGCAACGTCCGGGTACGTCGGAAACAGGGCTCAGACCGTAGTCCGACACCACATGTTAAACTGATATCCACTCATCTCGCTCCGCACGCGGCGTCACGTACGTAGCGGCAGGAGTTGTGCGCGTAGCGTGAACAGGGACCGTCGCCACTTTGGCGGTCCGTTGAATCCATAGTCGGCAATCCGAACTGAGCGAAGGGATGGTCAATGACCAAGAATCTCGTGCGCGGGATCCTGAACCTTATCCTGGCGGCCGCCGCTACCTGGCTCTCGAACTACATCGTGGAGCGGGTGTTCGGGCCCGATGAAATCGAGGCGGACTAAAGACCGGACTCAGTTCCTCTTCAACGTCAATTCGAGTCATGCCGCCGTCAGCATCCGAGTTTGAGAGGTATTCACATGATGACGCGCGACAAGATTGAGGCCCTCAGCGATGCACAGTCGTCCGAGTGGCCGACGATCAGCCTTTACCTTCGAATCGATAAAGAGCGCATCGACGACGACTACACCATTCGACTGAAGAATCTGCTCAACCAGGCAGCCGAACAGGTCGAGTCGAACTACAGCCACGACCAGCGAGAAGCAGCGAATTCAGACATCGAGCGTATACGCGAGTTCGTACGGGACGAGCAGGATCACTACGGTCGCGGCCTCGCGCTCTTCGTAAATTCGCGCAATGATCTCTTCGAGGCGATCGAGATTCCATCCGATATAGAGAGCCGCGTGAACATCGGCCCGCGGACTGACGTCGTGCCGCTCATTCGGCTACGCGAGCAGATGGAGCCGTTCTGCACGTGCCTTATCTCTCGTGACCAGGCACGTGTCTTCTATGGTCACATGGGAAAGATCGAAGAGCTTTCTGAGTCACGAGACGACATGGTTCCGGGCCAGCATGATCAGGGTGGCTGGTCCCAAGCTCGCTACGAGCGTCATATCGAGGAGCACGTTCGCGCTCACTTCAAGGAGACGGCGAGTCAACTCTTCGATCTTGCGCAGCAGCGGCCGTTCCGATTACTTGTGATCGGCGGACCAGAAGAGGTCGTCGCAGGGTTCGTTGAAACGCTTCATCCATACGTGCGAGAACGGCACGTCGGCAGCATCCGCATCTTGCCGGAAGCCAACATCAACGACGTGCACCGTGAGAGCTGCGATGTCATCAATCGCTGGCTCGATCATGAGAAGCAGCGCATGATCGACGCGCTGCGCAATCAGGCACCGTCTGGTGAACTGCGAGCCACAGGAGTCGCGGCGACCATTGAAGCCCTCCAGCGTGGGCAGATCATGACGCTCATCGTCGACGGTTCCTTCGAGCACGCCGGAGCGATCTGTCAACAATGCGGGTCACTCCAGATACCGAGCGACTCTTCGACGAATGAGTGCGTCTACTGCGGCGGCGATCTGCGCCAGGTCGACAATATCGTTCCCGACATCGTGCTCGGTGCATTCCGTCAGGGCGCACGCGTTGTGTTTCTCAACTCGCCAGACCATCGACAGCAAGCCGCCGAGTTTGGCGCGATCGGTGCCATGCTTCGCTTCAATGTGGAGTCTGAATAGCTCAAATGTCCACGAAGCCTGTCGCCACCGCGATCGTCAACACGTACACCGGCAGACGCAGCGCCGATGACGTTGAGGCCATCCTGCGCGAGGTACTATCGCCTCACATGAAGCTCACCGTGATCCGCACCCGGCGTGCGGGAGACGCGATTGGTTTGGGTCGAGCGGCGGCGCGCGACTCAGATCTCGTCATCGCGGTGGGCGGCGACGGAACGGTTAGCGAGGTGGCGGCAGGTATCCTCGGTACACGTGCCAGGCTTGCGATCGTCCCCAACGGCTCGACCAACGTGGTGTCACGCAACTTCAATATCCCGAACGAGACTCGTCGCGCGGCTCGCGCATTGATTGGCACATTAGAATCGAGAACCATCGACGTCATCAAGATCGAAAACAGAATCGCGCTTCACATGGTTGGGTGCGGGTTCGACGCCCTCATGATGGAGGACACCGCTCCAATGTTAAAGCGCACCGCGGCATGGTTCGCATACGTGCCAGCTGCTCTTAAACACATGTCGGGTCGGCCATGGACGTTCCGCATCACCGTCGATGATCGACAAATATCGACCGACGCCAAAATGGTTCTGGTCGCCAACGGTTCGTTCGTTCTCGACCCGCGCTTCGAGGTGGGACGCAACATCCGACCAGACGACGGTCTTCTCGACGTGATCGTCTTTACTCCGCCGAACTTCGCGGCAACCACCGAGATCGCCTCTCGCATGGCAATCGGACGCATCGAAAGCTCCAGCTACGTGCGGCAGTTCACGGGAAAGCATATCGTAGTGGAAAGCGACCCGCCAGCGCCCGTCGAATGCGATGGTGACGTGATTGGCACCACGCCCGTGACACTCGACGTCATTCCCGGCGCCATCACGATTGTGGTCCCAGCTCGCGAGCCAATGTCCGAGACGATCGCGGCGCGGGTGGACGAGACGCGCCCGAATCAGGGCGAAGTGCCGCCAGTCCCACGTTGATCTGTTAATCGGAAGACTATTGGGAACTCGTGGGGTATGTCTGACTGGCGTCCCACGTGGTACCGAGCACGCCCTGTGATACGCCGTCGACGGAGACGATGACGAACTCGGCGTCGCCTGAGCTCAATGACATCTGCTGACCGGTGAATGATTTCGACTGCCCAGCCGCGAGCACGTTGGAAAAGACGAGCTTTCCATCCACGGTGGCATCAATCCAGACATCATGCGTCGCCGAGAACGCGAATGTGTGCGTTGTGTTCTCCGGCGTCGGCGTTGGAGGTGGGGGTGCCGGAGTCGGCGTCGGTGCCGTTGTCGGCGTTGACGTCGGCGCCTCCGTCGCCATCTGTTCTGTTGGCGTGGGAGTTGAGGCTTCGCTCGACACTGGCGTTGATGTCGCCGTTCCGACGGCAATCAAGCCGCTTGGGGTGCCAACTTCGGTCGCCGTGGCCGTAGAAATCGCGGTCGATGGGGTGCCGACACCACTAATTGCGCTGGTCGTTGGCGTGGAGAGGTTGTCGGACGGTGCGAAATAGGCGCTGTACATCCAGGCAAATATGACGGCAGACATCACCACCATGAACGCGATGATGGCGAAATTTGGCGCCCAGTGAGAGGGGACGTCAAGCGGCTTCATCGCCGGTACGACACGGAAGCCACCACTGCGCTGACCGTGAATATCCTCGAACTTAGCCAGAACAGCCACAGGATCAAGACCGAGATACTCGGCGTAGCGACGGACGATCCCACGCGCATACGTCAGCGCCGGAAGGTCGTCAAACTCTTCACGCTCCAGTGCCACAAGGTAATGTCGGCTGATTCGCGTGGCGCGTTCAGCCTCCCGGAGCGTCACGCCTTTATAGGCACGCGCATGACGCAGCAGCTCGCCGAACTCAGAGGTCAAGGTTTTTCGTGTGTCCCTTCCCGAGCTTGATATTCAAGTTCCGTCCCCGACGTGAACCTGAACACCGACCGGATCGAAATGGACCTCATAACGAGCATATCAAATCGGCCCGAACTTAGCCCCGTCCCGATCGCCGGCGTGCGTTTGCCATGCGTGTATCGAGCAACTGGCGCAGCAGGTCGTCGACAACTGGCGTGGGGCGACCATGGTGCGAGATATCTGCCTTCTGCAGCCACCAATCGTCGCTAGCGATCCACCAACTCCCAATGCTGCCGCGGCACGCGAGATCGTTGCGGTCCACCATCTGCCGGTGGTCGAACGCATATTGGTTGTTGCACCAGCCACGTTCGCCACCTTCGGCCGGTCGGAAATCACGGCACGTTGCACAGCACTCACGCATCGACGTTTGAACTGCGCCCGTCGGCGGTCGCACCGGGACGCTCGGCGTTGCGACCTCCGGTCTCGGCTGCGGCCGAACCTCCGTTCGTTCTTCACGAACGGGCGGCGACTCAGTTTCCGTCTTTGCGACCGAGAAGGGTTCGGTCCAACCCGATCGCCCTTGAGGCAAGTCGTCGCCACTCGACTGTTTCTCTGGGATGGACCCGAAGGCCGGACGAGTTTGGGGTGGAGGTGCCGGTGGCTCGCTCGAGGGCCGCGGCATCGCCACATTCGGTCGAACAGGCGCTCGCTCAACTCTCTCAGCGGCCTCGGCGTGCCGAGCCGCTATGCGCTCCGCAGCGGTTTGCTGGACGGTTGTTCGGACCTCAGGCTCGGCCGATCTGTCTCCTGACGGACGGCGAGATTGCGCAGGTTCATACGACGAAGGTCGACCACCGCGATTCGGATCGAACGAGGGTGTAGATTCCCTTCGTTCCGTGAATGTTTCATTATGAGCCGCCGGTCGTTCTGGATCGGATCGCATTTCTCGGCGGCGAGCATCTGGCTGGGACGAGGTCGACGCCGGAGGGGCACTCGTCGGCGGAGCATACGGCCGTTCGGTTCGAGGCGATTCGGATGCCTGAGGGTTGGACGGACGTCGATTGACGCTGGGTTCTTCCGTGACGGTAGGGGACGTTGCTTGCCTCGCATGATCGTAGTCACTCGGCGCTGAATCGCCTCGGTCGGACGGCGCCTCTCTTCGAATCTCAGCGGCTCGCTGGGGCGAGGCTTGCCGTTCCTGTGACGTGCCTCGGTCAGTAGTTGTGGTGGGAGCCATGCTGACGCTGACAGCGGTTACTCGATCAGTGTACTGCCGCTTGACGTCGCCGTCTCGTTGGTCGGGGCTGAAGCGCGGACTACTGCTGATCGGGACTGGTTCGGCGCCCTCTTTGGGCTCCCACAGATCGTTTGCCCAGTCGGTGCGACAAGCCAGCTCGCTCTTGCGTACAAGGACCATCTGTTGGAGATTCTTGCGCAATGGGTGTCCACAGCGACCTGATCCCGCGAACCCGCCCTCTTCGAAATACCGGCAAGTCCCGCATTTGTGCTGTGTCACCGCCCCCCCTTGCCCCCGAAACGCTGAAACCGCTACGTCCCCCGCAATGGACGAAGCAGACACCCACGGGACCACCACGGGATTACCGCCGTGAGGAACATGCAGCTCATTGCGTCGCGAGTTTAACATAGCCGACACATTGCGACAGGATGTTCGTACAGTTAACGTTGAAACAGATTTGTGTTTGTGCGTCCAGTGCGGATTCGCTCGTTGAAGAGTGCGGCGTCGGTAGGACGGGTCTCCTCCGACGCCACGGATCCGCAGGCGATTAAGTGCCTGCGTACCTTCCCCAGCGGACTTTGACGTCCGCTCTTCCCTTGACGCGGGCGGTTGACGCGGCTCAACCCACGCTCTGCTTTATCAACGCTCTAGATTCGTCATGGTCGCACGTCTCAGACGTCACTGCAACGTCATCGGGTAAGTACGTTATACTGAGCGTTCGAAACGAACCGACGTTTTCCGGAGGTTTACGTGATCCCGCTTACTGTCACCAACGAAAAACGCGAGCGCCAAGTCGACGAGCCGGCTCTGGACGGAGCCAAGCGCTTCTTTGTTTGGACGGTCGGCTGCCAGATGAACGAAGCGGAGTCGTCGAAAGCCTCCGCGATCCTGCGCCAGGCAGGTTATCTGCCGACCATGATGGAAGAATCCGCTGACGTCATCATCGTCAATTCATGCGTCGTCCGTCAAGCGGCCGAAGACAAAGTAGCCGGTAAAGTCGGGGCACTCCTACGCCTCAAGCAACAGAATCCTGATTTGAAGATTGCCCTAACCGGTTGCATGGTGACTGGGCAGCAAGCCAAGCTTGCCGAGCGATTCCCACATGTTGACCTCTTCTACGGGCCGTCGGAATTCGAACGCTTGGTGGAGATCGCGCCCGAGATCGAGACGGTCGACGTCGATCTCGCTGAGCTGCCTCACTACTATCAGGACGAGGCGGTCGACCCAGAGGTGACGGCGTTCGTCCCGATTATCTATGGCTGCAATTTCGTCTGCTCCTATTGTATCGTCCCGTACCGTCGCGGCCGTGAAGTCAGTCGCCAGATGAGCGAGATCGTCTCGGAAGTGACTGACATCGCGCGTCGCGGAGTCACCGAAGTCACACTTTTGGGCCAAACGGTAAACGCTTATGGTCACGACCTGCCAGCGCAACCGGATCTCGCCGACTTGCTGACCGCCATCGACGCCATTGACGGAATCAAACGCGTTCGCTTTTTGACATCGCATCCGAAGTACATGTCAGATCGGATCATCGACGCCGTGGCCAATCTCCCCAGCCTGTGCGAACACATCAACCTGCCAATCCAGGCTGGCGACAATGAGGTCCTGCGACGCATGCGTCGCACGTATACCGTCGATTACTATCACGAGCGCATTGCCTACATCCGTGAAACGATTCCCGGCGTCACTCTTGCCACCGACATCATTGTCGGATTCCCGGGTGAAACCGCCGACCAGTTTGACCACACACTCGAACTCCTCTCGGACATTGAGTTCGACAAGGTTCACGTGGCGATGTACTCGCCACGTCCCGGAACCCTGTCCAACCGCTGGGAGGACGAGGTCCCGTGGGTCGAGAAGAAGCGCCGGCATCGAGCCGTTGAGGACCTCCAACGCGAAGTCTGTACGCGACGCAACACGCGACACGTTGGAACCGAGCTCGAAGTGTTGGTCGACGGATTCTCTAAGGGTCGCTGGCGAGGGCGCTCGCGGGGTAATACATTGGTCTTCTTTGATGCGCCGGGCGACTGGAAGGGCCAGTACGTCACGGTACGAATCACTGAATCATCACCTTGGTATCTCTTGGGAGAAGTAACGTCAGGCGAGCCGGTCAGCATTTAGGACTGGCTCGATTCGAACCGCGAAAGTGAAGGTGGAGTTTGGCAGCGTATCAGCCAGATGGACGAAATCGGACTGCGAGGAAGCTCGCCGAGGAGGCGCGCAAGCACGCCATTGACGGCGATTGGCAGGCAGCGGCCGATGTCAATCGTAAGATCCTCGAGGCAAGTGCCCGAGACGTCGAGGCGATGAACCGACTGGGCAAGGCGCTGATGGAGATCGGGAATCTGGACGATGCGATCGACGTCTATCGCCAGGCGCTATCTCTCGATTCGTCCAACGTCATTGCCCAGCGAAATGCGGGCCGCCTCGAGCAGCTGATTTCCGCCAAGGCCTCTGACTCCGTGGCCGCGACGGCCGCCCATCGTTCGGGTAACGCGGTCTTGGCAAACGTCTTCGTGCAAGAGGTCGGCAAGACCTTCATGACTGACCTCATCCGGCCAACCGACGACGCGATCCTGACGCAGCTGGCTCCGGCCGACGAGGTCGAATTACAAGTCGAGGACAAGAACGTCGCGGTCTACGACCAGCACGGCAACAAGCTCGGTCAGCTCGAACCCAAGATCGCTCAGCGCATGATTCGCCTGATTGAATCGGGCAATCGGTTCAAGGTCTATGTCGTGGCGCTGACCGGCATGACGGCACGCATAATCCTGCGCGAAGTCTCACACGATCCTGATTCCCCGTACCCAGTCGCCTTTCAACGCCAGGCGACCATCGCCGCGCCGCGTCCGTATCTACGGGACACACGTCGGATGGCGCGTGAGCTCGAGCCTGATCTCCTCGACAACGACGACGACGATGATGATGGGGACGACGACGATGACGAGGAGGAGTCGGAGGGGTTCGAGGAACTGTCCGACGATGACTCCGACGACGACTATTCTGACGACGATGACGACGATGACAGTGATGAGGAAGAAGAGGAAGAAGACAGCGCCGCTCAGAAGTAGCTCGGTCGCCATTGTCGATCGGAACTCAAATCCAACACGGGCTCGGCAATTATGTCATGCCGAGCCCGTTTCGATTACGCACTTTCGGGTGGAGTGGAACCTACGCCAAGAAGAACCAGAGGATCAGAATGATCACGAACATCACCGCGGTGATGATGAACAGCCGCACCAGATCGGACTTGATCATGTCATATTCTTCGCCGACGTGTCCCCACGCGGTCACGACGCCAGACGACGTCGTCTGGCGCGAGCTTTCCACAGGAGCGTCGGGCTTCGCGTCTGGGTGCGCAACAGTCTCGGCTTTTCGCGCTCGGTAAGCCTGAAGCTGCGCCTCGTTGACCCGTGTTTTTCCGTCTCGGCGTGAACGGGTGGTCTTCTTCGGCATCTCGGGTCTACGTTCCTCTCGTCGTCGCGATCGAATTCGGGTCCCAAGTATAGCAGCCACGACCGGTCGGTCAGTCGTTGCCCCGAACCTCGACCGGCATTCCGCGTTCCAGCTCCCACGCCTTGGCGGCGTCTCCCGCGCTTACCGAGACCTCCAGCCCACCATGGCTGCCAAATAGCGCCAAGGTCCGCCCTTCGGGCACGTCACCATACGTCTTTACGATCCCGCGGACCACCGCTCGACCGCACCGAACGGTAACGCGTTCCGGTGCCGCGGGCAGGTCTTCGGGACGGATAAACGTGCGGCAGCTCCCGAAGTGATCGATAGAGACGATTGGACCGCGCACGACACCAGGCTCGACGTCGACCGTGGGAAAGTCCAATCGGATCAGGGACTCCGGATCAAGAGGCGATCCAAGGTCTTGAAGTGCCATACCGCGTGCAAGCTGCGCTCCAGCCGGTGCAAAGACGTCTCGTCCGTGAAACGTGAAAGAGACGCTTTCACGTCTGGCTGCCGGTCGATCGAGAGACACCACCTCGTCAGGAGAGGCACCGTCAAGCACGAATGACGCCAGCCCATTGTCCGGCAGGACGAAAAACTGCCCACCAAAGCGAAACGCAATGGCGCGCCGCGACGTGCCAACTCCAGGGTCCACGACGGCGACGTGCACCGTGCCGGATGGAAACGTGCTCCAGGCCGTCGCGAGCTGAAACGCACCTTCGGTCACGTCCTGCGCTCGCACCTCATGCGTCAGATCGACGATGCGCACCTCGCGCGCGATGGCCAGGACAACGCCCTTCATCTGCCCAACGTACGTGTCGCGGCTGCCAAAATCGGAAAGAAGCGTCACGATTCCCGATCGTTCGGTGTCGTCTCCCACGTTCATCCCTTCTTACTATCGAGAGTGCAGCTACCAGGTACCTCGCGCCTAATGAGTGAACGTGAATGACATCGAAACGCGACATCATCATGACACACTTGCTGCCTCGACGCGATTCACCTGCAATGTGCGAACAACCACCGATTGGCGGCTCAACGTCTTCGTTCCAGTCTCGAGCGCGCGAAAGCGTAGTCATCAGGCGTGTTGACGTTGAAAAACGATTCAAGATCTGGATCAATCCGGCGAATCGCCTCCTCCGTTATTCGAAGCATGTTAAAGCCTGTCAGCGCAGTTGCGACCTTGAGATCTCCTGCTCGGATTCTTCGTTCGAGATCCGGAGCGATCGACGTTCGGTAGATCGCGTGCATCGTCTCGAGTGTCTCAGTCTTCCCCTGATCGCTGCGCTCGGCTGAGAGTGATGGGATCACCACGTCATGCTGGCCGATTGACTCTGCCATGCGACGCAACAAGTCGATATTGAGCAACGGCATATCACAGGCCACCACCAAACAGAGATCGTGCGCCGCGCTGAGCAACGCTGTATAGACGCCCCCAAGCGATCCCGCCCCTGGGATTGCGTCAGGTACGACGCGGAACCCGAACTCCTCATAGACGGCGCCATCATTGGCGACCACGAAGACGTCATTTGCTACCGACGAAACGCGATCGGCAACAGTCTCGATCATCGTTCGGCCCGCGAGATGAAGGAGTGACTTTTCCTCCCCCATTCTCCGGCTTTGTCCGCCTGCCAGAATCGCGGCGCTCAACAGCGGTTGGCGATCGCTGGTACTCTCGATTGATGTGACAGCCGCGCTTTGTTGACATGACAATTCGTCCGCCCGCCTTTGACATCCTCCACCAGCACGCTATAATCACCTTAATAGATAGTTCATCCACGAGAGGACGACGAGCACTATGGACGTTCGTCCCACCATTGAGAATAGCCCAAGGTGAGCACCGGGAAACTGACTTCCTGGTGCTCTTCTGTTTTAAGGTGTCGCGAGAGACGCCACCAGTGAGATAGTCGCGGGCGGGGCGGGGGAACGCTCGGACCGCGGAAAGGAGTACTACTGGTGAACTCGAGCATGATTGGAAAGATCGAAAAGGCGCGCCGCTACGCGGAAGAACCCGGGCGAGCACAGATCCAGGACCTGGACGTCAAGTTCCAGGGCGAGCATGACACCTACAACGTCAGCTACCATGACAGCCAATGGTCATGCGACTGTCATTCATTCACGGCACTTCAGGCCGGCACCTGCAGCCACATCATGGCGATGGAGCGTTTGCTCGGTCAGATGATCCCTGGCGAGATGCTCGCGGCGGCCAGCTAACCAGAGACGATTTCACGATCAATACGTAGGCAAATGACGAGCGGGCTCACATGTTGAACCCGCTCGATTCATGTTTAGTGAACGAATGCTAAATGTTAGTTGTCAGAAATGAGGTCAAGCCGCGTCATGGCCGGGATCACTCTGGTGATGTCCGTCAAAATGACGCGCGGCCGGGGGCCGGACACATACTCGCCTTCGTGCCAGCGGTCGTCGATGAGGCGCTGTCTGCGCTGCAATACAATTGCCGCCGGGTCAACGGTCGATGAACCTGGCGCGCTCAGCACGATCGCGGCGTTGACGGTCAGTGCCGTGAACAAATTGATCATCTTGGACCGCAACGTCTTTCGTTCCACCGGTCGCCTGCGTCCGTAAACCGCGTCCATCAAATACGCTCGAATCGTTCTACGTTCACGACGAAGACGGTCGCGCCACCCACCACGACGTCGACCAGGTCTGCCGGATACCAGTCGTGGACGTCACCAATGATCTCCGGCTGGACAGTCTCGGTCCGCTGGCGGCAGTTGTTGTCAATCAGTCGAACAACCTTGCGGACTTCATAATCTTGCACGCCGACCATTAAAGTAGTATTTCCCACCCGCAAGAAACCGCCTGTGCTGGCGATCCGTGTGGCGCGAAACCCGGCATCGGTAATCGACTTCAGAAGCTGATTCGCATCGTAGTCCTGTACGATCGCGAAGACCAATTTCATCGATGGACCTCGCTCCTTATCGTTTGCGAATCAACGATCTGATTACCCGCACTATGCCACCGAATATAGCACAGCTCGCCTGTACGAACGAAGGTCAGCAATCGTGAATTGAACGACCGGCCTTGATCATGCGATGATCGAAGAGAGAACCCGTGGAACTGTTGAATTGACATTGAGATTCGGAGAGGCGTTGTCCGAGCCGGTATTCGAGTTGGCAGAATTGACGTGGCAAGAGGCCGAGGTTGTGTTGCGACGGCGTCCGATTGGGCTCCTACCCGTTGGCGCAATAGAGGCTCACGGCCCTCATCTTCCACTCGAGACTGACGTCATCATCGCGCGTGAAATGGCGAAACGTGGTGCGCTCCGCCTTGCCGGCCACGGTTTGCCCGTACTGATATTGCCGGCCATATCGTTCGGCGTGAGCTTCGTGGGGACGTGCTTCGGCGGCACGTCTCCCGTTGACGTGTACGCCTTCGAAGCGAATCTCACCTCATTGCTGACGCACGCCGCGACCCAGGAGTATCGAGCTCTCTGCGTCTGCAACGCTCATCTGGAGCCCGCGCATGTTGCCGCCATCCAGCGGGCCGCGCGGACCGCGAGCAGTGACACTGGGATTCCAATCGTCGCGCCGGACAAGCGCGAACCGCGCTGGGCGGAACGGTTGAGCGAAGAATTCCGGCGCGGCGCGCGGCACGCCGGAGGATACGAAACGTCGCTGATGCTGGCCGTTAGCCCGAGCGCAGTTCGCTGGGACGAGGCGCGCAAGCTACCTCCGGTCTGGGTCGATCTCCCTGCTCAATTGAGCGCGGGTGCCAAGACGTTTGCCGAGGCGGGCGGCGAACTCGGCTATTTTGGCGAGCCCGCAACCGCGTCCGCCAACGAAGGCGAACGGCTGTTTGATGCCCTGGGAACGATCATTCGTGACGCCGTTCTCGAGGCGTTGGAGGTCGATTGCAGTCCGACGCATTGATCGAAAGGAGCACGTGACATGGAGCCGGGAATCACCTGGTATGCACAGTCGTCGATCCGCATCGAGGCAAGAGGGATGCAAATCTATATCGATCCGTACCACGTTCCGGATGGTGAACCAAAGGCGGACGTCCTCCTGATCAGCCATGAGCATGGCGATCATCTCTCGCCCGACGACATCAACAGAGTGCGCTCGGGCGACACTGCCGTGTTCGCGAACAAGACGGCTGCTGCCAAGCTCGACGGAGACGTGAAGGTGCTGACGCCTGGTGAATCAGCAACCATCGGCGCGCTCAAAATCCGTACGGTCCCGGCCTATACCACCACGAAGCTGCGACCATCCGGAGAGCCGACCCATCCCAAAGAGGCCGAGCATCTTGGGCTGATCCTCGAGATCGACGACCTGACGTTCTACGCCGCGGGTGACACTGACGTCATCCCTGAGATGGAATCTGTTGGACCTGTTGACTATGCCTTCCTGCCGGTGAGTGGCAAGTTCGTAATGACACCGGAAGAGGCGGCCGAGGCAGCGCGCCTTGTACAACCCAGCGTAGCCATACCGGTCCATTTCGGCGCTATCGTCGGATCGGCCGACGACGCAAAGCGCTTTGCCGAGTTGGTTCCCGATCAGGTGCGCGTCTGGATCATGACGGCCGCTGGGAGCGAGTAGCCGATTCGATCGTCATTGCTGGACAAGGGCCGCGAACTGATCGAGAGACAGCAAGCCAGAGATCTCGACTCGCGGCTCGTTCCAGCGTTTCGCGGTCGTCCAATCTTCACCGCCCCAAGCGGCGATTCCACCCGTGTACCCGGCCGATGCGGTGGCGTCTATGACGCGGCCATTGTAGTCGCCGTATGGATAGGCAATGAAATTCACCTGCTGCCCGAGAATCGATTCAAGTGTCGCTCGACTCTGATTGAGCTGGTAGCTCAGGCTGTCGTCGGATTGCTGGGTGAAATAGGGGTGACTGACGCTGTGTGACTCAACGTCGTGCCCGCGTTGAGACATCGAACGAAGCTGGTCTTGCGAGAGCTGCGAGTGACCGGTGACTACGAAAAAGACACCCTTCATCCCTCGCGCGTCCAACGCCGCCGCAGCATCCCAGTGTCCAGCGGTTGAGTCGTCGAACGAGATCACGATGGGGTTCGAAGGCAACGATCCGCCGTTGAACATGTAGTCGTACAGTTGTTGCAGGCTTACCGTGTGGTAACCGCGCGACTGCACCCAGTCCATCTCTTGCTCAAACTTCCAGAGCGGCGTCACGTATCGATCCGCGCTGGGGGCGATCTGGTGATACATCAAGACCGGGATGTGGAGCGATCGAGGTCCAGAGAAGAGTGCTGCAGAGTAGTCTGGAATACCGTCCGGACGGTCGATTGACGCGGTGTCGACCTGATCGAGTTTGGCTGCCCAATCGCCCAATAGACCGAGCTGGACTTCGTAGGGTGTCCCCTGGTGCTCCGGCCAATACTCGAATCGAGCACGCTCGAAGTATTGAACGGTGCGGCCGTTTTCGCTCGTCTCCTCGCTGATTGGGTAACCGAAGACAGCCAGCCCGCCGTTCTTCTCCCAATAAGTCTTGAACCCATAGGAGAGGTAGTGACCGGTGGCAGCGAAGTAGTCACGGCTGGCCGTATCTTGCCAATCCGGCAAAGCAGATTGCGGCCGGAATGCGTCGCCCTGGGTCAGATCTTGAGCGAACAACGTACCAAGCAGTCCAAGCTCGACCTCAAAAGGAGTCCCGGCGAACTCTGGATGAAGCTCGAATCGTGCCCGCTCAAAATACTGAACCTTGAATCCACCTTGATCGAATGGCTCACTTATTGGGAATCCATAGATCGATAGTCCGCCGTTTTCCCGCCAGTAGGTCAGAAACTGATCGGACAGTGTATGCCCAGTCTGGGAGAAGAAGACGGAGCTGGGAGCCGCCAAACCTGGCTCAGGCGACTGAAACAGCGAGAACATCACTGAAAGAACCAGACACGAGGCGAGCGTGCGCCTGATAAGACTCGAGCCGTGCACGATCATGTTCTCCATATTCGTTTCCGAACCACGGACGATCGATCATTGATATTTCCGAAACTGTGTAGTGCTGTCGGGCTAATGGCGTGTCGCGCGGCCCCTATGATGAGAGTCACGGAGCGTGGAGTCAAGCATGTTGAAAAAGACGGTTTCACGACGCGGATTCGTTCTCGGCATCTCGGTGGCCGCGGGCACCTTGCTTGCCTCTTGTCGCAGGGGCAACGGCGTCACTCCCACCAACGCGCCAACAATTCTTCCAACTGCTCCCGTGGCCAAATCCACCGCGACCCCGTCTCCTGCGGCGGCACAAGCGATCATTGCGGCTCCGACTCCGTCGCCTAGCTCATCTCCAAGTCCAAGTCCAACGCCGACGCCCGATCCGATCACCGTCAGCGTTTGGGTCGATCCGACGATTCCGACGGCATGGGGGCCAATCGCGGAACAGGCGATCGCCCAAATCGCAGCACAATCGGGAGACGGAGCGGTCGACATCCGGCGTGTGATTGCTGGCGAACAAGCCGACCTGAGCATCTCGACGACCAGGCCGGCAAACGGAGACCAGCCCGTATCGCTGGCGAAGATGGCGCTGGTTCCCGTCTGTTCACCACGCATTCCTATTCGAGAGATCTCCTCCGATCAAGCTGGAGCGCTGCTGAGCGGGACCGTCACGGATTGGGCCGACGTCGGGTCGCCGACGTCGGTTCCGGTCCAACTGTTCATCATATCCGGGGCTCGAGTCGACGGGACGAGCGACTCCGCAACGAAGGTCGCAAGTTTTGACGAATTCGTGGGCCAGTTTGCGGATAGCCCGGGAGCTGTTGCCATGGTGCCGGTCGACGACGTCGATTTCCGTGGGTTGAGTCTCATCGTTGACGGCGTGGATCTTCTCGCTGAGGCGCAATCTCCCGACGAATGGCCATTCGATCTCGATCTGTTTCTCAGCGGCACAGCGGATTCAGCGCCCATGGTCGAGAACTTCGTTGCAACTCCATCCAGTGAAGTGCCAGCCACGGCGCCTCCGCTGACGGTCTCCTGGGTCGGCGACGTGATCCTCGGACGGACGGTACATACCATCATGACCAGGCTCAACGACTATCAGGCGCCGTTCCGATTAGTGGCCGACGAGTTAAAAGGTTCTGACCTCACGATCGCCAACCTCGAGTGCTCGCTCGCCGACGACATCGAACCACCGTCAGACCCACTCACGTTCTCCTTCATGACCTACACGGCGGGCGCGGATGGTATGTCGCTGGCTGGGATCGACGCGGTCAGTCAGGCCAACAACCACAGCATGAATTTCGGTGCCCACGGCATGCGCGACACGTTGGCGGCATTGGACCAGCACAACATCAAGCACTTCGGCATAGGCGAGAACCTGGAAGAGGCTCGAAAACCGACCATCTTCGACGTTCAGGGCCGCAAGATCGCGATTCTGGGGTACGACGGCATCACCGGGGGTACATACGGCGCGACCGATTCGACCGCGGGAACCTGCCCTCTCGACATCGATATCATGGCGCAAGACATCTCGGCGGTGCGCCAGCAGGCAGACCTCGTGATCCCCTTCGTCCATTGGGGCATCGAGTATCAGCTGGTTCCAAATGCGGAGCAGCAGATGATCGCACGCAACGCCATCGACGTCGGCGCCGACATGGTGATCGGCTCACATTGCCACTGGGTTCAGGGCATGGAGGTCTACAAGGGGAAGCCGATCATCTACTCACTTGCCAATTTCGTTTTCGACCAGGATTGGTCCTTGGAGACCAAACAAGGGCTGATCATGCACCTCGTTTTCCGACAGAACCGGGTCGCGGCAATCCGCTTCGTACCGGTTCTCATCGAGGACTTCTATCAGCCGCATATCGTCGATGGATCCGACATGACTCAGATTCTGGATCGGATTTGGCAATCGACGGATCTCATCGCCGCAGGTCTCTGAGGGAACTGATTCGCGGCGAAAAGGCGCGCACGGTTATACTCGTCGGGCGCCGCGTCTCCAACGCTGTGGGGACCGGCGCTTAAGTGTCATAAACAAACTTGTTCGAAGGGGGAGGTGAAGATGGCTGAGCGCATGAAGGGTGGTCAAGCCGCGGTTCGCGCGCTGGAGAGCCAGAGCGTCGACGTGGTCTTCGGAATTCCTGGAGTCCACACGCTCGAGATCTACGACGCGTTGGTCGACTCCAACATCACGCACATTCTGGCGAGGCATGAACAGGGCGCAGGATTCATGGCCGACGGCTACGCTCGCGCGTCGGGCAAGCCTGGCGTCGCCGTCATCATCACTGGTCCCGGAATCACCAACGTGATGACGGCTGTGGGCGAGGCTTACACCGACTCATCCCCGATTCTGATCCTCTCGTCGAACGTGGAGCAGGAGTGGGCCGGCCAAATGCTCGGCCATCTACATGACCTGAGCGATCAGCTCGGCGTCATGCACGCCGTCACGAAATGGAACGCGCGTGCCACCAACGTTGCCCAGATTCCGGAACTGGTCGAGAAGGCGTTTCGCGAGATGAAGAGTGGGCGTCCTAGACCAACACACGTTGAGGTGCCGCTTGACGTGCTTGCCGATTTTGCCGAAGCCGAGATGCTCGCACCGGCAAGCTGTGAGCCGAGCGTCCCGTCGAGCGAGTCGATTGCCAAAGCAATCGACGCAATCTCCGATGCGCAACGGGTCGTGATCTGGTGTGGCGGTGGCGCGGTGAGCAGCGGGGCAGGACAGGCTATTGCCCAGATCTCCGAGCAGCTCGGGGCCCCCATCCTTACGTCAGCCATGGGCAAGGGAAGCGTCCCGGCGGATCATCCGATGTTCATCGGCAAGGCGTGGGATACCGGCAATCCGATCGACGAGATGCTTCGCTCCACCGATCTACTCCTCGTCTTCGGTTCGAAGCTCGGTGCCATGGAGACCAACTATCAGCGCATGCCGATGCCCAAGACACTGGTCCGCGTTGACGTGGACGCAAACGAGATCAACCGCAATTACGCGCCAACCGTCGCGGTCGTTGGCGACGCACGTGTCACCGCCGACCAAATGCTCGCCAGTCTCCGCCAACGGGACGTCCGGAAGGCGGGCTGGACGGCGGGTCAGGTACGAGAAATTCGCGACGCGTTTCTCGATTCGACCTGGGGAAAGGAACAGCAGCCATACGTCGACGCACTGCGGTCGGCCATCCCGCGCGACGGCGTTCTCGTCAGTGACATGACCATGATGGGATACGTCAGCCAGGGCCGCTACCCGGTTTACGAACCGCGAACCTTCCTCTTCCCGCAAGGCTATGGGACGCTCGGGTTCTCGCTTCCCGCGGCCATTGGCGCCAAAGTCGCCCGCCCGGATGCGACCGTCGTGCCGATCGTCGGCGACGGCGGGTTCCAGTACACGATGCAAGAGCTTGCCACGGCGGTCCAATTCAAGCTCGGCCTTCCGATCGTCATCTTCAATGATTCGACCTACACGGCGGTGAAGATGGAGCAAGCGGACAAATACGACCGACGTTTCATCGCGGTTGATTTGGTGAACCCCGACTATCCCAAGCTGGCCGATGCCTACGGCATCCCGTCAACCACCGCCCGTTCCGCGGAGGAGTTGGTACAGGCGATCGTGGCTGCGGCCAAACGGGACGTGCCGACGATCATCGACACGCCAATCTCGTTCGGGTTGTAGCTCAGCGAGCGATCAAACATCCAGAACGGAGCGCAGCGTCTCGCGTGAGACGTTGCCTCCGCTCACCACCAGCCCAACGCGCTTCCCAACGAGATTCAATGAGCCACCGATCAGCAGCGCCAGACCCACGGCACCTGCACCTTCGACGATCTGATGCTCGTCCTCGACGAACATTCGCATTGCTTCAGCAATCGAATCTTCACTGACCAGTTGCACGTCGTCAACGAGCCGCTGAATGATGGCGAAGGGGAGCTCGCCGCCCTCGATATTCCCCTCAAGACCGTCTGCCAACGTCGGATCGATTGGCACGTCGACGATGCGGCCAGCATCGAGCGCCGCCACCATCGACGGAGAGTTTGCGGCCTGAACGCCGATGACTCGCAGATCGGGTCGCATCTGCTTCGCGGCAATGAGACAACCGGCGATCAGCCCGCCAGCGCCAACTGGAACCAGCATAACGTCGAGATCCGGTACGTCTCGCACGAACTCATACCCGACGGTGCCTTGTCCCGCGACTACGGCCGCATCGTACGGGCTAACGACTGGTGCCCCAGATGCACCAGACATCTCAAGCATGGCGCGCTGCGCGTCATCGAACGAGCGGCCATGGAGTAGTAAACCGACGCCCATGCGGCGCAGTGCCGCGATTTTTGCGCTCGACGCCGTTTCCGGAACGACGACCGTGGACGCCATCCCGTACTTCGCCGCAGCGTACGCGACGCCTTGACCATGATTCCCAGCGGATGCAGTCGCAACTGAAGTCGCTCCTGAATTCGCCAATTCGGCGACCCGATTGATCGCTCCGCGGATCTTGAAAGATCCGGTTCGCTGCAAATTCTCGGGCTTGACGAAGATCTCCAGGCCGAATCGGGCCGAGAGCACATCGGCGCGGCGTGCGTTTGTCGGAAACACATGCGGCCGGATCGTGCGTTCTGCTGTGACGATGTCGGACAACGTCGGTGCGACTTCGACCATCTACATTACCTTCCCGACCTCACAAAAAAGCGTGGAGCCCATTGGGCCCCACGCTCCACGTTCATTTTGAAGTGTTCTCTTAGACGTCCTTGCTGAGCGTGGTCAAGAACTCCGCATTGCTGCCCGTCTTTGCCAGACGTCCAAGCACAAGCTCGGTCCCTTCGGTTCCGCCAAGCATCGAGACCATGCGCCGCATCGTCCAAACCTGCCGCAGCGTTGCGTCGTCGAGGAGCAATTCCTCACGGCGGGTTCCGGAGCGCTGCACGTCGATCGATGGGTAGATCCGCCGCTCGGCCAGCTTGCGATCCAAATGGAGCTCCATGTTACCGGTTCCTTTGAACTCCTCGTAGATGACGTCGTCCATACGGGAGCCGGTATCGATCAAGCAGGTCGCCACGATGGTGAGGCTTCCGCCGCCCTCGATATTACGTGCCGCGCCAAAGAAGCGCTTGGGCGGGTAGAGCGCAACAGGGTCGATACCACCGGACAGCGTTCGACCGCTGGGTGGCACGGCCAGGTTGTAGGCACGTGCCAAACGCGTGATCGAGTCGAGCAAGATCACCACGTCGCGACCACACTCCACCAACCGCTTGGCGCGCTCCAGCGCCATCTCGGCAACCTTGGTGTGGTCTTCAACCGGCTCGTCAAAGGTGGAACTTACCACCTCGCCGTCGACCGACCGTTTCATGTCCGTGACTTCCTCAGGTCGCTCACCGATGAGGCAGACCATGAGGTGAATATCCTCGCAGTTGCTGGTGATGCCGTTGGCGATCGCCTTGAGGAGGAGCGTCTTACCGGCCTTCGGCGGCGACACGATCAAGCCACGCTGACCACGACCAACCGGCGCGACCAGATTCAGGAGTCTGGTCGATAGAATGTGTGGCTGAGTTTCCAAGTTGATCAGTTCAAGCGGGAAGATCGGGGTGAGGTTGTCGAAGTTCGGGCGGCGTCTTGCGGTTTCCGGGTCCTGGCCGTTCACGGCTTCAACCCTCAGGAGACTGTAATATTTCTCGCTGTCTTTTGGGGGTCGCACGTGACCGGAGACCCAATCCCCGGTTCGCAGTCCAAACCTTCGAATTTGTGATTGTGATACGTAGATGTCGTTTGGCCCTGGAAGATAGCGTTCACCACGCAAGAATCCGTAGCCGTCGTCGATGATGTCGAGCACACCCTGCCCGAAAATGTTGCCCTGCTGCTCTGTCTGCGCCTGAAGTACCCGACTGATGAGGTCGTGCTTCTTCATGCGGCTGTAGCCGGTAACCTCAAGATCTTTGGCCAGATCCTGCAATTCGGGTAACGTCTTTGTCTCAAGTTCCGAAATCGTGATTGTCATCCTCGTCCTCTTCCCCACTCAGGTCCAGCGAAATCGCAGACAGGAGCTGAGGATTGTCGTAGGTGGTTCATGTGCCTGAAGCACGTTGATGAGAGAATAAGCCTTGTGGGTAAAACTGACCGTTGCAGTGAATCTGAGTTCAAAATAGACTCAGGCGCTGGAGTTCGTGGCCCCGCCCGCGCATTGCGCGCCTCGAACTGCCAGGCAATCATTGGCCAGTCCCCAGATGGGGGTCCGGCGCCAAATCCCGGACGCCACGACGTTGGGCGCCCGACACCGTCACATTTGCTCTTCATTGCTCGCCGGTAATCAATCCTGATGGTCTCCCCGCGTACGCATTCCGCGTACAGTCAGGGTATGAAAGACTCTGTGGGTCATCGACGGCGTTGCTCGCACAGCAAATATCGCAGAGTTACATGCCGCACGTGAAAAATACATGGATGGAGTCGCTAGCGGCAAAATGGGGCGACGGTGCCGTGGTTGGCACCGTCCGCAGTATAGCAGTCCCCACGATCTTAGTCAAATGGAACAGCGGCGTATTCCTTCAACTTCGTCAACCGGTGCTGAGCGAAGACTCGGCGCACTGTTCCAGAGCGAGAACGCATCACCAGTGACTCGGTCGTCGCCCCGTGACGATTGTAGTGAACGCCTTGCATGAGCTCACCGTCGGTGATGCCGGTTGCGGCGAAGAAGACATTGTCGGAACGCACCATGTCGTCCGCGTGCAATACCTGATCCAGATCGACCCCCGCTTTGAGCGCCAGATCACGCTCATGGTCATTGCGCGGCCACAGTTTGGCCTGAATCGCACCGCCGATGCATTTGATCGCGACAGCCGAGATCACACCTTCAGGACAGCCACCGATGCCCATCAACACGTCAACGCCCGTATCAGGCTGGCAGGCCAGCAGAGAGCCCGCAACATCGCCGTCTGAGATCATCTTGATGCGGGCACCAGTGGCGCGAATGTCCGCCACGAGCTGCTCGTGGCGTGGGCGATCCAGCACCACTACCGTCAGGTCCTTGATTCGCATCTGTTTGACTTCCGCGATGCGACCTAGGTTCTCCTCAACCGACGCTTCAATGTCGATAACGTGCGCCGCGTCCGGACCAACGGCCAGCTTGTTCATGTACACGATGTGGGGAGGATAGAACATGGAACCGCGTTCGCCGACCGCGACGACGGCAAGTGAGTTAGGCATGCCTTTGGAGAGTAGCGTCGTTCCGTCGATCGGATCGACGGCGATGTCAACTGCGGGTTCGCCGCCGGTACCGACTTCTTCACCGATGTAGAGCATCGGCGCCTCATCCTTGTCCCCTTCGCCGATGACCACCACGCCGCTCATCTCCACTGAGGAGAGCATGGCTCGCATGCCGTTGACGGCACCCTGGTCCGCCGCGATCTTGTCTCCGCGACCCATGAATGGTGCGGCACCGAGCGCGGCTGCTTCGGTGGTGCGCACCAGCTCCATCGCCAGGTTACGATCAATTCCTTCGGCCAAGGGTTAAGCTCCTTCCAGCATCGTCGTTGCTAACGCGCGAACGTCGTCACCGCGTTCGCTTCCGGTGCCGCGAGCCACAGCTCAGCATGCCCGGGTAATTCAGTTACGCTTCCGATCTCCACCGTGCAGTCTGGCAAAGATCGGACGAACCCGCTTCCATAGCGCCGGCTCACGATTCGACGATCCAGAATAGCGCATACGCCGCGGTCGGTGGAGCTTCGAATCAAGCGACCAAACCCCTGTTTGAATCGCAAAATGGCTTGCGGAATCGCGTACTCATGGAATGGCTCATCGAACGCTTCGCTACGCGCCGCGAAGACCGGGTCGGACGGCACCGAGAAGGGGAGTTTGGTGATGACGAGTAGACTGAGCGTCTCGCCAACGATGTCGACTCCCTCCCAGAAGCTGTTCGTGCCCAACAACACAGTCTCGGACCGGCTCTTCAAGCGATCGACGAGCTGGCGCGGACTACCGTCCAGACGTTGCCCTAGGACCAGGATTCCCTCCGCTTCCAGCGGCCGCTTGATCGCCCGATAGGTCGACTGCAAGGCGCTGTGTGACGTGAACAGGATCATCGCTCTGCCACGGGTCGACCGGCAAAGCTCGATCAGTGACTCCTGCAATGCTCGCTGGTATCCAGACTGTCCCGGTTCGGGAATGTCGTCCGCCAAATAGAGCAATGTCGAGCTGCGGTAGTCGAACGGAGACGAAACGTTCAAATCATTCGAGTCCTCCACGCCGAGGCGGCCGCGGATGTAATCGAACGAATGGTCCGTCGTCATCGTCGCGGACGTGAGGACGACCGAGCGACATCGGTCGAAGAGTCGCGCACGCAGCGAGTCTCCTACGTGAAGCGGGGCGGATTGAATCGTGACCTCGTTCGTGTTTTGTCTCCTGGTCAGCCAGTAGATCGTGTCACCAACCGGCTCGGAAACGGCGGACGTCAGTCGTTCCAACAGAAGATGCCCGGTCTTGATTTGCAAATCGAGCTCGGTGATGAGATCACCGCTCCCAGGAAGATCCTCTTCGCTGAAGCCCTCAGTTTCGGCGGCGGCCTCACTCAGCGCCTGAAGGAGTGTTCGCGCAAATCGGGCCAAGGATTGCAGCGTGACCTCAACTTCAGTCCAGCCCGGGTCGTGCCGCACCGCGTCGGTCAGCCGGAGCTGCCGTTCGTTCTGGCCTCGTTCATCTTGGTAGCGCTCGATGAAATCAGTCAGTCGCGTGAAGAGGAGTTCACATTGTTCTTCAGCATGGCGCTCTGACTCCGCCAGAGTTTCGAGCCACGGCTGCATGCGGCTGGCCAGGGAACGAGTCTCTTCGGTGGTTCCGGCGGATGCGGCACGCCACAATGCCCCGAAGACGCCTCCGACGCCTTCCCGTTCGTCTTGCTGAATGCACCGGCTGAGGAAATCCGTGACCGCGTTGCGGCTCACGGTGAAGCCGAGCTGCTTGGTGGCCTCTTCTTCCAGATTATGCGCTTCGTCGATGATCAGGTTGCGGTACGTCGGCAAGACTGAATTGGCCGCAAGCATGTCAGAAAGAAGCAACGCGTGGTTCACCACCACGATGTGGGCACTCTCCGCCTTATGTCGAGCTCGGAAGAGGAAACACTGGTTGCGCCGGTGAAAAACGCATCTACCAGGGACGCAGGAGCCCTCTTCTTCGGCCAAGCGCGACCAATAGATCTGCTCATCGGGAGGCAGGTGAAGCTCGGCTCGATCGCCGGTCTCCGTTTGCTGCGCCCAGGTGAGAATCTTGGCATGTAAGGCCGCCTCTTCCGGAGCCTGTGCTGTCGAGCGCTGCGCGATGAACCAGCGACGCAGGCAGAGGTAGTTCGATCGACCCTTGAGTAAGGCGGCTTCGAAATTGGCGGCATCTTTCAGACTCGGATCATCCTTCGCCATCTCTTTGAGGGAACGGCGCAGGTCAGGGAGATCCTTGCGGAAAAGCTGATCTTGCAGAGCGATCGTGTTGGTCGAGACGACCACCGGTTCCCCGTGCTCGACCGCGTGCAGCACCGCCGGAAGCAGGTACGCGACCGACTTCCCAGTACCTGTTCCCGCCTCCACCATGGTGATGCCGCCGTCCCGCAGCGTGTCGGCGACCGACGTCATCATCTCGACCTGCTGCGGCCGATACTCGTAGCCGGAGAAGGACCGCGCGAGGGAACCGCTCGGCTGGCTCCACTCTTGGAACTTGCTCGTAACGATGCTCGATTCGCTTCCAGTCGGTTCGAGCCGCGGAGGGCGCTCCCGTTGCATCAGGAACATCACCTCGGGGCCTTGGCGCGGCCCCATGCCCTTTGCCAGAAGCTGTTCAGCGATCGAGCTACCCAATGCCCCAGCGTCATCGTCCTTCATGCGCTTGGCGATCTCTTCAAACAGCCGGGCAAGCGGCGAATTTGCCATGCGGGCGTAGGACGCCAAACGCTCCATGGTGACGTCGTCGTAGTCCTGCAAGAGATCGATCAAACCCAGGAAAACCGCCATCGTCGTCTCGACGTCGGCCATGGCCCGATGTTGCGACGGCACCGAGATGCCGAGACGCGACGCGATGGTCGAGAGGTTGTAAGCTGGGAGATCGGGGATCAGAATCGTGGCGAGGTGGAACGTGTCGTACTGCGGGTTGCGCAGTTGTAAGCCCGATCCGGTCAACATCTCGATATCGAACTGAGGTGACTGTCCCACGATCGGATGATTGCGCACGAAATCGCGCAACTGCGGGGCGACGACGTTGAAACTCGGGGCCCGGCGAACGTCTTTGGCGCCGATGCCGGTCAAACTGGTGATGTTGAAAGGAATCGATCCTCGAGGTTGGACGAGACTCTCCCAGCGGTCAAGCACGCGATCATCGCGAAACTTGATCGCCGCGATCTCAATGATCTCGTCCCGTTCGGGGTCCATCCCGGTCGCTTCGAGGTCGAGTGCCACGTAGACAGAGCTCACCTGGCCGGACCCTTCCTGTTCATGGGGCGCGTTGTCAATTTCGTACCGTCGAGTCTAGCCCACTGGGAATGCCGCCGCGAGCATCGCCAACTGTGCAATGCCCTGCTTGATCGGCGCGATTTCAATCGATTCTTCGACGCGGTGTGCTCCACCGCCCTGCGTCAGCCCAATACAGATAGCCGGAATGCCGCGACTGATCGCGATGTTCGCGTCGGTGCTGGACGCGTTTAGCTCGGGATCCAGGCCAAGCTCACGCAGAATGTCACCTGCAACCCGAACGATTTTCGTGGATGGATCAGTACGTCCGGCGGGCCGCTCACCCAGCACCTCGATTTCCGTCCGAATCTGATCACTTCTGACCGAACTAATGATCTCCGCGACCTCACCGGCCAGACGATCGAGCGACGCCGGGTCGACCGATCGCATGTCGATCACGGCCGACGCACGCGGTGCAATCGTGTTCACCGATACACCACCCTCGACGATACCGACGTTGAACGTCGTCTTGGGATCGTCAGGCACCTTCAGTTCGCTGATCTTCGCGATGATTTTGCCGAGCTCGTGAATGGCGTTGGGCTGTCCAAAGGCTCCCCAGCTATGCCCGCCCGGGCCATAGACGGTCGCCTTAATGCGCTTCGAGCCGACCGCGGCATGCGTCACACGTCCAACATTGTGTCCCTCGACAGCAATAACGCCACCGATTTCATCCTCGAAGCGGTCGACCATGGCGCGGATACCACGCAAATTGCCGAGCCCCTCTTCGCCCACGTTGGCAATCAGAAGTAGGTCACCAGGAGTTTCGATGCCGGCCTCATCCAATACGCCGACTAGACCGAGCAGCCCTGCCACACCAAGGCTGTTGTCTCCAATAGCCGGACCGAACATCTCGGTCTCACTGCGTCGCACACTGATCTCGGTTCCGCGGGGAAACACGGTGTCGGTGTGCGCGGCAAACATGAGACTCTTGGCGTTGCCGGTACCCTTACGGCGGGTGATCACGTTGCCCATTTCGTCGACCTCGGCCTTCAAACCAACCTGCTCAAAGGCTGCGGCGACAAATTCGGCACGTTCGCGTTCTTCGTAGGATGGGGCTGGAATCAGACAAATCTTCTCGGCCCAGTCACAGACCGAGTCTACCGATGCCGCCGCCAACTGCTGGAGGCGGGCATTCAGGTCGCTTCCACCGCCCACGTGAATTCCTTTCCAGGTTTTCGCTTGTCATTGTTGTCGGCGCTCGGGGAAGGAATGCATCCCGCGGTGGCGGATGGTTGGAAGAAACGCGCGATGAAGTCCTTACGTCGCAAAAGTCGTTCAATTATAGCAGAGTCAGCGCGCGGCTCCGCTCGGTCGCCGACCACATCGACTTGCTATTCCCGCGAACAATCGTCGATTTGTTCGGAGACTGAATGCCTCCCCCGACATTGCATGATGTTGACACGCGACAGGTGCGAACGTAGATTTCAGCAGGGGAGATGGCTACGGAATACACATCATGCTGCCAATATCTCGAACGGACCGGAACGGTCTAGAGAAGGGAACGAATGGCGTGACTTCGCGTGGAGCGACCGAGGTCAAGCGTTCGCAGGGAGTCGTTGCCAGCTATGGCGGATACCGAGCACCGCAAGGCATGCTCTCATGGGCGCTTCACCGCATCGCGGGACTTGGAGTCCTAGCATTCCTCCTCCTGCACATCCTCGATATCTTTCTCGTCGGCTACGGCCCCAAGACATTCAACGATCTCGTCTTCCTCTACCAGAACCCGGTGTTCCGCATCGGTGAGATCGTGCTGGTCGCTGCCGTCTATTATCACGCCGCCAACGGCGTACGCATCATCCTGATCGATTTCTGGGAAGCGGCATACAAGTTCGAGCGCCAGCTGTACTGGGGAGTCATCGGGGTCTTTCTGGCCGCGTTCATCCCCACCGCCTATTTCATGATCGACGCGATGCTGAAATGACCGGACGCGACCGCTCAGAAGCGCTGAATCGCCGCGAGTGCATGATCGACCCGCGGTGGAAGGATTGGACGTCAACATGGTAGCTCCTCGAGTTCGAGTCGGACGTCAGCGGCCGGCGGGAGGAAGCAATTTCGAGCTCTATTCCTGGTATTTCTTCCGCGTCAGCGGACTCCTTCTGATTCTGCTCGCCTGCGTTCACATCGTCATCATGCACGTCATCCACAACGTGTCCGAGATCGACTACAACTTCGTGGCGCAGCGCTGGGCGTCCCCGTTCTGGCGCTCGTTCGACTGGCTGCTCCTGACGCTCGCACTGCTACATGGGCTCAATGGCGCGCGTATTGCCATCGACGACTACATCGCGAGCCACGGATGGAGAATCTTCGCCCACTCGGTTCTCTGGACCACCGCCCTGGTCTTTCTCGTTCTCGGCACGTTGGCGATCGCAACGTTCAACCCCGCATCCTTCAGTGGCGCCGCAATGGCAGGGAGATAGCCGATGTATCACCGATATGATGCAGTCATCGTCGGAGCAGGTGGTGCCGGACTCATGGCGGCGGCGCAGCTATCGAATGCCGCCAACATCGCCGTGATCAGCAAGCTGTACCCGTCTCGATCTCACACGGGGGCCGCCCAAGGTGGCATCGCCGCCGCGCTCGGCAACATCGAAGAAGACCACTGGGTCTGGCATATGTTCGATACGGTCAAAGGCGGCGACTATCTCGTCGACCAGGACGCGGCGGAAGTGCTGGCGCGTGAGGCGATTGACGCGGTTTACGACCTTGAGCACATGGGACTCCCCTTCAACCGCACGCCCGAGGGCAAGATCGACCAGCGACGCTTCGGCGGGCACACCAAGAACTTCGGTGAAGCAGCGGTTCGACGCGCTTGCTACGCCGCCGACCGCACCGGCCACATGATTCTGCAGACCCTCTATCAGCAGGGCATCAAAAATCAGGTCACGTTCTTCAACGAAATGATGATGCTGGATCTGCTCATCACCGACGACGGTGTCTGCACCGGCGTAGTTGGGATGGACATCCTCACCGGCGAAATCCACACCATCCACGCCAAGGCCGTGCTCCTTGCCACGGGTGGCTACGGCAAGGTCTTCAAGGTCACCAGCAACGCCCTGTCGCTCACTGGTGACGGCTGTGCCATCGCCTTGCGACGTGGTCTGCCAATGCAGGACGCGGAGTTCTATCAGATCCATCCAACCGGAATTTACAAGCTCGGCATCCTCCTCTCGGAGGCTTGTCGCGGTGAGGGCGGCATCCTGCGCAACAACAACGGCGAACGCTTCATGGAGCGCTATTCGCCAACGTTGCTCGATCTGGCGCCTCGCGACATCGTCTCCCGCAGCATCTACCTCGAGATTCGAGAAGGTCGCGGGATCAATGGCCAGGACTACGTCCATCTCGATCTGACGCACCTGCCAACGGAAGTGATCGAGCAGAAGCTGCCAGACATCACCGACTTCGTGCGCACCTACATGGGTCTCGATCCCATTCACGACCTGATTCCGATCCAGCCGACTGCCCATTACGCCATGGGGGGCGTTCCGACCGACATTGAAGGCCGAGTCACGATCGACGAGAAGAACACCGTCATGCCGGGTCTCTATGCAGCCGGCGAGGTGGCCTGCGTCAGTGTCCACGGCGCCAACCGCCTCGGAACCAACTCACTCGTAGACCTGGTCGTCTTCGGCCGCCGAGCTGGAAAGCAAATGACCCAATTCGTCAACGAAAATGACTTTCATCCGCTGCCGAAAGAGCCCGAATTCCGCGCTCGCGCCGAAGTGGCGCGGTTTATGGAGAACACAGGCACGGAGAACGCGGCGGACATCCGCACCGAATTGCAACAAGTGATGATGGACGACGCCGGCGTCTTCCGTACCGGCGAGAATCTGCAGGCACTGGGATCGAAGCTCGAGGAACTTCGCAACCGCTTCACGCGAGTAGGGGTCCGCGACAAGGGGCAAACGTTCAACATGGATTTGGTCGAAACGATCGAGACCGGCTTCTTGCTCGATATTGCTCAGACGATCGCGGTGAGCGCGCTGGCACGCGAGGAAAGCCGCGGCGCTCACTCGCGCGAGGACTTCCCCAAGCGCGATGATGCGAACTGGCTCAAGCACACACTCGCGTACCGCACCTCCGGGGGCATGAAACTTCGCTACAAGCCTGTTGTTCTCACTCGATTCGAACCGAAGGAGCGGAAATACTAATGGAGGTCCAACTCCGCATTCAGCGCTACAACCCTGACGAGGACGTCAAACCGCATTACGAGAACTACACGGTCGAAGTTCAGCCGACCGACCGCGTGCTCGATGCTCTCAACCAGGTCAAGTGGCATCAGGACGGCACTTTGACCTACCGGCGCAGCTGTGCCCATGGAGTCTGCGGATCCGATGCGATGCGCATCAACGGCCGCAACCGTCTGGCCTGTAAGGTACTCATTCAGGACATCGGCACCAAGATCACCGTCGAGCCGCTGCTTGGCTTCGAGGTGATCAAGGACATGGTCATCGACATGGAGCCCTTCTTCGAGAGCTACAAGAAGGTACTCCCGTTCATGATCAACGATCAGAGCGCGCCTGCCACTGAGCGGCTGCAATCTCCGGAACAGCGTGCCGTCTTCGATGACACCACCAAGTGCATCCTGTGCGCCGCATGCACGACCGCCTGTCCAATCACCTGGACGAACGAGAACTGGGTCGGTCCGGCGGCCATCGTCAACGCGCATCGGTTCATTTACGACAGCCGCGATGAGGGAACCGAAGCACGGCTCGAGGTGCTCAACGAGAGTTCCGGTGTATGGCGATGTCGCACCATTTTCAATTGCACGGACGCTTGCCCGCGTGGCATCCAGGTGACGAACGCCATTGAGCAGGTGAAGCGGACGCTCCTACTGAACCGATAACGTTGGAGTTGATTCATCGGGATCGGACGGCCGCGCCGCTCGATCCCGTTTTTCGTTAAGGTAATGGTGCGGACGGCGCGGCGTCGTTTGCTACAATCATCGCCATCGAGTTCGTTTGCCACGGAGGAGACTATGCAGAACCCATTCAGCTGGGGTTATTTGACAGCGCCGGTCAACGAAACGCCGACGTGGGGACCGTTTTCGATCGCGTTCGTGAGCATTTTTGGCGCCGGGCTACTGGCGTCGCTGGTCTCGTACAACGATCTGTTCCGGCAATTCCGCAAGAAGCGGTTGCTTTACAACCTGGTTCGACGCGGTGCGGGCATTCTGATGCTGATCTTCGCGTTTGGCCTCGTCTTCTTTGTCTTCCGCTTCCTCCGTGTGTCGGCATTCTATCTGTCATTTCGGCTGTGGCTCTATCTCTGTTTCCTAGCCTTTATCGCCTACGGAACGTACCTCGCCTATCAACTTTTTGCCGTCTATCCAGCCCAGGTGAAGGCCGAAGAGGCACTGCGGCTCAAGAAGCAATATCTTGCGCCGTCCGCTTCGGCCTCGTCAATCAGCCGCAGCAAGCGCCACAAGCGTCGACACAAGCACGCCAAGCCTGGGTACAAGTCAGCACAGCGATAGAACAGATCAATCCGGAAAAGAAAACGGACCGCTCTAGCGAGCGGTCCGTTGGTTTATCGAGAGAGCCGTGCACCCTCTGTCGATCTCGGTCCTCCAGCTTGCACCGAGCCAGTTAGCTCCGGCCAGGCGACCTCACGGCACCCAGAGATGACCACTTACGGCTGCTTCCTTCCGGACCTGACCGGGTTCGCGGGTCCCTGTCGCGTAAGACCTAACCATCCCCGCCACTTAGCTCAGGCAGTCCCACAGGATCGTACCTCGAGAGGGGATTCAGTCCCGCTAAAGCGGATTGCGGGTGCAGGGCACCGCTAGCTCCCCACCTAGCACGGCGACCAAAATGATACCGCACGACCGCCATTGGCTTCAACGGAACGACTACGCTCCGAGCGACTCACCACCGTCGACACGGATGACGTTTCCAGTCAGCCAACCGATGCCAGGCATGCTCAAAACCCGAATCGTGCGGGCGACGTCTTCGGGCGCGGTCAGTCGACCACGGGGGTTGCGTCTTAATGCGCCTTCCAGCATCTCTTGGGCGCCTGGGATCTTGTTCTGGGCCGGGGTATCGGTCACTCCAGCCTGAATCGCGTTGGCCGCGATTCCAGCGTGTCCGAGCTCGACGGCGATCTGGCGGATGTGCGATTCCAGCGCGGCTTTGGCGGCCGAAACCGCGCCGTAGCTTGGCCAGATACGGGTGGAACCCTCACTGGTCATGGCGAAGATGCGCGCATCGTCATCAAACATTCGCGATGATTGAATGTCTTGCGTCCAGTAGACGAGCGAATTCGCCATGACGTCGAACGTCATGTCCATCTGCTTTTGGGTGAGCGCGTGGGACGGCTCTTCGTCGAAGAATTGACGCAACGTTCCGAACGCCAGTGAATGCATCAAAACGCGAACCTTCGCGCTCTGTTTGCTCAGCGCGGAGAGAATCTCCTGGCGCTTTTCGGGGTCCGCGGCGTTGACGTTGAAGAAGAGGGCTTTCTGGCCGGTGGCTTCAATGTCGTCAATGACACTCTGGACGAGCGGCATGGTGGCGCGTCGATCGAGATGCACGCCGCAGATGTTCATTCCATGCTTGGAAAGCTCTCTGGCGGTTGCGGCGCCAAATCCGCTCGACGCACCGAGAATCAGAGCCCACCCACTGAGCCCGGATTCGTTATCTGCCATCCATGTCCCCTCTCCTCTTCCTATTGTCGCGTCACGGCCGGGCATCTTTCGGTGCCGCAACCGGCCCGATTATTGTTGCTTGGGCTCGTAGAGGTCAAGCAAGAGCCTTGTCCTCGCGCTTCGTTTCGCCTCTCCCGGCACTCGGCTCGAAGACGACACGCACCAGTGTGCCACCTCCGTCAGATGTCTGAAGTGTGAGCTTTCCGCGTAGGTCTGTCTCTACCAACGTCCTGGCGATGTTGAGACCGAGCCTTCGGTTGGCTTCCAATGAAAACCCTTCAGGCAAACCCGGACCGTCATCGACGATTTCGATCACGGCCTTCGGTCCCTCAAAGTCCGCATGGATCGAGACGTATCCTTCGCTCCGCTGAGCAAATCCGTGGCTGATGGCGTTCATCACGAACTCGTTGACCAGCAGCGCCAGCACCGTCGCTTCTCGCGAATTGACGTGGACCGGGGATGGCTCGATATCGAAGGTGACGCGCAGGTCAGGTCCGACCAGATTGCTGGTGGCGTCGTCCGCGACGTGCTTGGCAATCGTGTCGACCGTCGTCTCGCGTAGATCGCCACCACTGAGGATGTCATGGATCGCAGCGATGCTTTGAATGCGCGTCACTGCCTCTCTCAGCGGTGTTGACGTACCCGCGTCCTCGGCGTGTCGCGCCTGCATCGAGAGGAGCGCCGCCACGGTCTGCAGATTGTTCCGCACACGGTGATGCATCTCCTGCAACAAGACCGAGGCACGGGTGTACCCTCTCCGAGCTTCCTCGTACAGATCCGCGTTCTCGATGGCGATCGCGGCAGAGTCGCAGAAGGCGTCGAGGAGCGTGCTCGCCTCCGAGTCATCGGGAGGTCTGGTGGTGTGGAAGACGCAGATGGCTCCGACGACCCGCCGACCGGTCAGCATCGGAAGTCCGTGAACGTAGAGCGGAAATCCTACGGAGTCGACGGTCCGCCACATGGTCGCGTTGGTACCCATAACGTCATCGATCAAGCGGCCAACGTCATCCGAAACGGCGTCGAGTGGACACGTCTCGTTGACCGAGTGTCTCGAAAGCAATTCCATCCGTCCTGACTGACCACGCCGCTGCCGGTAGATCTCCACGGCCACGGCGTTCGAGAGCTCCATCGTCTGCTCGCTGATCAGCTGCAGCAACTCTGAGAGCTCGAGCGTCGATGCGACCATGCGCGACATCTGCTGCAGCGTCGAAAGCTGCGAGATACGTCGCTGTAGCTCAGCGTCAGTCTGGCTGTAGAGACGAGCATTCTCAATGGCGATGGCCATTTCACCGGCAGCCGTCTCAAGAAAGGCTAACTCATCGGCGTCAAACTCGCGCCGGTCTAGACTCAAAATATTGAGCACACCAACGAGTCGATCGGGCGAACGGAGTGCCAGTGGTACGGAGACTTGCGAGCTGTAACGCTGATCACCGATCACCGGGTAGTCGACGTAGTTGGGATGAACCGTAGCGTCCGGAATGGCGAGGATTTGACGGCGCGTCGCTGCCTGTCCGGTGATGCCGCTGCCGAGTGGGAGGAATACGCGCCCAGTCGCCTGCGGGTTAAGTCCCACCGAAGCACTCAGGACCAGGATTGAGTTGGCTTCATCCAGCAAGAAGATCGAGCAAGAGTCACAGCTCATGGTTTCGCGCACTACCGCGACCACGGTCTTGAGCATGGCGCCCAGATCAAGACTAGCTGTTGCTGCCTGATTGATACGTCGCAAAGCGGCCAGTCGCGTGACGCTGTTGGCAAAGGGCCGTTCACGTGCGGCGCCCGATTGATCGTCACCGGAACGAAGCTCGTCTTCGAAAGCCTGAATTACTGTGAGTAGAACCGGAGCGGGCAAGGTTTGGCCGCCGAGTTTGGCACTCAGCAGTCGCTCGACCACTCCGGCAACAGCCGTCTCGGTGCGCGCACAACGCCGACCAAGACGCCGCGCCAATATGTCGACCGATTCGCCGTGATGTTCGATCTCGCCGAAATCGGTCCGCATCCGCTCCATCAAATCGCGCAGCGTTTCTTCGACCGAACCGGATGCCAGGGGCTCTTCTGTAGGGTTGTTGGACGCGTCCATTCGCACCTTCGTCACATGGTAAGATCAGCGCGTCAATGCGCAATTCGCCCAGCACCGGAGCACCCATGGAACCCACTCGCCAGACCCTCGGTGTCGTCACCGAAGGGACATTCAATGCCGGATTGACCGTTCGACTCTCGGCCGGATGTACGACCGAATCGCTGAGAGTCGGCTCCTTCGTCGTGCTCGAAGGGGAGCGCAATCGCTATTTTAGCCTGATAACGGATATGAGGCTGCGAGTCACCGACGCGGGCTTGGCAGCCACACCTCCATTCGACTCCTCGTCATTCGTCCGGAAGGCACTGGCAAATAGCCACACCTATGCGACGGTCGAGGTGCGCCCCAGCCTCATGCTGGAGGATGCCCACGACGCCGAAGGTGCTGGACCCGGCCCTGTGCGCAACATCCCGATGCACTTCGCGATGCTGCGAGAGGCGACCGAAGTCGATTTCGATCTGGTCTTCGGGCAGGAATCGGACACGCGCTTCGCCCTTGGCACGCCGCCAACGATGGACATCAAGATCCCGATTGACCTCAAAGAGCTGGTGACACGGAGCAACGGCGTCTTCGGTCAGAGTGGCACTGGCAAAAGCGTGCTGACGCGACTGCTCCTCTTCGGCATCATCAAGAGTGACGTCGCGTCTGTATTGGTCTTCGACATGCATGGCGAGTACGCCCGGCAGCTTCCAGGCGAGCCCAAGATCCAGGGAATGGTCGACCTCTTCGGTGGCTCGCGAGTGATCGTCTACACGTTGGAGAGCGGTCAAGGGCACCGTGATCTCGCCTTCGGTCTGAACCAGATCGAACCGGAAGACATCGAGCTGCTGGCCGGTGAGCTCAATTTGACCGGAACCTACGGCGCCACGACGCACCAGCTCTGGGAGCGGTTCCGTGAGCGCTGGTTGCAGCGGCTGCTGGCCATGTCGTCCGAAGAGCTTGAAGACTTCTGTGCCGAGACCGGGACGCATCAGGGCGCGCTCGGAGCGCTGAAGCAGAAGCTCGCGGTACTGACGCGGCGGAAGTACATCCTTGAGCACGCGGAGACCTCGGCCATCGACGACCTCCTCGCGAACCTGCAACGGGGCAAGCACGTGATTCTGCAATTCGGCAGCTATCAGTCATTCCTGGACTACATGTTGGTGGCCAACATCGTGACGCGACGCATCCACCAACGATACACGGATCAAGTGAACGCTCAGTCAAATCAGTCGGCGGTCACGCGTGAGGAACCGAGACATCTGGTGGTTGTGCTGGAGGAGGCGCACAAATTCCTCACTCCGGAGGCGTCGCGCCAATCGATCTTCGGAACCATCGCGCGGGAGATGCGCAAATACTCAGTTACACTGCTGATCGTCGATCAACGTCCCTCGGGCATCGATCCAGAGGTGATGTCCCAGATCGGCACGCGCATCACCGGACTGCTCACCGACCAACGAGACATCGACGCGGTGTTGACCGGCGTTTCCGATCGGAATCAGATGCGCGGCATGCTTGCAAGCCTGCGTCCGAAGCAGGAGTGTCTGATCCTCGGGCATGCCATCCCCATGCCGATCATGCTGCGTACCCGAGAGTACGACCCAATCGAGCTCAAACGCGAGATCAAACCAGCGGGCACCGAAGCGCTGGGTGCCTCCTGGTTGCGAGGTCAGCTCAACGGGGATGAGGACTGACTCAACGGATGAAGTTCCTCCATTTTGCCGACCTCCATCTCGGTATCGACAACTACGGCACGTTGAATCCACGAACCGGTCTTTCGACCCGCATTGACGACTTTTTGCGCTCGTTCGACGCGATCATCGATGCGGCCATCGAGCGCAACGTGGATGCCGTTCTCTTCGCCGGAGACGCCTTCAAGAACCGCGACCCAAGTCCAACGCTTCAACGCATGTTCGCGGCTCGCATACGCAGACTGGCCGAAGCGGAGATCCCGACTGTGCTGCTGAGCGGCAACCATGATCTCCCCAGTATCGCCGCGCGAGCAACGGCCATCGATATTTACGAGACGCTTGCCATCCCGCATATTCACCCGGCTCGCTCCATCGACGTCATCACCCTGTCCACCAAGAACGGGCCGCTGCAAGTCGTCACACTCCCCTGGATTCCACGCAACACACTGGCGGCGAATGAGGAACTACGTGGCCTCACCACCGACGAGCAGATGCGCAGAATCGGGGAGATCGTCGCGGACACGATGCGAGAGATGACCTCGGATCTCGACCGATCCCTCCCGGCTGTCTTGCTGGGACACCTTTCAATCGAGGGCGCGCGACTTGGTTCCGAACAATCCATTATGCTTGGGCGCGAGCTCGTCCTCTCACCTGAGGAGCTTTCTGTCGACGCCTTCAGCTACGTTGCGCTCGGTCACATCCACCGCCATCAATCCGTTGGTACTCACCCACCCATTGTCTACGCAGGGAGCCCGGAACGAGTCGACTTCGGTGAAGAGCGGGAGACCAAGGGCTACATCCTGGTGGACATCGATCAGACGGAATCCGGCGATTGGCATGCTACCTGGACGTTCCAGCCGCTCCCGACACGCCCGTTTCTAACGCTTCAGATCGAGCCGCGCACGGAAGATCCGATGAAGGAGATTGAGCACTTCGTCGAGCGTCGCGAGGTAGACATTCAAGGGTCGATCGTGCGCATGAGTGTGAAGATTACTCCCGAGCGGGAGGATCAGGTGCGCGTCGATGAGATTCGCCGCTGGCTGCAGCAAGCGGGCGCGGCCTGGGTGGCGAGAGTAAGCCGCGACGTCGAATCGCTCGTCCGGCCGCGCGTCGACATCCGCGAGGATGAGGCGCTCAATCCCGAAACCATGCTTGACCGCTGGCTGAGCATGCGTGATCTCCCGGATTCAACGCGGCAACGGGTGCGAGAGGCTGGACTCGACCTCATCCGTAACGAGCGTGAAACGTCGACTCAGTAGCTGCCAGTCAATTCCCATTTGCAACGAAAAACGGGCCCGGTGACCAAGCACCGGGCCCATTGTCATGTCCTACAGGTGGCTGTCGAACCAACCGAGAATTGCTTGCAGTCGTTCTATGCGATGAGCGGGTTTGCCCATGCGGGACAAGCCATGGCTCTCGTTCGGGAAGCGCACAAGCTCAGTTTCGACGCCGAGCATCTTCAACGCCACGAACATCTGCTCGGATTGTTCGATCGGGCAGCGGTAGTCCTGCTCCGAGTGGACGAAGAGGAGCGGCGTTTTCACCTTGTCAACGTAAGTGATGGGTGACATGCGCAGGAACTGCTCGGTGATGGCCCAAGGAGTTCCGCCAGTCTCATAGTCTCCAAACGTCGATCCGATGTCGCTCGTCCCATAGAAGCTGTAGAGGTTCGTCACTGGTCGCTGGGTGACGGCCGCTTTGAATCGATCAGTGTGCCCCACGATCCAGGCAGTCATGAAGCCACCATACGACCCGCCGGTCACGCCGAGTCGATCTGGATCGACGAAACCGAGACCGATGGCGTGATCGACCAACCCCATGACGTCGGGCGTATCGACGAATCCCCACTCGCCCTTCGTGCAGGACGAGAAGTCGCTGCCATATCCCTGGCTACCGCGCGGGTTGCCGAAGACGACGGCGCATCCCTGTGCTGCCAGGACCTGGAACTCGTGGAAATAGGCGTTCGCGTACATGGCGTGCGGACCGCCGTGGATCTCGAGCACGAGCGGGTATTTCTTGCCCTGCTCGAAACCGATCGGCTTCATGATCCAGCCATGGATCTTCACGTTGCCGTCGGACTGGCTCGGCGCCTCGAACTCCTCCGGCACGCTCACTTCGACGCCCGCGAAGAACTCGTCGTTCACGTGCGTGAGCTGTTTCTCGTTGGAACCGTCGCCCGCACATGAAAAGACGTCACACGGACTGGTCGACGTTCCAGCCGAGAAGCCGATCGTCTTTCCGTCATCACTGACGCTGAAGCTCATGACGCGGCGAATGCCGCCGATCACCTTCTTGACGTCCGCGCCCTGAAGCGACACGCGCATCACATGCGCGTTGCCGTGGTCGGAAATCTGAAAGAAGATCGACGAGCTGTCCGCGGACCAAACAACCGGCACGTCAGCGCCACTGGCGGTATCGACCGCGGAAGTGTCGCCCACCATGCGATCCAGACCGTCAGTCAGATTGCGCAGCCCCTTCCCAGAAGGTTCCACGATCCACAGCTCAGCGCCGATGGCGTGACCCTTGACCGACTCGTTGTGCCCTTCGACGGCGATGTACTTGCCGTCGGGTGACCAGACCGGACCGCTGAACATGGCGTCCGGACCCGTCAGAACCGGAGATGGATCGCCACCAGACGCCGCGACGGTCCAGATCTCGCTGGCCTTCTTGAGGTGCTTCTGATCCGTCCGGTTGGACGCGAAGACGATGCGGGATCCGTCCGGCGACCAGCATGGTTGGGAATCGTCGAAATCGCCCGAGGTGATCTGAGTTGGCTCTCCGCCAGCAGCGGGAACGGTCCAGATATGCGTCGGCTTGTTGTCGATGAATCCTGGAGTCCCGTCCGAGCGAAAGCGAAGCTCGGAGATGCGGACGACGTCGCTCTTTTTCTCGTCCGCCTTCTCGTCCTTCTCCTTGGCTTTCTCTTCTTTCATCTTCTCGGCGTCAGATTTGGAGACGAAGACGAGCGCGCTGCCATCGCCCGACCAGGCAAACGCAGTGACCGGTTCGGGTAGGTCAGTCAGCTTTGTCGCCTCTCCACCACCTACCGGTATGGTCCAGATCTGATTCGATCCCGAACGACTCGAGAGGAAGGCGATGCTCCAGCCGTCGGGCGACCAGCGTGGAGAACTGTCCTTCGCTTCTGACGCGGTGAACCTGCGGATTTCCCCTACCCCGCTCGGTACGAGGTAGAGCGAGGACTTGTACTCGTCCTTTTCTTTGTCCAGGACGGTCTGGACATAGACGATCCTGCTGCCATCGGGCGAGATTCTCGCGTCATTTATCAGCTTGATGTTGAAGATGTCTTCCGGCGTCAGTTTTCGTCGCTCGGAACCAGTTGCAGACACCGACGGTGCTCCTCTCCTTGGTCTGACAATGCGGCATATCTCCGCTCGTCAGCTCCTGCCTTTATCGACTCGGGGCACGAAGTGCGGACCAATGAAAACGCCGACCCTCAGTGCATGCTAGCACAGGAAGGGCCGGCGAAAGCCCGCATTGATGTCACTTTGGAACCAGGTCGCACCCGGCCATTCGGCGAGAGCCGAGCGATTTAGATCAGGCTTCAGCGTCCTCGAGTCCTCGGCGGCGGCGAGCGATAACGCGAAGCTGTTCGAGGACTCGCTGGCGGTCGTTCTGGTAGTCGACGTCCGAGATCGTCCCTTCGGCATGGCGTTCATCCAGCTGGTTGAGCTGCGCGGCGAGCGCCAGTCGCTCGTCGTCGAACCCGCCAGTACCGCCGGCGGCCGCCACGACCGGCGCCACGGTCACTCCGGCGTACATCGGCGTCGTCGAGCGCATGGCCCGGCGCCGTAGCGCGAGAAAGACGAGTGCGCCCGCCAGAATCACACCTACCGCGGCCGCGATCGCGGCGTAGATTGGTCCGCGGCTAGAGTCACCACTGGATCCGGCCTTAGGCAGTCCCAGGATCTGCACCGAGAGCGTGTCCCCGACGATCGGCTTGTCGACCGACAAAACGTGGTACTTGTCCCCACTTACATCGACCAGACCGGCGTCATTGAAGACGGACGAGCTGAGGTCAAAAGAGCCGTCCTTCACCAGGAATCGCTCGGTTCCTGTCGTCATCGCCGTGCCGATTGTGATCGTCTTGGTCGTACCTGTATACGGCACTTCGTAGGAGATCAGCGCCGTCTGACTTCCCGGAATGATAGCGCCAGTCGTGACCAGCGTTCCGCCATCGATTTTGGCGTCACCGAAGTCAAATCCGGGTTGGGGCGTAATCTGGGCGGAGCTGTCCGGAAGTCCGAGCCGAAGCACAACGCCGTCCTTGCCAACGAAGGTGTGATCGGTCTTATTGTCGATGGCCAGGATCTCAAACAGGCTCACCAGGCGCTGACCGGCGTCCGCACCGGCGACCACGATGCTACGCGACGTCAGAGTGATGGTCGCTGGATCGGTGGAAGGCTCATAGACCTTGACAGCGTCCTTTTTGCCAGCATCCTGGGGCATCAACAGCATCGTGCCCGGATAGTCGACGTTCTTGTAGCTGACTCGTGCGATGTACGCCTGACCGTCGACCGCTGGGACGTTGGAGAAAGAGTAGTTCCCGTTGCTGTCCGTCTTCCCGGTGAAGGATTTTGCCAGATCCATCCCCTGATACTGATCGAGCGTCACCGTGAGACCGGCGACATCGCCACCGTTCGACGTGGCGTTTTGGACCGTACCGGAGATGGTGACAGTCGAGTCAGCTGATGCCGAGATCGGGATCGCCAGCATCACAAGGACGAATATCAGGACAATCGCGCGACGAACCATGAGCGTGGGACCCCTCGATTGGACAGCAGAATTGGCCCACCCACGTGGGTCAGCGGACATAGTGTATCAGGTCGCCTGAAGTCTTCCGTACGGCAAATTATGACATTTCGGCCGGGATTTGCTCCACGCGATGGGTTGGTCCAGCTGTCAATTGGCGCTTGCCATCATCTGTTTTTCGGCCGCAACCGAGTACGCGCGATCGAGAACCTCGATCAAATGCATAACAGGCCGATCGTCTCCACGACCGCGCAGTCCCGACGACAGCTGGAGCATGCACCCGGGATTCGCCGAGACGATCACTTCGGCACCGGTCGAGAGGGCGTTTCCCAGCTTCCGCTCGAGCAACTGCTGGGACATCTCCGGTTGCAGAAGGTTGTAAACGCCCGCGCTGCCGCAACAGAGTGACGATTCGGGCATCTCAAGCAGAGTCAAGCCTGGAATAGCCGCGAGGAGCGCACGCGGCTGCCGCGTCACTCGTTGCGCGTGCGCCAGATGACACGGCTCCTGATACGTCACGCGCCAGTCGAGACGCCCCGGGTGGGCAGAAAGCCCCTGGTCACCCAGAAACTCGACGACGTCCTTGACGCGCTCGGAGAATGCCTGAGCTCGCTCGGCGTAGTCGGCGTCGTCCTTCAGCAGATGCCCATATTCCTTGAGCGCCGCTCCGCAGCCAGCTGCGTTGACGATCACGGCGTCGAACCCATCGAGGTGGAACGCATCGACGTTTCGACGAGCGAGTTCTCGGCCGCCTTTCGGTTCGCCAGCGTGCACGTGGAGCGCGCCGCAACATCCCTGCTCCGAAACCAGCGTGACGTCGAATCCATTGAGCGTGAGGACACGGATGGTCGCCTCGTGAACGTCGGCGTAGGCGGTGCTCATGATGCAGCCGGTAAACAGGGCCACGTGACCACGGCGTTCACCTCTGGCATCGATTGTCTCCCCATGCGGCACCATGAAGCGACCACTCAGCTCCGGCATCATTTTCTCGGTCTCGGCCAGACCGACAAGATTGAGTACCTTCGAGCGTCGCACGGCACTCTGCACGCCTGAGCGTTGATAGAGCTTCAGCGCGTGGCTTGCCACGCGGAAGCGGCGCATGTCTGAGAAGAGGAAGTTAAACGCGGCGGCCCTGGTCGCCCGTTCCTTGGGCGGCACCTCTCGATGCGACTCGATCTGCGCTCGAGACGCCTCGAGGATCTCGCCGTAGTGCACGCCGGACGGGCAAACCGCCTCACAGGCCCGGCAGTTGAGGCAGAGAGACATCTCTTCCTCGAAGATCGGATCGAGGAGCTCCAGCTTGCCCGTGCTGACCTGCTTCATCAGCCAGATCCGCCCGCGCGGCGACGATCGCTCGCGCTGGGTGATGCGATAAGTCGGACAAGACGAAAGGCAGAATCCACAATGGACACATGAACGAATAACGTCAACGTCCGGGACGTCCGGCCCATTGAAGTTGTTTACGATGTCGAATTCCTCGACGATCACTCGACGACCTCTCTAAGGTTTCAGTGTTTGAACGACGTGTCGCTACAGACGTCCGATGAACCGACCTCGGTTAAGCGTTCGTGACGGATCAAACTGCTCCTTGAGCGATTGCATCACGGCGAAACCAGCGGGCTCTGATCCGAACACGTCGGTGTTTCTCTTCACATCTGCTGGTGCCGACAGCAGCGTCGCGTGTTGTCCAAGTCCGCTGAGCGCATTCCAAGCTGTAGGCAACGTATCAGCGCCAACGCCTCTATCTGTGAGTCGGACAAACATCTGACCGTTGCCAAGATCCGCCGTGATGGCGCGCTCGAGAGACGATTCTTCGCCAATCGAGTTCACGCAATCCAGCACGTCCATCGCAGTCGACGGTTGGATACCGATGCGTACATTGATCGTCGCGGAGTCCGTCATGGCGGAAAGACACCGATTGACGTCGTTCCAGACGCGCGCACTCTCGTCATCGTCAAGCATGGTAGATCCGGCCGAAGCCCCGCCAGCGAGTTCCAACAATCGCTCAGCCTGGCGTCTCACGGCTCCCTCAGGCCCGTCAGCGCGCAAGAGGAGCGACATGCAAGCTGGATCGAGGCCCGCCGCGGTTGACCATGCCTCGTCGATCGCCACGATGGAGGACGGGGTGAGCGGAGACTCTCGCACGCGCATGGCCGCATCCATCGCTGATCGGGCGTTATCGAATTGCAAAACCACGGTGCGCGTGGCTCGTGGCGCGGGAATCACCTTGAAGTTGAGCCGCAGAATGACTCCGAGCGATCCGATTGCACCGTAGTGCAGGCGCATCATGTCGTAGCCAGAAACGTTCTTCACCACCATGCCACCGCCGCGCGAAATCTCACCTCTTGGCGACACAGTGGTAATGCCGATCACCAGATCGCGCATCGCACCGTAGCCAAAGCGGCTCGGGCCGGAGACACCCGTTGCAAACAACCCACCGATGGTCGCCTGCGCCGGATCAGCGGCATCGAACGGCAGCATCTGCCCGTTCTTTGCCAGGAGCGAGGTGAGATCAGCCATCCGGCAACCAGCTTGCACAGCAATCGTCAAGTCGTCGGGCTCGTAGCTTACGACCTGGTTCAGAGCAGTCAGATCGAGCGCCAGTGCCGGGGATTCAGGCAGGTTACCGAGGCCCATCATGCTGCCACCACCCCAGGGAACGACAACAGTCCCCGCGTCATCTGCGCCCCGCAGAGCGTCGGCGGCCTCGTCAAACGACGCGGGCGTTAGGACGTGCCGCAGTTCATGACCGTCAACCGTCCGGACAGAGGCCACGTGGGCTGGTTCCTGTGGAGCAGCTTGGTTGGATCCGGAACTAGACAAACTCGATCCCCGATTTCGCCGCGAGCGCCTGCTGTTTGAGTGATGTCACCTCGCCGCAAGAGAATCCGCTCGGGAAGACTTTCTCTGGGTTGAATAGCTCCTGGGGGTCGAAGCTCATCTTCAGTCCCGCCATCGCCGCCAGGTCTTCCGTGGTGAAGATGAGCGGCATGAAGTCCTTCTTCTCCAGCCCGATCCCATGCTCACCCGAGACGGCCCCGCCGGCGTCAATGCACCAATGGATCATCTCAGTTCCGGCTTTCAATACGCGCTCGATGTCTCCAGTGCGATAGCGATCGAAGAGGATGAGCGGATGCAGATTACCGTCGCCGGCGTGGAAGACGTTGGCGACTGGGAGTCGGTAATCCTTACTGATCTCCTCAACCCGCTTCAGCGTACTCGGAAGCTTGGTGCGTGGGACGACGGTGTCCTGCAGATAATAGTTTGGTGCGAGCCGACCCATGGCCCCAAGCGCGGATTTGCGCCCCTGCCATAGCAAGTCTCGTTCGGCCTGGCTCTGAGCGACACGCACCGTAGAGGCATCGTGCTCTCGACAGATACGAGCGATCTCCTCCCGATTGTCCGCCACGACCTCAGCCAGACCATCGATCTCTATCAGGAGAACCGCTCCGGCATCGGTAGGATAGCCAGCGTGATAGGCGGACTCGATGGCCGAAATTGCCAGCTTGTCCATCATCTCAAGCGCGGCCGGAAGCACGCCTGCCGCGATCACGGCGGATACCGCATTGGAGGCCGTCTCAATGGTCGGGAACGCGGCCAGCATGACGTCGACCGATTCCGGCGTTCGCATCAATCGCGTCATAACCTTCGTGACGATGCCAAGAGTACCTTCGGATCCGACCAAAATGCCGGTGAGATCGATGCCTGGGCTGTCCGGCGCCGGACCACCCACCCACAACATCTCTCCGTCGGGCAAGACCACCTCAAGACCGAGGATGTGATTGACCGTCACGCCATATTTCAGGCAGTGTGGTCCGCCCGAGTTGTTGGCAACGTTGCCGCCAATGGTGCAGGCCTTCTGAGATGCTGGGTCAGGGGCAAAGAAATAGCCTTGCGGTCGGGTGAATGTGGACAGATCGAGGTTGATGACGCCGGGCTCGACGATGGCGTAACGGTCCCGCTGGTTGATCTCAAGGATGCGATCCATGCGCGTCATGGCGATCAGGATCCCACCGGTGGCGGCTATGGCGCCTCCCGCGAGACCAGTGCCTGCTCCTCGAGCGGTGACCGGGATTCCGGCTCGCCGCGCGATCTGCACCACGCGCTGAACTTGCTCGGCCGAGCGCGGGAGCACCACGAAGTCGGGCCGGTGACTACCCGCCATGGCCTCGTCGGAACCGTCATATTCGTACACGGTCAACTCGGACGGATTAGAGAGGAGGCTCTCAGCGCCGACGGCTTGTTCGAGTTGAGAGCGGATCGAGGCGCGATCCAATTGACGTCCCCCGTTCAGATGATTTGCCGCTGCCACTTAGTATGCAGCAGCCTCCAAACGGGCACAACGAAACTCAGATGCTGAATCGCTCACAAGCTATGGAATCCGCGTACGAATGCGCATTGAGTCAGAACCGCCGACTCGGCTGTGGCATACTGGAACCGTCAATCTGAAAGGAGCATCATCATGTCTGACAGCGGATATTGGGTCATCGTCGGGTCACCTGAGAACTTCGCCACCACGCGTGAGCACGGCTTCACGATTCAAGGGATGAAGAGCCGCCACCGCAAGAAGGCGGAGCAGATGAAACCGGGCGACAAGCTGATCTACTACGTCACAGGCTTGAAGGCATTTGGCGGCGTCGCGACGATCACGTCCGAGTATTTCGAAGACCACACGATCATCTGGCGTAGCACCAACAAGAAGCGCGGCGACGAGGACTATCCGTACCGCGTCAATATTGAGCCTGACGTCATCCTCGACGACGGTGAATATCTCCCCGCTGAGCCGGTGGCACGTGCCATGAAGTATGTTCAGAAATGGCCGGCGGAGAACTGGACGCTCGCGTTTCAAGGAAACGTTCACCGCATTGACGAAGAGGACTTCGCGCTCGTTCGAGACGCTATCGCCGAAGTCGCCAAAGCCAAAGCGACAGCCTAGCAACCTCTCTGCACTCGAAATGGTGATGAGTGTTGGCCGCAACGATTCTTCGGCCAGCTAATTTTTGGCGTGCACCAGAGCATTTGTCACTACTGGTGAGCCAGACAGCTGAGTGACTCAGGCGGTATTCGGCGTGCCATTACCCACTGCAATAATGGGTGTATGCTGAATCGTTGGATCGGCAATTGCCGCACCGATCGATCATTCAGTGGCCACGATCGCGTGGCATCCAGTTCATACCGCTTTAGTGTTTAGGGGTTATCGAATGTCCTCGGTATCACGAGTGTTCGTTGGAATCTTGATGGCAGTGGGTATAGCGATCGTCTGTTTGCTGCCGCCCTTGGTTCACCTGGTAACCGGCCCACTGGGACCAGCTATTGGTGGATACCTCGCTGGCAGCCGCATGAAATTCAACGGAGTTCAGGCAGCACTACTTGGATTGATTCTTGGCGTGACAGTCGGTGTAGCGGCCCCAATAGCGTTCGAAACGCTCGGAACGTTGCACCTGGCCTCGTTTGCCCTGATATTTTTCGGCGGGTTCGCCGGCCTCTATGCGATGCTGCTGAGTGGAGTGGCAGCCTATTTCGGCGGCCGCTCAACACGTGAAGAGGATTTCGCCGATTGGGCCGACTGAGCGCCTAGTCGCCCATGCCACCGTCAGACGTCAACATTGCCTAGAGGAGGAATCTGCGTGGGATATTGCCCTCGTTGCGGTGAAAATACCAACCTCGGGACCGGCCCCAACATCGTCTCGGAGCGGCGCCAGCCGTTGAGGATTTCGGCGTCGTCAAACATCGTTCATATCGACGGCGCTAACGATTCGATTCATTATGGCGGAATGCGCTTCAAGGTCGAGCGAGATGGCGATCAACTGCTGCTTTGGGCGATCGAATAGACAACAGCGCGGCCGCGCTCAATCGCGATTGAGCTGCCAAACGCAGAGATTGAGCGCCGTCGCGAACGAGACCCACAACAGGTATGGGACCATAAGCAACGCCGCGAGAACAGCGATCGGCCAGAAAAGAACGATCGTTAGGGTGATCAGCAACCAGAGCGGCACGATGACGGTCAAACCGGCGCCGGTCGATCGACGGTTGAAAAACGCGAAGGTCCAAAGGACGTTCGCCACCAACTGAAAGGCAAAGACGAACAAAGCCGCAGCCGCTCGTTTCTCATCTGATCGACGTCGCCAGACGACGGATACCGCCACGCCCATGCAGCCATAGAGCAGCGTCCAGACCGGTCCAAATACCCAGGACGGCGGCGTAAAGGTCGGTTTGCGGAGCGTCGGGTACCAACGCTTGATTCCGTCGTTCCCCAGTAGGGCTCCGGCTGCCCCGGCAAGTTCGCATATGACGATCGCAACCACGGCCGACCCGATACTTCGCTTCCAGGACATGCGTGCTCCCTTACGCTGATGAGTTCCGGCGCCGTCCCTCGGACGCGCTGACCGCAAAGACGCAGGTCTGCTGCCAAACCACTCACACCGGTGACGATTCACGCGCCCAACCGGATTGAAATTCAAAGACAAGCGCTGAGCCGGACTCGCTGAGTCAGAGGGCGCAGCCGAGCTTGAGCAAAACAAAACGACCGGCGTTTGGACGCCGGTCGCTCTGGTGCACATCCGAACTTTACTTCGGATTCTTGGTGGAGATGGGGGGAATCGAACCCCCGTCCAGAGAATTCAGTCGAAGATATCCTACAGGCATAGTCGGCGTTTTTTAACCTCTAGGGAACCCCCACCGACGGGGTTTCACCGAGGTTTACCGGATTATCTTTGGTCGGCATATCCGGTGGTCAACCGACCGCACCCCGACTAAGTGTCGCCCGCTCCAGATCCGTCAGGGTGAGACCTGGGCAGACGTGGCTACTCTAGTTAGGCAGCCAGAGCGTATTGCTCAGTGCCAGTTAATGGCGTGCCCCTTTTTACGAGTCCCGGGGCGACCTCGACCTGCAATCTTCGCACCTACGACCCTGTCGAAACCAGACATCCCCGTTGGTGCAGCCTAAATATTACCAATTTTGCCTAGGTTTAGCAACGGATTTGGGGTGATTTCGAAGGGAATCAGGCGCGCTCTTTCAGCGCACGTTCGATGTTGCGCTGCGCGTCCCGTTCGGCCATGGCGGCGCGCTTGTCGTATAGCTTCTTGCCGCGTGCCAGCGCCACGTCGACCTTGGCTCGACCCTTACGTAGCACCAGGCGCACCGGCACCAGCGTGTAGCCGCGCGCTTCGACCTTCGAGCGCAAATAATCGAGCTCGTGCGCATGTACCAACAGCTTTCGCGGCCGGTCCGGCTCGTGGTTGAAGTAGACGCCGGAATGCTCGTAGGGAGAAATGTGGGCTCCGATTAGCCAGAGCTCTCCGTTTTCAATGCGCGCGTAGGCGTCCCGAAGATTTACCCTGCCCTGTCGGATCGATTTGATCTCCGACCCGTGCAGCACGACTCCGGCTTCAATGACCTCTTCAACTTGGTAATCGTGATACGCCTTGCGGTTCGTCGTGACGACCTTCTCGTCGCGTGTCGCCGGGGGCGCCTTCGTCTTCGCCATAACCGCTAAGTCTACCGGTCCACGACCAACCGAATCAAGCACTGGCGGCCATGGCGCACCTCAGGTCGTCCCCGTACAATCGCGACATGAACGACTCCTTCTATCGCGACGTGGCCCCACTATATGACCTAGAGTTTGACGAGTTTGATGCGGACCTCGATTTGTATCGAGGCTACGCCGAGATTGTCGGATCACCGATACTCGAGCTCGGCTGCGGGACTGGACGATTGCTGGTGCCGCTAGCTGAGGCGGGTTATGACGTCATCGGCATCGATTCGTCTCACGAGATGCTGGATCTGGCTCGGAAGCGCGTCGCGGACTCTGGGCTCACGAACGCTGAGCTGATCCATGGCGACATGCGAGAGCTGCACAATCTGGCGAGCGACTGCTTCCGACTGGTCTTCTGTGCGGTCAACTCGTTCCTTCATCTGGAGTCGCGAGATGATCAACTCGCGACCCTGGAGGCGGCTCGTCGAGTTCTCGACGATCGCGGTGTACTCGTCATCGACGTCTTCCACCCCACGCCATCTGCACTGATCGCCATAGACGATCGATTCACCTTGGACGGCGATTGGTGCCTTCCAGACGCCACACGTGTCAACCGCTTCTCACAGCGCCGGACTCACCCAGCCGATCAGCTGATCGAAACGCAGTTGATCTTCGATCACGTCGACGCCGACGGACGGGTGACGCGGACTATGACGAGCTACCGCACTCGCTATGTCCATCACTTCGAGATGCTCGGGCTACTCGACAGCGCGGGCTTCGAGCTCGAAGGAGTATATGGATCGTACGCGCTCGATCCGCTTGAAGACGCATCGTCATCGATGATCTTCGTAGCGCATCGAAAGTAGGACATCGGGCCTCTGCTATACTCGCCGCGGACCGGGCCAAAGACGTCAATTTTAAGTGCGGCTTGGTCAACGTCAGGCAGATGTCAAGGAGATGAGCCACGGTGATCGATGGTGTCGAGATCAAGAAGTTGACCACACACGCGGATGAACGCGGAGCGCTCACCGAGCTGCTGCGCCGAGACGATCCAATCTTTGAGGGATTTGGTCAATGCTACGTTTCGGTCAGCTATCCGGGAGTCATCCGTGGTTGGCATTACCACAAGAAGCAGACCGACTACTTTACGTGTGTGCGTGGAATGATCAAGGTGCCTCTCTACGACATGCGCGAAGGTTCGCCCACCAACGGCGAGCTCAACGTCTTCTACATGGGGGACGACAACCGGGTCGTGGTGAAGATTCCGATCGGCGTATTGCACGGATTCAAGAACATCGGCGTCGAGCCGTGTTATCTGATTAACTTTCCGACCCGGCCCTACGATCCAGCCGACCCGGACGAGTACCGCATCCCGCATGACTCACCTGAGATCCCCTACAACTGGGATCTCCAATTCACGTAAGGCTGGATGTGTGCCCGATGCAGCTAAGCTCGTTCCAGATGTGTTGGCAATCGAACCTTTGACGCATTCCGTTGACGCGGATGTGACACTCCCCGGCTCCAAGAGCTACACCAACCGAGCGCTGATTCTCGCCGCAATGGCTGACGGTCGCAGCACGATCACGTCCGCCCTCTACAGTGACGACACCAAGTACATGGCGGAATCATTGCGACGGCTCGGTGTTCCCGTTCACGAGGATGCCGACGGTGAGACATTCATCGTTGATGGCCAAGGTGGCCGAATTCCTGCTGCGCGCGCGGAGCTCTTCGTGGGCAATTCAGGTACGACGGCTCGCTTCATCACGGCCATGCTGGCGCTCGGAAACGGTGAGTACGAAGTGGACGGCACGGAGCGAATGCGTCAGCGTCCGTTGGCTCCACTGCTGGACGCGCTGGCCCAGCTCGGGGTGGAAGTCGAATCGCTTGCCATCGTAGGCTGCCCGCCCATCCGCATACGATCTCATGGACTCACCGGCGGGAGCGCGCGGCTTGCCGGAGACACGAGCAGTCAGTACTTCAGTGCACTCCTCATGATCGGGCCGCTCACGCATGACGGGTTAACCATCGCTGTGGATGGCGACCTGGTGTCCAAGCCGTATATCGATCTGACCGCTGACGCGATGCGCTCGTTCGGCGCTGACATGATCAATGATGAATACCGCGCGTTCAAAGTTCGGGGCGATCAGACGTATCGGGCAATCGAGTATGCGGTCGAGCCGGACGCCTCCAGTGCCTCCTACTTCTTCGCACTCGCGGCTGCTACAGGAGGTCGCGTTCGAGTACTGCATCTCGGCTCGGATTCGGCACAGGGTGATGCCCACTTCGTCGACGTACTAGAAGTGATGGGTTGCAAAGTTCGTCGCGGACCAGATTGGATCGAGGTTCACGGGCCAAGCAAGTTGAACGGCGTCGACGTGGATATGAACGCGATCTCGGATACCGTTCAAACGCTTGCGGCTATCGCACCGCTCGCGTCATCTCCGGTCACGATTCGGAACGTGGCTCACATTCGGCACAAGGAGACGGATCGCATCGCCGCAGTCGCGACCGAGCTGAATCGCGTTGGGGCCAGAGTCGAGGAGCGGCCGGACGGGCTGACCATTCATCCGTCCCAGATGGAGCCAGCCGAGATAGAGACCTATGACGATCATCGCATGGCGATGAGCTTCGCCATTCTCGGATCAGTGGTTCCGGGGATTGTCATCAAGGATCCCGGCTGCGTGGCCAAGACCTTTCCAGATTTCTTCGAACGTCTAACGGCGATCACCGCGTAGCGCCAAGCTTCAGATGCGCGCCGCGCGATTGAGCAGATAAAGATCGACTAGTACGAGGGCCATCATGGCCTCCGCCACCGGGACGACCCGCGGGCAGATCGACGGATCGTGCCGACCTTCGACCAGAACGGTCTGTTCGTTGCCATGAATGTCCACGGTTCGTTGCTCCTGGGCGACCGAGGAAGTCGGCTTGACGGCCACGCGGGCCACGATCTGCTCACCATTCGAGATCCCGCCAAGCATTCCACCGGCGTTGTTGGAGATGGTGCGCACACGACCATCTTCCATGAAAAATCCGTCGTTGTGGTCGCGTCCGTGCATGGTCACGGCGTCAAAACCCATCCCGATCTCGACACCCTTGACAGCCGGGATGCTCAACATGGCATGTCCGAGTAGCCCATCAAGCTTGTCCATGGTGGGCTCGCCCAAGCCAGGAGGAACATTGTCGGCGTGGATCTCCACGATGCCGCCGACGCTATTGTTGGAGTCCTTGGCCGCCAGGATGGTCTCGACCATGCGCTCGGCAGCGACCGGGTCCGGACAGCGAACCAAATTCCGGTCGATCTCCTCACGGTCAAACGTCTCCATGCAAATGGTGTTGAGTTGCCGCACGAACCCATACACGTCAATGTCCGCCGTCTCCAAGATTTGACGAGCGATCGAGCCCGCGGCGACACGGCCCCACGTCTCGCGAGCGCTGGAGCGCCCGCCCCCTCGATGGTCGCGGATGCCGTATTTGGCCCAGTAGGTGAAGTCTGCGTGTCCGGGCCGAAACAGGTCGCGAATGGCGTCGTATTTGCTGGAGTCGGCGTCCTTGTTGTAGGTGATGAGTGATATCGGGGCTCCTGTGGTGCGCCCTTCGAAGACTCCGGAGAGGATCGTCACTCGGTCAGTTTCGTTGCGAGGTGAGGTGACCTTACTCTGACCGACGCGACGCCGATCCAGATCGTGTTGTATGACCTCTTCGGAGATCTCCAGTCCCGCGGGGCAGCCGTCGATCACGACGCCGAGCGCTGGACCGTGCGACTCTCCCCAGGTAGTGATGCGAAATATCGATCCGAACGTGCTTCCCATTTGCTTCTCTCACTCGACGCCGAATTAACCTACATTGGCTCTGGATCAGTCAGCCACTGACCGTAGAGCGCGTAGTCTTGTGACGGCGAACGCCGAAACCCATAGCGCTCATACAGCTGGCGGCTGCGTACGTTTCGCGCCTGAGTGCTGAGCCCAATTCGTCGTGCACCCGACTCCGCCAGCATATGAACCGCCCAATCGAGCGACTCCAATCCCAGTCCACGTCCCTGCACCGTCGGATCAACCGCGATTCGGTCAAGATGCCCCCAGTTGCGGAACCGGGTCACACCGAGGTACGAGACTGCCTTCCCGTCGCCGTTTCGACCCAGATAGATATTGACGCCAAAACTTCCAACGTAATTGTCGAACTCTGCCCGGCTGTTCCACCACAGCCATGGAAACGAACGATGATCAAGCTCGATCAATTCCCGCGTCAGCGCGGCATTCTTGAGATCGACGGGCTCAAATCGCAGTCGGGAATCCGCGATCGTTGTGTACGGTATCTGGTTCAGCTCGTAGATCAGGATTTCCTCGATCAGGTCATATCCCGCCGATTGGTAGAAGGCCTGCTGACGCGATTCGTGATGCTCGCTGGCGATGACCAATCGCTTGCCGGACGCCGCGGCGGATTCCCTGAGCTCCTCCAACAGCGGCACGGCTCCCGACTGGGATGAAAGCTCCATCACCGCCGCAATCTCAGAACGGTGTCGCCAGGGACCGCCAACGACATATTCCCCGGTGTCCGGAATCCACTGAGACAGTCCAGGATGCTCCTTTACCAGGCGACCAATGTCTTCTCGATCGAACCTGCTTGACCAGCTCAATCTCAGCCTGGAGAGCGTCGGTATCGTGATCGGCTCGACTCGGATTCGGAAACCAAACGACTCACGATATGAATTGTGCGCCTCTTGCGTCATGTTGCGCGCTCCGACCCGCTACTTCGTGACCCAGACGGATTCGAGCCCCAAAATGCCAACCGGCGAGATTTCGAGCCCGTGAACGTAGGGCTGGACCAGCTCATAGTCTGTGTCTGCGTAGAGCGGGATGACGACTGCATCGTCGATAATCTTCTGCTGAGCTTGTTTGTAAAGTGTATCCCGCTTGGATTTGTCCGGCTCCGCCAATGCCTGGTCAAGCAGCTTATCAACCTCAGGGTTGTTATATCCGACCGAGTTCTCGCTGCTGGTCGAGTAGAAGAGTGCTCTCAGGAAATCTTCGGGATCAGGGTAGTCAGCCACCCAGCTCTCGGTCGTGGCCGGGAGCCGATGCGCTGTGATGTCACTCAAATAGTCGGAGAACTCCAACTGGACCACGTCCGAATCAAGACCGAGGTTTTGTTTCAACTGCAATTTCATGGCGACAGGAGCGTATTCGCCACTCGTGTAGACGATCACCCCAGATCCGCCGTTTGCAAGGGACGTTTGTTGTAGCAACGTCTTTGCCGCCTCGGGATCATACGCTGGTACGTTTGCCGACCAGTCCGTGTCGTCAAGACCAGGCGGAACGATCCCATTGAGCGCCTGGACGTGACCGTCGTAGGTGACGGTGGCGATCTTGGTTCGATCGAACGCCATGATCAGCGCTTTGCGCACGTTGATGTCGTCGAACGGAGCCATGTTGGGATTGAGCAGGATGTAGCTGGTCGCCAACAGTGGTTGAACCACGAGCTGCCCTCGGTACGGCGAATTAGATGCCTGCACCCGATCAACGGCGTCACTCGGAACGCTGGCCCAAGCAACTTGGTTCCGTTCATACAGAGTAAATGGATCACCCGCGGTCACGCCAAAAAGTATTGTCACCGTCTGCAACGTCGGTGGCTCGACGATGTACTTTTGATTGCCCGACAGGACGATTTGCGAGCCAACCTTCCAGCTTGAGATGGTGAATGGACCGCTGGCGTCGGGTGATCTCCACCATTCCCCACCTTTTGCCACGTCGGAAGGATCGACCACGGACGCAGGGGTACTGGCTAATTTGACCAGGAAGTCAGCCACAGCGTGCGTCAACGTGATCGTCAACGTGTGATCGTCAACGACCTTGACTCCGGAAATGTGATTGGCGTTTCCGGATGCCCGCTCGTTCACGCCCACGATGTCTGTCAGGAATGTCAGGGCGGGAATGGCTCCTCCAGCTTGTTGGCCGATGCTGGGATCAGTTGCGCGGTTCAACGAGTACTGGACATCTTCGGCGGTAATCGCCTTCCCGCTCGAGAACTTCAGTCCCTCACGCAGGTGAAAGGTGTATGTAAGCTGATCGCTTGAGATATCGATCTTCTCGGAGAGATCGGGTGCTGGTTTCAGGTCCGTCGTCAGTTTCACCAGTCCGCGGAAAACCTGCCGGGCGTAGAATGCCGAATCGGCATCTCGAATGATGGCCGGGTCAAGCGTTGGCGGGTCGGTCGATCCTCCCGCGATGGTGATCGCTTGTTTGCCACTCGGCGCCGGTTTCTGAAGCACCGGAGTCGTGGTCGCAACCGCCGCAGGGCTGCCGATGTCGGTTGCCGTTGGCTCGGCATGTGTGGTGGGAGTGACGTTGGACGGGACGGAGCCATCTGTCGACACAGCGGTCGACCCGGTCGAAGTAGATTTAGGGTTCGAATTCTTTGAGGTCAATGAGCAGCTTGTCAGGAGGAGCATCAATGCCACGATGATGGGCATCTGGCGTATCAGAGCCATTCTCCTACCACCACGCCAACCTATCGGGCTGTACTCAAAATCCACGCGATGTCTCATATAGAGTAGTGTACAAGCGCAATCCAGACGTGGCGACGCTTCGAGCCACCAAGAGGTCGGTAATACGCGATCAGGAGCGTTTGTCGCAGCGGTTGCGTCACGGTCTTGCGACAAGATGTCGAGGCGCAGTGAGCAGAAGTCCCGCTGACGAGAAGCGCTGCCATCGCATGCCAAACGCACCGAAAACGGCATCAGTCGGCATTGAAGGACCATTGGATGCCACTTGATCGGTCGAACCTGCCATTGACATTGGCAGCAATCTTGCTTTTTATGGTGGTAGACGAGTGGCTTCTCGTGGTGCCCCGGGAAATCGCTCCGACACGCTACGTGGCCACCGCCAGGCGCCTCATCGGGTGTTGGGCAGCCCTTCAATGTGGACAATGAGGTCTCGCCGATGCGCCAGCCCGTTCGATTACAATCGGAACCGCGATCTCGCATTTCCCCCATCTCAGATGAGACCCTTGAAGCACCGACGACGTCGATCCACATCCCACCAAGTCGACCGCGAATCGGCGCCGAAACGTCGGGAGGTCGCACTAGTTCGGCTGCCGTGCGGGCCATTCTAGTTTTGGTGCTGGTCATCCTGCTCGCCATGCTCGCCTACTTGATGTCGCTCTCGGCCCACCCCTCGATTACGAACATCTCGCCGAAACCTGGGTCGACGACTGATCCAGGGTTAGTGACGGTCGAAGCTCAGGTCAACGCGGCCAAGCCGATTGAGTCGGTCACGTTGATAATTGATGGCGTCCAGCAAAGCCCTGCCGTGTCAACCCTCGGAGATCGATCCTGGGTCGTTCGCTTCCAGAGCGTCATGCCGCGCGGAAAACACAACGCGGTGGTCGATGTTCTTGATGTGAAAGGCAATCATCAGACTCAGACCTGGAGCTTTCTGGCGTCCGGCCCGCGGATCTCGCCGTCTATCGCCTTCAGTGACCCGCCGTCCGACGCAGCCGTGTCCGAAGGACTATTGCTCATTCACGCCAACGTCCAGAGTGATACTGACATCTCCACTGCGACGCTCACCGTCAATGGCCAGAAGATCAACACGAGCCTGACTCCGGCAACCACGACTCCCGTGAGTGCCAACTTGGATAACCCTCAAGCGCAAGTGTGGAACGTGGAGGCGCAGCACGCGTTCTCCGCCGGCACGTATACGGCCAAGCTCGTCGCCACCGATCAACAGGGCGACCAATCAGAGACCGAGTGGCATTTCACAGTGACCAACAACCCGGATCGAGCCAGTGCGCGCTACTTCTCGTCGGCGAAGCTGTACGTAACGGGACAATTCCTAACCTTCTGGACGGCAAATAACGGCGCGCTCCTGTTTGGTGATCCCGTGAGCCCCCGATTCACAGATACGCAGGGAACGGTCGTTCAGTACTTCGAGAAGGCCAGATTCGAGATCGGAAAGCATGGCGACGTCAGTCTTGGATTGCTCGGCGATGAGGCCATTGGAAGCACGCAGAAATCGGTGGATAAGCCGGATGGATTCAGCGGCCGCTACTTCCAGGCAACCGGCCATACTCTTGCCGGTAAATTCGAAGACTTCTGGAACGCTAACGGAGGTTTGAGAATCTTCGGATACCCGATAAGTGAGGTCCTCGACCAAAATGGGACCAAGGTTCAATACTTTGAGCGCGCCAGATTCGAGCTGTCAAAGGATGATAACGGCGACACAATCGTCAGGCTCACACCGCTTGGCGCGCAGATTTGGCAGGCGCAACAATCCAGTCCCCCGACGTAGCGAATCGCTTCAGGACGCTTCGCTCACCGTCGCGCTGACTACCTTCACGCATTCATCAATCGAGCGATCGCTCGTGTCCAGGATCACGTTGGCATGCTCCCGAGCATCTAGCAGTCGAATGCGCTGCTCATCGTAGAGCCAGCGTGGCCAGGAACCACCCCGACGTCGTCGAACGACGTCGTAATCCGCTTCGAGCATCACCATGATGTCCGGCCCCAGATGTCTCCATAGCTCCTTCACGATCGAATGTTCCTGGCTAACAACGTATGCGTCATGCCCTCTCTCGCGCAGTGCCGCGACGATGGTCGACTTCCCCGATGCGCACGTGCCAACAACTGCGATCTTCATGATGGGCTCCTTCGAACCGAGGAGCGTGTCAGGTCAATTCGAGAGTGGTACCGAAACGCTGAGCCTTCGGACAGCTTGGCCCTCAATGCCGGGCTCGAGACGCAAGGCGACGACTGTCATGTCGTCTTGCGGCCGGTTCCGATCCGCACGCATTGCCTCTCGCAACATGCGTTCTGCCATCTCTTCTGCCCCAAGTTCCGAGCCCAGCAATCGATTGGCTGATTCCTCGATGTTGATCGGCAGTCCAAAGCGCTTTCCCGCATTCAGCACTCCGTCTGTCACCAGGAGAGCATGAGATCCAGGGGTGCAGGGAAACTCGAGCACTTTCGGGCGAGTCACGCGGTAGATCCCAATGCGCCCACCTGATTCATGGATCGTCTCCCACTGTCCGGCGCGAAAGACGAGCATGGGGATCTCGCTGTTGCGTGATAGAACGACCGTTCTTGAGGCAAGGTCGATCGAGAGGATGTCAAGCGCGGATGAGACTCTGCCGCCGCGGTGGGCGAACAGAAAGTCATGCGCGGCGCGCGCCGCGGTACCGTCCCGCACTCCTTCATTCAGCAGGCCGACGGTACGCCCGGCAATCAGGAGGCTAAGCCGCTTGGCGTGTTCACCGCTTCCTTGACCATCGACGACCACCACCGACAGCCCGCCGGCCGGACGCTCGACGATCTCGACCGTGTCGCCACTCTCACGACTTGCATATTTGTTGGTTTTTGCGACGGAGACGTCAAATGTAACCGACAACCGACGACATCCTCAATGCTGGCCCACGCGGGTATCAAACGGCCTGGTGCGCCAAATGGTACCCGAACTCACCAGAATCCACGCGTTGTTCATGACTCAAAGCGGGATTGCGGACCTACCCCGGGCATCTTTCAGCACGACTAGCCGTCCACGTTGACTGCGCTGCCCGGCGTCCAATGTTCCGAAATCACGATCAGATCTTGCTCGAGCACGACACGGAGAACCCCGACAAACTCGGGCGGTTAGTCCTGCCCGAGTTAGCCTTGCGTACCCTCACACGCGGTACGTTTAGGTTGACTCGGTCAGCCAAAAGTACTATTATTGTCTCAAGAGCAAATGTCGAGGAGCGCTGAGATCACGAGATCGTGGCGTCAGGGACACAGAGTCACAGTTTGAGATCGTTGCCAGTCCTTATGTCAATCTTCGCCGGTCCGCGGTGGGCGCGGCGAGTGAACTGCAAACGTGGGGGTTGATAGCCATGAAGTGGAAGTAGATCGCTAGCGATGGGCTGCGGCTCTTTCCGTTGGCTATAGCAGCAGGAAGGGATATCTCATCATGTTCAAATGGAAGTAGTTCCGTCCACTGTGCAATAGCCGCCGATCGAAGTCAGGCGATAATCGTGACTCGATGAGTTGATTAAGTCTGACGGCGGACAGCACGAACTCAATCCCGAATTTCGACAGTCAGGCACTGGAGAGCGACTATCGAAGTTCGGGATTTTCTTTGTACTCAACCCCACTTCTTGTCTGAACAGACAGTACGGAAATTTCTCTCGCAAATATCCAGAGAATGACCTGTCAAGTACTGATGTACTTCGGTCTTCGGTACTCAGGAGCCACCTCATTTTCCGCATCAGCACAACAAAATCGGCCCCGTCCATTGCTATAATCTGATCGTTGATATCGCTCGACGCAGGTGTCCGGACACTATTGGTGCGTCAATCGAATCCACCTCACGACCGGCGATGGTTCTATGGGTACGATCGTCGAGAAACTGAGAGCGCATCGTGCAGGTCCCCGTGCGAATCTACGCAATGGTCATCTTGCTGGCCGCCGCAGCCGCGGCGGTGCTTGGCCTTGCTGCTCCGCACGTGTGGATGCCCAACATGAACCCCGACCGGGTCTTCCTCGGATTCACGTTGATCGCGTTGATCATCGCCGCTGATTTTTTTGACACCGACCTTCCACTCTCATCGGTACGTATCACCATTTCGGTCGCGTCGTCGCTCTGTTTCGCCGCGGCCATAAGTTTGGGGCCGTCAATTGGCGCGCTGGTCGCGGCAGCCGGCGCCCTTACCGTTGAGGTCATCCAGCGGAGACCGGCGATCAAACTCAGCGTCAACGTCGCCAACTACGTTCTCTCGACCTTCCTGTCCGGCTGGATGTACACGTCGATTGCGGATCTCAATCACTCGCCGATCTCGAGTACATCGAACATCGTGGCCACCGTGATTTCGGCGATGGTCTTCAATGTCGTCAACTCCGGCATCATCGCCGTCGTTCTCTCGCAAGTTCTCGGAACCACTCCCTGGCGCATGTGGCGTAACAACGTTCGCGGAGTGGCGTTTGAGAGCCTCTCGCTGCCAACGCTTGGGGCTATGGTGCCGGTGCTGTATCAACAGAACCCGATCGGCGTGCTTCTGGTCGTCGTTCCGCTCTTGGGCCCATATCTTTCGTTTCGAAGATACGGACAAATCCACGTGGAGACTCGCTCGACCATCGAGCTCGTTGCCGACCTGCTTGATCGCCGCGACCCATATACCGCCGAGCACTCGAAACGCGTTCTTGAATTCGTTGAGATGATCGTGGAAGAACTCGGCGTTCTATCGTTCGAGGAGCGTGAGGTCATCCTGGCCGCCGCTCCTGTTCACGACATCGGCAAGATCGGAACGACCGACTTTGTCTTGAGCAAGCCAGGCAAGCTGACAGACGCCGAACGCGAGATCATCAAAGAGCATTCGGCTGAGGGCGCGTCGATCCTGGGTATCCTTTCGATGTACCGAGAAGCGGCCGATATCGTTCTCCATCATCACGAACGATGGGACGGCGCGGGCTATCCGACCGGTCTCGCAGGAACCGACATTCCGATCGGATCACGAGTGATCGCCGTGGCTGACACATATGATGCAATGACCAGCGATCGCGTCTACCGAAAGGCCCTTCCTCATCACGTGGCGATGGCGGAGATCCGCCGCGGATCCGGATCGCAGTTCGATCCAGACATCGTCGACGCCTTTGTTCGTGCCATGGACGGCGAACGTGTGCGGGTCGAGGTCGCGACGTTCCATCCGGCAGCCTGAGGCCTGAATTCTGCCTTCGTTCTCCAATAAGCCGCGCGCCTCCTCGCTTTCTCGGGCGAACTGCGTCTGATTCCGTCGTGCATAATTAATCGGGTAATGGGTTGGCTAGAGCCTCCCTCGTTTAAACATGCACGAATGCGGAGATGACGTTGCGGCACGCGGTTACCATCGATTTTCATGACACGCTCTTCCAGTGTGATGAATGGTTTCTTCTGGAAGTTCGCGATCTGCCAGTTCGCTTCTTGAGCTGGCTCGGCGAGCAATCAGGCGGCAATGTTTGCGCGACCACGCCTGAGGAGATCGCCGGGCTTTATCGGGAGATTCGCGTCGCGGCGATCGACGGAGGAATCGAGGTCGACTCGAATGAGTGCGTCAAGCGCATCTGTGCGCAGGTCGACGTCAGGGTCGACGACGCGGAGATCGAGCGGGGCGTCGACCTCATCATGCGTGAGACGCTCTCAACGAGTCGTCCGCGTCCCGGAGTCTCGGAGCTGGTCGAATCTCTGCACTCCGCGGGAGTCAAGCTCGGTGTAATCTCCAACGCCATCCATCACCCGTTTCTTGAGTGGTCGCTCGAGAACTCTGGGCTTCTGGACAAGTTCGATCTCGTCCTCTCGTCCGCAAAAGCCGGCTACTACAAGTCACGTGTTGAGCTCTATCACCTCGCCGCGGAACTGCTCGCCGTTATGCCAGAGCAGACCATCCACATCGGGGATTCGTACCGATTTGACGTGGAAGGGGCAGCGCGTGCAGGGATGCGAACAGTCTGGCTCAATTTGAATGGAGCTCCGCAGCAGCAGCTCCGACCGGATCTAGAAGTGCGGACGCTCGAGGGCCTGGCTCCACAGATCCTCGACATGCTGCAGACCAAACCGCTTCCGCCACAGCGAGCCCCGCATGCGAATTGACGTCTTCACGATCTTTCCAGCTGCATTCACCGGGCCGCTGACGGAAAGCATCATTCAGCGCGCGCAGGACGAGGGAAAGATCCAGATCGAGCTGCACGACATTCGGAAATGGGCCAGGGATCGGCATCGCTCTGTTGACGATTACCCGTATGGCGGCGGCGCCGGAATGGTGATGATGGCGCCACCGATCGTCGATGCAGTCGAAGAGGTGGCCGGCGACGACTTGGGAACCTCTCCTGTGATCATCCCCTCGCCGTCCGGAGCGCTGTTCAATCAGTCGATGGCTATGGAGTTAGCCGCAGAACCGCGGCTCATCTTCATCTGCGGTCGCTATGAAGGCATCGACACGCGTGTTACCGAACTACTGCACGGTCGCGAGATCTCGATCGGGGACTATGTGATGACCGGGGGCGACCTCGCCGCGGCAGTCATGATCGACGTCATTGCCCGGTTGATTCCTGGGGTGATCGACGAAGAGTCGCTAAGCGACGAATCGCACTCCTCCGGTCTGCTGGAGTATCCGCAGTACACGCGACCTCAGACGTACCGTGAGCTGGACGTACCAGAAATGCTGCTTAGCGGTCACCACGCCAGGATCGAAGATTGGCGACATGAACAATCGTTGCAACGGACGCTTGATCGCCGGCCCGAACTGCTGGAACGCGCCGAACTGAGCGAATCTGACCGACGCTGGCTCGCGGATCACACGTCACCCGATGAGGATCGAACGTGAATGCGCGTCACCTGGCGGAGGATCACAGAAACACTCCCTGCGCCGCCGCATCGCTTGATCACGACGTATGAGACTTGAACCCGGAAGTCTCATCGCCTGGATCATTCTCGGGCTTCTGGCAGGGTGGCTCGCGGGCAAGCTGACTCGAGGACGAGGGTTTGGCTGTATCGGGAACGTCGCAATCGGTCTCGTCGGCGCGGTTATTGGCGGTATTCTGTTTCACGTGCTCGGCTATCACGGAGCCGTCGGATTTTTTGGAAGTCTTGTTATTTCGGTTATCGGCGCCGCGTTGCTCGTCGTCATCGTCAACCTGATCACGGATTGAGCCGAGACGCTTCCATGCATGAATCAACTTTGAGTATCGAATCGGAGTCGAATCCCGCTCAACCGATCATTTCGTTGAGCGGAGTCTCCAAGAGATATCAGGCAGGCAGACGGGCAGTACATGCGCTTCGCTCGGTCGACCTCGCCATCAACCGAGGGGAGTGGGTCTCTATTCTTGGCCCGTCGGGGTGTGGCAAATCAACCCTCCTCAATCTTCTGAGTGGCATCGATCGACCGTGCGATGGCCACGTCGAAGTCCTCAGTCAGCAGCTGGAATCGATGTCAGAGGAGCGTCTCGCGCGGTGGAGAGGGAAGTCCGTCGGGATCGTCTTCCAATTCTTCCAGCTCATGCCGACACTGACTGCGCTCGAAAACGTGATGCTTCCAATGCAGATCAATGCCAAGACGGGCCGCGCCGAACGCGCCCACTATCTGCTTGAGCGGGTTGGTCTGGCGCAATTGGCCGATCATTTCCCAAATGAGATGTCTGGCGGCGAGCAGCAACGTGTTGCCATCGCACGCGCGTTGGCCAACGATCCACCAATTCTTCTGGCCGACGAGCCAACTGGAAATCTGGATAGCGCCTCCGGCGAGCTCGTACTGGGACTTCTGGGACAAACCTGGCGCGACGGCGCCACGCTAATCCTTGTGACCCATGACCCAAGCGTCGCCCGGCTGGCATCCCGCACCATCACAATGCGAGACGGCGAAATCGTCGACGACGTTCCGACTCTGACCAGCCTGCACGACGTTACCATTCACGGCGGTGAATAGGCGACTCGAGTAAACATCTGTCCACGAATACCGGCTCCTCCGAATCGCCGATGCTCCTTCAGGTCGTTCCAGAATTGGATTTCCCATCTATATGGGGAAACCATGGGTACATCAACCGATTGAACTTGGAGTCAATTCCGAGCATGCGGTCCTGATGCCGGTCACGGGCCTATACGCAACGAGCACCACAGCGAACCCGGCAAAACCGACGATTCTCGCACGTTCGTCATCGATCGAAGGGACGTTGGAATCGATTATGCAAAGTAATAATTGGCTGGGACTGAGCAACGAGCCCAGCATCGGCAGACAGATTTGGAGTGGGGAAACCCCCAATCGGACCGCACCATTCATCATCTTTTTCGCGTGCGGAGCTTCGGATTTTGTTCTGTCGAACGTCCAGATGTCGAGCAGAGACGGCGACATTGACGTTGTCTGGCCAACTCGGGATCAGAACCAGCTGTCATCGGCACAATTTTCCGTTCTCATAGAAGGGACGTGTTATGGAACGCGAACTTCGACGCGACGTCGATCGTTCCGACGCGGCGCGCCAGGAAACCAAGGCGGTTGAAACAGTTGCGGCAGGATCGATCACCGAAGCAGTTGGCGGTATCGGCGCCGTGGTCCTGGGAATTCTCGGATTGGTTGGAATAGTCTCGCAGACGCTCGCCGCAATCGGTGTGATCGTGGTCGGAGCAGCCCTCCTCGCGGAAGGCGCTTCGATTCTTTCGAAGTACAGTCGACTCGCGGAAGGTTCTGGGACGTCCAACTCCTGGACCGGTCAGACGGAGCTTGGTGGAGGCGTATCGCTTGAGTTTATCGGTGGTACCGGCGTAGTCGTTCTCGGTATTCTCGCTCTTCTTTCTCTCGCTCCGATCACGTTGATGGCTATCGGCGTTATTGCCTACGGCGCGACGCTGATACTGTCCGCGGGCACGATGTCTCGCCTCAACTCGATGGAAGCCACCCGCTACAACACGGCGGGAACCCATCAGACGCTCGCTCGTGATGCGGTCATGGGGAGTACTGCGATCCAGATGCTGATCGGTGTCGGCGGCGTTGTTCTCGGGATCCTCGCTCTCGTGAGCATCAATCCGCTAACGTTGATCCTCGTTTCTCTTCTCGGCTTCGGGTCCGCGATTCTGTTGAGCGGTTCAACGCTTTCTGGTCGCATGCTGTCCGCTGTTCGAGGATAGCAATCTCCCGAAACGCGGCGATCGAGCAAACAAGGTAGAAACGGCTCCAGGCTGGCCTGGAGCCGTTTCTCTACGCTGATCTTCGTTTCGCCAGTGGTTCGCACGAATACAGCAGTCGGCACTTATGACATACTGACTGGCGAGTATCGCGGCGACGTGAGGGCCGCGTTCAATCTCACAGAGAATCGGCAGCGGATGGATCTGCTCCTCGTCAAGAACCTGAGAGATCTGCAACGCCGTCCACTTCGCGCGCTCCTGACCGTGGTCGGAGTCATGCTGGGAGTGGCCGGCGTCGTCGCCATCTCCTTCACTGGACGAAACCTCACTGTTGCCCAGCGACAAACCTACGCCAGCACCAAACAGCCCGACATGACGGCATTCGTGTCGAATCTTTCGCCCACCCTGGTCGATCTCATCCAACGAAGAGATAACGTCGCCGTCGCTGACACGCGTTCCGTTCAGTACACCAGAGTCTCTTCAGGCAATGGATGGGCATCGACACAACTATTTGGCGTATCAAGCTTCACCCAAATGCCTCTCTCGACCCTCGAACTCGTCTCCGGACGCTATCCAGAACGCGGAGAGGTGGTCTTTGACATTACGGCCACCAAACTCGTTGATCTGCACATCGGCGAGCTTGTGGCGCTGCAGCCCAACGCAGGGGCGAAAACCACCTACGCGCGCGTCAGCGGATTCGTGCGCGCTCCAGCGACGATTGACGCGTCGATCCTGAATCAAGCAACTGCCTTCCTTCCAGACCGTGACCTGCGCTCGATTCTTGGCTCTCAATATGACAACTATCTGCTGCTGAGAGTTGAACAGCCTCAACGCGCAAGCCAGACGGCGAACGACATCTCGTCGTTCTTAGACAAACGCGGCATCCCGCATAGCGGGTTCGCGGTGCGAGACCCCAACTCATTCACCGGTAGCAGTGAACTCTCGACGCTCTTGCTGCTGCTGCGCGTCTTCTCCTATATCGGTGCGGCGCTGAGTAGCTTCCTGGTCGCCAACACCATCGCCGCAGTCATGATCGAGGAGTCGCGCCAGATCGGCATCATCAAGGCGCTCGGAGGAACGCGCTGGACGGCGATGCGCACCTATCTCACGTTCGCGGCCATCGTGGGACTGGCTGGAGGCACAATCGGCTGGGCCATTGGACTGGCCGGAGGGCGAGCGCTTTCGGTTTTTCTCGCGGGCCTTTCAGGACTGGTCTTGCCAAAATTCTCGCTGTCGACGCGCGAGCTTGGTCTTGCACTCGCGGTCGGCCTGCTCGTCACCTTGAGCTCGGCGGCCATTCCTGCCTGGTTCTCCGCACGAAAAAGCGTCGCTCCACTCATCGCGAGCGTCGGGGTATCGGCCGATTTTCGGCGCGGGATGATTCAACGCATCACCGGTCCACTCGGCCGTCTAAGCGCGATGAGCGCGATCGGCGTGCGAAACTTGGTGCGGCGGCCGGTTCGTGCCTGGATCACGCTCGCGCTTGTGGCCGTTGCGGTGGCGACCTTCCTTGCAACCCAGGCGGTCAGCACGTCCGTCAACACCACCGTCGATCATCTTTACGCTATCTATGGCGCCGATGGATGGATCTATTTCAACCGGTATCTTGACGTGGATTTCGCACGAGACCTCAACCATCAACCGTCGGTAGTAAATGCGGAGGCCTGGGGCAACACCGGAGGATCGCTCGGCAGCGTACGAACCGATATCTGGGGAATTCCAGCTGACACGCAGATTTACACGCCGCGAGTGACATCCGGAACCTGGTTGCGGACGACCAGCCCCATTGGAGCGGTTCTGACGAGCAACCTGGCAGCAACGCTTCATGCACAGGTCGGAGACGTCCGAACGCTCGATATTGGCAAGACGTCGACCCTGGTTCAGATTGTCGGGATCGTGAACGACTCGAGCACGTATCTTGGTGCGACCACCACCGGTAAGCTGTTCCTGCGTATCGACGACCTGCAACAGATCGTCCACGTCCAGGGACAGGCGAGTCTGTTCGCGCTGAAGCTGACCTCATCGAGTCCTCGAGACGTGGATGCTGAGCTCCAGCAGCTTGAAGAGCATTACCGGCAGTATGGTCCGCAAACGCTGGCAACGTATCAGGATCAGGCGAGCTCCAGACAGGCCATCGATATACTGACGATCATGTTGAATGCGATGGTCGTGATTATCGGCGTCGTGGGATTAGCGGGGATCGCAAACACACTCATCATCAACCTGACCGAGCGCCGCCGCGAATTTGGCGTGCTCCGCGCGCTCGGGGCGACCGCATTTCACCTTATCCGATTGGTCATGTCCGAGGCACTTGGAATCGCGGCAGCCGGATGTTTGCTTGGCATTGCTATTGGCTACCCACTGGCTCGCTATCTCGTCTATCTGACGGGTCAGCAACTCTTCCAACTCGATTTCAGTCTCAGCCCGTTGACCATCGTGTTGACGTTCGTGGTCGCACTTGCCGCCACGGCCGCCGTTAGTACCGGTCCCGGGTTGATCGCCGCGCGCATTCGACCGATCGTGGTACTGCGCTATGAATAGGCGTCGATGGCTGATTGCTGCGACTCTGATCCTCGTGATTACCGCGATCGCCGCAGGGGCAGTCTACGTTCTAACCCAAAACGGGAATGTTCGGACGGCGACCGTCCAGCGCGGATCCCTCTCGGCGACGATTCAGACGACCGGTCGACTTGCGGCCAAGAATCCGATCGCCGTCAGAAGCAACGCATCCGGCAAAGTGCAAACAATCGCGGTGAGTCCCGGGGACAGCGTGAAGAAGGGGGACGTCCTCGCTCAGCTCGACAGAACCCCGTTTGACGATGCGATCGATCGCGCGCAGAAACAGCTTGAAAATGCCGAGGCAGCGTTGAACCTGGCCGAAGTCAACGCCGGAAGCGACCCTACTCCGCAGCAGACTGCCGATAAGCTAGGCGCCGCCCAGAACCTGACGGCCGCCAAACAGGAGCTCGCCAATGCCAGAGACCAGCTTGCCAATTCCCTGATTCTGGCGCCGGTCGACGGCACCATCATCGACCTGCAGACCGCCAGGGACACGCCCCTCGGACAAGGCTCAACCGTCGTCGACATGGCAAACCTTTCCGAGCTGAATCTCTCCGTCGACGTAGACGAGGTCGACTTTCCGCACGTTCAGACCGGTATGTCCGTCACATTCCGCCTGGACGCATACCCTGGCACCGAGATCGACGGCACGATAACGAATGTCTCTCCGGTCGCGCAGACCAGCGGGGGGACCACGACCTTCCCTGCCACGATTACGTTTCAAACACCGAAGGGAATGGACCTGCGCCCCGGAATGAACGCAAATGTGACGATCAAGACTGCTGTTCGGGAGAACGTCCTCCTCGTTCCCGAGAGTGCCCTGCGCACCGTTGGGCAGCGCACGTTCGTCACAGTGCTGAAGAACGGCAAACAGTCTGAGGTCGAGATTCAGATCGGCCTGCGCAGCAACGGCATGGTCGAGATCGCCTCCGGTCTGAGCGAAGGCCAGAAGATCGTTCTCCATTGACAGAGTGCTAAAGGTCTACGCCCTGCCCGATCCGATCCTATCGGTACAGAGTACGAGAAGTAGTGCGTCCGTCTGTTGCTTTCCGGACGAATAACCTAGTGACCCTCGTCCCAAGGATTCGTAGGCTAACCATGGTGGCATGTCGCCGCCGGGTAGAACCTGCAAGGGGAGTGGTCGAGAATGGCGAGTCTCGCTCAGAGCACGCGTAGTCTCGGACTTGGTGAGCCAGGGGCAATCGAGCAGACGGGACTCGATCTCGCGTTTATCGCCGATCTCACGCTCAAGTCAATCTATTTTCAAAGCATGGCGACGGGCCAAGCCATTTCTGACCAACTATGTCTCCCCTATTTCAATGTAGTTGAACGCGCTCTCACGTCAGTCAAGCGAGAAGAATTGGTGGAGGTCAATGGCTCGCTGGGCATCGGCGAGATGGCGTATCAATACACGTTGACGCCAAAGGGACTCGCGCGGGCCCAGGACATCATGGACCGTAACTCCTACGTGGGTCCCGCTCCGGTCACACTCGAGGCCTTCCGTGAGATGGTGCGAGTGCAGTCAATTCGCAACACTCGGGTTACACCTCAAGAGGTTCGCAAAGCCATGACCGATCTGGTTTTCACCGATGAGGTGCTTGACGCGGTCGGTGAGGCGGTGAACACCGGCGGATCAGTCTTCCTGTTTGGTGATCCAGGCAATGGCAAGACCGTGCTGGCGGAGCGGATCACTGAACTCCTCGGTGGCTACGTGTTAATCCCGCACGCACTGCTAGTCGATGGTCAGATCATCAAAGTTCTCGACCTTCAGAACCACCAACCGGTCGCCCTAAGCAACGCTCGCACTGACCTCGATCGTCGCTGGGTCACCTGTCGGCGACCGACCGTGATCGTCGGAGGCGAACTGACCTTGCAAAGCCTGGATTTGGTCTACGATCCATCGTCCAAGATCTACGAGGCGCCGCTGCAAGTGAAGGCGATCAACGGCATGCTCCTCATTGACGACTTCGGTCGTCAGCAGGTGCGCCCGAGAGATCTCCTCAACCGCTGGATCGTCCCACTGGAAAAACGTGTTGATTTCTTGACCCTTCACACCGGCAAAAAGATTGAGATCCCGTTTGACGAATTGATCGTCTTCTCGACCAATCTGTCGCCGCGCGATCTAGTCGACGAGGCGTTCCTTAGGCGCATCCAGAGCAAAATTCACGTGGGCAACCCGAGCCTCGATCAGTATCGCGAGATTTTCAGCCGGCAGTGTGACTCGCTCGGAGTTCCGTTCGATCAAGCCGGTCTCGTTCATCTCTTACGCGAGCACTACGTCAAACCCAAGCGCGAACTTCGCTCCTGTCACCCGCGCGACATTCTGCGGACGCTGCTCGGCATTGCACGATACTTGGGGACATCTCCGAGCCTCTCGCCTGATCTAATTGATCGAGCCTGCTCAACCTATTTCGTCGAGTTCTAAATCCTGAAAAGAGATTGACCCGACCGACAGGCTGCGATTGACCTCAGGACGTCACCGCTCGGCAAGAGGTTGTTAAGAATGTCGTCATGCGCAGGTATGAGAGGGCGAAGATCACGCGTGTGATCTCCGGGCCGTCTTCATATTTGCGAAACAGGAAAATTCAACCAGAGGTGTTCTCAGGAGGTTGGAGAAAGATGGCTCGACAATAATCTCGTAAGTCGATTGTGAACATGTATACTATCGCAGCGAGCCGGAGTGAGGTACGGTGTCGAATCTGAGGCTCGGAAGGACCTTGAGGTCTTTGGCGAGTCAGCTTCGTCGCGTGCCATAGATCGAGGAAATCATGCGAAGATTCCTTTCGCCAAAGTTCATCGTAGCCGGAATTTTTCTCCTGGTTGCGGTCCTCATCACCGTTGCCCTATTGCAAAGCAATCCGCAGACCAACGGCGTCGACGTCACACAGATCATTCATCGAATCAACGACGGCCAGGTCTCCAAAGTCGTCGTTCAAGGCGATGGACGAACCGCCGAAGTCACATTCACGGACAACACAACCACGAACGTCGTCCTTCCACAGGGACAATCATTTACGGGCTTCCTGACCGACGCGAACATTCCGGCAAGTCAGTGGCCGTCCATTCAGCTCGAGCACCAGTCAAGCTGGTCATCAAACTCGGCTACCATCATTCGCATTGTCGTCTTCCTGGGTCTGGGCGCCTTCTTGTTCCTCATGTTCAAGCGATTTACGCCGGGATCGATGGGATCGAATTCGTCTCGAAAAGGTGCCTTCGAACCAATCCGACCGGGTGAAAAGCTGATCACCTTCGACGACGTCGCGGGATCCGCCGAGGTCAAGGAAGAGGTCGCTGACATCGCAGACTTCTTGCGTGAACCGGATCGGTTCCGAGAGGTCGGAGCGCGAATCCCGCGTGGTGTGCTGTTGGCGGGACCTCCAGGTACTGGTAAGACGCTCATCGCCCGCGCTCTGGCCGGTGAGGCCCGCGCCTCCTTCTTCTCGGTCAGCGGTTCTGAGTTCGTTGAGCTCTACGTCGGCGTCGGTGCATCCCGAGTACGTGAGCTGTTCCGCAAGGCCAAAGAAAACGCTCCCTCGATCATTTTCGTCGATGAGATCGACGCCATCGGACGGCGACGCGGCCGAGTCGAGCAGAGCACCGAGTACGATCAGACCCTGAATCAGATCCTGGTCGAAATGGACGGCTTCGAAGAGCGCACGACTGTCGTGGTCGTCGCCGCAACCAACCGGATCGACATCCTGGACTCGGCACTGCTGCGGCCGGGCCGCTTCGACCGCAAAGTTATGGTCGATTTACCGGATCGCGCTGCCCGTACCGCCATCCTGGATGTTCATGGTCGCGGCAAGCCGTTCGCCGAGAACGTCAGCTTCGACGAGATTGCCGCACGCACGACCGGCATGAGCGGCGCCGACTTGAGCAACATCATTAACGAGGCGGCCATCCTGGCCGGCCGCGCGCGTCGCGCCATCATCAGCATGGAAGACCTGTTCGAGGCTCTCGATCGCACGATTGCCGGTCCCGCGCGAAACACTCGCCGGTTCACCGAACAGGAGCGCCGCATTGTCGCTTACCACGAGGCTGGACACGCTATCGTTGCCCACCTTCTGCCGAACGCCGACACCGTGCGCAAGGTGTCGATCGTTTCGCGCGGTCAGGCTGGCGGCTACACCATGATCGTTCCTGACGAAGATCGCGGACTGTGGACGCGTGCTCAACTGAGCGATCGTCTCGCCGCGCTGCTCGGTGGATTCGCCGCCGAAGAGATCGTCTTCGGCGACATCACTACTGGGTCGTCAAACGACTTGGAGCGAACGTCGTCGATCGCATCCTCGATGGTCCACCGCTACGGCATGAGCGCGCGCTTTGGTCTCCTTTCAACAGCGACGTCGTCCGGCGATATTGGACAGATCTCGCCGCAGACAGCGTTCGCTGCGGAGCAGGAGACGTTGGAGCTCGTCAGCATGGCCCATGAGACCGCGCTTACCGTGTTGCGAACGCACAGTGAAGATTTGGAGCGCGTTGCCCAGCGACTCCTCGAGGTTGAGACCATCGAGATCGACGAGCTCGGTACATTGATCGGCGCACTGAAGCCCATGACCTTCCCTGTGCAGCGGCCGGTGTCCGGTTCGCAGCCGGCTCCGCCCGAGATCAAGCCGCGGACCGAGCGCGCGCACGGATCGCGTGGTCGGCTTGGCCGCGCAGCCAGCATGGTGGCGGCGTTCTCGCGGCAGGCGGCTGCCGCGGCACTGCACGGCGATACGTCGCATGAGCCGGATCACACTTAGACCGAGAGATCCATTCAGGCAAGACGACGGGCGGCCAATTGGCCGCCCGTTTCACATTTGCCGAAGAAAGGCCATGCTATCCGGCTCGTCCGCCCGTCAATCGAGACCGCTTAATCTCATATTCCGCCTCGGTCAAGAGACCCGAGGTGCGCAGGTCATGAAGTGCTGCCAGCAACTGCGTCTGGCGGTCATCGATGACCTGTGCATGTCCGTGGTCCGCGAGCACGTTTCGTGCATCGATGATCGCCCTTTTGAATGCGTACGGATCCTTGAGCGCGTCGAGTTGGTTCAATCCGATGTCACTCCCCGTGATGATCTGAATAGTCCCGTAATTAAGCATTCGTCCAAACAGCGATTGCGTCAGCAAAATGTCGTTCACCATCTCGAGAGAGGAATCGAAAACGCGACGGCTCAAGATGCCCTCGACCTGGATGATGCGGTAGTTCGTGACGGCGTACACCTCGTTGCGCCACGCGATGAACCGAACGGCGGCGAACCCGATTGGAATGAGGCTGACGGCCCATAGGATCGCCGCAACGAGGATCGGCAGCGCGGTTGCCGCCCAGATCCCGACACCGATCAGAACCAGGCCGCCGATCACGTAGAGCGCCAGATGGCCCACCAAAAACAGTGGATGCCGCCGCGCTCCCACCATGACACGTTCGCCGTCACCCATCAAACCATGTAGATCCGACACTTTTGTCCTCCACTCGCGTTGTCAACACGTCGAGCGATGTATTGCCAGGTTGAGGTGAACGTATGGTATACGAACGAGACGGGTCGGTTCAATCGACGATAGTCCTCAAGACGGTGAGCGAGCGTGGTTCACGCTCCAGCACGAATCCCACATAACCGCGAACGGTTCGATCAATCTCGCCCTTCAAGTCCGACGCAAGTCGAAGGCGTCGCACGGTTCCCGTTTCGCCTCGCTCGATAAGTCTCAAGAATTTCAGGGCGTTCAACGAGATGGTCTCGGTCAACGGCTGGTTTCCGCGGCAATCGGGACACACAACGCCACCTGACAAGCTGAACCCGTTGGTCTCTGGACGCAGTTCCTTGCCACAGTCAATGCACTTGTAGAGTTCCGGCAGGAACCCCATCAGCGCGAGCAGTCGGAATTCGAACACGACCGACGTCACGAACGGATCGAGACCGTCGTTCAGCTGACTGAGTGTTTCGATCAGGAGCTCGTACGCATAATGGTTCTCCTGTCCTTCAACGCTGAAGAGATCCACCAAGTCACCGAAGTAGCTGGCATAAGCGATCAGGGCTTCATTCTCGTGCAGATTCCGAAATGGGTCGATCAGCGATGCCTGTGTGACGATGTCCAGGTTGCGCCCTTTGGCGATGAGCAGTGAGGACCGGCAGAAAGGCTCGAGATGCCCAGCAAGTCGGCTCTTAGTGCGTCGCACGCCCTTGGCAACGACGCTCACCTTGCCGACACGGTCGGTGAAGATGATCAGAATGCGATCCGCTTCCCCAAGGTCCCGGCGACGCAGAACGACGCCCTCGGCAGGATAGAGCCGAGCACGGTCCTTCGTGGGCCCCGGTAAAGAGTCATCGCTGACCATGTGTGACTTTCACGCGTGTGCCGATGCGCCGATTTGAGATTCGAGATCTTCGTTCGTCCAAATGTAATCTCGGCATCAATTATGTCACGAAACGCCGCTTCGAGCCTCCGCGACGAGCGCGTTCCATTGCCGAGCGAGATCCCGAATTGCGTCCCAATTTCGCTCTTTGACCGACGGGCGATGCACCAGGTTCCCGCCCACGGCCAAGGCGACCGCGCCGGCCCTGATGAATGCCGGGCCGGTCTCCAACGTCACGCCACCGGACGGAATGAGCTTGGTCTGCGGCAGTGGCCCGAGCACGTCCTTGAAATAGCCCGGCCCGGCGACGCTGGCGGGATTCACCTTGATGAAATCGGCACCTTCTTCCCACGAGGTCAAGATCTCGGTCGGCGTGAAGGCGCCGATGACTGAGGGAACGCTGTAGCGACGGCACATCCGGATGGTCTGGCGTCGCAACGTCGGCGTCACGATGAACTGGGCGCCTGAGAGGATGGCGTGCCGTGCAGTTTCAGCATCGAGCACCGATCCCGCGCCAACGTGACATCGGTCGCCGAGCGATTCTCGGACCTGTGCAATGGCGGCGCCTGCCTTCGGATTGGTGTAGGTGAATTCGAGATTGGTGACTCCACCCGCGATGAGGGACTCGGCCAACGTCACCGCGTCACTCAAGTCATCCAGCCGAATAACCGCGATTAGTCCTGCTTCCTCGATCCAGTGCACCCTATGCTCCCTCTTGAATGCTCACTCAAGCCAATGCCTCGAGTGTACCCTGTCGCTTGCACTCGTCGTCGGGTCGCGAGATTGACGCCCCCACAACGACCACGCGGCAGAGATGCGATAGGATTTCAATCGAAGACCATGCTTCGGTTGAATCCACTCAGCCAACCGTCCGAGGAGACTGAATGAGCCTGACGATCGGCCTCATCGTCGCGAGAGACAAACATGAGGCAGCCGAGATTGCTGAAGACGTTGAGCGCTGGCTAGCCGACGCGGGAGTAACCGTTCGCTCCGAGACGGAACTGCTCGCCGGAGCGTCAGTTGATCTCCTGGTCACACTCGGCGGCGACGGCCTGATCATGCGCATGGCACACGTCTTCCCGAACGTCCCGATTCTCGGGATCAATGTCGGGAAAGTGGGATTCCTGGCGCGGATCGAACGCGAGGATTGGCGACAGGCACTGACCGACATCATCGAGCGCCGCTACCGCGTTCAGATTACGCCGACCCTCAACGCTACCTTGATTCACGACGACTTGAAATCGGAGTCCTTCTGGGCGATCAACGACGTCGTGATTCGTTCGGGTCTTCAGATGATCGACGTCGAGCTCTACATCGATCAACAATTCGTAAACACCTACCCCGGTGACGGCATGATCGTGGCCACTCCGCAGGGGAGCACCGCGTACTGCATGGCGGCCGGAGGACCGGTCCTTGACGCCGGCGTGCGCGGATTCGCGGTAACACCCATCTGCGCCCATTCACCGATTCGCACGACGCTCGTCGTACCTGAAGAAGTAAATCTCGAGCTCGTGATGGCTAGTGACCGCGTCGCAGACCTCATTCTCGATGGAACGCCGGTTGAAAGCCTCACACAGGGTGATGTGGTGCAGGTCCACAAGGGAGAGCATCTGTTCCACCTGATCATTCTGGAGGGCATGAACTTCTATCAGGCGTTCCGCAGCAAGTTCAACTTCATGATTCGTCCCAACGCCGTGCCGACCCGCCCACCCGCGCGGACGTCTTAGCGCGTATCTCCATCGTTTGTACGGGCGACGCATGCGTCGCCCCAAGCGTCTTCGCGCCAGCCGCCGTGCATCGACGGCCATCCATTTCCGCGTTCTCGTGGGGATGCCTTATGCCTTCGAATCGAGTTGCGGGACCAGCACGTGGTGGGCGACGCATGCGTCGCCCGTACAGAGCGCGGATGATAGCAACGTGGACGTTGTACTAGTAGCGGCGTGGTGGGGTCGGGAGTTCGTCCGTGTGATCGAATCGCTCACCAGTATCGGGTTGCTCCACGCCTTGCCACTCCTCTTCGGCCAATGAAGCAGGATCAGGAGTGTAGGTATCGGCCTCGGGGTCGGCATAGCGGAAGTCGCTGGCGTCGTCGAGATCCCAGTCGGTCGAACGTCGTGAGATCGGTTCCGCCCACGAGTCCCTCTCGCCGTAGGAGTCAACCGATCGGGATTCGTGGCTGATCGCTCGTGATCGATAACCGGTGAGCCGCTCACGCGCCTGCCCGAGGAGCTTACCAACACCTTCTCGCTCCGCTGGCTGCCATTGTTCCGAAATTTGGAGCGGAATGTCTTCTGGATATTGCTCTTCCCCGCAATAGGGGCAAATGTCCCAGCGCAGATCAATCAGACGGCCGCAGCCGACACACGAGGTTCTCAGCGAATTTCGGCAATAGGGGCAGAAGACGAAGTCGTCCTCAACCTGATGTTGGCACGTCGGACACAGGAGCAGCTCGTCCAGATCCTGTAGCAGGTACTCTTCTTCGAGCGATCGTTGAAAAGCGTCGTCCAGCGAATCGCGCGGCCGCAATATCATGTAGATGAGCACGCCCGGTACGAAAAACAGGACGACAACGAGGGTGGAAAAGATCTGGGCGACAACGCTGCGGCTGCGATGTTGGATGTCTTGAAAGGTCCAGACGATCAGCGCGAACCAGAGCGCGAGCAGGTAAGCCCCTCCCAGAGCGATGAGAAGCTGTAAACCCCGCGCGATAGCTGCTTCCATTCGGTCGACTATCCTCCTGCCATGCGCATTGTAGCTAAGAAATGCGCTCGGAGTATCGTACATTCAGGACGAAAACCGTCGCTCCACCAACCTGCACTTCCACCGGATTGGGCACGTAGAACTCACCAGGCTCCATAATGGGCAACAGCGGATTGACGTACTGCGTACGCGTATAGCAGTTCTGTTGGACGATGTCCAAGACGTCCGGAACATACTGGTCGTCGACACCAACCAAAACCGTCACATTATTCTCACGAAGGAAGCCACCAGCGCTGTTGATCTGGGTTGATCGATACCCACTTTCTCGAAGCGCCGTGAGGAGTGTGTCGGAGTCTTTTCCCTGAATTACAGCGAAGATGAGCTTCATCGATTGTGATCCTCGTCCGGCGCGATCGAGGCATCGCTCAACCGCTGAAGAGTTAATTGAAGCAAGTTTTGCTCCACGACGTCTAGATCCGCGCTCGCGTCGATTACCCTCCAGCGTCTCGGATCGTGGCACGCCGCGCTCAGAAAGTAGGAGCGCACCCGCTCATGAAAGACGCGAGAATCCGCGTCGAATCGGTTCAGTGGCTCACCGGACGCGACTCTGCGTGACAGACCGACGTCCACCGGCACGTCGAGCAAGAATGTCAGATCTGGCCACAACCCACGAGTTGCGAACGTCTGCAAGGGCAGCAGATCATCGATGTCGAGTCCGCGGCCCGCGCCCTGATACGCGAGCGTCGAGTCAAGAAAGCGATCGCACAGCACAATCTTGCCAAGCGCAAGCGCCGGCCGAATGACCTCTGCCACATGTTGCGCCCGGGCCGCCGAGTTCAAGAGCGCCTCAGTTTCGGGCAGCATAGCAGAGTGGCGAGATCCGAGCAAAAGCTGGCGCACTGACTCGCCAAGCGGCGTACCGCCCGGCTCGCGAGTCACGACAACCTCGTATGAACGCTCGATCAGGTGGGCGGCGAGCCGGCGGATCTGGGTTGACTTGCCGCCCCCCTCTGGTCCTTCGAATGTGACGAAGAGCCCCATCAGTATTCACTCTGGCGCAGGATTTCGACGTAGCGGTGCGGCTCACGGCCCCGGCTTCGCGATCCGACGTTGTAGCGCTCAGCCAGCTCATGCTGCAAACGGCGGATGCGCGGTCCCTGCGGGCGCAATGAGACTGTGCCGACACCATTGAGCACCTGGTGGATGCCCGATTCCGCCTCGAACATTGCAGCGGCGATCTGGTCGTCCGGAACGTCGTTGGCTCGCGCCTGTTGTTCGTCCTCGTTGTAACGCCCGCTTCCGATCACCTCGCTGAAGAGCGAACGCAGCAGGTTCGACATCTGAACGACAGTATTGCTGCGCAGGACGTAGATTGGGACGCCACGGCTTTCCGCGTCCCTCAGTGGCTGGGGACGACGACGGTAGTAGTTCTTCAGCGTGACGACGGCGTCCGCTTCGCGCAGATCACGCACGACGATCGCCGGGACTGAGGTCTGCTGGATAGCCTGCTCCAGGCGGTTGCGACTCACGCCAAACGGGAAGACACGCGCAGGCTTCTCCAGCGTTCCACGTCCCGCTCCGAACGGTCCCTGGGTGAGCAACTGAACGCCGTCACTGGTCGGAGAGCGACGCAGATCGACCGATCCGCCGCGCTCGCTTTCCGCGCGCTCAGCCCGATACGGCTCCTCTTCCCAGGTCTTGATCTCGCCGTCCGCCCCTCGCTGCCGGACCTCCACCTGTAGCGGGTGGCCGCGCAGAATCGCGTCTACGCTCGCTGACACATCGCGATGCAGCGCCACGCGATCGCGCGCCTGAATCTCGACCATGACCGAGAAGGTGGGCGGTGCCTTCCGCTCCAGGATCGATTTCTGGGTCCCACGGCGACGTGCCTCTTCATCACTCAACGTCACGGACTGGATACCGCCAATGAGATCCGAGAGGGTCGGGTTCATCATGAGGTTCTCAAGCGTATTTCCGTGTGCCGTGCCGATCAGCTGAACACCGCGTTCGGCGATCGTGCGGGCCGCGGCGGCCTCGAGTTCCGTACCGATTTCGTCGATGACGATGACCTCCGGCATGTGGTTCTCGACCGCCTCGATCATCACAGCATGCTGGAGCGCAGGTGTCGGTACCTGCATGCGGCGCGCTCGACCAATGGATGGATGCGGAATGTCGCCATCACCGGCGATCTCGTTGCTCGTGTCCACGATGACTACGCGTTTGCGGAGATCGTCGGCCAGCACGCGCGCCGTTTCACGGAGCATCGTCGTCTTGCCGACGCCTGGTCGACCGAGCAACAAGATGCTCTCACCCGATTCGACCAGGTCACGGATGATACCGATGGTGCCGTAGACTGCTCGACCGATACGGCACGTGAGCCCGACGATATCGCCAGACCGGCTGCGGATGGCCGAAATGCGGTGGAGCGTTCGCTCGATACCAGCGCGATTATCGTCGCCGAAACGCCCAATGCGGTCGGCCACGTAGGCGATATCCTCGCGCGTGACCTCGTTCTCTGAGAGATAGACTTCTCGGTCCTGGAAACGTGCTTCTGGGAAACGCCCCAAATCGAGTACGACTTCGATCAGTTCACCACGAGAATCAGTCCCGTCAAGGTTCACCAAGTCTTGAGTGATATGCGGCGGAAGAACCGCCAAAAGATCTTCAAGATTATCGGTGATCGCCTCACCGTAAGCGGAGCGCTCCGACGATGTTGTGATGGTGTCAGTATTGTCCAAATACAATTCGCTCCCTAAATCTCGTCAAAGTGTTGAAAGAGATGGAATGCCCACGGATTGAAAAGCTAGGCTCCGTCCCGTTCCCAGCGGGACACCACTGGCGTTCTCGCCGGCAGGCGTTCCATGACGTCCGTCACGACGTTCGTCCAGCGTACATGACGGCCGTTCACCGGCACCATGGTGTAACGGACCATCATTGATTGACGGTCGTACTCCTGAAATCCGAGCGCCTCAAACGCGGGTCGATAATCCAGACGATAGTCAGGCACCGAGACCCAAAACTCCGACGCGTTCTCGATATTGGCAAGACGGATTGTCTCGCTGACGAACGCGCCTAACATCTCCAGTTTGTCCGGCAACATAATCACGTCCAGTACGTGGCAGTCACCGCGACTCATGAGCTGGCAATATCCCGCCAGACCATCCTTGTCGTCAATCACGAATCCGCGCGTGCGTGCGTTGAGTGTCTTGCGCGCATCCCAATGGTTACTCGTCAACGCCTCCGCATACTGGACCGGCCGAGGCGTCGTCAGATGATAGAGATGATGGATCGACCAGGCGTCACTCGGGTCGCGTTCCCGCACATGAGCGCCATTGCATTCCGCGAGCCTCAGATGCTGCGCGCTCAGCACCGAACGGCGCGCGTAGACCGAAAACCCAGCCCCGATCAGCGTGTCCTGAATCAACGAATCCAGCGGAACCGACGCATGGACGCGCTTCGCGCCGGAGTGACCGGCGACTCGCGAGGCGTACGACAGAAGATCTGCCCAGACCAAACTGACCTCTTCGGAGAGCTCGCTCCCTCGCGGAACTCGTGCACCGAGCCCAGTAACGATCCAGCGGTAGTCTTCGCGCTCCGGCCGCAGCTCAACGACGGCGTCAATCGGCTCGTGAGAGTCAGCGATGAAGACGCGAGCGTAACGACGCCCAACCGGAACCGCCGCCATCAGATCGTCCATGCGGCCACGAAACACTGTTTCAGGCAACGCAAGTGAAATGTGTGCACGTCGGATTCGTCGAAGCCGGAGGATGTCAGTAATGCCGATTTGCCGCACGGATGTCATTGGCAATGCCAGCGTTTCTCATGTATTGCGGTCGCGCGATGATCAGAGAACACATCGACGGCGTTACCGCGCATGAATCCCTGCGAGTCGAGCACGATGGGCGTTATACGATCCGCCTCCCAGAAAGTGCCCGTCCGAGCGTGACTTCGTCCGCGTATTCGAGATCGCCTCCAACCGGTAGTCCGCTGGCAGGACGTGTGACCGTCGTGCCAAGTGAGACGAGCTGCCGAGCGATGTACATGGCGGTGGCGTCACCTTCAATGTTCGGATTCATCGCCAAGATCACTTCGTCGGGCTGCTCGCGATTCACCCGTGCGATCAGTTCGCGGATGCGAAGACGATCCGGCCCAATGCCATCAACCGGGGAGATGACCCCGTGAAGGACGTGATAGAGACCGTCAAATTCACCAGTGCGATCGAGTGCCACTACGTCCAGCGGCTCCTCGACGACGCAGATCTTTGCCCTGTCCCGTTGTGGATCGGAGCAGATCGCGCAGGGCTCTTGTTCGGTAATGTTGTAGCAGATCGAGCAAAGAACGATCTTTTCCTTGACCTCAAGGATCGCCTCGGCGAGACCGATTGCATCGTCGCGCGCGCTTCGCAAGATGAAATACGCAAGGCGCGAGGCGGTTTTCGGGCCAATACCCGGAAGTTTGGCAAATTCATCAATGAGCTTCGAAACTGGCTCGACCGTTACCCGAGAACGCACAAACACCTCACGTGAATGGTGGCAATTTCGGGTTGTAAGTATATCAAAATAGGGTGATTCGACCTTTTCGGCAGACCTTGACGAGTAGTTATTCTTCCTCGTCGCTGGCATAGACGGTCCGGCCACGCGAACCATCCGCGGGACCGACGATCCCCTCATCCTCCATCTGCTCGATCAACCGTGCGGCACGGTTGTAACCGATTCGCAGGCGTCTTTGAAGCATCGAGGCCGAGGCGGTTCCCTGCTGACGGACGACGCGCAGCGCCTGGTCCATCAGCGGATCGTCGCTCCCTTCCTCTTCGTCATCGCTTGAACGGATTTCCGCCCATTCCGAATCGAAGGCATGATTCGGAGCGGCTCGTCTCCAGTGTCGAACCAGGTGCTGAATGTCCTTGTCATCGATGAAAGAGCCCTGCACTCGCAACGGTTTGGCTTCGTCCGGCGGCATGAAGAGCATGTCGCCCCGCCCTAGCAGACGTTCGGCACCCGGCATGTCCAGAATCACCCGACTGTCGGTATGCGACGTCACAGCAAACGCGATCCGGGCAGGGACGTTGGCCTTGATCAACCCGGTCAAGACGTCAACCGAGGGACGTTGCGTGGCAATGAGCAGGTGGATGCCGGTTGCTCGCGCCATCTGTGCCAACCGAACAAGTAAGGTTTCAACTTCTTCAGGTGTGGTGAGCATCAAGTCGGCCAGCTCGTCGATGATGACGACGATGTATGGCAATCGCTCGACCGACGGATCCTCTTCGCGCCGCAAGTTGTATCCGTCGATATTACGCACGCCGAGCATTGAGAATCGTTGGTAGCGATCCTCCATCTCCTTGAGGACAAGGCGCAACGTCCCGACGACTTTACCCATTTCGGTAACGACTGGACATTTGAGATGCGGTACTCCGTTGAAGCCCGTTAACTCGACCATTTTCGGATCGATGAGGACCATTTGAAGCTCTTCGGGGCGACGGTTGAGCAGGAATGTCGAGATGATGCCGTTGATGCAGACCGATTTACCGGAACCAGTCGATCCGGCGATCAACAAGTGCGGCATACGCGCGAGATCGGTAATGATGTAGGTGCCATTGACGTCGCGTCCCAGGGCAAGCGGCAGCTTCGCTTTCGACGAGTTGAATTCGATTGACTCGATCGTTTCTCGCAATCCGACCGTATGCACGCTCACATTCGGCAGTTCAATGCCCACGCGAGCCATTCCCGGGACTGGAGCCTCGATGCGAATTGAACGAGCAGCCAGGGCCAACGCCAAATCGTTCTGTAGCTCGGTGATACGGCGAACCTTCGTGCCTGGTCCTGGCTCCAGAGCAAACAGCGTTACGGCCGGTCCGGGGAAAATTTCTCGCACGGTCGCGTCGACCCTGAAGTTCCGCAACGTGTCCTGGATGAGGTCCGCTTTCGTCTCGAGTTCAGAGGCATCCGGTGACCCGGCATCATACAGCGCCAGTTTGGAGATGTCCGGCAGCGGGGCGGGCACCAGTGTGATGGGCTCCGCGGGATCGACCGGCACGGGCTCCGCCGGCGCGTTCGGATTCCTTTCAGCCTTTTCGCGCTTGGGCTGATTGATCACCGGCCGCTGGGCGGTCGATTCAGTCTCATTTTGCGGCTCTGCCGCGACCGGGGCAGGCTCGATCGGCACTGCCGCGTGCACTTTACGTTCGCGAGACCTGGCAGTGCGCGCGGCACTGGTCCGCTGCCAGGCGTGGATAACCTCACGGACGTGGATGCCGGTCAGCAGATAAACGCCGATTAATCCCAACGCGAAGCAGACGACACCGGCACCCGCATCTCCCGCCACGAAGCGAGCAGCGTTTCCGAGCGACTTGCCAATTTCTCCACCGCCATCGCGGCCACTGGTGGCCATGATCAAGTCCAGGAAAGTGATGCTGGAACCGGCAAAGAAGATGAGTCCGAAGAACCGCCGCCGACGCACTGCTGGATCGGTCCCGATCAAGAGCTCAATCGCAAACCACGCCAGCCCAATCGGCATGAAAATCGCCCCGCGTCCGGCGACCCAGGTCAAACCACGACCAACCGTACCCACGACGGTCATCTCACCGACGTAGCCGCTCAGGGTCAGGGCAAAAAGGGCAGCCAGACTCAACGAGACGATCGCAACGATCTCCCGCTGCACTTGCTCGGGAACCGGACTCTGTCGAATCCAAGCGATCATTCCCAAAACACCACGGCCGAGGGCTTTGGGAAACCTGATTAGGACCGACGGCTGCTGCTTGCTCGCCGTCGACTTGGATCGCCGAGTTGTTCGTTTGCGACTTCGCGCTGGGGCGGCCATGAAACCTCCGTACGATCAGAGTGTACGGACACAGTTTAGCACAGGATTCGTTGATCCCGCGATCAGACTTCGATGACGGTGGGGACCACGAGCGGCCGGCGTCTGGTCTGCGCGAAAACGTAGGACTGCAACATGTCACGCACCTTCTGCTCCGGATCGTGCAGACGGAACTCGGGGTGAGCCGGTTGGAGTAAAAGATCACGCAAATGCTGGCGCGCCTCCTCAAGCACGTGCCCGTTCTTTGGCCCAGGCACGAATCCGCGCGCCGAGATGTCCGGATCCGCCACCAGTTCACCGGAGTGCCGATCGATCGTCAGGACCACCGACAGGACACCGTCACGCGCCAACAGACGCCGCTCCCAAACGGTCCCATCCTCGATCTTGCCAGTGGATCCCGGTCCGAGATAGACGGTGCCCGTCGGAACAGACTCGGTACCGCTGAATCCTTCATTATCGAACCCAAACACGGTCCCATTCTCGCCTAGGAGGATGTCAGACTGCCCCATCCCCGATTCCCGCGCCATCTGGGCGTATAGCGCGAGGTGTCGTGCCTCGCCGTGTGTCGGCAGCACGTAGCGCGGTCGAACCATCTCGAGCATTTGGCGCAGCTCGTCTCGCCCGGCATGACCGGAGACGTGGACCAGCGCGCGCGCCGAGTAGATGACGTCCGCGCCACGGCTAAACAGCTGGTTGATGACGCGAAAGACCGACGTCTCGTTGCCGGGAATCGGGGACGCCGAGAGGATGACTGTGTCATCAGGCAACACGTCGATCTCCTGATGTTCTCCTTGCGCGATGCGGTTCAGGACCGCCATCGGCTCCCCCTGACTGCCCGTGCAGAGAAGCAGCACGCGCTCCGGACTGAGTCTCGCCGCCTCAGAGGGCCTGATCAGGGTATTCGGTGGTGGCTTGAGATAGCCAAGCTCGAGCGCAACCTTCACATTGCTCTGCAACGATCGACCAAAGCACGCCACTTTGCGGTCGTGTAGGTATGCAACATTCAGAACTTGCTGCACACGAGAAATCGAGGATGCAAACGTGGCCAGAATCACGCGTTTCGGAGCGCTCGCAACGATCGCGTCGATCGAGTTCTCTACCGCGGCTTCGGTCGGTGTGGCACCTCGCGTCTCCACGTGAACACAATCACTGATGAGGAGCAGCGGTTGTCTTTCAGCGAAGCTGCGAAGCTTGGCAACGTCGGTAACTCGACCGTCCACCGGGTTCGGATCCAACTTGAAGTCGCCGGTGATTACGACCATGCCGACCGGCGTCATGATGGCAAACCCGACCGCGTCCGGGATACTGTGGCAGACGCGGAACGCTTCGACCGCGAAACAACCCGCGTCGATCACGTCGTCCGAGTCAGGATTGATCAGCCGCAAGTCAGCTCCACGAGCGACTCGCCGATCGCGCAATCGAGTCCGGATCAAACCTTGAGTGAGCAGCGTGCTGTAGACCGGTACCTCAACCTCGCCAAGCAGATAGGCGAGGGCGCCGATATGGTCCTCATGTCCATGGGTGATAAAGATGCCGCGCACGTTGTCAGCACGTTCATGAAGATAGGTGAGGTCCGGAATGAGCAGGTCGACACCGAACATGTCTTCTTCGGGGAACCCAATACCGGCATCGACAATGATAATGTCCTCACCGAACTCGAGCACGAGGAGATTTTTGCCTACCTCGCCAAGTCCGCCGAGGAAAAGTACCTTGAGGCGTTCTTCGATCAAGCGATCCGCGACTCCTTCACAGCAGCTAAGTGACGTCGCATTGACGTCTCATCAGAACATACGCATCTGGGACGGCGGCGGTTCCGGTTCTTCTTCCTCTGCCGTCAGCTTCTTGGCGTCCTCAATAATCCGCGGCAGCTTCTGCATGTCCGCCTCCACCGTCGCCCGCAGCGACGCCTGGTGCAACGCGGCCGCCGGATGGTACATCGGAACCACCACGTAGGTGCCGAATTGCCGAGGCTGTCCATGTATCCGCGAGATGCGCTCTCCCGGAAACCAACGTGACATCGAGAAGCGGCCGAGCGTCACTACGACTTTGGGCTTGATAATCTCCAACTGCTCGTCCAGGTAGACCGAGCAAGCCGCGATCTCATCCGGCAACGGGTCCCGATTTCCCGGCGGGCGGCTCTTCACGATGTTGGTGATGAAGACGTCCTCCCGCACCAGACCGATTGATTCGAGCATCTCATTCAGGAACTGGCCCGCTGCACCGACAAACGGCAAGCCCTGACGATCCTCATGCCACCCAGGAGCTTCGCCGATGAACATGATCTCCGCATTGGGATTACCGGAACCAGGAACGCCCTGCGTCCGCGTGCGATGAAGCTCGCACCGAGTGCAATTCCGCACCCGTGCCGCAACGTCTTCCAGTGTGAGACTCATTGGGTGCTCCTTCCCTCAGTACTCTCTTCCCAAGACCAAATTCTCGGTGATGTATCCGTCAAGCGCCGAGAAGCAGCCGTGCCTCCATCAACAGCGAGTCGACCAGCTGCACATCGTGGGACTCGGCATATATCCGCAAGAGCGGTTCAGTGCCTGAAATTCGAACCAGCAACCAGCTACCGTCGGCGAACTCGACGCGCGTTCCGTCCACCTCAACGACGTTGGTCACGGCCAGGTCTGACATCGTACGCGGCCACTGCACGCCAGAAAGGCGATCAACGAAGGCGTCCCGCTCGTCCCTGGCCAACGGCAAATCGACCCGGCGAAAACGCCAGGTACCGATGGCCTGTTCCAGGTCGTCTATCAGCTCGGTGAGGGACATGCCCGACTGCAAGATGAAGTCAATCAAGAGGAGTGAGGCCAGGATCCCGTCCCGATCAGGCAGATGGAAGCCAAACGCGAATCCACCGCTCTCCTCACCGCCGATCGCCGCATGCTCGTCAATCATTGCCTGCGAAATATGCGTGAAGCCGGTGGCGGTCTCGATCACCGGAACCGAGAATTGGTCTCCAAGCGCATCGATCATCGCTGTTCCGGTCACCGACTTGACGATGGCTCCGCCACGACTGCGATACTCCAGGACATAGCGCGTCAGCAACGCGAACACAGTCTGCGCGGAAATGTACTCGCCCTCACCATTCACCACGCCGATACGATCGCCGTCCCCGTCAAACCCGATGCCCAGATTGGCCCCTCCGTCACCGACGACCTTCCTGAGTCGCGTCAGGTTGCGCTCGACGGGCTCCGGTCCGGCGATGCCCGGGAAGAGCGGGTTATGCACGGTGTTGATTTCGATGATCTGTGTAGAGGCCTCGCCGATGAGCCGCGGAAGCAATCCAGCCGCGCATCCGTACATCGGATCGACCACGATGGTCAATCCTGCGTCTCGGATTCGAGCCAGGTCAAGATGGCGGCCGATGCGGTCGAGATAGGCGGAAAACGGGTCGATCTCAGTCACTTCACCGTATTCGCGCGCGGTCTGAGTCTGGTCGCTGCCGGCGATCTCCGCCTCGATGGCACGCAGCATCGAAGTGGGCGCGGCTCCGCCGTGGGCAGACTTGATCTTCACGCCGTTGAACATCGGTGGATTGTGCGACGCGGTAATCATCATCCCGGCCACGGATTTCGATTCGTTGACCGTGTAGCTCAGCATGGGCGTGGGGATGGGAGATCGAGCGTAGCGCACGTCGACGCCCTGGTGGATGAACTCGTCCGTCGCGGCGCGCGCAAACTCGTCTGAGCCGAAGCGGCGATCGTAACCCACCACGACGGCGGGTCGCCCGCGATCGGCGTCGCGAACAAGCACGGCACTCATGGCGCGCGCGATACGTCGCACTGCCTCGAACGTGAATTCGTCCGCGATTACCGCGCGCCATCCATCGGTGCCAAAGCGGATCGTCACGCTCGTCTCGTTAGCCTTTGTCATTCTGGAGCCGGACTGAACCACTGCGTCATTCACGTGAGGCTAGCACACGCGGTGGTCGCCCGCAAAGACGATCATCCCACCTCGAGTGGTATGACCTCTCTGGCCCTTGACAGGTTGTCAGGCGTGAGATCCTCGGCATCGAGTTCACGTGCGTGGTGGAGAACCTGATGCCAATCGGGATGACGTTCGAGCGACAAAATGGATACATGACCGTCATTCTTGCGGAGCCAGCGCTCGAGAATGTGAACCTGATCCAACGAGTCGTGGTCGACTGTCGGCACTGGGAATCGCTCTGCTCGCTCCCAGATCGCTTCAAGACGGCTAACAATGCGCGAGTCCGGGTCGCCGTCCGCCACACGTATTTGTGCCCAAAGCCGGCCACCGATCACCAGCATCAGCTCGCGGGCGCAGTCATCGACCGACGGCGTCACGATCAGCCGATTGCCACGAGCCGCAGCTTCATCGAGCACTTGCTGGCTCAGAATGAGCTGTTGCACTCGCCGAATTCGGTCCCGAAGTCGGCTGGCTTTCTCGAAGTCCAGCTTTTCGGCCGCTTCGGTAAGCTGTCGCTGGATCATCTCGATCACGTCATCGCGCTCTCCCCGCAAGAAACCGATCACGTCATGCACCGTGCGCATGTACTCGTCTCGATCCGCCTTGCCGACACAGGGCCCCGGACACTTGCCGAGCGACAAGCGCAGGCAGGGAGAGCCGTAGCTGCGACTCGTCTTGAACGTTCGGGTGCAGGTGCGCAAGTTGAAGGTGTCGTTGAGGAGATCCACTGTCACGCGCGCCGCTCTGGAGACGCGAAATGGCCCAAAATAGGTTGAGCCGTCCGGCTTCCATTGACGCGTGAGCATCACGCGGGGCCACGCGTTCCAGGTTTCGATCTTGATGTAGCGATACGACTCGGTGTTGCGCAGCTGACGATTGAACTGAGGCTGATGCCGCAGGATGAGTTGCGACTCGAGCAGCAGCGCTTCCAGCTCAGAACCGGTCTCCACAGTCTCAATGCGCTGGATCGATTCCAGCAACCCATCCATTTTGCGTGTGTATCCGAGCGGCTGTGAGTAATACGAGGCGACGCGATTGCGAAGATTCTTGGCTTTGCCAACGTAGAGCACCCGGTCGGTGGCGTCGTGCATGATGTAGACACCGGGCTTCGAGGGGATACCCGTCAAATGCGACCGATCCAGGACGGCACGCCCACGCCCGACAGCATCGCGTCGCTTCGGAGTGGGGACACGTACGGCTGCAGCGCGCTTCAAATCCGCGAATGACGTCAATCCTCGCTGCCGAGCCTCGTCAAGGATGCGCCCGAAGACGATCGCGGTCGCTTCGGCATCGGCCATAGCACGGTGACGCTCTCGCTGGTCGATTCCGAGCACGCGGCAGAGTCCGTCGAGCCCTGGGCGCCGGATCCCAGCGAGAAGCTGACCGGCCAATGGGAGCAGATCGAGCTGATCGTTCACGAGTGGCGGTTGCCCGAAGCGTTTCAGCTCCGCGTTGATGAAGCCGAGGTCGAAACCGACGTTGTAGCCGACGATCAGAGAGTCGTCGATGAAGCTGACCAACTGTTGCGCAACCTGGCTGAATGACGGCGCGCTAACCAGCATCGACTCATCGATACCCGTGAGCTGGGAGATGTAGGCGGGAACGCGTCGTTCCGGGTTGACCAGCGTCGTGAAGATGTCGACGCGCTCGCCATGTGAGAAGCGAATCGCGGCAATCTCCATGATTCGTTGTCGGTAGGGTTTGAGTCCGGTGGTCTCGACGTCGATCACGACGAACTCGGTCGGGACATCACTCGCCGCGGGAGCCTTGCTCGTGGGATCGGCCCAGCAATTGTCCGAGCGGAGGACCAAGTGTTCATCATCGTGCAGGATCTGCCGCAGCAATGAACGCCAGAGTCCCGGATTACCGCCGCCGCCGAAGACATGGACGATCAGGTCTTCTTCGGGAACCGAACCACCGTGATCGCGTACGTAGAGCGCCGCTCGCTGGCGAAGCTGAGCGTAGGATCCGGCCTCAGATCCGGCGCCGGAATCATGGTCTACAACCATCTTCCACTCCCCGTTGTGACCAAGAGTCACCTTGGCTGAGGAGTATACAGTCGAACATCTGTACGAACAACCCGTGCTATACTTAACGTCTGTTCGCGACTCACTTCGGCAAGCACGTGTCTTACGGCAAGGGGCTGCGAAATTCGATGGTCGGCAACGATGTTCAGCAGCGCGTTGACGAGCTTCGTACCCTCCTGGATCGCTACAACTACGAGTATCACGTCCTCGACAGCCCGTCGGTAAGCGATGCCGAATATGACGCCTTGATGAACGAGCTCCGTCAGATTGAGACGGAGCATCCGGAGCTCGTCAGTCCAGAGTCACCCACTCAACGTGTCGGATTCACGCCCTCCTCAGCGTTCGGAACCGTTCGGCACGAGACCCCGATGCTGAGCCTCAGCAATGTCTACAGCCAGGACGAACTACGAGACTGGGCCGAGCGCGTCTATCGTCTCTCCGGCCGACGCGACGTCGAGTTCGTGACCGAGCCCAAGATCGACGGAAGCGCGGTTTCCGTCCTTTTTCGTCACGGGGTCTTTGAACGTGGTGCTACACGTGGCGACGGCACCACCGGTGAGGACGTCACGGCCAACATCCGCACGGTACGCAACATCCCGCTCAAATTACGCGAGGTTGAAGACGATCCGATTCCCGAAGTCCTCGAGGCGCGCGGCGAGATTTACATGCGCAAGGCGGATTTTGAAGCGTTGAACCGGCAGCGCGGCGAAGCTGGTGAAGCACTCTTTGCCAATCCGCGGAATTCCGCCGCCGGCTCGCTGCGGCAGCTCGATCCGACGATCACCGCCAATCGCCCGCTGCGATTCTACGCCTGGGACATCGGACTCGTTGAAGGAGACACGCGCCCAACGCATTCAGCCAATCTTGACATGCTGCGCGGGTACGGCATTTCCACCGCTCCGGAGTACCACATATGCTCTGACATTGACGAAGTTTGGGCACAATGCGAGTCATGGCTGGAAAAGCGGAGCGGACTCGATTTCGAGATCGACGGCGTGGTGATCAAGGTCAATGACGTCGATCTTCAATCGGAGCTCGGAACGGTTGCACACGATCCCCGCTGGGCCACTGCCTACAAATTCCCTGCTATTCAGAAGACGACGGTCATCAACGACATCGAAATCAACGTTGGCCGCACCGGCAGCCTCAATCCGACGGCGATTCTCGAGCCCGTCGAGATCGGCGGCGTCGTGATCCGTCGTGCAACGCTCCACAACGAAGACGAGATTCAGCGTCTCGGTGTGCGCATCGGCGACACAGTCATCGTCGAGCGTGCTGGTGACGTCATCCCCAAGATCATCGCCGTGGTTGAAGCCAAACGGACCGGCGACGAGCGTGAGTTCACCATGCCGGACCACTGCCCGGTATGTGGGTCGTCGACCGAACGCCTCGACGACGAGGCTGTGCGCTATTGCATCAACGCGTCATGTCCCGCCCAGCTCAAGGAGCAGATCCGCCATTTCGTGTCACGAGGCGCAATGGACATCGAGGGATTTGGCTCCAAGCTGGCTGAGCGCTTTGTCGACCTTGGGCTGATTCATTCATTCGCCGACGTATATCGGCTCGATTGGGAGAAGGTTGGCGAGCTCGAGGGATTCGGTGAGAAAAGCATCGAGAACTTGCAGGAGTCGATCGAAACCGGTAAGACGCGTCCGCTTTCTCGTCTCTTGACCGCGCTTGGCATTCGTCACGTCGGCGAGCGCAACGCGGCGCTGCTCGCCGGTCATTTCCGCAATATTGACCGGGTGATGAGTGCGTCCGTTGAGGAGATCGAGAAGATTCCCGGCTTCGGCACGGTCGTCGCGCAAGCTGTTCACGACTTCTTCCAGGAAGAGCGCAATGTGAAGCTCGTGGATGAACTCCGAGAACTTGGCGTGCGCATGACCGAGCCTGTCGAGCGTCGCCATTCGCAAAGTGACGCATTCGCCGGCAAGTCAGTCGTGCTGACTGGGCGCCTCGAGCACTTCACACGGGATCAGGCACAGGATCTACTGCGCAAATCAGGAGCGACAGTCACCAGTTCGGTGTCGCGCAAGACCGATTTCGTCATCGTAGGCGAAGACGCTGGAAGCAAGGCGGATCGAGCCCGAGAGCTTGGCGTGACCACGATCGACGAGGCGGCGCTTATCGAGATGCTTGGTGGGGACGATGAACCCGCCGAGGATGGCAGTTAATACTGACGTCGCCACGTTTGGCTGGTCTGGTGTAGAGTGACTGGAGCGCGCCCGCGACGCCACGAAAATCTCTCGGTCATTGGCGCGTCGAGACAGGCAACGCGCTTCATCCACCGACTCCATGACGGAGCCGGTACGGTTCCGGAGCGAAAGTGAATTCAGGAGTGCTGGCGATCGATGCCACCATATAGCCTGCCGAACCGCGAGGACGATCCCGTTCATCTGGTACGCACCATCGGCCGATTGGCGCAGATGATCATCGAACTGCGAGACGAGTACGTGCGCGATCCGCGGACGGACACACTCGATCAGGTGGAACGACGCCTCGGCGAACTTGCGGAGTTGCGCGAGCAGTTGCGCGAGCGACTTCATCCGCCGGACCCGGACGAAGTCGAGCCGACCGTATAGCAGATTCTCCTGGTAGTCCGCAAAGCATGCATCAACCCAGATGCGGCTGGACTTCTGTCAAATCCGCATTGATCGTGATCGCAGAACGATCGGGCCGCACTCCACCAAGATTCTTCATAGCGGTTCCAGTCACCAGTACGACCACGCGCTCATCGCGTCCGATGAGTTTCTCGTTGAGCACTCGCTCCAGCCCGGCCCAGGCAGCCGCTCCGGCCGGTTCGGCCAGAACTCCACCCCGAGATGCCAACGTTCCCATGGCCGAACGAAGGTCGTCGTCGCTGACAGCGACGAACGTTCCACCCGATCGCTTCACGTCGCGCAGCACCATCCCTGCGCTCACCGGATCTCCCACCGCGATGCCGTCGGCGATTGTGTGTGGAGTGACGGGCTGAAGCGTCTTGCCCGACTCCCACGCACGTTTCAGCGGCTGGCAACCGTCGGATTGAACCGCGATTATGCGTGGTATGCGTTCCGTGAGACTGCACGCGAACAGCTCATTGAACCCTTTCGCGATGGCGCTCAGGGTCGGACCATCGCCTACCGGGCAGACGACCACATCTGGCACTTCACGACCAAGTTGTTCCCAGATTTCGAGTGCGACCGTCTTTTTCGCATCAAGTGTCATGGGGTTGAATCCCGTATTGCGGTCGTGCCACCCGAACTCTTTCGCCGCCCTTCGGGAGAGCTTGAATGCGGCGTCGTAGCCTTCGCGCACGCGGAAAACGGTTGCGCCTGCCAGGAGCATCAGCGCCAGCTTCGACTCGGCTACGTCGTCCGGAACGAAGATGAAGGCGCGCTTTCCAGATGCAGCAGCGCCAACGGCGAGGGAAACGGCCACGTTGCCTGTGGAGGCGCAGGTCACCGCGCTGCTTCCTTCGCGCAGAGCTGTCTCCAGCACAAGTGCGGTGGCGCGATCCTTGTTGGAGCCGGTTGGAGTGCGCGTCTCATCCTTGAGCCACAGATCAGAGATGCCGAGATGCGCGCGAAGTCCGGGAGAGGCCAATAGGGGCGTGCCACCGACTGGCAGGGGGTATTGGATGGGATCATCACTCAGCGGCAACAGATTGCGATAACGCCACATTGAGGTGACCGGTTCTCCGGCGGGCGGCAGCAGGTCGGGGCCGTACGCGAATTGGAATGAGATGCGTCCAGACTCACCATGTGCCAACGCCGCGCTAGGGTCGTCGAAGAATTGCTCCGACTGGTCATCGCGCACCAGAACCGCGCCGATCGGCGTCGCCATCGCTACGCTCCCTTCTCAATCAATGCACGTGCGATAGCGACATAGCCGCGCGCAGCCCGCGCTAGCTCGTCAATCTCAACATATTCGTCGACGCGGTGGGCGCGCTCCTCGTCACCTGGTCCAAACCCAATTGTTGGAATGCCAAGCCGACCGGCGGTCGCGCTGCCGTTGGTGCAGAAGGCGTAGTGACCAGTCGGAGCGTCCAGTCCGATCTCCATGAGCGCTTCACGACTGATGTCGGCGATCGGCTCGGTCTCCTCGAAGAACCAGGCGGGCGCGAAGTTCGACGCATGGACTCTCACGCCGGTATAGGATGCGAAGTCGTCCTCCGCGATGTGGACTGAGGCGGTCGCGCCGTGCTCGGTCGCGACACGAGTGACGAGATCGACGATCGGAGCGAGCACGCTCGCCTCTGTTTCACCCGGCAACGTACGCCGGTCAAATGTCGCCACGCAGCGGTCGGGGACGACCGACAGACCTGGGTACGGATGGGACATGACGTCTGTCAGCACCAGAATCCCATCGCCCAGGGTCTGATGCTGCGGAACAGTGACCGATCGCAACGCGACGATCACGTCCGCCATGACGTCGGCGGCGTTGATGCCTAACTCCGGACGCGAGGAATGAGTCGGAGTCCCTCGCACCTCGACCAAGATCTCAGCGCGACCTCGTTGACCGCGAGCGATGCGCAGTGACGTCGCTTCAGCGATCACGACGAAATCGGGTTTCACACGCTCGGCAACATGGAGCAGTGCCGTCCCTTCGACCATTTCCTCCGCGATTGACGCGGAGACGACAACACGTCCATGTCTGAGCTTTCCAGACAGCGACGCGACTCCACGGATGACAGACGCCAGCGGCCCCTTCATGTCCATGGCGCCACGGCCGTAGAGTCGGTCGCCCTCGATCTGCCCGTAGGGGTCGTGCGACCACTCATCGGGCTGGGTAACGCCGACCGTGTCCATGTGAGCGTCAATCAGCAGGCAGGGGCCGTCTGCGCTTCCAATCGTTCCTACGACGTTGCCGAGCTCATCGACCTCGACAGCAAACCCGAGCAGCTCCATCTCGTCTCGGACAAGCCGGGCGACGTCGCCCTCTTCGGCTGACGGGCTGGGAATCTTGATCAACTCGAGCGCAAGCTCGGCGATCGATTGACCATGCGTCTTAGAACTACGCTCGTCGATCATTGCGGCGGCCTAACTCGCGTTTGTTGGCTGAGCGCCGGTCGTGCCTGGTTTGGTGATCGGGACGCTCTGCCGGCAGAGCGGGCAGACGTCCGTATCCCAAGTGTCGATCTGCATGTGCGAGAGTGCATACAGAGGCAGTCCGAGTTCGACCTTGCCGCCGCTGCGATCGACCAGCACCGCGACCGCGACTGGCTGGACATCGTGTTCGCCAAGCGCGGCCAGCGTCTCACGCACCGATCCTCCGGTCGTCAGGATGTCGTCGACGACCAGCACGCGCGCGCCTGGCGTGAATGTCGTCCCGCGGCGAAACTCGCGGGCAAGTGATCCGCTCTCGGCGCGTTCGGCGTAGGCCGCCGGTTTATCGAGCTGCCGGCCGATCTCGAAGGCGAGCAAGATGCCACCAGTGGTTGGGCCCGCCACCACATCAAACGGACCGAGATCTCGAACCAGTTCGACCATCCCGGCACAGGCACGCTCTGTTGCCTTGGGCTGTCGCAGCAGATCGAACTTTTCGACGTAGCGATCGCTATGTCGACCAGACGACAGCACAAAATGCCCTTCTTTGAGCGCCCCCACCTCTCGCAACAATGCATCCAAGTCCATGCACGTCCCCTTCTCGGCTATTTCAGGTAGAAGAATCCAATTCCAACAATGAGGTATACGGCAAGGAGTTGCGCACCCTCGAGCCAGTTCGACTCGCCATCCATCGAGATGAGTGTGGCCACCGCGATTCCGCCGACCAACGCAGCCAGCTCATACTCGTTGAAGAGAAGCGTCATCGGTTGCCCGAGAAGCAAGCTGACAAAGATGAGCACAGGAGCGACGAAGAGCGCGACCTGCAGGCAGGAACCGATGGCAATGCTGACGCTTGCGTCCATCTTATTGTTCAGTGCCAACTTGAGCGCGACCACGTGCTCGGCGACGTTCCCCACAATGGGCACCAGGACCACGCCCAGAAAGAGCTCGGTAACACCCCACGACTTGACGACCGGTTCGACGTTGTCGACAAAGAGTTCACTCATTACTGCCACACCGATTGTTGCAGTCGTCAACAGACCTATCGAGAACCAGATCCCGTGGCTCGGCGCTTCGCGTTCGTCGCCGTGCGCGGTCGTCGACTCCGCCGGCTGCAAGAAGACGGTGTAGAGGACGTAAAGCGCGTAGATGACGATCAAGACGACGGCAAGCCCAATCGACATGTTCTCGAGGGCGTCTCCTTCGACGCGACGCGAACCGACGCTGAAGAGTCCGGGAAGCGCGAGTGCAACGACCGCCAGCGTCATCATGGTGGCAGAGACGCCGGCAATGCGCGCGTTGAACGCCTGATGTCCGTTCTTGATACCGCCTGCCAGCATGCAGCTTCCCAAAATAAGCAGGGATGTTCCGATGATCGAACCGGCGATACTCGCCTTCACGAGCTCGAACAGTCCGCTGCGAAGCGCGGCGACGGTGATGATCAACTCAGCGGCATTCCCAAACGTGGCATTGAGGAGACCGCCGACCCGTGGACCGGTATGCTCCGCGACGAACTCGGTGGCATCGCCCATGAGCGCGGCCAGCGGCACCAGTGCGCCTGCGGAAGCCAGGAAGACCCAGGTGTGACTCGCACCCACCATGGCCAGCACGACGGCTATCGGGACGAGTATGAGCAACGCGTAGAAGAACTTCATCGACCCCCGACTGAAGCGAAATCATCATTGCCATCGCGAATAGGCGACCGCTGCCAATCCGAAGAAGGACGAGCGCGTCCTTGTCATTCTGAGCGGAGCGCAGCGGAGTCGAAGAATCTCTCCGTCGATGAACAACCAGCCGCCTGTCTCTGGTGAGAGATCCTTCATTGCGATTCAGGATGACAAATGTGCGCCCGCTGCCGACCGCGTGACTAGGCCCGTGAATTGGCCCGGTGACGTTCGCTCGCTATGTCCCATGTTTCGAAGACTGAGTCCTTGCAGTCATCGAACCAATGGACGGGCACAACGATGCCCACCCGCGGTCAGACTCAGTAACCCACTTGAACGCGCTGGCGATACTCCGGCAGCGGCTGCACGGCGTAGGCGCCGCTGGCCTTCGACGTCGCCTCGACGATGGCCCTGGCAGTATCAATCGAAGTCACGCACGGGATGCCGCGCTCGACGGCCGCCCGCCGTATCTGGAAGCCGTCCAGAACCTCTTTCTGCGCCGGACCGGGCGTGTTGATGACCGCGTTGACCGTACCGTCCAGGATGATATCCAGGATGTCCGGCGATCCCTTGCCAATCTTCTTCGTGACGAACTGCACCGGAATACCCGCCTTGAGGATCATACGAGACGTCCCCTCGGTGGCGTAGATGCGGTATCCGAGCTCCGCCAGAAGCTCGATCATAGGCAGGGCTTCGGGCTTGTCGTCGTCACTGATACTGATCAGGACAGCGCCATGCGGCGGCAGCGCCATTCCCGCGGCGAGCAGTGCCTTGTAGAAGGCGGGCGCGAACTCACGATCGATGCCCATGGCTTCGCCAGTCGACTTCATCTCCGGCCCGAGATGCACCTCGACTCCGCGCAGTTTCGCCATCGAGAAGATCGGCGCCTTGACCGCCACCAGCGGTTGGCGCGGCCAGAGTCCACCGCTGTATCCCTGCTCCTGCAGCGTACGGCCCAGCATGCAGTTCGTCGCCAGGCGCACCATCGGCACGCCAGTCGCCTTGCTCAAGAATGGCACCGTGCGACTGGCCCGTGGGTTCACCTCCAGCACGTAGATGACTCCGTCGTGGATCACGTACTGGATATTGATGAGCCCGATGGCACCGATGGCGAGCGCGATGTCGGTCGTGTGTTTCACCACCTGCTCGACTTCAGTCGGATAGAGATTCACGCCGGGATAGGTGGCGAAGCTGTCGCCCGAGTGGACACCGGCGCGCTCGATGTGCTCCATGATGCCGGGAATGAGCACGTCTTTGCCGTCGCAGATTGCGTCGACTTCAACCTCTTTGCCCGGCAAATACTTGTCGATCAGGATCGGGCGGCGGTCATCGAAGGTTACGGCCACGTTCAAATAGCGAGCCAGATATTCCTCGTCGTAGACGACCTCCATGGCGCGTCCACCCAGGACGTACGACGGCCGCACCAATATCGGGTAACCGATACGCTTCGCTGTTTCCAGCGCTTCGTCGAAGCTGGTGACGGCGGCGCCCGGCGGCTGCGGAATTCCAAGCCCTGTGAGGAACTGCTCGAACCGGCGGCGATCTTCGGCGATGTCAATGACATCCAGCGGGCTGCCAATGATCGGCACGTTGCGCTCGTGGAGCGGCTCGGCAAGGTTGATGGCCGTTTGCCCACCGAACTGCAAAATGACCGGTGAGAGATCGTCCGGATGCCCGTTTACCATGCCCTCGTGCCGAATCACCTCGAAAACGCTTTCGTCGTCAAGAGGTTCGAAGTAGAGTCGATCGGATGTATCGAAGTCGGTCGAAACCGTCTCCGGATTGCTGTTGATCATGATCGAGGCGCGCCCGGCATCTCCAAGCGAACGAGCCGCCTGGACGCTGCAGTAGTCGAACTCGATACCTTGCCCGATGCGGATTGGTCCGGAGCCGACGACCACGGCGCTCGCTCTGTTCATCGGCGCGACCTCGTCCTCTTCTTCGTAGGTGCTGTAGAAGTAGGGCGTCACGGCCTCGAACTCGGCGGCGCAGGTATCGACCATCTTGTAGACCGGCACGATGCCACCGTCGTAACGGCGTTTGCGGATCTCCTCGACCGGCACACCTGAGAGCTGTGAAATCTGCGCGTCAGAGAAGGCCGCCCGTTTGGCAGTCCAGAGCAGCAGATCGTCTAGCGGCTCTTTGCGCATGCGCTTCTCGAGATCGATGATGCGTCGCAGCTTGCGCGTGAACCACGGGTCGATGTGGCTGACCGCGCTCACCTCTTCCGGCGTGTGTCCACGACGCAGCGCGGCCGCGACTGCCCAGAGGCGCAGATCGTTGGGTCGCCGGATTTGCTCCCACATGATCTGCTCGTTCTCCTGCCAGGCTGGGTCCTCCCAGAGGAGATCGGTCTGATCGGTCTCGAGCGAACGGACCGCCTTTTGCATAGCAGCCTCGAACGAGCGGTCGATGGCCATCACCTCACCGGTGGCTTTCATTTGCGTGTCGATGGTGCGCTCGGCGCGTCGGAATTTATCGAACGGCCAGCGCGGGATCTTTACCACGCAGTAGTCAAGCGCCGGTTCAAATGCCGCCGTCGTCTTCTGCGTAACCGAGTTGGCCAGCTCATCGAGGCGTTTCCCGACCGCGATTTTGGCGGCCACGCGGGCGATCGGATATCCGGTCGCTTTCGACGCCAGTGCCGAGCTGCGACTGACACGTGGGTTGACTTCGATGACGTAGTACTGGAAGGAGTTCGGGTCGAGCGCCAACTGAATGTTGCAGCCACCTTCGATGCCCAACGCGCGAATGATCTTGAGCGAGGCCGAGCGCAACATCTGATACTCGCGATCGCTCAGCGTCTGGCTAGGTGCGACCACGATGCTGTCGCCCGTGTGGACCCCCATAGGGTCGATGTTCTCCATGTTACAGATGGTGATGCAGGTGTCGTTGGCGTCCCGCATCACCTCGTACTCGATCTCTTTCCAACCGAGCAGCGAGCGTTCAAGGAGGACCTGATGAATTGGGCTGGCTCCGAGGCCGCTCGAGACGATGCGATCGAGCTCTTGCGGTGTAGTGGCAATGCCGCCACCTGTGCCACCGAGCGTGTAGGCCGGACGAATGATGAGCGGCAGCGGCACTTGCTCAGCGAAGGCGCGCGCTTCAGCCAGGTTGTGCACCACGGTGCTGTCGACAACCGGCTCTCCGATTTCGATGAGCAGATTCTTGAAGAGCTCACGGTCCTCAGCCTGTTTGATCGACTCGATCGGGGTGCCGAGCAGCCTGACGTTGTATTGCTCGAGGATGCCCGCGTCGGCAAGCTGCACGGCCAAGTTGAGACCGGTCTGACCGCCGAGCGTTGGGAGCAGGCCATCGGGCCGCTCCCGAATGATGACGCGACGCAGTACCTCGACCGTGAGCGGCTCGATGTAGACGACGTCCGCAATGTCTTCGTCCGTCATGATCGTGGCTGGGTTCGAATTGACCAGGATCGACTTGATTCCCTCTTCGCGCAATGCGCGCAATGCCTGGGAGCCAGCGTAGTCGAACTCAGCGGCCTGACCGATGATGATCGGTCCGGATCCAATGACTAAAACACTCCGTAGTGGACTCGAAGACTCTGCCATAGTTACGCGCGCTCCTGTGCTTCTGGACGATCCTGCATGTCTCGCTCTTGCGACTCGCTACGCTTCTCTCGATAGGTCTCGACACTCTTGATGAACCGGTCGAACAGATACTGGTTGTCGAGCGGACCCGGCGAACCTTCCGGATGGTATTGGATCGAGAATACGGGGAGCGAGTCGTGCTCTAGTCCCTCGACCGAGCCATCATTCAGGTTGATCTGCGACACTCGCCAACCTTTATCCACCGGGACGCTGGCGGCATCGACCTGATAGCCGTGGTTCTGGGACGTGATATGGACGCGCCCGGAGAGGAGATCCTTGACTGGATGATTGCCGCCGCGATGCCCAAACTTGAGCTTGCTTGTCTGCGCTCCGACTGCCAGCGCCAGCAACTGATGTCCGAGGCACACGCCCATGTATGGTGTGCCCGAGTCGAGTATGGTCTTCACCACGTCGACGGCGGGACCGGTATTGACTGGATCACCCGGTCCGGGTGAGGTCAGAATGCCGTCTACGCCCAAAGCCAGGATGTCGTTGGCCGGAGTGTCGTACGGCACCACTGTCACACGCACCCCGCGACGGTGCAATGAGCGGATGATGTTCTCCTTGACGCCGCAGTCGATCAGCGCGAGGTGCAGCGGACCGCCATCGCGAACGTCTCGCTCTTCGGGAGTGGTAACGGTGCGAACAACGTTGGCGTCGCCCGGAGTCCAGGCGGTTCGTGCGCGCTCGCGCAATTCAGCGTCAGCTGTGGCTCGCAGCGTTCGAGACGAGCAGGGCGCGCATGTCGCCGTTGGAGCGGATGTGCTTGGTCAGCGCGCGGGTATCGACCGAGTGAAGCGCCGGGATGCCGTGTTCCTTCAAATAATCGGCGAACGTTCCCTGAGAGCGCCAGTTCTCCGGCTCGTCGCAATACTCCCGCACGATCATGCCGGCGATCCACGGCTGCCTCGACTCTTCATCGCCCGGAGTCACGCCGTAGTTGCCGATCAGCGGGTAGGTCATGCAGACGATCTGCCCGTAGAAGGACGGATCGGTCGAGACCTCCTGATAACCCGTCATGGTCGTGTTGAAGACGGCCTCACCTTCGGCGTCGACTTCAGCGCCGAACGGCTCGCCGCGAAAGATGCGCCCGTCTTCAAGCACGAGCGCCCCGGAGAGTCGTGGTTTAGACATGAAATCGAATTTCCCCTTCCACCATCGTCAGCATCGCCTGACCCCGTAACGTTGCACCTAACAGCGGTGTGTTCTTGCTCTTCGAAACGATGGTGTCTTCGCTGACGGTCCATTCTCGGTCGGGATCAATGATCGTCAGATCGGCAACTGATCCTGGCCGCAGCGTTCCTCCCGGCAGATTGAATAGCCTGGCGGGCTTACATGAGAGCAGATCGACAAGCAACGAGAGCGTCAGGCGATCTGAACGCACCAACTCCATCAGCATCGGCACGGCCACTTCCAGTCCGAGCATGCCGGATGCTGCCTTTGTGAGGTCATCCGACTTGTCGGCGGCCGCGTGCGGCGCGTGGTCGGTCGCGATGATGTCGATCGTTCCATCGATCAGACCGGCCAGCAGCGCCCGTACGTCCTCGGCGGTCCGCAGGGGCGGATTCACCTTTGCCAGCGGATCGGGCGACTGTCGGGCCTCGAACGATGGCCCATCGATGAACCGGCGCCGTCCCGCCACCCACTCATCAGTCATTAGTAAGTGATGCGGCATAGCCTCCGCCGTGACGTGAACGCCTTCGCTCTTTGCCCGCCGGATAAGTCGCACGCCGCGCGCCGTGCTCACGTGCAGGGCGTGCAGCCAGCCCCTCGGTAATGCGCGCTAGCTCGATGTCGCGGTTGAGGATGATCTCCTCGGCCGCGGCGGGAATGCCCGGCAAACCAAGCTCACGCGAGACTGCGCCCTCATGCATCACGCCGCCGTTAATCAGGCTCCAGTCCTCGCAGTGGACCATGATCGGCTCGCCTGATGACGCTGACCATTCCAGCGCCTCACGCATCGCCTGCGAGTTGCGTGTGCTGTCACCGTCGTCGGAGAAACCAATGGCCCCCGCGTCGGACATCTCTTGGAGCGGCGCGACCACCTCGCCCGTCCGTCCGATTGAGATCGTTCCAATCGGGCCAATGCGCACCGGCAAGCCGCGTGATCGCTCGACGACGTCCGCGACGCGCTCGGCGGTATCCAGAGGCGGTGAGGTGTTCGGCATGCAACAAATCGTGGTGAACCCGCCGTGGGCCGCGGACTCGGCGCCGGTCGCCAGCGTTTCCTTGTGCGTGAATCCCGGATCGCGCAAGTGCACGTGGACGTCGATCAGCCCGGGAGTCACGATCTTGTCAGTGGCGTCGATAATTTCGGCGTCCGCCGGAGCGACCAGGTCCTGTCCGACCTCCACCACTCGACCATCGACCACCAGCACGTCGCCGATCGCATCGAGGTCCTGCGTCGGATCGACGACGCGCCCATCTGCGAATCAGATAGCGCATGGTGCGACCTCCATTTTGGCGCCAGACAAGAAAAAAGGCCTTTGGGTTCGGCCTGAACCCAAAGGCCTGAATTCATTCGCAGTTTCGAGGTTATGGGGCTGGTGATTAGTCAGTCGCTTCAATTTCCAGCTTTCCTGTGTCCGTACACAGTCGCACCAAACTGATCCGATCGATTATACGGGTTGGAGGTGGACGGGTCAAGCAAATCTGAGAAGCCGGAGGGAGACTAAGGAGCAGCAGGTACTTCGTATGTGACCGCGAAGATGGTGTCGGCCAACCACTTCTTGAACTCCGGGTTGTCGCTGTACTGTTTGAATAGCTCGGTGTGGTCGGAGAGGAGATCGACGATCACCCGTCCCAGCGCCTTGTCGTGTTCGATCCGTGCGTTCTGCTTGTCGGAGTTCTTCATGGCGTTCTGATAGGCGGGATCTTGCAACACTTTCGCTGGTAGCTCCTCCGCAATGACCTGACGAATCTTATCGTCATCCTTCCATTCGATGTTGCCCCACTGATCGTTGAAGATCTTGATGATGTTACTCAGTAGATCCATCTCGGGCCCAGGCCGCAAACCCGCCTCGCTGGTTGGAACCGGGCCGACGGTTCCGTCCTCGTCGCGAGGCGTAATTTCGATCGCCGTTTTGACCTCCACGCGATAACTGTCCATGTCGATCGATTCAAGAATGCCTTGCGACAGGTCCTCTTGGACAGGCGCAGGCAGCTTCGGAATCAGGAAGTTCAGGAACGTCGCGAGCTTCTCCCAACCCACGTTAGTGTACGGCAAAATGGTGGCAAGGAAGCCATATGTGCGGACGAATGCCTTGGCCTTCCCTTTGAACCCGACCTGACCATCTTCGTCCAGCGACTCGTTGTAGACCGCGACGCATACGTCGAGGACTGGATCGAGCTTGTCACGATCCGCTCCGCGCAGATAGAGCGTCACCAAATCGTCAACCTGCTCCGGCGAATAGACCTGATAGCCATCGAGGTCGGCCTTCAGATCATGCAGCTTGTTTGGGTCGGTCTCGTCACTCAGGATCGTGGTCCGGTAGTAGGGGTCGAATGAAGCTTCGATCATGTCGACGTCATTCTGGAAATCGAGCACGAACGTGTCGTGCTTCTTCGGATGCGCCCGGTTTAGCCGCGAGAGGGTCTGCACCGCTTTGATGCCCGACAGGACCTTGTCCACGTACATGGTGTGCAGCAGTGGCTCGTCGTAACCGGTCTGGAACTTGTCGGCGCAGATCAGGAAGCGGTAGGGGTCCTTGCGAAACTCGTCCGGGATGCTGTTGCTCGGGAAACCGTTCAACGTCGCTTCCGTGACCTTGCGCCCCGCGTATTCATGCTCCCCTGAGAACGCGACGATGGCCTTCCAGGGGCTCTTGCGCTCCTCAAGGTAGTCGCTAAATGCAAAGTAATACTGGATCGCACGATTGATCCCGCTGGTGACGACCATGGCCCGCGCTTCGCCGCCGATCTTCTGCCGGCTGATCACCTGATCGTGGAAGTGATCAACCATAATCTCGGCTTTGCGTCGGATGGCGTGGTCGTGCGATTCGACGTAGTAGCGCAGCTTGCGCGACGCCCTGCGCACGTCGAACTCGGGGTCGTCTTCGACCGTCTTCATCAGGCGGTAATAACTCATGACCGGTGTGTAGTTCTTGAGGACGTCGAGGATGAAGCCTTCCTGGATCGCCTGCTTCATGGTGTAGCTGTGGAACGGGCGATGCTTGATCTTGCCTTCGTCGTCGAACGCTTCTCCGAAGATCTCCAGCGTCTTGTTCTTGGGCGTCGCGGTGAAGGCGAAGTAACTGGCGTTCGAGAGCATTTTGTTTGACTCCATCAGCCGGTTGATGGTGTCTTCGATGGTCTCGTCGTCTTCTGCGACGTTTTCCTGAGAAAGCGTCCGGTTCATCTCGGCTGCGACGCGGCCGCCCTGACTCGAGTGCGCCTCGTCGATGACGATCGCGAAGTTGCTCCCACGGTGCTCGTCACCGATCTCCTCCATGACGAAGGGAAATTTCTGAACGGTCGTAATGATGATCTTTTTCCCAGTGACCAGATAGCGCCGCAGGTCACCCGACCGGTCGGCGTGACCGATCGTCGCCGAGACCTGAGCGAATTGCTTGATGGTGTCGTTGATCTGTTTGTCGAGTACGCGCCGGTCGGTCACGACGATGATCGAATCGAAGATCGGATTGCCGCTCTGCAGCAAGCCGATCAGCTGATGACCCAGCCAGGCGATCGAATTGCTCTTTCCGCTGCCCGCTGAGTGCTGGATCAAATAGCGGCGCCCAACACCCTTGACTTCCGCATCCGCCAAGAGTTTGTGTACGACGTCGAGCTGGTGATAGCGCGGGAAGATCAGCTTGCGCGTCTTGCGTCCGGTGCGGTCATCCTTCTCTTCGACCAGCTGCGCGTAGTTTTCGATGATGTCGGTGAGGCCATGTCGCGTGAGGATTTCGTTCCAGAGGTAATCCGTCTTGAGACCGTGTGGATTGGGCGGGTTACCCGCGCCATCGTTGTAGCCCTTGTTGAGCGGCAGGAACCAGGACGACTTACCGGCTAGCTCGGTGCAGAACCTAACCTCACTGTCATCAACCGCGAAATGCGCCAGACAGCGGCCAAACTGGAACAAAAGCTCGCGCGGAACGCGGTCTCGCTTGTACTGCTGCACGGCATCTTCGACCGTCTGCTTGGTCAAGCTGTTCTTCAGCTCGAAGGTGGCAATGGGCAGACCATTGATGAAAATGACCAGATCGAGCGCCAGACGGGTCTCGTCCTGGCTGTATTGCAACTGCCGCGTGACGCTGAAAATGTTGGACTCGAAGCGCTGCCGCGCGAGCGTGTTCCTTGGCGACGGTTTGCCGTAGAACAGGTCGATGTGAGCCGGACCGTGGCTGATGCCGTTGCGCAGCACATCGACGATCCCTCGCTTGGCGATCTCACCTTGCAGTCGAGCCAGGAATTTCAGCCGTGGAGGTCCATCCGCATCAATCTGTAGCCGGTCATACACATCGGGCTGTGTAATCTGCAGGAACTCGATCAGCTTCGCCAGATCCACCGCATGCAGCCGGTCGTAGTCCTTCGGATCGCCCTGCACGTAGCCGCCGCCGTAAGCCACACCGCCTTCGCGCTGGTTGCCTGCGGCCGCATTATCGCTCGACGCACTCCCAACCAGCGCGGCGACGATCAGGCTTTCCAGTCCTTTTTCGGTTGTGTCGGTGCTTGGCATGAAAACGTTCTTTCTCTTCTGGAACAGTTAATCAAATACCCATCAAATAAACTTGCTAAAGATCGAACGCTCTAAAAGCCTATTCGTACGCCTGTTTGAGAACCAAATCCACATACGTTGAGGGACTTTTGAGATCGTTCTATCAAGTACCCGTCAAGTAAAGTTGTTAGGGACGTTAGGCCCAAAACGGTACATATTTCATGAGCTTTGGAGGTGCATCTTCGTCATACGGTCTGATAGCATCTTCGCGAATAGCATCCCTTATCATTCTGGAAGCCGTCGCGCTGTTCTTAGACGCTATCCCGAATCGCTGCCGCAGAGAGGTATTCGTCATGAAATCCTGGCTGACGTACCGCAAGCACGCATGAAGATAGCACGCTCTGACCTTATCCGCTTTGTCCATCTTGTTCAACGGACGATGCCCAAATAGCGTTGATCGCGTAAAGCCTTCCGCAACCTCAAATTTGGGAGCAGGAAGTTGATAGAGCTCCGTCTGAAACACCACTTTGTCGATACCACTTCCTCGCTCTTCACACATTCCCATTCGTCGCATCAGGCCGCGAGGTCTTCGTTCCGCGACTTCGGTGGAGAGTCAAGGAACCGTTCCGGGTCAACAATTGGATCTCCAGGGTTGGTAATCTCCATTCGGTCCGAGAAAATCTCCACCGTGGGTCCGGTGCCAGTGACGAAGAAATCTTGGTGGACCAGCGCGTTTGCAACGAGCTCGCGAACAGCAAGCTCTGGAAACATCGGAACTGCTCTTCGAATTGCTTGCTCCACCACCTCATTTGATGGGAGAAGTCCGTTGATGTATCCAATCAAATCTTCAAACTCGCCTCGCATAACCTTTTCGCCCCTCGCGCTCTCTAATAGTCAGGACTCTGTTGTTCCCTTCATACTGAATAACTCGGAGCGACTTGCGTCGGAGCGAAGCAAACTCCGGAAGATTCGACGCGAACAAGATCGCCCCAAGGTTCAAGATCGACCACCGCCCTGAATCGTCAAGCCGAACAAGCCGATCATCCTCTAGAACCTCGAGGATTGCGGCCGGGGACTCCGGCAGCGTTGTTCGGGTCTTGCTGAAATACGCAGGATAATCAATTAAACCCAAGACCTCGCCGGTCGTCAAATCGTCTGCCGCTATTCCTTCCTCGAACGGCGTTTGGTCAAAAATTCGCCACAGAGTCCGTTCCTTTTCCGGGTAGTCACTGAGTCTCCTCTTTTGAGACCCGATGCGAATGAACTCCTGCCCCTGAAACTGGACAGGCCGGCTGTTCGCTCGCGGAACCTGAAGAACGACAATCTTTTCACCATCAACAGAAAGTGATACGAATTGGAAACTAATTCGAGGGGAAATGAGTTGGAGAAGCCAGTTTTCGAGTTGCTGGTTACCGCGTTTTGTCTTCAAAGGAGAAAACGTCGTGCCGACGATGCGGTGTCCGTCGTTCTCAACTCCCCAGACGAGATATCCGTGTTCTCTTTCGGCTAACGCAGCGGAGTTTGCGATGGCGGAGATATATTCTCCGATCTCTTGGGGATCGGCTTTATTGATTTTGAATTCGACCCACTCGGTTTCGGCGGGCAATTTACAAAGCTCTCGAACCAAGCGTACGAAGTATTCGGACGTGTTCTCACTCGTCAACCGCAGCATCCTCGGATTCTTGGTCGTCGCTGAAGTCGTCGTTTTCCACGGGCAAATCTTCGTTCCACTCGTCAACCTCTTCCGCCTCATCAATCGCCGGCAACTCCACGCCGCGAACATCAAGCTTGCCTGTGACGACATCGGCAACGAGTCGCGTACGATACTCGTTGACTCGGCCAATGTTGCGGTGCAGCAGTTCGATTGCATTCTCGATCTTGTGTAATTCTCCGATCACGAAATCAACAATTTCGATCTGCTCTGACATCGGAGGCAGAATCAGCGGAATTGACAAGAACTGATCAGAATACAACCTGAGCCGCGACGACCTGATTCCGGTTGACCGACGAATGTACTCACTGATATACACGGGAGTTCGCAGAATCAAGCCAATGAACTCCGGGAGAATCGCGCCCTTACCAGAGGGTCGATAAACTGCATAGGACGGGCTCACAATACCCGCCTGTGCTGCAACTCCCAACGCACCCATCCACGCCCACATTGTGTTGACCACAATATCTCCAGGAGCACAGACCTTGTGACCTACATAACTCTCTGCCATGAACATTGTGATGTTCTTCTGGCTTCTCGGGGTTACACCCGTCAAATGTGAAACAGATAGTTTTTCTTCTTCACCGGTTTGTGAACGAACGTCTACTTCTCGGTACAAATACTTCATCGGCTCGGTGACCCAATGCTCCGGCACGTCGCCCAGCCACTCGACGCCAGACGGCTTCAGCCGCACATCGAGGTCGAGACCCCGCGTCACCGCCTGGTTGATGATCGCCTGTTTCTGCTCGTTCAGCAGCTCGATCTGGCGGCGTTTGGCGCGGATGAATCGGCGCACGAGGCGGTCGTGGTGGTCGAGGAATGCGACGATTTGCCGCTGCTCGCAAAGTGGGGGGGCGGGAAGTTGGGCGGATTTGATGTCCCCGTGGCTAAGTCCGTAGCGCGTCACCCCGCTAGCGGCAGCGTGGAACTGATAGGCCACAAGCGGGGTTTCCAAGGCGCGTAGCAGATAGCCGCCCAGTATCATCTCCGGGCGCGGCCTTTAACAGCGCCAAATGATAGCCACAGACCAATCTGGCGATTCGTATTCGACCAGAGATGGTACCCCAATATCATCCCAAGACTCGGAATCCTTGGTGATCAACACGTCGTTCAACTTGAGCCGAAAGCGCTCGATCTCAGCAGGAGTTGCAGTTGCTTGCATAAACCGCAAATTCTTAGTAATCCGCTGGAAGTGGTAAACATCAGAATAATTGCAGAGCCGCACATCGGCCTCTCCATCGACCGTCTGCTTATCCACGTTGCTCACACGCATGTCGACCAAATCTCTGATGCGTCTAACAGCCCAATGCAGCGGAATATCGCCCAGCCAGCGCGTCCCAGAGTCTCTGTAATCGTGATATGGTTCGGGGAACATCGCTAATCCTCACCGCCGTTTCCAAGCTGGCGCTCAAGGGATTGGCGAACCAGCCCGACAACATATGGCAATTCGTCGATCGATGACAGACCGACTTCAACGTCTCCATTGCCCCACCTACCCACGTTCGACACATCCTTGGCTATTTCACGCGGATCAGACAGTTCGTGAAATGGCATGTTGAGAGACAGCCTTAGCCTCTTTTCTTGAGGCACGACGTCCACGAAGTTTGTCTCCGCCTTATAGGCGATGTAGAGCTTCAGTACCTCCTCAACCACGCAGGGGTCGAGAGCGAGAACTTCTTTGCGGAACGCATCGAACAGCACGCGCATAGGACGTCCTACGGCGAGGTGATGGTGATCGCTGATTGCGTATCCACCGGTCTGGGCAGTTGCAGCACGATACGCCTCGCGGATGTCTGGCGAAAGCAAGGGGGCGGGCCACACCGTCGCTGCCACAGCCGACAATTGTTTAGCACGTTCCAAAATTGATTCTTCATCCCATGCGGGCAACGTGCGAAGCATTTCGTTGAGCCGGAGCGGACTCTCCCGGAATCCCCCCTTCATATTCTGTTTTCGTTCAAACGAGCGGTCGCTGTACTCACTGTTGTATCCAGTGAGCGTGAGATTCCCAAGCGTGTGCAAGAGAGTCTGTTGGACCCGGCGCCAATCGGAGCCTAGCATCCGCCGCCATTCGTGAGACAGGTGCTCGTTTTGCGGCATGATGTGCTCAATCGTGTACTCGTCGATGCTGATCTTTTCTTTGCGCCCGTGGTTCTCGATACGGCGGAGCCAGTAACTTCGACTCCGAAAGTTATAAAGGTCCCGAACCTGAATCTGTTTCTTGAACTCCTCATCGTCCGGGAAACGGCGGTAGGAAGGCAGCCCCAGCAGGTGCGCCTGTATGCTCTCAAGGTAGCGATCCTTCTTCAGAGCGCGTCCGAACGTTGCAAATGTCTTGTTCAGAGAATTGGTTGGTATATTGCAGACAGATCTCCGGAATACGTACCCCTCAACTAGACGTATAGCGCTAGCAAAGTCTTCGCCGCTGAGGACATCGTTTCTGTAGTCGTGGTAAAGCTCTAGCAAGAAGGGGTACGCGACATCAACCTTCAGTTCTCGCAGATCCTGAAATGCGCTCGCTAGCGTCTTGTCCTTTTCATTTCCGAGAGCCATTGCACAGTAGTACTCAGCGAACGTGTGTATGTCGGATACAAGAGTGTCAACGCCAGATGCGGCGATCTCGGGAGATCGCGCATGCCCCTTGAAAGCCTCGTACACGGCGCTAAGGTTGGGTATGTCGCCAGTCTTGAGGGTAAGGTAGTGCCGCATGAAGCTGTCAAAGTGTGTTCCATACGCTTCCTGTCCGAACTCCACTTCCATCGGCCGCCAATGATCCTGGTAGAGCGTGGTCTGATGCGTTGGCTCGAGACCCATGAGGACGAAGTTGCGTATGAGATCCGCCTGGGTCAATTCGCGCCCTGTTGAGTTCATGCTTTCGAATATCAGCTGCGGGTTATCCTGGCTGCGGTTGAGGGCGATATCAACGATCAGGAGCTTGTCGAGGCCGCGGCACAATGGAGTCAAGTCCTGACCCAATGATCTAATGTGTTCCATGAAAAACGAAAAATTCTCGCTTACGCGCAGTGAGTGTTGAGAAGGCAACAGTTTTTGCAGGACAAGGGCGATAAGGCTGTCTCGATCAGTTTGTGTGAGAAGCAATTTGAAGCGCTGGTCGTCAGACTCCAAAGGATTGAGAAGATAGTAGCTTCGCAGCTTAAGGGCGGAGAAGCCCTTGATGGGTTCAGTATCTCCAAGGTGACGTGCAAGCGCCTCCAGAATCAGTGAAACTGTGGTCAGCCGTTGCTGCCCGTCGATAACCAAGAGCGGTGACTGACTGGTGACCTGCGACAGACCTTGTTCTATGTACACCACGGAGCCGATAAAATGACCTGACACCGCGTCATTAGCACCTGCACGCACGATGTCATCCCATATTTGGCGACATTCCCGCTCGGTCCAGCTGTACGTCCGTTGATAAATCGGTATTATGAACTGCGGAGACTTCTTTAGAAAATCGAGCAGGCGCGCTTCAGACGCTTTCACGGCCTCAACTCCGACGTTCCGATGATCTCCTCCAGCAACCCTTCTGTCTCCTGTTCCAGCGCCTCGATGTCGGCGCGAATCTCGTCGAGTGTTCGAAGCGGCTGAGGTTTGTAGAAGTGGCGAGTGAACGAGATCTCGTAGCCGATGCGTGCTGAGTCTTCGGCAATCCAGGCATCGGGGACATGTGGCAGCACTTCACGCCGGATGAACCCTTCGATGCCTCCCTTTTCCAAAACTGGGATTTGCTCGGTGTCCCGCAGGTTGCTGTCCGGTTCGTATTCGAGGACTGCGGCCTTTCCGTCAACCGTTGCACCGAAGAGACCGTAGAGCGGATTGGGTTGCACTTTACCTTGGCGGTGCACCTTCTTGATCAAAGGCACCGCATTCTCGTCCGTCTCGGCCAGGGCATCGCGAAGCAATTTCTGACGTCTTGCGGTCAGCTTCACTCCGCGCCGATCGGCTGCGCGCTCGGCCACGGTCAGGAACGCGTTGAAATCAAGGTGTGGACCGGGTCCGAGACTTTCGGCCAGGTCGTCTGCGACCGCTGAAAGATCTGCCTCTCCGGCTTCCTTGGCTGCCAGACCGAATTTCGCACGGTTTCCGGGCGAGAGGTCGACCTTCAGTCGCAGCGGTCGCTCGACCGTCGCCTTCCAGTAGCCGAGTGCCTCGTTGGGGAAGATCTTCGACTCTTCGGTCTCCTCGAAAGCAAGATACGCGTCGACGATCTGCTTGATGTTCTCGTTGGACAACTCGCAGTTCTTTTGACCGAGGTTTTTGCGCAGCGGTGTGAACCATTTGGTGGCGTCGATGAGCTGCACCTTGCCGCGCCGATGTTCGGCTTTTCGGTTGCTGACGAGCCAGATGTAGGTGGCGATACCGGTGTTGTAGAACATGTTGAGCGGCAGCGCGACGATTGCTTCCAACCAGTCATTCTCGATGATCCAGCGCCGAATATTGCTCTCGCCCTGTCCGGCGTCGCCGGTGAAGAGGGATGATCCGTTGTGGACTTCAGCGATGCGGCTACCGAGCGGCGTGTCGTGCTTCATCTTTGAGAGCATGTTGACCAGGAACAGGAGTTGGCCGTCGCTGGAACGGGTCAGCAGGCTGTATTCCGGATCGCCAGCATGCTCGATGATGAAGCGCGGATCGCGGATGCCGGTCTTACCGCCCATGCGCTCCAGGTCGCTCTTCCAGCTCTTGCCGTAGGGCGGATTCGAGAGCATGAAGTCGAATTCCTGCGCCGGATAGCCGTCCTGGGAAAGGGTCGAGCCATAGCGGAAGTTCTCGGCCTCATCACCTTCGCCCTTCAGCAACAGGTCGGCCTTTGTGATGGCATACGTCTCGGGGTTTACCTCCTGGCCGTAGAGGTGAATCGAGACGTCCTTGCCGTGCTCACGAGCAAGCTCACCGAGCCGTTCGTCAGCGACCGTCAGCATTCCTCCGGTACCGCAAGCGCCGTCGTAGACCAGATAGGTCCCTGATTGGATCTCGTTGGCGATCGGGCGAAAGATGAGCTCGGCCATCAGCCGCACCACGTCACGCGGCGTGAAGTGTTCCCCGGCCTCCTCGTTGTTCTCCTCGTTGAAGCGCCGAATCAGCTCCTCGAAGATCGTGCCCATGGCGTGGTTGTCGAGCCCGGGCAGACGCACCGACCCGTCTCCATTGAAAGACGGGGTCGGGCTAAGGTTGATGGATGGATCAAGAAACTTCTCGATCAGGTTCCCGAGCACGTCGGCCTCGACCAGCGTCTGAATCTGGTTGCGGAACTTGAATTTGTCGAGGATCTCCTGGACGTTGGCGGAAAAGCCGTCGAGATAGGCTTCGAAGTCGGCTCTGAGCTGTTGGGTTCTGGCGCGAGACCGGAGGTCGCGAAGCAGGAACGGCGAGATGTTGTAGAAGGCCTGGCCTGACGCTTGGCGCAATGCCGCGTCCTGGTTGGCGATTCCGGCCGAATCGAGCCGCTTCTTCATGTCGAGGACCGCTTGCTTGGTCGGCTCGAGCTCGGCATCGAGCCGCCGAATGACCGTCATAGGCAGGATCACGTCCCGATACTTGCCGCGCACATAGACGTCGCGCAGGACGTCGTCGGCAATGCCCCAGATGAAATTCGTAATCCAGGTAAGGTCCCCGTTCGCCACTCAATTCCCCATTTCCGCTCATGGTTGTTCGAGAATCCCGTTGGCAGACACAGGGGTCTGCCCCTACCGGGGCCGGCGTTGGTGTTGCAAGCATGTCAGGAAGGTGCGCCGAGGCGATTGTATCGCGGGATGGTCAGTCTCTCAATTCGTGCATGTAGGCGATTTGACCCAGAACGAGCAGGCAGCGGTCACAAGATTCTAGGACTTTGCGGTCTCTTGCCGCTCGATCATGGCCTTCAAAATTCCGAGGGTGTTGGCCTTGGCGTCGGGGCCGACTTCGGTGGCCGGGCCGACGCAGGATGGGCAGCCGGATTCGCACGGGCAGGAGCGGATCAGATCACGGGCGCCGCGCAGCAGTTCGGAGTGCAGATCGTAGAGGCGCGGGCTGAAGCCGATGCCGCCCGGAACGCGGTCGTAGATGAAGACTGTGGCGCGATCGGTGAAGGGTGAGCGGATCTGTGGATAGACCCCGACATCGCGTGGATCGCACATCAGGTAGAGAGGCGAGATGTTCTGCAGCGCATTGGCCAGACCGGTGAGCGCGCCCTTGCAGCTCCGCCTCGCGCATGCGGCCGCTGATATCGGGCGGCAGCGAGAGCCAGTAGGCGCTGGTGTGCATCTGCTCCTCGGGGAGATGCACCTTGCCCCATCCGACGTTCTCGTGCGTGTGCAGCTTGATCTTCTTGAACTGCGTCACGATCGCGCCGACCAGCACCTCACCATGATGCTTGGGCGCCGACGCGTCCCCGTCCGTGAACTGCTCGATCACTTGCACCCGCACCGACAGTCCGGCGTCTGTGTAGTAGTCGACCTCAACTGGATGGACGTAGGCCTTCTTCTCTTCCCAATCGAGTCGCTCGACGTGGTATTGCTGCCCTTCGTGGATATAAATCGCGTCAGTGTGGACCAGCATTGGCGCGGCGAAGGTATCGACCTCGCCGATCACGCGCGCCCCTGTCCGATCGCTGGTGTCGATGATGACGACGTTGGCTCGCGCGGCGGTGCGCAGGCTGATCTCTTCGGCCGGATACGTTTCGGCCGTCCAGTACCAGGTGTTGCCGGAGTGGTGCAGGATGCGCTCATCCTCCAGGAAATCGAGCATCTCAAGCGGATCGACGTGGCCGAACGCATCGCCGTCATGGAACGGGAGTTCGAATGCGGCGCATTTCAGGTGGTCGACCAAAATGAGCAGATTGTCCGGGTTGATCAGCCCGTTTTCTGGTCGACTGGTAAAGAAGTAATCCGGATGCTGCACGATGAACTGGTCGAGCGGCGCGGACGAAGCCACCAGCACCGCCAGCGAAACGCCTTCACGCCGACCGGCCCGTCCCGCTTGCTGCCAGGTGCTGGCGATCGTGCCCGGATAGCCGGTCATGACGCAAGCGTCCAACGAGCCAATGTCGACCCCAAGCTCAAGGGCGTTGGTCGAGACCACCGCCCGTACTGAGCCATCGCGCAGGCCACGCTCGATCTCACGTCGCTGTCGCGGCAAATAGCCGCCACGATAGCCACGCACGCCGTCGGGCGATCCCAGCTTGGGCGGCAAAGCCTCGCGTAGATAAGTCAGCAGCACTTCCGCCGTGACGCGCGCTCGGGCGAACACGATCGTATGCACGTTGCGGCGGATCAGTTCCGTGGCAACGGCGGTCGCCTCAAGCGTCGACGACCGTCGAATCCCGAGCTGTCTATTGAGGACCGGCGGGTTGTAGAAGGCGATCTCGCGTCGCCCGTGCGGCGCGCCGTCCTCATCGATGACGTGGACCCTGGCCTCGATGAGGTGCTCTGCCAGTTCGCGCGGATTGGCGATGGTGGCCGAGGCAAGGATGAAGATCGGCGACGACCCATAATGGGCGCAGATGCGGCTCAGGCGCCTGAATCACGTTGGCCACGTGCGATCCAAACACACCGCGATAGCCGTGCATCTCGTCGATCACCACGTATCTCAGCTGCTCGAAGAGGCTGTGCCACTTGGTGTGGTGCGGCAGGATACCCGAATGGAGCATGTCAGGATTGGTGATGACCACGTGTCCGGCCGTGCGGATAAGACGGCGCACGTTGGCCGGGGTGTCACCGTCATACGTGTGAGTCTTGATGTCCGCTCCAGCGGCCTCGATCAGACTGTGAAGGCTGGTGTACTGGTCTTGCGCCAGCGCTTTAGTCGGGAACAGATAAAGTGCGCGAGCGGTGTGATCGCTCATGATTGAGTTGAGGACCGGCAAATTGTAGCAGAGCGTCTTCCCTGAGGCGGTGCCGGTGACGACCGCAGTGTGCTTGCCGTTGGCCACGCTCTCGAACGCAGCCGCCTGATGTGTATATAGGCTGGCGATTCCACGTGAACGAAGCGCCTCCGTTAGCGCCGGGTTCAGTTCAGCAGGAAAATTGACCGTCCGCGCCGGAACGGCCGGTAGCGTGCGCCATTCGACGATGTTCGGCGCGAAGCGGGGATCGGCGCGGAAGTCCTCGATCGCTTGAGCGACAGACAATCGAATTCCCCCTCGGTCTTGCTGCCTTCACGGTGCAAAGCAGCGAACAAACGTTCTGTACTGGTTCACGCATTATAGCAAGCGAACGAACCGACAACCGCTTCGTGCCGGTGAGCGAGGTCGACTTAGACGCGTTCGACGACGCGCTCAACCAGTGCGAACGCGCGCGCGCCGACCTCGGTGCTGACCGTCTCGAGCGACGGGAAGTCGACCCCCTGGTTGCTGACGACGTGCAGTTCGTTGTTAGAGATGTCCTTGATGGCCAGCATAGGCACTTTGAACATGGCGCAAACCTGGGCGATGGCCGCCGCCTCCATGTCCTCACAGAGGGACGTGTGTAAATCGTGCAGTCCGCCAATTCGCACCGGGTCTTGCGTCCAGCAATCCGCCGAGGCGACCACGCCAACGTGGACTGCTCCCTGCTCGCGCTTGGTCGCCGACCACGGCCAGGAATCTGGTCGCCATCCGCGAGCCGCCTGCATGGCCACATCAAGGAGGTGCACATCTGCATTGATGACATCGGTCAGTATCGTCTCGTCATCGACCTGATAGCGGAATCCGACGTAGCGTTCCTCGCCGGTTGGCAGGATCGTCAACGAGAGATGTGCGACCGCTCCGCTGCCGATGACGACGTCTCCGGGGTGGATGTCCTCGCGATGAGCTCCGGCGCAGCCGAAGTTGAGCACCGCTCGCGGCTTTTCGCGAGTCAGTAGCGCCGCGACAGCCGCGGCGGCGTTCACCATGCCGATGCCGGTCACCAGGGCCACCACGTCTTTGCCGGCGAGCGTTCCACGATGCATCGTCCATGGACCTACACGCTCGCTTACTGTCTGCTCCATCCGCTCGACCGCGTGCCGGAGTTCGTCGTTCATGGCAGCGACCAGGGCGATCGGCCCGGTGGCATGCCCATTCGTTCTGTCCATCGTCACCTGCCCCTCGCTTGCCGTGTGCCGATCCATCATTGAACCGATCCCGAGACGGTTCGTCAATTCGAACGCCAGAGCGCGACGGTTGTTCAGCTCGTCGCGCCAGATTGACGATCGGTGCTCTTCATGCCAAACTGGATAAGATCCGCCAGTCGGATCAGCAATCGAGACTTCCTAAATCGTGAAGCGGCAGCGGGTGCAAGTAGATACGTGACTTGCTCACGCGGGGGAACACCGGTGTGATTCCGGGGCTGTGCCGCAACTGTAACGTCGGGCTCAATGCTCGGCGAAGCCAGATCGCCCATCGCTGCCGCGTCCAACAACTCCTCGAGCGAAGGAGAAAGGACGAGCCATGCGCACCTCCCTCCAGGAATGAACCTCCAATCCAGTTGACGTCAATTCGTCGACCGCGAGAGATGTCTCGCGAGTCTTTGGAGGTTCGTGGTGAAATCACGTCTAATTATCCTGTTGGTGTCTTTTGTATTCCTGCTGCCTCTCGTTGGCGTTGCACCCAGCGCAAGCGCGGCTAACGACACCGAAATCACTCAAGCAGCCAACTGGCTCACGTCACAGCAGCAGGCGGACGGCGGGTACGTCGGGTTCGGTGGGAAGACCGACCCCGGAACGACGGCCGATGTAGCGCTCTCACTGGCCGCGGCCGGCGTCGATCCCGACACGGTCTCTAACGGCGGTCCGTCGATGATCGACTACCTGCAATCGCAGACTGCTACGTACGCGACAACCGTGGGAGGTGCGGCCAAGCTGATCCTCGCCGCTGTCGCCTCGGGAGATGATCCGCGTGATTTCGGTGGCCAAAACCTCGTGCAGATCATCCTCTCCCACCAAGAGCAGTCGAGCGGTCTCTTCGATCCTCAGCTTTACGTCCACGCCTACGCCATGATTGCCCTCTCGGCGGCAAATCAGACCATCCCCGAGTCCGCCGTGACAGCGCTGGAGAAGCATCAGGCCCAGAACGGCGGCTGGGCGTTCGATGGATCGGACGACCCGGCACAAACGGACAGCAACACGACCGCCGTCGCCGTAGAGGCACTCGTCGCCAGTAGTCACCTGAATTCGGACTCGGTCGACAATGGCATGAGCTATCTGGACGGACTGCGCGACGACAACGGCCTGTACGCGTCTCAGCAGACGGCCGGGACTCCGCTCGTCGGGGACGCAAATTCGACGGCGCTGGTGATCCAGGCGCTGCTTGCGAGCGGTCAATCGCCCGATTCGGCCGCGGTGACCGCGGCGGTCACAGGACTGGAGACGCTCCGAAACACGGACACCGGCGCGTTCGCCTATCGCTCCGACGTCCCGGGCGACAATCTGTTGGCGACGGTGCAGGCGCTGCCCGCCTTGGCAGGCAAGGGACTGCCGGTTTGGCCCCTTCATGCGCCCGGCCGCACACTGGCCCAAGCGAAATCGGACGCTCAACCAGGCGACGGCCGCCGTTGCGTCTACTTCGAGCAGACCATGCACAACGCCTGTCTCGGGTTCCTGGCGTATTGGCAGAAGAACGGCGGTCTTGACGCCTTCGGCTACCCACTTTCCGAGGAATTCACCTTCGTCGATCCGGCAACCGGACGACCCACGACTATGCAGTACTTCGAACGTGCGCGCTTTGAATGGCATCCCGGTTCGGCTCCACTGCGTTTCGACGTTCAGCTTGGTCGACTCGGCAGTGAGGCGTTGAGCACTCCGTGAAGCCCTTGATAGACAGATCACGTCCAGGTTGGTGGAGAATACTGGTATTCGCGCTGCTGCTGGTCGGCGTGCTCACGTCGCCGGTCAGAGCGGCGCAGCCAACCCAGCTGAACGCCGCAGGGCTCGTCATCAAGCACGGCGACGGCACCGTCCTCTACTTCTACGTGCAGTTCAGTGAACCGGAAATCACTGGCGCGCAGTTGCTGGAGCGGGCAGGAGTATCGATCGACGAAACGCCGTACGCGGGAATCGGCGAGGCCATCTGCCGCATCGACGGCGAGGGATGTCCCGCCACCAACTGCTTCTGCAAGAGCTTCGCAAACCCCGCCGTCTACTGGCGTTACCACAAGCTTGGACCAGACGGGAATTGGGTCTTTCTGCCGTCCGGGCCGGACGCGCGTCAAGTCCGCAATGGAGACGTCGACGGGTGGTCCTGGTCATCGAAAGATGGCGACCTACCACCGTCCGTCACGCTGGCTCAGATCGCCCAGATCAACGACGTGACGATAAGCACGACGCCCGCGGTGGCCGCAACCAGCGCCGTGACGGCGACGACGACAGAGGCGACACCGAGCCCGACCGCCACTGCCGCCACGTTCACGTCATCTCCAATCGTGGTTGGTGCCGAGGTCAAGCCGTCAGGACAGCCGACACGAGTGGACACGGCATCCATAGGTAATCACACGGACCGCTCGAACTATCTGTGGTTCGGTCTCGGTATTCTTGTGCTTGCCCTCGTAGCCATTGGCGTGCTGCTACGTGCTCGATTGAGCCGGCGATGAACAGGCAGACCAACGCGGTGGTCTGGATCGTGTGGGGAGGCGCGGTCGCGCTGGCGACAGTTTCAACGCGCAATCCCTTCTATCTCACCCTGAATCTCCTGGCGACCAGTGTCGTCTACCTCTCACTGCCGCGAGGAGATGCGCGGAACGGCATTTGGGGGCTGGTCATCAAGATCGGTCTCGTGGTGGCCGGGATGACCATCGCATTCAACCTGCTCACCGCCCACGCAGGCGATCGAGTCATGGCGCACATCCCCGCAAACATCCCGATTATCGGCGGATCCATCACGGCGAACGCGCTCATCTACGGTCTGTCGACGGCGCTTGCCATCCTGACGTTGATCGTCACGGCGGCGGTATTCGGCTCGGTAGTCGATCGCGCGTCGCTCATGCGAACTGTCCCCACATCGATGTCGTCGGCGGGGATCGCCGCAATCATCGGCCTTAGCTTCTTTCCACAGACACTGATCTCGCTCAGAGAGGTTCGCGAAGCCCAGGCGGCGCGGGGCTTTCGCGTCCGATCGATCCGCGACGTGCGGCCGCTAGTGATCCCCGTTCTCTCATCCGCGCTCGAAGGGGCGTTCAACCTGGCCGAGGCGATGGAGAGCCGCGCGTTCGCGAGCGAGAGAGCGGTCGATTCCCGTCCACCGTGGCTCTTTGTGGCGGGAGTTGTGTTGACGCTCATCGCGGTAAATCTTCTAATCGGAGGCTACACCATCGTCGCCTCGTTCGCTGTCGCAATCGGTATCTCCTGCGTGATCGCCGGATTGCTGCGAAGCGGACGAGCCCGTACCGCTTATCGGCTCACCGAATGGCGCACCCGTGACTGGCTGTTGCTCACGTCGTCCAGCGCCGCGATCCTCATATTCGCCGCCGCGATAGTCTACTGGTCGACCTCCATCGAATGGTCACCGTTCCCAACCCTCGACATTCCAACAGTTCATCCACTGCTGGGCATCGCCTGCATCCTGCTGGCGACTCCGGCAGTGACCCACGGAGCCGGCTCATGATCCGCTTCGCAGGCGTGAGGTTCGAGTACCCGGGTCAACGATCGCCGGCGCTCAACAATGTCGAGTGGTGCGTGAATGACGGTGAATTCGCATTGGTGACGGGTCCGTCTGGATCGGGAAAATCAACGCTGGCGCGCTGCATCAACGGTTTGGTGCCACATTTTCACGGTGGACGCTTCGGTGGCAGCGTGACCGTGAACGGATTGGACACCCGGAATCACGCGACCGCGGCGCTCAGTCGCCACGTCGGTTTCGTCGCGCAGGTTCCGGAGACTCAGACGATCACAGACCGGGTCGAGGATGAGATCGCCTTCGGTCTTGAGAGTCTGGCGATGGATCGATCGGAGATGCGGGTCCGTGTTGAGGAGACGCTGGATCTCCTTCACTTGCACCATCTACGGAATAGATCGATCCAGACTCTTTCGGGCGGTGAGCGACAGCGTGTGGTCATTGCGGCGGCCATGGCGATGCGCCCGAGCGTTCTGGTGCTAGACGAACCCGCGTCTCAGCTTGATCCGATCAGCAGCGACGAGATCTTCTCCATCCTGACGCGGCTGAATCGAGATCTGGGAATGGCTGTCGTTCTCGGTGAGCACCGTCTCGAACGCCTGCTGGGCGTAGTCGATTCGTTGCTGATCCTTTCCCGATGTGGCGAGGTCAAAACAGCCGGACCGGTTCGCCATGCCGTTGGCGAGCTAGAGCACTTGCCGCCGCTTCAAGAGGCGCTCCATCGAATCGGTGTCCGGCCTCTTCCCCTCTCGATCCGAGATGCTAGGAATGCGGTGACCAGATTCGCGTCGACGAACCGAGCGGAATCCGTGACGGCGTCACCGCACAGACCTTTTGAGGACGTCCGGGCCTCGGTCGAGCTAGAAAAAGTGTCGTTCGGATATGACGGCCGTGACGTACTTGACCGGGTGTCTCTCAAGGTCCTTCCGGGCTCGGTGACAGCGTTGATGGGCCGCAACGGGAGCGGCAAGACCACGCTTCTGAAGCTCATCAACGGACTGTTGAGGCCGAGCCAAGGCGCGGTACGTGTGAATCGCAAAGACATTGCTTCGGTCTCGACGGTCGATCTGGCCGGCTCAGTCGGATACCTGCCGCAGCAAGCCGGAACGCTCCTCTTCAACAACTCAGTCGCAGAGGAACTGAACTTCACGCTCCGCTGCCGAAAGCTGCATGGTGACGTCGATGACTTGCTGAACCAGCTTGACCTGCAGCATCTTGCCACGCGCAATCCACTCGATCTCTCCGGCGGTGAGCGCCTGCGCGCCGCTCTGGCGGCGGTGCTGATAGGGCAGCCGGACATCCTGCTCCTCGACGAACCGACTCGTGGAGTCGATGCCGCCCTCAAGCTGCGCCTAGGACGTATTTTCCGCGAGCTGGCACGGTCTGGTACAACCGTGGTGTTGGCAACCCACGACGTCGATCTGGTGGCGGAATTCGCCGACCGGCTGATCTTGCTCGGTGACGGCGGCGTGGTAGCGGATGGATCACCGTACGACGTCATGCCAGGATCGTTGACGCTCTCAACGCAGATCAACCGCGTATTCGGCGGCCGTCTTCTCACCGTTCGAGACGTCGAGGCCGCATTCAGCCGGCCGGACCACGTCACCTGAGCGGCGAATCTCAAGTACGTACGGCTTTTGCCGGTTGTCCCCTGATTTGCCCGGTACATGTGCCTGCACGTATACTCCTCGAAACGCTCCCCTGCGCAACGAAGTACGCTCTCAAACGGTCCGATTGCATGGCCGGGAGGTGAGCCAGAAATGAAACTCATAGTCGCGGTCGTACAAGATGAAGACGCCGACGAACTGGTCCATCAGATCATTTCGGCGAATTTTCGAGTGACTCGCGTCAGCAGCACCGGAAGCTTGCTGAGAACAGGCAACACCAGCCTGATCGCCGGTGTCGAAGATCACGACGTACAGCAAGTCATCGACGTCATCAAATCGGTTTGCAAGCGGCGCACCCAGATTGCGGTGCCCTACTCCCCCGCGCTGGAACCTGGTCTCCTCTACCTCGCGGAAAACTTCGAGGTCGAGGTTGGTGGCGCCATAATCTTCGTCCTCAACGTTCAGCGCTATGAGCGACTTTGATTCCCAAATTGATGATTTTTCGCATTGACCAGAAGGCATACGGACGGTATCATTAGAACCGAATTAGAACATTCTTTCTAGATTTTTCGGATCTGAGGGAACGCGAAAAGAGGCGGAGGCGAATGGCTGAACGAGATCGCGCGATCGAGCTTGCGATGTCCCAAATCGAGCGCCAGTTCGGCAAGGGCTCGATCATGAAAATGGGCGAAGCATCGACGCGCATGCAGATTGATTCGATTCCGACCGGTTCGATCGCGCTCGATATGGCGCTGGGGGTGGGAGGCATTCCACGCGGCCGCATCACCGAGATCTACGGTCCAGAATCGAGCGGTAAGACGACACTGGCGCAGCACATCATCGCGGAGGCGCAGAGTCTGGGCGGAGTCGCTGCCTACATCGATGCCGAGCACGCCTTTGACCCGGTCTATGCTGAACGCTGTGGCATCAATTTGAACGATCTCCTCATCTCCCAGCCGGATACCGGCGAGCAGGCGCTCGAGATCGTCGAGACGCTGGTCCGCAGTGGCGCGATCGACGTCATCGTGGTCGACTCAGTTGCCGCGCTTGTACCACGTGCCGAGATCGATGGCGACATGGGTGATTCGCACGTCGGTCTGCAGGCCCGGTTGATGAGCCAGGCGCTGCGAAAGCTGACCGGGGCCATCAGCCGCTCCAAGACCTCAGTTGTCTTCATCAACCAGTTGCGTATGAAGATCGGCGTCATGTTCGGCAACCCGGAGACGACCACCGGCGGAAACGCCCTCAAGTTCTACGCGTCCGTGCGCTTGGACATCCGCCGCATTGAGGCCATCAAGCAAGGGACCGATTCGATTGGTATCCGAGCTCGCGTCAAAGTGGTCAAGAACAAGGTCGCACCGCCGTTCCGACAGGCCGAATTCGACATCATGTACAACGAGGGGATCTCGGCCGAAGGAAGTATTCTGGACGTCGGAACCGACCTCGGCGTGCTTCGCAAGAGCGGCGCCTGGTATTACATGGGCGATGAGCGGCTTGGACAGGGGCGCGAGAATGCCAAAGAGTTCCTGCGCGCAAACACCGATCTGATGATAGACATCGAACAGCGCATCCGCGCAACGTCGCCGGAATTGCAGTCACGCATCAACTACGACGGCGCGGCATCCGAGGACGGCGTGATCGAGGAATCGGTCAAGTAGCCCTTCCACCAAATCAGGCAAGCGCGGGGGCGTCGCAATGGCGGCGCCCTCGTTGTGTCCAATCGCTGGCCATCGACTCAGTCTCCGCTCGACGACGCCTGAACGATCTGGGCCGACGAGTAGGCGAGCAGGATCATCCCGACCGTCGTTAGAGCGATGCCTCCGCCAAGGAGGAATTGACCGTGGAGCGTTACCGGCCACTTCTCACCGAAGAACAGTGACGCAACGATAATTGGGATGACGGACTGCAACCCGGCTACTAGTGGCACAATCGCGGTAGCGCGTCCAGTTTGCAACGCACGAATTTGGTCGCTAAACGCAACCAATGACGTGATCCCGGCGGCGATTGCTAGTAACACGAGCGAAAGCAGCGAATTGACCGAGAGGACGTCGGAAACGCCCTTTGTATAGAGGTTGCTAGCGGAGTACCCCAGGCCGGCCCCAATCGCGCTCAAATGCGCCGCGGGGGCCTTGCGAAACCATTGAACGACATCCGGCAGGAAGATGGTTGGCGTGATCACGATCGAGAGGATGACCCAGCCGAGCAATCCAGGGTTGGTCTTGCTTACGGCTGGGGAAGTGGTGCTCACCGCAACGATTCCGAGTCCAATGGCCGCGATCCCTACCGCCTCATTGCGCTCAAGCTTCTCCCCAAGCCTCCAACGAGCCAGGACCAGCATCACGCCAAATCCGGCCGTGTAGATGACTCGCGCCAACGTGACAGAGATGCGCGTCAGTGCAGCAAGCTCGAACAACCACCCCAAGACGCCCAGAGCGATGCTCCACGTCCCCGTCGCGCGCTCGGCCACATGCGTCGTCAGAGTTTTGCGATCCTGCGCCTTTGACTCTGATCGAGCTGCAATGGCGAGGAGGATCATGCTGACGTTGTATGCGACCGTCGCCACCAACATCAGAAGTATTCCGAGTACCAAGAGTCACTCCGGGTTTGGCTGCCTCACATCCACAGGGAATTGGGCATCTGCACCAGGTTGCGATGATCTCCGCGCGGAATCTCAGCTGCACACGCACGGTATAGTGCACCGGCGTTTGTCGCACACTGACGGCAAGGTCGCATACCTACGACAAACTTTGAAAACGCATGCACACCGCCACGAGTCCTGGATCCGAAGACTCCGTGTGGAGCGAAGTCGAAGTTTCCGCTGACGCGCCAGAACGTCTTCACGATCAGACGCGTTCGTATTAGGGTTCAGCGTATGATTGTGCGAGAATGTGCAGTGTCTTGCAACTGAAACAGCCTGGCGTTGCCCGACGGACGGTCGCCTTCCAGTTGGACGCTGTTGGGTTCGGCAATTGGCATTGGAAACCGGCACGCTTCCAGCCGAATGCATTCGGCCGACAATGCGTTCCGGATGAAACGGGGACAGCGATCGTCCGAAAGGACCTCATAACCTGTTCGGACCTTCCTGTTTCAACAATGGGTCCCTACTGAGGAGCGACAGGGCATGACCTCGTCAAACGTTCCCCTCCCCCATCCTGGTCAGGTGCCACCGAGCGGAGTTTCTCCATCGGCAGCAACCGAGAGCGACCACCAACTGGCGAATTTTTCTGCGCAATCCATCAATCAGATCGATTCCCCGCCAACGGATAGCTTTCAAGTCAATTTTGATTCGAAATCGTCCGCTCCCGTTCCACCACGTTGGCGGTTCAACTGGGTGGTTAACAGGAAGCTGCGAAACGGACTGCCGCGCTATCGCCTCCCTCTCTCAATCGTGGCCGCGGCGGTCGCCGCGTCTCTCAGGAACAGACCAAGAAACATCCGAACGGATGTTGCCCGTTTGGTCGCGTCAATGCCAACTCCACCGGTCATTGACGGATTAGAGAATCTGCCGCGCACCCGACCATTCGTGATCCTTCCGAATCACTACGAGCGAGTGTCCGGAGCGTGGGTCGGATGGGGCGCAATCGTGATCACCAACGCCGTTTGCCGGGAACTACCAGGGGAGTTCCCGTTGCGCTGGGTGATGACGTCCACCTGGCAGGATTGCTACATTGGCCCCAGACGTGTGAACCCGAAATACCTCCACTGGGTGTTGCGCCGCATGGCACATCTCTACGGGATCATCCTGATGCCTGCCGACGACGATGAGGCCTTCGGACGTGGGGCAGCGCTAAGGGAGTTGTTCCGAGCCATTTCCGACAGCGCCGGTCAGATCGTGGCATTTCACCCGGAAGCGGGCGGATTTGAGACGTTGATCGAGCCCCCCAAAGGGATGGGACGCGTATTGGCGATGCTCGACCGTCGGGGGGTTTCCCTCGTCCCGACCGGTGTGTTCGAATCGAACGGGCACATGAACATTCGATTCGGGAGTGCCATCGAGCCAGGATCCTTGTACGCACTTGGCGACCATGAGGCGGCCGAGCGGGTCATGCTCCGAATCGCCGCCCTGGTTAACGAGGAATCTCGGGGAGTCTACGCAAACGGAGTCACGAGTTCCGAACACGGCTGACCGCCCGGTGAGGCTGGCCTGACATTCGCCTGGCGTCAAACAACGCGGAGCCGCGGTCACGATATCAATACCAAAATGGGACAGGGAGATCGAATCATGAGTAGTCCGAATCACGCGGAGGTCATTGTCCTTGGTCTTGGCGGTATGGGCAGCGCTGCGGTCGCGCACGTCGCTCGTCGCGGGCATTCGGTCATCGGCATTGAGCAGTTCGGGCCCAATCATGCCAACGGCTCGTCACACGGCGAATCCCGCATCATTCGCGAGGCCTATTTCGAATCGCCCGACTACGTGCCGCTCCTCCAGCGCGCCTACACGCTCTGGCGCGAATTGGCGGATGTGAGCGGACAGGATCTCATGACGATCTGCGGCGGGCTTAACGTCGGGACGATCGAGAGCGGTTTCGTCTCTGGCTCGACCCAGAGCGCGCGGCAGTATGGGTTGAACGTCGAGGAGATGACCGCCGCCGATGTCGGACACCGCTTTCCGGGCTACCGGTTGCCTGAGACGCTGGTCGCGCTCTTCGATCCGGCCGCTGGGTTTCTGCGGCCCGAGCGTTGCGTTCAGGCACACCTTGATCTCGCCGTGAAATACGGCGCAGAGCTTCAATTCAACACTCGAGTGATTAGCTGGGAATCTACCGACAGCGGCGTAACCGTGCGTACCACCAACGGTGACTTCTCTGGCGGCCGTCTCATCATCGCCGCCGGACCGTGGAGTCGGGACGTGATCAAAGGTTGGGATGCACCGCTGGAGGTGTGGCGCATTCCAAACGTCCACTTCAACTCGACCAATCCAGATCTGTTCGCACCTGAACGATGCCCGGTCTTCCTGCTCGAAGTGCCAGAAGGGCATTTCTATGGTTTCCCAGCGCTCCCAGGTCAAGGCGTCAAGATCGGGAGGCACGACGTGGGCCGCGTATGTACTCCGGACACAATTGATCGACAAGTCACCCATGACGAGATCGAGATGCTCAGCAGAGTCCTCGACATCTACATGCCCGGAGCGTCCGGTCCAGTCATCCGCACGCTCACCTGCATGTACACGCAGACCCCGGATCAGCACTTCATCATCGATCGCCATCCCGATGCGGCCAATGTTGTCATCGGCTGCGGGTTTTCGGGGCACGGGTTCAAGTTCGCCAGCGCGGTCGGAGAGGCGCTCACCGATCTGGCGCTTGATGGTGCATCGCGATTCGACCTCGGGCACCTCTCAACCGCACGATTTGCAGACGCCGGTTAGCAACCGGGCGGCACTGTGTTGATCCACAAAAGCGAAGCCCGGGCCAGTACCCGGGCTTCGCTCGGTTACGCTGTTGTTTTGGCGGCTTACGGATTGATACGACGAGCCGTGTAGTAACGCGGACCCCAGTAGGAATCCCACAGATTACTGATCGTCACACCGACACTCTCGTTCGCCGCGCTGATGAACTGGCCGTTCCCAATGTAGATCCCCACGTGTGAGAGACCCCACGTGTAGGTGTTCTGCTGGAAGACCAGATCGCCAGGTTGCAGGTCGTTGGCATCCACATACGTGCCACTCGCGACCTGAGAGGCCATGTCACGCGGGAAGCCACCACCGAGAACCTGGTTCACGACATAGTAGACGAATCCGGAGCAGTCAAAGCCCGACGGGGTCGTCCCCGCCCAAACGTACGGATAGCCGAGGTAATTCATCGCCTCGCTGGCGATCTGCTGCCCGATCGAGCTGCTGTCCGGCGCGGACGCGGTTGTCGCGGGCGCGCTCGTCTCAGTCGTCGAGGCAGTGCTTGCCGTCGCCTGCACCGGCTGCTTGTCGGTCTTGGTCAGGTAGGAGTCGATCATCCAGCCTTTCATGCCTTTGTATTCGACGCCCCACCACGTGTTACCCGAACCGTCCTGCTTGGGACCATCGTTGATGCCGACGACCGCGCCCTCCGGCGCAACGGCTTCGACACCGGCGTTGTAGCCGACGTCATAACGCATGTTCAGTCCGTCACCATTGGTATTGACCACCTCGGCATTGTCACCCACGGAGAGCCCGTCCGAAGGAGCATCAACCGTCGCCGGAGCGGACGCTGCTTGCGCGTTGGCGGTTCCGCCACTGTCGACGCGGATGAAATCTCGCGCCGAGAAACCGGTCATACCCTGATATGTGAGATTGACCCAAACGGTACCGTCGGAGCCGGTTTGGTCGACACCGGCGACACTCGCGGTCGCCCCCTCTGGAATGACCGTGAGCGTGTTTGAGTCATAGCTGGCGGCGTCACGCAGACGCAGACCATCGTTGTTGGTCCCGACGATCGTCACGGACTGACCCGTCTGAGACGCCGGTCGCGACAAGAAGTCGCTGACGATCCAGCCGGACTGAGACCCGGACGAAACGTTGTACCACTGGGATCCATCCGTGGCGCCCTGTGGCCCGGCGACCACTGTGAGGGTCGAGCCATCGGCATAGGATGTGATGACGTTTCCTGAGGAGTTTCCGGCGTCCCGCATGTTGACGCCGTCGCCGTTCGTGTGAGCTACGACCGCCTCACCGCCTACGATGAGGTTTGTGTCCGCCGCGACCGGAGCCACCAACGAGGCAGATACCGCCGAGGCGAGCAGCAACCCGAATACAAGTTGCCGCCGTTCTCTTCGAACGCCCAATCGACCTTCCCTCCTGAGACCACTGATCAGATGCGGAGCGCCCACCATGACGCGCGTCCCCGAGATGATCGCGCTGGTGGGTTCGGTCTCCTCGCACCCGTTCGTCCATCGTAGTCCCCACTAGACGGAGACACTTGGTGCGATCTGATCATCGGTTCGCTGTTCCGGCCCAGTCCACGCAGAAAGCGTCAGCAACCGCCTCCTTTTTGGCGCTTGCCTCTGGGCGTACAGTCCGAATCGAACAGTGATTTTCGGCTTCTACCAGTCAGGTTGCCTCAGCTTGTGTCTTGGCAATGTCCCCCGACATCCGACTGATCACACGCAGGCTAGCACACGCAACTCGCCAATGTCAACCGTACCCAAGTACATCCAGTGCGAACGAACGCTGGAGTCTTATGTACCGAAATCAGGCAGAGATGTGCCGAATTGGAACACCTTTGCTCGCAAGATAGCTCTTCGCGTCGGCGATCGAATAGGTTCCATAGTGAAAAATCGATGCAGCCAATACGGCCTGGGCGCAGCCAATCGTGATTCCCTGAAGGAGGTGGTCCAACGTCCCTACTCCCCCCGACGCCACCACCGGAACGGGCACAGCATCAACAATCCGAGCGGTGAGCTTGAGGTCGTAGCCGCGCTGGGTTCCATCCGCGTCCATGCTAGTGAGCAGAATTTCTCCCGCGCCGAGCTCCACTCCACGACGAGCCCACTCAATCGCGTCCAGACCGGTTTCCCGGCGACCGCCATGGGTGTAGACTTCCCAGCGGCCGTCGCCGTTCCAGCGCGCATCTATGGCCAACACGATGCATTGGTTGCCAAACCTCGAGGCCGACTCTCGAATCAGCTCTGGGCGAGCGACCGCCGCGCTGTTCAAGCTCACTTTGTCGGCACCAGCACGGAGTAAGGTGTAAACGTCGTCAGGTGAGCGAACGCCACCGCCGACGGTGAGCGGGATGAATACCTGCCGGGCGGTCTCTCGAACGACGTCGACCATCGTGGCGCGGCCCTCGTTGCTGGCGCTGATGTCGAGAAAGACCAGCTCATCGGCTCCTTCGGCGTCATATCTCGCCGCCAGCTCTACGGGGTCCCCGGCGTCTCGCAGTCCCTGGAATTGAATTCCCTTGACGACCCTGCCATTGGTGACGTCCAGGCACGGAATGATGCGTTTGGTGAGCATGGATGACGTTACTCCTGATTTCCCCCAGGCGATCGATCCACGTTTCGTTGCTCGGCCTGGCGACGTGAGTCGATCACTTGCTCGAGCTCCTGCTGCGCTTGCTCCAACTGCAAACGCGCTCGCTGCTCGTTCAGATACCACATTTCACGTCGAACCCGCTGGTCGACGCGGGTGAGCTCCTCGATTTGCATCTCGATAAGCGAGAGTCGATACGCCAGATCCCGGTCGACCTCGTCGAGCTGTTCAGTTCGCGAACTGAGACGCTCAAATCGCTGCGATGTGGCCGCATCCAGATTGTTGACCTGCGCCTCTGACTGCTGTCGGATCTCTTCCATACGTTCCGCGACCAGGTCGTCACGTTCCACCGATTGTGTGTGATATCGATCGATCTCCGATTGGAACTTCTCCTGGCTGTCACGCAAAGTGTCGAAAATGGGCCAGACACCGGTAAGCGATTGATCGACATCATCTACGCGGGCGGCCAGTGCCGACACGCCTGCCAGTTCTGCGTTGACGTGTGCGCTCAAATTCTCGATCTGTTGAATGACCTCCGTTAGCCGGCGGCGCCCATCTTGATCGACAATCTTGGTGGCGTCGTCGATCCGGAGGAGATCCCGCTGCTGTCGCTCAACTTCAACACGTACGTTTTCGATCGAATCGCGCAGCGTCTGCGATACGGCTACCTGTCGCTCACTGTGAGCGCCGAGATGGTCAATCAGGCTTCGGAGGTCATCGTAGCGTTTGGTGTCATGGCTAACATCGTCTCGTTGGCGCCGTACGGTTTCAAGGAGTTCGCCGACGTGCGCCTGAATCGAGCGGATCGGGCGAGTCGAGTCATCGATGCGGGTGGACAAATCGCTCATCTGCTGGCGTACGCGCGACTCTTCGAGCTGTCGCGCCTGCGCCGCTTGAGAGACCTCGTGCCGATGCTGGTCAAGAATGATGCGGTATTGCGCCACGTTCGCTTCGCTGGCTTTCAACTGATCCTCAAGACGAAGCTGGCGGCTAGCCGCTTCCCGCGACATATTGCGAAGCTCGTCAATCTGCGCCTGCAACGTCTGGATTTTGGCTTCGTCCCGCTTCCTGCGTTCGTCGTCTCTGGCGACCTCTCGCAGGTCATTCCTGGCTGCCATCATTCTCCTCTACGTTGCGCCGGCTCCCAGAAGTCGACACCCACCAGTCAGCCGGACTCCCGATGCTGATCGCGCCTTCGTACAGTGCCTTTCCCACAATGGCACCTTCCACTCCGGGAATGGTCGAGAGGCGATTCAGATCCGCGGCACTTGAGACGCCTCCCGATGCGATCACTTGAATGCCCTGCGCCGCCACGCTCTCGACAGCTCCGAAATTGGGCGCGGTTAGTGTGCCGTCGCGCTCGATATCTGTATAGATGACGCGCTCGACTCCGGCGTCTTGGGCACGTCTGACGAGATCCGCCGCGGCAACGTCCTTCACGGTCACCCAACCATCAACGGCAACGCGACCGTCACGCGCATCCAGGCCGAGGACGACCGAATCGGCTCCAAATTCTCGTACCGCCTGCCTCAGAATCAGGTCGTTCTCGACCGCGGCAGTGCCGATGATAACTCTTGAGACGCCGGATTGAATGGCGGCACGCAGATCCTCGAGCCTGCGCAGCCCCCCACCGAGCTCGATCCTCGCCCCGAGTCGGGCGATCTTCCTGACCAGATCGAGTTGCGAAGGCGAGCCGTTGCGCGCACCATCAAGGTCAACTACATGGATCAGCGGCGCTCCAAGATTCATCCAGTGCCGCGCGACCGTAACCGGATCATCGCCATAGACCGTCTCCCGGTCAAAATCGCCTCGAACAAGCCGAACGCAGCGGCCGGCTCGAAGATCAATAGCGGGAATTACGTGCATCGGGTCACGCAACTTTCACTGGTTGCTTAGCGACCACGTCGACAAAATTGGCGAGAAGCGTCAGCCCCCACCGGCCGCTTTTCTCTGGATGAAACTGCGTTGCGACGACATTGTCCCGAGCCAGCACGCTCGGGAACTTCAACCCGTAGTCCGTCTCCGCTCCCACCCAGGACCGATCATCGGGATCTACGTAGTAGGAATGGACGAAATAGAACTCGGAGCCGTCGGGGATACCATTGAAGATCGGGTTCGACTCCATCTGCCAAACCTGGTTCCAGCCCATGTGCGGGATTGGCTCATGTGCCGGCAGCAGGCGCACATGTCCGGGCAGCACTCCCAGGCAACGATGCTCTCCGTCCTCGAAGCTCGACGTCATCAAGACCTGCATACCCATGCATATACCGAGGTACGGGGTGCCTCGCGCGATAACCTCTCGGATAACCGGCTCTAGCGATTGCTCATTAAGGTGTTTCATGGTGTCCTGGGCCGCACCGACCCCGGGAACGACGACGCCGTCAGCCGAAAGAATCTCATGATGGTTGGCAGTGATTTGAACGGCCGCTCCAATGCGCCCCAACGCGTTCACGACGCTAGCGAGATTTCCGGCTCCATAGTCGACGACCGCGATCATGTCGGGATCTCCTTTGACTCCGATGTCGCATCGAATACACGAATCACTTCCTCAACGCATTTCGCAAGGATGTCCGGATTGTAGCCCCCTTCTAAGACTGCCACCAACCGACCACCGCACAGACGGTCCGCCTGCTCCTTGATACGCCGCGCCATCGCGGCAAAACCATCGGTGGTCACCGCCATCGACGCCAGTGGATCGTCCGCATGCGCGTCGAACCCGGCGGAGAGCAAGATCAGTTCAGGATGGAACTCAACGAGCTTGGGCACGATGATCTCGTCGAACACCTGTAAGTACTCGGCGTCGCCGGCGCCTGGTGTCAGCGGCACGTTGACGGTGTAGCCGAATCCATAGCGTACTCCGGCCTCCTGCGCCCGTCCCGTCCCCGGATAGAGTGGCCATTGATGGACCGAGGCGTAAAGCACCTGATCGGTGTCGAGAAAGACGTCCTGGGTGCCGTTGCCATGGTGAACGTCCCAATCGACGATAGCGACCCGGAAGAGGCCGCGCCGGTCGATGGCGTGGCGAGCCGCGATGGCCACATTGTTGAAGAGGCAAAATCCCATTCCTCGAGCGCGCTCCGCATGATGCCCGGGTGGCCGCGGAAACACGAAAACGCGGCTCTCTGTTCCGTCGAGGACCAAATTGACCGCTTGAATGCACGCGCCTGCTGCCAGCCGAGCGACATCGTACGAGCGCGGACAGATGACCGTGTCGGCGTCGAGGTAACCGCCACCGGCTCCAGCGATCTGCTCGACCAATCGCACGTACTTCGGAACGTGAACCAACTCGACATCGTTAGTCGACGCTTCTATGGGCTCGTAAATTGCGCGATCTTCGAGCATCCCAGTTCGCCGCAGCTGAGCGGCGATCGCTTTGAGCCGATGGGCATTCTCCGGATGATAACCGGTGTCATGTTCCTGGAATCGATCGGAGCAGATCAGCGCGGTGGCGGAATTCATACCCGAAGTATAAAGTCGGGCTGAATCCTTGGACAACGAACGTACGTTTCCGAGGCGCGCGCCGTTCCTCTTCGCGTGGTGAGTCGACGCGCGAGGGTGTCAGTCCGGTTCGTTGAGAACGTCGAGCAGAGCCGAGTGGAGCAGGCCATTGCTCGAGACGAGCGCGCGATCGGCAAGACGATGGTCATCGCCCGCGAAATTCGTGACGCTGCCGCCCGCCTCGCGGATCATCAGTGATCCCGCGGCCAGGTCCCACGGCTTCAGGCCGATCTCCCAGTAGGCATCAAACCGTCCTGCCGCCACGAAACAGAGGTTCAAGGCGGCGGAACCATCTCGCCGCAGCGCCTGCGTTCGAAACGTCAGGTTCCCCCAGTGCTTGAAATTTTCTCGCGCCAGATCTCGATCGGGGTTGAAGCCGGTTGACATCAGGGAGCGGATGAGCCTGTCCGTCTTAGAGACCGACATCCGCCGGCCATTGAGAAAAGCGCCCTGCCCGCGTTCCGCCAGAAACAGCTCGTCGAAGACTGGCGCATAAACGACGCCGAGCCGGAATTCGCCATCGACCTCAAATCCGATTGAAACGCAGAAGAACGGATAGCCATGGGCGAAGTTTGTAGTTCCGTCGAGTGGATCGATGATCCAGCGGTATCCGGAGCTTGAATTGGGCGAATTGGTCGAACCGCTCTCCTCACCCAGAATCTGGTGATTCGGAAAGTGCTGCTGGATGCGTTCGACGATAAGCCGCTCGCTCATCTCGTCGACATCCGTGACGATGTCCACCTCGCCTTTGTATTTGATCTGTTGAACGTGGCCATAGCGATCACGCAGGATGCGGCCGGCGTCGCGTGCTACTTCGATCGCAAGATCTCTTGGAGAAACGGTCAAACCAGTCTCCCTCGCGCAAGTTCGTGTTTCAGGCACACCGTCACGAGGTGATGGTTGTGCCGCTCGTCAATGGAAGCTGCGGCTGGATGTCGAGGCTCAGATCGCCCCGGTCGCCCCGCCGGAAGATGAAATGTGCCGCTCCAGCGATCATTGCGGCGTTATCTGTGCAGAGCTGAATCGGCGGACAGCGTAGTGGCGTGTCCACCGCCGAAGTGAGTCTGCGCCGGAGCAGCTCGTTTGCGGCGACGCCTCCCGCCAGTAGCACCGTCTTGGCACCATTCTCGTGAGCCGCTCGGACGGTCTTCTCTACCAGAACTTCGACGATGGCATCCTGATAGTCGGCGGCGATGTCGTTGACCGGCACGTTTGGCCCATAACGAATCGGCTCATACGGTCGGAACGGTTCGTCGTTCGCGGTTCGCGCCCGGGCTGGTCGCGGCCGGTGATATTGCTCAGCGACACGCAGCAATGCCGTCTTGAGCCCGCTGAAGCTGAAGTCAAACGTGTCGCCAAGCCACGCACGCGGGAGCGGATGCTGACCCGTTCTCCCGTTTGATGCGGCCTTCTGGATGGCGGGACCTCCCGGAAAGCCGAGACCCAGGATGCGCGCACCTTTGTCAAAGGCCTCGCCCGCGGCGTCGTCGATGGTACGGCCCAAAATCTCGTAGTTACCGTGATCCCGCATGAGTAGAAGCTCGGTGTGGCCACCTGACACGACCAGGCAGACAAGTGGAAAAACCGGCGGTGCTTGTGACTTAGCATCGCCAAGGGTTAGCCAGTTCGCGTAGATGTGGCCCTCGAGATGATTCACCGGAATCAACGGCAAATCCCGGCTGAGTGCCAGTGCCTTGGCGACGTTGATTCCCACCAGCAGGCTTCCCGCCAGACCTGGTCCCTCGGTCACCGCCACCGCGTCGATCTCGTCAAGACCGACACCCGCTTGTTCGAGCGCCAGGTCAATGGTCGGAATGATCGAGACGATGTGACGGCGGGATGCCAATTCTGGCACCACCCCGCCATAGCGCTCGTGAAGGTCTATCTGTGACTGAATTACGTTCGACAGGACGCGCAGGTCATCGCGAACGACCGACGCCGAGGTTTCATCGCAAGAGGTCTCGATCCCGAGGATATTCATGGGTCTCGCGTTTCAATCTCGACGTTCTGCTCGCGAAACCTGGCTAGAAGGCTGTCGCGCAGACCGTCGATTTGCCGAAGGTAGTCCGGATCACGGAGTGATGCCGACCACATGATATCGGCATCCTCGCCGTTGTCACTGTAATAGCGACGCCGCACGCCATGTTTGGTAAAGCCATATTTCTGATAGAGCGCCTGGGCCGTGACGTTGGAGACGCGCACTTCGAGCGTGAGCCATTGGCAGTTCCGGGCTAGCGCTTCTTCAAACAGGCTCAGCAACAGAAGCTCACCGAGGCCCTCGCCGCGATACTCCGGCGCCACACCGATTGTCGTCACGTGACTTTCATCATAGAGGATCCACATGCCGCAAAACCCTACGATCGGATCCGCCATCTGGCGTTCGGATTTGCGAAGTAACGGGAGCAACGAGAGGCGACCACGTGGCTCAGTCACTGGCCCCGAGCGCGGCGCCACCCGTTCGCGATGACGCAGTACCACGTAGTGATTATTTTCCGGATTCCGTAGTTCGCGTCGGTAGGCTGACTCGGGCCACGGATTGGTGAAGCATCGACGTTCGACGCGCGATACCTCTGGAATGTCGTCTATATGCATGGTTTCAATGTAGTACGTGCGATCCGATTGCCGGATGTCGTCGTTCACCCTGATCCAGATTCCTCACCAACAACGGCTGTAAGACTCTTGCTCAGATTGCCATTCGCTAGTTTCGCGCCGTGGCGGCCGTCCCTGATGGCGCCACACCGTGGACGTAGACCGGCTCGAGCGCCTCGAGGGAATCGCAGTCATTCGCTTCCCACCGATGATATCCGATTTCCGCAAGGTGGGATGGCCGGCGCATTCGAAGCGCGGGTTCTAGAATCACCGCGTGCGCTTCCTGCGCAAGCTTCTCCGCCAGAGGTCGTGGCATGTCTCCGACAATGATGGTGCGTTCAGAGAGCTGCTCGGATATCTCGTCAAGCGGCGAATTGCGTAAGTCGGACGTTCGCGTCCAGCGGCCATTCCGATGCCGGAAGTCGGCGTAAACGGCACGTCCCCGCCCGGCCCTCACGAACGCCCGGATCGGAGACCGGCGTCCGGTATGCGGGTAGGCGGTGACGTCTAATGTCCCGACTCCCACGATTGGGATTCCGAGCCCGTAGCACAGTCCTTTGGCCACGCTCATGCCAACCCGCAGCCCGTTGAAGCTGCCCGGCCCAATGGCAACGGCGATTGCGCCGAGATCGCGGAGCTCGAGACCGGACAGTTGCAGGAGATGCATCATCTCCGTGCTGATCGACGTGGTCTGATTCCGTCCCGCATTCCACACGAGCTCGCTGCACGTCTCGCCGTCGTACAGCGCCAGCCCAGTGACCGAAGTCGAGCTATCGATCGCGAGCAGTGTGCGGCCGTCGCTGGGCACCAGATACCTCCGCTCTGAGCGCCTCGACCATCTCCATGTAGCGCTCCCCACTTGGCCGGAAGACGAGCCGCCGCTTGGAATCGGACAGATGGCGCAACTCGATCAGCAAATAATCGTCGAAGGAGGACGTCGGCAGTCGTTCCGGCCACTCGATAACGACGATTCCATTCTCGGCATCGAGATACTCTTCGTAACCGAACGTATCGAAATCCTCTACGCCCTCGAGTCGATAGAAATCGAGATGAAACAGGATGACTTGTTCGTCGTCTGCTGTCTTCCCCACATGCTCGGCCGCCAACGCGAAAGTCGGGCTCTGGACGTAACCGTCAACGTTCAGTCCCCGCGCAAGCCCCTGGACCAGGGTCGTCTTTCCGGCTCCAACTTGACCCGCCAACAACAGGACGTCACGTGCACGGACCAACCGACCAAGTCGAAAGCCGATCTGGCGCGTCTGATCTGGACTGTGCGAGATGACGTCGAGCGCCGAGCGGCGCGGGGGCATCGCGAACGACCTTTCGAGCAGGGAGGATCGTGAAAAATAGCGGTCCGCGCCCGCGAACGCGATTCATCGCGGACCAACGGCCCATCATAGCCTTACGGGCATTTCTCAGACAAGCGAGTTCGCTACGCGCCCGAAACGATCGGTGGACGGTACTGACTCCACGGCCGGAATGTCTCGAACGCCGCGGCCGCTCGCAAGACCGTGGCGTCATCCCGCCAGCGTCCCGCTATCTGCAATCCGACCGGCATCCCGTTTGAATCGAAGCCACACGGAACGGTCGCGGCAGGTTGACCGGTCAGGTTGAAGACGTAGGTGTATGGCGTCCAGCTGAGATAACTCGTCGCCTTTCCGGCCACGTGTCCCGGCTGATCCTCTCCCGCGGCAAACGCGGTCACCGGAACCGTCGGTGTAAGGATAAAATCGTACTGTTCGACGAGACTGAGTACCTTCTCCGCAAAGAGCGCCTTGTAGTTATTAGCCGCGGTCAAGTCAACCCCGGAATAGAGGAAGCCTTCCTCAACTACCTTGGCTCTGCCCGGATCGATATCCGAACGGACCTCCGCGTAATCGTCCCGGTGACCGGCCGCCATGCCGGTGGCCCAAATGACCGAAAGCGACTCCCACGGATCTTCGAGCCCCGGATCGATCTCGACCACTTCAGCACCCATGTCCCGGAACGCCGCGACCGCTCGCTCGACGATTGCCAGCACCTCAGGTTCGACGCTCGCAAAACCCAAGTCCGGACTCCAGGCCACCCGCATTCCACGAACGCCGCCCTCACAGGCGGCGACGTAGTCGGCGTCACGACGATCAATCGAGTTGCGATCCCGCCAGTCGGGTCCGGCAATCACGTTGAGCATCATGGCCGCGTCTCGAACCGTGCGCGTCATTGGTCCGACGTGGGCCAGCGCCTCGACGGCACTGGGAGGATAGTAAGGGACAAGTCCAAATGACGCCTTGAAGCCGAAAATACCAGTGAATGAAGCCGGAATGCGGATCGAGCCGGCGCCGTCGGTTCCCTGTGCGAGCGGCCCAAGTCCGGCGGCGACCGCCGCAGACGCGCCCCCGCTGGATCCACCGGGCGTTCGTTCCAAATTCCAGGGGTTCAGCGTTGAGCCCACCAACGGATTGGTTGATTCGCCTTTCCAGCCCAATTCTGGAGTGTTCGTCTTACCGAGCAGTACACCGCCAGCGTTTGTTAGGCGCTCGACAATCGGGGTGTCGAAATCGGGCACCCAATCGCTCCAGAGACGCGATCCCTTGGTGGTGCGTATGCCCCTGGTCGGCGTCAGATCCTTCAATGAATAGGGGATGCCGGCCAGGCAAGGAACGTCGGCTCCAGTTGATACGCGTCTTCGGCACGCAGGGCATCGTCCATTGCTCGCTCCGGTGTCACTGTGACAAACGCGTTCAGCGTGGGATTGAGCGCCTCGATGCGATCCAGGACGGCACGAGTGACCTCGACCGGCGAAAGACTTCGCCGCGCATACATCGCTCGGAGTTCGGCCGCGGACAGAAAACACAGGTCGGCGTCACTCATCTAAAACCTCCGAGTCGTGATCGTCGGTCGATTCCGCGCACGCGCACGCGTTTCAGCCAATCGCGTTCTCGTTCGGTGCGCAACACCATGGGGCAACGCTAGCTCTTCGGCCCAAAGTGGACGAAGGCTCCCGGTTCGACCAACTCGATCTTTCCGTTCTGTTGGCGAAGCTTGATTTCGGATCCGTCCGGACCGGCCGGTTGCACCTCCCCGATGCGATACGGCGCGTTGAAACCCGCTCGCCGGAAAGCGCGACAGACCCGATGGAATACCGTGGGATTGGCGGTGAACAGGAGCTCGAAGTCCTCGCCTCCCCGTGTGGCCACGTCGAACCAATCAGTGAAAGACCAGCGAATTGAGGATGGAATCGGTATCTTGGTGGCCTCGATGAGTGCCGAAACACCCGATGACTCACAAATCTTTGGAAGATCGCCGAGCAGTCCATCACTTATGTCAATCGCCGCGCGAACTCCGCATCTCGCCAACAACCGTCCCTCTCTGACGCGCGGGGTGGGCCGGTCGAAGTGCGTGCGCATCGCGGGAGCGCCGTCAATGTCGCGCAAGTCATGCTGGTAGATGCGCAGACCGGCCGCGGCCATTCCGAGTGGCCCCGTTACCGCGACGACATCGCCAGCTTTCGCCGCCGAACGAACCATCAGCGGCTTACCGGCAGAGGACGCTTCCCCGAGCACCGTGACGGAGATCACGACGCCAAGCGGTGAATCACTGATGTCCCCTCCGGCGATCACGGTGCGAAACTGTCGCGCAAGGCCATTCAGCCCTTGATAGAACTCGATCACTTCCCGGTCGCGCTCGTCGCCGCGCAATCCAAGCGAGACGATGGCCACCCTCGGGAGCGCTCCCATGGCGGCGATATCGCTAAGATTCACTGCCAGCGCCTTGTGACCGAGATCCCGAAAGTCGACCCATTGCATACGGAAGTCGACATTTTCGATGAGCATGTCGTTGGTGACGACGACCTCATGCCCCGGGCGTGGTTTCCATACGGCCGCGTCGTCCCCGATCCCAAGCGTGAGCCGTTCGGTCCGGTGCGGGATCAAGGTTCTCCGAATTGACTCGATCAGATCGAACTCGTCGATTTCACTGACCGGGCGCCCACCTGAAGGTATACGCATCGCCCGCGTCTAATCCTTTCGTTTCGCTCGATACTCTTTGACCGCCTGCTCGTAGACGTTCGCGGTCTCGCGCGCGGTTCGTTTCCAGCTGAACTGAGATGCTTGTGTGAAGCCACGCTCCCGCATCGAATGGCGCAGGTCCTCTTGTTCAGACAGCGACTCGAGAGCATGGCGAAGCTCATCGACGTCGGTTGGGTTGACGAGCATCCCGGCGTCTCCAGCCACTTCGGGCAGCGAGGACGTATTGGAGGCGATAACCGGAGCGCCGCACGCCATAGCCTCGACGACCGGCATGCCAAACCCCTCATACAGTGAGGGATATACGAAGATCGTCGCGGCACTGTACCAGTATGGAAGATCCAGAGGCTCAGCGAAACCCTTGAAGACGATTTCGCCGGCGACACCAAGCGACCGAGCCTCATCGAGAATCGGCTCGTACATCCAGCCCTGTGCTCCAACAACGATCAGTGGAAGTCGCGTGGTTGGGTCGAGCCGGGACCACGCCCGCATCAGCGCGATCAGGTTCTTGCGCGGCTGCAACGTTCCGAGGAAGAGGATAAATTGCTCCGGAAGGTCGTGCCGTTGTCGAAAGGACGTCAGCGCGGCCGGATCCTCGATGACTCTCATTTCGGGATTGAGACCGTTCGGCACAATGATGACTCGCTCCGGCTCCACATTGTAGAAGTGGATGATGTCCGCACGCGTGTTGGATGAAACGGCGATGACTCGGTCGGCGTGCTCCACTGATCGGCGGGTCATGGCGGTCAGATAGCGCTGCTTGAATCCCGGATACTGCTCCGGATAGCGCAGAAACGCGAGATCATGCACCGTCACGACAACCGCCCGGCCACTCAGGACAGGCGCAATGTTCACCGTTCCGTGAACCACGTCGATCTTGTCACGCTCGAGACCAAACGGTGCACAGACTTGTTCCCACAGAATGCGAGTCTCCGGTCGGCCCGTCGGTATGAGGCTGGTAGTGAACTGAAGTCCCGCGCGATTGCCGAGAGACCCCGACCCATTGCGAGAATGCCGTCCAGCGTAGACCGTGAATCGGTGCGGGGACGCGGACGGCAGCTCACGTAGCAGATATTCAATGTAGCGGCTCACACCAGCCTGACGATAGCCGGGCCGTAAATCGAGCAGATGTGCCAATATACCGACGTTCAATCGAAATCCCTCGGTGAACTGTAACGTCGCCCCGCGGCGGCCAATACTAGCATACGTGGACTCGCTCCCCGATCGCAGTCCGTTTCATTGAATTTAGTGCTCATCTGACCTGATGCTATACTGACCCGAAGCGTCGTGGCCGCCAATTGGCACGTCAAGCCTGGATCGGACCGCGACGAATTGGGATGCCGCGGCCAAATGCTGCGCGGCGCGACGGTCCATTCATACTGTCCGACCGGGTTCATCCACTGCCATCATTTAATTGGATGAAATGCGGATCGGTCCGGAGAAACACTCACCTCATGCATCAACCCGCGAATCCTGAGAATGCCATCGAACAATTCAAGGCGTTTTATCCATTCGAGCTCGATCCATTTCAGCTCGATGCCATTCGCACGTTCCTAGCAGGTGACTCGGTCATGGTTGCCGCGCCGACCGGCACCGGGAAGACGGTCGTCGCCGAATTTGGCGTATACGAGTCGTCTCACCGCGGCGGCAAGGTGATGTATACGACGCCAATCAAGGCGCTCAGCAATCAGAAATTTCGCGACCTGCGTGCCCTGTACGGCGATGAGGTTGGGCTTCTCACCGGAGACGTCACCGAGAATCCTCGAGCGCGCATCATCGTGATGACGACCGAAGTCCTGCGTAACATGCTGCTGCAATCCCCCTGGGAGTTGGACGCGGTCGACTGCATCATCTTCGACGAGGTGCACTACATCGCCGACCCGGAACGTGGGACGACCTGGGAAGAGGCGATCATCCTCTGTCCAGATCACATTCAGCTGATCTGCCTCTCGGCAACCGTCTCAAACACCCAGGAGATCGCGGACTGGATCACGCGTACGCACCGTCCAATTCGTTTGATCACAAATTTCCAGCGCGTCGTGCCGCTGGCCCTCTATTACTACCTCGATCATAAACTGCGGCTCGTGATCGACCACGCAGGCGATCAGGTTGCCGATTTCCCTCATACTGGAGGCGAGATCAAGCGTCGTGTCAGCCAGGGCGGATTCACCGCCGAGACACGCAGGCAGATCGAAGAGACTGAGCCACAACCTTGGGAGATCGTGCAGTCGCTGGCGAGCGACAACATGTTGCCGGCCATTTACTTCCTCTTCAGCCGTCGCGATTGCGAGGACTTCGCGCAACGGCTGGCCGTCATGCGACCGCAACTCGTGCGCGACGACCTGACGCGCAACCGCATCGAGCACGTCATCTCGACCTACCTCGACGGACTTCGGGTGGAAGATCGCGAGCTGCAACAGGTGCAATCGATCGTGTCGCTGGCGCGCCAGGGAATCGGCTTCCACCATGCGGGTCTGTTGCCTCTGCTCAAACAACTCGTGGAAGTGCTCTTCAGTCAAGGCCTGATGCAGGTCGTATTCGCGACCGACACGTTGGCCCTCGGCGTCAATATGCCGGCCCGTACCGTTGTGATCGGCCGGTTGAGCAAGTGGGACGGTCGGCGACGACGACTGCTGATCCCGAACGAGTTCCAGCAGATGGCGGGCCGCGCCGGACGTCGCGGGATGGACGCACTCGGTAACATCGTGGTGCCAAACAGCCCCTGGATCTCCTTCAAGGACACGCTGGAGATCGCCACCGGGGAGCTTCTGCCGGTGCGCAGCTCCTTTGCGATCCGCTACAACACCGTTCTGAACCTGTGGGACGCGCCACATGGCAACCGTGTCCGCCATATGCTGCAACAATCGCTCTTTCAGTTCCAAACGGCCCGACGCATACGTGATCTCGAGGATCTAGCGCTCAACAAGGGCCAGGAGATCGACGAGGTTCCGCAAGGTTGCCTGATCGGCCTGGACGCGGGGGACGAACTTCTCGACGACTATCGAGGCATCAACTCTTCGATTAACACGCTACGCGGACGAGAACGCCGGGTGCAGCGTGAAATCCACGAGCTGCGACTGCGGCTGGACGATCGGCCCTGGCCCGAACCGGGGCGACCGGCCCTGCGACGTGTCTTCAAGGAGCTGGACCCAGGGACTCCGGTCCATTTGCGAGACGCCGGCTGGGCGATCTATCTCGGCCGTGGCGGGCAGGGTGGAGTCGGGCTCTTCTTGACGCAGAGCTCCATCGAGCTCGTTGTGGAGTACCGGCAGATTGACTACCTTCCGGCTCCCGGTGCTCCGGTTGAGCTGCCGGAGTCGCTGCAGTCGATCGAGACGCCCGATGTTGATCTCCTCTCGGTTGTCTCCGAAGCGGAACTCGACACTATCTGGGAGCAGCTGGGACAGCTCGATCTGCCTGATCTCGACGCCGTTGCCGCGGAGCATCGGCGAGAGATGGACCGCCGTCTCGGGAAAGAGCGGTCCTCGATCGAGGCTGACGTGGCAGAAGTGCGTGAACAGATTCGCGCGCTGACGCAGACTCGCACGAATCACCCCTGCCACACGTGTCCGCGCCGCAAGGAGCACCAGGCCAACTTGAAACGAATGTCGGCTCTGGAGCGCGATCGTGCCGGCATCCAAACCGAACTCGGTCGCGAGCAGACCAGCGAAGAGGAACGCATTCGACGCCTGATCCGGGGAATTCGAGACGTGCTGCATCGGTTCGGCTACTTGCATCGGGGCTACCCCACTGCCAAAGCCGACACGCTGGCTAACGTGTTCGACACTCATGGATTGGTCCTGTGCGAGATGGTCGACCGCGGATTTCTGGATCGGCTCTCGGCACCGAACCTGGCCGAGGTCTTCTCCTGGTTCGCCTACGACCGTGACTTCCGCTTCGGCAACTCGTTCACGTTGCCGAACCGGCTAGTGCTGTTGCGACGGCGGCTCGATGACCTGGAGCAAGAGGTCTTTTCGGGTGAACGCAGCAACGGCCTCTTCATCACCAGCGGCCATAGCGAAGGCTTCTACGGCGCCATGCGCGCCTGGTGCCACGGGTCGTCGATGGCGCGGATCCTGGAGCAGATCGAGCTGAGCGAGGGCGATCTCGTCCTATCGTTCAACAAAACGATCGACATCATGCGCCAGGTGCGCGAGATGTTGGGACAGGCCATGCCGGATCATCCGCTACGGGACGCGCTTGCGGATGCCGAGCGATTGGTGCGACGTGACATCGTCGAACAGTCCCTCTCGATCGGCTTCCTCCCTCTTGTCGACGCAGAGGAACTACAGGCAATCGACACGCTGGTCGATCAGAGCGAGGCACCCATCGATGTATAGCGCTGTTCAGCCTCGGTCGAGATAGTCCATCACCTCTTGGTTGACGTCGTCATCCATGGCCAGGCCATTGATCATCGTCGAGATACCGCTGAAATACTGAAGGACCGAAAGGGCCTCCAGGATCTGGGCGTTGCTGATCCCCATCTTCTTCAGTCGTGCCGTGTGGATGCGAATACCGAAGATGTTGTTCGACATCGTCACCGTCGCCCAGGCGAGCCACTCCTTGAGCATCGAATCGAGTTCGCCCTGATTCATGACGGCACGACGATTCTCGATCGCCGCCTTCAGAACGCTCGGGTTGTTTCCAAGGACCTGATAGACGTTGGGCACCTGACCGGCGCCGAAGCCGTCTTTAATCTCTCGATACAAATCTCGGACTTCGTCGTCGGCCTCGTTTTCCGGGAAAAATGGGATCGTCGGCATGTTGCACTCCTCGCCATCGGGTATTTGTCGTCGTCGATGGTCTCCAGCAAAAACGGTCGGACCTCACATACTCGAGCAAGGCCGTTCGCAGACTGAACTTATACCAGGAGGCTAATCCAGGGAATGGGATAGGAGTGGGAACTTAGTGGCGAAGTGCGCGTTCCTGCGGTTCGATCACGTCCATGACCATGTGCTGATGCTCGATGCCACCCATATGGAAGCGCCGGCCGATCGGACGGAATCCGAGCTGCTGGTAAAAGTTGAGCGCGTGCGTCTGAGCGTTCAGGCTGATGACAGCCGCACCATAGTCGACGCTGGTCTCCATCAACTCTCGCATGATCGCCTGCCCAACGCCACGTCGTCGCATGTGACGACGGACCGCCACCCAGGCAATCTGCGCGTCATCGAAGAGATACGTCACTCGACCAATGCCCACGATCTGGCTGTCGATCGCGGCGAGGACGTGAACGCTTAGCTCGTCGTCGGGGTCGTCGTAGACTGAGTTGGTGAGGCGCTGCTCTTCAACGAAGACCTCCTGGCGGACGGCATAGACCGCAGCCTGCGCATCTTTCCAATCAGCCACCCAGGCTCGCACCGGATTGCCTGACATCGATTCGAATCGACTCGGGTTACAGAGCGTCACGTCCGTTGCCCTCAATACCGAGACGAGCGTCAACCTGCCGATGCGCATCGCGGCGCTGTTGCAGCCAGCCAATCCACTCACCTAGCTCTGCCCGCGCGTGCGCACGAGCTTCCGCAACGTGACGCGGACCGGTGCCACCCGGCATCTCTCGCGCAGCAACGCCGTCTTCAGGCGTCAGAGGCGGCGCTGATCGACCCAAAATCTCCGAGAAACCGCTCCATTCGTCGGATGTCAGATCAGGGAAGTCCTTGCCGTTCGCCACGCAATAGGCGACGACGCGCCCGACGATCTCGTGCGCATCGCGGAACGGAACACCGGCCCGAACCAGGTGATCGGCGACATCGGTTGCCAGCGAGAACCCGCCCCCTGCTGCGGTTCGCATCCGCTCGGAGCGGAACTCCGCGGACTCCAGCATCGGCGGCAGAATCTCGAGGATCAGCAAGACGTTGTCGAACGTGTCGAAGACGCCTTCTTTGTCCTCCTGTAGATCCTTGTTATAGGAGAGCGGCAGTCCTTTGGCCACGGTGAGCATGCCCATGAGATGTCCGTAGACGCGACCGGTCTTGCCGCGGATCAGTTCGGCCACGTCCGGGTTTTTCTTCTGCGGCATGATGCTGCTACCGGTGGCAAAAGCGTCGGCCAGTTCGATGAACCCAAACTCGGACGTGGACCAGATAACCAACTCCTCCGCCAGACGCGAGAGGTGCATCATCAACTCGCTGGCGGCGGAGAGCAGATCGATGACGAAATCACGATCGGAGACGGCATCCAGGGAATTCGCGCACAACCCGTCGAACCCAAGGAGATCGGCCACGAATTGCGGGTCGACCGGATAGGTTCCGCCAGCCAACGCCCCGGCTCCCAAGGGAGAGAGGTTGACGCGCCCGTAGGCGGCGCGCAAGCGATCGAGGTCTCGGAAGAGCATCTCGACATAGGCCAGGAAATGGTGAGCGAGCAAGACCGGTTGCGCTCGTTGCAGGTGCGTGTAGCCGGGAAGAGTCGTATCCGGATAGCGCTCTGCCACGTTGAGGAAGGCGTCGACGACGTTGACAACGCCACCGGCCAATTCGACGATGGCGTCCCGGGTCCAGAACCGGAAGTCGAGCGCGATCTGATCGTTGCGGCTGCGGGCGGTATGCAGGCGTCCGGAGGCAGCACCAATCAGCTCGCGCAGGCGTCGCTCCACGCTGAGGTGGATATCCTCATCTTCGAGCCGGAACTCGTAGGTGCCACGATCGACTTCGTCGAGGATCTGTTTGAGCCCGGCTTCGATTGACTCGCCGTCCGATTCGCTGACGATCCCTTGCCGAGCCAACATTCGTACGTGGGCGATCGAGCCGCGAATGTCCTGTCCGGCCAGCCTGCGATCGAACGGCAACGAGGCATTCAGTCGATCGACAAGTTCATTGGTCGGCTGGCTGAATCGCCCACCCCATAGCTTCACGTGCGAAGACGCGGAATCGTCCGCCAAGTTGTCCCCTCTCCCCACCAACGCCCAACAGGTGCCGCGTTTGATGCCGTTAGTCGCCGGCGATGCGCACCTCTGGCAAGCCGTCCGCGACCGGAAGGATGCGACCCGTTTCGTCGACCGCGATGATTCCGGCCCGCTCCAGCTCGACACGCGGCCAGGCCTCTTCAGCAACGAGGACGCGCTTGAGCGAGACGATGGCAACCTCGAGCATCGAGGCGTCCGGCTCGCTTGTCGTCAACCGCTGCAACGCCATGCTGGGCGCGATCAAGATGCGAACAAATCGATTCTGGTCGTGACCGGCGGACCACTTGATGAACTCGTAGGCGATGGCCGCGATCACCGGCACCAGCACAATGCGCGAGACCACACGCAATAGGAAATCCGGACGACCGAGCAGCGCGAAGACGACGATTGAGATGAGTACCACCACGAGCAGGAAGCCAGTCCCACATCGAGTGTGCTGAAGCGAATGGCGACGCACATGCTCGACGTCCAGTGGATCACCTGCTTCGTAAGCGTTGATCGTCTTGTGCTCGGCTCCATGAAACTGAAAGACGCGGCGCACGTCTTTGATCGATCGCAGCACCAGCATGTATCCGACCAGTAAACCAAGCCGGATCAATCCCTCAACCACGTTGCTGACGATTGAGCTGGAGATGTACTGGTCCAGGAAATGAATGGCGACTAGCGGCAGGACGAAGAAGAGTCCAATCGAGAAGAGGATCGAGACCGCCACGGTGGCCCACAGAGCAATACCCGACAGTGTCTCGGGTGGCTCATTCGAGCGTTCGTCGGTCTCTTCAGTCAGACTCACATTGGCGGAGAAGACGAGCGCCCGCATCCCCAGGACCATGGTGTCCCAGAGCATGAAGATGCCACGGATCAGCGGCCACGGACGCACACGTCGAACCACGTCGCTCCCCGACAGCGCTTCATGATAAATTGCGATTTCACCGCTTGGCGCTCGGACGGCGACCGACATGGTGGTGCGCCCCCGCATCATGACGCCTTCCATTACCGCCTGACCGCCGTAATATGTCTTGCCCGACATCGATGCTCCAGATAGTTCAGATCGAAAGTTGCGTCGTTTGCTGGATTCTAACAGAACGACGCTGTCCAAATTGACCCAGTGCCACCATCGGTCGGACGGTTTCTCCGCATCTCTCAACCAGCAAATCTGAGCCGCCGGTCATGGCCGAACAGCGAATCTCACAACCTGGTTCAGCACCACCAGCCCGGCGTATATCAACGCCAACGTGGCTCGGTCGGCGGCAAACAGCGCGGCGATCGCCAGGGCGAAGAGGAACAGCGCGAGCAGCGTGTGCCACGGCTCAGGAACTGGTATTGACGCCTTGGGAGCCATGAAGACGCCCCAAAAAACGGCCGCGATGATGGGAAGCAGGACACCCAGGAGGACGGCGATCTCGAAGCTGTCGGTCGATTCGTAGCCCCAATAGCCGACCGCGGCGAGGAGGCCAAGCTCAAGCAAAAAGCTCAGAGCCAGGTTTGCAGCTCTGACGACGATCATTGAGCCCCATATCCGCGGTGTCGCAGCCCGGTGGCGTACATCGCGACGAGATAATTGAAGCTATTGTCTACATCGATTGGGATGCCGAACCCACCGACCAGCTCGAGCGAAACGAACCCATGAATCAGGCTGCGCAACGCTCGCATCGCATGAATTTGCTCGTCGTCGGTCAGTTCGAACGGCGCCAGCACACGACGAAGAACGTCGAGAATTTCATCGCTCACTTCGGCGCGCGTCTCCTCCATCGGGCTTGGCGCACGCTGAGACGTGAGGTACAGATTTGGACGTTCCTTGGCGAATCGACGATAGGCATCCGCAATCGCAAAGACCGCATCCTCTCCTGACCTACCGATCGCGGCTCGACCGATGCACGTTCCAAGCTCGCGCGTGCTGTAGAGCGAAATTGCCTGATAAAGATCATCAAGCCCATCGACGTGATTGTAGAGCGATGGGGCGCGCACGCCGAGCTTCGATGCCAAATCCGACAGCGTCAGCACGCGACCGAAACTATCGTCGAGCAGATCGGCGGCCGCTCGCACGACCAACTCCCGATCGAGACCGGCTCTAGCTGGCATGGCGAACCTTCGCTCCGATTCGCCGCTCAGCCTCGGCGATCGCCGCCGCCATTCGCGAATCTGGCTCCCGCAAAAATTCTCCATGCCCAACCGCGAGATGCCGCGGTGACAGCGCCTGAAGCTGACGCGCGCTCTCAAGCGCCATCTCCTTATCCCAGGTCGCCATGGCCGGGAACGGAAAGAAGGGCCGAACCGTGCCTGAGACCGCTATACCGGCTCTCGTCTGAAACGCGTCTCCAGCGAAGAGCGTGCGATCGCGCACGTCGAGATACGAGACGTGGTCGGGCGAATGTCCCGGCGAGGCAATCACCTCGAGCGACCCGACGCGGTCTCCCGGGGCAATCAAACGATTCGGCCTGGTCTCTTTTGCCGTGAATGACCCTGGCAGCTTCCCGCGATCCTCGTCCGGATCCAGGGAACGATCTCCACTCAAGAACCGTGCGGTTCGCGCGGTCATCAGCACCTGGGCGTCCGGAAGCGCCGCCTTCAGATCGTCGAGCGCTCCGACGTGGTCACCGTGGGCGTGTGTCAACAGGATCCGGACAATCGGCGCGCCCAGTTGTTCGGCGGCGTTCAAGATCCCTTTCTGGCTGCCACCCACAGCGGCATCGATCAGTGTCAGGCCGTCCTCTTCACGCACGAGGTAAACATTCACCGGAAACAATAGTGGCCAGCGAGTAAGCTGCGTGCTGCTATCGTTGATTCGTGAAGTTCGCATTGGATTTCCTCGAGTTCTACGTCATGACCATTCCTACGTTAGACGCATCATAAACTAATGTCTTTAGTTTGTCAAACACAAAGATGAGTCTTGCAGTCGACCGGCTTCTTCCCGATCCAGTGTTCGAATTCGATCGCTCGACTGCAGATTTCCGTTGAATGATCCGTCGCCGGTGAGCGAAATGGAATCGGTGGGCACCTGTAGTATCATGACGGATGGATTCGGCGCCACGCCTGACAATCTTGGGCAATTTCGCCGGTCCTCCACGTCGATGGGTAAGTCTACGGGAGTGATGGGTACAGCGGAGATGAAGAGCCTCGAATACACGGACTCATTTGTTACTCGGCACGTCGGGCCGCGAGAGCACGAGATACAGGAGATGCTCGATCTCCTAGGCTTCGGTTCGCTCGACGACCTCATCGATGCCACCATTCCAAAACAAATACGGACCTCGCGTCCGCTCTCATTTGATGGAGTCGATCCCAACATCGGGGAATCCGGTCGCAGTGAATACGAGATCCTCGGCGATATGCGTAAGATGGCCGATAAGAACCGGGTCTTCCGCAGTTACATCGGAATGGGCTATTCGGACACTATCACACCGCCGGTGATCCTGCGAAACATTCTGGAAAACCCCGGCTGGTACACCCAGTACACCCCGTATCAGGCAGAGATCGCACAAGGTCGACTTGAAGCGCTCCTCAATTTTCAGACGATGGTTTCTGACCTGACCGGCATGGAGATCGCGAACGCATCCCTGCTGGATGAAGGCACCGCCGCCGCGGAGGCGATGGCTTTGTGCTATGCGGTCAAGGGCCGCGGGCGCGATCTCGATGAGGCCTTCTTCGTTTCCGAGCAGTGCCACCCGCAGACGATTGAGGTGGTCAAGACCCGGGCGCGCTCCCATGGCATCGAAGTCATAGTCGGCGACCACCGCTCATTCGACTTCTCGACGCCGGTCTTTGGCGCCTTGGTCCAGTATCCCGCGACTGACGGCACGGTCTTCGACTATGCCGATTTCGCCGCCAAAGCCCACGAGACGAACACGCTGGTTGTGGTCGCCGCAGATCTTCTGAGCCTGCTCCTCCTCAAGGCACCGGGCGAGTTCGGTGCCGACATCGTCGTCGGCAATACCCAGCGCTTTGGCGTTCCGATGGGGTATGGCGGACCGCACGCGGCGTATTTGGCCACGCGAGACGCCTACAAGAGACAGGTACCGGGTCGCATCGTTGGTCTCTCGAAAGATATCGAGGGACGACCAGCAGTTCGACTGGCGCTGCAGACGCGCGAGCAGCACATCCGGCGTGAGAAGGCAACGAGCAACATCTGTACGGCACAGGTTCTTCTCGCCATCATCGCCGGGATGTACGCCGTCTACCACGGACCCGACGGCCTGAAGCGCATCGCCGAGCGCGTCCACCTGGCTACAACATCACTCGCCGCTGGGCTGGAGAGACTCGGCTACCAGGTCGGCGGCCCCTATTTTGATACGTTACGTGTTGGACTCGGCAACAAGAACGCATCCGACATCCTAAGCGCGGCGGAAGCACGCGAGATCAATCTGCGGCTAATCGACAACCATACCGTGGGCATCGCACTGGACGAGACGGTCAATGCAGGTGATCTGCAGGAACTGCTCGAAGTCTTCAACGCTGGTAAGGCGCCAGGCTTCATTGTTGACGAACTGGTCCAGTCCAGCAATACGTCGATCCCGACAGGGTTGGCTCGTGAGACGCCGTATCTGACCCACCCGGTCTTCAACAGCTACCACTCTGAAACCGAGATGCTACGCTACATTAGTCGCTTGCAACAGCGGGACCTCTCGTTGACGACCTCCATGATCCCGCTCGGCTCCTGCACGATGAAGCTCAACGCCACGGTGGAGATGGAGCCGGTCACCTGGCCGGAATTCGGCCGGATGCATCCATTCGTTCCGATCGAGCAGGCAGCTGGGTATCGCGAGATGACGAGCCGTCTCGAGGGGATGCTGGCCGAGATCACTGGATTCGATGCCGTGTCGCTGCAACCCAACGCGGGCTCACAGGGTGAATACACTGGACTGCTGGTGATCAAGCGCTATCAGGAGCATCGCGGTCAAGGCGATCGAAACGTTTGCCTGATCCCGTCGTCGGCTCACGGTACCAACCCCGCCAGCGCGGTCATGGCCGGAATGAAGGTTGTGGTGGTCGCCTGTGACTCCAATGGCAACATTGAGATCGACGACCTGCGCGCCAAGGCTGAAGAGCACAGCGATCGGCTGGCGGCGTTGATGGTCACCTATCCGTCGACGCACGGCGTCTTCGAAGAGGCCATCACCGAAATCTGCGACGTCGTTCACCAGCACGGCGGTCAGGTCTACATGGATGGCGCCAACATGAATGCCCAGGTCGGGCTCACCCGGCCGGCGGAGTTCGGCGCCGACGTGTGCCACCTCAACCTGCACAAGACGTTCTGCATCCCGCATGGGGGTGGCGGCCCGGGCATGGGACCGATCGCCGTCAAATCGCATCTGGCGCCCTATCTGCCGTCTCATCCGATCGTCGCGACCGGCGGCAGTGAAGCCATCGGACCGGTGGCGTCCGCTCCGTGGGGAAGCCCGAGCATCTTGCCGATCCCGTACAGCTATATCGCGATGATGGGAGCTGCCGGACTCAAAAGGGCAAGTCAGGTCGCGATTCTGAACGCGAACTACATTGCCAAGCGTCTCGATCCCCACTTCCCTGTCCTCTACAAAGGCAAGAACGGCATGGTGGCCCACGAATGCATCGTTGACCTCCGCCCGCTCAAAGAACGGACGGGAATCGAGGTCGAGGACGTGGCCAAGCGCCTGATGGACTATGGCTATCACGCGCCGACCGTCTCATTCCCGGTGCCCGGCACGATGATGATCGAGCCGACCGAGAGCGAGTCGAAACGCGAGCTCGACAAGTTCTGTGATGCGATGATCGCCATCCGCAACGAGATCGCCGAGATCGAGCTTGGCGTGGCCGACCGTGAGGACAACGTCCTGAAGCACGCGCCTCACACGTCCGCGCACATCACCAGCGACGAGTGGGACCGACCCTACTCCCGTCAGAAGGCCGCCTACCCGGCTGCATGGCTCCTTGAAGAGAAGTTCTGGCCGCCGGTGGCGCGCATCGACAACGTTTACGGTGACCGCAATCTCGTCTGCTCATGTCAGCCAATCGAGGCGTACGCCTAACGGTCAACGTCGAGTCGTTGAGCTGAGACTCTCGCGAAGCGGCCGCTCCATTAACTGGAAGCGGCCGCTTCGCTTTCCCCCTATCCGTACACTTCAACAGTCCAAGCCTTGACAATTGGTCCACGCTGTCGATGATCGAGTAGACTAAGGACTCCAAAGCGGACGACGCTCGGATGAAAGGGGAAATTATGGGATCCGATCGACTTCGGACGCCTCTGGCATTGCTGCTGGTCGTCAGCGCGTTCATCCTTGCCATTCCGACAGCGTCCGCGGCTGACACCGAGACTGTCTTGCTGCCGTGGGTGCCAAACGGCGACACTACCGGTGGACTCGGTCCATGGCAAGGGCACATCGAGGTGCAGAACACGACAGACCAACTCTGCAGCTTTCAGATCTCCGTACCCGTTGAATCCGGCGGATGGGTCACGCTGAACCCATATATCATGGGCCCACATCAGCTCTCCGACTTCTCGCCGGAGGATATTCGACTGCCAGCGCCTGGCGGCGCCGTAAAGATCGAAGCGACCGGCTGCACGCTTGCGGTCGCCGTGAAACAAGCGGCGGGATCGTTTGAACAAGCTCCCTGGTCGAGCGGAGCTACCGTGATTACCGGCTACACGGGAATCCCTGGCGTTGACGCCGCGAGTAATCCTGATTGGATCCTGCCGATTGTTCAGACGAACAATGGTTGGGATTCCTATCTGCGAGTCTCGAACTACGACTCACTGAACGCCAAGAACATCAAAGTGGACGTCTTTCCGTTTCACAATGGCGGCGGCAGCGGTGCCCCCATTTTCACTGAGACGATCGCGGTTCAGGCCGGTCACACGCAGACGATTGATATGCTCGACGCCCTCGACGACAGCGGATTCGTCGGGTTTGCACGAGTAACATCGGACGGCAACATCGCCGCGATGGTGCAACGCGAGAAGGCCTCGACAGGCATGTCGATGCTCAATGTTGCCTCAAGCTACGAGAGCGGTGAAGCATCAATCCAATCCGTGGGCCCCAACGCACTGCAGGCTCCGATCATCTTCAACGCGTACAATGGCTGGAACACCGGCATCAACCTGGCCAACCCGAACGACTCGATCGCCAACGTGACGATCTCCTATCCTGGGTCCGGTCGCGCAGATGACGTGTTGAGCATTGCTCCGTTCTCATCCGATTACGTCTACACGCCGTCCACCGCTCCCAATCAGACCGGCTTCACCGGTAGCGCTACCATCACATCGGACGTTCCGGTCGCCGCGGTCGTGGATGAGGTGAAATACGCGTCCGACGACGCAATCTCCTACATCGCGGTTCCCGCTGTCGACAGCACCGTCTTTGTACCGTTGGTCTTCAAGCAGTCACAAGATGGCTCGCTGAGCGACAACTCCGGAATAAACGTGAGCAATGCGGGTGACACGACCGCCACGGTGGAAATCTCAATCCACGACGAGGTTGGAAATCTGGCTGGCAGCCCATTCACGATCATGGTGCCGCCGCACGGCAGCAACTTCGTCTACGTGCCGACGACCGACGTCCCGCCGCAGAATTTCGGTAGCGCGACCGTCGAGGCAGTCGGCGGTTCACCGATCGTCGCGGTCTCGAATGACGTCGCCTACGACATCGTTCTCAACGGGTCGGCGGTGTTCAATGCGCCGTCCGCTAACGGTCTGTACCGCATCGGATCCTCACCGCTGCAGTAATTGCAGCCAGCGCGAACGAGCGAGCCTCCGCCACTTGGCGGAGGCTCTTTCTTGTCCCATGTTCATTGATCCTGGAGCTTCGATTCAGCTCCCAGAGGACTCCTGATTTACGCGCAGCACGTCTTCGGCATGGCTCAGGGCATCGGTCAGCTCGCGTTGGCGCAGCGCTTGAGTCAGATCGCCCCTGGTGCGCTCCAGCACTCCTCGCACCATGTCGGTCGTTCGTCGCAGGCCACCGGTCACCGCATCCGGATAATCGACCGAGACGAGCAGATCGTAGATCTCATCCATCACCGAGAGAAGCTCGGACGCCCGGGCCAAGTCGTGCCGCCGCATCGAATCGAGCGAATAACGGCGCAGCTCGCCGGCTGCCTCGCCGAGTCCGTTCAGAAAGACGGCGTCCTCCACGTTCAGATCCTGAGGCGTCGGGATCCCGCGTCGACTGATGATGCCCAGCGTAATACGCGCCTCGGCGTACTCCTTCTGAGCGTCCTGCACGTAGCCGGTCCAATACAGATTTGGGAAATCGCGGAGGTCGTTTTCGAGCGAATCGCGCATGGCGCGCGCGTCGTCGAGAAGTTCGATCGCGGTGTCGAACTCGTTACGGTGCACGGCTCTAGTGGCGTTCGCGCTCAGGCGTACCACACGGCGGCTCTCGGCCAGCGCACGCTCGCGAAATGAGTTGATGCTGTCCAGGCGACCGATGATCTCTTCACCGATCTGCCACAGACGTCCGTCCTCTTCAGGCATGTGTTCCGACTCCCCTCAAGCAGGTCCCGTCCCAATTGTGACGCGGCGACAACGAACTTCGCCGCGTTCTGTCTTCGAGATTTAGTCCCTATGCTATACTGAACATTGGTCACCGCGCCGCTTGGCTCGCGATTGAGCGCAGCCGGTACGGCCATTTTGCCCTCGTAGCTCAACGGACAGAGCACTTGGCTTCGGACCAAGGGGTTGGGGGTTCGAGTCCCTCCGAGGGTACTCCTTCGCATCAAGAATCCGCACGGAAATGGTCGTTACGGGCCGCTGACGTGCGGATTTGTCGTTTCTGACGATGCTCTCCGACAGGCAACCGCTAACGCGTTGATATCAAGCGGCAGACGTCACTGGCATGCTATTATCCGCCGTACGACGTGATACGTGATGTCCAGAATATCGACCGGAAGGCAATGGCGAATGCGGGCGGTAGTCGTTTCGATCGGTTCCGAGCTGACCGAGGGTTTCCTTACTGATACCAACGCCACGTTCCTGGCGCAGGAGATGTCGGCACTCGGAATCGAGCTCGTCGGCGTCAGTCAAGTCGGGGACAACCTGGAACGGATCGTCACCGTTCTCCGTCGGGGCTGGGAGGATGCCGACCTCATCGTCACAACCGGAGGTATCGGCCCGACTGATGATGACCTGACACGTGAGTCCGTCGCCGCGCTTTTGGGCGAAGAGGTGAAGGTCGATCCCGATCTCCTCGAAGTCGTCGCCAAATTCTTCCGTTCCCGTTCCATTCCCATGCCGGAACAGAACAGCAAACAGGCCTGGCTTATCGCTTCGGCGCACGCGCTGCCAAACCCGATGGGCACTGCGCCCGGCTGGATCACCCAGCGTGGCGACAAGTACATCGTCTCCATGCCGGGTGTACCGCGAGAAATGCGGCGAATGTGGGCAGAGCAGGCGGTACCCCGTCTCGCTCATCGCCTCGGCGACCAGTTCTACGTGTCAAAGACGCTCAAGACGATCGGTATCGGCGAATCGGCGGCAGAGCGCGCTATCGCCGACTTGATTCACCGAGGCTATCCGGTTGTCGCCACCTACGCCAAAGACGATGGGGTACACATCCGCATCATTGCTGGGTCCTCGGACCGAGAGGCTGCCGAGTCCGCTGTGCGCCAGACCGAGGTCGAGGTGCGCACCATTTTGGACAATTATGTGTACGGGGAGGATCCGACCACGCTCGGTGCCGCCATCCTGGCACCAATCGTCGAGACCGGTGACACGCTTGCGATCAGTGACGCTGGCGCTGGTGGTCGAATCACAACTCTCATCGCGGAAGAGCCGGCGGCGGTGGTCCACTTTGCCGGTGGCATCACCCGCGCCTTCAGTCATGCTGCTTCCGTGAGCGGTATAGACGCGAACGATCCAGACGCGCCCTTGGCTCTCGCCAGGCTCGAGGCGTCACACGTTCGCGCCATGTTGAAAGCTGATTATGGGTTCGCGATCGTGGTGCGACTGACGCCGGGTGAGCGGCTGGATCTGACCAAGGGCGACATCGCGTTGTGTTTGATCGGTCGCGGCAAGACGCAGGAGCGAGAGCACTCCGTCACATCGATCCCATCCGAAGTACGGCGGCGTGCCGGGATGTGGGCGGCGGAGTTCCTCCGTACGTCACTCATGGCCGAGGTCGCGTCTCGGGCTTGATCCAGGCTCGCGAATCGATCTCCAGTTTCGTCGGAGTCCATAGCTTCGCAATCGCCACCAGAGCCCGACCGGATAACCGGCCATTTTGGCTATGTCCCCAAGTATTCGCAGCACGGGAATCATCGCCCCGGCGCGGACGAAATCACTGCTCGCGACCGAATCGCGACGGCGCCACAACCGTCGAATTGGTCTAGCCAGGTACCACGATCCCCCCGCAGCCAGAACCAACGCGGCCAATCGATCCCGACGCAACAGAGCCCACGGCAGGATGAGGAAGTAGCAGCCATAGCGCGCGGCGTGTCTGCGAGCAAACAGCCCAGCCTGGCCGTCGCCGCGCGCATAGCGATAATACTGACGCCAGTGAGAACGTGCCGATGGGCGCGGTGCGAACTCGACCACCGCGCCAGGCGCGAACTCAAAGCGAGCGTCCGCCCGCTTCAGTTTCAAGTCAAATACCAGATCTTCGCAGTAGTCCAGCCATTCAGGATATTCGATGCCCACCTCAAAGAGCGAGCGCCGAAATGCGACGGATCGGCTGGACGGAAGGAAGTGCTCCGGGCGGATCTCGTCAATGTCGGGCAGGGTAGTTGCGGCTAACGCGAGCTCGAAGGTGTTCGCGCATTCAGCTTCGAAGAACCCGGCTACGACGTCGGGCTGCTGGCTCACCGGACGCTGGAACGGCTCGACGAGCCTCTCCAGCCAATCTAAGCGTAAGCGCGTGCCAGCGTCGGTTACGGCCACAATCGAACCAGTCGCCCGCCGCAATGCAATGTTGCGACCTCTCGAGATGTTGGCGTCCGGCTCCGACACGATGATGAAGGGCAGGCTCGTCTTCCAAGAGCGCGCTACGTCGAGCGTGTCGTCGCTGGAGCCGCCGTCGACCAAGATCACTTCACTCGGCTGGAGGGACTGGGCGTCGAGCGACTCGAAGAACGAAGGCAACGTCGCCGCCTCGTCCTTGACGGTGAGGATCAGAGTGATCGCGGGCAGGTCGCTAGCAGACATCGGACTTCTCAAGATCAAAGAGGCGAATAAGCTGGTCCTGGCGAGCGATCATGCGTTCACGATCGTCAGGAGTGAGATCATCGTGCCCCAGCAAATGCAGCAGTCCGTGCAGTGCCAGATAGGCGATCTCACGCTGTGTTGAGTGCCCCACCTCCGCCGCCTGTGCCCCCGCGGTCTCATACGAAACGGCAATATCGCCCAGATAGGGCGCGTCGCCCGGAAAGCTGATCACATCAGTCGGCCCAGGGATGTCCATGTAGCGCAGATGCAGGTCGGCGATCTCGTCGTCGTTGCAGATCCAAATTCCGACCTCTCCTCCACAGCCATGCGCGGACGCGGCGAACCGCAACAGAGAGCCGAGAAGTTGAAGTTCGAGCGGGGGTGCGCCATCGCTGACGGTAACGCCGACTTCGAGCCGTGGAGCCTTCGGCATCGGCTATGAGATCTCAACGGGCGACTGAGCGCTCGCCTTGGCGTGCGGCAACGGGACCTTCAGCTCTGGATACTCGACGCGCGGGTGATAGATGCCTTCGAGGATGGAAACGAACGCCGTGCGGATCTGCTCGACTTGCTTCAGGGTCAGATCGCATTCGTCCAACTGGCCGTCGTCCAGTCTCGACTTAATCACACCATCGACGATTTGCTGAAGTTTTGCGGCACGGCGCACAGTCTTGCCGTCAGGAGGTGTCTGCTCTTCGTACAGCTTGCCCGATTGTGATGCCGCCCTGACTGCCGCTTCGACGCTGTCCGCCAGCATGATCACGCCGGCCTCTTTAGTTTGCGGCTTGGGGCCGGCATAGCGGAAATCGGACTCGTTGACGTCTTCGCCGTTATTCAGGGCCTCGGTGTAAAAGTACTTGATCAGCGACGTGCCGTGATGCTGCTGAATAACGTCGATGATCGTCTGCGGCAAATGCGCCTTCTTGCCCAGTCGAACACCGTCCAGGACGTGCTCCTGAATGATGCGGGCGCTCGTGCGCGGATCGAGCGCGTCGTGTACGTTAGCTCGGTTTGCCTGGTTCTCGACGAAGAAGCTAGGCCGCAATACCTTGCCAACGTCGTGATACAGGACAGCGACACGCGTGAAGAGTGGATCGCCACCGACATGCTCGACGGCGCTTTCGGCCAGATTGCTCACCATGATGCTGTGGTGGTAGGTTCCTGGTGCCTCACGCGCGAGCCGGTAGAGGAGCGGCTGGTTCGGGTGTGCCAGTTCAAGTAACTGCAGGTGCGTGGTGATGCCGAAGATACGACCCAACACGCTGAACGACAAGAACGTCAGGCTGGCCGACAGCCCACCATTGGCCACCGCGCTGTAGACCAGCGTGCCGGATCCCGAGACTCCCAGGTTTCCATGAACCAGCGCAAACAATATCGCACTCACGAAGACGGAGACCGCGACGCCGAACCCTGCCCACAGGAAGGTCATGGTGCGCTCCGCGCGCCAGATAACGGCCGCGCCGGCCACCCCGCTCAAGAAGGCGAAGAAGGTGACGTCGAACGCGTTGCCTGCGACGATGCCCAGGTAAAGCGCAAGGAAGCCTGCACTGACGACCGCAACTTGAAAATCAAGTAGGACCGATAAGAGCATCACCGCCGCGGCGGCCGGGAACATGAACTTGAGGTTCGTGCTCAACAACCAGAAGCGGCCGGCAACCACCGGCACAACAATGACCAGCCCCACCAGCAACAATTGCTGGTTCTGCCACAACCCGCGAGCAAATTTGTAGAGGTAGAAGACCAGCCCCAGGGTGACGAACCCGAGCAGGCCAAGCACGCCAATGAACTGCTGCCAGTTGTGTGACGGCGTCAGCAGGTTGAAGAAATCCAGCTTTTCGATGTCGTCCTTGGTGACCGGATCGCCATCACGAACGATCACCTGGCCCTCTTGCACCGTCAGCATCACCGGCTCGACGGCGCGAGCAGCTGCCTCTCGTGCCGCTTTCGTTTGCGCATCATCGACGGTGACGTTCGCGCGAACGAACGGCTTAGCCAGGGCGACCGCCAGCTCTCGCTCGCTGAGGGACATCGGTACGTTTGAGCGAGAGAGAAGACTCTCTTTGACCGACGCCACGTCCTCCGGCTTGACCTGGTCCGCCATAGACACAGCCAGCAGCCGAGTCGCCTCAGACGAAACTCGCGACCAAGAGTCGCTACTCAATAGGGCAATCGAGGTGGCGTCCGACGCACTGAGCCCGTCCAGGACCGAACGAATTTGGTCACTCATGTTGGTGTTGGCGACCGGAGTGGCGCCGGAGCGAATCGAGTCGATCTCATCCAACGCCTGCCTGAGACTGGCAAGCTGCGCCGGTGCGACCGTGTCATCCTGCTTGAGCACGATGTTGCGCGAGTCGTCATAGGCTTCCTGCTGGCGCTCCTGGGTGCCGATGTCGCTTTCGAAGGTCGCCGTTCGTGGCGCCTTGATCGTGCGATTGGCAATTTCGCCCGCTTTGAGATTCAGAGAATCGGACTGCCAGGTGAAATAGAGGACCAGGCCGAGCACCATGAAGATGCTCAGCCCGAAGAGGACGAATCGTGAGATGCGCCAAACCGACGAGCCACGACGACCCGTGCGGCGAGTGAACCAGGAGACCCGCGATGCTGAAAATTGTGAGTCACCGTGCGACGTCGAGTTCATCGATCCGCCTGACCCGCGTTCAGTTCGAACACGATGGAGTCTCACCCAGAGTTAGCCGCTCTTCGCCCTATTGCCTTGTTCCGACAAGGCGGTTCGGGCGGCCTGCGCCACAGCGTTGCCGGCCGCACGTTGCCCGGCGCGCTCACGCAAGACCGGGATAACTCGGCCCATATCGCCTGGCCCGGACGCGTGAAGAGAGTCGACCACTTCGCGTGCCAGCTGCAGCAGTTCCTCTTCGGAAAGCTGCGGTGGCAGATACTGTTCCAAAATCGCGATCTGCGCCTTCTCAATATCGACCAAGTCCTGGCGACCACCTCGCGCGAATTGCTCGATCGAATCACCGCGCTGTTTGATCTGACGCAGAACGACGTCCACGATCTCGTCATCCGTAAGTGAACGACCACGCTCGATCTCAACATTGTGAATCGCGGAACGGAGAAACCGTACCACGTCACGACGCGTTATATCAGCGGAGCGCATGGCTTCTTTGAGATCGCTCTGAAGCCTTAGTGCAAGTTCTGTCATATGCTGGATCACCATGTGTGCCGGGCTTCGAATTGGCGCCCGATGAGCGACTTGGGTTTCTCAAACGGAGGAACGGACAGAAGCCAGTGGCATCGATCGCGTGAACGTTGCGACTGTCGCGAAATTATATCCCTCGCTGTGTATTTGCGTCAACGCGACGGCTGCCAGCAGATGGTTCGTTCGTACGCGGCTTGCGCGAACTTCCTCAGATGATCGAGCGTTCGGGACCTGCCATTACCGACCTTCTCGTGGGGGACTAAGGTCGTCTTGACACTCGGATTAAGGTGCAGTTAGAATTGCTCCATCGAGCCGATATCGGCTCAGAGCAGATGCGGAAGTGGCTCAGCTGGTAGAGCATCTCCTTGCCAAGGAGAAGGTCGCGGGTTCGAATCCCGTCTTCCGCTCCAGATGCGGACCCCATCTTGAAGGGGTCCGTTTTTGCTTTCCTTCAATTGGCGCTTCCACACCTTAAATCCGAATTCATCTGGACAAACCGAGCTGTTTGACAGCGTCTGCCATTGTCCATCACCTTTTCGGTTACTGAATCGGATCGCCGAGAATGAGACGGAGGCCAAACCCTCATGCCGCCAGATTATGTCATCGATACCGTGACCCGCACGGTTGGAAACGGCACCTACGGTCCCATAGCCCTGAATCGTTTGAACGTCTCCGCCGACGTGCTTTACTACGCCGGAAGAATCGCGCCTGGCGGCAATTCGTATCAGCAAGAAACGTGGATACTGGCTAGTCAAGGCTGGTCAGTCACGCGCTTTAGGAATGACGGCAATGGTCCAACGCCAGCATTTGATTGGAAGCTGGAGCCGGACTGGGCCGAGAAACACGATCGGCATTGGCAGATTCGTGACGGATATCTCGATCTCGTCCTCTTTGAGGGAACTCGCTATTACCTCGAGGATGCGGACGAGTTTGCGGACGCGCTCACTGACGGTCGGCTGACGTTGAATGAGGGAACAAACGTGCTCCGCTCACTTAATGAACTGTGTTTGGCACTGACTCGTCATGATTATTCCGCGGCCTCACTTCTTGAGGAATACGCGCCAGGACTGCCGTCTTGATCCAACAGCTTTGTGCTCGCACGATAGAGATCGTACCGCTAGGCAGAGACCGACAGGTTCAACGGAATCGAAAGAGCGCGGATACCAATCGGCATCCGCGCTTTGACATGTAGCAGGCGATCGTTTCCGTCAGCAGTTGAGCCGGTTAGACTGCTAGACCGAGAGCAACCGATCGAAAAACGAGCGGTAGCGCTGCAGGCCGACGCGCAAGTCTTCGGTCGAGACGTCATCTCCACTGTCCCACTGACGTTCAAGTGCCTGTCGTTCTTCCGCGAACGACGATGCCAGCGACTTCATCACCTCGGCGATGAGACTGTCAGCCTGCTCAACGGCACGTCGTGGCTCGTCGACGAACCCGGACTGAACCGTCGTCCAACGTGACCTGAAGCTCTCAGCCTGGTCTGCAGGGAAGAGTGGAGTCCGACCACTTTCGGCACCCATCTCACCGTTGACGTTGCGTTCCTCGCGATTTTCTTCGGTCGTACCTGACATTCCGGCGACGTCAGCGGTACTCAAACGATCTTCTTCCTGGTATTTCATGGTCACTCCTTCGAATTACTTCGCATTGGCTGAACTCAGTCGTTCGCTCTTTCCAGACGTTGTGCCCTCAGGTCTCCGTCACGAGAGGAAGCGTATTCCTGCGCGCCGAGCAGGTCGTCAAAAAGGCTGCGGTAGTGAACCATTGCCTTTCGCAGGTCTTCCGTGTTCGCCTCGCCGCGTTCGCTCATTTGGGCCAACCGATGCGCCTCACGGTAATTGCTCACGACGTCCGGATGGTCGACCGAGACATCGGCCGCTCGCTGCTCGAAATCGCCGACCGGATAGCCACGATTGAGCATCACGTCGCCAATCAGGCTGTCGGCATCGGCTACGGCACCGGACGGATCGTCGACAAACTGGGTCTGTACCAACTGCCAAGAGTTGGCAAACCGTCCCCGGTCTTCAGACGAAAGCGGTCGAATGTCGAAGTGATCGACACGCTCCTGTCGCCGCTCGAGCTCCGACTCCGCGGCTTTACGCGAATTGCTCGATTGAACGGCGCGCTCGTACTCCGGTCCAAACCTGCCTCTCAGATCATCCGACTTGCGTTTCTGCTGCATGTACCAGACGACTGCGGCAACGATCGCCACAACAACGATGGCAACAATCACCCAAATTGCGGTCGACACATTCTTTGTCCTTTCGATCTCGATAAAACGGGCCGTGGGATTTCACGCAACCCACGAGTCCACGACCCAACCTGATCAAGCCGTAATGCAAAGGTCGTGCCGCGCAGGTCGGATTTTGGGACAGATTGTCACGGGAACGTCGACGAGAGACGATGCGCTGAAGCAGCGCTGATGTGGCGATCACCCGCGAACCGCCGCAGAACCTGAACCTGCAAACGTGGCTCAGGTTCTTCCACTTATGTCTACTAGCTTTCCCGCGGGGGTATTGGTTCAACTGACCGGGCTCGGAGCCGCAAGTCCTGGCCGACTTCGGCTACACTTTGCTCGGAAGACATAGCCAGCGCGGAAATGGCGGAATGGCAGACGCTGCGGTCTTAAAAACCGTTGGGGGAAATCCCCGTGCGGGTTCGAGTCCCGCTTTCCGCACCGAGCAAATCGCTTGCAATCAATGAAGCCAGCGGGTCCGGTCGCGCCAGGTCCGACCTCGCCACTGTCATTTCAATTGGTCCGCGTCAGCCGACGACTCCGCAATAATCAGGCTGCTCCGCAGCGCGGCCTGCCGTACTCCTTCGAGAGGATCGTGGAGCAGGACTGACAGCGCGGTCCGCACAGCCGGAGAACTCAGTAACGAATGGTCGGCATGAGCCAGGGCGCCTGCCAGATAGAGTCGTTCATGAGGCCAGTCGCTTTGGCTCTTGGAAACGATCGCCTGAATAAGTTCCGAAGTTGATCGTTGCGCTCTGACCTCGTGCCGGCCGATGCGGGCGACATCGCCTTTTACCGCTACAAAGTTGGCGACACATTCTGGTCGAAATTCTCCCTCTCGGATCCGGATCAGCCTGTCCGAGTCCAGCATGTAGCTCGAATAACCCAGTTCCCCGAGCGATTTCAACAGTTTGTCGGGCGTGTGCCCGGCAAACCCGAGCGCGAAAGCGTTCGACTCGTAGAGGATGACAGGGGCGTGGTGACCGCTCAGCAACTTGCTCATGCCTTCGATCGCCGCTACTTCACCTCCTTCCACGTCCAACTTCACGAAGTCCACATGATCCAGTGCGTACTCAGTTAGCAACCGGTCGATTGTCACGGCAGGCACATCGATCGGATTGAGCTCACGGGCGTAGATTGCTGATGGTGACGAGAGAACGGTCGGGTTCGCTATCGTCCCCCACGGCCCGTTTGGGAGAAACCGGACCGCGCCGTCATGATTGGTTGCCGCCCCTGAGACTACGTGGAGGTGCTCAAACCCGTTGACAGCGGCGCTTGCTCGTAACAACGCGACGTTTTCCGGCGCTGCTTCAATGCAGACAACTTGACAGCCCAGAGCCGCCGCGGCCAGCCCGAACGTGCCGATGTGGGCGCCAACGTCGAGAACTACGTCGCCTTGCTTCAGTTAAGCCAAATAGGACGCGATAATCGTCGAGAAACCAATTGTCGCCCGTCCTGGCCGCTTGGCTAATTGGATCGGTGGCCCGGCCGCCTACAGCAATCTTGAAGCTAACGTCCTCGGAAAGTCTCACGATGTGATACGTGGGACTGGGGTCGATTTCACGCCTGCGACGGACAGATAGCCACCCTGGATTCATGGTTCGGAAGCGGTGGCGCCACGTTTCCATGACGAGCCGGCAGACGACAACTACACCGAAGGCTGTTCCGACGTATCTTAACCAACGTATGTTGCTCCGCGTCCTCTTCATCGCAGTCATCCAAGTGCCTCAAAGTCATGAGCAAAGGGCTTATGCGCGGGCTCCAGGACATATCGTTCGAAGGCCATCAATTGTCGAACCTTTCGGCCCACGTATCAGTGCCGTTCATGCGCTCGTGGTGGTCAGATGGCGTGCGCGATCGCGTGTTTCTTGCTGGTATCCGCGCGGCTGGGTGAAACTCGCAACGTCACTCTCCGCATAAGGAGATCATCTACTTCGCCGTACAACACAGAAGGCACATCGCCAATAGCGGAATTACAACACACGTCGGAGAAAGTCGATGAGGTCATAGTCAGGCTGGATTCGCTTGGCTGGTCACTGTAAACAAATTGGCCGGTACGGATACATGCTTGATCATGTTCGATCATGACTGTATCCGGATTAATATGTAACCGACCGTCGCCACGAATCCAGCCAAGCCGGCGAACAATCAGAGACGAAAATGAATGAAAGTGGACGAAATTCGCTTGATAATCAGGAAAATGAGAAAATGAAACACGGTCACAGACGGCTAAAGACGAATTCCTGAGGACATAAACACCATTGGGGGGAAACCCGTGCGGGTTCGAGTCCCGCTTTCCGCATCAATCGTTTCCAGATGCTAAGACGGTTTTTTGATCGCGCCGCCGATTTAGAGCGCGCAAGTCGGCTTGCGGCCACTTCGCAACAACACCCGAATGGAATAGGTGCCAGATAGATAGCGGACTCAACACAGTAGCCTATTCTGGCTGATACCGTCTCTCCCATCCCCAAGACATGATTTGCATTGTGGAGATTTCGTCCGCGTTCAACGACTCAGATATCTCGCTGCGCTCCATTGCATCGCGAAGCTCCGAAACAGCCGCTACTCCGCTCAGTCTCAGTGGCTCACGGCAATGGCAATCGCTGGTCGACCTCTCGCGATTCAGTCGTGTTCCGTCACGCGCGCTAACCAAATCGGCTGGAAATTGCCCTCTCTGTTTGAAACGAGTCAACGCTGCGCATCGTTGCAGCATTGCGATCCGTAGCTTTGTCACGACATTGTCGTGCATTCGAATTATTCGTCTCACCTTTGTTATTGGTGACGCTGTTGAGTAGGGAAGGACTGGTATTCGCACGTGCGCTCGAGGTTTCGATCACATATCGACTTGGTCGTCCCCGATTTGCCGCTCCGTCTCATCACCTGGAGCACCATTGTCTGGTTCGAAGAAGCGCCGGTTGAGAGCAAGGACGCAGGGGACTAGTCCAACGACGGAGCTGCCGACGGCGATGCAGATCGCGATGCTTCGTCACAGTCATCAAGCGCCGAGCGGATCATGCCATTGGATCTCGCGATATTGAGAGTCTGCCCCAGAGTAGTGAAATGGATATCATCATGTGGCATCGATTGGCGGCCTTTGCGGCGATAATCGCATTGCTGACGGTGTTCCCACTTGAGTCGGCTGCTTCCGCGCACACGAGCTACACCGCGGTACAGGGCTGGTGGGAAATCTATGGCCCAAAATACGACATCTACGTATTCTTCCAAGCGGAACGTCACACCCCTGTGACCGAGGATACAGGGCTGGACCGGTTTGATTTCATCGATATAAGCGTGACTAACCACGCCACAGGCACGACCATCAGAACGAATGTTGAAGGCATACCTCTCACGAAGCAGGACAAGTTCGCTGTGACGCCGAATCAGAAATTTGCACGGCTCGACGCGAACATGCAACTGCCAACCGGGTTTCTCGCGGATGGCCCCCCCGCACAATTCCGATTGAACATCAACTGGCAGGCGATTCCGAACTGGACAGGCTGCGAAGAGGGCGACGAGTTGTATCAAGGAGCCGTGGCTTACGGGCGACTCACGGTCAACGGGGTTTCGTACACGTTGCCGAGTGAGAAGTCCGAATGCGCTTGGGTCTACTTCACGCGTGGCCGCTGACGGCCGCTTTGGCCGCGTCACCTGAGATTGTCGGCAGGCTTCGAGCGACGCGGCCACATCAACCAGTATCAGAAGCTCCAACGAGCTGATACCGTTGCAACGTTGGAACTGAACTCCGCGCCGACGACTGGTTACGAGAAAAGAGCGTAGACCGTGAACTTCCCAGACGGTTTCTATTGGGGTGGGGCGACGGCCGCGTATCAGATAGAGGGTGCCGTGTCCGAGGATGGCCGTGGGCCGAGCATATGGGACACGTTCACGCACATTCCCGGCAACATCGTGAACAACGCCACCGGAGACATCGCATGCGACCACTACCATCGCTGGCGTGAGGACCTCAAGCTGATGCGCCAGCTCAACTTCAACGCTTATCGCCTCTCAGTTTCCTGGTCGAGAGTGATGCCGCAGGGGCGCGGCCACGTCAACGAAGCCGGGCTCGACTTCTACGCGCGGTTGGTCGATGGACTGCTGGAGACGGGCATCACGCCATTCCTGACGCTCTACCACTGGGATTTGCCGCAACCTCTGCTGGATGACGGCGGCGGATGGTTGCGCCGCTCGATCGTCGATGATTTCAGCACGTTTGTCGACGTTGTCAGCCGCAGGCTGGGCGATCGCGTCCGACATTGGGTAACGATCAACGAGCCGTGGACGTTCGGCATGTCGGGTTACCTGGATGGTGAGGATGCACCAGGACTGCGTCTCGATCTCCGCTCTGCGCTCCGCGTCGCGCATCACGCACTCATGGCACATGGCGCGGCAGTCAGGGTGTTGCGCACCAACGTGCCGGACGCCGAAGTCGGCATCGTGCTCGACGTGAATCACGTCGAACCGGCAAGTGAAAAACCCAAGGACGTGGCCGCCGCACAACGCTACGACGGCATTCAGAATCGCATGTATCTGGACGCACTCTTTCACGGACGCTATCCGGAGGACATCACCCGGCTCGTCGGGGACGCGGCACCGGCGGTTGAGCCGGACGATATGAGGCGCATCAGTGCGCCGCTCGACTTCCTGGGAATCAATCTGTATCGCCGCACAGTGATCGCGGCTGGGGACGAGTTGCCGCCGATCAACTATCGCCGGGTCAATCCGCCAGGCGAATACACGTTGATGGGCTGGGAGGTCTCGCGAAGCGCGCTATTTGACACGCTCTTGGACGTTAGTCGCCGCTACGCGCCGAGCGCGTTCTACGTCACGGAGAACGGCGCTGCGTTCGATGACGTCGTTTCAGGCGACGGGCGCATTCATGACGCTCGTCGAGTGGACTATTTCCGCAACCATCTCTCGCAAGCGCAGCACGCCATCGCGGACGGCGTCCCGCTCAAGGGCTATTTCGCGTGGAGTCTGATGGACAACTTCGAATGGGCCTATGGCTACACGAGACCGTTCGGCATCGTCCATGTCGATTTCGACACCCAGAAGCGCACGATAAAGGACAGCGGCTACTTTCTGGCTGACGTCGCCGCACGCAACGCCGTGGACTAAGCGAATGAATATTCCCCTCGAAGTTGCTGGGATGCAGCGGATTTATCGGTGCATCCCTAACGATTCATCGTCTTGAATCGATCGGGAGCATCATTGCGGGTTAGCTCATTGTCACGACAACGCGGCGATACGTTCAGCCGTTTCAGGCGACCTCACGCTTCCTTCAGGAGTTCGCGCCACGAGGTTCAACATGGGAGTCCACTCTATCGGTTACTCATGGCGCATTGACCTTTCACAATGAGAACGACCAGCACTTCCTACGTGCCGTGTCGCTTCAAGAAGTCGATGGCGAGTTGCACCTTGGCCGGGCTTATCAGATGCCCGACGTTCGGCAGAATGGATAGTTCGCCACACGGCAAGGCGCGATATGCTCTCACCGCGTCTTCGGGCAAGTTGAAGTGCTCATCTCGGTCTCCAATCAGGATCAGCATTGGCGCGGAGATCTTGCCGAGATCTTCAACTGTGTATTCTGACGGTTGCGTTGACCGGTCAAACGCGTACTCGATGTACTTCTTCCAGTGCCCAGTGCCCTGTCCCCCGTCGTGGTCTGCCACCATCACATCGAACACGGCGCTCATTTCCGCCGACGATCGAAACATCTGCTCCATCGCCGATGGGTCGGCTTTCGTGGCCGTTGGGCTGCCTCCCAAAATCTGCCGCAAATTTGAAAAGCTGAGGGATTTCGGATTGAAATGGTCGATGCCGGCGTCGTTGACGATCGCTCCCACGCGATTCGGGTGGCGAATTCCCACCATGGTCGCGGTGATCCCACCTTCGCTGAATCCGCAGATCGCCGGACGATCGAGCGAAAGCGCGTCAATGAGAGCCGCGACATCGTCAGCAAGTTCCTCAAAGGAGACTGGCCGACCAGACGGATTCACCGTTCGCCCGGCACCACGAGTGTCCGGTGCAATGACGTGGAAGTGTTCCGCAAATTCATCCATGTAGGTGGCATAGGCGACAGGTATGCCGGTCCAGATGGGGTTGGCCGAAACCATTCCACCGTGAATCAGCAGTAGGTCCGGCCCCGACCCCGCTTCGTAGTAGTGAACGTCGATACCGTTTGCCCGGACGAACTGCTCTTGGTTCGTCTCATTCGAGAGCGTTCTTGAGGTTGTCATCGTCGCACTCCTTAGTCTTCGCTCCAATAACTTGTGACCAACATATGGTGACCAACGGCATGGCACATGAGGCGTTTGCCTCATTTTCGGGGCGAGATCATTTCAGCAGCCCATGTATGCGGGAATGCAAAGCGATGCGCTCAAATCGCAGCGGCGCGTATCAGAGTTGTTCGGTGGGATTCGCTTCGGGAAGAGGTTAGATATCGACCGGCTCTGGACCGTCAACAACGTTGTACGTGTCCGTCAACAGGCCGTGGTGGACAGCAAACAGGCTTGCCCTCGCCCGATTTGACACGCCAATCTTGGAATAGATGTGTTCAATGTGATTTCTCGCGGTTTTGGGAGCGATTGTCAATCGCTGCGCGATCTGCTTGTGCGACATTCCCCGCGCCATCAGCCGCAGCACGTCGATCTCACGTAACGTCAATCCAGCGGGCGAATCCCTTCGCTGGGGCACTGTGTGTCCGGCCACACGCAGCACCGCATCGACCGCGCTAGCGTCCAACCGGTTCGAGGCAACCTCGGCCCGAAGACGCGCGGCCGCTTGTTCTGGGCTCCATGCCGAACGATGCGGACGCAGCTCGACCATCGCGTGGTACACGTCGGCTGCCGCGAGAATTCTTCCTTCCTGCGAGATTGCTCGACCCGAAAGTCCATGCGGATAGCCGGATCCATCAAGACGCTCATGGTGCTGGACCGCGATGGCGCCGAGGGGAGCAAGCGAAGGAGAAAACGCAAGCATCCGTTGAGTCAAATATGGATGCATGCGGACGCGTTCCATCTCCGCGCCCGTGAGCGGTCCCCGCTTATCCCAAATGGCATTGGACACGCCGAGCCGGCCGATATCGTGCAGCGTGCCTGCGCGGCGGACTACTATAACCTGCTCTCGGGTAAGACTTGAAATCCGGGCGGCCGCAGCGGCAAGACTGGCGACGGCCCGTGAATGGCCGATGGTGAAGGGTGATTTGAGGTCCGTGAAATCGCCAATGGCATTAAGCACATCATCGAGCGCTTCGGGCGGCACATACCTTCCAAGGTTCGGCTCGGAGGAAATAATCCGATCCCAGTTGCTGGATCCGTCCAGATCGCTCAGCAAGTTCACAGCGTTGTTACGGAACACCTCGACAAGCTGAGGATCAAATTGAGTTCCGCTACGCCTGCTTGCCATCGAAATCGCGGCGTCGATTCCCGCCTTGCGATGGAAGACGGCGATAACGTCGGCGAGACTGATCACACGAGCGGTGATCGCTATCTCATCACCTTGGGTGCCGGAGAGCCCCTTGCCATCCCAACGCTCGAAACTCTGCTTGAGGCTGTCCCGCACGTCCTCGCCTAGCCCAAGACGACGGGCCAATTCATCCGCGGCGAGCCAATGGCTACCCAAATCGATCACGTCACCGCGCCGTATGGCGCCGAGGATCTCGATACCTAACCGCGCTCGATGATGGAACGACCTCCCGGAACCAAGGTGGCTCAGGAAGAAGCGGGGTCCCGGCTCTTCCGCGTCGAGACCGTCAGCCTTCATGGAGATGTCGTCGCCGAACCATTTGGCCTGCTCGTACGCGTCGGTATGACAGCCTACCCAGGCCAGGAGCCCTGCGTAATAGACGACCTCACGCTCGTGTCGCTCGAGGCCAATGAGCTCCGCCATTCTAAGCGCGATCAGCGTCTGCCGAATAACATGCTCCATCGGCTGACCAAGTCCCAGATCGGTTCCAAGGGACAGGGTCGCCACCAGCTCTGCCAGTCGTATTTTTGGGTTGTCGAGTTGCATGCCACATTATAGCTGGCGCACCACAATTGGTGGCAATCACGATCGTGTGGCTGGCATGCCCGTCAACGCGGACTCCGGACCCGAACAATGCAACGCAAAACGCAACCTTGGCTAAAGCGCAACGTGATTGGTGCACCGGTGCGAATGCGTCCGCGCCGCGCTGATCGGCGTTTGAGTCCCAAATTGCGCGGTGGCAGCAACCTGGAATAGTGGGCAAGGCTTGCCTACCGCCCTGGCGGCGATGATCCAGTATGGCGTGCGTTTAGCTGGAGCTTCGGCTAGTTGCGTCCGGCGCGTCCCGGTTCCGCGGGATGGCTGGCCAGCGACAGCACCGCCTGCGCTCCCACCGCCACTTCCGAGCCAATCGTCCCGTCGGCCTCCACCAGGATGGCCGAGGGCGTTCCCGTGGCCCCAAAGGCTCTCCCCGTGGTGAACCCCTGATCCAGCACCACGGTCGACCGGAGTCCCAACTGCTGGTTGGCGTCCACCGTCCCCGTGCTCACGATCAGCAGCTTGGGGGCGTCCTTGGGTCGGCTCGCCTCCCAGTCCTTCAGGTCCCCCAGCATGCGTTGACAGAAGCCACAGCCCGGATTCCAGAAGAGGAGCAGGGTCCGCTCGCCTCGGAAGCCGGCCAGTTTCACCGTCGTACCACTCAGGTCGGGCAAGGCTACGTCCGGTGCCGCCGTCCCCAGTCGACTGGCGGGTGGGGGCGCACTCCCGTTGCCATTCCCATTGCTGGCCGGTCGAGGAGCCGCTGGCACCGATGGTTGTCCGGTGGCGGTGCGGACCAACTGGCGGATCTGCTCGGCCCCCATGGCCAGCGGACTCTGGATGCGACCGTCGCTCCCGATCAAGACGGCACCCGGTGTGCCATGCGACTGATAGCGTTCGGCCACCTCGCGGTCGTCTTGCAGCAGGATCTGGGTTACGCCATGCTCGGTCCCCTTGGTCCGGTTCTCCTCCAACGATCCCCGGCTGATCAACGCCAGGGTGAGGCGGTTCGTGTGGTCCCGTTGCCACGTCCCGATCTCCGGGAGCAAGGCATTGCAGGGTCCACAGTGCGGATCGGAGAAGAGGAGGAGGGTCGGTTTGCCGGCCGCCCGCAAGGCGTCCAGCGTCAAGGTCTCCCCATGCAGTCCCGAGAGGCGGAAGGACGGAGCCAGGGTTCCGACCGGCAGTCCGGCCGCCGGAGCGGTCGGTTGTGCCGCGGGACGTGGAGCCCCGTCCGGCAGTCCCGCTTCGAGCGACTCGACCCGCGCCAGGAGGCGACCGTTCTGCTGCAACAGGTGCAGCAAGAGCCAGCCTTCCCCGATCAGGACCAGAGCCAGACCCACACCGACGACCACTCCCGCGATCTCGACGCCAGAGCGATCGCCGAGCCAGCCGACGGCACTGGTTCCGGCATCGTGCGCGCCGGCCAGCACCACGAACCCGGCGATCACGGCCAGGACGGTGTTGCGGACGACCGTGGACCAGCCGACCGGTTCGGAATGCAGCTGACCGAAGCAATGGCAGTCGGGGGCCTGACCACGAGCCATGGTGACGCCGATCCCGGCAATGAAGAGCAGCAGGAGTGCAAGCGCGGCCAGACCACCCCACCAGGCCGTGGCCAGAGGGATGAGCAAGACGGCGGTGGCGAGCTCCACCAGGGGCAAGAGCAGACCAAAAGGACCCGCCAGGACGGACGGCACGCCAAAGCCGGACATCGCCTGGCGTGAGCCAGGGAGATCCATGAGCTTGGCCAGCCCGGCCACCACAAAGACGGCCGCCAACACCAGACGCGCCGCCAGCAATACCAAATCCACTTAACCCTCCAGCACGATGATCAAATCGCGGTACGGTCCGCGTCGCCAAGCGAACCCTTGCGACGCGGACACCTCGTATGGATACCTAGGACCAGAGGCGAGCGCTTCGGCATCCCCATCGATTCGTTGTTTGCTCACAGCGCCACCTACGCCCCGCCGTGGTTAGCGCAGCAGACTGCATCGCTTTCATTCGGATCGCAGCAAATGTAGCTGCCGTCCGCACAGTGAGCATAGGCGAAGTTCGCGGCGCAGCAGTTCCCGTCTGAATCGGCGTATGGAGTGTCACAACACATCGACACCGTCTGTTTGGGATCGACCGCGCATTGCTGCCCGCTCGGGCAGCAGATTGTGCTGCCGTCGACCATGATGCAGAACTGATCGTTAGAACAGCAGGTTCCGTCGTCGGCCAGTCCATCGCCTTGTGGACAGCAATGTCCCGTCCCGTCATTGGTATAGCCACATGTCTCGCTCGCCGCATCACAGCACTCGGTTCCGCACTGGAATGTCGTTCCGACCGGACAGCAGACTCCGTCAGTCGGACCACAGGTGCTGTCGAGCGACGTTTCTGTGCCGGGCGCACAACATTCGACTCCATTCGGACAGCAGGTCTGCTCTCCATGGTAGTTTGGCGGGCACTGGTAGCCAGCAATGCAGGGACCACAACTCGTTCCGGCTGTGCAGACGCCATCGCAGCAGACCTCATTCGACCCGCAAGAAGTGTTGTCCGGCTCTGGGTCGCAGATTCCTCCCGCGTTGCACGTGGAGCAGGTCGGGCAACTGCGCTGCACGTCAGGGACGCACGTGCCGCTGTTGCATTTGCCGCAACTTCCGCACGTCAGACCGTCGACACTTGGATCGGGGACGCATCCGCTGTCACCTTCCGTCTGACATGGCGGACAGCCACCTTTCCCGCCACCGTTGCCGCAAACGCAGGTGACAGGATCCTGAGTTTCGCCATCCGGACACGACACCGATGGACATTTGCACGTGCAGCTATCGAAGTCGAATACCTTGCTACCATCACAGATAGTGGAGACGCACGTGCCCGAGCAGCAAGTCAGCCCGCTGCCGCAATCCGTGCCGTTCTCGGACGCCACGCACTGTCCAGACGATGGACTACATTCCTGACAGGCGTCGCATTCCTTTGGAACGCATGGACCGTCGGGATCGTTCGGACTGTAGACCTCGCATGGTCCGCAGATCGGAGCGCAGGTGACGAGGAACGTTACCGGATTCACCGCGCAGCGCTCGTTCGATTGGCAGCATGTTCGATTGAACCAACTTGAACAAGTCGTTGTATCCGGCGGGCATTGGCACTTGCCGTCGATGCAGGAAAGATCGCCGCAGTCGTGACCACAGCGCCCGCAGTTCTTTGGGTCGGATCGCAGATCGGAGCAGCTGACGCTGGAGGATGGATCACTCAATCCAAAGGGAAGTCCCGGGCTGACGTGTCGACAACACGTATTGCCAGCAGCACAGCACCCGTCGCCGCAGCATGATTCGCCAACCTCGCAGCAAAACTGAGGCTGGCCCATCGGAACTCCGAATCCCGTATTCGGCGGGCACTGTACCCCTGACTCGCAGCAGTTCGATCCACGACAGCAACGATCGTCAAGACAATGTCCACCGCGCGGGCATTGCGCCAGGTCGCACTCCGCAAGGGCACTGAAATAGGCGCGATCGACGAGAATCTTGCAGGTGAAGTCGATAACGGTGCCCGAATTGCCGCCGCCACCCTCCCCAGCATTCCCGCTGCAGGCTGACATGTTCGCATCGCGATTGGCCTTTGCGTCTGAATAGCACTGCGCGAGAGCAGCGCTGGAGCACGTTTCCCCAACAGCCCCCGCGTCTTGAACGCGCGCGGAGCGACCTACCACTGCGGCGGCCACGCCGCCGAGAAGTCCCTTTAGTACGCCTCTGCGTGACGTTGATTTGCCCAACGATCTCGTCAGATCGTCGAATCGCCAGTCCTGCATTCCCGTCCCCTCAGGCCACCGCTTCCGCAACATTGAAGCACCAACAAGCCCAACTTCGACCAATCGTGCCGGAGTCGAGGCCCGCGGTCCGTTGCGAATTAGGCGGGCAAATCGCCGCGAAACATACTCTCCCGATCCCATCGTACGGATCGGGTGTTACGTGAGCGTTATTTACCGCTGCGGTTTCCCTATCTGCGAATCAATGCACAAGTAGAGATTACAACATTCAAGATCATTGCTAAGGTCGTCGCAGTTCGCGTCTGTAAGCCAATACGCGACGTATCGACAGACTTTGCTCGGCAATCAACGCCTCGGAGACCGCTTCATCAAGCGTCCAACACATCCCCTCTTGCCAGGCGGCGTCGAACAGCTCAGACCCGATCGATTGTCTGGCGAGATCCGTGTATCGCTCGAACTCTTTTTGATCTGGTGGATGCAGCTTGAACTCTGTGCCAGGCAACGCGCAGTTCGCCTCCCAGGCCCCATAGAGACGCGCGCCAACGGCAGGCTGACCGGCAGCACACATGATCGCGGCCATGCCTCCGAGAAACGACAGGGGGCCAGTGCGATAGCCGAGCTCATGAGCGAGCACGTACGCATCCCGAAACCAACGTGCCGCCAATTGGGTCTTCCTATGTTGAAGTGCAACGAATGCGAGGTTATGGAGACGTACTGCGATTCCTTGCTGGTCACCGAGGTCGCGATCGAGGCACAACGCCTCACGATAGAATCGTCCAGCGGCATCATAGTCCCCTGCGAGCCGCGCCTCTTCGCCCATCACGTTGAGCGCTCGCGCCATCCCGTTCCGATCGTTGATCGACCGAAAAAGCGCAAGGCTCTCCTGGGCGGTCAGTGACGCCCGTTCCGGATGTCCGGCCACCAACGTTGCATTGGCGAGATAGGCGAGAGACCAGGCGGTGCCCCGCCTATCGTTGAGCTCTAGATGGATCTCCAATGACTCTTCGAAAAGTCGGATACACAGTTCGATTTGCAGAATTCGTCTGGCGAGCTCACCAGCACCGAGTGTGGCTCGCGCACGTTCTCGCGTTCTGACGCAGTGAGGACGAGCAAGGCTCGTCTGTATCCAGCGCAGCCCTTCGGCCGAGTGCCAGCGAATCCCCCAGAAACGCCACATGACCGCCTCGATCCGCAGCGCGAGCTCCGGATCGTCTTGCTCGTTAGCCCAGCGGAGCGCGGACCTGAGATTGTCGTGTTCCCGTTCAATCCAGGTGAAGTGTCGCACTTGGTCAGGACCTGAGAGCTGCGGCTCGATCCGCTCCAGTGTTTCAGCAAAGTAGAGCGATAGGCGTCGGTGCATCTCGTCGGTTTCGCCTGCTTCATGCAGCATTTGCGAGGCGAATTGTCGTATCGGCTCTAGTAGGTGGTAGCGCGCAAAATCGTCCCCAGTCTCAACTTGAATCAAGGACTTGGATGCCAGTAGATCGTGTCGCTCCAGAATGGTGTTGAACTGCAGACAATCATCGGCACAAACCGCTTCAGCCATCTCCAACGTCCAGCCTCTCGAGAAGACTGCCAACCGTCTGAACAGGATGCGCTCGTCGGGAGAGAGAAACTGATAGCTCCAGTCGAGCGTCGCACGCAGCGTTTGCTGGCGGGTCGTCAACCGGCGCGGTCCTCCAATCAGAACCGTCAACGCGTCATCAAGACGATCCGCGAGCTGTGCCAGTGAAACGACCGAGGCTCTCGCCGCTGCAAGCTCGAGAGCCAGCGGCATGCCGTCGAGCCGCCTGCAAATCGTGCAGACGTGTCTGACGTTTTCCGAATCCAGCGTGAAGCGCGGCGTGGCCAGGACCATTCGATCGACGAACAGTCGTACTGAATCAAATTCGAGGGCTGACTCGACACACTCATCGGTGGACGGCACCGCCAGAGTCGGAACGGCCCACGGACGCTCACCGTGGATGCGCAGGGTTTCACGACTGGTCGCCAAAATATGGAGGTCGGGGCATGAGTTCAACAACGCCCCGGCGATCTCGGCGCATTCAGCGATAATGTGCTCGCAGTTATCGAGAATAAGCAGCACCGGCCCGTTACGAAGCGCTTGTGCCAGCGTCTCCAGAACCGCTTCACGCGCGTCTGTCTCAATCGAGATCGCATCGCCTATCGCTTGCGCCAGCAACGACGGATCCGTCAGGCTCGCTAACGATACGAGCCAGATACCGCCCGGAAAGCGGTCGCCGAGATGATGTGCTGCTTCGATCGCCAGACGAGTCTTGCCAATACCGCCAGCGCCCACCAACGTCACCAGTCTGTGGTCCCGAACTTGATTCTCGACGTTTCGTACGTCCTTTTCTCGCCCAATGAACTGTGATACTGGGTGTGGCAGGTTACCGACGGTCGACCGTCGGTTTCGAGCTTCAGACGGCGACTCTGGCGCAGACAACGGTATTGGATGAGGGGATGACTCCTTGATCCGCAAATACAAGTCTCTCGTTTGCGGATCGGGCGTAATTTCAAACGCCCGAGCTAAGTTGACACTCAGCTGTTCGTAGAGAGCCAGTGCTTGCGATCGATCGCCTGCCTCCGCGAAGAGACGCATCAGGTCGCGATGACCGGACTCATGGTTTGGTGCAGCCGAGATCAACCGCTGTAGCGCGGTGACAGCCGATGGCATTTCGTCTTGCTCTTGGTGGATTCGGGCGACATCGCGAAGAAGACGGATGTAAGTCGACTCAAGAAAGTCGCGACAGAATGCGGTCCAATCCTCATAGAGGTCATCCGGAAGCAATGGACCAGCGTATTGCTGTATGGCGTGCCAATACGCGTCGGCGTCGGATGAAAGCTGTGCTCGACGCGCTGCATCTGCGAAACTGCGCACGTCGGTCCAAATCAGGTGACACGGATAGAGCTGAATTCGCTCTCCCTGTGACCAAAGGACGCGATCTTGATCGAGCGGCAAACTACGGAGCTGTCGTCGAGCCAGATGCAACACTTGTCGCAGACTATTTCCGCCTGATGAGATGTGGGCATCAGGCCAGAGAACGTCGATCAGTTGGTCTCGCAGCAACGCTTGATCGGGTGTGATTGCCAGCCGTTTCGTGAGCTGTGCGGCTTTGCGACTGCGCCACGCATCAGCGGTGAGGATCTTACTCCCCGCTGAAATTTCAAATTTACCGAGGAGGTATACACGCATCGCCGAATCGGCGACATGGACGTCGAAACCAGCTCCCTCTCCGCACCAATCGCCAGGAGATTCAGGCATCAAGTCCGCCGCTCGCCTTCGCAAACGAGCGGTTGATTCGTGGATGGCTGGGTTGTGCCGCTATCCTGTTGGTCGTCAGTAGTGTCGAAGAAGAAACGAAAATGCTGATCGCGCCGCAGTACAAACACCAACGAATAACTCGGGTTCACCAGATTCGCCGCCCCAAGTAGATCTCCCCGCACGTCGCATCCCCTATGCAAGTGCTCGATTCATCTCATCCCGAACACGTGTTCGGTCGATCCAAGCGTAGCTCCATGAGTATGCCGCGTCCAAGCTCGTCACGCGCCGTTTGAGCGCCGGAACGCGGGTTCTGGAACTAGACCTTTCCACATCACGGTCGTCGACCGTGTTTACGACCAGCTCCCCTGCGGCCATACGCCATGAGACGTATCCAACGCAGTCTGACAGAGAAACGAAAATTGCTCACTTTTGGTTGCGCAATCGAGCAAATGAGTCTCTTGTGAATCGTTCGACTCGCTCTGGTTCGTTCAACAACGGGACAAAGTTCAGAGATGACATCACAGCTTATACTACGTCTACACTTCCGGCCAGAAGCGCGTGTTACGCCCGGATCGATCGTTTCCCTCGTTTTGGTTCTCGCTCTGCTCCAGCATTCGGGCCTGAGCAAACCCGAGAATGGTGACGAAGACGACTACGCCGATGAGATTGCCCAGCAGGGCGGGAACGAAATTGCCAAGGAACCAGTCGCCCAAGGTGATCGGCGCTCCAAGCATCATCGCGGTGAAAATCTCGGGTGCCGAAATAACCACGTGGTTAAAGTGGGCCGCGACGATGAGAAAGCCAGTCATCCAGATGACAACGAGCCGTGGGCCCAGACCGGTCGCCGCGAGAATCAACCAGGTCATGATGGTCATCAGCCACCCAGCGAAGATGGCCTTCATAAACGCATCCCAGAACGAGTAGTTGACTTTGTCGACGGCGACCTGCTTCAGAAAATCCGCCGATGGTCCATTCAATACTCCCGTTCGACTCATCAGGAATGCCGCGATAGCGCTGCCAACCATATTGAAGAACAGCACATAGCCCCATAACTCCAATAGGTCGCGAATCGTACCGCGGCCCCGAATCACTCCGGTGATCGGAAACAGGAAATTCTCGGTGAAGAGTTCGCCTTTTCCTACAAGTACAATCACGAAGCCAATCGGAAAGACGAAAGCACCGAGCCATTGGGCCCGCTCGAAACCCAACGTCTGGAGCCATGGTCCCGCGGTCCAGGACATGGCAATCGCGCCAAAGCTCACGCCGAATGCGCCCAGAAGCGCCGTAATCGCGTGTGCCGGATTGAGACGCCGTAGCCGACGCGCTCCGACCTGAGCTGCCGTCTCGATAACCTCGGGAGACTCGGCGCCGAGCGCGTTCTCCCGTTCCTCCGACACTTGAGGAACGGGTCGTGCCTCAATGCGATCCCGCATGCGCGCCACGTCGTCATCGATAGTGCCGAGTCGATCGCGCGAAATGCGAAACTGGTTGCGCGCCGAGGACGAAATGAGTTCAAGTTCTTCGTCGATGAGACCATCAAAGAGGCGTGTCAGCCGCTCGCCCGCCCGTCCGATCTCGCCCATTAGCCCGCGCACATCGGGCGATTCGGTGCCGTCTTCGCGCCGTTGCGACCTCGAGCGCGACTCGCTGGCGTGCGCGTCGCGCTCGATCGACAGTAACACCAACTGGAACACATCGACGACCTGATCCAGGAGAACCGCAGCGAAATCCGCCGGAGATTGTTCTTTTCTGCCGCCAAAGCGCGCCGTTCCGCGTCGAACTGGGGTCAGCGATCGAGGCTGCAACACGGCGACGAAGCTTTGACCGAGGAGAATGTCCAGCCGGTCCCACACGATCTCGTTGTCCACCGGTAACGACGGCACGTTACAGCGGATGTGGAACTGCTCCGCATCGTCGGCTTGCGCCAGTCCGGTGGCAACCTGCCAGTCTTGTACGTGCTCGAGCAACGCGTCGTCGACGCCGAGCCGCTCGGCAAACTGCTGGATCTCGTCATGACTCGGTCGTACGAGCTCCACATATTCAAACGGCAATTGTGAGGATGATTCTTCATTTGTTGGGGCGTGAACGTGTTCTGAAGCGTTCGTGTTGGCACCTCCCGCACGGACAAATTCCGCGGCGCGCCCACGCACCGCCACAGCCGTTGGCTGATTGAGCACGGTGGGATGCCTGGGCCTCTAGAACGCACGCAAGGTGCCATCGGTCTAGGCAGGCGGAGGCCAAGTAGAGAGGGGGGCTCTCACGTGAACAATCAAGACGGGGAGCCCAACCTGCCAGACAGGAACCGTTACGATGAACCCGCCACCAGGTTCGCGATGAGCATGGCGTAGTAATTGGCGCCGACGGGGCGCAGGTGGATACCGTCATCCCAGAAGAGTTCGGGGTGATTCACGGTTGCGTCGTGCCAATCCAGGAGCGACGCATTCGAATAGCGAGAGACCCCAGCCGCAATGATGTCATTGTTCGGGGATTCCCAAGCCCGAGAGACACGCAGATTCACGAAGATCACGTGGCGCTGGTCGCCGATGACCGACATGACTTGATCGAATTGATCGGAGGTCATCGGGCCGTTGTTGCCGATATCAAGCACAACGACCTGACGAAGCTGCCCCGAATTGATGCGCGATTGCAAGATCTGAATCGCTTCCGAGACTTGCAGGCCGACCTTTGCATCAAGATCTAGATTGGGGATGTCGCTCACCAACTCGTCCGCCGCACCGAGCATTACGGAGTCACCGACGGCAGTGACCGTCGGGGCCGATGCGTAGCTAGCTGCGACGGTCGGCGTTGGTTCGGGAGGCTCGGATGGTACCGGAGTCGGAACCATGGTCGGGACCGGAGTTGTGGTCTCGGTCACTTCCTTAGTGACCTGAGCGACAGCAGTCGCTGTCTGAGTTGGAATCGGTGTCGGTGTCGGTGTCGGAGCCAGGACGACTGGCGCGGTAGGCGCCGGCCCTGGAGTCGGTGTTGGAAGCCCGGTTGGAACAGGTGGCGGCGGACTGGCAACGATGTGGACTTCCTGGACGCTGAGGTATGACGGCGGAGAATCAGGTTGAGCCCGCACCACTGCTACACCCAGCGTGACGGCGCATATCGCCATTGCCCCGCTCGCTCCGAACCAGCGAAGCCGAACAAGTCGCGGCAGATCCGACCGAGAACGGCGAAACGCCCGCCAGGCGCGACCAACTTGTCCACTGCGGAACGGTGTTTCGACCAGACGAAACGAGATCTCAACGAACACCAGAGTCAGCGCCACGCGCAGCAGGAACAGAGGAAATCCAGAGAGTGAAACATCAAGGCCGGGCCGCGTCACCATGTAGACCGGCCAATGCCAGAGATAGATCCCGTATGAGCGGAGTCCGATCCATCGCAGTGGCGCGCAGCCCAAGGCCGGCGACAGAATTGTTGACCTCGGGTGAACCACCACGGCGATCACTGCGGCCGTGGCCAGTGCAACGAGCAAGAACCCGCCCCGATAGAGAGTGGGATCGTATTCACCCAGCCGCCAGAACGCCGTCGCTACTCCGATCAGCCCCAGTAGACCGACCACTTCCAAGAAGATTGCAGCGCGACGATCCGGTCCAATCCAGGCAGCCGCACGCAAGACCCACCGGTTGGAGAACTTCCGAGTAGAGCCAGGCTGCCAGAGAAACGCGAGCGCGGCGCCGATGAGAAGCTCCGCCGCTCGTGTGTCCGTACCGTAATAGATGCGTGACGGGTCGACTCCTGGTTGAAACAGGACGGCCATCAACACCGAAGACCCAATCGCGCCGCACAGGACGACAATCGCCAGCTTTCTCTCGCGGAGTCGACTGATACCCAGAGCGAACAAGGGCGGCCAAACGAGATAGAACTGCTCTTCAATTGCCAGCGACCACACATGCTTTAGGAGTGAAGGTCGTCCGATCTCCTCGAAATACGACTTGTGATCGAATACCAGCCACCAGTTCATGACGTACAGAGCGGCGGCAACGGTGTCCGCCCGAAGCTGCGTGACTTGCTGTGGCAGGAAGATGACCGCGTAACCAAGCGTCGCAACCAGGAGCAGAAAGAGTGCAGGGAGGAGTCTCCGCGCGCGACGGATCCAGAACGTTTTCAGATCAATTCGACCACTTGCACGGAACTCGGACAGGAGGAGCGACGTAATCAAGTAACCGCTGAGGACGAAGAAGACCTCAACGCCCAGGAAGCCACCGGGAAGCAGGTTCACGTTAGAGTGGTAAACGAGCACCGCGAGCACCGCGATAGCCCTCAGCCCGTCAAGTGCCGGAACGTAGGGTAGTCGCGGACCTGTCCGGTGTTGTGACCCACCGGTCACATCGCCAGCCGCGAAGTAACGATTCCAGAACGTCGCGGACGCGGCGTCGGCACGGATTAACGTCTCCGTGGACCGGCTCAATTCTTCCCCACCCGCCATGTTCATCCGGACCTCGCGCTCTTGACAGGGTTCTCGGTCGTGTAGGTGGTTATCAAGTCAAATTCCCGCAGTCCAGAATTCCACCCTAATCATCCACCAAAACGCCATGGAATGTCATCGAGCAGTCCGGATTCACGCCCCTTTCGCTCAGGACACAAGTAGAACGCATCCGTCGACAAGCGGGTTACCCGCCGACCCGACCCAATCTCGCGGAAAACCCCTCAATCTGCAGATTCGCGATCGCGGGCATATTCCCGTTCCAGAATACCAGTGTGCCGCAAGTGCCGCGATCGCGAATCTGGTCTATACACCGTTAATGCCGCATGAACGTACAGTTGCTCCACAGACGCCGCGACCCGATTCATACAAAAATGCGCGTGCTTCCCTGATCAAAGTATTCCGTGACGACGATCAATGGCGGCGAATATTGATGCAATCGGTTCACGTATCGATTGCGCCGTGGAACGATTTCATGGAAGATGTAGATGCGACATCCGCCGACGTTTTCCGAATGTGCAGATCGCTGGTGGTCTGGGCTTGAGTGCGCCCTGGAGGAACCATGAAACGATTGATACGGTTGTCAGCGTCGATCGCCATCTTGCTGTCCCTCGTCGCCGCCTACTCGCTAATTGGGTCGACCGCGTCGGCTGATTCCAACACGGCGTTTCCCGTATTCGATGGATTGACGCCTGCTCCGTTCACCACCGTGGCGCCCGGCACGATCTCCGTCGCGGCCCATGCGCAATCGGACGTCGCCTTGTCGAACGTGACGCTGATGCTCAACGGATCCCAGATTGCCGAGACAGGCAACGGCTCGTCCAATTCAGTCACCGTGTCTCAGCCACAGCTGCTGTCAGCCGGGACCTACACCGCGACAGCCGCCGCAACGGACGCTGATGGTAAGCAATTCAAAGCGCAATGGGACTTCGTGGTTTCGAGCGACGCCAACGAATCAGAATGGTTCACCGCTTCCGGGCAACCCAAAGCGGACCAGATCAACGCCACGATTCGCTCGCTCGTCGAAGCGTTCCGCTGGCATCTCTATGGACTCTCCTGGGACGGCTCCAATCATCCGGATCTGCCAACTCACGTTGGACTTGCAGGAACAGGCGATCCGCTGTCGCCGTGGGTCACTGGCACGACCTTCGATCAGTCGAACACCAACGCGACCCTGCGCTCGTTGGTGGAAGCCTTCCGCTGGCACTTCTGGGGTATCAGCTGGGACGGCTCGGACCATCCAGACATCCCGACCCATGCCAGCACGGTCCAGGGACCGCAGAGTATCGACCCGTGGTTCGACACAAACGGCAATCCCATTCCAGACAACATCTCGGCCACACTGCGCTCACTGGTCGAATCGTTCCGCTGGCACTTCTGGGGCTATTCCTGGGACGGCAGCCGACATCCGGACCTGCCGACACACGCCGAGTACCTGAACGATAACTCGAACCAGCCGACGCCACCGACAGACGAGGGAACGCCATCTCCGACCGAGACAACGCCGTCCGGCACCCCGACAACCGGACCGGACGATGGGAATCCGCTCGAGGCATCGACCGTCTACCAATCTCCGTTGACGAGCGTGGCGTCTTTTTCGGCGCCATCAGGCGCCTCAGGCGGCGCGGTCGCGGATGGCTACACGATCACATTACCGCCGGGAGTCGCCGATGGCGCGACCAGTGGCACCGCCAATTATGGTGATGCGTCCTATAGCCTGGATCTCAAGAAGTTGACAACGGACGGCAACTCCACCTCGTGTCTTGTCTACCGAGCGACACAAAGCGGAGCGAGCGGCGCCTACTACCAGTACTGTCTGCTTTACAGCGGAGACTCGTTGGTCGGAGTGCAAGCGGTCCTCATAACCGCGGACAATATTTCGTCATCCACCAACGTCAATACGGTGGCCGGTTTCCAGCTCGATCCACCAGTTTCGGCGATGGATTGGCACAATTTGAAGGTCATCGCCAAGGGAAATCAATTCTGGTTCTACTTTGACGATCAGTACCAGGGAATGGCGACGTTCTCGGGCCCGTCGTCAGGAACCATCGGGTTCTCCGCCTACAACCTCGACACGGACGTCACCCAGACGTTCGAGTACGCCAACCTCACGGTCAAGAGCCTGCAACCCTGATCGGATGCGAGAAGGGTCCGTGGAGATCACTCCACGGACCCTTCGTCCTCGTCGATTTCGGGCTATGAAAGCGTCGGTAGTCTCAGCTTTCGGTGTGCCGTTCGACGTGCCCACCGAACTGAAAGCGCATCGCGGAGAGAACCTTGTTCGCGAAGTCGGCGTTGCCACGTGAGCTGAACCGATCGAACAGGGCCGCGCTGAGGACATTTGCCGGGACACCTTCTTCGACAGCGGCTTGAATCGTCCAGCGCCCCTCTCCGGAGTCAGACACGCGCCCAGCGAAGTTGCCGAGATCCGGGCTCTCGAGCAGCGCGCTGGCCGTCAAATCCAGCAGCCACGAGCCGATGACGCTTCCTCGACGCCAGAGCTCGGTGACGTCCGCCAGGTTGAAATCGTATTGATAGTGCTCCGGATTTCGCAGAGGAGCGGTTTCGGCGTCGGCGAGTCTGGAGCGAGAACCAGCGTCAGCGTTGTGCAGGATGTTCAAGCCCTCAGCATACGCCGCCATCACGCCGTACTCGATGCCGTTGTGGACCATCTTGACGAAGTGACCAGCGCCATTCGGTCCGCAGTGCAAGTACCCGTACTCGGCGGTGCCGCCGACATTTTCTCTGCCTTGCGTGCGAGTAGTGGCCTCCACACCTGGAGCCAGCGAGCGAAAGATTGGATCTAGATGTTGGACGACGTCGGTCTCTCCACCGATCATCAGGCAGTAGCCGCGCTCGAGTCCCCAGACTCCGCCGCTCGTTCCAACATCAACGTAGTGAATCTTCTTCTCTCGCAATGACGCGGCCCGGCGCAGGTCGTCAAGATAGTAAGAATTGCCGCCGTCGATCAGAATGTCGTCTTCAGAGAGCAGAGGCAGCAACTCATCGATCTGGTCGTCGACCGCGGCTGCCGGAACCATCATCCAGATGGCGCGAGGTCGTGAGAGCTTGCTGACTAACTCTTCGAGTGTGGTCGCGGCCATTCCGCCATGTTCTTCGGCAAACTCAGTTGCCCGCGCGACAGTGCGGTTGAAGACGACCACGTCCTGTTCCTTGCGCAATAGTCGCTGGGCCATAAAGGCCCCCATACGACCCAATCCAATCAGCCCAAGCTGCATTCAGCGGCTCCTTTCAGTCCGGTAGTCTTCACGACGGCGCAAGAGGGCGGCCGATCATGAGATGGCGTTCAGCATCGACGTCCAAGGCAATCGCGTCAACTGCTACCGTTCATTCGAATACCAAGTCGCGCAATCCGCTGGCCCAGCGTCACCACTGAACGCCAATTCTGTATCCATCGAATAACGTTCGGCGTCTTTGTGATGAGAACACGTGGAATGGTCCGTGCCTGATGTAGTCGAAAGTCCGGAGGCAATCCGTTTGCGTCAGCAAAGCGGGATCTCGATAATCCAGGTGTGGTCCGCGCTGTCATTCCGCTGAATCGGAGCAGTATCCCCGATGTCCATGGAAGGCCGCCGTGTCGGCAGCTATCAAATTGAGTCACTGCTTGCCGTTGGCGTCAGCGGAACGGTCTATCGAGCAGCGCGCACGGATGGAGACCACTTCGGGGCTTTGAAGGTCATCAACCTCAAGCGTCTGAGAGTTTCAGACCGAGGTCAATTCATGCAGAAGATGAACGCTATCAGGTCCTTACGTCACCCGAACATCGTTGAAATCGATGAGGTCGGGGACGTGAATGGCCAAGTATACGTGGCGATGGAACTGCTCGAACACGGTTCGCTCCGAACGTTGATGGACCGCGCACGTGGCACCGGACAACCACTCCCGCTCGGCATTGGCCTCCAAATCGTGAAACAAGCCGCTGAGGGGATCAGTTTCGCCCACGAAAATGGCGTCGTCCACAGCGACCTCAAACCAGAGAACATGCTCCTCAAATCATCGACCGATTCTCCCACCAAAGCCCATTGGGTCGTCAAGATCTCCGACTTCGGGTTCGCTGGCGCCGAGCGACATTCGAGCGACCGATGCGATGATTCCGAGGATCAATTTCAAATTTACGAAGCTCCGGAGCAGCGAACTGGAGGTGCCCCGAGCCCTCGCGGCGACGTCTTTGCTCTCGGAGCCATTTTCTACGAGGTCGTGACGTCGCGAAGACCGGAACTCGTCACGAACGATGCTGACGAAGAGAACCATCACGTTGTTACCGCTCCAAGAGACCTCAACCCAGCCATTTCGGGCGAATTGGACGCGGTGATAACACGCTGCCTCTCGCGAGATCCAGCAGACCGCTTCGCGAACGGCAGCGAGGTTGTTGCCGCAATCGCCGCCGCGGCAGGTTCCGCGTCGTCGGCAAGGAACGTCGGAGTTCCGATCGACGGCCAGCGATCGGCGACGCTGGAGGTCGACGCAATCGAGTATCGGTTGACGCTGACCCAAGGTGACGGCGCATCGATCGACCTTCATATTTCGAATCACAGCGACGACGCGGTCGACCTGCGTGTCGAGACGGAGTCAACCGAACTCGTTGCGTTCCCGGATCTTCCACGTCTCCTTAGGCTCGAAGTCGAGCAGCGCAAATCGATATCGGTCGCCGTGAGACTCGACGTAGATCATCGACCGTTGCCTGGCGAATACCGTCTGTTGCTCCATGTGCGACCAACCGATCCCGATTCGACAGTAATCGAAGTCCCAATCTCGCTGATCGTCGAGCCCGAAATGACGACGCAACTCACGCTACAAGCGGTCGGCAGGGAGTCCGCAAGACGAGCGATCTATCACGCGATTGTGGACAACGAGAGCGATCGACTCGAGCACGTGTCGCTGCATGCTCGCGATTGGAGCAATCGACTTCGGTTTCGCTTCAGTCCCGTGATGGTCGCCATCGAGCCGGGACGATCTCGAACCATCACTCTCGAGGTCTCCGACACGATCAGGCGAAACGATTCGGGTAGTGTCGGCTTCGAAGTGACCGCGCAGCCGTCCAACGGACCGGCTGTGACGTCCGTCGCGACCTTCAACCGATCAAGTAAGGAGTCATCTGGCGCGCGACGTGTATTGGTCGGGTTCGGTGCTCTCAGTACGATGGCAGCGGTCCTCGCCGTCGTACTGCTCGCCAGTTTCATGCGCGGTGGTTCATCGCACGCCATCGCCGAAACGCCGTCTCCGATCGCTGCTCAAACGCCAACGCCAATGCCGACGCAGGCCGTGGCCATAGTCCCTACGGTTCAACCCACGCCAACGGCCGTCCAGCCGACTCCCACATCAGCGCCAACCGCTACCCCACCGCCGACCGTCACCCCGACGACCGACGCTCCAATCGCCGTGAAGCAGGTCAAGACCGCCAAGGACGACGTGGCCCTTACGTTCTCGGTCGGAAACGATCCAACCTCGGCGGTTAAGGTAGAGAGCATCCTGACGTTGCTGAAATCGCGCAACGTCGTCGCGAGCTTCGGAATTTCCGGCGTTTGGGCGCAGGCTCACCCCGATCTGGTCCGACAAATCGTCGAAGACGGCAACCAGCTGATCAACGAGACGTACGACCACACCTCATTTACAGGAAGCAGTGCGCCAGATTCGGTCACATCGACCGCCGGGCGCGCGGAAGAACTGACTCGTGCCGACCAGATCTTCAAACAGATCACCGGCGAGAGCCCGGCCCCATTCTATCGGCCGCCCTACGGAGACATCGATTCCGGCCCGAATTCCAGCGTTGAGCGAGACGCCGCCACCGCCGGGTATTCCGTGGCTGTCCTGTGGTCAATCGACACCATGAGTTGGTCGTCGTCTCAGACCGTCGGGAAGATGATCGCTGCCGCCAGCAAGGCTAAACCGGGCGATATTATTCTGTTCAACATCGCTCCAGCCGGGGGCGACAAAGACGTCTCAGCTCTCCCCCAAATAATCGACAACCTTCACGGCGCCGGATTAGCGTTCTTAACCGTGGCGGATCTGATGGGACGCTGAGACTGACGTTGCCTCTGCGGACTGTATGAATCGGCCATGGTCGTCCTGGCGTCATTTCCCGCGGCTGATGATCCATACAGACGCGGCAATGATCGCGCCGCCTCCCATTGCCCCAAGCGTCACGTGCTCTCCGAGGAGGACCGCTCCGAACAAGAGCGCCACCGGCGGTTCTAAGTAGACCCAGCTGCTCGCACGCCCAGCTTCGATGGTTGCGAGCGCGCGGATGTAGCAGAAGTACGCCAATACCGAACAGACCAGCGCCAGATACAGAACGGCCAGCCATTGCCATGCATCGAGTCGTGTGACAGCCGTCAGCCCGCCGGTGACCATTGCCAGCACTATCAGCCCCGCCGTTCCGGAGATGGTCGTCCCCGCGGTCAGCGTCAGCGAGTCGAATCGCGCTCTCAGGTGTCGCAACAATGTCGAGTAAACGGCAAACAGCAGCGCGTCCGCGATGAGACACAGCGCTCCAAGAGCGAAGCCGCCGGACGAACTCAAGCCGATTGTTGATCCTCGCTGCACGACGATGATGCCGACTCCAGTCAGCCCCACGAGCAGCGCGACGGCGTGGCTCGTCCTCAGCGCTTCACCAAGTCGCGCACGAGCGACAAACGCGGTCGCTACTGGGATCAATCCAACCACCAGGATTGATGCGATTCCGGCGTTGGTGAGACGGACTCCCGTGTACTGGAGCCAGAAATAGGCGGCGATTCCGAGCTGCCCGAGGCCGACCAAGATCAGGAGATCGGATCGACTCATCCACGTCAATGGCTTTGATCGACCGTCCGCACGGAGTCGCCTTCCCACGAGCACGGGGACAAAGAAGAGGCTCGCCAGCCCGAAGCGGAGCGCGGCGAGGACGGTCGGAGTCAGAACGGTCGTGCCCACCGAGCTTGTCGCCAACAGCGAACGGGCCGCGACGAACGACCCGCCCCAAACAACCATTGTGAACCCGAGCAGGGAGTAGGCCATCGCGGTGTCACGGTCGCGCTCGACAGTCCCGGTCGATACGGTTGTCGTCACGTGTTTACTCTCCCCCAACTGTCCTCACGATCGGACGAATCAATGCAGCTCGGTCTGCGGAATCGTCAGGTGTCGATAGCCACTCACCTCGCGACGAATCCAAGATTTGTCGGCTCGTTTGTTCGAATTGCCCGCCGATGCCTGGTTTTTGTACTTGATATCTAAGTTATCGACATTGATTCGCTGAATCTAGATGACGGGCCCACAATGTCATCCCTCTTTTTTTTGCGGTCGGCACAAGCGAGGATGGTTCGTGAGGAGTTGGTGCACTGTTGCAGGTCGGTTTTGGACGGGAATTGTCTGAAAAGTGGACTCTAATAGGCAATGGGAACCGTCATGAAGCGGATCCGGAGTTCCATGGATCAGTAAGAACCTGTGACTCCGATGCGGCGTCGGCTCCAAGAAACGTCAAAATGGCGGGTTCACTGGAGAACCCGCCAACCGTCTTTTTGTGTTGTACGAGACGCCTAGGAGGTTTTGATCAGCGCTTCGTCGATCGAAGCCTTCGCATCACGCAGCGCCTGGCGCACGCGGTTGCGCTCACGTTGCAGTTTGATGCGCAGCAGTTGCCGGTCACCACTCTCCTCGTCCATCTTGGCCAGTAGGCCTGCGGGCCGCAGCCCCGGCACCGGCTGTGATCCCAGCGCCAGATCCTGCTCGAACGGACCGCGCTCGGTGTAGTTGACGGGAATTAACAATCGGCTGAGCCGCATGATGCAGGCGTTCAACGCATCAGCCTGCGCGTCGTCGACCGGCCTCGTACATCTCTCGCGCAACGTATTCGCCGCGTCCAGCAGAGCGTCCGCCTCGGCCAACGCATCGCTCAGGTTGAAAGCGTCTCCAGCGACCGCGGCGATGTCGTTTAGCGCGCCACGGATTTCCTCGACTGCCTGTGTTTGGTCGAACGGCAGGATGGTGTCGGTGGCCAGACGATAGACCGTCGCCAGCAGGACACGCGCGTCTCTTGCCAGAAACTCGGGTTCGATCTTGTCCATCAGGTCGTCTTTAGTGTGCCACCACCACGCCGTGCCTCCACGACGCGGCCTGCCACCGCTGATCCCGGCCGACATGTCCGCTTGCGCGTCATCCGACGGCCCCTGCGAAGAGATTCCGCAATAGAAGGATGGAAGCCCAACGCCCCAGAAGGATTGATCTCCCAATCGACCGATGCGGCGATATTCGAGCTCCTGATCGGTCAACGCCTCGATGAGGTCCCGCGCCAAACCATGTGACTCGGCCATCGTCGGCGCTTCCGACAGGACCGTGGCATTGATGGCTCCGGGGCCGTCAATGTTGACGTGGGCCACGCAGTGGTCGTGAAGATCGGTCCAGAATTCGTCGGCATACCAGGTCGAGGTTCCATATCTTGCATGGGAGTGCCCCGACCAGAAAGCCAGATGGACTCCGCGTTTGAGCAGGTCTCGGTGATGGCTCAGAATGCGGCCGACCTCCATCATCGAAGCGTTGGCGCTGCCGTTATCCATCGCGCCGTAATGCCAGGAATCGACGTGCCCGCTGAACATCACATACTGGTCGGACGGCTTGTCCGGCTGGATATAGGCCACCAATGTCGGCAACGGACGCCAGCCGGTATCAACTTCGGTCGCCATCTTGACCCGAACAGTACCCGACTTGAGGTGTTCTTTGAGCTTGTCACCGGCAGCCGCATCGATCGAGACGTGCGGTAACGTCGGAAGCTTGCCGACCGTCTCGGGGGTGGGACTTCCCCAAACGGGAGAGATGATCATCTCGTGGACTTCTGGACCGCTGATGCTGATCACGCCAACAGCACCGTGTGATTCGGACGGAGCAACCTTGGGTGGACCTGCCAGGCCCTCGGTCAGCACGATCTTCCCGCGAGCGTCAATCGACGCATAATCTTCTTCTCGTCCCGCACCGGCATACACGAGCTCCGCCTCAACCCCGACCGCGCCCGTGGTCGTCGAAAAGGAGTGCGTGATACACGGGAGTGAATCGCCCCCGACGATCTGCAACGACGCTGGTCCTGGGAGGCTAACAAGACAGATCGGGTTGTAGCGCTCGTACTTGATGCCCCAGCTCTCAATAACCGATGCGATGTAGTCGAACGACTTGCGCTCCTCATCGCTTCCCGAGAGCCTGACCCATTGCGCGATGTTCTCGTTGTACTCCATCAACTGGTCTGCTGAGACTTCGCCCAGGAGCTCGCGTAGTGCGTCACTCACTGTAGGACTTTGGCTGGACATGGTGCGGTCCTTCCTCGCCAAGGTTTCAGGCGATACGTTGTACTCCAATCGCTCCGTCGACTGTGGTCGGCCACGGTGCGACCAGGGTCTGATCCGATCTTCGCACGACGCCCCGAGCAGGATCAATCGAATCAAAGGCCCAAAACTTGCACATCATCCAGTCGACACTCACATAGTTCCGAGTTCTGCGGGTCGTGCCAGTCCGGATGGCAGAGGACGGTTCTTCTCGTCCGTGTCAGCCCTGTTGCCGAGCAGGCGTGATTTCATTGATAATATGGGGGAATCGCGGCACGCTCGGCCTTGAACTGCGACGGAGTCGTACCTTGATACGCGCGCACGGCGAGCCCGCACCAGGTTCAGGTGATGGCGAGGTTGGGCTAGCTTCGCGATTGCGCACAAAGCCAAGCCGTCGAAACATGTGGGTGAGGGAAGTCTGCGATGAAGGGCCCTAAACCATTGGATTCGATCTGCTTGATCTACTCGCCTCAGCAGCGACAAAAAGACATCGCTACTCTGCTGGCCCGGTTTCTTGCGGACCATTACTGCTGCCTGTGTGTGCTGTCGCACGATTGCGTGCCTGACTCTATCGAGGATGTCGCGGGGACAGACGGCGTGTTGGCTGAGGCGGCGCAGGGCGGCGCCCTCGCTTTCATGCACTTCGACGATTTCGTCAGCGATTCCAAATTCAACGCGGAATCATTCTGGAAAGAGGTTGCCCGACGTCGGGACACTGCTCTGGATCACGGATTCATTGGAATTTTGGTGACCGTCGACGTGTCCTCGATGACGCCGAATCTGTTGCGTGTTGAAGCGGACGTGAATACTCTCTCGACGATGGCTGATGGTGTGACGATCTGTTGTCTCTACGACCGAACGTCTATTGAAAAGGAAATTCTGGCTAGCGGACTACGCGATCACCCACGCTTGATGTTGAATTCCTCCCTCCATCCTAATCCGTTCTACGGGCAAGACCATGACGGCGCCGGCTCATTGGATGACCCACTTGCGCTCCTTGCCAGGCTTGACGGCGGTCAACTCGCCGCGTTGAACGGCAAAGGAGAAGAATCCATCCGCGATCAACGGCCGCAGTCCATCGACGTTGAGCTCGCGCCGCTCTTCATCCAGAACGTTGCCGACTCGCTGGTTCGGGTGGATCGGGATGGGAACATTCTGGAGGTGAACTCGATCGCCGCAAGCATGTGGTCCAGTAGCACGGATGACATGTTGGGGAAAAACGTATGGGAACTGCATCCCGAAGCGGTCGGAAGTCATACCTATCAACAGGTGCAGCGCAGTTTGCGGGAGAACAAGTCCGCTCAATTTGAGACGTTTTCTTCGGTCATGGATCGCTGGATCGAAGTGTCGCTCATCCCAATTGACGATGGACTTTGGATCAGCGTACGAGATATCAGCAAGCGCAAGCAAATCGAAGAAACGTTGAATCAGCGAGTCCGCCAGCAAGCCGCGGTGGCTGAGCTCGGCCGGCAGGCATTGGATTCTGTCGACCTACCTTCCTTCATGAATCGGCTGGTCGAAACAGTTGGGCAGACGCTGGACCTCGAGTTCGTTGAGCTGTGGGAGCTGCTTCGAGGCGGGAGCGAATTCAAGCTGGTAGCCGGTGTCGGCTGGACGTTAGAGGAAGTCGGATCCCTGGTCATTCCGTCCAACTCGCAGTCGGAAGTGGGCTACGCTCTGGAAGTAGCCGGACCAGTCATTGTGCACGATTATGAGACCGAGAACCGGTTTCGAGATGTCGACCGTTTGAGCCATAAAGGAATCGTGAGCGGCATCAGCGTGCTGGTTTCAGGCGGCGATGAACCATACGGCGTACTGAGTGTTCACACGCGGGAACGGACGCAATTCACCCAGGACGACGTGAACTTCGTCCAATCCGTCGCCAATATCCTGGCCACAACGATTGATCATGAAAAAGCCGAAGAACTTCAACGCCACTACGCGGCGATCGTGACATCCTCTGATGACGCCATCATCGGGGAGACGCTTGACGGTCTCATTTCCGGTTGGAATCTCGCCGCGGAGCGCGTGTTCGGCTACACGGCCGATGAAGTCATGGGCCAGCCAGTCACGATGCTGTATCCCGATCACCTGTATTACGAAATGCACGAACTTCTTGAGCAGATTTACCAGGGCAGGCGAGTCGAACAACATGAATCGATCAGACGCACCAAAGGCGGTCGTGTAATCGACGTCTCCGTCTCACTCTCTCCGATTCGCGACCGCATGGGCCGCATCATCGGCGCGTCCAAGACCGCGCGGGACATCAGCGAGCGAAAGATAGCTGAGATCGAGCGAGCCGCGGTCGATCAGCGATTGCAACTGGCACTCGAAGCTGGACGCATGGGTACCTGGGACTGGAACCTCGGAACCGGCGAAGTCATCTGGTCGTCGAACATGGAGCGTATTCACGGGCTGGAATCGGGCACGTTCGGAGGCACGTTCGACGACTTCGAGCGAAGTCTGCATCCTGACGACCGAGAGCGTGTGATGTCCGCCATCAACGAGACGGTCGAAAGCGGCGAAGACTTCCACGTGGAATACCGGAATATTCGTCCCGATGGAGAAATCCAGTGGCTCGACGCTCGGGGCCGTGTAGTTCAGGGCGGCCGAGGACGCTCCCATCACATGACCGGAGTGTGCACGGACGTCACCCAGCAGGTGGAAAGCCGCCGACAGATCTCGCGCTTCGCCGCCGCAGCCATTGCTGAGCGGGATCGCCTGCAACAGATCATCGACATCATTCCCGAAGGCATCGCCATTACCGACGAAACGGGCCGTATTGTCGTCAGCAACCAGGCCGCGAGACATATCTGGGGACAACCCGTCCCCGCCGATGATTATCATGGCTATGGCGTGTTTGGAGTTGTCGACCCTGATGGAACGCCGTGGGAAACAGAACAGCTTCCAACGACCCGCTCACTTCTCTATGGCGAACGCACGGTCGGCAAGCAACTCATGCTCCGCAACGCGACCTCAGGCGAACTGATCCCGCTGCTCGTCAATAGCGCGCCGATTGTCGACGATCAGGGCAACATCACCGGTGCGGTAACGACGTTCCAGGACATCACCTCGTTCAAGGAGTTTGAACGCCAGAAGGACGAGTTCCTGCAGACTCTGTCTCACGATCTGAAAAACCCGCTCACCTCGGTGAAGGGCAACGCTCAGTTCCTACGCCGCAGGGCGCAAGTCGCCAATCCCGAACTGCTGCCAATCGTCGACCGCATCGAGAACTCCGCCGTCCAGGCAGTTGACCTCATCGACGAACTCCTCGATCTGACACGATTGCAGATGGGAAGACCGGTCGAGCTGGTGCGCAGCCGAACCGATCTCGTTCAGCTGGTGAAGCAGCTAGCCGACCAGCAAGCGGCCACGTCGCGATTCCACCGTATTCGTGTGGAGGCTGAGGATGCACTCCTCGTCGGGCATTTCGATGAAATGCGTCTCTCCCGCGTCTTGTCGAACCTGATCAATAACGCGATCAAATACAGTCCCGACAACACCGAGATCCTGATTCGAGTCGAGCACACACATGGGGATCGAGCCTGGGCGCAGATCCACATCCAGGATCACGGCATCGGTATTCCCGCGGCGGATCTTCCGCGGTTGTTTGAGCGCTTCCGCCGAGGATCGAACGTCGAGGGCCAGATCCGCGGATCGGGACTCGGTCTGGCGAGCTCAAAGCAGATCGTGGAACAGCACGGGGGGCACATTGAAGTCGAGAGCGTGGAGGGAGACGGATCGACATTCACAGTCCATCTCCCCCTCGATGACATGCCACCGGTCCGGCACACTTCCTAGCTCGGATTCGACTGCATCCTCTCCGACCTCGGTTATCCTGCAGCCGCGAGGACGGGAAGCACCATTCCATACCTATTGTTTACGACTTCATCGACCCAATGAACGTCAGCATGGCCGCCCCAGTCTTGATCCCATTGATGAACCGATCCAGCTCCATGTTCTCATTCGGCGCGTGATTCGCCTCGTCTGGATTGGCGTACGGTACGCCGAACGCGGGCATTCCTAGCACCTTGGTGAAGACGTAGTTTGGCAAGCTCCCACCCGCAGACGGCTCCAGAATCGGTGGCTCACCCTGTACTGCTTCGAGCGCCCGACTGATAGGTGTGACGAATTTGGAGTCGAGTGGAGTCTTGGAGGGATCCATCGAACCCTGGCGGATAATCGTCACACTCGGAGCATGCTGCCGAACATGCTTCTCGATCTTCGCGAAGACCTCTTCCGCGGTTTGCGACTCGACCAGCCGCACGTCACACTTGACGAAGGCCTCATGCGGGAGCACGGTCTTGGACCCGAGGCCACCGTAACCGCCGTGGAATCCGTTGATGGCGAACGTCGGCCAGGCCATCAACCGTTCGAAAAATCCGCGATCGAGCGGCTGATCGAGCTCTTCCAAATTCAGTGAACGTTTGACTCCCTCAATGTCGACTTCCAGCTTCGCGAGCGCTTCACGCTCCAAGTCGGAGAGAGATTCCACGCTGTCATAGAATCCGTCGATGGTGACATGGCCCTGTTCGTTCTTCATCGACTGGAGCAGATGAACCAGCGTCCAGATCGGATTCGGAACCACGCCGCCCCAATTGCCAGAGTGCAGATCACGATTCGCGCCGATCGCTCTCAGTTCAAAGCTCAACACGCCACGGTTGCCGAAGTTGACCACCGACCGACCGCTCTCCGACACGGGTCCGTCGCTTGTGATGACCAGGTCGGCCGACAATAGATCACGGTGCTGATCGACAAACACCGGCATCTGCGGGCTGCCGACCTCCTCTTCCCCTTCAAGCAATATCTTGACGTTACACGGCAGCGCTTTCTGAACAGTCAGGAGCGCCTCGATCCCAAGAATCTGTGCGAAGTGCTGGCCCTTGTTGTCCCCAACACCGCGCGCATAGAGGCGGCCATCCCGAATCGTTGGTTCGAACGGCGGAGAGACCCATTCCTCGAGAGGGTCGGGCGGTTGAACGTCGTAGTGTCCATAGAGCAAGACCGTCGGCGCGTCGTCGGACTTGTGCCGCTCGGCGAAGACCATCGGCCAGCCGGACGTTGGCATCACTCGCGCGTCCAGACCGATCCCCTTCATCACGCCAGCGATGTAGTCCGCGACCTCGGCGATACCGACGCCGTGCGCGCTGATGCTGGGACGGCGGACGTAGTCGACCAGCCGCTCAATGTACGTCTCGCGGTTTGAGTCGATGTACTCGAAGACCTGGTTCAGTGACGATTCAGACGCGTCGGAATTCTCCATGCTCAATAGCCTCTTCCCTGTGTCAACGTATTGGAATGCAACCGCACAGCGGCGGTGCACCAGCCAGTCTGAAAGTTGGACGGCAGCTTGTCAATTGAGTGAGTGATCAAGACGAGGGGGCGCTGGACTCATCCTGATTCGTCGGCGTCCGAAGAACGGAGCGAATGACGGCGTCGTCGGCATAGATGACGGAATCGGACGGCGTGATGTCGTCTGCGTAATTGCCAACTCCAAAATGCGTGTTGTCGGCGATCGCGGTCCGCACCTGGTCAATGTCAAAGAGCAAGTCATTCCCCTGCCAGATCGTGATGCGACCAGTGTTATCCGTAGCACGGCGAAAGAAGACCTTGACCTGGAACCAGGAACTGATTGGAAGATCAACGTGATGGAGCGGCGAATACGAGGTGTTCGTGAGCGCGTCCCACAGATAGAAATACATGGTTCCATCCGGTCGGTTGCCGACGTTGAGGACCCAGGTGGGCACGTTGTCGGTGTTCGATTGGGACTTGAATTGCAGTACGTTCCACCACTCCGCGGGGCGGTAGACCTGTGGGAAGTTGAACCAGACACTGTAATACGCTTCCACCGGGTTGTCATGCCATCGGAGGATCCGCGCTGCCTGTGTCTCATTGGCGGCGCCAGAAATGCTCATCTTGAGCGAATATCGGCCGCTTCGGGCGACGTCCGTCGACGCCTCCACATTCCCGGTTCCGGTGTTGAAGACGGCTTCGCCGAACTGTCCGTTGGCCCACTGGGAGACATCGCCCGTCTCGGTGTCGGCGGCCCACGTCACCGGACCACCGGGCGGTGGCGGGTTCGGAGGCGAGATGCGTGGGGAGACGTCGGCAGTCATCAACATGGCCATTACGAGCGACCCGGCGAGCAGGACAAAGAAGATCGGGACAACACGTCTTCCTCGTCGTTTTGAACCTAATTCACGGTAGTCGCCAGCCATAGATATCCCCAGCTGACCGATTCAAGTTCCGGACACGCGCCGGTTGACCGCCACGGCGATAGCTCAGATTCAAGATTGCGGCGGACGCGCCGGCCAGCCATGGGTCATTGGGGCCAAAAGACACCACTTGGACGATTTACACGGGCTCCTCAGCAGAGTGTCTTCGCCTGAACAATCTCTTGCAGCCGGACAAAATCCTCAGCCTGCCGCGCAAAGGGGCGATGAATCTGGGCGCGTGGGCTCGGGTGATAGAGGGGCACGAGCAGCCGATCCGCCCACCGGATGGGCCGCCCAACGTCTTCACGCAGCGTTGCGGAGTGGGTCGAGAGCAGGTTCAGCGCCTGCAATGCGATCGCACCGAGGCTCACGACGACCGCTGGGTCAACCAGCTCAATGGTACGTTCGAGATAGTGAACACAATTCAGCAGCTCCGTCCGCGACGGTGCGGCGTTGCGTCCTCGTGTGTCCAGTGGGTTGCAGAGGACGGCATTGGTCACGAAAACGTCCTCTCGATGCAATGATGCGATTCCAAGCAGGCGCTCGAAGTTGCGCCCGGATTGATCCCCGCAGAGAGGGACGCCGGTGCGCGTAGCGCCGAACCGCCCCGGTGCTTCCGCTACGAACATGATGCTGGCGGGAATCGGTCCGTTCCGGCCGCTCAGAACGGCGGGTCCGGCCATACGCGGACATGTCCGGCAAGCGCCTGAATCGGCGATGAGATCCACAAATTCGCTCTTGTGCGCACTGACCGGAAGGCTGCGGCGACCGCCCGTCACAGCGTTTGGCGAAACGTGAGCGCCGTCATGATGGTCGCTCAGCCCAGGTGATCAAACCAGGAAGGAACGAAGTTACCAATTCTTCATGACGGGGCAGCACTCGGACGGTGAACCCGCTCACACCGCTTGAGGGGCTCGTCTGTAGTCTGGCGCTGAACACCGGGTTGTCGTGCTCGTCGTGTCTGATCAATGACATCGGGACCGATGAACCGGACGTGATTTCGTCGTCCTGATCCACGACACCAACGTAGAGCTGAACGTTGACGTCTTCCGGACCGAGATCGCCAGTCTGAACGTGCGCTGATACTTCGAAAGTCGATCCTGGAGAGACCGAGTCACGGATGTCGGAGGCCACTTCGAGCACCCGAACTTCACCCCAGTGCTGCCGCACTTGCTCCTTCCAGCAGGCGAGGGCCCGACTTACGATCAGATCGTCGCGCGATCGCCGCTCGAGTCGGTGAGCCGAAGGGAGGTAGAAGTGCTGGTAATACTGCCAGACCATGCGGTGGGTGTTGAACACGCCGGTCAGCTGGCTGATGGAAGAACGCATCTGATCGATCCAGTCATGGGGCAGACCGTCCGCGTCTCGACGATAGAAGGTCGGGACGACGTGCTGCTCGAGGATCTCGTACAGATCGAGTGAATCCGCCTGATCCTGGATTTCGAGTGACGGGAACGGCTCGCTTCGCCCGATTGCCCAGCCGATCGGCGCGCGATCTAGCGACGCGTTCTTCCAGGCTTCCGCCCACCAACCGTCGATCGTGCTCATATTGAGGCCGCCGTTGGCGGCTGCCTTCATACCGCTCGTGCCGCTGGCTTCCATGGGGCGGCGTGGAGTGTTTAGCCACACGTCGGCGCCCTGGACCATCTGCGAGGCGACATGGATGTCGTAGTCCTCGATAAAGACGATGTGGTCCCGAAACGGAGCCTCACGCGCCAGCGATACGATCTGTCGGATAAGCTCCTTGCCTTGGTCGTCACGCGGGTGCGCTTTCCCCGCTATGATGATCTGCACCGGTCGATTCTCGTCGGTCAACAGGCGCTCGAGCCGGGCCGGATCGCGAAAGAGGAGCGTGGCGCGCTTGTACGCCGCGAACCGCCGGCCGAAGCCGATGGTCAACGCGTCGGGGCGCAAAACGTGGCGAGCGGATTCGATCTGGAGTCGTGACGCCCCGCGTCGCACGTATTGCGTCATGAGACGGGAGCGAGCAAATTCCACGAGTCGCAAGCGACACGCCTCATGCGTAGCCCAAAGCTCGCCCTCGGGGATCTCAGAGACTCGATTCCAAACGTCGTTATTGGCGGGCTCATGCCGCCATCCCTCGCCGATACATCGATCGTAGAGTTTCCCCATCTCGGGGGAAATCCAGGAATTGAGATGAATCCCGTTGGTGACGTGTCCGATGGGAATCTCTTCGACCGGCACACCCGGCCAGATGCCGCGCCACATGGCACGCGTGACGTCGCCATGAAGCTCGCTGACTCCGTTGCTGTATGACGCCAGCTTGAGGGCCAGGATAGTCATACAGAACGCTTCACCGTCGTTTTCCGCGTTCTGACGTCCGAGCGCCAGGAAGTCCCGGACTGAAAGCCCAAGTGACTCCGGATAGCCGTGCAGATAACGGTCGACGAGGTCGGGTGCAAAATAGTCGTGACCCGCCGGAACAGGCGTGTGGCTGGTGTAGACGAGTCCTGCCGAAGCCACTTCACGGGCCTCAGCATACCCGACCGCATGCTCCTGCATGATCTCTCGCACACGCTCTAGCCCAAGAAAGGCCGAGTGACCCTCGTTCATGTGATAGATCGAAGGCCGCAAGTTCATCGCTTGCAGTGCTCGATAGCCGCCGATCCCGAGAATCATCTCCTGCTGAATGCGCGTCTCGATATCGCCGCCGTACAGCTTGTCGGTGATCCCACGATCGTTCGGATCATTGAGCGGGACATTGGTATCGAGCAAGAACAAGGGAACGCGCCCGACTTGCGCGCGCCATACGCACGCATAGACGCTGCGACCAGGGAAGTCGATCTCGACGCAAATTGGTTGACCGTCGTCGCCCTGGACGAGCTCCAGGGGCATGCGCTGGAAGTCGTTCTGCCGGTAAATCTCCTGCTGCCAGCCGGCTTCGTTCAGACTCTGATGAAAGTAGCCCTGCTGGTACAGCAGGCCAACGCCAATCAGCGGAAGACCGAGATCGCTGGCGGACTTGAGATGGTCCCCGGCCAGCACGCCAAGGCCACCGGCGAAGATCGACATGCATTCAGTAACCCCGAATTCCGCCGAAAAATAGGCTACCAGCGGCTCATCCCGACCGCGTTCCGTGCGGCCGTACCAGGTCGAGGTCCCCTCCATGTAGCGTGACAGCTCGCGGTTCACCCCGATGACCCGGTCCACGTAGGATTGGTCCGCCGCCGCGGCATCCAGCTTGTCTTGATCAATGGTCGAGAGCAACAGCACTGGATTATGCCGCGTCTTGTCCCACAACTCAGGATCGAGCTGCGCGAAAAGGTACCGAGCGTCGTGATGCCACACCCACCAGAGGTTATGGCTGATGGTCCTGAGCGGTTCCAGGACGTTGGGGAGGGTTGGAGTCACTCGAAACGTTCGTAAGGCTTTCATCGTGCTGACGAATTTCCAATCACAGGTTTGATACACCCGTTCATTCGGAAGCACGCATTGGCCCAGATAGCCAACCTTCGTGTTCCAGCCTGACACACACTTCGACTAGCATAACAATTGAAGCCTTGCCAGTACGAGCGAGACGCCGGATCGGCACAAATGCACGGGAACAACTCCATCCAAACTCGCGCCCACTGCGTCTTCACCTGATCCATGGCAGAATCTCAGAACAGGGACAGAAGAACAGGGGAACAGTCATCGTGATATCCAGAAACGCATTGATTGAATTCTGTACGTCGACACTCGATGCTGACCGCTTTCGCGATGCGGGGCTGAACGGTCTTCAAGTCGAGGGCAAACACGACATCCGTCGGCTTGCGTGTGCCGTGAGCGTGAGTGAGCGCGTCATTCGCGGTGCCCTGGACTGGAATGCCGACATATTGCTCGTACATCACGGGCTGTTCTGGGGCGAGCGAGCCGGCCCAATTTCTGGCCCGTTGCGCGCGCGGCTTCAGCTGCTGCTTGTCAATGATCTGAGTCTCGCCGGCTACCATCTTCCGCTCGATGCGCATCCAGAGATCGGCAACAACGCCCGGTTGATTCGACGCCTTGGCCTCCAAATTGAGCGTTCATTTTCCGAGGTGGCAGGACAGGCAATTGGATTCATCGGTAGGTCGCCTGCTCCCGTCGCTGTCGGAGAACTCGCCCATCGCGTTCAACAGATCACGGATCGAACGCCAACCGTGCTCGACGGCGGGCCAGATGAGACCGATCATGTGGCGGTCGTGAGCGGATCAGGCTATTCGGCATTGGAAGAAGCCGCCGAGCTTGGCTGCGGCGTATTGGTCACCGGCGACGTACGTGAGCCAACCATGGCCCTGGCGCGAGAGCTCGGTGTGACAGTCATCGCAGGTGGGCACGAGGCGACCGAGCGATTGGGTATCCAGGCTCTTGCCGAGCTGGCGGCCAAACAGTTCGGAATTGAGACGCGATTCTTCGCCTATCCCAACCCAATTTAGACCGGCTCGCTCAATTGGCAGCAGGTCAGGCAAACCACCGGGATTTACACAACGATGGAGGGAAATGATGGCGTCGACGGCTGACCTCTTTAAAGCGTATGACGTGCGCGGAGTCTACCCAGATGAGCTCAATCCGGAGATTGCGTACGCCATCGGACGCGCATTTGTCGCCTATCTCAAGCCACGTAAGGTTGCAGTTGGACGCGACATGCGGGTGTCATCTCCCGTGCTGGCCAGCGCCCTGATTGACGGCATTCGGGATGAGGGGGCCGACGTCTACGACATCGGATTGGTAAGCACGGACAGCCTCTACTTTGCCGTCGGGAAGCGCGGTTTCGATGCCGGAGTCATGGTCACTGCGTCCCACAACCCGGCCGAATACAACGGCTTCAAATTTTGCCGGTCAGAGGCACGACCGTTGAGCATGGACGAAGGCATCGGTGAGATCCGCGATCTGGTGCTTGCGGGTGGATTTGCGGAGCCGACGACACGCGGGAAATTGCAGACGAAAGACATCCTTCCCGAATTCGCGTCTCACGTCCTTTCGATGATCGATCCAGCAGAGGTGAAGCCGATGATGATCGCCATTGACGCGGGAAACGGAATGGCCGGCAAGATCGTTCCGGCGGTCTTCAAGCACTTACCGATCACCATCATCCCGCTCTACTTCGAGCTCGACGGCCGATTTCCCAACCATCCGGCAAATCCGATCGAGCCGGAGAACACCCGCGATCTAAAGCGCGTCATCGTGGAACGTGGGGCGGACTTCGGTATTGCCTTCGACGGCGACGCGGACCGCATGTTCATACTCGATGAGCACGGTACCTTCGTGGGCGGTGACATGGTTACGGCTCTGGCGTCCAAATCCCTGCTGCGCAAACACCCTGGCAGCGCGATCGTCTACAACCTCATTTGTTCGCGCGCCGTTCCGGAGACCATCGAGCAAGAGGGAGGACGAGGCGTTCGATCTCGCGTCGGTCATTCGTTCATCAAGGCACTAATGCGTGAGAATGACGCCGTGTTCGGAGGTGAGCATTCGGGACACTTTTACTTCCGAGACAACTGGTATGCCGACTCCGGCATCATCGCCGCACTCACTATCATCGAGCTGCTGTCGACCGAAGGAGTCAGCATCAGCGAGGCGCTCAAGCCGCTCGACCACTACGTGCGTTCCGGCGAGGTCAACTCCGAAGTCGTCGATCAGCAGAGTGTGCTGGAGAAGCTGGAGACGACCTACGCCGATGCCGACCTCGATCATCTGGACGGGCTCACCATCGGATATCCCACGTGGTGGTGCAACGTCCGCGCCTCGAACACCCAGCCGCTACTGCGGCTCAACGTGGAGGCGGACACGCCGGAGCTGCTCCACGAAAAGACGGTTGAATTGCTGCGAATAATCCGAGGTTGAGCGATGAGCCCGGACAGTCCCACTCAAGATCCAATACTCGCACCCGGCACACCAGTGACCATCGTGAAGCTGAAACCAGATGGGACCGAAGCGATCCGCTATCCTGGAGAAGCGATTTCGTCGCCGCCATTGTGGGTCGCGGCGCGTGCTCCTTGGGAACAGCGCCGCGTCGATCTGGGGTACCTCGTCTTCGAGCCGGACGACGTCTTCTTCGAATATTTCGCGCTTTATCGACCATTCAACGCCTTCTCGATCTTCACCAAGGAGGGCCAGCTCAAGGGATGGTACTGCAACGTCACGCATCCATCATGGGTCGACGACCAGACGATCTACTGGCACGACCTGTACATCGACGTCATCGCCTATCCAGACGGCCGCACGCTGGTGCTGGATGAGGACGAACTTGCCGAATCCAGATTGCTTGAGACGGACCCGACCCTGCATGGCACTATCCTCGCCATGCGCGACGAACTCCTGCGGATGGTCGCCGAATGCGAGTTCCCGTTCAATCAGGTCGATCCGTAATCCAGCCGACTCGCTCCGCTTGTTAATGTTTGCCGCGAACGTATAGATCAAATGTTCTGTTACAATGATTCTCTCAGATCGTCGTTCGGAGAGGATCGAGCAGATGACCGTGCGGATCTCCAAAGACGAAGCCAAAGCCTTGGCAGTCATCGCACAGGGCCTTGACGAACCGATCTCTGAACCTCCGTCCAAGAGCGTCATCATGGAGATTATCCGCCGCATCGGCTGCCTGCAGATCGACACCATCTCAGTCGTCGCTCGCAGCCACTATCTGGTCCTGTGGAGCCGCCTGGGGCAGTACGACTCCGATCTCGTCGACGAGCTTCATCATCCAGACCGCATGTTGTTCGAGTATTGGGGACACGCCGCCTCGTTACTACCAGCCGAGCTCTTCCCATATTTCCGGCGCCGAATGCAGCAGCGCAAGATCAAGCACATGGACAGCGAAGACTCCTGGGCAATCGAGAATCAGGAGATCATCTCCCAGGTACTGGACGCCGTCCGCCTGCATGGCCCGATAAGCTCCAGTCACTTTGAGCGAGTTGAGGCGGTCGAACCAGTGGCGGCCTGGTCATGGTGGGGAGGAAAGCCAGAGAATCAGGCGCTTGACCTGCTCTGGACGACTGGAGCGCTAGCCATTCACCGGCGCGTGAACTTCCAGCGGCACTATGACCTCATCGGTCGCGTCTTTCCGGAACATGTCACTTCCGAGCTACCTTCGGAAACCGACGAGGAGCGCACGCTCGCGATGAAGGCTCTTGATGCTATGGGCATTGGATTTCTAGCTGGAATCAACGACTATTTTCGAACGAAGTGGGGCGCACGGACCCGCCGCATCCTTGCCGATCTGGCACAGGGCAATGAGATCTTTGGCGTCGAGATCGAGGATCTCGGATTGGCTTATGTGACCGAGTCCAACCGCTCGCTTCTCGAAGACGTACGCGCCGGGCGACGGCCGACGCGCACGACGCTCCTTTCACCATTCGACAACCTGATCTGGGAACGGCAGCGCACCGAGAAGCTGTTCGACTTCGAGTATCGGCTCGAGTGCTACACTCCCGCCCCGAAGCGGAAATACGGGTACTACAACCTACCGATTCTCGATCGGGGCAGACTCATTGGACGGCTCGATCCGAAGGTGGATCGCCGCGAGCGCGTGCTTTATTTGCGCTCGGTACATGTGGAGCCGGGAATTAAGTTTGACGACGAGATTTCGGAACGCCTGCAGGAGACGCTACGCGACTTCGCGGCATTCAACGACGCCAGCACCATCGTGGTACAGGCTGGGCCGAAGAAGCTGCCGCGTCAACTCGACGTGTAGGGAGCGGCGCGTGAACCGAGCAGGCTCGAACGCCGGTGTTTGGAGCGTTAGCGGAATCTGTAGGTGATGCGACCTCGCTGGAGGTCATATGGGGAAAGCTCGACACGGACTTTGTCGCCAATGAGGATGCGAATGAAGTTCTTGCGCATCTTACCGGAGGCATGTGCCAGGACGTGGTGGCCATTTTCGAGCTCGACGGTGAACATCGCGTTCGGAAGCGCCTCGATTACGGCGCCTTCCGCCTGAATCATGTCAGATCTTGCCAATCGATCCTCTCCTTTGCGTGCTGGTGCTGGTAATTCACTCGGTGGGCACGCTCGATGGCGTGCGCGCTGATATACACATCATGCCACGGCCGGCGATTGTTGCGCTCCGACGGTGGGCCAAGTAACATCATACCAAGATTTACTAAGAATTTGCCACCGTTGAGGACCTGCATGTCCAACGAATCACCGCACGAACCAGACCTTTCCTCGAGCGCCAGCAACTGGCTCTCCATCGACGCCGCATGTCAAATGCTCGGCGTCGACCAATCGACGCTTCGCCGTTGGAGCGACTCCGGCAAGGTACCAGTCTTCCGCACACCGGGAGGCCATCGTCGGTACAACGAGGACGATATCAAGGCACTCCTTCATGGTGAAAGCCGCCCGCGGCGTCGCATGAGCCGGCAGGTCCTGACCGACCTATCATTTTCTGGATACGAGAGCGACTTCATGCGTCAGGTCAGGTCTCGGGCCTGGTATCGCGCGTACAGCGCCGGTCAAGTCGAGGAACTGCGCTCGCTGGGCCGCACCCTGGTCGACCTTGCCATCCGCTCAATCAGTGGTCGATCGGATCGCCGACAGATCATCGAGGAAGGAGAGGCGATCGGCCGCCGCTACGGCACCATGAGCGCTGAAGCGGGCCTCTCCGCCGATGACGCGGTCGAGGCATTCCTCTTCTTTCGCTATCCGGTTATTCAAGCCATGACACGGTTCATCGAAGAAGAAAGCGTCCCGGCAAAACGCTCGGGACGCATCTACGTCGAGATCAGTCAGTTTCTCGATCAGGTCCTGTTGGCGACGGTCTCGGCGCATGGCCGCGCCGCGAGCTAGTCGGCTTGCCGCGCGTTGATCCCTAGCGGACCTTGCCTCGCGCGATCACGTCCCAACAGCCGGTAACCTCGCCATCACGCACCACGAACATTTCATCTTGCAGATTAACCGTCGGGCAGACGTGGTTCGGGATGATCTCGATCCGATCGCCAACCTTGAGGTCTCGCGCATTCTCCGGCAGTTCGATGACGCCATGCTCTTCGCTCACACGGACGATGGTCGCGTCTGGGTATTCGACCACGTAGCCGAAGCCCTTCTTCGATGGTGACGGGTCCATGGCGAGTGTCTTCGAACCGGAGTCGACCACCGCCCGGTCCGGCGCGGGGCGACTCACCACGGTCGCAAGGATGCGGCATGCGCAGCGTTCCGGCGTGATGCGGCCGAAGCGGAACGCGGTGTTGTCGTTGAAGACGTACGTGCCAGGACGCATCTCGGTGATGCCGTCGATCTTAGTGGTTGCGAACGCGGCGGGCGTGGAGCCCACACTGACCACATCGATATCGAAGCCATTTTCACGCAACAGGTTCGCGGTGGCGACGAGATTTGCCCCTGCCTGGCGCGCGACTTCGCCTAAATCGTCGGCATCCTTGGCCGCGGCCACGTGCCCCTCGTGCGTCATGATGCCGCGAATCCGCAGACCCGGCATCGCTGCGAGTTGACGAGCGAGTGCGAGCACCTCTTCACCTGGCTTTAGACCGGCACGATTCAGTCCCGTGTTGACCTCAATGAGCACGTCAAGGCGTTTTCCAGCCTGCTCACACGCGTCCGACAGCTTCTGCGCGGCGTCGATGCCGTCGACCGCGACCATCATGTGGGCACGGTCCATGAGGGCCAGCAGTCGCCGGATCTTCTGCTCTCCGACGATCTCGTTGGCCACCAGAACGTCGTTAAGCGCGCCTGAATCAACCAGCACCTCGGCTTCGCCCAGTTTGGCGCAGGTCCCGCCGATCGCACCCGCATCGATCTGCATGCGTGCGATCTCAGCCGTCTTATGCGTCTTCTGATGAGGACGCACCTTGATTCCACGTGAAGCCGCGTATTCAGCCATCTCAGCAATATTCTGCTCGAGGATCTCCTCGTGCACGACCAAACACGGTGTATCCAGCGCTTCTTTGAAACCCATTTCCCGCCCCTTTGCCTGCTGCTAAACCGGCCACTTCTTGCCGCTGGTATCTATCCAGCGCGCCAATTCCTGGCTCTTGACCGCGCCGTCGACGATTTCCTGAACCTTCATCCCATCCTCGAAGGATGGAGCCCGTGGCTCGCCACTCAATATACCGTTGGCCCAATCGTATGCCAGTTGCGTGAATGGGCCAACACGTGGATCGACTGTCTTCGGCAGTTCAAAGGTCAGATCGTCCGGAATCGCGAGCTCGGCGATCGCCTGCTGTCCACGTTTCGTACCGAAGATCTTGCCATCATTGCGCACCGCCAGCACGCCCTCGGTTCCGACCGCCACCATCTCGTCGCCGAGATCGACCGGCGAAGAGGAACAGGCATGAATCGACCCAATTGCCCCAGTTCCGAATTGGATCAGGATCGAAAAATTCGAATCGGCTTGCTCGGCATCAATATCAGCTAGCGCGGGATTCGTGCGCGCCCCAGCCACGGCATGGACGTCGCCAAACCACCAGCGCAACGTGTCGACGTAGTCGTAACCCAGCTGCTGCATAAGGCTGAGCCGCGGTTCCAGTGGCATCATCGACCGGCGACGCACATACGGAGAGCGAAACGCCGTCACGCTTATCGACTGCAACTCGCCGATGTAGCCTCCGTCAATGAGCTGTTTGGCGCGCATGCGAGCGGGTACGAACCTCGATGGAAAGACGATCGATCCCTGCACCTGGCCGTCACGAGCCACCCGGTGCATATCACGTGCTTCGGCTCCGGTCCGCGCCATGGGGGAATCGCACAGGATGTGAAGGCCGTTTTCGACAGCGGCAACGACCAGTCCATGATGCAGCTCCGTCGGAGCCGCGATGGTCACTGCGTCCAGTCCAGCGCGCCGGTACATCACCCGGTAGTCGTCGAAGTAGTTAGGGATCTGATAGCGCGCGGCAATTGACGAGACCGGGCTTGCATCCGCCGGCGCGACCGCGATCAACTCAACGTGCGGAACCTGCCGCAGACCTGGAATGTGAATGGCAGCTCCGTCGGCCGTTGCTACGACCCCCACGCGGAGCGGTTTGGTTTGCACGAAACGAGTGTCCCTCCAGATCGTCCGGACTTTTCAATCAAGTATCTTCGGCGGCCGGTGACGGCGCAACGTACGGTCAGCCACGCGGAAGTACGCGCACGCGGTGCCCTTCCAGCCGCAACCGTCCATCGCAGAAGAGCCGGACCGCCTGTGGGTAGAGTTCGCATTCGCGCTGAAACACGCGCGCGCCGAGCGCACCGGCGTCATCATCTTCAAGTACAGGGAGGCAAGACTGCAGGATAATTGGCCCGGCATCGTAGTGCTCATCCACGAAATGGACCGTGCAGCCGGACACTTTCATGCCGGACTCGATCACGTTCTGATGAACCTTATTCCCATAGTTCCCCTTGCCGCCAAAGAGCGGGAGCAACGCCGGATGGATGTTCATTACTCGGCCGATGTATCGGCTCGGAATTTCAATCATGGACAGGAAGCCGGCCATCAACACGAGGTCCGGACACTCTTGTTCCAGGATTTCATGGATTGCGGCGCTGAACGCGTGCCACGTTTCGAACGACCGGCGCGGAACGATGGACAACGGGATGTTCGCGGATCGCGCCACCTCAACTCCACGTACCCGGGACCGGCTGCTGATCACGCGCGTGAAGTCGACGTCGATGCGTCCATCCTGGTTGGCGCGGATGAAGTTTTCAAGTGTTCGACCGGAGCCCGAAAGCAAGACCACGACGCGATTGCGAGCGCGCTCGTGTGAATCCGAACCGGAAGTCATTGGTCCGTCCACCTCCCGCGGCGATGATACACGGTTCACGCGTCCAACATCAGAGAGCAGGAATCACGCGGTAGAATAGGGACAGGATTGACCCGTTCGCTTGGAGCGCTCGAAGGCAAGGAGAGCAGTTGCAGACCGAGCAGAATTCGACCAGACATCCTGCTGTTGACGACGCGACGGATGAGCAGACTCACGGTTCGATGGGTTTGGACGAATCGGTTGATGCCGTGGTCGCGCTCGACTTTGGAGCCCAGTACGCACAGCTCATCACTCGACGAGTGCGCGAGGCAAATGTCTACTGTGAAATGCTGCCGCACGACGTGACCTGGGAAGAGGTCGAGCACCTGCATCCACGCGGGGTCATCCTCTCGGGCGGACCAATGAGCGTCTACGCTCCGGGTGCACCGAAAATGCCGGACTGGGTGCTGGAGCGCGGTCTACCGGTTCTCGGGATCTGCTACGGCATGCAATTGCTGGCCGATGCGTTGGGCGGGAAAGTGGCAGAGGCGACTGAGCGCGAGTTCGGGCCCGCCAGCATCCACATCACGCATCCTGAAGGCATCTTCAAGGACCTGCCGGGGAACGTCGACGTCTGGATGAGCCACGGCGACCGCATTGATGAATTACCCGAAGGCTTCGTCTCTCTCGCCGAGAGCTCCAATTCTCCGCTCGCCGCCATGAGCCGAGGCAATCTGGTCGGCCTGCAATTCCATCCTGAGGTGGCGCACACGCCGCTCGGCGGTGCCATGTTGCGCAACTTCCTGTATGACGTCTGCGGCTGCACTGGCAACTGGAGCTCAGAGTCCTTCGTTCACACAGCTATCGATGCCATACGCGCCGAGGTTGGCTCAGAGCGTGTGTTGCTGGCCCTCTCCGGCGGCGTCGACTCCTCAGTCGTCGCCGCCCTCATCCATCGCGCCATCGGCGATCAACTCACGCCAGTCTTCGTCAACACCGGAATGCTGCGCGAGGGCGAAGCAGAGACGGTGCGAGAAGTCTTCGGCCGACATTTCCACATGAATTTGGTCTATGTCGACGCCACCGACCGATTTCTCGAGCGGCTCTCCGGAGTGATCGATCCTGAAGACAAGCGCAAGATCATCGGCGATGAGTTCGTCCGCGTCTTCGAGCGAGCGGCCGATGAGCACGGTCCGTTCAAGTATCTTGCGCAGGGCACACTCTATCCGGACGTGATCGAGAGTGCCACGAAGATTTCGAAGACGGCCGACAAAATCAAGACGCACCACAATGTGGGCGGTTTGCCCGAGGACTTGCAGTTCGAGCTTATCGAGCCGTTGCGCCTCCTCTTCAAGGATGAAGTGCGCACCGCGGGTAAGCTTCTCGGCCTGCCCGATGAGATCGTGAATCGGCAGCCATTCCCCGGCCCTGGTCTGGCGGTCCGGATCCTCGGACCGGTTCGCGAGGAGTCCCTGGCGATCCTGCGGCGAGCCGACGCCATCGTGCGTCAGGAGATCGAAGCCGCGGGACTGGCCGACGAGATCTGGCAGTTCTTCGCCGTCCTCCTGCCGGTGCAATCGACCGGGGTCATGGGGGACAGCCGAACCTACGCGCAGGTTTGTGCAATTCGCGCGGTAAACAGCGAGGATGCCATGACGGCCGACTGGGCCCGGCTTCCCTACGATCTGCTGGCCCGCATGAGCAACCGAATCGTGAACGAAGTGCGCGGCATCAACCGCGTCGTTTACGACATCTCGAGCAAGCCGCCATCCACCATCGAATGGGAGTAAGCAATCGTGTCGATGAGGGTTTTGGTCGTCGGGAGCGGCGCCCGGGAGCATGCACTTGTCTGGAAACTGGCACAGTCTCCTGACGTTGACGCCATTTACGCGGCGCCCGGCAACGCAGGTACGTCTCAGATCGCGATCAACCTCCCGATCGCGGTTTCAGACACAGACGGACTTGTGGCCGCGGCTCGCCGTGAACGCATCGACCTGACCGTCGTGGGTCCAGAAGACCCTCTGGCCGACGGATTGGCCGACTCCTTCATCGCTAACGACCTCGCGGTGTTTGGACCGGTCGCTGAAGCGGCCCGAATTGAGAGCAGCAAGGCCTGGGCGAAAGACGTGATGCAGTCCGCCGGTGTGCCGACCGCACGCTCTGAGCGCTTCACCGACCTCTCGGCAGCTCTCGACGCGATTTTTGACGCGGATCTGCCGCTCGTCATCAAGGCTGATGGACTCGCGGCAGGGAAAGGCGTGATCATCGCGGAGACGCGGTCGGATGCCGAACAAGCAGTGCGATCGATGCTCGCCGACGGTGCGTTTGGCTCGGCCGGCCAGGAGATCTTGATCGAGGAGTATCTGACCGGCCGAGAAGTCTCCGTTCTGGCGCTGACCGACGGCGAGACAACCTACCCGCTCTTGCCAGCCTGCGACTACAAGCGCGCCAACGACCACGACCAGGGGCTGAACACCGGCGGCATGGGGGCTTATGCGCCAGTTGGAGCGGTCGATGTCGCCATGGCCAGCCGCATCCAGGAGGAGATCCTCGCCCCGACAATCATGGAATTGCGAAGGCGAGGCATCACGTATCGCGGCGTCCTCTATGCCGGACTGATGCTCACGAGCAGTGGACCGATGGTGATCGAGTTCAACTGCCGTTTCGGTGACCCTGAGACCGAGGTCGTACTCCCGATGATGAGGGAGGACCTGCTGCCGTACCTGGCCGCATGCGCAAACGGCACGCTTGGCTCGTTGCCCGTCCCATCCTGGCATGAAGGCGCGTGTGTTTCCGTGGTTCTGGCCTCCGGTGGATATCCGCTTGGCTACTCGAAAGGCTACGAGATCAGCGGCCTGGACCAGTTGCCCAACGATGTGGTCGTCTTCCACGCTGGAACATCGCTCGACGATGACCAACGCGTTTTGACCAGCGGTGGACGCGTCGTGGCAGTCACCGCGCGCGGCGAATCCATGGCAGCCGCCCGTGATCGCGCCTATCAGGCGGTCGAGATGGTGACCTTCCAGGATCGTCACTTCCGCCACGACATCGCCCTCCGCGAGATCGCCAATACCTGAACAGTCACCAACTTCCGTCTGTGCGGGTGACGCACGCGTCGCCCACCGTGTGCCCGCGGCTTTGGAGCCAATCGATTACACCTCCGCGCTCTCCGCGGTAGGGGCGAAGCTTGCTTTCGCCCACGATGCACTCTCGCATCAAACCATCTAGTTCGTCTCACCCGCTCCCTATGGTAGGGGCGAAGCTTGCCTTCGCCCTGTGGCTGGCGATTCTCGTGCGGAATTCAGTCACGCAATTGTGGACGGGGTGCGCGTGACGACTTCCGTGTAACCCCGCAGGGGTGTCACGCCGAGCGATGGCAAGCTTCGCCCCTACTTGCTGTGGCGTTATGTGCCTTCGAGGGAGTCGGGTCGCACGAGAACGAATTGGAAGACGCATGCGTCGCCCGTACAGACGAGAGTCCTACGCCTGGACAGATCAGACCGAACCAACCAGAAAATCGAACGTTAAAGACGTTCCGGAGAGCCGAAGCCCTCCGGAGACGCCAAGTGGGGATGGAAGGAGACCGGTAAATGCGTTAGGCAGTCGCTGGTGGTCCAATCGCGATCCAACCGTTCCGCACGGCGCAGAGCACCGCTTGAACGCGATCATTGACATCCAGCTTGCGGAGCACCGACGTCATGTGATTCTTGACCGTCTGCTCGGTGATGAAGAGCTCGTCGGCGATCTCTTTGTTCGAGAGGCCCTGGGCTACGCAGTCCAAAACCTCGATCTCGCGCACCGAAAGCGGAAGCTTCGGGCTCGAGGGAAGAATGCTCTCGGACTCAACGTCTTCGCCGTCGCCGGTAAGCTGTCGGAACTCGGTCAGCACTCGCCAGGCGAGCTCCGGGCGAGACAACACCGCGGTATTGATGATCTGTTCGCCTCGAATGACGCGCTCGAGCGAATTGGTTAGCTCAGATGCTTCAATGTCCTTAGTCAGGAACGCCGAGGCTCCAGCGCGAACCGCCTCGAAGAGCCGCTCGTCGTCGATGTGCATGGAAAGAATGACCACGTGCATGGATGGATGTTGCTTCTTGAGGATACGTGCGACGTTGAGCCCGGTGATGCCCGGAAGCTGTACGTCAACGAGCGCAAGGTTCGGTCGGTGGATGTCTGCTTCGCGGATGGCCTCGTGCCCGTTCGCGGCCTCTGAAACCACGGTAAAGGAGCCACCTTCAGCGATCAATCGCCGCAATCCTTGCCGGAAGAGCGGATGATCGTCCACGATGAGTACGCGCTTTTCCGCGGAAGCTTGTCGTCGCCGTTCCATTGCGTCCCCCGTAATCGCGTCGGCGCTGACTGCGCCTTCCAGCCCCAGTGCATCTCCCCCTTGCAGGTCCGTTCCCCTGCGCTTTCTCTGTGTTCCACTCTAGGCGAGGTGCCGTCCAGCTCACATAGGCGAAAGTGGCCGACCGGGGGAGGCCGCAAGTACTATGATGGTCGGGAAACGTTGTGACTTGACCGGCTGACACACGTTTGTAACGCCGAAAACCTGTGCCGCATGGTCATCGTATCATGTGTACGTACATATTGTAAATACGGAAGAGCATCGGTACGTTTGGGGGACTGAGGAGTCATTCTCCGGGACTATGCTGGGACCTTAGTCTGGTTTCAGGCCGGTTCCAAGCCAGCCGAGCAGTCCGATTATCGACTTTGAGTCGATGATCTCGCCGGACCTGATGCGATTAGTGACAGTTTCGGCCTGTACGGTCACAACCTGAAGGTCCTCGTCCGCCTCCGGCTCGACCTCGCCAGATTTGAGACCAGTCGCCACGAAAATAATGACTTCCTCATCTGCCCATCCCGGGCTGACGTAGAAACGAAGAAGCTCACGCACATCATCGGCGCTGTAGCCCGTCTCCTCTCGCAGCTCTCGAATGGCGGTCTGCAGAGGTGGTTCGCCCGGCTCTCGGGTTCCGGCGGGGAGCTCGAGCGTGCTTTGCCCGACGGGATGTCGATACTGCCGCACGAGAACGAAGTCCCCATTGGGAAGGACCGGAACGAGCGCTACGGCGCCCGGATGCTCGACCACCTCACGTCGATGCTCGCTGCCGTCGGCCACCCGCACCGTATCGACCCGTACCTTGATCAAGCGCCCATCAAAAACGCGCTGACTTTCGATCACGGTTTCATCAGCCACCATGCGCTCCATTTCGTGAGATCCAAAGGATATGTCCGCAGAAAACAAAAACGGCAGCGACCGAATGGTCCTGCCGGGAGGCGCCGGGCGGATTCGAACCGCCGATCAGAGTTTTGCAGACTCCTGCCTTGCCGCTTGGCTACGGCGCCAGATTCTCTTGTGGACCGCGATTGTAGCACGGGGTTGTTCGATGGGGCTAGCCAATAACAACAACCGGAACAACAACCCGGGCTAATTGTGAAGAACATTCCCAAGTGGGCAGCACTGGACTCAACGAGTGTGGCGTTGACGCCATGCCTGGATGGATCTACGGCCGATCGCCCCGGCGAAAAAACCGATTACCGTATTCCGCTTGCTTTCGTGCGACACATACTTGCAACCTTTCACCCCGATTTGCCACGCGTCCGTCGCATCTCGCGTGCTACGCCAAGAATGGACGTGCGCTCGACAGACCTGCACGTCGCCATAGACAGGAGAAACGTGATGGGACCGCTCGTCGTCACAGGAATCTTCTACCTCGCAGTCGCGATTTTGTGCATCGCCACACCGCAGGCAGGTCGAATCTTCACGGCGATCTTCTTTTGGATCATGGCCCTGGGTGTTCACGGCTACTTTATCCTAGCCAACCCTCAGAGCTACGTGGACTTCGCCCACGATGCTTACCTCGGCTTCTATCGTGACGTGGCGAGTCCAATTGTCGAGTTTAGTCCTCGTGGATTTGGGCTTCTCTGCCTGGCGTTCGAGTTGGCCGTTGGCGCACTGATTCTCAGCAAGGGACGGTTGGTCAAGATTGGTCTCATTGCGGGAATCGTGTTTCTCCTCGGCATCACACCTCTGAAGTACACGCAGGTTAATCCGGTGCTTGCGGCCGGTATGGTCTACCTCTTGACCAAGGACTTTGCGGCGTCGGCGATTGACGTCATACGAGCATCAGAGAGGCTTCACCATACTCCACATGTTCCTGCGTAGTGTCCGACGTGTTATTGGCCCGAAACATTCAGACCGAGCCCGCACATGCAAACCAACGTGGAACTCTAGGAAAGGTCAATTTGTGGTGGGAAGACGCCGAAAATTGTCCAAACGTGGAGTGCAGCAGCAAGTTCTAGGCACCTGATGTGTTCTTCACAGAAATCGACTAAGCCGCCATAGCTCAGAAGCGGGCGTTTCGGGACAATTTAGAATTTGCAGGCGAATGAAGTTGATAAGCTCGCGGTTGTTGACCGGCAATACCTCCAAGTACTAGCCCAAAATTCCCTTCCGCGTCGACTGATCCACGCGTACGATGGGAGTGCACATGACCAGAGTCGTGACGCCGTTTCAGCAATGAGCCCGGCCGGAGGTGGTAGCATGGACGTAGTGTCTGCTGTACTAGCCCGTGGACCCTCGAATCCTATCCAGACATTGTGTTTGGAGCAGTTCATGAACGTCGTCGAAGTGCAGCCGCTGACCCTCTCGGACGGCTCAGTCATCCCCGCGCGCTTCATCCGGCCCTCGGATGCCGAGGCGCTGCAGCGTTTCCACCGCAGACTAAGCGAAAGCTCGATCTATTCACGTCATTTCGGGTTCGTTCCAGAACTCTCAGACGCCCAGGCGCACTACTTCACTCACGTCGATGGTGTCGAACGCTGTGCCGTCGTCGCACTGGACCCAGAGCGACCGCACGAGATCGTCGCGGTGGTGCGGTACGATCGTGACCCGAATCGCGCTAGCGCAGAGTACGCCGCACTCGTCGAGGATCGCTGGCAGGGCCGAGGCGTTGGAGTGGGGCTGACCCGCGTGCTCATCCAGTACGCACGAGAAAACGGCGTGCGGCTCCTCTACGCTCTGGTCCTCCCGGGGAATGTGCGCATGATCCGGTTGCTGCACTCGCTTGGGTTGACAACGACGACGCGGTTTGTGGACGGCGCCGATCGCGTGGAGGTCACCCTTGAGGAGCCGGATTCCGAATAGCGGCGCGACAATCGCTGATTGATTGGTGCGTTCAGTCGGACTTGGCGGCTTTGCGTAGATCGTCGACCAGCTGCTGGTATTTTTCATCCCGATCTTTGAACGGCCGCAAGAGGTAGGCTGGGTGATAGGTCGTCAGCACGCGAATGCCTTCTGGTCCTTCCACCCATTCTCCGCGTTCATTGCTGATCTTGACCGAGCGTCCCAGCACTGCCGCCGCAGCCGTCGCACCCAGGCAGACGACGGACTTCGGTTTGATGATACTTAGCTCTTCGTCCAGAAACGGCCGGAAGGCGTTACGTTCCTCGCTCGAAGGCGGCCGATTTCGCCGCCGTCCGTTGGCTCCGGGCTCGGTTGGTCGGATCTTGACCACGTTGGTGATCCAAACCTGCTTCCGTTCCAACCCGGCGTCTTCGAGCGCCTGATCCAGCAATCTTCCCGCGCGCCCGACAAAAGGCTTACCCTGTCGCTCTTCGTCTGCCCCGGGTGCCTCGCCGACCAGAACTACGCTCGACGCTGGGTTCCCATTGCCGAAGACCAGACGACTCTCACCGCGCACGGCCTTGACGTCAACGGACGACTCGATGCGCTCGGAAAGGCGCTTCAGTCGTGCAGTGAGATCCTGGGATTGAGTTGACTTGGCATCGCTCATGGCCGTCTCAAATCGTGCAATCCATCAATCGAACGTGACCAGCCCTCGATCGGTGACACGCGCCTCCGGGATGACTGAAAGCGCCATGAACGAGAGGAGCCCGAAGGGCGCAGGTACGTCACTGCCGAACGATCGCGCGATCTCTTCCAGTCGCTCGTAACGTTCAGTGACCTGCTCGAGCGGCTCCGGCGAGAGGATTCCGGCGATCGGCAATGGCAGCCGCTCGATCACGTCTCCATCACGCACGGCGGCCAGACCTCCCTGCATATCAGCGACCGCTCGTATCGCCTGCAAGATATCCGCATCTCGCACGCCGACGGCCACGATGTTGTGTGCGTCGTGCGCGATGGACGAGGCCAGCGCTCCCTCGCGTAACCCGAATCCGCTGACAAGCCCGACGCCCACCCGGCCGGTGGCGTGATGGCGCTCCACCACAACGAGCTTCAGCAGGTCGCGCTCCACATCGGAAACGAGCCTTCCATTCTCCGCTTTGGGACGCACCTCGAGCTTGCGGGTCACGATCTGACCCGGGATGGCGCCAACCGCGATCATGCTCTCTTCAGCCCGCGGCGCGAGGTCCTCGAGCTCCAGGTTGCCAACGTGGACCGTGTTCAGTAGTGATTCGGGGACGTCGGCGCTGGAGTCGAAGAGAGGCTTGCCATCACGCGCGACTTCAGCCCCATCGAACATCACCAGGTTTGGCCGCAAATCGTCCAGCCGCTCGAAGACGACCAGGTTGGCGCGGTAACCGGGAGCGACCTGACCGATCCACGGCAGCCGCCAGTACTCAGCGGTCGAAAGCGTTGCCATGCGGATGGCGCGGATTGGATCCAAACCGGCACCGATCGCCTTGCGCAGCACCGCGTCCATGTGACCGTCATGCAGGAGCGTAGCGCAATCTCGGTCGTCGCTGGCGAAGCAACAGCGCGGATAAGTCGCGTCGGTCACGAGAGGCAGCAGTTCCAGCAAATTGTGCTCGGTCGATCCCTCCCGGATCATGATCATCATGCCGCGGCGCAGTTTTTCGCGCGCCTCTTCTAGCTCGGTCGACTCGTGATCGGAACTCATGCCGGATCCCGCATACGCATTCACCGCCAGTCCGCGCAGACCGGGAGCATGACCGTCCCGGCGCGGGAACGGGAGCGCCAGCTTCTCGAAGATCCCTTCGTCGCCGCTCAACACGCCCGGGAAATTCATCATCTCACCGAGGCCGACGACGTTCGGCAGTTCCAGCGCCTGCCTGATTATTTCCGTGGTCATCTCCGCGCCAGAGCTCTCCATCGGACTGGCTGGGACGCATGAAGGGATGGTGAAGAAGAGATCGACCGGCAGACCGCGTGACGCCGTCATCAGTGCTTCGATCCCCTGGAGTCCCGCGACATTGGCAATCTCGTGAGGATCGGTGACCACGGCCCCGGTTCCATGGGGAACGACGGCCCGCGCGAATTGATCGACCCATAGGAGCGAGCTCTCGACGTGGACGTGGCCATCGATGAAGGACGGCGACAGATAGCTTCCCGCCACGTCGACCACCTCGGCGGCCTCCTGATAGTCGCCGACGCCTGCAATCTTGCCGTCACAGATGGCGACGTTTGTTCGCTCGATCTCGCCGGAAGCGACGTTCACCAGCCGCGCACCTTTCAGCAGCAGATCGGCGGGAGCCTGTTGCTGGGCAACGGCCAGGAATCGACGCCATCGATCGACCATTCGTTTCTCCCTTTCGGTAGTGCAGGATGCTCCAGGCTAGTCGATGAGGCGGCGCTCGATCAATGCAATGGCGTCATTGAGGATGATGAGCTGCTGGCGCGCGATGTCGCCAATCTGCTCGCGCAGCGCGAAGGGAAGCTCGTGGTGTACCCTCACTCCCACTCCATGATCGGATTCGTCCCACCAGGCTTGCTCACTACTGCTCAAGAGTCCGCGTGCCACGGCCGGGAGCGACACGCGGGCCAGACGCTCCAGCCCCTCCCGCCTGCGCTCGTCTTCCTCTTCCCAGAAGAGGCCGGGCGATGTGTCCCACACGTCGAGATCGAAGCCATCGGCACCAACTCGAACGTCGATGCGGCCCATGTCTGTGTCGGAGGCGACCGTCCAGCGGCTCTGGTCATCCACGGTCATGTAGGCGTAGAGACCGATGCCGCTGAGAACGTCTATGACCGGACGCAACGCATCCCGGTCATTCGAACGATTGACGATGTCATCTCGGCCTTCCGAGTTGAGTTCCAAACTACCTCCGCGGTTCGCGTTTAACGTTCTTGTTGATCCGATGAGAAGAGCTGGCGTCCGGTGTTGAGCAAGATGCGCGCGAGCGTCATCGAATCCGTGTCCAGATTTGCCCGCAAGTGCAGCTCGACCCCCGGAATGATCTCCCACCGTTGCCAGCTTTCGACTTCGCGCCCGCTACTGTCCACTCCTGGACGTGGCTCGCCAAGCCGCTTACGAATCTGATCGAGCCCGACGTTGGTATCTCGTAGCGCTTGAATCTGCCGCACTCGATCGAGATGCGTGCGGTCATAATGTGCCGCCCGGCCCCGCCCATGCGGAGGTGCCAGCAATCCCTCCGCTACGAAGTGTCGGATGCGGCGAACCGGCACTCCTGAATACTCGGAAAGCTGGTGAATCGTCATTGCAGCCGGTGCAGCAGGCTGTCGGTCGTCCACGCCACTCCTGACATTGACGCGCGGAATGGGCCATGCGCTAATAATAACCGTACATATCAAGCGCCCGACGCCGAACACGATGTACATCGCGATGAGGCTGAGGAGGTTTCCAAAATGACTACTACCGACAAAACAAGCGAGCAGCAGATCCGCGAACTGCTGGACGAGGCGGGAATCCCGGTGGCCGTCGAGGTCACAAGCCGGATTGCGCGTCTAATCGGTCCGGTCGATTCGGAGCGGTTGCGTCAAGCTGCCATTGATCTGGCTTCATCAGTCAACGGGATCCGGCGAGTTGAAGACGATATGAACTACGAAGTCGTCTCTCCGGACATGGTGACTGAACCCAACGACGACGACGAGCAGTTCGGTTACGCCGACGCGCTATCGCTCATGGACGACGTTTCGGACGAAGAGGCCGACTTCGCCGGTTCGCCAGGAACGACCGACCAGATCCAAGCCGTCGAGGAGGGCGAAACCTACTTCGCACCGATCGATCCGGTCGTCGAGCCCTCGCGCCGTGGGTCCGACCTCGAAATCGTCGGCGGGTTTCAGTCTGAAGCGACTGATGACACCGACGAGGAAGAGGAAGAAGCCTTCGAGGATTCAGTGGCCTTCGACGCCGAGACCCGCGTCATTGATCGAGACGACGACGACATTCAGGAGGATGTTCTCCGAGAGCTTCGCGAGGATGCCGAAACGACCACATTGAACCTCGATGTTCGTGTGGTTCGCGGAGTCGTCTTTCTGCGCGGCAAGGTGCAGTCGATCGACGATGCTGAGAATGCAGAATCGGTCGCATCGCGAATCCCCGGCGTTGTGAGCGTCGAGGACCGTACCGACGTCGTCGAATAGCGCGAATCGTGTCGCCGACGAGCGTGCTGGCTGAAGGATCTTCCAAACCGCTCGTCGGCGTTGTTCATCTTGCCCCACTGCCGGGCTCGCCACTCAACACCCTCACCTTCGACGAGATCCGTGATCGGGCGCTCTCCGACGCCGCTAGCTATGAGCGGGGCGGCGCTTCTGCGCTCATCGTCGAAAACTATGGCGACGTTCCCTACGGCAAAAGCCGCGTCGAGCCTCACGTGGTGGCCGCGATGGCCATGATGGTGGATCGGCTCAAATCCATCACATCGCTGCCGATCGGCGTCAATGTTTTGCGCAACGACGCACATTCCGCGCTCGGCATCGCCGCGATCACGGGCGCGACCTTCGTACGCGTCAACATCCACACCGGGGCGGTGGTCACCGACCAGGGCATCATCGAAGGCCAGGCGGATCAGACGCTTCGCTACCGTCAGCTCCTCGGTACGCAAACGGAGATCTGGGCCGATGTCCACGTCAAGCATGGCGCTCCGCTCGGTGACCTATCGATCGAACAGGCAGCTGAGGATGCCGTCTATCGCGGGTTGGCCGATGCCGTCATCGTGAGCGGATCGGGCACAGGCCAACCTACCAACGCAACCGACGTCCAGCGGGTCCGCACCCGTTTACCTGATACGCGTATTTTCGTCGGGAGCGGAGTCTCGCCCGAGACGTTGCCGTCGCTTTTGCCATTTGCTTCGGGGTTTATCGTCGGCACGTGGGTGAAAGAAGAGGGCGAGGTGCGCCGTCCGGTCGACGCGCGTCGAGTGGCCAGGCTCATTGAGATGATTCGCACGCTCGGTGAAAGCCAGTAGACGGCTGCGCCCCTCAGGCGATCGACATCGTCTCCGACGTGCGGTAGTCAAGCACTTCCATTGACACTTGGTTGCGCCCGTTCCAGGAGTCGAGCTTGAGCTCGAAGACCAGATCCATCGGCTTCCGCGAGAAGAACTGCGGCAATTCGTCCCCACCATTGAAGTAGATAGCTCGTGCCCCAGACCCGCTAGCCGTCTCGACGTCGAACTGCAGATGTTTGCCGTTGCGGGTGCGTCTTGGTGAACTGACGCGAACCGCACGAACGAGAAAGCGTGGCGAGGGATTGCCCTGACCGAACGGCTCAAGCTGAGCGATGAGCCCGGCCGTGTCGACGCTCAGCTCACGCCCATAGAGTTCCGCATCGATCTCCAGCGTCGGCGCCGGCGGGGTCCCACCAAAGGTGCGGTCGGACAGCCCGATCAAGCGAGCCTCCAACTCAACCAAATTCCGCGTCTGAATGGTGAGTCCGGCAGCCCGGCTGTGACCTCCGTGCTCCACCAGAATGTCCTCACAGGCGGCCAACGCCTCGACGATATTGAAGCCTTCGATGCTGCGAGCAGAACCTCGACTGACCTCCGCCCCCATGCTGAAAGCCAGCGATGGACGATTGAAACGCTCCGTTAACCTCCCGGCGACCAGTCCGACCAGTCCGACGCTCCAGTCATCGCCACCGACGACCAATAGCGGCGCGGCCTCGCCGTTTGCGGCCGCCTTGGTTTCGGCCACGTCGAGCATCTGTTGCACTTTGCGCTGTCGCTCGCTGTTCAGCTTGCCAAGCTCAAAGGCGAGTTGGTCCGCGCGGGACTCGTCGTCGGTCAAAAGCAGCTCGAGCGCGATAGTAGGATCGGCCATGCGTCCAGCGGCGTTGATGCGCGGGCCCAGCACGAAGCCGCAATGGCGGCTGGTGATAGCACTTGGATCGAGTCCGGAGCTCAGCGCCAACGATCGCAGCCCGATTGGCCCGGATTGAGCGAAACGCCGCAGTCCGATCGAGGTCAGCACACGGTTGTCGGCGACCAGCGGAACCACATCTGCCACCGTCCCAAGGGCAACGAGCGGAAGGAACTCGCTGGCTTCGTCGTCCCCGAGGAGTGCTCGCACCAGGTGGTATGTGACTCCCACCGCGGCGAGATCCCGGAACGGATACCGTGAATCGGCGCGCTGTGGCGAGACGAACGCCGTTCCAGGGAGCGAAGATTCGCCGATGTGATGGTGATCGACGACGATTGTGGTGAGTCCAAGCTGCTGTGCATGTGCCAGTTCCGTGTGATCGCTCGTGCCGCAGTCGAGCGCGATCAGCAGCGACGCGCCCTGCTTCGTGATCTCGTCGATGGCAGCCGCACTAAGCCCATAGCCATCACGTTCGCGGTGTGGCAGACGGGTGATCGAGCGCGCACCAAGCCGGTCCAACGCACGTTTCAAGGTCGCAGTCGAGGTGATGCCATCGACGTCGTAATCCCCAAACACAGCGACGAGTTCTCCGGCCGCGATCGCCTTCCGGATGCGTCCGACCGCCAGATCCATGTCGGGAAGCAAGTAGGGATCCGCGAGCTGATCCAGCGACGGGGAGAGAAAGGATTCGACATCCTCGGCGGTCGTCAGACCACGATTGGCCAGAATCGAACTCAGTAGCGGCGAGTCAGTGCTGTTCCAGTGCTCGTCCGCGCATAATGGCGGTTCAACCCAACGAAATCGACTCATGAGAAATCCTGGTGACGATTCAGCATGAACGTACACATGTGGTCGATCTTAGCAGATACCGTGAGTGGAGTGAGCGGGTCACGGCTCCTGGCGTCGCACGTGCACGGCGGCGGCCAGCTCGCGACCGATGATGTGCTCTTCACCCAGAACACGGATGCGGAGCGGACCAGCGAAGGGGAAGCGTTCGATCACCTCGACGGTCGCGTTGGGGTACAAGCCGAGCCCGCCAAGATAGCGGAGCATCTCGGCGTCCCCATCCCAGACACGCTCGATGGTAGCCTCATCTCCCATGTCGAGATCCACCAGCAGCAATTGGGTCATGGGCTGAATGTCCCCCGCGGCGGAGGGGATCGGGTCGCCGTGAGGGTCCGTCGTTGGATACCCGAGCGCACGGTCGATGCGCGCCTCGAACTCCTCGGAGATACTGTGCTCGAGCTGTTCGGCCTCAGCATGCACTTCATCCCACGAGTACCCGAGGGCGTCGGCAAGGTAAAGTTCAAGCAGGCGATGGTGTCGGACGACTTCGAGTGCCGCTCGTTCGCCGCTTTTGGTCAGGAGTACTCCGCGATAAGGGACATGCTCGACCAGATTCATGTCCGCCAGGCGCTTGATCATATTCGTGACGGAAGGACTCTGGACCTTCAACCGTTCAGCAATCGCTTGCGTCGTCACCTTCTCATTCTGTGATTGCAGGCTGTAGATGACCTTGAGGTAGTCCTCCATGGCATGGGTGATGACATCGTCTTTTCGTGAGGTCCTGGAAGCGGTTGTTTCGTCGGCCAACACGTAGGTCCATTCGCGAAGATGGGTCCGTCGGACGGGGGCCAGCGCTGCTGCCGACTCCGAGGTGCAATGCGTCGATGCGATTGCTTAGAGTATACGTCATAGTGGGCCTTGACTTGGCTGAGTCAGGCAGTGCGTGGTTGGCGGTGGTTAATCCGCTCGTAAGGCCTGTGGCGACCAGGTATGGCCGCTAAATGAGCATAAAGAACATTGGACGCGGCGCGGATAAAGAATTCAGTCCGCGGCGCTTCGGAGGATAATTTGCTGGGTCGATTCATTCGAGCTGTCGTCGGGATCGCTGCCGTGCTAGGCGCATCCGCTCTTACGTACTCTGTGGCGGTCGAACCGCGAACGTTGCGGCTCAGGCAGTTTCGTACAGGCATTCCAAACCTTCCCATCGAACTCGAAGGACTGCGGATCGCGTATCTGAGCGACTTCCACGTAGGCGGGCCGGGCTTTGGGGCTGAGCTGACGCGACAGGCATTCGACACGATTGCAAAGGAGCAACCTGATCTCGTGTTGCTCGGTGGTGATTATGTCGATCGCGGCCACTGGGATGACCAATCGTGCGACTATGACGGACTCAGGCAATTCCCCAACGTGGTCGGTGTGCTCGGGAACCACGACTACCGCGGCGGCGAGCCGGTGGCAGAGGCCATCCGCACCGGAATGGCCAGGCGAGGAGTTGTGATTCTGCGCAACGAGTCGATCAGCCTGCGCCTGCGGGACACGGACGTGACGATCGCGGGCGTCGACGATCCCTACACGCGGCACGACGATTTCGACTCGACGCTCGTGACGAGTTCGTGGCCATTGATCCTCCTCGCTCACGCACCAGTTATCGAGGACGATCTGCGGCCCGGCATGGCCGGGATGATCCTCTCTGGACACACGCACGGTGGACAGATCCGCATCTCCCCATGGCGCACGCTCACGCCCCTTGATTTCACGTACTATCTTGACCACCTCGCCGGGCGACCGGTCTCTCGCTACCAGCGGGGATTTCATTGGGCCAAGGGGAACCTGCTCTATGTGAGCAACGGAATTGGAACCACTCGCTGGCCGTTGCGTTTTATGGCGCCGCCTGAGATCGCGATCTTCCATCTGAGCAAGGCGGCTCCTCACCCGGACAAAGCATGTGACGACCCGAGCCGATACGTCGAGGACATCGGCTGACCGACGCTGGCACACGCGCAGGAGGAAGGCTTGAAGCTGTCTGAGCCGATTCGTATTCTGGCCATTGACGTTGGCGCCGGAACGCAAGACATTCTGGTCTACGAGAGCGACAAACGGATCGAGAATTGCACCAAGCTCATCCTGCCGTCGCAGACGCAGGTCGTGGGTAAGCGCATTCGTGAGGCGACCGTGCGCGGCGTCCCGATCTACCTGGCTGGGTCACTCATGGGTGGTGGCGAAAGCAGCGGAGCTATTGAGGCTCACCTGGACGCGGGTCTGCCGGTCTACGCGGCGGAGGGCCCCGCACGTACCATCCACAACGATCTCGAGCGAGTCGCCAAACGGGGGCTGCGGATCTGCTCGGAACCGCCAACTGGTGCCGACGTAATCTGGCTTGACGACGTGGATCTGGACGGGATCCGTCTGACGCTCGAGCGCTTCGGAGTGTCCCTCCCGTCCCTATTCGCGATCTCTGTGCAAGACCATGGTTATTTGCCCGGCGCCGGCGGGCGCGAGTTCCGATACGAATTCTTGCAGATGCTGCTGCACCAGGGCGGCGACCTCCGCTCGATGCTCTTCCGAGAAGTTCCGGACTACATGACGAGGATGCGCGCGATAAAGCAGCGCATTCCGGGTGCGGTCGTCATGGACACCGGTGCGGCCGCGGTTCTCGGCATCATGGGCGATCCACGCGTCGCCCAATCGGTCGCCTCCGACGGCGCGATCCTCGTCAACATCGGCAATATGCACACCTTTGCTATCGCGGTCCGCGCTCGACGCGTCTACGGGATCGTCGAGCACCACACTGGCGGAATTACTCCAGAAACGTTGAAACGCCTGGTAGATCGCCTCTCAATCGGAAAGCTGACGCACGAGGAGGTCACGGCCATGGGTGGACATGGCGCGGCCTTCGTACCCGACTACCCAGAATCCGGCCCATTTGGGCTGGTGGCGATCACCGGACCAAATCGGGCGTTGGCGAACGAACTGGATTACTACCAGGCAGTGCCGCACGGAGACATGATGCTGGCTGGGCCGTACGGTCTGGTCGAGGGGATGCTGCGACTGCTCGAGCGCGAGGGGCACGACGTCCCACACTCGTTAGTCGCCGAGGGCTAGAAGGCGCGGCGCGCGAGCTGATCGAGGAGTGCCAGGAGTGCACTACGCCCGTCGTTGTCTTCGGCGTCACGTTCGATGATGTCTCGCGCCTCATCGTGATAGCGAGAAACCACGGCTTCGAGATGATCCTGGATCTCGTAGCGCCTGAGCAATTCGATGATCCAGTCGACGTCGGGCTCGTCGATCGACGTCCGCTCGTAGATCTCTTTCAACTTCTCCCGCTCGTGCGGCTGCGCCGCTGCCGCGAGCGAGATGATGGGAAGTGACTTCTTGCGCCGGCGGATGTCGTCTGCCTTGCGCTTGCCTGTGACGCTCGTCTCCCCCCATATACCGAGCACGTCGTCACGCACCTGAAAACCGAGTCCAAGCGCTTCACCGAATGCGCGGAAACGTTCGACTCGTTCTTCGTCCGCGCCGCCAATCAACGCTCCCGCGCTCGCGGCATACGCGAGGATGGCGGCGGTTTTGCCGCGAATCATTTCGACATAGTGGTCGACGCCGATATCCCAGCGGTCCTCGAATCCGAGGTCGAGTACCTGGCCCTCGACAATGCGTAGTGTGACCAGGTTGTAGCCCCGCATGAGCCGTTCGAGCCGCGCAGGAGAAACCCCCCGCTCCGAACTTCGGATCAACGCGAGCTGGCCCATTGCGAAGAGCGCGTCGCCAACGTTGATCGCCTGACTGGCTCCCCACAATGACCACACGGTTGGACGATGCCTGCGCGTATTGCTCTGATCCTGAATGTCGTCGTGAACTAGCGTGAAATTGTGGAGAAACTCAATGGCCGCGGCAGCCGGAACGGCAACACTCGGATCGCGACCGACCGAGGCGCAGGCGTACATGCAGATGAGGGGCCGGATGCGCTTGCCTGCATCATATTGAGCGGGCTGAAAGGACGGGTTTGCCCAGCCGAGGTGATAGCGAGCCATGCCGTAGAGGGAGAGATCATGTTCGCCCAATGAGTCAGAAGCCGGCTGTTCAACGGACGTCAGTACGTCCTTCATCATGCGCTCGACAGCGTGAATGTGGTCCGTCACGATCTCGTTTCCGAAAGGCTGAAACCGAGGCGCCATCGATTGTCGACGACGCGAATTTTGGGCATAATATAGCATGATTGACACTTCAGAGGCGCGCTTTTGACGGCTACCAAAGGCCGAACTCGTTCCTGCCGGACGCCTCGAAAGCACCTCCACTTCGCGCTTCGAACGTGAGGCGCGTAATGAGTTCACCGCGAAAGCGTAGGTGTTCCAAATGATTTTCGACTCAACCTATTTTCTTTACATCATCCCACCGATGATCTTCTTGCTGTTCGCGCAGTGGCGCGTGAAATCGACATTCAACAAGTACAGCAAGGTGCCGAATCAGCGTGGGATGAGTGGCGCGGAGGTCGCGCGAGCACTCCTGGACGCCAACGGACTGCGCGATATCCCGGTCGAGATGATCAACGGAGATCTGACCGATCACTACGATCCGCGTTCGCGCACCATGCGACTGTCTAAGCCTGTCTTCATGAGCCGCTCGGTCGCGGCGCTGGGAATCGCAGCGCACGAAACCGGACACGCCATCCAGCAGCAGCACAGTTACGTTCCGTTGCAGATTCGCTCGGCGCTGGCCCCGGTCGCGTCGATCGGCTCGAACATCGGCTGGGTCATGATCATCGGCGGGATCCTGATCTCGGTGACGCAACTGGCGTGGCTCGGCATTGCCTTCTTTGCCGCGGGCACGCTCTTCGCGCTGATCACCCTGCCGGTCGAATTCAACGCCAGTAATCGCGCCATGGCGCTGCTGACCAACACGGGCATCGTCGACCGCACCGAAGCGCAGCAGAACCGCGAAGTTCTCAACGCCGCGGCGCTTACCTATGTGGCTGGCTTCGTAGCGGCGCTGATGCAGCTCCTGTACTGGCTCAGCATCGTCAGCGGGATGAATCGCCGCTCCTAATCTGAAACGCGCGTTAATGGAAAACCCGCCGTCGGATCCGACGGCGGGTTTCTGTTTTCCACGCGGTGCAGGTCCGTCAGTCGGCCGCCTGTCCATATCCACGGGACAGGAACTTTCCGCTGCCACGCTCGCCAGAGACAACCGGTTCCCCGTCGAATGTGTAGACGGTCGTGCCCCGAATGATCGTGCGCACGACGCGGCCGAGAATCTCGCGTCCCTCCATCGGCGTCCATTTGTTGCGGTGCAGCATCTCGTCACCGCGCACTTCCCACAGCTCGTTGGGATCGTAAATGGCGACGTCGGCGTCCGCACCGAGATCGAGCGAGCCTTTGCGCGGGAAGAGGCTGAAGATCCGCGCTGGATTTCCAGCGGTGAGCCGCACGAAGTCCTCGATCTCCAGACCTCTGCGATTCATCATCTCGTCGAAGATCGAGGGATACATCGTTTGGACGCCCGCCAATCCCAGCGGCGCCTCCCAGATGTCGTCCAGACCCGCCTCTTTGCTTTCGATGGTGTAACCGCAATGATCCGACGAGATGACATCGACCGTGCCGTCTGAGACGAAGTCCCACAGCATCTCGACCTGATCACGGTTGCGAATGGCCGGAGCGCAACGCGCGAAGGGTCCACGCTGGATCAGGTCATCTTCATCCATGACGAGGTATTGCGGACAGGTCTCTCCGTACACCAGGCTGCCGCGCGCCTGCGCCTCGCGAATGAGTTCGAAGCCACCCGCGGTGCTGACGTGGCAGATGTAGGCAATGCCGCCCGTCTGCTCTGCAAAGAAGATAGCGCGATTGATCGCCTCCACCTCGACGATTGGTGGGCGCGACTCGGCATGCGCCAGCGGATCCTTGCGGCCAGCCGCCTTCATGCGCGCGATGCCGGCTTGCAACAGCTGATCGTTTTCGGCATGCAGTCCATAGGGAATGCCGGTAGTAGCTAGCCGTTCGAAAACCGAGAGGAGCGTATCGTCAGTGGCTGCTGGGAATCCGGGGCTTGAACCCGCCATGAAGGATTTGATCGCAACGACGCCCTCGTCGATCATCTCATCAATCTTGTCCAGATCCTGGTTGATGGCGGCGCCCCACAGCGCGAAGTCAACGATGGTCTCGCCGGAAGCGACTCTGATCTTTTCGCGGATGTGGTCGCCCTCGCTGGAGACGGGCGTCGCTTGTGGCATCTCGACTACCGTTCCGATGCCCCCGGCGATGGCGCCCATGCTGCCGGTATAGAAGCCTTCGGTCTGCACAGCATTCGGCTCCCGGAAGTGTGTGTGTACGTCGACACCGGCAGGGACGACGAACTTGCCACCCGAGTCGATCGTCTCGTCCGCATCGAGCTCACTCGCGTCTGCCATAATGGCGGCGATGCGCTCTCCATCGATGACGAGATCTGCACGCACCGCGCCGCTTTCTAAGCCGAGCACTCCACCCCGGATCACCGTTCGCCTAGCCATTGCGCCCTCCAATTTTGATCTCAATCCGCGGTCGACGATCGATCAGGCCGCGAAAGGTATGAAGTCCCTCGCCGCACCCGACGGTCGGCCTATCCGTCGTCATCTTCTTCGGTGCTGACGTCCTCGTCGTACGGCGGGAAGCGAAACCGCATCTCCCGATCCAGAAGACCACCATAGCCGAAGCTGTCGACATCCTCTTCCGTGAGGTGCTCGCCTGCCATCACCAATGGAAGAATTAGGTCAGCAAACGTCACCGACGAGTACATTGAACATGAGGCCAGATTGACGATTGGCACGTCACCGATCTCAGCCAGCCAGAACATGCTACCGGGATGAGACGGCGCTCCGTAGTGGACCATCTTGCCGTTCAGCTCGCCGATGGCGATCAGCGTTGGATCGAGTGGATCGAGCGTGTTGCCGCCTGCCATCAAGATGACGTCATTCGTCGGAACGAGATTTGTGAGCGCCTCGGCGACGGCATCGGCATCCGAGGCGACGAACGTTACGCCGGTCAGTCGCGACCCATACCAGCCGATCTTCTGGTCGATGCTGGCGTTGAACCGGTCACGCAGCTTTTCTGACAACCCTTCGGTAGCAATGACGCCAACTCGTTTCGGTTCGAACGGCATCACTCGGATCAACGCGTCCTGATGTTCCCGGGCGACGCACTCCGCGCGGGAGATGTCTCGCTCCGGGACGGCCAATGGAGTGATCTTGACCCCTGCGACGATTTTCCCAGGGAGTACCGGTTGCCGGTCAAGATGAGTGAAAACCGCAAGTCCCGGAATCTGATTGATGGCAAAGATGAATCCCGGGTCGACGCGCAACACCCCTCTGACATCGGCGACCAGATTGTAGCGGCTGAGCGCGGGACCCTTAACGCGGACTCCCGTGCCGGCCACGGCTCGAGATAGGCGCAATCCTGCGTCGTCCTCATGCACATCATCTGAGCCGGGCTCAATGACGTGAATGCAGCTTTCGTTGGCGTCACACAGCGCGTCGAACGCCACGTCGTCGAGGATGGCACCTTTCTTGATGAGTCGCTTGCCTTGACGCGAGCGCACGTCCTGCGCAACGATCCAACCTGCTTTGCCCTGGTCGATTAGCTGTCTGGCCGTCATACTGTGGGCCTGCAACGAGACCTCCGATCAACGTCGTTGTTAACACTGACAAGTCTAACGCAGCCCGGCGGCATTCATTCACACGGAGTTGAGCGAAGTGTCAAAAAAGACGATCGGAGCAACCGAGCGACGATCGACCACACGAACTGAAAGGTGAGCAGGCGATGGCAGTCAACACACAGGAGCGACTCGACATCCTTCAGGACGTCTCAAAGTCCTGGCTCGAATTTGTGAAGGCCGTCCGCGGCTTGAGCGATGAGCAGGTTACCAAACCCGCCTCGGTCGATCAGTGGTCGGTGAAAGACATCATGGCGCATGTCACCTTCTGGGAAAGTCGCCTGATCCACGATATTGGTCTGCTCGAGCGAGGCGAAACACCGCCGGAAGAGAGCGACTTCGAGTCGATCAATCAGGAGGAGTCGACCAGGAGCCGTGCCGCAAGCCTGGATGATGTGCGAGCGCAGTTTGATGCCATGCATGATCAGATGATGGGGATGCTCGAGGGGACAAGTCATCTCTCACGTGAGTTAGTCGCGGGGAACACCTACGAGCATTACGACGAGCATTTGGCCGACATCCGCAAGGCGTTCAAGTAGCAAGATACGGGGCAACTTGGACGGTAGCCACCGGGCAAGCCTGCCAGCGGTGGATGTTTCGGGAGCACACGAGGTGCTCCCGGCGCAGTGTGAAACCATCTGAGTCGGGCAACCCCACCAACCAACAGGGCGGCCAAATTGGCCGCCCTTATTCCGTTCAATTTGTGATGTAGACTGCTTCTACGCCGTCTCTTGAAGCTCGATCGGCTCTTCGTTGACCGTCGCCAGCAGCGGACGTCGTTTCCGATTGATGACGTCGGCGTTGATGATGCATTTGCGGATGCCCTCGAGTGAGGGGATCTCGTACATCACGTCGAGCAGCACCTCTTCGATCGTGGTCCGCAGACCGCGTGCGCCGGTCTTGCGCTGCTCCGCCTGGGCCGCGGTCGCCTCGAGTGCGTCCTGCGTGAAGACCAGATCCACGTTGTCCAGCTTCATGATCTTCTGATACTGCTTCACCACGGCGTTCTTGGGCTCGACCATGATGCGCATCAGGTCATCCTGCGAGAGACTGTCGAGTGCAACCGCCACCGGCAAACGTCCGACGAACTCCGGAATGAGCCCGTACTTCAGCAGGTCGTCGTGGGTGACGTGCGACAGCATGCTGTCTTCCACAGGCTCCTCGACGGTCGAACCAAACCCGAGCGTCGAGTCTTTGCCCGTGCGATGTCGCACGATGTCCTCAAGCCCCTCGAACGCACCGCCGCAGATGAAGAGGATATTACGTGTGTCGATCTGAATGTATTCCTGATGGGGGTGTTTGCGACCGCTCTGAGGCGGCACGTTGGCGACGGTCCCCTCGATGATCTTGAGGAGCGCCTGCTGCACGCCTTCGCCAGAGACGTCACGCGTGATCGACGGATTGTCGCTCTTGCGCGCGATCTTATCGATCTCGTCGATATAGATGATCCCGGTCTGGGCCCGCTGCACGTCTCCAGCCGCCTGGATAAGACGCAACAGGATGTTCTCTACGTCCTCTCCGACGTATCCCGCTTCGGTCAGTGCCGTGGCATCGGCGATCGAGAACGGAACGTCGAGCAGCTTGGCCATGGTCTGAGCCAGCAGCGTCTTGCCGCTACCGGTCGGGCCCAGGAGCAGAATGTTGCTCTTTTGTAGCTCAATGTCGTCGTCCTCTTGTGCCCGAACGCGCTTGTAGTGGTTGTAGACGGCGACAGAGAGAATCTTCTTGGCTCGGTCCTGGCCGATGACGTACTGGCTGAGCTGTTCGTAAAGGCGTTTTGGTGTCGGTATGTGGGTCAGAGAGGGTTCCGGCCGGCGAGCTGGAGCTTCCTCTTCTTCGATGATCTCACGACAAAGCTGGACGCATTCATCGCAGATATAGACGGCGCCTGGCCCGGCAATGAGTCGCCGAACCTCTTCCTGTCCCTTGCCACAAAACGAGCAACGATAATGCACCCGTCCGCCGCGAGTACTTGACATCCCGTATCTCCCCGTACCGTTGACTACTGCGCCGCGACGAGTTTCGGTGATTCCAGCACGTGATCGACGATCCCGTACTCTTTCGCCTCCTGCGCAGACATGAAGTAATCGCGCTCGGTGTCACGCTTCACGCGCTCGAACGTTTGTCCGGTGTGAAACGCCATCAATTCGGTCAGCTTGGTGGTGAGATTGATCGTCTCGCGTGCCTGGATCTCGATGTCCGGGACCGACCCGCGGAATCCGGACGAGCCCTGGTGGATCAGGACTCGAGAGTGGGGCAGCGCGAAGCGCTTGTCCTTTGAGCCGGCAGCCAGCAGCACCGCGGCCATACTCGCTCCCAAGCCAACGCACGTCGTTGCCACATCAGATTGAATCATCTGCATCGTATCATAGATAGCCAACCCGGCGTAGACGAGCCCACCCGGGCTGTTGATATACAGGCGGATGTCCTGCTCCGGATTTTCGTGCGCCAGAAAGAGGAGCTGTGCCACGATGGCATTGGCGACCTGGTCGTCGACCGGGGTGCCAAGGAAGATGATGCGGTCGCGCAACAGCCGCGAGTAAATATCGTACGCACGCTCGCCCCGATTGGTCGATTCCACCACCATCGGGATCAGATTTTGCGGGTTCAAATAGTCGGTTTTGGAATAGAAATACGGCGAACTATTGAATTCCATGGTGGTGCGCGTCCTTCCTGAACACCGACGCTTCACGCGCCTACGTGCCCGCGGATTGTTCCTTGTCTTCGGTCTCGTCGTCATCGGTGCCAGCGTCGGTCTCAGCCGTCGCTTGTTCGGTGTCCGCTTCAGCGCTCACTTCGACCGGTTCGTCTTCGGTGTCCTCAGCCTCATCTGACTCATTGATTTCTGCATCCGCGGTGTCGGTCACATTGACCTCGGATTCGGCAGCTGTCTCGCCGGCCTGTGACTCCTCAGCGTCTACATCCTCGCCGACGACTTCCGTCGACTCCGCGGTCGGCTCCTCAAGAGCAGCCGCCCCTTCACCGGTCACGGCTCCAACGCCCTCGGAGACGAGGTCGATGAGTCGATCGGCTACCTTCCGGTTGGCGAGCTCGTCGCGAATCATCTGCGAGAAGTACGGGCTCTTGTAGATCTCTTTCATGCGTTCGGACTCTTCGGACTGGCCCGTCAAACGCTCGATCTCGTCGAAGAGGTCGTCTTCACTCACTTCAAGGCCCTCAGCCTTGGAGAACGCTTCGAGCACCAGTGAATTGCGAAGGCGTTTCTCTGCGTCAGGTCTGATCTCGGATTTGTATTCGTCCGCGGTCTTGCCACCGAAGCGAAGGAACTCGTCGAACGACATGTTCTCGCGGCTCAGCTCCTGCTGGAGTCGCTGGATGTCATCCTCCACCTGTCGGTCTACCATCGCCGACGGGATCTCGAGAACCGACTGATCGGCCATCGCGTCGATGGATTGATTGACGACTTCGGTGCGAGCTTGTACGGCTCGACTGCGCAACAGATCCTTGCGGACCGACGCTTTCAGCTCATCAAGCGTTTCAAATTCGCCGAGCGTCTTGGCAAGCTCGTCATCCAACTCCGGCATCTCACGCTCTTTGACGTCTTTCAGCGTGACGTTGTAATGCAGCGTCTTTCCACGAAGGTCCGGATTAGCGGCTTCGTTGTCGTCTTCGAAGGTGATGTCAAACTCAGCTTGATCGCCGGGCTTCAGTTGCTTGACTGCCTCTTCGATATCCGGGAACAACCGCCCCTCACCGACTTCGAATTCGGCGTCGACCACCGGGTCTTGAAATGGCTCCCCATCTTCGTAGGCCTGGAGGTCAATGATGACCTGATCGCCATCTTCCGGCTTGCGAGGCTCGTCCGGCTCTTTCCAGACGCTGTTCTGCTTGCGGAGATTTTCCAGAACCTCGTCGACATCCTCGTCGGAGACGTTCACCTCCTGGGGATCAACCCGCACGTCCGTGTATTCGTTCAGATCGACGGTGGGGTAGATCTGTACTTCGACACGGAAACCAACCGGTTCGTCCTGGTAAACGTCCACATTCGGTTCGGAAACTGGTGTCAGTTCCTCCTGGTCCAACGCCTGGCGATAGAGCTCGTCCATGATCTCGCGCTGAGCTTCCTCAACCAGCATTTGGCGACCTATGCGCTGCTCGACGATTTGGCGAGGAGCTTTTCCGGGTCGGAACCCGGGGATGCGAACCTGACGATTGATCTTTCGATAGGCTCGGTCCAGCGCTTTACTGAACTCGTCGCTCTCGGCGACGATGTCCATTGAGACTGAACTCTGCGGCATTCGCTCGACGGTGACCTTCACTAACACCACCCTTGTTAACCGACGTAGTCGACGCGCGAGATTATAGCAAAGGGCTGAGATGCTCGACCAAGACAGCCAAAACGACGGGCGTCGGAATAGCTCTCCGACGCCTTACTGACATCGTCGACCGTATGTCAACCGAACGCATGTCGGCTACACTTGAATCGACACGACTGACCACGACGGAACGTCCATCTCCTCCTGGACGATGGACCATGACGGCGCGTGACTATGAGTGAAGAGACCGAACAAACACGATCGCCTGACGACGAACTCGACGTGGACTGGACGCCTTGGAAGAGTGACGGCAATGCGCGCCAGACGCCGGACCGTGACATGCTCGAAACGCTGCTGCATGCGCCGATTTCCGAGTGCAAGCTTGTTCCCTGGGGCTCCAACTACACATTTGCCGTCGGGCTCGAGCGTTCGGATGGCTCCACTCAGATCGGCATCTACAAGCCGACAAGCGGCGAAATTCCCTTATGGGATTTCGAGTCAGGTTCTCTCTGTTTGCGAGAGTATGCGAGCTTCCTGCTCAGCAGAGTGCTTGGCTGGCATTTCATACCAGCGACCGTGTTGCGCGAGGGGCCACACGGCATGGGAACGGTTCAGCTGTACATCGAGCCCGCGCAGGGCACGAACGGGCGCCTGACCCATGATCGACACCTTTTTGCCTTGAAGCGCATGTTCCTGTTCGATTTGCTGGTGAACAACGCGGACCGCAAGTCGAGTCATTTCTTCATTGGCCGCCACGACTCGCGCTTATGGGGCATCGATCACGGACTCACATTCCACGTTCATCCGAAGCTTCGCACCGTCATATGGGATTTCTGCGGAGATCCGTTCGATCCGTGCCTCCGGGACGACGTCGAACGCCTCATTCGTCACTCCTCCATGGTCGGCGAGCTTCTGGCCCCGTATCTGCGAGACGAAGAGATCGACATGCTGTTCACACGTGCTTTGCAGATGCGCGATCGGGATACGCTTCCAATGCTCAACCCGAGGCGGAACGTCCCGTTTGGCTGGTAGCAAATCCGCGACACACACAAGTCTTGACGGTCAAGAGCGCTATGCTACGATCAAGCGGAATGTCACGGGAAATTTCCGGGGTGACTCTGGTGTTGCGCAAAATGGCCGGACCGTCACCCATGGTGGGCGAAGCCGTACATCGGACGTGCGGCGAGGTTCCGACGTTCGCACATATTTCGAATGACGGGCGAATCCACGTTAGTGAACCGCGTGCGACATTCGAGTAGCGGCCGCCCGAGCGTGGTCAACAGTACGGCACCATGCTCCAATCGGGCGCGACACATCGTCAAGGTCCGGGAGGGACTATGAAGATATCGGGACAACAGAGCGTCGATGCGCCACGGCAACAAGTATGGGATCGGCTGATCGATCCCGATTCGATCGGCAGTTGCCTTCCCGGCGTGGAGAAGCTCGACAAGATCGGCGAAGACGAATATTCAATGTCGATGAACGTCGGCATCGGCATGGTCAAGGGAACCTATGACGGCAAAGTTCGAATATTGAACATGAACGAGCCGAACGACTATCAAATGTACGTCGAGGGAAACGGTCGGCCGGGTTTCATCAAAGGGACCGGGACCGTCCGCCTGTCTGACGGAGCCGACGGCTCGACCGATATCGCATATGAGGGCGATGTTGAGGTCGGCGGTCCGGTGGGCTCGGTCGCGCAACGCATGCTCGGCGGCGTTGCCAGCCGCATGGTGGGACAATTCTTTAGCTGTATTGAAGGTCAGATCAAGGGCGATTAGACTCGTACACAGCTTGGGTGCAATTGAATCCGAGGTTTATCGGGAGGGAGACTCACCGTGAAGCAGCAGGTCTCGGTTACCGTCAATGGAACCACGTATACGGATGAAGTAGAGCCTCGTCTTTTACTAGTGCACTACCTGCGTGACGTGCTGAACCTGACAGGCACGCACGTCGGCTGCGATACCAGCCAATGTGGCGCCTGCACGATTCTGATGAACGGCGACGCCGTCAAGTCGTGCACGATCCTCGCGGTCCAGGCGGACGGGGCGGAAATCACCACCATCGAGGGGCTGGCTAACGATGGCGAGCTTCACCCGATCCAGGAAGGATTCTGGGAGATGCATGGTCTGCAGTGCGGCTTCTGCACGCCGGGCATGATCATGACGTCGGTGAATCTACTGAAAAACAATCCGAATCCGACCGAGCAGGAGATTCGACACGGGCTAGAGGGCAACCTCTGCCGCTGCACCGGCTACCAGAACATCGTCAAGTCCGTTCAGTGGGCCGCGGAAAAGATGAGCGGAGCGCCGACCGCCGCCGGAGACGACTAATCGCGCAGCAAATCCTCCGTACCTGGATGAACATTCAGTAGCGCTTGACAGCATCCAAGGAGGGCCAAATGGCGGTTAGTAGTCTGTTCGGAGCGTCGGTGAAACGACGCGAAGACCCACGCCTGATCACGGGCATGGGCTATTTCACAGCGGACGTCCGCATCCCAGGATTGTTGACGCTTAAAATCCTGCGGAGCCCACATGCACATGCACGCATCAAGAGCATCGACGTGGACAAGGCACGTTCGATGCCTGGTGTGGTCGCCATCTACACCGGCAAGGACATGGTCGATAAGCTTGCGCCGTTGCCGACAGCCTGGCAGCCGAAGAATTCAGAGATGAAGGTGCCCGAATACCGGGCGTTGGCGGTCGACACGGTGCGTTACGTCGGAGACGGCGTGGTGGCGGTCGTGGCGGTCGACGAATATGTGGCCAATGACGCGCTGGCTGCCATTGACGTGCAATATGAGCCGCTTCCGGTCGTCACCAAGCAGCTCGATGCAATCGGCGATGGCGCGCCGCAACTCTATGACAGCGTTCCAAACAACGTCGCGTTCCACTTCCACCTGGCGGGTGGTGACGTCGATAAGGCGTTTGAAGAAGCCGACCTGACGTTCAGTCAGCGCATCGTCAATCAGCGCCTGATCCCAAATCCAATCGAATCACGTGGCGCGGTTGCGCAGTACAACCCAGGCAGCCGAGAGCTGACACTGTGGTGCACCACGCAGAATCCACACGTCCACCGGATGTTGATGTCGATGGTCACCGGGATACCGGAGACGCAGATCCGCGTGATCGCGCCCGACGTCGGTGGCGGTTTCGGCGCCAAAATTCCTTTCTATGCCGGCGAGATGCTGGCTACGGTAATCGCCAAAGATCTCAAGGGAGCGGTGCGCTGGTTCGAGGATCGAAGCGAGAATTACGTGGCAACCACGCACGGCCGCGATCACGTCGACGACGTGGAGGTGGCGGCGTCGAGCGACGGCCGAGTTCTCGGGCTGCGCGTCAAGGCGTACGCCAACATGGGTGCCTACCTCTCCACGGCGGCACCTGGTGTGCCGACGTGGCTCTTCAGCGTGATGCTGGGCGGCGCCTACGACATCAAAAACATCGTCTCGGACGTTTACGGCGTTCTGACCAACACCATGGCGACCGACGCCTATCGCGGCGCCGGCCGTCCGGAAGCGACCTTGATCATCGAGCGGGTGATGGACCTGGTGGCCCAAAAGCTCAATCTGGATCCCGTCGACGTGCGGCGCAAGAACTTTGTACCGCCTGATCAATTTCCTTATCCGATCGCCTCCGGCGCCATCAGTTACGACAGCGGCGACTATGAGAAAACGCTCGATCGCGCGCTCGAGATGATCGACTATGAATCGCTCAAGCGAGAGCGCGACCAGGCGCGAGCCGCAGGTCGCTTGTTCGGCATCGGATTCTCGACCTATGTTGAGGTCTGCGGCCTGGCGCCATCGGCCGCGGCCGGAGCGATGGGTTGGGGCGGCGGGCTGTACGAGAGCGCCACGGTACGCGTTCATCCAACGGGTAAAGTCAGTGCCTTCACTGGCTCAAGCACTCATGGCCAGGGCCACGAAACCACGTTCGCTCAACTCGTCAATGACGAGCTCGGCGTGCCGCTTGACGATATCGAAGTCATCCATGGGGACACCAACCGCATCCCGTTCGGCTGGGGAACCTATGGCAGCCGAAGTACGGCGGTCGGCGGCAGCGCGTTGGTACATGCCTCACGCAAGGTGCGCGACAAGATGATCCAGATCGGCGCGCACATGCTGGAGGTATCGCCCGAAGAGGTCATCTTCGATCAGGGCGACGTCCACGTCAAAGGCGCTCCGGATCGATTCAAGCAATTTGGTGAGATTGTCCTGGCAGCGTACACCGCCTGGAGCCTGCCGGAAGGTGTCACACCGGGTCTGGACGAGACCCACTTCTTCGATCCGGTCAGCAACACGTTTCCCTTCGGGGCTCACGTCTGCGTGGTCGAGATCGACAACGAGACGAGCCAGCCGAAGATCCGACGGTACGTCGCGGTCGATGACGTCGGCAACGTCGTCAATCCGATGATCGTCGACGGACAGGTTCACGGCGGCATCGCACAAGGCGTGGCGCAAGCATTCTTCGAGAGCGCCGTGTATGACGACAACGGACAACTACTTACCGGCACGATGATGGACTATGCGATTCCCAAGGCGAGCTTCTTGCCCAATTACGAGCTCGATCGCACCGTCACGCCGTGTCCATTCAATCCTATGGGGCTCAAAGGAGCGGGGGAAACGGGGACGATCGCCTCGACACCGGCAGTAATGAATGCTATTGTCGACGCGCTTAGTCCATACGGGGTCGATCACCTCGACATGCCGGCTTCCCCGCAACGGATCTGGCACGAATTGCAGGAGCGGAAGGGGAGCTGAATCGATGTATCCAAGCGCATTCGATTACTATCGACCGACCAGCGTCGCCGAGGTGATCAAGCTCCTTCAGGAGAATCCTGAGGGAAAGATCATCGCCGGTGGGCATAGCTTGCTGCCGATGATGAAGCTGCGGCTGGCCAACCCCGCCTCGCTGATCGATATCGGCAAGGTGGAGGGACTGTCGGGCATCAAATCGAGTAACGGCAACGTCGTTGTCGGATCGATGACCACGTATGACCAGATTCTGAAGTCGGACGCAATCGCGCAGTCGCTGCCGATGATGGCCAAAGCCGCCAACGTGGTGGGTGACATCCAGGTCCGCAACCGCGGAACCATTGGTGGATCGATCTCACACGCTGATCCCGCTTCCGATTTCCCGGCCGTTCTGCTGGCGCTCAATGCGTCGGTGAAGGCGGTTGGTCCGAACGGAGAGCGCACCATCGGCGTCGACGATTTCTTCGTCGACATGTTCACCACCTCGCTCGAGACCGAAGAAGTCGTTACCGAAGTCTCGGTGCCGAAGCCGCAGGGCAAGACTGGTATGGCCTATGAGAAGTTCGCGCACCCAGCATCCGGTTACGCAGTCGTCGGAGTCGCCGCAGTGGTGACACTCAGAGATGACGGCAAGGTTGCCTCGGCGCGAGTCGCCGTCACCGGCGCAGGTCCGATCGCGACGCGCTCGACCGGGACCGAAGATGCCATCACGGGCCAGGATCCGAGTGCTGAGAACGTCAAAGCCGCCGCCGCAAAGGCGTCTGACGGGATGACCTTCTTGGGTGATATCCACGCAGGTGAGGAATATCGTGCCCATCTGACCCGCGTCTTCGCAGAGCGGGCGTTGAACAATGCGGTGGCCGCAGCACGCGGTTGATCGCGAACGCAACGGAGTGATGAACGGAAAGGGCGATCGACATGGTCGCCCTTTCGTTTGCCCGTCTCCGGACGTGGCCATGGGGCCATGCCAGATCGTCTCCAGAGTCGCTCCGGTTCTCGACAACGACATGCAGAAGAACGTCTGAGTAACGGGACGAGAAGCCGCCGTCTGGACGTCATTTGTTATGATTTATCGGTGAATCGGACAGCAATGAATGTCGAATCGGAATCGCCAAACCACGATTGAGGGGGAGCACCAGTTGGAACTGAATTCTGTTGAAGCCGTCCAGGAGGCGCTCGCGACACAACGCTACGTCTCCGAGCAGAGTCTCGCGACCGCCATTTATCTGAGTCTTCGCCTACCGAAGCCACTCCTTCTCGAAGGAGAGGCCGGAGTCGGCAAGACCGAGGTCGCCAAGGCGCTCGCCACGATCCTCGACACTGATCTCATTCGTCTGCAGTGCTACGAGGGCCTGGACGTCAGCCACGCCGTCTACGAATGGAACTACCCCCGCCAGATGTTGGCGATTCGTGTCCTCGAAGACGAGAATGTCGATCGCGAGCGAGCGGTCGAGGAGATCTTCAGCTCCGAGTACCTGATCGAACGCCCGCTCCTCCAGGCGGTTCGGCACATCGGTAAGGCGCCGGTCCTCCTGATTGACGAGATCGACCGAGCCGACGAAGAGTTCGAAGCCTTCCTGCTCGAACTCCTCTCCGACTTCCAGATCACCATTCCGGAGATCGGAACGATCAAGGCAGAGCATCCGCCGATCGTCATCATTACGTCAAACCGAACCCGTGAGCTGCATGACGCCCTCAAGCGACGTTGCCTGTATCACTGGATCGATTACCCGACGGTGGACAAAGAGTTCCGCATCATGACCGGTAAGGTTCCGGATATCTCTGAGCGGCTTGCGCATCAGGTGGCGACGTTCGTTCACGAGCTGCGCCGCGAGGACCTGTACAAGCTGCCAGGTGTCGCGGAAACGCTCGACTGGGCGGCCGCGTTGCTAGCGTTGAACCAGCGCGAGCTCTCCGCGGAGATCGCCTCAGCCACGCTCGGCGCGATATTGAAGCACCAGGAAGACCTGCAGGCCATCCGCAAGAACAAGCTCGAAGGGCTGGTTGCCGCGGCGGCCGACGGGGAGTAACGGCTGATCATGTCAACGACTACAGATACTTTTGTCCAACGTTCGATCTCATTCGGCCGGGCGCTGAGGCGGGCTGGCGTACATACCACCATGGGTCAGGTGATGGACTTCGTGCGCTCAGCGGAGTTGATCGAGATCGGTCAGCGCCCGGAGTTCCGTGAAGCTGCCCGGGCGTGTCTCATCACCCACAAGGACGATCTGCCAACCTTCGATCGCGTCTTTGACAGCTACTGGCGCTCTAAGCCCGATTTCACCGACCAGTTCTTCGAGAGCGGGCAACCCGGCGACGAAAGCTACGAGGTCGCCGAAGGTGAAGAGGGAGAAGAGGGCGAAGGCACGCCCGATGAAGCCGGTGATCAAGATGGCAGTAAACGCCAACGCCTCGAGATGGTCGAACCGGACGACTCGGCCGAAAGCGCCGAAGATTCTGAAGGCGACTCCGACGACGTTCTCAGCTACAGCTCCTCCGAAGTGCTGCGCGAGCGAGACTTCGCCGATTTGAGCGAAGATGAGTTGGCCCAGGCTCGACATCTCATGGAACGACTCCATTGGAAGATCGGCCAACGCCGGTCGAGACGACGAGTGAGTTCGCCAAAGGGCCGCTTTATCGACGCGCGTCGCACCATGCGTCGCTCGCTGCAGACCGCGGGAGTCCCACTGCGGCTCTCTCGACGCAAGACCAAGACGAAACCGCGTCAGCTTGTCGTCATTTGCGACGTCAGCGGCTCAATGGATCGCTACTCGCGCATTCTGCTCCAGTTCATCTACGCCATCGAGAACAACATGGCGCGGGTCGAGGCCTTCGTCTTCGGCACACGACTGACACGCATTTCGCGTCTACTGCGGCGCCGTTCGATCGACGATGCCATGCAGCGAGTCGCGCGCGAAGTTCAGGACTGGTCCGGCGGCACGCGCATCGGCCAGTCGTTGCAGACCTTCAATATGACGTGGGCGCGACGTGTGCTACGAAACGGGGCTGTGGTCATCATCATCAGTGATGGCTGGGATCGTGGCGATCCGGAGCTGTTGCGAGCCGAGATGTCACGACTGCAGCGTGGGAGCTATCGCTTGATCTGGCTCAACCCACTGCTCGGTTCGCCGCGCTATGAGCCGCTTACGCGCGGTATGCAAGCCGCTATGCCCTATATCGACGACTTCATGACGGTTCATAATCTGGCGAGTCTCGAGGCGCTGGCCAAGCATCTCAGCTCCATCGACGATCTACGCCCGGTGCGGCGGCAGAACCCGCTGTTGCCTCGACCGTCAGTACCTCCCGCGGCATAACTCGGAAAGGAACAGTATCCATGCGCGACCTACTTCCTGAAATCACCGATTGGCAGGCGAACGGCGAATCGATCGCTGTCGCTACGGTCGTCAAGGCGTCCGGCTCGTCCCCGAGACCGGTGGGCGCCAAGCTGGCGGTCACCAAGTCCGGACGCATGGCCGGTTCGGTCAGCGGCGGTTGCGTCGAGGGCGCCGTATTCGAGACAGCGATGGACGTCCTCAAGACCGGCAAACCGCAGCTGGTGCACTACGGCATCAGTGACGAGATGGCGTGGGACGTCGGACTAAGCTGCGGCGGAATGATCGACGTCTTCATCGAACCCTACAAGTAGAGGTCCTGGGACGTGTTTGATCATCTGAAAGATCTCATCCAACACGAAGAGCCGGTCGCGCTGGCGACGATTGTCAGCGGCGATCATCTTGGCGCCAAGCTGCTGCTTCGTGATTCCGGCGACGTCGAGGGGTCGTTGGAGAACGACGAACTCGATGAGGTGGTCATCTCCGATGCCCGCGCTATGCTGCCACTGGAGCGCACCGAGACGCGCAGCTACACGCTGGCAGACGGACGCGAGTTCCAGGTCTACATCGAGAGTTATCTGCCACCGCGACGCCTGGTCGTTGTCGGAGCCGTCCATATTGCTATCCCGCTGGTCTCTTTTGCCAAGGAGTTGGGCTACCACACCACCGTGATCGACGCGCGCGGACTCTTCGCCTCACGCGACCGCTTCCCGCACGCCGACGAGCTGATCGAGTCCTGGCCCGATGAGGCGCTCTCAACGCTTCCACTCGGCCCGGAGACCGCCATCGTCATGCTGGCCCACGATCCCAAGTTCGAAGATCCTGCCATGGAGGTGGCACTCAAGAGTCGCGCGGGCTACATCGGAGCGATGGGGAGCCGCAAGACGAGCGAGGAACGCGATACCCGCCTTATGGCCGCCGGTTTCACACAAGAGCAGGTAGATCGGATCCACGGTCCAGTCGGTATCAACATCGGAGCTCGCGAACCCGGTGAAGTCGCGGTCAGCATCCTGGCTGAGATCATTGCCGTGCGTCGTGGTCGCGATCCACGACGATCCGATTCCGGTCTTCTACCGGCCAAATCTGACGCGGCTCCGCGCTCGTCATGAGCTGCATCGCGGCTGCCATTCTCGCGGCCGGAACGTCCAGCCGCCTCGGGACACCCAAACAGCTTCTTGACCTCGGTGGCCGTCCCGTACTGGCGCATACGCTCGACGCCGTTCGGCGGTCTCGGGTCGATCTGATCCTCGTCACACTCGGTAACGAGCAGGCTCGCATCGAGGCGAGCGTCGATCTCACCGATACAATCGTCGTCCCAAACCCGGACTACGCGGAGGGCCAGAGCACGTCCGTCGTTGCGGTCATCCGCGCGCTGCCGAAGGACGTCGACGCCATCCTATTTGTGCTTGGGGATCAGCCATTCCAGGAGCCCGCGGTCATCGACGCCATCATAGATTCCTATCGATCGGATGGAGCCGCGATCGCGCAGCCCCGATACTCCGAAGGGCGTGGCAATCCGATACTCATCACGCGACAGTTCTTTTCCGAGCTGCTCGACTTGACAGGGGACGTCGGCGCGCGCCCGATCCTGGAACGGCATCGGGATCAGATCACGCTCGTCGACGTGTCCAACTTCTCGCGCCCCGGCGACATTGACACGTTCGACGACTTCGATTCGATCCAGCAGCAGTATCGCCAACGGCAGGACGCCCCGTGACAACCTACAACTTCAGCCTGCCGATTCGCTTCTGTCCGCATTGTGGTGAATTGATCGGTAGCCGCTTCCTGGGCGGTCAAGAACGTCCATTCTGCGCGTCGTGCAAGACGGCATTCTATGAAGACCCGAAGCTGGCGGTCGCGGTCCTGGTCCATTCGGACGGGGGACTCGTGTTGCAGCGGCGCAAGATCGATCCAGGCATGGGGAAGTGGACCTTTCCGTCTGGCTACGTCGAACGCGGCGAGCCGGTCGAGGATGCCGCCATACGGGAGGCGTTGGAAGAGACGGGACTCACGGTGCGCCTCACCGGCATGCTTGGACTCTATTCGCATCCCGGCAACCCGGTCGTGCTGGCGGTCTACAGCGCGGACATGATTGGTGGAGTACTCGCCATGAGCGAGGAGAGCGACGAAGTGGCGACGTTCCCACCGACTGAGTTGCCCGAGCTCGCATTCGAACACGACGGTGAGATTATCGAGACCTGGCTGCGCTCTTCGGGTAGGAGCTAACCGACCATCGAGGCTGCATTGCTACACTAGACGTGGCATATTCACGAATTTCACGCCTGTGACTGTCAGCGCCGGAGGACGATGATCAACCTGCAGCTCCTCGACACCAAGAAGACTGATGCAAAGGTTGTGGCCATCGATCAGCTTGACGGGCTCGTCGGCGATCCGAATTCGCTCCTCTGGGTTGATCTGATTGATCCGACGCCGGAAGACTTCAAGCGCATTACGCAGGAGTTCAATTTTCATCCGCTCGCGCTCGAGGACGCTCAGAAGCGCCACCAACGTCCCAAGATCGACGTTTACGAGAATTTCTTCTTCCTGGTCTTCTACGCCGTCAGAGAGATCCAAGAGGGGGCCGACTTCACCACGCAGGAAGTCGCTTTCTTCATCGGTTCGAACTACCTGGTCACGGTCCATCATGGTATGTGTGCCGAGATCGAGGGGACCGTCCGGCGTTGGCGTGAGAACGTTCCGCGCGGGAACCACGCCGGACCGGCCATTCTCCTCTATTCGATTCTAGATTCGATCGTCGACAACTACTTCCCGGTGCTGGATTCGGTCGCCGAGCGCACCGACGAACTTGAGCAGCGCATCTTCGACTCGGAGGGTCATGAGGCGTTGGAGCTGATCTTCCAGCTGCGCAAGAACCTGCTGGCTCTGCGAAGAATTCTCGCGCCGGAGCGAGATATGATGAGCATCGTGGCACGGCGCGACGTGGAGCTCCTGGGTGAGGAGACATCGATCTACTTTCAAGACGTCTACGACCACGTCTTGCGCGTCACCGACGCCATCGACACGTATCGCGACCTCCTCTCCGGCGCGCTGGATGCGTACCTATCGGTCACGTCCAACAAGCTCAACCAGGTCATGCGCACGCTCACCTCTTGGAGCATCATCTTGATGTCTCTGGCGCTTATCGCCGGGATATACGGCATGAACTTCATCCATATGCCGGAGCTCAGGCTGACCTACGGCTACTATGCCTCGCTACTCGGGATGTTCGCGCTCGGGGCCCTCCTGTTCGCCTGGTTCAAGAAGATCGACTGGCTATGAGGCCGAACTGGATCGTGATGGCTGAATCCATCGAGCCCTGATCTATCCAATCACTTGATATGATCTTGCGCTGATTTCCTCCAGAAGATCGAGGAGCGCTGCCGGGAGTTGCGAGCCATTTGCTGGAGGCCCGTACACCCGCCGCAAACGCTCAAAGTGACCAGTTAGCGCGTCGGCATCACGCCACTGCTCGTGCAGGACGTATTCACGCGGCGCATCAAGCTGTCGATAGACGTCAAAGCTGATGCAGCCTTCGTCTTCAGCATGAGTCGACGCGTGGATCTGCTCGACGAGCGCTTGCCAATCGCCTTCGGACCCAGATTTTGCCGTCATGAAGACCAGTGCTGTAATCACACTATTCCCCCGTTCAATGAGACGCCCAACCGAAGATCGCTGAGGCCAATGTCAGCGTCTTTCAGGCGCGTCCAGAACTTATCCAAAGAATTCAACTATATCGTTTCATTCTGACCAGTCGCGGGGATATCACCATCGTTGCAGCAATAAGCTTAGCGCCAGGATGACCATTGAGATTGACATCAGCGAGAGCGGCCGCTCCCAAGTCGAGAGCAGCTCCCCACGATTCCAGTGTGACTCACCATCGTCAGTGGACAGAATGGCGTGAGCGTCGTTCGTTCGGCGCCGGACGAAGCGGGCAGAGGTACTCAGCGAGCGCTGCACCAGGCTCAAAATGACTGCTGCGAGCGCCACGCCGGCGGCGGCGGCCGAGATCCCGTCCGCCTGCACCCAGTAGCCCACAATGACCGGAAACCCACCCCACAGGAGCGCGAAACCCAGGTCCGAGTGCAGCGTGCCGCGGAACCATTCGAGTGCATAGCTGGTCGCGAGGACCGCGCCCACCACTGCCCAGACGATGACCCACGGTGTGAACAACCAAACTCCCACAATCACAGCGCCGGTTGCCAGCGCAAACCCGACCGCGGTGACGGAAAACAGGAGACGATCGCTGAGCCTCGTGCGCAGCGGGCGATCTTTCCACTCGTCGAGAGCGTGTGCGGCTAATCCAGTTCCTCCAAAGAAGGCGACGAGAGTGCCGGCAAAGCGTATCCAGTCGATATGCGGCGCAAGCGCGGCGCCGATAACGACGTAGCTCAGATGCCAGGCGGTGTATGGAACGTGGAGTACCGTGAGGAGTTCCGATCCGACGCCGCCTTCGCGAGCGTAGAATGCGCGAGCCCTGCCGGTCACGGTCGGCGACCCCACATCACAACTCCTCCGCCCAAAGACATGGTTCGCAATCGCACGTCGGTGAATCCAGCTGATTCCCAAAGGTGACGTAGTTGATCTCCGGAATACGATTGGTGTAGCTCGTCAATGCTTGGGCCCAAGAAGCGCCCAACCGTGCCCCAGCCAGGTGATATGGCGGACCCGACGAGCGGCAGTGCCACGCGCGTGTAGATCATCCAGGGCGGGCCCCACACGCCACCCGGACGCCCGAACTCGACCATGCCCACCACTCCGCCGCTGCGAACCACTCGAGCCAGTTCGCGTAAACAGCTGAACTTGTCGGAGACGTAGCGAAGCAAATAGGTGAACGTCAGCGCGTCGAAGGATTCGTCTTTGAACGGCAGCGCCTCCGCGTTTGCCAGGATCGCGGAGAAGCCTTTTCTGCTCGCTCCCTGAAGCATCTCAGGGGACTGATCCAGCGAGATTACTCGACAGCTCCGGTCTCGCAGCAGCGAGGACACCTGGCCTGTCCCGGCGGCGACATCGAGCACCCGCATACCGGAATTGAGCTCCATACCTGTGATCATAGCGCGACGCCAGCGCGGATCCTGACCAAAACTAAGCAGTCTCGACCAGCGATCGTAGTCATGCGCCAGCGGCGCGAAGAGACGTTCGGCATGTTGGTTGACGTCGACGCTCATGAATCCGTCCTGTGAAATGTGGAAAATCGGCCGTAGGTGGTGCGACAGATCCCGGCCCACCCCGCGTCGGAAAGCACTTACCTCGCCCGCTTCTGATCGTATATCGGAAAGCTCGTGACATCGTCGCAGATTGCAGCCCGCAAGCCACGCTCCCTGAACGGTGTATTTGACTTCGCCGCCCCCACCACCGTCAATTGCCGCGCAACCAATTGTCTGTCATGATCGAAGTCAGACATCGACATTTTGTTGCGCGCCGTCGACCGGTCTTCCGCATCGAGGGTGCCGGACAGCGTAGCCAAAACCACGCTGATGAGGAGTATCGAGATGGCACAGGCGCTTCGGTTTGGAATTTGTACCGATCAGAATCAGCCCTGGGACGTAGTCGTCGAGCGCTGGAAACTCTTCGAAGAGCTCGGCTTCGACAGCGTCTGGGATTGCGATCACTGGGTGCAGCCGAGCAAACCAAGTGGTCCATATTTCGAGGCCTGGACGCTTCTCGCAGCGCTGGCGGCACAAACCGAGCGCATTCGTATTGGCGTCCTCGTCAGCTGCAATACCTTTCGCCACCCAGCCCTCCTCGCCAAAGAAGCCGTGACGATCGATCACATCTCGCACGGCCGTTTGGAGCTCGGTCTCGGGGCAGGCTGGTACGTGCCGGAACATGAGATGTTGGGGATCGACTTCCCACCCGCCGCGGAGCTTGTCAGTCGTTTCCGCGAAGCGGTCGAGATCGTCGATCAGCTCATGCGCAATGAATACACGACCTATGAAGGCAAGTACTACCAGCTCCACGGAGCGGCGTTTCGGCCCGGCCCAGTGCAGACACCGCGTCCGCCCTTGACGCTCGGCGCCAAGGGGCCGCGCATGCTCGAGATCGTGGCACGGTACGGTGACGCCTGGAATTCGTCCGGATCGCCAGAGGAGATGGGCGAACGCAACAAAATCCTCGACGAGCACTGCGCCAGACTCGGGCGGAACCCCGATGAAATCGTGCGCGGGATGTATGGATGGGCCGCGATAATGCCGGACGACCCCTGGCTATCGGTTGAAGCGTTTCGTGAGTGCATCGGACGCTATCAGGAGGCAGGCATCAACGAATTCATCATCGACCAGCCGCGTGACGAGCAGTTCGACGTGTTGGAACGGGTTGCGACCGAGGTTATTCCGGCGCTGCGCCGAGGGGAATGAGAGCACCCTCATCCGGCGCCTAAGCTCCACCTTCACCACACCCGCAAGCGTACCCGGCAGGAGAAGGAGACCGAACTTGGACGTTGGTGCTCCGTCTCCCCTCTCCCGTACTTGCTGGAGATGGTTCTCCCTTCAGCGGGAAGGGAGTTAGTGGGATGGACCGACCGGAAGAGAGAGTTGCCGTAATCGGGCGGTTCAGCTCTGGCGGCTGCCAATTGCCGGACTATCGAGGTCCGCGCGTCCGGTGCGCTCCGGCACGTCGACGCCGAATTCGGTCCCTTCGGTGAGCAACTCAACTTCATCCTTGAGGTTCTGTACCTGGCGACCGAGCATCCACAGATAGCCAGCGATGACGATCCAGGTGATGAGAAAGGCTATGAAGAGATAAGAAAGATTGCTCATGCGCTGATCGCTCCCTCTGCTTCGCGCTCCGCCAATGCGAATTGATAGTCGAGTAGCTTGTCTTTGGATTCCTCGATGCCAAACTTGAGGATCATGAGATAGACGTAAAGCAGCGTGAATCCTAGCAGACAGACCAGCATCGCGATCAGCATCTCGTTCGGCATGGCCGCACCGCTGGACGTGAAGACCGGCCCCGGGTGCAGCGTACGCCACCAATCGACCGACATATAGATGATCGGCACGTCGATGAATCCGATGATGCCGATGACGGCCGAGAAGCGTGCCGCTCGATCGCGCTCACCCGCGTACGCTCTCAGCATGAAATAGCTCAGATAGATAAACCAGAGAAGGAGCGTGGTGGTCAGTCGAGCGTCCCATGTCCACCACGTGCCCCAGATCGGGCGGCCCCAGAATGAGCCAGTCAACAGCACCAAGGTGGTGAAGACGAGCCCGATCTCCGCCGACGCGCGCGCGATCTGATCCCAGATGAGATCGCGCTTCCAGAGAAACATGATCCCCGCGCAGAAGACGACGAAGAAGGCCAGAAAAGCAACCCAGGCCATTGGGACGTGTATATAGAAGATGCGTTGCGCGTTTCCCTGGACGGCGTCCTCTGGTGCATAGACGAGTCCAAGATACAGGCCAATCGCCAGCGTCACCCCGGCCAACAGACCAAGGAACATGCCGGCATTTGCCTTCCGCGCGCTTCGCGCCTGGTTAGTCGCCATCCTACTCCTCCACGACGCGTTCAAAAACTACGTACGCGATCAGCACGAACAAGAGGTCATAGGCCCCCAGCAAATTAAGCCACGGAACGAGGTCGGCTGTCTTCCCAGTCAGGATCAGCGTGGTGGCACGAACGGTAGCGATCACCACCGGCAGCAAGATCGGGAACATCAGGACCGGCAACATCACCTCGCGAGAACGCGTGCTGGCAGCCATCACCGCCAGCAACGTCCCGACTGCAGCGAATCCGATCGTGCCCAGAAGCAGCACAAGCAGCAACGAGAACTTGAAGACATTCAGATTGAACAACGCGGCAAAAATCGGAACGGAGATCACTTCCACGAGCGTGATGAAGAGGAAGTTGCCGATGAACTTGCCGAGATAGATCGTGCCGCGATCTACCGGACACAGCAGCAGCCCGTCGAGCGAGCCACGATCCCGTTCGAGTGCGATCGAGCGACCCAGCCCCAACATCCCGGCGAAGTTGAACGCCACCCACAGCGCGCCGGATCCGCTTGGCGCGCGGTTCACGCCGGTCAGGTCGAAGGCGAAGTTGAACGTGACGATCGTCAGCACGGCGAAGACGAACATCCCGCCGAAGAGGTCCTTGGTGCGGACCTCGGTCAGAAGGTCCTTCCAGATAAGTGTCGTGATCTGATCCACTGCAGCCTTCATCGCCGAGACAACCTCGCGTCTAGCTCTTCCTCGACCAACTCCCGCGCGGGTGAATCAAGCGTCAGGCGCCCGAATTCGAGAAGCAGTACGCGGTCACCGCTGGTAAGCCCGAAGCGGAGATCATGCGTCGTCATCAGCGCGGTCCCGCCACCGGTCACGTGGTGCTCCAGGATGCGCTCCAGCACGTGCATTCCCTCGCGATCGAGTCCAGTATCCGGTTCGTCCAGTAGAAGCAGATCTGGACGATGCAGGATGGCTCTCGCGATGGCCAGGCGTTGCTGCATACCCCGTGAGAAGGTCTGCACCCGGTCTCGCGTCCGCGATCCGAGGCCGACCAGGTCGAGAACCTCGTCGATCCGGTTGCGCTCATCCGGTACGGCATACATACGGGCGAAAAAACGCAGATTCTCGATTGCGGTCAGATCATCATAGAGATAGGGCTGATGTGCGACCACGCCCACGTGGCGCCGGGCCTCCTGCGGCGCCTCATTCAGTGCCACGCCGTTGATGCGCACGGTCCCGGACGTCGGGCGACTCAAGGTAGAGATGACGCGTAACAGCGTGGTTTTGCCAGCACCGTTGGAACCGAGGAGCGCAACACGCTCTCCAGAATAGAGCTGCAAATCAATTGAACGGAGGACGTTGCGCCGGTCGAAGCGCTTGGTGAGTCCGCTTACGGAGACACGGACGCTGCGGGAAGCGGTACCGGCGTCAGTCATGGACGCCCCGATACGCTGCGCGGCACGCAGCGCGTTCACGACGAGGCGGTTTCCTGCTGCGCCATCGGTGATTGTCGTGCCAGCGCCCGCAACTGAAGGATCTCGACCTCGATCTCCTCGTCGATGCCGCCCGTCTCTTGTTCGAGATCGCGCAGCACCACTGCTGCTTCACGGACATACGCGGTGCGCGTCTCCTGGTATTCCTCGTCCGCCATCTTTCCCGAAGCGTAGTCGAAATCGACATCACGGATTGCCTGCATCAGATAGTGGCGCCGGGCGTTCAGATCGGCGATGCGCGCCGGAACGCTGGTGACTGAGTGGCGCTCTCGAGAGAGGAGCGGCTGCAGCACGAACGCGAACACGATAATGGCAGCGATGCCAAGGATGAGATATCCAGTCATGAAATCCCCTGGTCCGATCCGGCCAGTTTCTGGGGCGGCGGATCGTCGGTGCGGCTCAGAGTTGACGGCAGCGTGACCTTCGGCGGAATCACCTTGCCCATCAGGTCCTCCTCATAGGCGGCGACGTCACTTTGAATACGTGCCTCGAAGAGCGCCAGTTCGGAGTCGTCGACTTCGTCCACGACCGCGTTCGATCCGTTTCCGGCAGCCTGCGACGCGAGCCGCTGGCGTTGCGTCACGAATCCACCAAGTATCAGCAGCCCCACGGCAATGGCCCCAACGGGTATCCACCACAGCGCGAGCGAGAACCCATGTTTGGGCGGCTGGCGAAGAATGGTCTCACCGTAGCGGCTGACGAAATAATCCATGATCTGCTGGCGTGACTGCCCTTGATCGAGCTGCTGCTGGATCAACTGACGGATGTCGTGAGCCAGCTGCGCGTTCGAGTCGCGCACGCTCTCACCCTGGCAGACCGGGCAATTGAGCGAATTAGCGATCGACAGCGCTTCAGGAGAAAGCGGTTCGTCTCCCTCCGCACCAGCCAGAGCCGGGAGGAGGATGAGGAGCATCAGGCCGGTGGCGATGGCGAAAAGACTACGCTTCACCCAGGGCAGCCTCCCGGACGGTTCTCGTCACGCGTCGCTCGGCCGGCCGAGCTGCGGGCCAGAGCAGCGTTAGAATGCCGAGCACATAGACGATCCCGCCCCACCAGATCCAGTTGGCCAGTGGGTTGATGTAGACACGCAGACTGGCAGTCTGATCAGTCTCCCAACGGTCGAGCACGATGTATACGTCGTTGATACCGATTGTCTTGATCCCCATGCGTGCGGTTGGCTGATCTTCGTACCCGGTGTAGAAGAAGCGTTTGCTCTCGATCGTGGCCTGATGCGCGCCATTCTCCGAGACGTTGATTTTGGCGGCAACGACGTCGCCTTCAGAGGTGGTGGTATCGACCAGACCGTTGTAGGTCAACGTGTACTGATTGATCTTGGCAGTATCTCCCGGCTTCATGGTGAACTGCCGCTCGGTCTGGAAAAAGTGTGTCCCAATGATGCCAACGGCCAGCACGGCCATCGCCAAATGCACCACGTAGCCACCGTAGCGACGATTGTTCTTGCGCAGCAGGCTTGGGATGGCCACGAGATAGCCTTCGCCGATTGAGCGGTGCCGCACGCGAGCACCACGTACGTACTCCATGAGGATCGTCGTTACCGTGAAGACCACCGCTGAGAAACCGGCCACCGCCAGCGGGTTGCGAATGAAGATGGCGAAGACGATGATGGCGATCAACCCGGCGACCAGCGACTCCCGCAGGCTGCGCAACAACGGCCGCCAGGATGTCCGTCGCCAGGCAAGCAACGGTCCCACACCCATCAGGACCAGAAGCGCCAGCATGATCGGCCCATTGACCTCGTTATAGAACGGTGGACCGACCGTGAGCTTGGTGTTGCGGAAGAGCTCGCTGAACAGGGGGAAGATGGTGCCCCAGAGCGTAGCGAATGCCATCGCCGTGAAAAGCAGGTTGTTGAGTAAGAAGCCTGATTCGCGAGAGACGACCGATTCGATCGAGCGCTCGGCTCGCAGCCCTTTGACGCGGTACGCCAGGAAACCAACCGAGACCACAATGACAATTGCCAGATACGATAGGAAATACGTGCCGATCGAGGACGTGGCGAACGTGTGGACCGAGGCAATCAAACCACTACGCACCGTGAAGGTGGCGAAGACAGCCAGAATGTAGGCACCGACGATGAGCGACATGTTCCAGACTTTGAGCATGCCGCGTCGCTCTTGCACGATGATCGAATGGATGAACGCGGTCGCCAACAGCCACGGCAGCAGCGCGACGTTCTCGACTGGGTCCCAGCCCCAATAGCCGCCCCAACCGAGAACGTGGTAGGCCCACCATGCGCCCAGCAGCAGTCCACAGCCGAGGATGCCCCAGGCGACGAGTGCCCAACGCCGGATCGAGCGGATCCAACCGTCACCCAGGCGTCCGGTGATCATGGCCGCCATAGCAAACCCGAACGGGACGGTGAAGCTGGCGAAGCCGCCAAGCAGGAACGGCGGGTGCATCATCATGCCCGGGTCACGCAGGAGCGGGTTCAACCCGAGGCCGTCCGCGGGAGCGCTCGGCAATAGCGTGAAAGGGCTTGAGATGAAGTTGAGCATGAAAAGAAAGAAGAGCTCGGTCGAAAGGACCGTTGCCGCGACGTATGGGATAAGATCGCGGTCTCTCTTACGATGCAGGAAAATCGCCAAAGAAGAGAGCAGGCCGGCAATCATGGACCAGTAGAGGAGGCTTCCCTGCTGGCCACCGTAAAACGCCGTGAGGACGTAATGCATCGGCATCTCGCGGCTGGATCGGCCGGCGACGTATGCAATCTGGAAGTCGTGCCTCAGGAACGCAGTCGCCAGTGCAACGACCGCGACGAGAATCAGTGCGGTCACTCCCCAGACAGCACGAATTCCGCTACTGATCAGCTCAGCGGCGTTACGTCGAGCTCCGAGGACCGAGACGATGATCCCGTAAATCGCGAGCGCGAACGCGACGATGAGCGCTCCAGAGCCAAGCTGAGCCACGGTTTATCCCTTCCTACCCGCTCGTCTTGGTGGCCGCCGTGAACCGCGAGGGGCATTTTGTCAGAAGGCTGTCGGCCTGGAACGAGCCATTCGCGTGGTAGGTTCCTTCAACGACGACCTGTGCGTTGTCCGCGAAGATATCAGGGAGCACGCCACTATAGACGACCGGAATCGAATGAGTTCCGTCGGTAACGACGAAGTTGATTGGGTCTCCCGGCGAGCCCTTATCGATACTTCCGGCCTTGACGTTGCCGCCGACCTGCACTCGCTGACCGTCCATCGTCGCAGATTGCGCGTTTAGCTCGCTGACGGTCACGAAGTACGAGGCAGCTGAGCTTTGAAACGCGTTGTAAATCAGGTAGCCAATGACCGCGAAGATCACCAACGCGACGACGATAAGCTTTGGATTCAGCAGTCGCGCCCGGCTGGCCGCGGCTGTGGTTGTCGCGGTTGCCCCCGTCAAACCTCCACCTCCCAGTTTCCACGACTGGAACTCATCGCTTTCTCGTTGAGCTTGAGTTCTTTTTCTGGCTGTCTCGTCAGTGTTCCGGCCGTCAACCTGAGATGCCAGTGGGATAGACGACCGAGAGAGCGACTCCGATGACGAACGCGATCGTTCCGAGCGTCAAGATGATCCAAGATCGATTGATCCATGTCTTTGACTGGCGCTGTCGCCGTCGTGCATTCCGAACGAATGTCCCCGTGAGCCAGAATGCCGAGATGGCTGCGACGATCTTGATGCCGAGAAAGACGACATAGGTGCTCGATCCCTGGCCGTTGGTCAATCGATCGAACGACATGACCACGCCGGTAGCGATCAGGACGATCGTTGCGACGGACGCCCACTCGCCAAACTCCGCTTGCGCGGCTCGTCCAACCTCGCGAGCCGCGGGATCGGCGCTTCGTAACGCGGGCCGCAGCGCCAGGACGTAGTACGCACCGCCACCCAACCATAACGCCGCCGCGATCGCATGCGCCAGGCGCAGCAGCATCCTCGCTATGGCAGCTATATCCAACGGATGCCTGCTCCACCTTCGTCAGCTCCCGCACATTACGTACTCTATCAAATGATTATCAACCATAATGGTCAGGAAAACCCCTTCAAAGGTGCAAGAACAAAAGCGGCTGCACGACCTGGTCATACATGCGCTGGCTCATGACGTTCAAATAAAAGAAGCGATCCGTCAGAAAGAGGAACCCAGTCACGATCAGCGTTGCGCCACTGATCGTCGAGATGACCTGGTAGTGCCGGGTGATCCAGTGTAAGGCACCGAGGAGTCGTCCGATCCCGACTCCAACGAGAATGAACGGAACGCCTAGCCCGAGCGAGTAGGACAACAGCAGGAGCGTACCTCTGGCCGCCGTATCCGACGCGCTGGCGTAGACCAGGATCGTTACCAGAAGCGGGCCGATGCAGGGCGTCCAACCGAAACCGAACGCCATGCCCAACAGCAACGTCTCCGAACGCGTGAGCGAGCGTTGATAATTGGGATGAAAGCGTCGCTCACGCAAGAGCACTGGAAGCTGAAATAGTCCGACAAGAAAGAGTCCCGCCAGAATCATGAACGCGCCGGAAAGATGGTTCAACAGCAATCGGTGCTGCTGGAGCAGCCCACCGACGCTCCCGGCAGATACTCCGAGCGCCACGAAGACCAGTGTGAAGCCGGAAACGAAGATCATGCTGGCCACGAGAAGTCGCTTGATCGCGTCTGAGTTCTGCTTGCTGCCGTCTACGGTGATGCCCGAAATGAGCGACAGGTATCCCGGCACGACCGGCGCCACACAGGGCGAAACGAACGAAACGACGCCCGCGCCAAAGGCGGCAAAGAGACTCAGGCTCGCGGCATCAGCCACCGGCGGACTCTTTCAACGCGTTGGTGAGCTGGTCGGAGGTCTCGACCGCGCCCGGGAATTTGCCGATCAGCTTTCCCTCCGGACTCACCACGAAGGTCTCGGGCACACCGGCGACCCCATAGTCGATAGCGATGCTTCCCTTGCTGTCGGCGCCATTCGGATAGCTCAATGCGTATTGCTGGACAAATGTCTGAGAGGCTGAAGAAAGGTCCCAGATGGCGATTCCTATGACCGCCACATCACTTGAGGCCGTTTGATTGACGTAGGTGTTGATCAGCGGAGCCTCGGTCTGACACGGCGGACACCAGGAGGCCCAGAAATTGATTACCACCGTCTTCCCTTTGAAGTCGGAGAGGGAGACCTTCTTGCCGGTGTCGAAATCAGTCACGGTGAAGTCAGGAGCGGTTCGTTGAGTCGAGAAAGGGATGAAGACGCCTGGGGCGTTTATACGTCCATTTGCGGTCGTGTCTGGAGACTTCGGACCGAGCAGCGACCAGCCCATCACGCCCAGGAGGACGACCACCAACGAAATGGCGAGCGCCGGAATGACGCGTCCTCGAATCGCCGGGAATCTCATCTCTTGTGCATCTCACCCTCGTGGCAGCCACGTAGAAACCGGGTGGTCGTGCAGAACCACCACCCGATATTATGGTTCAGTTGACCGAAATTTCAAAGGAAATACCCGCGCACTGTGGTGCGCCGGACATGACAATCGAGATAATCAGACCGGATCCAGGTACGAGATTTCCGCTCCGAGTGAGTGCAGCTTGCCCACGATGTCTTCATATCCGCGACGCAGATGCTGTATTTCGTTGATGCGGGTTTCACCGTCGGCGACCAACCCGGCCAACACCAGGCACGCTCCGCTTCGGATGTCCAACGCGTGTACGTCTGCCCCGGTGAGACGAGCCGGACCATTGATGATGGCTTGCTGCTTGTCGACCACCTGAATGGCGGCACCCATGTTGACCAACTCACGCGCATATCGCAGGCGATCGTTGAAGACGCGCTCGAAGACGCGACTGCTGCCGTCCGCTTGCGTCATGAGAACGGCAAAGGCAGCCTGCAAATCGGTCGGGAATCCGGGAAACGGCAGCGCCTGAATCTCCGTCGCGATGAGTTCTCCGCGACCACGCACGAGCATGGTATCGGCGTTCCACCAGACCTCTGCCCCCGCCTCCCGCAGCTTGGAGGTGAGCGGTACCATGTCATTCTCCGACACATGGTCCAGGATCACCTCGCCGTCGGTGATGGCCGCAGCGATGGCGATCGTCCCAGCCTCGATGCGATCAGGCAGGATGGCGGCGCGATAGCCGCGCAGCCGGTCGACGCCGTCAACGCGGATGTGTGGCGTCCCTACACCACCCACTCGCGCGCCCATGTCCTCCAGCAGCGATCCCAGAAATGCGATCTCCGGCTCCGAGGCGGCGTTCACGATGGTCGTTCGCCCGCGTGCCAGTGTGGCCGCCATGAGGAGATTCTCGGTCCCGGTATGGCTGGGGTAGTCCATGTAGAGCTCGGCGCCATAGAGACGGCTGGCCGACATGCGGTATCCAGAGTCGTCGGAGTCGATGGCGGCACCCATGCGCCTGAACCCGCGCAGATCGACGTCGACAGGTCGTGTCCCGAGCTTGCAACCGCCCGGCGCAGTCGATCCGGCCTGACCGTAGCGAGAGAGGAGCGGTCCGCTCACCAGGAAAGACGCACGCATCTTCTCGACTAGATGTGACGGCGCGTCAAACTGGGTGACATTACGCGCGCAGATGCGCAGGCGATGACCTTCCTGATCGAAATCGACGTCGGCTCCGAGCCAACGCAGCAGATCGACCATCACCAAGACATCTTCCAGGACCGGAACGTTCTCCAGCAGGCATTCTTCGTCGGTCAGGAGCGCGGCGGCCATTGCCGGTAGCGTTGCATTTTTGGCGCCGTCAATGCCGACTCGTCCATTCAGTCGTGCTCCGCCTGTGGTAAGGATGGTCTTGGCCTCGGTGGCTACCTGCATGCGGATTTCCCCCAGTCCGGCCGTTCTCTGGGCCGTAGCGTGCGATGTGGCAGTATGGCGGTGCGGACAGTCCCCACTCGTCCGACACCGTTACAAGCATATATGAAAACGGAAGATGGTGATTACCATCTTCCGCCTCACAGTCACAGTTAGTCGAAGTCCTGGGCGCCTTTGACCATGCGCCGCGAGCTACTGCGAGGAACCGGGTCGCGGCCCCGATGGTTGGCGACCGCGGGTCCGCTGTCCAACCCGTAGGCGAATCATTGACCGTCGGAGCGCGATCTCTGCACGTGTGAAGTCGATCTGCGCGGTTCGCTCAGACAGACGTGCCTCGGCACGATCGCGCGCCGTCTGTGCGCGAGCGAGATCGATATCCTCGGCTCGTTCTGCAGTGTCGGCCAAAATGCGAACCTGGTCGTGGGAAACTTCGAGGAAGCCTCCGAAGACGACGATGGACTCCTCCATGCCGCCCTTCTTGATGCGCATTTCGCCCAGCGCAAGGAGTGAGACGATCGGCGCGTGGCGCGGAAGAATGCCGAGCGTGCCATCCGCACCCGGAGCGACGACCATGTCGACATCGTCCTCTTCATAGACGATTCGCTCGCCCGTCACAACCTCGACTCGTAGTTTTGCCATTCTTCTCCCTCTGCCACCTGCGAACGGCACGCGAGCCGTCCGGCTGACCGGTCCCGACTCCGGATTAGACCTCGGTCGCCATCTGCTGCGCGGTCTCGACCGCTTCGTCGATGCCACCGACCATGTAGAAGGCCTGCTCTGGGAGCGAGTCGTGCTTGCCCTCGAGAATCTCCTTGAAACCACGCACCGTCTCGCCACGCTCCACGTAGCGGCCCGGGCGACCTGTGAAGGCCTCGGCGACGAACATCGGTTGCGTCAGGAAGCGTTGAATCTTTCGGGCTCGCGTAACGGTGAGACGGTCGTCCTCGCTCAACTCTTCCATACCGAGAATCGCGATGATGTCCTGCAGGTCACGATACCGCTGCAGTACGCGCTGCACTTCACGTGCGACGCCGTAGTGCTCATCGCCCACGATCTGTGGGTCGAGAATTCGCGACGTTGAAGACAACGGGTCCACCGCCGGATAGAGTCCCTGGTCGGCAATCGACCGCTCGAGCGAGATGGTTGCATCGAGGTGAGCGAAGGTCGTAGCCGGCGCCGGGTCAGTGTAGTCGTCGGCCGGAACATAGACGGCCTGAACCGACGTGATCGAACCGCGTTTTGTCGACGTGATGCGCTCCTGCAGCTGGCCCATCTCAGAACCGAGCGTTGGCTGGTAACCGACGGCGCTCGGCATACGACCGAGCAACGCCGAGACCTCAGATCCGGCTTGCACGAAGCGGAAGATGTTGTCGATGAAGAGGAGCACATCGCGACCCTCGTCACGGAAATACTCGGCCATGGTCAGGCCGGTCAGCCCGACACGAAGGCGCGCTCCTGGCGGCTCATTCATCTGCCCGAAGACGAGGACCGTCTTGTCGACGACGCCCGATTCGTGCATCTCGCCCCAAAGTGACGTTCCCTCACGAGTCCGCTCGCCTACACCGGTGAAGACGGAATAACCACCATGCTCCGCGGCGATGTTGCGAATGAGCTCCATGATGATAACCGTCTTGCCGACTCCGGCTCCGCCGAACACGCCCGTCTTGCCACCCTGGGTGAACGGAGCGATCAGGTCGATAACTTTGACGCCAGTCTCGAAAACCTCGACCTCGGTCGACTGCTCCTCGAACGACGGCGCTGGTCGGTGAATCGGGTACTCGATCTCGGTGCTGACCGGACCAGCGTTGTCGACCGGTTCCCCAAGGACGTTGAAAATGCGGCCCAGTGTGGCTGGACCCACCGGCACCTGAATCGACTTGCCGGTGTCAACCGCGACCGCTCCACGGCGAAGACCGTCGGTCGTGGACATCGCGACCGCACGAACCCAGTCGTTGCCAAGGTGCTGCTGAACTTCGAGAATCAGCGGGTGGTCAGGGTCCTCTCGCTCAACCGCGAGGGCGTTGTAAATTTCCGGCAGTCCATCTGGCGGAAACTCGACGTCGACGACGACGCCCTGGATCTGAACGATTGTGCCTGCTGCCATCTAGATCGTTTCCTCTCGACTTCGCGCAATCTTGATACGTCTCCTGGACGTGGCCTCAGGAAAGAGCCGCAGCTCCAGCTGCAATCTCCGAAACTTCTCGGGTAATTTGTGACTGACGCACCTTGTTGTAGGTCAGCGTCAGCTCTCTCACCAAATCACGTGCGTTGTCGGTCGCGCTTCTCATGGCGACCATGCGTGAGCTGTGCTCACTCGCGATCGACTCCAGCAATGCCTGAAAGATCTGAACTTCCACGAATCGCGGAAGCAGCGCTTCCAATACTTCGGCTGGGCTGGGCTCAAAAATGTAATCCGTGATCTCGCCCGAGCCCTCCGGGGCCTGAATTGGCAGGACCTGCTGGATCTCGGCCGTTTGCCGCAGCGTGTTGATGAATTTCGTGTGCGCCACGTAGACCGCATCTACCTTCTCGGATTCAAAGTCTGAAATGGCAACCTGCACGATAGCGCGAACCAAATCCATCGATGGTTGTTCACCGTTCTGCGGGAACTCGGCGACCAGATTCTTCCCGAAGCGCGTGTAGAAATCACGCCCCTTGCGCCCGACCGTGATCATATCGACGTTTTCGGGGCCCTCTGGTCGTTCGTTAGCCATGAAACGGAGGGCGCGACGAATCACGTTTGCGTTGAACGCGCCTGCCAGCCCTTTGTCAGATGTGATCAGGATGATCTCTGAACGCCGAATCGGACGCTGAACCAGGAGTGGGAAGCGAGACTGCTCCTCCACCCCGACCGATGCGAGATCGCCAACCATCGCGCGAATGCGTTCCGCATACGGACGCGTGGCCACGACGTGTTGCTGGGCGCGGCGCATCTTCGACGCGGCTACCATCTCCATGGCACGAGTAATCTGCGCCGTGTTCCCGACGCTTCGAATGCGGCGCTTGATCTCACGTGGTGTCGCCACGCTTTACTCCCTCTCTTGCCGATGGTCGTTTAGCGCGCGGCCGCGGCCGACCAGATGCTGCTCTTGAACTCGCTGGATGCGGTTCGAATCTCCTCGATCAGTTCGTCACTCAATCGCTTCTGCTCGGCGATCTTCGCCAGCAGATCGGCTTTCGAGGTCCGCATGTAATCAAGGTACTGCGCTTCAAATTCGCGAACCTGCTCAACCGGAACGTCGTCCAACGGTCCGTTCGTCGCCGCCCAGATGATCGCAACCTGCTCCTCGACTGGCATTGGCGAGTACTGCGGCTGCTTGAGAACCTCAGTCAGGCGCTGGCCACGATCGATCTGTCGCTTGGTCGCCGGATCGAGGTCTGACGAGAACTGGGCGAACGCCGCGAGCTCGCGGAACTGCGCCAGATCGAGACGCATACGGCCAGAAACCTGCCGCATGGCGCGAATCTGCGCGTCACCGCCGACACGGGAGACGGAGAGGCCAGCGTTCACGGCTGGACGGACACCGGCGTAGAACAGGTCCGACTCCAGATAGATCTGCCCGTCCGTGATCGAGATGACGTTTGTTGGGATGTAGGCGGAAACGTCGTTGCCTTGCGTCTCGATGATCGGGAGAGCGGTCAAGCTTCCGCCGCCCTCTTCCGCGCTCATCCGAGCAGAACGCTCAAGCAGCCGCGAGTGCAAATAGAAGACGTCACCTGGATATGCCTCGCGTCCCGGAGGTCGTCGCATGAGGAGTGAGACCTGCCGATAGGCCCAGGCGTGCTTGGAAAGATCATCGTAGATGATGAGCGCGTCGCCGCCCTGTTCCATGAACTCTTCGCCCATGGACGTACCAGCGTATGGTGCGATGAACTGCTGAGGAGCCGGATCAGCGGCCGCGGCTGCGACTACAATCGTGTGGCTCATGGCGCCCTCGCGCTCCAGGATCGCCACAGTCTGGGCGATCTGCGCGCGCTTCTGACCAATCGCCACATAAATGCAGACGACGTTCGAGCGCTTCTGGTTGATGATCGTGTCGATGGCGATTGCCGACTTGCCGGTCTGGCGGTCGCCAATGATCAACTCGCGCTGCCCACGTCCGATCGGGATCATGCTGTCGATGGCTTTGAGACCAGTCTGGAGCGGCGTATCGACGTTCTGACGCGCGATAACGCCCGGTGCGATGCGCTCGATCGGACGAGTCTTCGTCGTCTGAATCGGGCCCTTGCCATCGATCGGCTGGCCGAGCGCGTTTACTACGCGACCGATCAGGGCCTCACCGACCGGAACCTCGGCGATGCGACCAGTCGTCTTGACCTCGTCGCCCTCTTCAATATCGGTGAACTCACCGAGGATGATGACACCGACCGAATCCTCCTGAAGGTTGAAGGCCATGCCCATCACCCCATTGGAGAACTCGACCAACTCATTGGCCATTACCTCGCGCAGGCCGTGAACCGTGGCGATACCGTCGCCAACCTCAACGACGTACCCGACGTTGGTGACGACCATCTTCTCGCCATAGGTTTCGATCTGCTGTCGCAGTATGTCGCTGATTTCGGTTGGCCGTACGACCATAGTTCCTCCTGCTGGTGCGTCAATTCGGATTGGCGTTCGCGCGTCTCATATGCAGCGATAAATTCAGTGCAGTTTTCTCGCCTCAGCGAGCCATGCTCTGTCGAAGCTGTCGCAATTGTGTGCGCACGCTTCCGTCGATCAGTGTGTCACCCATGCGAATGACAATGCCGCCGATGATGTCCGGGTTCACGTGCGTTCGGATTTGCACGACTTTGCCGACCATTTGCGTGAGTCGCTCACGCACTTTGTCGGCTTCGGCCGCTTCGAGCTCGACCGCAGTGGTGACGTCGGCGATGACGACGCCCCGATCCTGCAGAACCATTTCGTGAAAAACTTCAACAATCTGCGGAAGCTGCTGTAATCGTTTTCGCTCAAGCAGCAGCAGCAAGAGGTTGCGAACATATTTCTGGTCTTCGCCAGCCGCTAATGTTCGTAATGCCGCTTGCTTTGCTTCGGGCGGCACAGCCGGATGAACGAAGAACTCCTCAGCCTGGGGATTCTGAAGCGTCGCGCTTATCTTTGCGAGCTCCTGCTCCCAATCGTCGAGTTGGCCGTGCTCCTTGGCAACGTCAAACGCCGCCTGTGCATATCGTTTGGCTGCTCCGCCAACGGACATCCAAGTTCCTCCCCTGGCCTGATCCTAGGCCTGGAACCGACCGTCAGTGCCAGCCTCGGCAAGTGTTTCCTCAATCAGCCGAGCCTGCTGCGTTCGATCCAGCTCTTTGCGCACGATCTTGGTCGCGGCGCTGATAGCCAGATCGGCCACGTCCTGACGAAGCTGTTGCCACGCCTGCTCGGTCTCCGCGGCGATACCCACCCGAGCTTTTTCAATGATCTGATTGGCTTCCACCTGCGCCTGGTCGCGCGCTCGTGCCAATGTCTGGTCAGCGCTCTCGCGCGCCGTCGAAAGGACCTTCTGCGCATCGCGTCGAGCTTCGGCCAGGATTTCCTCGTTCCGAGCCTGCGTCGCCGCGAGCTCCTTCTGCATGCGCTCGGCTGCCTGCATGCTCTCTTCGATCCGCTGCCGTCGCTGATCGAGCATGCCGGTAACCGGACCCAGCGCGTATTTCCAGAAAACGAAGAGGAAAATAATGAACGCGATGAGCTGGACGATCAGGTCCCAGCCATTTACTCCAAGTGCACTCATTCACACTACCTCTTGGTCGCGACTGCCTCTAAGAGATCATCGTCATCAACCGTGAACGCGTCGAAAACCGTTCATCTAACCTGTGTCACGCGTGATGGCGCTCCATGCGGGAGCGCCATCAAGAACGTCAGATTAGAGCACGAACGCGATGATGATCGCGATAACCAGAGCGTAAATGGCGACCGCTTCAGCCAGCGCGGCGCCGATGATCATAGTGGTACGAATCGCGCCTTCAGCCTCCGGATTGCGACCAAGCGCCTCGAGTGCGCCCTTTACCGCCAGTCCGATGCCGATGCCAGGTCCGATTGCCCCAAGGCCCATTGCGAGGGCCGCCGCCATCGGGACGACTACTGCTGGATCTGTGACATTGGATACCACGCTCGACGTTCTCCCCTCTTCGGCTCGTCGCCCGACGAACCGATTCAATCCACGATACTCAACCTGCGCCTAAAGCCACGCGTGCCCATCCCAAACGTCGGGACGGACTAATCACCCGTTGCCGCGGACTCCGCACGTCGACGCGTCCGCGACTCAAACTCCTCTTCGAACGGCTCCTCGACGTGATCGTCATGCGTCCCGGCCGCAGCCAGAGAGATGTAGATCAGCGTGAGAATTGCGAATACCAAGGCTTGAATGAACCCAAACAGAACCTCGAGATACAAAAAGACTACCGGAACGACGAGACCAATGACCGAGTATTTGATCGCGTTGGCGATCGCATACATGATCGTCAGCAGTACGTCACCGGCGAAGATGTTTCCAAAGAGTCGGAAGGAAAGTGAGATGATGCGAGCCGTTTCACTGATGACTTCGATCGGGAAGACGAAGACCGGAGTCGCCAGATGCTTGATTCGACCTCTGAAGCCGTGGGCCTTGATGCCGAGATATTGGAACATGACGTAGCTCAAGAGTGCCATGGCAATGGTCATGTTCAGGTCAGATGTCGGTGGGCGAAGAATAGGCACATGGACGGATTCCCCGTTCACTGTGCGCTGCACCCAGATCGACCCCAGACCGGGCAGCAACTCTATCCAGTTCGCAAACAGGATGAAGATGAATAGCCCACCGATGATCGGAAAAATCGAGCGCCCGAGGCGTTTCCCGGCCGCGCCTTCGACCAGCCCCATGAGAAACTCAACGATGATCTCCACCGCCGACTGCACGCGTCCCGGGATAAGCGACGATCGACGTGCAATGAGCGCTCCCAGGATCACCAGAAGGGCCATCACGACAAACATTACGACCATCGTATTGGTTACGGGAATAGAGTGATTTCCGGGAAGCGGAATATGCCAGAGAGGTTGCGGTGCGACTTCGACATGGACTTCCATTGTCGTCCTTACTCGTCAAGATCCCAGGACTGACTTTTACTCTCATCACCCTGGGAACGAACTGACTGCTTCTTCGGCAGGTTCATCACGGCGAGTTGGTACAGCAAATAACCTGAGAGTATGAGGCCTAGCGCGACGCCCACCAGCGTTAGCACGGGCGAAGTGCCCAGCCACCTATCGAGAAGAATTCCTCCCCCGATGCATAGTAAAAGACTGGCTACAACTGAGCAACCTAATCCGGATGCCGCGCCGATTGCTCGCCAGTCTTGTTGGCCACGAGGGGAGAGGCTCATCTTCCCTCCTGTCGATTGCGAATCCTATCACAATCTCCGGATTTGACGCAATCGCGTCAATCACTCACACGCTGTACCGCCACTTGCTGCCATGGGAGAGGCCGTTGATCTCCGTCATGCAAGATCTCTTTGGCCGCGCCGACGAACCCGGCGAACAACGGATGCGGTCGAGTCGGTCGTGATTTGAACTCGGGATGGAACTGCACCCCGACGAACCACGGGTGATCGTAAAGCTCCATGATCTCCGCCAGGTTGCCGTCTGGCGAGGTACCGCTCACGATCATGCCCGCCTCGTCCATCATCTCGCGGTAGGCGTTGTTGACCTCCCAGCGATGCCGGTGTCGCTCCTGAACCATCGTCTCCTTATAGCACTCGGCCGCCCGTGTGCCAGGTACGAGCTGGCAGGGATAGAGTCCCAGCCGCATGGTGCCACCCATATCAACGTCGCGTTGATCGGGCATCAGGGCAATAACCGGGTCTGGAGTCAACTCATCGATTTCGGTGCTGTTGGCCTGTTCAAGACCGAGCACGTCGCGCGCGAATTCGATGACGGCCATGTGCAGACCATAGCACAGACCGAGATACGGCACCTGCCGCTCCCGCGCGTATCTGGCCGCGAAGATTTTGCCTTCCACTCCGCGTGGCCCAAACCCGCCAGGCACGAGAATGCCGGAAGCCGTTCGTAGCTCTTCCTCGATCTCTTCCAACGAAGACTTTTCGGAGTTGATCCAGGTTATGTCGACGTCCACGTCATGCGCCAGAGCCGCGTGAGACAGCGACTCCGACACACTCATATATGCGTCGTGCAGCTCGACGTACTTCCCGACCAGCGCGATCTCAACGCGGCGTCTCGGTGTCTTGATCCGTTCTACGAGACTCTCCCAGTCGGAGAGGTTCGGGACCGAATCGACCCAGCCGAAATAATCGGCAACGTAGCGACCGAGGCCCGAATCCTCCAGGACCAGCGGCACCTCATAGATCGTCTCGGCGGTAGTGAGCGGAATGACCGCGTCTTCATCGACGTCGCAGAACAATGAGATCTTGGCTCGCACGTCGTCCGGCACCGGGTGGTCGGCGCGCACAGCGATAACGTCGGGCTGAATGCCGATAGCGCGGAGTTCTTTGACACTGTGCTGAGTTGGCTTGGTCTTGATCTCGCCGGTGCTGCCGATCATCGGCAGGAGTGTGACGTGGATATAGAGGACGTTGCGGCGGCCTTCCTCCTTACGCATCTGTCGGATAGCTTCGAGAAACGGTTGGCTCTCAATGTCGCCAACCGTGCCGCCCACCTCGACGATGACGACGTCGAGCCCTTCCTGATTCGCTACCAGCCGGATGCGGTCCTTGATCTCATTGGTGATGTGGGGGATGACCTGCACCGTCCCACCCAGATAATCGCCGCGTCGCTCTTTGGCGATGACCGACGAGTAGATCTGGCCGGTGGTGACGTTTGAGGCGCGACTCAAATTTTCGTCGATAAAGCGTTCATAGTGACCGAGATCGAGATCGGTCTCAGCCCCATCGTCGGTGACGAAGACCTCGCCGTGCTGATACGGCGACATGGTGCCGGGATCAACGTTCAGATATGGGTCCAGCTTCATGATGCTGACGCTGCGGCCACGACTCTTGATCAGGCGGCCGATTGACGCGGTAGTGATCCCTTTGCCGACCGAAGAGACCACGCCTCCGGTCACGAAAATGTACTTCGGCATCTTCACTGAACCTTCCCGGCGTCGACGCCAGCCAATCCCCCAAACAACCCGCGCGCAAACGGCGAATTCGGGCTCAACGTGGCGGCTGCAGCACCATCACGTCGACCGTTTCACTCAGATCGCTCTTCTTTAGCGAAACGCGATCGTGAACCACGATATCGGTAATGCCGAACTTCTTGAGGAAAGACTCAAGAGGTTCTCGGTCATGATCGCCATACTCAGTTCGATATTGCATTGGGATCACCACGGACGGTTCGATCTGCCCGACCAGTTCCGCCGCGGCGGTTGAATCGATCGTCGGCCCGCCGCCCACAGGCACGATGAGAACGTCGACCGAGCTCATGCTCTCCGACTGTTCCTCAGTCAACGGATGTCCGAGATCTCCCAAATGGCAGATCAGGAGATCCTCCAACTCGATGAGATAGACGGTGTTCTTGCCGAGCTTCACGCCTTTTTCGGCGTCGTGATAGGTGCGGATGCCCCGAATGAAGACGTCACGAATCTCATATTCACCGGGACCGTTGATCTCATGGAATCCCGGCTGCACCTTATCCAGGGCTATGTGGTTGGTATGGTCGTGACTGATGGTGACGATGTCCGCCGAGGGATTGCCGATGTCGTAGCCAGACGTGGGAGATGCCGGGTCGGTCAGGACGACGGCTTCCCGCCCCCGAATCCGAAAACACGCATGGCCCAACCAGGTAATCTCAGCCATATTTGCTGACCTGCTCGCTCTATGATTCGACTATTTGATTGGGCAAAACTGGGAGGTAGTCTCCTGCGGCCTAGACGAGTATATCAGGCTCTTCAGGCGCCTTCCAGTCCTCCATCACGTTGAATCGCTCGATGACGTCGACTCGACGTTAGATCGCTCGATGCCAATCCGAATAGCGTGCGGAATCGGTCGCGCTTTTCCGCTTCTCGCATCGTAATTGACCAGGATGAGCTTAGCTTCACACACGATGCCGCTCTCGTTGCGGACCTCGTACTCGGCGTCCAGACTCGAGTTTCCCAGGCGTGTAACGCGAACGCCGACTCGCAACAGCTCGTCGAAGCGCGCGGGCGCACGATAGTCGATTTCGGCGCGGACGACTGACGTATCGAATCCATGTCGATCGTCTATCGAGCCCGTTTCGAACCCAAGCGACCGCAAGTACTCGTAGAGTGCGTTGTCGAAATAATCCAGATACTTACCGTAGTAGACGATGTGCTGAAGATCCACGTCGCGAAAGCGCACACGCTCTTGGTGCCAGAATGGAAAGCTCGTCTCACTCTCTGCCACGCGCGTCCGCTCCTCTCGAGGCTATTCGCGGTTGCCTGACAGCGTCTCGTCGAGCACACGGCGCACCACGTCCCAACCGAAACCACGCCGCTGCAGATAGCCCGACATGCGACGCCGCTGCGTTTGCGCGTCCTCTCGCACGATGTGCGGCATCCACTTGCGCGCCAGGTCGAGTGCGACCACGTAATCGTCGATGTCCGCCGCCTCGACCACGCGCTCGGCCGTGTCCGCGTCGACGCCTTTGCTGGTCAGCTCCCGCTTCATCAATCGCGTCGAACGAGGTCGGTGGCTCTCGCGACTAGCAACCCACTGCCGGGCAAACTCTTGGTCGTTGATGTAGCCCCAGTCACGCATACGCTCGATGGCAACGTCAATGGATAGACCGGAAAATCCCTTGCGGTTCAGACGCTGTCTGATCTCGGTCTCGGAGCGCGCACGGTAGGAAACCAGTCGAAGTGCGGACTCGGTGGCGCGATGTCCCTCTTCCGCCTCAACCAGATTTCGTACTTCAGGTTCGCTAAGCGTCTGGCCAACCGAGATGCCGACGTCCAGCACGACGGACGCCGAGAGTCCGACCACAAATTCGCCCTCGATGAAGAGGCTGACACGATCTGGATGACGTGCCTGCGGTTCGATGGCTGTGATGGTACCGGAACGGATGTTCGCATCTACCATATCCGAAGTATAACCGGTTTGGATACTCGGCGATGATCAATCCGCTGTGTAAGATCTACGCGTGACTCAGCGGCACGTGGACGATCGGACGTTCAAGGTGGCAATCCGCACAATTTCAAAGCGACGAAGTGCGACGACAATTACATTCAGGAGAGTAATCCGACTGATTATCATCGTCATCGTCGTCGGTATTGGATTAGCCATCGTGTCGTTGTCCTTGCTGGCCTTCGCCATTATTCACCAGGCCAGGATGGACGAACGCGCACCCGCCGACGTCATCGTGGTCCTGGGTACGGCGCAGTGGAACGGACGCCCATCGCCGGACCTGCAGGCGAGACTCGATCACGCCTATGATCTGTACCATGACGGGTACGCACCCATGATCGTCCTTACCGGAGGGATGGGAAAAGGGGACGTCTATTCCGAGTCTGAAGTCTCAAAAGAGTATCTTCAGGAGCGCGGAGTTCCGACCAGCGCCATGCGAACCGTGGGCGGGTTGACGAGCTGGCAGAATCTGCAGGAGGCTCGACAATCACTTCTCCGTGATAACGAGCGAGTTCTGCTCGTGAGTGACCCGTTTCACATGTTCCGCGTGAAACGCATGGCACAGGACCTCGGGCTGATCGCGCTCACGTCTCCGACCCAGACGAGCCCGATCCGGCCGAACACGCCCCTAGAGTACAAATATGTCGCCAGAGAGTGCGCCGCCTACCTCGCCTACCTATTCGTGCAACACTGAGCCGCTCAACTGCGAATCGAACCGTGCTCCGAGTAGAGGCGTTCCAGCGCCGGCGCCGTCCGGACCAGTCCCTCGCGAAACACGTCCGGGTCTCCACCGATACCGATGCGCAAGAAGTGCTCATAGCCGAAGGCGGCTCCTGGTGCCAGCATCACGCTCGACTCTTCGGCCAGTTGGTCGGCGAGGTCGAACGACGGAACGTCGATGTTGTAATGAAGCAGCCCAAGGAGCCCGCCCTGTGGCGCCACCCAACTCACGAGATCCTCTCGCTGGTGAATCCAGGCTTCAAGCGTCTCTAGATTCTTCTTTGCGATCGCCTGGGTCCGCTCGAATACCTTCTCTCGTGAACGCAACGCGATAGTCGCCAGGTAATCGTTCAGCTTTCCAGGGCTGAGCGAGACGTAATCTCGCATCGACCAGCATTGCTGTACGATGTCGGACGTGGCGGCGATCCAACCAATGCGCAGACCGGGTAAGCCGAACGGCTTGGAAAGCGTGCCGATACTGATTCCATTCGAACCAATGTCACGGACGGGGCCGGCGAAAGGCGGTCTTCCTGGCAGCGTCAGCCAGCGATAGGCTTCATCGCCCATCACCATCGCGCCCACCGCCTCGGCTCTTTGATAAACCTCGGCTTGTTCGTCATCGGTCAGTACTGAGCCGGTCGGGTTATGCGGTGTGTTGATGACGATGAGTCGCGTCTTTGAAGTGATCAGGCGGTCGAGCTCGTCGAGATCGTAACGGAAGTCGTTTTCCGGACGCAGACGCCAGAGCGACACGTCGCATCCGATGGCGCGGGGTACACTCTGGAGCTGTTGATAAGCAGGATCGACCGCGACGACGTGATCGCCTGCGTTCAGCAAAACGTTGAAGAGGAGAAAATTGGCCTCGATCGCACCGGTCGTGACCAGAACGTCGTCTGGCGTCACGTCCGAATAAAGACTGGCGATGATCGTTCGAAGCTCTTCTGTACCTCGCGCCTCACTGTAACCCAGTGAGATGCTCAACATGTTCTCCAGCGACTCGTCGCGTCCGCCAAGTTGAAGCAGTTCGTCTACCGTCAGGGGTTTTATCCCGCTCTCTGCCAGATCGAACTCGACCACCGTTTCCCAGCGGGTCATCCAGCGCTCGAGCGCGAATGTCTCGATCTTCATCTCAACCTCACCACTTTCACGTACGTCTCCAACAGGTGGATTCTAGCAAGCGCGCAATCGTATCGCCCCGCCTGACGTTCGGCGGAGCGAAGAGTGTCAACACGTATGACTGCGCAATCAATCAGAGCGTGTTGTGGACGGGATCAGCCTTCGAACGCTGCATGCTCGTGAATTGTTTGTTCGTGTGTCTCGGAAATGAAGTTGACGGGCGACGGATGACGGCCGTTGGTTGGTTCCTTAGCCTCTTCAGTGACAGGACGAACCTGAGCGGCACGGTCCACCCGAAATACGTACCCGAGACCCCGGATGGTGTGCAAGTACCGTGGCTCACTCGGATTCGCCTCAATCTTCTTTCGGAGTCGCGCCACGTAGACTTCCACGCGATTGCTGTCTCCGACAAAATCGTATCCCCAGGTTCGCTCGATGAGTGTCTCGCGGCTTACGGTCGATTCGACGTTGCGCATCAGGCATTCGAGCAGTCGCATTTCCGTGGGAGTCAGGAGTGCCTCGGTGCCATCGGAATTGCGAAAAGTGAGTTCACTGATCAGGAGCTCGGTACCGCCCACACGTAAAACCGTCGGTGACGTCTGGATCACACTCTGGCGACAGCGCCGGGCGACGACCTCGATTCGCGCGACCAGCTCCTGCGGGTCAAACGGCTGCACAACATAGTCATCCGCGCCGCTGTCAAAGGCTTGCAGCTTGATCTTTGTGTCGTGCCGGCCACTGACGACGAGGATCGGTCCAGAGAAATCGTGGGCTCGCAGATCTCGGCAAAGAGCGCAACCGTCATTGTCCGGAAGTTCGACATCCAGCAGTACCGCATCTGTCGTCGTCTCAATTACGGCTCTTTCGGCCTCGGCAGCGGTGCTCATCAAGACCGCTTCGTGACCAAATTGCGACAACACGAAACGAATGAGGCTGGCTGTTGCCTGATCCGAATTGACAACGACGACGCGCATATGCTGACTTCCTTCCGTCCGCTGGTTTCGACCATTCCTCCCCATCGCTTTCACCTATGAAAGCAAGCAGTTACCCCGCACAATGTCTGCGTCACGCGATGTATCGGCGCGAACAGTACGCAAGTACTGGCACGCAATGAGCGGTCGCACGATTCGTACCGGGATGCGGACTTGATTATCGATTTAGCATAGAAGCGAAATCGATCTGTTCCGATCCGGCTGTTGGGAAACGCATCTATTGTGAGATCGGTGATTTTGCCGCGTTACCCTCGAGTACCGAAATGGTCAGCTACGCTGGGGCGATTGTCAACCGAACGACATTGGCGGCCGCTAACCACGACCGCCATGTCATCTCATATCGAAGGTGCGTCCGAGGAATGGACGTTCAACCGACCACGACGTTGACAAGCTTGCCGGGAACGAAGATCTTGCGTCGGATCGTTTTGCCCTGAGTGAATTCCTTCACCCGCTCGCTGGAATTCGCCAATTCAATGGCTTCTTCTTCGGAAATGCCGACGGGCACCTGCACCCGGTCACGTACTTTGCCGTTGACCTGGAGCACCAGATCGAACATGTCGTCCTTTGCCAGATCGAGATCGTACTCCGGCCAGCTCTGAGTATGTACGCTGAATGGCCCACCCAACTGATGCCACAGCTCCTCCGCCAGATGCGGGGTGCTGGGAGCTAGCATCAGCGTCAAGGATTCGATCGCCTCACGCCAGGCAACTGTGCGTGAGATGGGTTGGTCCTTCAGTGGCGTCAGCGCGTTCACCATTTCCATCAAGCGCGCGATCATGGTGTTGAAGCGGAAGCCGCTCATATCGTCGGTCACGGACTTGATAGTTCGATGCGTTATCCGTCTTAGCTCGAGTTCACCTTCAGGATCTTCGACGTCTGTCTCGTTGCCGAGAGTGTCGCCGACGATGGTCCAGACTCGCCGCACGAAGCGATCTACGCCAGCGATGTTGAGGTAGGACCACGGACCACCCTGATCCCAGGGACCAATGAACATCAGGAACAAGCGCACGATGTCGGCGCCCAGTTCGCCAACCAGGTCATCTGGATCCACCACGTTGCCGCGACTTTTGGACATCTTCTCGTTGTCCGCGCCCAGGATCATGCCCTGGTTGAAGAGTCGCACGAATGGCTCACCAAAGTTGATCAACCCGATCTCACGCATCGCCTTAGTAAAGAAGCGCGCGTAGAGCAGATGCAGGATGGCGTGCTCGATACCGCCGGTGTACTGGTCGACCGGCGCCCAATACTCCGCTTGGTTCGGATCAACTGGTGTCTGGTCGTCATGTGGACTCAAGAACCGGTACATGTACCAGGAGGACTCGACGAACGTGTCAAACGTGTCCGTCTCACGGCGCGCGGGTCCACCACAGTTTGGACACGTGGTGTTGACGAAACGCTCGTCGGAGATCAGTGGTGACTGGCCAGTCGGGGTGAATTGCGAGTCCTCCGGCAGCACCACGGGAAGCTGATCCTCTGGAACCGGAACCACGCCACACGCGTCGCAGTACACAATCGGGATCGGTGTGCCCCAATAGCGCTGTCGCGAGATGAGCCAGTCGCGCAAGCGGTAGCTGACTTCTCCGCGACCGATGCCGGTTTCATCCAGCCAGGCGATTACGGTAGCGACCGCATGTCCGTCTTCAGTCGGTGTGCCGTTGAAGCGATCGGAATTGACCATGACGCCTTCGCCGGAATAGGCCGTCTCCATCGAGGGCTCGTCAAGCGTCTCGCCATCTGGCTGAATCACCACCACGATCGGCAAATCGAACTTGCGCGCGAACTCGAAGTCGCGCTGGTCGTGCGCAGGGACGGCCATGATCGCGCCAGTGCCGTATCCAGTCAGCACATAGTCAGCGATCCAGATTGGCACCCGCTCATTGTTAACCGGGTTCACGGCGTAAGCCCCGATGAAGACCCCCGTCTTCTCCTTGTCGGTCGACGTGCGCTCGATCTCGGACTGCTTGCGCGCCTGCTCGACGTAGGCTTCGACCTCGTCGCGCCGGTCGTCAGTCGTCAGCTTTTCGACGAGCGCATGCTCCGGTGCCAGCACCATGAAGGTGGCGCCCCACAACGTGTCGGGTCGGGTAGTGAAGATCTCGATGGGATCGCCGGACTCCGAGGTGAACCGAACGCGAGCGCCCTCGGATCGACCAATCCAGTTCCGCTGCATGGTCATGACCCGATCCGGCCACTCCAAGCCGTCAAAGTTCAGCAGTTCATCCGCATACTTGGTGATGCGGTAGAACCACTGCTCCAGGTCACGCTTGATCACTTCAGTGTCGCAACGCTCACAGCGGCCCGCGATGACCTGCTCGTTGGCCAGCACGGTCTGGCAATGAGGGCACCACCAGACCGCTGCGTTGGCGCGATATGCCAGGCCGTTTTTCAGGAACTGCAGGAACATCCACTGGCTCCAGCGATAGTACTCAGGAACGCAGGTGACGACCTCTCGAGTCCAATCGAACATCGTGCCCATGGTGCGCATCTGGCGCTTCATGCGCTCGATGTTTGTCATGGTCCAGGTATACGGGTGGATATTGCGATTGATAGCGGCGTTCTCGGCCGGTAGCCCAAAGGCGTCGAAACCCATTGGGAACAGGACGTTGTATCCCTGCATGCGCCGGAACCGCGCAGCCGCGTCCGACGGCGTCATCGCGTACCAATGACCAATGTGCAGGTCACCGGACGGGTACGGAAACATTGTCAGGTGATACCACTTGGGTTTGTTCGGATCCTGGACGACCTCGTAGAGTCGAGCCTCTTCCCAGGCTCGCTGCCATTTCTCTTCGATAACTTCAGGGTCGTATCGCTCGGACCTCACGACAGGTTCAGTCGTCGCCATGTGCAACCTCCGTCGCCGCTTCTCGTGGCCGATCGTTCCGCTCCACGTGCCGGCCGTCAACCGCGAACAATCGCCCTGGTTTCTGCCGGCCATCCGCCATGGATCGATCGATGCCGGAAAAACAAAAAGAGCCTTCATCCCACTCAGGGACGAAAGGCTCGGCTTCCGCGGTACCACCCCGCTTGATAGGTCACGTTGGTGGAGCTGAGGGGACTCGAACCCCTGACCCCAACACTGCCAGTGTTGTGCTCTCCCAACTGAGCTACAGCCCCATACCTATCCGCTTGTGGCCAGATAACGGTGGCAAACCGGCGCCAGCTCTTGCATCATCAGCATTCGCGGACGCGGCTCACGGGCGAGTTCGACCAACTTCACCGCTTCGCACCAACCAGCGGCTCGCTGCAAATACGGTCTACTACTCCCGGTCATCGCCGAATACAGTATGAAATATGTGGAGAGCGTGCGCCCTCCACTTGGATGATGCTATCACAGCGCGCAAGAGACTGTCAAAAGCTAGAGGGACGCCAAAATCGAGGCGCATTTCGTCCGGTAGGACCGCGAATCTCGGCCTCCATGCTAGGATTAGAGAGTGGCGACAGCGAGCCCGGCGCTCCCGCGCAGCGGCATTCGCCGGCATGACGAGGGGCACCGTCGCGTGATTTCTCGCACTTCAATCCCTCGGTTCAATACGACAGTCAATCGGACGATGCTGGCGCTGCTGGCTTTTGCCCTCTTTTCGGTGTTCGACAATGCTCCCGCTCGCGCCGACACGCCGCGAATCTACGCCGTTCATCTCAATGGAGTCATCAGCTCCCTCTCGTCGGGGCGGGTGATTCGCACCGTGCGCACAGCTGAGACGAATCATGCGACGGCGGTCCTGATCGAGATCAATTCTCCCGGCGGCACAGAGAGCTCTGTCCAGGAGATCACACGGGCGCTCCTCTCCGCATCCGTCCCGATCATCGTCTACGTAGACGGCGCTCAGAATGCCGAAGCGCGGTCTGGCGCGATGTTCATCGCCTTGGCCGCGAACATCTCGGCAATGAACCCGGACGCTACCCTGGGTGCTGGCAATCCAGAGAGTCTTACCGACGCAACCTCGACCGACGTGCAACAGGAGCGACTCGACCAGATCCAGCAACTGGCCAGCAACACCGCCTCCGCGCGCGATCGAAACGTCGACTCCGTTAAGTCGATGATCCGGAAGAACGCCGATCTGACTGCCGAAGAGGCAAAGTCGCAAGGGGTCATCGATCTCATAGCACCCAATATCGAGAGTCTACTGACGCAGATCAACGGCAAACAGGTCCAGACACTCGCCGGTCCAGAGACGATTGAATCCGAGAACTCTCGCATCGTGTGGCAGAAGGCGCCCTGGCACGAGCTCATCTTGCAGAAGATCACCGATCCGAACGTGGCCTACATATTGTTCAGTCTGGGTGCCATGTTGTTGGTAATCGAACTGTTCAATCCCGGACGGTTGATCGCCGGTATTCCAGGCGTGATCGCGCTGGCGGCGGCATTCGTGGCTTTTGGCAACATGCCGATCTCCTGGCTGGGTGTTGGGCTGATGGCTGGCGCGTTCGTCTTCTTCATCCGAGAGCTGTTCACGCCGAGGCTCACTGTCGTGGGGCCGATCGGCGTCATCCTGTTCTTGGTCGGATCATTCACTCTCTATCGACCGGTTCGCCAGTCGTCCGCCATCGTTCCCGCAGTCGGCGTGACGATCTGGGTCATCGTGGTCACGACGCTCGTCTTGGTCGTGGTGATGCTGCTGATGATGCGTTCCATCTTCAGAGTGCGTCACGGGATGACTCCGGCGAACGCATCGTGGCTGGTGGGGGCCGATGGGATCGTACTTCAAGCACTGCAGCCCCGTGGCGTAATCCGTGTACGCGGTCAGGAATGGACCGCGGTGACCGAGGGCCGCAGCGCCAAGGAGGGCGACCACGTGAGGGTGGAATCGGTCGGCGTGGGAGTGCTGCATGTGGTCCCGACGAGCGATGCCGAGCCGCTGGACGGAGTCGGCGGGGCCAGGGGCCAGAATCCTGGATCCACGACCTGAACATCAGGTTCTGACGATTCTAGAATGTGATCGTCGATTCATAGCAATCGAGAGCTTTGCGCGCCGCCCCAACGTAGCGGCAGAATGCACAGTCGCATTCCAACCGGTGGACGCTCGCATCTTTCCCGCGATCTTGCAGAAGCACGTCCCGTTGCGCACGCGAGATTTCGAGCTGTACCCCGCCAAACCTTGCTCGATTGGTCACGTTCCAGGGGTGCTTGCCGGCCATTGGCGGACGAGCCTGTTCGACCGCGAACCCGACATCAATCAATGTTTCACCGAAGATCCGTTTGAGACGCCTGTTAGACCCGCCGATCATGGTGATAGGTTCCATCGGCATCCGGCATCCGTGGACGGCGACGATTGCCGTGACGCCACGCAACACTTTTTCGAGGTATGGCTCGGTGAATTTGGTCGATGTTACGTGCAGCCGGCTGTTGTTCGATCGATCCCTACCCGCGAAACAATAGACGCTGTGGTCGTCCCCGGCTATCGCAAGTGCGAGCTCACCAGTCGCAGGTTCGATGCGTCCCGCGTGTGGGGCAACTACGGCCAGCCCCGTTCGCCCGCCAGCCTGCCAACGGATCGAGACGTGATGTGACTCGATCTCGAGCAGGCTCGTCACACTCGTGTAGTAATCGCGCAACGCATCCCCTTATCCCGTTGATTGCCAGCTAGACCTCCGGAAGGTCGATTTGGCGGCACCATTTGCCCTGATGCATGCGGCTCCATCATACTTGAAGGCTGTGAAAGGAGGCAGGCACTTTGGCTTCTAGTTTCTCATTCGACGTCGTTTCAGATTTTGACCAGCAGGAGATGCGCAATGCCATCGATCAGGCAATGCGAGAGGTGACTACTCGGTACGATCTGAAGGATTCCAAGACAGAGATCGAGCAAGAGAAGGATCAGCTCGTGATCTCGACCTCGGATGAATTCACGCTGAAATCGGTAACGGACATTCTCGACACTCGCGTGCTGCGCCGTGGTCTGTCACTGAAGATCCTTGACTACCAGACGGTTCAGGACGCCAGCGGTGGTCGCGTGCGACAGGTGGTGAAGCTTCGTCGAGGAATTCCGGAACCGCTTGCGAAGCAGTTGGTTAAGGACATCCGCGCCGAACACAAGAAGGTGACGCCGCAGATTCAGGGCGACGCGATTCGCGTGACGTCGAAGAACAAGGATGAACTGCAAGGGGTAATCCAGTCGTTGAAGGCGGCCGACCTCGACGTCGCGCTGCAGTTCGTAAACTATCGCTGAGCTACGGCAACGTCTCAGCGTGAAAGGCTAGACTCAGCGATCGAGGTCAATACCGACCGGAGGCTCGCCGCCCAGCGCGGACGGCATCGTCGCGCCCGCGGCCGAGCCGACAGGGCTGGCGGACGGCTGATCCGGCTCTAGCATCACCTGTCGCAGGCTATTTTCGAGCGCGGCAATCGCAGGCTGCGTTGCCGTGGCTCCGAGGTCCGGCCAGACACGCTGGAACATCACCCACTGTTCCGGGTGTTCCCGGATCTCCCGTTCGAAGCAGCGAGCGATTCTGGCCATGGCGAGGCCGATGTCACGGTCGGCGTCAGTCGTCTTCTCTACGTGGAAAGGCTCTGCAACCGTCAGGACGTAGCCCTTCGACAACCGTTTGGTGAAGACAAGGATGATCGGCGCGCCGGTATCCCGCGCGATGCGGGCCGGACCGGGAGGAAGCGACGTCATGGTGCCGAAGAACTCGACGGGGATCCCATTGTGGAAGAAATCCCGATCGGCCATCAGACCGGCAAACTCGCCTCTCCGAACCGCCGCAAGCACATGCCGTATCCCGCGCGAGTTCGCCTCTTCGATGTTCAACCCGTGGCTCCTACGCAACGACGTCACGACTTGATAGACCGGTACTGGCACAGTGCGAGTGGTGAGCGGGATGATTGGGTAACCGTTGGAGTAAATCGCCTGTCCAGTGTAGTCAAAGGCACCGAAGTGGGCGCTGACGACAATTCCGCCTTTGCCAGCCTCGCGCACGCGATCGAGGCGCTCCCAACTCTCTCTTGAGCCAATGACAGCCGCGCGCAATTCGTCGTCGGTCAGATGCGAAACTCTCATGAGGTCAAAGAAGTTGCGCGAGCTGTAGTGGAAGACGCGTCGAACCAGCTTACGCACTTCGGGGCTGTTTTCGGCAAGGCCGGTGACATGAGCGAGATTGGCGCGCACGTTGCCGCGATACTTGGGGGAGAACGTGAAGATCAAGTCACCGCATCTGTCGCTCAACCAGTAGCCAAACCCGACCGGCAGGATCTCACCGATGCGACCCAGCGTGGTCGCAAACCGAAGGGCGAGTCGAGTCTTGAGACTGGGCAGGCGGTCGTTGCGTTGCGTCACCATACGTACCCCGTAAATCGAGCCTCTAGCGGAACTCTTCGATGGGCCATCCGAGGCGTTGAGCGATCAAGCGCAACCGCTCATTCGGGTTGATGCAGACTGGATGCCCGAAAAGGCTGAGAACGGGCTCATCCGTATGATGGTCCGCATAGCAGAAGGATCGCTGCAGCTCGATTTTGAATTCATTGGCAAATCGTTGAATCAGGAGGACCTTACCACCCCCGTAGGGGTGCGGTCCAATCAGTCGCCCAGTAAAACGGTCACCGCGAGATTCAAGATTGCTGCAGATGTAGTGCTCGACGCCAAGCGTCGCGGCCATCGGCCCGATGATCTGAGGAATCGACCCAGAGAGAAGAACCGGTTGATGTCCATCGGCCAGGTGCCGCTGCACTCGTTCCACGCCTCGCGCGGAGAGTCGCGGTCGGATCTTTTCCTCGAAACAGCGCGTGCCCAATTCATTAATGAACTCGACGCGGCTCCCTCTCAGATAGGGACGGTGCCGGCGTGTGGCCATCACGGGATTGTTGCGCCCCTTCACAGCAATGAAGCGCAGCGTTTCAAGCAACGAGCGGATACCGATCACGCGCTCCTTGATCAGGAAGCTCAAGAAGAGACGTTCCGCGGTGGTATCCGGAAGGAGTGTGCGGTCGACGTCAAACACGGCGGCGATCATCAAGTCGTGCCCTTCGGATCGCGCACGTAATACATGGCGTCAATGAGCACGGGCACTCCACGGATCACGGTCAAGGCAAGGGCGGAGTAGACCATGGCCCAGCCAAAGTACCGGATGGGATCATGCGAATAGAAGCGATCGAGACTGCTCCCTGCTGACAGATGCGACGCGAACAGACTCGTCAGGAAGACGAAGCCCAACGCCTTGGCGACGCCGTAAAAGGCGCGCATAAAGCGCGATGCCGCGATGAATTGGGACAGCGGTGTGCGCATCATCGTTTTCTCACCGAAAGCCGTCTTACCGGCTGAATAGCTCATCCCGCGCATCGCATCGACGAAGAACCCGCGAGTGAGGACGAGCAATGGTGCCCACACCCCAATGAGGCCGAGCTGGGCAAACACGACCCACAACGCGTTCTCGACGACTCTGTCGCCTGCGATATCGATGACGGCGCCGAGATCGCTGGTCGACTGCCTACGTCGCGCGACAAAGCCATCAAGCGCGTCGCTCGCGAAGACGATACCGATGAGCAACGTACACCACACAACCACCGAATACGAACGGGAGTAGACGAGGGCGATCGTCACGAAGAGGAGGAGCAACCGACCAATCGTGATCAGGTTCGCCATGACCCTCCCGCTGGTCCTGTTGCGAGCCGCGGGCTGTCATAGCCCGATCGGCATCATTAAGAGGCTCGGCGCGTGCCGGTAGGCCCGAGCCATTATAACAGAGCACATTGGACGATTTTGCCGACGAATACGGGATTCAGCGACTGAAATCGAAGGATCTGAAGCCAGTCACGATCAGATCACAGCTCAGCGAATCAAGGTAATCAACGCAATCCACGCCACGACGTCTACCATGCAGGACGCGGCCAGGAGAAAGCGAGCGGCGAACCGATCAAAGGTTTCGATGCTCCAGGCGAGAATCAGATTGGCGATGGTCACGAGCGCGGTAATGATCGGGATGACCCAGATCTCGCGGGCCGATCCAATTCTGTCCGGGTCTCCGTTCACGTTCCAGTGGAGCGCAATCGATTGTGGCAGACTGTGGTACCTGATCAGGATGAAAATCACCATGGCAACGTTCATCAAAACAGCAATCCCGAGCAACGTAACCGCCACATTGTCGTTGAGGACGTGATCACGCAGCCCGACGGTTCGTCGTCTCGCCGGCACCTGACGTGCAGCCCTGCCCGACGACGGATCCTCCAACGATACGGAACCTGAAGCACGGGCACTCTCGACCGGGATCTTCATGCCGGGCTTGATTGTCGGGTACTGCATGGTCCAGCCCGCCTTGGCCAGGCGTTCGACGCTGACATCCACGTCGGCATCGCTTGACTCACCAGTTCTGGCGTAGTCCAGCGCCTGACGAAGCCGACCGTACTCTTCAACAAAGAGGACGGGACGATCGGGAGAGATGGCAAATTGTCGGTCTGCCGTCACGATCAGCAATTGCCGTCGCACCGGCAGCGTCGCCACGATCGTAACCGGGCCTGACGGGCCGATCTCAGACCCGACGTAGTATCCGGTCCAAAATCGACGCCATCGACCCGGATTATCACCCAGGCGGTCGATGGCAGGCAGGATCTGCTGAATCGATGCCAGATCGATGAGATGTTCCTGGCTGGCCCAGCGAATCTTGAGCGTTTCCGGGGAAAACTCATAGGTAATGGTGACGTACCCGTAGACGAGATAGGCGAGGGCCACGACGAGCGCCAGGAATCCCAGCAACGCGAGCCACGAAATTACCGTGGGTATCGGCAGTGAGGTGTGACCGGTGATGAGCGCGAGCGAACCACCTGCCAAGACCAGCGAGAGGACAATCCCCAGCACGCCGATTAGTCCGCCCGGCGACGCCGCAGCTTGCCATCTCGTGGCGATATCTGATCCCGCCGCGGGTGTCTTCACGGAAGTTATCCCGTTCGCTGGCTTACTGATAAACGGGGGTAAGCCACGCTTGATATGCATCCACTTTACCGTGGACGATGTCCATGTAGGACTTCACCAGAGCTTGCGTCGTTGACCCGATCTCACCAGTCCCGATCGCGCGATGGTCAACCTTGACCACCGGCAGAACCTGCGCGCCCGTGCCACAGATGAAAATCTCATCCGCGCTATAGAGCTCGCTTCGATCGATAGAACGCTCCACCGTTTCGATACCCAGTTCGTTCTTGGCGATCGTCATGATGGTGTCGCGCGTGATACCCATCAAGATGTTATCAGTCGGTGGCGGTGTGACAAGTCGATCGCCGATCAGCATGAAGATGTTCTCAGCGCTTCCTTCCGACACGTGACCGTCGTCCGTAAGCATGATCGATTCATCGAATCCGTTCAAGGTCGCCTCGGTCTTGGCCAGCGCGGAGTTGACGTAGATGCCCGTCAGCTTTGCACGCGCCGGTGCCGCGTTGTCGTCGATACGGCGCCAAGAGCTGACTCCGACGCTCAATCCACCGGCCGTTTCGACGTAGTCACCAAACGGGACCGAGAACATCGTGAACGCGTCTGTCAAATTGTGCAGCCGAACGCCGATCAGTTCCGATGCTTTGTAGGCCAAGGGGCGTACGTAGACATCGGTCTTGAACTGATTGCGTCTGAGGAGATCGACGCAGATTTCGCTGAGTCGCTCGATCGAATAAGGGAGGTCGATCATCAGCACGGCGCGACTGTGTTCGAATCGCTGCAGGTGGTCCGTGAGGCGAAAGACGAAGAGCTGCTCGGCGTCGGCCGACCAGTAGGCTCGAATGCCTTCGAAACATCCCGTCCCGTAGTTGAAAGCATGCGTCATTACGCCGACTTTCGCCTCACTCATCGGCACGAAGTTGTCGTTGAAGAAGCAGACCACGCTGTCGCTCACCGAGCTCTCCTGTCTGGATGTCGATAACAGGACCGTGCAAGCCGCACCAAAAGGCGGCACCTGCCGCTGTGACAGGTGCCCCGATAACGCTATGGCGTTGGAGTCTCAGCTCCAGGTGTACCCGCGCCCGGCGTACCTGGCGGCGACGGAGTCGGCGTCGGCGTCGGAAGCGGAGTTGGAGTCGGCGGCGCGTCCGGTGGCGCCGTGAACTGGGTCTCCGGGGTCGGCGACGGTATTGCCGCGCCGATGTTCCAGTCGATGTTGTCCTTGGAACGCGCGGTATCGAGCCAATCGTTGAGCTTGTTGGTGCGGAGCACGGTCAGCGTTTCGGAGGTGATTGGGCGATCTTCCTCCCGTTCGAGGACCTTGACGATCTCCCAGCCCCATTTGGTCTTGAATGGCTGGCTGACCTCACCGGCCTTCAGGCCGAACGCGGCATTGTCAAACTCAGGGGTCATGACTCCCTGCGGGATCCATCCAAGGTCACCACCGTTTGGCGCGGTCGTCGTGTCTGCACTTTGAGCCTTGGCAACCTCTTCGAAGCTCTTGTCTTTCAGATCGTTGTTGACGATCGAATTTGCCGCGTCTTCTGTCGCCACCAAGATGTGCTCGACATGGATTTGCGTCGCCCGCGTCGACACCTCGCCCTGCAGCTTGTCGGAAACCTTCTGGCGCGCCAGGTCCGGCTTCAGAACGAGACGACGGAAGTCAGCGATACTCATTCCCGCCTGCTTGAGCACGTTGTCACTGTATTGCTGCAGGTTGGCGGCGGCAGTTGCACGCGCGTCCGACTCCGAAACCGTCGGACTAGCCGCTTCGGTAGGCGTTCCCGCCTCCGGCGACGCCGATGGCGTGCCGTTCGCGGTCTCGCTTGCACTCGGCGTGGCGGCCGTCGAACTACTCTCGGATGCCGTCGCGGTCGCAGCCGCTGATTCAGTCGCGCTTGGCGATTCCGTCGCAACGGGAGTTTCGCTCCCTGTCGGTGATGCGTTCGGCGTGCCTGCCGCTGCGGCGGCTGACGCTGACGCTTCAGCCGAAGCGGTCGCCTGCTCTTCGGCGGTCGCGGTGGCCCAGGCGGCGGCCGTCGGATCGATCGGAAGAGTTGGAGTTGGCGATCCAATCGGAGCGGAAACGAATTGCTGCGCCTGATATTGATCGAGCTCAGTCTGACTGATCGAAAGATTCAGGTCGGATAATCCATCCAAGACGACGATGTTGTCGACCATCTGCTTGAGCGTGTCGGCGTCAATGGGATCCGACTCCACCGTCTTGAGCTGTGCCTGAGCTTGCTTCGCGAGCGTCTGGTACTGAGTGGCTTGATCGCCCGTGGTGTATTGAGCGATCTGAGTGTACTGGGCCGCCTGGTTGATCAGATCCATCTTACGCACCTTCCAATAGTCGGTGCGCTTGATCTTCTGACCATTGACCGCGGCAAGGGTCTGCCCTGGAAAGTAGATGTACTGGTAAAAGGCTCCGGCTGAGAGGACGACGACCAAGACAATTGCGGTGATCGAGATCCCAATGATCAGGAGGCGGCGTTGTGACTCTTCGCGCTCGCGACGTGAGATACGACGAGTTCCGCTGCTTCTCCCGGTTACCGATGAAAACCAGATGCGGAAACGATCGAACATTCCGATGCTTTCGTCTCTCTGCTAACCACACTTGGGCAACTCGTCAGGAGTTAGCGCCGCGCGAAGCTTATCGCTCTCAGCACGTAGACTCGTGAGTTCGAGCTGCCCGTAACATCACACGAATTACTGAGCGAACGCCACCAGAGCAATATGCCGAGCGCGCTTGATGGCGACGGCCAACGCCCGCTGATGTTTGGCGCACGTTCCGGTCTGGCGCCGAGGCTCGATCTTTCCTCGGTCGGACACGTATCGGCGCAGGCGGCCGATGTCCTTGTAGTCGATATCTTCGATCTGATCCATGCAGAAGTTGCAGACCTTACGACGCGGATAGTAGCGACCGCCGCCACCACCGAATCGTCGCCGCGGGCGGTCACTCGATCCGCCGCGATCCGAACGGCCCCGCGGGCCGGACTCTCGTCGATCTTCAGACATTCGCTATCTCTCCATGCTGGTGCGTGAACGCCTGGTTGGCAGCCACGCTAGAACGGTACGTCATCAAAGTCTTCATCGAAGCGCTCTGAATCTGGCGACTCCTGACTCCTGGACGACGGTTCGCGGGAACTCGTACTGCCGCGCTCGCCTCGAGGGGTGAGGATGATCAGTTCGTTCACGATGACCTCGTTCGAGGTCCGCTCGGTTCCGTCGTTACCGGTGTACCGTCGCGACTGGAATCGGCCCTCTACGTAGACCTGAGTCCCTTTGCTGAGGTATTGATCAGCGATTTCGGCCAAACGGTCCCAACAAACGATGCGGAACCACTCGGTCTCATCCACTTGCTCACCGTCCGGTGATCGGCGACGACGGTTCACAGCGAGCGTGAAATCGGTCACGGGCTTGCCGCTCGGAGTGAACCGCATTTCAGGGTCACGGCCAAGATTGCCGATCAGCATTATTTTGTTGAGACCCCGAGACATGTTGACACTCCTATCTGAGCAGTACGCCCGATCCGGCTACGCGGCGAGCGCGTTACTCCGACTCCTTTGGCTCATCATCCTCGTCGTCATCGTTCTCATCGTCGTCGGTTTCGTCGTCGTCTTCAGCCTCGTCGGCCGATTCCTCGCTCTCAGATTCCTCAGCTTCATCTTCGGCTTCGGCATCGTCGCTTTCGGATTCCTCAGCCTCGACTTCAGGCTCGTCGCCGTCGGTCTTCTCAGCCTGGTCGGTCGATTCTTCGCCCGTGGATTCCTGAGACGACTCGTCGGACGCGCCCTCCTCGCCAGGTTCCTGGGACTCTTCATCCTCTTCAGGAACGTGGAGGTGCTCTTGCCGGACGAGCAAATAACGAATAACTCGTTCATCCAGCTTCAGTTCGCGCTCGATATCTGAAAGGTCCGATGGTGAGGCCAGAAACTGAAACAGAACGTACGTTGCATCACGAAATCGTTGGATCGGATAGGCGAGTCGACGCCGTCCCCACGGAGTATCACGTTTGATGTAGGTGATCTCCGGGCCGGGACCTGTGACGTACCCGCTGACCGCGTCGATCGCCGCGGTAAGAGCCTCGTCGGTTACCTCGGGATTGATGAGGACCATCAATTCGTATCCGCGAGGCGCACGGTGGAACTCACGCAACGATTCCCCCTTTCTCTGGGTATACGCTGGTTCGCCGCCGGACCGTTGCTATCCGGGTTGGACGCAGCGCAGAAAGGCAACAAGCCGGGAGGTTTCGCCCGGCGCATCCGGCAACTCCATTGGCCGGAAACTGGTCGATTATAACATCGAGTTGAGAACGGGCACAGATCGAGATCCTCGTATGAACGCGTACCGCGGCGGACGCAGATCAGGGTCAGCCCGATGCAGGATCGGCGCTCAGCGATGACCCGCACTTGGCACACCACTCGGCTCCGGGGAGAGCGACGGTGCCGCACTTCGGACAGGCCCGAACCTCGGGATGAACGCGCACGCCGCAGAAGGAACAGAATTCAGCATCCACTTGCAATGGTTTGCCGCAGCTCGGGCAGACGCCGTCGACCACCGGCGGAATGCCGAGTTGTGCCTCCAGTTCTGCCACGCGCTTCTGATGCTCGAGCGGATAGCGTTTCCGCTGCTCGTTATATCCCCGGGCGTATTGATAGATGCCGTAGAAGGGATACAAGAACAGAACGAACGGAACGATGAAGAAAAAGAGCAGCACTGCGACGACACAGCCAACCGCCCGGTTGCCGCCCAGGTTCAGCCAGCGATGAGCGGCCAATGCGCGCACGTACCCTCGGAAGTTGATGGCAATCAACGCGCCATAGATGCAGAGGTAGCAGACGAGCCCGATGGTCCCGAACGTGCCGAATTCGGACTGACCGTCGGCGCCGGTATGGCTGTCGAGAAACATGGCCAGGATGCCACCAACCAGGCCCACCGCAAAGAGGCTCAGTGCCCAGCCGTAATAGCGTTGGGCTGCTTGAACATCCGACGAATGACCTGCAACATCCGGTTGGGACATCATCGCGTGCTCCAGCACTGAACTCGACAACTTCGTTGATGGTAGCGAGATGATACACCTCGGTGGCCAGCGCTCCGCTAGCCAATACGGATAATCTCTTGACTCATTGGCGTCTTTTTTGACGGGTTCCTATACTTAGGCGACGTCTGTCCGTTGGCGCTGACCAGTCAAGTGCGCGACCGTCGCGCTGAGGTCGGCACTCGGTACCTCGCGCTTGGAGACCTCGTGTATTCCTCCCGCCGGTCGGCGAGAGCGGCCGCGTGGATTCTCGTTCTCGTTTTGCTCTTTCCAGCATGTGTGGTGCATACGTCGGCCCCGACGCCAACGTCGAGCCCAAGCGCCGCCACGCCGGGTACTGTGCCGCCCACGGCAAAACCGCAGAAGGGCGGAACGCTCGTTGTGGCGATGCCGGCCGAACCGGACGTGCTGAATTTCACCCTGAGTGATAACCCCGCGACGCTCGACGCGCTGAGCGCGCTCGACACGCGCATGATTCGCGTTCGCGATGACGGCTCCTATGAGCCTCAACTCCTCACCGATGTCCCGACGCTGGAGAACAATGGCATCTCGGCTGACGGAATCACCTGGATCATCCACTTCCGGCCAAAACTCGAGTGGTCCGACGGCAAGCCGCTGGACGCACGGGACTTTTTCTTCACCTGGAAAACGGTGACCAATCGCGCCTATCCCGCCATCGATCGATCAGGGTGGAGCGATATCGCCAGCATCGCGATGAGTCCGGATTATCTCACCGCCACAATCTCCGTCACGAAACCGACCGGGGATCTCACCGATGCGATTCTGGCAGGTGGCAGCGAATCGACCGCCGGGTTCCTCCTCCCGGAGCACATTTTCGAGGACGTACCGGTCGCCGAGATCGCCCGCTCGGACTATGGAGACGCGGGCCATGTCGGGAGCGGTCCGTTCGTGATCTCGAAGTGGTCTCAAGGCGATCAATTGATGATGGAGCGGAACGATCACTATTTCGGCGACGCGGCCCGGCTCGACAAGATCGTGCTGCGGTTCGTGGCTGACTCCCGCGAGGTTATGACGAGTCTCTCGACGGGCGAACTGGATCTCGCGGTCGATCTTCCGGAAACCTCCGTGGTAGATCTGAGACAGATCCCGAGCGTCACCGAAGTTGTTGCGCCGAAAGCAGGTGGGGTTGAGACCATCGCGATCAACCTCAATGATCCGGAGAATCTGACGAAGCCAAATCCGATCCTCTCCGATCTTGGTGTGCGCCGGGCGATCATGCTGGGATTCAATCGCCAGACGATCGTGGACGACGCCCTAAATGGTCAGACATCGTTGGCTATCACTCCGCTCGACTACACTGGGTGGGTTGTCCCCGATCTGAAACCATACGACTATGATCCCAACGAAGCGCGCCAGGCTCTGGATGTCGCGGGATGGAAGATGCAGAGCGACGGCGTCCGTGCGAAAGACGGAGTGCGACTGAGCGTCACGCTCACGGCTGTTCAGGGAGACAGCCCACAAATCGTTTTGCAGCAGCGCATCGAAAAGGCGTTCGTCGACGACATGGCGACGATCGGGATTCAAATCGAACTGCGAAACGTGTCCGCTACGGAGCTCAATGCTGATCTCACCTCTGGCGGCATCCTTGCCAGCCGCTCGTTCGAAATAGTGCTATTGAACGAAAATCAGCGATCCGGTATTGAACGATTCGTCTGGCGGTTTGACAGCCACAACATTCCGAACGCGACCGACTCGAATGGCGGAAACGTCATGGGCTATTCAAGCGCGCTCGTGGACTCGGCCTTCGTCGGGCAAAGCCACGCGATCGATCCGCAATCACGCACCGATTTCATTTACGCTGCTCAGCGGTCGATCTATCGCGATTTGCCCGTCATACCGATCTATGACCATGTCGAGGTGGATGCGAGCCGATCCTACGTGCAGGGTCTCAAGCCGGGAGCAGTGGCGGGACTCTGGTGGAACGTGGAGACCTGGTGGATAGACCGGGGCGAGGCCGGTCCGTAACTTGCAAACTAGTATGCAATTAGAGACTGCAGATCGGCCACCACCCACGTCACTTGGTCGACCTCTCATCACGTCCAAACGCAGGGTTTAGCTGAATTCGTTGTTCCGTTGCCCCACTGGCTGAAGGATAGTTGCACCTTCGTACTCGATATCGAGTAGGCGTGAGGCGCCTGGAACTCCAACTTGTTGAGCGACGGCGTCAAACGCCGTGGCGACGTCGGCCGCGTGTTGCGCATCCACCAACGAGAGGACGGATGGCCCGGCACCGCTGAGGCAGGCGCCGTGTGCGCCCGCGGAAATACCTGCATCGATCATCGGTCCTACGTGGGGGAAGAGTGCGGCTCGATACGGCTGATGTAGCGAATCCCGCATGGCCTCGCTAAAGACCGAGAAATCCCCCTGCATGAGCGAGAGAATGAGCAGTGACGAGCGCCCAATGTTGGCGACGGCGTCGCGGCGCGGGATTATGTCGGGCACAACGGCTCGGGCATCCGCGGTGAAGGCCAGCGCGTCCGGGATGAAGACGACCACTCGCAGATCGCCGTTCACGGGTACCCGGCGGAACAGCGTTCCGCGATCGCTGACCAGGGACAACGTCACCCCACCAAAGAGCGAGGCCGAAACGTTGTCGCCGTGTCCTTCAACTTCTGTGGCGAGTTCGAAAAGTCGCTGCTCGGAGAGGGGCTGGTCCAGCAGATGGTTACCGGCCACCAGGCCGGCCACAAGCGCGGTCGCGGAGCTACCGAGACCACGCGCCACCGGAATATCGGAGGAAACACGAATCAGGCAGCTCGGGGTCGGTTGATCAGCATCCCGCGCGGCGAGTTCGATACCGTGCTGAATCATGTTGTCTCCGCCGGCTAGATCAGGGCCACCCTCGATCAGGATGCCTGAATCCGCGGACTCAATTTCCAGCCCCGTGAAGAGGTTCAGTGCGACGGCGAGCGTATCGAAGCCTGAGCCGAGATTAGCGCTCGATGCCGGAACTTTGACGTTAAACCGCACGGTCAAGAACCCTCTCGAGCGCTTCCAAGGTGGGATCAATCACGACCGTGCGGTTGGCCAACGGTCGATTCTCCGACCCGCTTCCCAAGTGATACTCCATGACAACGTCGGCATCCTTCATCAAATGGCCAGTGAGATACCCCGCGACAAACGACGTTGCCGGAATCGTACCCGCCCGGACGAGCTTACGCAGTCCAGCAAGCGACGTTGCTGAAGCAGGTTCACAACCGATGCCGGCGCGATCGATCATGGCCTTGGCGTCCAGAATCTCGTCGTCGGTGACGGCTTCAACCACTCCGTCCGTTTGTTCGATCATTCGTCGAGCTCGCGTGTAGCTGACCGGATCTCCGATGCGAATCGCCGAGGCTACCGTCGAGGCTTCAATCGGCTCGTAGCTGCGGAAATCGCTGATGAACGCTTCATGGAAGGGTGCCGCGCCGGCAGCCTGAACCACGGCGACGCGCGGCATCTTCTTCAGGATGCCAACCGTGCCGAGATCCGACAGCGCTCGGCCCAATGCGCCCGAGTTTCCAAGATTTCCGCCGGGCAGGACGATCCAATCCGGGACGCGCCATTCAAGTTGCTGCAGCAGATCGTAGAGGATGGTCTTCTGGCCCTCCAACCTGAACGCGTTAATCGAGTTCAGCAGGTAGATGTCGTGCGCCTCACAGGCTTCCTGGACCAGCTTCATGGCCGCGTCGAAATCGCCGCGTACTTGAACGATCCTGGCTCCGTAGGCGATTGTCTGCCCAAGTTTGGCCGCTGAGATCTTGCCTTCCGGGATGAATACGATGGACGGAATACCAGCGAGCGCGGCGTAGGCCGCGACCGAGGCTGACGTATTTCCCGTCGACGCGCATGCCACCATTTTGGCTCCGACCCACTGAGCATGGCTTGTCGCGACGGTCATGCCCCGGTCCTTGAAGGAACCTGTCGGGTTCTCGCCTTCATGTTTGAGTACGAGGCGCTCGACTCCGGCCCAGCGAGCAAGCGTGTCTGACTCATACAGGTTTGTGTTGCCTTCGGGCTTGGTCACGACCGACTCGGTCGGGATGGTAGGCAGCAGCTCACGGAACCGCCAAACACCGCTCCGGTCGAGTGGGTCGCGGCTGCCGAGGCGTTGATCGAAGGTGGCCGTGGAGATCGGCTCGGTCAGCTCGAGTACGACGTCGAGCAGGCCCCCACACTGGCAACGTGTTTGCACGCTACGAGCGGAGAATTGCTGGCCGCACTCCATACACCGAAGAAACACGAACGATCCTTTCAGTCGCGGATGAGATTCGCAGCAAGATGGCACAGGCGATGCCTGTGCCATCTCGATTCGCGTCTGATCCTGGATTGGCGATTGACGGCTTAGCTCATACGACGCGGATCGAGCGCGTCGCGCAACCCGTCACCAACGTAGTTAATGCTAAGCACCGTAAGAAAGATCGCCATTCCTGGGAAGATAACCATCAACGGTGCGATCTGAATGAAGTTCTGTCCGTCATTCAGAAGGCGCCCCCAAGACGGAGTGTCCGGCGGGAAGCCGAGACCAAGGAACGACAACGTCGATTCGGTGATGATCGCCTGGGCGATGCCGAGCGTCGCGGCCACGATGACCGGGCTCAACACATTCGGCAGGATGTGTTTGAAAATGATCGAAGGGGTGCTCACTCCCACACTGCGCGCCGCCTCGATGAACTCCTTCTCCTTGAGTGACAAGAAGGAGCCGCGGACGAGACGCGACACCGGCATCCAGTTCAGCGCACCGATAATGAACACGATCAATAAGAACGTGCCCAAGATAGTTCCAAACCGGTTACGCATACTGTCCTGGAACAGGTAGATGACGAGCAGCAGCAGCGGAAGCGTCGGCAACGAAATGAACATATCGGTGATACGCATCAGCAGCGAGTCAGTGAATCCACCGAAATAACCGGCAATTGCACCAACCAGTGTGCCGAGCGTGATGGCTACGAGAGCGGCCACGATACCGACGGCAATTGAGACACGACCGCCCCAGAGCACTCGCGCGAACGCGTCATGGCCAAGGTCGTCGGTCCCCATCGGGTGAGCAAAGGACACGCTCTTATAGGAATCGGCAAAGCTGAAGTACGCGTAGCTGTGACCCCACAGCGGATACCCGATGGTGGTCGCCAGGAGAATGATCACCATCACGATCAGTCCAGCCATTGCCAGGCGGTGGCGTCTGAACTGCCTGAAGGCATCGCTCCACAACGACCGCGCTCGTTTTGATCGCAACTCCGTAAGAGCTGCTGCGCCCGTGCCGGCCTCGGACGGCGTTTGGGCTCTCTGTTCAGTGACCTCTGACATCAGGAACTCCTCCTCACTGTCAAGCCCAGCGGCCTACGAGTACTTGATGCGTGGATCGAACACGCCATACAGAATGTCCGCTACCAAGTTGAATATCACGACCAGCACCGCGAAGATGAACGCAATAGCCATCACCACGGGTGTGTCGCTCGCGTTGATCGCGGTAATCAGCAACGATCCAATTCCCGGAACTCGGAAGATCTGCTCTGTCACCACGGCACCCGTGAAGACACCGGGAACACCCAGGGCGATGATAGTGATGACCGGGATCAGGGCGTTGCGCAGCGCGTGGCGGTTGATGACAGAGCCCTCATGCAGACCCTTCGCTCGTGCGGTGCGAACGTAATCCTGGTGAATGACTTCAAGCATTGAGGCGCGAACATACCGTGACAGTGTGGCCGTTTGGAAGAGGGCCAATACGGTGATGGGCATAAGTGTCTGTTTGACGTGCAGCCATGCCCCGGCTAAGCCGGGGGTGTCTATGTTCGATCTATATATCATCGGGAACCAACCGAGCTTGATCGTGAAGAGGATGATGAACAGAAGCCCGGTAAAGAATGTAGGTAGCGAGAACCCGATAAACGAGATCGTAGTGGCGATGTTGTCAAACAGCGAATACTGTTTGACGGCCCCTATTATCCCGATGGGTATCGCTAACAAGATCGAGATGAGATATGAGCTCCCAATCACGATGAGCGTAACTGGCAATCGATGTTTGATCTGTGTCATGACTGGGGCGCGAGTCTGGAATGAGTATCCGAAGTCTCCGTGAAGAACTGAGGTGAACCATTTCGCATAGCGGACCGGGATTGGATCATCGAGGCCCATGCTCTTGCGAATCTGCTGACGCACCGCTGGAGGAACCGAAGGGTTGAGAGCGAATTCAGACAGCGGATCGCCAGGGGCAAGCGCAAGAATCGTGAAGATGACCATACTAATGGCAATCAATGTAGGTATTGCCACCAGGATTCGGCGTATGAGATACCTGGTCATCGAAACATCTTCTCCCCACTTGTGTTGCCGCCAGGAACGCTGACGACTCGCTGAAGGTGAGACGGGTCGTTCGTCGGAGTGCGTCGATTATCACTCGCCAATGAAGGCCATCATATCATGCGCAAAGTCTGACCGTCACCCCTGATTTTGGCGTCTAATTCATCGTCTGGGTGATTAAATGGCCGATCCTCGCAGCATCTTTGGGGTGCTCCTGTCCGGACACACCTGTTCACGACTGCCGACAAATGGACCACGCCTGAAAGAGACGACGGCGCGGGGCGGACCCCCACGCCGTCGCCGCTGACGCGCAGAAACGTCGCTTTTCGCTTCGTTAGCTGCTCATCGTCCAATTCACCAGGTTCCACAGTTCCGACGACCACGTGTTCAGATGCAGATTCTGGAGCTTCCTGTTAGCGGAAGACGCTCCGTTGCGCTGGATCAACGGAATCTCGACCACCTGGTTCACCACCAGGTCGTTCATCGTGATAAACAACGGAGCCTGCTTGGTGGGATCGAGCTCGGTCTGAGCCGCGGCATACGCCTTGTCGTAGTCGTCGTTCTGCCAGCGCTCGACGTTGTTTCCGGCCCAGGAGTTGGACTTCTGGGCGATGTTCGACGGATCACCCCACCAGGAGACCATGTAATCCAACGGATACGGGGTCGACGGGCCGTTTGTGTACATCTCGAGGTCGGTGTAGAAGTGCGACGCCGTGTCGTTGTTTCCCGCGTCCGACGAGAAGTAGACGCTGGCATCGACCGACTTGATCGTCACGTCAACGCCAATCTGGGCAAAGCCCTGCTTGACGATCTCCTGCTCCTTCTGGCGCAAGGAGTTGACCGAGGTCTGATAGACGACCTTCATCTGAACGCCGTCTTTTTCGCGGATATTGCCACTCTTGGCCCACCCAGCGTTATCCAACAGCTTGTTGGCGGCGTCGGTGTCGAACTTCCAACTCGTGTTGTTAGAGAAGAAGTTCGTCGGACCGCACAGGATGTTCGACGTCACCGTGCCGGTATCGCCATAGAGCTGCGTCGCCATGGTGTCGCGCTGAATGGCGAGGGCGTAGGCCTGCCGGACGTTGAGATCGGCCTGGAACGGATGTGGCGTATCCATCTGGGATTTCTCACCATTAACGTCCTTGTTCGGGTCCGTCAGGTTAACCAGGATACGCTCGACACCGACTCCGGGATAGATCACCAGTTCTCCCGGGCTGGCATCGTCTTTGAGCGACTGGAGGACGCCCCACTCGACCTGCAGGTTCCAGGAGTAGTCGACCTCACCGGTCTGGATGCAAGCGCGTGCGGCACTGGTCGCGTCACCACCGCCCTTGAGGTAGACCTGCTTGAAGAAGGGCTTGTCCGCCTCACGGAAGCTGTCATTGATCGAGTACGAGACGTGATCACCCGACTGGAACTCGTCAACCTTGTACGGACCGGTTCCGACCGGCTTGAGGTTGAACGGTGCGTTGCGAGCTTCCGCGCCCACGTAATCCTTCAGGAGATGCTGCGGCAGGATGTAGCCATATGCGCCGCAGAAGACCCCATACCAGCCTGGGGTTGGGTCCTTGAAGTTGATCTTGACCGTCGTGGCGTCGACCGCATCGACGGAGTCAACGACCTTGTAGTTACCTGCCGTGGTAGCGGATGTGTCCGGATTGCTGATGTAGTCGAAGGTGAACTTGACGTCATCTGCGGTGAAATCCTCACCATCCGACCACTTGACGCCTGACTTCAGCTTCCAGGTAACGCTCATGCCGTCCTGGGCAACCCCGCCATTGTCGAGACTGGGTACCTCGGCGGCGAGGACCGGGACGATCTTGCCGTCTTCGTCGAACCAGGCGAGCGGCTCGAGGACGACGCATGAGGCGTCAAAGTCCTTGGTGCCCTGCGCCAGATGGCCATTGAGGATGGTCGGTGCCTGCCACCACAGGAGGTTCAGCGTATCGCCCTTGCCGCGGCCGGCACCAGCTGTTGTGGTCGAGGTCGCAGCCGTCGTTGATGCTGGTGATGCTTCGGACGTGGCTGTTGCCGCGGTCGTCGCGGCCGGCGTCGTGCCGCCACCGCCAGAGGTCGTCGCGGTAGATGCCGACGCGGTTGTCGGCGTGGACTTGTTCGAGCTACCGCACGCGGCCAAAAGTGCCGCAATGGCCGGAGCCGCCAGTCCAAGAGCCGCCGCCCGTTTCAATACCTGGCGGCGAGACAATGCGCCGGTCATGGCCTGCTCGTAAAGATTTCGAAGGCCCTGGTCTTCCATACGGGTTCTCCTCCTACAATCGTGGCCCTACGCCACAACCCATTGGATCTAGACTCATGAGGTCTCGAGTTACTGCTTTAGCGACAAGTCCGAGCTCAACACCTCCTCATCTCAGCGTCTCGGTGAACTGCATATGCAGTGATTCGCTCGCCTGTTGCGAGGTCGCCCTTACAGCCCGACGAGATTCAGCATCAGTGTGTGAAATTTCACGAAAAACGACGCGCGTATTCTAAGTTTCGTCAATGCGTCTGTCAAGTGGGCGTACGTTCTCAGACTGTCGCAACGGACATGCACGAGTTCTGCGAACACCAATTCTGGCGGCTCCCGATTGAAAAAAAGAATTCGTCCCGCAATCGGGCACACTACCGCTTGCGAAGTTGATAGGTACTGTCAAGATCTACGTCGAGCGAGTCATTTCGGATCCCCACTCGATAGGTTTTCTCCGCTGCATCAAGAGAAATGAGTCCGTCAATGACGTCCTCGACGACGAGCTGAGGATCCCGAGTGGCCGGATCAAAGTAGCCGCCACCTCCGGGAAGGCGGAACGTAATCTCGGTGCCGGGCTCATACTCGCGCGCGCCTTTAGTGTCAAAGCACGTTCCGTCGCTCACCTCAATCGCGCCAAATCCGCCAGAGTGACCGCCTTCGTACCCGGCTGCCTGAAACTTGACCCGATCGAAGAGTGGCGACAGCGTGAACAGTCGATCGGTGCGAACGGAGACGCGCATCTCCTGGCCGCAGCCGCCGCGAAACCGTCCGGCACCTCCCGAATCGGTGACGAGTTCGCGCGAGTGGAAGACGACCGGCGAGAGACTCTCGATAATCTCGGTCGGAACGCCGGCCACGCCACTGGGGAAGGCCGTTGCACTGATGCCGTCCTTTGTCGGGCGAGCGCCGGTACCGCCCGAGGAAAACCAGATATACGTCCACGGTTCGCCATCTTCGTTCGATCCCGTGAACTGCATGGACCAGATGTTCGCCGCACCTTCAGCCATGACGCGGTTGGGAAGCACCGGAGCAAGCGCGCCGAAAATGGCGCCCGGTAAGAAATGACCGATTACATGCCGACCCGCCACCGGCGCGGGGCGCAATGCGTTGAGGATGGATCTCGGCGGCGCCGAGACCGTGACGGGCCGGAAGCTTCCCTCATTGTTGGGAACCTCAGGCGCCAGCGCACACTTCAAAGCGTAGGTCGTGTAGGCGTGGGTATAGTTCAACACGACGTTGATGCCGCGAATACTCTCCATGCTGCTGCCGGACCAGTCGACGTGCATGGAATCGCCCTTCTTGGTGACCTTCACGTGCAGTCGGACCGGCGCCTCATAGCCGTCGGAAAAGACTTCATTCTCGTATTCACCGTCCGGCACCGCGGCGATCGCGGCACGCATCGCCCGCTCGGATCGTTCCACGATCTCATCGGACAGAGCGGTCAGATCGTCGATACCGAATTCCTCCATGAACTCCAGCAAGTGTCGACCACCGACGTCGTTGGCCGCGACCTGGGCATGGATGTCTCCGAGCACCGGCTCCGGCGTGCGGACGTTCGCGGCGAGGAGCTTCGTGAGCTCAGTGTTTGGCTCGCCGGCTATGAAGATTTTGGTGATCGGGACGTAGAAGCCCTCCTCGAACATCGAGTGCGCATCAGTTCCGTAAACCCGCCCACCAATGTCCAGGACGTGGCAGGTGTTGCCGAAGAACGCAACGAGCCGGTCTGCCTGGAATATCGGTGTGATCACGGTGAAATCATGCAGGTGGCCGGACGTTTTCTGCGGGTCATTGGTGATCATGACGTCGCCGGGCGACAGTGTTTCCGGCGGATAGACTGCCATGAAATGGTGGATGCAGGTGGCCATAGAGTTGATGTGACCAGGCGTGCCGGTCACGGCCTGCGCGATCATGTACCCGCGTGTATCGAAAACGCCCGCTGAGAGGTCGCCCGATTCCCGCACGATGGTGGTGAACGAGGTCCGCATCAATGCCGCGGCCTGCTCATTCACCGTGGCGATCAGCCGGTTCCAGAGAACCTCGAGCGTAATCGGGTCGATGCGCGTTTCTCCGACCGGCGCGTTGATCAAAGGAGGCCTCCCACACGAAACTGAACTGGTACCCAATCAAGAACGTCAGGTCGAATCAACGAGACAAATCGACGACGAGATTCAGACGCTCGTCGACGCGAGCACTCGAGTTTGCTCCCAATACCACGGTCGACTCTCGCTCCTCGACGATGGCCGGTCCGTCAATTTCATCACCTGGACTCAACCGATAACGATCAAAGACCGGTGTCTCGCGCATTTCACCGCTCGTCGGATCGTAGACCGGACGTTTCCCCTTCAGGGCCGACTCCGCGCCAATCGACCCTTCTCCACTGAGGTTGATGGGCGGCAAATCGGGCGTCGGCCCGGAAACGACGACGCGGCAGCTTACCGTCTCGATCGAGTTGCCCGGCGCGGTCCGTTGGTAGAGATGCTGATAAAGCGCTTCAAATTGTCGCTCGATGGCTGGATAGGACGTCTCTCCGAGCGGTCCGTCTGGTACAGGCACCGATACTTCGTGTCCTTGACCAACGTAGCGAAGCTCAGTGGTTCGATGGATTCGAATATCGCTGCTCGCGACTCCGGCTCGTTCGAGCAGATCGCGGCCTTCGTGCTCCATCTCTTCAAACATGCCGTTGAGCTCGTCCCAGTCGACACGATCGAGACGGCTGATGGCGGAGCGGACAAAATCGAACGCCAGCGGCGCGACCAGGAAGCCGATAGTCGAGGCGACTCCAGCACCGGTTGGGATGATTAGCCCTGGCGCGTGCAGGATGTTCGCGACCCCAAAAGCGTGCACCGGTCCCGCGCCGCCGAACGCGAAAATCGGGTATTTGCGTGGATCTTTGCCCCGTTCGACCGCGTGCACACGAGCAGCACTCGCCATGTTCTCGTTGACGAGCTGATGAATCCCCCAAGCCGCCTGCAACGTCGTTAGTCCGAGCGGTTTGGCTACTTTCTCCTCGATGGCACGCTCGGCAGCGTTTCGATCGAGGTTCATCGTTCCACCGAGGAAGAAGTTGGGGTCGAGATAGCCGAGCATCAGGTCGGCGTCGGTTACGGTCGGCTCCTCACCGCCCTGCCCATAGCAGGCTGGTCCGGGCACCGCACCCGCGCTTCGTGGACCGATCTTGAGCAGACCCAAGCTATCAACCGAGGCGATGCTGCCGCCGCCGGCCCCGATTTCGATCATCTCAATGACGGGCACGCTGACCGGGAAGCCGCTCCCCTTCTTGAAGCGGTAGACGCGGCTCACCTCAAATTGAGACGAGGTCAGCGGCTTGCCCCTATCGATCAGGCAGGCTTTGGCCGTGGTGCCGCCCATGTCGAACGAGAACAGATCCTCGACACCCATGGCGCTTCCCAGGTGAGCCGCGGCCAGCGCACCGGCTGCCGGTCCGGATTCGACCAACCGAATCGGATAGCGTCTCGCCGTCTCCACGGTGCAGATACCACCCGACGAGAGCATGATAAGTAAGTTTGAATTGATCCCGAGATCACGCAATGACGCTTGCAGCCGCTCGAGATAGCGATCAACGACCGGGCGAACGTAGACGTTGCAGATGGTTGTCGAAGTGCGCTCATATTCGCGGATTTCCGGCACCACGTCGGACGACAGTGAGACGGTAAGATCCGATGCCTCACGTTCCAGAATGTCGCCGATGAGCCGCTCATGATCTGGGTATCGATAGCTGTGCAAAAGCGCGACGGCCACCGCCTCGATCCCACCGCTTCTCAGCTCGTCGATGAGCGCGGAGATCTGTGACGGGTCGATCTCTCGCTTCACGGTTCCGTCCGACAAAACGCGCTCGTCTACCTCCAGTCGCCAGCGCCGGCGAACCAGCGGAGGTGGAAGCTCGAGGAAGAGGTCGTACAGATCGTAACGGTGCTCGTGGCCGATCTCGATTGCGTCCCGAAAGCCCTTGGTCGTAAGTAATGCGGTTGGTACGCCGCTCCGCTCGATCAACGCGTTGGTCACCAGAGTGGTTCCGTGAATGATCTGCCGCACATTTGCGGGGTCGATGCCGTGACGTTTCAGCATCTCGGCCAGTCCGACGCGAACCGCTCGGGAGGGATCGTCAGGGGTCGTCAGGGTCTTTCCGACGAAGTAGGCTCCGGTGGATTGGTCGAGGACGAGGAGGTCGGTAAACGTGCCCCCGATATCCACGCCAACCCGGACATCACTTGACTGCCGCACGAGTTCTCCCAGTCATCCAGATCGTCCGAACCGCCGCTTCGCGATCCGCACGCCTGTCAGTGAAGGTTCAACAGGGTTGGCAGTATATGGCGACGTCGCGCGCCGCCGCAACACGTTGGAACGGCGCGCGGCTCTCGGGGTCGAAATCGAACTCAGCGGTGTTCGAGACTGCCCCACAACACCTCGGCAACACGGAACGGATCGCTGGATACGACGCTGGCTGCGTAGAGCTCCATTGCGCCAAAATCAGACGTTCTGTTGAGAGGATCGCCGCGGTCGACGATGCGCACCATGACCGGAACGCCGGACCAGTCCTCTTCGGTTTCCACCAGCGGCGGTTGTGCCATGACCAGGTTGAACGAGACAACGTTCAGATCCTCGACGATGCACTGGAGCACGCGGAAAATGGCCGTTGCCAGCTGTGGGCTGACCTCGTCGGCCAGCAGCACGACCTCTTTCTCCTTGAGCGGAGTGACGGTCGTCATGACACGCACGCCGTCGATCTCACGGCCCAGGCCAAGACTCTGGTGAACCATGAAGAGGTCGTCGAAGTAGTTCGAGTCGTATTGATCACGATATGACTGGGCCGCTCGGCGCTGTCGTTCGACCTTGCCGTAATGCTGTCCGCGAGTCAGGCTGACCTGCGCATGTCCGTGGGGAATCGAGGCGCCGCTCTTCCAGAGACAGTTCCACATGAATAGGGGATAGATTGCCAAGGAATTCTCAGCGTGAGAGCGAGCGAACCACTCTTGAGACACGGACACCGCATCCAGCACGATTTCGCGCGTAAACGAGAGTGGGTCGTGCTCATCGAAGATGATGACCCCGTGATATCCGTCGTACTTCGCGATGTTGCTGGCCGTAACCGTGTGTCGGCCGCGGATGCGACCAAAGGTGTCTTCGGGAGTGTTCAGTTCCGGCTCGCAGAACGGATCCGGAGCCGTCTTGGCGATCTCACTGGCCAGTTCGGCGGGAATGCGGGCCTCGAGCGGTCGACGAGATCTGAGCTCGTTGAAGAGTGTTTCCTCCAACGTCCCACGGTTTGTGACCTTGACCACCTTTTGCGTCGTTACTCGATCGACGGATCCGAAGTAGCGGTCAATCCAACGGTTCATATGCTCGGGCGGAATCAAATGCCCGACAGAGGCTTCCACCCGAAAAAGTCGCTCAAACCGGTCACGATCCTCAGCGGGAAGCGAGCCGACAATGTCCACCAGATCGACAATCGCACGCTGTTGTAGAACCGTGTTGAGCGAGCTTCTCTCATTCACAGAGCGCGCTCTCCCTTCCAGATGTTGATGCGCCTCCCTGCCTAACCCCGTGGCGCGAAGGCGACACAGCTTATCAGATTGCGGCGTCCGCGATAGGATCGAACGTCATGATCTCCGGATTGTTCGCTCCGAATGCCTGGAGCCGCTCGGACTACACGGTTCAATCGACATCCAAGTGTTCAAGACCAGAGTGCCGGAACCTGCGAATCTATCGTGTCGCCACTCGGAATGACGCGGTCGGTAAACTCAGCAGCGGTCACCTCGGTGCCGATCAACACATTGCGTCCGGCCTGAATACCGTCTGGCACGGTCGCGTTTCGACCGATCAACGTTATTCCCGTATTCAACCGCTTTGGCTCGAGCCAGTTCGACGTATAGTCGTCCCCGTAACCCAGGTAACATCCCGCGCCGATGCGTACTTCTTTATCAATGATGCAACGATCAATGACCGTTCCCGGCCCTATCTCGGTATCGGTCATGATGATCGAGTCGCGAATCACCGCGTCGCGGTGGACGACGACACCGGGTGACAGGACGGAGTGCTCGACGCGACCGCCGATGACGATGCACCCGTGCGACAGCAGGCTGCGTGACACGTGTGATCCTTCCATGATCTTGGCTGGCGGACGCTCTTCACTACGCGTGTGGATGCGCCAGGTCGGATCGTAGAGGTTCAAGTTTGGCACGTCATCCAGCAGGGCCATGTTCGCCTCCCAGAAGGATTGCAACGTGCCGACGTCCTGCCAGTAGCCCTGGAAGCGATACGCGCAGGCTCGACCATTTCGGATCAAATAGGGAATCACCTGATGTCCGAAATCGGTCATCTCATCCGGAGCCTCGTCGAAAATATCCAGCAGAATCTCTCGTTTGAAGACGTAGATGCCCATGGACGCGAGATTGCTGCGCGGCTCAGCCGGCTTCTCGTCGAACTCGGTGACGACGTCCTCGTCATCGACGGTTACGAGACCGAATCGGCTGGCGTCCTCCCACGGGACAGGTTGTACGGCGATCGTCACGTCGGCGTCGAGCTCGTGATGCCGTGCGATCATGGGTGCGTAATTCATGGCATAGATATGGTCGCCAGAGAGGATCAGGACGTCGGAGAATTGCCCGCGAGTCACGAAGAAGAGGTTGTGATAGATTGCGTCGGCTGTTCCGCGATACCAACCGGAGTGGGAACGACCGAGGTAAGGCTGCAGGATGACCACACCGCCGTTGCGCTCGCGGTCCAGGTCCCACGGACGTCCATGGCCGATGTGGTCGTTGAGTGAGTGTGGTCGGTATTGCGTAAGGACGGCGACGTCGAAGAGGCCGGAGTTGACACAGTTGCTCAAAGCGAAGTCGATGATTCGGTATTTCCCGGCGAACGGTACGGCTGGTTTCGCCCGTTGACGCGAGAGGATGCTCAGCCGCTCACCCTGACCGCCCGCCAAAATCATCACCGCGACCTGGTTCAAGCGGATCCCCTTTCCGGCGCATCGGATCTCACCCGTTTTAGCGTCTAAATCACTCTTTATCCCTGTAAATCAACCATCGATGGCGACCAATCCATCATGCACGGACGGGGCACGTCGCGCCAAGTTGGCCGTACATGCTGTGCTATACTCGCCAGTATTGCATGAAGCTCGCCAGTAGCACGAGTGCCGTCCGGTCTCGTCGAGGTGGTATGCGCGAACTCTTCCGAAGACAGCCAAAATTCTCTCAGCTTGCGCAGGGCGAAGAGACGCTATCGATCCCGGATGACCTTTGGACCAAGTGCCCAAAGTGTAATGAGCTACAGTATTCAAAAGACGCCGAACGCCTCCTGTTTGTTTGCCCTCGCTGCGGACATCACGCTCGCTTGACTGCCAGACAAAGAATCGATGCCCTGGTAGATGCGGGGACCTTCACCGAATTCGATGCGCAACTCAAATCCGCTGACCCGCTGGACTTCGTCGCCAACGGTGACGCCTACCGGGACAAGACCGCGGCCGCTGCGCGCAAGACGGGCTCGAATGACGCCCTCGTCTGTGGAAACGCGACCATCGCAGGGGAGCCGGTTTCGTTGGCGGTCACCGAGTTCGGGTTTCTGGGCGCGAGCATGGGCTCGGTCTACGGTGAGAAGCTCGTACGTGCTATGGAGCGCGCCATTGACGATCATCGTGGTCTGGTAACCGTGTCTTCGTCCGGCGGCGCCAGAATGCACGAGAGCATGTTCTCGCTGATGCAGATGGCCAAGACGACGGCCGCCCTGGCGCATCTTGGTGATGCCAAGCTTCCGCATATCGCCATCCTAACCGATCCGTGCTACGGCGGCGTCACCGCGAGCTATGCCACCGTGGCCGATGTCATCGTGGCGGAGCCCGGAGCCATCATCGGCTTCGCCGGTCCTCGCGTCATCGAGCAGGTGACCAGGCAGAAGCTGCCTGAGGGATTCCAGACCGCCGAGTTCTTGCTGGATCACGGCATGATCGACCTGGTCGTGGAACGCGCGCAGCTGCCGGAGCGCATCGGGACACTATTGCGCCATTTCCATGAGATTCGCAACAATCAGGAGCCCGTTCCAGTGGCCACAACCATCGACTCAGGTGCCGTCGTGGCGATCGGACGTGTTCGTGGCTGACCGTCTGACAGCATGGGACCGAGTTCAGCTTGCCCGCAACGCGACTCGCCCACACTCTCTCGATTACATTCGCGAGCTCGTGCGAGGTTTCGTCGAGCTTCATGGAGATCGAGTCTTTGGCGACGATCACGCCATCGTTGGCGGTATCGGCAGCTTTCATGGGCAAACCGTGATCGCCATCGGGCACCAAAAGGGCACCAACACACGTGAGAACATCGAACGCAATTTCGGCATGCCGAAACCCGAGGGGTATCGCAAAGCGTTGCGGCTGATCCGTCTTGCGGAGAAATTCGGTCTTCCGGTCCTGACGTTCATCGATACTCCGGCCGCCGATCCAGGATTGGGCTCGGAAGAGCGTGGTCAGGCGACCGCGATCGCCGAAAACTTGATCGCGATGGCGGCGATGCGTGTTCCGTCCATCGCCACGGTGATTGGTGAGGGCGGCAGTGGAGGCGCGCTGGCTATCGGAGTGGCTGACCGCATTCTCATGCTTGAAAACGCCATTTACGCTGTTGCCTCACCAGAGGCATGCGCCACAATTTTGTGGAAGGACGCGGGACAGGCGCCGCAAGCCGCTGAGATTCTGCGGATTACCGCACGCGATCTCAAGGATTTCGGCATTGCCGATGAAGTCATTGGCGAGCCGGTTCCGGCGCACGAGCAATCCGGCGCCACGATTCAGCGAGTCGGAGAGACCATCGAACGTCACTTGTCCGAGGTCAAGCGCTCAGTCGCGGAGCTTGGAATTGACGCCGTGGTCGAGTCTCGCTATAAGAAATATCGACAGATCGGACGTTGGTTGGACGACGCAGAGGGATCGATCCAATCCGCGGACGAAGTGGTCGGAGCGATCGGTTAGGCTCGCGATCACTGGAAATCGCACGCACCTGCCGGTGCACGAGTGATGTTCGACAAGTACGCGAGGATGTCGAATCATCACTCAAGCTGGCGGTCCAGGTGCCGCCAGTCGGGGACAGCGTATCGCCAGATACACGGAATCTGATCGAGCATGGACAGCCAAAGCCTCCGTTCAACCCGATTCAGCAAACATCATGATGGGAAGGTGATGACTCCTACTCCGTCGACTTCGCTGTCGACTCTTCTGACCTGCGCCGAGTTCCGGCGTATCTTCTAGCCGCTGAATAGTTTGTTTCGGGCCGTCTCGCACCAGCCTCGAACGGTGCCCTGATGACTGGATCCTCGAGGCTCATACGGAAAGGCTTCAAATTGACGCCGCCCTTTCGTCATCGCTGGCGCATGAACGAGTTTGTGCGCAAAGGCGTAATCATCGTCTTTCTGATGACCGCAATGATGGCTTCACGGGCTGAGACGCTTGGCGTCGCGGCAGCGAACGTGCCAAACGTCGACCCGAGCTCCGTCGTCCCAGAGCAATTTCGCGACGCATCGCCGTGGAGTCAGGAGAAGGGATGGCACTGGGTCACTCTCTCCTACGATGGAACCCAGCGATTCACCGGATCGAACTACGACTACAGTGTTGGCAAGCCGCTGCCCGCGGCGACGTATGTCGCCACGCTCGTACGGACGCTTTCGGCCACCGAGTCTTGCGCTGATTGCACCAAAATCTCTCCGACGGAGGAGGGTCCTCCATCGGTCATGGGGGGCTCCAACAACCCCGCTCTGGCCGCCGCCTATGCGCACCTCGACAACGGACCGCGCGTCATCATCGATTCAGGCAATTCAGCGGTCAAGCGCTGGACGAAAGGCTCCTGGTATCTCAATTTCAGCCCGACCACTCGAACCTTCTTCTCCTGGACCTGGATTCCGGATGACGGAGGGTTTCAGGGCGTTAAGACCGAGGCGGCCCTTTCGACCACGGTCACTCCTTCGCTTGCCAGCCTGGGCAGCTTGAATTTGTCTCAGTCGATGACACTAGGATCACGAGTCTTCCCGATCGCGGGCGGCTACGTTGTCTCGCAACCGTACGGCTGCGTCCCGCTCAACGCTGGATATCCCAGCGCCACATTCTGTCCGAGCGATCGCCCGAGCTTCCACGATGGCGTGGACCTGGCCGCGACCGCCGGGACGCCGATCGTCGCCGCGGCGAGCGGAACTGTCACCTTCGCGGGTATCGACCCCTCAACCGCGAGCGGCAATTCGATGATTGTCATCGACCTCGATGGATCCAATGCGGGATACGAGACGGTTTACATGCACTGGGAGAAGTCCTTCGTCAAAGTCGGTGACCGCGTCAGCGCCGGTCAGGTCATCGCGGACGTTGGATCGGTCGGGTATTCCACCGGTCCACACCTTCATTTTTCGGTCCGCATTGGCGCCACGAACCAGACGATCGATCCCCTTGCTTGGCTGTCCGGATCGATCCAGTTCGCGACCACCAACGCGCAAGCAGGTCCCGCTTATGCCGGTGTCATGCAGTGGCAGTCGCTGATTCAGCAAGCGGCGGCGGCGCACAATGTCCCAGCCGGACTCATCGCGGCGATCATGGCGGTGGAATCGGGTGGCAATCCGAACGCGGTCTCTCCGGCCGGAGCGCTCGGTCTTATGCAGATCATGCCGGGTCAACTGACGCGCCTGGGCGTCCCCGAGGACAAGTGGACCGACCCCGCGAGCAACATCGACGCCGCGGCGCGCTATCTGGATGAGACGTTGGGAAGAGGCGGAGCCATACAGGACGCGATCGCGCGCTACTTTGGCTCCGGGTGCGACGCGCTCGGCACGTGTACGCAGAACTACGTCAACAGAGTCCTCACGCTTTACGTCTACTTCGCCAATTGGATCGAAAACGGGACAGCACCGACGTTGACGAACCCAGCACCGGTGACGAGCCTGAATACCACCACGACATCACCCGGCGCGCCGGTGACATCCAACGCGACTACGAACTCGACACCTCCGGCACCACCTGCGAATCCTGTGGCAACGCCGGTCCCGCCAACTCAGGCGCCGGCGTCGACGGCCACGCAGCCGGACTCGTCGACAGCCACACCAGCACCCACGGACACATCGGCGGCACCTGCTGCTACTCCTTCGCCGAACGCGACGTCGACGACTCCGTCAACGCCATCACCGAGCGCAACGTCGACGGAAACCCCAGCCGCAAGCCCGACTGCGGCGCCGGCGCCGGACTCGGCGCCGGCAGCGACAGAAACGCCAGCCGAGACGCCATCGCCAACCGCGACAGCGGCTGCGTCGCCCGATGCAACTCAGAGTGCAAGCCCGTCGACCACGGCCGAGCCCACGGCGACCGCGGCGCCATCTCCGACGCCAACCAAGACGCCCGGCGACTCGACCGATGGTTCGACATATAACGGGGTATCCAATTTACCGAGTCTTCCGCTCGTCGGACCAACTCTGAATCAGGTATTCGGGAACGGTTCCTCCAGCACACCATCTCCGACTGCCACACCGTAGAAACACATTCGCCCTCGTTTGGCAAGCTCCTGCTCGCCTGACGAGGGCGTTCGCCGTAGTTCACGGGTTGGTCAGTGATCAGTTGGGGCTCGGGTTCGGAGGGCTTGGGGCTAGCGCCCCAGGAGTCCAAGCGCCACAGCGATGCCACGGTAGCGGTCACGGCCACTGGCGCGATCCTGAATATAGCGGTGGACGTGCGACAGGCGATCCGAAGTGAAGATACCTCGATAGATGCCGCCCTGGACCAGCGGAATTGCTGGTCGCTGTGTCTGGATCATGCGGCGATGAACGTCGTAGACGGAACTGTCGACGCTCATCGGCTGCACGTTGGCGTCCATCAGATCCCGCACTTTCATGTTGTGCGATTTGCCGAGCTTTTCCAATACGTCATCGCGCCACAGCATGCCGATCACCTTGCCATTTGACGTCACGGCTAGGTCGCGCGACCCACCGCGAATCGCGTAATGGAGTGGTGAATCGGGAGAGATGCCGCCAAAGTCCCACAACGCAAACTGCCCGACCCGCAGATTGCGGAGCCGCGTCTCGACCTGGATGACCATTGATTCCACGTAAGCCGCGACCACGATGAAGATGGCGACGAGAGGCAGCACGATGTCACGAGCGTAGATCCCGCCAATGACCAGGAGAATGGCAAATGCCTGTCCCAGCGTCACCGCAATGCGCGTCGCGACGACACGGCTGCTGACCAGTGACAATCCCGCTCGCAGTACCCGACCACCATCCATGGGAAAGGCCGGAACCAGATTGAACACCGCCAGCATGACGTTGGCAGCCAAGAGATGCAGCAGCATGCCGCCGAAGCCGGTCTCTTGCACGAGCCCGAGAAAAGCAACGGGGGTGAACAGATGACGAGTGAGAATTACGAGCAGAATCAGTGGTATCAGGCCGGCGGCGACGATAAGGTTTAGGATTGGGCCGGCGAGGGCGATCATCGCCTCTTTGCGTGGGGAGATCGGTGCATGCTCGATACGAGCGACTCCGCCGATCGGCAACAATGTGATGTCGTGAACGATCAGTCCGTAGCGTAGCGCGAGGAACCCGTGTGCGAGCTCGTGACCAACGACGCAAATGAAGACCTCAAGCAGAATGAAGATCCCGAAGACGGCACCGTGAAACCCCTCTTTCATCGAGATTCCCCAGTACCAGATCGCCCACAGAACCGCAATCAGCAGAGTAGGATGAATTCGTATCTCGATGCCGCGAACCGTGGCGACACGAACGCCCGATTTCAAATGCGGTCCCTTCCGGAGCCAGTCAGGTCAGGCAACCTGTTCACGACCGGCTGACACATCATTGTGAGCCGAGACGTCGCAGCCGGCGTCCGCACACGATCGTCATGAAAGACGATCATATCACCGAAACCGTCCCATGATCACGTCGTCACGAGAATTATCCCGCAATCCCGTAGTCCAAAACGTTCCATGGCACATCGATTGCGTTCTGCCTACTTCGGCATGATTCAGCATTGCAGATTATCAAGTGGGCCATCTGTCAGTGACATGACGCAGTTGAAATGTGCAGCAATATTCTTGCCACCGAATTTCGCTCGCCCTATACTGGAGAAAAGGGCGTCGAGCTCTCAGCATAGTGATTCTGAGAAATTCCCCTTGAGGTCCTTTTGCTACCCAATCAGTTTGACCGTGAGATCACACTCGATCTGACGCCGGAGCGGAGCAAGCACACATGCCAGGGATGGAAGTTGGATACGATCTCAATCCTGAAATGAGGCTCTGGGTCTCCCCGAGCCTGATCGAAGCGAATTACATACTTAGCTTGTCTCGAATGGAACTCCAAGAAGTCATCGAGCAGGAGCTTGAAGAGAATCCGGCGCTCGAGATGGAAGATAAACAGGTCTGTCCCAACTGCGGCGGAGTGATGGAGGGATCCTATTGCCCCAACTGTTTGATTACTCAGAAGGAAGACGACCGCTCAGACGAACCGTTCGAGGACTTTCCAGAGCAGCTCTACACTTCCCCTCCTCCCAGCCGAGGCGACTCGGACGAATTCGACCCGATGACCCTGGTGGCATCTGAGCAGACACTCGAGCAACAGATCCTCTCGGATGTTTCGACCCTCTGTCAGAATGGCGATTTGCGCGTCGCTGAATATCTGGTCGGATCACTCGACGAGCGAGGATTCATTTCCGCCAGCGTCGAGGAAGTCTGCGTCCTGTTCAACGTTTCGCCAGAGTACGTGGAGCGAGTCATTGAGAAGATTCAGGCGGTCGCACCCGTGGGCGTGGGGGCGCGCAACCTACAGGAGTGCCTCCTCATTCAGATTCGCTATTTGACCGTCACCGGCGTGGACGTTCCACCAGCCGTCGAAACGATCGTGAGCCAATACATCGATGAACTCGGAGCGCACAAGTTCGGCTACGTTGCCAAGGAGCTCGACATCTCGCATGAAGACGTCGAGACCGCACGGGAATTCATTCGCAACCACCTCAACCCGTTCCCGTTGCAGAATCAGGAAGCGCGTTCCTGGAAAACGCCGCTGCGCTCCCCATACGTCGCACCGGACGTCATTGTCAGCCTGCGGGATGGCGCGCTGCACGTCGAGGTGGTCGACACGCGACAGTTCCATCTACGCGCCAACCCGCTCTACAGCCGTATCGCGCGTGAGATCGGGCGAAGCCGGACCCGAGGCGACTTCAACGACGACGAGCGCCAGCATATTCGTGAGTTCGTCAATCGGGCAAAGCTCTTCATGTCGAACATCAGCCAGCGTCGGGAAACCTTGTTCAAGATCTCGAAGTGCATCGTTGAGCTGCAGGAAGACTTCCTACGCGGTGGCGTGCGCGAGCTGCGACCGCTGACTCGCGCTGTCGTGGCGCAGCAGGTGGGCGTGCACGAGTCGACCGTCAGCCGAGCCACCGCCAACAAGTTCGTCATGCTGCCGAATCGGCGTGTCATCCCCTTCAGCGACTTCTTCACGCCATCTCTCAGCGTCAAGGACGTCATCAAGGAGATGATCGACGGCGAGGGTGAGCCGCTGACGGACCGCCAGATCTGCGACATGCTGAGCAAGAAGGGCATTCGTATCGCACGTCGCACGGTCGCGAAGTACCGAGCCGAACTCAATATCTTGCCAAGCACTATGCGCTGATCTCGCGTTTCGCGTGTGACCGTACAGGGCCGGGGGTTATAATGCTCCCGGCCTATTTTTCTGCAACGCGAGTGGGAGGCGGAATGAGGAGCCTGCGAAACGTCCTCGAGGTCCGGCAGTTCGACCGCGCGCAGCTCGACTTGCTGTTCACTCGCGCGGATGAGATGCGAATCATCGCCGATGCCGGTGGCTCCAATCGCCTCAGTGGAAAAATCCTGGCTACGCTCTTCTTCGAACCCAGCACGCGCACCAGACTCAGCTTTGAATCGGCGATGACGCGCCTCGGCGGATCGGTCTTGACGGCCGAGAACGCCATCGAAACGTCCTCCTGGGCCAAAGGCGAAACGATCGAAGATACCGCACGCATTGTCGAGTCTTACGCCGACGCGATTGTCATGCGTCACCCATTGGCAGGGTTCCCGACGCGCGCTTCTGAGGTGATTGACATCCCGGTCATCAATGCCGGTGACGGAGCGCGTGAACATCCAACCCAGGCGCTGCTGGATCTCTATACCATCGGCCACGAGCTCGGACATATCGACAACCTGCGCATCGCCATGGTGGGGGATCTAAAGTACGGCCGGGCACCGCGATCGCTGGCGCTGCTGCTGACGCAAGCGACGGGAATCGACCTGGTCTTCATCTCGCCGCCCAATGTGCGTATGGGAGAGGACGTGACTTCGGAGCTGTCCGAGAAGGGGATTGGCTTCGAGGAGGAGACGGATCTGCTGAGCGTGTTGCCGGACGTCGATGTGGTCTATCAGACGCGCATCCAGCATGAGCGCTTCGATTCGGAAGCCGACTACGAAGAGGCGCGCGGCAAATACGTCATCGATTCCTCAGCCATGGATGTGCTCAACCCCAAGGCGATCGTGATGCATCCACTTCCGCGCGTCGACGAAATCGATCCAGCCGTCGACAGCGACCCACGCGCCGCCTACTTCCGGCAAGCACGTAACGGCGTTTACGTTCGTATGGCGATTCTGGACTGGCTCCTCAGCGAGGACTGATTACCACAACCTACAGCTCAGACGTGTACGCCGCAAGGCGCTGGACACCGACGCGCCGCAGTTTGCGCAGTGCCTCGTTCTCCAGCTGTCGCACCCGCTCGCGGCTAATATTCAGTTGGGTCCCGACCTCCGCCAACGTATGGGGAGTGCCATTTCCAAGCCCGAAGCGTAGCTGCAGCACGAGCCGTTGCCGTGGATTGAGGCACTCGAGCACTTCAGCCACGTCACGCTGCAGCAGGACCTCCTCGGCGATCTGCTGCGGACTGCGGGTCACCTCATCCGCGATGATGTCACCCAAGTTGGTCTCATCCTCGGTGCTGAGTGGAGAATCGAGCGAAATCGTACGCTGAGCCGCCTGAATGATCTGTTCGACCTTCTCCGGTTGCACGCTCATCGCTTCGGCAAGCTCTTCAGGGAGCGGCGGCCGGCCAAGCTCTTGAGTCAGCTGTGCCAGTGCCCTCCGGTACTTGGTGATGCTGTCGGCCATGTGCACCGGTATCCGGATCGTGCGCCCCTGATCGGAGATCGACCGCGTGATCGCCTGTCGAATCCACCAGGTCGCGTATGTACTGAAACGATAACCGCGGCGCCAATCGTACTTTTCAACGGCGCGCATCAGCCCAAGATTGCCTTCTTGCACCAGATCGAGCAGTGACATTCCTCGACCGAGATAGCGCTTAGCGATGCTCACTACCAGGCGCAGATTGGCTCGCACGAATCGTTGGAGAGCATCCACGTCACCCTGCTCGACACGCTTGGCAAGCTCAACTTCCTGCTCGGCGGTGAGTAACGGAACCTTGGCGATGTCACGCAGATAGAGACGAACCGGATCGGTTACCACGGTCGGATCGAACTGGGCCATGCGGTCCAGATCCTCGTCCGGGGTGTATGCCTCGAGTACGAGGTCCTGCTCCGGCTCTTCCTCCGCGACGGGTTCCGGGGACTGGTTACTCTGAACGGTCAGCTCCTCGTCGTCTCGCGGTTCTTCTGGGTTGTTGTTGGATCGATCGACCATGAAAAATGATTGCTCCTCACCAGTGGAGATGTTCGCGAAAATGATGGATTCAACACGTCTGCCGCATCCGCGCACGACGCCGTGAGTGGTTCCGTCGAATGCCTACGATGATGGAGATTCCTCGTCTGGAGAATAGTCACCGTGACCCAACAGGTATAATTGAGCGTTGACTGAAACGACTGTACCTGCCCTCGATCAATGACTCATTTCAACGTTAACGGTGAGACATGATTCCGACTACATTGAGCGTGCGCAACTTCATGTGCTACCGCGCTGGTGTTGATCTCGACCTGCGCGGAGTGCGGATCGCCTGCCTATCCGGAGACAACGGCGCGGGTAAATCCGCTCTTCTCGACTGTATAACGTGGGCGCTCTGGGGTAAAGCCCGCGTCAACAGTGATCGAGAGCTAATCGCCCTGAACACCACCGAAATGGAGGTGACGTTCGGGTTCGAACTCAACGATCAGGATTTCCGCGTGACTCGACGCCGCAGTCGAGGCGGAGCCGGCCCGCTCGCACTCGACATCCAGACTTATGACGCGGATCGCTGGCGCACCATCAGCGGAACCACGGCGCGAGAAACGCAGCGCGTCATCGATCAACTTCTCAAGATGGATTACGACACATTCATCAATTCGGCTTTCATCTTGCAGGGCCGTGCCGATGAGTTCACCACCAAGACGCCCGCGCTTCGGAAGCAGACTTTGGGCGAAATCTTGAACCTGTCCGACTACGACCACTACGAAGAGATTGCTCGCCAGCATCTGCGAGACCGCGAACGTCAGCTTCGCGAAATCGATGCCGAGATCATGCGCATCGACGAGCGTCTGGCTGAGCTACCCGCGCGACTAGCGGAAGTTGAGACGCTTAGTCGCGAGCTCGTACAAATGGTCGATCAAGTTGAGCAGACGACGACACAAGCTTCCGCGCTGCGGCAGCAGGTTCAGATCTTGGAAATCGTCGCCAGGCAGCGGGAACAGCTTGTGGCCGACATCGCCGACCTGGATCGGGAGATCACTGCGCTGGATACCGATCGAGAGCGGACGCTAGGTCGCATCGAGGACCATCAATCTATGCTGGCCCGTCGTGACGAAATCGAGTCACGACACGCGGAATTGGTTCAGCTTCGAAGTGAGCAGGAACGAATCGGGTTGATCTTGGCCGAGCGCCAGTCGATATTGCAGCAGCGCCAAACATTCGATGCTCAGGTGCAGCGCGTCAAACACGAGATCGAGAGCCAGCTACGTTCCGTGCGGGATCGGCTGGAGCAGGAACGGCGCACCGCCAATGGGCGGCCGAAGATCGAGGCTGAATCGCTCAAGCTGCAGGGCGAAATCGAGGCGCTGAATGACGTTGACCACTCGATTGCTGAACTGCGAACGAAGCAATCCGCCTTCGAATCCAAGCGTGGCGAACTGACGTCGGAAAACGACCGTCTGCGAACGGACATGAACGACCTCAAGGCGAAAATGGAGCAGATCGAGCAGGCCAGCGCGACGTGTCCTGTCTGCCGACGCGAGCTTGGACCAGACGAACGGAATCGACTGGCCGCCGAGTACAAGTCCGAGGGGACCGCGCTCGGAAATCGCTTTCGCTCGAACCGCACGGCTCTCGAACAGATCAAGACCAATCTCGAGGCGAACAAGAAAGCGCTTGAGGCGCAGGAGACACGCCGCTCGAGGATGGAATCTCTCCGTCGCCAGGAGGTCTCGCTGACCGAACGCAAGTCGGCATGCGAACGAGCGGACAACGAGATCGCCATCCTGACCAAGCGAGAGCGTGAACTGTCCGAGGAGCTCTCGAGCGACAAGCTGGCATCCGAGGAACGAGGCGCGATCGCCACGCTGGACGAGAAGCTGGCTGGTCTCTCCTATGACGAATCCAATCACCGGCAACTGCAGCGCCGGATCGCTGATCTGGCGAATGTGGAACGCGAAGTTTCCGCGCTCCTGAGCGCTAGCGCGGCAGTGGAGTCGGGGCGCCAGCAGCTTGAGATATTCGAGAGCGCGATTGCCAATCGAAGCGCGTCAAGAGCTCAGAAGGCGGGCCAGGAGGCAGCGCTCGCGGCGCAGATCCAGGGGCTGGGCAAGATTCGTGATGACTTCGAACTGGCGGAGATCGATCTTCAACGTCTCGAGCGACAGCGGGGCGAGATGCAAGAGCGATTCGGCGCGGCTCAGCAACGAGTTCGTGACCTGGAGGCGGCCAAGGAAGAACGTGCCGACCGTAACGGGCAGCGGCAGCGGATCGCCGACGAGGTAACGACTTTCGATGAACTGGCGGTGGCGTTCGGCAAGCGCGGCATTCAAGCCATGATCATCGAGAATGTCGTTCCGGAGATCCAGGACGAAGCCAATCGCATTCTGGACAAGATGCCTGGCAACACCATGCGGGTCGAGTTTCGCACTCAGCGGCAAACGTTGCGCGGCGAGGGGACCATCGAAACGCTCGACATCGTCATCAGCGATGAAGTCGGCAGCCGTAACTACGAGCTTTACAGCGGCGGCGAAGCCTTCCGGGTCAACTTCGCCATCCGCGTAGCTCTCAGCATGCTGTTGGCCAAGCGCGCCGGTGCACGATTGCAAACGCTCGTCGTCGACGAAGGCTTTGGAACGCAGGATTCTCGTGGCCGTGACGGGCTGATCGAAGCCATTCGCGCGGTCGAATCGGACTTCCGCATGATCCTGGTGATCACGCACATCGCCGAACTGAAGGACGTCTTCCCAACGCGAATCGACGTGGTTAAGGGGTGGACGGCTCGCTCGTATCCATCAACTGAACGGCGCTCCGCCTACCGTCGCTCTTTCGTGCGATCATGGCGGAACGAGCGAAATTGTGCCGACGGTGCGACGAAATGGGGCTGAAATGGAGAGCTTGCACGGCATCTATAACATTCTGACCACGCCATTCTTGCCCGATGGATCGATCGACGAGACCAGTCTGCGGAGGTTGGTCGACTCCGTCATCGGCATGGGTGTCGCCGGGATCACGATTCTCGGCGTCGCGGGCGAAGCCCAGAAGCTGACCGAGCCGGAAAAGCGACGCCTCGGCGAGATCGTGATGGAGGTCAACAATGGTCGCGTGCCGATCATCGTTGGCGCCTCGCGAGACGGAACTGACACCACCATCGCCGCCTGTCGTCAGGCAGAGGAAATTGGAGCCGCGGGGGTGATGGTAACGCCGCCGACCTTCTCCCAGCCCGGCCCAAGCATGATCGAGCATTTTCGGCGCGTCGGTGCTTCGATCGGCATTCCGATTACCTTGCAAGACTATCCACCGGTCAACGGCGTCACGCTCTCGCCGCGCGCCATGGCCGATCTTGTCGAGGCCGTACCAACGATTACGACCATCAAACTGGAAGATCCGCCGACGCCACAACGCTTCGCCCAGACGCTCGCCATGACGGGCAATCGCATCTCGATCGTCGGAGGACTTGGCGGCATGTACCTGCTCGACGAGCTTCGCCGGGGTGGAAGTGGCGCCATGACCGGATTCGCATTCCCAGAAGTTTTGGTGGGCATCTGGTCTGCCTGGAGTTCCGGAGATCGTGAGCGCGCGTCGCGCCTCTACTACGCATACCTCCCGGTGCTGGTCTTCGAGGGGCAGCCGAAGCTTGGCGTCGCGATACGCAAGGAGATTCTCAAGCGGCGCGGTTTGATCGACCACGCCTTCGTTCGACACCCTGGTCCCAAGCTGGATGAAGGCACGCTGTCTGATCTCGCTGAGACGCTGGCATATACCGGGATTGAGTCAGATTACTCGTTCTGATACCGCGTGCTCGGCAGGCACAATGACGGGATCAGCTAGTCACCTGCCATGGTGCGGAACCAGCCAAAGCCCCGCGGCGGATCGTAGAACGTTACGTCAACTTTCCTGGATTCTCCCGGCTGCAGCGTCCCAATCGTGACGAACCCCGCCGAATAATCGTCGATCGTTCCGGTCGACGAGAAGAGCGTGACCACATAAGACGGCCGAGAGATCGGCTGGTCGGTTGTGTTCTGTATCGTCGCCTGGATGTGGTAGTCGCCGCTGGCCAGGTAACTCGCCGTGGTCATCACGACTGTGAGCGTCGACTGGGACGCAGACGGATCGATACTGCCCGTGACGTTCGTTTCGACGTGATCGTAGCTCGGACCCGTATCGAACCAAACGCGGAACGGCAACGACTTGCCCGCCGGTATCGTCGAAAAATCGAGATAGGCCGACTTGGTTGCCACCACCTCGTTGGTTGTCGACAACAGCTTGACCGACACTGAAACCTTTGAATAGGCAACGTTCGCGTTGTTCTTGACTTGCCCCAGGAAGACCCAGTTTCCGTTCATATCCTTGGAGGAGGTCACCGCGGAGGTGCCCAGCGCGTTCGCCGCGTCGGATCCGTAACGCCATTCGTAGTAGTGGCGACCGACGTTGCCGGCCTCGACCTTCCATCCATCGGAGTTCGACGGCGTGAAGGTCAGGATGCGCCGCTCAAAGGCTTGGACCAGCACCCGGTGCGGCGTGCCGCCGACGTTGACCGTCGTCCAGTAGGCCTCGGAGATCGGCAGTCCGGTTGCAAAGAACGGATTACTGAAGAGCTTGGCGTCATTCGTTTGATAGCCGTCATAGACCGGGCCGCTGGCGGTCATGAAGTCCCAGAAGACCGACGCGATGTCATGCTTGGTCGCGGACACATAGTGACCGGCCGTGACGCCAAAATCTTTGGCACTTTGATCGTTGCCCACCGCGCCATGCTGATCGACTGTCTGCGTGATGATCCAACCATCTGGCATGGCCCCGTAGTCGAGCAGCTTGCCGAAGGTCGCGTAGGTAGGCGCGTTCGGATCGTTTTCGTCACCGGCGACGTTGATCTGGGCTTGACCGTAATCGACGTACGAATTGTTCCCGACCTGCATTTGGCCGGTAATCATCTCCTTGGCCAGCAATCCGTTGGTGACGAACCAGTCAGACGAGGGATCGGCGGTCGAATCGGTGATCTCCATACGACTCTTGTCAAAATACTGGACGCGTCGGACTCCAGTTTGGCCAGCGACGTTGCCCTCGACGTAGGGCTCGACGATTACGTCGGTGAAGGGCTCGGGTCCCCACATCCAGGTTCGGTTTACGGCATGTACTTGAACCGGTTCATCGGTGCGATTCCAGATGCGCTGAAAAGCATAAGAACCGATGTCAGACGCCGTGACGGGCGCCACGGTCTGCAGTGACGGAACAGCGCAGAAAGCGAGGACTGCAAAAAGTTGAACGGCCCGGCGAAGTGCCCCCATGATATGAGCTCCGGAATCTGGTGAGCGTTCCACTACCTTCAGAGAACGCTCGACAAACGACTATTCCGGTAGTCAAACCTAGGTGATCACCCTCGCGGATTCAGTAGCCCATTGTGACTATTTCGCGCAACCGAAGAATGCTCGGATGAACCATGTATGTCGGGCGATCTTTTAGGATCTCGTATAATCATGGTGATCTGAGAGGAATGGCCATGCGTCGCTTCGTCTATCTGGCCATCGTGCGCAGGATCATCGTCACAGGAATCCTCGGCCTCGTCATCCTGACCTTGAGTGGCGTTCTGAACGCATCGGCGGACGGGAATCATGTCGAGGTGCTCAACGTCGATGGAACCATCACTCCGACGATGCGGAACTACATCCGCAACGGGATCAAGAGCGCCGAAAAATCACACGCCATCGCCGTCGTGCTGCGCATGGACACGCCAGGCGGGCTCAGCTCGGCAACCGACGACATCGTCCAGGACATCCTGAACAGTAGTGTGCCCGTTATCGTCTATATTGGGCCACCGGGAGCCCGAGCCGCATCTGCCGGCGTCTACATCACTTACGCGGCACACATCGCGGCCATGGCCCCATCGACCAACATCGGGTCCGCCACTCCAATCTTCGTCGACCAAAGCGGACAACCGACGAACGCCGACGACACGCTCACACGCAAAGTCGTCAACGACGCCGTGGCGCGCATCCGTGGTCTGGCCGTCCAACGTGACCGCAACGCCGATTGGGCCGAGCAGGCGGTACGAGACGCCGTCAACATCACCTCTGACGAGGCGGTCAAGCAAAACGTCGTCAACCTGATCGCCCCCGACATCCCGACGCTGCTCAACCAGGTGGACGGTCGTCAGGTACAAACTCCAGAAGGGACCGTCACCTTAGCGACGGCCAACGCACAGATCAGAGTGAAAGACATGACGCTACCAGAGCAATTTCTGCAAACGATCAGCGATCCGACCATTGCCTACATCTTGCTGAGCCTCGGGATGCTCGGACTCTTCTTCGAGTTGGCGAACCCGGGAGCGATCCTGCCTGGCGTTGCTGGTGGGGTCTGCATCCTGCTCGGCTTGACGTCGCTGGGGAGTCTCGACACGATCTGGGCCGGAGCCTTACTGATGGGCTTCGCCTTCGTTCTCTTCTTGATCGATATCTACGTTCCGACACACGGCGTCCTGACCATCGGCGGAATCGCGTCGTTCGTCCTGGGGTCCTTTATGCTTTCCAATGAGACTGATTCACCAGTGGGCAGCATCTCGCGCATCGCCATCGTGACGGTGACGGCGCTCGTGTCAGCCTTTTTCATCTTCGCCGTCGGCGCGGTGGTGCGCACGCGGCTGAAGCGCAGCACGACGGGCCAGGAGGGAATGCGCGGAATGATTGGAGTGGTTCGCGCGAAGCTTGACCCGGAAGGCTTCATCTTCCTCGGCGGAGAGCTATGGCACGCACGCTCCCTGGCTGGCACGATCGATATCGGAGAAATGGTGCGCGTGATCGAGGTCGATGGATTGGTCGCGATCGTGGAACCGGGGCCTGCCGCGTCCCACGACGCTGGCGGAGGATCGAGTAACGCCGGAGAGATGAACCGAATTCGTCAGCTTCAGGTTGGAACCACACGCGCCGCACGACGTGAAGTCGCTGGGCGCTAGAGGAGAGTCAGATGGGTGTAGTTGTCGTCGTTGGGATCATCGTCGTCTTCATCTTGATCGTGCTCAGCGCGACGATCAAGATCGTGCAGGAGTATGAACGCGGCGTCGTCTTCCGCATGGGCCGCCTAATGGGACCACGCGGGCCTGGAATCATTCTGTTGATCCCCTTCGTCGAGCGCATGGTGAAGGTTGATCTGCGCACGTTGACGCTTGACATCCCGGCGCAGGAAGTCATCACGCGGGACAACGTGACGATCCGTGTGAACGCCGTGGCCTACTTCCGAGTGATGGACCCGAACGCGGCCATTGTCAACGTGGCCGATCACATTCGAGCTACATCGCAAATTGCACAAACGACGTTGCGGAGCGTTCTCGGACAAGCCGAGCTGGATGAGCTCCTGTCCGAGCGGGACAAGATCAATCTAGAGCTGCAAACGATCATCGATGAGCAGACCGAGCCCTGGGGTGTAAAAGTCAGCATCGTGGAAGTGAAGGACGTCGAGCTTCCCGACAGCATGCAACGAGCCATGGCGCGGCAGGCCGAGGCAGAACGAGAGAAGCGGGCCAAGATCATCCACGCCGAAGGCGAATTTTCAGCGGCCACGCAGCTCGGAAACGCCGCCAATATCATCTCCCAGTCTCCCGGAGCCTTACAGCTCCGCTATCTCCAGACGCTGAACGAGATCGCGGCGGAGCGCAACAGCACGATCATCTTCCCGCTACCGATCGACCTGATCACTCCGTTCCTGGACCTACTCGGGCCGAAAACCGGCAACTCGACCAAGCCGGTTTCGAAGACTGGCGGTGGACCAGCGACCGGTAACGGAACGACCACCGAATGACCGGACCCGGTCGGAGGATGGAGTGAGAGACTCGAAGGAAGAGCCGATCGTCGAAGCAACTGAGTTGTTGCGCCCGCACATCGGCTCTGTGGTCCGGCGCGTCAACGTTGATGAATTCACGACGGTTGAATTCGTCGAGGTGATGCAGGTGGATGATGGCTGCCGGGAGGCGTACCTGCAGGCGCTTGATCGCTGGCCGGAGTCGGACGAGACGTTGGCCAAGATGGTGATCCACGGCCAGATCATTCCGGAACTCCTGCGGGCCACCGGAATCGTCGAATGGGCGGGGTATGCACACGGCGAGGAGGATGCCTACGCCGTGCCCGCCTGGTGGCGCAAGATCGAAGCCTCGTAGGTCAGAATCAGATCACTCTCGTAGGAATGGGTATAAGTCGTCGAAGGGCGACGGCAGGTCGATCTCGTCGAAGGTCAGTTTGGCTCGCTGGCTCTCGACGAGCGCGATCACCTCTTTGGCTGATTCTTCAATCGATTTACCCGTGACGTCGACGATCGGCCATGGATATCCCCGGCGAACCAACCGGCGGCAATAATCGAGCTCTTCCTTGACCTTCTCCGGATCGGCGTACTCGCCACTCGAAAGGCTCCCCAACGATTTGACCCGATGCTGCCGGATGCGCGTGAGCTCATCGGCCGAGATGGTAAGCGCAACGATGTTGGTCTGATCGATCTCGTAGAGCTGTTTCGGTGGGTTGACACCAAGGACTACCGGGATGTTCGCTACGCGCCATCCTCGCAGCGAGAGAAAGATGCTGAGGGGAGTCTTCGACGCGCGCGAGACACCGACCAGGACGATGTCCGCGTCGCCCAGTGTCTCGAGCCCCTGTCCGTCGTCGTGACGGACGGTGTACTGGATCGCCTCAATCCGACGGAAGTATTCGTCGCTCAGCCCACGTGAGGCTCCAGGTCGCAGGATTGGCCGCATCTCGACATGCTGCGAGACCTTCCCCAGAAGTGGCCCGGTAAGGTCGACGTTGTCAAGGACGCGTTGGCGACATTCGCGCAGTAGTAAGCGTCGAATTCCCGAAATGACGATGGTGTGGACGATGATTCCGTGATCGCGCTGTGCCTGCGCTACAACGTGCAACACCTGCTCGCGCGTGCGGATACCCGGATGCCGAACGAGCTCGAATTCAACGCCCGGAAACTGCACCACCGCGGCGTCGACCACGGCTTCCGACGTCGCACCACTGCCATCAGAAACGATATGGATGACGCATCTTTTGGGTACGTCCGGTTCGATCGGAGCCATCGGTTTCCCCCTTCAGCGGTGGCCGCGTGAGCATATGAAGCATCGCACAGGATAGTACACCGAAATCGACTACGGCCCGTGGGCTCTTGCCTGTCAATGGAATCGAGTCGATACTGCGAACGCGGGGAAATCGACATCACAGATGGAGTGGCGAGATGGCAATCCGGATTGTGACGGGCGGAATCGCTCAAGAGACCAACACATTTCAGTGGGAGCCGACAACGCTCGATGATTTTCAGAAGGGCTCAAGCAAGATCGTGCGCGGGGAGGAGATCCTGGCGCTCGAGGGGACCGGCACGATCTACGGAGGCATCATCGCCGAGGCTAAAGCCAACGGCGTCGAGCTCATCCCGACCACCTATGGTAGCGCCGTCCCCGGCGGACGCGTCAGCCGTGAAGCTTTCGAGATGATGAAGAACGAGATCGTCGAGGGAATTCGCGCGGCAATGCCGATTGATGGCGTCCTGCTCGGTATCCACGGGGCGATGGCGCTCGAGCACAATGACGATGGCGAGGGACCCCTCATCACCGCCATTCGTGAAGTGGTCGGTCCGGACATCCCGATCGTGGCGCCGCTCGATCTGCACACGAACCTCTCCGAGGAGATGATGGAGGAAGCAACCGCCTTCGTCGGTTACAAGGAATATCCACACATCGATACACCCGAAACTGGCGCTCGCGCCATGCAGATCCTCGTCTCGACGATTAAAGGCGAAATCCAGCCAGTGATGGGGCACGTCAAGCTGCCGTTGATCGCCCCGAACCAATCGATGGTCACGACCTGGCAATCGCCGTTGAAAAAAGCGATCGATCGAGCGCGCGAGATCGAAAGTGAACCGGGCGTGGTCGCCGCGACTGTACTGGGAGGATTTCCGTTCGCCGACATTCCCTATACCACGGTTTCGACCATCGTCGTGACCGACAATGATCGCGCACTGGCGACGAAATACGCCAACGAACTGGCGCAGATCTGCTGGGATCTGCGCGAGGACTTCACCATCCACCCGACGCCGGTGCAGGAAGCAATCGCCGAGGCGCTCGCAGGTGAGCCCGGCAGCGTTTATGTGCTGGCCGACATTTCCGATTCGGGCGCCAGCGGAACCGCCGGAGATGGCACCGCGATTCTACAAGGGCTGTTGGAGGCCAATGCGACCTCGGTGGCCGTAGCACAGATCATGGACCGCGCGGCTGTCGACGCATGCGTCGATGCGGGCGTCGGCAGCACGGTGACGCTCAGCGTTGGCGGCAAACACGACGGGTTGCATGGCGGTCCAGTTGAGGTGACCGGCAAAGTGCGCTTGATCCATGAGGGGTCGTTCGTCATCGCCGGCCCGATGGGCGCCGGGACGATCGCCAGCCGAGGTCGAACCGTGGTTCTTGAGATCAACGGCCGTAACGGCATCGAGCTACAGCTGACCGATCTACGGGGACATCCAAGTGACCTCAACTTCTTCCGTGCGTTCGGCATCGAGCCGACGCAGCGTCGCATTCTGGTGTTAAAAAGCGCCGCTCACTTCCGGGCCGCATTCGAGCCAATCGCGACCAAGGTGATTGAGGTTGAGGCGCCCGGCATCAGCAGTCCAAATCTGAATAGCTTCGACTACCAGCACCTGCGACGGCCGGTCTACCCACTCGATCCGGACACCACCTGGTCACCGGAGTAGGAGCGGGTATCTGACCGGATTTAGAAAGAAGCCGCGGGCAGAAGGATCAACTAGAAGTGCGACTCTCGCCCCAGTGTCGTCCTGATGGTTCTCTCCCTCCGGTGAAGGGCGAGTCAGTGGAGATGCGGCATGCAAAGGATCTCTTCGTCTGTCGAATTTCTCCGTGCGTCCAATCAAGAGAGATTCTTCACTGCGGTTCAGGATTGCGAGAGGTGTGTTGGTCGTGCTGCGGCACAGCGCATATCGGATCACACATTCATGACCTCCGCCTGTTGGCTCGACATCAAAGCCGCGGTGTAGAATCGGCCAACTGACCGGCTCGCTAACTCGGAGGAAATCCACCGATCTGAACGGACGTTCCACTACATGCGGTCAAGCTCCACGACGGTATCCGCGGAAACCGGTCCCATTTCACTCCAAACTCCGACAACCAAAACAAGAACGGCTCGCAAGACTTTGGGAGAGCGACTCCAAACCGAGCTGCGACTCGAGCACGTGCTCTATGGCATCATTTTCGTCGCCGCGATTCTGACGCGATTCTGGGACCTCGGTTCGCGCGCGCTACACCACGACGAATCGCTCCACTCCTACTTTTCGTGGATTTACGCCAGCGGAAACGGCTATATCCACGACCCACTGATGCACGGCCCGTTCCTGTTTCACGCAACCGCGCTGATGTATCTCCTCTTCGGCGCGACCGATGCCGTTTCTCGGTTCACACCTGCATTGCTCGGCGTCGTTCTCGTCATGCTCCCCTGGTTTCTGCGTGGCGAGCGATTGCTCGGTCGCTGGGGAGCGCTCTGCTCGTCGGCACTGCTGATGGTGTCGCCGTCGATCCTGTATTACAGCCGGTTCAATCGACACGATATCTTCGCAGCGACCGGTGCCATGCTCCTCTTCATCGCGGTCGTCCGCTACATCGATGATCCACATCCGCGTTGGGCGATTCTCGGGGGTCTCTCGATCGGCTATCTCCTAACGACCAAGGAGATCAGCTTCATTGTCCTCTTCGTTTTCGCGTTGTTCCTGGGCGTCGCCATCGCGCTGCGAGTCGCACCGCTCCTGCTGGCAGTCGGAGCGACGGCGGTCGTCTCGTACTTCATCACCAGCAGACTGCTGCATGCGTTTGGAGCGCCAGCATTGCCTGGCATCCCCTGGAATCAGCCGACGGGACCGCAAATTCAGCATTTCATCATCCAATTGATCGAGCATCCGGTCGTCATCGCGGGCATCGCCATCACGATGTTGTCGGTCGCGGTGGCAGCCTGGATCCTCGATCAGCGCCGCCCCAGGGATCGCGATTGGGTCGATGGCGTGCTGGGAGACGCACCGGCGAGATCGACCGCTTCGGCACTGCACGAATTGCTGAGCGAGCGTCGAGCGCTCTTGATCGGATCTGTCGGAGCGCTAGCCTTCTTTACGGTCTTCTACACGTCACTCTTCACCAACATGGCTGGGTTAGCTAGCGGCACATTCGGCGCCCTTGGCTACTGGCTCGGCCAGCAGGGCGTGCAACGCGGGCAAGAACCCTGGTTCTATTATCTGCTCCTTCTGCCACAATATGAATTCGTGGCCGTGCTCGTTTTTCCGCTGGCATCGGTCGCGATCGTCTGGCGTCTCTTCAACGCCTGGCGGTACCGAATACCGCTCAGCCCCCGCACCTTCGCGCGCGGATTCCTGCTTGTTTGGACGCTCGGCATGCTTGCGATCCTCTCGTGGGCTGGGGAGAAGATGCCGTGGAACGTTATCCACATCTCGCTGCCCATGACGTTACTGGCGGGCGCGTTCGCGGGGGACGCGTTCGCATATCTCGAGCGGCGCTGGCGAAGTTGTGACCATCGCGTCCGCATTGACACACTCCTGGTCGGCGGCGCCACGCTGGCGCTGCTAACCACTGCATTTCTCTCATTTGCCTGGGCTAGCAATGGGCCGTACCAGCTCGTGGGCAACTCCTACGTCCACGGATTGCGGAACGGTGTCGCCGATCATTGGTGGGTCTATGTTTATCTGCCGTGGGTGATGATCATCGCGGTTGTGGTTCTTGGAGTGGTTCGAATTGGGGCTCGGCGGGCGCTGAGTGTAACGCTCCTCGCCGGAGTGGTGGCGTTTTCGCTGGCGCAAGTGCACGCCGAATGGCGTCTGACGTACCGCGAGGGCGACGTTCCACGCGACATGCTGGTCTATGTCCAAACGACTCCGGACGTTCCACGCGTCACCGGCCAGCTTCAGACACTTTCGCAGCAGGTGACCGACGGGATGGGACTCACCGTCTGGTACGACGACGTGACGCAGTGGCCGTTCAACTGGTATTTGAAAGACTTCCCCAACCGGCGCTACATCGGCCGTGAATTGCCCTCGACCCTTGACGCACAAGTGATCATCATCTCCGACGACGTCCTGACACAGCAGATGGAGACCGAGCTCAACACCAGCTACACCTATCAGGAATATCCGATGCGCTGGTGGTTTCCGGAGGAGAATACCTATCGCCGCTTTGCCTATGCGCCGGACATCAAACAGGAATCGCGCCAGAACTATCAGGACAGCAAGAAGCCGCCCTTTACGCTGCTCGATGTGGCCGGAAGTGTCTGGTCCAGCATCTGGTCCATGCGCCATCCGAACGAGCAAGCCAAGATCTTCCGCATGGTCGCCTATCGTGAAGTACCGAGCGGGTTTGGAGCGGTCAAGATCCGAGTCTACGTTCGCAACGACTTGATGCCATACTTCAATCAAATACGGTATTGAATGTTGTCGCGTTGTCGGCCGCGCAGTGCCGGATGATCCCGCGGACGTTCAACGTCGAGGAGGCAAGTGCAGTGCACGAAAGTGCGAATACGATTGACAGTCATCGTGAGGACTTCGCCGAGCCGTCGGTGCTCGACCGCGCCATCAGCCTCGAATCTCTCTCGTGGCTGACCCTGGGCTGGGTCGCGGTCGCTTCGTTTGCGTTCATGCTGCGCGTCGCCAACTATTCCGCCTGGCCGCTCTCCGCCAGTGAGGGCCGCCTCGCGTCCGATGCCCTATCAATCTTGCAAGGCGGCTCGATTCCGGCCTCGGCGTCAGCCTCGCCGCTTCCGACCGCGTTGACGGCTCTGAGCCTGTTTCTCTTCGGCGCAAGCGACGGCATAGTGCGGCTCGTGCCTCTCCTCGCGGGACTCGGCACGCTGGCATTGGTTGCATGGCTTCGACCGTTCACAGGCCGTGGGGCGACGTTGGCGACGGCGCTGATCTTCGCAATCTCGCCAACGCTGGTGATGGCGTCCCGACAGGCGACCGACGGCGGTCTGCTGGTCTTCAGTTCGTTGCTGGTGTTCGTCGTCGGGTTGAGATGGATGCGTGACCGCTCCACGAGCCTGGCGGTCCTGTTCGGGATCGCGGCAGCGATGACGGTGATGTCAGACCCCATCGGCTGGATTGCCCTGCCCATGATCGCCATCGTCATCCTGTTGATATCTGACGAGCGATCCACGCCCGTTCGCGATTTGCCATTCGCGGCACTCGGCGCGGGAGTGACCATCCTGGTGGTATCTACAAACATCTTCGTTCATCCCGCAGGCTTTTCGAATTTCTTCCGTGAAAGCGTTCGCGCGCTCTGGGACCAGCATCTCACCAATGCCGGGTCAAACTGGCATCTGGTGACGTTTCAGCTCCTCATCGACGAACCGCTCTCGATCCTGCTCGCCGTCGCGGCGGTTGTCTTCATTTGGCGATGGCGACGACAGCGGGAGGACGTGCCGGTATTCGCCTACGGGCTGATCCTTTGGACGCTTCTTGGACTCCTGTTTGGGTCGTTGCTCGGCGATAAGGGACCAACGCTCTACACCCTGGCTGCCTTGCCAATCGCTGTACTCGCGGGGCTCGGGCTCGACATGGCCGTCAGCCGCGTCACGTGGCCCGACGTCAGAACGGCGCGCGGTGGACTCTTTCTGGTCCTGATACCAGTTACTTTCTTTGCGGGAGTGAGCACCTATGGCCTGCTCGCCAGCGACGTCGGCTCCGACACCGTTTCATGGATCGTGACGTTCTTGCTGGTGGCGATCGTGGTCTTCGCGCCTCTGCTGGCGCTGACGATCTGGCTGCGCAACTCCGTTTATGGTTGGGGGTCAGTGCTACTCATCTTTGTGGCGGTACTCGTCGCAGGAATCGGTATTCGCAGCAGCGTTTTGCTCGGGGACACGGTCAACGGTCGTGCGGGTGAACCGCTGCTGATTGGCGTGACTCAGCCTGCCGTCGGAATCAACGTGAATCAGATTCGCGCCGTGAGTAGGGACATGACGACGTTTGAACAGGACATGCTCGACCCAACGGGCGGACACGGGCTGACTATTGCCGTCGATTCATCGGTCCAACAGCCGTTTGCCTGGTATTTCCGTGATTTTTCGAACGTTCAGATCGACGATCCGAACGACCAGATCGCAAGCGATCAGGAACCGCAGGTGCTGATCGCTCGCTCCGATCATGGGTCGATGTTGGAATCGAATACGAATCGCTTGCAGCGGACGCTACCGCTCGAGAGCACCGCGGCGCTGTCGCTCACCAATCCTAGTTTCAGCGATCTGATTGGTGACCTGTTCCATCCCGGACGATGGCAACGATATCCGGAGTTTCTGATCAATCGTCAGGTTGATGTTCCGACCGATCCATTCCACTTCATCGTTTCATATCGTCAGGATGTGGTCACGCAGATGTATGGAGGCACGCCGCCGTCTAACCCGTGACGGAGCGCAGGTTTCATGTGAGGCGCGGGATGGGTGAGTTGGAGTCTCAGCCGACTCCGACGAGATCGCCAACTACGCGATTCAGATCGTCAAGATCGAATGGCTTGGGAAGGTATGCATCCGCTTTGGATGCCTTTGCATGCGCCAACGCTTGTGGGTGCGCTGAGATCAGGACGCTGGCAACTTCCTCACAGTTTGGCTGCTGCTTGAGCTGTTTGATGAAGTCGGATCCAAGTCCGTCGGGCAACACAAGATCGGTTATTACCACGCGCGGGTGGCATTCGTCCATGGCCCGCTTCGCTGCCGCGATGCCCGCTTCCGTATGCACTTCAAAGCCGGCATCTTGCAACACCCAAGAGATCAGATCGGCGATACCTTGATCGTCCTCGACTACGAGTATCTTGAAGTCGCGCTCCGTGATAGACACAGGATTACCAATCAGACCTACTTATCGATTCTGGACTCTCGCTCCACCAAGCAACGGTGAGTCGTTCCGCTCCATATCTCCCGCGTTCACCCTGATATGATTTGCAGGGTTAATGAGGTCCTGGTCGCAGGAGATATGCCATCGAACGAGCGGCGGGCAGATTAGAGTCGATCTAATCGCTGCTCGATTAGCATATCGCGCAACACGCTATCGATCGCGAAGGGTATTCTGATTGCCCGATCGTATTCTCGTCGTCGAAGACGACAACCACATTGCTCAATTGTTACGCGTCTACCTGGAACGAGAAGGCTTTGAAGCGCACGTCGCGCGTGAGGGGCGTGAAGGGCTCAGGATGTTCGGCGAAATCGAGCCCGATTTGGTCGTGCTCGACCTGATGCTCCCCGGCCTCCACGGACGTGACGTTTGTCGCGCGATCCGCACCCGCAGCGCCACACCGATCCTGATGCTGACCGCGCTCGACGACGAGCGAGACGTGGTGGAGGGACTCGATTTAGGGGCGGACGATTACATCACCAAACCGTTCAAGCCAGCGGTGTTGATGGCGCGAGTCCGCTCCGCTCTGCGCAGATCAAACGGTCCAACGAATCTGATTCAGGAGATCACCGTCGGTAATCTCCTCATCCGTCCCGAAGAACGTAGCGCCTCGATCGCCGGGAGGGATGTCGATCTTCGCACGAAAGAGTTCGATCTACTCCTTTCGCTTGCCTCGCGACCTGGAGTCGTGCTAACGCGCGAAAACCTTCTCCGCCAGGTCTGGGGCCGCGAGTATGACGTCGACACCCGCACTATCGACGTACACATTAATAGACTGCGCTCGAGGTTGTCAGAGAGCGACGCTGAGATCGAAACGGTTCGCGGTGTCGGCTATCGGCTGACGCACGCCGAATAAGGCCAGTCAACTCATGACGGCGCCAGTTGGTCACGAAACGATGGAATTTCGAATCACTCACAACGACGGAATCGAACATTTAGCTCGAATCGACGATCCCGCAGTGATCAGTCCGGGACCGTAACCATGCTCAGCAGTTTGCGCGCTCGCATCCTCGTCTCCCACCTCGCCGTCATCCTGCTCGTTTTCGGACTGACGTTTCTCGTCGCCTTCATTCCTATCCGAAACGCGCAAAACCGGCTCGAGATCCAGCGGCTAGAATCACTTGCCGCACCGGTCGCTGTTGGATCCGGCTTCCTGTTGGGCCGGCCAGCTCTCTCGCCGTCGGTAATCGAGGTTCTGGATACACAGGCGACTCAGCTTGATGTTCGTCTCGTGCTCATCGACAGAGACGGCGCCATCATCCACGACACCAAGCCGAGCGAACCGCTTACGGCGCGACTGTTGGTCAAGCTAAGAGCAGCATCAAACCGGCTCGACCAACGTGTGATCGCGAACAGACCGGCCGAGCGATTACCTCTCGAGGATCGCAGCATCTATGTGGGAACGAGCGGCCGCAATCGGGTCGTCCTCACGCTCCTATCGCAGGTTGACGGTCGCTACATCGTGATCATCGCTCCACGGGGAGCACCATTACTACGGGAACTGCTCATTCCGCTCGTTCTGGCGCTCGCCATCGGATTCGTTGGTGCGCTGATCGCCACACTCTTCCTTAGCCGGTCGATCGCTCTACCGATCTCCCGACTGACGCAGGCGGCGAATGCGGTCGCCGGAGGCGATCTGAACCGTAGCGTCGCCGGTGAAGGGAGCGACGAAGTCGGACGGCTTGTTCGCAGCTTCAATGAAATGGTGAACCAACTCCGGGTGACCTACGAGAGCCAGCGACGACTGCTGGCGAACATCGCTCATGAGCTTCGAACGCCGCTGACCTCAATCCAGGGCTACGCTCAAGGACTCAGCGACGGCGTATTCACCACGGAGGAGCAGCAACGAGACGCGCTCGATACCATTGGCGAGGAGAGCGACCGTGTGAATGATCTCCTCGTGCAAATCCTCGAACTGGCTCGGCTCGAGTCGCGACAATCGGGCCCGCGTGTTCGCGAAGTGGACGTCGACGACATTGTTGGTCGTGTGCTGCGCCGTCATCGCGTCGAGGCCGACAACAGTGGCATCGACCTTGCCGGTCCTCCTCCGGGCTCTCGCAAGGTTCTTGGAGATGAAGGCTTGATCGACCAGGCCATCGACAACCTCGTTCGCAACGCCATTCGCCACACACTCGAGGGCGGAGCCGTCGATGTGGGCATCTCCGCAACCAGCAACGGCACAAGAGGAACGGCGGGCGTCCGCATTCAAGTCTCGGACACCGGAAGCGGTATCCCTCCTGAGGCACTACCGCATATCTTTGATCGCTTCTACCGCGCAAATGGTGACGAACTTTCAGAAGTGAAGAATGGGAACGAGCAGGGATTCGGGCTCGGGCTCTCTATCGTGCGGGAGATCGCGTCGTCTCACGGCGGCAGCGTGAGCGTTGAGAGCGAGCTTGGCAAAGGGACGACGTTTTTGTTGGATCTTCCGGCCGCTGCCGTTGCCGGCCCGTCAAATGGAGATCGAAATACGCAATGACCGCTTCAACGACATCCAGGCATGACGCTGTTGCTCGCTATTCATTGGTGCGAACCTACGCGCAAACCGCCCTAATTCACAGTAGGGAAAGTTTGACGTGCGGGCACGGACGCTGCTAGGATCAGCAGTGATTCGCCCTGCGCGAGTCGCACAGTCGCTTCTTCTTGGAGGACAATTCCATGCTGCTTGAGCGCATCAACGATCCGCGGGATCTGAAGTCACTGACGATCCCGGAGATCGAGACAGTGGCTCGTGAACTTCGTGAACTCATCTTCGAGGTCGTGGTTCACCAAACTGGAGGCCACTTCGCATCCAACCTCGGATCGGTCGAGCTCGCTCTCGCGTTGCACTACGTCTTTGAATCGCCCAAGGACAAGATTGTGTGGGACGTGGGGCATCAAGCCTACCCACACAAGATCCTCACCGGTCGACGCGACCGTTTCCCGACAATCCGCCAGGAAGGTGGTCTGAGTGGATTCCTCCAGCGAGAGGAGAGCGAGCACGATCAATTCGGCGCAGGACACGCCAGCACCTCGATTTCGGCGGCCCTGGGCATGGCCGTGGCGGGGCAACTCAAGGGAGAGCGCTTTCATTCGATCGCGGTCATCGGCGATGGAGCACTTACGGGCGGCATGGCGTACGAGGCATTGAACAACGCCGGCAGCCTGCAGGTCCCGCTGATGGTGGTCCTCAACGATAACGAGATGTCGATCGCTCCGAACGTTGGTGCGCTTCCCAAGTATTTGAGCCGCATCCGCACCGACGAGCGCTACAGTCAGGCAAAGGCTGAGGTCGAGCGGCTCCTCACACGGGTACCACAAGGCGATCTTCTCCTCGAGCTCGGCAAGCGCATGAAGGATGGCCTCAAAGAGGTCGTCTATCACACCATGATCTGGGAAGAGCTAGGCTTCACGTATATCGGCCCGATCGATGGCCACAACGTGCGCGATCTGATCGAGACATTTGAGCAAGCAAAGACCATCTCCGGTCCGGTCTTCGTTCATGCCGTCACGGTCAAAGGCAAGGGCTACGAGCCGGCCGAGAACGACCCGTTCAAGCATCACAGCGCCTCGATCAAAAAGCCCGGAGCGCCGCCGACTCCCCCAAAGTACCAGGACGTCTTCGGCGAGACGCTGACCGAACTGGCTCGGAAGAACGAGCGCATCGTGGCCATCACCGCCGCGATGCCGGACGGCACCGGCCTGCTCCCCTTTGCCAAAGAGCATCCAGCGCGATTCTTCGACGTTGGTATTGCTGAGCAACACGCTGTCACGTTCGCGGCGGGCCTCGCGACCCAGGGCATGCGTCCCGTCGCGACGATCTATTCGACGTTCTTGCAGCGCGCCTACGACCAGATCATCCACGACGTCTGCATCCAGAATCTTCCAGTCGTCTTTGCCATGGACCGCGCCGGACTGGTAGGTGATGACGGCCGCACGCATAACGGCGTCTTTGACTACGCGTACTTGCGCTGCCTGCCGAACATGGTCGTGATGGCACCGAAGGATGAAGATGAACTGCGGCATATGCTTGCCACGGCCATCGCTCACGAATCAGGCCCGATCGCGTTGCGCTATCCTCGTGGCGCCGGTGTCGGCGTCTCGATGCTGGGAGAGCCGCACTCGCTACCGATCGGCCGTGGTGAGATCATCCGCGAGGGGAGCGACGTATCGATAGTCGCAATCGGCGGGACCGTCTTGCCGGCCACACGAGCCGCTGAAATTCTCGCCGAACAGGGGATCAACGCTGAGGTGGTCAACGCCCGTTTCGTCAAGCCCCTGGATGATGAACTGATCCTCAAAACAGCCAGGAAGACCGGCGTGGTCGTCACTGTCGAAGAAGCGATGCTGGCCGGTGGATTTGGCAGCGCCGTGCTGGAACTGCTTGCTCGCGAAAACCTTGAGATTCCGACGGATTGTCTGGGATTGGCCGATCGTTTCTACGATCACGGGTCGCAGAACTCGTTACGGCGGCAGGCAGGCATCGATGCTGACAGCATTGCGGCCAGGACCAAAGCGCTTGTCGTAGCGGGACAGACCGTGACGGCCCACGCCGACTAGCAGACTGACCAACAGTGGTGGTGCCGCGGCGCATGCGCCGCGGCATTTTTGTGTGAAGAGTGGTACGTGAGCGATTTTCCGGTTCTCGAGCGTTATCAGGAGAAATTCGGCTACGTTCTGGACGACGGTTGCCGTGAACGGCTGAAGATGTATCGTTCGCTGCTTATCGAGTGGAGCGCGCGCTTCAATCTGACCCGAGTTACCGATCCGGAGGGCATCGAGACGAAGCTGTTCCTCGATTCGCTGGCGATTGCCCCGCTCCTCAACGCCGTCAGCCGCAGGAACCGTCCCATCCGGATGATCGATGTCGGCGCGGGAGCTGGGTTGCCGGGGCTGCCTTTGAAGATCGCCTTCCCTGAAATCGACCTCGTGCTGCTGGAGGCGACCGCCAAGAAGGTCGCGTTCCTCAAAGAGGTGATCCAGGTCCTTGGACTTACCGGCGTTGACGCCATCCACGGACGTGCCGAAGAGCTCGGACACGACCAGCGCTATCGAGGCCAGTTCGACGTGGTCCTGGCGCGTGCGGTGGCGCGCTTGCCGGCACTGCTCGAGTTATGCATGCCACTCTGCCGAGTGGGTGGTCGTGGGCTGTTTCCCAAGGGCGTGGACATCGACGAGGAAATCGCGGACGCGCGACATGCGGCCGGTATCCTGGGCTCTGCGATCCTCGGCACTGAACGATCGGACGCCGAAGAAGTCAGCGGAACGACGATTGTCGTGGTGCAACAGCAGACGAACGCACCCGTCCGCTACCCCAGGCGTGCCGGATTACCGGCAAAGGATCCGTTGTAAGGTTCGGGGCGGTAAACCCTTCTCCGGTCCGTCCAGTTTGACGGTCGGCGCAAGCGCGTGCTATAGTCAATTCCCGCTTGGCAAGCCCGGCGGGTAGATTGTGCCTTGAATCGTTCAACGCTGACATGCAACACGAACGTACGCAAATCAGTAGAGGGAGCTCGCGAGCGTGATCAAACTTCGACTGCGGCGCATGGGAGCGAAGAAGCAGCCCAGCTATCGCATTGTGGCCGCGGACGTGCGGTCTCCCCGTGACGGTCGTTTCATTGAGATCGTCGGATTCTACAATCCGCAAACCGATCCATACACTCTGCAAGTCAACGAGGAGCGCGCGAAGTATTGGCTCGATCACGGCGCGCAGCCGACCGATACGGTTCGCTCGTTGCTGGTCAAGAGCGGGGTCATGCAGCCGCGCGTGTTCGCCGCGAGCGGCGAGGAAGCCTCAGCCTCATCCGCGACGGAGTGACATTCGGTCGCTTCTCGGTTTCATCGTGACACCTGGCACTGGCTACCATACGCGGTAGCCAGTTTGTGTAGACAAACGATGCCGGAGGAAGATCAACGTGGAAGAACTTGAAGGTCTCGTCACCTTTATGGCGCAAAACCTGGTCGAAGATCCAGAGACGGTTCAGGTGATCTCGCAGGCGCGTGGCCGTATCGTCACCGTCACGCTCACCGTGCCGCAGGATGACATGGGCAAAGTCATCGGGCGCCAGGGCCGTATTGCCAGATCAATGCGGACATTGCTGACCATTGCTGCTTCACGGCAGGGGTACCGCGCCAGCCTCGACATCAATGGCTGAGGACGAATCTCTAAATCCTGAACGCCTGGCCATCGGCGTGATCGTCGCGCCACACGGCACGCGCGGCGAAGTCCGCATGCAGGTCTGGACCCACTTCCCAGAGCACATTCAGGAGCTCAAGACCGTGTTCCTCGACGACGAGGAGCGACCACGTCGTCTGCGCGGAGTTCGCACCAGTCGTGGACTGCCGGTGCTCTCCTTGCAGGGGGTCACGACACGGGAAGCGGCCGAGGAACTGCGCGGCAGCGTGGTGCGCATTGCCCGTGAACAGGCGACGCCTCTGGACGAAGACGAGTTCTACCACTTTCAGCTGATCGGGATGGACGTGTTCACCGAGGACGGTACACGGATTGGGTCGCTGCGAGACATCATCGAGACCGGCGCCAACGACGTGTACGTAGTAGTGGACGACGAGGGCAAGGAGACGCTCTTTCCGGCTCTCAAGGACGTCGTCCCAGACATAGACCTGGATGACCGCAAGATCACGGTACGCCCGCTGAACTACTGGGAAACCTGATCCGGTGCCGGACGACCACGTCGCGTCGCGAGCACGTCCCACACCTTCTCGACTTCAACCCCCGTTGCCTCCAGCATCACCAGCAGGTGGTAGATGAGATCCGATGATTCGGCCGCGATCGTGGCTGAGTCCTCGTTCTTGGCGGCAATGATGACCTCGGCCGCCTCCTCGCCAATTTTCTTGCCGATCTTGTCGACGCCTTCCGCAAGCAGGTAGCTCGTGTAGGAACCGTCCACCGGGTTTTGCCGCCGGTCCGCCACGACCGCCGCGACTTCATCGACCACGCGACTCGACGCAGCCGGCTCCTCGAGTGTCGCCAGCAGCCCATCGTCGAAACACGTTTCGGTGCCAAGGTGGCAGGTCGGGCCGTCCGCGCGCACGCGCACCAGAAGCGTATCGCCATCGCAGTCCATGCGGAGATCTACGACGTGCAGGACGTTCCCCGACGATTCGCCCTTCATCCAGAGCTTGGCGCGGCTGCGGCTCCAGAAGTGGACGTTGCGGGTCTTGAGGGTCAGACCCAACGCTTCCCGGTTCATGTAACCCAGCATGCGCACGTCGCCGCTGACGGCGTCCTGAACGATGGCTGGCACCAGACCGTGCTCATCGAAATTGATACGCGAGAGCAATTCCTCTGACAATGATTCGTCCTTCATCCATTGATCGAGGCTCGATCGCGCTCACACGGCGCGCCCGGCCCGTTCCGCCGCGAGTTCAGCATCGAGCCGCACATGGAACGAGGGGACATCGCTGCCCCCTCGATTTGATCAACTCTATTTGAGCGGTCAAGCACTGACACTAATCGGCGAGCGCGACTTCGGGACCGACCGCGGTCCCTTTGTAACTGCGTCCGACCGCATTCGCGACGCTGACCACGCCAGGGATCGCCGCGGCGAAGTTCTCGAACGTGAGGGACTGTGCTCCGTCCGACAACGCGTGATCCGGATTCGGGTGCACCTCGACGATCAGTCCGTCCGCGCCGCCCGCAACCGCCGCCAGCATCATCGACGGAACGAGATACCATTTGCCGGTACCGTGACTTGGGTCGACGATGATCGGCAGATGGCTCAGGCGCTTCACGACCGGCACCGCGCTCAAATCCAAGGTGTTGCGCGTGATCGTCTCATAGGTGCGGATGCCGCGCTCACACAGGATTACCTGCTCGTTTCCCTGCGCCATGACGTATTCTGCCGCCAGCAGCCACTCCTCGATTTGAGCCGACATGCCGCGCTTTAGGAGCACCGGCTTGCCAGACTGTCCGGCGACCTCGAGCAGCAGGAAGTTCTGCATGTTGCGCGCGCCGATCTGCAGCACGTCAGTGTAGGACGCCACGAGATCGATATCGGCCGGACTGAGCACTTCCGTGACGATCTTGAGACCGGTCTGTTCCCGCGCCTTCGCCAGGATCTGCAGGCCCTCTTCGCCCAGTCCACGGAACTCGTACGGCGAGGTGCGCGGCTTGTAAGCGCCGCCTCGAAGCATCGTCGCGCCGCATTCTCGGACCGCGTGTGCCGTGCGCAGAAGCTGATCTTCACTCTCAACGGAGCATGGTCCGGCGATCATCACAATCTCATTGCCGCCCACTTTGACCCCATCAACGTCAACGACCGAGTCTGACGGATGAAAATCGCGGCTCACGAGTTTGTAGCGTTTACTCACGCGAATCACCTGCTGGACGCCCGGCAGGAGTCCCATCGTCTCGTAGAGGGCGTCGGGGAGTGGCGAGCCGAGTACGCCAATAATCGACTGATCCTGCCCGACGATTTGCCGAGTGCCAAACCCGGCTTCGTCGATACGATGGACCACGTCGCTAACCTGCTCCTTGGTCGCCGTCGGCTCCAGCACGATGATCATCTCAGTTGCTCCTTAGTAGACGGTAATGCTCTCGGTGCGTATTACTTCACGGCTTCAGCGGCCTGATAGGCCCATTCCGGTCGCAGGACCACTGCTTGACGCAGATAGACGTGGCGGATCTCGGTCGCCGATTTTTCGGTGTTGTAGTGAACCAGCACGCGAATGGCGTTCTCCAGCGCGCCCGGTACATCCATCTCGTGCGTGCACATCAGCGCAATCGATCCCCAGCCGAATTTTCGCGCGGCCACGGCAGGAAACGTCGCGTTCAGATCGGGAGACGTGGTGAAGATGGCGCTTGCTATGTCATCGAGATCGATGTCGTTCGCGTCGACAATCGCCCCAAGCAGTTCGAGCGTCGCCTCCTCGATATCCTCGGCAGTGTTCCTCTCAACGGTCGTCGCGCCTCGAATTCCCCGGCACCGCATCATCGTGAAAAGTCCCTCCCAGGAGCGGTACCGTCTCGATGCGCGACCCGGAACACGGTACGGGCTATTCCCCTCGCAGGGCGCGCACGAAATCGCGCATCACTTCTGGCTGCCGCTCTCTCGGTGTCGAACCTACCCGATCGATTACGGCACTCCCGACCACTACTGCCTCGGCGATCTTGCTGATCGCCGCCACGTGTTCGGGACGTGAGATCCCAAACCCGACTGCCAACGGCAGGTCCGTCCGCTCGCGGACACGCGCAAGAAACGCCCCGAGCCCCTCGGATAGAGAGGAACGGGCGCCTGTGGTCCCTGTCAGCGACACGCAATAGATGAATCCGCTCGCCTGTTGCACGGTCGCGCCGATCAGCTCGTCTGTGCTCGTCGGCGCAAGCATGAAAATCAGATCCCGGCCGTAGCGGCGGCATGCCTCAAGCAAGTCACCGCTTTCCCCTACCGGCAGGTCGGGAACGATCAAACCATCAACCCCAGCTTCGGCACATGCTTTCGCAAAACGGTCGATACCGTAGCTGAAAATGGGGTTGAAGTATCCCATGAAGGCGAGCGGAACGTCAACGCCGGACTCTCGCAGCTGGCGAGCGGTTTCGAGACAGTATTCTACGGTGACTCCGTTCTTCAACGCCTCGAAGCTCGAGTGCTGCACCGTGGCGCCATCCGCCAGCGGATCGGAAAATGGAATGCCCAGCTCGATCATCGACGCGCCGCCTTCGACCAACGCGGGTGCCACACGTTGGACGGTATCCAGCTCGGGATATCCGACGGTCAGATACGGAATGACACCCGTTTGCTTGCCGGCCTTGAGCCGAGCGAAGGTCGACGCGATCCTGCTTTCCGACTTGGTGACCGTCACAGCTCCACCCCCAATGCCTCGGCTACCGTATGCATGTCTTTGTCTCCGCGTCCCGACAGATTGATCAAAACGATCTCTTCGGGAGAGCGCTCAGCGGCGATCTGCGTTCCAAGATAGACCGCGTGGGCAGACTCGAGCGCCGGGATGACCCCCTCAGTGACGCAGAGGAGCTTGAATCCGTCCAGCGCTTCGGCATCCGTCACTCCCCGATACGTGGCGCGCCCGCTGTCCTTGAGATAGCTGTGTTCCGGCCCCACGCCCGGATAGTCGAGCCCAGCCGAAATGCTGTGGGCCTCGATAATCTGGCCGTCTTCGTCCTGCAGTACGTAGGAACGCGAGCCATGCAAGACTCCGATGCGTCCAGCCGTGAGCGACGCGGCGTGCTTTCCAGACTCGATGCCCAGCCCAGCCGCCTCGGCTCCGAAGAGCTCCACGCCAGCATCATCTACGAACGGATGGAAGATGCCGATGGCGTTGGAGCCACCACCGATACAGGCGACGATGACATCCGGCAGTCGTCCGGCCGACTCCAGGATCTGCGCCCTGGCCTCACGGCCGATGACCGCCTGGAAGTCGCGTACGATCATCGGATACGGGTGCATGCCACCGACCGAGCCAATCAAATAGTACGTGTTGCCCACGTTTGTGACCCAGTCGCGGATGGCTTCATTCATGGCGTCCTTCAGCGTACGGCTGCCGGAGGTCACCGAACGAACTTCGGCACCCAGAAGCTTCATCCGAAAGACGTTGAGCGATTGACGTGCGATGTCGACTTCGCCCATGTAGACGATGCATTCGAGGCCCAACATGGCGCAGACAGTGGCCGTAGCCACGCCGTGCTGGCCGGCTCCGGTCTCGGCGATGATGCGCGGTTTGCCCATGCGCTTGGCCAGCAGGCCCTGGCCAATGGCGTTGTTGATCTTGTGGGCACCCGTGTGCGCCAGATCCTCACGTTTGAGATAGATCTGGGCGCCTCCCACCCGTTCTGTCAGCGCCCTGGCATGATAGAGGGGTGTCGGCCTCCCGACGTAATCCTTGAGCAGATAGTCGAGCTCCTGCTGGAACGCCGGATCGGCCCTGGCTGAATCATAGGCCGCGATCAGCTCGTCAATGGCGGGTAGCAACGTCACGGGCGCGTAGGCACCGCCGAACTCGCCGAATCGCCCGTGGCGGTCGGGAAGATCGAGGGCGGGTTTCCGCTCGATTCCGGTGTAAATCATGATGGCTCCTCTACCCTAACGATCGAACGAGACGAGTTGATGAATCCTGATGCGTCGCGGTGCCTCTTTCAGCCACTCCACGAACGTTGGCAATGAATTGCGCGATCTTGGTTGCGTCTTTGTGGCCATTGGTTTCGACGCCACTCGAGACGTCGACTCCCAGTGGCAGTACTTCCTCGATTGCCTGGCCGACGGTCTCCGGGTTCAAGCCGCCTGCGAGTATTACGGGAAACCGCTCGGCGAGATGTGCCGCGATGGTCCAGTCGGACGTCAATCCGGTACCGCCGTAAACGCCGGGCACGTGTGCATCGAGCAGGAACGCGTGCGCCGGCTTGGCGCAGGTGAAGAACTGCTCCGCGTGACGGCACGCTTCCTCGAATGAGGTTCCGACCGGAAGGCGCAACGCGCGAATGACCGGCCGGTCAATCTCTGACTGCACGTCCGCGGGTTCATCGCCGCTGAGTTGCACGAAATCGAGGTCAAGGCGATCCGCAACCCCATTCATGACGGCGACCGATTCGTTAACGAAGACACCGACGACTTTCGTGCGACGCTCGATGGCGCTGGCGATATTCGCCGCCTCCTCGACGGACAGGCGACGCCTGCTCGGCGCGAGGATCAGGCCCATGAGATCAGCACCCAGCGTCTCGACCTCGCGCGCGATCTCCGGTGATCGGACTCCGCAGATCTTGATCAGCGTCCCGCTCATGAACGGAGCTCTCGAATGGCTGCGCACCGATCGTTCGAACGCATCAACGATTCACCGACCAGCAGCGCGTGTGCACCGGCCACAGCGAGCCGTCGAGAATCGTCTCCCGAGTGGATGCCGCTCTCGGCGACGATGACGCGATCGGATGGGATGAGCGGTGCCAGTCGCTCGGTCGTTGCCAGATCAACGTCGAACGACTTGAGATCTCGGTTGTTGATCCCGATGACCTTGGCCCCAGACTCAACCGCCACGTCGATTTCGCCCTCGTCGTGCACTTCAACGAGCGCCTGCATGCCGAACCATTGAACTTCAGCCAGCATTCGGCGCAACGTCGGCTTCGGGAGCAACGACACGATAAGGAGGACCGCGTCGGCGCCGAATGCGCGAGCCTCTACGACTTGATATGGGTCGACGAGAAAGTCTTTGCGCAAGACCGGACGAGGTGTCGCGTGTGCGTGGGCGATCAAAGAAACCTGTTCGAGGTCGCCCAGGCTGCCTGAAAAGAATGGTCCGTCCGTCAAGACCGAAATCGCCGACGCGCCCGCTTCCAGGTAATCCTTTGCCACTTCGGCGACGTCGATCTCGCCAGCGATCGTCCCCTTCGACGGAGATGCGCGCTTGATCTCGGCGATGATACCGAGCGAGTGCCCGCGAAGCGCCCGCTCGAACGAAATTGCAGCAGCGCGCTCGGACACCCGACATTCGAGCTGAGTCAGTGGGAACCGGTCTTTGCGCTCAGGTAGATCAGCAACCGTTCGCTCGACGATACGATCCAGAAAGGTGCCGGTATGAACGGTCATCTAGTCACCACCTAACCGGCGCGTCACATCGATGAGCTGACTAAGCTTGGCGGCCGCCGCGCCGGAATCGATCGACTCGGCAGCCAAAGCGACCCCCTCACGGATTGACCCAGCCGCGTCGGCCGCATAGAGAGCGGCGCCGGCATTGAGCAGCGTGATGGATCGCGTTGCCCCCTCGACGCCATTGAGGACGTTGCGCACCACCCGCGAGTTGTCTTCCACCGTGCCGCCACGCACTTCGCTGAGTGGAGCAGGTGTCAGTCCCATCTCAGCAGCCGTCAACGTGTAACTCTTGACATCCACTTTGCCGTTGACGGTGACGTCGTGAACCAAGTTTTCGGACGAGATGCTGAACTCGTCGAGTCCATCGTTCGAGCAGACCACGACGGCGTGCCGCGTACCGAGCATAGCCAGCACGCGCGCGATTCGCTCCGCGGCGGCGCAATTGGGAACGCCGACCACCTGGTGCTGCGCCCCGGCCGGGTTCGTGATCGGACCGAGCAGGTTGAAGGCGGTACGGATGCCGATCTCCTTGCGCACCGGTCCAGCAAAGCGCATGGCCGGGTGGAAGACCTGAGCGAACATGAACCCGATTCCAACTTCATCAATGCACTCGGCCACGGCGTTCGGTCCAAGATCGATGCGCACGCCAAGCCCTTCGAGAACGTCGGCGGAGCCACATCGGCTGGACATGGCGCGGTTGCCGTGCTTGGCCACCCGTACGCCCAACCCAGCCACGACGAACGCGGCAGCCGTCGAGATGTTGAAGGTGTTGGCGCCGTCGCCGCCTGTGCCACAGGTGTCGACCACCGGTCCGAGGTACTTGATCGGCACCGGCAGCGCATGGCGACGCATCGTCTCGGCGAATCCAGCGATCTCGTCGTCCGTCTCGCCACGGATGCGCAGGCCGGTCATCAACGCGCCAATTTGAGAATTGGTCGCCAGTCCGGACATGATGGCGTCCATAGCGGACGCGGCCTGCAGTCGCGTCAGGATATGACCGTCGGCCACGAGGCGAATTGCTTCACGAATGGCCGCCTCGCCATTGGCGTGGACGTCGACACGGTCCTCAGTCGCGATCGTCATCTCAGTAACCCTTCGCTGCAAGGACCGGTGCCGGCCGGCCAAGGAAATTCGACAACAGGTCTTTGCCTACGGTGGTGAGGATCGATTCCGGATGGAACTGCACGCCGTCGATTTCGTACTCGCGATGGCGCAGTCCCATGATCAAACCGTGCTCGCTGCGAGCGCTCACTTCGAGGCAGTCGGGTAGGCTCTCCTCATCGACCACGAGCGAGTGGTAGCGTGTGGCGACGAATGGGCTGGGCAGATTCGCAAAGAGTCCGCGTCCATCGTGCGAGATCGAGGAGATCTTGCCGTGCATCAGGCTCGGTGCCCGCGTCACGATTCCGCCAAACGCTACCGCCAGCGACTGATGACCGAGGCAGACGCCCAGGAGCGGGACGCGTCCCGCGAAGTGCCGGAAGATATCGACTGATATGCCGGCCTCGGTTGGAGTGCACGGACCCGGCGAAACGACAATGCGCTCCGGCGACATCAACTCGATCTCGCCAATCGTGATCTGGTCGTTGCGCCGCACCAAGACTTCGGCACCAAGTTCAGCCAGATACTGATACAGGTTGAAGGTGAACGAATCGTAGTTATCGATCAGCAGGATCATTGGCGGGCTCCGTCTCTCATGGATCGCTCGATGCGCTCGGCATCCTCAAGCGCCCGGACCAGAGCCCGCATCTTGTGGAAGCATTCGTTGTATTCGAACTCGGGTGAGCTATCGGCGACGATACCGCCGCCCGCCTGCAAGTAGGCGATTCCATCGCGCATAACCAGCGTCCGCAGCGTGATTGCCGTGTCGAAGTTCCCGCTGAAGTCAACGTACCCGACAGTGCCCGCATACGGACCACGCCGCTCGGGCTCAAGCTCGGCGATGATCTCCATGGCACGAATCTTCGGCGCGCCGCTTACCGTCCCGGCAGGGAAGCAGGAGCGCAACGCGTCGAGCCCACTGAGGTCGTTCCGTATCTCGCCCGTAACGTGGCTGACGAGATGCATCACGTGGCTGTAGCGCTCGATCTCCATGAGCTGTGGAACGTCTACCGATCCAGGCTTGGCAACGCGCCCGATGTCGTTGCGGCCGAGATCGACCAGCATGATGTGCTCGGCGCGTTCCTTCTCGTCGTTCGCAAGCTCCATTGCGAGCTCGTCATCTTCGCGCTCGTTTGCGCCTCGATGGCGCGTCCCGGCGATAGGGTGTGTCATGAGCGTGTCACCGTCGAGCCGAACCAGCAATTCGGGCGATGCGCCCACGATCTGGGAATCGCCGAGCTGCAGATAGAACATGTATGGCGAAGGGTTCACGCGACGTAGCGCACGATAGACCGTGAACGGATGCGCGCCCGTCTCGACCGTCACTCGCTGAGAGAGGACGACTTGAATGATGTCGCCCGCTGAGATGTACTCCTTGGCCCGATCGACCATCTGATAGTAGGTCGCGGGCTCGGTGTGTCTCCGCATGCGCTCGGAGACGAGGGCGCCGTCGATCGGCCGATCGCCAACCGGTAGGACAGGCTCGCAGGAGAGGCGACCGACGATGCGTTCGATTCGTCCGATGGCTTCGGCGTAGGACTGCTCCAGCGGCGTATGGTCGTCGATGTGCACGTGACTGACGACCTTGATGGTGTGCTCGAGGTGATCGAAGACCAGCATGGTGTCAACGAACATGAAGAGCCCGTCTGGAAATTCAATCTCGTTACCGGCGGCGACCGGCAGCTGTTCGAAGTAGCGGACCGCCTCATAGCTGAGGAAGCCGACGGCGCCGCCCAGGAAGCGCGGCAGCCCAGGAAGCTGCACCGTCTGATAGGGCGCCAGGTACTCTTGCAGCGCAACGAGAGGATCACTAAAGCTGCCCTGCTGCCGGTAGCCGTGGAGATTGGCTTCCGCCAACCCTTCGTTCAACTTGAGCGTCAAGTACGGATCCGTGCCGATGAACGAGAACCGCGCCAGGCGCTCGCCACCCTCGACGCTCTCCAGCAGAAACGAATATGGCCCCTGCGCCACCTTGAGATAGGCGGAAACCGGCGTCTCCAGATCGGCAAAGATCTCGCGGTAGATCGGGATGATGTTGCCCTGCTTCCGCAGCGCCGCAACCTCTTCGAGCGTCGGACGATAACGGGTCGACTCTGTTTCAGACGTGCCTTCCGTCATCGTCGCTGTGTCTAACATTCGTGTAGTCCTCCAAGAACCCCGGCCCTGCAGGGCGATTCGCGGACAAACAAAAAACCCCCGTCCCAGAAGGGACGGAGGTGAATAAACTCACTCCGCGGTACCACCCTTGTTGAACACGCATTGCGTGCCCCACTCTACAGGTACGGGACCAATCCAGTTGATCCGATACCTAGCTCCCAGATAACGGTGGAGTCTCCGTTGCCGCCTACTCGCTTATGCATTCGGGGCACAGCTCCCGGATCCATTCGGCATCTGCGCTTGCGCCGGACTCTCACCAACCGCCGGCTCTCTGGGCTCCGCTTCGATGCGTACTCGTTCCGCTCGTCGCTGTTCGTGTATTCGTCTGTCGAGAGGCAGATTAGCAGACGAGATGGACAATGTCAATCTCAAATGCGCTCCAACAGTCTCCATCCCGGGCATGAGCTCAACAACAACTGTGTTCGATCAAGGGCATCGCTCGACAGACGGAGTGCGACCTCAGACGATCGGCAGTGTCAGGCGGGCGCGTTGAAATTGGCATGCGACAACAGCCTCCAATCTCCACGGTCCCAAATAAACGTTGCAAGGCGTGGCGCGGGTGTGGTCTGCAACGTTTTGCCGCTGACGACTTCGTCGACGCTCAACATCCATCTTACGACCAGCGCGTCGCCGGACTGCTTCGACGTAACGTCAGTCACGTGAAAGTTGGAAACCTGAGGAAGGTCACTCAGGTATTGATCCTTGGTAGCAAACGTACCATCCGCGCCCTGCCTTAGGAACGAGTCCGACAAAAACGAATTCAGCCCGGCAACATCCTGATTGGCTAGAAGCGACATGTATTTTTCGACAAGCTGTTGTCCTGTTTGCGCGGGAGCGGAAAGAGTTGGCGCGCCTTTGCTGCTACTTGATCCACACGCCGCTCCCACAAGCAGTACGGTGATGATAGCAACGACCAAAGCTATCTTCACCGGACCGATCGAGAACCTTGAGGATAGAGATCTCGACGAGCCCATTGGTACCTCCAATTACGAGCACACGGCCGCCATAGCGTCGCTGCTTGCAAGGTGGCACTTGGATCGTCAAGGAAGCGAGTCAGAAACGGTCCGCGAAATATCACTGACGTGTCAATTTAAAGAAAATTCGGATCGGAGGCGGGACTGAACCAGGACTGAAAAATCCGGGATGAGTACCACTCACTGAATTGCGACCAATCGGCCCGGAGACTCATCGAGATGACGGCGTGATACGGCGCCAGGGAGTGGACCTGACTAGGATGCGTGCCAGATGGTATGCCGTGGCAGCGCGTCGCCGAAGCCGTCGGACCGAGTGACCAGGCAGCGATCGACAAAGAACTCGATGAGCGCCTGGGGGTTCAAGTGGTCGTCCGAGAACTCCATCGTCGATCGCTCGTCACGAAATTGACGGGTGAGCGTGGTTCGAAGCTCATGCTCGTGAATCTCGACCGCACGACCAGTGATGTAAAAGGCATCCTCGTTGTCGTCCGTCGGAAAGGAATGGAGTGCGTAACGGGCGTCGCGCCGAAGATCATTGAGCTTTGGCGATGGGATGATGAAGGCATACAGACCGGTTGAGGCGATCACCGGACAGATCGGGTGTAGCCGCGGGCCGCCGTCCGGACGAACCGTCGACATGAAGGCCAGTCCAACTCCGACCTGATAAAAGAGCTGGCGGCCAGCGTCGGTCAGATCTGGGCGAGCCTCGCTCAGCTCCTGCCAGCTTAACCCGGGTACCGGCGTGGATGTCGCGTCATCACGCTGCACGGGGACCTCCTCGGGACCGATCCGACCTGACGATGGGCCGTAATCCTATCGGCAATGGTGACTGTCAGTCTGGGGCGCATATGGAACAGGAGGTCAGCGGGCTACCACATCCTTGGCCTGTTGGATCTGCTGGAGATTCTGCTGCAAGACCTTCTCCAGTTGGTCCAGCATCTGCAGCGCGTAGACGTCGACCTCGCCCATAGAGCGCTTGGTGCTGTCCTTGGCCTGGCGCAAAATTTCCTCGCTGCGGGATTTGGCCTCGTTGATCAGTCCCTGCTCGTTCATGAGGTATTCGGCCCGCTCTTTGGCGACCGAGAGGATTTTGTCAGCTTCGGCTTGGGCTGACGAGATCACCTGCTGACGTTCTTGCACGACGCGACGTGCTTGCTTGATCTCTTGTGGTATCGACAATCTCAGCTGATCGATGATGGCGAGGAACTCTTCCTCCTCCACCATGATGCGGTTGCTCAGCGGCACGCGCATTCCTGACGTCACCAGCTCCTCGAGTCGATCGACGAGCTGCATGATGTCGGCGACATGAACTTGCTGAGATCCTGTTCGGGAATCACTCACGTTCCGCCGCCCATCTCATTCGCGCACCACCGCGCCGAATCGCTCCTCCAGAGCATCTGCCACCGGTTCCGGTACCAGTCCACGCACGTCGCCGCCTAACGACGCCACCTCACGGATGAAGCTCGAACTCACGAATGAGTGGTTGGAGCTCGTCATCAGGCAGACCACGTCGACCTCCGGAGCAAGATGCCGGTTCATGTGCGCGAATTTGAATTCATACTCGAAATCGGAGACTGCCCGCAAACCCCGTACGATGGTACCCGCATTGACCATTCGCGCATAGTCCACGCTTAGCCCATGATAGACCTCAACGCGAATATTGTGGGCATCTTGCAGCGCCAGTTCCGCAAATGTCCTGCGCTCGTCTGCCGTGAAGAGGTGCCGCTTGGGAGCATTCTCACCACCGGCGTAGACCGCGAAAATCAATTCGTCGAAGATGCGTGCCGCGCGCCTGGCTACGTCGAGATGCCCATTGGTGACGGGGTCGAACGATCCAGGATAAATCGCGATTGTTGGCACCGCATTCATTCCGTTCTCAACGCTGACTCGTCGCCCTCCTCGCCAACCGCCTCGTAGATAGAGAAACAGCTATCGCCGTGACAGCGGTGGCGCAAGCATCGCAGCACTCCTACCTGGTCCGGCAACTCCACTCGAGGCGAATGACCGATCAACAAGATCGTTCCGTTCGCGATCGCGCGCGACGCTTCTAGAGACGCAAGTGTATCGAGGATCGCCGGATCGGCATAGGGGGGATCCATGATGACGAAATCATAGGGCTTGTCAACGCGCGTAAGGAAGCTCCCGACGCTCGTTTGATAGACCTGTCCCCGATTCTCGAACTTAGTCGTCTGCAGGTTGTCTCGAATGACTCCGCACGCCGCGCCGTTCTGCTCCACGAAGTCGACCGACTCAGCCCCACGCGACAACGTTTCGATGCCGACACTGCCACTCCCGGCATAGAGGTCGAGCACCCGGTCAAACTCGATGCCGAGCGACGCCAACATGGAGAAGGACGCCTCACGAATCTTATCGGCCATCGGGCGCGTGCGCATCCCGTGCGGCGCCTTCAGCCGATGTCCGCGGGCACTCCCGCTAATGACGCGCACGTCGGACTGCCCCTGAACAAGGTCTCGCTGTCTGGCCTACGCCTCTGCTCACCCTAGCTGACTCGTCTCGTCGTGCGTTTCGACGAGCCCGAACCGGGGGTACGACCCGAAGACCTTGAGACGTGCGGTCTTGGTGCGAATGCGATCGAGCGCTTCAGCGATGACTGGATCGAGCCGATGTCCCTCGACGTCGATGAGAAAGGTGTAATCCCCGAGGGCCGATTTGGTCGGGCGGCTCTCGATCTTGGTCATCTGAATATGCGCGTTGGCCAGATCGGTCAGGACGTCATGCACGGCGCCAGGGACGTTCTGCTTGACGTTGAAACAGAACGACGTGAGATCTGAACCGGTTGGTTCTGAGTCGCCCTGTGCCAGCACGAAGAAGCGAGTCACGTTGCTCCGGTTGTCCTGAATGTCGCGCGCCAGGATTTCGCCACCGTACAGCTCGGCGGCCCGCTCAGTGCCGATCGCCGCCTGCGTCCGATCTCCTGCCTCGATCGTCTTTTCTACCGCGGTTGCCGTGCTCAATGCCGCCACCTGATGCACTCCTGGCAGGCAACGCTCGAGAAATCGACGGCACTGACCGAGCCCTTGCGGATGCGAGGTCACCGTCTTGATATCGGTCAGCGATGCGCCGGGCACGACAACCAGATTGTGGCGAACAGGAACGACAAGCTCATTGCAGATCTTGAGGTCGGTCTCGTCGATAAGGAGGTCGAGCGTGAAGCTGACTGAGCCCTCCAGGGAGTTCTCAATGGGTAAGATGGCTCGCTCAGTCAAACCGGTCTCAACCGCCGAGACCAGGGCCGGAATGGAAGCCAAGGGCATGAGGGTCGCCCCGTCGAGACGCGCCTGCATCAGCGCCGCCTCTTCGCTGAAGGTCCCTTCAGGTCCGAGATAGGCGATTTTCATGCTCTCCTCCGCCGATTCGCTCCCCATCTGCGCGAGTATAGGATGCTGTAACAGTTCCGGTCAATGAAACGGTTCACCGTCGACATAGATACCTCGTCCGAACTGGACAATTGACATCCATTCGCTCCCGTTGCCGTCCGAGGTGTGCCCGTCGTCAGTCATTGCCTCCAGATCAATGGATGGGTCGTCCGGCGGATGGTACGACGCTTGCGCTCACGTGAAATCCACCTCACGAATTGAGGTGGACGTTGTACACGAGCGTTAGCTGGAGGAACCAATGGCAGACAGTCAAAAGGATCAATTGCTCACCTGGCTCAACGACGCCCATGCCATGGAAACGTCGATCGGCCAGGTACTGGAGAACCACGCCAGCGACGCCAAGGATCACCCCAAGCTCCAGGCGCGTATTCAACAGCACCTGGCCGAGACGAAGATTCATGCCGATCTAGTCGAAGGTCTCATCAAGGATCTGGGCGGCAGCGTCTCCTCGGCCAAATCGGGCATGTCGAGTGTGATGGGCCGTGTGCAAGGAGCAAGTACCGCGTTCGCCGACGACGAACTGGTCAAGAATGCGTTGAGTGATTTCTCGACCGAATATTTCGAGATCGCCTCATACACTGCGATTATCGCGGCCGCCAGGAAGCTCAATGCTTCCAACGTGGTGTCGACGTGCCAGACGATCGTCCGTGACGAACAGGCAATGGCAAAGTTCCTGGACGACAACCTGCCGACGGTCGTCGACGAGACGCTATCGCGAAAGGCTGCCTAGCCCGGAGAGTCGTCAGCTACTGAAGGAGCCCGGGCCACAGTCGACCCGGGCTCTCTCCGTTCACTAGGACGGTCTAGAGATTGGGCTCGTCGTTTGCCGGAGAGTTGAGCCTCCGAAATCGAGGAAGCATCAGGAGCGCCAATGGGACCGGCAGGAATACTAGCGCTCCCGCACCGAGCGTGGCGCCGATTCCGAATAGCGCGAATCCGAACCCGCAGGCGATGCGGCTGATCGGCGCGCTGCCCCATGAAAGTGCGCCGGTGATGCCCAAACCTCGTGCTCGCATTTCCTGCGGGAACCGCTCGAAGTAGATCGTGTACTCCAGCAAATTCGTTAGGCTGAGACCGAGACCCACCACGGCAAGAATCGCCAATGCGACTCCTACGGAAGGTTGCACCGCCAGTGCCGCCAGCGCCAGCGGCACCATCAGGAATCCCAGACCGAACACTGCACGACGGGACAATCGATGACCGATGATCCCGAAGAGGACGTTGCCGCCGAGCCCGCCCAGGGCCATTGCCGAACTGAGCAATCCCAAGACGTAGGCGCTATGGTAGACATCGCGTGCCAGAACCGGAACGACGACCGACTCCAACGGGCCGATAGCCAGGTTCATCAGTATCAGCACCAGAACCAGCGGACCGAGCACGTAATCGCGAATGACGAATCGCGCGGCCTCGGACAACTGTCGGAGGTATCCGGACGCAACAGAAGCATTGGGCGCCGGTTTCGAAGGGACCGGGACCAGCGTCCGAATGAGGATCGCCGAGAGCCCGAACGTCCCGGCGTCGAACCAGAGGACGTTGCTGGCTCCAATCACGACGATGAGCACGCCCGCCACCGCAGGACCAACCAGACTCGCCCCGGTCAGAATAGCATCGAAGGTCGCGTTCGCCCGTTCGAAGCGCACCCCGGCTCGCTGTGCGACGTCAGGTAGCGAGCTATAGCGGGCAACAGCTGATGGAATTTCAAAGAGCGCCGCCAGAAAGACCAACATCGCGAGTAACCAGAATGGCAAGCCCACCGTGAAATAGATCGTTGGAATCGTCACAATGACGATTCCAGCAATCAAATCCCCACCCACGCTGGAGCGCCGGAACCCAATGCGGTCGACGAGTGTGCCGCCGAACAGGAGCGCGATGACCACGCCAAGGCCGGAAGCGAAGACGGTAACACCGGTGCGCGCCGCGCTACCCGTGGTGACCAGCACGAACCAGGGCACGACTGTCACCGTCATTGCGGAACCGAGGCGGGAAAGTCCGTCCGCAGCTATCAACGCGGCCAACGGAACGAGATCTACCCTTTGACCGCCTTCCAGCAGCGAAGTGGAATCATCGGCCAAGTTCATGGCTGCGCGTCACGTTTCACGGCGCCACCTCAATGATCGGCCCGCCCTGAATGATGTCGCGACAGCGGAGACAATTTAAGTCCGGACAGTGCGTGATCGTCGAATCCCGCCGAATGGCCTCAGACGCGATCTCCAGCACGAGCCTGGCCGGATAGGCTCGCCACAGGCTCGAGCCAACCTCGACGCATCGCATCGCTGGGACGAGTGCCGGCTGCAAACGCTCGAATCCTTCGGAACAGCTGCCGATCTCGCATTCAATGACCGTGTTTTCCGGCCCGTTGGCCCAGCGCCGAAAAAGCGTTCGTCCTGCCATCGCTTCCGCCAGGTGAATCAGCGTCATACTGGTGAGATCGATCCCCATCAACAGCACCCAGCCGTCTCGTTCAGCCACGGCCCGCAACGGCGCATACACATCAAGCGGCGCCTGCCCACCGACGAGTTCGCCAGCAAGCGGACCGATTGCGGCGAAGGAGTTCAAGGGATGGTTGCCGCGTTCGCGTCTTGGATCGGCGACGACCGACGCTGGAATGGCGCCAAGGTCGCGGTCTATCGCGCCGGAATCGATCGAGTAGACAGCGTCGCACCGTCGAGACGAGGCGACATCGGTAACATAAACGCATCCGTTGCGCGGGTACCGGAGATCGGTCGGGGGAGTGGTCTCAAACTCCGAAGTGAAGCTCGGAACCAGGAGCGTGCAACCCTCCGCCAGGAGACCGTCGATGACCGCGCCAGCGCCGCCCTCAACCCAGCCGAAAGACCGCAAGGACGAATGCACGCAGAGGGCGCGGCCCGCCAGCCCCAACTCGGTGATCGCGTTGCGGACGGCTTGCAGCGTCACGTTGATTCCGGTCATCCAGATTCCTCTCGCGATACCCGGATGCTATGCAAACGGAGGCGACGACGTTCGGCCACTCCCAGTCAATCGCTTACCGAGCCGAGTATAATTTGACTAACGTGGGGAGTGCGCATGAGCATGATTGACTCCGCCAAGCACGATGTCTGGCGGCTATTTGTCGCGGCCGATCTTCCTGTCGAGGTCAAGGGCCGGCTGGAACAGATTCGGCGGGATTTGAAGTCCGCGGGCTGGAAAGCACGTTGGACGAATCCGGACGTCGCGCATCTGACGTTGAAGTTTATCGGAGATTATCCCGTCGATTCAGTCGAGAAGCTCCGTTCAGCGCTCAGCGAATCCCTGCGGTCTGTGCGAGTTTTCGAAGTAAGTACTGGATCACCGGGTGCGTTCCCAAATGTTCGCCGGCCGCGAGTGATCTGGCTCGGCGTAGAGGACCGTTTCGGCTCGCTCGCACGAACGTCGGCCAGCATCGAAACAGCCACGCGCGAGCTCGGTATCGAACCGGAGGAGCGAGCGTTCCGGCCACACCTGACGATCGCTCGGGTGCGCCCGGAGGACGGCGAGACCATCACCGAAATCGATGCGAGGTTCGGTGAGTTTGCTCGCGAGGAACGCATTCCATTTGAGGTTGATCACTTGACGCTCTACCGCAGCGAATTGGGCGGAGCCGGCACTTCTTACTCGGTGGTAGAGCGGTTCGATTTACGGAACTGAGTGATGATGATTGCCGTTTGCGGACCCAACGAACCAAGCCAGGACGAGCTCGACATGGCTGAAGAGGTCGGCGCCAAGCTCGCGCAAGCAGGCTGTGCCGTGGTCTGCGGCGGGCGCGGTGGCGTGATGGAGGCGGTCTGTCGCGGCGCGCGCGAGGCGGGTGGCAGCACCATTGGCATCCTACCCGGCTATGATGCGGACGAAGCTAACGAATGGGTCGAGCACCGCATTCTGACCGGACTCGGACACGCACGCAATGCCATCGTGGTGGCGTCCGGCGATGCCGTGATCGCCGTGGGCGGCGGGTTTGGCACGCTGTCCGAAATCGGCCTGGCGCTGAAAATGGGCAAACGCGTCGTCAATCTGAGTAGCTGGGAGCTTGATCCAGCACGAGTCGTTCGATTCGCGGGTAACGCCGCATACCTTCCGGCCGCCACACCCGAGCAAGCAGTCGCCATGGCCCTTTCAGCCGCCCGAACCGATCTCAGCTCCGGAAGCAGCGCGACCGGTCACGGTTAGCGACCTCACCACATTTCCATTTCCGTTGTGCATTACCTGACATTACAGAGGAGCTAATCCGTGTTGACCATGCAACATAAACTCAGCGAAATCGACCAACACTTCGTCGAACTGGAACAGATGATGGCTGATCCGTCGGTCGCCACTGATCCCGAGCGCTTGATGGAGCTTGGGCGCGAGCGTGCCGAAATGGAGAGCCTCGTGACGGCGTATCGCGAGCTGCGAGCTGTCAACCAGGAGATTGACGAGGCAGAGCAGATGAAGGCGGATGGTGACCCGGAGCTGGCCAGCCTGGCTGCCGAGGAAATCGCCGAATTGAGCTCCCGACGCGACGAGCTGATGAGCGAAATCCGTTTGCTACTCGTGCCGAAAGACCCCGACGATGAGAAGAGCGTCATCGTGGAGATCCGCGCTGGAACTGGCGGCGAAGAAGCAGCCCTCTTCGCGGCCGATCTTTTCCGCATGTACACGCATTACGCGGAGCGGAACGGTTGGAAGGTCGACGTCGTCTCCTCGAGCGAGAGCGGCGTAGGCGGTTTCCGCGAGATCATCTTCGAGGTTAACGGCAGGGGCGCGTTCAGCCACCTCAAATACGAGAGCGGTGTCCATCGCGTGCAGCGGGTACCGGTGACAGAATCGAGTGGGCGCATTCACACGTCGACCGCCACCGTCGCGGTTCTGCCCGAAGTCGAGGATGTCGAAGTCGACATCGACGAGCAAGATCTGCGCGTCGACGTCTTTCGATCAACCGGGCATGGCGGGCAAAGCGTGAACACGACCGACTCGGCCGTGCGCATTACGCACCTCCCAACCGGCATCGTCGTCAGCTGTCAGGACGAGAAGTCGCAGCTGAAGAACCGGGCCAAGGCCATGGCTGTTCTGCGCGCGCGCCTTTACGACATCGAACAGCAGCGCCTGCACGCGGAGCGTAGCGGGATGCGTCGAGCTCAGGTCGGGACCGGCGAGCGCTCAGAGAAGATTCGCACGTACAACGTGCCGCAGGACCGTGTGACTGACCACCGGCTCAAGCTGAGCCTGAGCAATCTGCCAGGCATCCTCAACGGCGACATTGACGGCTTCATATCGGAGCTGCGCGCCGCGGAACAAGCCGAGAAGCTGCAGGAGGCCGGGATCAGCTGAGCGGGGATCTACAAGTGTCCGCCACCTATCGATCGCTCATCGCACTGGCAGTCGTCCGGTTGAGCCGTGCACGAGTTGAGGGAGCCAGGCTCGACGCCGAAGTGCTCATGATGCACCTGCGTGGAGTCGATCGCACTCACCTCTATCTTGATCTCAATGATGAAGCGCCGAACGAACTCCCGGCAGCCTACGAGGAACTGATTGAACGGCGCGCAACTGGCGAGCCGGTAGCGTACATCACCGGACGCCGCGAATTCATGGGCATCGAACTGACCGTGGATGCGCGCGTCTTGATCCCGCGACCCGAGACGGAAGGGATGGTAGAGCGGGCCGTTGCCTGGCTGGACCGACATCCAGAAGCGAGGCGGGTTGTCGACGTGGGAACCGGCAGCGGAGCCATCGCCGTCGCCATCGTCCGTTTCGTCGGCGACGGCCGATCGCTCTCAATCGTGGCAAGCGACGTGTCAGGGGATGCTCTTGACGTTGCGCGAGTCAATCTCAATCAATGCAATGCCGCACGGATCGAACTCGTTCGAGGAGATCTGCTGAACTGGTGTCGCGGTCCAATAGATTTGGTGGTCGCCAACCTCCCCTACTTGCGTGAAGAGCAACGGCACGAGGGAATCGCGCGGGAACCCGACCTGGCCCTCTACGCAGACCAACAGGGATTCGCACTAAATGCTCGCTTGCTTGCGGAATCGTCTCGTCTGTTGATACGACCGGGGGCTGTTATGTGCGAGATCGATCCGGATCAGCGCGAGGTAGGGTTATTGGCAGCCAGCGAGGCATTTCCCGGGGCAAATATTTGGATCGAGACCGATCTTGCCGGGCTGGATCGCTATTTGATCGTAGACGTTCCCGCCGTATGAACTCGTGCGAGCGTCAACGGAATCACGGGCAAGCAAAACGCCGTCCGAGAACGGACGGCGTTGAGAGTCGTATTGTCGACCGGCTCTAGGCCAGTCGGGCTTCCTTGTGCATGGTGCGCATGCAGCGCGTGCAGATGTTCACCTTACGCGCTTTGCCATTCTCATAGATGGTAGAGCGCTGAATATTGAGCCGGAACATTCGGTTGGTCCGGCGCTTTGAGTGGCTTACGTTGTGTCCGAAGCTTGGCCCTCGTCCACAAAGGTCACATGTACCGGCCACCGCGTCCCCCTTTACCAGAGAGTCATCAACAACTAAGATTGTCCACAAATTGCGCAGGTCAGCCAGCAAAACCGTCGGCTACCCACGAACTTGTAGGATATCACGACAGGGGTGATGACTCAAGCGCGCCTATTCCGGCCGCGCGCCGGTCCAATTATCAGCCAATGGTATTTCGACTCGGGAGGCCGCGGTCCGACGTGCGATTCCGTGCCGTAACGTGCAACGCAAACAAACGCGGGGGATATCTGTCCTGATGCGGGACGAAACTGACATCAAAGTCACGAAGAACCACGGCGAACCATCGGTTGCCGAGCCAGCTCGAGGACAATCTCGCTGGACGAGCCAGGACGTGCTCGATGCCCTCGCGTTCACCGCTTCCAATTTCGAGCCGTTCGTTTCCGAGATCAATGCGCTCAACGTCTTCCCAGTGCCGGATGGAGACACCGGAACCAACATGTTCCTGACGCTGAAGGCCAGCGCTGACGCCACCCGGCGCGGCGAATCGCGCGCGCACAGCACCGTCCGTGACGTCTTTCGTGCCGCGGCTCATGGAGCTCTGATGGGAGCACGTGGCAATTCCGGCGTGATCCTCTATCAGATTTTCGAGGGATTCGCTCTATCAGCACCGGACTCAGAGTCGATCGATGGTTCGGATATGGCTCACGGGCTTGATCGAGCTGCGGAGCTGGCGTATCAAGCAGTGATCAATCCAGTCGAAGGGACCATGCTGACGGTCATTCGGGTCGCGGCTGAGGCGGCGGCCGAACGCGTTCGGGCTAGAACAGACATCTGCGACGTGCTGGTGGCTGCCACCATAGGCGCCGAACGTGCGTTGGCGCAGACACCGGACATGCTCCCAATTCTGCGACAGGCGGGTGTCGTCGACGCCGGTGGCAAGGGCCTCGTCGTCATTCTGGATGGACTGCTGCGCTTCGCGCACGGTGACGATCCGGCAACAGCCTCGTCCCGGCCAAGCTCGGATGTTGCATCGTCGATGAATTTCCTCGATCAGGTAGAGCTCGTCCACGGCGTTGACGAATTCGGCTATTGCACCAACTTCCTCCTGACAGGCGACGATCTTGACGTGCAGCGCTTCCGCGAGATCATAGACAACCTTGGATCGTCGGCGGTCGTGGTAGGCACAGATCGGGCTCTCAAAGTCCACGTCCACAGCGAGCACCCGGGAGCGCTTCTCGAAGCCGCGTTGACCTTCGGGGAGCTCGAGGACGTGCGCATTGACAATATGGCGGCTCAGACGCGGCGTTTGATGGCTGACCGCTCCACGCGTGCTCAGCAGTCACCGATGGAGATGGCCTCGGTTCCCATCGCGGTTGTCGCGGTGGCAACTGGGAACGGCTTGACCACGGCGCTTACCGGGATGGGAGCGAACCGGATCGTAGATGGTGGTGCCACAAACAATCCAAGTACCGAAGAGATTTTGCGCGCCGTTGAGGATGCACCCAGCGACACCGTCATCGTCCTGCCCAACGATCCGAACGTCATTTCGGCCGCCAGACAGGTCGGCCAGCTGACTGAGAAGACCGTGCACGTCGTACCGTCGAAGAGCGTGCCACAAGGAATCGCCGCGCTGTCAGCCTTCAATCTGGCACTCAACGTGGATGAAAACGCCGAGGCGATGACCGACGCCCTGGAGCTCGTAGATACCGTCACGGTCACGCGAGCGTCCCGAGACGCACTCATCGACGGCGTCAGCGCACGACAGGGGGACTATATCGGACTGCTCGACGGCCGCATGGTCTCGGCGGGAGAGACACTGTCTGAGGTTGCCTTGGCAGCGCTGGAAGAATCGAATGCCAAAGACGCTGAATTGCTGACACTCTTTACCGGCGTGAATGCCGGTGAAACCGCAATCGAGGGCCTCATCGAAGCGATCAACGGCACATATCCGGATTTGACGATCGAAGTCGTCGCGGGTGATCAGCCCCACCACGACGTCATCATGGCGGTGGAGTAGCCGTGGAGATGACTGCGCGCAAGGTCATGATCGTGACCGACAGCACCTCGGACATCCCTCCCGATGCACTCGGCGAGTTACCAATCAAGGTTGTCCCACTCAAGATCGAAATCGGCGACCGGGTTTTTCGAGACATGGTCGATCTTTCGCGCGAGGAGTTTCTGGAGCACCTCAAAACCGGAGAAATGCCGCGAACGTCACAGCCGTCGGTCGGCGAGTTCCAGACTGTGTTCAACGAATTGATCGGTCAGGGATATGACGTCGTTGCCATTCACATTTCGCCGAAGCTCTCGGGAACCTTCAACTCGGCGACCACGGCCGCCCGCAATCTCGGGAACGAGCACCTGACCATCATCGATTCCGGATCGGTGTCAATCGGGCTCGGGGTGCTGGTGCTGTACGCCGCGGAGCTTGCCGCGGCGGGCCACAATGCCGATGAAATCCGTGAGCGAGTCGAGAGTCGCAAGAGCGGCGTCTGGGTCGTGGCCGTCATCGAGACGCTCGAGTATTTGCGCCGGGGCGGTCGCATCGGGGCGGCATCAGCATTCCTCGGTTCGGCGTTGCAGATCAAACCGGTCATACAGGTCAAGGACGGCGAGATTCTTCCGCTCGAGCGGGTCCGGACATTCAAGCGCGGACTGGAGCGTATGCTTGCCCTGACCAATGAGCACGCGCCGTTCGACCGGTTGGCGGTCCTTCACCTCGGCGCGCCAGAGGGGGCGGCTCGATTGATCGATCAACTGCGTGAACGCCAGCCCAACACCGAGATCCTCCTCGGACAGATGGGAACGGTCGTTGGCACATACGGTGGTCCCGGCATCATGGGCGTCGCCGGGCTTATCTCCGAGCGAGACTCGTCGTCTTGACACGCCTTTCCCTCACAGGTTGACTTGATCCCATGAGCACTTCGCGCCACGGCACCCAGATCGACCACACCTCCGTCATCAAGAAGATGTTCGCGCTTGAAGCCCGTAAAGGCTTTCAGGACACGGCGGTATCCGGAGGATTCGAGCGCTATTTTGGCGGACTGCACACGAAAACTCGCCACGGCGATCTGATTGAGGACGAACGGATCGCCCGCCTGGCAAGCATGTTTGCGGGCTACGGTGAGCTCGACCAAGCGTCACGTCGAGAACGACTGGAACAGGCTCGTGCGATCCTGGAGTCGCCGGGCGTCGCCGATGCATCCCCACCCCGGCAATCGCGCCAACCTTCGACTGAACCGAGATCGCGCAAAGCTGAGCACGTCGCTAAGCGGACGGTCACCCGTCGTCCGGCCCGCAAAATCTCGATTCCGTCCCTCAATGAGCCGGTGTCAATACTCCCGGGTGTGGGCGAGGGACGCACGCGTCAGCTCGCGACACTGGGCGTCTCGACGATCCGAGACCTGCTCTACCTGTTACCTCGCCACCACAAGGACTACAGCCAGGTTCAGAAGATCAGCAGCATGCTCTTCCACCACGAGTGCACGATTCTTGGCGAGGTGCTCGCCGTCGATGAGCAGCGCACGAGAAGCGGCAAGCCCATCGTCCACGTCGACATCGGCGACGACACCGGCCGAGTGCGTGCCATCTGGTTCAACCCGTACGTGGCTCGGCAGATGACGCCAGGGACGCAGATCGCCATTAGTGGTCGCGTCGAGCAGCAGCGCGGTCTACTCTGCTTCCACAACCCTGAGTGGGAACTCGTCGACGCCGAGATGCTGCACACGGGCCGGTTGGTTCCGGTCTATCCACTGACGCGTGGGCTGTACCAAAAACAGGTGAGAAACCTGACGCGCATGGCGCTGGACGGGGCGGCTGAGCTCCTCCAGGAGCCCCTCAGTGAAGAGACACGACAAAGGCAAAGACTCATCAGTATGCCTCGGGCGATTACAGACATACACTTTCCGGACTCCGTGGAGCGACTTCAGTCGGCGCGAAACCGCCTGGCATTCGACGAATTCTTGGTGCTGCAGGTTGGCCTCGTTCGACGAAAGGTTGAATGGCAATCCGCTGAGGGCCACGCGTTCAACACTGCTCCAGAAGTATTGGAACGCTTCTTCGGCGTTCTTCCTTTCTCACTCACCGGTGCGCAGCGTCGTGCGCTGGATGAAATCTTTGGGGATATGTCGCGACCTCGCCCGATGAGCCGCCTATTGCAGGGCGACGTCGGATCGGGCAAGACGGTGGTGGCAGCCGCCGCCGCCATGGTTGCCATTGCCGATGGACATCAAGTCGCCCTGCTGGCACCGACCGAGATCCTGGCAGAGCAGCATTTTCGCAATCTCAGTGAATTATTGGGGCAACTGCCGGCGCAGGATCGCCCTAAGCTTGCGCTGCTCACCGGGAAGAGCACGGCGGCCGAGCGGCAGACGATCGATGAGGACCTCTCCTCAGGTGAGATCAACCTGATCGTCGGGACCCACGCCATCCTCGAGGAGCACGTGGAGTTCGAGCGACTGGGCCTGGCGATCATCGACGAACAGCATCGATTCGGAGTAGCGCAACGCGCCACGCTGCGCGACAAGGGCTGGAACCCGGACGTGCTGGTCATGACAGCCACGCCGATCCCTCGCAGCCTGGCTCTGGTGATGCACGGAGATCTCGATGTCTCGATCATCGACGAGCTTCCACCCGGTCGAAAACCGATCATCACTCGTCAGGTCGAGCCTTCCAAACGACGCCAGGTCTACGCGTTCCTGCGTGACGAGATCGCGTCTGGACATCAAGCGTTCGTGATCTATCCATTGGTCGAAGAATCGGAGGCGATCGATGCCAAAGCGGCGACCGTCGAGTACGAGCGACTGTCGACCGAAGTCTTCCCCGAACTTCGCCTGGGGTTGCTGCATGGACGCATGAAACCACGCGAAAAAGACGAGGTGATGAACGCATTCCGTGGCCGCGAGATCGACATTCTCGTCTCCACGTCGGTCGTTGAGGTTGGAATCGACATCCCGAACGCCACGGTGATGGTGATCGAAGGCGCGGAACGATTTGGCTTGTCGCAGCTTCATCAATTTCGCGGTCGCGTCGGGCGCGGAGCCGACCGCTCGTATTGTATTCTCATCGCCGAAGACCGAGGTGAGAACGGCAACAAGCGGCTCGACGCGATGGTCGACACGCAGGACGGCTTCCGATTGTCCGAGATCGACCTTGAATTGCGCGGCCCCGGCGAATTCTTTGGCAAGCGCCAGAGCGGACTGCCAGACCTGAAGCTCGCGTCTCTCGGCGATTTAGGAACGTTGCAGAAGGCACGCGATGAGGCGCACCTCATTCTTGAAGTGGATCCACAACTCGACGCGGCGGAGAACCGATTGCTTCGTGATGCCGTGGAGTATTTCTGGGCCGGCGGCGCCGGAGATCTAAGCTAACATCCGTCCCCAACACAGAAAGGTCAAACGTGATCGATTGCCTCGTAGATGACAACATGACGACCGCGCTGGTTGCCGAGCCGCTTCGGCAAGGCTGGATCGAAGACGCGGCCAACGTCGAATTGGTGAAGGACCTCACGGCCGAGACCGTGTCGGAGCGTGGCCTGTGCGCGCTGGTCGGGAGCATCGACGCGGCCATACTCTCAGACCGGTTCACGGTTATAACCGACGTCGGTCTCACGTCGTGGCACTCGGGTGCGATTGCGCTGTGGACACTGGTTCGCCCAGACGAAGTCGACGACGTCATGATTGACCTTGATGGCGTTTCACGAACCGCCGAGGCGGTCGCCAGGGCCACGATCACGCGGTTCTTCGGCATGACGTTGCGCGGATTCAACCACGGTGACGGCTCAGGTGAGGCTATAGTGCGCGAACATCAGGACGCCATGCTCGAGATCGAGACGGGCCAGCTCAACGATCTGATTCGAGGTTGGTTCATCCTCTCCGGGTTGCCGATGGTGACGCACGCTTTGGTCGTACCGAACGAACTCATTGAGAACGACCCTGATACCGTGCGCCAGATCGTCGAACGCGTTCGCGAGTCGGTTCGCACCGGCGTCAAGCGACGGCGCGAGATCAGGCGCAACTTGCACCAGCTCTATCCGGTCGATCGCGATCAGCTCGTCACCTTTCACAACGAGCAGACCATCTCGCTGAGCAAGACCGCCCGCAAAGGATGGCTCGATCTGCTGCGCAGGGTAGGACGACAGATGGAACTGCCGCAGCCAGAGACGATCAGCTTCCTGACGGTGGGCGAACCGGACGAGGCAGAACCTGAGGCCTGAGAGTGCGGTACTGTCACTGAGTTCAACTGACGTGGTTGGCGCTACTCTTCGTCTTCATCGAGCTTCGCCCGGTAGACGCGCCCCAGAGCAGCGTATTCGTCGCCACCGATGTGATGCAGTAGCTCAGAACCATCTCCGATGCGCCAGCGGTCGCTGAACAGTTCATCGACGGCCGAAGCGGCCAGTACCTCGCCAACGAAAAGGTCATGGTCAGTCAAAGTGAGACGTTCGACCAGCCCACACTCGACGTGCGCGACGCATTCACCAACGAGCGGAGCCTCGATCTCCTGGGCGTCCAGCGGGGTGAGCTGAGCTGAGAGGAACTTGTCACGGTCGCGGCCAGACTCCACGCCACAGCGGTGCACACTATTGAGCAGTTCGATGGTTGGGATGCTCAACCCGAACGCTTCGCTGCGGCTGATCAGCTCATGAGTCAAACGGGATGAATGGATTGAGATGCCAATGAGGATGGGGTCAATCCCGATCGGCATGATCCAGCCCGCGGCCATGACGTTGTGCTGAGAGTGAAACAGCGACGTCACGAGAGACACTGGTCCAGGTTGGAGCAGACGAGCCGCGAGACGACGCTCGATAGGACGCTTGGTTGGCACTCATCACCTCGTCTGGCTCGACCGGCGACCCCGTGATGGCTCGGCAACGCCACCCCGACTGGCCGGTAACGTTGACTGATACACCTCGTAGTAGCGTCTGGCAATGCGAGCCTGGGTGAACTCCTGCAGCACGCGTTCGCGCGCTCGTTTTCCCAGTGCCAGACGACGATCCTCGTTCGCCAGGAGCTCATCAAGCTCCCGTGCGAGTCCATCGATGTCCCCTTCAGGAAAGACGATCCCCGCTTTTCCGATCACGTTGGGGATCTCGCCGGAATCGGAACCGATCACCGGGACCTCGCACGACATGGCTTCGACGATCACGCGCCCAAACTGCTCTTTCCAGTTCGATTGCGAGCGCGACGGCACCACCAGCACGTCGAACATGCTGTACGTCTCCGGCATCGAAACCGGAGCGATGGCACCACGAAACACGACCCGATCCCGCACCCCCAGATATGACGCCTGTAGCTCGAGTCGAGTTCGGTGGGAGCCATTTCCAACGATCTGCAGCTGAGTGCGCGTCTGCATGCGCGCGAATGCCGAGATGAGATCTGCGACACCTTTTTCCGGCACGAGTCGACCGACGAACCCGATCACCGGCAAATCCCGATTGGGTGGGAGGTGTGCTCGGTAGAAGTCCGGATCGACCCCAAACTGGGGAATAATTTCCAGCTTTCCCTTGTAGCCCTTGTGACGTAGCACGTCGCCCGCTTCTCGGTTTCCGGCCACAGCCGCGGATGCCAGTCGGTAATTGATGCGTTCGAAGAGGTTGAATGGAGGAGGGTAACGCCGATCAAGATTCTGCCAGGTGAAGAAGACGATCCGCGCACGATTCAGCCGGGCCAACATCGACGCTTGAAAGGTCACGAAGTTGTACGGCTCTTCGTCAACGTGAACGACGTCAGGCTTGAAGCGACGAATGTGACGACCGAGACCAGGATAGTAATGGATGTGGTGATGGCCATTGAATTTCATCGGCTCCTCGACGAGCCGGTATCCGACGGTATGTAGTCGTTCGAGTCGCTGCACGCCGACCCGTTCCTCATGCCAGTGAGGCGGGACGACGGTGAGAAGCTCGACGCCCGGAATGCGCGCCAACTCCTCGAGCTTGCGTTGATAGACGCCCACCACGAGCGCCTTCGAAAGCATGAGAATTCTCAAGATTCGCTCACTGCTGGTGAAGCTGGTTACGTGTGGCCGAGCGCGTCGCGATATGCTTCACGCGTCTCATCCGCCGTTCGCTCCCAGCTGAAATGTGCCGCCTGGTCGAGCGCACGTTGGTGCAGGTCCCGGCGTAGCTGCTCGTCGGTTAGGACCGAGACCATCGCGGCTGCAAGTCTCGCCGGTGTGGGATCGACAAGCAACCCTCCACTGCCAACGACTTCCGGTAGGCTCGATCGATTCGAGGCAATGACCGGCAATCCGCACGCCATCGCCTCGAGTGGTGTCAGTCCGAATCCCTCGTAGAGGGATGGATAGGCGTAGACGTCCGAAATTTGATACAGAATGCGCTTCTCGTCCTCGGAGATCCTGCCAATCAAGCGAACGCTTCCTTCCAGGCCCAGCTTCTTGATGACCGGTTCCAAGGGCGGATAGAGGCCGGTGTTACCGGTGTGGCCCTTTCCAGCAATAACCAGGAGCGTCTTCTGATCGAGGCTCGGCATCGCTCGACCAAACGCCTCGACCAACGTCGACAGGTTCTTGCGCACGTCAAGCCCACCGACGTTGAAGATGATCGGACCATGCAACTCGAAACGTTGCCGCAATTCTTCGCCTGCTGAACCACCGACTGTCGGCTGAAACTCGTCACTGGCCGCTAGCGGAATCGATCGCACTTTGCGCTGATCGATATGTAGCAGCCGCACGATGTCTCGCCGGGAGCACTCGGAATCGGTCAGGATCGAGACGGCGCGACGAGCGGCCGGGACAACCAGGCGGAGGTACATGCGCATCGGGGTCGATCCGCCGTATTCAGGGTAGATCATCGGAATGACGTCGTGAATCGTCACCACGGTACGGCGGCGAGTAGCTCTCGGAGCGGACAAGTACGGAACGTGGAGAAGCGCACATCCGCTTGTGCGCAACGCCTGAAGCACGCCAACCTGCTCCCACCAGATTTTCAGCGCCTTATTCGAGCGCGCAAACCTCGGTGGCGGAATGCGAATCTCTCGTTCCTGGTCCCCGTCAAAATTGAGCCCCGGACGCAGCAGGACGACGTTCGGTTGAACTGACGAACGCGAAAACTTCCTCCAGAGATTCAGCGTGTACTGGCCGACACCCGTAGCTGGCTGTGCGAGGAAAGATCCATCGAGGGCAACCTGATTGCGTGGAGAGTCCATGACAAGGCGGATTATATCAGAGGGTACTCGCGTTACTATATTCATGAACTACGGGCGACTGATATCATTTGATGAGGCGGTCGGTGACCGCCAAATATAATCAGCGATGCCGCGATATCAGTCAACATAGAAGTCAAGCGTAATCGATTCAACACAAGGAGCAACGTTCATGGCCAAGGCCACAACCATCAGTGACGCCACCTTCGAGGATGAGGTACTCAAGTCCAGTGTTCCGGTTCTCGTCGATTTCTGGGCGGAGTGGTGCGGGCCGTGCCGCATGGTGGCCCCGATTCTGGATGAGATCGCCGACGAGAAAGCTGGCAAGATCAAGATTGCCAAGCTCAATGTGGATGAGAACCTGCGCACGGCAGCCTCTTTGGGGATCACGAGCATCCCGACACTGATGCTCTACAAGGATGGTGCGCCTGTTGAGCGCATCATCGGCGCGCAGCCCAAGCAGCGGCTTCTCCAGCAGATCGACAAACACCTCAACTAGCCGCAAACACGAGCGAAATTGAAACCCGCGATCAGGAAACTGACCGCAGGTTTTCGTTTCCTGGTGCGGCGGTTGCTCGCGCGATTCCCGGGCGCCATGAATGTCGCCCTTGCGGAGACTTTCGCTTGGCTGTCTGTAACGGAGCGATTGATCGCACCCACGTCTGTCGCAGACCACGAAATAGGGACATCATCGCACTGGTAGTGGCGGCCATCACGGCCGTGTGGCCGTCACGATACGCCGCCTGACGAACGGCGATGACGGTGGTGCGCTCGAGCGGTGTCCCACCGAACGGCTCATAGATGTATTGGTTCTGGTCGAGCAGAAATGTGATCTTGGCTTCACCGCGCGTTGATCTGCCGGGGTCGTTTGGGTCGTAGACGAACACGCGCGCTTTGTCCGAGGATGTCTGTTCGACGGCATATGGCACGACCGTATGTCCCTGTCCCTGGAGCGCCGAGATGATGTCCCGGCGCCAAGGCCGCGGAACCCCTATGTCAAAGCAGCGATCGCTCATTCCACCACGCAGTAGATCATCGCGGAATGCGTTGAACGCACGCTTCGGGCTACCAAAGAAGAGCCATTTTGCACCAGAGACGAGCGCGCGGTCGCTAAGCTGCCGTCCATGCCACAGAATCACTTCGTCGAGCGTCGGCTCGCCCGGATTATCGTTCAGGCTACGCTCGAGTGCGGCTCGCGCCATGCCAGAGCACAGTCCGCCCGGATTGGATCCGTCACCGTTCAAGAAGACGATCGCTCGATACAGTCCCCGGAAGAACTGGTCCCGAAATGGCACCCACGTAAACGTTTGGCTGAGCGCCTCTCGACTTGGCTCTACGACACCCCATCCTTCGACACTGTTGGGCCGAGATATGACGTGGTCCTTGGAGCGAAACTGGCTCGCGAGGATTAGTTCGATCTCGACGGTGCGTTCAAGCCTGAGGACGTCGTGATCCTCGGACAGCGCAACCAGACGAACGTTCTCCTGAAATCCCCGTGGAGTTCCGCATGGGAAAACCTGCCACTCTATCGTGTGGGCAGTGGGGCTGACTCGTCTCCACACTGGTCGATCGCTGACCCAGCCAGGCGGGATCTCGAGTTGGACAGCGTCGACCCGGTGCTCCGCTCGAATGGAGTCGATTTCGACGGAGACGGCAAAGTTACCTGGCAAATAGCGACACGCGCTCTGGCCATGATTGCCGTAGATGAGTCGAAGTTGGGACTCTTGATGCTCAGTAAAGCTCAAGATGGCTGCGGACATGAGAGTGGGCCCGTTCGCTGTGGGTCAGTTGCTGCTGCTGCCAGTGGTCGTCGCATTCGTGGTCAGCACATCGATCTCACGCCGGAGATCCTCAAGATCCTCGAACGAGAGGTAGACGGAAGCAAAGCGGATGTAGGCCACTTCGTCCACCTTACGCAGCTCGCGCAACGCGATTTCGCCGATGGCCGTGCTCGGAACCTCAACAGTGCCAAGCTCAAGAAGCTGCGCTTCGACACCGGCGACGATACGATCGATCTCTTCTTGGGAGACGGGGCGTTTCGTGAGGGCGATGCGGAGCTTGTCGCGTAATTTGCGCGGATCGAACTCCTCACGTCGACCGTCACGTTTGACGACCATCAGCGCGCCAGACTCGACGCGCTCATATGTAGTGAAGCGCCGGCCGCACGTCTCGCATTCACGGCGTCGCCGAATTCCGGAGCCATTGCTCAGCTCACGAGAATCGACTACACGCGTTTCACGCCCCTGGCAGAACGGGCACCTCATCAGCGCAACCGATGACTAACGCTCGCGAAGGAAACGCAAGATCGCGGGCTCGGACCACTCATCGTCGGGCGCCATTGGAATACGAGATGGCGCAGCTTGACCGCCCGCGGCAGGGTCAGATGGCGAGCGGAAGCGACGTTCTGGCCGAGCGGGCCTGCGTTGCGTTGATCCGCCTTGAAAACCGGTGGCGATGAGAGTGATCTGCACGTCGCGGCCCATGGCTTCGTCCGTGGTCGCACCGAAGATGATCTCGGCTTCGTCGTCAGCCGCCGAGCGAATCACCTCGGCTGCCTCAGTAATCTCGGTCAGCGACAGGTCCGGTCCGCCGATGATGTTGTAGAGGACACCGACCGCGCCGTCGATGCTCATCTCGAGCAACGGGCTCTCGATCGCCATACGCGCCGCGTCGACACAGCGTGACTCGCCAGTGCCGCGGCCAATGGCCATCAGGGCAGATCCGGCATCTCGCATGATCGTTTTGACGTCGGCGAAGTCGAGATTGATCAGGCCTGGCTTGGTAATCAGGTCGGAGATGCCCTGAATACCTTGTCGAAGCACGTCATCCGCCAAACGGAAGGCTTCAGAGAATGGGGTCTTTGGATCGACGAGGGTGATCAGGCGCTGATTTGGGATGGTGATGAGCGCGTCGACGTGCTCCTTTAGAGCGGCTACTCCCTCGTCGGCAACGCGGCGGCGCTTGGCTCCTTCGAAATCGAACGGTCTGGTCACTACGCCAACGGTCAACCCACCCGACTCGCGCGCCAAGCGGGCCACGATCGGTGAAGCACCAGTTCCCGTCCCGCCGCCCATGCCGGCCGTGATGAAGACCATGTCGGCGCCACGGAGAACCTCGGTCAGGTCCTCGATGCTTTCTTCAGCGGCTCGCTCACCGATCTCGGGCCGACCACCTGCGCCTAGCCCCTTGGTGAGCTTGTCGCCAATGCGTACGGTCAGTGGGCTCAGCTGCGAGACGAGCGATTGCGCGTCGGTATTGACGGCGATGAACTCGACGCCCTCAACTCCCGCGGCAATCATGCGGTTAACAGCATTTCCACCGCCGCCACCGACGCCCACGACCTTGATCCTGGCAAACGAATTTACGAAATCGTCCTCATGAACGTTGAACATGCGATTAGCCTCCCCATGGCCCGCCCTCTTGCTTCCTCAGCTTCAACCATGACGCTCCCGGAAACAGAAGGTGTCAGGAAAGTATGCCCCACCTACGCGCACGCCAGCAAAGGCGACTCAACCCAAATATTATGACGAGTAATGACCTGCTGGAACGAACTCTCGCAACCATCGTCCGAGCGCCTGTCCAAATCCCCCGCGCCCGTCGAACTCACGAACATTGACGATCGGCCTGGATCCCGGATCTTGTTGCGTCACGGCGCGCGTCTCGGCCATTTGTCGTGACTCATTCCAATGCAGCGGGATGAGACCAGAGGTCACAAATGAACCCGCTGTCGTTGCCGAACTGCGTTCTCGCGGCTGCACTGTAGCGGCGAAACGAGCCGGTGTCCCGACAACCCGAGCGGCCTGATCATCAAGCCCGGGGAACCTGCGTGGTGAACCCGCGATCACTACGCCGGCCTGAACCCGCCAGACCAGGTTGCGCTCGTCCAACCTTCGACGCACTTCAGTGAAGAGCGCGGTGCCCCAAACCGAAAGGACCGTACGCACACGTTGAACGATCGGGTCATTCGGCATGCGCTCGAGCATCAGACTCAAATCGAGGCGCTTCACGACGTCAGGGGATATGTTGCAGGCTCGAGCGATCTGGGCCTCCAGCGGATTCGTACCGAGCGGCACCGTGAAGACATCGGACACAAACGAATCGATCAGAGTGGCACACTCGGTGCCTACGTCCCCAACCATCACCAGTATCGCGCCCTCGCGCTGTTCCAGCTTCGTCAGCGTGGAATGAGCGGAGGCAACGGCACGAGGCGCCAACAGGCCTACCTCGAAACCCGCACTTCGCATGGCGCCAACGAGCGGACGCGTCGCATCGGTTCGCGCCACCCAGTTCGTCGATTCAACCCGAAGTGTCGACGCGTAGACGCCCACCGGCGGCTCAGTTTGCGGAATGCCGTCCACCTCATAGCCGCGAATGACCGACTGCACCACGGAACCCAACCGCGCTGGTCCAGCGATTGCACGATCATGGGCAACATCGATCGCATCACCGTCGATGAGCGTCGGAGTGCCGAACTGGAATTCGCCGGACGACGGAAACTCCTGCAGCGCACGGCCCGGAACGGCAACGGCAACCTCATCCAGCGCGCCGCCCGTCTCAAGATGCAGCCATTGTCCCAGTTCCGGAAGCGAGCGCCGCAGCAGTGCCTGCGCGTCACCATTCGTTGAACCGTCGAAGACGCGAGTACCGAGAATGCGTGGTTCGCGTTCGTCGGACGTGAAACCGAGCGTGGCAGTAAGGTAGCGCGAATCGAGGTCAATGCCAGCAAACCAGTTGCACAGCCGCATTCCGCTATCGCTTTCCATCTATCCAGCTGTCCAGAGGTGATTCGACAGTGTGATGTCGGGTCGGGGCAGATTATAGCACAGGACACGCAGACACAATGTACGTTCACATCGGATCTGTTCGAACACTGGTTCAATACAGCGAAGCCCTTTTCCAGCCGATCACTGGTAAAACGGCCGGTCCGGCTGCCGAACGTCGAGGCGCGACCAGGTCTCAGACATCTTCAGCGCGGCGGAGACGACGCTCATCTTGAGCGGTATCTGATCGCCGCTACCCAGCACGATTGTTCGTTCACCAGAAAGTTGCGCCGTGATGCCCGAACTGGAATCGTAGCCAAGCGCCGTCAATGAAGATCCCATCTGTTGCCAGAGGTAGGTGGCAGCCTGCACGATGTCGGCCGGCACCTGATCGCCTGGTACCGGGCTCGTTCCGGACGTCTGGATCACCCGTGGCAATGACTTGTCGTCACCACTTGCGATCACTCCGCCACGTTCATCGACCAGGACAGTGTCTTGACCCGTCTGCCAGACGAGAACCGGGAGTCGCTCGGTAACGTTGACTACGATCGTATCCGGCAGCTCAGCGTGGACATTGACGGAGGCCACGGCCGGGTGCTGTGACACTCGTCTAGCCACTTCTCCAGTGTCGAGCGTGAAGATCGATTCGCCCATAGCGCCGCTTCGCTCGACGATGGAATCGGCGTAGGCCACCTGGTTTCCTTCGACGACGACAGTGCGAACCGGAAAGTCACCGGAGAAGAGAAAGCCGAAGACGAGCACCGAGAGGCCGACGCTCAGCAAGAAGGCAGGCAGGCGACCATTGAGGACCACCGACTTGAAGTATCCGCGTGCTCGCGCCCGGCGCGGCGCACGGCGCCCTCCGCTCTTTACCGCTGGTTTCGGCCCCCGCTTGCTCATCCCGGCCATCCCTGTCGCTCACCATGGCGTTCGACCGCCAGCTCAACCAAGCGAGTCACCAAATCGCGGAACGGGAGTCCACTCGCCTCCCAGAGAAGCGGATACATGCTGGTCTGGGTGAAGCCAGGGATGGTGTTCACCTCATTCAAGAAGACATCACCCGTCGGACGCTCCACAAAGAAATCAGCGCGCGCCATTCCGGCCCCATCGATGATCTTGAACGCCTTCACCGCAATGTCGCGCACCTTTTCCGATTGCTCTGGAGTGATCGGCGCGGGAATCAGCAGTTGTGAATCGCCGTCAACGTATTTAGCGTTGAAGTCATAGAACTCGTTACACGGCACGATCTCGCCCACCACCGATGTGACTGGATCGTCATTTCCCAGCACGCTTACCTCGAGCTCGCGTGCGTCGAGGCCCTTCTCGATCACGATCTTGCGGTCGTGATGCGCTGCCTCATTGAAGGCGTCGGCAAACTCTCCAGCATGATGCACCTTGGAGATGCCTACGCTCGAACCCAGATTGGCCGGCTTGACGAAGCAGGGATAGCCGATTTCACGTTCGACGCGCTCCAGTACGGCGTCCGGTTCCCGTTGCCAACCACGGCGTAATACCCAGGTCCACGGCGCCTGAGGCAATCCGGCGCGCTCGAAGAGCTGCTTCGACGTGATCTTGTCCATAGCCAGGGCCGAGGCCATCACTCCGGCTCCGACGTATGGCACGTTCGCCAGCTCCAGCAAGCCTTGCACCGTGCCATCTTCGCCCCAGGGTCCGTGCAGCACTGGAAAGAGGACGTCAACGTCGCGAGCCCAATAGGAGGAGCCCACGTCGAGCGTAACGTTCTCTTCGTGCTGAGTAACGCTCACGTCGTCGTATTGATCCTGAGGACGAGGCAGCGCAAGCGGCAGCTGAGAGGCGTCAGCCAAGCGGTGCAACGGATCGCCACCGGTGATCCAGCGACCATCGCGGGCAATGCCGATGGGCACGACCTCGAATCGGTCGGGATCGACCGCGTTCATTACGGCCTCGGCTGAACGCAGCGACACATCGTGCTCGCCGGAGCGGCCGCCGAAGATGACACCGATACGTATTCGTCGCGGCATGCTACTGCTCTCCAATCTGCTCGATCTCAGGATGCAGATCGATGTTGAACTGGCGGCGAACCTCATCTTGAACGATCGCGATGATCTCCCGGACGTCCTTCGCGGTGGCGTCGCCGGTGTTGACCAGGAAGTTACCGTGCAGCTCCGAGACCATCACACCACCGATGCGCCTTCCCTTGAGACCGGCTTGCTCAATCAGGTATCCGGCATGCGTCCCTTCGGGATTGGTGAAGACCGATCCAGCGCACGCACCGGTGGGCTGTGCCTGACGCCGCCAACGAGCGTGCTCGGTGGCAAGCGTGGTCAATGAATCAGCATCGCCTTTGGGCAACCGGAACGTGGCGCTGAGCACGATCCAGCGGCGCGGACGCGGCGCGACCTTCAGCACGGTGTGGCGATAGGCGGGCTCAAGTCGAGCGAGGGGCCACGTCTCAATATCTCCTTCGAGGTCGAAAACCTCAATCGATTCGAAATGATCTTTTGTCTCTGTGCCGTGTGCGCCAGCATTATTGACCACCGCGCCGCCGACAACGCCTGGAAGCCCAGCCGCCCACTCCATCCCTTCCCAGCCATGCTCGGCGGTGAGATGGCCGAGCCAGGAGATCGGCGCCTGGGCTGGAACGTGGAGTCGAATCTCGTTCCCCAGATCCTCCACCTCGTAGACGTCGTCGACTTGCTTGCCCGGCGCTCGCACCAGGATGACGAGTCCGCGAATGCCTCCGTCGCCGACCAGCAAGTTGCTTCCGCCACCGATGACGGTGATCGGCAGATCTTGTTCGCGCCCCCAGTCGACGGCCGCACGCACTTCGTCCGCGGTCGACGCCCGGACCAGGAAATCGGCCGGTCCTCCAATACGGAAGGTAGTGTGAAGCGACAGGGCGCGATCGCGACGGATCGTCAACGTGCCTTCTTCGAGCTGAATCGTCGTGGTGTCGGTCATGTACTCGCCGATCGATGTGACAGTCGTCGAATTGTCTCGCTGCTGACTTTCCAAACGTCGCCAGCACCCATAACGAGTATCACGTCTCCAGGCCGCGCGTCGTCCGCCGCGGCCCGTGCCGCGTCTTCGAGCGTGTCAACCGAAACCGCCTCAATGCGCTCGACACCTTGGGCGACGTCGTCGGAGCTGACTCCGAGATCGTCCGATTCACGTGCCGCGTAGATTGGCACCAGGATGACCCGATCCGAGAGAGACAGTGCACTGCTGAAGTCCGACAGGAGCGCCTTTGTGCGACTGTAGGTGTGGGGCTGAAACACGATGATGACCTTACCGGCTGGAAAGCGCTCCCGAGTGGCGGTGATCGTCGCTCGAATTTCGGTTGGATGGTGGGCATAGTCCTCGACGACGGTCACGCCGTCAGCCTCGCCCTTGACGTCGAATCGACGCCCCACTCCCTCAAAATCCTCGAGTCCCGGGAGGAGCGTTACGGGGTCGATTCCGGCGGCTTCAGCGGCCGCGAGACAAGCAGCAGCATTGAGCCGATTGTGCGAACCCGGTATCCGAAGCCTGGTCCGAATCGTTCCTGCCCCCGGCATGTGGAAGTGATCGCGACCGGCAACGCGTTCGATGCGTACGTCGGCATGGTCCGAAAACCCAAACGTCACCACGTTAGACGGAGCCCGATCGAACCCGTGTAGGAGGATGCGACAACCGGGATCGTCGCCTGAAATGATCAGCGTCCCGTCCGGCTTGATACCCGAGACAAATTGAGCATAGGCACGTTCAACGGCGTCGAGGTCCGGAAAGATGTCCGGGTGATCATGCTCGATGTTGGTGACGATGGCGATGTCCGGCTTGATCCACAGGAAGCTGTAGTCGTATTCGTCCGCTTCGGCGATGAAATAAGGTCCGTCGCCGGATCGCGCATTGGTCCCGAGCTGTGAAACGTCGGCGCCAACCGCGAATGACGGCGCCGTTCCCGCCCTGTCGAGCGCGTACGAGAGCATTCCGCTGGTCGTCGATTTGCCGTGGGTTCCCGCCACCGCAAAGCAGACGCGAGACGAGCACAGCAGGCCCAGAACCGCCGCCCGCTTCACGATCGGGATGCCTCGCTCACGCGCGGTGACGAGCTCGGGGTTGGAGCTTGGCGCGGCAGCCGTGGTGATCACGAGATCGACCAGTCCCACGTTTTCGGCCGAATGACCAATCCAGACAGGTATGCCCTCATCCGCGAGCTGAGAAACGATGGGCGAATCGGCCATGTCAGATCCGGTCACGTGATAGCCGCGCCGAACAAGCATGCGAGCCAACCCGCTCATGCCCACTCCCCCGATGCCCACGAAGTGGAGCGTCGCCGGTGGTGCCGGAAGTTGTTGTGCGTCGAACGATCGACTTTCCAGAACGGACTCTCTCTTCCGCTAACCGTCGCGGTTCATCGGACGCCTGTGGGCGCGTCCGAACGAACCTGAGCGGGCCTTGCCTGGGGTTTCTTGGCTGTGCGAAGACGTCATCGACGTGCGTCCACGGGTCGTGCCAGAGTCGTGCTCGCGTCGGCTCGGCGCTGCATGCTCGAATTGCGGTCGCGCATGTTGCGTCGGACGCTCCCGGCGCGTGCGACGCAGAGAGCGATGATGTACCGCCCCCTCGGTCGCCGGCATCAGCGTGCGTTCGACAGTCTGGCGGGAAATGTTCAGCAGTATGCCGATGGCGGTAAGCGAGACTGCCAGCGCGGTACCGCCATAGCTGATGAACGGAAGTGGCACGCCGGTGAACGGAACCGTCAGCGTGATTCCACCAATGTTCACCGCTGCCTGGAAGATGATCCAGGTGACGATACCGACCGCGACGAGGGAACCAAACGAATCGGGCGCCTTCATGGCGATGCGGTAGCCACGCCAGGCGAGCAGCGCGAAGAGGAGGAGGACGAAGGCACAGCCGATCAGGCCCAACTCCTCGCCGATCACGGCAAAGATGGCGTCGTTCTGAGCCGCCGGAAGCCAGGTGAACTTTTCACGGCTTGCTCCCAGGCCCAACCCGAAAAGGCCGCCACTTCCAAGCGCCAGGCGCGACTGCACCAGCTGATAGCCAGTGTTTCTTGGATCGGAATCGGGATTGAGGAAGATCAGGATGCGCGCGCGACGGTAGGAAGCGCCGAGGGCTAGGGCCAGGAATGAGATTGATCCCAGGCCAATCAACGCGCCAAGCTGAAACAGATCGGCGCCCGCCACCAGGAACATACTGATTCCGATGGCCGCCATCAACGTGGCGGTGCCGAGATCTGGTTGCAACATGACCAGACCAATCAGCAGCCCAAGGAAAAGGGCGAAGGGTATCAGTCCGTAGCTAAAGTTGCGGATCTTCTGGCCCTTCTGCCCAAGCCAATCCGCCAAATAGATCACTAGCACGAGCTTGGCGACCTCACTTGGCTGGAACGAGAGTGGGCCCAGAGGAATCCAGCGATTCGCGCCCCAGGAGTCGCCCCCAACGCCGAGTCCGGGCACGAAAACCAGAGCCGCGAGCATCAGCATGATGACGAGCATGCCGGGGAGAGACAGGCGTCTCCAGAAGTGGTAGTCAACGAAGGTCGTGACGAGCATGCCACTGAAGCCGATTACCGCCCAGATCGCTTGGCGCGTCAAAAAGTAGTAGCTATTGCCTTCCTGCTGAATCCCAATCGCCATACTGGCGCTGAAGACCATCACCAAACCGAACATGACCAGCGTCAGGATGACGGCGATGAGCCAATAGTCCGGCTCATGACTGAGAGACCGAGCGCGAGAACGACCACCGACCACGGCGGACACCATGCTCTCGCCAAATCCGCGGGCAACCGCGATCATGGCCTCTCCTCTCCGATGGCTTGGATGCGTACAAGGTTCACGCTGTCGCGAAATGCTTGACCACGATGAAATTCGTCTCCAAACATGCCGAAGCTGGCGCACCCCGGTGACAGGAGGACGACTCCGCCAGGCTCGACCGCTCGACGCGCCTCCTCGACCGCTCGCTCCATCGAGTCGAACGGCCCACGCACGTCCTGAGCGCCAGCATGAGCCAGCAAGGTCTGCAACTGACCGGTCGCCGCCCCTGCGAGCAACAACACGGTGCGTACCGAAGAAGCGACTGTCGCTGCCATCTCCTCCAGCGCCACACCTTTTTCCGAACCCCCCGCGATCAAGACGACCGGATGATTACCGAAGCGTTCCAACGCGGCGTAAACGGCCGCGGGCGTCGTGGCTGTGGTGTCGTTCACGAAGAGAGCGCCGTCGAGTTCCGCCACGATCTCCTGCCGATCCGGCACGCCGCCGGCCATACGCAAGCCATCTCGCACATTGTCAGGACTCGCACCCGCAAGCAACGCCGCGGCCGATGCGGCCAACGCGTTCATCACGTTGTGACGACCGCGCAGCGCGAGTTCCTTCTCAGGGATGAGCTCAAGGTCCTCATTGCCGTAACGCCAGAATAGCGTTCCATCCTCGACGAACGCGCCCTGATGTCCTGCGTCTCGATACGAGAACGCGACCGGCATTCCGTTCCCTTCGCCTCGGTGCTCCCAGACTATTGGATCGTCGGCGTTCACAATGAACCAGTCGGCAACAGACTGGTATCGCGAGATGTTGAGCTTGGCGTCGAGATAGGTCTCCATTGAGGCGTAGCGATTGAGGTGATCGGGACTGATATTGGTGAAGACGGCAATGTGCGGGCTAAGACCGTGTTCGCCCAGCCCTTCCAGTTGCCAGCTCGAGAGCTCGATGACGACCGGTGTGTCCTGCTGGATGCGAGGCAGCGCCTCGAGCGCTGAGCGACCCATGTTTCCCGCCAGGACTGCATCGGCGCGATGGCGGGAGAGGATCTCGGCACACAAGGTCGAGGTCGTCGTCTTCCCCTTGGTCCCGGTGATGCCGATGATCGGCGCTGGGCATGCGCGGAAGAAGAGGGTCATCTCCATCTCTATGCTGGCTCCGTGCTCACGGGCAAGTGTCAGCCAGGGAGACTCGACCGGCACTCCCGGATTGCGTACCACCACGTCGGCGTTGACAAAGTCGTCCGCAACGTGCTCGCCGAGTCGATAACGTATCGGGAGGCCCTGCAAGTCGGACAGCGTCTCCTTGAGGGCATCCTGGTCGCGCAGATCGGTCACGGTCACGTCGGCGCCCGCGGCGACCAGATAGCGTGTCACGCCGAGACCGCCCTGACGGGTACCAATACCCATGACAAGCGCGCGCTTTCCTTGCAGCCAGTCAGCCGATCCGTGCGGCATCGACAGATTCACCCTCTCAAATGAGCGCGAGAGCCACACCCAGGAGGCCCGCCATCATACCGAAGAGCCAAAAGCGCATCGTAATCTGCGTTTCGGACCAACCGATGAGCTCGAAGTGGTGATGGAGCGGAGTCATGCGAAATATCCGCTTGCCGCCAGTTAGCTTGAAATAGCCAACCTGCAACATCACAGAGATCGTTTCGGCCATGAAGACCAGCCCCACAACCGGAAGCAACAGCCACTGCCCTGTCATGAATGCGGCCGTGGCCAGTCCCGCACCGATGGCCAGCGAACCAGTGTCACCCATGAAGACTTGAGCCGGGTGAGCGTTGTACCAAAGAAAGCCGAGCAACGCACCTGCCATGGTGAAGCAGAATGTGACCACCTGGATCTGCCCCTGCAGGAAAGCGATGATTCCGTAGGCAACGAACGCGACCGCCGCCGTTCCACCAGCCAGTGAATCGAGTCCGTCCGTGAGGTTCACCGCATTGGCCGATCCGGCGATGACAAGAACCGCAATTGGGATGTAGATGAGACCAATATCGAACTTCCCTGCCCCAGGAACGTAGATACTACGTAGATGGAGCGGGAAATACAGGACCAGTGCCGTCGCGAAAGCGAAGAGTAGAAGCCAAGCCATCTTGAACCGCGCAGTCAAACCCGTGCGCGTTCCGCCGACCAGATTGAGCCGGTCATCGATACCGCCGAGGATGGCAGTCCCAATCAGCACACCGAGCGGCAAGAGCATCGACAGCCGTCCAGCTAAATTGAAAATGACCGTCAGAATGATCGCGGTGACGGTGAATATGATGCCACCCATGGTCGGAGTCCCGACCTTGAACTGATGACCTTCTGGGCCATCGACACGGATCTGCTTGCCGATGTTATGGGCTTTCAAATACGTAATGAATGGACGCCCCCCCGCGACAGTCATGATGAACGCAACCGACGAGATCGCCAGAGACAACGCGAGGTTGTGTAACGGGTCTCGTGTCAATACGCTGTGATCGCGCAGCACGCGTCCGACATGCATCATGAACTCGCTCAAACCATTCACCTGCCCGCTACTCGATCACGGGCAACAGCTCCCTTATCTCCGAATCGATGCAACCAATGACCTTTCACAGACGCGTCGCCACCCACAGGTGACACAAATTCCCAATCGAAGCATGGCTGGCGTGACGACCAAGACGGCGGTCACCGCCGACCCGCACATTCACGTATCAGTGCCACATCAACCTCAAGCATCAACGCGAGAATGAGTCGAACCACCCCGAGGCCGAACTCCTCTCGCCAGCCAACGCCAGCAACGAATTGTAGCGTTCAGCGCCATCTCACGACGTTCGCGGCTCACACTTATGTCGATTTCCCGCGACGACCGCCTGTTTCACCATCTGAGTTGAAGCACGTCACCGCTAAGGCTGGGACGTGTCTGGCGGCGTAACTGCTTTCGTCGGCGGGATGCCATACAGTAAGAACAGCTGCTGAAACACCTGCTGAAAGGCGGGGCCGGCCGCGCTCTCACCCCAAGGCGACTTCTGCGGCAAATCGATCTTGACCAGTACAGAAAACTGCGGGTCGCTGGACGGTCCATACCCGAGTATCGAGCCAATCGTCGCGTTCTCTTCGTAGCCGCCACTCGGCGATGGGATCTGCGCCGTGCCTGACTTCGCCGCAATGTCGTAACCGGGAACGGAATATTTGATGTACGTCGTGTCCATCACGGTCGTGAGCATCTGCGTGATTGTGTGCGAGGTCTTCTCAGAAATAACGCGGTGAACCGGTTTGGGGTCGATTGACTTGTTACCGCTCTTGACCTTGATCTCTTTGACTACGTGGGGCGTCATCAGTACCCCACCATTTGCGAGGACAGAGACCGCGTTCACGAGCTGTATCGGTGTCACGGCCAGTCCCTGACCGAATGCATTCGTGTAGAAATTTGCTTCAGACCAGTCCGCTTGACCGGGAAGCGGGAGGATGCCGGCCGATTCGCCCTGCAGATCGATACCCGTTGGCTGTCCGATGCCGAATGAGACCAATCCGCGATAGAACCGATCCTCGCCGACCAGTTCAGCCACCCACATCGCTCCGAGGTTGCTCGAGTGTTGCAGCACCTCGGTCATCGTTTCTGGTCCAAAGTCGACGTCAAGCGCGTTATGTACTTCGGCGCCGCCTGGAAGGATCTTGTAGGAACCGCCGTCGTGAACGGTGTTGGGCGAGACCATCCCAGTCTCGAGGCCAATCGACATGACGACCGACTTGAAAGTCGATCCGGGCTCATAGGTGTCGCTGATGGCGGAGTTCTCGAACAGACTGGCATCGGTAACCGTGTCGAAGTTATTGGGATTGAAGGACGGACGGTTAGCCATTCCCAGGATCTCGCCGGTCTTCGGGTTCTGAACCACGATGGTTCCACCGGCTGCTTGCTGCGCCGCGATGGCCTGGTCGAGCGCTTTCTCGATTATCCACTGTATCGACGCATCGATTGTGAGCGTCAGGTCGGCGCCGTCGATTGGCGGATCCCAGGCACTCTTGGCCAACGCGATGACGTGTCCGGAACCGTCACGCTCACCGATGAGCTTACCCGGCGTTCCGGCGATGGTCTGGTCGTACTCACCCTCGACCCCGTACGAGCCAACGTAATCGTAGTTGACGAAACCGAGGACCTGTGAGGCGAAATCCGCCATGGGATAGATGCGACGAGGTTCCGACTGCAGCACGATTCCGGGGATATTGAGGCTGTTGATCTTCTGTGAGGCATCGTCGCTAAGTCGTCGCTTGAGGACGACCCACTCTTTGCCGGGTTGCGTGATGGCAGAGTAGATGGAGTCCGACGAGCGACCGATCAACGGCGCAAGGAGACTGGCAGTCTTCGTGGGGTCATCAAGCTGATTGACGATCACGGAGATCGTGTCGGCGGGGACATTCGTAGCCAGCTCGATGCCGCGCGCATCGAAGATGTTGCCGCGGTTCGCTGGCACCACGGTGTCCTGAAAGCGAAACGCGACCGCCTGCTCACTCAACGACTGGCTCTTGACCACCTGGAACGAAAAGATGCGATAGCCGATCGCCAGGCAAAACATCAGGAACCCTGCGAAGAGAGACAAGATGCGGCGTCGCGGAATGCGATAGTCCATCATCACGGCACCGTGCCCGCGGTGCTTTGCGGAGTAGCCTCGCCACCGACCGCTGGAGTAGCCTCAGGAGTCGCGTCCACGGAGCTTGACGTGTCCGGATCGGTCGATGACTTCAGATCTTCCTTCAAACTGGCGCTGCTTTCGCCCGTGATCGCCGCCATCACCCGGTCCAGCAGCGACGGATGAGGTTGAGCAGCGGGCGGAATCGCCGGTAGATTGTCATTTACCGGTCGCTGCACCTGCAGGAATTGGTAGTTCGTCAGCGGCGTCATTCCGAGCTGCTGCGTTGCGACTTGGCTGACTTTGTCAAGTGACTGGTCGCTCGCGACCTGATATCCGAGCTTGGAGTTCTCGAGAGACAGCGCGTAATACTCATCCTGCAAATTACTGAATTTGTAGCCGAGCCCAGCCACCTTCGCGGTCTGCATGAGATAGAGGATGCCGATCACCGTCAGCGCCACTGCGGCGATAATGACCATTGCCACCCCGTTGAGCGCGATGTATTGACCTTGCTGGCGCCGTCGCACTGATGCGACCGGTCGCTCCGGCACGACCTCGGCGACGACCATCTCTGGACGACGTGTCTTGGTACCAGTGGTCATGGCAGTCGCTCCGCAACACGGAGCCGGGCGCTTCTGCTGCGCGGGTTGGCGCGCTCTTCCTCCGGAGATGGCTTGACCGCTCTTCGCGTAACGAGACTGAGTCGAGCCTTGTGTCCACAAACGCAGACCGGAGTCTCTGGTGGGCAGATGCAGTCCGTCGATTCGAGGCGCAACAGCGTCTTGACGATGCGGTCTTCCAGCGAGTGGAAGGAGATCACCGCGAGTCTTCCGCCTACAGCAAGCAGTTCGATCGCTCCATTCAGACCGGCACGAAGAGAATCAAGCTCGCCATTGACGGCGATGCGGAGAGCCTGGAACGTGCGTGTGGCCGGGTGGATCGCCTTTCCTCGCCGGCCTCCCAGGGAAGTCTCAACAATGCGAGCCAGCTGGTCGGTCGTGGTGATCGGCTCTCGCTCTCGCTCGCGAACTACGGCGCGTGCAATAGCGCGGGACCGGGTCTCTTCGCCGTACTCGTAGATCACGGCGGCGAGATCTTCGCTCGACCAATTGTTGACGATGTCGGCGGCGTTGATGCCGGACGTGGTATCGAAGCGCATATCGAGCGGCCCAGGGCGCTGAAACGAAAAACCGCGCTCTCCGTGGTTCAGCTGAAAGGATGAGAGGCCCAGGTCCATCAGCACGCCGTCCAGGTGTTCGAAGCCATTCGACTCCGCCAGTTCACGAATGTCGCGAAAGTTCCCGTGGGCCACTTTGAGCCGTCCACCGTACATTGCCGCCAGGTCACGAGCTCGCCCGAACGCCTCAGGATCGGCATCGAGCGCCAGTAAGCGACCATCAGGAATCGAGCGCTCGAGAATGGCCCGAGCGTGCCCGCCTCCGCCGAAGGTCGCATCGACATACATGCCACCCGACCTGGGCGCAAGGAGATCCAGGACTTCATGAAGAAGTACCGGTATATGCTCGGTGCGTGACTCAGAGTCACGCGGAATTGGCGTGAATTCTTCGCAAGGATCAACCGCCACGCGGATTCCTGACTCTCCGTTTTAGATCAATGATGCAAGACGTTGCGCGATGGAGGAGCCCTCTTGCTCCATCATTTCGGATTGAGATGCCCAAGAAGTCGGACTCCAGAGCTCGACGTAGGTATGCATGCCGACGACCAAGACTTCACCTTCCAGGCCAGCGTACTGACGTAAATCCGGTGGAATGCGAATGCGACCTTGGCGGTCGAACTCAACGTTGGCCGCCTCGGCGAAAACCATTCTTCGGAACGCGCGAGCATCCGGGTCGCTGATCGAGAGTCTGGAGACTCTCTCCGCCAATGGGTTCCAGGCGCTCATCGGATACAGGGAGAGGCAACGATCGATTCCACGGGTGATGACCGCGTCCGTGCCAATGAGGTCACGAAAGCGTGCCGGGACCGCAACCCTGCCTTTGTCATCCAGGCTGTGGCTGAATCTCCCGAGAAACACCGCACCGCTCTCTTCGGTCTGCCTCGCCGCGCCCAAATGGGCGGAAAGACGTCTTCAAATTGAATGAGCGCTTCGACGATGAGGCACCCGACCGGTCCGTCGTTCCCCACTTCACCGGCGGAAGCGGGCCGTTTGTCCACAAACGGCCCCACTTATCCCCACTCAGCCCCACCGTTATCCACATTATACATACGTACACCCCAATCGCAACGTCGTTATGTAACAAGAACGTGCGTTCGTTCGCACCCTTTGAACGGTGGATGAGTTGATTTTGGCGATTGGTACAACAAAACGGATTCGATCGAGTCGAGTCTCCGTTGAGGGAAATGAGGGCGCGTTAAAGGTGGGGGAAGTGGGGAGCCTAGAATCCGCTTGGCTCTATCTTGGCGGACCCGTTTCGTCGCGATCCGCAACTCTCTCGCTCGCCGCAGAGTTAGGCGGCGCATGTATCGCCCGTAAAACGAGCGAGAGTTGCGGCGGGCCTTCGCCAACAGCGGATGGATTGGGAACGGCGGCGCGGCTGTTGCTACTCGGACACCGGATCGATCACGGCCAGGACGGCTCCTGTCTTGACCGTTTGCCCCTCTGCGACGTTGAGGTGGCTCACCACGCCGTCTTGGGGAGCGGTGATCTCATTCTCCATCTTCATGGCCTCGACCACGCAGATCAGTTCGCCCGACTTCACCTGCGCGCCATTCTGGACCGCCACTCGCAGCACCGTCCCCTGGATGGGACAGACGATGCTCCCACGTCCAGCTGCGGCCGCTCCGCCACTTCGGTTTCCCGAAAGCCGAGGAGCGCGACGAGCTGACTCGGTCGATTCACCGTGCAGCACCACGTCAAAGCGCTTTCCGGATACCTCAACCACGAATCGTTCGGTGGTCAGTCCATTCGGTGAGCCGGTCGCCTCAGAAGGTGTGGAAGGACTGTCGACCACGTTCAGCAGTTCCGGATGACGATCGAGCAGGCGCGTGTCGTAATCGCCGGTGGCAAATGCCGGATGGTTCAGCACGCCGAGGTGGAACGGAATCGTCGTGGGAACCCCACCAACCTCGAAGTCGTTGAGTGCCCTGCGCATACGTCGCAGCGACTCGTCCCGATCGCGGCCCCAGGTGATGAGCTTGGCCACCAGCGAGTCATACTGAGGCAGAATGGTGTAGCCCGGCACAGCAGCGCTATCAACACGCACGCCCATTCCGACTGGCGGCTGGTACTCGGTTACGGTACCCGGCGCCGGCGCGAAGCCGCGCGCCGGATCCTCCGCGTTGATGCGACACTCGATTGCATGACCACGAAAGTCGATGTTGGGTCCAAAGGAGAGGGGCGCTCCGGCCGCCACACGAATTTGCTCCGCCACCAGATCCAGCCCCGAGATGAGCTCGGTGACCGGATGCTCCACTTGAATGCGCGTGTTCATTTCGAGAAAGTAGAACTCGCCGTCCTGGAAGAGGAACTCGACTGTACCAGCACCGAGGTAATCGACCTCACGCGCAAGCTTTATGGCCGTCTCCTGCATCTGATCGCGAATGGGCTGGTCAATCGCCGGGGACGGACTCTCTTCGATCAGCTTCTGGTGCCGCCGTTGTACAGAACAATCGCGCTCGCCAATGGCGACACAGTTCCCGTGACGATCCGCGAAGATCTGAATCTCGATGTGCCGCGGATGGTCCAGATAGCGTTCCACGTAGACTCGGCCATCGGAAAAGTAGCGTTCAGCTTCGCCGGATGCCCCACGATGCGCATCGACAACCTCGCTGGCCGACCATGCCACGCGAAATCCACGCCCTCCGCCCCCCGCGGCAGCCTTGATGGCGATGGGGAAGCCGTGTTGCTCGCCAAATGCTTTCGCTCCGGAAACGTCGACCGGGCCGTCGCTGCCCGGAACGAGGGGGGCTCCAGCGGATAGCGCCACCTTGCGTGCGGCGACTTTGTCTCCCATGGCGGCGATCGAACTGGGTGACGGGCCAATGAAGACCAGTCCGGCTTCGGTGCAAGCCGAGGAGAACTCAGGATTCTCGGCCAGGAATCCATACCCAGGGTGTATCGCCTCGGCGCCCGCGCGCTTTGCGACGTCGATCAACGCCGAGATGTCCAGATATGGCAGCGCGCGCTCGGAAGGGATTCTGAACGCTTCGCCCGCGTAGCGCACGTGTGGTGCGGTCAACTCTCCTTCGCCGTAGACGGCGACACTGGTGACGCCGATCTCATGACACGCGCGCATGATACGCATCGCGATCTCGCCACGATTGGCGACTAGCACCTTCGCAAACATGTTCGCAAGGTCAGTCAACGGATCCCCCATCATCCGCTATCGTTCGAGTCGTGCCGCCAGGCGCCATCCGTCCGGTCCGGCAACGCATCGTGGAGCGCCTCGCGACGGGCAGCGAGCCGCCAGCCCGACAACTGAGGCACGGCCTCCAACTTCTCACTTGCTTTCAGCTTCTTGATTGCAATCACGATCGCCGCCGCCTCATCAAGGCTCGGCTCCGGCTTGATCTCGAACCGCAAGCGCAAACCACCTACTAACTTTTCTTGGTTCCCGTTCACAGCGGAATGTTCCCGTGCTTGCGCTTTGGCACCGCTTCGCGCTTTGAACGTGTCGCGCGCAGCGCCTTGATCAGCCATCCGCGCGTCTGACTCGGTGCGATGACGTCGTCGACGTAGCCGCGCGAGGCAACCTGGAACGGGTTGGAGAACTCTCGCTGGTAATCGGCTACCAATTCTTCGCGTTTGGCGTCCTGGTCCTCTGCCTCGGCGATCTCGCGACGAGAGATGACGTTCACCGCAGCTTCTGGACCCATGACCGCCACCTCAGCCGTCGGCCAAGCAACGCTGAAATCGGCACGCAGTGCCTTCGAGCACATGACCACGTAGGCGCCACCATAGGCCTTGCGCGTGATGACCGTCAGTTTCGGCACAGTTGCTTCGCAGTAGGCGTAAAGGAGCTTAGAGCCATGCCGGATGATGCCGCCATACTCTTGATCGGTTCCCGGCAGGAAGCCTGGCACGTCCACGAAGGTCACCAATGGGATGTTGAAGGCATCGCAGAAGCGCACGAAGCGGGCGGCCTTGCTCGATGCATCAATATCGAGCGTTCCAGCCAGATACTGAGGCTGGTTCGCGACGATCCCGACGCTGTGGCCGTCGAGCCTGGCGAATCCCACCACAATGTTTCGCGCCCAGTCGGGCTGAACCTCGAGAAACTCGCCATGATCGACAATGTGCTGAATGACCTCGTGCATGTCGTAGGGCTTGGTGCTCACCTCCGGGACAAGATCGTCCAACTCGGCAGCCGCGCGCTCTGGATCGTCCTCAGGCGGAAATGTCGGTGCGTCATCCAGGTTGTTGGACGGGATGAAGCTGAGGAGCGCGCGCACCTGCTCGAAGACGTCCTCTTCATCCTGACCGACGAAGTGCGCTACGCCGCTTCGCGTGGTGTGCGTTGCCGCTCCGCCGAGTTGTTCATGCGTGACCTCTTCGCCGGTTACGGTGCGGATCACGTCCGGGCCGGTGATGAACATCTGACTCACGCCCTCGACCATGAAGATGAAATCGGTCATGGCGGGAGAGTAGACCGCGCCACCGGCGCAAGGTCCGCCGATCACCGATATTTGCGGCACGACGCCCGAAGCCTGGACATTGCGGTAGAAGACATCACCGTATCCGGCCAGGCCTTCGACGCCCTCTTGGATGCGAGCGCCGGCTGAGTCGTTGATGCCGATGACTGGACACCCAACCTTCAGAGCGAAGTCCATCACCTTCACCATCTTTTCGGCGAAGGCTTCTCCCAGACTGCCGCCAAACACGGTGAAGTCGTGCGAGAAGACGGCCACCGTCCGTCCATCGATGGTTCCGTAACCGGTGATGACGCCATCGCCGTATGGACGGCGATTCTCCATCCCGAAGTTGATCGAGCGATGGCGCACGAACGGATCGAGCTCGATGAAGCTGCCCTCATCGAGAAGGAGATGAACGCGCTCGCGGGCCGAGAGTTTGCCGCGTTCATGCTGTCGCGTGACCGCCGCCGCCTCTTGCTCGGCAATCTCATCACGGGTGCGCTCCAGGCGGGAGCGCTCGACGTGCTCTTCGACAGCCATCGCGCCTTCCAATCCTCTACTCAATTGCTCATTCGTTGCCACGGTGTATCTTCGCGTGATCGGCAGGAAGTCGACCCGTCTTCACAGACGGCTCTTCCAGCCAGTCTCCGATTGTACGCGGAATTGGCTACAAGCGGGAAACATCAATTCGACGGAGCGCCAACAATCTCACGTGCGGCGACCGAGGCGATGAGCGCCGCCCGGCGAGCGAACACTGGAGCGTAGCGGACCATCCAATGCATCTCATGCCACCGTTGTCGATCGACCACTGCCCGCGCAGGACTCGTCCAATCGGAGGAAATGGAGCGATCAGGCGCATCCAGAATCACCCGAACTACCGCGACTCGTGATTCTTCGGGCAGCAGTGCCGCTTCCATATCCGCCGCGACGAACCCACGGTTGGACCAAACTGCTCGATCGGCACCTGTCACCAGACCGGAGGCAGTAAGCAGCCGGCCGTGGCGCTGCGCGTAACCTAAGATACGTGCCGACGCACGCAACGCGTCAACGAGGTCCGCATTCATGGACCTCACCGCTCCACCTTCAAACGAGGTCTCCTCCGGAATCACAACGTCACCAGGACGCAGGTCTTCCGTGAGCGCACCCGCCAAACCGCAAAGAATGACAAGGCCGTCATCGGTCTGGGAATCCCACCGCGCGAGTCTCATCCCCACATGACGCACCGGCACGACCGGTCGGACGGAACGCGCGAGCAGGTATTCAAAGAATGTTGGAGCGAAAATTTCGACGTTGGTGATGCGGCCGGTCATCAGCGCAGGTGGGGCGTCGGTGACGGAATCGCGTCGGTCACTGAGCGTACCCATTGTCTTGGAACCAACGGACGGCGCGTTCAAGCGCGGCCGGCACCGACGTCGGTGTGATCCCAAGTTCGTTTCGTGCTTTCGCGTTGTCGACGAACATGTTGTGGCGCGCCATGCGAACCCCTTCAAGAGGCACCAACGGCACCTGGTCTGAGAAGACCCGGCAGCGGAGCTCGTCTCCCCATCCCAGGATAGTCGCAAGTCGATATGGGATCTCGTGCTTGGGAACCGGCCGATTGCAGATCGCGGCCAGGGCCACCCAGATCTGTTCCAGGCTCATATTCCGACCCCCAACCAGGTACCGCTCCCCAATCTCTCCTCGCCGCAGCGCCTCTATGTGTGCCCGCGCTACATCCTCAACGGCAACGACGTTCATACCGCCAGGCAACGAGGCGAACATCTTCCCGCGCATGAAGTCGACGATCATCTTGCCTGTCGGAGTTGGTTTTCGATCGCGCGGGCCCACGGGCGTGGTCGGTAAGACGAAGGTGACCGGCAGGAGCGATTTCAGGGCAGCGCGTTCTTGCTCGATCTTGGAGCGATGATAGACGGAGACGGAGTCATGTTCTTCGGGGAAATCACGTTCAGTCGCGAGCCGATCACCACGCGCCGGGCCGGCCGTGGCCGAACTGGACGTGACGACGGCTCGCTCGACTCCTGCCAGACTCGCCGCTTCCAGCAGTCCGGCTGTGCCGGTGACGTTCGTGCGCCAGACGTCACCACGGCGTGACGGTGCGAATGTGTAGAGCGCGGCGACATGGACCAGATAGCGGCAGCCACGCATCGACTCGATCAAATCACCGGGTCGAAGCAGATCTCCGGTCACGATCTCGCAGTCGCCGCACGGCTTGATCCCGTCGCTTCCGGGCCGTACCAATGCCTTGACGTGATATCCGGCGCCGAGCAGCGCGGACATGACGTGGCCACCGATGAAGCCGGTGGCCCCAGTGAGGAAGACAGTTTGATTCACGGCGACGCTCACGAGGTCAGGCGCTCGCGGAAATGTGATCTCGGCTGGCTCGGTTCCGGATTGAACTGAATGGGATAGCGGCCCCCATCACGTCGGCGGTGGCACGCAACGACTCGCGTGGCGATTTCATGGTCGCCATGACGGCCGTCGGCTCATAACCGCAGTGGGCCATGCAATTTGCACAGCGCGGATTGCGACCGCGGCCATATTGGTCCCAGTCGGTCGTCTCCACCAGCTCTTTGTACGTGCTCACGTACCCGTCGGCCAGTAAGTAGCATGGGCGTTGCCATCCGAATACGGAATAGCAGGGGATACCCCAGGCCGTACAAGGGAAATCGACGACGCCCTCAAGGAAATCGAGGAAGAGAGGGGTGTGATTGAGTCGCCACTTCTTGCGACGACCATCGGCGAATGCCTCGCGGAACATGGCGCGCGTGTTCTCCACCTGCAGCCAATGCTCCTGGTCCGGAGCCTTCTCGTAGGCATAGCCCGGCGAGATCTGCATGGCGTCGACCTTCAGATCGTCATTGAGAAAGTCGAGCACGTCGCGCACGCTGCGCGGCGTGTCCTGAGAGAAGAACGTCGTGTTGGTCGTGACCCGGAAACCACGTTTCTGCGCCTCACGAATGGCCTCGACCGCTCGGTCGAAGACGCCTTCTCGGCAGACCGATTGATCGTGGCGCTCGCGGGTGCCATCGACGTGAACCGACCAGGAGAAATAGGGAGAAGGCTCAAACTGGTCCAGCTTTTTGGAGAGGAGGAGCGCATTCGTGCAGAGATAGACGAACTTCTTGCGTTTCACCAACTCTTGTACGATCTTATCGATATCTTTATGTACGAGCGGCTCGCCTCCGGCGATGGATACCACGGGCGCGCCGCACTCCAGCACGGCATCGACCGCCTGCTGCACCGTCATCCGTTGTTGCAGCACATCTTTGGGATGTTGGATCTTGCCGCAACCTGCACAGGCTAAGTTACACTGATAGAGTGGTTCCAGTTGCAAGACGAGCGGATATTTCTCTTGTTTGCGCAGACGGTTTCCAAGAACGTATGTAAGAATCCGCATGTTTTGCCGCATCGTGATTGGCATGTGCCCTCCCTGGTGGCAGTCGGCAACTGGAGACGAGAACTGCGGCGCGACCATGGCCTGTTTTGCGTGACGGCGTGGAATACGATACACGTCCATTATGGTAGCCCTGTCAACAGGTAACGCATCACGCGTCAAGGAATTTCCCTGTGATCTAATCGGAATTTCACCGAGGCGCCTGCGTTCCGATCCCGCAAGAACGTATCAACAAGAATCCAGTCAAGTCGTATTATTCTGTAGAGGCAACATACGGGCTCACCGGAGTTCAGGTTATACCGTATTGATCAGACCATTGAATCGCTGTCAGTTTGTGACAACAGCAGGAGTTGTGCCCGGGGGAAATCGCTACACCATGGCAGGCGCCTTGCGCACCTGGAACACAGCCCAATATGACGATCTAACGAAGGCAAGAAAGAGGGAAAAGGCGGACAGGAAGAGCATCGCGCGGCGCCTGTACACCGGAGGGAGCAGTTCGTGGTTGGAACGGAGCTTCCCGGAAAGAAGACCACGGGAACACCGAAGCGCAAAGCAGAGCATCTGCGTATCAATCTCGAAGAAGATGTTTCTGCTAAGGGCATTACGACCGGGTTTGAGAACTATCGCTTCATGCCCCGCGCACTTCCGCAAGTCAATTTCAAAGACGTCAGTACCACCACTGAGCTCTTTCGCCACTCTCTCGGAGCCCCAATATTCATCTCTTGCATGACCGGCGGAGTCGCGGAGGCTCAGCCCATTAACATCCAGCTCGCCGAGACTGCGCAACACTTTAGACTGGCAATTGGCCTTGGATCGGGCAGAGTACTCCTCGAGCACCCAGAGGTTCTGCCGACATTCAACATCCGCCCATATGCTCCTGACTGCATGATCTTCGCCAACCTCGGCGCCATCCAGCTCAACAAAGGCGTCACCGTCGATCAATGTCGCTATCTTGTCGATCTTCTTCACGCCAACGCACTCGTCCTCCATCTCAACGCGTTGCAGGAAGCGCTCCAGCCGGAAGGTGACACGGACTTTTCCGGACTGCTCTCCAAGATCGAATTGTTGTGCCAGCAGATTGAAGTTCCCGTTATCGCCAAAGAGGTCGGGTGGGGCATCGCACCGGATGACGTGAGAGCGCTCATCGACGCAGGTGTCTCGGCGGTGGACGTGGCAGGCGCCGGAGGCACGTCCTGGAGTGAGGTCGAGCGGCACCGATTGAACGGTTCCGTGCGTGGGGGGACGGCCAGCGCGTTCGCGAACTGGGGGCTGCCGACCGCCGATGCCGTGCGCCTCGCCCGCCGCGCCGCACCCAACGCAACTATCTTCGCCAGCGGCGGTGTTCGCAGCGGTATGGATGTGGCCAAGGCGATCGCCCTGGGCGCCAACCTGGTCGGAGCGGCCGGGCCGTTCCTACGCGCAGCGGCGCAAGGTGAGCAAGCGATCTTTAGTCTCGCCGAGGAGTTCATCGACGTACTGAGGACGACGATGTTCTGTGTGGGAGCCGACACCGTTGAGGAGTTCCGTCGAAATCCGCGTCTCGCTCCAATTCAGCCTGCCGGTATCGAGATTTCGATCGGACAGCTGAGCTATTCGACGGTCAACGAAGCGTTCATCGACATCACCGCGGACGTCGACAAAATCGTGCAGGCGTCCGGCATTCGCAACGGATTCGCGCAGATCTATTCCAAACACACAACGGCCGCCATTCGCATCAATGAAAACGAACCATTGCTGATGGCCGATTTCACGCGTCTCCTCGAACGTATTTCACCCTGCGACGGTAGCTACGATCACGATCAACGCATCGGCATCGGTCCGGACGAACCTCGCAACGGACATGCCCATTGTCAGCATCTGCTCCTCTCCTCGAGCGAGAGCGTTCCGGTGATCGAAGGAGAGCTGAATCTCGGCAAGTGGCAACGTATTTTTCTGGTGGAGCTCAATTCGCCACGCCAGCGCCAGATCACGGTCGAGGTGGTGGGCTCTTGAGGAAGTTGACGCCGGAGGTAGTCGCGGACTCCTATTGCCGGATGCTGGCCAACCAGCATTACGAGAACTTCACCGTTGCATCCAAGATCCTTCCGGCAGCTCTGCGGGTGCATTTGGCACGCATCTACGCGTTCTGCCGCACGACTGACGATCTCGGCGACGAGAGTGCGGGCGACGGCATCGAGCGACTCGCGCTTTGGCGCGAGGAAGTAGAGCAGATGTTTCGCTCATCGGTGGCTCCGATCCATCCGGTGCTGCTCGCCTTGAATGAAACAGTGAAGCAGTTCGAAATGGACGAAGAACCGTTTCTGGATCTCATCGCCGCAAACGTTCAGGATCAAACTGTCAGCGAGTACCAAAGCTGGGAGGAATTGCTGGCCTACTGCCAGTTGTCGGCTGCCCCGGTGGGACGAATGGTGCTCCAGGTTTTCAGGGCCAACGATCAGCGAGCAACGAAGCTCTCTGACAACGTCTGCATTGGGCTGCAGCTGGCCAACTTCGCGCAGGATGTCAAGCGAGATCGAGCGATTGGACGCACGTATTTGGTTCAGACTGACATCCGAGATCGCGGCGTGGCGGGAGCTGTTCAAGAGCACTGCGATCGTGCGGTCTCGCTCCTATCCTCCGGGCGCGAGCTCGAAACGATGGTGCCCCGACGTCTCGGCATTCAATTGTCGCTCTACCGACTCGGCGGTGAAGCGATCGTTTCGGCCGTGAGGGATGCGGGTTATCGCACGGAACTATCGCGCCCCCACGTGTCGACTAGAGATAAGGCAAGGATTATCGCATTGGCGCTGCTTCGGCGTGGAGGGAAGGTGGACAATGCTTGGGCGCGAAACATTGAAGGGTCTGGCAACGCGTCGACCTATCGTGCGGGAGAGCCCTCCTCCAGCGTCTCTCGCCGTCGCGGTTGACGAATCACGGACAAGCACGCGTCTCGATGAAAGCGCTCGGTATTGCCAGGAACTGACGCACCGGGAAGCGAAGAACTTCTATTGGGGATTCATCGCCCTTCCCAAATCGCAACGCACGGCGATCTATGCCCTCTACAGCTTCGCCCGTGAGGTCGACGACGCGGTTGACCTGGTCAAGGCCACATTCGACGACGACATGCTGCGTCCGCATCGAGAACGGCTGGAACGCTGCGCAGCTGGCATTTTCGACGATCCGATCATGCATCTTCTATCTCACGCGATGGCGCAATACCGAATTCCACGAAACGAAGTCGAAGCGCTCATTGACGGGGTTGCCATGGATCTCACCGTCAAGCGATACGAAACCTGGGACGACTTCCGAGGCTATTCCAAGCTGGTGGCCTCTGCTGTTGGGCGCATGTGCGTGCGTGTTTTCGGCTATACCGACCCAACCGCGCTTGAGTACGCGGACGAACTTGGGGTGGCAATGCAACTCGCCAACATGCTCCGAGACGTACGGGAAGACTACGAACGAGATCGAATCTATCTTCCCACGGAAGATCTCGAACTTCATGGAGTCGACGAGCGTACCATCGCGGAAGGCGTTGGCGGAGACGCATGGGAGAAGCTGGTGCACTTCGAGGTAGCCAGGGCGCGCGGTTGCTTTGCCAGTGGACTGCTGGTCACCCGCTACATCCCTCGACGAGCGACCGCCTGCGTCTTCACCATGGCCGGCATTTACCAGGCGATTCTCGATCGCATCGAAATGAACCCAACTGTTCCTCTTCGAGAGCGGATCTCCCTCTCGAGCAAAGACAAGCTTTCAGTGATGGCGAAATCATGGGCGAAGGCCATCTAGCCGTCGTCGGCGCTGGGCTGGCCGGCCTGAGCGCGGCGGTCGAGCTGAAACGGCAGGGCTTCTCCGTCGAACTATTCGAGCGCACCCGCTTAATTGGTGGCAAGGCAACATCATTCGAAGTTGATGGAGTCGAAGTCGACAACGGCCAACACGTCTACCTAGCCTGCTGCACGGAGTTCATCGACTTCGTCGATCAGATCGCGACCGCCACAAACCGATCTCATAACGAGCTTCTCTATCTGCAAGATCGGTTCGAAGCGCTGCTGCTCGATCCCGGCAAGGAGCCGTCATCGCTGAGAGCCGCGAACCTGCCGAGCCCGTTGCATCTCGCGCCGTCACTCTTGCGATACAAGCACCTGAAGCTCATCGACCGCCTCAAGATTGGTCTGGCGACCATGCAGGCGCGCTCGGGCTGCAAACCAGGCGAAACCATGGCGCAGTGGCTGACGCGACATGGCCAGTCAGCTGCCGCGCGCAAGGCATTTTGGGACCCATTTCTCGTACCATCTCTCAACGCGCCGCTCGAACGCGTTTCGGCGGAGTCGGGGTTGCATGTCATCACCACCGCATTCCTGTCCGATTCAGGCGCGGCCCGCATCGGGTTCGCCAAGGTGCCGCTTGGGCGGTTGGCGGGACTAGCGGCCGCGACGCTCGACGCCGTTCATTTGCGCAGTTCCGTGTCGTCGCTGACCTACGACCGATCAATCGGTTCTCCTCAGCTTGTCGGTGGATTGGTGCTGAGTGATGGCACACGCTTCGAATACGATGGAATCGTGCTCGCAGTGCCTCCGGCAAACCTCGATCGCATTCTCGGCGACGGGGCGCGACTCGGAATACGCGAACTCGGCGAATTCGAAACGGCGGCTATCGTCGACGTGCATCTCTGGTATGACCTTGAAGAGCTTGACTTTGGATTCGCCGCGCTGATCGATTCGCCAGTGCAGTGGGTGTTTCAGAAGACGCCCGGTTATCTCTGCTGCAGTCTCAGCGCGGCCGACGCGCACGTCCACCGTCCCAGTGAGGATCTTATCGAGATGTGCGACCGTGAGCTGAGAGCAGTCCTGCCGCAGCTATCTGGTGCAGTGCTTCGCCGTGGCGCCGCGACGCGCGATCGCGAGGCGACGTTCGTGCCTACTCCCGAATTGAAGCGACCCGGACCCGCAACGTCATCACCGAACGTCGCCATCGCGGGTGCGTGGACCGACACCGGCTGGCCCGCCACGATGGAGTCGGCGGTTCGCAGTGGTCGCGCCGCTGCCAGGCTGCTTGCGGCCAACCTCGCCGCCATTGAGAAGGACGTTGTCACCGTTGGATGAGACGCTCAAAAGCGCCGTGGATTGGCTGCTCGAGCATCAGGATCCCGGCGGTTGGTGGTGTGGTGAATTAGAGACGAACGTCACCATGACGGCCGAGCACGTGCTCTTGCTTCGGTTCCTCGACATCCCGCTCGATTCGATTCGCGATGGCGCTATGGTCCACATCCTCAAGAATCAGCGTGAAGACGGTTCTTGGGGCAATTACTACAACGCCCCGGCCGACTTGAGCACGACCATCGAAGCCTACGTGGCGCTCAAAGTTCTCGGTGTCGATCCCACCAGCCAACCGATGCTGCGTGCCTTGAAGCTCATCCATCGACTGGGAGGCGTCGCCAGCGCTCGCGTGTTCACCAAGATGTGGGTGGCGCTCTTCGGCGCCTATCCTTGGGACGGCATACCGAGCATGCCACCCGAGCTCGTCTACCTCCCGGCGTCGGTCCCGTTCAATCTCTACGATTTCGCCTGCTGGGCGCGCGGGACCATTGCACCCCTCCTCATCGTGTTGACCAAGCGGCCAGTCCGACCGCTCGGTTGCGACCTGCGAGAATTGATCGTTCCTGGAACGGAAGCCCAAATTACGCGAGTGCCGGGCTCCGGCTTCTTCTGGTGGACCGATCGGCTTCTCAAGCTCTATGACCGGTTCCCTGTTCACCCAAAGCGGAATGCTGCCTGCGCCGAGATAGCCGACTGGATCGTGCAGCGGCAGGAAACGGATGGGAGTTGGGGAGGCATTCAACCTCCCTGGGTCTACTCTCTCATCGCACTCAACCTCGAAGGCATGGCCGTCGACCACCCCATCATGCTGAAGGGGTTGCGCGGACTGAACGGATTCGGAGTGGAGGATGAGGAAGGTTGGCGTCTGCAAGCCTGCATGTCGCCGGTTTGGGACACTGTCTGGGTGATGCAGGCGTTGGCGCGGTCAGGACTCAAACCGGATCACCCGGCCGTGCGGCAGTCGGTCGATTGGATTCTTCGCGAACAGATCACCGGCGGCGGCGACTGGCAGATCAAGGTGCCCAATGTCGAGTGCGGCGGCTGGGCCTTCGAGTTCGACAACGATATCTATCCCGATATCGACGACACGGCGGTTGTCGTCGTTTCGCTGCTCGACGCCGGTGAGCGCAAGAAGGTTCAGCCCGCCATCGACCGCGCCGTGCGCTGGGTGATCGCCATGCAATCCAGCAATCAGGGATGGGCCGCATTCGACAGGGACAACACCAACGACCGAGTCTACAGCATCCCGTTTGCCGACTTCGGTGCGCTCATCGACCCACCTTCGGAAGACGTCACGGCGCACGTCATCGAGATGCTGGCGCGAACAGGAAACACGCCGGCCGACCGCAAGGTCGCCGAGGGACTTGCATATCTGCGACGGACTCAGCAGCCTGATGGTTCCTGGTTCGGACGTTGGGGTGTGAACCACATCTATGGCACGTGGTGCGTCATCTCTGCGCTTCATGCGCTCTACGGTTCTGGTGATCGACTGCCGGGACGCGCCTGGCGGGCGATACGGTGGCTGCTCGATCGGCAGAACGCGGATGGCGGCTGGGGTGAGACGTGCCATTCGTACGTTGACACGTCGTTCGCAGGCATTGGGACAAGCGCCCCGTCGCAAACCGCTTGGGCCGTCATGTCGTTGCAATACGCAGGACTGGGTCAAGAGGAAGCCTGTTTGCGCGGACTGAATTTCTTGCGCGATCGACAGATAGGCGGGACGTGGGATGAACCGCAGTTCACCGGGACAGGATTCCCACGCGACTTCTACATCAACTATCACCTCTACCGACACGTCTTCCCGACCATGGCGCTGGCTTCGGAGCACGCGGGGATTGGACTGACGAGGTGAGGGCTGCCATACGCCGCTACGTGCTCGGTCGGTACTCACCCCAGACACCGCGCAGCCGACCGCAGATTTCTCCCAGCGTGGCGCCACTCTGCAGTGCAGCCTTCATGACGACGAGGAGGTTGTCGGTGCCCCGCGCGGCTCGGTCGACCTCGTCGAGCGCCTGTTCGACTCGCGCCCGGTCCTGCGTGGTGCGGTAGGCGGTCACCCGTTCGAACTGCCGTCGAACGGCGTCATCGTCGATACGCAAGATCGGCACTCCAACCTCTTCATCGGCCTGGTATTCGTTTACTCCGACAATCGGTCGCTCTCCGTTTAGAACGTCGAGCTCCCACTCGTACGCGCTGTCGGCAATCTCCTGCTGGATGAACCCCGATTCGATCGCGGCGACCGCTCCGCCGCGCCGCTCGACTTCGTCGATGAGATCCCATGCGCGGCGCTCGAGCTCGTCCGTCAATGATTCGACGAACCAGGAGCCGCCGAGCGGGTCAGCCGTGTCGGCCACGCCGGTCTCGTCGCTGATGATCTGCTGCGTGCGCAGAGCCAACGTTGCCGCGTCTTCAGTGGGCAAACCCAGCGCCTCGTCGAAGCCGTTGGTGTGCAGACTCTGCGTGCCCCCTAACACCGCGCTGAGTGCCTGAAACGCGACTCGAACCACGTTGTTGAGCGGTTGCTGGGCTGTGAGCGACGATCCGGCCGTCTGCGTATGAAAGCGCAGGCTCATCGATTTGGGATCGGCCGCGTGAAAGCGCTCCTTCATGATCTTGGCCCACATGCGGCGCGCGGCGCGGTACTTAGCAACCTCTTCGAAGAAGTTGCTATGGGCATTGAAGAAGAAGCTGAGGCGCGGAGCGAATTCGTCGACTTTCAGCCCCGCCTCGAGAGCCGCATTCACGTAGGCGATAGCATTCGAGAGCGTGAAGGCGATTTCCTGGGCGGCCGTTGAGCCCGCTTCGCGGATGTGATATCCGCTGATGCTGATCACATTCCAGTGTGGCAGGTTGTCTCTGCAGTAGGCAAAGGTGTCAGTGACCAGTCGCATTGATGGTCGCGGCGGGAAGATATACGTGCCGCGAGCGGCGTATTCCTTGAGGATGTCGTTCTGGATCGTACCGCCCAATTTGCTCGAATCGACTCCTTGCTCTTCGGCCACGATCTGATACATGAGGAGCAGCAACGCGGCTGGAGCGTTGATCGTCATCGATGTGGTTACGCGAGAGAGATCGATCTGATCGAGCAACCGGCGCATGTCATCGACCGTGCTGATAGCTACGCCGACGCGACCGACCTCGGCTCGAGCGATGGGGTCATCCGAGTCATAACCGAGCTGCGTTGGCAAATCGAACGCCACGCTCAGCCCTGTCTGGCCCCGCTCCAGAAGCAGCCGATAGCGCCGATTGCTCTCCTCGGCGGAGGAGAATCCGGCGTACTGCCGCATGGTCCACCGACGTCCGCGATACATCGTAGGATAGACTCCGCGCGTGTAGGGGTATTGTCCGGGGTCGGACTGTGCCGGTCGATCAGATTCGCGGTAAACCGGATCGACTTCGATGCCGGAAGTGGTCGTGACGCGGTCGGAGCCTGTCCTTATCACCTTGGGACCCTTCTCGGCGAACGTCAGACCTGGACGAGCTCGGTCAGGACGCCGCCACACGAGCGAGGATGGATAAAGGCGACGAGCCAGCCATGGGCACCGACACGCGGGTGCTCGTCGATGAGCTGCAGGCCCCTGGCCTCGAGGCGGCGCAGCTCCTTTTCCAGATCGCGCACTTTCAGGGCCATATGATGCATGCCCTCGCCGCGCGACTCCAGAAATCGCGTGACGCCCGTTCCTTCGGCAATGGGCATCAGCAGTTCGAGGTAGCCGGATCCGGCCGAGAACGTGGCGACTCGCACGCCCTGATCGTGGAGATCCGCCTGAATCGGCTCGTCGAACCCAAGCAGACGGTAATGCGCGACAGTCTTATCAAGGTCGCGAACGACGATGCCAACGTGATGGAGCTCGAGCCCCCCGAGCGGTAATGTTTCAATCACGTCGCACTAGTGTCGCGATCCAGCGCCGCGGCGGACGGGCACGTTAGCCACTAGGTTGTCGCCGCGATCCGTGCGGGTGAGATTGATCTGGAGCTGATCGGCGTCGACATCCAGGTGTTGCGATAGGATCTTCAAAATGTCGCTACGGATCGCTTCCATCACCTCAGGCGTTATCTTGACGTGGTCCTGGACCAGAACCTCGACCAGTCGCTGTTTTGCCATCGAGGCGCTCGAGGGGTTCCGTCGCGACGCACTACGTCCTAGCAGAGTGTCAAAAAAGCCCATCTAACTCGTCCCTCCCCCTCGCACCGGTTCCCCCTTGTTGCTTCGTATTCCGATCGACCGGAGCAAGCGACGCCAGGCACCATCCGGCTCTTCAAGCGGCATGAACGGCACCTCTTCCCCGTTGATGCGCTTGGCAATGTTGCGGAACGCGCGACCCGCTTTGGATTCTGGATCCAGGGCGGCGGGCTCGCCTCGGTTGGTCGAGGTTACGATCGTCTCGTCATTCGGCACCACGCCGATCAAAGGAATGGACAGGATCTCGGTCACGTCGTCGACGCTCATCATGTCGCCACGACGCACGAGCGCCGGATCAATGCGGTTGACGATGAGCTTGGGGGTGGCCAACTCAGATGCCTCTACCAGTCCGACGATGCGGTCGGCGTCGCGGACTGAAGAAACTTCAGGATTCGTGACCACTACCACGTCATCAGCTCCGGCGATCGAATTGCGGAAGCCCTGCTCGATTCCAGCCGGGGAGTCGATCAGCGTGAAATCGAACTGACGACGAAGCTCCTCGCAGAGCGTCTTCATCTGCTGCGGCGAGACAGCCTCTTTTTCGCGCGTTTGTGCCGCCGGAATCAGGTAGAGATTGTTGAGACGCTTATCACGGATCATCGCCTGCCGCAGTCGGCAGGTACCTTCGACGACGTCGACCAGGTCATACACAATGCGATTCTCGAGACCCAGGACGATGTCGAGGTTTCGCAGGCCGATGTCCGCGTCGATTAGGACGACCGACCTACCGAGCGACGCCAGCGCGGCGCCGATATTCGCGGTCGTGGTCGTCTTGCCGACGCCACCCTTGCCCGAGGTGATCGTGATGATCCGCCCGAGCGTTCCATGCTGTCGGTCTTCTCCCATTTCCCTACCTCAATGACTGACGCGCCGCGGCGCCCGGGTTGAAAACGACCGTTCGAGTCCCTCAGTACCGCGTCGCCCGGCGGTCGGTCTTCCATGGTTCCACGATGATTTCGCCATTGTGAATGCGTGCGGTCATCGGCATGTCCGCTCCAACGTCACGCTGATCCGGCGGCCGCGCGTAAATACTCCCGATCCGCAGTTGTGTCGGAGTCAGCTTGAGAGCGCAGATCATGGCGGAGTAGTCACCGTCGATTCCGGCGTGGACGGTGCCGCGAATGGTACCCCAGACCAGAACATCTCCAGCAGCCGTAATTTCGGCTCCCGCGTTGACGTCACCAACGACGACCACGTCTCCGTCTGACTGAATGGATGAGCCGGATCGGAGCGTACGTCTGACGTAAAGCGCGCTCCGTTCACCGTCAGAACCGGTGTGCGCGCCTGTATCCTGACCCTCGTCAACCGCTCCTTGGGAAACGACACGCAGTGGGTGATAGCCCCAGGACCGGAGCATCTCGCCGTAGGTAGGGTTGCCGGAAATCACCGTGCGGAGCCGAACGCCACGCTCAGAAAGGAGCGAGCGCAGTGCGACGATCTCCTCGACGTTCGGAACGCGGGCACCATAATCGATGACGAGCTCAGACTGCTGAAAGAATTCGCCGCCACCGTCGATACAGCCACGCACCATCCCGAGCAGAACGGGCAATGGGGCTTCCAGCGGCAACTGGAGAATGAAGCCATCGCGTGTGCCCCGCACACGCACTTGCTCGTAGTTCTCGCGATACCGCTCGGCCATGAGCCACGCGCTCCTTCCCCAACCGCCAAATCCCGCGCCATGACTGCCCTGGAAAACGCACCAGCGCCAGCCAAACTCCCGTCCAACACCCCAAGTCTAGGCTTTCGGTTGTGTCTTTCCAAAGTGGGCCGCCAGGATGGCGTCTGCCACCGGCACCGCGTACGTAGCGCCCTCGCCACCCTTTTCGATCAGCACGATGACCGCAATCTCAGGTTTGTCGTACGGTGCCCACGCCGCGAACCACGCGTGGGAGCGCCGGTACTTGCCGTCGATCATTTCCCCAAACTCGGCGGTTCCGGTCTTTCCTGCGATCGGAATGTCGTTCCCCGTGAGGACGAATTTCCCCATCGCGGTACCCTCAGTGACCGTTTTCCGCATGCCGGTTCGCACGGCTTCGACATGCTGAGAGTCGACTGAAAGAGACCAAAGCTTCTCAGGTTGGAATGACCGAAAGATCTGTTCGTCGGAATCACGCAGCTCTTTGACCAGTCGCGGCCGGTAATACGTGCCACCATTGGCGATGGCTGCATGGGCACAGGCGAGCTGTAACGGTGTACAAGAAAGGTGCCCCTGTCCGATCGAGACATTGATAGTATCGCCGACAGACCAGTATTCGTGCAAAGGGGATTGGAAGAGCCACTTGGCGTCTGGCACGATACCAGTCGACTCTCCGGCCAGTTCGACGCCGGTCTCCTGGCCGAAGCCGAATGAACCGCGCAAATACTTGTCGATCAGGTCGATTCCGAGCCCCTCAAAGTTGTGTGGTTGTGCATCACCAGGAATGTAGTAGTGCAGCGGCTGCGTCGAGCCCTCTGGGATCTGGCCGGGGGCGCCGACGTTGTAGAAGAAGACGTCGCAGGACTGCGCGATGGCGTCCTCAATCGAGATGGCATGGTGACCTGTTTTCAGCCAGCAAACGTACTCATTGCCGCCCGCCTCGTCGGTCACGGTCGGAACTCGTATTGACCCAGCGCAGAAGTATTCGGTCTGAAGATCGAGCGTTCCCTCCTGCAGTGCTGCGCAAGCGAGCAACGGCTTAATGGTTGAACCAGGAGGGAATTCACCGCTGACCGAGTTGTCATTCAACGGCTTGAACGGGTCATTCAAATAGTCCTGATACTGTTTCTCGGAAATGCCATCGACGAAGAGTTGATTGTTGTAGGTCGGCAACGAGACGAGCGCCAGGATTTCGCCGTTCTGTGGGTTGATGGCCACCGCCACGCCAGACCCCACCGGCGATAACCCGTCCTTGACCGCACCCTCACTGGCCTTCTGGATTCCGTCGGCCAGCGCGGCGGACACGGCCTTCTGGAAGTCCGAATCGATGGTCAAGACCGCCGTATGTCCCGGCGATGGATCACGTCGCATCGACGGAATCTCGGCAATCTCGACGCCTCGTGCATCGGTCTGGACCCAACGACCGCCATGCACCCCGCGCAGATAGGGCTCGAACGCCTCTTCCAACCCACCCCTTCCGACATAATCAGTCGCGATGTACGGGTTGTTCCCCTTGTTCTGGAATGCGTCGTATTCCTCTTGGTTGATCGGACCCACGTACCCGAGCATGTGCGAGAAATCGTCGCCCCCAAGATAGCGTCGCAAGAGTTTCTGATCGCTCACCTTTACACCCGGCAGATAGACAGAATTCGCCTGCAAAGATAGCGCGACATTCTTGGGGATGTCTTCCTTGACCGTCACCGGTAGCACGCTGTCGGCATGCAACTCAAGCAAGAAATCAAAGTTCCCCATGACGTGAACGCCAGGGAGTTGGTCCTCGAGTGGCTTGTATTGATTAGCCTGGGCCGGCGTCAAATCCTCTTTCACGGAGACGAGATTGTCGGACGTGTCAACCATCACCTGTTGAATCAGGTCCTTGGGATCCTCGCCGATCGTCTTCGCCAACGATGTCAGCACGTATTCTTCGGAGCCGAGCGGCAAGCCGTTCTTGCGCACGACCAGCATCGGCTTGAGATCAAGCGTAGAGGTGAGTTGATCGCGGATGAAGCTGACGGCGCTTTCGTCGTCCGGAACTTGTGGCGGAAGTATCGAGACCGTCCAGCTAATGCGGTTGTCGGCCAGAGTCTTGCCGTTCCGATCGACAATCAGACCACGTGGCGCATTGAGCACCTCGAATCGCTGGCTATTCCCCTTGACCTGATTGTCGTATTGCCGCGCATCGACCATCTGCATCTTCGCGAGCTTGGCGGCAAGCCCGCCGAAACCGGCGACGACGAGTCCCTTGAAAATAAACATACGCCGCGAGATGAAGACCTCATCGGGAGCGCGTTCATCGACCCGCCGTCCCTTTCGGTCGGCAAATCGAACCAATTCCATTCGCTTACGCGCGCGACGCACGAACAACCCCCAGACGGTCCAAAATGGCAATTCCGATGTAAAGCACGGGCACCATGGCGACGTTCAACAGCGCCGTCAAGAACGAAAGACGCACGGTGACGCCGAGTGAGTAGCTCGCACCAGTCGCGGACGAGACTACAGCGCCGACGATCTGGTGCACGATTGTGGCGGCGACGACCAGCACCATTGGGATGATGACGCCGCTGTGAAAGAGACGCCGTCGTGCCAATCCCCCGATGACGGCAACAGGCAGCAATGCCAGCGTGTTGGAACCGAGAGGGTCGAGCGCCAGGAGATCCAGCAAGATACCGACCGGCAGCGTCCAGATGACGCCTTCAGCCATACCACGCTCGGCGCTCCAGACCAGGATCAGTACCAGTACGACGTTTGGGCTGATACTGAGCAGGTTGATCGATGGGATCAACGCTGCCTGGGCGAGCGCCATGATCGCTATAACAAGTGCAAAAACGAGACGTGTCACCGGCTCCGTGTCGTCCCCATCCGGTTTAGCCGTGTCTCCGCGAAAATCGTATCACAGTCGATGTTATGTTGAACTCGAATCGGGTGCGGATCAGATGTTGCGACGCCCCGTCCGAACCCCCTCAGCGACTTTTTCGTGGTTTGGCAAGCTCGAGTTCATCAGTCCGTTGTATGCGGCCTCGGTGTCGTAGGCGACGCGACGAAACTCGACGTCCCATCCGGCGCCATCGTTGGCCATGACGGCATAGGCTGCTCGTGAATCACCGTCGAACGGCGCGCCGATACTGCCAACCGCGCAGAGCAATCGATCGTCGATCTCACGTCGGTACTGAACGTGGATGTGCCCATAGCACACGGCTTGAGAATCGGCGTGATCAAGCATTTGGAGAGCGACATTCTCGTTGGAGTCTTCGAAGACCGTGACGTGCGCGCTCCAGGGAGTCGCGTGGCAGATCGTCAGAGTCTTCTTGTCAGGACCGTGAATATCGATGCGCAGCGGCCAACCGGCTAAATAGTCGATCTGTTCCGTCGAAAGCCGGTCGTTGGCCCAGCGATCAAGCACCTGAAGAGCGGGCGTGTGGCGCTGCGCATCGTCGGTCACCGACATTTCATACGACGAGCCCTTGGCCATCTCAACAAGGGCCTCGTCCGTGTTGCCGCGCACGGCCCGGTAACCGCGTTCGCGAATCCGATCGATGCACTCGGATGGGAACGCGCCATTGAAGGCGATGTCCCCGGCGTAAACGATCTCGTCGAATGGACCAGTCGCGTCCAGATCGGCCAACACGGCATCGAGCGCGTGAATATTTCCATGGACGTCTGAGATGATGGCGATCCGCATCGAATTCCCCTCCAACATGCAAACTAAGGACGATGACCAACCCTAGCGTTGAACCATCGCCCGCTTCACGGCCGACGAATGCGCGGCCGATTCGAGCGTGTCGTCCAATGTCTCCAATTCGTCGACACCATAACGTCTCTGCAGCGCCGCACGTATGAGGTAATCGGATACGACCGGGTTCTTTGGAAGCAAGGCTCCGTGCATGTAGCAGCCGATGGCGTTTTTGTAGTGGCAGCCCTCATATCCGTCAGTGCCATTGTTTCCGTGACCAATCCGAACCCGCCCGAGTGGGTGAGCCGTCGGGCCAAGGTGCGTCAAGCCACTGTGGTTCTCAAATCCGACCAGTTCGCCGAACTCTTCCGAATTAATCACCACGTTGCCGATAAAGCGCTCATGTCCGGCAACGCTCCAGGCATCGAAGAGGCTGATTCCAGGCAACTCGTCCCCGTCATGTGGTCGGTAATACTTCCCGAGGAGCTGATATCCGCCGCACACCGAAAGGAGAGGCGCTCCGTCTTCAATTTCGGCCTTGAGAACGTCTCCTTTGGTTCCTTGAATGTCCGCGGAGACGTTGATCTGTTCGCGATCCTGTCCGCCGCCCCAGAAGAAGATGTCGTATTTACTGGGCTCGAGCGAATCGCCGGTTCCCGAGTGTACGATCTCGGCATCAATGCCGCGCCACTTGCAGCGCTGCGCCAACGCCAGCACATTACCGCGGTCGCCGTAGATATTCATGGCGTTGCCATATAGCCAGCAGATGGTGATTTTCACTCCTCGGCTCCATCGTTGTTCGCGCGCACTATTGCTGCCAGAAGGAGGTGACGGCGCCTCGATGGGCAAGGATGTCGCGGAGCTCGAGCATCGCCGTATACGTCGGAAGAATATACCCCGTTTCGCCCTCAGGGATTGCGTCGACGAACTCGTCGAGCGCCGAATTCAGCTGCCCAAGCGGGTGAATGCGCTCTGTAGACACGCCTGCATATTTCAATCGCGTGGCCATGTCCAGGCCACGCAGCCCACTGGTGAATAACGCGGTACAGCCGCTGGCGAGCTGCTCGACGTTGACGTCCCAGAGCCAGGAAACGTCGCGGCCATCCGCGTCCAGATCGTTGATCACGATCATCGTCGGCTCATTCTGCCCGGCGGTCGCCAGCATGCGCAGGACCTCATCGAACCCAACTGGATTCTTGACCAGGACGATCACCAGGTCACGATCGCGGTAGCGCAGGCGCTCGATGCGGCCGAACGCCGAGCGGAAGCCGGCAAGCGAGCCGGCGATGAGATGCGGCGCGATGCCTACGGCCATGGCGGCGCTCGCCGCAGCCAGCGCGTTGTAGGCGTTATAGAGACCCGGAATGGCGACACGCAAGCCCAGCGATTGCTCGAGACCGGTGAGGTGAAACGAGACGGCATCCAATGCATGCAGCTCTAGATCGCTGGCAGCGAAATCCAGTTCCGGTCGTCGGAAGCCGCAATGCTCGCAGACGTAATTGCCCAGATGGGACAGGAAGAGCTGCTCGTAGGTGAGGGGGGAACCGCAGCGCCGGCAAATCGCAGAATCGACTGCGTGCGGCAACGCTTCTAGCGCGTATTTGGTCTCGGTGAGTCCGAAGATGAGCCGCCGCCCACGCACGCCGTCGGTGATCGCCGCCAGGGCAGGATCGTCGCCGTTCACAACCATCATCTGATCATCACGTAACTGCTCGAATACCCGACGCCAGTGATTCGCGACCGTATCCAGCTCTCCGTAACGATCGAGCTGATCGCGAAACAAATTGAGCAGCAAGATCAGGCGTGGATTCGAGCGGCGAACCACGTCCGGAAAGGCTGCTTCGTCCGTCTCGATGACCGCCACATCCCCACGCGGCTCGCCGGACCAGCTGCTCTGCGCAGCGAACGCGGCAGTGATGCCACGGACTAGATTCGAGCCGGTTCGGTTGTGAATGACCCGAAGGTCGGCGGATTGCAGAATGTCAGCGAGCATGCGTGACGTGGTTGTTTTGCCGTTTGTTCCGGCGACGACGATACATCCACCGCGAACCTTTCGAGCCAGCTTATCCAGAACGTGGGAGTCGATGGTGTTGGCGATCACACCCGGAGCAGCGGTTCCGCCACCGCGACCGAGCAACCGGATGGCACTCGCGCTTAGCTTGCCGGCCGCGACGCTCGCCGCTAGTCGCACGTCAAGTCGATTGCCGTCGGTCACGGCTGCGATCCGTCCGACAGAATCACCATGACGGTTTGCAGAGCGTTGAAATCGGTCAATGGCGCGACGTCGACGTTGAGCTCGTCCGACTGCACGTTGCGGTGGATGCCGCTGACCTTACCGACCACCAGTCCTTGGGGAACACGAGCCGTCCGACCGGAAGTTACGACCACGTCCCCTTGGTTGACCGTCGTTGTTGGATCCAGATACTTCAATTGCATCTGGCCGCCGGCCTGCCACTCGCCAAACAGAACGCCATTGGCGTTGTTGGATAGCAGCATCGCGCCAACCTGCGACGAGGAATCGGTGGCGAGCGTTATCCGTGCTTGGTCCGGGCTGACTTCGGTAACCTGACCGATAAAGAAGTCCGGACTAATCACCGCCATGCCGACTTCAACCCCGTCGTTCGATCCGCGATTCACCACCATGATGCGCGCGGTTCCGTTCGGATCCCGTCCCACCACGCTGGAAGTCAACACGGTAAGCCCGGGGTTCGATTTTTTGAAATCGAGTTGCTTCTGAAGTTCGTTGACCTGCGACTGAAGATCCTTCAATCGCGCGTTCTCTGCCAGCAGCTTGTCCCGCTCCGCGGTCACTTGTTCGAGCTGTTGCTCGGTCGCGGACGGTGATCCGTGCCCGAGGCCGCGAATCGATCGTCCCGCCTTACTGAATGCCGTTTCAAACGGGCGTATGAGCGCTTCAGCTGGTGAGCGCGCCGCGTCCAGACGATGCTGCTGATCCAACGCGATGAGACTGACGGAAGTAATGAGGAAGATCGCGATCAGGATGATCGTCTGTCTGGTGGTCAGGGAAATCACATGCGGTATCCACGTCGCCGGTCACTCATCAGCGGACCGGGACCTAATTCGCCGACCGGCGAATCTCTTGCCCTCCGGCAAGGGCGCGTTGATAGAGATGAAGTGCTTCGGCCACCCGGCCCGTACCGCGCGCGACGCACGTCAACGGATCGTCAGCTCGGTAGACCGGCATGCGAAGCTCTGATTGTAGTCGTTTGTCGAGGCCCAGGAGCAGCGCGCCACCACCGGCGAGCGTGATTCCTCGCTCCATGATATCTGCCACGAGCTCGGGCGGCGTCTCCTCGACGCACATCTTCACCAGGTCGACGATGGTGTTGACCGGTCCGGAAACGGCGTCGCGGATCTCCACGCTGCTCACTTCGACGAACTTGGGCAATCCAGTCAGCAGATCACGGCCACGCAGCGTCACCGTCCGCTCTTCTTCCAGCGGATACGCGGATCCGGCGGCGATCTTGGCGTTTTCGGCGGATCGCTCACCGATGACCAAATTGTGATCACGCCGAGCGTACTGGATGATGGCGTCGTCGATCTCGTCCCCCGCGACGCGAATCGAATGGTTCACTACGATGCCACCGAGCGAGATTACCGCGACTTCCGTCGTGCCGCCGCCGATGTCCACGATCATGCTGCCAACCGCTTCGTTGATCGGCAGACCGGCGCCGATAGCCGCGGCCATTGGCTCTTCGATCGTGTAAGCCTCACGGGCGCCCGCAATCAGCGCGGCGTCCTTGGCGGCTCGCTTTTCGACTTCCGTCACGCCACTGGGAATGCCGATCACGACGCGGGGATGCGGTGCCATGATGCGTTGCACGTGAACTTTCTGAATGAAATAGCGCAGCATCATCTCGACAGTGTCGAAGTCGGCGATGACGCCATCTTTGAGCGGGCGAACGGCAACGATAGTTCCGGGCGTTTTGCCAACCATCGCCTTGGCTTCCACTCCGACGGCCAACGCGCGCTTCGTTCGGTGTTCGACAGCCACAACAGACGGCTCAGAGATGACGATCCCTTTGCCTCTGACATAGACGAGCGTGTTCGCCGTCCCGAGGTCAATTCCCAGATCGCGACTGAAGAGGCCGAATAGAGCGCTCAGCGGTCTGATCATGCCGGATGGAGCCCCCAACCCATCGAAATGTGTGTGCGACGCGCAAGTCCGGCGAGTACCTTCGTGACTGTTGTCCTTACAACTCCGGACGTTGAAGTCGCCGGATTATACCATGCTCCAATCGCGGTTTTCGGAGGAACTGAGTCCGGTCACTTGACCGTAACTCGTACTGCCTCCCACTCTTCATCGCATGCATGACTTTCACCTCTCCGCCGCCATGGGATATACTGGCGCATCCGCGATCGCCTGTTTGAACATCACCCGACGATATGGACACCGCGATGGGGCGGACGTCCGAATCCGATCCCGTGAGCACAGTGCCACGGGAGTGCGTCAGTCTGGACTGCTGAGGTCGGCCAGTGAGGTCGACGAGCGAGGACCGAATGGACCACGAATGGCACGCGATCGTCAACCCGGTTGCCGGCGGCGGACGCACGCGAAAGATCTGGCCCAACATCGCCGAGCGCATGCGCAACCGCGGCTTCCGACTCCACCTCCACGAGACGTCGGAGATCGGTGACGCGACCGAAATCGCGCGTCGCATCGTCGCCGAGGGAATCAGGGAGATCGTGGTCGTCGGCGGCGACGGCACGCTTAACGAGGTCGTCAACGGCATCGTAGAGAAGGACGCCGTCTCGACCGCCGATGTCGTGCTCTCTCTCATTCCGTGCGGAACCGGTCGCGATTTCGCTCGAACCCTCGGCATTCAGGGACCGGAACACGCGGTCGACGTCATCGCCGACGGATCGGTGCGCTCGGTCGACATCGGCTCGATTTCGTACTTGAACGATGGTAACGAGACGCAGCGCTTCTTCGTGAACGTGGCTGACGTCGGCCTGGGTGCCGAGACCGCCGCCTGGATGAATCACTCTTCGAAGCGATTGGGCGGCTTTCTCGGGTATCTGGTGGCGGCAATGCGAACGATTCTGGTCTTCAGCGGTCGTGATACACGTGTGACGATCGACGGCAGAGTGGTACATGACGGCTCGGCCGACATGGTTGTGCTCGCCAATGGACGATTCTTCGCCGGAGGAATGCGCATCGCACCAACCGCATCGATCTGCGATGGCAAGTTTGACGTCTTCGTTCTGGACGACGTGGCCAAATACACGTTGCTGCTGTCGCTATTGCCAAAGGTTTATCGCGGCAAGCACGTGGGGCATCCGGCAGTGCACCACTACCAGGGGACCAACGTGGAGATCCATTCGCCGGACGCGCTTCCCTTTGAGGTGGATGGCGAGCAGCCTGGTTCGACCGACATTTTCGCCACGGTTCGAAGTGGGTCGCTCAAAGTGCGGGCGCCGGTCCCGGCGAACGCGAGCGAGGAGTCAAGATTTGACCAGCGCTTAACAGTCTGATAAAGCCCGAGATGCGCTAGAGCAAGAATCGTTATTCCCAAGCGGAATCACGATCTGTCCGGAGCGAAAACGCGTTACTTATCCTCTCGTAAATCGGTTGGATCCACTCCAACCGATTTTTTGCGTCCAGCGCTCCTGTCTTACCTATCCAACTCAATAGCTACATCGAGGAATACAGCAATGTATGATCTGGCACGACTAATCGTGACCTCGGCAGTCGCCGTTCGGTCGTTGGAACGGGAGGCAGTTCGTTTCAGTGCTGTTTTGTGTTGAACGCCCCAGTCAATTGCGTCGGAGTACTTGAACGCTCCCGATCGAAAGGAAACGTCAATGGCAAAGACTCTCGTAAGGACAATCCCGCTGATCAAAATCGACCTAGCGACCATACCGGAATACGATCCATCGGCTCCACCCAAGATCAAGGAGCCTGAAGATGGGGTTGCGTTCGTCGGAAACACAAAGTGGATGCGCGTTCCGAAGACGAACAAGTGGGAGCAGCTTCGCCGCGAGGTGTCACCGTTCCGCTACAACGTCTTCACGGATGGCACGGTCTCGATTGAACAGACGCATTCCGGAGCGCTCGCGCTTCATGACTATGCCGCAATCGCGAGTGGGCTGAAAGCGCTGATTGGTCGCCATGACGAGAAGATCATGAACCATCGGCGATATGAGATGGTTCTGAAGCTCAGGGGCCACCATCTTGAAGGCAAACACAAGCAGATACTTGCAGCGACGTTGGCGTTGTACGACGAACGGAAACTGACCCCATCAAAAGTTGAAATTTGGAGGTGGGATGACCCCTATCCCGACTATCGCAATGTGAGCTAGCACTCGAACGCGGGAGCGCTTGGAGGGAGAATCCAGCGCTCCTGTTTCGTTGTGCTCCGTGGCAAATTGGTGGCTCTCGCTGGCACGATGCGAACGTATGTGCTATGGTTCGCACACTTCCTTCCGAGTTCGCAGGAGTGTCAGAATGAACGTTGGCCAAGTCCAGCCCAACGAATTATGGGCAGTCGAGCTGAATGGATGGAACGACGCCTTCGAAGCGGTCAAGCATCCACCCGCCTGGGGTTTCGTTCACGACGAAGATCGACACTACCTTACGTCGTCGAAGTTCGACGGCATTGCCGACGCGACTATGGTTCGAGACACGGCACAAGGACTGATCAACAAGATCAACATCGCTGCTCGCCAGATGAACGGACCTCACTTACACCTGACTGTCGGAGGAACAATATGCGTCCGCAAAGACGGGACCCTGTCGCACACACAATTCATCAAAGCATCAGCCATCCTGTCTACGGCGGCCGCCTACGGATCTACCGTTGCCGGTGGTATTCAAGGGTCGAAGCCGACAGCTCTAGCAGAGGTGCTTGCATTGAGTGAGGGGCCAGAAGTGAATCTGGCAGCTCGCTATCTAGCCTACCCGCCGGGCGATCCAAATTGGGCGTTCAACCTCTGGAAGTTCTATGACGTTCTGAAGCGGGAGGTCAAACCGTCCACCATGGAGGCAAAAGGTTGGACCAACCAGAATCAACTTTCGAGCTTTCGAAAGACCGTAAACGATGCGAACGTTAGCGGTGACGAGGCTCGGCATGGTGGCCAAACTCAGCGTCAAGATCCGGACCTAACGAGGCGGTCAGAGGCTGAGATGTTCGCGCGCGATCTCTTCGTGAAGTGGGTACGCGATAAGTACGATCAGCAGAAATTCGCAAGCACTCAAGGGTCTGCTTGATTCACGTCGGTTACCGAAACTGCCATCGAGAGCCGCTGAACGTCCACATCTTGGAGCGAGATACAGCCATCCACCCTGTCGACACGTACGGTGGCAAATAGGTGGCTCTCCGTGCCAGCTAACCCTCTCGGTTGTCGCGAGGGCGCTAGTGGCCGAGGATCGTGACTTGTTCCACCGATCTATCAGGAACGGCTTGGAGATCGCCGTTCTGGTCAACCACGAACCAATGTCCGTCGGAATGGGAGATGAACTGACCGTGTAGGTTCTGACCATTGGATCGCTGGATGATTGTGCTCGGCAACTGTGGAGTCGACTCGGATGCTAGGACAATTGCGGAGGCGAGTACCCCGAAATACACAGTAACAATAGCAAGCAATGCCACCAGCAATGATATCTTGTCGATTAGAATCAGTGCCCCAAAAACGATCAATCCACACGTCAGCGAAGCGGACAGGACCAACGTTGCCGAGTGCTGGTTCGTCGGGTGTCTCAACGCGGCCACGACATCAAGAGCCAATGAAATTGCAGCATACGCAATTATGAATGTGGCCACAAACGATATGACCGGATATGGCGGCGATGTCATGATAGGAGTTCTACTATCGTCACCTGTCTCCTGAGATGGATCCTTGTGACGCGCCTTATTGCGTGGCAACAAGAATCCGAGTCGTGCCACGCGGCTCGCCGTATCATCGAGTTCCGATGTCGCTGAGGTGGATTGAGATCGGCGCCCTTGTCGTCGTCGACCCAACCAATAATCTGCCAGACCCAAAAGGCCGCCCAATAGGAGTCCAATTGACATCCAAATGAGGTTGGTCTCCTCTGAAGATAGTGCCTCACAGATTGCTCTGAATCCCAGCCAAAATACCAACGTCTTCGACACCAGCGACGCTTCAAAGACTGAGCTGGGCATGTGACTGGAATAAGCATGATTCAATTGAACGGCGAGAACTAGCAATCCGAGCGGGTATGACGTAGCTGGAACAAAAGCCAGGAGGGCAAGAATCTGCGCAATTCCGCTGCCACTTATTCGCTTTCGACTCTCCATATCAGAAGCATACTAACAGTCGTCCATGTTGGGAATAAATGTCTTCCAGTCACACCTTCACTTGGACTTTTCAACACATTACGATGCAAGCGAATCCTTGAGCCAATAGCCGCTCTCGCGCGACAGCGGAAACGCTCACTACGCGGAAAGTCGACGCTTCGTTGGAACGCCTCTTTCAACGCCTTGGTCTCGCAGCAAATCGCGGAAACTACATCGCGGCCATCTTCAGCGCACTCGCCCTCATTGCGTGTGTCTGTGTAAGGACGGCACGTATAGCTACAGTCAACATCGAAGCGGGACGTGCTCGCACCACGGTGGGGTTGCCCAGTGGGTGAATCGACCGCCAAGCTAAGCAAGCGGAGATAGAGAACAGCTCAAGTTTATTCAGCTTATGATGTTCGAACTACCAAAAAAGTGTAACAATGAGATGTTCAGACATCATCTCGCGGAGAACTGTGGATTCAGTGTTGCGAAGACGACTTGCTCCCGGATCAAAATCGATTCAGAAGGGCCGCATCGCCGCTCGGAGAGTGAGATGGTCCACTTCAAAGCCAGACCAAACGGAAAACCCGTTTCCATTTTCCTCTCTTGACGACGTTTCAGTTCAACTCATCGCCCGAAATTCTCGTGTGTTTCGGATTCTGAACAGAATCTTCGAAGCGAGCGGCTCGATCTTTGTCATGTTTATGGGTGCATACATCTCGATCATGTATTTTTGGATCAAGGCAGCAGGGACCGAGAGTTTTCATGTTGATCCACTTCTTCCGGCGCTGAGAACGGGAAGCAATTCCTCCAGCTGGATGTATTCGGTGCTTGTGTTGGCAACGGCTATTCTGGGCTTCGTTTTTGTCTGGCAGCCACATTTGATCAGGTCAACGTTCGTGCGTCTGGAAGAGAACGGCGTCATAGGCGATGCGAGGTACGACCAGCAAGCAAGCTCGTCTGCTGTCGTTCAAAGCATGGTGAGGCAGCATCGTCGAGAGCAGGAAACATCAATCGGAATGGATGGCGCTTACGCGGAAATTGGGCTGCTGTTGTCATTGGTCGCGATGATTGCTCTATCCCCGATGCCATTGGTCAGCGCAGCGCCCATCCTATTCATCACTCCGCCAGCCTACTATTTTGCAGTAAATGTAGTGTCACGTCACACAACGTATGTAGGTTGGATCGAAGAACTGTTCAAATCGTTCTATCCTCAACCGCAGTTATTTCATCATGACGGAGCGAATGGGTTTGCTGCCGTAGGGGATTACATCATATGGTCACTGGTATTCATATTCTTTTCCGTATCAATTCTTTGGTCATATATGTTCCTAGCAATCGTCACGGGTCCGAAGGATTCCACGGCGCACCTCTTGATCACGCTAATCATGGCAATGGCCGTTGCGTTGAGCGTGTACCATAATTGGATACGTCCTATATGGTACGTTCATCGGCTTATGTTGAAACACCGTCACCAGGCTCTCGCGAATCTTGATCGTCAACTCTCGGTGTCAATTATCTCTGCCCCAGACACGGACATGTCCGTGGCATCAGACGTTTTGAAACGACGAGAGCTTGTCGCGGAAAATCTCAAGTCTTGGCCAATGCGACGAGGAGCGTTCAAGATTGCGTCTACGATAGTTGGCTCGGCTGCGGCTGGAACGATGTTGCCGTGGGTGTTGTCACATCCAGAGATGTTGGGCTCGGCAAGAGATTGGATTTTGTCGATGCTCGGCACGACGTGACACGAGTGCGTTGCACGGACTGCTTCCTGTACGAGATGTGTATCCTAGCGTCTCACAGCGTGAGTCGTTGCCGCGATCACGTAGCAGTCTTCTGGTCGTCAGCTACTTCGCCGGTCAACCCGTCGCAACGTGACCACAATCGGCTGCTCCGTGACGACCTCTGATCGCTCTGTGTAGCCGCGATTCTTGCCGAGCGTCTTCAGCACAAACTGAATCGCCCACTGCTCGCCCTTCTCCACCGCGTCGAAGAGCTTCGATTCCGCGCGGTCGAGGGCCGCATCGCGGGCTTGTTCGAGCGCCGCTGAGACCGTCTTGGACTTCTTCAGCCGTGTGTAGATCGTCTGCGGGCTGACGCCTAGGTACTCGGCTGCTGGCGTTACGAGTCCGTGACTCTGGCGGAGCGCGTCGGCCATCTCCCTGTCCGTGAAGCGTCGGCTCCGGACCTTCGGTTGTTCAACGAGTGCAAGCATGACGCGAGCCTTTCTTCGGGACATGGTGCGCCACCACGACACGCATCGAATTGGCAATCTTGGAGCGGTGATCGAGCGCGTTGTCGTGGAGCGTGACCAATACATCGCCGCCCTGGCGTTCTATCGTGAATTGCTCGATATCCTTGACCGGTCGCAACTCCGGGACGGCTGCGAGCAGCTCATCCTTGAGCTGGTCGAGGTTGAATTCAAGGCTGTAGACGTAGCGCATCGCTGCGCTCTCCTTTCGATTTGGCGGTGCGGCTGGACCGTCGATTTGGCACGAGAAGCCACGAATTTGCCACGCTACGCATTCGCGGCTCTGGGGCCTGTATCTCGATCCAACCGCCACGGTTGAACTGGCTCCTAGGCACGACGACGAATACGGACCTTGATCCGGTCAACGAGGTCCGGATGGGCCGCTTCGGTCGCGGTCGCGCGTGCGAGCTTGGCTTCCAGCTGACCGATCTGGTCGTCCACGTAGGACAACCGGCTGGCGAGTTTCGAGCGTTCACGCGCCAAGCCATTCGCGTGGACGACGATGGGTTGGACTTCCGCTTCGGTCAGCAACCGCACGCGGGCTGCGAGGGCGGATCGGTCGCTGGTGGAATCGACGTTGGCTTGGTAGTCCGGATTGGTTTGGATCACGCCGTGGCGCATGAGAAGCGGCGTGCCGATGTCGTGATCCTCGTTCGGGTCTTCCCAGTAGGGTTGGCTGTGCATGTAGGCGCGATACACGCCCATGAATTCGTCGGTCGCGCGTCGCATCATGTCTTGGGCTTGGCTCGCCCGCTGTTCGGCGTCGGGCAGTTGCGCGTCCACGGCATCGAGCCGCGCTTGGAGGGCTTCCCGGTCGCCACGATAGCGCTCCAATTCATCCGTGAGTTGAGACGCGGAAAACGGGGACATCGGTCGTACGTCGTGTCGAATCATGATCATGAGGGTTCGTCCTTTCGACTACCACGCGCCAATGAGCGCGGGGCGGAACATCGAGCCGTCGGGATACCGGGTTGTGCCGTTGGCGGAGACATGGGTGCCGTTGCGGTAGCTGATCGAGCCGTCTGCGGTAACGAGTTCACCGCGTTTCAAGAGCCAGACGCCATTGGAGTGGAAGGTGCGGCCGTCGTCTTCCGGCAGATACTCGCCTGACCGCCGCGCGTCCTTGAAGAATTCGAAGGTCAGCTCATCGGCGTATGCCTGCGCGTCGGCTTCGATCTCTTCGTCGTCGAGCACACGGAATCCGCCCTGGCGGTCTTGCCACTTGTGGTAGACCTCGTGAATCACGGTATCAACGAGGTCAGGACCGGAGAGGGCCGAACGGAGCGAGATGCTGCCGGTGTCGCGAGGGGAGTACCAACCCCAAACATCGTCGTCTGCCTTGACCGGCCACGGCCAGCGCTTGGCCTGGACGGCTTCGTGGATGTCGTCATCGGTGATCCGTGTCCACCAGCGGATGCGCGGCGGAACCAATCCAAGCTCCTTGGCGGCGAAGACGCGTGCCCGCTGGGCGAGCATGACGCGCGGAGCAACGACTTCATCCGCTGGAATCTCACGCAGCGCCGGCACGATGCCGAGTCCCTTGATGTGGAGCGTGCGCGTTTCGCGGTTGTCGCCGATCAAGACTGGCGAGACTTCGAACACGTCGCCTTTGGCCAGGAAGGTGACCTGCTGGCCCTGGAAGTCGCCTTGGTAGGCTTCGTGGACTCGGAAGCCCCAGGACCACTCCTGAAGCCCGTCCATGGATTTGATCGTTTCGTAGTGCTCGATGCCTCCGGCGGTATCGAAGAATTGCCCGTCGAACACCGCCCCTTCGTCGGTGACGCGGATCACACCCTTGCCGACGGGGAGTTCGTTCCAGTTATGGCCCCAAGCGGCCATGGGTACTTCCTGGCCGTCCGTGAAGAAGCTCGGAAGCACGACTTCGTTGGATTGGTCGACGGTATTGAAGACGCTGAAGAGGCACGACACCTTCATATCGGGCTGTGCCTTCAGCTGCGCTTGGAACGTCTTGGTTCGCGTCATCGGATCTGATCCTTTCTGCTGTCGGAGAACCGCTTCCATGTGTTCGAATTCGCGTTGAATCCGTTCGACTTCGCGCGAGGAAAGAGCGAGGAAAGTCAAAAGTCGGCGTATCAATCCCACTTTCCTCGCTTTCCTCGCTGGGGGGTGGGGGGAGAAAGAGTACATCCCGGTGCGTTCGGGTGAATTCCAAGTTTCGTTGCTATAGTCTATAAAAAGCAACTTTCCTCTCTTTACTCGCTTGGTTTTCTTCCACCCTTCGGCTCCTCTCCCCCCTTGGGGGCCAGCGAGGAAAGCGAGGAAAGGCTTCCCCTTCTCCCCTTGGGGGACAGCGAGGAAAGCGAGGAAAGTCCTAGGATTGGATCGCACGGTATTCATCCCGCCGTCTCCCTCCAGTTGAGACTGACTGATATTCGATCAGCCCAGCGTCGCGAAGCTCCTCAAGAATCTCGCCAAGCTCCTTTCCGTAGACGTGGCGGTTGAGCTGGTCCACAATGTCCGTCTTGCTGACCCAATCGCCGCGATTCGAGATTGCATCCAAGACGTGCTGACGCTTCCGAACAGGGTCAATCTCGTTCAGCACGCGTTCGCCGTGGGCGAGGAAGTAGTCCATCAGTTTCGCCGCATTGGTGATCGTGGTCTCGGAGACTTTAGACTCAGCGCCAGGAGTAAGGCAGTGGATGATCAGCGTGAGGCGAGCAAGGTGACTGCTCGCCTTATTCAGCATTCCTGCAGACAGCCCGTTCGCGGCACGAGCTTGGGCCTTCCACGTGTTGAAGCGTTCGATCCAAACCCCTTCGGCTGCTTCTGAGAGCCGGTGCACCCCGTAGGGGGGTTCAGGCCGAACGTTTACCGCGTGACGGCGAAGGTGACGGAAGACGTCAAGAATGGCCCTGAATTGTTCTTGTTCGACACCTTGTTCGACCCACGTTTCGGCGTTCGAAACGGGATAGGCGAACAAGAAACGCTCGATGAATCCATCACCGTGACCCGCTTCCGGCGCAAGATCGGACAGCTTCTCGGGTTGGATGCCACCCGTAACCGGCATAACCGGAAGGCTGATATGGATTGGGTCCGCCTTCTTCCGGTCAATCTTCCAATCCCCTGACGACCACGAGGACAACATCCGCTGGCGCTCGTCACCGATCTTGCCCTTGTACTGGCCAAAGCTGTTGACCCATCCGACGATTTCATCTCGAACAATCGCGACTCCCGCCGAAGACGCCAATATCTGCGCGAGCGCTTCTGGCGTCGTATCCGTGGTGAAGTAGTGTTCGAGCGGCTCAACAACGTGATCCGGATTCTCACGTTTCGCCGCGCGAGCGCCTTCGTACATCGCCGTTGCGACCTTTTGAAGCTCCTTCAAGGGCGCGAGCGCGTAGCCCAGCGCCGGAGACTTCGCCGTCCCAGGTGGAGCGACGACTCCGGTCCACAACACCGGATATTCCCGATACCCTGGCTTCAATTCGAGGGCTTGGCTGTTCCCGATCACCGCACCGGCAAGGGTCAAGAGCGGTACGGCGACAAACTCAGGCGGGCAGCCAATGGACGCCGCAGCGGCTTCCACGAAGGAGCGCACCGACGCAGGAAGGGCATCCAGCGGGAAGGCTGGAGACGCGATTGACCGCGCAGCAGGAGCGTAGCGGGATATGCTCTTCGCAACCCGCGAGACTTCTTGCTGCGAGAGCGGCGACGCTTGTGCGGCGTTGATTCCCAACAGTGCGACTTCGATATGGCTCTGAGGAGCGCCAACGCGCCGTAGTGCTCCGGCATATGAGGCGAACGTCGTATTCCGGGCACCTTCCGGTATGTCTTCTGAAATCGGTTCGTGGTGTTTCCCGTTGGGCGACGTTCGGATCATCGACCGCAGCTTATCGGTCCACATCGGAAACTCGCCAGCGAGCGGGATCATCCACGCGTACAGACCGCCCGACGCGTGAATCGATGGAGGAAGGACGACATAGCCACCTTCGCCCCGAACATCAACGCCGTGGGGAAGGCTTCCACTGCTATTGGTTACGCCGTCTTCGTGCGCGAAGAAGAAATGAAGTCCACCGCTTCCCGTCCGCACGATTGGCATGTCATCGGGATAGTCGATGCCGAGGGCTTCCAGGGCTTCTTCGCCCTTGCGATCAACGTCCAACACATCGAAGCCGGTTCGCGCTCCGGTCGGAGCGCCAATGTTCGCGTCCGGCCATTGGCTCCACCACGCGCGAATCTGGGCTGGGTCGCTTGTCGCGTCTTTGAAGCCGTTCGGGGTCAGCGGAGCTTTCCCGTTCAGAGGGAAGACGGGAATGCCCTGAGCGGCGTACCACAGCGCCCAATCGAGTTTCGGATCGGTCAGTTCAAGGGTATAATCGAGCGTAGACCTTGCATCCACTCTAATGCTCCAAGTCGAGAGAGGCGCTGTCCGCAGCAGCGCCTTCGCTCTGTGCCTGAGTAGGCGCTCCGAGCGGACGATTCAAAACGCACTTGCGCTCGAAATACTCTTGGAGCACGTCGTGGACGTCATCTCCGCGCTCAAAGCGCCACCACAACAAGAGCCGTGCTGATCGTTCTAGGTCGTTGCGCAATTCAAGGTCACTCCGCATCGCCCGCCCCCAACTCCTGAAGCTCGGCGTCTGTCGCGGCGATCTCGGTGTCGAGTTGCTGGCGTCGTGCGCGCGCGGTCTTGCTCTTCAAGGCAAGCCGCGTCATGTGAGCGCGCAAGAGGAGGTCAGCCCGCCGTCGACGTTCGCCGTCGGGAAGCCCAGGATTCTCTTCGTCGACTTGTTTGAGGAAGCGATTGAGGAACGCGCTCCGGGCTTTGGCCGATTGCGCGTCGCCGTAGCGGGCTTGAGTCGTCAAGCCTCCAATACGACCACGAAGCGCTTGCAGTTCGGGATCGAACGTGTGCGTAGACATAGAAGAACGGCTCCACTTCTGGGTATATTTGCCCATCGGTGACAGCCGTCCTTGATCGGTCTACGTCACTTGTTCTTGCCTGCGCGCTCCCAAAGGGTGTCGTTCTACCCTGGCCCCATTAGCTCCGGTGGGAAAGGGAAGGCCATATGCGATTGACCGAAGTATACCGGTCTAGCGCAATCGCGTAAAGCAATGGTCAGACCATTCTGACATCAACATCAAATGTCGGTTCTCGTGAGACTTTGAGGAGTCGATGGTCCAACCGGTTGGTCGCGCCGCACTTGCATCTGGCATACACCGGAAGTGCCGGAGTGTGGACGACGTCAAGCGCTCCCGATTCGTCTTTGATTGCCGGTCGCCTGTCGCGTGAGGACATTCCCCGCTTCAGCCGCTTCTCGCTTCGCGATGTGAGCATCCAAACCCCTGTATCGCGGTCAGGAATCCACCCTGAGTTGAATCCAAAGACGCGGGCGCCCTTGTCGGACACGGAGATGGTTCCGAACTGCTCACCACATCGGTATGATCCATCGGTGTTTTGCTTCCCGCACATTACCTTGGTCTTTCCGACAAGCCGCGCGGTCCAGATGTGTTCGGATACAGGCACTGGGTTCGTCGTGTCGCTCGGTGGCATATTTTGTCTCCTCGTGCCATCTAGGACTCTGCGTTGAACTTCCGGATCAAGGCGTTGATATCACGGCGCATCGCGGTCTTGGAACGAAAGAACTTGCGGGCTTGCTCGCCTTGGTAGATGACTTTCAGCTTACTTCCCTCAACGGGGTGTTCCCAATACACACGGACTTCACCGGTTGTTCGGTTCCGATACACAAAATACATGTTGAACCCGTTGATCACTTGTAGCGTGTCCATCGCTCACTCCTTCCGCATCGCTCGATGGCTAGAACCGGTCACCAGGGGAGAGACGCTTGTGGGCGTCGCGAGCGCGTTCGTCCGCTGCGCTTGCGCCGTAGCGGCCCATAACGACGCGCGACCGCCAGCCGCCCAACCGCATAAGGTCTTGCTCCTGACCGCCATTCGCCAGCCAGCTGTGAGCGAAGGTGTGACGGAAGCGATGTGGATGGAGTCCGTCGATCCCTACTTGCTCCCCACGTCTCCGAACCATCTGATAGACACCTTGACTCGTCATCCGCCCCATATGTCCGGTCCAGAGTGCCGGAAGGTCGGCGTTCGCGCTCCGGTCACGGACACGAAGGTAGCGGTCCAGCGCCATGGCGGTCTTTCGCCCAAAGGGGCAGACGCGTGGTCGCCGTCCTTTCCCCATCACGAGTGCCGTGTTGGCCTCCCAGTCGATGTCATCGAGCGAGAGATTCGCCAGTTCACTACAGCGCATTCCAGTGTCGAGGAACATCCGGAGAATCGCCGTGTCGCGACGGCTCTTGAAGTCGTTTCCGGAACAACTCTTGAGGAGTCGCTTGAGGTCGTCGTCGGAGATCACGGCTGGCGACTCTTCGATCACCGTGGGTTGCTTCACCTTCAAAATCGGGTTGCGTTCAATCTCGCCTTCCTCACCCAGCCAGTTGAAATAGACGCGCAGCGCGGCATAGTAGGCGGATGCCGTCGCTGGACGCCGCGTTCGGAGCAAGTCCACCATCCAGGTCTCGATATGTTCGCGGCTGATCGCGTTCACGTCTTGGGGTAGTCCGTACGCCGCGGCGGCTTTCCAAAACAAGCCAACTGCGGTAATGTACAATTCGGTCGTCTTTGGCGCGCGATTGGATGCGCGTAAATGCCGCTCGAAGGACGTGAGCAGCGTTCCGCTTCCCGTCAAAACTTGCATCTTGTGCTCCTTGCACGATAGAGAAAAACGACGCGAAGTTATTCTATCGTAAAGCGCTGGAGCACGTATAGGTGGGGTTGGAATCCGCGTCAGAATCACGAATTCGGACTGTTTAGACGAAAGACTAACAGTCTGATAAGAATGCAAACGTACTTTCGCCGGACTCGGCCCTTCAGGGACCGAACGCACTGTATCTGGTATCTCCGTCCCGTGCGCGATTGATATGGGTCGAAACCAAGAAAGTCAGAGGCCAAGGGCATGAACGTGCAGCCGGATCGTCAATCTGATTCCGCCGTCATAAGCGCCGGATCATCCGAGTCCGAGACATTCGCGATGATCGGTGAACTCCGCACGCCGACAATGCAGTGGTTCGCATCGGGACTCATTCAGCGTCTGTCCTCGTCCGGGCATCATTTCCGAGAACAGCCGGAGCCGGACATTCGGTTGGTGCTGAACCTGGTCGACCGTGACAACCCGCAGCCATACCGGCGCAAGGCGCAGGCGACCTTCACCACAGCCATCGTCGAACTCGATGAGGAACCCGAGAACTATCTGCGAACTGGATATCCCTACCTGGTGCGCGCCCTGGCGAACCTCGCCGTATTGCTGGTCCATGGTGAGAATGGAATCGAAGCCCACTTCATGACACTCGAACAGGGACATTACGTCGTCCGCTACCGCGAGGGCAACGATGACGCGTTCTTCGACGAGATTTACGGCCGCATCGAGCCTCTGGCTTCATCTCAGCTCATCATCAACAACGTCTACAACACCGACCTCGAGAAGGAACTGTGGGATGGTGATGAGATCACCGAGCAGATCAAACGGGCCGGCACCAAGCTCGGCGCGATGAATCTGCTACCGGCGCCGTTCCCGATCCACGAGATTCTGGCACCGCGTGAACTTCGTCACGTGATGCGACTCTACGGAATCGGCGGACTCAGCTACGGGAACTTGAGCGCCCGTAAAGACCAGACGCGGTATTGGATGAGCGCAAGTGGTGTTGATAAGAGCAAGCTGGAAGTAGTCGGCCAGGACATCTTGATGGTCTCGGGCTTTGACCCAGCAGCGCTGGCCATGCATCTGAGCGTGCCAGAGAACGTCCAGCCACGGCGCGTCTCCGTCGACGCCATCGAGCACTGGATGATCTATCAGGAACATCCTGGCGTCGGGGCAATCTTTCACGTACACGCCTGGATGGACGGGATTACGTCCACTGAGATCAACTATCCGTGCGGCACGATTGAGCTCGCCCGTGCAGTTGCTGAGCTGGTGCGCCAGCAGCCGAACCCCGATCGGGCAGTGATCGGATTGAAGAATCACGGTGTCACCATCACTGGCCCCAGCATGGATGAGATCTTCGAGCGCATCGAGGGCAAGATCATCCCACAGGTGCCGATGTCCTAGCCTTACGAACTGGACCGCAAACACACCACGTATCGCGAACATCGCGCCGGGCATCATGGTCCCGGCGCGTTTCTGTTGCTTTCCACCATTTGAGCACATTTGGGACTTTCGGGGTGGGACCGAAACGAAGCTGCCACCTAGAGTTGATCTCAGCGACCAGTGTGTCGTGATCGTTCATCGATTCTAGCTGGAGACCCCGTGAAACCACTGGCCGCCGTTCGGGCGCGCACCGCAGGAATGACGCGCGACAAGATCGACAAAGTCCCGGCGAAACCCATGGCCGCGACTGCCACCCAAGAACGAGCCAGGTTCTTGTTTGGTGCCATCTTGGTGCTCCTCGTTGGCCTGTCCGTCCGCTGGGTCGCGATCAGTTCCTCCGGCTTTCCCATCAACGACGGTGGGATGTTCTACCAGGCGATCAACCAGATCAAGGCAGCCCACTTCCAGCTACCTTCAGAGCTGAGCTACAACGGGCTCTCACTGCCATTTGCCTATTCCCCGCTTGGCTTCTACGTAGCAGGATTGATTTCATCAGCCACAGGCGCCAGCATCATTCAGCTTCTGCGCATCCTGCCGGTCGTCTTCAGCATGGCGACTATCGTGGCGTTCATGCTCTTCGCCAACGAGTTCTTGCAGGATCGAACGACCGTATTGGTCGCCTCGCTGGCGTTCGCTCTGGTGCCGCGCAGCTACAACTGGGAAATCATGGGCGGTGGGCTGACCAGGGGGCTGGCCTACTTCTTTGGCATCTTGACGCTCTGGCAGGTCTATCGTCTCTACACCCGTCGATCGTGGTGGAGCGTGGCACTCGCCTCGATTTTCGGCGCATTGACCTGCCTCAGTCACATCGAGTTCGCCTGGTTCGTCGCCTTTAGCGCGATAGTGATCTTTCTGGCATACGGCAGATCTCGCGTCGCCCTCATCGACTCGCTCATGGTCGGGGCTGGCGTGCTGCTGTTGAGCAGCCCTTGGTGGTTCACTGTCATCACTCGTGACGGACTTGCGCCGTTCCAGAACGCCGGGCAGTCAGGCGCTGGCGCCGTCAGCAACATCCTCGGCCTGCTTATCGTCTTCAATCTCGGGGATGAGCCAAGCTTTCCGCTGTTCGGTGCGCTCGCCGTTCTGGGAATCATGGTTTGCTTGCGGCGAGGCAGGACATTTCTGCCGCTCTGGCTGCTCGTGATCCTGGTGTTCGATACCCGAAAGTCCCAGACCGACGCCATGCTACCGCTCTCCATGATGGTCGGGATCGCGTTGGTGCAGTTCCTGATTCCATTCATGTCGGACGCGGGGACGCGCTGGTTCAACGGGGACGCCGAAACAGGCAGGGCGTCCGCGCGCGTCATTCGCTGGCTCTCCCCGGTCGCGATCGCGATGATGCTTGGATATGGTTGGATTTCGTCGATTGGGGCCAATACCGGATCCTATACAGCGCTTTCGGTACCGGAGCGTGACGCCATGGCGTGGGTGCGGACCAACACGCCGGTCGACTCCCGTTTTGTCGTTGTCACCGGAGATATCTGGGCGCTCGATCGATCCAGTGAGTGGTTCCCAGTCCTGGCGAGTCGGGTGAGCGTGGCGACCGTGCAAGGCTACGAGTGGACACCGGACAAGGGGTTCGCGACGCAAGAAGACAGCTATATGGCATTGCAAAAGTGCTCCACGGACACGCCCGCCTGCATCGATAGCTGGGCCCAGTCTTACGACGCCAGTTTCGACTATCTCTACATCGCGCGGCGCGATCATCAGAAGGGCTTCGTCGACTATCACGCACCGTGCTGCACCAGCCTGGTCGCGCTCCTCAAGCTTGATCCCAACTATAACGTGGTCTACGAGAACGAAGATGCGACGGTATTCAAGCACACCGCATCGGCAGCGACTGTTCCCTAGCAACCCCTACTGCCCGAACACAAAGACCGCCTTGATGACGCCGCTTCGCCCCTTACTGGTGACGGTCTGCAAGGCGTTGCGGTAATCCGACAGCACGAAGCGATGGGTCACGAGCGGGGACAGATCGAGGCCGTCTTCCGCCATCAGCTTGATCGCCAGCCGCATCGTCGAGATTCGTTCCTCGGCGAAGTCCTCCATCGCGTAGCAAAAGCTGCCCCGCACCTCGACCTCCGAGAGCCAGATCGGGCTCCAATCGATGCCTCGAGGGATGCCGGCCAACCCGACCAACACCATACGTCCACTGGCAGCGGTCAGCCGCAGCGCGTCGTCGATGGTGGAGTTCGAGCCGACGCACTCGAAGATGAGGTCAGCCCCGCCGCTCACGACATCCTTGCCGATCACCGGCTTATAGACCGATGCGCCAGTGACCTCCGCGATCTGCCGGTAGAAGTCCGAGCCCTTCTTCGGCTTGATGACCTCGTCCGCGCCGAGCCGTTTGGCCATTTCAACCTGAAAGGGATGTCGGGCCGTGATGAGGACGCGCGCCTTGCAGCCGATCGCCCGAATGGCAGCGAGCGTGGCGAGTCCGATCACGCCCGCACCGATGATCAGCACGGTTTGATTGTTGGACGGACGGTTACGCAGCACGGCATGCAGCGCCACGGCAAACGGCTCAGCGAGTACCGCGTTTTCATCCGACACGTTGTCCGGCACGGGAACGACTTGCGATTGGTGGGCCACGAAGGATGGAGACCAGCTTCCGCCGGTGTCCCGACAAAAACCGGTGAGCATACCCGCGGCGATCGAACCGTCACGAAAGCGCAGGCAAAGGTTGTAATCGCCTCGCGCACACATCGGGCATAGCTCATCGAATCCCCGTGCATGACACGGAAGGAGTGGATCGATGACCACCCGTTGACCGGCGGAGATCCCCCTCACGTTTTCCCCGATTTCGCCGACGACCCCGACATTCTCGTGACCAACCGTGAACGGGAACGAGGTGTAGGCGGAGGTCGACGTGCTGCTGTGGAGCGTTACCAGGCCGATATCCGAGCCGCAGATGCCCCCATATCGCGTCCTCACACGCAACCATTCCGATGTTGGCAGCCTCGGCTCCGGGAGGTCATTGAGCTGTAGGCAGGAAATAGTGCTCCAGAACGCTCGAGAACTACCCGTGCCAAGTGCCTTTGAAACCGCATAACGCGGGATACTATCGCTAAACTGTAATGCTTGCATGCGCCATCTCCCCCTCAGCTCATTGTGCCGCCGCGCATGGCGACCGCCGAATTATCACACGAGAGCATCTTGTCAGGCGCTCGATTGTCTGTTGTAATAGATGTACGTACACAACTACAGCGCGAAGGGTTGGAGCATGAAGCCTTCGGTCGATTCATCACAGCGTCTTCTCCTTACCGCGGGCACCCGGGACGGAGTCTTCACGTTCCTGCGCGAGTGTCGTGGTGACCCATGGCGGCAATCCGGTCCCAGTCTCGAAAATTTTGACATCAGCCACGCCAGGCTCGACCCACGCGATGGGCAGACCATGTTCGCCGCTGCGTCCGGTGAAGGCTTCACTGCCGTCTTTCGCAGTGACGACTTCGGGCACGAGTGGAAAGTGGCGGGCGGGCCGTTCGAGGTTGATCAGATCTGGCACGTCGAACCAGGTCACCCGTCGCAGCCGGGACGCATCTATGCCGGGACGATGCCGGCCGCACTCTTCATTAGCGACGATCACGGAGATAGATGGCGATCCGCGCCCGGCATGGGCGAGCACGAAACGCACGGCGAATGGTGGGAAGGCGGGTCTGGCGGGATCAATCTCCACCGCATCATGGCTGATCCTGAGCGACCCGACCGCATCTACGCCGGTATCTCGGTGGCGGGATTGTTCCGCAGCGACGATGGTGGCCAGACCTGGGTTCCGAAAAACGAGGGCGTCTTCCGCTTCACCGAGTGGGAGAGTGAGATGCATCACGGGAACGTCCACCGCTGCATCCATTCGGCGGTGCTGGACCCACATGACAGTCGTGTCATCTACCAGCAAAATCACGTTGGCGTCTATCGCAGCGACGACGCGGGCGAGACCTGGACCAATGTCACAGCAGGCTTGCCGAGCAGCTTCGGATTCGTGATCGCGGTTACTCGACAAGAACCTCCGGCGATCTTCGTGGTTCCGCAGGACGAGAATAATATCCGTTTGAGCGGACAACTGACCGTCTATCGCAGCCGCGACGGCGGTGCGAACTGGGAACCGCTGACCAACGGATTGCCCGTCGTAGAGCGCATCACGCTGTACCGCGAGGGCATGACTACCGACCATTTTGATCCGGCGGGCGTCTATTTCGGCACCAGCAACGGAACAATCTGGTACAGCCAGGACAGTGGAGACAGCTGGTCCGTTTTGGCGGAGGGACTACCACCGATCAGGTCGCTCAGCTGCGACGTTCCTGCCTGAGTCTTAGAACGAGACGTTGTTGGATTGGGTGATCGCACCGCCGTGACACCGCCGTCGCCGTTCCGCCGAATTTCGACCTTCTAGTCAATTCGTCCGGTGCTTGACGGGACTTTGGTCTGTCGTGATTGCTCTTCCAGCCGTGACCGAGTTTGCTATGCTCTTGCAAATACGGTCATCCGCATGGCTTCCGAACCGCATCAATCGATCCTTCCGGCCTTCCATCACGCCCTCTTGTGATTCCAGGAGTAACCCATGTCAAACAGACTCGCAAACGAAACCAGCCCGTACTTGACGCAGCATGCCGACAATCCGGTCGACTGGTATCCGTGGGGACCGGAAGCGCTGGAGACCGCTCAAGCGCAGGACCGGCCAATTCTGCTGAGCATCGGCTACGCCGCATGCCACTGGTGCCATGTGATGGCCCATGAGTCGTTTGAGAACCCCGAGATCGCCTCTCTCATGAATCAGCACTTCGTCAACATCAAAGTCGATCGTGAAGAGCGGCCCGACATCGATAGCATCTACATGCTGGCAGTCCAGATGTTGACGGGCCAGGGCGGCTGGCCGATGACCATGTTCCTGACTCCGGAAGGCAAGCCCTTCTACGGCGGGACCTACTTCCCGCCTGAGGACCGCCAGGTCGGCCCCGGACAGATGATGCCCGGGTTCCCTCGTGTCATCGAGGCGGTCGTGGAGGCCTACGGCAACCGGCGTGATGAGGTGGAAGGTTCAGCGGACCAGATTCGTTCGCAGCTCGACAACCATTTTCAATCGTCGCTCAAGCCATCGCGACTAACCGTCGAAGCGCTCGTCGAGGCGGAACAGTCCCTGTATCAGCAGTTCGACAGCGCCAATGGCGGGTTCGGCGGTGCACCGAAGTTCCCACCCAGCATGGTGATCGAGTTTCTGATGCGCCGCATCTACCGTACGGGATCGTGGCGTGCGAAGGAGATGCTGACGACCACGCTCAACCGTATGGCCAACGGCGGTATCTTCGATCAGGTTGGCGGTGGATTTCACCGTTACACAGTCGATGGCATCTGGTTGGTGCCTCATTTTGAGAAGATGCTCTACGACAACGCACTTCTCTCCCGCGACTACGCATTGGCTTGGCAGCTGACCGGCAATGAGCTCTACCGGCAGATCGCCAGCGACACCTATGACTACATTCGGCGTGAGATGACCTCGGACGACGGTGGCTTTTATTCCTCCCAAGACGCTGACAGTGAAGGCGAGGAGGGGAAGTTCTACGTCTGGACGCCGGACGAGATCGACGCGGTCCTTGGCGACGAAGAGGGACAGATCTTTCAGCGCTATCACAGCGTGGTCGCAAAGGGTAACTTCGAAGGCTCCAACGTCCTGAGCGTGCCGCGCGATCCGGCGCAGATCGCTCTCGAGCTCGGTATCCCGGCGTCGGAGCTGCGCGACCGCATCGATCAGGCACGTTCCAAGCTCTATGAGGCGCGAAGCAGGCGCGTTTGGCCAGGCCGCGACGAAAAGATCCTGACGTCCTGGAATGCCATGATGATGCGCTCTTTGGCAGATGGAGGCGCCGCGCTGCAGCGGGCCGACCTGATCGAGATGGCGGAGCGCAACGCCAGATTCATTCGAGATCATCTCTACGTCGACGGCCGTCTGCTGCGGTCATTCAAGGACGGGGCAGCGCGGATCGACGCCTATCTGGAGGACTATGCGAATCTCATTGACGCTGTAATCTCGCTCTACGAAGCGACGTTTGATCCTGAATGGCTGGGCTGGGCGCGGGATCTGGCGAAACGCATGATTGACGAATTCTGGGACGACGGGCAGAACGCCTTCTTCGACACGGCTGAATCAGGCGAGGCGCTGATCGCACGTCCCAAGGATGTCTTCGACAACGCCACACCGAGCGGCAATTCGGTCGCCGCCGAGGCTCTCCTTCGGCTGGCGCTGCTCACCGGTGAAGAAGACTACGGTCTGCGCGCGTCGGAGATCCTGGAGCAATATGGCGCGTTTGCAGCGGAGCAGCCGAACGGATTTGGCCGGCTCCTTTGCGCTTACGACTTTGCGGTCGGAGACGTTCGCGAGGTCGCGGTGGTTGGAGCCAAGAGCCGCCCGGAAACCCAGGCGCTACTTGGTGTTTTGCGCGAGCATTATCTTCCGTGGAAGGTGGTCGCTCTCTCGCAGCCGAATGTGGACGGAGTCGACCAGGTTCCGCTCTTGACCAACCGAACCGAGGTTGCCGGCAAACCGGCTGCCTACGTCTGCCAGAACTTCGTCTGCCAGCTACCGGTTACGTCGCCGGAAGAACTGGCTGGACAGTTGGGGATTGAGACCGAGTGATGGTTGCCGGTTGACCGCGCCGCCAAGGAACTCAGTTGTTGGAGATGTGATCTGAGGCGGACGTTCTTCGTCAACCAACCTTCCCCGTCCGAAGCCTCATCTTGGCTGCAAACGCGGCACTAGACTCCAACGCGTTCAGAACGCACGACACACGTATAATCCTCTCGAAGTGGTTCGATCGTGGCGGCCACAGGACCTACGATCGATGAGTCCACTTTTGGAGGCGTGATGGACCTTCCCCTGTCGCTCGACCGATCGTCGAATATCCCATTGCAGCGCCAGCTCACCGATCAGCTTCGGGCGGCTATTCTGGATGGGAGACTTCCCGCCGGTACGCGACTGAGCTCGACTCGTTCACTGGCGGAATCTGCGGGCGTCTCGCGTAACGTGGCCGTGGCCGCCTATGACGAACTCTACGCCGAGGGATACGTGGAAGGGCGACACGGCTCGGGGACGTTCGTGACCATTGATCTCCCCACGTTGCCCAAACGCGTGCGGCCAGAATCTATCGGCGCCCCTCGCTGGTTGCAGCCGTTGAATCTTGAGAACGAAGAGATTGAACCAGAGGATCTGACGTCGATTGAGTTTCGGCTTGGGAGGCCCTACACAGCTCTGATCTCAGCAGATGCCTGGCGACGAGCCTGGAGCGAGGTTGCGCATGACGTCCCACCGGCCACATACGGGCATCCGGCCGGCGATCTACGATTGCGCCAGGCGATCTCCGACTATTTGGGGCGCTCACGAGGCGTGGCCTGTGGGGGTGACGATGTGGTGGTCACCTCTGGTGCGCTCCAGGCGATCGACCTGATCGCACGAGCCACGCTGCGTCCCGGAGACTCAGTGGCACTTGAAGAGCCCGGCTACCCGTCGGCTCGGCGCGTGCTGGCGGCGCGTGGCGCTCACACGATGCCGGTCACCGTGGACGAGGACGGCCTGGTGGTTGACGAGATTCCCGCCGGGCCCGAGGCTCCATTGCTCGTCTACACCACGCCATCGCATCAATACCCGCTAGGCGCGCGACTCTCGATTGCCCGTCGACTGGCGCTACTTGATTGGGCCGAGCAGTGTGATTCGCTGATTGTCGAGGACGACTACGACAGCGAGTTCCGCTTTGACGCGCCGCCACTCCCGGCACTGGCCGGTCTGGATCAAGCAGGACGGGTCGTCTACGTCGGGACCTTCTCTAAGATCCTCTCCCCGGCGCTGCGCGTGGGCTACGTCGTGGCACCGCCGCGACTGCGAGAGCGGATCGTGCGACTCAAACGGCTTAGCGATTACCATACACCCTGGCCGGTGCAACGGGCGCTGGCGAGCTTCATGGAGTCGGGCGACCTGGAGCGACACATCCGCAAAGCGCGCAGGCACTACGCCGAGAAGCGACGCGTCGTCACCGAGGAATTCCAGCGTGTGCAACATCTGACCGCCCTGCGCGGTCTTGACGCGGGGCTGCACGTCTTCGTCGAGCTGGATCCGCGCATCGATGCCGATGAGGTCACCCGCGAGACTCGCACACGGGGCGTGCGACTCGAGTCGGTCGATGAGCATTACCAGGGAATCCATCGACTCAACGGGTTGCTCCTGGGCTATGGTGGCCTGGATATGGGCGACCTGGTACGCGGTACGCGGATCCTGGTGGAGGTCATCCAACGCGCGTCCTCTGACCGCTCCCATGTCTGAATCGTTCCCCAAGTTTGCGCCTCGCTCGACCGTCACAAAGCGTGACGGCTTGTGTCTGCCGGTGCTATTGTCAGCGGCAAAGATGTGAATGAATCCGGATGAAGGGAGCAAAATCGATGGCAACCCGCGAGGAGCTGCGCCAGCGCATCCTGGACGCGATCGATCAAAATCGAGACAAGATTCTGGAGGTCGCCGAAACGATTCGCCAGAATCCGGAGCTGGGTTACCAGGAGCTGATGGCATCACAGCTTCTATCTTCCAACATCCGTGAGTGGGGCTATGAAGTCGAAAAGCCGGCCGGTGGACTTGAGACGGCGTTCCGCGCCTCGATGCACGGTCGCGCGGAAGGTCCAATCGTCGCGGTATTGGCGGAATACGACGCCCTGGCAGGCATCGGGCACGGCTGCGGCCACAATCTGATCGGCGCGTCCGGGCTGGCGGCGGCTATTGGCATGAGCACCGTCATGCCGGAGATCAACGGCATTTTCGAAATCATCGGGACACCCGCCGAAGAGGGCGGTGCCGGCAAGGTCAGGCTGGAACAATCCGGCATATTCGACGACGTTGACGCCGCGCTGATGGTGCATCACGCGGGCGATTCGACCGGAGCCGCCACCGACTGGCCCGACGGAACGTGCCTGGCCGTCTCGCACTTCGATCTGGAGTACTTCGGCCGGCCGGCTCACTCCGGTGGCGACCCGTACAACGGCATCAACGCGCTCAATGCCATCATCAAGTTTTTCACCGGCATCGATGCCATCCGTCAGCACGTACACATGGAAACGCGACTGCACGGAATCATCACCGACGGCGGCGAGCAGCCTAACGTGGTGCCCAAATACACGAAGGCGCGCTTCTACGTGCGAACCGCCTCGCTCGAATATCTGACCGAGGTGATGGAGAAGGTACGTCACATTGCCGAAGGCGCGGCCTTGATGACCGGCTGTGAGTTCAAGATCACCGAGGACAACGTCTGCTTCGACATGCGGCCGAATTATGAGATGGGCAAGCGCTACACCGAGAACATGCGTGAAGTGGGCATGGAGATCAAGCCGCGGCACGGACGCGGTATGCACTCGACCGACTTTGGCAACATCAGCCACAAGCTACCTTGCATCACCGGGAGCTTCGCAATCAGCCACACGCCGATTCCAGGGCACTCCCAGCAGGTGGTGGATGCATCCGGATCGGACTTCGGCTATGAGCAGCTCATCAAGGTCTCCAAGGCGATGGCCTTGACAGCCTTCGATTTGATGACCGACGAGTCGCTTATGTCCAACGCCAAGGAGCAGTTCAAGAACTGGGACGAGATCGCCAGCGCGGCGGACTAGACCACGCGGATCGCGACGCGCCGCGACACATGAAAGGGTCGTCGATTATGAATCCCACGCCGTCTCAGGTGGTCGTGGAGTGCCTGCAAGATCACGGAGTCCATACGATCTTCGGCCTCGACGGAGATCACGTCATCTACCTGTATGACGCGCTTTCCGACGCCCAAGATATTCAAGTGATCACCGTGATGCATGAGAATTCCGCGGCGATCGCCGCGGAGCTCTACGCGCGTTCCAGCTCACGTCCAGGTGTGTTGCTGTTGACGGCCGGTCCCGGAGCAACGAACAGCCTTTCGGGAATCGCGGGCGCCTACGCCGCCGGGGTGCCCATCGTGCACCTCACCGGAGGTGTTCCAAAAAACGCGCCACGCGAGGCGTTTCACGGTGTCGACGATCCGAATTTCTTGCAGCGCGTCTTCGAGCCGGTGACCAAGTGGTCGGTGCGCATAGAGGACCCTCTGGAGATCGCAGGAGCGATCGATACCGCCTTTGACGTGGCCATGCGCGGGCGGCCCGGACCCGTCCACGTTGAGATCGCCACGAGCGCACTGACCACGGACAATGTTGCCTGGCCGGCCGCGACCGCGCCGGTCACAGGTGAGCGGTCAGCGTCGCCTGACGTCGATGCTCTTGCGCGCCGGATCGACACGAGCGAGCACGTTGCGATCGTCGCCGGAAAGAACGCGTTCTGGCCGGAAGTGAGTCGCGCTCTGGTCACACTGGCGGAACATCTTCAGGCTCCGGTCGTCCATGCGTGGGACTCGCACGGCGCAATGCCAACCGTCCACCCGTTGTCGCTCGGGCTCTGGCGTGCTGGAAACACCAGCGAGTTCGTCGAGCGCACATTCGACGACGCCGATCTCGTGCTCGGCATCGGCGTACGCCGGGGCACCGAAACTGAAATTGGACTCACCGCCCTACTCGGCGAACGCTTCGTCATCATCGACTCAGTCGACGAGCCTGAGCCAGTTGAGCACATTGGGACGCCATCGGTCGACGCGCTGGCCGGGACGATCGAGCGGCTGGCCGCATCAACAGGGGAGCGTTCGTTCGACGATGAGATCCACCGACGATGCGCTGAAGCGCGACGGCTATTTCAGCTCGGGATGGCGGCCGAGATTGACCCCTATGCCGGACAGCGACCATGGCCCATCGGATTGGCACTGGACAGCCTGGCGCGCCAGATGACGCCGGAAACCATCGTGGTCAGCGACGTCAGCAACGTGAAGATCTGGGCTCCGTTGCAGCTCCCTACGTTCAACTCGCTGTCGCATCTTCAATCGGGAAGCTGGGGAGCGATGGGGTACGTGGTTCCCGGAGTGCTGGGAGCCGCGATAGCGCGTCCGGACCGGAGAGTGGTCGGGATAGTTGGCGACGCGGCGTTCCTGATGGGGTCCAATGATTTCGGAACGATATGCTCGCTCGGGCTTCCAGTGGTGATCGCGGTTCACGCCGACCAGCAGATAGGCATGATCCACTACTCGCTCAGCCAGGCGTTCGGCCGGACGTATAAGACCGAAGTTCCACCAGTCGACTTCGTGCGCTACGCTGAAGCATTTGGAGCGCGCGGCATCAGTGTCGAAGAGCCCGCCGAGCTGGACGCAGCCTGGCAAGAAGCACTTTCGTCAACTGGCCCCGTATTGCTGGAACTACGAGCCGGGCACGACTTTCCGCGACCCTACCCTATTCAACGCATCATCGAACAGGGACGTCAGCGGGAAGCGCAGCGCTCAATAGCCAACGGCTGACACCGCGCGTTAGGAGATCGGCCCGACGTGCGCCGCGAAGTCCGGGGCAGGGATTGCCTCGACGCAGTCCGTGTTCGGCCGGCGCGCCGGGTCGTCGAAGAAATCCGCGATCACCTGCGCCGCGCACTGGCCGCGAGCGATCACACCATGTCCGGTAGCCGGAAACTCGACGTAGTGGCTGCGGGTTAGCGTTTCGCCAGCCAGGCGCCCCCAATGCGTCGGCGTGTTCTGGTCATACTCTCCGGCCAGGATCAGAGTGGGAATGTCACTCGTGACAGGCTCGGTCTCCTGAGGTCCGGACTCACGGGCGCCCCAGGCCGCGCACAACGGGATGATGAACTCGCCCAGGTGGAACTCCATGAGCGGCACGGCGGCCATGTGCGGATGTGACGCCGCCTGTCGCACGATGGGTTCGGCCAATGCCTCGCTCACCTTGTCGTCGCAGCAATTCACGCAGTAATACATCCCGACGCTGGAGCGATTGCCGCGCTCGGCCAACCTGCCGGAAAACACCTCCACGATGCGATCGTAGTTCCCGTGGTACGCATCCCAGATCAGCGCGGGCAGCGTCGGGATCGCTGGGGTTGAGTAGAACAGGCTGCAGATAACACCGGTGAGCAATTCGCCAGTCACCGGCAGCCGAACCTCGTCACCCGTGAGCGGATGCGGGAACGCCACCCGGGCGGGTTCCGCATTTAGACGTTCGACCGTGTCCGTAAATAGCTCTCGCAGGTGCGGAAAAGCGACGGAGGCGGGTGGATCGGCGGCGACGCTGTCGAACAAGAGATCGAAAGCGTGCGCGGTGTTGGCGATGCCGTCAGCATACTGGCTGACCTGCACCGGCACCGTCGAATCCAGTACGACGCTGCGAATGCCGGTCGGCATATCGCGCATCACCCCCAGCGCGAGTCGAGTGCCGTAGGAGATACCGTACAAGTTGATCAGTTCATAGCCGAGCGCTCGACGCAGATCGTCGATGTCGGCAGCGCTTTCGATCGTGTTGAACGCCTTGAGGTTGACGCCAGAACGAACGAGGCGGTCGCGGCAGTCAAGCGCCGCCGCGACGAAACGCTGGCGTCTGGTCGTCGAATCGTCATTCACGAGCAGCGATTCCATGGTCACCGGGTCGAGGTCCGGACAATCGAGTACTGGAACCGAAAAGCCAGTGCCGCGCTGATCGAAAGCGATCAGGTCACGCTCGGCCAAGATGGCTTCCCGGAGCGCCGCCGAGTCTGCATCCTCGAGCATTCCTCTGGATGAACTTCCAGGGCCGCCATTGAGAAGCACGACGGGATCGGGCCGCGGGTGTAGGTTGTCCGACCGAACAACGGTGACATATAACCGCGCCACATATCCGTCGCCGCGCCATCCGGAGGCCGCGCTGCGTGCTTCGGGCACGGTGAGATAACCGCATTCGACTCGCCGATTACCGGGAACGTGGTAGCGCTGCTCAGCTGGTTCGAATCGTGAAAGCATCGACAGGCCTTCGGGCTTTGCGTTCGAATGCACGCCGCCATCAATTTACTCGGCTTTCACTTTAGCACCCTCGCATCCCCGAAGCGGCCGGTATAATCAGGCCACTGCCAACGACGAAGTAACTTCATGAAACGAAACGATATGGATGAACGACCACAGACGTTCGTGATCGGCACAGCCGGACACGTCGACCATGGAAAATCGACGCTGGTCAAAGCCTTGACCGGCATCGACCCAGATCGATTGCGCGAGGAAAAAGAACGGGAGATGACCATCGATCTCGGCTTCGCCTGGCTGAGTCTGCCGAGCGGTCGAGAGGTGAGCGTCGTCGACGTCCCTGGGCACGAGCGCTTCATCAAGAATATGCTGGCAGGAGTCGGAGGTATCGATGCCGCGCTGCTCATCATCGCGGCCGACGAAGGGCCGATGCCGCAGACTGCCGAGCATCTCGCCATCCTCAACCTGCTGCGTATCGAGCGCGGCATTGTAGTTCTCACCAAAACCGACATGGTCGATGATGAATGGCGCGACCTGATGATCGAGGAAGTGCGAGAGGCGCTCAGTGATTCCGTACTGGCCAAGGCGCCGATCATTCCGGTTTCGGCCATCACCGGCAACGGTCTTCACGAACTCCGCTTGGCCATCGACGAATTACTCGAGGTCGTTCCGCCGCATTCGGAACAGGGACGGCCCAGGTTGCCGATCGACCGCGTCTTCACCATCTCTGGCTTCGGCACCGTCGTCACCGGAACATTGGTCGATGGCCCGCTCCTGGTAGGCCAGGAGGTCGAGATCCAGCCTGACGAACTGCGCAGCCGCGTCCGTGGGTTGCAGAGCCACGGTTCGAAGGAGGATCGTGCCAACCCGGGATCGCGCACCGCCGTCAACCTTGCGGGCGTCTCGGTTGACGAGATCAGGCGTGGGCAGGTTCTCACCATTCCTGGTTGGCTGCGTCCGACACAACTCATCGACGCCCAACTCAAGCTGATCGAGTCCTCGCCCATCGCGATCGAACAGAACGATGAGGTGGGGCTCTTCATCGGTTCATCGGAGGCGTTGGCGCGGGTGACGCTCCTCAACGACGAACGCATCCAGCCCGGACAAGAGACATGGGTGCAATTCCGCATCGCCGAACCGCTGGCGGTGGCTAAAGGAGATCGATTCATCATCCGGCAGCCGTCGCCGAGCATCACTATTGGTGGTGGCGTCGTCATCGATCCGCATCCGCGCCGCCACCGTCGCTTCCGGGCAGACGTGATCGAGTCGCTCGAGATTTTGGCCGAGGGAACACCCTCAGAGGTCGTCTTTCAGGCGATGGAGAGCGGTCCGGTCGAACTGCGTGCACTCGGAAAGACGGTGGCGCTGGCCGACGCGGAATTGAGAAGTGCGGTTGACGAGCTCATTGCTGAGGGCTCGGTACTGGTGCTCAAGCGCTCACAAGCGGACGGACCACTGGTACCGACGACGCTCCTGATGCGAGAGGATGCGTTTTCTGTGACCGTGAGTGAGATCGAACGCATGCTGGAGGCGTTTCACCAGCGCAGCCCATTGCGACGCGGCATGGCCAAAGAGGAAGTCCGCAGCCGCACCGGATTTGTAGCGCGCGCATTCGAGGAAGTCGTGCAGCGAGCGGCCACGGACAGACGTTTTGTGCCGGATGGCGAGGTATTGCGTTTGCCATCGCACGAGATCCGCTTCTCGGCTGAGCAGCGCGAGCGCATCGATCGTTACCTCCGAGCCATGCGCGCCGATCCGCACACGCCGCCTCCGCCCGGCGAATTCGGCATCGAGCCTGATCTGGCCATCGCGCTTGCCGAAACGGGCGAGGTGGTTCGCGTTGACGACAACATCGTCTTCGCGCGGGACACCTTCGACGACATTCAGCGAGAAGTGCTGCAGATCATTGACCAGCAAGGGACGATCACGTTGTCTCAGTTTCGCGACCACTTCGGCAGTTCACGGAAGTACGCCCAGGCCGTGCTTGAATACCTTGACGATCGACGGGTGACGCGCCGGGTTGGTGATGAACGCGTGCGGTACTCCGGTGGCTGATCGGCCGGTGCGTCACGTCTTTCTCGCGCCACACTATGACGACGTCTCTCTCTCATGCGGCGGCACCGTGGCCCAGCTCGCGGCCGCCGGTGAAACGCCCGTCATCGTCACGGTTATGGGTGGCATTCCAGAGGGTCCGCTCACCGCGTTTGCTCTTGACCAGCATTCGCGGTGGGGCTTCGCTCCGGACGAGGCGGTCGAGATGCGACGCAAGGAAGACCAATGTTCCGCAAACGCGCTCGGCGCGGAATCTGTTTGGCTCGGTCTGCTCGACGCCATCTATCGGGGAGATCACTATACGTCGGATGAGGCCATCTTTGGTGCCGTGAATGCTAACGAGGACGACCTGGCCACCCAGATCGTCGACGAATTGGTCACCAGACTGCCATATTCCCTTTCATCGGACGACCAGATCTATGTCCCGCTGGCAATTGGCAACCACGTCGATCACCAACTGACGTTTCATGCTGGTCGAGTCCTTGCTTCCTGCGGGCATGAAGTGTGGGGTTACGAAGACTTCCCGTATGCTGGAGATCCCGCTTGGCAGGGGGCAATCCGAGACCGCACGGCATCGCTTGGATGCGGCGACGCTCGACTTATTCGTCTCTCGGAAGCCGATCTTGAACGCAAAGTCGAAGCCGTCCACTGCTACGCCTCTCAGCTCGGCGTGATCTTCCGCTTCCAGGGAGACCCCGAATCAGCCATTCGCCGCTACGCGTCCACAGTCGGAGAGGGCAAGCCGGCCGAGCGATACTGGCAGGTCCAGGCGTCATCGCAATAGACGCGGCGGCCGGATCGCCCCGGTGTAGTCAACCAGGCAGCGCCTGGAGAGCGGCTTGAACTCGCGCGATATACGGGTTCGCCCCTAGCCGCTCGAAGATCTTCAATGCCGCAGTCAGGCGTTGCTGTGCGTGCTCGAAGTCCGCTTGATGCTGGCATATGAGTCCCCACTCACACAGTGCGCGGGCTTCGAGATGTGGGTTGGGCATCGCTCGCGCGACACGGATCACCTCGGCGAAATCTGCTTCAGAGTCTTTCCATCGGTTGGCACTGAAGCTCAGTCGTCCTCGTACGATCAGCGATTCCGCCAGAAGCAGCCTGGCGCCGCCGTCGCAAGCCCGTTGGATCGCTGCGTCTATTGCTTGCTGCGCGCGCGCAACTTCGCCTGTGGCTTCATATGCGCTGGCAAGGATCGGCAAGAACTCGGTAACCTGAAGCTCCACGAGACCAGGTCGATCGAGCAGCGGTTCCAGCCGCATGGCCGCGGTTTCGGGCCGTCCTCGCCACATATCGAGTCTCGCCTGCAATCGGGCTGCCGCACGCACACCCTCGAGATGATCACTTTGTTGAGCGATATTAAGCGCTTCAGCGATGAGCTTCGTTGCGCGATTCCATTCGCCATCATCAACACACAACGCCGCAAGTTCGATAATGCCGTAGATCGCCCACCACGAGGGGCCAAACTTCGGCGGAGCGCGTCGCATTGCTCGAGGTAGATTCGCGCACGTTCCCAGTCACCACTCTGCCGCAGGGCCGAACCGGCCGAGTATTGCGCCATGGCTGTGTCCCACGGACTCTGGATGCGTTCCGCAACAGACAGTGAGCGCTCAGTCAACTCGAGGCTGCGCCTCATATTGCCTCGCAACAGCTGAGCTTGAGACAAGTTCTCCAGTGCCCGGCTGAAATTGTATGGGTCTTTTTCCGCTCCGGGAATCGTGATGGCTTCCTCAAGTACATCGATGCCTTCGACTAGACGACTGAGCATGACCAGTTGGCTGCCCTGACCGGTTTCAGCACGCGAGAGTGCGACGTAATCCCCCGTGCGACGCGCCAGTTGAACTGCGTGCTCTGCAGCGCGAAGTCCTTCCTCGAAACGGCCAGTCGAGTAGCAGAGCGTCTCGAGCACGATGTTGAGCTCCGTGACCTCCCGCGGATCAACCTCGGAGTCGAGCCGATCAAGCAACGCTCGAACACGATCAATCGCAGTGTCAGGAGATCCGATCGCTCGATAGATCGACCCGAGCTGTACCGTAGTTCGAACTTCGCCCGCTAGATCCCCAACCTCCCTATAGAGGGAACGCGACTGCTCGACCTCTTGACGAGCCTCGGCATATCGACCGTAATTAGTGAGAACCCATCCGAGTCTTTCGACAATTAGCGCTCTCGCCGCGATGCCTTCACGCTCATCGAGGCTTTCGAGTGCCAACCGATAGAGACGGATCGCTTCCCGGTGAGCGAAGCGTTCCTCCGCTTGATCTGCCGCCAGCACGGTGTGCGGAAGAGCACGTACCCGATCTCCGGCCCGCTGAAAATGCCGGGCCAACTCGGCCGCACGCGCGACGCGCTGGGATTCAGGCTCTTTTTCGATGGCAGCCCCGGCTGCCAGATGCAATCGCCTGCGCCGGCGTGGCGTTAGCTGACGATAGAGGTGACGCTGAATCAGCGCGTGACTGAACGCGTATCGATCGGCGTCACCGAAGCGCACGACATGTGCTTCAACGGCTTCATCCAGACAAACTTCGAGCTGCTCTTCAGTGGCATCACCCATTTCCAGCAAATCGTCGAACGCGAACCGTTCTCCGAGCACGCTTGCTTCGCTCAAAACGGCCTGCGCTTCCGTCGACAGGCGAGATAGGCGTTCGCCGATCGCCTCTTGCACGTTCATCGGAATCGCAACCTCCATGTCGCCGATGTACTCCCAGACCCCGCGACGGACGATCGCCCCGCCACGTTCGACGAGCATTCGCACGATCTCCTGCACAAAGAATGAGTTCCCCTCGGTCTGACGCTGCACGAGATCAACGAGGGAGGCGCTGATCGACGTGTCATCGAGCGTGGCGGCAATCAACGCCTTCGTTCCCTCCAGATCCAGCCGCCCGACCGTAATCTCGTCAGAAAGGTGAGCACGATGCAGGTCCCGCAGCACCCGGCGCAACGGGTGACGTGGCCCGACATCGGTATCACGGTAGGTTCCAAGCAAGAGGACGGGAGCGGTTCGCAGTTGGTGGGCGAGATGAAACAGAAGCTCGAGACTCGACAGATCCGCCCAGTGCAGATCGTCTACCGCAATGACGACTGGCATGCTGAGGGCCAGCGTTTCGATCAGTTCGGAGACCGACCAAAAGAGGCGTTGCTTATCACGCTCACCGGCGCCGGGGCTGCCGGGCATGCTGCTGCCGATCGATTCGATCGGAATCAACGGGCGCAACGACGGCCAGCGCTGAACTGGGTCGAACCCCAACCTCGATCGCACCACCGGCACCAGACGCGTGAGAATCTCTATATACGGAAAGTACGGCACGCCCCGCTGCGGTTCAAAGCATTGACCTGCCGCCAGGTACATGCCACTCGCCCGGCAGATCAGCGTCGCTTCCTGCGCCAGGCGTGTTTTGCCGACCCCCGGCTCCCCGGTCAGCAGAAGCAGTCGTCCCGACCCGCTGACCGCCGCATTCACAACCGCACGAATGCGCTCGATTTCCAGACCACGCGCGACGATCGCCCCATTCGGAACGGAACCGAGGAACCCGCCGACAGGCAAATCGAGTGAGTGCGCGCGTCCGCCTCCGCGATGACGGGCCGGCACCGACTCTTCGAACGCGGCGCGGTCAGCTCCGGATAGGCTGAGGCCGTCCGCCAGCAATTTCACCGTGGCGCGCTGGGGCCGGGTCTTGACGCTTCGTTCCAGGTCGGAGATCGCGCGCACGCTGACGCCGGAGCGTTCAGCGAGCTCCTCTTGCGTGAACTCCGCTGCCAGGCGGAAGTGTCGAAGCAGATCGCCAAATGAGGACGATCGCGGCGCGATGTCGTGGCTGGCGTCAGCCGAAGAGGTGCCATTCACCGGTGATTCCTCCGATCGCCCGGATGGATAGCCTCAGCATAACGGGGTGATTTGAATGCATCAAGAGGAAGTTGCACCCGTAATCGTGTGGGAAATTGTGCCGGTCGTGCATGGAACTGAGGGCGACACTCCATCAGACTGGACATCGGGTCAGCACCGGTGACAACCCAATTAGGAACGTTGAACGACGCGCGAAGGCCGCACTCTTACACGACAAGAACGGTGTGCGGTCCGCGTGGAGACCTCCAACGAAAGGGGCTCTGATGCCACGGTTCATGGTAGAGCGCACGTTTGTCGACGGATTGAACATTCCGGTTACGGACGAAGGCAAGGCTGCCGTCGAATCGGTGGTCGGCAATAACGCCGGCCTTGGGGTGACCTGGATTCACTCCTACGTGAGCGACGACAAGACCAAGACGTACTGCATCTACGACGGTCCGAATCCGGATGCGATCCGTCGTGCGGCCGAGCGTAGCGGACTCCCAGTGGATCGCATCACTGAAGTGTCAGTCCTCGATCCGTACTTCTACAAGTAGCCTTGATTCAGCAGAACCTTCGGCGTGGTCATCGATTCTGAAACTCGGTCTCACGCCGAAGAGGTACCTCAGCTTCGAGAGGAGAACCACATGCGAGGCTTTCTGTCCAAAGATCCGACGTCCGCGCGCCGACGTCGTCGCGGCATGAAACACCTGGGAATGGTCCTATTTGTGCTGGCGGTGTTGTCGGTACCGGCGGGGGTCGTCCTCGCCCAGCCGGGCACCGCCACCTTGCAGGGACAGGAGACGTCCTGCGTCTACTTTCAACAAACAGGACACGACGTCTGTAACGGTTTCCTACGCTACTGGCAGACCTATGGTGGCGCGGCGATCTTCGGCTATCCCGTCAGCGACGAGTTCGTCGACAACAACGTGACCGTTCAGTATTTCGAGCGCGCGCGCTTCGAATGGCATCCGGGATCGGATCCAGCGCATTGGGACGTGCAGCTCGGAAGGCTCGGTGCCGAAGCCGTCGGGACCGACATGGACAATACCTTGAATCTGCTGCGCGCAAACGTCGACGCGTTCAAGAATCCCGATGCCGCCAAGAGCGCGGGGTGGAACTTCGTACCGGGACTTGACAACTGCTTCAACAACCCGGGCATCGGCGGAATGGGGTTTCACCTGATCAACACCGGTATGCTCGACACGAGCGTCGACCCGCTCACCCCTGAAGCTCTGGTTTATCAACCGGACGCAAATGGTAACCTGACGCTTGGCGCCGTCGAGTGGATCGTCCCAGCGGACAAGTGGGATGCCGAAGCACATGGTGGTCTGCTCCCGGTGGTTCTGGGACATCAGCTCCATCTCAACGAGGCGCTCGGCGTGTACATCCTCCACGCCTGGATCTTCACTGATAACCCGGCAGGAATGTTCAACGACTGGAACCCAAACGTGAGCTGTCCGGATTAGGCAGCGATCGCACGTTCCGGGGAACGTTGCTCGATCCAGTCTTCCACGGGCAATCGCTTGAGAACCACGTTCGACGGCGAGTGGTGTACGAGATGGAGCAAAGTTAGATCATCACTTTATGTAGCGTGAGCCGCTGGAAGCTCCTCCTCCCGGCGGCTCATCTTCCACAACTCGACATCTCAGGAGCTGAGCGAGCTGATCTTGGTGATGCTCTTCTCGACCGCGATTTCTTCGAAAACTAGCCCCCGGTTGTTAACAAGATCTCCTGGTTCCGGCGCGCGCACGTCCTCGATACGATGACAAATGTCATGCTGAATTCCGCACACCATTCACTACCGCCAAAATCGTCTGAGGACTACGATTAATGCGGTCTGTTAGCTGATTCCGCCCGGGCTATGAGGGGTCGTGGTGCATAATTAAGCAATTCGGTTGAGAGATGTATTGCAGTCCACGTCTAGAACCCCGGTAAAGGAAATCCCCAGCCCATGGCGAGCACCGAACAAGAGACGAGCCGTTTTAGCCAGATCCGACATGCCGTCTTCCGCAATTCTGCGAACAAGTATTGGATCGATACGTCCGAAGAATCCCACCGTCGTCAGGCCAGGGCCGGACGAGTGGCGGGATTGGCCTGGCTCTTCTTCCTTGGCTATCCGTTAGCTGATCTGCTAAGGGGAGACTACTCGACCATCAAGGTCGTGCTCGGGCTGCTGGGGATGACGGCGTTCGTCGCAACGTATATCTATGGCTTCTTCAACACCTTCTTCGAAATCGACGTAACGCCGAAAGGGTGGGGGGTCGTGCTGCTGCTTGGCGCGATCACCACCTCACTCACGCTGGGCATCAACGGCTCCTGGCTCTCGGCGATGATCTTCGTGGTTACCGCCGCAGGATGCACGTTCCCGGAGCGGACCGGCTTCCGAGCCATCGGCGTGATTTCTGGAGCTACCATCGCCATGGGAATCGCGATCGGAGCGCCAATCACCGCGATCACGTCGATCGTCTTTGAATTCGTGCTCGTCGGCATGGCGCTGATCTTCCTGCGGCGGTTAATTCAGATGAACGCTCAGCTCCGTACCGCTCGCGAGGAGAATGCACGTCTGGCGGTCTCCGAAGAGCGCCTGCGTTTCGCCCGTGACCTCCATGACCTACTCGGCCACAGCCTCTCGCTCATCGCATTGAAAAGCGAACTTGCAGGGCGGCTGGTTGAGGTCGATCCGGCTCGCTCGCAGCGTGAGATAACGGACATCGAGCAGGTGACGCGCGCCGCTCTCCGCGAGGTTCGAGACGCCGTGAGCGGATACCGTCAGCCAATGCTTGAAGCTGAGCTGACCGGAGCTAAGACTGCCCTGGACGCCGCGGGCATTGAATGTCATGTCAGCAAGAACGTTTGTCAGTTTCCAGCGACGGTGGAATCGACGCTCGGGTGGGCGGTGCGTGAAGGCGTCACGAACGTCATTCGCCACAGCGGAGCCAGGAGCTGTTCCATCCGTATCGATCAAGTGGAGCAAGACGTCATACTAACGATCTCCGACGACGGCCGAGGTACCGATCATCTTGAACCCTCCAGAACAGGCCGCTCGGGGTTTGGCCTGGCCGGACTCAAAGAACGCCTATCCTCGCAACAGGGCACGCTCGAGGCTGGACCGGGGGCCGAAGGCGGTTTTCGGGTGGTTGTAACGTTGCCGCCGACTCCAACATGTTCTTCGACTTCCAAACCGGAGGCCGTTCACCCGCTCCCACAACCACACGTCGCGCGGGCTACTTCATGATCCAGGTTCTGCTGGCCGAGGATCAGGCGATGGTGCGTGGCGCGCTGGCCGCGTTGCTGACGTTGGAACGAGATGTCGAGGTCGTTGCGGAGGTCGCGCGTGGCGACAAGGTGCTCGAGGCGGCGCTGAAATCAACGCCAGATGTGATCCTGTTGGATATCGAGATGCCCGGTCAGGACGGGCTCAGCGTGCTGGAGGATCTGCGTCACAGGTTACCAGACGCTCGAATATTGATCCTCACGACGTTTGGTCGTCCAGGGTACCTTCGGCGGGCGATGGAGAGCGGCGCGTCTGGATTCCTGCTCAAGGATGCACCATCGCGCGATCTGGCGGTCGCCATCCGCCGTGCCATGAACGGAGAACGGGTCGTCGATCCGGGGTTGGCCGCGGCCGCACTCAGTGAAGGTTCGAGTCCGTTGACCGAACGAGAGGAAGAGGTCCTCTCGATCTCGCGCAGCGCCGCGACCATCGCTGACATTGCCGATCAACTCTTCCTGTCCGAAGGGACGGTGCGGAACTACCTCTCCTCAGCGATCCACAAGCTCGGCGCCCAGAATCGACTCGAGGCGACGCGCATCGCGGAACAGAAAGGCTGGCTCTAACACCTGTCAGTTTTGCTGTCCACACGCGAAATCTGATCTTACATTCAACCTCTCTCGGCCACAGTCAATCGACGCGATTCTCCACCTCACTGCCCCGACACTCATGATGTCATCGTCGCGCTCATTCGGGACGATGTATCTGGACCAGGAATGGCCCTGACCCCTTTACCTGTCCCGTGTGCCTCTTTGAACAGTTCATTCGAACCGGCTCCACACGCACACTGTGATCATGTCAATTGACCCCCACGGGAAGGGCGGTGGAAATGCAACGACTTGAATACAAGTGGATCGTGGCGATCGTCTTCGTCTTCGGGCTCTTCATGGAATTGCTCGATATGACGATCACGAACGTGGCGCTGCCCGATCTCGCCACCTCGTTTCATGCGAGCACGACCGGCATCCAGTGGATCGTGACCGGCTATCTGCTGAGCCTGGCGGTCTTCATCCCACTCAGCGGTTGGGCTGGAGACCGCTTCGGGACGAAGCGAACGTTCATGTTCGCACTGGTCACGTTCACGCTGGCATCGTTGCTGTGCGCGTTCGCATGGAGCATTGGCAGTTTGATCGCGTTCCGTGTCCTACAAGGTATTGGCGGCGGCATGTTGACGCCGGTCGGTACAACGATGATGTTCCGCGCTTTCCCACAGAGTGAGCGAGCGCGCGTCTCGACGATCATCACCTTTCCGGCCATTGTGGCGCCTGCGAGCGGACCTATCATCGGCGGATATCTCGTCGAGTATCACAGTTGGCATGCCATCTTCTTGATCAACATCCCCATCGGTCTTCTGGCGCTGGCTGTTTGCGGTTTCCTCTTGAAGGAGCAGCGAGAACCATCGACCGGGCGACTGGACATCCCTGGATTCGTCTTGGGAGCGAGCGGTCTGGCTACGCTGGTCTACGCGCTCTCCGAGGCGGGGTCCCGTGGATTCAGCGACCCGATCGTCGCGGGTTTCGGCGCACTCGGGTTGGTTCTGTTGGGCGCCTTCGTCGCGACGGAGCTCCGCTCGACGCATCCGATGATCAACGTGCGGCTCTTCCGGTACCGGCTCTTCGCGGCTGGAAACGGTGTTCTCTTCTACAGCAGCGCGGCCTTCGGCGGCATCATGTTCTTGCTGCCGCTGCTGTTGCAAGCGGAGCGCGGGTTGACGCCACTGCAATCGGGTATGACGACATTCCCGCAAGCGATCGGCGTAATGATGACCGCGGCCCTTGCAGGTAAGCTCTACAACACGGTCGGCCCACGACGCCTGATGGTGGTGGGAATGACGCTCTCGGCGTTGTCGACCTTTGCCTTCATGTTGGTTGGACTCAACACGGGAGACTGGAGTATCCGAGCTCTGTTGCTCGTTCGAGGAGCCGCTTTCGGCCTGGCACTTGTGCCGCTGCAGGCAGCGACCTTCGCACAGATCACGAGCGAAGAGACCGGGCACGCGAGCGCGGCGTTCAGTGTGATCCGTCAGGTAGCTTCGAGCTTCGGTGTCGCCATGATCGCGACCGTGCTCACGTCGCGACTCAGTGCACACAATGCCATCATGGGAGATCCGGCGACAAGTTCGTCGGCCGTGATTGCCTTCCACGAAGCCTTCGCGGCAGCCGCCTTCGTCTCAATACTCGCCATCGGAGCAGCGTTCATGATGTCGGACAAGCTGGCAGCCGGGACGATGACACAATCGCCAAAGACGGTCGAATTGTCGATCGAAGACGACGTCGCACTCGCGGCAGACTGACCGCCTCACTTCCCCTATCAACCGGGCCGTGTCCTTTCGGATCACGGCCCGTTCCACTTCTCCTTGAGTCAGATTTCACCACTCGGCGAGTCGAAATTGTGGCGAACTACGAGGACTAGTCCGATTCATCCTTGCTCGTAACGGACTCGATCGCACCAATGAATGCCGCCTCAGGCCGATTGCCGTCGAACGAAACCGTCTCATTGAAGACGACTTTGGGCACGGCATAGACCTGATAGCGCTGTGCGATGAGCGGGAATTCACCAACCTCGACTACATCGGCAGTCACGAGATCACTCTCGATTGCCATCATGTGCGCCATCCTGGCGGCACCGGGGCAGTGTGGTCAGGTGGGTGTTACGAAGACTTTGATGTGGACCGGCTCGGTGAGAGAGGCCAGCGTTTCACGGCTGTGAAGCTGAAGCTCCGTGGTGCCACGAGAAACGTCGACCAAGTCCTCGATCAGGGTGGCGAACTCATAGCCGGCGGGTGCGCCAATGAAGCGGACGGTCCCCTTGTTCTCACCTTCCAGCACGATCGCCGGAATCTCGGTTACGCCTTCCGCGGCAGCGGCCTCGCGATCAGCGTAGAAATCGCGGACCTCGAGCTCGAGTTTATCCGAGAGCGAGACGAGTTCTTCAAGAAGCTCTCGTGTGTCCCGACAGGTGGCACATTCTTGCCCGGGGACGGTCAAACCAGTTTCACGCTGCGTATACATACGCAGAGTAACGTTACCAACGAGCTTCTCTTCGTACAGATTCCTGATGTACTCTTGATCCTCTTGAGGAATGATCGGCATGAGCCAGTCTCCTTTCCTATGGACCGCTCATATCGCGGCCGGCCGGTCGTCCGGCCGATTCCTAGACCCTATCAGAGAAGTGATGAGAACGATAGTGCTGACGCGTAGCCACGCATTACATCCCCGCAACGGACCGTGGAATACCGAAAGCGCCTCTTGTTGGTGTGGTCAGCAGTATGCGATGTCTCGAATCTCGTAATGGAGTCGATGGAGAACAGCGCCGAGTCACACGGCGACAATACACGACTGAATGGCTGTGCCTACGCCTCGATTGCCGTGCTGCTCCTTTTCCTGGCGGGTGTCACGGTGATTATGGGCGGGATAGCTTTCCTGCTGCTTCATCGTTCACACGGTTCCACCCAGTCCGCATCAACGACCATCGTGGTCAAGCATCCGATCTTCATGTCCGGTCCATCGATCGAGATGGCGCTGCCCGCCGGCAGTGACCTGACATCGGCCACCGTCAACACGGAGGGCGGCAACTGGTGGTACGAGAACGCCGACAGCGGCCACGTGCGTCTCTTGATCGCGGCGTCCCGCATCGGGAGTCGCCAGCCCGCAGTGACCGACTCGTATCTTCAGCGCGTGATTCGCATCGTTGAACAGACGGGCGAAGATCAAATCGTCTCAATGGGCGGCGTGCAGGAAACACGGGTTGATTCCTATGCCGCCCGCATGGTGAGCTATCAGATCCAGCCGATCGACGGCGGGTCGGAACACGCGGTCGCACTGTTGATTCGCCGCGAGAGCGACGATCTCCTCATCATCCTGTATGGCGACAGTGACGTGAAAGACGCGATCGACCACGCTTCAGAGCAGATGTTTGAGTCACTCCACCCGCGGCCAACCCCCGATCGATACGACGTTCACTCCGCCCGAACAATCCCACCTCAATTGGTTGTGAGCGCCCGCACTCACGCGGGTGCGATAATCTGACAGAGGTCGCGCCCATCAACTTGAGAGGTGGAAGTCGTGTCACAGCTACTGATTGGAACGTCGGCCTGGAGTGACCACGATCCGTTCTACCCGCCTGGACTGAAGTCGGCGGAACAGCTTCCGTACTACTCTAAGTATTTTCCGATCGTCGAAGTGAACATGACCTACTACCGCATTCCGACCCGCAAGATGGTCGAAAACTGGGTGGCGCGAACACCAGACCACTTCGTCTTCGACGTCAAGCCACCTCGCGAGCTCACCAGCACTCCGGAGACACCCAGAGGCGAGGCACCGGAGCCGGACGCCGACGTCGCCAGCGCCTTCGCCGATGCGATCGAGCCACTGGCTACTTCCGGCAAGCTCGGCGCGGTCACGTTTCAGTTTCCCCCCTCCTATCGCAATACCGAGGAGCACCGGGAATACATCCGGTTATTGCCGGAACTAATGCCGGAGATGCTCATTTCGGTTGAGTTCCGTCGCCGGGATTGGCTGGACGACGACCATGCCGCCGGGACACTGCAATTGCTACAGGAGACGGGTCTCAGCTACACCATGGCTGATGAGCCCCAGATGGGCTCTGGCAGCGTTCCGCCAGTCTACGCGGTCACCAATCCCAAGCTGGCGATCATCCGGTTTCACGGACGTAATTACGAGACCTGGTACAAGTTCACCGGTTCCAGTCGGGATCGCTTTAATTGGGAGTACAAGACCGAAGAGCTACAGGAGTGGACGGAGAAGATTCGTTCCGCGCGTGAGGCTGCCGACTCAATCCATATCTTCTTCAATACGAACTATGCCGATCAAGGTCCGCTGAACGCGTTCAAACTGATGGACATGCTTGAGGTCGCGCACGAAACGCCGACATCTAAGCCGGACGCGGAGCAGCAAACGTTGTTCGACGAATAGTCGTGATCACCTCAGGAGAGGTCGAGCAGGCTATCGGCAAGATCGATTAGCTTGTCTCGCTGGTGCAGCACGTTCAGCCAACGGACGGGAATCGCGCTGGCGCCGTAGCGCGCCCCGGCAAGTGCTCCAGCCACGGCGCCGACTGTGTCGGCATCCCCACCCAAGTTCACGGCGGCGACCACCACGTCCTCGAAACCATCGTGATGTCGGAAGGCCCAGAAGGCCGATTGCAGCGTCTCCAGAACGAATCCGCCACTGCGCACCTCTCCCCGCTCCACCGAAGAGCGCATCACGGCGCGCATGACTTCGTCTTGAGGGACGGCTGCCGCGGACCGAATCGCATCGCCCGATTCTGACAGGAGCGCAGCGATTCCCTGATTGAGCGCGACACAGGACCAACAGGCTAGTGGATCGGCATGCGTGATCCGCGAGACGTCAATGCTGTGGCGGATCAACGCTTCTTCGTCGGCACGGTTGGCCAGCGCGATCGGAGCACTGCGCATCAGCGATCCGTTGGATGGCGCAGAACCACCGAACTCCTTCAAGGTTCGAGAACCGGCCTCATTCCATGGAACTCCACTGGCCAGGTGCTGCAGTGAGCGCGTTGTCGTATTCCCAACGTCTTTGGGCTTGCTTTCGAACCACTCGACAAACAGCGTTGCGACGTCGGACGGCTCGATGGCTCCGATACGAACAATACTTTTGGCGATAGCAAATGCCATCTGCGTGTCGTCGGTCCACTCGCCAGGCGCTGTTTCGAGCCAGCCACCGCCAATCATCTCGCGCAGAACGCCAAACTGACGTTCGATCTCGTCACGTTCGAGAAATTCGAGAGGTGCTCCGAGCGCATCTCCAACAGCCAGACCCAACAGACAGCCACGATAGCGATCTCTCAGGATGTCCTGGTTGTGGCTTTCCATCATCCGCCTCGGTGATTCTGTTCTCTCGTGCGCATCGACCCTCTAATCTGTCAACTATACGACGACAGAAGGGAAATCGACGCAAACGTGTTGATGACTCTGAAAGGGGAACTCGAACCGAGCGAACGTTCTCCAGTTCGCGGAACGTCGTCACGCCAGGTCGAGTGAGACGCCTTCACTGCCAGACAGAAGCGCATGACCGGCTCGCGCCCCTCGCACCCAGTAGTCGTCCTTGACCGGAACAAAGTCGTCTACGGTCAGAGTCGTTTGTTGCCAATCACCAAGTACGCGGTCAGCGATAACCGGTGCCGCCATCGAGGGCACTTCAATGGCTTCACTGCAAAACAGGCTTACGAGGTCATCAATCGAGACACGAACGAGACCCTCGAGCTCCACGCCATTTGGTTCAAACGTTGGCACGGGACCACGGATGGGAAGGATATAGATCACCTGTATCTCCCTGTCCCGCCATTCGCTGTTGAGATTGACCACCCGACGACCGCCCACGAAGACGAGATCAGAACGCTCTGGCTGAATGCCAATTTCCTCGTCGATCTCACGAACGACGTCATCGATCGTCTCTCCCGCGCGAAAGTGGCCTCCCACGGCAACGTCGAGTCGATTCGGCCAGGTGTCTTTTCCGGCTGCACGGCGCTGGAATAGAACGTGATCGGGCCCTTCAGCCAGACGTTGCACGACCCAGAGGTGAAAGGCACGGTGCCAATCTCCGTCGCGATGGACGTCCGCGCGACGTTTCGTCTCGCCTGTCGGGCTCCCGTCCTCGGTAAGCACATCGAAGAGCTCGTCTGCGGGATCGGTCACGTGGCGACCTGTCATGTCCCTCGCTCCGCTTCCAGGTTACGACATACGAGGAGACGGGATATCAATCCCAGCAGGATGAGCAGGAGTCCGATCGCCGCGACCGCTCCACGCACGGACGACTCTTCCTCAGTGAGCTGGTATTGGGCGGTGAGCAAGAAGAGACCGGCGATCTCGCGACGGCGCGCAGTGATTCGCGCAACGGTCCGGCTTGAAATGCACGGTAGGGAGCCAGCCGCCGCCGCAACCGCTCCGGCAACAAGGACCGTCCTGGATGATCGTCGGCTCCATCCCAAGGACCTTGGAAGCGCGCCAAGTGCGCCGAGAAGGAGCAGATCGAGATTTTGTTGGGTGAGACGAAACATTGAACGCCTTTGACTTGATCGCCGGGCGGACCGAACCGCGGTCTATGATTTCTCCACGTTTTGACATCCTACTGCATCGCTGGTCGGTAGTTGGAACGAAGCGCCTTTCGAGTCCTTTAACCTTGTAGTTTGCGTGGATCGTGAGACTGCCCGTAGTATTCAACCAGACGAAGTTTACGAGCGCCGCCGATTATCTGCATGCGGTGCGCAACGAGAGAGGGAACGCGATGCCAACAGCACACAGCAAGGCGACCGCAGTCTGGCACGGTGATCTCATGAAAGGGAGCGGCGAGGTCAGTCTCGCCAGTGGTGTCATCAAGAATCAGCCGGTCAGCTGGGCTGCCCGCACTGAGCGAGAAGGTAAGAATGCTTCCCAGACCAGTCCGGAAGAGCTCATCGCGGGCGCGCTGGCGGCCTGCTTCGAGATGGGACTCTCGAACGGCCTTGGCGGCAACGGCACCCCTCCTGAAGAGCTCAGTACCACCGCGACGGCCACGTTCGAAGTGGGCGGCGGCGGAGTCAAGATCTCGACGATCCATCTCGACCTTGAGGGCAAAGTTCCCGGCGTATCGGCGGCGGAATTCGAGCGCTTCGCGCAGGAAGCCAAGAGCAGCTGCCCAGTCGCCGGCGCGTTGAAAGGGAACGTCGAAATCACGCTGTCCGCCAAGCTGACGAACTAGCTCATCACGCCAACCCGTTGTCAACGTTCATGGGAGCAGCCCCTGCGTGTTTGAGCCCGACCGACGGCCGGGCGGCGACAACACAATCCAATACGAACCCAAACACGGGCGAGCCTAGTGCTCGCCCGTTTCGTGCGTCCGACCTCAACTTTTCGGGTTGATGTGCTGGCGTGTCTTGGCGGACTGCTCCACGTTCGACCAGCCGTAGCGCATTGGATAGAGCTCCTGGCGACTCCAGGCCTCTCCCTGATCGGCAAAGTGCTCGCTTCCCGGATGACCTGACGACCCCAGCGGCACCACCCAGCCACTCTTCTCCCAATCGGACAGGTCGAAGAGATAGCGCGCCACCGACGAGCTGGACAGCCGGAAATCTCCAGCGCCGATCCCACCATAACCACCCGCCTGCGGCGTGTCACTGTCGCCCCCCACGCCGAACGTCGGCGGATCTAGAAGCTCCGCAAGCTGCGGCAAACTCGACGAAAGCGAATGTTTCGCGGCGGTACGATGCACCCGCTCCCATTGCCACTCGTTCATGTCGTCTCCCAGCTGGGAGGTGAGCCAATCGATCGCCGCCGAAAATGAACGTGTGAGTAGCGATGGCCACGTTTCACCGGACGGCAACACCGATGAGTCGTCGGCGTCCATCAGTGCGAGAAGCGGAGCGCGCAGACGGCCCGAGAGCGAGATGGCGTTCATAGGGGCCGGTCCCCACTTTTCGTCGCCGGACACCAGCGGGTGGAGCGGTCCGTCCTGTAGCACAAGCTTGATCGTCTGTTCACGCCATGCCGAATAAATTGTCGCGGCGGCGCTATCGTGGTCCATCGAGCCGCTCCACGCACGCAGGAGGTCGGCAGCCTGCGATTCTTGATCGTTGAAGTCCCCGAGCTGGTCGAGCCGCGCCACAAAAGATCGGCTCGGAATCGAGATGCGATCGGCGTGTACCGACTTCATGTCATCGCCGGTCGCCTTCGATATCGCCTGGAGCCGCTCGCGAATGCGAGCCGCGCGATTGCCCGGCGCCCAGTCAGTCGAGATGTAGTAGGGATACTCGTCTCCGACGATGCGATTGTTGGCCGTGATGATGTAGCCCGTATCCGGATTGAGCGAACGCGGCTGCTCCTCAAACGGGATATAGCCATCCCACTCGTGCTGTCCAGTCCAGCCCGGCACCGGAAGCCAACCATTGACGCGAGTGCGCCGCGGTACCTTGCCTCGCGTCAGATAGGCGATGTTGCCATCGACGTCGGCCATGACCAGGTTGTTGCACGGATCAACCCAGTTCCGCATTGCTTCGTCGAGATCCGCCACCGAGCGAGCTTTGAGCATGGGCAACAAGGAACGAAAGCCGGTGTTCGGCGTTTCGGTCGACGAATAGCGAGCCGCTAACGCGAACCCGCTGGAAGGATCACCCACGATAACCGATCCATGATTCGTGATCGTGAGGTCGACATCGACTGGGCTCGCGCCGCGAACCACGATACGCTCTGTCCGACGCTCGGCTTGCCGCCACTCCCCCTTGAACATATACCGTGATGGATCGGACTTATCGAAGCGCTCGATGTAGAGGTCCTGATAATCCGCCCCCGCGTGAGTAATGCACCAGGCGACCCACTGGTTGTGGCCAAAGTGAGGAAACCCTGGAACGCCGCAGAAGGACATGCCGATGACGTCGAACTCGGGACAGGCGAGATGGTTCTGATAGTAGACGTTGGGCACGTCGATGGCGCGGTGTGGATCCCCTGCCACCAGCGGCTTTCCGCTCGCGGTGCGACTGCCGTGGACGGCCCAGTTGTTGCTGCCGTCGAGCCACTCGCGAATGCCGGAGACGGCCTCAGCATGCAGTTGTGAATCGCGCATCCCGTCGGGCATCTGCTGATAATCGACACCTGGCGGAACGATGAGAGGGTCGGGGTCGTCAGACCCAGCGCGCAGCTTGAGCAGGAGGTCTTCGCCGATGGTCTTCAGCTGGTGCACACGCCACAGCTTGCGGTGCCAAACTCCCATCAAAACGTGGCGCACCTTGAATGACGCGCACGGATCCCACGGGTTCCAGCGTTCAGGTCTACCGCCGACCAGATCGTATTCGGCGGGCAACGACTTCGTCGTATTGATGAACGCGTTGACCCCGGCTGCGTAGGCTTCCAGCATGGCTCTGGTTTCGGCGTCGAACTCCTCATAATCGGCGCGGGCCGTTTCCCCGAGCCGCAATCGGCGCATCAGGATGTCTTGCTCAACACCGACGGACCCGGCAAATTCGGCCCAGCGACCGTAGGCTCGACGGCGATCGTAGTCCATCTGCCACAACCGGTCCTGAGCGTGAACGAACCCCTGGATGAAGAAGGCGTCGTGCTGGGTAGAAGCTCGCATGTGAGGGATGCCAAGCTCATCTCGATAGACGTCGACCGGACCGTCCAGTCCGTCGAGCGTCAACGAACTGGCGACATCCGGCAGCGACCGTGCCAGGTCGTCTCGCGTAATGGTCATCCGTGCGTTCCCTCCCGATAGTGAGTAGCGCGTCGATTCGCTGAATTTGTTTCCCTGCGAGTCATCCGGCATCGTAGCACAGGCCCGGCGCATTCGAGCTGTGGGACCACCTCGGGCTAGAATCGACTGCGAATAGTGTTGCAGGGGCCATGGAGTGGGCTGAGGAGGGAGCGAACGTGACAATTACCATTGACGACTTTCAAAAGGTGGACATGCGGGTGGGCCGCATCATCGAGGCACAGCAGTTTCCGGAGGCACGCAAGCCATCGCTGAAGCTCACAATTGATTTTGGAGCGTTTGGAACGCGTCAATCGTCCGCGGGACTGAAGGGATTTTACCGACCAAAGGAGTTGATCGGGAGACAGGTGATCTGCGTGGTCAACTTCCCTCCGCGTCGCGTGGCCGGTTTCCCGTCGGAGGTGTTGGTTCTGGGAGCTACCCAGGAGGACGGGCGCATCATCTTGCTGAAGCCGGATGCCGAGTCGGAGCTAGGATCGCCCATCACCTGAGTGCAATCCGAAGTTCAGCGGACGCCAAACGCCACCAGACCGAGGAGCATCGCGCCAATCGCGAACCTGTAGCCGACGAAGACAAGCGTTGAGTTGGTGCGGAGAAATGCCATCAGAAAGGCGATGGCTAAGTATCCGACAACACCGGCGGTGACACCACCGGCCACGAACGTGGCAATCTGATCAGCGTCGACTCCGGCTTGGATGACATTCTTGGTCTCAAGCGCACCTGCGCCGACGATGGCAGGAACACCGAGCAGAAACGAAAAGCGGGCCGCGGCATCCCGCTTCATGCCGGTCATCAATCCAGCTGTGATCGTACTGCCTGACCGCGAGACACCGGGTAAGAGCGCGAGCGCTTGCGCCGCACCAATGATGACTCCATCACGCCAGCCGAGACTCTCGACAGGCCGGACATGACGCGCCACACGCTCGGCCACCAGCAGTAGCGCACCGAGCAGGATCAACAACAACGCGATCAGGGCGATCGCGCGTCCGCCGCCCTCGCCGGAGTGGAAATAGTTGTCAATCATGTCATTGAAAGCATAGCCGGCAATCGCGGCCGGAACCGAACCAAGCAGAATGATCCAGGCCAGCCGCGAATGCGTCTCCTCCAACGGTCGGCGCGTAACAATGCCGCCGACAAACGATTTCGCCATGAGGAGGAGATCGCGCCGGAAGCAGATCAAAACCGCCGCCAGCGTCCCCATGTGGAGCGCGACGTCGAACTCCAGCCCTGGTTCAGACCAACCGGCAAGCCAAGGGATCAGAATCAAATGGGCCGAACTGCTGATCGGGAGAAATTCCGTCAGCCCCTGGACGATCCCGAGCAAGATCGCTTGCCAAACTGCCACCTAGTCTCCCGCTTCGTCGGGAGCCATGCGCGCGCGGACAGCATTCCAAGAGAGGCTTTCGCGGCCCCAGAAGTAGAGACCGACGATGGTGACCGGGAGGTAGAGAACAGCGTGGACCGCGATGGCATAGGAAAGCGCCAGGTCGTGCTGGACACCGACGGCGCCCGCGAGCGCCAGCACTACGCCGGCCTCAAACGCCCCAACGTAGCCGGGCGACGATGGAACAAGCGTCGCCAGATTCGCGACCGCAGTGACCAGCAAGATTGCCGCCGGACTCAGTCCGAGGCCGAAAGAGACGCTAATCAGGGCGTACACTGACGCTTCGAGCACCCAGGCGGCGACTGACGTCAGACAGACGAGGATCAAGTCCTCGCGGCTGCGCAAAATGCCCAGCCCGTCCAGGAACGCGTGCGCTGCACGACTGACTGGATTTCCGACGCGCTCCGGTAGGACTCGTGCCGCACTGTCAATGAGCCAGTTCCGGGCCGGTCCAGCGCTCACGACGATCAGTCCAACGAGGATCGTACCGAAGAGAACACCACCCACAATGGTGACCTCACGCACCTGTGAGGTGAGTCCGATTGAGAGTGACGCGACCAGCACGAAACCGAGCATAGTCAGTCCGTCAAAGATGCGCTCCACGGCGATAGTCGCCAGGGCCGAGGCGTTCTTGACGCGCGATTTGGTGGAGAGGACGTACGAGCGGACCAGTTCACCGCTGCGCAGCGGTAGCACATTGTTCGCAGTGATGCCGATGACGAGAACACGGAACAGGCCACGCCCTGAGAACCGTTCAACCGGGCGTAGCAGGAATGACCAGCGGAGTGAGCGAACCCAGATACCGGCGAAATAGACAGCAATGGCCGGAACAACATACCAATAGTTGGCACGTTTCAACGCGGCGCCGATAGCCCCAAGATCCTGACCGCGAAACGCGAGATAGAGAAAGAGTAGACTCCCGGCAAGTCCGATCAGCACCCGAAGCTTACGCACGTTTATCCCTCATTACTCGCGGCCGATCACTACGAATGCTCGGCACAACGCCCGAACCTGATTTCACGGGTGGAGTATAGCCTTCCGTGTCCGTCTCAAACGATATACGTACCGAGCGTTTCGTCCGGATCTGACAATGCAGAAAGTACTGATCACGAACGACTCCTCCAAATTTGGAGACAAATGACGAAGGCGGTTAGTCGCAGCCCGCTCGTTTGTAGAGAAGAAGCCACTTGTTCGATCCAATCTTGACGGCATTCTCGAAACCGGGAGGTGTGCCGGTCGCGCCCGAAAGCATGACCGCGTAGCAAACCGATGATGGAGCGGAAGGCAAATTCCAATAATCGATATTGCCGTTCCCGTAGACAGGGTGACCCTGCCGCTGCAGGATGGCGGCGAGCATCCCGAAGGTGGCAGCGTCGGCGTCCGCGTTGGGCAGGGTCACGGCCTTGCCGTCCGGGACCGACGAGACGAGATTCCAGATCCAGGGGTCAGGCGCGAGCTCGAAGACGTAATCAGGACCACCCACCGCTTGCGTGAGCTCGACTGAGCCTGCAGCGGCCACCAAAAACGGATCACTCGTTGGATCGACGCTCGGATCGGCATGATAGACCACATTGCGCACCCCGATGCCCTGCAGCAGCGCGATGGTCCGCTTCGAAGGAAATGACTTCATCTCATCGCGGAAGATATAGTACACGGGCGGCGCGATGCCACTATAGCCGTTGACCACCGGATTCCAATGGAACGTCGACCAGAAATTTGGCCAGGCGGAAGCGATGATACCGTCTCCCATGGGTAACTCGACAGTCGGCGCGGGGTGCTGTGCAAGCCAGGCGTAGTCGGGCCGATTCGATTCGGCGAGCGTGGCTGGCAAGGCACCAGGCAATGGAATTCGAGTGGTGTACTCGACCGACATTCCGAACACGAGTAGAACCGACAGGCTCGATGCCGCAAAAAGCTGAATCAGCGACGTCTTGGTGAGCTTGGAGAGTTGACCCAGAATCAGGTCGAGCCCCAGCCCCGCCAGTCCTGCCAGCCCAACCAGCGCCAGCAGCCCCAGACGCGCCGGAACACGGATCGCCTTGAAGCCGGGGACCACGTAGTAGAAGAAGCGGTAGGGCAGCGGGAAATCGTGCCCGCCCAGGTGGCCGGTGAGCCCAAAGCTGAGCACGATCGAAATCACCGCCACGGCGAAGAGCATCCACCGTTCCCAACTCAGCCGTCGGTTGAAGAGCCCGAAGACCGCAAGGACGATCAAAATGTAGCCAGGGAAAAGATCTCGCTCGAGATCACGCGAATACGTATTACCCAGCGAATCCCCCAGGTAGCGATTCCGGGGCGAGACGGCCAGGTAATCGGATGGCACCGCGCGCCATTTGTTCATCTCTTCGACCGTGCGTTCAATACCCAGCTCGTCATGCACCTGCTTATACGGGATGAGAATCGGGATCAGCAGTGCGGCGCCGACGAGACACGCGGCGCCCGCGCGCGCCACGCCGATGAGCGCTGAGCGGTCTCGATGCGTGACGAGAAAGGCTCCGAAGACGACGCCAAGCAAAATCGCCAGGAAGTAGAAGTAGTAGATCCCGAATAGTCCCTGCAACACGACGATCCCGCCCAACAAGACCGACCATTTGATCGAGTGCTGTGACAAAGCGCGTCGCGCGGCGAGCACCGCCAGAGGGAGCCACTCGGCCGACGTGAGGTGCAGATGCTCGAACTGGGCCATGCGTGCCGGAGCAAAGGCATAGGCGAATCCAGCCACAATACCGGCCAGGCGATTGCCGGTCAGGTCAACGACCATCAAATACATTGCGAACCCACTGAAGGCAAACGAGAGGAGGAGCGAGACATTGTCCGCCAGTATCGCGTTGCCAGTCTTGAGCAAAAGCGGCGAGATCAGCGCCGCCTGACCGAAGAGATAGTCCGAATAGGCAAGCGTGTTTCGATAGGGGTAGAAGATATTGGCATCGAAAATGTTGAGCGGATGCGTTCGCCAGGAGTGCAGGTCCCACGCCAGCGTCCAGGCCTGAAAGACTGGATCGCCCCAGCTCGCCAGCTGGCGCCCCAATCCGGTCACGAGTGGCCAGGTCATCAGGATGGCCCACAAAAGGAAGAGGAGCAAGATCGAGATATGCACCAGCAGACGCGACCGCGACAGCCGCTCAACGATCGCGTTGAGGGAGCGCATATCGCTGTCTTGGACGTGATCGTTCGTAACTGTTGACACGAATCGATAGTGAATCATGCGCGGTGCGCCACGGCAAGGAGAGATGATGCCTGCGTCAGAACGCTCTCTCTTGCCTGTGGTTCATTAACCATTCTTCGTCAGCGAATCTGTCACAGGTCCACGGGCGCAAAACGGCAATTTCTCTATCGCAGTGTTGTTACCTGTGCACACCGAGTAGAATTACGCTGGCAATTCCGCAATGGAGTGCCAAACGTCACGACCCGGAGAAATCCGTTGACGACCTTGCCAGACTGACACAACTGTACCGCTGGAGTCGTGGAGGACGCATTCGCATGAAGTTGGAATGAGTTCGTTCCTGCGAATGGATCTAGTTTGACCACGTCACCATGTTTACAAAACAAGCGCAATACGGTAATGTCATAGAAGGTTAGGTTAGTCCGGAAGCGCCGGGCTAGAGGGTGGTAGAAGCCGAATCGGCTACGCCGAGTCACGCACCGATGATACGCCCTTGAACCACGTGCTCTGGGGCGAAACCGGCAGGTTGCGGGGACAGCGCCACGCCGGGATGCTATACGACGATTAATCGTCAAAAGCGGGGAATCCTGACGCGACAGCTGTACAACCTACCGCTCGGCAGTGTTGATGCATGAGCGAGCCGCGGTACGCGATAGGAGCGATTTGTTCGACACGATCGACCGATCTATGGCGGAAACTGGACATTCGTTGCCCCACTGCCCGTCGTTCGGTATTCGTCGCAATTCGTGATCGATCGATTGAGGCGCTCTAGGGGCGTCGTCGTCAGCAAGACGACAAATCGTTAGCTTCCTCTTCCAGGCTCGTCAGGACACACCGGCGACGTCAGCGTATCGTAACTCAAACGTCGCCACAGTCTGTGAGATCTTGCGAGGCAACAGACCAACCGTTCGCATGATCACCAGCGCAACTCACCCGGCCGCGATAAGTCTGAAGAGGCATAACGAGAGTTGCATGCTATTTATCGAGACGATCGCGCAACGCGATCCGATCACTTGCATCGCTAACGAAGGGCAGTTCGGGGAGCGATGGAAAGGGTAGAGGACGTTTGATGGAGAGTGCTCAACAGGAGCGTCGCGTTTCGGCGACTGAAGTCCGACAGAGAATCGGCCCGGCGATCCGGCGACTCCGCCAGCAGCAGGGGCTCTCACTGTCTGACCTCGCGCAGAGGACGGATATATCCGTTTCGTATTTGTCGAGACTTGAAAAGGGACGCAGCGTTCCGTCTTTTACGCTCCTCTCACGACTTGGGCAGGAGCTCGGCGTCGACATCGGTTTCTTCGTAGAGACCGAGCGCGAAGCTCAGTCAGTCGATGAAATGCTCGAGACGTCCCTCGGGCACACACAGATACCGAGTGCCGTCTGGCAGGAGATCTTCGGCCTGAGCATCGAGGCGCGCAAGGCGCTGCTCAACTTCCTCGAGGGCCAGGGCTTTTCGGGGAAAGCCTAAGACTAGGCACAGAAACCTGAGTTCATGAGCGCACGCTGAGCGACGATAAAGTTTCGTCGCAAGGCGTGCGCCCCATTTCCACGTGAGAAACTCTCGAAACGCTTCAATACGACATCTGGTGCTAAACGATTCAGCCCGAATTACGACGAACGCGGGTAGTTGAACTCGTCCTTCAGCGCTGGAATGACCTCATCGGCGATCTCCTGCATCGATTTTGTGGCGCTCCCGCGCGGGAAATCGAAGAAGAAGGAGCGCACTCCTACCTCCGCGTAGGATCGAACGTAGGTAAGGAACGCGTCCGTCGATTCCAATGGATCGCCACCCGTTGAGAGAACCCAACGAATCTCACTCGGATCTCGTCCCGCTTCACGACAGAGTTCATCCAAATGGCGACCGGTCGCCAACAACTCCTCGGGAGTTCCGCCACCATCCCATTGGTCGGCATAGCGCGCGACGTGATGCATCATGCGCCGTCCACGAGAGCCGATCAAAACAGGGATGTGGCCGGCAACCGGCTTCGGCTCAAATGGCACGTCTTTGACAGAATAGTATTGGCCCTCAAACGTGGCGCGTTCTTCAGTCTCGAGCCGGCGGTAAATTTCCATGGCCTCGCCAAAACGATCAACTCGCTCTCCCGGGGACGGAAAGTCGATGCCGAAGGCTTCGTGCTCGCGCGCATTCCAACCTGCCCCGACGCCCAGTATCAGCCGTCCGCCTGACATTACGTCGACCGTCACAGCTTGCTTGGCCAGGATCGAGGGGAGACGATGCGTGATACTCGTCACCATGAGACCAAGTTGGATGCGCGACGTTATTGGCGCCAGTCCGGCGAGCAACGTCCAGCCATCGAAACATGGCCCAGCATCACCATCATAGAGCGAGAAAAAGTGATCGAATCCCCAGGCTGAATCCCAACCCGTCTCTTCGGCCCAGTGCCACTGCTCCTGAAGCTCTTGCCAGCCGCGCCAATGCTGTCCGGTAACGAGTCCGAAATTCAGCTCGCTGTCCGGTGGATTCGTCCCATTCGTTGGTCCTGCCACTTGCACCTCCTTCGTCACACCGCAACGCGATGACAGCCGATATGATTCCGTTCAGATGTTCGCACGGATGAGACCACGTGGCGCGGCAGAGAGGATTGTTGGGTGGCAGGTCTATTGGACGTTCAGAACAGTGGTGCGAAACGGTTCCGCCAGCTGTTGTCTGGAACGGAGGCGGTCGTGGCGCCGGGTGCCTATGACGCTCTCTCGGCGCGGCTGATTGAATCCGCGGGCTTCCCGACCGTCTATATGACCGGCTTCGGGGTATCTGCGTCGATGTTGGGGCGGCCAGACGTTGGGCTCACCACGATGAGCGAGATGGTCGACAGCGCGCGACGAATGGTGCAGGCGGTAAGCGTTCCGGTTATCGCTGACGCCGATACCGGGTATGGCAACGCGCTCAACGTTGTGCGTACGGTGCGCGAATACGAAGCGGCGGGCGTGGCCGGCATTCAACTCGAGGATCAGATGGCGCCCAAGCGCTGCGGTCACATGACCGGTCGCCTGCTCGTTGCAGCGGCGGAGATGGAAGGGAAGATCAGAGCCGCGGTCACCGCGAGGCGCTCGAGCGATCTCGTTATCATCGCTCGGACGGATGCCAGAGAGGTGGAGGGCATCGACCATGCTATCGAGCGCGCTCGGCGCTATCGTGACGCTGGCGCCGACATGCTCTTCGTCGAAGCGCCACAGACAATCGGCGAGGTGGAGACGATCGCACGTGAGTTGGCGGGCACTCCTCTCCTCTTCAACTGGGCGGAAGGTGGTAAGACGCCGCCGATTTCACTTCACGAACTTCAGGAGCTTGGGTTTCGGCTGGTGATTTTCCCAGTAGGCGCACTACTGGCAGCGACAGCTGCCGTTCAACGCATCCTGGACGTGATCAAAGCGGATGGAACCCCGCAGCGTGGACTGGATGCCGTCACTCCATTTCGAGACTTCCTGGAGCTCATCGGGCTTCCTGAGATCGACGAGATGGGGAAACGATTCGCGTAGCCATTGGCGCGACGGTCAGGATTGGGCTCCGACGGGGGCAGGTTGGCTCTTGGCTTCCGGAATTGGTTGCACATCCTTGGTAACCGCGCTCTTGGCTCTCGGAAGCGTGACCGTGATCGAAGTTCCTTTGCCGATCTCGCTCTCCGCCGCGATCTTGCCGTTATGGCACTCCACGATCCAACGCGCAATTGGAAGTCCAAGACCGGCACCGGCGGCCCGTTTGTCTCGGGCGGCGTCACCCCGATAGAAACGATCGAAAATGCGGTCCAGCTGCTCTGCCGGAATACCAGGTCCTGCGTCACATACAACCATGCGGGCGTCGTCGTCGCCGGCTTCGACCGCGAGCGAGACATTGCTCTCATTCGGCGTGTAGGTGAACGCATTGTCGAGCAAGATGAGCAACAGTTGTTTCAGCTGGTCCGAATTGCCCATCACGTCAACCTCATCGTCGATGTCGAACGTGAACTCATGTTTTCCGGCCAGTCGCACGGCCAGACGTGAGGCATCGGCCGCGATCTGATCCAGCGGAACAAGCTCAAGCTCAGGGGTCCAGCCAACGTCGGCGCGAGCCAATGTGAGCAGGTTCTGCACCAATCGGCCCATGCGTTCCGACTCGTCTCGAATGTCCGAGAGGATCTCTATCGCGTCCTCTTTCTCGACCGCGCCGATCTCGACCTGTCGCAGCAGAATTTCGGCGTTACCGCGCAGAGCGGTGAGAGGAGTGCGCAACTCATGCGAAGCGTCTGACACGAAACGGCGTTCGGCTGTGAACGCGTCATCCAGCCGATTCAACATGGCGTTGAACGTCTCGGCCAGATCCTGAACCTCGTCCCCTGTACGCGGAAGTTCGATGCGATCACTCAAGTCTCGCGACCGGCCGATCTGACGAGCAGTGCCCGTGATTTTCGAGAGCGGCCGCAGCGAACGACCAGACAATACGTAGGCACCAACGGCTGCGGCCATCAATCCAAAGCCAAGTCCAGCGAGAAAGAGAAGCCTCAGCGTACGCATCGTTTTGAGCGTCGCCGTCAACGGTTGAACGGCCTGGATGGTTCCAAGTAACTGGCCTGAATTCGGGTCATAGAACGGAGAGCTCAGGACCCTAACTGGAACGTCGTGATAACTCGTGGTGTAAAACTGGGCATTCCCACTGAGATTCTGTTGGAGTACTTCTTTGGGGAGATCCATGTAGCTTTTTTCGACGTCTGACACGTCTGGATAGCTGTTGTTCAGTCCGCGTCCGTCTGGGGCAACGACTTGAACGTAGAGACCGGGCGACGCGAAAGGATCAAGCTGTGGGATATGTACAGTTGTTCCACCGGTGAGCGTCGGCTCGATCTTTGTATTCTTGGCGACTCCTGAAACCACTCCGTTAAGTCGATTGTCCACTTCCTGATTCAAGGAGCGCTGAAGCGTGTAGTAAACCCCGACGGCTATGCCAGCGAGGATGATCGCGGTCAGGAAGGCGGAGAGGATGGCGATGCGAGCACGGATGGACATGGATCTCCTCGATCAGTCGGAGGGCATTCTCAACGCGTAACCCGCGCCGCGAACGGTCTGCAGCAGCCGGGACTCGGCGCCCGCTTCGAGCTGTCTGCGAAGATTGCTGATATAGACCTCGAGCACGTTCGATTCACCGGGGAAGTCGTAACCCCAGATCCGTTCCATGATCAGATCACGAGTGAGAACCTGGTTTGGATGGCGAATGAAGAGGAGCAATAGCTCATATTCGCGGGTCGTCAAGTCGATGCGCCGCTCGCCCCGATAGGCAAACCGAGACGACGTATCCAGCGTGAGATCGGCGAAGTGATAGACCGTCTCCTCGCTCGTCTCGTCACGCCGATCCTGTCGACGCAGGAGCGCGCGAACGCGGGCCAGCAACTCCTCAAAGGCAAAGGGCTTGACCAGGTAATCGTCTGCTCCAGCATCGAGCCCCGCCACCCGGTCGGCCACCTCGTCACGCGCGGTAAGCATCAGGATCGGAAACTCGTCGCCCGCCGAGCGCAACCTGCGGCAAACCTCGATGCCGTCGAGCCCGTCTGGAAGCATGACGTCGAGGATGACGAGATTGGGAGCATCGTCCCGCGCTGATTCGAGGGCCTGTCGACCCGAATCCGCCACCGTAACGCGATATCCCTCATAACTCAGCCCACGACGAAGAAACGACGCGATGGCGCGTTCATCCTCGACGACCAAAATGTGGCTACTTACACCCATACTTGACTGTAATCTTACAACTCTAGCAACGATTGCAGGCCCGATTCGCTTTCGATCGGTCCGACAACCGCCAGACTGAGGTGCTCTGGAACGAAAAGTTCCCGCGACAATTCGAGGATGTCATCGCTCGTGACCGACACGATCTGCTCGATCACCTGCTCCGGCGTGAGGATGTCGCCAAAGATGAGCTCCTGACTGCCAATCCAGCCGGCGACGGAGCGGCTGTCTTCGAGCCCCATTTCAATGCGGCCCTTGCGGAGCTCCTTGGTACGAGCCAGCTCTTCATCTGACACGCGTTCACTGCGCAGCTTCTTGAACTCGCGCAGAACAGCACGCACTGTTTCGGTCGTACGCTGCGGATCGATTCCCGCGTAGACCACGCCCTGACCGACATCAGCGTATTCACGGAAATAGGAGTAGACCTCGTACGCTAGACCCAGGCGCTCGCGGATCTCTCGGAACAATCTCGAACTCATGCCGGAGCTCAAGATCGCGTCGATCATGTCCTGCGTGTACCGCCGTTCGTCAGTGTAGGGAAGCGCGGGAAGTCCGAGGCAGAAGTGCGCTTCGTTGGTTGGCCGTTGAACCAACCGGACGCGAGGGCTCTCCTGTCCACAACGAGTCTGCACGAACGTATCCACATTGCTCGGAACGAGATCGCCAAGATAGCGTTCGGTCATTTCAAGCACATGCTCATGATTAATGTCACCGGCCGCCGAGACGACGATGCGATCGGGTCGGTATTGGGCCTGGAGATAGTCGACCAGCTGCTGGCGCGTCGTGCGGCGAACCGTTTCCACTGAGCCGATGACCGCGCGTCCGACACTCTGACCGCTCCAGACCAGGTCGTCGATGACGTCGTGGATCAAGTCGTCGGGAGTATCTTCGATTCCTCGGATCTCCTCGACGATGACGTTGCGCTCTTTGTCGATTTCGGCGGGATCAAAGACCGATCCGCGAAGCATGTCACCGATGACGTCGAAAGCGCGTTCCAAATGGGCGCTGGGAACTTTGACCCAATAATTGGTGTTTTCGCGACTCGTTGCCGCGTTGAGCATTCCGCCGACGCTTTCGACTTCTTCCGTGATCTGCACCGGGTCGGGACGACGCGCTGTCCCCTTGAAAACCATATGCTCGAGAAAATGGGAAATGCCCGCCTGCTCGTCGCTCTCGTGGCGGGAGCCCGCTCCAACGTAGACGATGAGGCTGGCCGATTTAACGTGGTCCATGCGGCTCGTCACGAGACGAGCCCCATTGGACAGTACTGATTTCTCGTACAATTGCTGACTCATTTCACAATCGGCGCGTTCGCCTTCGGGCGAGCACGTCAGGTTATTCCTTCGTTTCTTGCACTCGATCGACAAGCTGCGCCAGCACGAGGCTCAGCGCGGCGTCGGCCGATTCCTCAATAGTTTGAGCACGATCGCCGCTGAAGTGGTGCTCCTCAACGACGTCCGCCCAGGGAGTGGAGCAGGCGATGAAAACGAGTCCAACCGGTTTGGTATCCGTAGCGCCGCCAGGCCCGGCAATCCCCGTCGTCGAGACGCCGACATCCGCACCGATCCTCCGGCGCACGCCCCGAGCCATCGCCAGAGCGCACTCGTCGCTGACCGCCCCTACGCGTTTGAGCACGTCCTCTGGGACGCCCAAAAGCGACATCTTCACGGCGTTGCTGTAGGCGATCACCCCACCAAGAAAGTAATTGGAGCTGCCAGGAACGCCGGTGATCCGGTGCGATACGAGACCGCCCGTGCACGACTCGGCAGTGGCGATAGTCAAACCGAGATCAGTCAGCAAGTTATATAACCGGTATTCATGGCGTTCGCTCGCCAAATGGTCAGTCCTCACATCACAGCGGCGGCGTCTAGGCCTGTCGGAACGGGATGAAGTATAGCGAAGAAGGCCTTAACACCGCCGAAACAAGCAGGTCTGGTCCCGAATCAGAGCCGAAGGTCACGAGTCGGTCAGTCCGATCTTATTCACGAGCCCTCTCGACCCGAGGCTCTGGCCGGGACATCACGTTACGCCACGGTTTGCGACTCTATGTCTTTCGGCGCCTTGGTGACCACTTCAGGCGTATTGGCGACAATCACGGTGTCGTCGTGCCGGAAGCCGCCTAAACCATAGATGTAGATACCGGGCTCGGCGGAATAGACCTCGTTCGCCTTGAGTGGGCGCGGGTCGAACGCCATATCGTCCGGGAATTCGTGACCAGCGATGCCGATGCCGTGTCCTGTGCGATGGATGACGTTGTCGCCAAACCCCGCCGCGTAGATGACGGACAACGCCGCCGCATCGACGGAAGAGAGCGAATTGCCCGTCGTCATCTGCTCGATGGCTGCTTGCTGCGCGCGAGTCGCCACGTCAAACGCACGCGCCTGCTCGTCGCTCGGCTTGCCGCAGAACCAAGTTCGCTCGTTCTCGACCACCGACCCGTTGACGCGAATGATGACGATGTTGACGATGCCGTGCCCCTTTTCGACTGTCTTGCCTGCCGAGGTGCCTGTGCCGTGAGGTGCCGCGGAATCAGGTCCGCTCAACGAGAAACAGCGGATCTCGACCTGCTCACCAGGATGTCGAGCGGACGCCTCCTGCGCCGTCTGCGCCGCGATTGAGAAATCCATCTCTTGCACCACCCGCCCGGGTCGAATTTCCTCCCGATAGCGCTCCTGAGCCCAGTCAGAGAGACTCGCTGCCTGGCGCATCAGATCCAGTTCCTCTGGATGCTTGACGTGGCGAAGCTCGCGCAGTGTCCGCTCGAGCGCTACGAACGTGACGCTGAGTGTTTGCTGCGCCACGCTCAGTGATCCGGAGAGTGAATCGACGCCGATCCGGCTGCCGGTCAACCCATGTTCGCGGAGGAGCTCGGCCATAAGCGCCGGCCATTGCGGTGTGAGGTGCAGGCGGTTGGCGAGTCGGGGGTGTTCGCTGTACAGCGTGACGTCCGGTACCCAGAGCGTAGCGCGCTCTTTTGCCATCTTGAGGTGGTTGGTTGAGAGTTCGTGCATGATCGCGAACGGATCGCCGTTGCGCGGCTGAACGGTCACGACCGGCCGTTCCCAGGGCGCGACGTCAAGGAAGTAATTCGTGGCGTAGAAGAAGTAGTCCGGTGTCAAAAACGCAAGAGCATCGAGCTGATGCTCATCCATGAACGCGTTCATCAAACCGCGGCGGTATTCGGCAACTGCTGAGGTGAGAAAGGACATCGGAGTCTCCCTGTGCGATCGAACCAATCCGGGGCCACATGCCGGCCAAGGCTGAACGCGCACAGGCGCAAAGGAGCCTCGCGGCCACCCGTTCAACTACGATATTGGATTCACGATGTCAATCGGTGAAACCGGGATCCGCCGTCACGTCGGTCTCGAGTCCAACGCTACGGACTGACGGGAAGAGGGAAGCGATCGCGGTAGCCGCGAAAAGGAGCGCTCCACAGGCGAAAAAGGACTCTCGCACGCCGAACTCCTGGCCGGCCCAGCCACCAACGGCGTTTGAAATAATGATGGCCCCGAAGATCATCGTCGAGCGGACGGTGAAGACACGACCGAGGAGATGTTCGGGAGTGTAGAGCTGCACGAGCGTCACGCTGGGAATGAGCACCATCATGCTCCCGAACCCGCTAATCGCGATGGTCCCAACGGCCAGCCAGATCTCGTTCACCAGCGCCGTGGCCATGATCCCAGCACCCATCATGGCGAGTCCGCCAACGATCAACGGACCTGGGCGCAGGCGTTCCGTACTTCCGAGCCATAGACCGCCAATGATGCTTCCGGCGCTGATACCCGTCCCCATCAGGGCGTATTCCCATTGGCCGCCGCCGAGGATGTTCCAGGCATATCCGACTAGGAGCGGCGTGGTCGCGCCCAGCATCAGCGGCCCAAGCAGCATCACCAGAGTGTTCGCGCGAATAACGGGCGATGATCTGACGAAACGGATGCCTTCGGCAACCTCCGCGCGAATCGAAGCCAGGCCGGTCTGAAATCGCTCAATGGCAGTCGTCTTGATGGTGAAGACCAGACAGCCGGAGATGAAGAAAGTGAACGCGTCGAACGCGAAGGCGGCGCGCAATCCGTCTCGTGTTCCGAGCCAACCAGCGAAGACGCCGATCAGCACGCCCGCCAACGGATAACCGACGATGTCGCTTGTGTTCTCACTAATCGAGGAGAGGGAATTGGCGGCATTCAGCTCTTCGATGGGAACGATCGAAGGGATGATGGCATTGGCCGCGGGTCGATTCGCGATCGACAGGGTGTTTACGAGGAAGAGATCGACGAAGGCGAGCAGCAGCGAATGGTAGGCGATGACCGGCACCATGAGGACGAGCGGAACGCGCAAGAAGTCGGTGACAATCATCACACGACGGCGTTCAACTCGGTCGACGACGACCCCGGCGACGAGACCCAACAAGAGGTCCGGTAGCGCCGTTGCCACCAACGCCAGTCCTGTCTTGGCGAGTGAGCCCGTGAGCTGATAGACGAGAGCCGCAAGCGCGACGTGGTGCACACGGTCGCCAAGGGTCGATATGAGCTGAGATGCCCACACTGCGGCGAAATTGCGGTTCCCTCTCAGGGGGTCGAATGCGCGCAGTCGGCGCCGCATGGCCATCCTCGGCTAACTCAACTTATTGAAACACTGCTCACATCTTGATCATGAAACCTTGATCTCGGTGAGAAGTTCGTCCCCTATCTCGCTCTGCACGGATAGTACTTTCAGGCTAGCACGCGAGGTGTGCGATCCCCAGGGCCGCAGGTACTAACTGACCGGATGACGGTTGCGCAACTTCACGTGCGGTCATTCCCACACGGGTCTTGCGACGGTTCAGGTCACGATGACTAGTGAAGGTAGCCATGTTCCCGAGCCAACTGGATGCCCAACCGCGACAAAAGAACGTCAGATCCTGATGGCAAATCCGGATGCAGCTCAAGCCGAGCTCGCTCGAAATACTGGACCAGCGTTCCACCTTGCTCGAACGGCTCACTGATCGGATAACCGAACATTTCGAGCCCACCGTTCGCCTCCCAGAATGAACGAAACGGTCCACCGAGCGTGTGTTGTGTGTCCGCGAAATAGAGAATGGACGAGTTTGGCGGCGGTGGCGCAGTCGGGAACGCCTGTGGTGCAACCTGTGCCCCGAGGAGCCCGAGCGAGACTTCCCATGGTGTTCCCGCGAACTCCGGATGATACTCGAAACGATAGCGCTCGAAATACTGAACCGTGAATGTCCTGCCGGTCACGGGATCGAGTTCGCCGAACTCTTCACTGATGGGATAGCCGAAGGCGGCCAAACCGCCGTCTGCCTCCCAAAACTGCTTGAAGCCGAATGCCAACGTATGACCAGTGGATGCAAAATAGGTGCGCTCTGGAGTCGATTCGACTGGTTGCACCGGCTTGAATGGGTCAGCCGTTGGTTGCTCGGTCACGTTGTAATCGGCATCCACCGCGTGTCCAGCGTCGTTCCCAGTGGCGAAGGCCCGCAGGTTTCCAACCGGAAAGCTCCACTCGGCGCCGAGATCGACCGATACCGAGCCATCGGAGCTCGCATTCACGTCTCGTATGACGTGGTAACCAGCGGCCGACGAAGTCCATACGTCCACGGACTCGCCGGGCTGGAAGCTATCCGCGTTGAAGAGGAGATGGTTCGCAACTTCATTCTTGCCGAGCGTAATCTCGCCGGTTGACGGAGCGGACGGTGGGACCGCGATCCGGGCCGCAGCGTCAGCGTCGATGAGTCCGAATCCGGTCTGAGCGTCGATGCCGGTACTCTCAATATCGAGTGCAGATTCGGTGATGATCTCGCGAATCGCTGACGCACTGGCGCCAGGCTTCAGACCAGCCACGATCGCGGCCAGTCCGGATACCATCGGAGCCGACGCGGAAGAACCGCTGGCGGTGGCGTGACCATCGCCATCAGTCGGGCTCCACCACGTGCTGGTGATATCAACTCCCGGAGCGGCAACGTCGACGTACGGTCCGTACGACGAAAATGGCGCCAGAGCGTTCTTCTCATCGGTCGCGCTGACCGCGAGAACGGTTGAAACGCCCGCCGGGTAGGCGGTGGATTCGCTGCCGTCGTTTCCTGATGAACCGACCACGACGACGTGGTGTGCTTCGGCGTTGGCTAGCGCGTCGTTCAGCGCGGCGGAGTCGGACGCCCCGCTGGCGCTGATGTTGATGACCCGCGCGCCGTGATCGACGGCATAGTTGATTCCGGCGATGAAACTGGCGGTCGATCCGACGCCCTGGTTGTCCAGAATCTTGACCGGGAGAATCGACGCCCCAGGTGCGACGCCCTCCGGTCCTGAATCGCTGGATGCGGCGATGAGGCCGGCCACGAATGTGCCGTGTCCGTCGTCGTCCGACGTATTGCCGTTATCGGCGATGAAATTCCACCCGGGCAGGATGCGGTCGCGAAGATCTGGATGAGTCGCACTCACTCCTGTGTCGAGCACAGCGACAACAACCCCGTCACCGTCTCCAAACTTCCAAGCTTCACGAGCGTGGATAGCGGACAATGCCCAGTCGCTAGTGGAGGACCCGCCCGTAGCGGCGGCATCATAAGTGGCAACTGATTCTCCGAGACCAATAGATTCATCCGGCTCGGCGTATTGGACACGTGCATTGAGCTGAAGCGCGGCGGCCACTCCCGCGGGATCGAAGCCGGTTCGCACCACGACACGAAACAGACCAGACTCGCCGAGCGGTGTGTAGGGTGCCTCTGCGCCGTCAAGCGTGAGTAGCGCTTGTTCGTCGGCCGTCGGGGCTGTTGCACTCTCGGCAGTCCAGCTGAATCGGACGATAACTGCTGGCTGATCGAGCGTCGAATGACTTGCCGGGCTCGACGCCGAAACCGCTCCCTGCAATGAAGCGCATACCAGCAACCCTAGCAGCAACGCCCGGGTAAGCAGTGTTGGAAATCGCGGCATCATATGTAGAGACCGCTGCGTGAACGGTCTATCCCTGTCACGGCAGCTTCATCGTGAAACATCACCGAGCAGCAACCCCCGCATCGAACACACGAGGTGACTAGTCTGGTCAAATCGGAGATCTCCATAAATTCTGTCGCTACATACTCGTCGCGCCCGAGACTGCCGACGGCCACCACCGTTTGACACGTCTCAGAATTGAAACGTATAATCGGCCCAGCCGTTGCGGCTGCGTGCGTCCGCGCGCTCCGCAGGGCTATTTTTCTGAGATTTGAGAGGTGGGCGCCGATGAAGAGGACATATCAGCCAAAGCGAATTCCGCGCAAGCGCGAGCACGGATTCCGCAAACGCATGCACACGCGGGGTGGTCGAGCGGTTCTGGCTACGCGACGTCGACGTGGCCGCTGGCATCTGACGGTCTCTGACGAGAAGAAGCCGACTCAGCGCTAGTCCTCTACCATGATCGCCCGCCTGTTCCGCTTGCGCCGTCCGTTCGAATTTGAGCGCGTGCGTAAGCGGGGCAAGTCCTGGGCGGACCGCTACGTGGTCCTCGCCATTCTTCCCAATGAACTCGAACACAATCGATATGGCTTTGCGGTAGGTCGCCGTGTCGGCGGTGCCGTCAATCGCAATCGCGTCAAACGATGGATGCGAGAGTCGGTGCGCGAACTCCATCCATCGCTGACGTCCGGCTACGACATGGTCGTCATTGCACGTGGGACACTGGCTCAGCCGAGTGTAAACTTTGAGCAGGTGCGCAACTCCGTGCGTGCACTAACGCGTAAGGCCGGGCTGCTGGACGAGAGCGATCAGAGCCAACAGATCCCCCCCGATTCCTCAGGGAGTCACTCGTTATGAAGGTCCTCTTGCTCTGGATCATCCGCTTTTATCAACGGGTGATTTCACCTGGTTTACCAGCCGCATGTCGCTTTCAGCCTACCTGCTCCGAATACGGCTACCAGGCAATTGAGAAGTACGGTATTATCAAGGGTGGCGGCAAAGCGGTGTGGCGCGTGTTGCGCTGCAATCCGTTCTCGCATGGAGGCTACGATCCGGTTGAGTGAAACCGAGACACCTTCAAATCGACCTTTGCCCCCGTCCGAAACGCATACTCCCAAGGCGATGGGGCCGGGTGCCCAATCGCTGTCTCATTCGTCCGCAAGGTCGATGCTATACTGAATTACTCAAACTCACCACGTCGTCGTTGGTTGCATGCTCAACTCCGATGGATGACTTTGACCGCGATGGCGCGCGATGCTGGCGTGCAGCCTCTCAGATTCGCGTCCCTGCTCAGCATCAGATCGTCGCATGAGTGATCGGTACCAGGGATCGGCATTCGAGCCGGCCCGCAGTCCAGAGCGATTGATCGGTTGATTTCCGCGAAGTGGACGTGCAATTAGGGGCTGTCGCACACGTTGCGAGCACCACCGAGCGCGTTGATCTCGCAGTCACATTGATGCTGATGACTGGGATGGGCGGAGAAAGGCAAACGAATTGAGCATGGCTCCCTTGAATGCGGTGGAGATTCAGGCACGATCCGTGGAGGAGGCCGTTCGACTGGCCCTTGAGCAGCTTGGGCGCGAACGGGAAGAGGTCGAAATTGAAGTCTTGATGGACACCAGTGATCTGGAAGATGGCGAGGCATTGGTGCGCGTCACCGCGCGCGGCAAAGCAAGTCCAAATTCCACGTCACCGACCGCCACGGTTCCGGCGCCTCAGGCATCAGAGGAATCTGAGCGGGTAGCCAAGACCATTGTCACGGAACTTCTGGCGAAAATGGGATTCGAATGCGACGTGGTTGCCGTCGACAACCCGTCCCCCATCGAGGTCGGACGCGAAGAGCCCCCGACGATCTTCATCGACATCATGGGGCGCGATTTGGGAATGCTCATCGGCCGCCGCGGCGAGCATCTCGCGCAGTTGCAGTACATGGTCAACGTATTGGCGAACAAGCATTTCGAAACCTGGACTCGTGTCATTATTGACATCGAGGGTTACCGATCGCGGCGCGAAGAGTCGCTGGTCGGTCTGGCGCACCGCGTAGCCCGGCAGGTCGCGCGCAACCGCCGTCCGATTTCGTTGGAGCCGATGCCACCGAACGAGCGCCGTGTGGTTCACGTGGCGTTACGCGATGATGCGAACGTCACCACGCAGAGCTCGGGTGAAGCAGCGCTCCGGCGCGTGACGATCTATCCAAAACAGAGCTGAGCCTTCTTTCATAGGGCACGCGCGCTGGCCCCGGCATTTCGAAACAGACCGGACAGACCGGTAGGGCCAGGTGCGCGGATATCACGAGCGAAACGCGACAGACATTCCCAGGTTCAACACGGTTGGAGAATATGACTGCCCACGAGGCTCCCGAGTATCTTGCTGTCGGTCACATCGCGGTCGATCTGCTCCCTGACGGCACCCCGGTCCTCGGAGGCACGGCGCTCTACTCTGCCTTGACCGCCGCCCGGTTTGGTCTGCGCACGGCGGTGTTGACCCGTGGAAATTTCAACAATCACGGAGAGATCATCACCAACGCTCTCAACCACTTCGCCGAAGAGGTCGAGGTCATTCTGCAAAGCTCGCAGCAGCCAACGGTCTTTACCAACACCAACGTCGCGGGGCGTCGATTGCAAACCATCCATTCGTGGGCCGGTCGCATCGACTTGAGCGGGATTCCGGCGCACTGGCGTTCGGCTGACATCATCCACATCGCTCCGGTGGCCCAAGAAATCGAGCCGCGTCAAACAGGACGCCTGAACCCGGGTTTTCTCGGGGTCACACCACAAGGCTGGATGCGCCGGTGGCCGCCATCCCAGCACGGGCCGGTCTCACTGGGACCGTTGCGGCTGCCGTCCGAAGTGCTGAGTCGCATCGATGCAATGGTCGTGAACGCGGAAGAGCAATCGCTCGCCCGTGACGAGATCGAAGCCGTCGCGTCTCGCGGTTTGGTAGCAATCACCCGCGGTCCGCTTGCCGCTCAGATCCTCGACCGCGGCCGGTTGATCGAAGTTCCTTCGATCTCGGCTCGTGCGGTCGATGATGCGGGAGCCGGAGACGTGTTCGCCAGCGCGCTGTTCATCCTACGGGCGGAACACGAGTCGACGATCGCCGCCGGACGCATGGCCGCCATCGCGGCTGGCTTGCGTATTCAGCATCACGGGCCTGAGGCTGTGCCGACTCGACAAGCAGTCGAGGATTACCTCGCCCTCCATCCGCACGGCCGAACACGGCGCACCCGCTCCTACTGAGACGCACGTGTCCTCTCTTTTCGCTTCATCGCAGGACCGCTCTCATGTATGACGACACAATCGCGGCCGTCGCCACCCCGCCGGGAGACGGCGGAATCGGCATCATCCGTCTGAGTGGATCGGACGCAGCCGATATCGCCACCCAGATCTTCCGGCGTGGGGCAAACAGTCGCTCGGCCGATGTCTCCCGCTTGGAATCACATCGTCTCTACTACGGACGGGTTGTCGACGACCGTCGCGGAGTGACGATCGACGAGGTGATGTTGGTTCGCATGGCTTCTCCCCGTACCTACACCCGCGAGGACGTAGTGGAGATCCACTGCCATGGAGGATCGGTTCCCACGAAGCGCGTGCTCGAGCTGACGATCGCGCACGGCGCGCGCCTGGCTGAAGCGGGCGAATTCACTCTGAGGGCGTTTCTCAACGGTCGACTTGACCTTTCTCAAGCCGAAGCGGTCATGGCTGTGGTCTCGGCGCGAACGCCTGAGTCACTCGAATTGGCGGTCGATGAGCTGCGCGGCGGACTGACCGTGCGTCTTGCGCCAGCACGAACCGCGCTGATCGAAGCGCTGGCCTTTCTCGATGCCTCCGCCGACTTTCCCGAAGACGAAGTCCCGCCAATGGACCTCGGCGCCTCGCTCACCATTGCCAAAGGCGCGCTGCGCGAGGTGCTTGACGCTGCGAACCTTGGCGTGCTGTTCCACGAAGGGGTGCAAATCGCGATCGTCGGCAGGCCGAATGTCGGCAAATCGAGCCTGATGAATCGGTTACTCCGCGCTGAGCGCGCCATCGTGACCGACATCGCCGGGACGACACGCGACGTCATCACCGAGTCGATCAATCTTCGCGGCATCCCGGCAATGGTGCTCGATACGGCCGGAATCGCCGAGACGCGCGACGTCATCGAGCAGATGGGCATCGACCGATCGCGCAAGGCACTCGACACCGCGTCGCTTGCCTTGTTCGTGGTCGATAGCAGTCAACAGGCCACGATCGAAGACTCAAACGTGGCGCGAATGCTGGCCGACCGGCTCGATCGAGATGGCTCCGGACGCGTGGTCCTGGTGCTCAACAAGGTTGACCTGGAACGCCAAATCGACCTGACCCCTATTGAGTCGCTTCTGCCGGATGTCCCACGTGTGGCGATCTCCGCCGCCAGCGGCGATGGAATCGAACGACTCGAGGAGACGTTGTTCGAGCGGGTCACTGCGCTGGCAGGGGACGCACAGCATCCCGCCACGGTCTCGATGCGCCAGCGAGCATCACTACGCGCTGCCCTTGAGGGCGTTGAGGACGCTCTGGCTGCGCTCCGAAACCGTACTCCGCTCGACCTGATCGCCATCGACGTGCGTGATGCCCTGCTACACGTCGGAGAGATCACCGGCGAACGCGTCAGCGAATCGGTCCTCGACGAGATCTTCAGCCGCTTCTGCATCGGGAAATAACTGTCGGTTGAATGCCTAGGACGAGATGCGCTTGCCACGCACCAGGCTCGTGATCACCCCAAGCGCCACGACTGCCGCCGAGACGTAGAATGCGTCATGCAAGGCCAGCACGAAGGCCTCAGTCTGGAGTGTGCTTCCCGAGACATGTCCACTCAACTGGCTGCTGTGATACGCGACCCGACTGGCGATGATGGCGCCCCCAGCGGCGATTCCGAGCACCTGCCCATTGATGCGCATCTGAGCCAACGTACCTGAGGCAATCCCGAGCCGCGGGCGCGGCACCGAGCCAAGGATGGCGCTGCTGTTCGGACTGTTGAACAGCCCCTGTCCCACGCCGATGATCATCAGCCGCCAGATCAGGTCGAAATTACTCGAGTGCTGATGCAGACTCGTCAGCGTGAAGAGGCCGACCGCCATCACCCCGATCCCGAGCGTCGCCGGAAGTCTGGGGCCAATACGATCTGAGACGATCCCAGAGAAGGGGGCGAATAGCATGGTGGTGAGCGGGATGGGTGTAAGGAGCAAACCGGATTTCAGCGGTGAGAAGCCCTGCCCCTGCTCCAGAAAGAACGGGAGCAGGAAGGTGGCGACGAAGAGACCGGCGAACGCGATCAGCAGGCTGGCGTTGCCTGCCGTGAACGGGCGAATGCGGAAGAGACGCAGTTCGAGCATCGGGCTGAGCTGATGAAGCTCGGTCCAGACAAAGGCTGACATCAGAATCGCGCTCGCTACGAAGAGCCCGATCACGACCGGGCTGGACCAGCCCCAACTCTCGCCCTGAATCAGTCCGAGCAGTAGGGCAAATAGGCCCGCAGAAGCCAGGATGGCGCCCGCCGGATCGAACTTCTGCCGCACGTCACGCCGTTCGTTGCTGAGGACGCGCCAGGCCCACACGGTCGCGAAGACCCCAACCGGCACGTTCACAAAGAAGATCCAGCGCCAGGAACCGAATTCGGTCAGGATCCCGCCAAGCGCGGGACCGAGCGAAAGGCCGATCGACACACTGACAGAATTCAGTCCAAGCGCTTTTCCACGCTCGGCCGCGCCGAACGTGTTGGTGACGATAGCTGGCCCCATTGCCTGAAGCATAGCGGCGCCGACGCCTTGCAAGACTCGAAACCCGACCAGCATCCAGACGCTTTGCGAGATGCCACAGAGCGCACTTGAGCCCGCGAAGACCGAGAAACCTGCCAGGTAGACCCATTTGTAGCCAATGATGTCGCCCACCCGACCGAATGGCAGCAGCAGCGCGCCTATCACCAACAAGTAGGCGACGACGATCCACTCCAAGGCCGACAGATCCACACCAAACGCTTGCTGGATCTTGGGCAGGGAAATGTTGACGATACTCCCGTCGAGCGTCGCCATGAAAGTGCCAATCGAAACCGAGGAAAGAACGAGCCACTTGTGACGGCCCGGTGTGATATCGGGAGGATTAGACCGGGCCGCAGCGTCGGCAGCCGTCCGATCCGCGGTCACCGTGTGGCCCGATGGTCAGGTTCTGGGACCGATGATTGGGAGACAGAACCCAGGTGAACGATGCGACTTCGGAACTGCAACCGCGTTCCGCGTGACGATCGCCGTAGTCCCATTCGTTCACCTCGTCGAAACTTGAACCGTCCGAAGGAGGACGCGAACCCATGGTTCACTCGCAGGAGGTTGTTTTCAGCCGCTCAGGATTCCGGGTCGGCCACGTCAGCCACCACAGCGTTCGTCAACCGTGCGATCTCATTCGGACGAATGCGCATTAGGAGGTCGCTGCGCCCGCCTCCACCGTACACCACCGACTCCTCGAGCACCGCCTCATCGACGATCACGTTGAGTGGCAATTTGTGGCCAACAGGCGGCATACCTCCCACCGCGAACCCGGCGACGTTCAAGACCGTCTCGGGAGAGGCGAGCTTCAGATGACCGAGACCGGCCACTTCCGCCAGGCGGCGGCGATCGACGCGGTATCCGCCTTTGACCACTGCGAGCACGACATCACCGGATCGACTCTGGAACAGGAGCGATTTGACGATCTGCGCCTCGCGCACTCCCAGCGCCTGCGCCGCGGCACTGACCGTCGCCGCGTCGGCGGGCGGGCTGATGATTTCCGCGTCGCTGCCGGAATGCGTTAGAAATGTCCTGAGTCGTTCCTCCGGAGCAGTCTTCGGTTGATCGTCGATCAGGCTGTCTCTGACGGGCGAATGATCATCCATTGATCGTGACGATGCGCGCCGTCATGGAAGCACCTGGAGTCTGAACCGTGACATTCTGGCCCGGACGATGACCAAGCAACGCACGGCCGACGGGAGACTCGTTAGAAATCTTGCCGTCGCGCGGACTCGCCTCGACCTTTCCGACGATGGTGTAGGTCTCTTCGACTCCTTCGATCTCAACCGTGACGGTCGACCCGAGTCGTACGACGTTACCAGACGATGCCGAGCTCTGGTCAGTCTCGATCAGGTCGACCTGACGCAGCAGTTGCTCGATCTCGCGGATGCGAGCTTCGATGAATCCCTGATCATGCTTGGCGGCATCATAGCCCGCGTTTTCGCGCAGATCGCCCTCTTCACGGGCTTGCGCGATGGCACGAACCACCTCCGGGCGACGCCGGTTGACCAGGTCGTCGTATTCCTCCTGTAGCTTGGCAAGTCCCTCTCGCGTGATGGGAATCCGTTCCCGCTGCATTGGCTCTACTCGTTCCTATGTTGCACACGTGATTGACGGTGACACGAGCAATTGACGTCCGGCATCCGGGCAAAGAGTGAATGAGATCCAACCTGCCACCTCATGGAGGCAAATCCGTCAGTCCCATGCTCGTGCATCAACCATAGACTCTACAACGATCCACGACGCCGACGCAACGATCAGGATCGGCTGAGCGCCGCAACAATTCGTCGGCGCGATTGTGACGGATTCGGTCTACAACCCCGGTCATTGACATGATTATGTCACGCCAAAACTCGTACAATGGGGAGTGCCGACGCTCGAGAGGAGTGAGTGATGCGTGCCAGGGTTCGCATTCAGAATCTCGCGATCGCCGTCCTCTTCGTTCTGGCGCTTCTTCCTGTTGGATTCGCGCCGCCGGACGTGTCAGCGGCCGCGAATATCCAGGTCGTCTCACGATTCAACACCTCCGAGCCGGTGATCGCGCTGACGTTCGATGCCGGATCGGATCGTGGCTACGCGGTGCAAATTCTGGACACGCTCAAAGCCAACGGTATTCACGCTACCTTCGGCATGACCGGTCAATGGGCGCAAAAGAACGCGGATCTAGTCAAGCGGATGGTCATCGAGGGCCGCACCCTGATCAACCATTCCTGGGATCACCCGGATTTCACGACCATCTCGGCGGCCGATATGGCCAGCCAGCTTCAGCGCACCGACGATCTTGTCAAGAGTTTGACAGGTCGCTCCACCCTGCCCTACTTTCGCCCGCCATACGGCGCCTACAACCAGTCGGTGCTGGATGCGGTCGCGGCCAACGGCTACCGCTATAGCATCATGTGGACCGTCGACACGCTGGGCTGGAAAGGCGCCACGTTGTCGGAAATTCGACAGCGAGTGCTGGACGCTGCAGCTCCTGGTGCGATCGTGCTGATGCACGTGGGGGAAGCATCGCAGGACTACGCTGCACTGCAGGGAATGATCAACGACCTGCGTTCGAAAGGATATCGATTCGCCTCGGTCAACGATCTGTTGGGAGCACAGACAGGGGTCGACCAAATCTACTTCCCTCAGACCGGTCATTATCTGTCGCACGGCATGCTGCGTTATTGGCAGAACTTCGGCGGATTACCGGTGTTCGGCTATCCGATTAGCGAGGAGTTCGTGGAGAACGGGGTTGTGGTTCAGTACTTTCAACGCGCTCGCTTCGAGTGGCATCCCGGCGCGTGGCCGTCCCATTACGACATTCTTCTGGGTCGCCTGGGAGTTGAACTAACAGCGGGAAGACAGAATCAAGCGCCGTTCCGACCCATCACGGCATCCAGCGACGCCAACTGCACGTACTTCGCGGCTACGGGGCATCGTCTCTGCTTCGGCTTTCGCGAGTACTGGAACAGTCACGGCGGGCTGGCAATCTTCGGCTACCCAATCAGTGAAGAGTTCGTTGAAAACGGCGTCGTGGTGCAGTATTTCGAGCGGCACCGCTTCGAATATCATCCGAACAACCCACCTGAATGGAGAATCCTCGGTGGGCTTCTCGGCACGCAACGTTTTGACCAACTCTACTGAGAAACGATCAGGCATGGCCCGCTCCGTGCGATGGATGACCCGCACCGCGGAACGCGCCAGCCGAAGTGGCAGGCCGGGCAGGAATTGACACGATGTCGTCAGATCCGCCGGTTTGCTGTCGCGTTGCTGATACAGGATCGGGGCGATCCTTAGCTGGTGCAACCATCTTTCGCCGATTCTCAACCAAAGAGAGGAGTCAGCGATGTTCGAGGACGAAAGCCAAGCCCAACTCGCCGATTTGACCGGGACACCGACGAAATTCTGCGACGTTTGCGGAAAGCCAATGACCGGTTCTCACGTCTTGACGCGAGGACGGGGGGCGTCACCGTCGGTCGCGGAGCGACTGCTTCTCGTCTGTGACATCTGTTTCACCGACATCGAGGGCGGTGAGCTGGACGTCAGTGACGATGGACCAGAATCGCTAACACCTGACCTCACCGCATAGACGGCGCAATCGCATCCAGCGAGTCACTCCCGGGCTTCCGGTCCGAGAGTGACTCGCTCAATGGACGTATTGAAAGGTGCTTGACTTTGGAAACATGGTCGAGTACGATGCGGTCATTATGAGTGAGGTAACCGGCCACCTACAACACAGCGAATGGTATTACTATTATTTTACCCCTCCGGCGCAGCTGGTGGGGCGATCGGTGTTGTACCGGTAGCCACGTAACCAACCAGCAGCGTCGGAGGAAGCAGAGGCAAAACCTCTGCTTTTTTGTTTCCCTGAAAACGCTCAGGTTGGCCATGGAATTTCACGGACGAAAAGGGAAGGGCGAGTCCAATGATTGTATCGATGCGACCTGACGCGAGTGACGAAGACGCCGAGAGTATCATGGCCCTGCTGCGCGGTGACGGTTATGAACTCCATACGATCCGCGACGCAGGGCCGGTAGCGATCGGTGTTAACGGCAAGCCGGTCGGCGCGGATCTCCCGTCAGCCCTTTGCGACATGCCAGGCGTCTCTCACGTGCACCAAAGCGAGGTCCCCTACAAGCTCGCCTCGCGCGCCGTTCGTCCCGGCGGAACGGTCGTGACCGTTGGATCAGCGGCGTTCGGCGGACAGACACCGGTCGTCATTGCCGGACCGTGCGCCGTGGAATCGCGCGATCAAGTGCTGCGAACGGCCGAGCAGGTTCGACGATCCGGTGGTGTCATGCTTCGGGGCGGCGCGTTCAAACCTCGCTCATCACCATACAGCTTCCAGGGACTTGGCATAGAGGGGCTCAAAATTCTGGCGGAGGCACGTGCGTTGACCGGACTGCCGGTTGTAACCGAGGTCCTTGAGCCCGAACAGGTCGAATTGGTCGCCCAATTCACCGACATGCTGCAGATCGGCAGCCGCAACATGATGAACGTCCCACTCTTGCGTCGCGCCGCAGCCAGCGGAAAGCCGATTTTGCTGAAGCGTGGGTTCGCCGCCACCATCGAAGAGTGGCTCCTCTCGGCCGAGTACATTCTGGCGGAAGGCAACGATCAGGTCGTCCTTTGCGAGCGCGGCATCCGCAGCTTCGATACGGCCACGCGATTCACACTCGATCTCAACGCGGTGCCACTCATCAAGGAACTGACCCACCTCCCCATCATCGTGGACCCGAGCCATGGCACTGGGCGGCGCGAGCTGGTCGCGTCGATGTCAATGGCCGCTATCGCGGCCGGAACGCACGGGCTCATTCTCGAAGTTCATGACGATCCGGACAACGCGCTCTGTGACGGGCCGCAATCGATCACGGCGGATACGCTCGCTGAAATCGTCGAACGTGGCGGCGCGATCAGTTCGCTCCTGTCACCCGTGGCTTCGCTCATCGCTTGATTTCTTCTCGTCTGATGCTCTCCTCCTCATCAGACGATCGCCGGGACACTGATCCGTGTCCCGGCGATCTCGTGTCTCCATCAATAGCGCATTACGCTGGCGGTTCTTGTTCCTTTGGAAGGTAATAGGCAAAGCCGTCGGCCAGGTCCGTGATCAGACAGCTACGCGGGAGATCAAAGACCATTCGCGCTACCCACAGATCGCCAAACGCACCGGCGCCATTCCCAACCAGGAAGACGAGTGTCTGCCCGGGATAGAACGAGGTGGTGCCTAGTATCGTGACTCCCGCGACCGAAATGAGAACCAGTGGCGCCAGCCCGATGACAAGATAGGGAATCGTTCGAACCGGCTTGCGAAAGGTCGTGTAGGCGAATCCGGCACCCACGCCAAAGGAAGGTCGAGCGCCGAAAATGAGCGCGAACAGACCGTGAATCGCTTCGTGCACGAAGGGCATGATTAACGTGAGGATGAGTAACGCGATGATAACGCCAACGAACGTGACGTGCACTGAAGGATGCTGATATCCGCCGAGCAGTCTCGCCAGCGCCGCAAACCCGGCAAGCCAGATCGGCGCGGAGATGAGCCCGATCATGGACGCTCGCCCTATCGGGATACGCTCTTGCTTGACCAGCCGGTAGCCCGGGACATCGGGTGGCTCATGGACGAGGTGGTCAAGCACGGTGGACCTCTCGATTGAGACCAAGCTCCACCTGACTTCTTCCCAGAGTCCCGATCATCGCTTCCAAAGCGCCTTGCGGTTCCCGTCCATCGCTCGTTGCATCGAGCTAAAGAGGAGTTCGGTGTCATCGGTGAATGCCGCCAGCCGAGCGAGCGAACCACCGTCCAGGTCGACCGACAGTAATCCGGCCGTGAGCAGTCGTGCAACTGCATAGAACTGAAGATTGCCAAGCGATCGCTTGGAGCTCTGTAAATAGGAGCCGAAGACCGCCTGCGACAGCAGATCCGCGTCCTCCTGAGGCAGACCGATCTGCGCAATTTCGAACGGCAGCAGCGCAAGATCGTACGAGGCGTCGGTCACCAGCGCGTGATCCCAGCCGACGATCGCCGCCACCTCGTCATTCTCGATGATCACATTCGCCGGTCGAAAATCACCGTGACACAACGCGATCGACACCTCTACGGGATGATGCAGATCCAGCCAGTTCATCGCTTCCTCGACCAGTCCGCGGTATTGCTCAGGGCATCGAGATGCCCGCTCTTGCCAATCCTCTGTCCAATCTTCGAGCTGTTGGTCGATGAAGTCCTCAGGCAACGACTCCGGGTCCCCCATCCACGGCACTACGGTCGCCCAATCAACGTTGTGTATCCTCGCCAGCGCGCGAGCGAATGTGAAACCGTGAGCCGACAGTTCCCAGCGCATCGATACGTCGCTGAAGAGCTGTCCCATCGAAACGCCAGGAACATGACGCGAGACGAGAAACGCGCCGACGTAGGAGGGCACGGCCAACATCGGCGGCTCGACCTTCAGACCGGCTCCCGCAAGCGCTACGAGAAGGCCCTGCTGTTCCGCTGCCACGTCCGCTTCGACGTGCGTGACCTTCAGCTGCTCGATCCTGATCAAATCGGCAGACGACCAGCGCACACGGGCAAGTTGTTCGGCCACCGGGCCGGCACCTCGCGTTTCCACGTCCAGGATAGTGATGTTAGCCGCGTCCGGAAAGGACTCTTTGACCGCGTTCCGGATAATCAAATCGATTGAATCGGTCATAAACGTCCCTCTCATTCGCGTCCACTGATCTGTTCTCGGCCGAAGCGACGTATGTTAATGAAGGGCAGCTCTCATCAATCGAGCTTCTGTCAGAGCTGCCTGTCTGGTGAAACCATACGCGTTTTGGCGTATAGTTTCGACGGAATTCTTGGGTTAGTCTTTTGTGCGAGGAGACTGGGCCTTTATTCCATGTAACAGGAGACTGCGATGATTGAAGGACTGTTCCAACCGATCCACCTGCTGATCATTCTCGCCATCATTCTGATCGTCTTCGGGGCTGGGAAGCTGCCTGAAGTCGGTGGTGGCTTGGGGAAGAGCATCACGGAGTTCCGCAAAGGTGTGAAGGACGCGACGTCTCCAGACGAGCCAGTCGCGGAGAATGCTAAGCCAATCGCGGCCGCCAAACCGGTTGAGGCAGCCGGATCGTTCTGTCCAACATGTGGAGCCAAGGTGACGTCCGACGCGCGGTTCTGCGCGAGCTGCGGTGCGAAACAAGCGGCCTAGCGCATCTGATATTGCGCCAGAGCGGCCGAGCTTGGCTCGTGCTCGGACGTCGCGTTCTATGCCAACTGGGGAGTGAATAGAGTGCGCGTGAAGGTTGTCTTCGGAGAGGCGTCATGAGTTTCTTCGGCATGGGGCCGACCGAGTTTCTCGTCATCGCGGTCATCGCGTTCGTTATCTTTGGTCCCGAAAAGTTCACCGAATTGGCCGGGACAGTTGGGAAGTTCGTGCGGGATTTCCGCTCGATGTCTGGCGGGATTACGGGTGAATTCCAGCAGGCAATGAACGAGTTCCAGCAAGTCGGGACCGAAATTAAACAGGTTGGTGGCGAGATCCGTCAAGTGACCGGCGAGATTCAGGACAACACCAGAAACTTGCTTCAGGGCAGCGACGCGCGCACGTTAGGTCCGCGGTCCATCAACGAGCCGGCCCTGGCACCGTCATACGTGCGAGATTCCGGCACTGTCGGTTCCCGCCCGAGCAAGGCTGATCCCCTCGCCGACTTCGGCTCGTTTGCTGAAGCTGTACATGAGCCGGCAGCATTGCCCGCTCCAGACGTACCGGCTGAGGAAAACTCGAGCGAACCAGCAGCATAGGTTCGTCTAACTTCCAATCCTTCATCTGAACTTCCGATCTTTCGTGGTGGCGGTCAGTGTTGCCACCACGACGTCGCGTTGAGAAATTTCTCCCGCTGTCCGACAATGGAGCTCCAACTCGGACCATCAGCCAAGGATGGTGAGAAATCGCCGCGAACCTCGAGTTGTTGAACAATCTGCCACGCCCCTCATATTTCAGAAAGGTAGCGGGATGACGACGCTTCACGACATCGAGCAGCGAATTGCCGGCGAGGCATGGACCTCTGACCGTACGTACCAGAACCTCCTGCGCTTGTGCGACGACTTCGGCCATCGGTTTGGTGGTAGCGACAGCGAACATCGTGCAGCCGACTTCCTACAACAGCGCATGACCGAGTATGGGCTACAAAATGTCGAACAACAGCGGTTCCCCATGTACAGCTGGTCCCGCGGCACTTGCCTGTTGGCTATGACCGAGCCGGTCGAGCGGAGCTTCTCGGCCATCTCCATGCCCTACACCGGGAGCAAGAGTTTCGAGGGCGAAGTCGTAGATGTCGGCGAAGGAGAATCGGACGACTTCGCGCGCATCGGCGATCGAGCACGCGGCAAGATCGTCCTGACCGATGCGGAGACGAATCGACCGGGAGAATCGAAGAGCCATCGGACCGACAAGTTTCAGCGCGCGGTTGACGCCGGAGCCATCGCCTGTATCTTCTTGAATCAGAATCCCGGCATGTTGCACATCAGTGGCGCGCTTTACGCCCAGAAGCCGGGGGGCGGCTATATTGGCGATCACGAAGCCGCCATCCCGGGAATCGGCATCTCATTTGAGGCGGGTTCCGCGATTCGCCGCCTGGCGCAGCGGGGCACGCCGAAGGTTCGCATCCGCGTCGAAAACTCCACGTTCCAATCTCACTCGGCCAACATCGTCGGCGAAATTGCGGGTGGTGAACTAGCCAACGAAGTGATCCTGCTCGGTGGACATTATGACGGCCACGACATCTCGCAGGGAGCCAGCGACAACGCCGCGGGAGCGGTGACGGCGCTGGAGGTTGGTCGTCTGCTGGCGCCATTCGCGGGTCAGTTGCGACGGACCGTGCGTATCGTCTGTTTTGGCTGCGAAGAGATCGGCCTGCTCGGCTCCTGGTACAACGCCAGTGGCTACGCCGATGGCAAGAGCGGTCGCACGCTCCGCTTGATGGTGAATCTGGATGGCGCCGGTCGCGGCCAGGGCGGACAGGAACAGCTCACCGCGACGGCCGATGAGTCGCTGGCCGCCTACTTCGCCGGCGTTGCAAAGGGTCAGAAGCTGAAGCTGGACACCCGATCATCGTTGAGCGTGCATTCCGATCACTTCCCCTATTTCATGGCTGGTTTTCCGTCGGTCGGGCTCAACAGTCGTGACGCCACCGCCGGAATGATCGGTCGTGGATATGGGCATACCGAAGCAGATACCGTCGACAAAGTGAACCTGCGCGGATTGCAGTCGGCTTCGATGGTGGTGGCCAGGTTGGCGGCCGCGGTCGCTGACGATCCAGACTTTCCTGGAGAGCGGTTCGACCAGAGCGAGATCGAGTCCCGGCTGCGCGAGAGCAAGCAAGAGCGGTTCATCGAGCATCACTGGGGTCGCGCGAATCGCGTTGTGTGACGTGTTCCAGACGACCGAACAACCCAATAGGATGAGCGCGGCCGAGTGAGGGTCCTCTTCGCCACGCCGTATCTCCCTTGCCCGCCGGATTTCGGTGGAGCGCGCCGCATCTACGAACTGATCCGCGGCGTTCGACGTTCATCGGACGTCCAAATCTTGAGTCTGACGGACGACGCCAGCGATCTCCATATGACGGAGAAAGAACTCGGTCGAGTCACGGCGGTTAACGTCCCATTCACCGCACGTAGCGCCACCACGCGGGCACGACGCACGCTGCAGCTGCGCTCCCTCGCGTCGACTCGTTCAGCCCAGGACCGGCTCTACATTCACGCCGAGTGTCAACGCGTGCTCGACCGTCTCACTGCAGCGAGCGGGTTCGATTTGGTGCAGTTCGAGTTTTCGCAGATGGGCGGCTACGGCGTTCGATCTGCCTTGCCGACCGTGATCGACGTGCACAATATCGAGCACGACCTGATGCGCGGAATGGCCTCGACGGGGTCAAGCGCGCGCAGGCTCTTCAACGCCATCGAGTATCGCAAGTTTCGTCGCGAGGAGATTGCAGCCTGGCGCAACGCAAGTTACTGCGTGGCCACTTCGAGCAAGGATGCGGCGGTCGTCTCCTCGTTCACTGGCGGTGACGTTCCGGTCATCCCCAACGGCGTCGATCTGGACTACTTCAAACCAACATCGATGGATAGATCGAAATCGGGCACGATCGCATTCGTTGGGGCCATGCGCTATCGACCCAACGCCGAAGGAGCACGTTACTTTGCCGAACGCGTGTTTCCGTCGATCATCCAGTCAATTCCAAACGCGACGTTCACCGTGGTTGGCGCCGATCCGATGCCGGAGGTCTCCGCGTTAGCCACTTTTTCAGGCGTGACCGTGACCGGAAGCGTCCTAGACGTGCGGCCGTGGCTGGAGTCGGCTCAAGTTGTGGTGGTTCCGCTGCTCAGTGGTGGCGGCACACGGATTAAGATTCTGGAAGCATTCGCCGCCGGGCGACCCGTGGTCTCAACAACGGTGGGAGCGGAAGGGATCGACGTCGTCGATCGAGAACATCTGTTGCTGGCGGATGACCCATCCGACTTTGCGGACGCGGTCGTTGAACTGATGGGGAATCCCGCACTTCGCGACCACCTCGTATCGAACGCACTCTCGCTTGTTCTGGAACGCTATCAGTGGTCCACCATCGCTGACCGATTGAGCGAGCTGCACGCGAATCTCGTTCAATCGTCTCAAACCAGCGCTTAGGCGATGGTCCAGTCCTGGTACTCATCGTCGGCGCGTGCGATAACCGGACGCGAGGAGTGGACCAGGTCATAAGGCGACGGTGTGGAGACATTTCCAAACGAATTCGATAGTCCCAAGGCAGAAGGCTCCCGTTCCTGGCGGCGGATTCTCAGCCTGATCTGGATCCTCCTCGTCCTAGGCCTCGTGGTGTATTTCGTCGTCAGTCGACATGACGAACTTCGTGACATCGGCGACGTCTTGACGTCCGCGGATTGGCGCTGGATCATCGGTGTCGGTCTCCTCGAGGTCGCGATATTGGTGCTGATCGGGCGGACGTATCAGTCGATCTTGCGCAGTCTTGACCATCAGGTATCGCTGCAAACGATCATGTCCTGCTACCTGAAGGGCCTGGCCGTCGGGACGGTCATCCCGTTCGGCGGTCCCGCAGCGATGGTCGTCTTCATCCGCTCGTTGTCGCAAATGGGAGTACCGGCAAACGACGCCGTCTTCGCCACGACGCTTTCGAGCCTCTCCGGATTCGCCTCGTTCCTGCTGGTGCTGGCTCCATTGATGGTCACGCTCGCGCTCACTGGTCACCTCAGCTCGCTGGTGATTGGCGCCACACTGGCGTTGGCCGCTCTGTTTCTGCTGGCGGTCGGCGCGGTCGTCATCCCGCTCCATTGGAAGCGCCTGCCGGTCTGGATCCCGCGCTACATGCCGGGCTGGGTCACCCGATTCCTGGTGCAGGCACGCGATCATCACATTAGAGTCGCCGATCTGCGCTGGCCGTTCGTCTATTCATTGGGAGTCGATCTATGCGGAGCGGCCATGCTGTACGCTGCGCTCTTGTCGGTTGGTGAGCGAACGGGAGTTTTGGCGGCGTTTGCCGGTTATCAAGTCGAGATGCTCTTCAACGTCATCACGCCCCTGTTCCAGGGCATAGGGATCGCCGACCTTTCGATCACTGTAGCGCTCAACGAGCTTGGTGTGCACCTCTCCCAAGCTGCCGCGGCCACGCTCGTCTACCGGCTGTGGGATTTGTGGATACCGTTGATTGCGGGAGCACTGATCTACCTCTTCACACGGCGTCGTGGAACCCATGTGAAGTGACATGCCCCGTCACCAGTTCGTCGGTAGCAACGTGCAGACGCGTTGAACTTATCTAGCGGCAACCGACGAAAGGTACTCCACGCATCCGTCGAGCGTTGCCAGCTTCGGATAGTCGATCTCCGGAATGTCGACGCCGAGCTCGCGGTGCAAACCAATGACGAAATTCAGGAAGTCCATGGAGTCGATGTCCAGCTGATCTCGCAGACTGATGCGAGGATCGATATCCGCTGGGTCGGCTTCAGGCACGATCCGTGACAGCACCTCGAGTGCCGTAGTCCTCACCTTTTCCTCGTTCATAGGTCCTCCGGTTTCTGCAACTGCTGGGCGATGCGAGACAGGAACAGACCGCCGCGATGGCCAACACTCGCTCTATGGTCGGCGGACAGCGTCGCGCTCACGACCGGACGAATGCCGAGCATGCCGTTTTCCGCCCAGGGACGCTCAGTGATGGCCCCGAACCCGACCAACGCCACTTGCGGTGGGTAGATGACGCCGTAAACCGTCTGGACACCTTGTTCCCCGAGGTTCGACACGGTGATCGTGGCATCACTGATCTCCGAACTCGTGAGCTTTCCCACACGAGCGCGCTGAACCAGATCAAGCAGAGCCGCCATCACCTCCGACAAGCTCTTCATATCAACGTCATGCAATGCGGGTGCGACCAGGCCGCCACCGCGTAACGAAATACCGACCCCGACGTGAACGGCGTCACTCGGTTCGAACCGGTCGTCGCGCCAGAAGCCGTTCATCTCCGGCACGTCGTGAACTGCAAGAGCGACCGCCTTCAGCAACAACGCCGCGGGCAAGATGCGGTCGGTGACGGACCGAGCGGTGTTCTCCTGCTGGAGCCAATCAAGCGCGCGCTTCATGTCGATCTCGGTGCCGAGGTAGAAGTGCGGGATCTCTCGCTTCGACTTCGTCATCGCGGCCGCGATGGCATCCCGCATGGCTCGCGTCCTATCGGGAGCTTGTCGGGCCGATACTTCATGCTCAGCGGCCACAGCACGAATATCCGCGCGGGAAATCGCCCCGCCAAGACCCGTGCCTGTGATGGATTCGATATCTACGCCGAACTCCTCCGCCAAACGGCGTGCGGCCGGGGAAATGCGGATGCGGTGCGTCGACACTGTTGGGCTCGGGATCAGAGCTTCCGGAGCAAGCGCGGCAACTGGAGTTGGAGACTCCTGCTCAATCTGTGCCTGGAATGCGGCCGTGGGTATCTCCGCCCCGTTGAGCAATGCGATCGGAGTCCCGACCGGAACTTCATCCCCCTCTTGAACGAGCAGCCTGGTGACTTCACCGCTGTCGAAGATCTCAACGTCGATGACGCCTTTCTGCGTCTCGACCTCCGCGACGATGTCCCCACGCTTGACCCGGTCGCCCGGTTTGATGAGCCATTTCATCACCCGGCCGGACTCCATGTCCGCGCCGAGTGAGGGCATGCGGAACTCAGCCACGATCGCCTCCTATCAGTGACCGCACCGTCGCCGCGATGGTCTCCGCCTGGGGTATGGCCGACTGCTCGAGATGCTGCGCATAGGGCATGGGCACCTCGGCGCTACAGACGCGCTGGACCGGGGCATCGAGCTCGTAGAAGGCCTGCTCCATTATGCGGGCGCTTACTTCAGCGGCCAGACTCCCGCTGCGCCAACCCTCGTCGACAATGACCGCACGCCGAGTCTTGACCACCGACGCGAGAATCGTCGGGGTGTCGAGAGGGCGCAGCACGCGAAGATCGATGACCTCGGCGTCGATCCCCTCACCGGCGAGCAGTTCCGCCGCTCGCAGCGTTGCCCGCAATGTCCCGCCGTAGGTGATCAGCGAGACGTCGTTTCCCGGCCGACGCACGGCCGCGGACGCAATATCGACGTCAATCGCATCGAGATTGAGATCGCCTTCCATCGGATACAGCGTGGCGTGTTCGAAGACGAGGACCGGGTCTGGATCGAGCAGCGCCGGCCAGAGCATGCCGCGAGCGTCCTCCAGCGTGGCTGGGGCCAGCACCTTGATGCCCGGGATGTGGGCATACCAACCCTCAAGGCTGTGGGAATGCTGGGCGGCCAGCTGTCGCCCGGCACCGGTCGCCATACGGATGACGAGCGGCACGTTGAACTGGCCGCCCGACATGTGAAGGTAGGTCGCGGCGTTGTTCAGGATCTGATCCAGAGCCAGCATGCTGAAGTTGACCGTCATCACCTCGACGATCGGCCGCATGCCGCCCAACGCGGATCCGATTCCGGCGCCGACAAAGCTCGATTCGGAGAGTGGCGTATCGCGGATGCGCTCCGGACCGAAGTCGGCCAGGAGACCATGACTCACCGCGTAACAGCCGCCGTAATGCCCAACGTCCTCCCCCATCAGAAAGACACGTGGGTCCCGCTCGAGCGCGTCACGAATCCCCATCCTGACGGCTTCGCGATAGGTCAAATGGATCGTTCGCGCCTCAGTGGTCACCATCACGGCACCTCCGAGTAGACAAAGCGGGTAAGTTCTTCGGTTGGTTCCAGCTCAGCCGCGTCAGCAAAGCTGACCGCATCATCGACTATCCTTGCGACTCGTTCTTCAATCTCGTCAACATCGTCCAGCGAGACGACGTCGTCTTCCAGAAGACGAGCAGTGAAGAGCGTGATTGGATCTCGCTCTTTCCAGACTTCGACCTCCGCCTTTTCTCGATACAGCTCCGGGTCGTACATGGAGTGGGCGCGGAACCGATAAGTGCGAAATTCGATGAAGTACGGTCCGTCGCCTCGGCGCACCGATTCGAGGCCGCGATTCATTGCACGTTCGACTTCGAGCACGTCCATGCCGTCCACTGAATCGGCTGGCATCTTGTAGCTGCGGGCACGCAGATACAGATCGGTCTCAACCTGAGAGCGCTCCAGCGCGGTTCCCATGGCGTACAGATTGTTTTCGCAGGCAAACAGGATTGGCAGCTTCCAGAGGGAGGCGAGGTTCATTGATTCGTGGAACTCGCCTTCCGCCACCGCGCCATCACCGAAGAAGCAGGCGGTTATTGACGAACGCTTCTGCATCTTGTCGGCCAGCGCCAATCCCACAGCGACCGGTATTCCGCCGCCCACAATGGCGTTGCCGCCGAAGAAGCGTTGCTCGGCATCGAACAGGTGCATCGATCCGCCACGGCCCCGACTACACCCGCTGACCTTGCCGAACATCTCCGCCATGATCGACCTCGGCGAGATGCCGCGCGCAAGCGCGTGACCGTGCTCGCGGTACGTCGCGACGATGGCATCTTCCGGTGTCAGGAGCGGAATGGCGCCCGCGGCGATGGACTCCTCACCGATGTAGAGGTGGAGGAAGCCGCGTATTTTCGTGGCGCTGTACAGCTCAGCGCATTTCTCCTCAAAGCGCCGTATGAGGACCATCTGCTGTAAGAGGTCGAGCGCGTGATCTCGCTCCACCTCTGTTTGATGAGCCGCCTCGTGAACGGTCATAACGATTGCTCCATTTCTCCCTCGCCTGCTCCGCGGAGGCCGCTTTCGAGCGTGGAGAGATCTCCTTCGGGAAGTCCGAGCTCGCGGGCTTTGAGCAAGCGACGCATGATCTTGCCGCTACGCGTCCTCGGGAGATCGACCGCGAAGTCGATCTCCTTGGGAGCGACCACGGCGCCAAGTCGCTTTCGGGCAAATGCCTGGATGTCTGATCTCAGCTCTTCTGACGGCTCACGGCCGGGGGCAAGGAGCACGAACGCCTTGACGATCTCGCCTGCGACCGGATCAGGCTTACCGATGACGCCCGCCTCGGAGACGGCCTCATGCTCCATGAGACAACTCTCGACCTCGAACGGACCGATCAGGTGCCCCGATGTCTTGATGACATCGTCAGCCCTGCCGACGAACCAGAAGTAACCGTCCTCGTCCCGCCGTGCCAGATCGCCGGTCAGATACCAGCCCCCGGCGAAGCACTTGCGATATCTCGCCTCTTCGTGAAGATAGCCGCGGAACATCGACGGCCACCCAGGTTTCAGGGCCAGTTCACCCTCTTCACCGGCGGCGGTGATCTCACGTACGCTGCCGTCTTCTTCACGCTCCACAATGGTGGCTGTGATTCCCGGCAACGGACGGCCCATTGAACCCGGCCGGATGTCGGTCGATCGGAAATTTGCGATCATGATGCCGCCGGTCTCTGTTTGCCACCAGTTGTCGTGGATCGGAAGGCCGAAAACGTCCTGCCCCCAAATGACTGCTTCTGGGTTGAGTGGTTCGCCGACACTGGCGATGAAGCGCAGTTGGCTGAGATCGAATTGGTGGGGCAGATCGGGGCCGATGCGCATCAGCATGCGTACCGCGGTTGGGGCGGTGTACCAGATCGTGACTCGCTGGTCTTGCAAGATACGAAACCAGCGCTCGGCGTCGAATTCGGCCTCGTCAACGATACTGGTGATGCCGTGCGTCAACGGCGCGATGATGCCGTACGAGGTGCCCGTTACCCAGCCTGGGTCCGCAGTGCACCAAAAGACGTCGTCAGGGTGGAAGTCGAGCGCGTATTTACCAGTGGCGTAGTGAGCTACGACGGCCTGATGGACGTGAATCGCCCCTTTCGGCATGCCCGTGGTACCACTGGTGAAATGCAACAGCGCCATATCCTCGGGATCGGTCGGCGGGATCCGGAATTGGTTGCTCGCCCCGTACATCAAAACGTCAAAGATTTCGGCGCCGGGGATTTGCGGGCCGGAATCTGCTGGGCCAACCAGCAGCACGTGCTCGAGCGACGTCAACGATTCACGGATGGGCGCGACTTTGCGTCGATAGAGGAGTGGCGTGGTGACAAGGATTTTGCCCTCACCGCGGTTGATACGCTGCTGTACGGGCTCGGGCCCGAAGGCGGAAAAGAGCGGGCAAAAGACGCTACCGTTCTTCAAGGTGCCGAGCGCGGTCAGGTACAGCTCCGGAACGCGGCCCAACAACGTGAAGACACGATCCGCCTTTCCTACCCCCAATGAGCGAAGCACGTTGGCGAAGCGGTTGGTTTGGTCCCGCAGGTCCGCGTAGCTGAAGTCGCGAACTTCGTCGTTGCGACCCAGCCAGCGGATGGCGAGATGGTCTGCCAAAGGACCGGCCGCATGGCGATCGACCGCTTCATACGCGATGTTGAGGCCATTGTGGTCCGGCAGACCGTCGAGATCGCGCATCGCCTCTTCCCAGGAGAAGGACCTGCGAACGGCGTTATAATCGACGAGATTCGGCGAAACCGCCCATGTTCGCGGTTTTTTGATCGTGGGCCAACTCGCGGTTTCCGTGTGAATGGTCATGTGAGCTCCCAGTCGGTACGGATGGAACCGTCGGGCCAACCTCGTGCGATCAGGCTACTGACCTCCCCGCACACGGCCAGTGCGGCCACATATCCGGGTGCAGGCGTGGCAAGGTCAAAGATGTGCCAGCCGTGGCCCGCGCGTTCTTCATGCTGATCCACGATCTTGACGGGTCCGCCTGCTACCGGTTCGACGATCTCCAGGTCCTTCATCGGATAGATGAGTCCCAGTCCGCGTCCTTTGAGATAGGCCTCTTTGCGTACCCAGCTGCGAGTGAACGCGACGCGACGGCCCTGCTCGGGTAGCTGTAGCCAGTCCCGATAGGCGGATGCGGACATCGTCCATTCGGCCATCTCGGCAATGTTCGCGTTGTCTCTCAGCCGCTGAATGTCGATCCCAACCGGTTTGCGCCAGGCGACGGCGAAGGCCGCGAGGTCCGCTGAATGAGAAAGGTTGAAGCGAACCGGGCTCAGATTTGCCAATTCTGGTTTTCCGAGGGCTCCGTATGTGATCGGAACGGCAAGCGCCTGGAGCCCAAGGTATCCGGAGAGGATCGAACGAAGTGAGGCGCGCCCGGTAATCCAGCGATCGCGAGCGATCTGACTCATCCAGCCTGCGCGGCGAAGCTCGTCATTCGATAGCAGGTGTTCCTGAGGGCCAAGACTGGCGTGGGTGCCGCTTAGGTTTGCCCACCAGATGGTGACCTCGTCGCGACGGTACGTATCCGGCGTTTGGGGTTCCCATCGATCCGTGCGCTGTGCAGTTTCAAATTGAGTGGTCATTCGTTGACTTGCGTTCCGGCTCATCGGGATCTCCTCCCTGTCGCGCTTCGGATCAAGCACACTGCCGGATTATTGGGACGCACTTTGCCCGTTCTGGGTTGCGTCTATACGTCCTGTCTTCTAGAAAAGCGAAATTTAGACAACACCGGCAACAAAAGGTATGCCCTCGACGCGACAGGAGCGTGACAATTTGGTCGCGATCGAGCTTCCTACCGGAAATCGTGTGAAGCGGGGGCGACCTCGCGCAGTGAGCGGCGCTCCTCGATCTTGGCTGGCGGGTGCAACGGACGGCTGCCGATGATGAAGTCGCGCGCCGGAGCATTGACGAAGGCCTGACGCGCCATCTCCAACGTGTGCAGTCGAGTGGCGATGACGTTGATGGTGTTGTGGCGGCTCTGTAGGCGTCCCTCGACCACCAGGAAGGGCTCGGCACGCACCAGCAGCCGCTGCTCCTCATAAAGCTGCGGGAAGATGATGACGTTGACCAGCCCGCGCTCGTCCTCCAGCAGCAGGAAGGTGATCCCCTTGGCCGTGCCGGGTCGCTGGCGGCAGACGACCAGACCGGCGATGCGGATCTCGGTGCCGTCTCGCATGGTCTCAAGCTGCTCAGTCGTAACAATCTCCTCCGGCAAGTGCGAGCGGAGCAGCCCCATGGGGTGATAGTGGGGCGAGAGCTTGAGCGTGTGGTAATCGGCCGCCATCTGCTCCCAGGGGCTCATCGGCGGCAACACCACCATGTCCTGCTCCACCGGCAGGGCCAGTGAGAGTTGACTGGCGGTCTCCTCTTTCCGCCCATGACGCCGCGCCGGGATGAAGAGCCCCAGCTGCCAGAGCGCCTCGCGCCGGGCCAGGCCGAAGCAGTCGAAGGAGCCGACGACGCACAGGCTCTCAGCTGACTCTTTCCGGATTGGGAGGCGCCGGACGAAATCGGCCAGCGAGCGGAAGTCGCCGTGCTCTGCTCGCTCCTGCTGGATGGCCAGCGCGACGTCCTCGCCGAGCCCATCGACGAAGGCCAGCCCGATGCGCACGGCGTTCCCCTCAACGGTGCAACGCGCGTTGCTACTGTTGATGTCGGGTGGCAGCACGCGCACGCCATGGCGCTTGGCGTCGTTGGTCAGGACGTGGGGCGGGTAGAAGCCCATCGGCTGATTGTTGAAGAGGGCACAGGCGAACTCAGCCGGATGGTATTGCTTCAGCCAGGCCGACTGATAAGCCAGCACGGCGAAAGCGGCCGAATGGCTCTTGGGGAAGCCGTACTCAGCGAAGCCGAGCAGCTTGCGGAAGACCTCCCTGGCAGTCTCGCGCGGCACGCCCCGCTCCAGCGCGCCGTCCCGGAAGCGGGTCCAGAAGAAGGCCATGGCGTCATGGGAGCGCTTGCGGCTCATAGCGCGCCGCAGCCCCTCGGCCTGACCGGCCGAGAAGCCGGCCAGCGCCATCGATACCTCCAGCACCTGCTCCTGATAGAGGATCACGCCCAACGTCTCCTCCAGGATCGGCTCGAGGATGGGGTGGTCGAAGCGCGGGCGGAAGTTCTTGTAGCGCAATGCCTTGGCCCGGCTCTGCACGTAGCTGGTGACGGCACCACCCACGATCGGGCCAGGGCGGATGATCGCCACCTGGATCACCAGATCCTCCAGATTGCGGGGCAGCGTGCGCGGCAGCATCTGGATCTGCGCCCGGCTCTCGATCTGGAAGACGCCGATGGTGTCACCGGCGCAGATCATGTCGTAGACGGCTTTGTCCTCGAAGTCGATGCGGCTCAGATCGACCGGCTCCTTGCCTGAGGCGACGATCAACTCCAGGCTCTCCTCGACCAGAGAGAGCATGCCGAGCGCCAGGAAGTCGATCTTGATGAAGCGGGCGTCGTCGCAGGAATCCTTGTCCCAATGGCAGATAAAGCGCCCCTCCATGGACGCGGGCTGCACCGGCACCAGATCGATCAAGGGGGAAGAGGAGACGATCATGCCGCCGACGTGTTGGGTGACGTGGCGCGGGAAGCGGGCCAACTGGGCCGAGAGCTCGACCAGGTACGTCCAGGGGGGCGAGTCTCGCCGCGTGACGTAGGCTGGGATGCGACCCAGCTCCTCGTAGAGGTCACGCGCCGAGCGTGAGCCGCACAGTTTGGCGATCTGATCGAGATCGGTCAGTGGCACACCCAGCGTCTTGCCGACGTCACGCACCGCGCTGCGCAGCTTGTAGGTGGCGAAGGCACAGACCAGGGCTGCCCGGTCGGAGCCGTACTTCTCGTAAACTCGCTCGATCAGCTTCTCGCGGATATCGCGCGGGAAATCGAGGTCGATGTCGGGCACCGAGGACATCTCGTCGTTGAGGAAACGGCCCAGGAAGAGGCCGTGCGCCAGCGGATCGACGTGCGACAGGCCGATCAGATAGCAGACGATGGAGCTGACCGAGGAGCCGCGCCCACGCCCGGGCGGCAGGTTACCCGCGGCCCGCACCGTGCCGACTCCCCGCACTTCGGCGGCAACCTCACGCGCCAGCAGGAGCAGATCGCGATAGAGGAGGAAGAAACCGGCCAGATTATGCTGGGCGATCAATGCCAGCTCCTGATCGAGTCGTACCTCCGCCTCCACCCGATTTTCGGCATAGCGTTCGATCAGCGCCTCGCGACAGACACGCGCCAGCACGTCGTCCGGCGTCTCGCCCGGCTCCGTTGGGTAGTCAGGGAAGTGGTAGGCCAGGTCACGCGTCAGGTCGAACCCTTTGCAGCGCTCGGCGATCTCCAGCGTGGTGCTGAGGGCAGCGGGATAGCGGCTGAAGAGCTCGGTCATCTCCTCCGGTGAATGTAGGTAGAACTCGGAGTTCGGGCGTCGCTCCCGATGCGAGCCATCCAGCGTGGCGTGGCTATGGATCGCCACCAGCACGTCCTGGAGTCGGTGGCGGGAGCGATCGTGGTAATGCACATTGCCGGTGGCGGCGTAACGTAGCCCGAGATGGTCGGCCAGCTGCACCAGCAGATCGATACGCCGCGTATCGCCAAAGACCAGATTCTGCTGGAGTTCGACGACGACGTTGTCTGGCCCGAACCATTCGACGTAGCGGCGCAGCAGATCCTCAGCATCACGCAACTTCCCGGCATCCACCAGCCGCGCCAGATCGCTCTGGCGGCAACCGGTCAGTAGGATCAGGCCTGAAGCATGTTGTGGGAGCAGGTTGGAATCGAGTCGTGGTGGAGGGAGGACGCGTCCGTGGCGTTCGCCGCTGTGGTAGGCGGCGGTGATGAGACGGGAGAGGTTTGCGTAACCCTGGGGAGTCTCCGCGAGGAAAGTCAAATGTGACTCATTGTCAAGAGTGAGCTCAGCACCGGTGATCGGCTGGATATTGGCCGCGTGGGCGGCCTGGGCAAACTCCATCGCGCCGTAGAGACCATCGTGGTCGGTGCTCGCCAGGGCGGTGTAGCCGAGATCCACGGCTCTGGCGATGAATTCCTCCGGCAGCGACGCGCCATCGAGAAACGAGTAGGCGGTGTGGAGATGGAGCTCCACGTAGCTGGCCATAGGCTTATCCGTGTGCCGAGCGGTCATGGCAGACTTCACGAGCGAAGTCTGCCGAGACTGCAGAAGTCCGATATTCCGGTGCTGAGGGGAGAAAAGGTGACGTTGAGCGACGTGTCGATCCGGCCGGAACGCTCCGGCGACGAGACGACGATCTACGAGGTCAACCGGCTGGCGTTTGGACGCGAGAGCGAGCCGAAGCTGGTCGACGCCCTTCGTGCCTCCGATTGCTTCATCCCCGAGCTCTCGCTGGTCGCCGAGCAGACCGGCCGGATCGTCGCGCACGTCCTCTTCAGCCGCGCCACGATTCGCACGACGGGTGGAGAGATCCCGGTGCTGGTGCTGGGGCCGGTCGCGGTTCTGCCGGAATGTCAGAACCGCGGCATCGGCTCACAGCTGATCGAGGCGGGGCTGGAGGACGCGCGAGAGATGGGTGAGCGGATCGTGGTGTTGATCGGGCATCCCTGGTACTACCCACGCTTCGGGTTCAAACCGGCCCGACCGCTGGGGATCGAGTACCCGACCCCTATCCGCGACGAGGTTTTCATGGTGTTGGAACTCACGCCTGATGCGCTGGACGATATCCACGGCACCCTCGCCCTACCGCCCGCCTTCGCCGACGTGTGAGGCGAGCCGCGCAAGCCCGGTCGTCTGCTCCCGCATCCCTGTGGTAGGAGCGATGCTTGTCATCGTCCACCACGATCTCGCACCACACCCTTATGGGTCGACTGAGATAACAGAGATGCGCGGGCGGCTACGAAGGTCAGGAATGCGCCGGGTAGGCATTGGGCGAAGGCAAGCTTCGCCCCTACCGCGGGGATTGCTGATGTCTTCGAGGAACTATCCAGGCGCGATCACGCAGTGGGCGACGCATGCGTCGCACCGTACAAACGAAGGACCAAGATCGCACGCGGCGAACGTACGTCGCTCTATGGATGCGAACACATGTTCTGATCGAGAACGTGACATGAACGACCTGCAACGTCCGCGAGCAACCACGTTCGCCCAGTGCCACAACCCAACTTACGACATTCTTCCAATGCCCGCACCGCGACATCGCGGTACCATGAAAACCACGACACGAGTCGCCAAGTCGACTACCACGAAGAGGAACGCCCCATGACACTCTCGGAAACTGCGCTCAACGGACCGGAATCGGGCAACGCCGCCTACATCTGCGTCACCTGCGGCACCCAGTTCCCACCCAGCGCGAATCCGCCCGCCAACTGCCCCATCTGTGAGGACGATCGGCAATACGTCGGGCCCAATGGCCAGCAGTGGACCACCCTCGCGCAGATGCGCACCAACTATCACAACCGCTTCTATGCGGTCGAACCAGGCGTCACCGGCATCATCACCGAGCCAAAATTCGGCATCGGCCAGCGTGCCTTTCTCATCGAGACCGAGCACGGCAACGTCCTCTGGGAGGCGCTGACCTATCTGGATGAGACGACCGTCGCCGAGATCGAGCGACGAGGCGGCATCGAGGCTATCTCCCTCTCACACCCGCACTACTACTCGACCATCAACGAGTGGAGTCATGCGCTCGGCAATGTCCCGATCCATCTACCACAGGCGGACAAGCATTACGTCATGCGCGTGGGGCCGAACGTCACGTTCTGGGAAGGCAACACACTGGAACTGCTACCCGGGCTGACCGTCATCCGCACCGGCGGTCACTTCCCCGGCGCGGCCGTGTTGCATTGGGCCGGCGGCTCGAACGGAAAGGGCACGCTCTTCTGCGGCGACACCATACAGGTAGTAGCGCACCGAGATTGGGTCAGCTTCATGTACAGCTACCCGAACTCGATACCGCTCGATCCTGGCTCCGTGCGGCACCTCGTCCACATGATCGAGCCATTCGAGTACGAGAATCTGTACGGGGCGTTTGGCGGGGTGATCCTGCAAGACGCCAAAGCCAAAGTGCGCGAATCAGCCGAGCGCTACATCCGCCACATCGAGGACCCGAGCAGCAACGCGGAGTAGACCGCCCTCATCCATCGTCCGTACGGGCGACGCATGCGTCGCCCAACGCGGCTCCGGCCCGCTACTCGGCGTCGAAGTAGTCCAGGTCGACCCGTTTGACCGAGTAGCGGGTCACCTCGGTAACACCGACGCCATACTCGATCATCAGATCCGCCAACTCATCGCCATCGATCAGCACGATCCGCATCCCGAGGTTCCGCACATAGTTCCGGGCATCGTCCGAGAATCGCGAGGTGGTGATGAAGATGCCCTTACTCGCATGAAAACCGGCAAGGCTACCGGCGAATGCCTGAACCACGGGACGGCCGACCGGACTTTCCCAGCGTTTCGCCTGAAGAAGCACGGTGTCGAGACCAAGACGGTCTTCCTTGATGATCCCATCGATACCGCCATCACCTGAGCGTCCCACCGCCTGCCCGGCGTCGCGCCGAGAACCGCCATAGCCCATCGCCACCAAGAGATCAACCACCGTCTGCTCGAAGAAGCTTGGCGGCGCTTGCTTGATGCGATCGAGAATCTCTAGAGCCAGGTTTTGTTTGAGGCGCTGATAGCTCGCCTCCAGAGATTCTTCGGGAGTCTGGACGGAGTCGGCTCCCCCGTCGACCACGACGACCGCGGCGCTCTTATTCTTCTGCCAATCAGTCCTGAATGAAACAAACTCAGGAAAACGCATCAGAAACGGCACGTCGATACGTTCAGGTTTCTCGCTCAGAACGTTGACTCCACGCTCAGTGATGCGAAATTTACCGCGACCCGGATTTTCGAGAAGACCGGCATTCTTGAGATAGGAGCGCGACCAGTTCACGCGATTGTCAAACCGGCGTTGAGCCCCACTCGGAACCATTTCACGTCGGTCGTCGTCTGATAGGGTGAAGTATCCCGCTAGATGATCGATGGCTTCCGTCACCGTGTGAACTTGGCGGTCGCCAGCGAACTGAAGCAAGGGAAGCATCACTGATTGAAAATCGGGAATCGGCACGATCACCCCTATTCAAGAACCTGTTCGGCGGACGCGCCACAACGCCACAGTCCGCATGCTGATACAGTCAACTCTGAAAATCACCGAGTGCAGTTGATTGAGATTATCGCTGATCGCGCCTTGCCCGCGAACCGATGCTATCATTTGTGGCCGTAGCTCCGGTATTGACGATGTGAAATCGCTTCCCTTTTACGCCGGTCGGACGCCGATCGCGTTCCGATCCACCCAACCTGGAGCGAGCCCGATCAACCGGGTGGACGTACCGGTGGCCAACAATCCCGTTCCGACGGACGAAAGTGCGATGAGGCTCTGATTGGATTCAGCCGCACACATAGCCGGACAGGCCACGTACGCGCCACCGGATGACGTTGAGCTCGGGGCGTCCCGAACTCGACGCATCACCGTTGAGCAGACGGCCTACGGTGTCATCTTCGTCGCGGCGCTCCTGACTCGCTTCTGGGACCTCGGCTCGCGCGCGTTGCATCACGACGAGTCTGAGCACGCCTACTACTCATGGATCTACGCTATCGGTGGTGGCTACGTCCACGATCCATTACTCCACGGACCATTCCTGTTCCACGCCAACGCCCTTGTCTATCTCTTGGCGGGAGTCAGCGACGCATCCGCCCGCTACATGCCCGCGGCAACCGGCGTCCTGATCGTGATGCTGCCGTGGTTCCTTCGCGGACCCAAGCTGCTGGGGAGATGGGGCGCACTCTGCGCCAGCCTGTTCCTCCTCCTCTCACCGTCGATCCTTTTCTACAGCCGCTTCATTCGCCACGATGTCTATACGTTGGCTGGGACGTTTCTCCTCTTCATTGGCATCGCGCGTTATGTCGAGAGCAACCAGCCGCGATGGGCGATCCTTGCCGCTGGTTCGATCGGCTTTCTGACGACGACCAAAGAGGTCTGCTTCATCGTCTTCTTCATTTTTGGCCTCTTCTTGATCGTTTCGACCCTCTGGCGTATCGCGCCCATCCTGCTCGGCGTCTGGGCTGGAGCGGGCGCACTCTTTCTGGTCATCGCCAAGGCGCTGGCGGTGCTCGGTGCACCAGCGCTTCCGAGCATTCCCTGGACCAACCCAACCAATGCGCAGGTCCGCACATTCGCCTTCAACTTGATCACGCACCCGTTGGTCATCTCGGCCATCGGAGTCGGGCTGCTGGCGCTGGTCGTCTCGATCTGGATACTCGATCGGCGACGCGACCGCGAGCAGGCTTGGGTCGATAGCCTGATCCAGGACGTGCCCGAGGGGTCGACCGCGGCGGCCGTCCGAGCGCTGCTCAACAATAGGCGCTTACTCTTCGTCAGCCTGGGGATCGGTTTCAGTATTTATGCCGTGCTCTACACCAGTCTCTTCACCAACATGGGCGGGTTGGCATCCGGAAGCTTTGGCGCGCTCGGCTATTGGCTTGGACAGCAAAATGTTCAACGCGGAGCCGAGCCCTGGTTCTATTACCTGCTCATGCTGCCGCAGTATGAGTTCGTCGGTATTATCTTCTTTCCGATCGCACTCCTGTTTCTGCTGAAGGACACGCTGACCGGATGGCGCCGGCACATCCCATTCGATAATCGCTGGTGGCTGAAGGTCTTGATCACTGTGTGGGCCGTGATGATGTTTGGCGTCCTCTCATGGGCCGGCGAGAAGATGCCCTGGCTGACGGTTCACATTTCACTGCCGCTCATCCTGATGAGCGCGATGTTTGCCGGGGACGGCGTCGCCTGGCTGGAGCGGCACGCTCGTTCGTGGCGCCGGGCAACGTCGCAGGATCTCGCCCTCTTCAGCGGCGCACTGGTCGCCGTTGGATTGTTCGCATTTCTCCTCTACGGCTGGATGAGCGATGGACCGATCACCGGCGTGAAAGCGACGATGGCGCGTCAGATTCAACCCGAGGCGGCCGACCACTGGTGGCTTCTCCTGTTCCTGCCCGTGATCCTGTGCGCGGTGCTGTTGGTGGTCGGTGCGCTCCGGCTTGGAATGAAGGGCGCAATGGTTGGGCTGCTGCTGGCCGGCATCGTCGGTTTGCTGCTGCTGCAAGTCCACGACGAATGGCGCCTGACCTATCGCGAGGGTGACGTCCCCAAGGACATGCTGATCTACGTGCAGACCAGCCCCGACGTGCCGTTGGTGATGAAGGACCTGACACAGCTTTCGATTGAGCAGACAGGCGATATGTCGCTAAGCATCTGGTTCGACGACATTACGTCCTGGCCCTTCTACTGGTACATCCGCGACTTCACCCAGCGCCGGTTCATCGGTAATCAACTGCCGGATACCGTTGACGCGCCGATCATCCTGGTGGGCTCCGATAACGTCAGCGTTGGGATGTCCACGAAGCTGGCCGGAAATTACACCATGCAGGAGTACCCGATGCGCTGGTGGTTCCCTGAGGAGGACACCTATCGGCGGTTTGCCTACGCGCCCGACCTCAATGACACGTCTCGACAGAACTATCAGGACAAGAGCGAGCCGCCATACAGCATATTGGATACGGCCAGAAGTGTGGTGGACACGCTTGCGTCGATGCGCTCGCCGCGCGAGCAAACCAAGATGTTTCGGATGCTGGCCTATCGCGAGCTACCGGCGCAGGTTCACTCGACCAACTTCCGGGTCTACATCCGCAACGATCTCTTGCCGGAATACGACGCCATCCGCTATCGCAACGGTGGGTAGCGAGAAGCCCTCATCCGGCGCTGCGGCGCCACCTTCTCCCAATTCTGGGAGAAGGTTTTTCCCACTGCTTTACGGTTCTCCCTTCTCCCAGAATTGGGAGAAGGGCGGGGGATGAGGGCCGAACTATTACCCCAAAACCTCACCCAACGTCTGCACCGCGACGTCCACCTGGTCTTTGGTGAGAATCAACGGCGGCAGGAACCGCAACACCAGGCTGCCAGCCATGAGCGCGAGCACGCCACGCTCTTGCAGACCACGCAACGCAGGGGTTGCGCGCATCTTCAGTTCGACACCGATCATCATCCCCTTGCCCCGCACGTCACGGATCTTGGGGTGATTGAGACCCCGAATCTGATCCACCAGATATGAGCCGACTTCGGCACTCTGGTCGATGAGGCTGTCGGTCTCGAGGGCCGTCATTGTCGCCAACGCTGCCGCGCAGGCCAGCGGATTGCCCCCAAAGGTCGTGCCGTGCACGCCGCCTGAAAGCTGCTCCGCGATGTGGGCGGACATGAAGGTGGCACCAATCGGCACGCCGTTGCCCAGGCCCTTGGAGGTCGCCAACAGATCGGGCACCACGCCGACGTGCTGACAGGCAAAGTAGGCGCCCGTGCGGAATCCAGTCTGCACCTCGTCCAAAATCAGCAATGCACCCTTGGACGTCACGATCTCGCGCACACTCTGCAGATAGTCGTCGGCCGGAACGTAGACCCCGCCCTCGCCCTGAATCGGTTCGAGGACCACGGCTGCAGTCTGCTCGTCAACGGCTTCGGCCAGCTCATCCACGTTGCCGTACGCGACGTGGGTCGCCTGCGCCAGCTCCGCCTCGAACGGCTCGCGATATTTCTTCTCAGCGGTTGCCGCCAGTGACCCCATGGTACGCCCGTGATAACCGCGCTTGGCGGCGACGATCTTGGTGCGGCCGCTGGTGATCCAAGCGAACTTGAGCGCCGCCTCGACAGCCTCCGTGCCGGAGTTGGAGAGGAAGACGTGGTTCAGCCCGGCCGGAGCGATGCTCACCAGCTTCTCGAGCAGCTCCACACGAACATCGTTGGCGAAGGACTGGTGGCAATTGACCAGTGTCGAAGCCTGCCGGCTGATTGCCTCGGTTACCGCGGGGTGATTGTGCCCCAGGATATTGACGCCGTAATTGCTCATCAGGTCCAGGTACTGCTTGCCGTCGCTGTCCCAAAGGTATGCACCGTCGCCGCGAACCAGCGCGATGTCACGCTTGGCGTAGAGGGGCGGCTGAAGGTCGCGATCACGTTGCACCATCTGGGTGGTTGCCGTTTGACTCACTCGTTCACTCCAATCGCCGCGCTGGATCGCAGCACGGTCCCCTCTCCCGCAAGTGCTCGGCTGATCGGCTGCGGCACGCGCGCGTCGGCAAAGACGACCTGCCCAATGCCGGCCGTCACCGCGTCACAACCTGCCTGCACCTTTTTCTTCATACGGCCACCCGCCGCGGACATGGCCAACTCAACGCTCTCGTCGCTCACGACGTCGATCTCCTTGATGAGGGAAGATGGCTCGTTGATATCGGCCAGCAGCCCGGCTGTGTTGGAGAGGATGATGAGGGCATCGGCCTTCAGCGCGATCGCCACTCGTAACGACAGCTTGTCGCCATCCACATTGATCGCCTCGCCGTCGTAGCTCAGCGCCGGAGGCGTCAGGACTGGCAGGTAGCCGTTCTCCAAAAGCAGGTCGAGCAAGGTCGTGTCGATCTCCTCGATGCTTCCGGCGAAATCTCCACGCAAGATCTTCGGCTTGCCATTCTCGATGGCGCGCAACGTGTCTTTCCGTCGTCCCCGCGCAATGCGTCCGTCGAGCGCGCTGATGCCCACCGCGTTGACGCCTCGCGCCTGCAGCGCTTCGACCAACCGCTTGTTGACCATGCCCGCGTAGATCGCCAGCATGGTGTCCATGGTCTCGGCGTCGGTGAAGCGGCTGACCTGACCCGAGGCGGAATGGACCTGCCTCGGCTCCCGACCGAGCTTGCGTTCGAATTCGTCCATACGGGCGTTCGCTCCATGCATGAAGACGACACGCTCCGTTTTCGCGAGTTGGGCCAGATCATCGAGTGTGGCCGCGGGATCGATTCCGGCGCTACCACCGAGTTTGACGACGAGCATGCTGCGCGACTACCTCCTATTTGCTTTCAGACCTTCAGCTGTACGGGCGACGCATGCGTCGCCCACAACTCTTCCACGCGCATCCAGCCTCACAGGAAGCTATCTACGTGCGACCAAGAATTCAGTCCCAACGCGAGTGCATCGTGGGCTTTGGGGCGACGCATGCGTCGCCCGTACATTCGAGATGCGGCCTAAATCGGATGAAGGCCGGCAAACTCCAGGCCGAGCGTCTCTTCAAAGCCACAGCGAATGTTCATGGCCTGCACCGCCTGTCCGGCCGCGCCCTTCATCAGGTTGTCGATGGCCGCCAGGACCACCATTCGCTTGCCGCTGCTATCGAGGTCCCATCCGACGTCGCAATAGTTCGTGCCTGAGAGGATCTTCGGCTCCGGGAAGCGATGGACGCCGCCCGCCTCCTTGACGAGGCGAATGAACGGCTCCTGACCATACATGCCGCGATAGATCTTCCAGAGATCCTTGTCGGCCAGCGGTTCCTTGAGCATGACATGCGAGGTGGCCAGAATCCCTCGAACCGCCTCGACGCTGGTCACGCCGAAGGCGATGTCCGGCTGGCAGCCTCCCATCGTCAGTTCCTGAATGATCTCGGCGCTGTGGCGGTGGCCGGTCGGCTTGAAGGGGCGGATGACGCCGCTCCGCTCGGGATGATGTCCTGACAAGCTCGTGTCGGCCCCGGCGCCCGACGAGCCGGTTTTGGCGTCGATCACGACTGGGAAGTTTTGGTCGACTACGCCAGCCTTGAAGAGCGGAGCTAAGCCCAGAATTGACGCTGTTGCCGTGCAGCCCGGGCTGGCGATATAGCGCGCGTTCCGAATCTCGTCCCGATGCAGTTCCGGCATACCGTAGACCGTGTTGGAGATCATGTCGGGATGCGGGTGGGTCCAGCGATACCACGTTTCGTAGTCTGCCGGATTGCGCAGGCGGAAGTCGGCGCCCAAATCAATCACAATGGAACCGAGCTCCGTGAGTCGCTCCATCTGCGGCGCCGTCGCCCCGTGCGGCATGCTGGCAAAGAGGACGTCGACCTTTTCGAGCTGGTCGGGCGAGACGAACTTGAGTTGGGTCCGCTTGCGCAGATTCGGGTGCACGGTATGGACGAACTTCCCTGCCCGGCCGCGCGAGGTCACCTGAGTGACGTTCACTTCTGGGTGCGAAAGGAGCAGACGCAGCAGCTCGCCGCCTGCGTATCCCGATCCACCGAGAATGGCTGCGTTAAGTGTCATTGGATGAGGCTTCTCTCCTAATTCGCGCATCATGCGGACAGACACGTACGTCTGCCCTGGTGTTCTGACTAGATTCCGTTCAGCAGCGCGTGCGCGTGCTTCTTCTCGCGTTCACGGACCGCGGCATTGACCACGTAATCGACGATCCGGCCCGGGATATCGACGTCGGTCGTCTGAATCAGCCCTTTGAACTCGGCGCCGGTGTTGACTTCAATGACCAGGTAGCCGTCTTGTGTCTCGACCAGGTCGATGCCGGCCAACTCGAGGCCGACTGCCTTGGTGGCCCGCAACGAGATGTCCGCGATCTCGGGCGTGACCGGACAAGGCTTGGAAACAGCGCCGCGCGCCACGTTGGTGATCCAGTGCTCATTGGTTCGATATGAGGCGGCGATCACCTCATCACCGACGACGAAGATCCGTAGATCACGCCCCGGCTTTTCGATGTACTCCTGAACATAGAAAACGCCGTGATGATACGAACCGAGCGCACGCTTGTGCTCCAGCAGGTTGCGCGCGGCCGTTGGCGAGTTCACCTTGGCCAGCAAGCGGCCCCATGAACCGGTGACTGGCTTGATCACAGCTGGGTAGCCGATCTTCTCATCAAGTACGCGCAGCGCCGACTCGATGTCGAACGCGGCAGCGGTGCGAATGGTCGGCACGCCTGCCACCGCCAGCGCCAATGTGGTCGCCACCTTGTCGTCGGCGATGCCGGAAGCCACGGAGTTGTTGACGCAACGGACGCCGAATGCGTCGTAAACCTGCAACGCTACCGCCGCACGGCCGTGCGCCATGCAGCGATCCAGCAGGAGATCGAGATGGGTAGGCTGAGGCGAGGAGAGGTCGGTCAGGTCGAACGCCAGTGTGCGATCGAGCAAGCGCACCGGCTCGACCCCGCGTTTGACCATGGCTGCGAGCAGCTGTTTCTCCTCCGCTCGGACGTGCGACATCAGCACGCCGATTCGAACCTCGTTCACACTTCGCCTCCCCAGCGACCTGACGCAAGCTGCGTCGATATGCGTTCAATGACCGACGTCAAGACGTCGGACGCGCGTTCCACATCCTCGAGCAGGACGTGCTCATCCGGCTGATGGTCGAGTCGCGAATCACCTGGGCCGTAGGCTACGATCGGACAACCCCAGGCCGGCCCAACCAGGTTCATGTCCGACGTTCCGGTCTTGACCTTGATGTGTGGCGATCCACCATTGGCCCTGATTCCGGCAAGAAAGGCGCTCACCAACGGCGAGCGCTTGTCCGATCGAAAAGCCGCCGCATTCACGCTGACCTTCACGTCCCCTTGCCCAGCCAAGTGTTCCAACACGGGAATGACGTCATCCGGCCCGAGTCGCGGCGGCAAGCGCACGCCCACGTGCACCTCGGCTTTACCGGTGATCCCATCCGACGACGTGTTGATCGCGTTCAGCGTCGGGTCGACCGTGGTGAAACCGTTCGACTCGCCATCGTTCTGCTCGGCGCACCAAGCACTGAGCCGATTCCAGAAGTCCACGGCAAGCTCACCGGCGGTCGGCTCGGGTCCGGCCGAGTGCGACATTGGGCACGTCACCGTGTAGTGAACGGCAATTGAGCCCTTGTAGCCGATCACTACGCTGTCCCAGCCGCTCGGCTCGCCGATAATCACCGCGGCGGGCGCCTCGACGTTGCCGACCAGCCAGTGCGCACCGTGAGAGGACATCACCTCTTCCTCGACCGCACCCACCACCGTAACGCGTGTCCCCTCGGCCAGTTGCGCTTGCGCGGCCGCGGAGACGAAAGTTGCCAGCGGCCCTTTGGCATCGACCGAGCCGCGCCCGTAGAGCGCGCCATCACGGATCTCGACGGGCAGATCGCCTGGCACCGTGTCGATGTGACCCAGGAGCATGATCTCCAGAGGGCCGTCGCCACGTGTGCCTACTGCGTTGCCGGCCGCGTCCGGACCGGCCGCGAATCCCAGCTTGGACATGCGCGTGCACAGCCAGCCAACTGCCTCCGCCTCTTCGCGCGACCGGCTCGGAATCCGCACCAGTCCTTCGAGGAGCTCGGTCGCAATGGCAACGACATGACCCGTTTTAGGAGCCAACGAGCTCCCCTTCCGTCGGGACGCTCAACTGCGCCAAAGCGAAGTCCGCGATCTGACCGGAGATATCGATGCCGCGATTGGCGATCGAACGAAAGTCGACCAGATTCTCCACACCGACAACCGTCGGGCCGTCCTCGGTTTCGAGCACCTCGATGCTGTAAGTGCCACTCCCGAGTCGCGCGATAACGCGCTGGCCCAAAGATCGCATCGCCGAATCATCGCCCTCGAACGGAACGTATTCAGCGTCGGCGGCTGGCTTCCAGCCTTTGAGGGCACGTTGCTCGACGGCGGCGACGTCCTGGTCAACCACGACGAGGCGGATCGAGCGACTCGGCCCATGGATGAAGCGCTGAACCAGCACGCCGCGCTCGTCACCGAGCGTGACCCGGTGTTCGACGATCGCCTCGGCGGCATCTTCATCCTCGATGATCGCCATGGGATAGCCATGATCCGCGGTTATTGACTTGAGAAGCACGGGATAACCGAGCGACTCGATGGCGTTGAACGTGGCCGTCTCGCCAAAGCTGACGATCGTTTCAGCGACCGGAATCGTCGCAAAGGTCAGGTGTCGAAGGGCCGCAAGCCGATCGGCAAGCAGCCTGGTCGTCGCCGGCCGGTTGACAACGGCCGTCCCGCGATTCGCGACGAGCGCGCCCAGTGCGGCCCCCTCAGTAGTGTCCCGCGAACGATCCAGCGCTAGATCTGCCGCGAAGGGGACCGACTTCCCATCCCTTGCGACCTCGATACGAGCGACGCTCGTCCCATCGAAGCCAATGTGGATCGACGACGGGCTGAAGAGCACCGCCTCGTGCCCGCGAGCACCGAAAGCCTCGAACAGGAGCCGTTCCTCGACACGAAGTCGTTCAGCCAACAAAGCAATCTGCATCAAACGACCTACTCGCCCCAGTCTTCTTCTTCAGCGGGCGCCAGACCGAGTGTCAGCGGATCGGTCTCGAGCACCTCAAGCTCGACGCCGCAATCCGGACATTGCACGATCTCCCCGGCCTCGACCGCGTCGAGACCCAAGTCGCCACCACACTCAGGACACGTACCCATGGTTCGCAGTTCTCCCTGTCGAACAATTGGCGAAAGCCAACGCACAAAACAATACGGCGGTGAGCTCCGATCGCTCACCGCCGCTCAGGCTTCTCAAGTCTTGGTGCCGTTACAGGTGACACCCTCCTTGGAATCCGAGAGAGACGGGAGCTAACCCGTACCTAGGTGCGGGTTTCCAGGTAGGCTCGACCACGGGCATGCCAAATTCACGGAACGCACCGCGCGCCGTGCTGCGGCACTCATCAACTTGTCGATCCCGTGTGAAAAGCATCACTACTCCGTCTGTCGTCTCGGACGCCAGCCCGGACATGGTACCACTTCAATTCTCAGATGGGTAGTGATAGGAATATATTGGTATTGCGATCACTCAGAAGTGAGCCTCTCCCGCAAATCCCCCGGCAGCTGGATGGTGAACGTGCTGCCCTGGCCCGGTTTGCTCTCGATGGAAAGCGAACCACCGTGCCTGGCGACGATCTCATTCGAGATGTAAAGCCCAAGTCCCGCTCCCGGTGCCATCTGGCTGGCGCCGGTCCCCCGGGCGAACGGCTGAAGGATGGAGTGGAAGTCTTCCTCAGGAATCCCAATGCCCTGATCGGTGACACGGATTTCAACCTCCGCCTCATCGGCCGCGACCTCAACCGTCACGGTGCTCCCGGCTGGTGAGTATTTGAACGCATTTGAGAGCACGTTGGTGAGGACCTGATCGATCCGCGATTGATCCCAGGATCCCCACACCGGCCCCGGGATCGGAAACTCAACCGTGTGCGGAGATTCCTGCTCGTAAGCTTGGGCGACCCGATCAACCACTTGACTGACCAGATACGACAGATCAAACCGCTCGTAATCCAGGCGGATGCGATCGCTTTGAATCCGCGAGACGTCAAGTAGTTCATCCACCAGTTCCTCGAACCGCCCAACCTGGTCTTGAAGCTGCCCAAGGGTCCGTAAAACGCGCAGATGGTCCGGAACCGCCTCGTTCATGTGGCGACGCAGGAGCTGAACGTAGCCCTTGACGGTCGTGAGGGGCGTCTTCAGCTCATGCGAGGCGATCGAAATGAACTCATCGCGAGCCCCAATCGCGTGTTGGGCTTCCAGATAGAGCGTGGTGTTGTCAGTCGCCAGTGCAACGAGGTGAGCGAAATCCTCGGCCAGTGCAACGTCGTCCGAGGTGAACCGACGACCCGGCATCGCGAGACAGAAGGTGATGACTCCGATGGCTCTGCCGCCCGACTTCAGCGGGACACGCATCGCCGACTTGAGTGATGAGCGGCGCAGATCCCGAAGATGTTCTTCGCCGGTGGCAATCTCTTCAAAGAAGTCGTTGATGGTGTCTTCAATCAACAGCGTTTGGCCTGTCTCCGTCAGCATCTCGATCGTGGGGCAGTCAGTGAGCGACCGAGGCAGCTGTACACCTGGCGGCGGAATCAGTCGGCAGAGTTCCGGCACCGAGTTCGCCGACGAGAGCCGCACGATGCCGTCTCGACCGATCAGAACCACCGTGCAGATATCGCCGATTTCAGGAACCGCAGCCTGCGTAGCATGGTCCAGTGTGACTTGCTGATCGATAGATGATGAGAGAATCTCGCTCACTCTCGCCAGAAACTCGTCGCGTCGCTGGGCTCGCTCCGCAACGGCACGGGCTCGTCGTTCGGCTTCGAAGAGATTCGAGCGGTCGACGGCCAGCGATATTCGCGCGGCAGCCAGCTCCAGCAAGCGGAGCTCACTCTCATCGAAATGTCGTGGAGATCGCATCCCCACATGGATAACGCCGAGAACCCGGTCGTCCAGCAGCATGGGAACGCCCATCAGCGATTTCACCCCGCGCTGAAGCATCGCCGGATTGCTGAACGGGAAGTCCACCGCGTTGTCAACCACGATGGGGGTCCTGGTCCGCGCGATGCGGCCGGCAAATCCCACACCAATCGGCACGCGAATTGGTCCCTTCACCAGTTGATCCGGATGCAGCGATACCCGCAACGAGAGCGCGTCCTCACCAGGATCGGTGAGGAGGATGCTGGCTTCATCAGTCTTCAAGACGTCCCGAATGCGCCCAAGCAGCTCATTCAGCAACTCATGGAGCTCGATGTGCGCCAGCGCGACATCGGTGATTCCGAGCAGGCGCTCAATGAGGTCCACCGAGATTTCGGCATCTCGACGAGCAGCTCGTTCTCTTCCTAGGTCCAGCTCCTGGGAGCGAAGCACGTCGGACGTCTCAGCCGGGGGCCACAATGCGACGAGCGCAACCGGCCCGGTCTCCGGATCCTCTCCAATGCACTCTATTGAAACTGTTATTGGACGACGCTCTTCGAGAGGATAGTCGAGTACGCCTTCGTATCTGCGTCCGGAGTCGAGGTCAACCGAGGAGACAAGCTGCGAAAGCCCAGGAAGGATCGATTCAAGGTCTGAAATTGAACCGTACGTTTGTCCAACGCCCACATACTCCCTGAAAGCGCGGTTCAGAGCAACGACGATCCCACCATTTGCGACGACCGCCTGAGGCAACGGAGATTGATCGAAGCCGAGTTCGACCCATGCTCCTCTATCTCTGTGAAGCCATTTCTGATTTTCAGTGAGACCATCGGAATCACGTTCCAAAGGAGTACCGGCGTCGCCGGTTGGAACGTCCTGACGTGGAAGCATCACGATCGTCCGATCAAGCCGAGATCAACTCATTCGCTCGGGAGCGCCAAATCGCAGCATGCGTTGCGCCGCGGTTAATGGCCGTCGATCTGAAACTGCTGATATCTACTATGAGTCGACACGCATAGTCTACACCACATTCGAACGAACCCATCGCACGGCAATTTGCACTGTGGGATTCAACCGTCCACTCGCCGCATATCATTGGCGAACCATTCAACCCAGGAGGATTGTTCGTCGGTCTCGACCGCTCGTCGATCGTAGTTCGCACGGACCCATTCGACCGCCTTTTCGTGATCTATGCCAGATAGGACGGCCATACAGGCAAGCACGGTACCGGTGCGGCCGAGCCCTCCAGCGCAGCCAATCTCGACATGTTCCCCGGACTCCGCCAACTCAAACGCCCGTCTGATCTCTTTCGCTGCTCGGTCCCAGTCCTCGGGCAGGCCGAAGTCCTGCCATGTCACGACCACGGCGGGCCAATTCGGACTCCAGCGAGGATCGAGATACAGGCCAAATGTCCGCCAGCCTACGTTCGCATCGCGGTCTGCCAGTGCAGCCGCCCGCACAGCAACACCGTTCGGAAACCGAACCTCCATCAGGACCTCACCTTAGCTATCCATCGCAACGTCCCACTCGAATCGTCGACCATACAACGGTCTTGGTTGGCGTGACCGATGTTCCCTACGCGGTCACGCACTCGGTACGAGGTCCACACGATCAGAACCCGTGCTAGGACTCGTTGGCACGCCTTTTGTAACAAACGTTGCGTGGTGAAAATGATTCGCCACCTGCGATCAACTTCAGTACGTAACGGTGCCAGCTCGGAACGCATCGTCGCGAGGCGATCCTTCGCGACCGTGAGATGGCCATCGGCTGAATCAGGCCGTGACCACATCGTTCGGATGGCACGAATCAGTGAAGGAGACGCTGTATGGATACATACAGCTCTAATTCGTTTGCGGTCCCAAGTGGACTCAACTTCGCCGCCGCCGTATGGCTCATCATCTCGCCTTGGATCCTGGGATTCAATGACGTCACCGCCATGACCTGGAACGTGGTCATCAGCGGTGCAATTGTTCTTCTTTTCTCAGGTACGCGGCTGTGGGGAACCGGAAAGATCGGCCCACTCAGCTGGATCAACGCCGCGATCGGCGTCTGGGTCTTCATCTCTCCGTGGATATTCGGTGACTCAGGCACGGCCAACATCGTGTGGGATTGCGTGATCTCCGGAGCCGTCATCTTCCTGCTCGGTGCGTGGAGTGCCATGGCATCCGAACGACCAGCAGCCTAAGATCTCTAACGGAAAGACCAGCGAGGGCCGGCGCGATGCCGGCCCTCGTTCATTGAGATTGGGAACCGAAAGATCGAAGATCAGTCGGCGTTTTCGAGGACCAATTCGGGAGCCACGACGTCTGGCTGGTGCTTTGTTGACTCGCCTTCGATACGCAGGTCGGGCAACCAACTGAGCCAGGACGGGAGGTACCAATTGATATCACCGAGCAGTGCCATCATCGACGGCACCAAGATCGACCGCACCACTGTGGCATCCAGCAAGACCGCCACAGCCAGGCCGAAGCCCATCTGCTGGAAGGCAATGAGTTGCCCCGCGGCAAATCCGCTGAAGACCACCACCATGATGAGCGCAGCCCCGGTGATCAGCCGCGCAGTCGACTGCAGTCCGACGGCGACCGACTCTCGGTTGCGATGAGTCTGATCGTAGTGCTCCCGGATACGGCTGAGGAGGAAGACGTGGTAGTCCATACTCAGTCCGAACAGCACGCAGAAGAGGAAGATCGGCACCCACGCTTCGATGGTCGGCGAGGTCTGGAACCCGAACCAGGAGTGCAGATATCCCTTCTGGAAGACCAGCACCATCAGGCCGTAGGTTGCGCCCACCGAGAGCAGGTTCAACAGGATCGCCTTGAGCGGCACGACGATCGATCGGAACGCCAGGAGCAAGAGTAGGAAGCTCAGTCCAAGCACCCAAACGAAGATGATAGGTGTGTAGGAGTCAACCACGTGGAAGAAGTCGGCGTTGAACGCAGTCGCACCGGTGACGTAGACGTTGGCCCCGGTGCCATTGAAGGCCGTTGGGACCATCTGATTACGAAGCTGTTTGAGTGTGTCGTACGCCAGCGGCGAGTTTGAATCAGCCTTCAACGTGGCCTTGACCAGCGCCAGATTGCCGTCCTGATTCCAGGTCACGTCCGTGTTCGCCACGAACGAGCCGTTCTGTTGGATCTCGCTGTTGAGTCGGTCGATGGCAGCCTGGACGTCCTGCGTCTTGGGACCATCAACCACGATCTGGTATGGCGCCAGGAGCCCGGCCGAGAACTCCGAATTCAGAATCTGATAGGCAGTCTTGACGTTGCTCTCGGGCAGGGTCTCGACGCCCGCCGTGCCGCGCTTGAGCTGGAAGAACGGGATAGCGACACTACCGAGCAGCACGATCGCCAGAACGGCCGCGATCGCCGGATGACCCATGACAACGCGCGTCACACGGCCCCAGAAGCCCTTGTGTGCGGTCTCATCGTCCCAGCGCTCATTCGCCGCAACCTGGACCTCGCTGTACTTGCGACGGCGCGGCCATTCGATGCGGTCGCCGAGCAGGCTGAGGACGGCCGGAATGAGAGTAAGCATCGCCACGACCGCCACCACGACCACCAACACCGCGCCGGTACCGAGGCTATGGAAGACCGTGGACGGCATCAGGAGCATGCCGGAGAGCGCGAAGACGACCGTCATGCCGGAGAAGAGAACGGCCTTGCTCGCCGTGCGGCCCGTGGCCGCGATGGCCTCAAATTTTTGGACGCCGTGATTCCGCTCTTCGCGGTAGCGGGAGATGATGAAGAGCGCGTAGTCAATGCCGACGGCGAACCCGATCATGAAGATCATGTTCTCGACATAGAACGAGAGGTTCATTACGCGACCGACCAGCGCGGTCAACCCGAGCGCCACAACGATTGAGGCGATCGAGAGGATCAGCGGCACCCCTGCCGCGACCAGTGCGCCAAAGACCACGATCAAGATCAGGATCGTGAGCGGCAGAGTGTACTTTTCCGCCTTGGCCAGGTCACTTGAAGAGATGTCATTGAATTCGTGATTGCTGCTGATGTTACCGACCGTCAGAACCTCGAAGTTGTCACTCCCAAGGCCGCTCACGGCGTTGATGTATTCGTCGGCGTGGTTGTTAGCCGTGTCGAAGTCGCTACCAAGTTCCACGTTCATGATGGTCGTCTTGCGGTCGGGCGAGACCATCTGTTCGGCTTGCGGCGCTCCCGCCGCCTTGGCGTCGTAATAAGTGGTGACGTTTGTCACCACGTCTTTCAGACCAAGCAGCGTGCTCGCATCTTGCTTGACTGACTTCTGGAACGCTGGATCGTCGACCGTCGTGGAGGTCGACCGCACGATCACCGTCTCGGTGACCGGTGATGAGTTGTTCATGCGTGCATCGAGGAGATCGGAGCCCTTCACCGATTCAGGCTTGTTGGTGAAGTTCACGTCGGTTGAAAGCGCGTTGCCCAACCCGGACGCGGCTACAGCTCCAAGGACGATGATCACGATCCAGACCGCGATCGTTCGCCATGGGTGACGCGCGCTAATTCGCGCGAGACCTTCGGTTGAGAACCAAGATGTCATTGAGCGCCCTCCCGTGCTGCTCTAAAGGCAATGCACTGTTCGTTTTCCATCCACTCGCAGTGGCCTACGGAGTCCCAGACACTGATTCGCTCAATTTGTAGCGCCCGATACTCATGTCCATCAAGATGACTGCCGGTGTCCCATCCACGTGTGGACAATCCACACAGCCAATCTCGAGGACGACCGTATTCAGTATGGTGCTGGCCGGCCCAGGCCCAAACGTCCCTTGGTTGTGATCGTACCTGTCTTTAGGTCCAGGTTTCTGAATTGGCCGTATGTTGAGTAATGGGTGGTTCACGGCTCAGAAAGAGCAATTCAGGTAGGTCGAACCGCCGAAACGGCCGATTATTTCGACTAACCGGCACAAATATCCGAAGATGGTGCCGTTGCTGTAAGAAACTTAAGGATCAATGTCCTGCGTTCACGTAGTATGTGAAGTGCGACCGTGGGAGCCATCCCATTTGTCGAGCCGTGTGTCGCGGACGGATCCGCGAATTCTTTTGGCGACCGAACGAAACTGTCGTCAAATGAGAAGCTGGTGGCAACGGTTCATTCCACGCCCGGTGAGGTGGGCCAGGGGAAGAGCATGCAACAATATGAAGCTCCGAAGATCCTCATCGTCGAGGATGAGGCGATGGTCGCCGATGTCGTTAGCCGTTATCTGAAGCGAGATGGGTTCGAGGTGATGACCGCCAGCGATGGTGAAGCGGCTCTGGAGATGGCCGCTGAATGGTCACCGGATCTCGTCTTGCTGGATCTGATGTTACCCAAGATCGACGGGCTCGAGGTCTGCCGCCGCATGCGCGCCGAGTCAAACGTACCGATCATTGTTGTGACGGCCAAGGGAGACGAGGCGGACCGCATCGTCGGACTGGAGCTTGGCGCCGACGACTACGTCTCCAAGCCATTCAGTCCCCGCGAGCTGGTGGCCCGGGTTCGCGCGGTTCTGCGGCGCACGAGGCAACCTATCGCGCCTCCGGCGGAAGGGACGGTACGCGTCGGGCCGATCGTCATTGATCCCGCCGGTCGTCAAGCCGTAGTGCGCAATGAGACCGTCGAGCTGACCGCGAAGGAATTCGACCTCCTCTGGTTTCTGGTGCGCAACGTCGGACAGGTCTTCACGCGCACACAGCTCCTCGATCAGGTTTGGGACTATGAATACTTCGGTGACGAAAGCACAGTGACCGTTCACATCCATCGACTGCGTTCGAAGATCGAGCCGGATCCTGTTCGGCCGCAATTCTTGAAGACGGTGTGGGGCGTTGGCTACAAGCTCGAATGTTAAGGACCGACGCTCACGCCAGATGTTCGCGCTCATGCTGCGGGCCACGGCGACGCTGCTGCTACCGCCGATCCTGACGCTCATCCTCATTCTGATTCTCGCGCAACACTATCTTCACGCGAATGCGCCCGATCTTCGCACACTCGCATGGACGTTGGGAGCTTCCGCGGGTGCCGCCTGGTTCTTCGGCTACACCAGTCTGGCTTTGCTCCACGCGATACGCTGGGGGGATCTGTGGACGAAGATCTTCATCCCCGCGCTGATCGGCGTCCTCACCGCCCTTGCCAGTATCGTCATCACCGCGCAGCTCATGTTCATCAACTCACACGACCTCATCCTGTTGACGTTGCTTCTCGTCTTCGCCATTGGCGTTTCAGTCCCATTCGCCATGTTCGCGGCACGATCGCTGGCCGATCGCGTGGCAGTCTTCGGGCGGGCGGCGCAGGCGATGGCCGACGGGCACCTGGACACGCGGGTTCGCGTCCAGGGAACGGATGAGATCGACCGGCTGGCAATCTCCTTCAACAGCATGGCCAGGCGGCTCGAGGAGGCCAATCACATGCAGCTGGAGGCGGAGACGGCGCGTCGACAGATGATCGCCGCGATTTCGCACGATCTGCGTACGCCTCTCTCCTCAATTCAGGCGATGGTGGAGGCTATCCAGGACGGCGTCGTGGACGGTGACACGAGCGATGTCTATCTGGCGCAGATCCTGGACGAGGCTCGTGGCTTGACGGGCCTGATCAACGATCTGTTCGAGCTGTCGCGAATCGACGCTGGGGCCTTACGCCTGCAGCTCGAAGCGAGCCCCGCGGCATCGCTCATCCGTGATGCGCTCGACTCGATGCAGCCAAAAGCGACGAAACGCGAGATCACACTCGACGGACAACGTGAGTGCGTCGGTCTCCAGGTCCTGGCCGATGCGTCACAAATCCAGCGCGTCTTCTACAACCTGGTGGACAACGCGCTTCGCTACACGCCCCATGGGGGCAAGGTGACCGTCTACGCGGTCGAAGCCGGGCAAGAGGTCGTCTTCAATATCGAGGATACCGGTCCCGGCATCGACGAGGCCGATCTGCCGCATGTCTTCGAGAGCTTCTACCGGGCCGATCGATCACGACACGACGACGGCGGTGCCGGGCTGGGATTGGCAATCGCCCGCGGCATTGTGGAAGCGCACGGCGGACGCATCTGGGCGGCGGCGAGCTCCACTGGCGCGCACTTCTCCTTCGCGCTCCCAAAGGTTGTCTGAACACCTGATCGACCGGGCAATCATCAGGTGAGCCTTGATCATCTATTGTTGAGATCGGGTGATCCCGGAGAACAATGCTCCAGGCAACGAATCAGGGCCACCGGGTTGACCGGCGGCCCTGTTCATTCGTTGCGATATTTTAGTTGGTCAGTCCGCTGACGGTTCTCTGAGCCGTGTCAGCGCCGCGGCACGCTCCTCCTCCGTCACGGAATCGATCATGACCGGAGCGCCCTCCGCCACCGGTGAGCCAGCCGCCTCGGCCAGCGTGCGCCGCAGTGGCACCTCGTTCAGGAAGAAGGTCACCGCCAGCGACAGGAGCATGAAGACCATGCCGATCACGAAGAGATCGGTGATGGCGACCGACAACGCGCTCCGCACAGTCAGCATGACCTGGTCGAAGAGATGGGGCCCCTGTGAGCCAAAGGCCGCGAAGGACGTCTTCAACTGCCCGACTGCATCGGGCGAGAGGAGCAGCTGCGGATTGTCAAGCTGCGCCAGCTGATCTTTCGGCACCGCAGCTGAAACATCGGCCGGAAGCTTGGCGTAGAACTCGGTGTGGAAGCGGCTCGTCATGAGCGATCCCAGGACCGCGACTCCCAGCGTACTCCCGATGTTGCGGAAGAACTGCAGACTCGCCGTCACCTCACCCATCTGCCGCAGCGGGAAGGCGTTCTGCACGACGATCGTAAAGAGGCTCATGGTCGTACCGATACCGAGGCCGGTCAGGATCATGTCTCGCACGAGCGCGCCGTGCCCCGAGTTGACTCCGAGTCGAGAGAAGAGCAACATCCCGACGACCGCAAGCACCAGACTGCCGATCGCCAGATACTTGTAGCGCCCAGTTCGAGACATGATCTGCCCACCGACAATGCTGCTGACGACGAAGCCCAGCATCATGGGTGTAAGAATCGCACCGGAGTTCGTGGCACTGTCACCCATCACTCCCTGAACAAAGAGTGGCAGGTACATGATGGCGCCGAACATACCGCCGGCGATCAGAAACGAGGCAAGGTTCGCGACTGTGAAGGTTCGATTCCGGAACAGTCTCGGGCTGAGGATCGGCTCCTCGGCACGCGACTCGATCAACAGGAAGACGCCGATCATGATGATTGAAAAGAGCATCAGTCCGATGATCTGAGAGGACGTCCAGGCGTACTTATCGCCGGCCCAGGAGAATGCCAGCAGCAAAGGGACCGTTCCCGCCACCAACGTGGCCGCGCCATAGTAGTCGATCGAATGCTTGTGGGATGATCGAATCTTGGGAAGGCCAAAGAACGCGGTGGCGATGGCGATCGCGCCAACCGGCATATTGACGTAGAAAACCCAGCGCCAGCCGAGGCTATCGGTCAACCAGCCACCCAGTGTCGGCCCGACGATCGAGGCGATGCCGAACATGCCTGAGGTCAGACCCTGCCACTTGCCACGCTCCGACGGCGGGAAGACATCACCGATGATGGCGAACGCGATCGGCATCATAGCGCCCGCGCCAAGTCCCTGAATGGCGCGGAATATGATCAGCTGATCCATGCTGTGCGCCATACCGGATAGGGCCGATCCACCCAGGAAGATGATCATGCCGCCAATGAAGAAGCCACGCCGTCCGTAGATATCGGACAGCTTGCCGTAGATCGGCACCGTCACGGTTGACGCCAGCATGTAGGCCGTGAAGACCCAGGCGTAATGAGACAGTCCACCAAGATCGGCGACGATGCGGGGCATCGCCGTCCCGACGATGGTCTGATCCAGTGCCGCCAGCAAAATACCGAGCATAACGCTCGCGACAACCGGCAGAACCAGCCGGATATTGAATTGCTCTGCCGCCGCATCGTCAGCGACGGACGAGACTGATTCGGTCATGCTACTCCCTTATATACCCCTTCATCGTGACCTTAGTTCGAGAGTGAAGGCGCCGCCTGATCGAGCGCAGCGCAGTCCCGCTGAGTAGTCACCAGCTGTGCCAATCGATCCATGCCCTTGGCAAGCGCCTCAAGCGAATCGTCATCCATCTCAGTCAGCCAATTGAAGAGCGATTCGCGACCGCCCTGTCGCAGCTGCCGGGTCAGCTCCGACCCCTTCGGCGTCGTTTTCGCCAGCGTTCGTCGCCGATCAGTCGGATCCTCGGTACGCCCCACGAATCCGCCCTGTACCAGACGCTCGACAAGATGACTCGCGGTCGGCAAGGAAATCCCCAACCGCTCAGCTGTCTGGCCGATGGTTGCCGCCCCGCCGTACTCCAGCGTGAACAGCGTTTTGAGCTGAGCCATGGTCAGATCCAGCTCTACCCAGTCCTCCACTGTTTGACCGCGTAGCGAGCGGGTTACCAGTTCGTACGCTTCGACGATGGCCGTAACTTGTAACGACCGTGAATTGGTCATGTGCCTCCTATGCCTCTCGAACATCGTTCGATGCTACTATAATAGTTAGACACCGTCAAGGTATTAGACACCGTCGACGGAGTGTCACAGCTCGCTGGCGGATCGTTCAGATACAGCATGGAACCGATTTGACACATCTTGCGTATAAGTAAGTAGAGAGCGGTCCCGAGAAACCGTCTCTCAACAAGCAAGAACTGGAGCCATGTGCTCCGTCCCTTCCCCTTCCCGGCGTAGATCGGGCCAAATGGCCCGATCTACGTTCTTTTTGCAGCCTGCGTCATTGGACGGCATACTTGCCTTCGTCAGAGCGCCTTGTTAATATCACACTAGCTGTGCGTACGTACACCTGGTCAAGGCCGGCGCTGGCGACGAGGGGATCGCGCGATGCAACCCACGCAGATCTGGCAAGCCGCATTGGGAGAGCTGCAATCCCAGCTTTCGCGTGCGAACTTTGAGACCTGGCTGCGTAACACGCAACTTGTGAGCTGGGATGGTGAATCCGCCACTATTGGCGCACCCAACACCTTCGCGGTCGACCAGCTGCGCAACAAATTCGCGCTTCAGATCCAACAGGCCCTATCCACCATTACCGGCACCAGAGTCGCCGTGCAATTCGCACTGCTACATGCCGGTGAGCACCAGCCCCGGCCGACTGGCACACGTCGCTCCCCGGCTGCTCGCGGTGCCAATGCGACGGCCACCAAGACCATCGACCCGGTCGTTGAGACGAATCCGCAACAGCTCGAACTGACCGCGACACCCGAAAACGGGCTCAATCCCCGCTACGTCTTCGAGAAGTTCGTGGTAGGAGCCAACAACCGGCTGGCCCACGCGGCATCGCTGGCCGTGGCCGACAAGCCGGCGGCGACGTTCAACCCGCTCTTCATCTATGGTGGGGTCGGACTGGGCAAGACGCACCTGCTGCACGCCATTGGGCATCGAGCGCTCGCCCGCGACCCCGGCTTGCTGGTGCGCTACGTCTCCTCGGAGACGTTTACCAACGACATGGTCAATGCCATTCGCCAGAACCGTAACGAGGAGTTCCGCAGTCGATACCGGACCATCGACATCCTGATGATCGACGACATCCAGTTCATCGCCGGTAAGGAGGGGACCCAGGAGGAGTTCTTCCATACCTTCAACGCCCTGTATCAGGCCGGCAAGCAGATCATCATCAGCAGCGACCGCCCGCCCAAGGCTATCCCGACCATGACCGACCGCCTACGCTCGCGCTTCGAGGGGGGCCTGCTGGCCGACATCCAGGCGCCGGACCTGGAGACACGTGAGGCCATCCTGGCCGAGAAGGGCCGCGAGCTCAACGTCTCGGTGCCCACCGACGTGCTCGAATACGTCGCCCGGCGTGTACAGAGCAACATCCGCGAGCTCGAAGGGGCGCTCAATAAGATCATCGCGCTGGGGCAGCTCTACCAGAGGCCACTGTCCCTGGAGCTCTCCATCCAGGCGCTCACCGATACCATCCTCGACCAGCGGCGACGTCAGATCACACCTGATCGCGTGGTCGACGCCGTCTCCAATTACTATCAGGTGGCCCACATCGACATGATCGGACCGGGCAGGCGACGCTCGATCGTCGTGCCGCGTCAGGTCGCGATGCTCCTGCTGCGCGAGGAGACCGATTCCTCGCTGGTACAGATCGGTCAGCTGTTGGGCGGACGCGACCACAGCACCATCATGCACGGGATCGAGAAGATGGAGCGCCAGGTCGAGAACGACTCCCAGCTGCGCAGCGAGATCCTCGCGATTCGCGAGCAACTGTACGCCCGCGAAGCCTGATCGCCCTTCGTTCCACAACGTGTCCGCATTCGGCTCCGCGTGAGAACATCCCGTTCGTTGAATGAGGGGATGACGGGAGGGACCGAGGATCGGGGCAACTGCCTTTGCCCATCGCGCCGGGGATTGAACGTACGCGGCCAAACGTAGGGGAGGGACCTGTGCCCTCCTTCGGCCGCAGGCCGACGACCGTCATGTGTTACCGAATCATCACCATCAAACACCGGTGGAAACGTAGCGGCGGCGGGTACGCACGAAGTGGGTGTTGGCCGCCGACGCCTGCGCGGCCGGAAAGCAGATTGAGAAGCCACCTTATCGCAACCAGCGCGCGTCCAACCTAGTTGAAGCATCGTACCGAAAGCGGCACAATTGGACGTGCCCGACCGCATCGGTTTCAGTCAGTTGACAGAGTTTCAGACCGCACCAAAGTCGTCGACGGAGGCGTGACACGTGAACGCCATGATCCAGGCCAAGCAAGATGAGCTCGCGCAGCTGTGTCGAAAATTTCAGATTAGGCGGCTCGAACTTTTCGGCTCAGCAAGCCGTGACGACTTTGACCCGCACGCGAGCGATCTCGATTTCCTCGTGGAGTTCGAGGACATGCCGCCCGCCGACTTCAGTGACGCATATTTCGGGATGCTGGCGTCCCTCGAGGAGTTGTTCGGCCGGAACGTCGATTTGGTGTCGACAGCCGCGGTCCGGAATCCGTACTTCCTCGAGGCCATTGAGCACAGCCGGTCGATCCTCTATGCGGCTTGAGGTACGCAAATTCCTCTACGATATGCGGCGTGCTGCGGACGCCTTGGCTACGTTCACCGATGGTAGAACCTTTGACGATTATCAGTCAGACGCCATGCTTCGTTCCGCAGTGGAGCGACAGTTCGAGATCATCGGCGAAGCGCTCGGTCGACTCGCACAGGTTGATGTTGAGACCTCCGAACGGATTTCGGATCATCGGCGAATCATTGCGTTCAGAAACGTCCTCATACACGGTTATGCTGACGTCGACGACAGACTCGTTTGGGGTGTTCTCGAACGTGATCTTTCGACGCTTCGCGCTGAGGTGGAAGCCTTGCTCGCCGCAAACGAGATTGCGAACTGAATGCCGTATTCCACGCCGCACTGTTCAAATCGGTGACCAGCATGATGAAATGTGCGATCTGCAGACACAGTGAGACACATCCTGGCGTGACAACCGTAACGCTCACACGCGACGCTGCTACGCTCGTTTTCAAAGGCGTCCCTGCACAGATTTGCGACAACTGCGGCGAGGAGTATGTCGACGAAAAGACGACCGCTCGCCTTCTCGCCATCGCGGAAGACGCCATCCGCGCTGGTGTGCAGGTTGATGTGCGGGAGTACGTCGCCGCCTGAAAACTCTCGGCGCTTGCCCGCCCCAAACATGTACGTTCTCTGCTAGAATTTGTCCATTATGAACACCTGACCAGCGCACGGCGGAAATCGCTTTTCCGCCTCTTCTGCCCGTGCTGGGTGAATCGGACGATGGCGCGACGAAATCGAACGGGAGCAGCATGCCGAGAGGCAAGAAGAACGGAAACGAGAGCACGGCCACCGTCGGCTTCGAGGCGCAGTTGTGGGCCGCCGCCGATGCCCTGCGCAACAACATGGACGCCGCCGAGTACAAGCACGTCGTGCTCGGCCTCATCTTCCTCAAGTACATCTCCGACGCCTTCGAAGATAAGCACGCCGAGCTGGAAGGCCAGCGGGCCGAAGGGGCCGACCCGGAGGACCCGGACGAATACCGCGCCGTCAACATCTTCTGGGTGCCGAAAGAGGCGCGCTGGGAGCATCTGAAGGCCAGCGCGCCACAGCCAACCATCGGCACCACCGTCGACGACGCCATGGAGGCCATCGAGCGGGACAACCCCAGTTTGAAGGGCGTGCTTCCCAAGGATTTTGCCCGGCCCGGACTCGATAAGCAGCGGCTCGGCCAACTGATCAACCTGGTGAGCGACATCGCCCTCGGCAGCGAGGCGGCGCGTGCCAAGGACACGCTCGGCCGCGTCTACGAGTACTTCCTCTCCCAGTTCGCCAGCGCCGAAGGCAAAAAGGGCGGTCAGTTCTATACGCCGACCCACGTGGTGCGGGTGCTGGTCGAGATGCTGGCCCCCTATGGTGGCCGCGTCTACGACCCCTGCTGCGGCTCGGGCGGCATGTTCGTGCAGAGCGAGAAGTTCATTCAAGCGCACAGCGGCCGCGTCGGCGACATCTCGATCTACGGGCAGGAGTCGAACTACACCACCTGGCGCCTGGCCAAGATGAACCTGGCCATCCGCGGCATCGACGCCCAGATCGCCCACGGCGACACCTTCCACAACGATCGCAACCCGGACCTGAAGGCCGACTACGTGCTGGCCAATCCGCCCTTCAACGACAGTGACTGGCGTGGCGACCTGTTAAGAGACGACAAGCGCTGGAGATACGGCGTGCCGCCCAGCGGCAACGCCAACTTCGCCTGGGTGCAGCACTTCATCTCGCATCTGGCGCCGACCGGCATGGCGGGATTCGTCCTGGCCAACGGCTCCATGTCCTCAAATCAGTCGGGCGAGGGGGAGATCCGCAAGAACATCGATTGAGGACGATCTGGTCGATTGCATGGTGGCGCTGCCGGGCCAGCTCTTCTACAGCACGCAGATTCCGGTCTGCCTCTGGTTCTTGGCGCAGGGACAAGCGGGCGGGCACAGGACCGCCGCTTCCGCGACCGGCGCGGTTCAACCCTCTTCATCGACGCGCGCAACATGGGAACGCTGGTCGACCGCGTCCATCGCGAGCTGACCGAAGAGGACGTGGCCAAGATCGCCGGAACCTACCACGCCTGGCGCGGCGATGAAGGCGCCGGTGAGTACGCCGACGTTCCCGGCTTCTGCAAAGCGACCACGACCGAGGAGATCCGCAAGCACGGCCACGTCTTGACGCCCGGCCGCTACGTCGGTGCGCCCGAAGCCGAGGATGACGGCGAGCCGTTCGAGGAGAAGATGGAGCGGCTCACCACGCTTCTTTACCAGCAGCAAGCCGAAGCGTCCAAGCTGGACGCCGCCATCGCCGCCAATTTGAGGACGCTCGGCTATGGCGGGTGAGTGGCACGAAGTCAAAATCGGAGAGCTTGCCAACGTCTTCGACGGCCCACACGCTACCCCACCGAAGACAGAATCCGGACCCGTATTTCTCGGAATCTCAAATCTGGTCAACGGACGTGTTGATCTGTCGGACACCCAGCGCCTTTCTGAGGCGGACTATGTTCGGTGGACACGTCGAGTGACTCCGATGGCTGGGGATTTAGTCTTTTCGTATGAAACGCGTCTAGGTGAAGCAGCTCTCATTCCTGATGGATTGTGCTGTTGCCTTGGGCGTCGAATGGGTCTCTTGCGGGTGCGACCTGGTAAAGTCGACCAACGGTTTTTTCTGTATGCCTACCTTGGCCCACAGTTCCAAGAAACGTTGCGATCTCGCACAGTTCACGGAAGCACGGTTGATCGCATCCCACTAATCGATTTACCCGAGTTTCCAATTCGAATTCCAGCCGACATCAGGGAACAACGCGCCATCGCCCACATCCTCGGCACTCTGGACGACAAGATCGAACTGAACCGGCGCATGAACGAGACGCTGGAGGCGATCGCGCGGGCGATCTTCAAGTCGTGGTTCGTCGACTTCGATCCCGTCCGCGCCAAAGCCAAAGCCCGCGACACCGGCCTGCCGCCGCACATCGCCGACCTCTTCCCCGACTCCTTCGAGGACTCGGAGTTAGGGGAGATACCGAGTGGGTGGCGGGTTGGGCGCTCCCGAGGTTATTGACGTCAACTCCGACCCGCGACTTTCAAAATAGGGTGAGGCCGCGCCGACAGGCGATATGCCAAACATGCCGACAAAGGTCGCTCGCTTCGGTCTCGCAATCGACCGATGCGGTCAGGAATGCGGTTCGCAAGGTGCACGACACTGGTTGCGTGACCACATGCGTCGAGAACGGCAAAGCCGGTTTTCGTGGACTGATCGTTGGAGTGCGTACTCTGGTCGGCTGGGCGCGGTCCGCAGAATCAGTCGATCCTGTTTCAAAGTCACTACTGGCAGTCCACAAATTGGCTATTACTTGTCGGATACAAGCGGTTCCAGAGTTCCGACTAAACATGGCGGGCTCAAGGCCACAGACGATGGGCCATCAACGCCATCATTTCCCGATACCTGATAACGTGCCGCCACGGCAACGTCGCAGCACGAGATTATTGAGACCGTGTCATCGATATCGGGGGCGAAATCGAGGTCCGAGAGTCTCGGTCGCTGGCGCAACTTCGTGACGCCCTGCTGCCGAAGTTGATTTCGGGTGAGTTGCGGGTGGGGGATGCGAAGAGGTTTGTTGACGAGGTGACTGCGTGACCTACAACCCGGACACACACCATCGACGATCGAGTCGGCTCCCCGGCTACGACTACACCTTACCAGGCGCCTACTTCGTGACCTTGGTCTGCCACGAGCGAGAATGCCTATTCGGAGATATCCGTGGCGGTGAGGTTCGGCTCAACGCATTTGGCCAAGTCGTGGCTGAGGAATGGGAGCGCACGGCGATGATCCGGTTCAACGTTGCGGTCGACTCCTACGTAATCATGCCGAATCACCTGCACGGCATTCTGGTCATCATGGAAATGACGTCCGAATCGGGTGTGAGTGACAGATCGGGCGACATTCGGGCGCACGGCAGTGCGCCCCTACCCAATGTATGCGTTAGTACCCTGCCGAATGCGGCGACGCCGCCCGACCCTGTAGGGGCGCACGGCCGTGCGCCCGGTTCCAACCATCCAGCAGACCGTGCGTCCGAACAGCCAACCGGTCTCATTCGGCCGCCGCAGTCCCTGGGTGCAATTATCGGTGGGTTCAAAGCAGCGTCGACCCGGAGGGTGAATTCGCTGCGGCAGATCACGGGCGTGCCGGTCTGGCAGCGCAACTACTTCGAGCACATTATCCGGAGCGATCGTTCGTGGGAACGGGTTCGTAGTTACATCGAGGCGAATCCAAGTCGCTGGACAGACGACACCGAAAACCCTGAGCGGACACTGAGATGATCGCCTTCACCGAATCCATCGTCGAAGAAGCCGCGCTGGCCTGGCTGGCGGAGCTGGGCTATCAGGTGCGGCACGGCGGTGACATCGCGTTCGATGCGCGTGACGCTGAGCGGAGCGACCCGAACTACCGCGACGTGATCCTCGAAGGGCGGTTCCGACGGGCGCTGGGACGAACCTACAGGGGAGTACCGTAGTGCTGGGACCAGTTCACTACCATCTTGGCAAGTTCCCGCCAGTGGATTTGGACTGGTCTCAGCTCATTCCGCTGCTCGGTCCTGCAAGTTCCGCGTTGGCGCGCTATGACGCGCTGCTCCTTGCCATTCCGAACCCGGCTGTGCTCCTCTCGCCGCTGACCACGCAGGAGGCTGTCTTATCGTCACGGATCGAAGGCACCCAGGCCACCATGGGCGAGGTGCTTCAGTACGAGGCAGCCGGTGACGAAGACCTGTCCGCGACAAAACGAGAAGACATCGAAGAGGTGCTGAACTATCGTCGTGCGATGCGGCAAGCCGTTGACCTGTTTGAAACGCTGCCGCTCTGTAATCGCATGGTCAAGGAATTACACCAAACGCTCGTTTCGGGGGTTCGCGGGTCCGACAAGTCCCCCGGCCGCTTTCGCACAATACAAAACTTCATCGGGCGACCAGGAACGCAGATCGAGCAAGCGAAGTTCATCTCGATCGCTCCGGATCAGCTTGAAGCCGGTATGGGCCGTTGGGAAGCCTACATTCACCAGACAGAACCTGATGTGCTGGTGCAGCTCTCCATTGTCCATGCCGAGTTCGAGTCGCTTCACCCATTCCTGGATGGGAATGGGCGCATCGGCCGGATGCTGATCCCCCTCTTCCTGGTTGAGAAAAAGCTGTTGCGCGAGCCGATGTTCTATATCAGTGCCTACCTGGAAGCCAACCGGGATGAGTACTACGACCGCTTGCTCGCGGTGTCGCGTGACGGTGCCTGGACCGGCTGGTGCGCCTTCTTTCTTCGTGCCATTCAGCAACAAGCGGTTCAAAATGCTGCGAAAGCTCGCGAGATCCTGGGGATGTACGAGAGTAGGAAGGAATGGATCGTCGAGCAAACCCATTCACAACATGCGATACGGGCACTTGATTTCGTGTTCAGCAACCCAATCTTTAACTCGTCTGATTTCATAGTGAGATCAAACATTCCCGCGCCGACTGCGCGCCGAGTCCTCAACATTCTTGCGGATAGAGGATTGCTTCAGACGATTCGCGAAGGTAGTGGGCGGCGGCCGGCGGTGTTTGCTTTCACCGAGCTGATCAACGTTGTGGAGGGGCGAGAGGTGCTTTGACGCTCATCTGTGCAACACAAACTAGTTTGTCGCTCACTTATGGCAAAAAGTGAGCGACAAAGGACTTTGTGTCGCATCCATGAGCAACAAGAGCGTTTGCCGATCACATTTGACAGAGACTGAGCGACAAGTGAGCTTGACGATCACGCGTGAGCGACAAATCGTCCCTGCCGACAAGCACATTGATTAGGCGCGACTGATGCCGTCATCTTCATTCACCGAATCCATCGTCGAGGAAGCCGCGCTGGCCTGGCTGGCAGGGCTGGGCTATCAGGTGCTGCACGGCCCGGACATCGCTTTTGGCGAGCCCGGAGCCGAGCGAAGCGATCCGAACTATCGCGATGTGATCCTCGAAGGGCGGTTGCGGCAGGCACTGGCGCGGCTGAATCCCGGTCTGCCGTCGGATGCGCTGGAGGACGCCTACCGCAAGCTGACGCGGCTGGACGCGCCTTCCCTCATCGAGCGCAACCGCGCCGTGCATCGCATGCTGGTCGACGGCGTCACGTCGAGTATCGCCGCGCGGACGGCTCGATCGCCGGGGCGCAGGCGAAGGTCATCGATTTCGACGACCCAGCCAACAACGAATGGCTGGCGGTCAACCAGTTCACCCTAGCCGAGGGCCAGCACACGCGGCGGCCGGACGTGGTGATCTTCGTCAACGGCCTGCCACTCGCCGTGATCGAGCTAAAGAACGCCGCCGACGAGAACGCCACCATCTGGACCGCCTTCCACCAGCTTCAGACTTATCAGGCGCAGATTCCCGCCCTCTTCGCCAGCAACGCCGTGTTGGTCGTCTCGGACGGCGTGCAGGCGCGCATCGGCGCGTTGGGCGCCGGGCAGGAGTGGTTCAAGCCCTGGCGCACCATCACCGGCGTGCGCGACGCTCCCGCCAGCATGACCGAGCTGCAGGTGCTGCTGGAAGGGGTCTTCGAGCGGCGTCGCTTCCTGGATCTGCTGCGCTATTTCGTCGTCTTCGAGGATCAGGGGCGCGGCAAGCTGATCAAGAAGCTGGCGGGCTACCACCAGTTCCACGCCGTCAATGTGGCGCTGGAGGAGACCCTACGCGCGGCCGAGATCGGCGCCCTGCGTGGCATCGAGGAGACGCGCGGCACCTACGTTGCCGGTCATCAGCCGGGCGGAGACGTCGGCGACAAGCGCGTCGGCGTGGTCTGGCACACGCAGGGCTCCGGCAAGAGCCTCACCATGGCCTTCTACGCCGGTCGCGTCATCCTGCATCCGGCCATGGCCAACCCGACCATCGTGGTCATCACCGACCGCAACGATCTGGACGACCAGCTCTTCGGCACCTTCGCCCGCTGTCAGGAACTGCTGCGCCAGCCGCCGGTGCAGGCGGCCGACCGGGCCGATCTGCGCGAGAAACTCTCGGTCGCATCGGGCGGCGTGGTCTTCACCACCATCCAGAAATTCTTCCCGGAGGAGAAGGGGGACCGGCATCCGCTCCTGTCGGACCGGCGCAACATCGTGGTCATCGCCGATGAAGCCCACCGCAGCCAGTACGACTTCATCGACGGCTACGCGCGCTTCATGCACGACGCCCTCCCCAACGCCTCCTTCATCGGCTTCACCGGCACGCCCATCGAGACGACCGACGCCAGCACGCGCGCCGTCTTCGGCGACTACATCAGCGTCTACGACATCCAGCGGGCGGTCGCATGACGGCGCCACGGTGCCGATCTATTACGAGAGCCGCCTGGCCAAGCTGGAGCTGAGCGCGGCCGTCATCCCGCACCTCGACCTCGATTTCGACGAGGCCACCGAAGGGGAAGAGGTCGAGCGCAAGGAGAAGCTCAAGACCAAATGGGCGCAGCTGGAGGCCATCGTCGGGTCAGAGCACCGCATCGAGCTGATCGCCAACGATCTGGTCAAGCACTTCGAGGAGCGGCTGGACGTGATGGACGGCAAGGCCATGGTGGTGACCATGAGCCGCCGCATCGCGGTCGACCTTTACGCCGCCATCGCCAAACTGCGGCCGGAGTGGACCGGTGAGGGTGACGAGCAGGGTGCCATGAAGGTCGTCATGACCGGCTCGGCCTCCGACCCGCTCGAGTATCAGCCGCACATCCGTAACAAGGCTCGGCGGGAGAAACTGGCCGAGCGCTTCCGCGATCCGCACGACCCGTTCAAGATCGTCATCGTGCGCGACATGTGGCTGACCGGCTTCGACGCCCCCAGCCTGCACACCATGTACGTCGACAAGCCGATGCACGGCCACGGACTGATGCAGGCCATCGCCCGCGTCAACCGCGTCTTCAAGGACAAGCCGGGCGGGCTGGTGGTCGATTACCTCGGCCTGGCCGACGAACTGCGCAAGGCCATGGCGACCTACACGGAGTCGGGCGGCACGGGCAAGACGGCCATCGACCAGCGTGAGGCCGTGGCGCTGATGCTGGAGAAGTATGAGATCTGCCTGGGTCTCTTCCACGGCTTCGATAGGTCACGCTGGATCACCGGCAACGCGCAAGAACGCCTCTCGCTCCTTCCGTCCGCGCAGGAGCACATTTTGGCGCAACAGGACGGCAAGGAGCGGCTCATGACGGCCGTCACGGCGCTGTCGCAGGCGTTTGCGCTGGCCGTGCCGAGCGACGAGGCCATGGCGATCCGGGACGACGTCGGCTTCTTCCAGGCGGTACGTGCTGCTGTCGCAAAGACTAGCGCTGGTGAGAGTCGCACAGACGAGCAGCTGGAGCACGCCATCCGGCAGATCGTCTCCAACGCGGTCGTCTCGGATGAGGTGGTCGACATCTTCACGGCGGCCGGGCTGAAGAAGCCGGACATCTCCATCCTATCGGACGAGTTTCTGGCAGAAGTGCGCGGCATGCCGCAGCGCAATCTGGCGGTGGAGCTGCTGCAGCGGCTGCTCAAGGGCGAGATCAAGACGCGCTCGCGCCACAACGTGGTGCAGGCGCGCTCCTTCGCGGCGCTGCTGGAGCAGGCCGTACGCAAATATCAGAACCGAGCCATTGAAGCCGCGCAGGTCATCGAGGCGCTGATCCAGCTCGCCAAAGAGATGCGCGAGGCGCAGCAACGCGGCGTCGACCTCGGTCTGAACGATGACGAACTGGCCTTCTACGACGCGTTGGAGACTAACGACAGCGCCGTGGCCGTCCTGGGCGACGACAAGCTCAAGATCATCGCGCGGGAGTTGGTCGAGACCGTGCGGAAGAACGTCACCATAGACTGGACCGTGCGCGAGAACGTGCGGGCGCAGCTGCGCGTCTACGTCAAGCGCATCCTGCGCAAATACGGCTACCCGCCCGACTTGCAGGCGAAGGCGACCGAGACCGTGCTGGAGCAGGCCGAGGTCCTCTCCGAAGCCTGGGCGGTCTAGCAGATTCGCCCCGGTAAGCGTAGCGGCGGCACCTGCGGCCGCCGTTTTGACTATTGGTCGGGCGGCGTGCGCGAACGCGACGAGAGACACGTGCAGCCACGACGTTGGCCGCAGGCGGGCACAGGTCCCGCCTCTACGTTGCGTCACACAATCGGAAACCCTCGGTAGGGCGGTATGCATGTGTCGATGGGGTGCTCGCCGCGGGTCTGCCGATTCTAGCGCCGCGAATGGCACTGGACATCTTCCGCTATACCTGATCTGACTGGAGTCATCATGGCAACGGACAAACGAACGGTCGACGCGCTGGTCGAGATTCCGCGCGGTAGCCGCAACAAATACGAGTTGGACGAGGCTACCGGCCGGATCCGCCTCGATCGAGTCCTATATTCGTCGGTCCACTATCCCACCGACTACGGCTTCATTCCGGAAACGCTGGCACCGGATGGAGATCACCTGGACATCCTGATCATCACCCACGAGCCGACCTTCCCCGGCTGCTGGATCGAAGCGGAGCCGATCGGCGGGTTGGACATGGTGGATGAGAAGGGGAGCGATTTCAAGGTGTTGGCCGTGCCGACTCACGATCCACGCTTCGAGACGATCTCCGAACTCGAGCATCTCGAACAGCACTGGCTCCGTGAGATCGAGACGTTCTTCGACACCTACAAGCTGCTCGAACAGAAGATGACCGAAGTGATCGGCTGGCACTCACGAGATGAAGCCTGGGAGATGATCGAACGCTCGCGAGAGGCCTATCGGGCGAATCACAACGACAAGTAGCCGTCAAACTGATCCTTACAAGTCCAGTCTGAGACGCAGCTCGCTCAACTGATCGAGGGCATCGTCGAGCAGTGAACGATGCTCCGCCGCGTTCAGCCAATGGCTGACGCCGGACGGGTGCGGCAGCGGCAACACGATGGCGCCGTCCCGCTCAAAGACGCGGCCAATCACCTGGGAGAGTGGCGCCGATCCAACGAAGTAGCTGATCGAGAGCCGCCCGAGCGGGATCACGAGCGCAGGACGGACCAGCGTCAATTCCTGCTCCAGATGAGCGCGGCACAGCTCGATCTCTTGCCGGGACGGCGCCCGATCCCCTTTGGAGCCAGGCTTGCTGCCTGGGAAGCATTTCGTCAGCGCGGTCAGATAGAAGCCAGTGTAGAACGTCTCCGGGTCGAATCCAGCACGTTTCAACCAAGATTTGAGCGTCTTCCCAGTGGCCCCGGAATATGGCAACGGCCGTTCAAGGACCGGCGCCGCCGGTGCCTGTCCCACGATCATGACGTGTGCACGGGCGTTCCCGTGAAATATCGGTAATGCCGTTGGGATGTGTCCGGCATCGACGCAGAGTCGGCAACCCGCCATGTGCGACTGAAGCGCGCACAACCGACGTTGGCGCTCGTCTACACCCATATTTCTGAACGTTGAGGCACCGGTCATGACGGCGCGTTGCCGAGCGGGTCTGGCCGCTCCAGATCAAGCGCCAGTCGATGAAAAAATGGCGGCACCTGCCTCCGAAGAACCGCCGTCACCGGCCCCTCCAGATCGAGCAGCTTTCCGCTGGGCACCGCCAGCACGGGAAGAGTCGATCCGGCACTCTGGTCGACGTGCCAGGAGGTTCGACCTCCCGAGACCATGCACTCGCCCACGAAACAGAGGAGCGGAAACGCCAGGGACTCCACCAGCCGGTCGTCAATTGCGTCGTAGACCGACGCCATGTCGAGCCACTCACTCAGAAACGCGTCGAGGACGGCGAGCGATGGGAGATCGACTGTGAGCGCGTGCCCGGACCGCTGCTCGACGTTGCGCGCGAATTCTTCCGCGGTGCGGCGTAGCTCATCTCGATCGGGGACGGGCATTGTGGAACATCCTCAACCAGGTGAAGTGGACCAATTCTCTCCACCTTCAAGTGTAGCTGAGCTGTGTGGGAGAGGAGGTATTCCGAGAATCAGAGCGATCGCGGGATTCCCGCCGGGACGGCAGCCTTGTTGCCATTCGGAGAAGGATGATGCTGCCAGACGCTCATGAACGGAGCATCGTCGCACTGCTGATCTACGCGATTGACCCAGACAGGGATGATTCGATGCAATGCGGCCACGCAATCGACGTCGAGCTTCGTTCCGGATTCCTGGTCGATGATCTCGAGCGCACGTTCGACGCTCCACGCTTCACGGTACGGCCGTGCCGACGTTAGTGCGTCAAGGACGTCAGCTACCGCGATAACGCGAGCGTCCATTGGAATAGCTTCGCCTTTGAGCCCATCCGGATAGCCGGAACCGTCAACGCGTTCGTGATGATGCCGCACACCAGCGACCTCACGCTGTAGCGATTTTGCGTGCTGGATGATGCGATGGCTGCGCACCGGATGCTCCTTGATGACGTCGAATTCCGCGGCTGTCAATCGGCCCGGCTTGTTCAGTACCGAGTCAGGAATGCCGATCTTGCCGATGTCATGCAGCATGGCCGCCTGGTTCAGCACCTTCAGCCGTTCCGAGTCATAGCCGAGATCCTGAGCGATGAGGACAGCCAGCTCCGCCACCCGCTGGGTGTGTCCCCGCGTGTACGGATCTTTGGCTTCGACGGCCTCCACCAACGCCACGATCACGTCGGCGTAACCGCGCTGCAGCTGCACGATGGTGTCGCGCAATAGCAGTCCGCCCACCACGCCATTGAGACTGCCGTTCTGGCCGTATTCCCGCACCAACCCGTACACCGCCGAACCGAGGGCGACGATCATCAACACATGGTATTCCCACCAGCTGGCATGCCAGGCCGGCGCGATCGTCATCGAGATCTGACTCTGTGCCAGGAAGATCGAGCTGAAGAGAAAGCCGCCCGCCAGCGGCGACCCCGAGACCCGGAAGACCTGGAAATAGCGCAGGATCACCAGTCCTAGCAAGAACAACGTCATGGCCGAGAGTGAATAGGAGACGGATTTCTTACTCAGAAACGTGAAGAGGCCGTCGAACGGAGTCGAGGTCGGTACGTCAATCGTGTTGTCGTCGTCCGCATGGGCGCTTGAGGCCGAGGTTGAAACCGGCGGTTGCGCCCCGTAGCCATCACCGACGGCGGACGACGTCGTCGTGGCCGGTTCGGGCGAACGGCTCCCAGCCAAGGACGTGCCGATCGCCGTCGCTCCATATGCCACCAGGAACAGAGCAAACAGGGCCGTGATGAGCGTTTGATTCCTGACTATCAGTTCACGCGTGCGTGGAGTCCAGCGGACCGTCGCCAGCACCAACAGCGTGGCGCCGACCGTCAAGCTGAGCCGTGATGAGAAGCCCACCCAGGGATTGTTCGGAACGATCTCGCCGGGCGTCGTCAGGGCGTGAGTCATGAAGATACCGGCGATGCCCATGAACGCCAGTGAGAGGAATAGGACGCGCGGATCCCGCAGTTGTCCCGCGGCAACACGCATCAACACGGCGAGGATGAGCGCAAGCAGGGAAGCGAACGTGACGATGTAGACGTGGAATGTTGGTCCGGCCCAGACTGGATCGCTGACGACGTTCTCCAGCAAAGACCAGAGAAGAAGAGTTGGGAAGATCGCGATCAATCCCCACCCTGCTACGACTCGTGCTTTCGTCATCAACTGTGCCTCACGCGTAGGAAAACGTTTGATGGTTCCAGCCCGGCGCTCCGTCTCAATGTGTGGGGACGATACGTCGGGTCTCCGGCACACGCGCAATCCATCGCGTGCGGTGCCACGCGTCCATCATGTTTCACCCCTCGCCTTCACGCGATGGGACTGAAGTATCGAATAGGTCCCAACTTCAGTCGCACGGTTCATTGGCCGGAGAAAAAAGCCAATGACTGTCGCGAATCCCGTCATCCATGGCGTTCGAAGAGGTGGAATCAGAACGCATGTTCTAAATACACTGGCTGGAGGTGGGGAAATGAAACAAGCCAGGCGATGTGAACGGCCCGGTTGCCGGGCGTGGTCCGTGCGCGGTCAAACCCTCTGTTACGCGCATTTGACTCAGCAATCGAACCGAACCATCGACGAGGCTGACGAGGCCGAATCAGTTGTCTCGTCGCGCCTTCACGAGACGTTGGAAATACGTATCGAAGAGCTGGTTTCGCGTTACGTGGCGGACGCGGGACTGGAGAGAGAGTCCCTAGCCGAAGAGATTGGCGCCTTGCGCATCGTATTGGCGCGTCTCCTCGCCGAGGAAGCGAGCGCGTCGCGGCTCGCCACGTCGATCCCGCGCGTCGTCGATGCCGTCGTCCGAGCGGTACGGGCTCAACGCAGCATGAGCGGAGCACTCGCCGAGGGACTGACCGACGCCGTGACGCAAGTGCTGTTGGAGCTTGGGCTAGGGGGTGAGCAATGAATGCGTCTCAGCCACACCACGATCGGGCAACGCTCCGAGACGGTACCGTCCTGCGACAGATCATTGGCGAGCACCGCGAAGCCAAGACGGTGGACGTGCAGCCCTCGAGCGTCTACGAGGCCATCACGCGACAAATGGTGGTCGATCTGGCCGGCGATATTCATTCCGTGCGTACCCGTATCGACTCCCTCTTTTCCGTCGTCGTCGGAGCGATCCTGCTCGACCTTCTCCTTCGCTTGGCTGGTTTGAGCTGAGCGCCTTCCGCATTCCACGACCTCGCGGTCCGCCCCAAATACCACACCAAATCGCCTCCGACGACGGCCAATTTACCGACTGGAGCAACAGCATGGAAGAGCAGCAAACCAACCCGACTCCCCGAGATTCAGGGAGTCTGACGGAGACGGCGACGCAGGCGGGCGATTCAGATGTGGCTGCGATGCGCGAGCTGATCACCAAGGCGCATCCGGACGTGGTGCCTGAGCTCATCGTGGGCTCGAGCTTCGAGGAGCTGATGGCGTCGGTTCCGGGGTCGCAGGCGGCGTACAAGCGGATCGTTGAGTCCGTGCAGGCGTCGGCGTCGTCGGTGTCGGTCACGCCGTCGGCGGTGCCGGCCGGTGGTGGTGCGCGTCGGGAGTTCGTGATCAACGTGGAGGAGCTCAGTCCGTCGGCCAAGATCGCCGAAGGACTCCGCCAGCGTAACGCGAAGAAGAGCTGACCAGGCGGTGAGTCGTGGTCGGTACAGTCGAGGGGGTTAGTCGATGGCTTTGACCAAGGCGGAAGCCGCCAAACTCACGAATGACATGTTCCTCCGCGGTGTGATCGAGACGATCATCAAGGAGTCTCCCATCCTCATGTTGCTTCCCTTCATGGAGGTGACGGGTACCGCGGTCACGTACAACCGGGAGTCCACCATGCCGGCCGCGGCGTTCTACGCGCCGCTGGCGACGTGGACGGAAGCGGCGCCGACCTTCACGCAGAAGACCGCAACGCTGACGATCCTGGGCGGCGATGCGGACGTTGATAACTTCCTGCAGCAGACGTACGCCGATCCCAACGACCTCGAAGCGACGGTGATCGAGAGCCGGGCAAAGGCGGTCGCTCACAAGTTCAGCGACACCTTCTACAACGGGGACACCGGCAGCGATGCGAACAGCTTCGACGGTCTGGTGAACCAGGTGATCAGCGGTCAGGAGATCACGGTCGACGCTAACGGCGGTCCGCTGACGCTGGACCTCATGGATGAGCTGATCGATACGGTAAAGCCTGGCCGGCCGGACGCGCTCCTGATGGCGAAGCGGACGCGTCGTAAGCTCTCCAGCCTGCGCCGTGCCTCGGGGAACATCCTCGAGACCGGCGTCGATCAGTTCGGTCAGCACGTGATCATGTACGACGGGATTCCGTGCCTGACTGACGACTGGCTTCCGATCGACGAGACGCAAGGGACGGAGTCGGCCGCGAGCAGCGTGTACGCGGTGAAGTTCGGCAGCGATGGGCTGATGGGTCTGGAGAATGGCGGGATTCAGGTGCAGCTGGTGGGCGAGGTCCAGGACCAGGACGCGACTCGCCACCGTATCAAGTGGTACTGCGGTATGGCCGTCTTCAGCGATTACGGGCTTGCCCGGCTGAAGGGAATCGACGGCACGTGATCTTCCTTTGGCTACTCTCCGGTGCCCTGGGGGTAGTACCTAGCCTTCGGGGAGCGTTACCCTGCGCTCCCCACCCTAACTTTTGGCAATCCCTCCACCCGCTACGCGGGTACCCGACGGGGGAGCGCAGCTAGCTTCTTTCGGGTCGGTGTCGTGGTGGGCCACCCGAACGTCACACGAGCGGCGACCGGAGCGAGCCTGGTCGCCGTTTCTCGTAGGGAGCGATTGATGACTGTGAGTGGACGACCAAGCCGACCGACCGTGCTTCTGGCGGATGGCGTCAGCGTCGGGGTGGATGTGTATGGATCCTACAAGGTGCGCTGCGAGGGCTGGAGCAAGGCGTTCGTGCGGGTCGTGTGTGACAAGACGCACGGGATGTTTCTGCAGGGGATCGCGCAGGAGAGCGGCGACGCTGCCGACCTGTACGACGGGCTGACCAAGCTCACCAGCACGGCGATCTCTGGCGCTGCGACGGGCCACGGTCACCTCGTGGACGTCGCGCCGCTGTACGAGCTGCAGATCCTCGTGCACAACGAGGACGTCAGCAACGCGGCGACGGTCACGGTGGATGTGACGTTCGTCAACTGAGAGGGCGGTGCGCATGGCTTTGATTCCGGCCGTGGGCGGATTCATCCCGACCAGCCTGGCCGACTGGCTGAACGGTCAGGACGTCGACCGCATGAACCGCTACCGGGAGATGCTGGACTTCTACGGTGGTAACCAGTGGGATCGGCGGCGGCGTGCTGGCGAGACGCGTCTCACGATGAACTACGCGCGGGCGCTGGTGCGCAAGACGGTCAGCTACGTCTTCAGCGATCCGGTGTCCTTCAGCGTGGCAGCCTCCAAGAATGACCAGGTGAGCGAAGAGCTCGCGGCCGCGGTGGAGACGCGGCTGAACGAGCTGGCGGTTGAGCAAGATCTGCACTCGCTCGACTTCGACACGATGGTCGACGCCGCGGTGGTTGGTGACGGCGCGTTCAAGGTGACGTGGTCGGTCGACGATCGCGCTCCGGTGGTGACGAGCGTGGATCCGGCCGGCCTGTGGGCGTGGACCAGGCCCGACAACGTCCGCAAGGTCACGCGGGTTGTCCAGCGCTACTACCTGACGAGCATGGAGGCGTTCGAGCTGTTCGGCATCGGGACGATCACCGGCGCCGGATCGGTGCCGGTCGTCGAGGACTGGACCGCCGATCGGGTGACGATCGAGGTGGGTGGCCAGACCACGCGGGACGAGGCGAATCCGTACGGCTGGATTCCCTACGTGATCTTCCCCAACGCGCCACGACCGCATGAGCTTTGGGGCGATTCCGACCTGGTCGACCTGATCGACACCTGCCGCGAGCTGAACCGGCGTATGACGGTCGTCTCTCGCATCCTGCAGGTGAGTGGTAACCCCATCACCGTCCTCGAGAACGTCACCGGCGCGTCGGGCATCCAGGCCGACGAAGGCGCGGTGTGGGAGCTCCCACCGGACAGCAAGGCGTACCTGCTCGACATGCTCGCTGGCGGCGGCGTGCGTCTTCACATCGAGTACATAGATGCGCTCTACCGGGCGCTCTACGACCTGGCAGAGACGCCACGGACGGCGTTCGGCGATTCCGGCCGCAACGTCTCCGGCGCCGCGCTCGAGGTCGAGATCCAACCGCTCGTCCAGAAGGTGCAGCGACGTCGACGCATTTGGGACGCGGTCTACCGCCAGCGGAATTCGATGCTGCTCGATCTGCTGGAGCGCTTCGGTGGTGAGCCGATCGGCGGCGTACGTCGGACCGAGGCGGTGTGGGGTTCGGTGCTGCCGAACGATCGACAGGCGCTGGTGCTGGATGAGGTGCAGCTGGTCGCCAGCCAGATACACAGCAGACAGACGGCGATGAATCTGTTAGGCGACGTGGACCAAGAGCGCGAGCTCGCGCTCATCCAGGAAGAGGCCGATATGGGACTCGGAGCTCAGCAACAGAAGCAATCCGCCGCGGCCGCGGTGGACTCGACGTCTTCGGGCCTGGCTGATCGGGTGGCGTCCGGTGCCTAGGGAGAGCGAGCGCGATCGCGCGCTGCGCCACATGCTCGAGGCCGTGCGTCGGATCGTCGCATCCTGGCACGACGGTTGGATCGAGCACGACGGGGACGTGGACGAGCTCTACCAGCTGGAGGAAGCGCTTCGCGGGCTCGACCAGGCCGAGCTCGTCGCGTCGATCGCCGATCGGGCGAAATCGGGGGAAGGCGTCTAGTCGTGCTGTGGGTATGTGTTCAGGTCCCGAGAGCTGTGCACATATCCACGGCTTCGTTCTTTGGGGGTGGTGATGGGTAGGCGTTCTCAGCTGGTGGCACCGATCGCCGCGGCTCAGCTCGACGTCATCGCGAAGTCTCGGCGCGTGATCGAGGTCTTCGAGCAGGGATCCGGGTACGCGGCGGCGCTCTCCGCGGTGGCCGATCTGAAGGTGTCGATCGCCACGTTCGATCGGGTGTGGACGTCTGCGCTCGAGCTTAGTGGGTTGAGCGGTGATCGGGACTCATCCCTTGCGTAAGTGTCCGCAATGCAAGGGGACGGGCTCGGTTTGGGTCCTGGGGCCGAACGCTCGCGGCTATCGGTCGGGCAGGGCTGACAAGCGCTTTTCCCACCAGGTGGGATATAGCGAGTACGTGATCCGCTGCCGCCTGTGTGATGGCGCTGGCGAGCTGGAAGGGAGCGAGCATGACGACGACGTTATCGAGTGCACGTACGAGACTCCGGACGGGCCTCGAAGATTCCTCCGGCTCGCCGTTGTGGGCGGACGCGACGCTGGACGAGGGGCTGAAGCGGACTCTTGACGAGTACAGCCAGTGGAGCCCGGACGAGGCCACTTCGACGTTCACGGCCACGGCTGGCGATCTGACGGCGTCGGTGCCGACTGGCGCGCTGCGGATCAAGCGGATCATCGACCCGAACGGCTGGGTGATCCCGGAGGCGCACGGTGCGGGGCTGCGCTACGTGGGGGACCTCGAGCTGAGCTGGACCTTGTTCGCCGATACGATCCGCTTCGCCCGGGCGCTGATCGCTGGCGACTACACCATCTGGTATCTGACGGCGCATGCCTGGCCGGCCAACGACTCGGCCACGTTCACGATTCCGGATTCCGATATACCGCTGCTGATCGCTGGCGCGACGGTCTACGCGCTCGAGGTTCGCGGCCGCCAGGAGTGGAAACGGGGACCGCTGCCAGCTCGCTACTCTGAGGCGATGCGGGAGGCCAGCGCTGCCTACTCGGCTGCCTGGCGGGAACGTCGGCGAACGGTGCGGTCTTCGACGTTGGGAGTGACGGGCTGATGGATCATCGGCGGTTCTTGCTGCTGTTCATCCTGCTTTCGGCTCCGTGGATGCTGTTGCTTGAGGTCCTGCCGATCTCGACGGCGCGTCGGTACGGGCTTTGGTTTCTCTTCGCTCTGTGGGCGGCGCTGCTGGCGGCTGTGCTGGCGATGCCGTTGTGACGGGCGGAATTGAGGCTGTCCGGCGCGCTCTGTCCGACGTCGGGGAGTTCTCGCGCGTCTTCATGCCGAAGCGTGGCCTGCGGCGCTACCAGGCGGATCCAGCCCGGGCGATCGTGCGGGCGGTGCTCGATCGACGAGCGAGACCCGCAAGCGGGTACCCCCCAACGCCTGGCGAGTTCGCGGCGGTCTTCAGCCGCCAGAGCGGGAAAGACGAGATGCTTGCCCAGCTCTGCGCCTACCTGCTGCTCCTTTTCAGCCGAACAGGCGGTCAGGTGGTGGTGGCGCTCCCCACCATGCGCCCACAGGGCCAGATTGCGCTCGATCGGCTCTCTGCTCGAGTCAGAAACGAGCGTTTCCGGGCCATTGCTGGCCGCGCTCGGGTGCGGGACGGCTCGGTGGTGCAGCTGGGAGAGGCGAGCGTGCATTTCGTCTCGGCCGCGCCGACTTCCAGCGCTCGAGGCCAGACGGCGAGCCTGCTTTTGGTCGCCAACGAGTGTCAGGACATCGACCCGGATCGGTGGGATGCGGTCTTTGCCCCGATGGCGGCGGCTGAGAACGCGGTAACGCTGTTCATGGGGACGGTCTGGACGTCCTCCACGCTGCTTTCCCGGCAAATGCGGTATCTCAGGACCTTAGAAGCCTCTGACGGCTCACAGCGGCTATTTCTGGTGCCCTGGCGACGGGTTGCGGAGGAGCTGCCGACCTACGGCGCGTACGTGGTGAGCCAGAGTAAGCAGCTCGGGGCCGAACATCCGTTCTTCAAGACCGAATATGAGCTCGAAGAGCTGGACGGCGAGGGCGGTCTGTTTCCGGGCTCGCGGCGCGGTCAGATGGTCGGCGAGCACGCTCCGCTGCCGATCGGTCGCAAGGAAGAGACGTATTGCTTGCTGCTGGACGTGGCGGGTGAGGAAGAGGACCAGGCGCCGGACGTCGTGCAATACGATCCGACCTCGAGACGAGACAGCACGGCGCTGACGGTCGTGCGTGTGGTTCGCCGGGTGGATCCGGTCACTGGCGAGTCCCGGCCGCGGTATGAAGTCGTGCGGCGCTACCTGTGGACCGGGGTCAAGCACGTCAGCCTCTATCACCAGCTCGTCGACCTGGCAAAGGACGTCTGGCACGCGCGGTTCGTGGTGGTCGACGCAACCGGCGTAGGTGCTGGCCTGTCGTCCTTCCTCCGCTCGGCACTTGGTGAGCGGGTGGTGCTGCCGTTCGTCTTCAGCCTGTCCAGCAAATCTCAGCTCGGTTGGGACTTCCTCGGGATCATCGACTCCGGACGATTCAAGGATTACGCGGGTGAGGGTGGGGTTGGTGGGGACGTGGAGTCGGCGGAGCTGGCTCGCGTGTTCTGGCGTCAGGTGGAGCAATGCACGTACGAGGTGCGTCCTGGTCCGAATCGGCTGATGAGCTGGTCGGTGCCTGACGCTCGAGTCCATGACGATTTGTTGTTGAGTGCGGCGCTGGTCGGGGTGCTCGATGAGCAGGACTGGCGGCCGAGAGAGGCGAGAGGCCGATGAGCTATTTGATGGTCGATCGGGCGACACCTCCCACGGATGGCGAGCTCTCGATGCTGCGGGACGCGGCGGTGTGGTCGGTCGGTGGGTACGTGGGTGGGGTTAACAACGGTGGGCGCGCGTGGAAACCGACCGACGTCGTCCGCGTGCGAGCTGCGGGCTTCCGGTTCCTGCCGATCTATGTGGGCGAGAACGATTGCGACGGCTGCAAGAAGCCGGTGGCGCTCACGTCTCACCAGGGCATCACGGATGGGATCGACGCGGTGACCTGTGCCGCGCGATTCGGCTGCGTCTCCGGTCCGCTGTGTCTGGACGTGGAGTATTCGACCTACATGGGGAACGTTGCCGGGGCGCTGGCCTATCAGGCGGCTTGGGCCGGTGTGGTCGATCAGGCTGGCTTCCTGCCGGTGCAGTATTCCGCCTGGCGCACGCCGCAGGACTACGTCCCCACGGTGCCGACCGGGATGTGGGTCGCGAATTGGGACGGTGTTGGTGATCTGGCGAAGATCCCGAACGGCTCCCGCTTCACCGGCGTGGGCTGGCAGTACGCCGACAACTGGCGCGGCTTCGACGTCTCCCACGTTGATGGCGTCTGGTGGGCTCCTGTGCTGGCGCCGTTGGGGTCCTCCGCGGCTCGCTGGTTCGCAGAGACGGGTCACACGATCGCGTACGGGTTTCGGGCCTATTGGGAGAGTCACGCCGACGCGATGCAGCTTTTCGGCTTTCCGCTCTCGGAAGAGTTCAAGGATGCCGAGGGCGTGACGGTGCAGTGGTTCGAGCGCGCGCGCTTCGAGTGGCGACCTGGTCGGCATCTTCCGTTCGATGTGCAGCTGGGGCGGGTCGGTGCTGAAGCGATGGAGGCCGACCAGGCGGCGAACCCGGTGGCCTTCGAGCGGGTACCGCAGCCATGAATCGCAAGATGTCGATTTACGCGTGGATCTGTGACTGCTGCGGGGGCACGTGTGACGCTGGCGCCTGGGTCTACTACATCGGTGACTTCAAGGTCTGCGAGGACTGCGCGTATCCGCCGCTTCCGGAGGCCGCATGACGATCTCGGACAATTCCGGCCGGACGTCGACGCGCGGTGCCGACACCAGCCGTCAGGCTGGGGGCGTCACGCGCTCGGGAAGCAACAGCGCCCGCTATGAGGCGATCGACATTGGCGGTGGCGGCGGGAACACGATCGACAACAGCAAGGTCAACACCGATCACAACGTAGGGAACGCCTTCGACGGCGCGACGGCAACGGGTGAAAGCCGGCCGTGCGCGGTGATCGTGTGGTACGAGGAATTCAAGACCAAAGAGGATGAGCGGGTGTGTCCGGAGTGCGGACCGCTGGACAAAAAGTGGTTTGAGGTGGGGAAGGGGCCGATCCCGCCACTGCACGACCACTGCCGCTGCATACGTGAGCTGGTTTGGTGGGACTGTTACCAGTCTGACGGGACCTGGCAGGACGGAGGCCGGCCGCAATGAGGCCGTGGTGTGACTGGCCCGCTGTCTATCGGTGCATGGTGAGCTTTCGCTACCGTCGTCATGCTGCTGCGTTCCATGGTCCGCGCCGGGTGCGGTCAGTTTGGGAGATGCGTCTGTGACGGAAACCTACGACATTACGCTCGACTCGACGGGCTACATGGTGAAGCCCGGGACGTACCAGCGCTACCAGGACGGGCAGAGTGAGGGCCGCGTCGGCCGCGTGCGACTGTTCGACTTCTACGGTGGCGGCAAGCGGACGGCTCAGCTCGAGCGCGATCGCTTCCTGGGTGGGGCGGGTGCCTGGCCGACGCTGGACTCGCAGGGCATCGTCGCCGGACCTCCGGAGACTGACCGGACGCTGACGCCTGCGAGCTACGACCCGTCTGATGCGGCGTGGAGCTTCGCCTACGACGGGACGACCTACATCGTCTCTGGCGATCACCTGTACAGCGTGGCGACGTCCTCCGGTGCGTTCTCGGACCTCACCAGCGTCTACGCGCTGCCTGACACGGTGATCGGCTGCTGCCAGATTGGGGCGGTTCTGTGGTTCGCCTACGGGGCCGCGACCGACGTGGGGAGCTATGACCTCTCGCCGTCGACCTACGCCGCCTATGGGACCAGCTACAAAGCGCGGCTGATCGGCAACCATGGGGCGGTGTTGTACCTGGTGACGACGACGAGCGTGGTTGACCTGCGGAACGTGACGGCCGGCACGACGCTGTCGTTCGGGGCCTACATCCGCAAGCTGGTGCACATGGACGGGACGCTGTGGGTCTTCACCGATCAGACGCTTTACAAGACGGTCAGCTCGCCTGAGGGGGCGCTGCCGCGTCTGGGGGCTGACGATGACTGCGCCTGGGCGGTGCAGCACTTCGGGCGGCTGTGGACGTGGATCTCCGGCGAGATCATGTACTACGACACGACGGACGACAGTTTTCACGGCACCGGCATACGGGGGCAGGGAACGCGGGGCGCGTGCACGGTGGGCTCCTGGCTGGTGGTGATCGTGGAGCACGAGATCAGCGGGGATGCCGAGATTTGGGGCTATGACGGACGCGGCTGGTGGATGCTGGAGGACGGGACGATCGACGCGCGGAATCCGGTTTCGATCGTGGGGAGCTGCGACGATGCTGACCTCTTCACCGGACGGGGCACGACGACCACGCACGCGGCTACCTGGCAGTTCCTGGCGCGGTCGACCGGCGTTGCCTACGGCTCGAGCTTCGAGCTGATCACGGCGTTGATGGATGCTGGCGAGCGGGATCTGGACAAGGTGTGGCGACGGGCCGGTGTGGAGCTGGCGACACCTGATGACCGGGCAACGGCCGACAGCGTGACGGTGGCGTTGAGCTATTCGGTGGATGGCGGCGCGACCTGGACGGCGATCGACAGCCAGAATTTGACGAGCTCGAGCTCGCGCCTGGTGTCGGTGGGCGGGGCGATCGCGGCCAAGCCGACGAGCCGGTTCATCCAACTTAAGGTCGCGGTGTCCAGCATTTCGGCGTGGTGTCCGGTGATCGTGGGACTGTGGGCGGAACACGAGACGATGGACCTTCCGACCAGGCGCCGACGTTGGAAGTTCACGGTGCAGTTGACCGACCAGGTTGTCATCCGTGACGGCAGCGTGGACGACACCGGCGCCCGGGACCTGGCGATCGGTCTGTGGGACAGCTGGGACAACGGCTCGGTGGTGACGTTCAAAGACGTGGACTATGACCAGACGACCACGAGCTACACGGTGCGGATAGCCGGCATTCGGGAAGTGATCACGAAAGCGGCGGATATCGCGATGGCCTCGAGCGATGTGGAGCTGACGCTCGTTGAGGTGTGACGGTGTCCTTCGATCGTCGGAGGAGACAAATTTAGGAAACAATCAGTCGGGTGAAGGCTATGAACTGGGAAGAATGGGACAGCAGCTTGAATTGCTCTCCGATGCTAGGATTGCGGCAGCCACACGTCGGTCCGGACGCTCGACGTCACTCGGGGCGTACGTAGAGCCGAGGAACGGCGCTCGCGATTATCGTGCTTTCAACACCGTCCGAAGGGAACACTGGTGGCGGGTCGAGTCGTCGACATTCGAACATCCACGGACAGCAGCGACACGACAATCCGATTCCGGACGGCCACGCTCCGAGACACAATCCTCCTGCGCGGACTGCAACGACGATGTTTCTCCGGTAGCCAGGCATATGGCCTGGCTACCTTATTCGTGCTCTATTTTTGGCCGAAGTCCCAGATCCTAGTCGCCTGCGCCGGGGAGCGCATCGTGGGGTGCGTCGTCGGCGATACTGATGGTGCTCAGGCTCGTGTGTTGAATCTCTGCGTCGATCCGACCTTTCGACGTCGTGGCGTCGGCACCACTCTCCTCAACGCCATCGAGTCGGGTCTTGGAACGCCATATGTCACCTTGATGGTGGAGGATAAGAATCTCGGCGCACAGGCCCTCTACCGTCTGCAGGGCTATCTTCCGGTGAGTGATCTGCGAAACTATTACGGGCGAAACCGCCACGGGATCCTCATGCAAAAGCATCGCGCGAATTGAACACTCGTGTCCCTCACCATTGCTCTCTTTGAATCGGGGCCAAGCACCATTCATTATCAATGAGGGCGGATCATGATCGATCCTCATATTCACCGTATCTTTCATGGGGGCATAGTAGACTCTTGGGAGATGCGGCGGGCCACCGCGCGAACGATTGGCAAGCTGCCCGCGCTGAAGTGAGATTCTGATGGCTGAAGATCCTCCACGTCGATCGCGTGTTTCCCAGCAGGTCGTTACGGAAATCTGCCGGCTGATCCGGCAGGGCGTGTACACGGCAGGCGACCAGATGCCACCCGAGCGCGAATTCGCCGAGCAGCTTCAGGTCAGCCGCCCGTCGCTGCGCGAGGCGCTTCGCGTCTTGGAGCTCACCGGCATTGTTGAATCACGTCATGGTGGCGGCACGTTCATCCTGGACATGTTCCCCGCCGGAGTCGTCTCACCACTTTCAATCCTGCTCGAAGCAACCGGTGACGCCGTGGGTGATCTTTGGGAGATGCGCATCATCTTCGAGCCAGCCATCGCGGCTAGAACCGCTGTCCGGGTCAATCCGGAGTCGATCGCGAACCTCTCGTGTCTGGTTGAAGCATTGCGAGAGGCAGCGGCGATTGGCGCCTCCGACGACGTCCTCATACAAATCGATCGAGACTTTCACGGCGCTCTCGCCGCCGCGTCCGGCAATCAGGTCGCCGTTCGCGTCCTCAACCTGATTGGCGAGCTCTTGATGGAGGGCCGGCGCCATTTCATCACCTCGAATGAACGGCGCCAGCTTGCCTACCTGGCTCACCGACGCATTCTCGAAGCGATCGAGGCACATGACCCAATTGCAGCACGCGAGGCAATGGTGCAGCATCTGGAAGAGATCGAGGCCTTCATCATGGGGGACGTCATCAGTGAAGGCTCCACGAAATTCGAAGCGGACAAGCACATTGGCCAAATCGCTGCGGAGCGTTGAGCCGATCCAGACTAGCTTCGCAGCGATAACTTCGCCGCAAACGTCTACTCACATGAGACGCGGCCACTCGTTTCAGCCTGTCTTTGCCATCGTGTTAATCTTCGCGTTGTTCGCGTCCATCGCTATTGACCTACCTGCCTCAGCGGGTGCCGCGCCGTCAGCCCCGCCCGACCAAGTCTATTTCCCCGAAACCGGGCACTATCTCAGCTACGGCTTTCTCGATTACTGGCGGCTCCACGGAGACCTCGCTCAGTTCGGCTACCCGATCACCGATGAGCTCACAGATCCAGGCAGCGGATACACCGAGCAATATTTCGAACGAGCCGTCTTCGAGTGGCACCCGGACGCCCCATCAGGGTGGCAGATTCAGCTGAGACGACTCGGAGCGGACACGGCCAGCAACCGGTTGAACGAACCGCCGTTCACCGCGAACGATCAGCGCGACGACGGCTGCAGCTACTTCAGCCAGACCGGCCATCAGATCTGCGGGCACTTCCTGAACTATTGGGAGTCGAACGGCGGGCTTGACAGCTATGGCTATCCATTAAGCGATGCATTTACCGAGCAGGACTTCACGGTTCAATACTTCGAACGCGCCCGCTTCGAATGGCACCCGGAGAATGCCGGAACGCCCTACGCCGTGCTCCTCGGCTTACTCGGACGCGACGCCGCGGCGCGCGATAATGTCGACCAACGGCCTCAGCCGCCGTCGACGGACGTCCCACAATATGCTCCTGAGCTCTTCAACAATGGGGCTCTGAACTACAACGTCACGGTCACCTTTCACGCGCAGCAAGACCCAGACTGGTGCGACCCTGCCGACGTGCAGACGTGGCTCGATTCGACCGGCGTCACGTTGTCGGGAAGCAGCGACAGCGACATCCAGAGTGGGATCTGGGCATTTGAGATTTCGCACAATGACGGGTTCTCGCTGGCTGAATGGCACGCGTCGCCATACGCCGTGGCCGCGGCGCTCAACGCGTTTGGCGCCACCGAACCGATCGGCGACGCCGCCTTCGATGACATCTACAGTGCGGGTCAGGTCATCTCGCGCAGCCTAGCCGTCTACGGTCAGCCGGTCATCGCGCTGGTGGACGACGGCAGCCACTACGTACTCGTCACTGGCGTCGAGCTCGGGCCGGGCGGAATCGACACACCGCCGAAATCGGTGACGGTCTATGATCCGTGGACGATCAGCGCGGACCGTGGCAACTACCCGGCCATGGGCCAGGGAACCGTGTGGGATTGGGTGACGTTCTCGACGCGCTTCAATCGCGATAGCACAATCGACCCAGGCATCTGGTCCGGCAAGTGGACGCTGATTGCCGCGGGTCTCCCGCTCGAACAGTAAGAATTGGGTAATTTACGTGGCTATTTGATTGCCAGCGCGTTGGCAGGAGACGCGACCCCACCCAGCTTGTTCAACGGCGCCGACGTAAACATGAACTCATAGACGCCATCCTCCGCGCAGTCGGCCGCCAGGTCCTCCAGGTAGAACATCTCGCCAATGGGCATGCCCCAGAGCGGCAAGAGCGTCTGGTGAAGCGACACCTCCATGCTGGCGGGTGGCCACGCCTCGAAGCTTGGCGCATCCCCCGCCACCGCGGCGAAGTGATTGTCCCACAGGAATCGAAACGTGTCGGTCCCCTGCGCCACACCGATGAACGTGTGCGGCCCATCGGCGATCTCAGCTCGCCGTTCCTCATCGAGCGTGTCATACCAGGCGGTCCAACCCGTGCGCACAAACAGCACGTCGCCAGTTTCGAACCTGGTCCCTTGCGCGTCTGCAACCTGCTGCAATTCGCTCGCGGGGATCGCGATGCGCTCACCCGCCACGTGCGAAATCCCCTGAGAGGCTGCCCAGCGCTGATGGTCGAGCAGGACGCCTCTGCCGACGATGCCGCGCCGTGCCCATGCCTGAATGCCGTTGCGCGTTCCGGTCATGCCCGTGATATGCGACTGAATAGCAGTGCCGTAGAAGCACTGGCACTGCGCGCTCCCCATATGGGTCAGCCCATCCCAGTGTGTTGAGGACTGGGTGTTGAAATCATTGTAGACGTCGTCATTCACAAAGGGACGCTTGTTCTTGATGAAGTGGGACAGACGTTCGCGACGAAAGAGTGGCGGGTCAGGCAGCTCAAGCTTCCAGTTCAATGGAAACGACTTGCCGCTCCGAACGAGTCGAGCAGCCGCCTCGGCCCGTTCGGGCGTGAGCAGATTGATCATGCCGACCTCATCGCCGTCCCCCCACAGACCCCAGTTGGAATTGTCCGGTGAGCCAGCGGTGAATGGGAGTTCGTCGAAAGAGGGCAACGTGCGTGGCTTGGTTTGACTCATCTCAAGGTTCACCCTTCACGACCGCTCACCCGCGTCGTGCGGGCCGGCAACTTCATTCTTCATCGCGGAAAGACTTCGGACATTCTATGTGTCATACCCAAGCGCGGTCAAAAGCGCGTGGACTCAAACGCATAGATTCAGACCCTGAGACCCGTGCTGGCACGACTTCAGCGAGAATATCACCGATGTTGTCAGGAAATCCCGCCTCTGCTACGCTCTTCGCAGCCGCCCAGGGCGATTCCTCCGTAATCACATGACGGTGAGAGGACCGACACCGTGCTCATTGACGGGCGTCTTTGGTTGCTCATTGGCTTGAGCATTGCCATGCTCTTCACGATCGAAGCAATTGAGGATTTTACTGACGGCGCATGGCCCCAAATGCGGCGGTCGTCCGGCTATTTCGACGTGCTTGGCAGCTCGCGCGGTCTGTGGATTGCCGTGGCTATGCTGGTGTTGCCAGGCCTGGTTCTCACAATCCTCAACCTCGCCGTGTTGGTCTGGCAGGACCTACCGTACGGCAACACGCTGTTGTTGGGGACAATCTTTATCATCGTCGGCTGGCTGTTGTTTCTCGCCACGACGATCGATTTAGGAGGGATCGGCGATTACCTTGAACGAAGCGGGGCAGTCGCGCCTCTGTCACTTCTAATCGTCCTCGTCGTCGGCGACCTGCTTTTGCTGATCGCGTTGATTCAGATTTTCCCGCACGATCTCCACTCACTGCTGCCATAACCACCATCCTCAAACCCAAATGCGGTTCACCGAAGCGTGCGCACGTCGTCCGCGCGGCCGTTTGAGGATGGTGAGTCCGACTCCGCAGTGTTCGTGCTCGCCAGATAATAAGTAAGGCTTTGCAGCGCGCTGGTGGGATCGATCTCCCGCGTCCACACGTTCGATGGGACACGCAATACCACCGGCGCGTAGTTCAATATGGCGCCCACACCAGCATCGATGAGTTGGTCGGCCACGCCCTGGGCCGCGGAGGCTGGCACCGCAATAATCCCGATGCGGATACCCATCTGTCGCACCACGTCGGTGATTTCGGACTGATCGAGAACGATCACCCCGTTTACCTGCTGCCCGACATCGTCTGGGTTGCGGGCAAAGATGGCCGAGATGCGGAAGGAATTCTCCTCGAACCCGTGATAGCGAGCGATCGCTTGTCCCAGGTGCCCGAATCCGACCAGGGCGGCGTCCCATTGACGGTCGAGGTGCAGGATCTGGGTGATGGCGTGCTCCAGCCGGTCGACGTCGTACCCTTTTCCCTGTTTTCCGAAACGGCCGAAATAGGAGAGATCGCGACGGATCTGAGCCGCCGAAACTCCAATGCGACCTCCAAGCTCCTCGGACGACGCACTCGAAATCCCTTCGAGCTTCATCTGTCGCAACGTGCGAACGTAGACCGGAAGTCGGCGAATTACCACGTCGGGGATCTCGTCATGTTTCATCAGTCATGCCCAAATGTCGAATGCATGTGTCCATCACCGGAGGTCTGACGACGCCGTCCTGATCCGTGGCAACCCGTGGTCGCGGCACGGCCGATATGGTTTTCCGGTCGGCACGGACATCTCGCGATTTCTCGTCTAGGAAAACGGCTGTTATGCTACCATCCGTCCCGGCGGTGGTCAAAGTGGCCGGCATTCATGGGGCGCGGGCGCGGATCCGCCTAATCTGGCATGTCGACGACCGCTGTAGCTCCCAGCCGGGAGGAACCAATGATGGCTCGACTGAGGACGATCGCGCACGATCAGCAATACCGGCGTCAGATCTTTCCACTGATGCTGTTGCTCGTCTTGATCGCCCTCGGCACGCTCGGCTATATGGTCATCGAGGAGTGGTCGGTTGGCGATGCACTCTATATGACCATCATCACGATGTCCACGGTAGGCTACAAGGAGGTTCACGACCTGGACGGGCCAGGACGTGTGCTGACATCCTTTCTCATCTTGAGCGGCGTTGGCGTGCTGTTCTTCAGCGTGACCAATCTCATGACCTGGATTGTCGAGACGCAAATGAGTGATCGCAATTCTCAGCAGCAGCTGCGCAATCGAATTCACGCCCTTCGGAACCACGTGATTGTCTGTGGGTATGGTCGCGTAGGTCATTCGATCGCGGAAGAACTGAATCACGACGCTATCCCTCTGGTCGTGATCGAATCAAATCCGCAACGTTTCGATCTCTGCCTCCATAACGGCAACCTGGCGGTAATGGGTGACGCGACCGAAGACGCCACCCTCGTCGAAGCGGGAATCGCGCACGCCCGCGGACTCGCTATTGCCCTCGACGACGATGCCAAGAACGTCTTCATCGCTCTCACCGGACGAGCGCTCAATTCAACGATCGAGATCGTGGCCCGTGCTGGTCGCCGTGAATCGGAAGGGAAGCTTACTCAGGCTGGAGCGCATCGGGTGGTGTCACCCTATGCAATGAGCGGGCAACACATGGCCGCGCTCTTCAGTCGACCCAGCGTGGTCGATTTCATCGAGACGACGTTGCGCCGAGGCAACGTGGAATACAACCTCGAGGAATTCACGATCCCTGAGTCGTCGTCACTTGTCGGCATGACGTTGCAAATGGTGCGTCAGCAGGTAGGGAGCGACTTGACGATCCTCGCGATCATCGGCTCAAGTGGGTTGGTACCCAGTCCACAGCCAGATCAGGCTCTGAATGCTCACGACACACTGATTGTGGTCGGCATGAGGGAACGGCTCCGACTTCTCGACAAAATGGCGATGACGCCGAAGATCGACCAGCCGATGCCCAATCAGCCGGACTGAGTCGCAGCATCCAGCAAATGACCTCGTGTCGACGCGAGGCTGCGCTCCTCCTCGGTCAACGATTCCCATGTCCGCTTGAAGATCCCTTCGCAAACACGGACGCGGTCACTTCCGTTCAACCAGATTCCGACGTGATTCGGGTCGGTCGACTTGCGGCGCGGAGCGACCTGCTCGAGTAGCGCGTACTCTCCGGAGTTGGAGAGGAGACTGACGGAGCCGAGTGATCGCTCGGTGACCGCCACCTCGACTGAATTTGATTGCTTCATGAGGTCAAGCAACGAGCGCGCAATGACTGGGCCGATGGGAGATGCCAGCGCTGAAGTGGTGATAACGGCACGTACGGCGCATTGGTTCACGCTCGTCGAGTTTGTCTCCCGAGACGTATCTTGCCACCGGCGCGCAACTGCCGGATCCATTGGAAAGTTCGGGAACGCCCATTGATATGCCGCGACAACGTCGTGACCGGGTGAAATCGGTAGGATGCTGGGACCGGCAATCACCATCGAACGGCGACCATTCAACACGTCACTCATATGCAACATGCGTGAAAGGCTGACTGCATCAAGCCCGGAACGCTCGATTAGCGTGCTGACCGCTGAGAAAGGCGCGTCGTTCCGGCTTGACTCAAGCGCGCGGACTGCCTGGTCCTGCACTTCGACTCTCGTCGGAGCAGTTGTGGCCAGTTGATCCAGGCGATCGACGAGCTCTCGCCGCGCCTCGATCGACAGATCGAGCAACTCCTGCTGCGCCTCTGTATTCAGCGCCAATAGGCGCGCGTAGCTCGAGAGCTCGTCGTTCAGCTGCGCGACATCCCGTTCCAGACGCACGAAATCGTTTACGTCGACATCCAGCGCGTCGGCAATCTTCGCCAGCACCGGGAAGCTTGGGAGGGTTTGACTCCGTTCCAGTCGGCTGAGATGTGAGGGCGAGACCGCGGCTTCTTCGGCAAGCTGGTCCAGCGTCATACCGCGCGCACGGCGCATGCGCCGCACCGCGGGGCCGATTCGCTGCCGTTGTATCGAGTGGCGATTCATCGTCGACACCCTTCCATTGGCCGCCGCGCCAAAACGCGATCGGCAAGTTCCTTCCGTGCAGTTGGTGCGAGCCGAAGACCTGTCTGTGCTCTCCGCACGATTGACGCCAGCATAATCACCATCTGCAAACCTTGTCTCATCACCTCAGACGCTTCATATTTTGGACCGACGATGACCAATTCCGAGCGGTTTATGACCATCAGTGGTCTATTCTTTACTCTTTCTGATTTATTTATTGACATTGGGCCATAATCCATCTAGAATGAGCGTCGTTAGGAGGGAATCGTGTACACGTCCCCAACAAACTGTCCAACATGTGGACATGAGCTTGAGATCAGAGAACTGAGTTGCCCATCTTGTCAGACGACGGTGCGCGGTCGCTGGTCCGCCGGAGTCTTTGGCCGGCTCACCGAAGATCAGCAGACCTTCTTACGCATCTTCGTTCGCAGCCGCGGAAACCTTAGTGAAGTCGAACGGTCGTTGGGTGTTTCGTACCCGACGGTCAGAGCCAAGCTCGAGGAGATCATCGAGCTGATGCAAGAAGATCCGGCCCCGGAAGCCAGCCCATCCGAAACCCGCGACGACGTGTTACGCCAGATCGCCGAGGGCAAGCTGTCCGTGGATGAAGGCATGGCGCGCATCCGCGGCATGAACTCCTGAGGAGAATTCTTCGATGACTGCAGAACAACGATATTCAGCCGAAGGACTGCTGCACGTAAGCGTCGACGTCGACGCCCGCGACATCGTGGCGAGCTGGACTGATACCAGCGAGATCCTGGTGCGAGGCAACGACGTGGAGGCAGTGGTCGAAGCCGATGAACTCTTCGTCACGTCAGGTGGACGCAGACGAGGGCGATCAGAGCCCGTTGAACTGGACCTTCCATCAAAGCCGATCGGCTGCGAGTTCAAAGTCCAAAAGGGCGACATCCACCTCTACAGTCCGCACGGGAAGATCGACGCCAAGACTGACGGCGGAGATATCACGGTCGAAAAGGGAGTCGGAACGATGACGCTGTCAACCGGCCGCGGCGATCTAAAGGTGACGACGTACCAAGGAGAGGTAACCACCAACAGCGGATCCGGCGACGCTACCCTTGACGACGTCGTCGGACCCATAACCGTGCGGGCAGGACGCGGAGACGTGTCCATCAGAGGGGGCAGCGGGGCAGCAACCATTGCCGTCGGCTCTGGCGACATGATCATCGACGCACGAGCCTCCGACGAACTGACGGCCGCGGGTGGCAGCGGAGACATCTCAATTGAGGGCGGCAGTCTCGGACGTTCGTCGATCACCACGGCATCCGGCGATATCCGCTGCCATGCAGCGCTCGACATCGCGAGCTATGACCTCACTGCATCTTCAGGCGATATCAACATTGGCATCCAGCGTGGGCTGAACGCGCGCGTTGACGCCGCGACGACGCGCGGCAGCGTCAACTCCGACCTTCCGCTGGTTGCCATCAACCAACGCGGTCCGCGCAACCCGTTGGGGAAGCGACTGGTCGGGAGCACCGGCGACGGATCCGAGCGCGCAGAGATCACGCTGCGCACGTCAAGCGGTGACATCGACGTGCGTTGGGCAGGCGAACCCGGCACTACCTCCACACGCGTCTCACGCAAGGGAGCCGGCCGCGACATCGATGTTCAGTGGGGTTCGGGCGCGGTTCCCGTAGCCGGTCGCGTCAAGGGGCGCTTTGGCGGTCGAGACGTTGAGTTCCGTTGGGGTGAGGGATCGGAGTCGAAAACGAACGCATCAGACAAATCGACAGGAAGCTCTAACACGACGCCTGCGTCATCCGAATCGGCACCGGCGGCATCGTCCGCCAGCCCAACCATGGATGACGACCGCAAGCGAGCCATTCTTTCGGCCCTGGCAGACGGATCACTCTCGGTTGAAGAGGCGAGCCGACTGCTGGACATCATTGACCAATCGACCGGAAACGCGGGCGGAGAATAAGCATGTACGCCATCGAAGCTACTGACTTGCGGCGCACGTTCCGCCGCTCCAAGCGATTCTTCCAACACGGACCTGAGTTCGTGGCCGTAGAGGGAGTCAGTCTGGCAGTCGAGCCTGGAACAATCTTCGGGCTGCTGGGTCCCAATGGCGCCGGCAAAACGACCACGATCAAGATGCTCTCGACGCTCCTCATCCCCACCAGCGGAGAAGCTCGAGTTGCGGGATACGACGTCGTCCATCAGGAACGTGACGTCCGACGACGCCTCGGCGTGGTGCTCGGAGGAGATCGCGGGCTCTATGGAAAACTGTCGGCGCGCGACAACCTGATCTACTTCGGCAACCTGCATGGAATGCCACGAGAGCGAATCAACAGCCGCGCCGACGAGATGCTCGAAATGGTTGGACTGGCCGACCGCTCCCGTGATCGGGTCGAGGGGTTCTCACGCGGCATGAAGCAACGCCTGCACCTGGCTCGCGCGCTGCTCCACGACCCTCCGGTCATCTTCCTCGACGAGCCGACTATCGGGCTCGATGTGCAGTCAGCCGTCAAGCTGCGCGAGATCGTCAAATCCTTGATGCCGGAACATACCGTGCTGCTGACCACCCACTATCTGCAGGAAGCGGATGAGCTCTGCGATCGGATCGCGATCATCGATCGGGGCACGATTTTGCTTGAGGACACTCCGGCGCAGATCAAACGACGCGTCGGACATGGACATCGCTACCTGGTCAGAGTCCACGGTGAGGCCAGCGCGGCCACGCTTGAATCGCTGCGGGGGCTGCCGTCGGTAAACAACGTGTCGCCTGGAATAGAAACGGACGGCATCTCGGACATCACAATCCTTTCGTCACAGGAAAACGAGGTGCTCGACGGCGCCGTGCGGGTGCTGCATCACCATGGTGTGCGCATCGAATCGATCCAGACGATGGAGCCGTCACTGGAAGATGCCTTCCTCGCGCTGACGGCGGGAGGCGAATTATGAGCAAACATTGGATCAGTCGCTTCGACGACCTCGGCGTATTGAGCCCTGCGGTTGCCATGTCGCTGCTGGATTCAGCCCGAAAGGTGCCCCCACCAGGATCACGGAACGGTGGCGGCAATGGTCGTTCTCACATGGATGATCTGCGCGACGCGTCCAGGGTCTGCCTGGCCACCGCGCGCTCGTACATGATTCATCGCATGGCCTACATCGTCGATATCATTCGTTGGCCACTCTATCCGACGTTCTATTTCCTGACACTTGTGCTCGCTTATCAGATCGCGGGACGCACCAGTGTCGATGGATTCGATGCGCGCGGCTATCTGCTGGTCGGGACGATCGGCGTCGTACTGTGGCAGGCGAATCTGTGGGCTGGCGGCTACGCTATCGAGTGGGAGCGCAGTCAGGGAACAATCAACGCGCTGTTCCTCACGCCGGCCAGTCGCGCGGCCGTCATTCTGGGGTACGCACTTGGATCGCTAACGGTGTGGATCGTGCCAAACGCGCTGCTTCTGGCTGGTGTCGCCTATTTGATCCACGCGAATGCGAACGTCAGTGACCCACTCGCGGTGACGGCCTCGTTTGTCAGCCTGATCATTGCTACCTTCGCGCTCGGCTTCGCGGTGGCGGGAATCTTCGTCCTGTCGCGTCGCGCCAACCTGCTGGCCAACTTCTTCCAGAGCCCGATCTATCTCCTGAGCGGGATGCTCGTTCCGATCTCGGCGCTGCCGGCCTCGATGCGGCTGCTCGCAGCAGTATTTCCGCTGAGTGCCGGGATGGACGCTCTGCGCGGCAGCCTCCTTGGAGGCGCTGGGTTCGTGGACGTCTCGGGCGATCTGGCCCGACTTCTGGTCCTTTCAGCCGCACTGTTTCTGTTCGGACTCGTGATGTTACGGAGAGTCGAGAATGTCGCAAAACGTGGTGGAGAGCTCGATTTTGACTGAGATTCAGGCCGCTTATTCCGCATGGCTGGCCATGACCAAGATGCGGTTCGACGAATTCGCGCGGAAGGGAGCCGTCTTCCTCTGGGCGATCCGGCCGGTCTTCGACCTGGCGATTGCCGCCCTGATCTACGCCGGAGGACGCAAGGACCTGGTGCCGTATATTGTGGTAGCCATGACCGCCAACTCGCTCGTCTGGAACAGCATCTTTTGGGTTGGCGAGATCCTGGACCGTGAACGACGCGCGGGCACACTCCTCTCTCTCTTCCTAGCTCCGTGTTCACGTCTGAGCTGGATGATCGGATTCGCGGGTTCAGGGATCATCGAGACGACCGCGGGCGCGGCCACGGTATGTGCCGGTGGAATGCTTCTCTTTGGAGTTCGTTTTCACCCAAATTACCTGACACTCGCGGTTATCCTGCCGCTCTTCATGGCATCGCTCATCGGAATCGGACTGATCATGAGTGGGCTTGGGTTGATCACGAAGCACGCCAATGAGCTCTCGAATCTGATCTTCCCGTTCCTGACGTTGCTGGGTGGCGTCTACTATCCAATCAATCAACTGCCCTGGTTCTTGCACGACCTGGCGCGGGCCCTTCCTCTCGGGTACGGGTTCCAGGCACTCTCCGACGCATCGCTGAATGGCGCCTCCATCGTCGACGTGCGTGCCTCATTGATCCCGCTGCTTGCGTTCGCGCTGGTGTTGCCCATCGCCGGAACCTTCATCTTCATGACGCTGGAACGCTCTGCGCGCCGCGGAGGGGAGCTGGATCTCTACTGATGGGTCCGCACAGCTAGCAGCACTTCACTGACCACACTCACGATCGATTAGTTCGACGACCAGGATCGAAAGAAAGTCGGTCGTCGCCCGGGGATCGCATTGTCTCGCGACGGATGAAGAAGAGGAATTTCGAGATGGAACAGGTGCAAACAGAAGTTAACCTGCGGCGACGGGCACCTCTCCTGGCGCTGTTGGTGGCGAGCACGGTGTCGGAGATCGGCAGCATGCTTACGTTGATCGCCTTGCCCTGGTTCGTGCTGCAAACCACCGGCAGTGCCGCGCGCACTGGTCTCACCGGCTTCTCCGTCGCCATCCCCGGCTTCTTCGTTGGCATCTTCGGCGGCACGGTCGTCGATCGCCTTGGCTATCGCCGCTCCAGCGTGGTGGCCGACGTCGTCAGCGGCATTGGATTGGGTCTCGTCCCCACCCTCTACTACACGGTGGGACTTCCCTTCGGGGTCCTGATGGCATTGGTCTTCGTCGGTTCGATGCTGGCCATCCCCGGAATCACCGCCCGACGCTCGCTGTTGCCGGAATTGGCGGAGATGGCCGGAACCCGACTGGAACGCGTCAACGCCGCCTTTGAATCGATCCAGAACCTGGCACTGCTGCTGGGTCCGCCGCTGGCCGGACTGTTGATCGCCTGGCAGGGAGCGACGACGGTGTTGTGGATCGACGCAGGCACGTTCGTCTTCTCGGCGTTGGTAGTGGGAACGCTGGTGCCGGTCTTCGCGTTGACGACGGAGTCCGAGACGCAGGATCGACCACGCTATCGGACGCAGCTGGCGGAGGGGCTGCGATTCCTCAAAGCGGACTCGCTGCTGCGCGACATGGCCATCGTCGTTGGAATCTTCAACGGTCTCGGAGCTCCTGCCTTCGCCGTCGCATTGCCGGTCTTCGCCAAACAGGAATATGGCAGCGCGACCGTCCTTGGACTGATGGCCAGCGGATTCGCAGTGGGAGCGTTGGCCGGCGTAGCGGCATATGGCGCCATCGGCCATCGCCTATCTCGTCGGATGATCTGGTATCTCGGATACCTGGCAATGCCTTGCATCTACTGGACCCTCGCGGCGCATCCCACGCTCCCCATCGTTCTCGCCGTGTTCGCCTTCATGGGGATCCTCACCGCACCGCTCAATCCGATGATGACCACGATCCGGCATGAGCGCATCCCTGCCAAGATGCGCGGCAGAGTCTTCGCAACCTATTCGGCCATTACGCAGGTCGTCTCACCAGTCGGCATCGTCCTGGGCGGCTTTGCTATCTCGACCTTCGGATTCCATCCGACTGTCCTGGCACTCGCCATCATCGTTCAGGTCGGATCGGTCGCCGTATTCATTGTCCCGTCTCTTCGGAAAATGGACGCGAGACCATGAACTCACGCACTCTAACGTCACACCGTCGGGCGTCGCTATTCACCTTGCTGTCAGCCAATGCGGTTTCCGAGTTCGGGTCGATGCTTACGATGGTCGCGCTTCCCTGGTTCGTATTGCAGACCACCGGCAGCGCGGCGAAAGCCGGAATCACGCTGGCAGTGGACACAGTTCCCATCCTCTTCGCCGGTCTTTTCGGAGGCGTGCTCGTGGATCGGCTCGGATACAAGACGAGCAGCGTCGTTGCCGACCTCTCCAGTGGGCTGGTCGTGGCGGCCATCCCCTTGGCGTACCTGACCGTGGGGATCACTTTCTGGCAGCTGCTTGTGCTCGTGTTTCTGGCTTCACTGGTAAACCAGCCGGGCAGAATCGCGCGCACAAGCCTTATCCCCGATCTTGCCGAGCGCGCGGGCATGCCTCTCGTCCGCGTGAATAGCCTGGCCCAGTCGATCCCTCGGCTCGCCCTCCTCCTCGGGCCACCGATCGCCGGTCTCCTGGTCTCGCTGATAGGTGCGAGTCACGTCCTCTTCATCGATGCCGTCACGTTCGTCGTTTCATCGCTGCTCGTGCTGGCAGGCATACCACGTTCGGCGCAGCCAACCGATCAGACACGTGAATCAATGCTTGGTGAGGTACTGGCTGGCCTGAAGTACATCGCGAGCGACAGTCTGCTTCTTTGGCTCATGATCATGTGCTCCGTGGGAAGCCTGGTGGCTGAGCCGCTCTACGCCATCGTCTACCCCGTTTACGCGCGCCAAATCTACGGAGACGCGGTCTCGCTCGGCCTGATGTTCTCGGCATTAGCGGCCGGCTGTCTGGCCGGACTCGGTCTCTACACGCTCTTCGGAACGCGCATACCCTATCGCGTGATCTTTGTGGGCGGATTCGCGGCTCGCGCCGTGGCGCTCTGGATTATGGTGATGCTCCCGTCACTCCCGATATTGCTCGCGGCCATCGCCATCGAAGCCTTCTGTTTCGAGCCAATTAACCCGCTCCTCATCTCGATCTATCAGGAGCGAACTCCAGCGGGCATGCGCGGACGCGTCTTCGGCACGGCCAACGCGATCGCCGTCGGCACACTGCCGATCGGCACGATCATCGGTGGATTCCTGCTCGCCGGTCCCGGTCTGGTTCCCACCATCGTCATCATCGCGGTTGCCTGCGCCGTGCACGTCGCATTCATGGCCGCGCTGCCCGCGTTTCGTGACATGCCGGCCGTCGCGCAGGCGACCACGTAGGAAGGCAGTCGAATTGATGACAACAAATGAGCAACGTCATCTCACGGTCCGCTGGGTTTGGGTTAGACTGACTCCCAAACGGAACAAGTCTTGGAATCTATTTGGAGCCACGTTGACTGACGATGAACATGCGCGGGCGTTGGTACGACGCTCCGTGCTAGAACTCTCTCCATTGCAGAAATACCAACCTGAGACCATCCGACTGGAGGAGCACCCGGGGCTGCTGCTTGCTGCCATGGGCGGCGGAGATATCGACGATAACTACGTCTTTGTTTACGGTGACGCGAACGTCGACCTCATCTTGGATTTGGCCGAAGCTTTCTTCGGACGGGGCGCCTATGCGATCAGCGTGGAGTCCGACACGAACGACGAGATTGAGAAATGGCTACGGGCGGAGCACTGGATCGTGTACGAAGACGAGCCCCAGATGCTTCTGACACCGGTACCAAGCGTTGACGAGCAATCGACCGAATTGACCGTCGAGCTCGTCGAGAACGAAGAGCAATACGAGGAGTTCATGCGGATCTCCGAAACCGGGCGGCGCTGGGTTCCATCGTTGGAGGCAGCGACCGATCCGAAGGTCGCGCTCTTCGTAGGATACCTGGAAGGGAACGCGGTGGCTACGGCGCGCCTCAGCTGCCTAGGAGATCTCGGCAATATCCACGGAGTGGTGACGGATCCGCGGTTCCGTCGAAAGGGATTCGGAACCGAGATGACGTGGGCCGCTATTGCCGAAGGCCGTAGACGCGGTTGCAGCTCGATCGTACTCAGCGCTTCGGATATGGGGTTCCCCGTGTACCGACGCATGGGCTTTCACACCGTCTGTCGATTCCGAATCTACGTCCCCGAGGGCACACCAGCTTGATCGGACTTCGGCAGCGCCAGGACGTGCTCCGAGAGGTAGTTGAGAACCAGCTCCTGCGTGACCGGTACGATCTTGTACAAGCGCACCTCTCGCCACAGGCGTTCGACGTGGAAGTCCTTGCGGTAGCCGCGCCCGCCATACGTTTGCAGTGCGGCGTCGCCGGCGGCGAAGCCGGCATCGGCCGCCAGCAGCTTGGCGGCGTTGGCCTCCGCGCCGCATGGCTTGCCGCGATCGAAAAGCCAGGCGGCCTTCATCGCCATCATCTCCGCCGCCTCCAGGTCTGCCCAGACGCGGGCCAGCGGGTGCGCGATGGCTTGATTCTGAGCAATTGCCCGGCCAAACACACTGCGCTCCCGCGCATAGTCGCTCGCCAGCCGCAGCGCGGCTCGACCGATGCCCACCGCTTCCATGGCGATCACGATCCGTTCGGCGTTGAGACCGCCCAGGAGATGATAGAAGCCGCGTCCTACCTCACCGATCACGTCTTCGTCGGCGACCTCAAGGTCGGAGATCACCAGTTCATTCGAGTCGACGCTATTGCGGCCCAGCTTGTCGATGACGGTCAGCGTGCAGTGTTTCGGATCTAGGTCGACGAAGAAAAGGGTAAGTCCAAGGAACGGCCTGGCTTCGTCGCGTGGTGACGTACGTGCCAGGATCAACGCCTTCTGCGTGTGCTGCCCATTCGACAGCCAGGCCTTGGCGCCATTGAGTAACCAGCGGTCACCACGGTGGTCGGCTCGCGTCTCGATGCGCGATGTGTCGAGTCCCGCGTTCGCCTCGGTCACACCGAACGCCATGCGCAGGTCACCGGTCGCCAGTCCGGGAAGATAGCGCTGTCGCATCTGCTCGGTGCCATGCTTGATGATCGGATAGGGAGGGAAGATCGCAAGGTGGATTGGAGATGCGCCGCTCGTTCCAGCTCCGGATACACAGATCTCACGCAGAAGCAGCGCCGCCTCGATGATCCCGAGCCCCTTGCCACCGAACTCGCGCGGGATGATCGTCCCAAACCAGCCCGTTCCGGCAAATGCCTCGACGAACTCGGTGGGATAGGCGTCCAGCCGGTCCTTCTCACGCCAGAAATCGAGTGAGAAACGGGCCGAGAGCTTTGCCGACTCACGGACGACGTTCTCCTGTGCCTCAGTCAGTGAGAAATCCACTCGTCCCGTCCTTCCAAGCTCACACGCAGGGAAATTGCGCGAGCGTCGGATTCGATCCAACACTCGCAGGCCGCCTGGATCTAAAAACCGAACGACGCTCGGGTCACGGAAGAGCTACGACGCAGCGGCGACCGTCAAAGTCTGGCGATCACGGCGCAGCAGGATGACCAGCGCGACGACTGAGGCGATCAGTGCAAGGATGGCGATCACCTGCGCCTCCTGCAGTCCCCAGAACCAGATTCGCTCCTGGCGCATGTAGCTGATCATGAAGCGGGAACCGGCGTAGAGCGCCCCGAAAAGCGCAAAGGCAACACCATTCGGCACATTCCGCTTTCGTAACTGCCAGATGATGGTGAAGATCGCCAGGTTGATGATGGCGTCATAGACGGGGTACGGGAATGTGCGTACGTTGAGTAAGTTGGGTGGCAACAGATCGGTGGAGTTCGTATAGGTGACGGAGAAGAACGAAGACGTCGGAGCGCCCCAGGCATCGCCGTTGATCAGGCAGCCAATGCGCCCAAATGCCTGCGCCAGAATCAGCCCCGGAGCGACGGCGTCGATGACCTGGAGTGTCGGTAGTTTGTAATATCGGCACAACGCTAAAACGGTGAGGAATCCGCCGAAGACCGCGCCGTAGACAGCGAGACCGCCGTTCCACAGTTGAAACATTTGAAGCGGGTGCTTCAGGTTCTGGATCGGATGATCGAAGATGAAGAAGACCCGGGCGCCAATGATCCCGCCGGCCACTGTAATGTAAACGATGTTGTCCCAATGGTCGAGCGAGAGCTTCTTACGCAGGAACTCCAGTCGAATCAGCACGACCGCGAGGACGATCGCGACCAATATGGCAACCGCATGCCAGGCAATGACGAACCGCCCGATCGTCACGATGTTCGGGTCCATGCCAATGGTGAAGTGGAACACGCCGCATCTCCTCCATAATCGAATTCGCCCGCAATTGTGCCACCGTTTCACGGACGTGTGTCTGGAACCACCCCAAGTTCGCACAGATCACCGCATGCTGGATCGGCACGGCAACCGCAACGGTATAATTACATCGTCCGCTGAATCGCCTGGCAGCCGTCAATTCCATGAGTCGGAGGAACCACCAGACCACTATGCTGCTCGAACTGGCCATCCGCGATTTCGCCATCATTCGCGACCTGCGCATCTCGTTTACGCCCGGATTCAACGCCCTGACCGGCGAGACCGGCGCGGGCAAGTCGATCATCATCGATGCGCTCGGCGCCGTCCTTGGCGCGCGCGTCTCCTCCGATTTAGTCCGCACCGGAGCATCCAGTGCTTGGGTCGAGGCCCTCTTCGACGCGCAGTCCATGGCGACGCGCCCGGACTTCCAGCAGTGCCTGACGGATAGCGGGCTCGAGCTCGAGGACGGTTGCCTGATTCTGAGTCGAGACATCAACGCAAACGGCCGTAGCGTCGCGCGAGTAAATGGCCGCACGGTGACGGCCGCAACCTTGTCAACACTCGGCGGTTTCCTCGTCGACATCCACGGCCAGAGCGAGCATCTGTCACTGCTACGCCCTGCAGTTCATCTGGACCTGCTCGATCACTTCGCTGGGACCGGGGAGCTACGCGAGGAATTCGCGATATTGCACCGCGAATACGACGCGGTGGTCCGGCGTATCTCCGAGATTCAGACCAACGAGCGTGAACGGGCTCAGCGAATCGATATGCTGAGATTCCAGGCAGAGGAGATCGAGTCGGCGCATCTCAGTCCCAACGAAGACGAAGCTCTGGGGCGAGAGCGCGACGTGCTGGCCAATTCTGAGCGTCTGGCACTCCTGGCGGCGGAAGCATCGCAGTTGCTCGATGGCGGCGACGAGGCCACCGCCGAGCCGGTGACAGGTGCGCTCGACAACTTGCGTATCGCCGTCGAACGCATCGAAGAGTTGGCGCGCATCGATCGGGAGAGCGAGCCGCTCGCGGCACAGTTGCGCGAGATTCAATTTCTGCTCGAGGAGCACGCGCTTACCATCCGCGGTTACGCTGACCGAGTCGAGGCCGACCCGGAGCAACTCGAACTCATCGAGGATCGACTTGCGCTGTTGAAGCAGCTCAAGCGGAAGTATGGTGCGACGATCGGCGAGGTCCTCGCCTATCTGGATCGTGCTTCGGAGGAGCTGAACGATCTGGAGAATAGCGAACAGCGTGTCGAGGGACTACGCGAGGAGTCGGAAGCGCTGCGCCGCAATCTGGGCGGCGTGGCGGGAAAGCTTTCGGCAAAACGTCGCGCGGCGGCGCCGGCATTACGGGCCGAAGTCGAGCGCGCCATGCTCGAGCTCAACATGGGGCGAGCGCAGTTCGAGGTGGACTTCGCGCCCCTCGGTGGATCCGCCCGCATCCCCGTTTCAATTGACGGCGAGACTCACGATTTGCCATTCGATGCGACGGGAGCCGACCGCGTCGAGTTTCTGATCGCTCCCAACGCGGGAGAGACGCCTCGGCCGCTCGGTCGCATCGCTTCCGGCGGTGAGATGGCGCGACTAATGCTCGCTTTGAAGTCGATTCTCTCGTCAGAGGACGCGACGCCGACATTGGTCTTCGACGAGGTGGACGTTGGAGTGGGCGGACGGAGCGGTCAGCCGGTCGGGGAGAAGCTCTGGGGGCTTGGCGAGCGACACCAGGTGCTGGTCATAAGTCACCTGGCGCAAGTTGCCGGGTTCGCCGAGACGCATTTCAAGATCATCAAGCTCGAGGAGAGCGGTCGTACCGAGACACGAATCGACCTGCTCGAACCGGACGAGCGGCTCGATGAATTGGCGGCCATGCTCGACGGACACCCGCCCACGACTGAGTCGCGCCAGAACGCGCGTGCCATGCTTGAACGCATCGACCAATCCAAGCGCGATCGAACTGCCGCGACGACTGTCGCCTAAGCCGGAATAGGGCGATGGTATACTCGCCGAAAGTGGCGTAACCGCACCCGTTTCAAGCTGATTCATCCAGGAGGACCGCATGCAGCCGAACATGAAGATGCTCCAACAGATGCAGAATCGCATCCAGAAGATGCAGCAGGAGCTCGAGGAGACGACCGTTGAAGGGACCGCCGGCGGCGGCGCTGTGCGCGTTGCAGTCAACGGGCTGCGCACCGTGCAGTCGGTCAAGATCGATCCAGACGCCGTCGACCCGAAAGACATCGAGATGCTCGAAGACATGGTCCTGGCCGCGATCCAGGAAGCCATGAAGTCGGCCGAGGATCTCGCCTCTCAGAAGATGGGCGCCATCACGGGCGGAATCAACATCCCCGGGTTGATGTAGTTACATTCACTGGCAATCCAGTTTGCTGGCGACTTGGGCGACATGACGTCGCCCTTTTCGTTGTCCGGACTATCGTCAGCCTCGTCGTAGCATCCGCACCACAGGCTCTAGCGACTCGATCCCCTCTACTGTGTTGGGTTCCACGCGAATCTGCAGATGGCTGATCCCCTCACGCTGATACGCGCGAAACTCTCCGGCGATTACCTCTGCAGTCCCTGACAGTATCCAATCCGGTTGCTCTCTTCGGGTCTCCAGACCGACGCCTTTCACCAGAACGGCCGCCGTGCGCTCGAGAGTGCTCGGGTCGCGACCCTCGGCGCGGCAGGCAGCATCCACTTTCTCACGCAATTCGGGAATGCAACTGGCTCGGTTGCGAGCCTCCGAGTAATAGACGTTCCAGGAATCGGCGTAGCGCGCCGTGAGCCGCAGCATGCGGTCGCCGGTCGTTCCGATCAGGATCGGCGGCCCCTCGGGACGTGGACCGCGCGGTCGCAATACTGTGTCGTGCGCCTGTTCATAGCGCCCATCAAAATCGACGTGTCCGGTTCGCAGCAATGGATGAATGATCTGGATGGCCTCGTCAAATCTGCTGGCGCGATGATCAAATGGGAACCCGAACGACTCGAACTCCGGTTCATGATGCCCGGCCCCGAGTCCGAGAATGAGACGCCCTCCGCTGATCTCATCCACGGTCTCGGCCATCTTGGCGAGCAAAGCTGGGTTGCGAAACGGCACGCATACGACGAGTGTTCCCAGTTCGACGCGACTCGTCGCGGCAGCCAGGGCCGAAAGGAGCGACCAGCATTCCCATACGCCGATGGTCTCACGCCCTTGATGCGCGACGATCAGATGATCGACGATCCAGATGGAGTCGAAGCCGACTTCCTCGGCCCTGAGCGACATCGTCAGCAGGTCGTCCCAACGCGGTGTTTCGCCGTCCATGAAGAACTCCGCCACCGGCAAGATGATGCCCAATTTGAGACGATTCGAAGCGTCCACGTTCATTAGCTCCATTCATTGTTTTGGACCACGAGCGCCTCCCGCTCGTCCAGTCACGACGCTGGACAGCGGAGGGTGATTCAGGCGACAATCACCGTCTCATATCGAACGGACCGCCGTCAATCGCGGCGGAGTGATCAAGACGGAGGCCTGATGGTACGACTTGGTGTGATGATTGAGGCCCAGGAAGGGCTCACCTGGCAACGTTGGTTCCGCCTTATCGAAACGGCCGAGAAGAGCGGTTTCGATTCAATCTGGCGCTCAGACCACATGTTCTCGGTCATGGGAGTCACTGATCGAGATCAGCTTTCCCTTTGGCCGTCGTTGACGATGGTAGCGGCCCGCGATTCCAAGCTCGAGTTCGGCGCGCTCGTCTCGCCGACCACGTTCAGGCATCCGGTAATGCTGGCCAAGGACGCAGTGGCGCTCGACAACCTTTCCAATGGCCGATTCTGGCTCGGCGTTGGCGCCGGCTGGAACGAACGCGAGCATCACTCCTTCGGCTTTCCGCTCCCACCATTGAAGGAGCGAATGGACCGGCTGGAGGAGTCCATTGAGATCATCAAGCTGCTTTGGTCGGGTGACGTCGTCTCGTACCCTGGCGAGCAGTTCCGCCTGGAAGATGCGCAGATGCGACCCGTCCCCGTCCGCTCGAGCGGCGTACCGATGATGATCGGCGGTTCCGGAGAACGGCGCACGTTGCGCATGGTGGCGCGGTTTGCCGACGAATGGAACGCGACGGCATCATCTCTCGAGGACTACAAGCATAAGGTCGAGGTGCTCGAACGACACTGCAAGGAGATCGGGCGAGACAGTTCCGAAATCGCGCGATCGGTCATGCTGGGACACATCGTGGGCGCCAATGATGCGGAGCTGCGCGAGCGTGCCGCGCGCATTCAGAAAGTAGTGCCCTCCATGCAAGGTCTGTCGGCCGATGAGATTCTGCAGCGCATGCGAGAACGCGGCTGGCTCGTCGGGACGCCGGACGAAGTCGTCGAGTCAATCAACGCTCGAGCAGAACTGGGAGTCTCCCGGATCATGCTCCAAACGCACGATCAGGAAGACATGGAATCGCTCGAACTTATCGGCACAGCCATCATTCCGCGGGTCCGGTAACACTGCTCCTGCTTGCATTGCGGTGGCAGCAATCACGCTTCACGTGGGGAAACCGGGTATCCACAGGGTGACTGCTGTGCTCCTATTGCATACTATGCCCGGTTACTTGTAGGGGAGCACCTGGTGTGCTTCCGAGACAACAACAGCCGAATGACGCCTGGAGCACACCAGGTGCTCCCCTACGACCTGCTCGAACCGTCTCAGTCAGCCTGGAATCTGCCGCGAACGTAGGATGGCGCCTGCGCAAAACTCCTAACAAGGGAAACGGGGAGCGGATCGATCCGCTCCCCGTTTCAGTTCCCAGCGATCTTTCGCGTTTCGACGAGTGGCTGCGGCTTACTGCCCCTGGAGCTGTCGGATGTGCAGCACGAGCTGCCAGCGCTGCTCAGGCGTCAGCAGGTTGCCGAACGGCGGCATGTGATTAAGGCCGTTCGTCACGTAGTAGTAGATCTCACCGTCGGACAGATTCTTGATCTCGTCCGAGGTCAAGTTCTTGGGCAATATGATCTGCTGGTCCTTCGGCAACGTCTGGTTGGCCGCCTTGAAGTAGATGATCATAAACGCGTCACCCGCGGACGGATTCGGCGTATCCAGACCAAGCCCCTTCTGGCCATGGCATTGCACGCAGTTGAGTGTGAACAGGTCAGAACCCGACTTCAAATTGGCATCGGACGCCTGCAGCGGGTTCTTCAGGTTCTTGGCGTCGTCCAACGTATAGTCAGTCGGCTCGGGGTTACCCGTGGCTACCAACGGACCGTATGCCAGCGTATCCATCGTCTTCTGATTCACCTGGATCGCTCCGGCCGGCGAATCGAGTCGCGGCGGCTCTTGCGCGTGCCACGAATCGGAATAATGCATACCGGAGTAGAAGTCGATCGGATAGGTATTGGTAGAGTCGCAGCCCACCGCAATGACGAGCAACAGCGACACCCCGGTCAATAGCAATAATCGTGGACGAGCTCGCGCGAGCCGCGCCTTCGCTTGTGCAAGGCGCTCGACGGCGCGAATCATGCGCGGGCTCCCTTCCGGTTTGGTCGGTTCGGCTGGCTCGGCTCACCGGGTCCAGGGCCCGCTGTGCCGCCCATCTTCACATCCTCGGCACCAGTCGTTCGCAGCGCGTCGACCGCGCCGGTGACCAGGTTCTCAGGGGCGTGCACAAGAATTCCGATGTACCCGTCGGTGATGCGTGTGTCGTAGACATCACGCACGAATCGAGGCAAGCGAGACTCGAAGATCGCGCCCAGCACCGTGAAGATCACGGCGGCCAGCATCGTACCTTCGTACATGATGATGACCATCGGCGGAATCGAGAAGAGCGGCTTCCCGTCGGTCACCATCGGGTAGACCACCTGCGTGCCACCCGTGATCAGCAACCCGACCGCGAAGCCGCAGCAGGCGCCGACCACTGGCCACAAGCCGAGTCGACTCGTGCTGTGATCGTGGCCGAATGCCCCTTCGGGATACGGGGCGTTCGACAGAACCTCGAAATCCTGCCGCTGAATTCCGGCTTCGGACAGCTTGTCGACTCCAGCGATCGCCGAATCTAAATCGCTGTAAAGCCCTAGAACATCGCGTAGTGCCATCGCCACTCTTCCCCTCTAGAACTCGCGAATGATCGCTGGGATCTTGGCCTTACCAACCTCAATCTCGTCATAGAAGTACTGGCCTTCTTTTTCCTCCCACACCGACACCGGAGGAAAGAGCTTCGAGAAGACCATGAACAAGAAAGGTACCAACGCGAACGAGCCAAGCACGAACGTTATCTCCAAGATGCTCGGCCGGTAGAAGTTCCAGTCGAACGTCCACTCGTACTTGCGCTCGAGTCCCGGTACCACCAGCCAGTAACGCTCGGACCACATACCGATATTGACCATGATCGAGGTCCAGAACATTAACTTGATGTTCCGCCGGAACTTCCGGAACATCCAGATAGGTACCGGAATGAAGTAGCCGAAGATGAAGATCAGAGCAAGCAGCAGCGTATACGGCCACTCCAGGAACCGCATCTTCATGATCTCAACCTCGCGCGGATCCTGGTTGAAGAGCGCGAAGAAGACGTCGAGCATGAAGAAGAAGAGCCATCCGGTCGCCACGACCACTAGCAGGCGGCCGATGGCGTCGAAGTGTTCTTCTCGTATGTACTTGTCGAAGCCGAACATCCATCTCATCAGGGCCATAAGCGTTACCACAGCCGACACGCCCGAGTGGACAGCTCCAATAACGAAGTACGGAGCCCAAACGCTCGTATGCCAGACTGGATCGAGCGAGAAGGAGAAGTCCCAGGAGACAATGCTATGGACCGACACGAAGATCGAGAGCATCAGGGCGGCCAGAAGGAAGCCGGTCGCCGTCTGGATCATCCACTGCCGCTCGCCGTTCTGCCAGCCTAGCGCCATGACTCGATAGAGACTCTTGCGCCATCCAGTTGAACGGTCACGCAGAAGTGCGATGTCGGGCACGGTTGTGATGTAGATGAAGAGGATCGTGCCAGTCAGATACGTAAAGACGGCGCTCGGGTCCATGACCAGAGCGGAGCGAACATCCGGGAAGATGCCGCGCCAAAAGTCGTACGGAAACACCCAATACATCGTGCGCCACGGACGGCCCGTGTGAATGAACGGGAAGGTCATGGCCGTCATGAGGCTGAACATCGTCATGACCTCGGCGGCACGCGTAACGGGACGTCGCCACTCGGCCTGAGTCAGACGCAGAATGGCCGAGATCATAACGCCTGCGTGGCTAATACCGATCCAGAAGACGAAGTTCACGATCATGAAGCCCCACATGCCGGGGCGGTTCAGACCGGTGACGCCAAGTCCCCAGTAGAACATCCAGCCGACAGCGAAGGCGAACGCGGCCAGGATTGTCCCCAGGACGATGAACCCGACCCACATCCACATGGTGGTCCGAGTCACCGGCAGGAGGAGTTCCTGAATGACCTCCATCTGGGGCAGTTGCCGCCGCTCTTGCATACTCTTCCTCCACGCGCTCTTTTCGGACCGACCTAGAAGTCCGGCTTACCAATCACCATTACTTCAACGTTATGGTAGATCTTGTTCACGCGCAGTCGCATACCGGCGGTGACCTCCCAGATCGAAGGAACCGGGATCACACGGAAGGCGAGCATCACCAAAGCGATGGCACCCGCGATTGCGCCCATCAAGATCAGCGCATCCCACACAACCGGATGATAGGTTGCCGGGAGTGTGTGCAGGCGATCCTGCGTGATGTCTTTGTCTGTGAACGCGGCCGAGAAGAGGCGTATGCGATCTGCCAGCAGGCCGATCAAGACACCAGTCGAGACGATTGCCGGTCCAATGCGGCTACGGCGCACCTTCGTCCACATCAGGAAGAAGAGCGGTCCGATGAAGCAGAGCAGGAATGCCGCAACGAAGAACCAGACGTACGAGTGGAAGTAAAGCAGCTTCAGCTGCAAGATCTCCCACGGCATGCGGCCGTACCACGGAATAACGAAGTCGGTCCACATGAAGTAGAACCAGAGAAGTCCAAACGCCAGCTGCAATTTGCCGAGCGCGAAGAACTGCTCACGCCCGAGATAGTTGTCCGCCCCACCCCACAGCCGCATGACGGTCGCGGTGACCATGACAACCGCGATACCGCCGCCGAAGCCGCTCACGACCATATAGGCTGGGAAGATGGCGCTTTTGTACCCCGGGATCAGGCTCATGATGAAGTCGGACGTGATGACCGTCATCGTGCCGACGTACATGATCACATAGAGCGCACCGAGATAACTCTGCGCTCGGTCGATCACGCGCCACTGATTCTCAGTACCGTAGAAATCGCCCGCCAGTTTCACCAGCCAACCGCCACGGCCCTCGGGGAGCTGATCGCGAGCGATAGCAAGATCCGGAATTGAGCTGACGTAGAGGAACGCGTATCCAGCAAAGGTCAGTCCCAATATGAGCATTGCGTCCCACAGCCAGGGAGCCGCCCACCAGCCGAACCAAACGGTCGGACGACCTTCGGTATTCGGAACCGTCGCCATGAGCAGCAAGAAGAGGACGGCAGGAACAATCATTCCAGCGGCCCAAATCTCGGAAATCCGGTTGATCGGACGTCGCCAGTGGCCTCGAACCAGTCGAGTTGCCGCGGACACGCAGGGAGCCGACGCCACGGTCGCCATGAGGTAGCCAAACGCTACCGCGACGTAGGTCCACGCTTGCCGGTCGCCCCAACCTGAGAAGATCGGGCGGATGACGAGCGCAACGAGTCCGATGGCGGATAGGATGCCGAGAATGATCAGGCTCATCCGATAGACCTGACCTGTCCCCCGCAGGCGCCGCAGGCCGTCTTCGACGACGACCGACGGTGACATGTCCCAGACCTTCGTCATTGGCGATGGCTCAGGAACGTGATGGCCGTCTGTCACTGTTGCCATAACGTGCCGCTCCCGCCTCTCCTTCTGTCAGCATTCGATGTGTTCAAATGGCCCTGCCCAGCGAACGTTTGCTGATCGCGCCCGCTTGACCATGTTTCGATCAGGCTCAACCAACCGCCGCCATACTCTTGGCCGCGCTGGCCTGTGATGAGTCGAAGTAGCGGTGCTTCGTTCCCTCTGGCAGCGGATCGGCGTCAATTTTCTTCAGATAGACAACGGCCGGATTGGTGCCGAGATCCTCGAGCAACCGGTATCCACGATTCGTGCTCGCGATCATCTTGGATACTTCGCTGTTTTCATTTTCCAGGTCGCCGAAAACGATGGCTCGCGTCGGGCAGGCCTGAGCGCAGGCCGTCGTGAAATCGCCGTCCTTGACGTCGCGGCCCTGAAGCGTCGCGGCCTGCTCGGCGTGGTTGATGCGCTGCACACAGAAGGTGCATTTCTCCATGACACCGCGGCTGCGAACCGTTACCAGCGGATTGAGTTGGTTCTTCAAACTATCGGGCCATTTCGGCTGCCAGAAGTTGAAGAAGCGAACGTGCCAGTGGCAGTTGACCGAGCAATAGCGTGTACCGATGCAGCGGTTGTAGACCTGCATGTTGATGCCCTGGTCGGTATGGTAGGTCGCGTAGACCGGGCAGACCGGCTCACACGGCGCGTTCTCACACTGCATGCACGGCACGGGAATATAGCGCGCTTTGACGTTGGGGTATTCACCCTCCCAGTAGCGCTCGACACGAATCCACTCGATCGCGCGCCGCTGGTGAAAGCTCTCTTCCGCATTGATTGGGATATTGTTCTCGGCCTGGCAGGAGACCACGCAGGCTTGACAGCCTGTGCACCGGTCCAGGTCGATAACCATTCCCCAACGATTTGCCATCCTCGCTCCTCTCGCCCCTCGAGTTGGTTTCGCGCTCTACTCGTTCAGGTTCTGAATTTCGATGATCGGGAACTCTTCGAGCTGGTACGCCGGAACAGAACCTTCGAACCTCGCCATACGAACCTTCTTGTTCGCTTTTTCGATCTTCACACGGGTTGCCGACGTCGCTAGCGCGCCAGTTTCCGAATCGAGTTGCGGCGCGATCAATGAGACGACGTTTTCGCCGCGCTTCTCAGCATAGCGAGAGAAGAGCTCATGTCCCTGGCCGAACGGCACCAAAGCGACATCGGGTGCGGCGGCCGGATTGATGTAGACGGGAAGCTCCATGCTACCCGCCGGAGACGTCAGCTTCACCACGTCGCCCGTGGACACGTTCATGTCCTTACCAGTGGTCGGGTTGAGCTCAACCCATGTGGACCAGACCCCGGTCGAGATCGGCTCCGGCAGCGCCTGCAGCCAAGGCAGGTTCGAGTACTGGCCGTATCCCAATGAATTCGTCGGATACGGCAGCAGCGTGAACGTGTTTGATCCAGTCTCCCCCGCGAATTGCGGGTCAGCCGCGGCCGTCGATTTCGAAGGAGCCGATGGCGCGCTTGGAGCGCTAGCTGAGTTGTCCCACCAGCCGCCCTGCGATTGCACCGTGACGAAATACTCTTTTGGATCGGACGCGTTGACGTTGCCGCCGCCACTTTTCTGCAGCGAGGCGATCATGTCGCGAACCGCCGCCTCGTTGTTGGCCCACGGCAACTCGGTACCGGCCGTCTTGGCCGCAGCGATCATCAGATCGACGAACGACCGAGAATCGACGAAAGGTTTCACAACTGGCTGCTGCAACGCGACGGTTGGGTAGCCCGGCCCTGGATCAGGAACGTGCAGTCCCCAATCCTCGAGCGTTACATGAGTCGGCAACACCAGATCTGACTGAACGGTCGTCTCATCCATGAAATTCGAGAAGCTGACAACCTTTGCGCCCTTACCAAGCGCATCCTTCAGACCGATCGAGGATGGCAAGCTGTAGATCGGGTTAGCGTTGTAAACCAGCACAAGCTTGAATCCGCCACTGCCGATCTTGTCGACGATCCCCTGCCAGTCCTTGAAGGACGTTCCCGCGGTCACGTCCGGGAGTGTGTCGGCACTCGGCGAACCAGGATGCGGCATGATACCGCCCTTGGCTCCGACGGCGCCGGTCAGGTAGTTCAGCGAGAAGACCGCGGCTAAATTGAAGAGTCCATTTGTGTGCGCCGCGGCCGACGTGCCCGCGATGGCCACGCTCGGCGTCTGCTGAGCGAACATCGTCGCCATCTCAGTGATCTGGTCGGCGGTGATTCCCGCTTTCGACGCGACTTTGTCGGGCGAATAATCGTCCAACGTGATGCCCTGATAGATCGAGCCGGCGTCCGCTCCGCTGACGAGATTTTTCGACGTGATCACCTGTGCCATCGACAGCGCGACGATCCCCTCGGTGCCCGGCTTGATCGGGATCCACTTGTCGGCACTAGCGGCTGTTGCCGAGAGTTGCGGCCCAACGTGCCAGTAACGGCCGCGAACGTCGCTGCGACCCTGACGGAATTCGCCGTAGCCCATGCTGAGATGGACCGGAGAAATCCAGTCGTTGAGGAACTCCGCACCAAAATTGAGCAGGAATTTCGCATTTGGCAGGTCAATGGTCGGGAAACGGGGCGATCCGAATACGCGGTTCATCGCCTCGCGCAGTACGACTCGCTCGTCGGGCTCGAACGTGATGTGCTGTCCACCCATCGCCTTGACCGTCTGCCCAATTACATTGGCGACCGATCCCGAGACTGGTGGAGTGATCAGCAAAACACTTCCGCTAGCGGCGGAGATCATCGAGTTGAACTGGTTCATGGCATCGTCCCAGTTCAACGCCTTGTATTTTCCTGAACCACGATCGCCATTGAGCGTCAGCGGACCACCAAAACGGTCTGGATGATAGAGCTCCTGCACCAGCGACTGCTCCAGCGCAGTGGAGCGACCCATGTTCAATGGATAGTCTGGGTTTCCATCAACCTTCTTGGCCCGTCCCTCATACACGCGGGCGATCAATCCGGACCCACCAGAGACTCCGGAGAACGCCGTTGCGTACCACAGGTCACGCCCCCACGCGAAGTCCTGTGGATTCAGGTCCGGACTTTGAATATCGAATTCACGCTTTGGTGAACCATCACCGATCGTGCTCGGGTCGCAGCCGGTGAAAACAACCGCCCCCGCGCCCGAAGCTGCGACCAGCTTGAGAAAATCACGACGTCGCATCGCACCCTTCCGCATCAGTAATGGCACGTCGAGCAGTCGGTTTTGGCGTTGTTCTCACGATGGCACGTAATACAATCGCCCATTCGCAGGTCGCGCACCTGCACGACAGCCCCTGGAGCCATAGACGCAACATCACCATGACAGGTCGTGCAGCTAAATCCCGCATTTATATGCATGGCGTGAACGAAGTGGACATGGTCAGGTAATTGGTGCACGCGGGTCCAGTTGATTGGCGTTCCGGAGTTGAACGCATCCACCAGCATCTGCAGCTGCGGCTTGTCCTGAGTCGGAATGACGGAGTGGCAGCCCATGCAAAGCTGAAGCGCCGGAACCGTCGAATCGGCCGTCGTCGTTGCTCCGCGATGGCAGAATGTGCAGTCCAGACCGACGGTGTTGACGTGAATGCTGTGCGGGAACGCGATCGGCTGAGACTTGGCGGGCTGCTCAGGTGGGGCCAGGATGTAGCTACGAGCGACGATCGCCAGCGCCGGGATGGCGAGCACAAGCAGCACGATCACCCCAAAGATCGCTGGCTTGATGAAACGTCCCATACCCCTCGCTCCACTCCGTTTCTATGCCGTGCGCATCAGCAGCACCGGCCGCGAACCCGCGACCGGCTAGATATCGATCAGATCCACACGCGGTTGAAGATGTCGTACACAACCGTCATGTGGTCAACGAAGTTCACAAAACAGAAGATCGCACAGAGAAGGAAGAAAGCGGCTGAGATGAGCGCGATGGGTCGGAATTTCAGGTAGCTAACAGGCAGATCACGTGTTGAGGTGAGTGACGGGATCAGGCCGTGCCCAATCAACAATGAACCGGCGAACATCACCATAGCACCGACAAACGACCACAAATACACGAGCGTCGTCGTCAGATCGCTCCATTGGCCACTCTGAATCTTGGCCGATGTGATGTCCAGCAGGATCATCTGTTCCTCCACATACAAAGTCCGGCGATCAGACCCATTTCACGGTCGCCTGGCAAGAGTGTGGCATCGGATATGGCAGCGACAGAACCCTCTGAAGCGACATGCGGTTTACGCGCACCTCGCTGGCCCCTGATAGGTTCAACGCTACCCAGGAGGTTGTCAAGCCAAGATTTGAAGCTTTTGTGTGACCACCTTCACAACCCTCTGGTAGCATGATCCCACGGTCTCCATGTGTCAAGAGGACCACACCCGACGCGATTATTGACCCCTGCGGGGATTTTCCCCACGATGCCGGCGATGCGATGCCCCGCGTCCACCTGCCCGCCCCGTTGCAATGCCGGCGCAAGTGGCGTCGCGACGGTCCTCCTAGTAGGCTATGCATGCCGTCCAATGAGATGCGTCTTTCGACTAATCCACGCGAGAAATGAGCAACGATGAGCCTTGCACCCGGACCATTTGCCGACCGATTTGACGAGTCCTATCTGCGCCTCTGTCTCAAGCAGGGCCGCTCAATTACCGCGCAGCTCGAAGCCTGCATCGGCGATTTCTTGCTCGGGCCCGACGGGTTGCGCCTCTACTCCGATCCGTCCCAGCCCCCGGCGAAAGACGAAGTGGTCGTCCCCGATCTTGATCGCATTCTGAACATGCTGCGCACCGAGGCGCCGATCGTGGTGCTCGACACGCAGATCGGCGACTTCGGAGTCACTGCCTTTGATGAATACAACCGGTCGCTGGCGAACGTCGTTTCCCACAACGCGCCCGAAGCCTGCATGCGTGCGCTCCTCTTCGTCACCACGGAAAAGCGCGCCAACGAGATGACCTCAGGCATGATCTCGCTGAATCCTGTTTCCAATCGCTCCGATTCGTAATTTGCAGTCGGCGGATTTATAGAAGAGGGAGAGACGATGAAGCGAGAAGATCTGAACGGCACCTGGGCCATCAATCGCGAGCAGGAATGGCCCTCGACCAATAGCGACGAGCTCGTACAGCAAGCACGGGAGTTCGGACTGGAGTCGGCCGCGTCGATCCGCGACCGCAATATCCCCCTCTTCAATCGCGGACGGCGCAACTACGGCAACTTCTCACGCTTCATGGGCGTGCCATTCTTGCAGGACATGCGCGAGCTCGGCGGCCAGGACGTCGCATTCCTGGGAGTGCCACTCGATACCGGCACCACCTATCGCCCGGGTACCCGCTTTGGGCCAGACGCCATGCGCCGCATCTCCTCTCTTGGCAGCAGCTATAACGTTTCGATGGGCGTCGATCTTTACGAGTCGCTGGAAATGACCGACGTCGGTGATGTCTCGGTCATTCCCGCCAATATCGAGAAAAGCTTCGACCAGATCGCACTGGCCATCGGATATCTGCATGAGCGGGCAGTCTTCCCAATTGTGCTCGGCGGCGATCATTCGATCGGCTACCCAGACATTCGCGGAATCGCACCCTATATCGACGGCAACATCGGCATCATTCACTTCGATCGCCATAGCGATTTGAGCGAGTTCACCTGGGACGAGCGCATGCACGGATCCCCCTTCTTCCACGCCACCAATATCGAGAACGCGCCCGCCACCAACTTGGTTCAGGTCGGTATCGGCGGCTGGACGGGCTCACGCGAGGGGCTAAAGAACGCGCGGGAGCGCCAGGCGACGGTGGTGACGCTCGAAGACGTCGACAAGTACGGCATCGACAAAGTCGCCGAATACGCCCTCGAGATCGCCTGGCACAACGCCAAGGCGGTCTTCCTCAGCTTCGATATCGACTCGGTCGATCCGGCCTTCGCTCCAGGCACAGGCACACCTGAGCCGGGCGGATTCCTGCCGCGTGAGCTTCTGCGGATGCTTCGCATCGTGGCGCGAGAGGGACTGGCCGGCATGGAAGTTGTCGAGGTCTCCCCGCCATATGACGTGGCGGATATCACTGCACTGCTCGGTGCTCGTGCGGTGATGGAAGTGCTCGGAACGCTGGTCGTCTCCGGCAAACTGGGGAAGATGCCTTCAAAGGTGGAACAGTCACCGGCCGCGGCTCCGGCGGACGACGGCAACGAGGACTAGACGCGGCTTCGATCCGGATTCAGCGACACGTGCGCGATCTTTGTTAGGCTCTCAGCCAGCTTTGCGGCCGATAACCGACATTATGTCGTCCTGAGTAGTTGACCACAGAGAATCTGGCACCTATCGCGCTCGGTCAGCAGTTCCGTCTTCCTTGTCGTCCTGAGCGGAGCGCAGCGGAGTCGAAGAGATCTCTCTACGATCGAACTGGATGCCAATTGAGACGAGTGAGAGATTCTTCACTGCGGTTCAGAATGACAAATAAACGCTGGTCGTCCGACCGACCGGCAGGCCTGAGGGTGCGCAGACGCATGAACGGAGCTAAATGTTGCCGAACGGATCCAAAGGCGATCATCCGCTGACCGATCTATTCGAATACGATTTGCCAGTATTCACGCCGTATATACGGGAGTTACTACGGGAAATTCGACGCCTTGCGGGCACGACCGAGTGGAGTCAAATGGAGCGCGACATTAACTGGTTCCAACCACCACCGAATGACAAACTCGAAGATTACCTGCGGACACTCCGAGATCGTCTCAAACGAGAAGCAATTGAACGTGGATGGGAAGTCTCGTAGACACCCCAGGTCGCTGGCTGTCTCACGTCGCACTGCGCAGCGGCGTGTGGCCGAGTTCGTGGAGCTTTTCTTCCAACATGGAGATGAGCCCGTCTTCCTCATCGCCGTCATGGCCGGTGACGAGTAGCCGGTCGCGAGGCAATGCCTCCACCCGGAAACCGGATTCTTTCAATGATCGGGCGATATTGGCGGCCGATTCCGCGTCGTCGGCATCCAGAAGCACGCCGTCCCGCATGAGCACGCGCCGGAAACCACGCGCCCAGCTCTCGATCTCGTGCGCCACGTTCTGCGGTAACTCCTCTTCGCCCTGTTGCTCCAGAAACCCGATGATTTGTGACGTCGAAAGCCCCGCGCTCATGCCTCGTTCGATGCTGGCGCGATTCAATTGGTAGGTCGTAACGCGGTCGAGCCGCTCTGTCTCGGCAAAGGCCGACAGTGCCCAGATGCGTCGCGGAGTCGGCCGAGGCAAGAGGATTTCGAAGTTCGCCTGCACCGTGAGCGGGTGTGAGCCGAGTTCCGGAACCTCCGGCGCCTCACCCTGTTTCCCGCAAATCCAGGCCCCAACGTCAGTTAACGAAAGGACCGTACGTCGCTGCGAGGCGGAAAGTTCGACGATACCGAGCCAGAGACAGGCAGTCTTCACAGTGGTCTCGACGGCCGCCTGCAGCACCGCCCGCCGACGGTCGTCTGGCGCTTCCGGCATGGCCTCGTGGCTCATCGCGGCACTGAAATGGGCACCCAACGCGGTCGGATTTTCACTGGCGAAACTGGCGGCGAACGAATCGAGCGTGACCCACGTCCCCACCGCTAGCTCTCCGAGTCGCTCGAGGAGCCGGGAGCGAAAGCCCGGCCAATCACCGCCCCAGATCTGCAGAATGTCTCGCTCGACGACCTCCGCCCAGCCTGTGGCGTTGCGCCAGACGTCGGTCATCTCGTGCAGCGTGCGCGCGAAGCCCTGACGTGACCACTGGTTGGCTCGCGCAGTATCCGCACCGCGGCCATCTTGAGCAAACAGGCCCAGCCCACGCCCCAAGAAGTCCAGAAACTGGACGTACCCGGTTGGCGGAACGTCGCCCGAATCGCGCCAGATCATGCGTGCGAGGCGTTGCATCGCACTCGCACGGCCGTCGAGCACACCACGGCGTCTCACCAGAAGCCCATTGCTCGCGGCGCGCAAGACGGTTAGCAGATCCCACACAGGCGCATAGGGGAAGATCCGCTCGGACGCCTCGACCTGTTCCACGGTGACGCTCGCCAGCGGCGGAGCAGTCGGTGCTTCGACTTTCCGAGGGTGGCGTAAAACATTTGGGATAACGAGTCGCAAAGTTCCGTCGTCATCGTAACCGCGCCAGAGCAACCCGCGTCGCGCGAGGGTCTGGGCGGCCATGCGCAATTCGGCGTGGCTCATACCCAACGTCTCACGCAGATCGGAGGGAGAACCTGACTCCGGGCGTTCCAGCAACGCGCGCCAGACCCGTGTGACGGTGGGATTCAGCGAGCGGACGGTGTCACGTAGATGATCGGGGTCGGCCAATCGTGGACTGATCTGGGCAATGAGTTCGGAACGCATGGCGACGGCGGGGATGATTTGGCGACCCATGTGCTCGGCGATATCGGCCAATGCACCGTCGTTGAGCCGCTCCAGGAGGGCGGTCACGTCGAGATCCGCGGGGATGCCGACGTCCCGCTCCGCTTGAAGTCGAGCGGCCAGATGCGTCAGCTCGCGAGGCAGGAAGTATTCGATCTCGCGGGCGTCGCGGCCGTCGAGTTCTTCCGACTCCTCCTGTTCGACAAAGAGGAACCCGATGCGGAAGAGGCGGTTGACGATCCCACGGACCGTTTCATGCGTTGCTCCAAGCTCCGCCGTGAGCTGAGTGACGGTTCGTGCCGACCCATCGGCGCTGAGCAACTCCAGCAGGGCTTGCTCGAATGGAGAGAGCTGCTCCCAGGCGAGAGGAAACGCCCAGGGGTCGGTCATGGTGCGATAGAGCAGACCGGCGAGCGCGTAACGATCTCGCCTCCCGGGCTCTACTTCCCACCAACGGGCAATGAGCTCCAGGTCGTGCGGCGCGCGATCGTGCAAGCGGCCCAGCAGGTTGCGCATTCGTGCTCCGAGCGTGTGTCACCTATCGGCAGCACGATTATAACTGCTGTCGCGGATTCTTTAGTGTTTAGCGAATGTCAAGAATCACTGCGCTAGTCAGATTCTGTGAGCGAATGGGTCGATTCGCACCACGTCATTGGCGGGTGAACCAGTTTAATTCATCAACATCGAGCCCTCAAGCGTCAACAGGTGACGCTTGATGAACGTCCCGCCGGTATAGCCACCCAGTGATCCATCGGAGCGAATCACGCGGTGACACGGAATGACGATCGGCACCGGATTGTGACCGAGCGCGTTCCCCACGGCTCGCGTCGCCTTCGGATCACCGATATCCCGAGCGATTGTCTTATAGCTCACGAGATGCCCAAACGGAACCCTCGCCGTCGCCTGCAAAACGCGCTGCACGAATGGCGATGCGGTCGACAAATCAATCGGAAAATCGAACTCCGTGCGCTCATGATCGAAATACTGCCGCAACTGATGCGCATACGGCCGCACTTCAGCCGAGTCCGGCGAAAGCGAGAGGTCGCTCTCACCAGCCCAGGTCGCCACGTCCGTTTCAGTCTCGGCGAATCGAACAGCGCACAATCCATCGCCGGATACCACCAAGAAGAGTGGTCCGAGCGGTGAATCGATGCGGTCGAAGCCGACCCGGCGCGGCAGCACCGCACTGATGCGCGCTCGCAACATTGGTAGCGCCATGGCGACGCGTGCGTCAAGGTCATCGATCGCCGGAATGTCGTCGAGAATCGCAGCCAAATGGCGGCTCTCGGCGATCTCAGCCGCGCACTCAGGACAATCGAGTGCGTGGACATCCATGTCATGCTCTTCGTCAGCACTCAAATCGCCAACGACCAAAAGTGGGAGCTGTTGGACTACATCGTCGCAGCTCAAGGCTCTCATATCCCCACCTCCCGGAGCTCCGTGGAGAATCGCTTGCGGAGCTTCTGGGCCGCCTGATAGACGTGCGCACGCGCCGTCTCCTCAGTGCATTCGAGCCCCGTCGCGATCTCCCCATACGAAAGACCCAGGAACTTGCGTTGTGTGAAAGCGGCACGTTGTTTCGGTGGCAATTCTTGAATGGCGCAGTGCACTTTGCTCAGTAGCTGGTCCTTGCCGAGCCGGTCGACGTGATCGTCGTGATGCACCGTTGGTTGATGGTTGATCAAACGTGCCATGGTTCGATCACCATTGCGCCGCTGGCGAATATGATTCAACGTGGTGTTGGTTGCGATCTTGTAGAGCCAGGCGCGGTAGTTGGGCTCGCCATCCAGCCGGTCGTAGGCACGATAGGCGCGGAGAAACGTTTCCTGACAGAGATCCTGTGCCTCCCCGTCCTGACGCACCATGCGGAGAATATAGCCAAATATCTCGGCCTGATGACGTTCCACGAGGTCCTCGAAAATCGGGATTTCGGCCACGGCACGTCCCTTCCTGTCGCCTTCGCCGTTCACTTGGATATGACACGTGAAGAGCAATTTTGTGAAGTGAAAATCGCAGGAAATTCAGGGGCAAAACCGCTGTTCGAGGCCGTCAATTCCCTCGTCGAGCAGCGCGGAATCTCGTCGTTGCAGTCCAACCTGAATGGCATGCAGTGGCGCGATCCGACGATAGGCATCACGCCGACTCCAAATTTTACGCTCGCCCTCGGCTGGGTGCATCCGCCATATGACTTCGGCCGCAAGGTCGTCCGGGAATCCCGCGAGATCGAGCGCTGGATCGGCAATCATCGCATCGCCAAAATCGATTGCCCCGGTCACTCGCCAGGGATGGCGTTCGACCAGGACGTGCTCGCAGCCGAGATCTCCATGAATGAAGCGGGGCGTGAAATCAACGGCATCCGGGTCATGCCGGTACGCGCCCCACCAGCGTTCGAAGCAGGCAAAGGTTTCCGGATGGAGCCGTTGCCGAATCAGGTCACGCGTGAAGTCGACGAGTTCACTATGGTGAGCCAACCAGCGGCCTGAAGTGAAGCTGGCGATTCCAAGATCGCCGACGACTTCCAGCGGAATCGCGTGCAGACGGTTGAGAAAACGAGCCAATTCAGGCGCCAACGCGCTCGCCCCTTTGTCGTCGACGTCATCCGCGTCGAGCGACTTCCCTGGCACCCTGCGATACGCCATAGCTGCCAACGGGACCTCCGGCGTTGGCTCGTGGACGTACTCGGGAAGGGGCACCGGTAGAGTGAGCAATGGCACGATGCGGCGCAGCACCGCGGCTTCACGCAGCAACTGAGACGAGGCGTCGTCGTTCTTGGCCACTCGCAACAATACATCGTCTCCCAGTGCATAGACGCGATTGTCCCAGCCCTCGGCGATGAACCGAACATTTCGTACATCACCATCAAACGCAAGAGACTTGAGCAGGTATTGAATCGCCTGCACATGCGATTCGTCGCTGTTCTCGGTCACGCCGTCACCAACGTCATCACGCCGGAGACGACCGCGACGACAATGGTCATCCAACGAAAGAATCGTTCCGGCAGCCGCGTGCCCAGCGTGATCCCGATCTGATTGCCGATCAACGAGCCAGGGAGCCACAAGAGCAGGGCTGGATAGAGCGCATGTGTGTTGAGCGAGTTGCCCACTTTCAGCACTACCAATCCAATGGCGTTCGAAAGGACGAAGTAGACCGCCAGATCAGCCAGAAAGCTTATTGGCGCCACCTTGTCTCTCGCCAGCAGCAGTACGGCCGGCATCCCGTTCAGTGACGTGGTCGACCCGAGAAACCCACCCGCGAAACCGGCGACGATCGGCGCCCCGCGGAGTGGCCGCGGCGGCGGCGCGTCAATGGCGCGCGCTATGAGTGCCGTCAGACCAAGCACCAACACGCCAGTCGCCATCTTGATCACATGCGCCGAGATTGACGTCAGGACCACCACGCCAAGAATCAGGCCGGGGACGCTGCCGATGATCAATAACCAGGATCTTCTGGTGACGTGAGCGCGGAGCTGATACGTGACGGAAATGCGCGTCAACATGTTCATCGCCAGGTTGAGCGTGATGACGAAGGGGAGTGGAAAGCCGAGCAGCAGCAAGAGCGGCGTGCTCACGAGTGCCGTACCGAATCCGGCGGCCCCGCCCAGGAACGCCGAGCCGGCAATTACTCCACCTCCGGCTACCAGACTCAGTGTGGAGTAGATCTGTCCACCTGCCTCTCAGTAGAGGGAAAATGCACCGTACGGCGAGCGGCCTTACGGCAACGCGGCCGGACTCGGCACGCTCGTGATCATGACGTTCACACAGGCCGGTTTACCGCTAGCCAGCGCGCGTTCGAGTGCAGGTCGGATCTGCTCCGGCCGCTCGACGAGCTCTCCATGGCCGCCGAGCGCCCGCACCACCTCGTCATAGTGCGTCGGCAGAAGATCGCTGGCCACTACCCGATCCTCACCGTAGAGACGCACTTGTCGATGCCGCTCAGCTGCCCAGGCGGCGTCGTTCCCAACGACCGCGATGATCGGGATGTCGTGGCGCACGGCAGTGTCGAACTCCATGCCGTGAAAGCCGAAGGTTCCGTCACCCAGGATGGCAAACGCGCGCGCTCCCGGCCGAGCCAGTGCCCCACCGATGGCCAGCGGGATCGCTGAACCGATCGAGCCGAACTTGCCGTGGAGCAAAGGCTCGAAATCGGCGCCGGCCAGTCCCCAGCGCATCCATTGCGAGAACTCCCCGCCGTCTTGCGCCACCAGCGATCCAGTTGGAAGGACTTCGCGAAGCTCATGTGCCAGCCGCAAAGGATGGATCGGCACCTCGTCGGAACAGGCGAACTGAGCCAGGCTGGCGCGTCCCCTCTGTCGCAGTGCCTTTACCCCGTCTGCCCAGGATCGATGGTCCCACTTTTCCCTACTCGATTCCGCGATGAGCTGGGAAAGCACGGCTCCTGCGTCACCTGCGATGCCGAGCGTCACCGGTGCGTTGCGACCAATCTCGTCCGGATCCGGAACCACATGGATCACGCGCGCGCCGTCCGCGAAAGCGCCAGGACCACCGAACTTCACCATGAAGTCTTGTGGCGCGATCAGCAGCACGGCGTCCGTCTCACGAATAGCCGCCCCAGATCCATTCAACGCCGGATCGCCGACGTTGCGTGAACTCTCCATCGCCATCCAGGGGATGGTAGTTCGCGCGGCAAGTTCCCGCAGCCGTATCCCCGTCTCGCCGCGCGTCACCGATGGACTGGACAGGATCATCGGCTTACTGGCCCTGGCAAGTATTGAGAGTGCGGAGTGAACCAGTGCCAGATCCGCGAATCTGAGCGGCGGCCGAAACGCCCACTGCTGCAATGGCGCACGTTCAGAGCTAACTTCCGCCGTAAGGACATCGGCTGGAAGACCAAGGTAGACGGGTCCAGGTCGGCCCTCGAGCATGGTCCTCCAGGCCCGAGAGACGAACGCCGGGATTTCTTCTGCGGACTCCACCGTCCAGGCAGCTTTACAGACCTCACGAGCGATCGCCGCCTGATCCAGCTCCTGGAAGCCGCCCATTCCGACCGTCTCGCGTTCGCTAGCGCCGCTCAGCCATAGGACCGGCGTCTCCGAGGCCATGGCGTTGGCAACTCCAGTCACGGCGTTGGTGTGTCCTGGTCCCGCCGTCACCAAGCAGACACCCGGCTCACCACGGACTTTAGCCCAGGCGTCCGCCATGTGCGCCGCGGCCGATTCATGCCGCGTGTCGGTCACATCGATGTCTTCATCAAGGCAGGCATCGTAGATGGAAAGGATCTGATTCCCAGAGAGGCTGAAGAGACGGGTCACCCCGGCGTCCTTCAGGGCGCGCGCGAGCAAATGCGCTCCATTGGTCGACCTCATGTTCCCGTCCCTTCAACAAAACTCGTTCGACGTTGCCATCTGGCAGCCAGTGGTCGTCGGCACAGCTTTCGATCCTCCGGTACAATGCGGACGCCAACACAAGACGGTATGCCAGAAGGAGGAATCGTGCTGGACCGGGGGCCCGCACAGAGTGCTGACGATCTGTTCTCCGCTGGCGCCTTCCTGATCGACTCCAATGCCGACTCGCATCCCGACGACATTCGCGCACGGATCGTCCTGGAAGAGGAACCGGACACCGACATGTGGTGTGCCCTCTTCGATCTTGCCGCGCGCTTCGGTCTGGAGACTTCCGGATTCACACCACCATTGATCGTCGATGATCCGGGCCCCAATCACGTCCCGATCGTCGTCAGGCGCGGACGAAGCATTCGCCCACATCTTGAGCGCGACGGGTGGAAAGGGCGTCCAGCCGTCATCCTGGAAGGCCCGGACGCCATCCGCGACCTCACCTTACGCGGGGACGCCGCCCTGGAACGCAATCACGCATCCGTCCCTGATTCGTCCATCTTCGATCTCGCTAGGCTGTTTGAAACCGACGGACTGCTCACCGATCACGATGGCAACGAGATCCCGGACGGCACTCGACTCTGCATCATGGTACCCGATGATCTGCCACGTGCCGTAGGGATTGGGCTGTTTCATTTCGTCGTTAGACTGGCCATCGAATCTTCTGGCATCGACCTCCCCGTCGCCACGGCGTCATCACGCCCCCGACCGGGGAGGATCCCGCTGCGGTTGCACCTACAAAATGGCTATCTCGCCAGGCTGACGACCGTCGATCACCCCACCAACCCATCGCTGGAGCTCTTCGGGGACGCAAACGACGCCGCGGTGCTTCTCGAACGACTGACGCTCACATGGCCCCTCCCGCCGAGCGACGACTGTGACGCTTCCGCGAGCGAGATTCAGGATTGGCTGCGCTGGAGCTTGGCGGGATGGACTGCTGAAGGACGCTCCGCCGCGTTGCTGGCTGACTTGCGGGGCAGGTCCGACACGCTCGACGGTGCCACCTTGCGGCTCCTCTCATCCAACGCTGATGACCAACGTTCGCTGGCGCGGATTGTCCATGACGAGGTCGGCGGCGCGCTGCCGATCGTCGGACCGGGCGCCACGCTGACAGACTTCAAGCACGAATGGTCCGCCCGCTGGGAGGTCGATCGGGTCATCGACGTCCTTCGCGACGACGTCATCCCTGAGCTCGACCGGCGCCTCCCCCTGTCGCTAACCGTGATCGTCTCCGAACCCGCGTCCATTCGTCGGGCGTTGGAGGAGCGGATCCAACGAGAGCTAACGGCAGCAGGATTTCAGGCGAGTCGCTGTGATATACGCGCCATCGACGCATTCAAGGCGGGACTCTGCTGGCTGCGCGAGGTGGTTCTACCGGAGTGGCTGGAATTGGCCGGAATCCACCGCGTCACTCTTCGATTTCGGCCGCTAGAAACCAACGAAAGCGACCACGCACTCGATATGCGTATCCGCTGGCTGCAGGAACTCTTCCCGGCCGACGAGATCATCGCTGAAGCGCTCGCTTTACCGTTGGAGCGCGTCACATTGGCAGAACACGAAGGCCCAGCCCTGTATGCCGCCAGCGCGTTCGACGAAGATGGCACGCTCCTCTCGCGTACCGAGTTCGACCCACCCCGAGATCGCCGTCCGTATCACACGCTCTATCCGGACGGGGGCATCGTCCATTTCGTCAGCGGCGGCATACAGGCCCGCCAGAACGGTATCTCCGTCAACGAGCGCGTTCCCACCGATCCCGAGCGCTTCTGGGATTACCTGCAGGAAGAGGTCCTCCCGCGCCTTCAAGGGGCGATCATCAACGCAACCGACGGCGAGCCGCGCCGCGGGGACCAGCCTTTCTTCGACGAACTCTTCGTCGAACTTTCCATCAGCGAGACCGACGAACCCTTCGGAATTCGCGAGGAAATGAACTCGGCCGCCGAGGCGCTGCATGAAGACATCTATTTCAACGTGCTTGACTTCGTTGAGACCCTCGGCGCAAAGACGACCGGCGAGCGCCTCGCGGCTCCCGGGGGTGTCGTCCCGATCGTGCATGTCAGACCAGGCGCTGCGCCGCATGGCAGAGTGGAACTGCGCCGCCAGGCGCGTTCTGTCGCGAGACTCGAGTCGAGTCTCGCGAGTGAACCCCTGGGCGTCATCCTGTCGGACCCGCCCGCGCGGCCGGCCGTCACCACCATCTCCGTGCTGCGCGATCAGGCGCAGCTTCAGGTCCGCTGGCCCAGTTTGTCGTCAGTGATGCGGGCGAGAATGCAGGCGTTGGCCGACTTGATGCCTCCCGATCAGCATTTCCCGGAATTGATCGTCTCAGCCGACGACGGCTTTAAAGTGTCACTCGGCTGGCCACCAAAGCGTGACGAGCCTGCGGTTACACCAGCCTCATCGCCGGTCTCTGAGTCACTGTTCCTGAATGAGGAACGCCTGGCAAAACAGCTCGCTCGCGTGGCAGCGCGTCCAGAAGTCCGCGTCCAAACCACGCTCGACCGCTCGTATCGGGGACGCTCAATCCCCGCAGTTGAGGTCACGGTTCCGATGTCGGCTTCAGTCTGGTCGCGACGAAAGCTCTCGATCTTCAAGCCGACGTTCATGATCGTCGCGCGCCACCACGCCAATGAAGTCGCCAGCACTACCGCCGCGTTGCGTCTGATTGAGCTCCTCACCGGGGACCCCGAGTGGCGTCGCCTGCTGAGCCGCGTCAACGTCGCCATCCTTCCCTACGAGAACGCGGACGGGGCGGCTTTGCACGATCGCCTGCAACGCGAGCACCCGACCTGGAAGCACCATCCGGCACGCTACAACGCGGTCGGCTACGAGTTCGCCGAGGACAATGACAATCCCGACACACCATTCGGCGAGTCACGCGTACGCACCAAAATGTGGGAGCGCTGGCTGCCGGACGTGATCGTCGACAACCATGGCGTTCCGTCACATGAATGGGCCCAGACCTTCGCCGGATTTGGCTCGCCGCCCCGCTTCAACGTGAGCTATTGGCAGGTTCAAGCCATGATCTACGGCATCCTTCATCACCTCGACAGCCGTTCCTATCCCGAACACCGGCTTGCCGCCTACGCCATTCGCGACGCGGTGGCGCACGCCGTCTCCAGCGAGGTCGAGATGCTCCAGTGGAACCGCCTCTATCGAGAGCGCTACATGACCTGGGGCTCGAACTGGATTCCGGAGCGATTCCCAGCCAACACGCACCGGGAGATGATCTGGTATTTTGGCGCCATTCCGGTGGATTCGCCTCGCACGCGCCGCAACCCTGCCGCACGGCATCCCGGCATCACCGTCGCTTCCTGGGTGACCGAGGTGCCCGACGAGACAGCGCATGGTGAGCATCTACGCCTGACCGCCAAGGCGCACTTGATTGCCAATCGCGCCGTGATCGACTTGTTAGCCGCTTCCGCCACCCCACCCGAACGGCGTATCCTTGAGTCCGCGAATGGGTCGTGCGTGACCTTAGGTCGGCGTCGCCCAATCGTGATCGGACCATAGTCTCTCGGTCATCATTCCGGGTCATAAGATGAGCGCCACGCCCAGCGAAGCCAGTAAATCCCCGTCCCTCACGCGTCGCGACTTTTTCCACGACGTGGCGGAAGCCGTGCGGCCGATGCTCCCCGAATCCCTCAAGGGGTACCAATCCTTCACAACGCGCGATCTGCTCAAGCTCAGCTACGGGCACGCCCGCATCCACTACGAAGTGTGGGCCAACGCCCGCGACCGGCACATCGAGATCGGGTTGCACTTTGAAGACGGTCCCGAATCGACCGAGCGTCTACTCCGCTTTTTCGATTCACACATCCTGGAAATCAAGCACGAGCTTGGAGAGGGATTCGAGCTTGAACGCTGGACCAACTCCTGGGGACACTTCTTCCAACATCTCCCCTATCAACCCCTAACAGACCCACTAGCCAACCAGATCAGTGCGACGGTGGCGCGCATGATCATCGTTCTTCAACCGTTGTTGGCTGAAGCGCTACCGACACGCGTTTCCCGCTCCCGCTAGGAATGGCGTCATTCCGCTCTCGCGCTAACCGCGTGACTCATCGCGGGTTTTTCCTGACCCCTGGAGCGTTGCGCATAAGCGTAAAATGCGGGGACGGTCGCGAAACCTTCATGTAAAGGCAACTCAATTCGATGGCGCACTGGCTTCCACTCATCGACACCACCTTCATCGTCTTGAGTGGCGTTTCACTGCTATTCGGCTACTATTTCATCCGCCACATGCAAATTCAGCGACACAAATGGTCCATGCTGACGGCAACGACCTTCGCCGCCCTCTTCCTCGTCGCTTACATAACCCGATACTTGACGCAGCCCACCAAGATCTTCGCGGGCCACGGTGCCGTCCGTGTCGGGTACCTGGCGATTCTGATTTCGCACACCATTTTGGCCACATTGATCATCCCGCTCGTCCTCATCGTCCTCTATCGGGCGTTGACGAAACAGTTCGCCCGACACAAGAACCTGGCACGAAAAACGCTACCCATGTGGTTGTATGTTGCATTCACCGGTTGGATCATTTACATGATGTTGTATCAGATCAGTTTCGCCAGCTAGATTCATCCGTCGAGCCTGGTAGGGTTCCTCACCCATAGCCAGTGGACAAACGGCTCGCGTTGGAGTTATGTCGACAACCATGCAAGATGCGATTACGGTCCGCGCTCTCGAGAAAAGCTATGGCGCCAAACGCGCCGTGGACGGACTCAGCTTCAGCGTCTGGCGTGGAGAGATCTTCGCTCTGCTCGGACCAAACGGAGCGGGCAAGACCACGACGGTCGAGATCCTCGAGGGTTATCGCACGCCGGACGCCGGCGAGGTTCGAGTCCTGGGGCTCGATCCGATCCGGGATGGCGGTGAGCTCAAGCAGCGAATCGGCGTGATGCTGCAGAATGCAGGTATCTACCCAACCGTGACGCCGATCGAGATCCTCAACCTGCTGCGAGAGTTCTATCGAGACGCCGAAGAGACCGACACGATGATCGAGATGGTCGGACTCGAAGAGGCGGCTCACACGCGCTATCGACAGCTCTCCGGTGGTCAGCAGCGCCGCCTCGCACTTGCGGCCGCGCTCATCGGTAAACCGGAGCTCCTCTTTCTTGATGAGCCGACCACCGCTATGGACCCGCAGGCGCGCCACATGACCTGGGACATCTTGCAATCACTACGAGACCGCGGCCTCACCATTCTCTTGACCACTCATTTCATGGAGGAGGCCGAGCGTCTGGCCGACCGCGTGGCCATCATCGATCACGGGCGCCTGCTGGCACTCGAAGAACCTCGCATTCTCACCGCGACCAGCGCCGAAGAGGTGCAGTTCACAGGCCCGGCGGGCATGGACGCAGACGACCTGAGTCACCTGCCGTCATCACGCGGTATTCGCGAGGAACGTCCCGGCTTTTACGTGATGCATACGGCCAGACCGATTGATCTGCTGGCCGAGATAACCAGCTGGGGTCGTGATCACGGAATCTTGCTGAACGATCTTCGCGTCGGACACGAATCGCTCGAAGAGGTCTTCCTACGTCTGACAGGCAATGAGCTTCGAGAATGACCGGCCAACGAAAGATCACGATATGAACGCACTCATCGCGCAGTCGAAGATGGAGCTAATGCTGACCCTGCGGCAGTTCGAGGGGATGCTGATCACCGTCTTCTTCCCACCAGCACTCCTCATCTTCTTCGCCGGAATCGGCGTAAAGCCTTCCAGCGTCGAGCGGCCCATCGATTTTCTGCTCCCAGGTATGTTGGCGCTGGCGGTCATGTCGACCGGTCTGGTCAGCCTCAGCATCCGCACAGGCTACGAGCGCAGCTACGGCGTGCTCAAGAGACTCGGCAGCACACCACTCTCTCGTACTCAACTGCTGATCGCCAAGATCATCTCGGTCATCGCCGTCGATATCCTGGACATCATCATCTTGATCGGCATCGCCTATTTCCTATTCGACTGGCATCCGAGCGGTACGTTGCCGATTGCAATCTTCGCGTTGATCCTCGGCATCGCAACCTTCTCCAGCTTTGGGCTCATGCTGGCCGGCTCGTTCCGCGCCGAGACGACACTGGCCACTGCCAACACGCTCTTCTTCTTGTTTTTGCTCCTTGGCGGGGTTGCCTGGCCACTCGATAAGCTGCCGGGATTTCTCTCGATCCCGGCGCGCATTTTCCCGTCGGCCGCATTCGCCGACGCGTTGCGAGCGTCGCTCGGGCCGCACACCAGTTTTCCCATCTGGAACCTATTGATTCTGGCCGCGTGGGGATTGGTCACGTTGGCAATCGCCAGCCGCACCTTCAAGTGGGAGTGACCGAGGACAAATCGCGGTTCCCGTTACGTCGTGGCCTGCGCCACCTTCACCGACACCGTGTGATAGCCCGTCGATCCGTCCGGTAGCGGCGGATTCTCATCTTTGGTCTGGGTCTGGCCGGTGCCGTCGGTCGCTCGCACCTCGAGCGTCACCTTTCCGTCTCCATCAGGTGTCCAGTCGAAGGTCCAGATCACCCAGCTCAATGAAGAGAGCGGTTTCTCGAGCTTGGCATCGTTCCAGGTCTTGCCCCCGTCGGTCGAGAGCTCGACCCGCTTGATGCCGCGACTTCCGGCGAAGGCGACGCCGCCGACCTTGATCGGCTGGCCTACCGTGACCGTGTCCAATGCACGCGGATAATCGATGCGCGACATGGTCGTGATGACGGCCACATCGCTCCAGCCACGATGCTGCCAGAAGCCCTTGAAGTCGTTGTCGACGAGCGCGATCTTGTTCAACCACTTGACGTTCTTCATACCGAAGATGTTGGGAACAAGCATTCGCACCGGGAAACCATGGTCCTTGGTGAGCGGCTGACCGTCCAACTCGTGCACGAGGAACGTATTCGGGTCGAGCGCGACCGTGAGCGGAATCGAGTCGGAGTAGCCATCCTCGGCATAGAAGACGACGTCAACCACGCCGTCTTTTACGCCCGCCTCATCCAGCAGCTGCTTGAGCGGAAATCCGGTCCATTCACCATTGCTGATGTACTCGCCGCCCACTTCGTTGCTGATGCACTCCAGTGTGGCAATGTGTTTGGTGGCCGTCCGAGAGCGGATCTGGTCGTAGGTATAGCTCTGCGGATTGTCGACCAGCCCTTCGATCGACAGATTCCATCCACCCTGCGCCACGGTCGGGTCGATGAAATTCTTGGAGACCACGTAGAAGTCGTCGATCGGCGTCAACGCGGGGGATATGCCGTCCGCGGTGTCGGGCGCCGACGGAACCTGGCTCTTTTTGTTGAGCGCGACGAAGAACTTGCCGAGATATGCGGACGCCAGCAGCACCGGTACGCCAATGGCGACCAGGCTGACGACGCGACGGCGCGACTCGTCATTGTCGACCGCGAATTCGCTTTCCCTGGCGGCCAGCCACGCGACCAAAACTCCTGCGTAGACGATCGCGATGATGCCGAAGCTCAACGCCGTTGTGGTCGATCCGGCAGATGAATGCTGACCGAAGATCCCGACCTCACCAAGCGGAGCGAAGACGAACCCCAAGATCGCAAAGGTGACGACCGAGATTGCACCGAATAGGCGTAGCGGAGAGTTATCGCGCTTGAGCAGTCCGTCCAGCAGCGCTCCGATGAGACCACCGATCACCAACTGGCCGATGAAGAGAAGAACGAAGATCAGCGGCTTAGCCGACGATTCGAGTTTGCCGAGGATCGCGCCAAAGACATCGACCGGCGTCAGCGATGTAATGCGGTCGGAAAGGAGCTGCGTCGGCACCGGCGCCCCCCAAACGCGACCGAGGAGGAGCATGACCACCGATGCGATCAGCGCGGCGACGATACCTGGGATGTAGCCGGAGCGGGAAAAGAGGCGCGGGCTCATGGTCGGTCCTTCATTCATCATTGCGGGAATATTGGCGCGAACAGTTCGCTCCTGCACTTATTCTACGAGCAGGGCGGCCGTTTCGGATGAACTGAGGATTACCGACATTACGAAATAATTACGCCGAGCCGCTGAATACGTGTGCGGCGACGTCGGAGGGATCGAACTCGCGGACGAGAGACCGGTAGATTTCCTTACCGTCTCGCTCGACCACGACGTAGACGGTGCCGATTCGCACCTCAACGCCGGGAAGCTCTTGGTGCGCCATCAGGCGAATGGCTGTGGATCGATAAATGAGGTGGAATCCGTGTTCGGCGAACCACCTGTAGACGCAATCGCTGTGTGACTCCAAGGGCGGTACTCGTCCCCTTCGGGTTCGCGCCTTCGGCGCGCTAGCTCGAATGAATCAGCAACCGAGGTTCATGCATCCTCGATGCCATCGGATCCGGCCCCATCGGGCTCCTGCTTCCAATGGAACGGCATTCGAATACGCGCAGGAATAGGCAATTAGTTGGAAATCAGACGAAAATAAAAACGGGGCCGTTGTGGGCGGCCCCGAAGACAGGGAGGGAGGGAAGAGATGGTTCTAAATTAGCTGTGCCAGCGTGACTGGCAGATCGTCTCAAGCGTTCGGCTTCGTTCCATGAGCCATAAACAACTCGAGCGAGACGTTATGGCGTAATCCGATCGATGCTGTCCGACGTCCTCCATCGAGAGTTCGACGGTCGTCCGGAAGGCCATGTCGGGCCGATGTGCCCGAGCCCAGATGCGTCGACAACGCGAGTATCGAGTCGGGTGTTCACGACTTCGGGAGCGCTTCGAATCAACCATCCGGCCCCCAATCGCGTTGTACGTACAGCTGTCTGATCTCTATTGTACGTACATTGCCTCAGGTGTCAACCCCCCTTTTCGAAATTGTCGCTTTTCGCATTGGACAATTGGCGCTGTTCCGCATTCTGACGCGGAAACCGCTGATTTCGCGGCGCGCATAATGCAGAACGGAACCTCGAGTCTGTGACTCCGTGGGATGATCTGCGTCAACGAAGTCGTTAAGGAATTTGAGATGGTAGAGACGACTTCCCAGGAAGGGTGCATACTTAAGCGGTAGATCGGGAACTAACTCCGCGTTCGGGCAGGCTCGTGGGAACACCTCCGTTTTCGGCACCAACCTCACCCGCTTCGAACGCGCTTCCAACACGGCAGCTACAACAACTCGCGATCAAACCAGGCACACGAAAGGACAAATTGATGCCGAACCCGTTGCAACAGCTCGCCTCCGTGGGACAGAGCTTCTGGCTTGACAATCTGAGCCGATCGCTCATTACCACCGGAGAGCTCGAGCGCCTGATACGTGATGACGGCCTTCACGGCATGACCTCGAACCCCACCATTTTCGAAAAGGCCCTCTCCGCGGGAGATGCCTACGACGCCCAGATCCGAAGACTCACCAGGGAAGGCGCCAACAAGGAAGAGATTTTCGAGGACCTTGCCTTCCATGATATTCGCCGCGCGGCAGACCTCCTTCGGCCCGTCTATCTGGCGACCGACAAACAGGATGGCTACGTCTCGATCGAGCTGCCGCCCTACCTGGCGTCGGAGACCGAACGCTCAGTCCGCGAGGCGAAACGCATCTTCGCTTCGATCGGTCGTCCCAACGTCATGATCAAGGTGCCTGGGACGAATGAAGGCATTCCGGCCGTCGAGGAACTCATCTTCTCGGGGGTGAACGTCAACATCACCCTCCTCTTCGCTCTCAATGACTACCTGCGCGTCGTCGAAGCGTATCTGCGTGGAATCGAACGTCGCGTCGAAAAGGGCTTGCCGGTCGATAGCATCTCCTCGGTCGCGAGCTTCTTCGTCAGCCGTGTCGACACTGAAGTCGACAAGCGCATCGACGCCAAACTGGGTGGGCAGCTCAATGACGATCAGAAACGGCGCCTGGAAGCGATCAAAGGCAAGGCGGCCATCGCCAACGCCAAGATCGTCTATGAGCACTTCAAGCAGCTGTTCGGATCGCCTCGCTTCATCGAGCTGAAGAAGCACGGCGCCCGCCTGCAACGCCCACTCTGGGCCAGCACCAGCACAAAGAACCCGGAATACAGTGACGTCCTTTACATCGAGGCGCTGATCGGGCCAGACACGGTGGAAACTATGGCGCCGGTATCGGTCGACGCCTTCCGCGATCACGGTGTGGTCAAGCGAACCGTCGACGAGAACATGGACGAAGCGCACCACATCATGGATGAGATGGAAGCACTCGGCATCTCCTACGACGACGTGACGAACAAACTCCAGGTCGATGGCGTGGCGTCGTTCGCGAAGTCATTCGACAACCTGTTGGCCGGCATCGAGGAGAAGCGTAAGACCTTTGGTGCAGCCGGTGGTTCTGGTTCAGGATCAGTGGGTTCTTACACTGACGAAGTCGAGGAGACGGTCAAACGTCTGGTTGAGAACAAGGCTGCGTCTCGACTCTGGTCGAAAGACGCCTCCCTCTGGAGCCACGACTCCACCACGCAAAAGCAGATCTCAACGGCACTCGGCTGGCTCGACAGCCCGACCGTCATGGCCAAGGAAGTCCAAAAGCTCAAATCATTCGCGGATGACGTCCGCCAGACCGGCTTCACGCGCGCCATCCTGTTGGGCATGGGCGGCAGCAGTCTCGCGCCTGAGGTTTTCCAGCGCACGTTCGGAAATCAAGAAGGTTTCCCTGAGCTAACAGTGCTGGACAGCACCGATTCAGACACCATCCGCAAGCTCTCTGACTCCCTGAATTTCAACCAGACGCTCTTTATCGTCAGCTCGAAGTCAGGCACGACGATCGAGACGTCCACTCTCTTCAAGTATTTCTTCGCGCAGGTCGAGGGTGCGGTCTCCGGTGGAGCAGGTGCGCATTTCATCGCCATCACCGATCCGGGCACGGTGCTCGAGAAGATCGGACGAGAGCGCGGCTTCCGCCACGTCTTCCTCAACGACACCAACATCGGCGGACGCTTCTCGGCCCTGTCATTGTTTGGCCTCGTACCAGCCGCGGTCATCGGGCTCGACGTCGATCTGCTGCTGCAGCGGGCGGCCGAGATGGCCGAGAAGACGAAGAAGGATGCGCTGGAGAACCCGGGCCTCTGGCTCGGCGGTGCGCTCGGAATGCTCGCCGCGCTGGGACGAGACAAGCTGACATTCATTCCCGACCCAGCGCTGACCTCCCTCTCTGATTGGCTGGAGCAGCTGATCGCGGAAAGCACCGGCAAGGACGGAACTGGAATCGTTCCGATCGCCAACGAGCCGTATTCCGCTCCCGGCGCGTACGCCGCCGACCGGGTCTTCGTCGGCTTCGACCTGGCACCACAACCGCATGCGGACACGGACGCCATGCTGGCTGGGCTCGAGGAGGCGGGACATCCCGTCATGCGAATACGACTACGCGACGAATGGGACATTACCGCGGAATTCTTCCGCTGGGAGATCGCCACGGCCATCTCAGGAATCGAGCTCGGGATCAATCCGTTCGATCAGCCCAACGTGCAGGAGAGTAAAGACAACACCAACCGTCTGCTCGGGACCTTCAAGAACGAGCACAAACTCCCGGAGCCGATGACCACGATCTCCAGCGATGGCATCGCTGCTTATGGCGTAACGGCCGCGTCGTTGAGCGAGGCCACGGAAGCGTTCCTGGACGAGGTCGGTATTGGGGACTACCTGGCGATCATGGCCTTCTGCCAGCGCAGCTCTGATGTGGACTTGCGCCTGAACGAGATTCGCCGTCTACTGCGAGAGCGTTTGAACGTAGCGACGACGTTCGGCTACGGACCACGCTTCATGCACTCCATCGGTCAGCTCTATAAGGGCGGGCCGGGATCCGGAGCGTTTCTGCAGATCGTCATCGAACCCTCGCGCGATCTGCCGATTCCGGACGAGACCTATTCCTTCGGGACGCTCTTCGCTGCCCAATCTCTGGGCGACTATGAGGCGCTGGGCAAACGGCAACGTCCGTTGTTGCGCGTCAAGATCTCGGGTGATCCGGTTGCCGGGCTCGATCGACTTTTGCAGTCACTGGTGTCGTCGGCACTTCGCTAGCTCGTGGTCGAAAAGCTGTCGAGCATTACATGGCGTGATGCTTGCTACCGAAGAGTAAGAGATTTTTTCGGCAACGGTGCACGCGCACTAAACCGGCGGCAAGCCGTTGCCGACATGACCAATTGAATTGAAACATCGATGTTGGTACGTGCGGGTTACGCCGGATCAGCGTCGTCGGCAGTCGCGATAGATGACCGGTTGGCGACGTCATGATGCTGGAATGACACGCGAACGTCTGACAGTGGGAGGATTCCATGCAAACCGCCATGGTCGAGAATCCGCTACGCGAGGGGTTACGCCTCGAACGCGTACCGGCTCCCTGCGCCATGGTCATCTTCGGCGCCTCAGGAGATCTGACCAGCCGTAAGCTGATGCCCGCGCTCTACAATCTGGCCATCGAGGGCCTGCTTCCATCCGGCTTCAGCGTCGTTGGCTATGCTCGGCGCGATCTGACCAACATGATGTTCCGAACACAAATGCGCGACGGGGTCGATCGACACTCTCGCCGACGGCCGGTCGATCCTAACGTTTGGGAGACGTTCGAGCAGGGCATTTCCTACGTCGACGGGAACTTCGAGAATCCGGACGATTATGTGGCGCTCGGCGTCGAGCTCGCCCGGCTGGACCGGGAACGGGGCACGTGCGGCAATCGGATCTTCTACCTCGCCGCACCGCCGAGTATGTACCGCACGATCGTCGACAACCTCGGCGCGGCCGGGCTCGTCGGTCAGCAGCATAGCGACAGCTGGACACGCGTTGTTGTGGAGAAGCCCTTTGGCCGTGATTTGCAGAGCGCCATCGAGCTCAACGATCACCTGCACACGGTCTTCCACGAAAATCAGATCTTCCGCATCGACCACTACCTCGGCAAAGAGACGGTCCAGAACATCATGGCATTCCGCTTCGCCAATGGCATCTTCGAACCGATCTGGACCCGCAATTACATCGACCACGTGCAGATGACCGTGGCAGAGACCATCGGTGTCGAGGATCGTGGAGGCTACTACGATCAGGCCGGCGCCATGCGTGACATGGTGCAGAACCACATGCTCCAGCTCCTGAGCGTCATCGCCATGGAGCCACCCATCACCTTCGACGCGGACGCCGTGCGCGACGAGAAGGTCAAGACGCTCCGCGCCATCCGCTCGATCAAGCCGGAAGAAGTCGAGAAATTCACCGTGCGCGGGCAGTATGGGCCCGGCTGGGTTGCCGGCGAATCCGTTCCCGGCTATCGCCAGGAACCGAAGGTCAATCCTGATTCGATGACTGAGACGTTCGTGGCTGTCAAGCTCTTGATTGACAACTGGCGCTGGGCGGGTGTCCCGTTCTATCTTCGTACGGGGAAGCGCATGCCGCGCCGCGTGACCGAGATCGCCATCCAATTCAAGAGCGTGCCTCATCCCCTTTTCAAGTCAACCGAGGGCGCGCCACTCGAGCCGAATGTGCTGGCCCTGCGCATTCAACCGGATGAAGGCATCACCATGAAGATCGCCGCCAAGGTGCCCGGCCCGCACATTCGGTTGCGTTCGGTCAACATGGGGTTTCTCTACGGCACATCCTTCTTCGTCGAGTCTCCGGATGCCTACGAGCGTTTGCTGCTCGACTGCATGTTTGGCGATTCGACCCTTTTCACCCGCCGCGACGAGACCGAAGCGGCCTGGAAGCCAATCACAGAGATTCTTCAGGAATGGGGCGAGGTCACGCCGCCGCATTTCCCGAATTACGAAGCGGGATCCTGGGGTCCGGCGGCAGCCGATGCCTTCTTGGCGCGCGACGGTCGTTCCTGGCGACAGCCATAAGGCGATTTGGATGGGAAGGTAACGTATGTCGGGCATTGACGTCAGCGTCGACGTTCACGGATTCAAAGGACCGGCGGTCGACGTTGGCTCGATTGAACGCGAGTTGGCGGAGCTTTGGCGCATGCCGACTGTCATCGGCCTGCGCCAGACGGACGTCGTGCCAACGCGCACCAGCGTCCTCAACCTTGTGGTGCACTCGTCCGACCCGTCGATGGAGACCCATACGAGCACCATCATCAACGAACTGGCGACGAACCATCCGTCACGAGTTATCAGCTTCAACGTCACCTCGGACCCCAGGGCATTCGAGGACGACATCGACGCACACGTCAGCACCCATTGCTATACCGCGTCTGGCGAGCGCTTTGCGTCCTGCTACGAGAAGATCGAGATCAAGACGCCGCCTGATTCGCTTGATCAACTGCCCAGCATCATCGTGGCGCTCGCGCTGCCCGACCTCCCAACCTTTGTCTGGTGGCCGGGACAACCCCCGCTGGCCGACAAGCGCTTCGCGCGTATTGCGCACGCTGCCACCCGTATGGTCGTCGATTCGCTCGATTTCGTGCGGTGCAGTACCAACCTCATTCGCGTCCATGACCTGTGTCAGAGCATCGGGGAACACTGCGCTCTGACCGATCTCAATTGGGCGCGTCTGACTCCATGGCGCTCGATGTTGTCGCAGATTTTCGATTCGCCCGACTGTCGCTGGGCGCTCGAGCACGTCAGCCATGTCAAGCTAGTCTTCGGACATCACTCCGGGAGTCGCGTCAACGCCGCCCAGGCCATGCTCTTCGCCGGGTGGCTCAGCAGTCGCCTTGGCTGGAGTCTGAAGCGCGCGGAAAAGGACCAGGCCCAGGGAGTCGCGAACGTGCAAGCCGTCAACGGCGCAACAATCGCGGTCGAGATCGTCGGTCACCCGACACCGAAACACTACAACGGCTACCTCCTTAGCGCCTCTCTTTCGTCGGCCGACGGGTCTAAGCGGGGGGAATTCAACGTCGAGCGTGTCGGAGACGACCTTGCGACCCTGCGGATGTCGGCGAGTATTGACGGACAGGCGATCGCTGAACACGCCATGCGCTCGGCACCAACCGGCCTTTCCCAGCTCCTGTTGCGAGAGTTGGAAACAACGACACATGACTGCCTATTCGAGGAGGCGATCGCCGAAGGCGCGCGATATGCCTCGTCTATCAATCTCCGGAGAACCGCGTGAGTGAACCCGAAATCGTCGTCACCAAAGATGCAGCCGAGCTAGCTTCGATCGCGGCACGCCGCTTCGTTCAGGTCGTGCGCGAGGGGCAGGCTAGCGGGCGCAACGCGCGTGTAGCGCTCTCAGGCGGTTCGACGCCGCGTGCCCTTTTCACGTTGCTGGCGAGTGACGAATTCAAAGACCGTGTCGAGTGGAAAGCGATTGACGTCTTCTGGGGCGATGAGCGTACCGTTCCTCCGGACCATGCTGACTCGAATTACCGCATGGCGAACGAGACGCTGCTCAACCTCGTTCCCATCCCGGAAAGCAACGTGCACCGCATGCACTGCGAAATCGAGCCGGACGAGGCGGCCAGGCTCTATGAGGCCGAGCTCGCAGCCGTCTTCGGAAACGCGACCGCGACACATCCGCCCCAATTCGATCTCATTTTGTTGGGAATCGGTGGCGACGGGCATACTGCGTCGCTCTTTCCGGGCACGGACGCCCTCTCGGTACGCGACAGACTCGTTGTTGCCAACCCGGTTCCACAGCAGCAAACCACGCGTCTTTCCCTGACCGTCCCAGTCCTTCTCGCGGCCCGAGAAGTCCTCGTCCTCGTCGCTGGAGCTGACAAGGCTCCGGCCGTCTATCGCGCGATAGAAGGACCATGGAATCCTGATCAGACTCCCTCGCAGTATCTGAGGCAGGCAACCGGTCACGTCGTCTGGTTGCTGGACAAGGCAGCGGCAGCCGATCTCGGCAATGACACCGCTGGATGAAATCGGTCATCCTCTCACGTTATATCGATGAAGTCCTGTTGATGAGCTTCGACCAAACACGGTCGGCGCCTCTTCATTGGGCAACGAAAATTCAAGACGCGACGCGGCGACGAGTGCGACCCGCGTCCACGACATATCTGGAGCATGAATGAGTAGCGACGAAACACAGGGCGGAACACCGAGCCGCGTCATGGTCGTGATGGCCCATCCGGATGACGCGGAGTTCATCTGCGCCGGAACAGTCGCCAAATGGACGGCGGCCGGGGCCGAGGGGATCTTCGTCCTCGGCACGAGCGGTGACAAGGGGAGCGACGACCCGGAATTCACGTCGGAGAGCCTGGTGGAAACGCGCGAGCGAGAGCAGCGCGAAGCCGCCAAGGCTTTGGGCGTCGGGACCGTTGAGTTCCTGCGCTTCAAGGACGCTGAACTGATTCCTGATCTCAACCTGAGGCTCGCTATCACGCGCATGATTCGCAAGCACAAACCGGATGCTCTGATCTGCCAGGATCCAACCAACCGTTGGGAAGGGCAGGAGTACATCCAGCACCCGGACCACCTGGCCATGGGTGAAGCCGCTCTGGCGGCAGTCTTCCCCTCGGCTCGCGACCGTCTCACGTTTCCTCAGCTTCTGGCCGAGGGGCTGGAACCGCACAAAGTCGCACATGTCTACCTGGCTGGATCCCGCGAACCCGATGTCTGGATCGACATCACCTCGTCGTTCGACACGAAGATCAACGGATTGGCCCAACACAAGTCACAGATGGGCGATTGGGAATTCGAGCCCAGGCTGCGTCGCTGGGCGCAGGACACCGCGGCCGAGGCACGCACCCGGCGATATCCCGGCGCCGAGGACATGGAACTGGCCGAGTCGTACAAGTACTTCAAGCTGGACTGACTGCGAAACTGAGTTGGGGTTGAGCCGATCGACACATCGCGAGTGGGATCATGCCTATTGGGCGCCATAAATGTCACCGCTACGGATCGTTGATCGACGATAACCGTAGTGGTGACATTTTGATCTTTGACGAATTGGTTGGGTGACAGGTCCGCGTTCGCGCCATTCGGAGTCTCGGCAGCGTCCGCAAACTGGCGTAAGTTCGTCCAATCCCCGATCATTTCCCCATGAAGAGCTTCCACGAATCGGGTGTCGTGCCCGGAAATTGATAGTCGTAGTCCGTCACCAAGGGCATCGGCGTCACCTCTCGGTTCAGGGCGCGACGCGCCATGTAATGGGCCAAATGGGTGACGTCGTCGCGCGCATCCAGATCCGGCAACGAGAAATAGGCCGCTTCGTCATTCTCGCGCCCATCCGCTCTCGGTTCTCCTGATCGATGATTCAACAACCACAGAATGTACGTGTCGGTGTTGTCGCCATCGTGGCGGCTGCGCAACCCAATGATTCCCACCGGCTCGGCAATCACGCCGGTCTCCTCGAGCACCTCGCGGGCGATGGCAACATCAAGCGTCTCGCCTGGGTCCATGACGCCACCCGGCAGCATCAGTCTCCCTTTCGACGGCCCGTAGGTCATGCGCACCAGCAAGATCGCGTCGTGGCGCACCACCAATCCTCCAACGCTCGTGACGTTACGTCGCTCACGCTGACTCATCCTTCTTGCTCCTGCGCTAATTCGAAATCGAGGCTAATGTCCAACGCCCGCGAAGAATGAGTCAGCGCTCCGACCGATATGAGGTCGACTCCGGTCTCGGCCACGGCTCGTGCGGTCTCCAGCGTGATGCCGCCGGAAGCCTCTAGTATGGCGCGCCCCGCGGTGCGGCGCACCGCCTCGGCCATGTCATTGATCGACATGTTGTCGACCAGAATCGCGTCCGGACCGGCAGCCAGCGCTTCGTCCAGTTCATCGAGATTGGTCACCTCGACCTCCACGCGCAACGTGTGCGGCGACTGGTCTTTCGCCAATCTCACTGCGTCGCTGATTCGTGTCGCGCCCCCCACGGCCGCGAGATGGTTGTCCTTGATCAATATTCCGTCACCGAGGCCAATACGATGGTTGTGACCACCTCCATCGCGCACGGCCGCCTTCTCCAACAATCGCATTCCTGGCGTGGTCTTGCGCGTATCGATGATTCGCGCGCTGGTACCTCGCACAGCCTCGATGTACTGAGCCGTTGCCGTGGCAACACCAGAGAGTCGCTGCAGGAAATTCAGCGCCACTCGCTCGCCCAACAATATTCCACGTGCCGGCCCGGAGATCGTGCCGATTAGATCTCCCCGATGCACATGTTCGCCGTCGGTGATCTCTGCCCGAAAACAGATTCGCGGATCTATTTGGGAGAAAACTTCGGCGGCCACGGTCAATCCAGAGATCACGCCGTCGGACTTCGCCAGAAACCGGCCACTTGCCTCACGATTCTCGGAGACGGTCAATTCGGTGGTGATGTCTCCAAAGGCGGTATCCTCCTCCAGGGCGATCTGGACGGCTCGAGTCAAATGATTCACGTCGCTCCCTTTCTCACGCTCAGTCGCCGCATCCTAGCCCGGCGCTCCGCGGCTTTCAACATCGAAACAGCCCACAATACTCCCTGTCAAAGGCGTACCATGGAGACAAGCGGCTTCGCCGGGACGTCGACGCAAATCGAAGGGAAGTTGAACGATGAACGTGAACGCGGTCATCCGCGGTGTCGTGCCATTCGAAGTCAATGATTCGCACTATTTCACGATCTATTTCACCCACGATTCCGACCCCGACAACGTGATGGACGCGCGCCTTCCCGGAAACGCGATCTACCCTCAGCCCCACGTCAACGACCACATTCGTGTTCACTACGTTTTGGGAGTCCCCACGCGGATCGAACACCTCGGCAGCTAGCTTGGGGACTGCGTCCCCCTCCAATCGACCTCCATCGCGCAATCTGGCACTGACTCTGCGAATACGGAGATGTGTTTCCCGCAAAGACGCGAGTGACACCTGAGGAATCCTAGTCGTAGAAATCCAGCCAACACAGGGAGGATTGCGTGAAAGACGACAATCGAAAAGAGGTCGTGGTCATCACCGGCGCGTCGGCCGGCGTGGGCCGCGCGGCAACACGGGAGTTCGCCAAGCACGGAGCGCGCATCGGAATCATCGCGCGCGATCCAGACCGTCTTGAGCAAACCAAAGAGGAGGTTGAGCGATTGGGTGGAGAGGCGCTCGTCTTGCCACTCGATGTCGCAGACGCGGAGAAGGTCGATGAAGCGGCGTCCAGGGTGGAGCAAGAGTTCGGTCCGATCGACGTCTGGGTCAACAACGCAATGGTGACGGTCTTCTCGCCGGTCAAGCAAATGAAGGCGGATGAATACCGACGTGTGACCGAGGTTACCTATCTGGGCGTCGTGAATGGCACGCTGGCGGCGCTTCACCGTATGCTGCCGCGCGATCACGGCAAGATCGTGCAGGTCGGATCAGCGCTCGCCTATCGCGCCATCCCGCTGCAAAGTGCTTACTGCGCGTCAAAACACGCGATCCAGGGCTTCACCGAATCGTTGCGGAGCGAGCTCTACCACGACAAGAGCAACGTCAGCGTGACGATGGTTCAGATGCCTGCGCTCAACACGCCGCAGTTCAACTGGACCCGTAATCACCTGTCGAACCGTCCGCAACCGGTGCCGCCGATCTTCCAGCCTGAGGTGGCCGGAGAGGCCATCTTCTGGGCCGCCCACCACGACCGACCCGAGATCTACGTCGGGATGCCGACCGAGAAGGCCATCTGGGGCAATCGCATCATGCCGCGAGTGCTGGATCACTATCTGGCGAAGAATGGAGTCTCATCGCAGATCACCGAGGAGCCCGATGATCCGAACCGACCGGACAATCTCTTCGATCCGGTGAAGGGCGACTATGCGGCACGCGGCCGCTTCGATGACAAGGCCAAACCGTCCAGCCCGCAGCTCTGGGCCACTCTGCATCGCGGCCCGATCGCCATTGGTGTCGGCGTCGCCGCGGCAGCCGGTGCTGCTCTCGCGGGCATCCTGGCAAACAATCACGACAGCTAATCCCACTCGGATTCGTAGCTGTTAGGGGACGTCTGAGCCCGGCCCGAGAATGCCGATCCAACCGCCGCCAATGTGCGGCGCGGCATTCCCCGGGAAGACCGCCAGAGCGACCAGCACGGCTCCGAGCATGATGGTGGGGAAGAGGAGGAGATGGGGCGCCTGAAGCAGGATCGGTCCGATCATCAACCAGCCTCCAGCAAAAGCGTTCAGCCGCGCGAACCAACGGGTGCCGGGCCAGATTGCCAACACACTTAGAACCACAATAATCGGTCCCGTGATTCTCATGTCGGCACGTGCATATTCAGCGAAACCGATCGCCCACGGTGATGCCATCAGCCAAAGTCCGATGATGACTCCGACGAGGTGACGCAGCTGTATCCCAGTCGCGTCCCACCGATTCTCTGCGGCAGGGTGCTCCGGCTCACCGGTCTGTTCCGCCTCTTTCTCCTTCTGGCGTTTGGTCGGCTCGGTGTACTTCCGCCCGAGAAACTGCAGCGCCGCAAGACACTCTTCCAACGTCGGCCCAACCAGATTGATGGAGATGAACGCGGAGAACAGGCAGAGGCTGCAGTAGGTTCCATAGGCGATTGGCTGCACGATCATGAGCAGAATGGCCGCGACGCCCAATCCGATCGAAGTGGCGCCGTTGAGGAGCACGAACCACGGGTGCGACTTCCAGCGATCCTCACCACCGGCGAATTGCAGCAACGCATCGACGAAGTAGGCTGCAGCTCCGAGTGCCGCGTCGGGAACCGGAAACCAGCGAGACAGTTTTGAGTCGAGTATGACCTTGCTCCCCTGCCCGAAGAAAGGCTCCCACACCGTGGAGATCACGTTCGTCTCGTAGAGGGCCAGATATCCAGCCGTCAGGAACCCCATCGTCGCGAGGAGAGCGAGAACGACACGTCGTTTCGGATCTGAGGGATTCGTCGTCCAGCCCGGAGGGATGGCCGAGGAGTCCGGTCTGTAGTGCTGCGTCTTTCGAGATCCCGTTTCAATTGCTGCTTGTGCCATCTGCCGTCCTACACTCTGCTCTCAACGTCGAACCTGGAACCGTCATGAAATTATCGGCATTCCTGCATCCCACCTAGCACGAGACGTGCCGATCAAACCAGCATCAATGGAACGAAAACTGCAACTTGGTAGCTGAGTTACAGGCGTGTCTGACACGCCGAGTTGACATTTCCGACCGAAAGGTCATCCGCGAGCGAATTCTCCGAGGCCGATGCCACAATCGTCCGCTGCCGCGCAGTTCAGCATCCGGACCGGGGATAGCATTCCGCGACAGCGTTGGAACGCTCATTTGGTCACGTCGCTCGAGGAGATCGATTCAAGCAGCGGGCCAGCGTTATTTGGAGGGATTCATGGCAAAGACTGCCGCCGACATCATGGTTGACGCGCTCGTCGGCTGGGGGGTGGACACCATCTTCGGCCTGCCGGGCGACGGCATCAACGGCATTATGGAAGCATTGCGCGAAGCAGAGGATAAGATCAATTTCGTTCAGGTCCGTCACGAGGAGGCCGCGGCCTTCGCGGCGTGTGCCTACGCCAAATTCACCGGTCGCCTCGGAGTCTGTCTCGCGACATCCGGACCTGGCGGTATCCATCTCTTGAATGGTCTCTATGACGCCAAGATGGACGGACAGCCGGTGCTGGCGATCACTGGCCACACCTATCACGACCTCATCGGTACCTACTATCAGCAGGACGTCGATCTCTCGAAGCTCTACATGGACGCAGCGGTCTATACGGAACGCATCATGGGCCCCGCCCACGTCCAATCGGTGACCAACCTGGCCTGCCGCACGGCAATCAATCGTCGCTCGGTAGCGCACATCACCTTCCCCACCGACCTGCAGCACGAGCCGGTCGACGAGGCACACTACTCCGAGAAGAACGTCCCCGGCCACACCAACGCCACGCGGACGGAAGACGTCATGGTGCCTCCTCCCTCTCGGCTGCAGAAGGCTGCCACGCTCCTCAATCAAGGGAGCAAGGTGGCGATCCTGGCAGGTCGCGGCGCGCTGAACGCCACCGATGAACTCGAGGCAACCGCCGAGAAGCTGGCGGCCCCAATCGTCAAGGCTTACCTCGGCAAGGGCGCGGTTCCAGACGACTCGCCGTATACGACCGGCGGCATTGGCTTGCTCGGCACCTCGCCGTCCGAGACGGCCTTCGAGGAGTGCGACACCTTCCTGATCGTCGGTTCTTCGTTCCCGTACATGTCCTTCATCCCGAAGCCGGGCGCCGCGAAAGCTGTTCAGATCGACTCCGATCCGGTGCGCATCGGTTTGCGCTATCCGGTTGACGTCGGATTGGCGGGCGACGCCAAAGAGACCCTGGCGCAGCTGTTGCCGCTCCTCGAGACAAAGAAGGATCGATCCTTCATCGAGAAGGCTCAAGAAGGTATGAAGGACTGGTGGGCGTTGCTAGATGAGCGTGCCTCGCGCATGGACACGCCGATGAAACCGCAGCGCGTGGCCGGCGAACTCAGCAAACGCCTGGCCGACAATGCCATCATTTGCGGGGACAGCGGCACCAACACCACCTGGCTGGCGCGCTACGTCAAGATTCGTCGCGGCATGATGGTCTCCGGATCCGGTAATTTGGCGACCATGGCCAGCGGGCTCCCATACGCAATCGGCGCGCAGACCGCCTATCCCGACCGCCAGGTGGTGGCGCTGGTCGGCGATGGCGGATTCTCCATGCTCATGGCGGAGTTTGTCACAGCTGTGAAGCACAATCTGCCGATCAAAGTGATCATCTTCAAGAACGACACACTCGGTCAGATCAAGTGGGAGCAGATGGTCTTCCTCGGCAACCCTGAGTACGGCGTCAAGCTCGCTCCGATCGATTTCGTCAAGTTCGCCGAGGCTTGCGGCGGAACCGGATTGCACGTCGAAGATCCAGAGCAGATCGGCAGCGTCCTCGATCTGGCGCTGGCACATCCGGGGCCGGTGCTCGTGGAAGCCGTCGTCGACCCGTTCGAGCCGCCGATGCCAGCCAAAATCAAACGCAACCAGGCGATCCACATGGCGGAAGCGTTGGTGCGAGGCGAGCCGAATCGCGTCAAAATCGGCGAAACGCTTTTCCGCGACAAGATCCACGACTTCACCGTCGTTGGAGGCAACGGCCATGGTCCGGTCGATGCGGTCAAGGAGCGGGTACGCGACATGGTGCGCGGAGACGAAGAGAACTGATCTCCGCTCGGCGAGCATGATGACAACAACGGGGCGGCTCCGGCCGCCCCGTTTCTCATGCCTGTATCATCGTCGTTTCTCCGACGCAGACTTCGTTTGTACGGGCGACGCATGCGTCGCCCTCCGCGTCATCGTCTCGAATCTTCCCGGGACGCCTCATTCGTGTTCACACGGGCGCCATGAATGCACGGACGGCAACCCACGCATCACCCGAGACCCGGAGCCTACAGGTAGAATCAGGTCCTTCGGCTACCGAGACCATGAATCGCACGTTCAGACTTCAGAGAGGATGGCGCCCGATGGACCAGCAAAATGTCGCCTTGTGGAAACAGTTCGGCGCCGCGCTCGACATGTTGGACGACGCCCTGAGAGTCTGTCCGGATGACCTTTGGAGAGAACGACTGTGGATCACACCCGCGAATGCTGAGTTCCCGCCTGACTTCGCTTCATTCTGGTATCTCGGCTATCACACGATCCACTGGGTTGATCTTTATCTCTTCGGTTCAGAGGAGGGATTCTCACCGCCTGACGGGTTCTCGTGCGTCGAACTCGACATGAATGGCGCTGCTCCCGAGCAGGGGTATTCCAGAGAGATGGTGCGTGCCTATCTGTCTCAAGTACGACAGAGATGTCAGGCAAAGCTCGTCCATATGACGAAAGAGGAGACCCTTCGTCCATGTTCGTTCCCATGGGTTGACAGCTCGCTCAGCTATTTCGAGCTACAGCTCTACAGCATGCGACACGTGCAAGAGCATGTCGCCCAGCTGCACTTGTTCCTGGGTAACCACGACGCGGATGGCGACTCCGACTGGGTCTCGATAGCGCGATCAAGCGTCTAATCACGAGCCTGCAAATTGAAACGGCGCGCCCCGCGTGACGGGACGCGCCGCACTTCTCTTGAATCAAACCTCGATCAGAGCAAGCCCTGTTGCGGGGTCGTGTAGCCGCTTGAGATGCGACGGAGACTCTTCCAACACGATCTCAAGCGTTGGTCGAACTTCGGCCTTCATCACATGGCCACCAATCGTCGAACCATCGACGCGGCCCAGCACGACGTGCGCATGCACCTTCGGCTCGACATTCTCCTTGTCGAACGCGATGTCCCCAACCAACGTGAGCACTTCAACCTGCTCGGATACCGGAATCTTGCGGTACTCCTTGGCGTCCACATCGAAATATCCCAGCGTCGCCGTGCTGAATCCGCCCACGGCCGTGAAATGGCTGGCGTCGAGACGACGTTCCTTGGCGAACTCGGTCAGCCCCTCGACGAACTCATCTCCGGTATCGAAGATGACGGCATACGTCGTCATGCCATCTGATTTGTTAAGCGTCTTGCTTTTCATGCGCTTCTCCTCGCTTTAATCGTCAATCCAATCAGGCTCCCCACCACCGCGGCTCCGGCGACACCCACAAGCGCCAGCCCGGCACGCGCCGGTGGACCATATTCTTCAGCCCGTCCCGTTTCCGGCATACCCTCCTGAGGGCCGTCGGGGCCTTGTTCCATCGCCATCTGCACCACCTCTGCCAGATGCAATGCCCGGCGATCGGTGTCTTGCGCGATCTGCTCGCGGCAGCTGAAGCCGTTGGCGATGATCAATGTGTCGTCATCAGCCTCTCGAACCTTCGGCAGCAGCACACGCTCGCCCGCCTTGATCGAGACTTCGTAGTGCTCACCCGCTTCGAACCCGAACGCGCCGGCCATCCCGCAGCAACCGGAATCAAGCAGCTCGAAGTCAACGCCCATCTTCTTCAGCACCGAGAGCTCTGCGTCCATCTTCAGGACCGACTGATGGTGACAATGTCCCTGGATGATCGCCTTGCGCTTGAGCTTGGGCAGATCGAACTTGTCCTCATGCTTGTCGATGAACTCGCTCAGCATGTAGGTCTGGTGATAGAGACGCTTGGCGTCCGGATTGTGCGCCATCAGATTGCGCATGTCGTCACGGAAGACAGAGACGCAACTCGGCTCGAGCCCGATCACTGGCGTTCCGTTTTCGAGCTGCGGACGCAACGCTTCCAGAATCTGTTCGAGGTGCCGCTTGGCGAGGTCGAGCATGCCGTAGTCGTAGAAGGGGCGACCACAGCACAGCCACTGATCAGGCACGATCACGTGGTAGCCGGCCGACTCGAGCACTTCGACCGCGGCCTGCGAAGTCTTAGGATGGAAGTGGTCGTTGAAGGTATCAGGCCACAGCATGACCTGCTCGTTGCCGACGTTGCGCGGCGTCCGACTCTTGAACCATTCCTTGAAGGTATGCGGAGCGAAGCCTGGCACGCGTCGCTGTGGCGCGATGCCGCCCATCAGCTTCACGATTCGGCTGGTCCCGGGAGCCTGCGCCACCAGGTTGACGAGACCGGGCACCTTAGACGCGATGCGCGCCCAGTACATGATCAGGCCCATGGTGTACGCCGTGATCGGGCGCAGACGCCCACTGTAATAATGCGAGAGAAATTCTGCCTTGTACGTCGCCATATCGACGTTGACCGGGCAATCCCCTTTGCAACCTTTACAGGCCAGGCACAGGTCGAGCGCTTCGCGCACGCTGTCATCGCGCCAAACGTCGGTCAGCTCGTCTCCTTCGAGCATTTCGAACAGGAGTCGAGCGCGGCCGCGCGTTGAATGCTCTTCCTCGCGCGTCACCATGAAGCTGGGGCACATGACGCCGCCGCCGGTCCGGCGACACTTCCCGACTCCGACGCACCGCAACGTCGCTTGTGAGAAACTGCCTGAATCCTCGGGAAACTGGAAGTGCGTCTTTGGCTCAATCGGACGGTAGTCCGTTCCCAACCGCAGGTTGCTGGTGATCGGATTGGGATCGACGATCTTGCCTGGATTCATCTTGTTCTGTGGATCCCAGATCGCCTTGAATTCCTGAAACGCCCGCACGATCTCGGAGCCAAACATCTTGGGGAGAAGTTCCGCGCGGGCTTGGCCGTCCCCGTGCTCACCGGAGAGCGAACCGCCGTAACTGACGACAAGATCTGCCGCCTCGCCCACAAATGATCGATACTGTTCGACCCCCTCACTCGTCACGAGATCGAAGTCGATACGCATGTGCAGGCAGCCCTGGCCGAAGTGACCATAGAACGCACCCTCGTACCCGTATTTCTCCATCAGTTTGCGCAGATCGCGGAGATAGGCCCCGACCTGATCCGGTGGCACGGCCGAATCTTCCCAGCCCGGCCACGTGTCCGGCATATCGGGAACATGCGCGGTGGCACCCAATCCCGATTCGCGGATCTCCCAGATTTTCTGCGTCTGCTCTGGTTTATCGAGTATCTCCATGGAGGGTGGATTATCCTGGGACTTGAGATGATCCATCAGCTTCTTGGCTTTGGCCTCAGCCTCTTCAATAGTCTCCCCGCCGAACTCGACCAACAGCCAGCCCTCGCCCTTGGTCAGCATTTCCAGGTCCTGGAGATTCATCCCCTTTTTGCGCATGTAGCTGACCAATCGATGGTCGATCCCTTCCAGACCGATCGGGTCGAACTTCATCACCTCAGGGACGTGATCTCCCGCGTGGTAGGCGTCTTCGTAGCCGAGCACCACCAGCGAGCGCTTCGGCGGGCTGTGTACCAGCTTCGTGGTCGCCTCCAGCACGCTAACCAGCGTCCCTTCGCTCCCGACGAGCGCTCGGGCAACATTGAAGCCGTTCTCGGGAAGGAGCTGATCCAGGTTGTAGCCGGAGACGCGGCGAGGGATATCGGGGTACTCCTTGCGGATCTGCTCGGCGTAGCGATCGCGCAGGTCGCGCATGCGTTTGTAGATCTCGCCGCGACGGCCACCAGCCTTGATGATCTTTTCGAGCTCTTCCTCACTGGTCGGACCAACGCGCAGGCGAAGTCCGTCATAGGTCAGGATTTCGAGCTCCTCGATGTTGTCGACCGTCTTGCCGGCCATCACCGAGTGAATGCCGCAGGAGTTGTTGCCGATCATGCCGCCCAACGTGCAGTGATTGTGCGTGGCGGGATCCGGTCCAAACGTGAGATGGTGTTCCTCGGCGGCATCGCGCAGGTGATCGAGGATCGTGCCGGGCTGCACGCGAGCGCGTTTGTTCTGCTCATCAATATCAATGATGTTGTTCATGTACTTGGAGTAGTCGACGATAACCGCGGCGTTGGTCGTCTGGCCAGCCAGGGCGGTGCCACCGCCTCGCGCCGTGATCGGCACGCCATGCTGGCGGCAAACGTTGAAGATCTCGACCACGTCATGAGCGTCCCGCGGAATGACGGCGCCGATCGGCACCTGCCGGTAGTTCGATCCGTCGGTCGAATAGAGCGCACGGTCACCATCCCGAAACCGCACCTCGCCTCGGATCGCGCGAGTGAGGTCTGCTTCGAGTGCCTTCATGTCGACCTGACCGCCGTAATGCTCCCCCGTCTGATGCCTTGCCCAACTTCGGGGGGTCGTGGTCTGAGCCTCCGCGGTTCCAGTCATACGTGATGCCTTTCCTGATGATGTATTTGATGAATGCCCATTCGACGTTGATGAATCAGTGGCCCCGTCGCCGAATCTCGGGTCGGAACCGCTGCACAGTCGGCGGGACTACAGCTGCACGCGCCACTCTTCGGCGCCCTGGCGATTGAGTTCGAGTCCCATCCCTGGACGGGTCAAATCGGGCGACAACCACCCGTCCTTTGGCTCTGGAGCGCCGTCGAACAGGAGATGGTCGATGCGCGCGTGATCGTGAAAATACTCAATGTGCTCCACACGTGGTGCAGCACAACAGACGTGCAGGTGCAGCGCCGGACCGCAATGAGCCGAGAGAGGCATCGATCGGGAATCGCATAGATTCGCCGCCTGTAGAAAGCCAGTCACACCACCGCAGCGCGTCGCATCCGCTTGCAGCACGTCGACCGATCCGTGTTCGAGCATGCGCCGAAAATAGAAGGAGTCATACCCATATTCGCCGGCCGCGATCCGTATCCTTGCCGGAGCGCGGTCGCGCACCAGCCGCAGTCCATCCAGGTCGTCCGAGCTAACCGGCTCTTCAAACCAGGCGACTCCTTGTTGGTCGAAGACCTCCGCGATGGCCAGTGCCCGCTTGCGCGAGTACGCGCCGTTCCCATCGACAAAGAGCTTCACGTCGGGGCCAATTGCCTCTCGCGCCAATCGCACGCGATCGGGGTCGACCGACGGGTCCCGTCCAACCTTCATCTTGACCATGCTGAAACCTTGTTCCGCCCAGCCGCGTAACTGCGCCACCAATCGATCCGGTGTGTACGAGGTGAAACCTCCGCTACCGTAGAGCGGAACCGATGAACGACGCATTCCGAGCAGCGTGCACAGTGGCAGATCCAGCAATCGGGCTTTGAGATCCCACAGCGCCATGTCGACGGCTGATATGGCCGTTGACGCCACACCAGGCCGCCCGAGATTGCGGATCGCCGTGACCATTGCATCGAACGTTGCCCCGACGTTCATGGCGTCCTGGCCCGTCACGACGTCCGCCAGTTTGTCCCGAATCAGATATGCGCTCGACGTTCCTGCATAGGTGACGCCCAGACCTCGCTTGCCTCCCGCCGACGCTTCGACCACCACGACCGTCGTGGAGGACCACTCCAGTGTTCCGTCGGACTCGGGAGTATCCGTCGGTACGGTGAACGCTGAGACGTCGATGGACTCGATCTTGGCTCCAATTAGGGGAGAAACCTGGCTCATGATCTGCAATCTCTATGTTTAGTCATCGGATGAGTACGCGATGGTCGACAGAAGCGCATTCTCGGTCTGTCGAGAATCGAGGCGAGTGTGCTGCACCACGATCGGCACGTCAGATTCGATTACCGATGCGTAGTTCGTTCCTCGAGGGACCGGCTCCGGATCCTTCAAGTCGTTGAATCTGAGGTGTGAGGTGCGCCGGGCTGGGACGGTGACTTGATATGGTCCGGCGGGTTCTCGATCAGAAAAGAAAACAGTGATCGTCACATGTGCGTCTGTATCGCCTGCGTTAAGCATGCACGCGGTTTCATGACTCAGCATCTCTGGCTCGGGACCATTACTCCATGTTGGAATGTAGCCTTCAGCAATAGCCCAGCGTGTTTTTCCGATCGGCTTGGTCATACGTCACACCTCATTCAACCGAATCACCCGAACGCCACGTGTCCGCGCCTCTTCTGCATGTCAGGCACGCTCAATCGCGCGCCGAAAGGCGGTCGTCCTGCAACGGACAGCTTGGGACGCATTTCTCATACGCCTGCCGCCAACTTGCAGATCCTGTTCCAGCGTGGCGTGTGAAGCGCTATAGGACGCGCAAAACCGCCAACCAACTTCAGTCACTACAGAAATGAGAAGACTTATGTCATGTGAATTTCAGCCGTTGTTAATTTGCCCCGTGTAACGTCCCCGGAGTAGCCTCGGTTAATCCGCATGGAGCTCGGCTACGTGCCCAGGGGCCACACGTTATGAATGTCACGTCGCTCGAAAGCAAACATTGAAATGGTCTTTGAATGAATCGACGTCCACGAGACGAGGGAGCACGCGGCGAACGGCGAGGCGGGAACGATCGGCGCGCCTCTCGCCGGGGAGCACACCATCCAGCATACGGACAGGGAAGCGGCCGTCACTCTCAAGTTCCGCGCGTTCAGCGACTGAGTGCCGAAGAGATTCGGCAGGCGCGTAAGCGCGGATCAACGGGCGCACCGTCTGCTGGTGCGTCGGCAGGGCGAGGAGCCGCCCAGCCACCGAAGCTGCCGAACCGCCAACCCGTCCGTGCTCCGGCTCCACCGCCACCGCAACCCGCGCGTCGGTCTCGGCGGAAGTTATTCTTCATTGGGACACCGATATTGCTGCTGGCGATCGTCGCGGCCGTCATGATGCCGACGCTTTTGAAAGCGCGTAGCGCCTACGAAAAGATCTTCGTACCATCGGCGCCACGACCGGTCGTGACGGTCAATGCAAATGGAACTCCGGTGATCGACCCAAACGCGACACAGGCTGCGGACCTGCCCGATTGGGACAAGAAGGAACGGGTCAACATCCTGCTGATGGGAGCCGATACCAACTCGGCGCGGCAACAACAAGGTGACGTGCCGCTTTCGGACACGATCATCATCGCCACCATCGATCCCGCCACCAAGAAGGTCGGGCTGCTATCCATACCGCGCGATCTCCAGGTTGAGATTCCAGGCGTCGGGCTGGACAAGATCAATGCGGCCTATTCAAATGGGTCACTCTCCGACATCACTGGTCCAGGGCTGGTGCGCGCCACGATCGACTACAACTTCGGCATCAAGATCGACTACTACGCCGTGGTCGACTTCGCGGGCTTCCAGAAGATCGTCGATACGCTTGGCGGCGTCACGCTGGACGTTCCCGCCCCCATCAAGGACGACGAGTACCCGGGAGAGCAGTTCAACTACACCCGGGTGGTGATCCATTCTGGCTTGCAGCACATGAGCGGATTGCAGGCGCTGCGCTACGTCAGAACGCGTCACGACGACAACGATTTCGCTCGCGGAGCTCGTCAGCAGCAGCTTCTGATGGCATTGCGTCAACAGAGCCTGTCGCTCGGCTTGATCACCAAAGCACCACAGCTCATCTCGCAGCTCGGCGACACCGTGCGAACGGATTTGCCACCATCCGACGCACTCAAACTCGCCAAGCTTGGTAGCGAAATCAATTCGTCGAACATCACCAGCTACAACTTGCTCGACGCCACGACGTCGCAATGGAATCCGGGCGAGCCGTATTACCTGATACCCAACTGGAATCAGATTCACGACATTCTGACCCAGATGATGCCGGACGCCCCGCAGTCAACCAATTCGCAGACACCGCAGGCGACCGTCGAGCAGCCCGATCTGCGCGCCAACGTGCTGATCGAAAACGGCACCTTCGTTGACAAACTTGCGGCGCACTCGTCCGCGAAGCTGAACGACAACGGCTTTCTCAACGTCACCGTCGCGCAAGCCCCCGATGCCGGGCACTACCCAAATTCGGAAGTTGTGGATTACACCGGCAATCTCTCGACGGCCCGGCTCATCGCCCAGACGCTTGGATTGCCCGCCTCAGCCGTGCAATCGGGCGACCCAACGCAGTCGAACGGGCAAGACATCGTGGTGATTCTGGGACACGACGCCCCAAGCGATCCGGGGCCGTGAGGATTTTGATCCATGGGAACAACGGCTGCTTTGTTCGCCTGGCAGCCCTCACCCGGCTCGCAAGCTCGCCACCCTTGTATGGTGTGGGTGGTCGCCGTCGGGGGTGTGGGCATGTGGGCGACGCGGACCTGGTTGCGGTCCGAACCTCGTCTTCGTCGTCCATATGTCCACACCCCAGCTTGACGCGTGACCCGGCGATCGGGTGTGCTTCGACCGCCGCGCCACCCCTGCCGCCACCCGTGGACGGCCTGGGAGAGTCTGCGGAGAAGCCACCCCCACCGCCGATGAGGGATCCTACCGCGTCCGACGGTCGATGCCACGCAAGGGGGCGGGGGGACGGGAGTCGATCATGCTCGGTATCGATGTCAGTAAAGTCACCCTCGCCTACAGCCTCCTCGATGACCAGACCCATCACCTTCTCCAGGAGGGCACCGTTCCCAATGCTCCGGCCGGGATCACCGCCTTGCTGCGGCAGATTCCGTCCGAGCATGCTTGGGTGGCGGAACCGACCGGCCCGTACAGCCAGGCGGTGGTCCTGGCCGGCCACCAGGCGGGTCGCAGCGTCCTCTTAGCCCAGCCCCGCCTGGCCAAGGCCTTCCTGCGATCCCTCTTCCCGCGGGCCAAGACCGATCGCCTCGACAGTTGGGGCTTGGCTCGTTATGCTCAGGCCGTGTCCTTACGCCCCTTCCCAATCAAGGCGGAGGTGGTGGTGCAGCTCGAGCAGCTCTTAGCCGCCCGCAAGAGCCTGAGTCACAGCCTCGCGCAACTCAAACAGCAGCGGCAGGTGCTGCCCTATGCCGCCGAGGCCTTGACTGCTGCCATTGCCGACCTCAAACGTCAACAGCAGGCGTTGGATGCCCAGATCGCCCCGCTGGTCGAGCATGCCGACCTCGACCTCGCGCAGCGGCTGGACGCCATTCCCGGGGTCGGACCGGTGACCGCCGCCGCCTTGGCGGCGTGCTTCGCCAGTCACGACTTTAGCCATCCGGATCAGTTCGTGGCCTACATCGGGCTCGATGTGCGGGTCCGCGACAGTGGTCAGCGCTCCGGCCAGCGCAGCCTCTCCAAACGGGGCCATGCCGAGTTGCGGCGCTTGCTCTACGTCGGGGCTCAGGCCAATCGGCGCATACCGACCAGCCCCTTCAACGCGCAGTACGACCGTGAGGTGGCCAAGGGACTCAGCTCCACGGCCGCCTTGAATGCGGTGGCCCGCAAACTGGCGCGCACCGCCTGGTCGCTTGCCGTTCACGGCACGACCTACGATCCGGACCGGGTTCATCGGCAACCGCCCCGGGACGTGCCGTCAGCCCTTGACACCGAACCATAGGATCTCTCCCAATTCTGGGAGAGGGTTGTTCGGGACAACTTGGACTGCCCCCTTCTCCCAGAATTGGGAGAAGGGGGCAGGGGATGAGGGCGGTCAGGGAATGAGGTCCACGCCGGTGCAGAGTCTTCTATCGCAGCCCTACCGCGCGCTGCGGGTGATGCGCGTCATCCATGGACGTTCCCGGCCAATCGTGGTCGACTCGCCATGTCCAGGATAGACGGTTACGTCGTCCGGAAGCTCCAGCAGCCGAATCATCGTCGCCAGTGTCTCTTCGTCGCTCGCGCCTGGAATGTCAGTTCGCCCATACCCATTCGGGAAGAGCGTGTCGCCCCCGAACATGACCCGTTCCGCCACTGAATAGAGCGATATCTGTCCCTTGGCATGACCGGGGGTGTGGAGCACGTCGAAGCTCATGCCTCCAACCGTCACGGTGTCACTGTCATTAAGCAAGCGGTCGACGCTAACCGGATCGATTGGGTCCGGACCGCCACGCGGGTGCTCGAGCTGCTCGACCGACGCCGGATGAGCCGCAAGCGGGATCGAGAAAAGATCGACGAGTTCGCGAGCCGCGCCGATATGGTCCCAATGCGCGTGCGTGATGACCAGCAGAACCGGGTTCATCCCCTCGTCACTGACGACCTGCTGGATCATGGGTGTGACGTCGGGCGGTGCATCGAAGATGATGGCATCGTTGGAGTCGTCAGCGGCGGCCAGGAAGGCGTTCGTGGCGATGGGTCCACTCGTGATCTGGCGAATCTTCATGCGGCAGCTCCTCATTCGATCGGTTCAGGATGTTCGTCCAGGGACAACCGGCTCGAAATCTATCAGAGATCACGCCGCTGGAAGACCAACATGGCGCCCATCAGCAGTACGACACAGTAGACGACCGAGTAGCGCACGGCGAGATCGCTCGGGGGCACGGTAGTCCCCAACGGGTTCGGCCCGATGAAGCTGATGGCCAGCTGAGGCTGAACCACGTAGCTCGCCAGACGCCACATGCTGTCACTCGGCACGACAACGCTCGTCCCGATCCCGATGTGCACCAACGTATTGTTGTTCAGCGCCGTACCGATCTGTTCGACAAGCCCGCCCGTCACCGCCATGCCATAGAGCATGAAGACGATGACGCCGTTCGTCATGGTCGAGAAGATCGTGCTCCCGAGCATGGTCAGGCTTAGCAGGATCATCGAGACGAGCATCACCAGCAGCATCCCATGGAGGATGTGCGGTGGCCCGTAATGGCCGATCACATTTGCGGTCGCGACGACGCCGGTCACCATCAGCGCGATGTAGACAAGCAGCATCACGGCGAATCCCAGGTACTTCCCCAGGATGATCTGCCAACGCCCAATCGGCTTTGGCACCACGGCGTGCAGAGTCCCCGCCTCGATCTCGCCCGCGACCGTCCCCACCGCGGCGAAGATGGTCATGATGCCGGTCAGGAAATTGACCGTGTAAAGTCCGAGAAGGACCATGGCGCTGGCCGAGACGGCGTAGGTCGGCGCCGGACTGGAACTCGGGCGCGTTGCACGACGAGCCGCCATCTCCAGAAACTGCTGACGAAAAAGGTGAAACCCAACCGCGTAGAGGGCAATGAAAGCGACGCTTAGCACCACCACGCCGAGAATGACCTTACGTCGGAACGCCTCACGGAACGTCAATCTGGCTATGACGGCGACGTTCACTGGCTCTCACCGTCATGTGAGACGACATCGACGAAGACGTCCTCCAATGTGCGCCGCTCCGGCATAACCGCATAGACTGCCACGCCGTGTCGCGTCAGGCTATCGACCGCCTGTGCCACGACATCCTCTCCGGACGCCCGGCAAATGACCGACGTGTGGCGACCAGGCGTCACCTGCTGCACACTGACGACGCGCTTCAAATCCGCCAACGCGTCGTCGTCAACCGGACCGAGCCGCAGTTCGACGGTCAGATCACGATGCAGCAGATCCTCAACTCTTCCCACCGCGACAACGCGCCCGTGATCAATAATCGCCACCCGATCAGAGCTCGTCTCTACCTCGCTCAACAAGTGAGAGTTGAGAAAGACAGTGACACCGTCGTCTCGCAACCGTGACAGAATCACCCGAACGTCACGGCGCCCAAGTGGATCAAGGGCCGACGTCGGCTCGTCCAAAAAGACCAACCGCGGCTCGTTCAACAGGGCCTGTGCCAGACCGATGCGCTGCTGCATTCCCTTGGAATACGTGCGCACCTTCTTGCTCGCTGAATTGGACAGTCCTACGAGGGAGAGGACTTCGGGTATGCGCTTGGCTCGCGCCTCACGCGACATCCCGTAGAGCTGGCCATGCAGCTGGAGGAACTCCTCGCCGGTCAGCCAGTCGTGAAATCGAAAGAGCTCCGGCAGAAATCCAATCTGCCGGCGCGCCTGCCGATCTCCCAACGGCCGTCCAAGCAGGCGAGCCGAACCGGACGTCGGATAGACCAGACCCATCAACATCTTGATAGAGGTCGTCTTACCCGCGCCGTTCGGCCCGAGAAAGCCAAAGACCTCACCATACTCGACGTTGAGCGTCAGATCATCAACGACTGCTCGGTTGCCGAACGTCTTTCTCAGCGACATCGTTTCTATGGCGAAATCGTTCGTGGACGCGTCTGCGCCGGTGTCGGGGAGTGAACTTGTGGTGTCGATCATAGGCGCTAGTATGCCCCAAGAGGATCAACCCCGGCCTTGTGAGCCGGGGCGATTCCATGTCCTGTCGTGGAAACCACACGTGATCCGATAGTGCTATTTCAGCGACGACGCGACTGACATGACGTCGACGTTCCCATCGCTACCAACGATGTGCAGAACGCCGTCGTTCTGCCACATCACGACTGAACCCTTATCACTCTTGATCAATAGACCGGCATTGCCCTGCACCGTTACGTTGCTGGTCGTCGCTCCGGATGGAACCGGAACGATCAGCGTGTGCTCCCAGTCACTGATCGAACGCAGCTGAGACACCGTCTCCGGAGGTAGGAAGCCGGTTGCCAGCATCTCGTCACGCAGCATCGACATGTCGACCGACGATGGAATCGTCAGCGTCGGGCTTTCCATCTGCGCCACGATCAGGTGCTTACCATTCGACTGGTAATCAAGCGCAGCACCAGGCGGGACGTCGAGTGAGACGGTGACGGTTGGCGTCGTGCTTGGATCCGGCAGCGGCGCCGGGTCAATGTTGCCCAAACTGAGGAGATCACGTGCCTTCTGCACGTTGAGCGTGTACGAGACATTGCCTTGATCAGTCAGGTAGACAGTTGGCTGGACGCCATCAAAGCTCCCGAGCTTGGAGGGAACCAGCATGTCGCCGTTCAGATGTGTCTGAGCATCTGCCACAGATGACGCCGTCTTCAGGCTCGATTTGCTCAAATTTGAGTCGAGCTTCCCGAGTCCTTGAAGCTGCGCGGTGATGAACGCCTCGGTGCCCGACTGATCCGATCCAGACGTTTGCGATCCGGATGCCAGCGCGTTTTGCTGGAACATGTCCATCGGAATTGTGATCGCTGAGAACTGCTGCACGCGGAACCGCGTCAACATATTCTCTGCGAGCGAGCTCAATGGCACGGCTGCAATCACCGCGACCATAAGTGCGAGCACCGCAACGCCGGCTATGGCGCCACGTCGCCCAACTCCACCAAATCGGCTCATTAACCAGTCTCCTTTCACCGGTGAGGTCACCGGTTCTCGCCCCTCTCGACGCGCGCGAATTGTTCGCAATGCCGCGTTCTCGTCAACCGCGTCAACAGTTGGTGCGATCGCGTTGAGCATCGCAGCGACCGCGCCAGCGTTCTCGGCAATGAGGTTGAAACGGGAACGACAATGGTCGCAGCTCGAAATATGGGCCGACCAGGACGTGTGCAGCGGTTCAGGCGCACCGTCGTCGATCAGGGCACGGATTTCGCCGTCCGTCAGACAGCGTGATTGAGCTTCCATCGCGTCCCTCCTCATCGTTGTGATGGGGAAAGCTGTAAGAATTGCGCGCGGAGCGCTTCCTCCGCCCGCACCAGAATCGTTCCGACTGAACTTGGCTTGACGCTGATCGCCGTGGCGATCTCCGCGTACGAGACCCCCGACGATCGAAGAATCAGGACCGTACGATCCCTTTCACGCAATCGGGAGAGCGCTCGACGAACGAGCGCTGCGTCTTGCTGGCTCTCGGCCTCACTCGCCGCGCTCGGCGCTGACGCCTGCAGAGATTGCTCCAGTCGCGCCCAGTTCAACAAGCGTCGATGCAGACGCCGTCGGGAGCGAAGGGCGTTGAAACCGGCGTTGGAGGCAACCCGGTAGAGCCACCCACCAACGTTTCCATCGTCACCCAACGAACCAGAACGTTCGTGCAAGCGCAGGAAGACCTCCTGGGCAAGATCCTCCGCCTCCTCAGGCGATCCCGTGATGCGAATCAGCACCCGGTAGACCGTCGCATAGTAGCGACGAAAGATCTCATCGAATTCGGCGTCGGCGGTGGTGTCCGCGTCAGTCATCGTGAAGCGGCTCACCGTCGAGAACGTCTTCGGTCCGACCATTGGGGTGTAACTCCACCCGAACGTGCCCGAGGGCACCGATCGCACTCACTTAACTAAACACCGTGGACCGATGATATGTGACATCACGATCTCGGCCCTGAAACGGCTAACGGGGACCGGCTTTCCTGCCGATCCCCGCTCGCCTCGTGAGGAGGGGAAGTGGAACTTGGATTCTCAGGTTGTCGACGCAGGTCGTTTGTCCAGGCTCACCTTGACCTCGTCTTGGCTGCCGTCCTGATGCCGCACGGAAAGCGTAACGGTCTCTCCAGGGTTGTGTTTGTAGACCTCATTCAGGAACTGATGCTCGCTATCGAGCGTTGTTCCGTCGACCGCTGTGATGACGTCACCTGGTGCGAGTCCGGCACGATCGGCGGGGCCGTTCGAGACGATGTCGACGATAGTGATCGCTCCAGAATTGCTCGCGGTCAGGTCGTCGACAGCCGAGCTCGTCGGCCTGAAGCTTACACCCACATATGGATGATCGATCTGCCCCTGGCTAATGATTTGTTCGGCATACGATTTCACTGTATCGCTGGCGATGGCGAAACCGAGGCCTTCCGCACCCGGCTGACCGAACCCTCCGCGCACGACGGCGGTGTTCATGCCGATCACCTCGCCTTGCAGATTGAGAATCGGGCCACCTGAATTGCCGGGATTGATTGGAGCGTCGTGCTGAATGAGATTACCCAACAGATAGCCGTCGCCAGTGTCCAGGCTGCGGTCGACGCCGCCGATGATGCCATCCGTCACTGTGTTACGAAACTCGCCGAGCGCGCTTCCAATGGCGATGATGCTCTGTCCCGGTTGCACGTCCTTTGAATCGCCAAACGAGACGGTCGCGGGAACACTGCCGTTCATCTTGATCACCGCAACGTCCTGGAACGCATCGGTTCCGACTAGCGTAGCCTCCGACTTGGTGCCGTCCAGCGTGACGACGACGAGCGCATCCGCTCCATCCACGACGTGGTTGTTCGTCACCACGTGTCCTTCGCTGTCAATGATGAAGCCGCTCCCCATCGAAACGGTCTGTTCGGTCCCGTCCGCCCCCTTTTCCTGATTTTCGATGGTAACGACGGCGGGGTTCACCTTGCTGACGATGGCGTCCTTCGTCTGGATCGCGACGTCGGACTGGCCATCGCCCGTGGGCGAATTGGACGAGGTCTGCAGTACAGCTGAAGGAGTCGAGGATCGCTGATGGTGTCCGTAGAGATATCCGGCGACTCCGCCCATCAGAACGCCACCGGTCAGGCCCACTACGAGGGCCAAGATCAGCAGCCCGATGGCTGAAGTCAATGCAATCTGTCGTCTCATCCAGGATCCTTCGGCGATGAGGCTGAGTGACTTCCCCCGATACCCCATTCAATCGTCGACCGGCGAGATAAGGGAAACGTGAATCGAGGCTGAATTCAGTCTGAACGCCCCACACCGCCGCGTAGCGCCCCCTCGCATTCCACACTCGGAATTATAGATTTTTTCAGCGTTGGATGAAGAATAGACAGGCGAGTGGACATTACCGGCAACCGGAAACACAGAAATCGCGACGAAGTTGACCTGGCGTGAGTACCACTGCTATGATTCCACCATCACAACAACGGGCGGGATATTAGTTACTCATTCGTGCAAGGTCGCGCTTCCACCGCGCGATATTGGTGTATCAAACCATATCTGCACCGAGCGACTTCTCTGGAGCGGCACGTTTTACTCCCCTGTAGCCGATCTCCGGACGCCAAAATAATGGGACGTACTGGCGCGTAAATTGTCGATTTTCGACCGCGTTCCGAACCGATCCGCCGATTGATTCGCCTTCAAATCGGACGGTTTCGTGTTCCCATTTTCGCAGCTTCTCCTTCCGTCTCTTCCTATTTTCCTCGGATTCTGACTTCTCTATTTACGGAAAGAGCAAATTGACCGATAATTGGTTCAATGCTTGTATCAGGAATACGCTGTGACATGCGCTTCGCCGCTTTACCGCTGGAATGCACTGTCTTCTCTCCGGACTCTCTTGCATATCATTCACTGTTTCGGTATCTTCTGAGATGGCAAATTGCCTGATGAGAAGTTGCAACCGGAGTCGGTCGCCAGGAAGCGCCGTCAAGACGCACGATCTGCACCCAGATCCAGAGGCGATCTCGAACAGGCTGTTCAACGATAGGAGGTCGGTTCCATTCGCGATTCAACCGTGTTCGCTCTCCGCGGATCGTCGCGTAACGATTCCTTGGTGGCGCGTCGAGAGCGTGACAATGGGTCGCCGACAATATCCGGTCACAAATTCATCAGGTCGGTGTGCTCAGAAAAGAGCACTTGTAGGAGGAGAGAACGTGAACCCGAACTCCAAGTTCGAAGAATTACTGAGCGCGGCCCAAAGCGGCCGTCTTAGCCGCCGTAACGTTCTGAAAAAGGGCGTGGCGCTCGGATTGAGCGCGCCGGCCATCGCGGCCCTGCTGGCCGCGTGCGGAAGCTCGAATAACAACACCCCGGCCTCCACGGCCGCCAGCACCGGCACATCCTCGGGCGGAACCGGAAGCACGGCGACCAGCACATCGAGCGGCGAGGGGACCCCTGGCGCAACCACTGCCGCTGGATCGACAGCCACAAGCGGCTCGACCGGACAGCGTGGTGGCGGCGGCGAGCTCCGTCTCCTGTGGTGGCAGGCCCCGACGATTCTGAACTGCCACCTCTCATCCGGCACCAAGGACTTCGATGCCACGCGCGTCGTGCTCGAGCCATTGATCGAAACGCTCGCCGACGGCACGATGGTACCGGTTCTGGCTGCAGAAGTACCCGCGCTGGGCAACGGAGTCGCCGAGGACGGCACCTCCGTCACGTACAAGCTGCGCCAGGGTGTCAAGTGGCACGATGGCCAGGACTTCACGGCTGACGACGTGGCGTTCACCTTCACCTGGGTGACTGACACGGCGGTTGCCGCCACCACCGAGGGTAACTACGAGTCGATCGACACGGTCGAAGCAGTCGATCCGCAGACCGTCAAGATCACCTTCAAGCAGCCGAATCCGGACTGGTTCACGCCGTTCCGATCCGGTGAGGGTGTCATCCTGCCGAAGCACATCATGCAGGACTACACCGGCGAAAAGGCGCGCACGGCGCCATTCAATCTCAAGCCGGTCGGCACCGGTCCATATAAGGTCGACAGCTTCACCCCTGGCGACACCGTGGTCTACTCGATCAACAACGACTACTGGGATCCGGGCAAGCCAGCCTTCGACAAGATCACGATGAAGGGTGGCGGCGACGCGACCTCGGCGGCTCGTGCGGTCATCCAGTCCGGCGAAGTCGACTACGCCTGGAACATCCAGACCGAAGAAGCCGTCATGAAGCAGATCGAGAGCTCCGGCGATCTAGGGAAATTCATCACGTGGGCCGGTGGCGGTACCGAGAAGCTGCTGATCAACCGTTCCGACCCGGAAACCGATCAGGGCGGCCAGAAGTCGAACAAAGACGTGCCGCACCCACACTTCAAGGTTCTCGAGGTTCGACAGGCGTTGAACATGTCCGTCGACCGCGATTCCGTCGCCACTCAGCTCTACGGTCGCGGCGGTAAGGCGACGCCGTTTGTGCAGAACATGGTCACCACCATCTTCCCGGACGGCATCAACTACGAGTTCGACCTGGACAAGGCTGCCGCGCTGCTCGATAAGGCCGGCGCGACGATGAATGGCAGCACGCGCGAACTCAATGGTCGAGCGATGCACTGGACCTACCAGACATCGGTCAACTCGGTTCGCCAGAAGCACCAGGAGATCGTCAAGCAGTCGCTCGGCAAGATCGGTGTCGAGATCGAGATCAAGTCGATCGACGCCTCCGTCTACTTCTCGGGCGACCCGGGCAACGAGCAGACGACCAACCACTTCTATGCCGACCTGGAGATGTACACCAACTCTCCGTCGAGTCCGTTCCCCATCCTCTGGTTCCAGCGCTACCTGTCAACACAGATCGCGCAGAAGGAGAATCAGTGGTCGGGCAATAACTACGCTCGAATCAATAACCCGGACTTCGACAAGCTCTACAACCAGGTTGCGCAGGAGATGGATCCGACCAAGTCGACGGACCTCTTCAAGCAGATCATGCAACTGTCATGGGATCAGGTCTTCGAGCTTGGTCAGATCGCGCGTCAGAACGTGGCCGCGGTCAGCAACAAGCTGCAAGGCCAGCAGCCGAGCCAGTGGACCTACGGCACGTACGACATCAAGAACTGGTCGATGAAGAGCTAGCGAACCGTCTTTCGCCAATCCGAGTCGTCCAGCTCATCGGGGTGGGAATGATCCCACCCCGATTCTTGTTCCCTTGAATCCCTGAATTCACTTCCTCTGAGCATCGATCCAATCTCCGTGCACATTCGCGCGGATACATATGAATACGGATTCCCAACCAGTAGGTTGATGAACGCGCAACTTCGACTGCACTCTTGCACATGGCTCATCCATTGACTGTCAATGCAATGCCTGCTTGCGTAAACTATTCGTATCAGGTATCTTCGATATCACAGGTAACCATCCCGTAGAACCGTCGGCAGGATAGCGTTTCGTGCGTACCGCTACCCGTACTCGGCGAAAAGTGTTTGGTGCCTTTAGTCGTGTGTTGGCGACGATGGAGGGAGGAAAAACCACGCAAGCGTGCAGACGGCGAACCCGCCGGAGCACGACATCATCGTTCACGTCCCACTCAGAGACCACATTGGGAAATGACTCGACAACACGTCCCTATGGATAGGGACAGCTGAACCCGGGAGTCCGGGTAGCAGGAGGAGATTGTCATGGATCAGGACCCACGATTTAGTAACCTGATGCGAGCGGCGACGCGCGGCGAGCTCAGTCGACGCGCGGTGCTCAAGCGCGCGGTCGCATTGGGACTGAGTGCTCCGGCCATCGCAGCGCTACTCGCGGCATGCGGCAGCTCGAACAAAACTACTCCGACCACGTCATCGGCGTCGACGTCAACATCCAGCAGTGGCGGCACAACGCCCGCAGCGACAACAGCTGCCACTACTTCAGCCTCTACTCCGGAAGCGACGGCTGCGTCCAGCGCCACGAGCGCCTCGACCGGTCAGCGTGGCGGCGATGGCGAGCTTCGCCTGCTCTGGTGGCAAGCGCCGACCATTCTGAACTGTCACCTCTCATCCGGTACCAAAGACTTCGACGCGGCTCGCGTCTGCCTGGAGCCACTGACCGACTTCGACAAAGACGGCAAAGTGGTACCTGTGTTGGCGGCGGAGGCCCCATCCCTCGGCAACGGCGTCTCCGAGGACGGCACGACGGTTACCTACAAGCTACGTGAGGGCGTCAAGTGGCACGATGGCCAGGACTTCACGGCAGACGACGTCGTCTTCACCTGGCAGTGGGTCACCGACGAGAAAGTCGCCGCGACCACGTCCGGTGATTACGATCTGATCGACACGGTCGAAGCGGTCGATCCGCAGACCGTCAAGATCACCTTCAAGAGCCCGAACCCGGACTGGTTCACTCCATTCCACGGCGGTGACGGTGTCATCATTCCTAAGCACATCATGCAGGACTACATGGGGGAGAAGGCTCGCACCGCGCCATTCAATCTCAAGCCGATCGGCACCGGTCCGTTCAAGGTCGATAGCTTCGCACCTGGCGACAACGTTCAGTACTCCCTCTTTGCGGATTACTGGGATCCCGGAAAGCCGCACTTTGATAAGGTCAGCATGAAAGGTGGCGGCGACGCGACCTCGGCGTCTCGTGCGGTCATTCAGTCCGGCGAAGTCGACTATGCCTGGAACATCCAGGTTGAAGAAGCGGTCATGAAGCAGATCGAGAGCGCCGGCGATCTGGGCAAGTTCATTACCTGGGGCGGCGGTGGCACCGAGAAGCTGCTGATCAACCACTCCGACCCGGAAACCGATCAGGGCGGCCAGAAGTCGAACAAAGACGTCCCGCACCCACACTTCAAGGTGCTCGAGGTTCGACAGGCGTTGAACATGTCCGTCGACCGCGATTCCGTTGCCACTCAGCTCTACGGTCGCGGCGGGAAGGCCACTCCGTTCGTCCAGAACCAGGTGACCGCGATCTTTCCGGACGGCATCAACTACGAGTTCGACCTGGACAAGGCTGCCGCGCTGCTCGACAAGGCCGGCGCGACCATGAACGGCAACGTCCGGTCACTGAATGGTCGCAACCTCCACTGGACGTATCAGACGTCGGTCAACTCGGTTCGTCAGAAGCACCAGGAGATCGTCAAGCAGTCGCTCGGCAAGATCGGTGTCGAGATCGAGATCAAGTCGATCGACGCCTCCGTCTACTTCTCGGGCGACCCGGGCAACGAGCAGACGACCAACCACTTCTATGCCGACCTGGAGATGTACACCAACTCTCCGTCGAGTCCGTTCCCCATCCTCTGGTTCCAGCGCTATCTTACGAGCCACATCGCGCAGAAGGAAAACCAGTGGGCGCAGGACAACTACGCTCGAATCAACAACCCGGACTTCGACAAACTGTATGACCAGGTCAAGCAGGAGATGGATCCGACCAAGTCGACGGACATCTTCAAGCAAATCATGCAGTTGGTCTGGGATGAGGTCTTCGAGCTTGGTCAGATCGCGCGTCAGAATGTGGGTGCCATCAGCAACAAGATCGAGGGCAAGAACTCGACTCAGTGGACTGGCGACACGTACGACTTGAAGAACTGGCACAAGACGAGCTAGCGCGAATTCACGTTTCGCATTAGCACATCGATCGAAGCGGGGCGTCTCTGGCGTCCCGTTTCGTCTTGTGTCGCGGGCCCGTTACGCTCACCCACTGAGAAACTCATAATAGAATTGGCGGCGAGGTGAGATCCCATGACGTGCGAACGCTGCCACGACTCCATGCCGCCAGGGCTACGCGAAGGAATATCGCTCTTCAACGCGGGCGAATACTTCGAGTGTCACGAGGTGCTCGAGGATATCTGGCGTGAAGAGCGCGATCCGGTGCGCGCACTGTATCAGGGGATCCTTCAGATCGGCGTCGCCTTCCACCACCTGCATCGCGACAACTGGCGTGGAGCCGTGAAGCTGCTCGATGGTGGGACGGAGAAAGTCGCCCGCTTCCTGCCCAGGTGCATGGGGGTCGATACGCAGAAGCTCAATCGCGAAGCGCGTGCCTGTCTAGAATCATTGCGCGAGCTCGGTCCTGAGCGGCTGAACGAGTTCGATCGCTCGATGATCCCCAAAGTATCGTTTGACCCACGACGAATCGGGCATCCACGATGAGTCGCTACCCGATCAAGCGCTCTCCCGTCTGGGCGTGGGCGCTCCTGGTCATCGGAGCGACCGAATCCTCGTCGTATGTCGATATCGGACCAGATGAGATCGTGGCGCAGTTCGGCTGGAAGCGAATCGTCGTCCCGCGCACGGACGTGGACTACGCGGAACGATCCGCATGGCCTTGGTGGGGCGGAATTGGATGGCGCTCGGATTTGCGGCACTCGATCGGCTTGATCGGCGCCCTCAGTCCGATCCTGCGCATTCACACAAAGCCGCGCCGAACGTCATTGCTCGGCATTCCGGTCACACTGACCGATCTCTACTTGAGCGTCGAGGATCCCGAGGCCGCCGTCCGCGAGCTTTCTTCCTCGTCCACCTAACGCTTGCTGATCACCTCATCCACGGCGGCCGGATTCTCTAGCGCCGACAGATCACCGAGATCGTCCGCGCCCAGGTATTTGGCACGGATGACACGGCGCATGATCTTGGCGTTACGAGTACGTGGCAGATCCGTCACGAAGTTGATCGAGTCGGGACGCAGCGGGCGGCCGAGACGACGTGTCACGCCGTCGAGAATCTCCTGCTGAAGCCCGTCAGAAGGCTCGTGACCCTCGCGCAAGATGGCAAAGACGACGATCTTCTCTCCTTTGAGCTCATCTGGGACGCCGATGGCCGCCGCCTCGCGCACGGCTGGGTGCGCCACCGCCGCCGACTCCACCTCGGCCGGTCCAACGCGCTTGCCAGCCGTCTTGATGGTGTCGTCCGACCGGCCCAGGATGTACCAAAAGCCGTCCTCGTCGATGAGTGACCAATCACCGTGAACCCAGATCCCGTCCCAACGCGACCAGTAGGTCCCAACATAGCGGTCCGGATCTCGCCAAAATCCGTTCGTCATGCCGACCCACGGACCGCGAATGACAAGCTCACCCACCTCACCACGCACCGAGCGCCCTTCAGCGTCGACCACATCGGCCGCCATACCGGGAACGGCGCCAGTAAAGGAGCATGGTTTCTGAGGCTTGATCGTTACGCAGCCGACGATTCCGCCGCCAATCTCCGTGCCGCCGGAATAGTTGATAATCGGACAGCGTTTTTGGCCAGGCACACTAAAGAGCCAGTTCCACGGGCCTGGATTCCAGGGCTCCCCGGTCGATCCGAAGACGCGCAGACTGCTCAGGTCGTGCCGCGTGACCCACTCGTCCCCTTTGCTCATCAGTGCTCGGATGGCGGTCGGGGAGACACCCAGGACCGAGGCGCGGTGCCGTTCGACGAGATCCCAGAGCCGATCCGGCTGGGGATAATCGGGCGTCCCTTCATACAGCATCAGTGAAGCGCCAAGAATCAAAGCGCCCTCGATAGCCCAGGGACCCATCATCCAGCCGAGGTCCGTGATCCAAAAGAGGACGTCGTCCTGCTGCAGATCGAAACAAAAGGCGAGATCATGCGCCGCCTTGATCGGGAATCCGGCATGGACGTGGACCGCTCCCTTGGGGCGGCCGGTCGTTCCGGACGTGTAGATGATCATATAGGGGTCACTGGCGTCGGTGCGCACCGTCTCGAATTCCGGCGACTGGTCGGCGACCGCGTCATGCCACCAGACGTCGCGCTCTCCGTTCCAGGGAATGTCCTGTCCGACATGTCGATAGACCAGGACTCGCTCAACGCACCCAGACAACTCCACCGCCTCGTCAGCCGTCTCCTTCATGGGAATGACGCGACCGCGTCGGTAGAATCCATCGGCCGTAATCAACAGACGAGCGTTGCAGTCTCGAAGTCGCACAGCGGCGGCATCGCCACCGTAGCCGGAGAAGATGGGGATGAAGACCGCGCCGACCTTGGCGCAGGCGAGTGTCGCGACGGCGGTCTCCGGCAACATCGGCAGGAAGATGCCAACCCGATCTCCTTTTTCAATGCCTAATCTTGTAAGCGCTCCGGCCAGGCGGTTGGTTTCGGCCGCTACCTCCGCGAACGTCAGATGACGTTGCTCGCCGCCGTCACCCTCCCATCGGATCGCGATGCGGTCTCGGTCGGGGCCGTCGGCGTGCTTGTCTACCGCGTCGTGCACGTAGTTGTATGAGGCGCCAGCGAACCACCGCGGCCACGGAAGCCCATCTGAGACGTCCAGCACTTGCTGGTACGGCTGATACCACTCGATCCCAAGGTGTTTCACTACCGCGTCCCAGTACCAGTTCGGATCCTGCATCGATCGATCCAGAAACGACTCGTAGTCAGAGAAGCCGTGCTCGTGAATGAATTGCATCAACCGGCTTCGATTGAGCTGGTCTTCGGTCGGATTCCAGACGATCTGGTCCGTCTCACCACCGGTATGGGTTTCGCGCTCCATCGACGTCTCCGCTCTCGTTGATTCGTTCCTGGTGACAGTCTCTGTTTCCCCATTGTTGACCGGCAGCGGATGTGAGGTCAATTCAATCCATACCGCCAAAATCACGACGACACACCCCTGTCGCCGACAGGTCCTGGTGCAGCGTGGCAAACTGCATGCGCGAACAATTCGCATGAGGCCCGACGTGCGAGGGCATCATTCGGAGCCGAATATCGGGAGCAGCTTTTGGTACTAGACGAATTTCGCAATTTAGGTCTTTCTCGAGATCTCATCACGGCAATCGACGACGCCGGGTTTGAAGAGCCCACACCTGTGCAGCGTGAGGCGATTCCGTTGCTGCTCGATGGGCGTGATCTCATTGCTCAGGCACAGACGGGGACCGGAAAGACTGCGGCCTTCGCGTTGCCCGTGCTGCAGCGTCTCTCCGGTGAATCGCGTGACCCACAGGCGCTCGTGCTCGCTCCGACGCGGGAGTTAGCCATTCAGGTTGCACAGACGTTCCATCAGTTTGGTCGACCACGCGGCGCGACCGTCGTTGCCGTATATGGCGGACAACCAATCGATCGCCAGTTGAGAGCATTGCGCCATCCGGTCGACGTCATCGTTGGAACGCCGGGACGAGTGATGGACCATCTCCGTCGAGAGACCCTGAATTTGAGCAACGTCTCCACGGTTGTCCTGGATGAGGCGGACGAGATGCTCGACATGGGATTCGTCGAGGACATTGAATGGATTCTTGAGCGCGTCCCAGGAGAACATCAGACGGCCCTGTTCTCTGCCACCATACCGGAGAGAGTCGCGCAACTGGCACGGCGTTATTTGAACGATCCTGCACGGGTCATGATTGAACCGGAGCAGGTGACCGTCCCGCAGACCGAGCAGGCCTACTATGAGGTCCTGCCGCGTGCAAAGCTGGAAGCGCTAACGCGCGTACTGGATCTGGAAGTCCCGACCTCAGCCATCATCTTCTGCCGCACCAAGCGAGAAGTCGATGAACTCACCGAGCAATTGCAGGCACGCGGCTATCCCGCCGAGGCACTGCATGGCGATCTTAGTCAAACTCAGCGAGATCGGGTGATGGCGCGATTCCGCTCTGGACAGGACGAAATCCTCGTGGCTACCGACGTCGCTTCGCGCGGTCTCGACGTCGAAAACGTGAGCCACGTCATCAACTACAACATTCCCGGTGATCCCGAGAGCTATGTGCATCGCATCGGCCGTACTGGTCGAGCGGGCCGACCCGGCATCGCCATCACGCTGACCACGCCGCGTGAACGGCGACATCTACGGGGGATCGAACGGGCCACCGGGCAGCGCATGGAGCGACGCGGCGTACCGACGTTGCAAGAGATCGAAGAGCGTGAGCGGCAGATGCTGGGCGAGTCGCTGGCAGAGATCATCGAGCAGGATGACCTCGAAACGTCGATGATGATCGTCGACGAACTCGCCGCGTACTACGATCCGTCGGAAATCGCCGCCGCCGCAGTCAGCCTGCTGATGCGCGAGCACGGCTCTGACCACCAGGAGGAGATTCTGGCCGCGGCAACGGCGACCGAGCCAGGCATGACGCGCCTTTATCTCGACCTCGGCCGCACTGACGGCATTCGCCCTATGGACGTGGTTGGTGCAATCGCCAATGAAGCCAAGATCCCAGGCAAGAGTATTGGGCAGATTGAGATCACGGATCGCTACACATTGGTCGACGTACCTAGCCAATTCGTCGAACGCGTCATTCGAGCGCTCGATCATGCGCGAATGCGCGGCAAGCCGGTCAACGTCGAGATACCCAAAGCGAAGTCAGGCACGCCGAGCTCCTGATTCGTGCAGGATCCGCCAGGTCATTTGAATTGTGACGAATTAGGTCGGTGATCGCGCCGCTCTCACCGGGACAAGAGGTCCCCGGCTGCCCTGGACGAAACCCACCTCGGGGTCTGAACGTACGCGCTGATTCGTAGGGGCGATCCCCGGAACCGGGGGTACCCGCTCAATGGGTCTGGTGCCCCTGCCTTTCGGCCGCAGGTAGACAACTCTAACGAAACGCCCGAATAATTCGTCAAAGCCCATCAACCGGTCATAAATTACGGACGAGTATCGAGCCATTTACTGAATGACAATCAGACCAGCGCGGGTCGGGCGAGTATCAGTGTTTCGTCAAACACGCTCAACCGCTGGCATTACCGCCAAAGGCGATGCGGCTCGCGGGTTGCTCCCGCGACTCGATCGGGGCGACCGTCTCTTCGTTACTCGAAGCAGGTCTGGGCTCAACATGAGCTTGCAGCATGGCAACGGGAACGCGCGGGATAGTTGCGTGAAATGTGCTTCCGCGATTGACTTCACTCTCGACAGCGAGCGAGCCTCCGTGAGCCCGTACGATAGCACGGCAGATGAAGAGGCCGAGACCGATTCCGTAGACTCCTTGCTCTTTCGCATTGTCGCCTCTGTGATGGCGATCAAAGATGTGAGGGAGATCGTCGGGTTCAATACCGATCCCCTGATCGCTCACGGTTACATGGATGTCATCGACCTCGATCCAGGCCCGAACGCGGATCTCGCCCCCTTCAGGGCTGTACTTGACCGCGTTGCCAATCAGATTGTCGAATAGCTGTGTCAGGCGGGCGCGATCTCCGGACAGTTCGACAGAACCGTCGATGTCGAGCACGAACGCGTGAGGAGCTACGCAGACACGTTGGCCAACCTCGCCAACGATCTGAACGAGATCGCACGTCTCATAGGTGAGCGAGATCCCATCATCTTCAGAGCGCTGCACGTCGAGCAAATCCTCGACGAACGATCGCAGCCGATGAGTCTGCACCAGGATTTGATGCAGACCGTCGACGTCAATTGGTGAATCGGGCGACTTTCTGGCGCGTCGCTCGAGGAGCTGAGACTGCATCACCAGCGCGGTGAGCGGCGTCTTGAGATCGTGAGCCACCGATGACAGGAAGTCGTTTCTCAAGCGTAGTGCCTCTTCGCGGGCGCGTAGGCGGGTTTCCTCTTCAACCAGTTCGCGGCTCTCCAAAATGACGCCGATCTGGTCGGCCATCAGCTTCAGTAGCGAGAGGTCGTCGTCGACAAACAAAGGCGATCCGGAGAAGTAGACCGACAGGGTCCCCCGGCAACCATCACGGGACGCGATCGGAGCGCTGATGGCCGACTTCGCATTCGCGGCCAGATAAACGTCGGCACTACGAGGATAATCCCGAGAGAGGTTCGCCGAGAAGACCGTTTCCTGTTTCAGGAATGCAGTGCCTTCGATCATGTCAGCAGCCAGGCCACGTTCGATGCCTATTCTGGTGCCCGGGAAGGCGAGTTCCTTTTCGTCCGCGTCCCAAAGAGCGACCGACGCGGCGATCCCACCGAGCGAACCTCGAGCACCCTCTTCCAGCTGTGAGACGACCGGCTCGAGTTCGGGGAATCGAGACAACGACACGGCACCCGCGAGAAACTGTCGCAGAATCGGCTCCTGCCAGGCTCGGCGCAACGTGGTGGGGGTAGCGAACGCGATGAAATAGCTGACGCCGCAGGCGAGCGCAAGTGTCTCGCTGGTTACGTGGGTGACGTTTCCGACGATCGATGGAACGAACGCCGCTATTCCGGCAATAACGATGACAAGCCCGAGGAACGTCGACCCGGCCGCGACCGCACGAAGTCGCTGTTTGGTCACTCCCGCCAGCTGCCGCGACGCGTTGGCGGCAATGATCGTGGCGTAGATGGTGAAACCCAAGAAAAAGATAACGGCAGGCAGGACGAACGAAAATCGCTCATCTCCGAGTCCTACGAGAGATAGTACCCCCAACGCAATCAGCCCGACCTCGCCGGCTCGCAGAACGAACGGAGGTACTTCTGACAGGCTATGTACGAGGCGCAGCAGGAGGTAGGACATCGAGATTAGAACAAGTTCGTTGATCGCCTGGAGGATGTTTGATGGCTGGGCGTCAAAGTGACGCAAAATCAGAGATTCAGCCAGAATGTACGCGGCCGCGGTGAAGAAACACGCGGCCTCGAATTGCACACGGCCACGATGTCGAATCGTGGTTGCCGTCACGATTACCCAGATCAAGAGAAAGATGGCGTCTGTCGCGTAGTGAATGAACTCGGTAACGGTCATTGACGCCCATTTGCTACGCCGCTCGCCTCAAGGCGAGATAGCGATGATTCGCGGATCATCGCTATCTCGCCTCGGCTCTCATCGGCCGGCGATGCTTAATTTCAGGAACCCAATATTGACGCACGGCATCATCCGAAGCATAGACAGCGTATATGATCCGCGCGCAATATCGCAATTTACATACCTGGAATGGGGGAAATATCACGGTTCACTGAAAAGCAAACACCGCGTCCGAACGGACTTGCCCGGCCGGACGCGGCGTATTCACGCCCTCAAGCTGCGAGGTGTTGCAATCGGTTCCGTCGCCCTCGAAACAGGGTCAGCGAAGTTACTGAGGATAAGTTCGGCTACTGCGAACGCGAACCGGCTGTGGTACTGGCTCCTGCTCAGGACGCCCAAGCTGACCCAATCGGCGAATTAGGGCTCGGATGACTGATTCCAGTGCCTGGCTAAAGTCAACAACGATTCGCACTTCAAGCGGTTCGGCATTCTGCCTAGAGTTGCGATTAGATTGCGTGCGGGATGGTTTCATTGCTCTTTCTCGATTCCGAGGTTCAACACAACCCATCGCTGCGTTACCTCTCATTACGCAGAAATACTACCAGCGGTTCATAAAGAGAGCCTTAAGAATGGCTGGCAGACGTACGAATTATGTGTCAATATTCAGGGTTGACCGGCACTTGGCCATCGTTGAACCACACCGGTCAGTAGAATTCGCTGCCCGTGAGCGGTACGGCCATCCCGCTGCAGTCAGGGATTTCGCAGCAAGTCATCATCCGGAACCGCGATAGTCGTAAGGAGTGTTCAGGCATGGCGGGCCACTCAAAATGGGCGCAAATCAAACGGCAGAAAGCCGCGACCGACTACAAAAAAGGAGCGACGTTCAGCAAGCTTTCGCGCGAGATTCACGTCTCGGTGCGTGAAGGTGGCGCGAACCCGGACGCCAACGTTCGACTTCGCATGGCGATTGACCGAGCGAAACGAGAAGGCATGCCGAACGATACAATCGACCGCGCACTGACCAAGGCGAGTGGTGCTGGCGCCGATGCGGAGAACTGGGAAACGATCGTCTACGAGGGCTATGGACCGGGCGGAATCGCGGTTCTGGCGATTGGCCTGACCGACAACCGCAATCGCACGGCATCAGAGGTGCGATACGCGTTCAGCAGGCATGGCGGGTCGCTCGGCGAAACCGGCTGCGTCGCGTGGCAATTTGACACCGTGGGGCAGATCGTCGTTCCGCTGGAGCAGCAAGATTTTGACGAAGTCGCCCTGACCGCGATCGATGCCGGAGCGAGAGATGTCGAAAACGACGACACCGACGTCGTGGTCACAACCGAAGCCACTGACCTCTCACGCGTCGCTGAATCGCTGAAAGAGAGCGGGATCGACGTACAGCAGGCGGAGATCACACGTTTGCCACAAGCGCCTGTTGAACTCGAAGGACCTCAAGCACAGACCGCGGTGAAGTTGCTGGAGGCACTTGACGATCTTGACGACATCCAAGAAGTCTATACGAACGCAGTCTTTGGGGCGGAAGTCGACAGCGCAGTCGCCTGAGGGCCTGACGTCGAGTTCGCTCGACCAACTTCGATTGAAAAAAACGAGGGGCGGTTATCCCGCCCCTCGCGCTGTGTTGCCAAACCTTGATCGGTCAGGCGGGCTGCCTACGGTGCGTTCGATTCAATCGCACCTCAGGTTCGATGCCTACGACGTACCGTTCTTTGTCGGGTGCATGTGCCAACACTCGTGCGCGCCCTCGACGGCGAGACAGCGATCCGCCTCCTCGCCCGTTCGAACTGAATATCCGAGACAGCATCGCATCAATGGGCGGCTCTTGCCTTTGAGAACGAGTTGCGTGCGACGTAACATCGAACAACCAAGGTGGAGTTCACCGGATTCTTGCGTAGACGGCGCCGTCTGCGATCGGGAAGGGTCTTCCCACGCTCGACTCATGGCACCCGTCACTTTCTATCTACCGGTATTACTTTCCCCCATTTTCGGGATAGCACTCCTCATTGTGTCCGCTATTCGGACCGCAGCGCTCCGAGGCTTGGTTACCCCGGAACCCTATTCGCTCGATTATACACTTCGGCCCGATTTCGATCCGAAGTGGGCTTTCGTACGTATGGTTGCGTATCGTGGCATGATTTCCGCTGCCACCCTCTTCGCCCGAGCGGAGCACCGGGAGCTAACCTGATCATGGAAGAGGTCATCGCTCGCAGATGCGAATAATGCAATCGTCCAGGGCCGGAACACTCAATCCCACCCGTTCTCGACTTTCCATCTCGCTCAACGTGGTCTTCGATGCAGTATGGGCCAACCGCGTGCCCTTGATGGTCTTCGGCGCCCACACGATCTTCGTCTTTGCCTTTGCCGCGTATGCCGTGTCTCACTTCTACACGTTGCGGGAAGTGCCGGCAATTCAGTACCGGCTGGGCGGAATGGGCGGACTCGAGCACTATCTCGTTCAGCCACTCAGAAACTGGGATGGATACTGGTACTCCCTGCTCGCCAACTACGGGTATGGCATCTATCAGGCGAGTGCCGCGTTCTGGCCGCTTTATCCACTGCTCCTCTGGCTCGGTGCTCAGATCACCGGCTGGAACACCGCGGTGGTCGGAATAGTCATATCGAACGTCGCATTCCTTTTCGCGCTCATCCTGCTCTATCGACTCGTCAAAATCGACTTTGATGAATCAATCGCCCGCCGCACTTTGTGGTTGATGGCCTTCTTCCCAACCGCCTTTTACTTCTCGGCCATGTATACCGAGTCGCTTTTTCTGCTGGTGACGGTGGCGGCCGTCTATTACGGCAGAAAGGGGCAATGGACACGAGCCGCCATCGCGGTTGCCCTGGCAGGTCTCACACGCAACACGGGCGTGCTGATCCTCATACCCCTTGCGGTTTTCGTGGTGCGGCAATATGGCTGGAAGCCGAAAGAGTGGTGGAGCCCCGGCGTCAAACTCGGCATAGGGGCCCTGTCCCCACTCCTGTTCATGTTTCAGCTGGACAACATCTGGGGAGACCCCCTTCTGATGCTCTCCGCCCAGAAGGGGTGGGCGCGATACAGGGCGATGCCCTGGACCACGCTGCAGGCGGAGTTCCACAAGCTTGATCTGACCTGGCTCTCCTGGCTGGTCAACGCGCCGTCCTGGGGAACACTCACCAATCCGAACTTGCGTCTTTCATTCGCTGAAAGCCAGTCTTACGACCTCTTTATCTTCTTTGTTTTCATACCGATTCTGATCTACACGTTGTGGAAGGTACGCGGCGCCTACAGTCTCTACGCGCTCGCGATCTTCGCCTTACCTCTCTTCACGCCCTCGCAGGTTCATCCATTGATGTCGATCCCACGTTTCGTCATCGTCCTCTTCCCCTTCTTCATCGCCATGGCGATGCTGACGCGCAGACGCTACGTCTACGGCGTGGTGATGGTCATCTTCGTGATCCAGCTGATCGGACTGCTGACCCAGTTCAGCACCTGGTTCTGGGTGGCGTGAGGCGGGGCATCAGCCCAGTTTGCATATAGGTTGCCGAGTCGCCCTCGCCCCCGGCCCCTCTCCCAATTCTGGGCGAGGGGAGACGAAAAGGGAACGGCTGGAGTGCCCCCCATGGACACCCCTCTCCTGCTTGGCAGGCCCGGGGGTGAGGGCGGTCGGATCTGCTAATCCATTCGCACAACGCTGTGACCTGTCGAGTTGCACCGACTTCTAGGTGCGCTGCTGGCGCTCCTGCTGGCGAGCCCGCCAGGCGTCGCGCGCCTCGATCCACTCTTCGCGCTTCAGATCGAAGACGAGCGCGTCTCTGAAGACGCCGTCTTTCAGATCGTCATACTTCAGGCGCCCTGCTAGCCGATACCCTTGTTTCGAGACCGCCGCGGCGCTTCGCGTGTTCGTCTCAAAGATGATGGACTGCAGCACGTGTAAGTGAATGACATCGAAGCAGTATTCGAGGAGCAGGTGCTTCGCGTCGGTCCCGTAGCCCTGGCTGCGGATTTCCGCCGGTCCGAAATCGCTCTCCGTCTCACCGGTCCGATTGACCCAATCGATGTCGACCACACCGTTGAAGCCGATGAGTTGATCATTGTCCTTCAGGCACACCGCGAAGTCGATGTCTTTGGGCGGCTGCGTTTTGTGAAGATCGCGGATCATCTTTTTCCAGCCCAGCACACCCACGGGCGTTCGCCCACGCTGCATGAACGTCTCGGTCTCCGCGGCGTAGATCTCCGCCAGCGTCGGGGCGTCACTCTCTTCGAGTGGCCGGATGTAGACTCGCTCACCGATCAGAATCGGGTTACGCATCCTGCACCTCCCAGCGACGGTTCAGCGCCTCGTAGACGATCTCGTCAACGCGCGTGCCATCTCGCGCAATCCACTCGCGCAATCGAACGCTCGTTTGCATGCCCAGTTCTTCCGCGGCACGCAGAGATTCCGGCTGGTCTGACGCGATACTCAGCCGAACGATCATGAACTCATGCTCATCGCGAAGCCACGGAATGACGATCCGTATCGCTTCCGCGCGCAGCTCATCGGCTTCGTTCTGGGCTGGAGCCATGTGAAAACCTACCGTCGCCACCCGGCGGTCATGCGAGCTATACGTCACGCTACCGACCACTTCATCGTCGTCGGTGCGAGCCAGCGCCAGCACGAAAAAGCGGGCACTATACCAGTCTTCCTGGTCCTCGTCGAAGTACGCCTTCGCGCGCGTCCCGTTGATCGGAAACGGGCTATCGAACCACGCGGTCGCGGTCTCCTGGTCCGATTCCTCGAGCGGCCTGAAATAGATTCGCTCTCCAGTCAGATACCCAACGCGCATCGCGCCTCCGTTTCGGTTGAGATGAACATCGACGTTGGCCGGCGTCCGCAAAGGCTTAGAAAGCCAGATAGTGGATCAGTTCTTTGATGTGCGCCTTGACGTCGTCGAGCTCGACGAACTCGTCCGCGCCATGAGCGCGACTCGCCATGCGTCCCGGTCCACAGAATGGGATGTCATCCCAGCCCAGCTCTTGTTGCACGTTGGCCATGTCGGTTGAGCCGGATGCTCCAGACGCGGTAAAGTCCTCCAGCGAGTATCCATGCACCAACATCATTGCCTCCTGCATCTTGCGCATGTGCGGCCCTGGCATCAGCTTCATCGCCGGGTAAACGTGGAAGAAATCGACCTTGACGTCGAGCGCCTTGCTTTTGGCCTTGCCCCGCTCGACCACCTCCAGAATCTCGCCTGTTACCCGATCGTATTCTTCTTCGGGAATGTAGCGGCGATTGATCAGGAGCGTGCAGGTGGCCGGTACGATGTTCGACTTCACCCCTGAGTGGATGATCGAGAAATTGAACATTGGCGTCATGTAGCGGGATGGCGCCTTCTCGTGCTGTACACCAAGTACGGTCGACTCGCGGCTCTCGACGTCGGTCTTGAGCTCCGCGAGCTCGTTCATGATCGGAAGCATGCAGTCGATGGCATTGACGCCCAGATAGTTCGATCCAGAATGGGCGCTTTTGCCGATGGTGGTGACCGTCACGTCCACCGCGCCTGCCGAAGCGAGACCGATACGCGCCTCCTGGCCCCCTTCAAGGCAGAGCATGTGCCCTTTGACATAGCCCTCTTTCGCTAGGTGCCAGATGCCAGGATAGCCGCCAATCTCCTCATCGGTGCAGAGGCAAACGATCAGGTCGTAATTGGGTGCAACGCCCGCCTCGTCCATCACCTCGATCGCGGTCAGTAGCGAAACGATGGCGCCCTTCATGTCGGCGGTGCCACGACCATAGATCTTTCCGTCCTCGACCTCCGCGCCAAACGGATCATGCTTCCAGCCCTCTTCGATCGGGACGACATCCATATGCGCATAGATCGTGACCGGCTCCCCACCGTTTCCACGTCGCGCCACGAGGTTGACTCGCGGTCCCTCCAGGGGCAGCGGAATGGTCTTCACTAGCTCAGCCGGGATGACGACGCGCTCGGTTTCGAAGCCGAGACGCTCGAACTCAGGCTCGATCAGATCGAGCAGGGTGTCGTAGTTCTTTCCAGGCGGAACCGTGGTATCAACTCCGATAACCGTGCGAAATCGCTTCAGGATCTGTTCAGTCTTGCCGTCGACCAGGTGAAAGGCTTGCTTCTCGCGTTCGTCCATCTACCCTCGTTCCATCCTTGTTGTTCAGATACACATGTTCGTCGTGCAGGTAGCTAGGTCGGGATGCCTTGCATCACGTGGAGGACCCGCTCGACATCTTCGTCGCTGATCGCGTAGTGCGTCACGAAGCGCAACGTAGGGCCACCAAATGCGGTCAGCCTCACTCCCGAGTCGCGTAATCGATCGGCGACCTGCTCCCCCAGCAACGGCGGCTTGACGTCGAAGAAGACGATGTTCGACTGCACGGTCTCGAGGTCGATCGAGATATACGGCAGCTCGGCTAACCCTTCAGCCAGACGCCGGGCACGCGCGTTATCCTCTGGAAGTCGAGACACCATCTCTTTAAGCGCCACCACGCCCGCGGCGGCGATTACGCCGGCCTGGCGCATGCCGCCACCCAGTAGCTTGCGCTGTTGCCGGGCGATGGCGATAGTCTCCGTCGTTCCGGCTATCATCGATCCGACCGGCGCGGCCAGCCCCTTGGACAGACAGAACGTGACCGTATCGACGTCCTTCACCAGCTCCGACACCGGCATGCCGAGCGCCGCGGAGGCGTTGAAGATGCGGGAGCCGTCCAAATGCACGGGAAACCCGTGGCCGTGGGCGACGTCGGCCAGCTCCCGCATCTGCCCCGGTAGCAACACGGTGCCGCCACACAAATTGTGCGTATTCTCGAGCAGGAGCAGCCCGGTCTTGGGGAAATGGATATTCTCCGGGCGCACCGCCGCGGCCACCTGAATAGGATCGAGCATGCCGAAGCGCGTGTTTGGCACGGTACGGATCGGGTGACCGCCAACTGCCGCCATCCCGCCGCGCTCGTAGACGACGGAATGCGCTTTGTCGCCCGCAATAACCTCGGTACCATGCTCGGCCAGGCTCAGAATTGAGACCAGGTTGCCCATCGTGCCACTCGGCACGAAGATCGCAGCCTCCTTGCCGAGCATCTCCGCCGACATCTCCTCCAACTGGAGGACAGTCGGATCCTCGTGCGAGTTGTCGTCACCCACTTCCGCCTCGGCCATAGCCTGGCGCATGGCCGGCGTCGGTGGAGCGGCCCAATCGCCGCGTAAATCAATAATGTTGCTCACGATTGCGTGCGTTCCTTCCCATCAGCATGCTTATTTGGAGCGTCTCCGCCTCCCTCGCGGGCATCATACCCCAGGAAGCGGACGTCCCCGACATCGGCAAAGCGCCGCTTCATGACGTCCAGTGCGTCGAGATTGTCGTCGACCAGCAGAAAGCGTCGTCCGAGCTCACGCGCGGCGATGCCGGTCGTACCACTCCCGGCGAAGAAATCCAGAACCAGATCTCCGGGATTGGAGGACGCTTGGATGATGCGGCGGGCGAGCACCAGCGGCTTCTGCGTTGGATAGCCGGTGCGCTCCTTCCCGCTGGTCGCCACGATGGTCTGCCACCAGGTATCGGTCGGGAGCTTTCCCCGCGCCGCCTTCTCCGGACCGACCAACCCTGGCGCCATGTAGGGGACGCGGTCGATATCGGCAACATTGAAGACGTAATCATCCGGCGATTTGACGTAGACCAGGATATTGTCATGCTTGGCCGGCCACCGACGACGCGAACGACCGCCAAAATCGTAGGCCCAGATGACCTCGTTGAGGAAGCAGGTTCTCCCAAAGACTTCATCAAGCAGCACCTTGACGTAGTGAACTTCCCGGTAATCAAGATGAACGTAGAGCGTGCCATTTGGTGCCAACACGCGATGCGCCTCGCTCAGTCGCGGCTCGAGAAAGGCGAGGTAGTCGTCGAAAAAGTCGGCATACGAGTGCGTACTGAGGCGCGTCGTTCGATACGGCCTGCCCTGGAAACCAGTGCGGTCTCCGTTTGGGTCACGCACGGTGCGCAGTCGCGTATGTGACCGCGTTCTGCCCGTGTTGAAGGGCGGATCGATGTAGATGAGCGGAATCGATCCATCCGGGATTCGCGCCAGCACTGCGAGGTTGTCGGCATACCAGATGCTGTCCTGCAGCGTCTCGTTCGTCAGCATCTCGTCTCCGAGGTCTGTTCTCATCGCTCCCTCATCGCCTCGATTGGGCCGGTGCTACAATTCGATCCGGTTCAAGATGAGGAGTTGCTCACGTGTTTACGCCCAGCTTCATGATCGTTACAGGCATCCTGCTGGGCCTGGTCTCGATCCGAACGCTCGTCTCCGTCATCCGTAACTGGCATGACACGTTTGATGATGACTTTACCCCAAGCGACCGCCAGCGGCTCAGCGAAGCGGCCTTTTTCATCCTGTTGCCGCTCAGCGTCGTCTTCCACGAGCTCGGACACGCGGTCACTGTCATCAGCTTCGGCGCCAAGGTCACGGGGTACGGCTGGTATTTCTTCTATGGATTCGTCGAATACGCTGGTTTCCTGACCAACGCTCAAGTCTTCTGGATCGCTCTCTCCGGGAACATCGTCAGCGTCGTCCTTGGACTGATCGCCATCGTCATCCCAGTCGTCTGGCCCCGACGACCTCCGATAAACTACCTGCTCTTTATCTTCGGCGTCATCAGCATCGCCAATTCGCTCGTCTTCTATCCGCTCATCGATCTCATCGCCGGCGCGGGTGGTGACTGGTCGCAGATCTATAGTGGTGACACGCCGGTGCTCAGCGACGTCACGCTCGCGATTCACGTTGGCATCCTAATCGCGGCGATCCTGATATGGCGGAGCGACTGGGGCCGTGCGATCTTCGCCACGCGCACCGGGCTCGCGGCCGACTCGATGCGGCGCGTCTCATTGCAGCAGGCGGCCAACGAGCTGCTCAACGCGGGAGAGACTTTGGCTTCGAGCTGGAAGCACCCAGTGCGGGTCGTCTCCGGCGCGCAGGATGATGTAGCCGCGGGTGTGACGCTCCATTGGGTCAGCGGAGGCTATGGCCGCGTCGTCGCCGCCTATGCCGTGACGCGCGGACCACGTCACATCGAGATCCATGGCGCGGTTCGGCACCTCGAACCGGACGGGCAGGTGCTTCAGAAGCCGGTCGCCATGATCCAGGGCATCCCCACCACGAGCAAAGTCATTCCGGTCTTGAGAGAAGCACTCGACGCGGTCGATTCCTGGGACCTGAGTGAAATCCAGCAGGCCGTCGAACACTCCTGACCGCACGAACCAGTACCTCCGGAAGGATGGCTCCATGCAGCGCTTCTCATTCTGGCGCCGCGATCGACAGCAACAGCCCACCCAGCCTGGAGCCAAACGGCGCGACGGCGGTTCAGCCACGATACCTATTCGTGACGCCGAACGGCGCCGACTCTCTCGCCTGCTGACGAGGCGCACCAACATCGAATATGACATCGCGAACGCCGAGACCGCATACATGCCACAGAACCGTTGGACAGAACGGGTCGAACAGCTCAACGACGCTATCGGCCAGGCGGAGGAGGACCTCGGTCAGCTGCGCGCGGAGCGCGGAACGACACCTGAAGTCAATTTTCCCGCAACGCCGATTGAGATCGACGTTCAGTCAACCGAACCCGCCGAAATCGCGTTGCGCGTTGGATCCGCGACATTCGTTTTTCGCGAAGAGGTTGACTGGGCAGAGCGTGGTCATCAACTCGCGCTTCCGAAATTGACGCAGGCCTCGGGCGACGCATCAGTGCTGGTCCCGACGACCGTGGAAAAAGCCGCAAAAGAGCTTCTCACCAGCCATTTGACGAACAGCTTGTCGATCATCGCGAATGAAGCGCTGCGCCACACTCTGGACGACGGTCCGCTTCCGGAGTTGACCTTGTCCGACCTCGTCCGAGCGTGCGACGAATGCGGCGGCTGGCTCGATCCGCTCGGTCGCTGTCCTGCCTGCGCGGAGCTCAACTGGCAGCGACAGGAGATCATCGCCGCGTCGGCGAGGCTCGTGGATGAGCGCAATGACGTGATGGCGGATCTCGAGCGCGCCCGAGAGCGACTTCCCGTGCTGCGACGGCAGCTTCAGGATGCCGAACACGACATCGAAGAACTGCGCGCCAAAGGTGTTGAACCTGACGGAGCCTAGCGCTATCCGTCAGGCCGCGGACGGCCGGTGGCCATGCGGTCCTATGTGCTGGTAGAGATACGCGCTGATCAGCAGTAGCACCCCAAGCCCGATGAACGAGAGGACACGATAGGCCGCGTCGAGGGACGCCAGGTCGTATACGAAGACCTTGGCCGTCACCACTGCGAGAAGTGCCAGGCCCGCCAGCCGCAGCTCCCCGCGGTCACGCCACAATCCAATCACCAACGCAACTCCGCCGAGCGCCGCCCAGAGGATTGAAAGCGCTACCTGAGCCTGTTTTTGGAGTTCTTCGAGAGCTGTCGCTCCACCAACCCGACGTTGGAAGTCATCGACAACGCCGATCGACACCAGATAGACGAAGCTGACGCCAGCGAGTAGCCAGAACGCGGTTGTGAGGCGCCGATCCTCGTAGACGCGGGTGAACAGGATCAGGAGCAGCACGATTGAGCCGATCGCGGCGGTTGCCCCGCTCCAGAAGAGCGGATGATCAACGCTGCTGGAGGCTCGTACGACGAGACGCATCGGTTGAGCCGTATCGGTCAACACCCACAGCACGTTCAGAGCGAGCATCACGATGCTGAATCGTGTGTAGCGTTTGATCCCCTGTGGATCCAGCCGCACCAATCCCAATGATATCGACGCCAGAACCGACCAAATGACCACGTTTGCCGCTGTATCAACCTCAAATGGCACCAACCAGGCGGCCAGCGCGAATGCCGTCGTCGTCGTTCTTCGACGACTTTGCGGGTTTGTCGCCAGGAAGCCGGCCGCCACGAACGCGACGATTACCATCGCGACGGCAGCAGTGGCACGATCCCAGAATGGGGTCCCGAGGTACTGGATCGAGTCGAGACGTTTCAGTGAAACATCGAATGCCACGAGGTGAGCGATTGCCAGCCCTGCCGCGGACAATCCGGCAAGGGCTATTGCTCGCACCACGCCAAAGGCCAACAGGGAGTCGGTCGGATCTGGGATATCGACTCGTGCCTGAACGATTCGTTGGTCGACACCATACAGAGTTGCGAACAAAACCGACCACGCCCCGACGAGCAACCATCCCGACGTTTCGAACGGCAGCGCATACATGACGAGTCCGGCGCCGATCGCCGTGACCGGAATCCCGAGACTCCAGCGACGCCCGAAGTAGATGGAGACTGCCAGCGCCGCCAGGATGAACCCCAATGCTGCGCCATGTCCGTTCAGGAACGGCCAGTTGTAGTTCGAGGCTTGGTCAACCGTGTTCAACGGGTATTCGAAGGTGAACAAGTGTCCAAGTGCCATGCCTATCGCCGACAGACCTACGAGCGCCAACGAGCGCACGCCGATGAAGCTCATGATGTTGTCAGTTGGCCTCGGGACACTAACTCGCGACTGCACGATTCGGCGGTCAAAGCCATACAACATCACGAACAACACAGACCACGCCCCGACGAGCAGCCATCCTGACGTTTCGAAGGGCAGTGCGTACAGCACCAAAAGACTGCCAACCGCCGCGGCTGGAATCCCAATTTCCCAGCGACGCACGAAGTAGATAGAGACCGCCAATGCGGCCAGGATGAACGTCAGGGTCGTGCCATTCTCGTTCAGGAACGGCCATGTGGATCCGGATGACTGTTCGATCGTGTCGAGCGGATACTCGAAGAGAATCAGGTGACCGATCGCCACAATGCCGAGCGCGAGCGACATCAGCCCGCTATATCCATGCTTGCGGTTGGTATAGACCCACGCAAGCGCGGCGGCCTCTGCCGCCCATCCGATGGGCACCGGAGGACCGCCAAATTGCACAGGCAAGGCCATGCTGGCGGCCGCGATACCGGTGCCGAACGCCAGCATGCCAAACGGGTGATGATCTCCACGCCGCAGCAGGAAGTAACCTCCGAGAACCAGATACGCGGCTGCGAGGGCCACCAGGAACGGCGCGCGTCCCCACTCGACATCTCCCCGAAGCAGATAGAAGCCCCAGCCCACGATGAAGGCGGCATTTGCCACCAACAAGGTCGTGGATGTGACGCTCAACCGTTGACGAGGCACGCGGAACTCCTCGCCTCCGGCCGCTACGGCGTTGAGCAGCCAGAACGCGGCCAGCGCGGCCAATCCAGCCCACAACGCCACGTCCCCGTGCACGAAGTCGCTGACCTGCGGGGCAGCGAGCAAGAACGCGATACTCGGGAGCCAATTCCAGGTCCGGTAGAGAGCCACGATCGTCGTGCCGATGAGCGCGGCGGACAGAAAGGCGATGGTCGTGGCGGACGGTGCGGCGTCCAGCACGATCGGGGCGCTCAATGCCGTAACCAGTCCATAGGCGGCAATGAACTGCGAGTTCGCGCGGATCGCGATGACTGCGGCTGCAACCGCGCTTATCAGCGCTCCGGCAAGGCCGATCTCCACCGCGAACAGATCGTAGTGGACGGTTCCGGCGAAGAAGGAGAGCGAAAGAACGCCCAGACCGACCGGAGTCAGCACGTGGCCGAACAGCCGGTCACGCTTCTCGAACGCCAGTCCACCGCCAAAGACGAGCACCGCACCAGCGACCAGACCGATGGTCACACGCCCAGTAGGCCCGATCCAGCCTCGGCTGAACGCCAGGCTCAAAAAGAAGATCGCGCCGATGATCAACGCCAGCCCGCCGATCCAGGCGAGGAGCCGCCCCGTGACACGTTCCTCGAGTTCGCCGAACGACGTGAACTGCGGCATCATATCCCGTTCACGTTTCTTACTCGGGCGAGCCGTGAGAAGTTGTTGCGTCGTGCGAAGTTCGGGCCGGGGGACCTTTCTTTCCGTCGGCATGGTGGCTTGCGGACGAGCGCGCTGGGTGATCTGGGGAGCCGGTTCGCGCTGCGGAGTTTGCGCTACATGCTTTTCAACCGTCGTGACAGGTTTGGTTGGCTCGGCTTCAACAGTCTTCGACACCCCTCCAATCTGAGCCTCAATCCGTGAGAGACGCTCACTCAGGAGATCGACTTTGGATTCGAGGTCGTCGAGCCTCGGCCCGATGTTTCGTTCATACCGATGTTTCTCAGCCATGGCTGGCTCCGATCAGCGTGGACACGGACCGACGGGAGTGATCGAGGCGTCGGGAAGGGGCATTGATGTGGCACGAATTCGGCCGCAATCGGACCGAGATCTTGAACGGCCGGCCATGAGTGACCATTGCTGACGCCCTCACTATCTGTGACAAAGAGCGCCCACGCGTCGGTGCAATCGTCTATGGATCTAGTTTATGAGAAAACGCGCCCAAATTGAACGATGGGGGCGCAACAGTTTCGTGCCAGAATTGCCAAAACTGTGAGCGGAAACCAGGCGGACACAGGAGATGCGTCCAGAAAAAGTCCGGGAGCACCTGGTGTGCTCCCGCAGCGTCATCTTGGAACTCCAGACAGCGAATCCAGCTAGCTCACCAACAGCAGCATCGGAGTCTCGAGCAAGCGCTTCACTTCCTGCATGAACCGCGACACTTCCGCGCCGTCAGTGACCCGATGATCGGCCGCGACGGTCACCATCATGGTGTCGACCGGCTTGAACTGGCCGTCCATGAAGACCGGCTCCTTCTTCACCGTGCCAACCGACAGAATGGCTGCCTGCGGAGGATTGATCACCGCCTGGAAGTGTTCGACGCCAAACATCCCCAGATTGCTGATAGTGAAGGTGCCGCCCTGGTATTCCTCGGGCGTCAGGCCGCCCTCGCGGGCGCGCTTGGCCAGATCCTTCATCATCGCCGCGATCTCGCCCAACGGCTTACGATCGGCCTCCGGGATGAACGGGCTGATCAGTCCCGTCTCGATGGCAATGGCGTTGTTGATGTCGATACGCTTGTAGACGCGCACCTGATCGCCGGCGTAGGCCGCATTTAGCATCGGGAACTTGCGTAGTGCGAGAGCCGTCGCCTTCACGATCAGATCATTGATCGAGACCTGCTGCGGCTGCTCCACTTCAGCGTTGATCTGCTCGCGAAGCTCCAGTGCTTTGCTCATCTCGATGGCCATCGAGATGTAGATGTGCGGCGCCTGCTGGAAGCTCTCGGACATACGACGAGCGATCGTCTTGCGGATACGCGACAGATCGCGCAGTTCGAAGTCGGGCGCGCCAATCGGGACAGGCTGCGCCTGTGGCATTGGCTGAGTTGCCGGCTCTTGAGCGGGAGCGCTCGGCGCCGCGGCGGGAGCCACCTGCGGCTGGCCGATCAACGGCATCACGTCAACCTTGATGATGCGCCCGCCAGGGCCAGTGCCTCGCACATGGCTGAGGTCGATGCCATGCTCCGCTGCCAGCCGTCGCACCAAAGGCGACGCGCGCACACGTTCGCCGGGGGCACGATCGATGACTTGATCCTGCGGCTGAGCCTGCTGGTTCGGCGAGGCCGCCACGGGCTGGCTCACCGCGCTGGTCACCGGCTCCTGCGTCTCGGCCTGAGCCGGTGGCGCCGCTTTCGGCGCGGACTGGGGCTCCTTGCCGTTCAGATCAGGCAGATCCAGTGGCTCGTCGGCACTGCCGATGATGGCAATTGCTTCTCCCACGGGGACAGTCTGTCCCTCGGTCACCAGGTGCTTGCGCACCACGCCGCTGTCAAATGATTCGATTTCGAGATTGACCTTGTCGGTCTCGATCTCCGCGATGGGCTCACCGCGCTCGACCTCTTCGCCCTCTTGCTTGAGCCAGCGAAGTAAGGTCCCCGCATCCATGTCATAGCCCATCTGGGGCATCACCAGGGTCTTGGCCATCCGTCGCTCCTCCGCCTTTGTCGTTTCAAGCGTCGCAACCCACCACCGTTTTGAAGCGGCAGGTCAGGCACCGGTGCTAACCGACCGGCGCGAGATCTCGCGCGAGGACGTCCTTGACCGCCTGGACGACGTGTCCCTTGTCCGGGAAGACGAGCCGCTCGAGGTTTTTCGCATATGGGACTGGAATTTCAAGGCTGCCGACCCGGGCGATCGGTGCATCGAGGTAGTCGAAAGCCTTCTCCTGGACCGCCGCCGCGATTTCCGCGCCGACTCCAAGGGTCCGCCAGCTCTCCTCGACCGTCACCAGGTGGTTGGTCTTCTTGACCGACTCAATCACGGTATCGACATCGAGCGGGCGCAGCACACGCATGTCGATGACTTCGGCGTTGATGCCCTCTTTGGCCAACTCTTCGGCCGCACCCATGGCGAGATAGTAGCCGCGCGACCAGGAGACGAGCGTGACGTCGGCTCCTTCTCGGCGGACTTCGGCGCCTTCCATCGGCAGAATCAGCTCGCCCTCTTCGACTTCGCCCTGGTTGCGGTAGATCAACGAATGCTCGATGAACATCACCGGGTCATTGCCACGAATCGCCGCCTTGAGGAAGCCCTTGGCGTCGCGCGGAGTGGCCGGCATAACCACACGCAGGCCAGGCACGTGTGCGTACCAACCCTCGAACGTCTGCGAGTGGGTGGCACCAAGCTGGCCCCAACCGGACGCCGTGCGCACCACAATTGGCGCGGTGAAGGTGCCGCTGAACATGTAATGCAGTTTGGCCGCGTGGTTCACGATCTGATCGATCGCCAGCAGACTGAAGTTGATCGTCATCAGTTCGACGATCGGCCGCAGCCCACCCATGGCGGCGCCAACGGCAGCACCGACGATGCCGAGCTCGGAGATCGGCGTGTCGCGAACGCGTTTGCGTCCGTATTCCTCGAGCAGACCGCGCGTGACCACGTACGATCCCCCGTAGGCGCCAATATCCTCGCCCATCAGGAAGACCCGCTCGTCGCGGTCCATCTCCTCGTGCAACGCTTCGCGCAGAGCGTCGCGATATGTGATCTGACGTGCCATCGATTAAGACTTCCTGACCGTGCTCTACGCTAGCGTTCGGCACTCGAATCGGCGTAAATGAACTCAGCAAGCGTGGAAGGATCGGGCGCCGGGCTATCTTCAGCGAACTGCACGGCTTCCTCGATCTCCGCGTTCACATCAGCATCGATCTGATCGAACTGTTCCTGCGTGGCGACGCCGTCAGCCAAGAGTTTGTCGCGGAACAGCACGATTGGATCGTTCTTGCGGAACCGCTCGACTTCATCTTTCGACCGATACGATTCCGGATCAGCCATGGAGTGGCCACGGTAGCGGTAGGTCAGTGATTCGAGCAGAAACGGTCCGTTACCGGAGCGGCAATGGTCGAGCGCCTTCTTCATAGCTTCACGCACAGCCAGGAGGTCCTGACCGTCAACGCGCGCCGCTTCGATGTCATACGCCATCGCTTTGCGCGACATGTCCTGCACTGCGGATACATACTCGACCGCCGTACCCATGCCGTACAGGTTGTTCTCTACCAGGAAGACGACCGGTAGCTTCCATACGGAGGCCAGGTTGGCAGCTTCATGGAAGGCACCTGCGTTGGTCGCGCCATCGCCGAAGATGCAGACGACGACATAGCCCTTGTCCATGTACTGGCTGGCCAGCGCGAGTCCCGTCGCCAGCGGAATGTGTCCGGCAACGATCGCGTAACCACCCCAGAAATTCTTGCTGACGTCGCTGAAGTGCATCGATCCGCCGCGACCATGCGTCACCCCGGTCGACTTGCCGAAGAGCTCGGCCATGCCAGCTTTCGGCGAGATTCCGCGAGCCAACGCGTAGCCGTGATCGCGATAGTGGGTGATCAGGTGATCCCGATCCTCCATCGCGGAGATCGCGCCAACTCCGGTTGCTTCCTCACCGATGTAGAGGTGAAGGAATCCGGCGATGCGACCACGTGCATACTGCTCGGCCGCGTTCTCTTCAAAGACGCGAATCTGTACCATCTTGCGATAGAGCGCGAGCAGCTCATCTTTCTCCAACGCAAGCTCTTTCGTGCGACTGCGACCAGAGCTTGTCATACACTACGCCTCCCGACTAATGTCAAAGCGAACCTACAGCAATTGGAACGGCGTAGGTGCAGCGCTTGGCAGGTTCCACTCGTTGGCCGCGCAAGTCATCGTCACCGTTCTACTTACTCTCAACAATCCTGTCGCGCGAAATCCATTCAACCCACAGTTTGCAGGCGCGAACAGACAAGAACACCCCAGTCTGGCATTGTACCCAAGCCCGCGCCCCTGTTCCACCGATCTACGTCACAATTCCGCGACGTTTCGATCATATTTCGCCACAATCGAACGTCATGCCTCTCACGTGGAGCCGTCAGGAAGTTCCGAGCTTATAGCCGAACCTGCGCAACAACCCTTGGCGCGCGGCAACGTCCGCCGTAGATTCAACGCCCAGAGGCTTGAGACCATCCGCTACTCCCAGCACCGCGCGAGCGTCACCTGTGTCAGCCAGGATCACCTCGACTGGATTGGCGGTCGCGCAGAAGATGCTGCAGACCTCTTGGACGGCCTTCACGGCGGGCAGCACGTTGATCGGGAACGCATCCCGCAAGAAGATCAGGAAGCAATGCCCAGCCGAGATGCCCATCAGATTCCTCGCGGCCAGGTCGATCAGCTCGTCGTCGGTTCCGCTAACGCGCACCAGTCGATCGCCTGACGCCTCGCTGAAGGCCAGGCCGAATTTGAGGTTCGGAACCGAACCTGCCAGCGCCTCGTGCAGATCCTCCACCGTCTTGATGAAATGACTTTGCCCGAAGATCAGATTGAGGTCGTCCGGTTTCTCGATCGCGTAGCTCGTCAGCTCGATCGACATGTCCTACTCCCCGTGACACCGGCGCGACCGGAGTCTCTCTCGTCAATCACATACATCCGCTCGATATTCCGCACGGCTGTACGGCTCCCGACCGTATCCTAGACTGCCCCACTCCATCCCTCAAGCAGATCGCGATGATTTCTGGTCTATAGAGTCACCGGGAGTGCTTGCTCCCACGGTTAGCTTATCTTATGACAATCGGTCGACCCGACCGATGACGAGCGGTTGGGCGAAGGTTTTCCCGGTATCGACTGACGTGTCGTCCGTGTTCGCTCGTGGGCACGCGTGCGCTGTGCGCAGACCCCTGTGGTATCGTAAAACGTGATTCCGACAGTGAAGAACCGTACCTGCAGGAAGGCGGAACTGATGGCCGGGCCAACCTCCAGGCGCAATGCAAAGATCGTCGCCACTATTGGGCCGGCTTCATGGGAAATCGAGCAGCTCAAGTCGCTGCTCGAGGCGGGCGTCAACGTCGTCCGCATCAACGCCGCGCACAACACGATTGACATTCGACGTGAGGTGGTGCGAACGATCCGCCGCGCCGCCGCCGAGACGGGGCACTGCATCGCCATCTTGCAGGACTTGGCCGGTCCCAAGCCACGCACTGGCCCGCTTCCGGACGGCGAGACGGTCTCTTTGCGACACGACCAGCCAGTTGAACTCGTCGCCGGAGACGATCGGCTCGAGCCGAATCGTATTTCGGTCGACGACCAAAATCTGGTCGCCCAGCTCAAGGCGGGCGACCGCGTCCTGATCATGGACGGGCTCCTCGAGCTCATCGTCACGTCGCGTGACGGAGGCATAGTCCACGCACGCGTCGTTCGCGGCGGGCACTTGCGCGGCCGTCAGGGCGTAACCGTACCGGGCGCCAAGCCCCCACCGCGCAGGCTGACCCAGCAGGAAGCAGCCGACATCGCCTTCGCGGCCGAGGAGAACCTCGAGTACCTTGGTGTGAGCTTCGTCACATCTCCAGACGACATCCAGATGGTTCGCTCCGAACTCCACCGTCATGACGGAAAATGCGGCATCGTGGCCAAGATCGAGCGTCCGGAGGCGCTGGAAACACTGCATCAGATCGCGCACATCTCGGACGCCATCATGGTGGCTCGCGGCGACTTAGGCGTGCAGCTACCACCGGAAGAGGTCCCGATCGCACAGAAGCGCATCATCGCGGTGGCACGTCGACATGGAGCTCCGGTCATCACGGCCACGCAAATGCTCGAATCGATGATCAATCAGCCGATTCCGACCCGAGCCGAGACGAGCGACGTGGCCAACGCCATACTTGACGGGACGGACGCCGTAATGCTCAGCGCGGAGACGGCCACCGGCGAGTTCCCTCTGGAAGCAGTTCAGATGATGAATCGTATCGTCACGGCGGTCGAGCGAGAGTTTCCACCAAATCGCTCTGAAAACGCGGATGGTCCGATCACCACGGCGTCCCTGATTGCCCGCGCGGCCGACGACATCGCTCGACGTGGTCCGCTGGTCAACCAGATCGCGGTCTTCACGCGCAGCGGTTTCTCGGCGCGCGAGGTAGCCCGCGAGCGACCAAACGTTCCGATCGTCGCGCTGACCAACAACGACTTCGTGGCACGTCAACTCTCTCTGGTCTGGGGCGTCACCTCGCTCGTTGCCCCGTTCTCGGACAACACGGAGCAGATGATCGATGACATGACGAGAAGACTGGTTCATTCCAACCACGCCGATTCCGGACACAATATTCTGTTCGTGGGAAGCCTGACCGCGTTCAACGAGCCAGGGCACACGAACCTGCTCCACATACGCGCCGTGTAAACGTCTGACGAAAGGGGATCACTTGGCAACGACCCAGCAGACCCCATCCACCACCGAGAGCAGTCGACCGCCGTCCGACGTGACCATGGCACGTAACGGCATGGCGTCGTCAGCACATCCGTTTGCCAGCCAGGCTGCCATCGACGTCCTGCGCCGTGGTGGGAACGCCGTTGATGCGGCCGTCGCCGCTGGTGCCGTGCTCATGACGGTCGAGCCGCGCAACGGGCATCTGGGAGGCGACAGCTTCTTCCTGATCAACCTGGCTGAAGGCAACCGGGTGGTGGCACTGAACGGCAGCGGAGCCGCACCGAGCGCCGCCACCGCGGAACGCTATCGTGAACGGGGCGGCATTCCGGACAAAGGCTTGTGGGCATCGTCGGTCCCGGGAACGGTCGCTTGCTGGGGCGCCGCGCTGGAGCAGTATGGCAGCTTGCCGCTCGGCGATCTTCTGCAGTCCGCCATTGCCTACGCTCGCGACGGGGTGCCTGTTTCGCAGCGTCTTCATCGCATGCTCTCGATCGATGCCAAAACCTACGTCCAGTTCCCGGACAGCGCCCGCGTTTTCCTACCGGATGGCGAGGTACCGACGATCGGCTCGGTCTTCAGGGAACCCGAATTGGCTCGATCGCTGGAGCGCATTGACGGTGCTGGGTGGCGAGACTTTTATGAGGGTGATCTGGCTGCTGAGCTTGTAAGCTACTCGCACGACCACGACGGACTCTTCTCGGCCAGCGACTTCGCCGAGCACCGGACTGATCCAGCATCACCCCTCTCGATCGATTACCGCGGATTCACGATCTTCGAGCAGCCTCCTGTGACGCAAGGGATCATCGTCCTGCTGACGATGAACATCCTCAAGCAGTTCGACGTCGCTGCACTCGAACCAGGTTCAGCGGAACTGATCCACCTGCAGATCGAGGCGCTCAAGCTGGCGTTCGAGGATCGCTATCGCTATCTGGGAGATCCGCAGTTTGTCGACGTGCCGCTCGAGGTGCTCCTTTCGGACGAACACGCGAGAGAGCAAGCGGCGCGGATCGACCGCCAACACGCCATGCCGTTCGCCTGGCAAGGGAACGTGCAGCCCGATACGACCTATATGTGCGTAGTCGACCGCGACGGGAACATGGTCTCCTACATCCACAGCCTCTTCTCCGGCTGCGGCGTCGTGATGGGCAAGACGGGCGCATTGATGAACAGCCGCATGCTCGGCTTCAACCTGGAAGAGGGGCATCCGAACTGTCTGTCGCCACGGAAGCGACCGATTCACACGCTCAACAACTACATGGTTCAGCGGGACGGCCAGACGCTATTGGTCGGCGGCACACCAGGCGCCCATTGGCAGGTGCAGACCAACATTCAAATCCTGTGCAATTCGCTCGACTTCGGTATGGACCCGGCACGAGCCAGCGAGGCGCCACGCTTCCTCATCGGCGAACAGCTCGAGTTCGGCAACCCGACTGTGAGGGCCGAGTCGCGCGTCGGAGAAGCAACGCTCAAGCGACTCGAGGAGATGGGGCACCAGGTCGAGCCGGCTGCCCCATGGGGACTCGGCGGTGGCGTGCAGCTCATCGCGCGCGACCCCGAGACCGGGATCTACAGCGGCGCGACCGATATCCGCCGAGCCGGGAACTCGATCGTGGGGTACTAACACGGACCAACCCAAGCGATTCGCATAACGGCAGCTGTATACCGACCGGCACTTCTCTCAGCGTAGAGGCAGGCACAGGTCCCGCCTGTGTGCCTTCGAGATTGCGTAGGCGGGCACAGGTCCCGCCTCTACGTTCCGTTGGGTACGCTTACTCTGTTTCGGGACTTCGTCTCGATGAGCCCTGAGCTTCAAGCCGAGGCGCTCGCTTGCCACCTCATCCGTCATTTCTCAGAAAACTCTTAGATTGATCTCACAAAAACCAAATGCCTGACACCTAGCCTGGGTGTTGTCGTGAATGAGGTCGTCACTTTCGTGATGAGATCTCTCCGCAAGGCATGTGAGTTCGAGGAGTTCGAAACATGATCGCTACCGCACAAGAATCCATCGCGGATCAGACCGGCGCGACGATGACGTGGTCCGAGCGGCGGCGCACTGAGGTTCGCGAAGACGAACACGTGCAACTTTGGGAGCGGCTGTCCGTCGTGGGCCTGCTCGGCACCACCGCGCTGCTCTATCTCTGGAACCTGTCTGCTTCCGGGTGGGCCAACGCCTTCTACTCGGCAGCAGTCCAGGCAGGGACGAAGAGCTGGACCGCATTCTTCTTCGGGTCGTTTGATTCGTCGAACTTCATCACGGTGGACAAACCGCCGGCCGCACTCTGGATCATGGAGCTATCGGCGCGCATATTCGGTGTGAGTTCATGGAGCATTCTGGCACCTGAAGCGCTGGAAGGCGTTGCGGCAGTCGGCCTGCTCTACCTCACGATTCGACGCTGGTTCTCACCGGCCGCCGCGCTCCTGGCCGGCGCCGTGATGGCGTTGACGCCCGTCGCGGCGCTCATGTTCCGCTTCAACAACCCGGACGCACTGCTCGTACTTCTGATGGTCGGCGCGGCGTATGCGGTAACTCGCTCGCTCGAAAACGGCGGCACGCGTTGGCTGCTATTGGCGGGCGCTCTCATCGGGTTCGGATTTCTGACCAAAATGCTGCAAGCCTTTCTGGTTGTTCCGCCGTTGGCGCTCGTGTATCTGATTGCTTCACCGGTTTCGCTGCGGCGCCGCCTCGGGCAGGTCGTGGCCTTCGGCCTATCGATCATCGTCTCGGCTGGTTGGTGGGTCGCGGCGGTCGCGCTCACACCGGCCAGCTCACGTCCATACGTTGGCGGCTCGCAGGACAACAGCATCCTCAACCTGATCTTCGGCTACAACGGCTTCGGACGCATCACCGGTGACGAAACCGGCAGCGTTGGCGGCGCTCCCGGTAACGGCGGCGGTCGTTGGGGACCGACCGGGCTACTGCGACTCTTCGGCAGTGAGATGGGTACACAAGTATCCTGGCTCTTGCCCCTTGCACTTCTCTCACTCGCCGCGCTGCTCTGGTTCACCTGGCGTAAACCGCGCACCGACCGCGTTCGAGCCGCCGCGCTCCTCTGGGGCGGGTGGCTCCTACTGACCGGTGTTGTCTTCAGCCTGGCGCAAGGCATCATCCATCCCTACTACACTGTCGCACTGGCCCCAGCCATCGGCGCATTAGCTGGCATCGGTGTCGTCGCACTTTGGCAACGACGCGATCACTGGATTGCTCGCGGCTTACTAGCGATCGGTATCGCGACCACCGCCATCTGGGCATACGTGCTGCTGGATCGCTCGCCGAACTGGTATCCGCTGCTTCGCGTTAGCGTGCTGGCGGCTGGGATTGGCGCCGCGGTCCTGCTGATGACACCGCTCGTTCTGCGACGCCAGGCGGCATCCGCCGTCATCGCTATTGCGCTCATAGCGGCACTTGCCGGACCTGCGGCGTACGCCGCGGAAACCGCGACCACCCCGCATAGCGGCGCGATCCCAACAGCCGGCCCGGCAACATCAACGACCGGCCCAGGCGGTCGGCCGGGAGGACCCGCTCCGAACGGGACTCGCACAGGCTTCGGCGGGAATGGCGCGCCCCGTTTCCCTGGCAGCAACAACGCCAACGGCGGAGTCCCCGGTGCGGGCACGGTTGGTCGGAATAGCGGAACGCCCGGCGGGATCCCAGCGGCTGGAACCAATCCGTTCGGTGGGCAGAATGGCGGCTTTGGAGATGGCAACAGCAACATGGGCGGATTGCTGGACGCCAGCACGCCAAACAGCGCTCTCGTGAGCCTGCTCAAGCAGGATGCAGACAGTTACACCTGGGTCGCGGCCGCGGTCGGTGCCAACAGCGCCGCCGGAGTGCAATTGGCGATTGACGAGCCAATCATGGCGATCGGTGGATTCAATGGCACTGACCCTACACCGACACTAGCCGAATTCCAACAATACGTCAGCGAGGGAAAGATCCACTACTTCATCGGCGGGAGCGGCGTTGGTGGAGGATTCCGTGGCGGTTCGGACGGAACGTCCGGCCAGATCAGTAACTGGGTCCAGCAGAACTACACCGCTACGACCGTCGGCGGCACCACGGTCTATGATCTGACGCAATCGGTGAGTGGATCCTGAGCTTCAGTCCGTAGTCCGGTTAGAGGAAGCCGCCCTCGGCCATGATGGTCTTTGACGAAATAAACGGGTATCCGTTCAACGCTCACCCGGGACTGAAGATCCCGGGCTACAAAAGCGAAGTCCACTGAAGGGACTGAACGTACGCGGCCAAACGTAGGGGAGGGACCTGTGCCCTCCCTCGGCCGCAGGCCGCCAATGGTCACCAGATACCGAAATGAATAGTCAAAAACCATGATGGCCGGGGGTGGCTCGTTCTTAGACTAATTCGCCGCGCATGACAGTCACGGCCTGCCCCGCCAATCGCACACGATCTCCCGCCAGCCGGACTCGCACCACGCCACCGCGAACCGATGCCTGGTATCCGGTCAGATGGTCTTTGCCCAGTCGCTCGCCCCAGAACGGCCCGAGACAGCAGTGCGACGAGCCTGTCACCGGGTCCTCGTCAATCCCAACCGCCGGGCCGAAGAAGCGTGAGACAAAGTCGTATTCCTGGCTGTCTGCAGGGCTCGTCACGATCACGCCACGCGCGTCGATCCCTTTCAGCAGCGCCATATTAGGCCGCAGCGTCCGGACCACGTCCTCATTCTCGACCTCGACCAAATAGTCCATGCGATTTCGGGCAACATGAAGTGGTTTCAGGCCCAGCGCCGATTCCAGATCGGCAGGAACGTGCGTCTCGAGCGCCGGCTCGGCAGGGAAGTTGAGCTCGATCCATTCGTCCACCTTGACTGCGGTCAGCTCTCCACTCAATGTTTGGAAACGCGCGGGCTGGTCGGCGGGAAGGTGCCCGTCCTCCCATAGAACGTGTGCGCTCGCCAGCGTGGCGTGACCGCAGAGATCGACCTCGACCGCCGGAGTGAACCAGCGAAGGTGGAACCCACCCGCCGTCGGATATAGGAAGGCTGTCTCAGAGAGATTCATCTCGCGAGCGATGAGCTGCATCCACTTCTCGTCGGCTGGACGATCGAGCACGCAGACCGCGGCTGGATTTCCCCGATACGCTTCCCCCGTAAAGGCGTCAACTTGCACCACCCGTTGCCTCATGGAGCGCTCCTTTCACCGGTTGCCAAAGCCGAACGAACGACGAATTGACGATCGTCATTGACGCAAGCTCATTCACGGTATCTGTGAGCATTTCGCTTCACACAGCCTCGATTTCGGAAAAACGAGGACTTGAGACCTGCCCTTCGCGTGCGTCAGATGGTTGACGTGTCCAGCCTCCAAGATTAACCTAATGGACGGCTGTGCGGGCAGCCATAGCAGCCAACTCGAACGTCGAACTCCGTACGACGGGGATACTCCATCTCCGCAGTCCAATGAAGGAGCCTGCGTTTTGCAGCCTGAGTCTCAGAATCAGCCCACACTCGCGGTTGGAGTTCCCAAGGAGACGTTGCCGGGCGAACGGCGCGTCGCGCTCACACCGGACGTTGTGCGCCGGCTTACGAGGTCCGGCTTTCACGTCATCGTCGAGCGCGGAGCCGGTGTAAACGCAAGCTTCCTTGACCCTGCATTCGAAGAAGTCGGCGCCGAAATCGTTCCGGATGCCAAGACGGTCTACGACCGGTCGAGAGTCGTCCTGAAAGTGGCGCGCCCAAGCGACGAAGAGATTGCCATGACACGTCCGGGAACGATCTTGATCGCATTCCTTGCGCCCCTCGTTGCCCCGGAATTGGTGGTCAGCCTCTCGAAGCAGCAGATCACCGCGATGAGCATGGACGCCATCCCGCGCATCACGCGCGCGCAGTCGATGGACGCCTTGTCGTCGATGAGCACGATCGCTGGATACAAGGCCGTCCTCCTAGCCGCCAACGAGCTTCAGAAATTCTTCCCACTCTTGATGACCGCCGCCGGTACGATCCCACCCGCCAAGGTCCTCATTTTGGGCGCTGGTGTGGCTGGTCTGCAGGCGATCGCCACCGCGCGCCGGCTCGGCGCCGTGGTCGAGGCCTTCGATACGCGACCAGTCGTCAAGGAACAGGTGCAGAGCCTGGGAGCCTCTTTCGTTGAGCTCGACGTTGGGCACGAAGAGGCTCAGGACGCCGGTGGCTACGCGAAAGAGCTGACTGAGGATCACATCCGCCGGGAGATCGAGCTGATCAAGGAGCACGCGGCCAAGTCGGACGTCGTCATCACCACGGCGCTGATTCCAGGGCGACCCGCTCCGCTCCTCTTGCCGGAGGATACGGTCAAGGGGATGCGCCCCGGCTCGGTCATCGTCGATCTTGCCGCCGAGATGGGTGGCAACTGCGAGCTGACAGTGGCCGGTGAAGTCGTCGTGCGACATGACGTGATCATCATGGGGCTGCTCAACCTACCGAGCACTATGGCGACGCACGCCAGCCAGATGTACGCCAAAAACATCTCGACGCTTCTCGAGCATCTCGCTCCCAAGGCCCAGCTGAGTATCGATATGGAAGATGCAATTACGCGCGGCGTCGTCGTCTGTCGGGACGGCGAAGTGCTCCATGGGCCGACGCTGGCCTGGATGAAGGAGGGGGTGGCTTGAACCAAGACGTTCTGCTTGGAGCCTACATTTTTATCCTCGCGATCCTGCTGGGTTTCGAGGTAATCGGTCGCGTTCCCGCGACGCTTCACACACCGTTGATGTCCGGGACCAACGCGATCCATGGCATCGTTTTCCTCGGCGGTCTGCTGATCGTCGGCACAGCGAACAGCCCGCTCCTCTACGTTCTCGCCTTCATCGCTCTCTTCCTGGGCGCAGGCAACGTCTTCGGTGGGTTCGTCGTCACTGACCGGATGCTGGAGATGTTCAAAAAGAAGCCGGCGGCGAAGCGGTGATCAATGACGCACGCTCGGCAACGATCGATATCTTCTACCTCATCTCCGCCGTCATCTTCATCTTTGGTCTGAAGCGACTCAGCTCACCAGCCACGGCCCGATCCGGTAACCAGATCGCCGCCGTTGCCATGGCTATCGCGCTGGTCGCGACGCTCTTCGACCGCTCCTTCCGTTGGCATCCGACGAACATCGCCATCCTGATCGCCGGGAGCGTGCTCGGCGCGTTAGTGGGCGTGTATTTCGCCCGCACGGTGCAGATGACCGCAATGCCACAGATGGTCGCGCTCTTTAACGGAATGGGAGGTGGGACGGCGGCGCTCGTCGAGATTGCTCACTTCACGGAGCTCACCCGATCCGGCGCGCACATCAACTCAGGTGAATCGCTGGCGACGGCGCTCGGCATCTTCATTGGTTCGATCTCCTTCAGCGGCAGCATGATCGCTTTTGCCAAGCTGCAGGAGCTCTTATCGGGACGGCCGATACGCTATCCGGCGCAATCGATCGTCAACGGGGTGATCTTCCTCGTTTCGTTGGCATTCATCGTCATTCTGGCTGCCTTCGACCAGAGCAACGCCTGGACCTGGGGTTTGCTGGCAGCGGCGCTGATCCTCGGCATCACCACGGTGCTGCCAATCGGCGGCGCGGACATGCCGGTCGTCATCGCGTTGCTGAACTCTTGTACCGGCATCGCGGCGGCTCTCACCGGTTTCGTGGTCCACAACCAGATCCTGGTAGTGGCCGGCGCTCTGGTGGGTGCGTCTGGTGCCCTGCTGACTTTGCTGATGAGTCGCGCGATGAATCGGTCGATCGCCAATGTCCTCTTCAGTGGATTCGGATCGGTAACGACGTCAGCAGCTACTGGCGGAGATGGTGAAGCTAAGCCGATTCGCGAGACGACTCCGGATGACGCGGCGGTCGCGATGGCCTACGCCAACGAGGTAATCATCGTTCCCGGATACGGACTGGCGGTGGCGCAAGCTCAGCACCAGATTCGAGAACTCTCCGAAGAACTCGAGGAACGTGGCGTAAGGGTCAAGTTCGCGATTCATCCGGTGGCGGGACGCATGCCGGGGCATATGAACGTGCTGCTGGCCGAAGCCAACGTCCCGTACGACGAACTGTATGAGATGGAGCAGATCAACGACGAGTTCCAACAGGCGGATGTGGCGCTGGTGGTCGGTGCAAACGACGTCGTCAACCCGGCGGCGCGCAGCGATCAGAGCAGCCCGATCTACGGCATGCCGATCCTCAACGTGGATAAGGCAAATACAGTGATCGTGCTGAAGCGCAGTATGCGGCCAGGATTTGCCGGTATTGAGAATGAGCTCTTCCACGAGCCGAACACGCTCATGCTCTTCGGCGACGCCAAGGATTCACTGACCAAACTCACGGCCGCCGTGAAGGAGTCATAACCTCTCGCGGACAACATCCTGCACGCGGGGAGGGAAGGAGAAAGACGGGCCGATTGGCCCGTCTTTCTTTCATCATTTCGTGGATGTGAGCGTTGGTTTTGGGCAGCCACGGAGGGCCGCCCTTACGAACGTACGAGATGGTCAGACGAGTGCGGCTGGTCGCCATTGCCATTCTCGCTCTGCTGATGCTCGCGGGCGGATCGCTCGCGCTCCAGCGTTTTCGCCAGATCGTCGAGCTGCTCGTTCAGCGCCCGCAAGCCGCGTGCGGCTACTACGCGCATCTCGCTCAACGTCTGATCGCTCGCCTTGCGCGTCGACTTCATGGCCGCCGCGCGCTCTTCCTCAGTCTCTGAAGCGACACGCTTGAAAATGCGTTCCATTCGATCTGCCGACGAACGCAGATCGTCCTCGAAGTGGCGCGTCTCTTCCTCGACAGACTCTTCCGAGCTTCGCTCATCCGACCAGGCGACGCGGAACACGTCAGCGATGCGCGAGACCAAGCCCTGAATTTGATCGCCGACTTCTCGCCAGGACTCGGTCAGCCGCTCTTGTTTCGGTTCTTCCCCGTTGGTGTGATGCTCAGCAGTCATTTGGGTCCTCCACATGTGTAAGTCAGTGATCCCGGCGTGGTTCGATGATGGTTCGTCCCGACCCTTAGCACTCGCCCAGGCGTCGTTCGGCTTCAGCGTGGCCCACGCTTGACCATAATTTTACATCGGCGACGGATGCTGGCCCTAGTTCGCGTTCGAGCTCGTCAGCTCTTCGACCCGCGCCCGCACGGCGTTGGCGAAAATGCGGAGCGTGCGCCGCACACGACGTGGCTCGACACCGGTCAGATAGGGGTTGGCCAGGAAGACGTCGATGCCGAGCTGCTTCTCCGCTCGAGCAATGGCGGTCGCGCACGTTTCCGGCCCCCCACCGATGATGACGTCGGTCGCAATCATATGCTCGACCGATTTCACGGCGTCAGCTCGTGACATCTTTTTCGGAGGCGCGGCATTGATTCCTCGTGGGCTGGCGGCGAAGCGCTCACCCATCTCCATGATGTCCTTCGTCATCTCTTCCATCGCGCGCTCATCAGATTCGGCGACGTAGAGATGGCGCATGAGGGCCAGGTGCTGGCCGGTCACAGGGATGACAGCGCTGTCGTACTTCTCGGCCGTCAAGAAGGCGTTGGCGGGAACGACAAGCCGATCGTTCGGCTGGAAACCGATCGCCCCTGAAATGCCGTTGCGTGACGCCCATCCGAGTGCTTCGGGATCGTTGCCGGCAAACCACATCGGCGGAGACGGCTTCTGAACCGGAGCTTCGACATACAGATTCTGATATTGATAGGCCTGCCCGGGGTGGTCGAAAGGAGCACCACGCCACGCCCGCTGCATTACCACCACGCTCTCCAGGAGCAATGGCTGGCGATATTCAGGATCGACTCCGATGCTGCGCAGCTCCTCCGGGCGGTGACCAAGCCCGACTCCGACCTCCATGCGTCCGCCGCTCAGGTGATCGAGCATCGAGACCTCTTCGGCCACCAAAACCGGATTGTGCATCGGAAGCGTGTAGGCCAGCGCGCCGATACGGATGCGCTTGGTACGCGCGGCGACCGCGCCGAGCCAGACGCTGGGTGAAGGGCTGCGATAGACCGGCATGAAATGGCGCTCGGCGACGAAGTAGTAGTTGAGGCCCAGCTCGTCTGCCAGCACCGCGTCCGACAAGTGCTCCGTGTACGCCTTCTGAGACGTCTTCTCCTCAAGCACCTGCATGATGTCAAACAGACCAAAGAGCACCGTGACCTCCACCACCGTCAAACGTCTCGCGTCGTGCCTCACTATAGCCTACCTGCCTCGCGCCAGCCGCACGCGATGGAAAGTCCGGAATCACCATTGGGCTATTCGCTCTTCACTTGAGTTTGCGTAACCCATCCGCTACATTGGCCGGAGGCATCGCCACAGCGACGGATCATCGTCAGGTCGCCAAACGATATGCCTTCGCCAAACAACCTAGGGAGGGAATTCGTGGAGTATCGTCAGCTGGGGCGCAGTGGTGTGCCCGTTTCGGTTATTGGAGTCGGCGGAAACCAGTTTGGAAGCGGCGCCGACGAGCAGCAGACCGCACGCATCATTGATCGTGCGATCGATAGAGGCATCAACTTCATTGATACCGCCGACATGTACACTCGCTCGGTCTCGGAGCAGTTTCTGGGCAAAGCGTTACAGGGAAAGCGCGACCAGGTTGTGCTCGCGACCAAGACCGGTATGCGCATGAACGATGGGGTCGAGGGAATTGGACTGTCACGCCGACGCATCATGTCAGCGGTCGACGCCAGCCTAAAGCGCCTCGACACCGACTATATCGACCTCTACTACATGCACGCGCCTGATCCGCGAACGTCATTCGACGAGACGTTGCGCGCCATGGACGATCTGGTGACGGCGGGCAAGATCCGTTATTGCGCGTTCTCCAATTTCGCCGGATGGCAGACTGCCGAGGTCATCGCTCTGTGCGAGCGACGCGGCTATCAGGCGCCGGTCGTCAATCAGGACCTGTACAACCTGATCGAGCGCGGAATCGAGGCAGAGCTGATTCCGGCCTGCGAGCATTTTGGTCTGAGCATCGTTCCCTATTCGCCGCTGGCAAGCGGGTTCCTGACCGGCAAGTATCATCGTGGCGAGCAAATTCCAGAAGGAGTTCGCGGTCATGGGAGCAGTGCATGGCAGGAACGGCGACTGACCGACAAGAACTTCACCATCCTGGAAGTGGTCGAGAAGTTCGCGGCCGAACACGATCGCTCAGTGAGCGATCTGGCCATTGCCTGGCTGCTGGGTCATAAGGTCGTCTGCTCGGTCATCGCGGGTGCCACCAAGCCGGAGCAGATCGACGCCAACGCCGACGCCGCCGACTGGAAGCTCACCGAAGACGATATGGCCGAGATTGATCGACGCCTGGCCGAGGCGGGCGCACTGTAAGTTGTTGCGAGAGGAACCGAGATGACGAATCGCCTGGACGAGTTCCGCGAATATCGGGACAAGATGAATGAGCGGATCGGCGAGATCGATCATCTCGGTATCAAACGGTTCTTCAACCTCGACACGGCCGCGTATCGCGATCAGGCGCTCGACGGCAAAACGAAAGAATTACTGGGTCTGGTTGCTTCGGCAGTATTGCGCTGTAACGACTGCGTCGACTACCACCTGGGCCAGTGTGTCGAGGCTGGTTGGAACGACGCCGAACTCTTCGACGCGCTCAACGTCGCATTGGTCGTCGGCGGCAGCATCGTTATCCCGCACCTGCGCCACGCGGTCGAGACAATCGACTTGCTACGTGCTGAGGAAGGCGCGCCGGAGTAGCGGTCCCGTCTTCATGCGATCGCCTGACATCCCTCATCCCCTAACCCCTTCTCCCGCGTGAGCAGGAGAAGGGGAACTACCGGGAACATTCACATGTTGTTTCTCGTTCTTTGCTGATTTGCGGGCTGCATTCGGACGCCTACGCACCTTTGTGTCGCAGCAGCCAATCGAGCGAGATCTTGCCGGGGCCGGTCATCCAGATAGTGGCCGCGACCGTGGCGAACAGGCTGGCCAACTCATAGCCTCCCTGGCCGGAAAAGCCATTGGACCAATGCACCTTACGAATCGCTACACCCATATTGACGAGAATTGCTGTCGTGATGAATTTGGTCGCGAACCCAAGTGCAAGCGCGACGCCGCCTCCAAACTCCGCCAGCCCGGCCAGATAGGCCGCCGTTTTCGGATTCGGAATCCCCATTCGCTCGAGGGTCTCCGCGAACTTGTCCGGACCTCCGCGCTCCACCGCGGGTTGGAAATTCTTGCCATAGAGGCGGTTCATCGAGTCCGGGGCTTTCTTTCCTTCGCCACCGAAGAGTTTGGGGTAGCCATGTGACGCCAGGGCGAATCCCGCACCAATTCGCAACACTAACAGACCGACATTGACACTGGTTCTGGGCATGGGTTCCACGTCCTCCCTTGAGACCTGACCGACTACTCCCGCCATCGCGTGCGCGACGCGAACCGCCGCATGCGTCTGACGCCAGCATGCGCCGCCAACACACGCGCAGGATCGCTGCCGTCTTTCCAATGTTCCCTGAGGTATCTATCTGGACGGTTGCCACTCAGTGCGACTGACGACCCGTATCTCACGTCGCTGAATGTGCGCCGTTCATTTCTTCCCAACGTCGCTGACCACGACACTGTTCCCGCCCGAACGGCAACCAGACAGATGACCGGCGGACATGGCAAGTCCACCAGTTGACGGGGTCGAGAAGGTGCATACGGACGAAGCACACGAATAGGGTCGGGCGGTGGCTGTGATACAATGACGGCTGCCGGTGCTCCGGTTGCCGGGCGGCTGAGCACCGGTTTCGTATGTTCAGCGCCACTCTTCCACGGAGCACACGCCATTGGCCAAACAACTGGGAATCGACCTCGGCACCGCCAACGTGCTCGTCTACGTGCGGGGTCGGGGAATCGTGATCAACGAGCCCTCGGTCGTGGCGATCTCCGCTCGCGACGGCAAGGTGAAGGCCGTCGGTATCGAAGCCCGCAACATGTTGGGACGCGAGCCACGCGAGACCATTGAAGTGGTCCGCCCCATGCGTGACGGTGTCATCGCCGACTACGTCGTCACTCAGGAAATGCTCCGCTATTTCATCAATAAGGCCGTCGGACGCTTTTCACTCGTTCGTCCAGAGGTTATGATCTGTGTTCCCGCCGGAGTGACCGGCGTCGAAAGACGTGCCGTGCGTGATGCCGCGCTCAATGCCGGGGCGCGCCGCGCCTACCTGATCAGCGAGCCTTTAGCCGCGGCCATTGGCGCCAAAGTTCCAGTGGCTGATCCCAGCGGCAACATGATCATCGACATCGGAGGTGGCACCTCCGAAGTGGCGGTCATCTCGCTCAACGGCATCGTGGTAGCCAAATCGATCCGCGTCGGCGGCAATCGCTTCGACGACGCTATTGGCAATTACATCAAGCGCAAGTACAACCTGCGCATTGGTGAGCGCACCTCGGAAGAGGTGAAGATCGCTATTGGCTCGGCCATGCCGCTCGATGAGGACGTCACCATGGAGGTGCGTGGGCGTGATGAGGTCGCCGGGCTGCCTCGCACGATTCAGATTCACGCCAACGAGGTGGTTGAGGCGATGACCGAGCCACTCGAGGCCATCATCGGAGCAGTGCGTGCCGTCCTCGAAGAGACGCCACCCGAGCTTTCGTCCGACATCATCGACAAGGGCATGGTCCTGAGCGGCGGTGGAGCGTTGCTGAGGAACCTTGACCATCTCCTCACGGAAGTGACCGGAGTCCCCTGTTTCGTGGCAGATGACCCATTGAGCTGCGTCGCTATCGGCACCGGCCTGGCCCTGGAGTACTTCGACATCATCCGCGACAGTCTCGAAGAGCTCTGATCCACGACTGCCATTTCCGTTGACACATTTTCACAAGCAGCACCCCAATCTAACTTGTCAAAAGCGAGTGAAATCCCGAGATCGGCTCGGCGATTGGGCGCGCGTCCCTATAATTGACCAGCGAGACCACTGTTGAGAGGGTATCGATCATGAACGACACTGGAGCCAGTCCCGACGAGCTGGTCGAAAATCTAGGTATCACGCCGGCGGAAAAACCAGAAGAGGCCGCCAAGCCAAGTACCCGCGAGCTTCCCATCACCGCGACTGATCTGGCACGCGATCCCGAGGTGATCGCCTATATCGAAGCCGCTAACGCCAATCTGGGCGTGCTTGGATTCACCGAACACGGAACGCGCCACGCCAATCTGGTAGCGCGCATCGCCCATAACGTGCTGCGCAGGCTCGGCTACGACCGTCACCAGCAGGAGTTGGCGGCCATCGCCGGGTATCTGCACGATATCGGCAACGTGGTCAGTCGCTACGACCATGGGACGACTGGCGCGTTACTTTCACGGGAGATCCTGATCCGCCACCAAGTGGCTCCGGAGGACGTCGCCCTCATCATGGGCGCGATCGGAAGCCATGGCGACGACTCCCAGCGGCTCGGGGAAGCCGTTCATCCGGTTTCCGCTGCGCTGATTCTGGCCGACAAATCGGACGTGCATCGCAGCCGGGTACGCAACAGCGAGATCGCCACGTTTGACCAGCACGATCGCGTCAACTACGCTTCCGAATCGTCGTTCCTGCGAGTCGACAGCGATCAGCGACGCATCACACTGGAGCTTACGATCGACACCAACATCTCCCAGGTCATGCATTACTTCGAGATCTTCCTGCCGAGAATGCTGATGTGCCGTCGGGCCGCCGAGTTCCTCGAGTGTGCTTTCCACATCAACATTAACGGCGTGGAGCTTCTGTAGCGATGGGGACCTTGATCACCAACCTCGGCATCGGGCGCCGTTCCGTCACGGAAGGGACGCTCGACCCGTACATGATCATCACCACGTTGGTGCTAATCGGCTTTGGGCTGGTGGCGATCTGGAGCGCCGACGGCGGCGGACCTATCACTCCTGGCAGCCTGGTCGTACGTCAGATCCTCTTCGTCATCATCGGCCTGCCGATTATCCTGCTCATGACGCTGATCGATTATCGCTATCTGAAGAGCTTGGCGTGGGTCATTTACGGCGGAACGCTGGCGATGCTGGTGTTGGTAATGGTCCTCGGACAAGCGATCGGCGGTTCGACTCGCTGGATCGTGGTCGGCCCCGTCAGCCTGCAGCCTTCCGAGATTGCCAAGCTCGGGGTCATCATCTCGCTGGCAGCCTTCATTTCGAACCGGGGCGACGAGATGAGCAGCCTGGTCAACTTCATCCTCTCGGGCATCATCGTGGTAATTCCGATGGTGATCGTTTACGAGCAGCCGGACCTGGGGACGGCAGGCGTCTTCGCCTTCATCTGGCTCTCGATGATCCTGATGAGCCGTGCCAAGCTCATCTATATCGGCGCGGCAATACTTGCGCTACCCGCTGTGGGATTACTCGCCTGGCGTTATTTCCTGCATGACTACATGCGGGAGCGGCTCTTGATCTCATTTGAGCCGCAGCGTGACTACCTGGGCGCGGGGTACAACATCATTCAGGCACGGGTTACCATCGGCTCGAGCGGGACGCTGGGGCACGGGTTATCCGGCAGCTTGCAAAGTCAACTCGATCTGCTGCGCGTGCGCACCACCGACTTCATCTTCGCACATGCAATGGGGATGTTTGGCTTTGTGGGGGCGATCGCGCTCTTCCTGACCTTCGGAATTTTGCTCTGGCGCATCCTGCATGTCGTGAACACGACACGCGACAGCTTCGGTCAGATGGTGGCTGTAGGGGTTGCGGCGATGATCTTCTTCCAGACCTTCGTCAACGCGGGCATGAATGTGGGGATCATGCCGGTGACCGGCATTCCACTCCCCTTCATCAGTCTGGGCGGAAGCTCGCTCTGGACGTTGTTGGCGGCACTTGGGATTCTGCAGAGTATTCTGATTCACCATCAACGGCTCGGCTTCCAACCGAGGTGACGGTGATCGACTAGATCCCTACCAGCTTCACTGCTGCCAGGACCAGAGTCAACACGAGAACCGTGATGAGAACGCCGCTGATCATCAAATTGCGTTGCTCGACCATGCGCAACACTCCATCGGGCCACAGCCCACGAATCAATCCGATTGACATTGTCGTGCGGCCGTCTCGCCGGAGCCCCACTACGTCGTGTGACGGTTATTGAAGGCGCATGAGCTCGCTGGGGAGGGTCTCGCCGTTCTGCCGAAGAAAGGCCACGAGTGCTTCCGGCGCCACCAGCCAGTCGTTCGCGACATCGTCCCGCATCCCATTCAGCTCACCGGTGCGCAGCCAGTACGTGACCGTGTCCGGATGAAACTGCAGGATGGTCGCTACCTCGCTGACCGAATACCCTCGCCGACTGCTCGTCTCCAGCATGCGCTCGCTCCTCCGCGTACGTAGACCGTGTACGTACGTCACAGTGTAGCAGAGCATGTGACATTTTGACAGTGGTCGCGCCCGTCTTCAGACGGGAGAAGTGGGAGCGAGACACCGCCGCCGACACCGGGGCATTCGCAGAACCTGTGCCTGTATGGGGATGGAGGCTCGTTGACTCCGCGATTTACGAACTGGACGAAGCGAAGGCAGATTCCTTCTCGGCGTGATTGTGTGCCAGACCGGCAAACCAGGAATGGAGTCGATCGTCCGGGGTCAACTCCGGGTGGAATGATGTGGCGATGAGGTTGCCCTGACGCACCGCGACGACCCGGCCGTCTTCAAGGGACGAAAGCACTTCCACGCTCGGACCGACTGACGAGATGACCGGAGCGCGGATGAAGACGGCATGCACCGGTTGTGAGTCCACAGCCGGGATCGAGAGATCGGTCTCGAAGCTGTCGAGCTGCGAACCGAATGCGTTGCGCGTCACACTCAGATCCATCAAGCCAAGGAGCGGCTGCGAACGGGCTCGCGTCTCCTTGTCGACTTCGCGCGCTAGCAAGATCATCCCGGCACAGGTGCCCCACACCGGTTTGCCCGCCGACGCAAGCTCGTGGATCGGCTCGCGCAGTTCAAAGCGATCGATGAGCTTACCTATAGTCGTGCTCTCGCCGCCTGGAATGATCAGTCCATCGACCTGCTTCAGCTGATCCGGCAGACGAATCTCACGAGCGTCAGCGCCGATGCGCTGAAGCTTATGTACGTGTTCGATAAATGCCCCCTGCAGGGCGAGAACGCCGATCACCGGCATCGTTACCTCTTCTTTGATTCCTGATTTGTACAGGCCACGCATGCGTCGCCCTCTTGCATTTCGAATCCGTATCGACTGCGCCGGGACATGCGATCCACCGCCGCGCCCGGCAGGTTACGTGGGCGAGGCGTGCCTCGCCCACACATCTAACTCTCGTCGGCTACCAGCCTCGGGCGGCCAGCAGTTGCTCCTGTGGAATAGTGCCAATCTCGAGTCCGCGCATCGGCTCACCAAGTCCGCGGCTCACGTCCGCCAGAATCTTGGCGTCTCGGAAGTGCGTGGTGGCCTCGACGATGGCCTTGCCTCGCTCCAGTGGATTCTCCGACTTGAAGATGCCGGAGCCAACGAAGTTGCCCTCGGCACCGAGCTGCATCACGAGGGCCGCGTCGGCTGGAGTGGCGATGCCGCCCGCGCAGAAGAGGACGACAGGCAGATTACCTGTCTCAGCTACCTGCACGACGAGGTCGTACGGCGCGCCGAGATCCCGAGCCTCCGACATCAGTTCCTCGCGTGGCAGGCCCTGCAGTCGCCGGATACCGTCATAGATCTCGCGCAGGTGCTTGACCGCCTCGACGATATTGCCGGTGCCGGCCTCGCCCTTGCTGCGGATCATGGCCGCGCCTTCGCCGATACGTCGCAGCGCTTCGCCAAGATTGCGCGCCCCGCAGACGAACGGAACGTTGAACTCATGCTTGTCGATGTGGAAGCGATCGTCGGCAGGCGTCAGGACTTCGCTCTCGTCGATGTAGTCGACGCCAATCGCCTCGAGGATCTGCGCCTCGACGAAATGGCCGATGCGGGCCTTGGCCATCACCGGGATGGTGACCGCCTCCTTGATACCGATGATCAGCTCGGGATTGCTCATGCGCGCCACGCCACCGTCACGCCGGATGTCGGCCGGCACACGCTCGAGAGCCATCACGGCACAAGCACCCGCCTCTTCAGCGATGCGCGCCTGCTCCGGTGTGACCACGTCCATGATCACGCCGCCCTTGAGCATCTGAGCCAGACCAGCCTTGGTCGTCCAGGTCGATTTCTCCATCAGGTTGAACCCTCTCTCGTATGCGAATCGTTATTAGACAATCGGGGTAACGGACGCATTGGACCGTTCGGCCGTCCCAACACGGGACGCGCGCAGCGCGTCGATCGCGCGACTCAGTCGCCGCACGCCTTCGTCGATCTCCTCTTCGCTTGGAAGCGTGAAGTTGAGGCGCAAGGTTGATTCCCCCTCGCCATCCGGGTAGAAGGACTCGCCGGGCGCGATAGCCACGCCTTGACGTGCCGCCTCGGCCAGCAGGTCGCGGGATCGCAGCCCGTCATGCAATCGACACCAGAGATAGAAGCCACCGGCCGGACGGCTCCACTCCATGGCATCGCCGACGTATTTTTCTAGTGCCGCGATCATGCGATCGCGTCGCCGCGGATAGATCTCGCGAAGGCGGTCAAGGTGCGAGTTGATCAAGCCTCGCTCCAGGAACGCCCAGACAGCCCACTGCGCCAGCGGGTTGGTGTCGAGATCGACAATTTGCTTCATCAGAGCCAACCGCTCGATGACCGGTCGCGGCGCCGCGATCCAGCCGATGCGGAAGCCGGGGAAGAGCATCTTGGAAACGGTACTCAAGTAGATGACCGATCCGCGCCGGTCGAGTGCGTGTAAAGACGGGATCGAGCGTCCCTCGTAGCGCAGCGAACCGTAAGGGTCATCCTCAATGATCGGCACCTGGTAGCGCGCCGCCAATGCCAGCAGGCGCTGGCGACGGTCATAGCTCATGGTGGTACCGGTCGGATTCTGAAATGTCGGCAGTGTGTAGATCAGCTTGGGACGGCGTCGACCGATGAGGTCTTCCAGTAGTTCAACGCGCATGCCCCGCTCATCAACGGGAATCGATAGGAGCCGCGCGCCGGCCGCCCTGAAGACCTGTAATGCGCCGAGGTAGGTTGGTGACTCAATCGCCACCAGATCACCAGGCTCGATCATGGTACTGGCCAGCAGGTAGAGTCCCTGCTGCGAACCGGCGGCCACCAGAACTTCGGCCGGATCGACCGCGCCCTGCTCGCGCGGCATGCGCGCCGCCAATGCTTCTCGCAGCGGCTGATAGCCTTCGATCGGACAGTATTGGAGGAGCGCTTGACCGGCGTCGTTCAGTGCGCTGTTGAGAAGCCCTCGAATCGTGTCAATCGGATAGAGTTCCGGCGACGGGATGCCGGTCGCCAATGAGATGACGTCGGTGCGCGCCGAGACGATGCGCGTATCACGCAGCAGCGGTGTATTCATCACCTCGGTCGCCGTATTGAAGAGCTGTTCCCAGGGCATCTCGGACGTCGACGGTTCGGCAATTCCTGAGGTTTCGTCGGCACCGACCACGACGGTGCCGCGTCCGACGTGACCCGCGACCAGACCGTCCGCGGCAAGCTCGCGATAGGCGTTCACGACAGTGGTGCGATTGACGCCGAGCATGGCCGCAAGTCGACGCTCCGGAGGAAGACGGACGCCAGCCGACAACTCGCCGCTGCGAATTTGCGATTTCAGCTGCTGGCTGATCTGAATATAGAGTGGCTGCGTCGCCGCGCGATCCAGCTCGATAACCATCCGTTCCTCCGATTGGTTCCGTCCAATAACGCTAGCACTCGTCGATGATACGCAAAACGGCCAATATCCGTGCCGATGCGGCCATCCAATAATGCATGCTGGACTGCTCCAGACGGTGTACGGCCACTTCCAGAGTGATTCGCGTTTATACTTAGCTGCTTGGAACGCGTTTGTTTAGCGATGAGTCGAGAGTCCGTATCGATGCCTGAGATCACGCTGCGCGATCTTTGCCGCTGGGATCGACGCCTGTCCGTCATCCCACCGACCGGCGTCCCGCTCGATGTGGCCCTCGATCGCGGCGTGTCATGGGCAGTATCGGTACGCGCGGCCCCGCCACTCTTGCCACCGTTGCGAGGCGAAGAGCTGGTCGTGCTCCCGTTGCGCGTGCTGGAGCAGATCGAGCTCGGCGAGACATTGACCCGGGAAAATCTCCTCTCCAAGCTGGCGGAAGAGAAGATCGCCGCCGTCCTGACCGAACCGGCGTTCAGCGAGGAGCCGATCGATCAACTCCCAATCCTCACGCTCCCCGCTCCCTTTCCACACGACGCCGAAGGAACGCTCAACCGCATGATCACCGAGCGGCGGGCGGAGCTTTACCGGCTGGGGGCCGAACTCTCGCGCCGTCTGTCGCAAGCGGCTGTCGATCCGCGAGGCATCTCGGCCATCCTCGGCATCGCGACCGAGCTGTCAGGCCGGCCGCTGGTTCTGGAGGATGGCGACGGAAATGTGGTTGCCAGCACAGGCGGTGAGGGCCATCCAGGGGGTCAGCGCCTTGTCAGTGGCGCTCGAACTATCGAAGGGACGCTTCTCAGCGCCGAAGCGGATGACGGCGAGTATTTGATCGTGGCACTCTCCGGAGCCGCTCGACCCAGTTTCCTGTCGATGCGTGGAGAACCGGGGACCTTGACCGAAAGCGACCGCCTGATTCTGCTCCAGACCGCGGGGATGTGCTCGACGCTGCTTGGTCAGCAGCCTCGTCCTGCCTCCAGCGACCGCGGAGTGCGCGAGCGGCAGATTGCCGACCTGCTCTACGGGCGCCTCGCCACCAACGCCGCCGCGCTGGCTCGAGGGCACGTCTTGGGCATCGGCACCACCGGACAGGCATTGGTTGGGCTCATCGAGCGAGACGACCGCGCCGTCGACATGATCGAAGCGCGCAACCTCGTGACTGGCGCGCTTGGACCGGACGTCGCTCAGAATCTGGCGACCCTGGATGGAGTCATTGGTTTCCTGTTTTCAGGTTTGGACGCTAACGTTGCGCACGATGCACTGAAACGTGCTTTGGCTCGCCCCGGCGCGCCGCCGTTCACCGTCGCGATCAGCCACCCGCTCGAGAGTGTCGTCAACGCACCGGCGGGGCTACGCGAGGTACGCTTCGCGCTCGATCTCGCCCGAGATGGCGCGGTCGCAGAGCGGGTGATCTCCTGCTCGTCGGTCGACGATTTGGGGATCTACTCGATCCTCTTTCCGCTCTGGGGTAATTCTGCTCTGGAGGTTTTCAAGTCCACGTTGCTCGGCGAACTGGAAGCCTACGATCGGCGACGCAAGAGCGAGCTCATTGCCACGCTCGAGGCTTATCTCATGGTTGGCGGCGCACTCTCCGAAGCGGCCGACCGGCTCCAGATACACCGCAACACACTCTCCTACCGTCTGCAACGCATTGGCGAGCTGACACAGCGCGATTTGAGCGATCCGCGCGAGCGACTGCTGTTGCAGGTTGCGCTCATCGCCCGGCACATGCCACCGCTTGCCGATGAAGACCGCGCAAAGAGGACGCTGGCTCGTTGAGGAGGAGTCCCACGAGCCAGCGAGTCACGGAGAAAGCTCCACGCGGGAGCCGTCGCTATGTATGCACCCACCCATAGAATAGCGATCTGAGCGCAGGCACACATCCGAAGAATGTCGCATTTGTGTGCAGGGCCCAGAGAAAAATCCAAACCGGGCACAACTAAGGACCGGCATTCACCTGATGCGCCTGGGAAACGCGAATCTCGAGCATCATCCCGAGGAATTTATGTCCAGGTAATGTGCACCAGGCCCCGATGTCATGAGTGATCGTCCCGAGATCGAGACGCTGTGAGTCTCCAGGATCGAGCATCTTGGTACGCGTCGCACCACCACTGAGCGCGAGATCGTGCTCCTCCTTGCCATCGTTGACGACTTCGAGGATTAGGTGTGCGCCGCGATCGATTGTGATGACGTCCGGTGTGGCGTCAAAGCCAAAGGCTGTGTCGACTAGGTGAACGGGCACGGTTCGGGGGCTGGCGCCGTTGACACGCTGCGTCGTGACGTTGTCGAAACCATTGGTCAACGTCAGCACGACCACGGCGCAGATGGTGAGCGCGAGGGCGATCCCGGCGATGATGATGAACGTCCGATGCTTTCGAGGTCCTTTGGCAATCTGAGAGCCGGCCGGTGGTGTCGAGTGTTCGTGAACGGTGATGGTGATCCTCCAGTCTGAGATTTGAGTAGGTCCGATGTGGAAAGCCTGACATGCCGCGTTACGCCCTGAAGCTTCTGCACATGAATCGGCGAGATGCGCTCAGCGGATACCGAAGATCTTAACGACCAGTCCGGTGTTTCCATGCGTGCGCGGCACGATCGCGTCGTAAACGAAGACGTGGACCCACGCTTTGCTGCACGTACTGCTTCATTGAGAACTCCAATTGCAATTTGGAATTGGCCGCGAGCCCCAGACGGGCTAGCCTGGAAGATCCGAGGCGGCCCATCCCAGAGTGGCCGAGAGGAGATGTTCAAGGGTGGCGTGCATCTTTGGCAGCGCCTGTGGATCAGACGTGCTCGCGATATAGAGCCCCGCCTCAATCACGGCGCCGTAAATGAGGTGGGACAGCAGTTTGAAGGGCTGGGGAGCGATCCAACCGTGAGTGGCAAGTTCTTCAAGTCCCGCTTCGAGCAAGCGCAGAGTGGGAACCGCATCGGTCTCGCGCCATTCTTGCCAGCCCAGCACGGAGGGTCCATCGATCAGAAGGATCTGGCCCACATCTTGACGGGTACACGCTTCGAGAAAGACTCGGACCGCGACGCGAAATCGCTCCAGACCCGACAGATCCTCGCCCTCCGTACAGAAGATGCTCTCGTCGATCTCTCCCTCGATCGCATGTACGATGACGCGGAAGAGGTCCTGTTTGTCTTCGAAGTGGTGATACAGAGCACCCCGAGTCACCCCGGCCGCGCGGACGATCTCCTCGAGCGACACGTCGGCATAGCCTCGCTTGCCAAAGAGGGTCCGCGCCGCTTCAATCAACGCAGCCCGTGTCTGCGCTCTTCGCTCTGCCTGTGTTCGCCGGTTCGACAATCATCGCTCCGATACATACATACATACTGTCTGTATGTTATTGTGAGCCACGTACAATGTCAAGTAGGCACAGTCTCGGTCCCGGAATTGCAAGGGCTGTCGTCACTCTCCGCGAGTCTATTTGATCCACTCTTTTGAAGGGAATGCAGCTGTGACCGTCGGACATTCCATCACCGCGATCGTCGGCGACATCGTGGAGGCTCCAACTGACGCTATCGTGAACGCCGCCAACAATGAGCTCTGGATGGGAGCTGGCGTCGCTGGCGCCATCAAGCGCGCGGGCGGCGACGAGATCGAGCGCGAGGCAATGTCCAAAGGGCCGATTCGTGTGGGGCAGGCCGTCGCAACCAGCGCTGGTAGGCTACCGCACAAGGCGGTCATTCACGCTGCAGCCATGGGTTTCGAGGACGGACGCTCGATCGGGGCTTCTAGTGAGACCGTTAGAGAAGCGACGATTGCGTCGCTCAAGTTCTGCAACGAGTTGGGGTTGGAGTCGATCGCCTTTCCCGCGCTCGGAGCCGGAGTCGGCGGATTCGATCTGTCGAAGTGCGCGGAGGTCATGGTCGAAGCGGCAACGTCGTACCTATCGCACCCCGACAACCACATCTCGAAAGTCGTCTTCGTGCTTCGCAACGAAAACGCGCGCCAGACCTTCGATGAGGCCATCACGCAGGGCGGGTTCGTGCCGTAGTCTGTCTCACTAAGCGAGCGTATTCCTTTGCTCGACTCCAGATGATGACGAGAGACCGACCGCCTCGAGCACCTTCACAGCCGCCGAGCGGCCACTCTGGATGCAATCGGGGATGCCAACACCCCGATACGCCGCACCGGCCAACTGAACGCTGGGCATGGACGCCATGCGCTCGTCAATCTCAGCCAGCCGCTCAAGATGACCCAGCACGTATTGCGGCAAAGCGCGTCGCCAACGATAGATCCGTGCGTCGAGCGGCTCGGCCTTTATGCCAAGAATCTCATCCAGCTCGCGTCGCACCAGCAGCAGGAGATCGTCGTCCGAAAGCTCGACGGCTTCTTCGCGACCGGCCCGGCCCACGAATGCACGCACCAGCGCTACGCCCTCGGGAGCGCGAAATGAGAACTTCTGCGTCACCCAGGTGATGGCAGTCAGCTCTCGATTCTCGATCCGCGGGATGACGAAGCCACGGCCTGCGCCGCTGCCCGCTACGTCCTGGGCGCGATAGGCCAGCGTGACTGTCGCTGTCGAAACGTAGGGGATGTGGCTGAGAAGACTCGCAACCGCCGGTTCGAGTCGCCCCAGCATCTCACTCGCGGCGTACGCGGGGACCGCCAAGATCAGTCCGTCAGCCGCCACTGTGCTGCCATCAGGCAATGACACGTCGTACTGGCCATCGTCGCGCCGATCAATCGACGTGACTGCCGTCCTCAGCATCACATCGACGTTGGTCAGAGCTTCTCCCAAAGCATCCGTCAACTGACCGGCTCCACCCAGTAGCGACAGGAAGGCTGAGCGCTTGGGACCGGTCTGTGGTCGTGTCGCCGCCTGCTTGCGCTGAGACAGCATCCCTTTGGTCAGGCTGCCAAACTTCAGCTCGGTATCACGCAGCCTGGGGAAGGTCGCCGCCAGACTAAGCCGGTCAGCATCCCCGGCGTAGATGCCGGAGAGGAGCGGCTGCGCCATGCGCTCGAATGCCTCGCGTCCAAGCCTGCGCCGCACGAAATGCCCGACCGACTCGTCTTCCGGATCCCGGCGGGCGGGGATGAAGAAGTCCAATCCCATGCGCAGCTTGCCAAGAGGCGAGAGGAGCCTACTCGTGACGAGCGGCTTGAACTTGGTCGGGACCAGCATGGTGATGCCTTCGGGCAACGGTTCGAGTCGACCATTGCGCAGGATGAAGGTGCCGCCGCCCGATTCCGTCGTTCCGATGACGGCGTCCTCCAGCCCAAGCTCCCGACACAGCTCCAGCGCGGCCGGCTTGGATGAAAGGAACGAATCCGGACCAGCTTCGATCACCATACCGTCGGTTCGATCGGTCAGGATCTTGCCACCCAGCCGACCATCCGACTCAACCAATGTGATGCGAATGGGCGTGTCGCATTGGCGGCCCATCGTTTGAAGCTGGTAGGCCGCGGTTAGTCCGGTGATGCCACCGCCGACAACCACGATGTGCGGATTCTCCACGCGGCTCCCTTCAGCGGCGTCTCGCTAGCCGGGTTGGACCTCGGTGACGTGTGCTAACCTGCGCCGCACGGCATCGGCCACCGCGCGGCAGAGGTGCGGATCGTCGTTCAGCGATTCAGTCCGCTCCAGGCGAATGCCGAGCTCATTCGCCTGTCCGCGATGCTCGATGTCGACGTCGTAGAGGACCTCGACATGGTCGCAGACGAACCCGATCGGCACCAGCAGAACATTCTTGACGCCGTCTGCCTTCAGCCGATCGAGCGTCTCCTCAACCGAAGGGCCAAGCCACGGATCCGCGGTCGCGCCCTGACTCTGGAACGCGAAGTCCCAGTGGCGCGGATGAAGCCGATCGACCACGGCCTGCACCGATGTCTTCAGTTCGTCCGGATAGGGGTCGTTCCACTGAAGAATGCGCTCGGGGAGGCTGTGCGCGGTGAAGAGAACGAAGACGTCGTCGCGTTCGGCTTCGGAAAACTGCTTGAGAGCCTCCGTGATTCGCTCGGCCACTCCCTCAATGAAGGCTGGCTCGTCCTTCCAGCTCTCGACCTCCAGCACGGGGAGGTCTGTCCCAACCTGCTGGATGGCCTCGTTCACACGCTGCATGTAGCGTCCGACGCTCATGCGCGAGTAATGCGGCGCCATGACGACCGCCACCAGCCGATCGACACCGTCCGCGATGATCTGGGGCATCACTTCGCGAATGTAGGGATGCCAGTGACGCATCCCGACATAGACCTTGAAGGTGGCCTCAGAATCCCGGTTCAGCTCTCGCTCGATGCCACGCGCCTGCGCCTGTGTCAATTCGAGAATTGGAGAGCGGCCGCCAATTGCATCGTAGCGATGCGTCATCTCGGTGATGAGCTCGCTAGACGGCGTGCGTCCCTCGCGCACGTCGGCCAGATATTCTGGAATTTGATCCAGCGAAGTCGGCCCGCCATAGGCCATGAGCAAGACGCCGATCGTTTCGGGTTGGATACTGTTTGGACGCTCTTCCACGACTATCTCTTCCTCGTTATGGGCGGCCGTGCCCGTTAAGGGATGCGATGAACCAGGTCCGCCACGAACTGCACGTTCTCGACCGGCGTGCTGGGCAGTATCCCGTGTCCCAAATTGAAGATGTGCCCGCTTCGCCCGCCGACCTCATCCAGGATGGCCCGCACCTGTCGCTCGATCTCGTCACGCGGCGCGAAGAGGAGGATCGGATCCAGATTCCCCTGCACCGCTCTGTCGTGGCCGACTCGCTCCCAGCCGCGCTCGATGGTGACGCGCCAGTCGAGCCCAACCACGTCGGCACCGGTGGCCGCGAACTGGTCAAGCAACCCTTCAGTGCCGGTCCCGAAGAGGATAATCGGCACGTCCAAGGGCTTGAGATTGGCCACGATGCGACTGACGTGGGGAAAGACAAAGGCTCGATAGTCGCGTGGGCTAAGCGCGCCTGCCCAGCTATCGAAGATCTGGACAGCGTCGGCTCCCGCTTCAACCTGACCCCTCAGATAGCGGCTGGTCACGTCAGCTAGCTTCGACATCAGATCGTGCCAGACGGCTGGCTCGCCATACATCAGCTGCTTGGATTGCAGGTAGTTGCGCGAGCTCCCGCCTTCGATCATATAGCTGGCCAGCGTGAAAGGTGCGCCGGCGAATCCGATCAGCGACTTGTTGGACGGCAGCTCCTTCCGCACCAGGCGAATGGCTTCGAAAGTGGGGGCGAGGTATTCATGTGGATCGTAGGCACGCAAGCGCTCAACGTCTTTGGCGGCGCGCACCGGGTTGTGGATGATCGGTCCCTCGCCCGCCGCGTATTCGAGGTCGATCCCCATCGGCATCAAGGGTGGCAAGAGATCGGCAAAGATAATGGCCGCATCAACGTCGAGGCGTTTCATCGGCTGCATAGTCACCTCGGCCGCTAGCTCGGCGTTGGCGCAGATCTCGAGCATCGAATGCTTCTGACGTATGGCCCGATACTCGGCCATATAACGGCCCGCCTGACGCATGAACCAGACCGGAGTGCGATCGACTGGTTGGCGTCGACAGGCACGCAGAAAACGCGACGACGGCTTGTCCACCTCATCCTCTTCTACATTCCGTCACGGGTTTTAGGTCGATTCCCGGATCGGTCAACGCTCGATTTTACCACCCCGATTCGTCATTTCCGGTGCCGGTTTGCACACGACAAAACTGGGCTATACTGCCCCAAAGGGAAAGGAGAACAGCTATGAGCCAGCAGAACGCCTCCTTCGAACCACGCTTCTACAAGCTCGATGACGTCAAGCCGTTCAGCCCTCTCGAGGGATTCTTGATGCAATCAATCACCGGTGGCGACATGATGGCCAACTGGGTGCGCATCGAACCGAATCGCGAGATGCCACGCCATCAGCATCCACAGGAGCAGCTGGGTGTCATGTTGGAAGGCTCACTCGAGCTAACTATCGGCGAGGAGACGCGCCTACTCAAGCCCGGTGACGCCTACACCATCCCAGGCGACGTGGCGCACCACGCCCGCACCTACGACGACGGCTGTCTAGTACTCGACATCTTCAGCCCACCACGCGATGACTACGCACGCATGGCGCGGGAAGCCGCCGAACAGGACTGAGCGCCCATATTCGCGCGGGAATCCGAGGGTTAGGCTGCAGGGAGACAGGCTGTTGACAGGTTTTCGGCCACAATGATATGCTCATACGGCGATAGAGGCAGCTCCGATTTTGGAGTGAGAAGGCAGGCCGAACCAGCATATGGGTGAGCTCATTGTGGGCCGGCCGGCGCTCAAGCTGGAGTTTGCGGTTTCGGTCGTTCTGGACCTGACATCCGCAATCTCACTGGTGTATCGAGCGACCGATCCGCGGCGGTTTGACCGCTGGCTCGTCGAAGCACGTCAGTCGTTGGACCCAGAGGTCCAGCATGATCTCGATACGATGCTCGGATTTTCGGGCCGACTGCTCTATTTCATCGAAGAGCTGCTGATGTCGTACGACCCATTCCAGCCGGAGCAGCTGGCGGCGGGGTTCGAGGATTACCTCGAACATCTGGAGAATCTCTCGCCGTGGGCATACCGAAGCATGGTGGCACAGTCCGTGCTTCGGGTCTATCGAGATCGAGGAGTAACTGAAACGCCGCCGGCGAACGATAACCCGGACGAATGGCGTGCGTTTCTCGAACCAGGCATCACACGGGCCGATCTGGATGAGGTCGTGAACCTGGTTCTTGCACCTGAACAATTCAAAGCGCGCGCAGTCAATCTGGTACGACGATTCTGGCAGGATTGCTACAGCGCCGAGCTTGAGCGAGCGATGCCCGAGATGCGCAGAGCGTTGCGTCAGGCACGATCGACGACCTATCCAGGCGTCGCGGGTGCCTTCTCGGAACTGAGCGGACACCGGATTCCGGAGGAAGTTCAACTTGCATTGCCCCACGTGGAGCGGGTGACGTTTTGCCCGTCTTACCACCTCGGGAACTTCGTCCAGTTCATTCTCTATCCGCCCGAGCTCATTCTCTACTTCAACTGCCAACGTGCCAGCGCCGTCACACAGCCGGAGCAGGATTCAAGATCCTCCGCGGATCTGCTTCCAGGTTTGCGGGCTCTGGCGGACGGAACCCGACTTCGCATCATCGAGATGCTTCGGGGACGGGAGCTGTACGCGCAAGAAATCGTTGGACGTCTCGGCATCAGCCAATCCGCGGTATCACGACATCTTGCGATGCTCGAGGCCGCTGACATCGTCGGCGTAAGACCGTCCAACGGCATGAAATACTATGCGATCAATGCTCGCCGTCTTCGGCAGCTTGCTGAAGAACTTGAGCAGATCGGCTGACGACCACGCGGCTTGACTGCCTGGTCGCGATTAACAAAACAACTTCCTGCGCGTCTTCGGATGCGTGTTCTGAGGGTCAACCGCGTCATGGCCGGTTGTAGAGCTGCTGGGCTGCTCGAGAGAGTGTGCCAGGCTGTACACAACCCCCTGATTTCCTCAGACGAACGATCACTCCGGTGATCGTTTCCACGGAAACCCTCAAGAGGCTCGGCCCTTTCGGCCTGGACTGAGCCAGACAAGCCTCTATTGACGGTTGGCCTTTCTGGCGATGAGGGGTGTGTATTCCCGTACGGGATGCACACCCCTCGTCACTTTTAAGCGCAGAATAGCTCTGATCTCTTTCAGTTCAATGCATATCGGCATCATCGATCGGCTCATCCCTATCCCTTGAGGTAGAGTCGAAGGCAAGTTTCGCCCCCTGAGGGGCGAGGACATGCTTCAGGTGTACGTGTGACGATTTCAACCGAGCGGCTGAATTCCCCATCCACTTTGGATTTTGCGACATTTTGGGCGGCGACAAGTTTCGCTGCTCCAGTCATTTCCTATTCAACGCTAATTTCCCCGTTTGTACGGGCGACGCATGCTGTCATGAGAAGATAGAGGGAGCAGAGGAACGCGAAAGGAAGAGGGAGCAGGAGGGGGATCAGAAAGAAGGAGTCACCCATGGAGTCCCTCGCACACAAGCCAACGCGGAGCGAGACGGACGTGGCCGCTCGACAGCAGATGGTGGCATGGGCCGAGCAGGGCTGGACGTACGCGGCGATTGCGGCGGCGCTCGGGTGCAGTCTCTGGACGGTAGGGCGGTGGATCCGGGCCGCACGACGCGGCGGGGACGCGGCTCTCGGCTATAAGAGTCGCCGGCCGCACACCCCGCATCCGTTGACGACCTCCGTGGCCATCCAAGAGCGCATCCGGGCCATTCGCCAGGCGCATCCGGGCTGGGGACCGCGGCTCATCCGCCGGCAACTGGCGTGCGAGGAGTCCCCCACGCTGCCCTCGGAGGTCACCATTCGGCATTGGCTGCGCATCCAGGGCTTCCCCACGCTCCGTCCCGCCGCGACCAAACCGCTTGGTTGGTCCACCCCACCGCCCGAACCGGGACCGATCTGGCAAGCGGACTTCAAACAAAAAGGGGGGTCTCGTATCTAACGGTGGTCGTCGGACCGCGGGGAGGACCGGCATTGCTGGCCGAGCCGGTCACCGGCGAGCGGACGGCCGAGGTGGTGGCGCGGCTGGCGCGGCTGCTGGCCCAGCGCGGGGAGCAGCCCGCTGAGGTGCAAACCGATCGCGGCGCGTGCTTTGTGGGGGCGGACGGGGGCAGCCGGGCGGCGGTACCGGGTCGCCTGACCTTGTGGCTCTGGGGATTCGCGATCAGACATCGGATCTTGCCACCGGGCAAGCCGTATCGCAATGGCGCGGTGGAACGCTTCAACGGAGCGATTGAACGGAATTGGCAGGGCGAAACGGACGGGCTCGCGGCACTCCAAACGGTCTGGAATCATGGGAAGCCAGCGGGGAATACGGGGCGCGTCTATCCGGGACGGGCGGGCTTCCAGATGGAGCAGGTGTGGACGGGGCTTGCCACTGTCCGCGTCAAACGCCGCGTCAATGACCAGGGACGGCTCAGTCTGTGGGATCGACCGGTCTCCATTGGACAGGCGGCCGCCGGGACCGAGGTGGTGGTGACGTTTGACACGGAGCGACGCATGGTGGTGATTCGCGACAAACGGGACCGGCTGATCGCTGAGCGCGCCCTCACATGGCTGACCATGGACTGGTTGTGGGACGGCGTGGATCCCGATCCACGCCCATGCCCGTGCCGCATGGCACCTCCAGCTTTCGACATCGCGGCCAGCTCTATGTTTCGATGACAGCATGCTTCGCCCACCACGTTGTCGCGCCCTCATTTCGATGAACGCCGCGACGCCTCACTAACTACCCGAACATCGGTTCACATGCTCATCGTGAGGCGTTCCGGGAAGCTGGGATCCCAGATCGAGCAGGCCGACGCATGCGTCGGCCGCACAAACGGTGGGTTAGCTTGCCTCTTCACACGCAACGTTGCTGTAGCCAGAGCGAAACGACTGGGAGCGCCCTGCATCTGGCTCGTAGCTGTGACGCAGCACGCAGCCCGCGTCATTGCCGAGAAGATGGATCGAGATCGACGCTGCGTCCGACGTTGTCGTTACCCGGTGTATATCGCCGTCCGGTGGCAGCAGCGCGTAGAACTCCCCCTGCGTCAGATCCCTCACCTCGGCAAGCTTGAGCGCCGCGTCGCCGTCATCCGCATTGCCCCGCTCCAACTCATATACCTCTTCGTGCTGCTCGCCTTGATAGAGCCCGACCAATCCCCAAGCCAGATGGTCGTGTACCGGGGTCGATGAGCCGGAGGGGACGACCAGCGAGAAGAGGGTCAGCGATTTGTCCGACGAGCGGAAGAGAAGATATTGTCCGATTCCGCCGCCCATTCCGCTGGCTTCATAGGGCACGGAAAACTCTTCAGGCAGCCAACCCTGAGAGGCGAGCAGTCGCCCGAACGATGGTTTGAGGTTCTCTACCAGCGTCTCGACATCGGGAGTTGTCGTTCGCTCCTGCTGCACCTCTCCAATGAATCGTCGCATCTCATCGTGCTCGACGAAGAACTCGTCCTGACCTGCAACCATGTTCATCATTGACAACCTCCTCGATCTGTTTCGCTCGTTCGTCTTCAGACTACGGCTTCCGCCATGATGCCTCAAATCCCGTCGGTAAGGGCTGTTCCGGCCGTGGTAGACGAAGTGCGGGAACTATCGCACAATGTGGCCAGACAGGCAGAGCTAGAAGAAGGGATGACGCACGATGACGATGGCAAAGACCTGGAATACCGCCGACTTAGTTGCCAAAGACAAAAAGTACATGCTCCATCCGGTATCCAACCTGCGCCAGCTGCAGGAATATGGTCCTCTCGTCTTCACGCACGGTGAGGGCGTCTATATATGGGATTCAGAAGGCAAACGCTACATCGACTCGTTCGCAGGATTGTGGAATGTCAACGTCGGGCATGGGCGGGCCGAGCTCGCCGAAGCCGCCAAGACGCAGATGGAGGAACTGGCTTACGCGCCGACCTTCTTCGGCCTGGCAACGCCTCCCGCCATCGAGCTTTCGGCCAAGCTGGCCGACATGTTCCCCGGCTCACTGAACCACTTCAATTTCACTTCGGGCGGTGCGGAATCGAACGAGAGCGCCATCAAGATCGCACGCTACTATTGGCACTTGAAGGGCAAGCCGGAGAAGATCAAGGTCATCTCACGCATGATGGCATACCACGGTATCGCCATGGGCGCGCTCTCCGCAACCGGTATCCCCGCCTACTGGACCGGGTTCGGCCCGCGTCCCGAAGGTTTCATGCACCTCTCAGCTCCCTACAAGTACCGCAACGGAGACGGCCTCTCGGACGATGAGTTCGTCGAGAAGCTGGTCAACGAGCTCAAGGAGATGATCGCCCGTGAGGGCGCCGAGACTATCGCGGCTTTCATCGGCGAGCCGGTGCAGGGCGCGGGTGGCGTTGTGCCGCCGCCGCAGAACTACTGGCAAGAGGTTTCTAAGGTCCTCAAGGAGAACGACATCCTGCTGATCCACGACGAGGTCATCACGGGCTTCGGTCGCACCGGCACCATGTTTGGTATGCAGCAGTATGGCGTGACGCCCGACATCGCGTCCTTCGCCAAGGGCATCACCTCCGGCTACATTCCGCTCGGCGGCGTAGCTATCAGCGACGACATCTTCGACGTCATGGCCGAGCCGGATCAGGTCTTCATGCACGGCTTCACCTACTCGGGCCATCCCGTTGCTTGCTCGGTCGCGCTGCGCAACATCCAGATCATCGAGGACGAGAATCTTCCCACGAACGCGGGCAAGGTCGGCGAGCACATGATCAGCGAGCTGAGCAAGCTCCTCGAGCGACCCTACGTCGGCAACGTGCGAGGCAAGGGCATGATGATGATCGTCGAGTATGTGGCGGATAAGTCGACCAAGGCCAAGTTCGACACGTCTCTCAACGTCGGCGGACGCATCCAAGCAGCCACCCGGCAGCGCGGCATTATCGTCCGCGCCAGCAACGACGGCGTCTCGATCTCGCCGCCGCTCACGCTCACGATGGAGCAGTCAGACGAGGTAGTCGAGAAGTTGGGCGACGCGCTCGAAGAGGTACTGGGCTAGCCCCCACCTGACAGAACTGGGCACGACATGAGCGAGGACGGCCGAATTCGGCCGTCCTCCTTGTTGCCAGCCGGTAGAATTAGCGCCGTTTGTGCCGTGCACGACTCATCGTTGGGAGACGACCATCCGCGAGCGTCCATCACTCCTGATCCACTTGTCACTGCTGCTGGTGGCGGCCATGTGGGGTTCGAACTTCATCTCGATGAAGTACTTGCTGCGCACTATCAATCCGGTCGAACTCCTCTTGCTGCGTCTGATGCTGGGCAGCTTCATCTTCGGCGTGGTCTTGCTGGCCTCATCCAGAACCATCCCGCATTTCACCCGGAAAGAGTGGGCCTGGCTCTTGCTGATCGGCACGCTCGGCATCACCATCAACATCTCGGCCGTGGCCATCGGCACGCGGCTTATCCCGGCCGGACTCGCCAGTCTGATCGTCACGTCGAACCCGGTCTTCACCGCGCTCCTCTCCTGGGCGATCCTCAAAGAGTCTCTGACTCGGCAGAAGCTGTTGGGTATCTTCGTGGCGTTCTGCGGGTTCTTGATCGTCCTGCTGTGGGGCGGACCGGACGCGACCTTCGACCTGCACAACTCCCTCGGCGTTCTCATCACGCTCGGAGGTCCGTCCGCTTGGGCGCTCTACACGATCCTGAGCAAGCCATATTTAAGTCGATGCCCGCCAACGCAGTTCGCAGGGATCGTCACGATCATCGGCGCGCTCCCAGCCATGCCGCTCCTCCTCTACGACCACCAAATCTTCGGCGATCTGACTCGGTTCGGCCCTTCGCAGTGGCTGGCGACCGTCGTCACGACGGGTCTGGCACTGGTCCTCTCCTACACGCTCTGGTATCGCGGCTTGCGCGTGCTGCAGCCAACCCAGGTGGCGATCTACATCTACATGGTCCCGGTCTTCGGCGTGCTGGGATCCTGGCTGCTGCTTGGTGAACCGGTTACGATCTTCTTGCTCCTCGGCGGAGTGACCATCCTGGGCGGCGTGATCCTCACCAACCGTTCGCGCCGTGGCACGGTCGATGAGCCAATTCCCGCTTCGGCCGGCGCGGCGATCCACGCGAATGAGGTTGACATCCGAGCCAATTCGTTTTCCGAGCAGATTGGCAAATGACGGAGGTCCATGATGAGTGAGCTGACACACTTCGATGAACAGGGCAATGCACGCATGGTCGATGTCGGCGCCAAGGATGAGACGCACCGCGTCGCGGTCGCGCATGGACAGATTCAGATGCAACCGGAGACGCTGAAGCTGATCGTGGAGGGGCGTGCCAAGAAGGGCGACGTGCTTGGCGTGGCGCGCATCGCGGGCATCATGGCAGCGAAAAAGACTCACGAACTCATCCCGCTCTGCCATCCGCTAATGCTCACCTCGATCGACGTCAACTTCGAGCCGGACGAGGGAGAGAGCATAGTGCTGATCGAGGCGCGCGTTGAGACACGCGGTAAGACCGGGGTCGAGATGGAGGCATTGACGGCGGCAAGCGTAGCCGCACTCACAATCTACGACATGGTCAAGGCCGTCGATCGAGGCATGGTCATCAGCGAGGTCCGGTTGGAGCACAAGAGTGGCGGCCGCACCGGCGAATGGAACCGGGATCAGCAGGCTTAACCGCTAGCTCGCGCCGCGCTCCACCTCAGCGGCAATCCCACCACCCACCACGCGCGGCCCATCATAGAGGACGACCGCCTGGCCGACCGCCAGCGGCGGACCCGGCTCCAGGAAACGTACAACCTCGCCATCGCATTCCACCGGATATCGAGGTCCCTGATAGCGCAGTCGCGCGTCGCAGCGCGCCGGAAGCTGGCCATGCCAAATTGGATCGCGAAGACGGGCGCCTATAGTCACAAGGCGATCGCGCGTTGCCACCGTAACCGCGCCTGAGCTTGCGTCAATGCGCGAGACGAAGCGCCGCTCGGGCGTCGTCTTGCTCCACTGTAGTCCGCTCCGCTGGCCGACCGTCAGATAGGCGATCCCACGATGAGAACCAACGACGGCCCCGCCTTCATCGATCAGTGGACCCGCCCTGCCGGTCTCCGGTCGCGCGGCGGCGACCAAATTGCCGATACCGCCAGCCGTCTTGGCAAAGCAGAGATCGACAGAGGACGGCTTGTCGAAGACCGGTACGCCGGCGGCACGCGCACGTGCGCGCACAGTCTCCTTATCGAGCTCTCCAAGTGGAAACTCGAGGCGGTCAAGATCGTCATGCGTGAGACGGTAGAGTGCGTACGACTGATCCCGCTTCAGGTTATGCCCCTCAGTCAGAAACCAGCGGTCCCCCACTCGCACCTTGCGCGCGTAGTGGCCGGTGGCGACCGCCGGGATACCCAGGCTGTCCGCCAGCCGCAGCAGCGACGGAATGCGCACTTTGTGGTTGCAGTTGAGGCACGGATTCGGAGTCTCGGCAGCCGCGTACGACGCAATGGTCGCGTCCGCTACTTCAGCAGCGAAAAGCGAGCGCAGATCTCGAATGTAGAAGGGGACGTCGAGGCTGGCCGCTACCTGGCGAGCATCCGAAGCTGCCTCATCGCCGCAGCAGACCCCCTCCACCAGCGACTCTGGGTCGGAATCGAACAGCCGCAGATGCACGCCGATCGGGTCCCATCCCTGCAGACGCAGCGTGAGCGCGGCCACGGCGCTGTCGACGCCACCGGAGAGCGCGACGATGATGCGCTGCGGCTTGTCGCGATTGTTCTGGTCAACGTGCTGGCTCATCGGCTCAAGGCAACTTTCAGGGAACTTAAGGCTCATACGATCGGATCGACAACTGGTGCCATCGGCTATACCGCGGCAATAAGATGGGAGCGCCTATGTCGATCGATGGCATCCAACAGGCCATGGAACTGAACCGCTCGAATTTCGTGATGCGTAGCGCCGAGCTACGCGCGAGCGAATGGCATTCGGAAACAGATCGGCGGCGAGAACTAGCCGAGCTCTGGTTCACTGCCATGCGCACCCATTACCAACTGTTGGGCAACTATCTTCGGCTGCGAGATCGGCCAATCACCGACCTGACCCCCGCTCCCAAGCGTCTCCGTCCGTCGGACCTTCGCGCACCACAGAGACCCGACGAACTGCCGGAATCCCTCTCACGCTACGTCACGGCGGAACGCCACGCCGAGCTTCTAATCTAATCAAACCGCGCAAGGACAGGCCATAAGTGGAGGTATCGCCAAGCAGAGCGGAAGTTCGAGTCGCATATGCCCCGGACTCAATCGACGAATCGATCTGCTACTCAGCTTTGCCGCGGTCGACGTAGTCCCGTTCGCCTGTTTCGGGGTTGTAGCGAACCACGATCAAGTGTCCCGAGACCGGATCGACGAATCGCTCACTGGTCTCCTCCCAGGTGCCCTCGGCTCGATTCACGTCAGGTCGATAGCCTCGCCGCTCGAACAGAAGCGCGAGCACGACGATGACGGCAGTCGCGAGGAGCTCGATAGCCGCCGGAATTGCGGATCCGGTCGCGATCATCAATACGCCGATCGCCGCTCCAACAATCCCGACCCCAACCAGACATCCGCGCAGCACGGCGCTAGCTCACGGGCCGAATGACGACGGCGGTCCCGTAGGCGACGATCTCGCTCATCGTCTGGCCTATTTCCGAGGAATCGAACCGCATCATGTTGACGGCGTTGGCGCCCATCGCTTGGGCGTTGTTCACCATGCGATCCAGCGCGTGCAGTCGCGCCTCCTCGAGCATCTGAGTGTATTCGGTGATCTCGCCGCCCGCGATGGAGCGCAATCCAGCCATGATGTTGCCGCCAAGACCGCGACTACGGACGACCACGCCGAAAACTGGCCCCTTGACCTCGACGACCTCATACCCGGTAATGTGCTCAGACGTCACCACCATCATGGGCAATTCCCCTTCACGAATGCTGTTCCGCTGCTGAACCTTCATCATCAGGAACTACGATACCGGCCAGCATGCAACGTCGTCTATGATCCGCTAGTCCACATTCCAGAGCCGGGAGGATAGAGCTGGACGCGCAGCACAATCCTCGCGCACAGACACGCGAAGGCAATGTCTCGAGATCACGACTTCCGTAGAATCAGGCCCGTTGTCGCGTACACACACGGAAAGGTGGGGCATCGTGGCCGAGTCCGCTACAGAAACTCAATGGAGTGAAGAGAACTCGCGCCAGTTCATGGAATTCTCCAACGTGGTGTTCCCCCATCGGGCGGAGCAGAACGCCGTGCTGACGTCCTACATCCCGGCGAGTCCAGACGAGGAATTTCTGGTCGTCGATCTCGGATGTGGTTCGGGTCCGTTGAGCCGTTTTATCCTCGATCGCTTTCCCGGCAGCCGCGTGATCGGTCTCGATGGCTCGCCCGTGATGCTACGGCAGGCCGAGTTGGATCTAGAAGTCTTTCCGGGCCGGTTCGAGGCGCGCCAGTTCGATCTATTCGCCGACGATTGGCTCGATCGCCTTCCGTCAAATATCCGCTGTGTCGTTTCGTCCCTCGCCATTCATCATGTGGACGGCGCAGGCAAGCAGCGCCTCTACAGCGCATTGGCCAAGCGCCTCGAGCCGGGGGGAGGGCTCCTCATCATCGACCTCCTCGAGCCGACGACACAGCGCGGCTGGGAGGTCAACGCTCGGATGTGGGACGCTTACGTCAAGGAGCAATCGGTGCGGTTAACCGGCACGCTCGATTTCTACGAAACGTTCGTCGATGACGGCTGGAACCACTTCGCGACGCCTGACGTGGGGTTCGACATGCCGTCGCGCCTTCTCGAACAGCTGCAATGGTTTGAGGAAGCCGGTCTGACCGACGCTGATTGTTTCTGGCACTGGTATGGGCACGCCGTTTACGGGGCCTTCAAGCCGCGATAACGGTGGACGGGTGAGCCTGCCGATGCGAGACTGCAGCCATCATGATGCTCCATGAAACCTCAAGTTTGGGGGGAAAGACGGTAAACGGAAAGGTGATCGACCATTGACCGCAACCAATGCAGATACCCTGTTTCAGCAGCTCAGTGATTTCGTCCAGGAAGGGATGAAGCGCCTGAACGTCCCCGGTGTGGGGCTGGGGATCCAGTTCGATGGGCGTGAATTTGTCGCCGGATTCGGTGTCACCAGCGTCCCGAATCCATTACCGGTCACGCCCGACACTACGTTCCAGATCGGCTCGATCACCAAGACTTTCACCGCCTCCGCCGCGATGCGCTTGGTCGAGCAGGGCAAACTCGATCTGGACGCGCCAATCCGCACCTACCTCCCAGACCTCAAACTCTCGTCGGAGGAGGCGACGACCAGCGCCACGTTGCGTCACATCTTCAACCACACCGGCGGCTGGGTGGGCGATTACTTTGACGACTGCGGACCAGGCGATGACGCACGGGCGCGTATCGTGGAGCGCATGGCCAAGCTGCCGCAGCTCTACCCGTTCGGGCAACTCTTCTCATATAACAACTCCGGCTACTACATCGCCGGACGGGTGCTGGAAGTTGTCACCGGCAAGAGCTACGAGCACGTGATTCACGAACTTATCTTTGAACCACTGGGGATGGATCATTCCTTTTTCGATCCGGAAGAGGTCATGCTGGGGCGCTTCGCGGTAGGCCACAACGTGATCGACGGCGAGCCACAAGTCGCGCGGCCCTGGGGATTGACTCGTGCCACGTTCCCGGCGGGAGCCATCTCGTCATCGGTACGCGATCAGCTCACCTATGCACGCTTCCAGATGGGGGACGGAACGGCATCGAACGGCGATCGCGTTTTACAGCGCTCATCGATGGACGAGATGCAGGCGCCTCGAACGCCAGCTGGAAGCGGAGCTGGTCACGTCGGCGTCTCGTGGATGATCAAGGATATCGACGGCGTGCGCACGCTCGGCCACACCGGCGGCACCAACGGACAGATCTCCCTCTTTCGACTTGTTCCCTCCAAAGGCTTCGCCATCAGCGTGCTAACCAACGCCAATCAAGGGTCAGAGCTCTACGGCGACGTTCTGTCATGGGCGTTGGAACACTATCTGGATCTGAAAGAAACCTACCCACCGGAAGTTCAGCCAGGTGAAGACACGCTCAAGGAGTACGCGGGGAGCTACACCGCCGCGTTGAGCGACGCCGAGCTTTATGTCGAGAATGGCGTTCTTATGCTCCAGGCGACCCCGAAGGGCGGCTTCCCGATGCCAGATTCGAAGCCAGGACCGAAGCCGCCGCCGGTTCGACTATCGATTCACGAAGGCGAGCAAATCGTCTCGCTTGATGCGCCCTTCAAGGCATCGCGTGGCGAATTCCTGCGCGGCGATGACGGGTCGATCGAATGGATGCGCTTCGGCAGTCGCCTCGCGCGCCGTGTGAACTGAAGATCGGGAGATTCTTCGTTCGGCATGTGATGGACCGATCTGACGGCCCTCACCCGGCTCGCAAGCTCGCCGCCCTCTCCCAATTCTGGGAGAGGGCTTTTTGTGCGAACGGAACATGGGTAGCAGGTTTCTGAGACAACTCCGTGATCGATTTGGTTGTGGTTGTTGCAAAAACGTCCTGGCCGGACGTGGTTCGTCGGAGATGTTAACCTGAGCCAGTGGCGCGGGATCCGCACCAACAAGGGGCAGCCGGTGACCGACCAACGGTCGGATCCACCCAATCGATCCGTAATACGGTTCGTTGTCGGTGGCGGACTGTCCGTCCCGAGGCGCATCCTCGCGTCCGCAAGGTGTTACCCATCTTCCCAGATCATTCTGTTACCGATGCGCCCGGTTCGTACCAGTCGCCCTTCTCCCAGAATTGGGAGAAGGGCCGGGGATGAGGGCCGCCCGGGTGAGGGCCTTCCTAGAACCCGTAGCTGACCGTGACCGTCACGCTGATCTCGTTGGTGCCGGCCTGAATCGGAACTGCGCCGGACGCCGCTGAGTCACGCGCGCCAACGGCATATGGAGTTGGCGCGTTGGTCGTGCCCTCAGTGATCGAGACCGGCATGCCGAGCGCCACACCGCCCAGTTTGGCCAGCTGCTGTGCCTTGTTCTGTGCGTCCGCCATGGCTCGCTCGCGCGCCTGCTGGATCAGCTGATCGACGTTCTCGATGGTGAACTGCACGCCACCGACGTTGTTGGCACCTACGGCCACCGCGTCGTCGATGATCGAGCCGACCTTGTCGATCTCACTGATCTTGACGTCGACAAGGTTCATCACGGTGTAACCCGTTACCGTACCTTTGCCGTTCGGGTCCTGATTCACGTAGATCGAGTAATTGACCGTCTTGATGTCCGCGTCCTTGATACCGTCATTCTTGAGGGCGGCCAGGACCGCGTTCATATTGGTAGTCGCCTGCGATTGAGCATTCGTCAGCTCGACATCCTGCACCTGCACGCCAAGCGTCACATGCGCAGTGTCAGGGCTGGCGATAACGATGCCGTCGCCACTGACGGTGATGGTGTGCTGGGTGGACGTCGTGTCAGCCGCGGCTTGATTGGTCGAACCCAAATTGCCTCCGCCTCCAATCGCCGCGAGCAAGCCCGCCGACAGTACCAATCCGAAGATTACGCCGGCCGCGATGCCGAACCGTTTCAGGGTCGCCATTGGAACTCTCCTTTCGCCACGCTGAGCGTCATGCGTCTCGTCGCACATGAAGCCGCGGTAGCGCTATTGTTATGAACAAGAGCCACATAACGACGACTCCAGCCGCCAGTTCAGCCAGGCGCCAGTACGAGGTGTGCGCCTGGCTCGATTGACTCGCGGTCGTAGGTGGTTCTGATTGTGACGGGGCGGACGATCCAGCACTGACCGTCGGAGCCGTTGGCGTCGCGGCCGCACTGGATGAAGTGACCGCCTGCGATTCGGTCGAAGCCGCCGCGGCGCTGTCACGCGCCGCACTTGTGGCCGCTTCCGTTGCGGCAGGCGCCACGCCAAGTGACTGCGACGCGCCGCCGGCTGAGGTTTCAGCGGACGTCGAGAAGTTGACTGCTACCGACTTCGAGCCGTTGGACGTTCTCGAATGCCGCAAACCATCCGCCACCACGATCAACAGCAGCAACGCCGCCGCAATCGCCGTGAGGCGCCGCATCGCCGGCTGGATCCGTACGATCCAGGGATCGATCTCCACCGGCCTCGGCCCGACCATTTCGGGTGTCAGCTTGAACGAACGTGACGGAACTGGAGACTCAACACGACGGAGCAACGTCACGACCGCGCGCAGCTCCGAGTGACGTTCGCGACATTCAGCGCATTCGTCGAGATGTGCCTGGACGCGATCGCGATTCCCGGCGTCGGCGAGATCGCCATTGATCAAGTCTGACAGATCATCCTCAGTCAGATGACTTGCGTCTTCACCTTCGCCATCATGTTGTGACGGCCTGCTCGTCATTCCGCTCGCTCTGCTTTCCCATGCTGTCGCGCTTCCTCCTCCGCGACAGAGTCGTCGTCACTGAAATGACGACGCACAGCCTCGAAAAGTTCCCGCGATTCTTTGTCGGCGTTGAGGAGATCGCGCAGACGTGCGCGTGCCCGGCTCAGCCGAGATTTGACCGTGCCGAGTGAGATGTTTGAGATCTGCGCGATCTCCTCGTAGTCATAGCCATGGACGTCGTAAAGAAAGACGACCAATCGCTGCTCTTCTGGGAGCAGATCGAGCGCTCGCTCCAGCCGGTGACCGAGCTCCGCGTGAATCGCCAGCCGTTCGGGATCATCCGGGAGAGGCTCCAAACTCCAGTGTGGCTGCTCCTCGAATGGGCGCTCATCGAGCGATTCCGCCGGGCGACGATGCGAGGTGCGCAGCACATCGTAACAACGGTTCGTGGCGATGCGCGTTAGCCAGGCGCGAAACGAACCTCCGCTGTATTGCGCGAGAGACGAGTAGGCGCGTAAAAACGCGTCCTGCGTCACGTCCTCCGCGTACTGATAGTCGTGCAGCAGGCGCAGAGACACGGCGAAGACCAGGCGTTCGTACTGCTCCACCAGTTGATTGAACGCGTCGAGGTCTCCACGTTGGGCGCTGGCAATCAGGCGTTGCTCCGTGTCAGGTTCCACGGGTCTGAACATCGCTCCTCGGCTGGCTCATGAATCGTACGCGCATTGAGCATTGATCTCGCGGGATTTCGCATCACCAGTCTGGCGAATTATTGCAGATCGGCGATCTTATCGAAGGTCCACGAAGGGACCGAAACTGGTTAGGGCTTTTGGGCTATCGTTGATATTCCGGCCCAACCGTACACTCCGAGTGGTTTATGGGAGAGCCGTCTGCTGGAGGTTCGCAGTGACATCATTCGAGTCCACAGATACGGGGCACGCCGAGCAAGCTCCGCCGGTCGTTTCTCGGCGGCGTCCAATTTCGGTAATGTTGGCGGATGACCACGTACTCTTCCGTCAGGCGTTGCGACACTTGCTTGAGAGTGAGCCGGACATTGAGATCGTCGGCGAAGTCGGCGACGGAAATTCAGTGCTGGACATCGCCGAGGAGAAACACCCCGACGTCATCCTCATGGATATCAGCATGCCTGGCATCGACGGAGTATCGGCAACGCGAGACGTCAAGGCCGAAATCCCCGGGATCAAGATCATCATTCTGACCATGTTCAGCGAGGACGGGCACGTCATTCGCGCCGTTCGTGCGGGTGCCGATGCCTACCTACTCAAGAACACCGACGCCACCAAAGTGATCGACGCGATTCGCGCCGCCGCGCGTGGCGCCTCCGTGATCGAGCCCAAGATGGCGGCTACACTCCTCTCGGAGTTCCGGCGCATGTCCCACCTGCAGGAGGAGGACGGGCTGGCTTCTCTGACCGAGCGCGAGATCGAGTTGCTGCGTTTGGTCGCGCAGGGATTGAGCAACAAAGAGATCGCCTACGAACTGAGCTTGGCTGAAAGCACCATCAAGAACCGGCTGTCGATTCTGTTCGAGAAGCTGGACGTCAAGGATCGCACGCAAGCGGCGATTTACGCCCTATCACACGGATTAGTACAACAGCCAACCAGCATGGGCTGATAGGATTCGTCGAACTCGGACGCGAATCCAATCAGCCAGCCCACCCGGTGACGCGCATCGCAACACCGGCTAACCATTTTCTCGGCATTCCAGCCCACACACGGACACACGAACCACACGTGGATCCCGCGAGAACCGCTTCATGCCGGCCTTGCCGGCTGCGCGTCTTTGATTTGATCCGCTCAATGAAGACCGAAGAGACTGAGCCACTTGCTCCAGTTCGTCTCGCGTTGAGGCTGGGACGATTCCTCGGTGGCTTGTGGCGTCGGCGTGGCCTGCGTCGCCCCTTGCCAGCGAACCAGCAGCACGGTCTCACCGGGTCGTGACAGATTCAGATCCCGGCGAGCAGCACTCTCCACGTAGGTCAGATACCGATCGCTCGAGTACTCCGTCACCTGGCTCTGGAGCGCCTGATGCTGGGCCCGCATATCGTCGACCGCGGCCTGTCGCTCAGCTACCTCGCCATCCAACTGCCGGGCTTTCCAGGCTTGCTCGCCGAACGCGACCACAAAATAGGCTCCGATGAGCAGGACGAAGGCAATGACCAATCTGCCCCGCATACGGGCTAGCGTGACGCCAACGGCCGAGAGGAGGCTCTTCATGGCGACCTACTTCGTTTCCGCGGATCCAGCCAGGACGAGATCAGGGCGCTTGGTGTGCCACTCGGTGGCCTGCTCGTAGACGTGCGCTACCCGCAGCACGGTCGGCTCGTCGAACGCCCGTCCCATGAATTGCAGGCTGACCGGGAGGCCGTCCGAGAAACCGCACGGAACGCCGATTCCGGGGATACCGGCCATGTTCGCCGGGATGGTGAAGATGTCGGAGAGATACATCTGAATCGGATCGGTCGTCCGCTCGCCTACGGCAAAAGCGACCGTCGGTGACGTCGGCGTAACGATGACATCGACCTCGTTAAAGGCCTCATCGAAATCTCGCTTGATGAGCGTGCGGACCTTCTGAGCCTTGACGTAGTAGGCGTCGTAGTAACCGGAGCTGAGCGCGTAGGTGCCGAGCATGATGCGGCGCTTCACCTCTGGACCGAACCCTTCGCCACGCGTCCGCATGTAGCTATCAAGTAGCGTATCGGCATCCAGACTCAGTCCATACTTGACGCCGTCGAAGCGGGCCAGATTGGCACTCGCCTCGGCCGGAGCCACGATGTAATAGGTAGCCAGGGCGTATTTGGTGTGCGGCAGGCTCACGTCGACGATCTCGGCGCCAAGTCGCTTTAGGTCCTCAACGGCTGCATCGACCGACTGTTGCACGCCAGGGGCGACGCCGTCGATTTGATACTCGCGCGCGACGCCAATCTTCACTCCAGTCAGGTCGCCACCGGTGCCATCGAGGAGTTGCGTGTAGGACGGAACTGGCACGTCGACCGAGGTCGAGTCGTGTGGATCACGACCGGCAATAGCCTCCAGCATCATGGCGGCGTCTCGCACGGTGCGCGCGAAAGGTCCGATCTGATCGAGGCTGCTGGCGAAGGCGATCAGACCATAGCGGGAGACACGGCCGTAGGTCGGCTTGAAGCCGATGACGCCGCAAAACCCTCCCGGCTGGCGGATCGAGCCTCCAGTATCCGAACCGAGAGAGAGCATGGCCTCTTCGGCGGCGACTGACGCAGCCGAGCCACCACTGCTCCCGCCCGGAACTCTATCCAGGTTCCAGGGGTTGCGCGTGGTGAAGAAGGCCGAATTCTCGGTGGAGGAGCCCATGGCAAATTCATCGGTGTTGGCTTTGCCCACGAAGACGGCTCCCTGCTCTCGCAGCCGCTTCACCACCGTGGCGTCATAGACCGACTGATACCCCTCGAGCATGCGCGAGGCGGCGGTCGTTGGGGCGTCGACGGTGCAGAGGATGTCCTTCAACGCAACCGGGATGCCCGTCAATAGCGCCGCGTCACCATGAGCGATGCGTCGATCAGCCGCGCGGGCTTGCTGACGCGCCACGGCGTCCATCACCGTAATGAACGAGTGAACACTCGGCTCGAGCTGTTGAATGCGTTCAAGGTGCGCTTCGGTGAGCTCTTCCGCGCTGAATTCTCGACGGTCCAGGCGCCGACGTGCCTCGCTCGCCGTCAAACTTGTCAAATCAAGAGACACTCAGTCCTCGCTCTCAGGATTCGTCCAGCACCGCGTTGACCTTGAACATCTGGTCTTCGCTTCGCGGTGCGTTGCGGAGTACGGCATCAACCGAGAGCGATTGCTGCACGTCGTCAGACCGTGTCACGTTCTGCAGTGTGATCACCTGTGCAGTCGGCGGAATGGCTTCTGTATCGATCTCTTCGAGAAGGCTGATGTGCTCGAGAATTGATGAGAGCTGATCCCGCATTCGTTCGCGCTCATCCGAGCGCAAACCCAGTCGTGCGAGCATCGCGACGTGATCGACTTCGTCGAGACTTAGCTTCATGACGACGGTACCTCTCAAGGTGCAAAGTGCATCGATTGGTGCCGGAAAGGCACAGTGGCGAGTGTAGCACATCGCTTGACGAAATCACCATTCGCCTGCGTTCGTACGCGACGATAGATCACAGCTGCTGGTCTCAAGTTTGGCGCGAATTTGCCAGCCCCCGCCTAGTTTAGTTACTATCGGAGGGTTCTCGACCGTTCGACCTTCCGCACACTAGGAACGGCAAATGCCGTTGAGCTCTCTCCGTTCATGCATCCCACGCTACGCTTCACGGCACGCGAGTCGCGCCGCCGTTACGATGCTGCTTGTCACAGTCTTGTCGCTCGTCGGATGTACCGATACTGCCGATCAGCGCGCCATCCAACCGGGACAGGTGGCAACGGGTTTCGTTCCCACCCCGTTCGGCCATACAACCCCCTACGCGAATGCTTCTCCAGAGCTGGGCGCCAGTCCGTCCGGCGCTTCTCCGACTACTACTGGCAATCCCGACGCCAGTCGTCGTGCCACGTTGCCTCTGTCAACTCGGGTCTATTTCACCGACGGAGGTGATCTCTGGCAGATTCCGATCACGTCAGGCGAAGCAGCTCCCGTCCTGACCGGGCACAGCATTCTGGCGTACGCCGCCTCGCCGGACGGTGAACAGGTCGCCGTCATCTACATGGGAGGCGATCCGGAACAAGAACACCTGGCGGATTTCAAGGCGGATGGCACGTCAGTGATCGATGTGGCCCTGAGCGAGACGGGGGCGGACGGCGCTCAATCGGGTGGCATACAGTCGATCGCCTGGGCGCCAACTGGTGATCGTGTTGCGGTCGCGCGTCAGGACGGTTCGATCGCGACGGTGACCAACGTCGGCACCATCACGCAGATCGTGGGGCCCAATCCAGTTCGATTTCCTGGCGAGTTGAGTATCTCGCCCGACGGCCAGACGTTGCTGTATCTGGATCCAGCGCTGCCCAACCGGGATACAAGCCTCTTCACCATTTCGATGGACGGCGGGACACCCAACAAGCTTGTCGATGGTGATGAGCCGTCCGATCCCGTATCGGCGGCCACGTGGCTACCGGATGGATCCGGCATTGCCTACATCCAGCCATCCGCGTCCAGTCCAAAAGGCACCGGCGATGTCTTCACAGTGGACGGGAGCACGGGAACGAGCGGACTTGCGGTCCCTTCATCGCAATTCGCTCCGGTGGCGGGAGTCGGCGCCATGGCCTTTTCGCGCGATGGACACTGGGTCGCGGTGACGGTCTACGTCCCGAGTGAGGGTGGAACCAGCTTCGGCGGTCTGTGGTTGGTCAACCGCGAAACGTCCGCGACGCGGCGGATTATCGTCGACGATGACCAGGCCGTGACCGATTTGTGGTGGGGGAACGGAACGCTCATCTATCGCACGGAGAAGGCAATGAGTGGAAAGCAACCTCAGCGATATGGTGGATTGGGTGCCTACGCGCTCTATTCCGTCAGTCCGGTAGACGTCCAACCGACGCTGCGCCATCGCACCAAGTGACCGTCGAACTGACGACGCCCGTGCGCTAGTTGCGCGGCTCCAGCTCGGTCGCGTTGAAGATGCTCTTGGCCGCTCGAACTCTAGGGTCGTCGAACGGGTCTGGATCTGCCACAGGCTGCTCGATGTGCTTGCCGTTGCCGTTCCTGGCCGGATGCTCGACGATTGTCGCTCCACCGGCACGAGCCTGCGAACGCGCGTCATCAGGATCTACACAGACGACTTGGAACGTCGCACCCATATATCGCGCGATGACGTCCTCGACCGCGCGGCGTGCGCTGTCTTCATTCAGCTTGTTGCGATGAAACTCGTAGGGCGAGACCAGGATTATCTGATCGTCCCGCACCGCCGTCGGATCGGTCGACGCCAACAGCGCCGCGATGCGGGTGTTGGCGGTCTTGACGTCCCGGCGGATCTGGGTCCAGTTGGCGACCAGCTTTTCAAGCGCCGGGCTGGACGGTGAGACCGAGACCTGTGGCGCTCCACCGCCATCCGCCATCTCCGGCTTGGATTCAGCTGGAGAGGAAGGCGGCTGCTCGCGCGGCGGTATCGACCGCATGGGCGACGGCTCCGACACGCGATCCTCGTCGGCGGGCTCACGCCGCGATGGACGTGAGGGACGGCCGGCTCCAGGGACAGCACGCATCGGATCCGGGTTCGCATAGACCGGACGCTCCGGCTGCGGCGCTGGCTCGTTGGTCGTGATCACCGCCGTCTGAGGAGGCAGAACTGACTCGACGAATGCGATCTCCAGGGGAAGCTGGGCGAACGATCCCTTGTTCATCGTCCCTTCAATGGCGCTGAAGGTCTGGGTGAAGCGGACGAGATCTTGCAGCGTGAAGGCTTCCGCCTGGCGGCGCGCGGCTTCGTCGGCGTCGCTGTCGCGACCGCCAGCACGAATGTGGAGCAGTACGCGAAGATACCCGACGAACTGGCGGTTCAGTTGGTGAACGTCTTCGCCGCCCTCAGCCGCCTCGGCAATCAGGCGCAGACCAGCTCCGGCGTCGCGACGCGAAAGAGCCTCGACCAACTCGACCAAACGCTCATTGCGACTCAGGCCCAGGATGCCACGCACCGCCTCCGCCGTAATGACGAGGGAACCGCTGGCATCACGATAGAGCGCAAGCTGGTCGAGCAATCCCTCGGCATCACGCAGACTACCAGTCGATTGCCGCGCGATCAGGCTCAGAGCCTCATCCTCGACTTCGAGTCCCTCGCGATCGCAAACGGTGCGCAGCCGTCCGATAGCGCTCTCAAGCGGGATGCGTCGAAAATCGAAGCGCTGGCAACGCGAGGCGATGGTATCGGGCAGCTTGTCCGGCTCAGTCGTCGCCAGCACGAATTTGACGTGCGGCGGCGGTTCTTCGAGCGTCTTGAGGAAGGCGTTGAAGGCGTCTTTCGTGAGCTGATGCGCTTCGTCGATAATGTAGAACTTCACCCGCAGCTGCGTGGGAGCGTACTTGACCTTCTCACGAAGATCGCGGATGTCGTCGACGCCACGGTTCGAGGCCGCGTCGATTTCAATGATGTCGACCGCCGAGCCGGAATTAATGGCATCACACGATGCGCAGTGATTGCATGGCCGAGCCGCAGGATCCGGATCCAGACAGTTGACGGCCTTCGCCAACAGGCGGGCGGTACTCGTCTTGCCGGTGCCGCGTGGTCCACAAAAGAGGTAGGCGTGCGCCACGCGATCGAGAGCAATCGCGTTCTGCAGCGTCTTGGCGATATGCTCCTGCCCCACCAACTCATTCGGATCGAACGAGGTGGGCCGGTACTTCCGATACAATGACTGTGATTGGGCAGGAACGCCCGATTGTCCGCTAGGCTGCAGAGCCATGCCTATCTCATTTTCTCTTGGAACCGAGGCTGGACATGTGACGCGTGGTGCCTTGTCCGTACGCGAATTATACCGGAGCGCTCCGGCCGGGCGAAAGGGAGATCGATCATAGGAACGCTCTTTTTGGTGGCAACGCCGATTGGCAACCTGGAGGATATCACGTTGCGTGCGCTGCGAGTGCTGCGCGAGGTGCCGCTAATTGCCGCCGAGGACACCCGACACTCTGGCCGATTACTGAAGCACTTTGACATTCAGACACGCCTCATCAGCTTCCATGAGCACAGCAATGCCAACCACCGCGACGCCATCATCGATGCGCTTAGCGAGGGCGATGTGGCTCTCATCTCTGACGCTGGAACGCCCGGTGTATCCGATCCCGGATTCGACCTGGTGACCGCAGCTATTGCGGCCGGGCATCAGGTTTCGCCGATACCCGGGCCTTCGGCTGCAATCGCTGCTGTGCCGGCCTCCGGGCTCGCGCCCGACGGATTCCTCTTTGTCGGCTTCCTCCCCAGACGATCGAGGGATCGTCGAGAGGTGCTGATCCGGGTGAAAGACTTGCGCTACCCGCTCGTGATCTACGAAGCGCCGCATCGGCTCTCGGCGTGTCTGACGGATCTGGGAGAGGTGCTAGGGGATCGTCCAGTGGCGATGGCACGTGAGATGACAAAGCTACACGAAGAACTGATTCACACCACGTTGTTGGAGGCGCGCGAGCGGTACGAGCGAGAACGACCGCGCGGCGAATTCGTGCTGGTGATTGGATTGGGAGAGAGTGGAACCGAAGAGCACGTAACAATCGAGAGCGACGACGTGTTGCGGCTACTCCATTCACAATTGGAGTCCGGCGAATCGCCGAGCACTGCGGCGAAAGCGGTGGCCAAACAGACCGGACTACCGCGCAGCCAGGTGTATGAGCGGTTACATGAGATCGAGCGGAAACCCATGGATGTAGAAGGCCATTGATTCGACATCAATGCGGGCGGGTCAGACGAATTCGGGGCACAAAAAAGCGAACCCGACGAGCCTTCACCTCTCGACGCCTGTTCACCATCCCGAGATTCATTTTGTAATCCGACCGAAACCGGTATCACCAAATGTTTCTCGATCTATCAACCGTCCACCCGAATCTCTTCGAGTCTTCAGTTGATCCCTCCGGTTGCCCTTTGGGACTGAACTCTGCGCTGTCAGTGTGAGCCGACTTTGCAGTGCGTCGATCCGTTGGAACTCCTCGGGATCGCATTGTTAAGATAGCATTGTCTTGACTGTCTGTCAAGTACTGAAACCGTTCTTCGCTCGAACTGTGTAACGCCAAATTCAAAGAAAAACTCGTACTACTGAGGTTTAGCGCGTAGCGCGCTGGCCTGCGCGAAGATGCGCTGGAGAATCACAAGCGTGGAGGCATAGGTGGAGTCCATCCCGTAGTAGGAAAGCCCGCGGGCACCGAGCGTTTGGCTGCGCGTGTACGGCGTGTCTGAGGCGTAGTGGATGATGCCGAGATCGACCGGAATGCTGGCCAAATTCACATTCTCCCCATTCCCGTGGCGGGTGAGGAACGTGTCCTGATAGAGTGCACTGAGATAGGGGCCTGCTTCCATCTCGACCACCGTATAGTTCTCGCGGTAGAAGAAATCGAGGTACTCCCGATTCTGCAGATAGGTACCGAGCACCGTCACGGCTCGCTGATGATCCAGCGCCGAGCCATAGACCAGGAACGGCGCCAGGTCCTCCGCGGAGAAGCAGTTGTCGAACCAATAGGTGTTGCCACTGTGCTCGTCGTACACCTCGTCCGAGAGCATGACATCGCCGATGCGCGCGTTGAGCGTGGCGGCCTTCCCCAGTACATAGACGCCGCGTAGCTGGTACGTGCTCATCGCGATCTGGTTCAGGATGTGATAGGCCGCCGACCCGAGCGGGTAGTTGATATTGATGACGACAGCTCCTGATGATGTTGGCGATCCGTTGCCGGTCGCTTTGAGGCGCGGATCGAAGTCGTCCGAATTCAGACGGTCAAGCTCGATGATCTGTGCAGCCACGTCGATCGCGACACCAGGATCGATGGTCGTGATGCCCCGTTCCTCCTCTTCACGGTCACGCGCCTCCCGATCTTCCGGGTGCGTCGCGTAGTAGACCCGGGCGGAGTAATAGAGGAAGTTCTCCCAATGACTGCGAGTGTGCCCCTGCTGCAATTGGCGTAACTCAGACAACAGCTCTGGATGCTCCGTCCGCTCCACGAAGCGCACCAGCTCGTCACGACGACGTCGCGCTGCACCAGTGAGGATGTTGGCGATCCCATGCGTGTTCGAGGAGATGAAGTAGAGCGGGCGATCGGCGAGCCCTTTGCGGATCAGCTCGTGCTCGATTGGCGTCCACCAGGTGCGCGTGCTGCGGGAATACCCGACGTAAGTGCCGCCCAACATCTGGATGGTGAGTCGTTTCTTCTCCCGCGAGATCTGTCCCAACGTGGCCCAGAACCCATCTCCCCACGAAGAATGGAGCCGCAGCCAGTCACGCTCTTCAATGAACAACCGCTCGCGTATCTCCAGTTCGACCTCCGGCGCGACGGTGTCATCGGCGGCGACCGCGTCGACGAGCGCGCTCAGACGCTTGTCGTCGTTGATCAGGTCGCGCAGCTTATTCCACTCAATCTGCCAGGCGACGATGGTTGGGATCAGATCGTCCAGATCGGACGAGGACGCCACGTAGGCCGCTAGCGTTCCAGCGCCGTCGTCGTACCAGCGGCGACGGCGGCCAGGTGCCGTGACGGGAGCCCAGTTCTCCAGGTTGGGGTAGCCGTTTCGGGTGAATGCCCAGGAGGACTGTCCGAGCAGGATTCGCTGCGCCGACGAGATTGAGCGCGGCAGTCGCAGCGTGCTGTACATGAACGCACCCATATCCGGCGTGCGCTCGTCGGCCCCCGCATGCAGGCTCGACTGAATGTTCAGGTGCGTGGGAACCAGGGTCTCGACCTTCACCGGGCCCGAACTGCGCAGGAGCGTGTTGTAGGTGCGGACGTAGAGATCGACCTCGCGTTTTCCGGCTAAATAGCTGGGAGACGTGGGTGTCGGCTGACGGGACGATGCATCGGGATGAACCTCGCGGGTTAGCTCAGGTCTCATGTGGCTCCCTCCCTGGTTCAGATCGGCCCCGGTCAACTGTCCGGTGTTGCTGATCTAATTCCGCTCGACCTCGACTTAGGTGATTCGCGGTTCAAGACGTCCTTACTCGTCGAGAACAGGTGCAACGCTAACGAGGCGAATCGTTCAGGCCATCGCGCGTGCGCCTTGAGGCGAGCTCTATCAACAGCAGGATGAGTCCGGCCGCCGACACGAACAGGAAGGCGAGGCCACCCCAGGGGAAGGCGTCACCGAGCCCGGCCGAGAGCGCCACGATCCCGCCCACGAGCAGGATCCAGCCAACGGCCGCCGACCAGCGTCGCTGCTGACCATAGAGCACGCCAACAAAAAGTGTGTAGACGGCCATGAACCCAATCAGGATTTCTCGTGAGGTAGACAGGACCGCGCAGCTCCCTCGCGTGATGCCGGCCAAATCGTTAACCAGCCATTCTACCGTAGTTCATAGCCTCGTCCAGCCGAGGGAGATTGGGTTGTGGTTAGGAGTGGAGATCGTGCCGAGCGTTGTTGCATGAATTGACGGCGAGTCTCATTCACATCGGCGGCGGGACCGGGATGGCGCGCACGAATCAGTGCGAGAGCCGCTGAATGAGCCGAATGCCGAGCGGCCAGCACGTTGGCGGTGCGCTTGGGAAAGAGAGCACAAATCATTGCGAGAGCGGGGAAGTGGGCGCTATACTCACGGCTGCCGCGAGCCGAAGTGGCGGAATGGCAGACGCGACGGTCTCAAAAACCGTTGCCCGCAAGGGCGTGTGGGTTCGACTCCCACCTTCGGCACCCTCGTTTTCCGCATTAGATTATCAGAACTCTGTTGAGCGGATGATCCGCCCAAGTCACTCTAGCGTCCTACTGTAGCCACGGATGTAGCCAAACCCGAGAAATGCGAGGAGTTCGGCTGAATGGTTGAAGTGGCCCACTTCAAAATCGATTGGGAGGAACACTCCGTTACCCCCATCTCGAAGTATCCGCTCATCCCCTCGCAGCGTAATCTGGAACCAACGGAAGACCAACCCCAATGGCTACAGGAAACATTAGTGGGACTCAGGAATGTTGATGACAAAGACCACGATGAAATCGACCGGGTTGCGCAGCGTGGGGCGGAGCGATGGCTTGATCAACTCTTGAAACGAAAGCCGAGATTCATCACTGAGCGACGGGAAATCATCTCGGAATTTGAGACCAGATTGTTGAATCGCTGGAACAACGCACTTGAACTTTACGAATTACTCGTGATCTTCGCGCAAGACCTCGATCTGGAATATGGCCAGGCAACATTCACGGATGTAACTGACCATCGTCGTGAAGCAATACTCGGACTCCATCGGCGTGCTTGCGTGACGGCGTCTGAAATCCTCCATCTCCTGAAAGGAGGATATGCTGCCGGCGCGCAAGCTAGGTGGCGAACACTTCATGAACTCGTCGCGGTCGCACTTTTCCTTCTTCGGCATGACGATTCAATTTCAGAGAAATATTTGCTGCACGATGCGTACGTCGACCGATTCAAAGTCGCTGACCTTTACAGACAACGCGGTCTGTATCAAGAGGACGAGGAATTCGCAGCACTAAAGGCCAAGTTTGAAGAACTGGGCACGATTCATGGAAAGCCATTCCTGAAGGACTGGGGTTGGGCAGCCAGCACTATTCAGGGAAATCCAAATTTCGCGCGAATCGAAGAAGCAGTTTGTCTGGACAGGTTTCGCGCAAGTTACAAGGTCGCAAGTCGAGCTGTTCACTCCAATTCATCTAACGGGCTCGCCAGCATCTACTCATTTGACGGGGTAGACATTCCTCTTATTGGTCCCACGAACGCAGGATTAGCGGAGCCTGCAACAGCTGCCCTTGATTCTCTAACCAAGATCACTGCAATTCTTCTTGATCAACGCGGGGGGTTGGTCGACGGTATGGCCGTTCGAGTTCTGAATTGCTTGTATGATCAGGCCTTCGAAGCGTTCCTAGAAGCTCACGACAAAATGGTTGAGGAGGAGAACGCTCGACGAACCAACTAAACAATAAGCTGTACGCAGACTGTTCGGGCTCTTTTGAGATTATGCCCCGAACATGGCATCCATGGTCGCGGCTGCCTGCTGGTGAAGCACTGGAACGAGGTGCGAGTAGGTGTCCAGCGTCAGCGTGATGGTGCTGTGGCCGAGCATCTCTCTGACTACCTTCGGGTGCATACACTTCGACAGGAGCAACGTCGCGGCCGTATTCCGCGCTTCATCTGAACGATCATCATGTGGAGACTACGCGCCTCCGCCCAATCGTTCCAAGCTCGCTCGGTGAGTGGACAGAAGAGTCACTAACAGAACACCTACGACTACGGGTTGGTCAGTCCCGATATCGTCGGATACAACTCCACCCTCGCCGGAGTGCCACTCGTTTTCACACTCACTTCCGCCGCCGCTTGTGCGTTAGCCGGAACAAAGTCGAGATAGGTGAAACCCCCTCCGATGATGTCACCTGCATCGTTGAACGCGATCGCTGACACTCTGATGTTCTCCAACTGTTTGTCAGTCAAGTTCTTCACCAATCCGGTTGCCTTCGGGAAGTATTTGTCAGAAACGTACTGCACGTTGTCCGTTGAGAACATCTGCGTCGTGGTTTCGGCACCTGCATCGCCCTTGAGCACCTGAACAACGACACGTGATGGCGACTTCCCGTCAGGCAGCGAAATGTCGCCTCCGATTCCAAGCTTTTCGCCCGCGAGCAACAGCGTGATATATCCGTCGTCTGTCCCTATCACCGCTCCACTCTCGTCATAGATTGCGACTTGGAACAGACTGTTCTCGAACGCTTGGCCGGTGTTCGGATTTTCAACAATGAATCCATAGCCCGCGGAGCCGAGAGTGCTCAACACCCCGTAACCTTGCTTCGAAATCACCAGTGCTTGACCTTTGTCCGGTTTCGACGCACTGTCCGCAAACGTGGTTAGGCCAGAGATCGAGGCATAGAGTTCGACGTGGTCCGGAGGTGCAGACGACGTAACCGACGTTGAGGCGGCGCTCGATCCACCAGCAGGAATGAAGTTTAAGTAGGTGAAACCACTCCCGATAATGGCGTTGTTGGCATCGTAGGCGACGGCGGAGAGCCGCACGTCCTGCAGGTCATTGGTATACGGGTTGGAAATGACGCCAGTGACTTTCGGGAAATACTTGTCGGCAAGATAGGTGACCTCATCCGTCTTAAACGTCTCAGTAACGTCGAACGATGTCGTGTCGCCTTGGCTGAAGGTAACGTCCATCTTGGCCGCAGTTGCGCCTTCGGGAAGGTAAGTTTGTCCCGAGACGGCTGTCTTCTCCGACGGCAACAGCAGTTCGAGGTAGCCGGAGTCGGTCTTGATGATGGTGCCATTCGCGTCGGTGAACGCGATCTGGTACTTGCTTGACTCGACCGCGAGACCGGCGTTGGGATTCTCAACGATGAAGGCCCATCCAACGCTCCGTCCGTCGGTCGGCTGCCCGTACCCTTGTGCGACAACGGCAACTGCTTGAGGTTTTGGTGTCGGTGTCGGCTGAGGCGTAGGCGTCGCTGTTGGCTCCGGCGTTGGTGTCGGGGTAGGCGTACCCGTGGTCGTCGCAGCAGGAGCGGTTGTCATGGTCGATGAGGTCGAGGCAGCCATCTTCGGCGTGGGCGTCACAGCCGCACGAGACTCAATGGTTCCGGTTGTCTGAACGAGGTCCTTTCCGCTACTGCCGCACGCGGCAACGGCAATGACCAGCAATAGGGCTCCGGCAGCAAACGCGATCCGGCGCATTTTCGCTCCTCCTCGTTGATCTAACATTCTCCCGCTGGTCGTGTCATCGCACGACGAGCATAGGTTGGGTATTACGAATCAGCGGAGAACGTTACGATCGCGCAACACGCGCTAAGACATCACCTGAAAGCACGTGCCTGTTCCACCAGTGTGGTCACCGTAGCACAACTCGCTCAGTTCGCAAGTCGTCGAAGTCGTGGGTTATCAATTAGGTCCGTCAGATGCGGGACGAGCCACATGTAATGTCCAAAGCGATACGAGATTGCCCGTAATGGCAATCTCGTACTCAGTGATCGCTAGAATCTAGTCGGCAGCTTCGCAGTCAGAATCCAACGGCCATTGGTTCGACGGCAGTCAGCCAAGCACGTCCGCCACCGAAGAGTCTTTTCGGGCCGAGTAGCCATGGATTGCGAGAGTCACGTGGATGTGACTATGGTCGGGCCGTCTTGCACAGAATAGGCATCACCTGTCGCTTCGAGGGCAAGCATTTCCGCAAAGTGACGCAAACCATGCATGTTGAGACGAGGCACCCATGCATCTGCGCCAAGCACCGTTAGCCACAACCCCGTGCGAGTTCGACTCTCGCCTTCGGCACCACTACTATTCTCAATTTTCGTCTGAACAGTCTCCGCAAACGCCCGGCGAATTAACCTGGATCGCGACAGTGTGATGTCCCTCGCGTTATCGCAAACCCCACCAACACTTGGCGCATGGTACACGAGCAATGCGCGATCTCGGCTATTCCTGCACGACCCGATCAGACGGCTGCGTTTCGCCATCCCCAGTTGGCTGGCATCCTCTCACCTCGTGGCGCGATAATGTGGCGTCACAAGCACGGAGCGCCCACGGTTGAGGAGCACGAAGTGGCCAATTCCGAGCCAATGCTGGACGAGAGCTACATGCGCCGCATCGCGCGGCTGGCCAACGCGCATCCAGACCGCGCGGCGATCATCTTCGCACCGATCTCCAGCGATGAACGCGCGATCTCGTGGTCTGCGCTCGAGCAGTGGACGAACCAGCTGTCCCGCCTGATGGCCGATCGCGGTGTGTCCAGCGACGCCATGGTGGTGACTGGTGAATGGAACTCTCCAGAGTTGATCGCGTTCACGATCGCGGCCTGGAAGCTCGGTGCGCGGGTGCTGCCGCTCCGCGCCGTGCTGCCCCAACGGGAACGAAATGCAATTCTGGAGCTGGCGCAACCAGCGATGGTGCTGTCCGACTGGGATGATTGCGCCTGGCCAGTTATTCGAGGTCATGAGCTGAGCGCGGCGGGCAGCTACTCGAACGCACCACTTCCCGACGTACCTCATCCCGGCAAGGCGATCGGCTCTGGCGGTTCGACGGGTCACCCAAAGCTGATCATCGATGCAGCCTGGAATCCGGTCGCGGGAGTCGAGACTGGGCGCAGACTCGGTACCCGCCAGGGACAGACCCAGCTGATGGCCGCCCCGCTCTATCACAACTCCCCATTTCTGCAAGCTTTCACCGGACTGGCCGACGACCACACGCTGGTGGTGATGGAGAAATTCGACGCCGTTTACGCCGCCGATTTGATCGAGCGCCATCGCGTCTCCTACGCCTATCTGCCGCCGATTTTGATGCGCCGATTGGCGCTGCTGCCCGATTTCTCGGAGCGCGATTTCTCTCGTTTCGAGGCAATGCACTCCTCAGCAGCCGTCTGTCCGATATGGCTCAAGCAGCTCTGGATCGACAAACTGGGTCCGGAGAAGGTGTACGAGGTCTATGGGTCGGCCGAAGGCATCGGGGCGACCATCATCCGCGGCGACGAATGGCTCGAGCACAAAGGGAGCGTCGGTCGCCCAACAAACAGCGAGGTCCTCATCCTTGATGAATCCCGTGAAGCGTTACCTCCCGGTGAGGTGGGTGAGATCTTCATGAGGCGACGTGATGGAACGATTCCCACGTTTTACTACGTCGGAGATGCGTCTCTCAAAGTCACCGAGGACGGCGTCGCCAGTATTGGCGATCTCGGCTGGCTCGATGCCGACGGGTATCTCTATATCGCCGACCGTCGGGTCGACATGATCGTCTCGGGTGGGGCCAACGTTTATCCCGCCGAGGTGGAAGCCGCCCTGAGCGAGCACGCGGGGCTGGCCGATGCTGTCGTGATCGGGGTGCCGGATGAAGAATGGGGACGCCGCGTCCACGCCATCATCGAGCCGCATTGTCTGTCGATTCCACCCACCGTCCAGGAACTCAACGCGCACGTCCGTGAGCGCATCGCCTCCTGGAAGGCGCCCAAGACCTACGAGTTCGTGGCGAAGCTGCCGCGCAACGAGGCTGGCAAGATTCGACGCACGTCTCTGGTGGCCGAACGAGAATCGGGTTGGCACGATGGGATGCTCCGGGTACACGCATAAGATCGGCCGACCTTCAAGACGACACCCGGTTTGCAACACCCTCTCGGTGCGCTTCACCGACTATTGATGCGAACGTGTTTGGGCTGAACGCGGGACAAACGATCGCCCGGCTGTGGGGCCGCTAGATGGAGCGGCATTCGCCGGGCAGAATCGCTGTTAGTCGCGAGCGGCGACAGCGTGTCGCCGCTCAATTGACGTAGTTCACACTGGGATTACAGCGCGCGGCGGCCGGAAACCAGATTCACGATCAGCACGATCACGGCGATCACCAGCAGAATATGAATCAGCGCGCCAAGGTGGAAAGCCAGGAAGCCGAGTAACCACAGGATCAACAAAATTACGAAAATCGCCCAGAGCATATCTTAATCCTTACCTACCTACCCAATACCACGCATGCCCCCATCCATGAACATGCGCTTGCTATAGGTCAAGAATCGTGCCACTGAATCCGTCCGTCCCCGCCGAACGCGCTTCAGATCCCGCTTGTCGCCGTTACCTGACATCGATCAATCCATTCTGTTATGTCATCCTAGTAGCGGTCGCAGTGCCCGTTTGGTCAGGGCGATTCAGGGAGGTATTCTGGCGTCGATGTTGACGACGGCGCCTACTTGACGTGCGACTCAGATCGTGACCAGCATCAGGATGGCTGCTGCACCCATGATCAGCGTGGCTGACCAGCCGACGACGTTGACAATCCGGCTGTTCACCTGACGGCCCATGACGCGCTCGTTGTTGGCCACCAGCATGATCACCACCATCAGAGGTGGGGCAATCAGGCCGTTGATGACTGCCGAATAGAAGAGCGCGGAGACGGCGCTGATGCTGGTGAAGTTGATCAGCATACCGATGAGGCAGGCAGCCGCAATGACCGCATAGAACGCTTTGGCCCGATACCAAGGTCGATCGATACCGACCTGCCAGCCAAGACTCTCACCAACGGCATAGGAGGCCGATCCAGCCAGCACTGGGACGGCCAGCGCTCCTGCGCCAATGATGCCGACCGTGAAGAGGAGGGTTGCCAGGCCACCCGCCGCTGGCGCCAGTGCCTTGGCGGCGTCTGCACTCGATGCGATGTGGTGATGTCCGGATTGGAACAACGTGGAGCCGGTGGCAACGATGATCGCGAAGAAGACGAGATTCGAAAGTCCGATTCCGGCACTGATGTCCCAGATACTGCGACGGATCATGGCCTCACTGACGTCGCGCGTCTGAACGCTAGCGCGCTGTGCCGTCTTGGTCGCCTCCACCTCCAGATTGGCTTGCCAGAACCAGAGATAGGGCGTGATGGTGGTGCCGAGAATAGCCACGAAGGTCGTCAGATAGGCCTTCGTGAAGGAGACGTGTGGGATCAGGGTGTACTTCAGGATCGACCACCCCGATGGGTGCGCCAGGAACGCCGCGGCAATGTACGCCAGCAGCGGCAACGTAAGCCATTTGAAGATGGTGGAGATGATCTTGAAGCTACCAAAGGTGAGCGTCAGCACGATGACCAGCGTCACTGGGATTATCAGCCAGCGGGCCGGAATGCCGGTGTCGATCTGAATCGCCTGGGCAATAGCACCGATGTCGGCCCCAAGGTTGACGGTGTTGGCGACCAGCACCAGGATGGCCGCCGGATAGATGATCCAGCTGCGGCCATATGCCTGCTTGATCACTCCGGCGATCCCGTTACGCTGGACGAGGCCGATGCGGGCTGAGATGAATTGCATGGCGAGCATTAGCGGGATGGTGAAGAGGGCCGTCCAGAGCATGGCGAACCCGAGCGACGCGCCCGCTGTGGCATAGGTGATGATGCCAGCCGGATCGTCGTCCGAAGCGCCGGTGATCAGTCCTGGTCCCAGCATCGAGAGGAACCGGCCCACTCGACCTCGATGCCGCTTCTCTCCATCGGGCTCGTCCTGGTGGGCTCGAATGAGGACCGGACGTCGACGCATCGCCGGTTTGACGTGCGCAACCGCCAACGATTCTCGCCCGTTCGTTGCCTTCATCGACACGCTCGTATCTCCTCCAACGTACCGCCGTGGTGCGCACGATTCGCGCGAATGGCCTTCGCAACTAACCAAAATCAATGCCACGGCAACTTCACGCTGAATTCAGCGGTTTTTCCTTGATCGTATGAGGAATCTGGTAGTCTTTCGATCACTCAAGAGATGTCGGCGAAGCGGACGCGGCGGGCGGCAGTGGAGCCTCAGGTGAGCAGCAACGTTGAGCGAGTACTTGTCAGCATTGAGGGCGAGCGGATCGCGCTCGGGCCGCTGCGTCGTGATCTCCTCCCCGACTACCAACGCTGGATCAACTCATTCGCCACGCAACGGACCGTGGCGCAGGTACCGCGGCCGTGGACGATGGAGCAGGAACAGAGGTGGATCGAGGGCCAATTGACGGCGGAGAAAGAGGCGCCCTTCACTATCTATGAGAAGTCCTCAATGCGATCGATCGGCACCACCAGCGTGGCAGGCATCGACCATACGAGTGGCACGGCCGAGTTCGGCATTTTGATCGGGGAGCCGGATTGTCGGGGCAAGGGCTACGGCACCAAGACGGCTAGCCTGATGCTTGACTACGCTTTCACTGCACTGGGTCTCAAGAACGTCATGCTGCGCGTCCTGGCGTTCAACCTGGCAGGACTGCGCGCGTACCAGAAGGCTGGCTTCAAGGAGATCGGTCGCAGGCGTGAAGCACACCTGATGAACGACCGCCGCTACGACGTCGTCTTGATGGATTGCCTCGCGAGCGAGTTCAAGAGCCGGAACCTGGCACGCATCTTCACGCCTGATCGGCCGAGGGGATAACGACAGGCGACCGGTCCAGTCGCCTGTCGACTTGATAGATCGAAGCTCCAACCACCGCGATCACACGCCTACGGTGTTCCCGAGCGGAAGGTCGGCACGATGCGTGCTTGCGTTGCCTGCTCAAAGGAATAGGCAAGTGCGATCAGTTTCGGTTCGCTCCAGGCCGGTCCCATGAAGGTCAACCCCACCGGCAGGTCAAAGGAATTCCCCATGGGGACGCTGACCAATGGAAAGCCGGAGATCGCCGCGAAGGATGAACTTGCGCCTTCGAAGTGATCGCCGTCGATCAGATCCGTCGTCCAGGCAGGACTGCCAGTTGGTGCGACAACGGCGTCGAAGCTACCCAGAAACGTGCTGAAATCCTGAGCATACTGCTGATTTGCGGCCAACGCGGTGGTGTACTCGGAATCGGTCAGTGGCCCTCTGGCCTGACTTTCGATGAAGAGTTCCTGACCGAAATACTTCATCTCCTGGTCGGCATGGGCGTTGTCGAAGTCGATCAGATCCTGCAACGTGTGAATGCTCGGGTCACCCCGCTGTGCGAGATAGGCATTCAGGTCGTGTTTGAAGTCATACTCGAGCACGGTTGTTTCAGTCCCGCTCGGCATGTCAGGTGGGTCGGCTGGATCGGTCAGGATAGCGCCAGCTGCGGTCAGCGCCTGCAACGCCTGCTCAAAGATCGCGTCCGTCTTTTCACTGTAGCCAGTGACATTCTTGCGGGCGACACCTATTTTGGCCCCGTTCAGCGCGTTCGCATCGAGAAACTGAGTGTAGTCGGTGTAGGCGGTCCGCCCGCCAGCCTGGGTGGCGGGGTCATTCGGGTCCGCCGCGGTGATAGCTCCAAGGACCATGGCAGCATCGGCGACCGTGCGCCCGTGTGGCCCGGCCGTATCCTGATTGTGCGAAATTGGAATGATGCCAGTACGGCTGACAAGCCCGATGGTCGGCTTGATGCCAACGACACCGCAATTGTTGGCTGGGCAAACGATCGACCCGTCGGTTTCGGTTCCGATCGACACGGCGGTCAGATTGGCTGATACCGCCGCGCCGGAACCGGAGCTCGATCCGCAGGGGTTGCGATCGATCTCGTAGGGATTGTTGCACTGCCCGCCGCGACCGCTCCAGCCACTCGAAGAATGCGTCGAACGAAAGTTGGCCCATTCGCTCAGCGTCGTCTTCCCCATGATGACGGCCCCCGAGGCCCTGAGTTGTGCGGCAAGCGGCGAGTCGTTGGCTGGCTTGGAACCCAGCAGCGCGAGCGACCCAGCAGTGGTATCCATCTTGTCCCCAGTATCGATGTTGTCCTTGAGCAGAATCGGGATTCCGTGAAGCGGTCCGCGCACGTTGCCGGCGCGCCGCTCGTCATCAAGCGATGACGCGATCGACAGCGCGTCCGGATTGATCTGCAGGATTGCATTGACTTCCGGTCCGCCCTGATCAAGAGCGCTGATCCGCTGCAGATACATCTGTACCAGGTGCCTCGAAGTGAGATGCCCGGAGGTCATCATTGACTGCAGCTGGCTTGCCGTGACCTCGATGAGCTCCGAATGTGGCCCAGGGTTATCGGACGAGCCATTGGATTTGCTGTCGTTCTTCGCGGCCACGAATGACAACCCACCAAATGCCGAGGATGGGACCGCGGCAGCCACTGCTCCAGTCTTCAATAGGGTGCGACGAGACAGTCGGCCAGGGAACGAACGCTTCTCGGGCATGATCGCCCATCCCTTCGTGATGCTGTGAATATGACGATGGTTTGAATTCGTGCACACTGCATGCCACAATGTCTAGAAGTCACGACTACGAGCCTCATCGCACGATTCGTGACCTTCCGTGTGAGGTTATGCCGACGTCACTTCAACTCTTGAACAAAGTCGATCGGCACTGACGAAGATCGCCCGCGTCGTTAGCGCTCGCCATGCTCGCCTATATTGGCATCTCGATGACCGTCTAATCCTTCATCGGTTACGGTAGGTGCGAGGTCGTCGCACTTCCCATTCTGGTCTTCTGGCGTCGCTACGTGACCTACTGTCGCCCGGTGGTTATGGTCGATACGGCGGAGCGCGGCTGGCTCGAATCGGACGGCCTACGCCGCGGGCTGTGGATCGTGCTTGGCGCGGCTTCGTTAGTGACCATCCTGCTTGGAATCTTGCAGGTTGGAACGATGATCAACGCACTGGCGTTCCTGCTGGTGGCGGCGATTGTGGCCGTACTATCACGAATCGACTGGAGCTGCGACACGAGCGATCAGGTAACATCTGAAGCGCCTGGTTCGTCGGCACGCTGATCATTCGGCCACGGTTTGTTCAACGGGCAGCTCGCATGCATCCTCTTCGTGCTACTCAGTGTTAAGCCGCCAGTGTGTAAATCGTCGGCTTGCCGACCGCGTGGGATTGACCGACGGGGTGGGCTTCCAGGAAGCCGAACGGAACCGTCGGAAGAGTCGCACCGACAGGCACTTGGTTACCCTCAATGCGTGCGCCAAATTCACAGTTTTCCTTTTGTCACTATCAGCAGCAAACGCGCACTTGCGCAATGCACGCCAGTCGTCTTATCTGCCCTTGAGCGACTTTCGATAATCCGTCATGTCAACTGAGGGGGCATAATGCGACGCCTTGAGACCCTGTTGATAGTCCTCATGCTGTTCGCTCCTGTTTCATTGACGGGCGGTGCGGCGTCCGCGGACGTCGCGACGTCCACCGCAAGAATAAGCGTCGCGAGTGACGGTACGGAGGGCAACGGCGCGAGCGTGCGACCGTCAATGAGCGCCGACGGACGCTTCATTGCATTCCAGTCCTGGGCGACGAATCTCGTGCCTGCTGACACCAACAACGCCTGGGACATCTTCGTGCACGATCGCACCACCGGAGACACAACACGCGTAAGCGTCGCATCCAACGGCGATCAGGCCAACGGATCGAGCTACTCACCGAGCATCAGCGCCGACGGACAATACGTCGCGTTTCATTCCGACGCGACCAATTTGATCGACGATGACAACAATGGCCATTCCGACGTCTTCGTTCGGGACCTACAAACGGGGACCACCGCGATCGTGAGCCTGACGCAAGACGGTTCACCGGCTAACGGCGATAGCAAGGATCCGGCGATCAGTGGCGATGGGCGCTACGTGGCGTTCACCTCGGACGCCTCAAACCTCGTGAACAACGACCCGAATGGCGTCGCCGACGTCTTCGTGCACGATGTGGCTTCCGGGCATACGGTCCTGGCCAGCGCCGGCAACGCGCAGGACCCCGGCGTTCGTGGTAGTTCCGGTGCGTCGATCAGCGATGACGGTCGCTATACGGTCTATTCCTCGCAGACCACGACGCTCGGACTCAGTCTCGACCTCCCTGAAATCTACGTCTACGACATGATTGACGGCAGCGACACGATGGTCAGCGTCAACAACGACGGCGCGCCCTCAGGTGGTTCGACCTATCGACCTTCGATTAGCGGAAGCGGGGAGTACGTCGTCTTCGATTCTGGAGATACGGCGAACCTGGTTTCTGGCATGACCGGAGGCATCTTCTTACGGAATCTCCGAACCAACATCACGTCCGCCGCAACAGCATCAGGATTGGCCGCCGTGCCGAACGGCGATGGTCGGTACGTCGTCTTCGCCGCGTCGCGACAATACCTGAGCCCGGACGACCCGACCGGGGCGATCGACGTCTATCGCCTCGATCGACAGACCGGCACGACAATTCGGGTGAGCCAGAATGATAGCGGCGAGCCCGGCAATGGAGAAAGTGGAACGTACGATCTTGGAGCCAGCGGACACGCCACATCGGTGAGCGAGTCCGGGCAGGTTGTCGCCTTCACCTCGATCGCGGACAATCTTGTCCCGAACGACACTAACAATGATTGGGATGTTTTCGTCCGAGACCTCGGCCAGGCAACACCTGAACGAGGTCCGAGTGTGCCGTCCTTCACGTCACTGACTCCCTCCCCATACAGCACCGTGTCGCCGGGTCAGACCACGATCGGCGCGACGGTCGAAGCCGATAGCCCGCCGAGCGAAGTCGTCTTGCTGGTGGATGACCAGCCGATCGCTCCGGTGAACGTGGCAAGCGGAGGACCGAACTTCCAGGTCACCGCGGTGGCGAACCTGACTGCGGGCGTCCACACGTTGACCGTAATCGCGTTCGATGCCGACGGGGACAAATTTCAGGCGCAGTGGGACGTAATAGCGGGCAACCCTGGCGACAGCGAATGGTTCTTGGCCGACGGTGAACTACGCACCGATCAGTTCAACGCGACGATGCGGAGCCTGGTGGAAGCCTTCCGCTGGCATCTCTATGGGCAGTCCTGGGATGGTGCGAACCATCCGGAGCTGCCAACCCACGTTGGACTAGCCGGGACCGGTGCTCCGCTCGAGTCCTGGGCCAACGGCGAGACGATCGACCAGGCCAGCACCACTGCCACGCTCCGCAGCCTGGTCGAAGCGTTTCGCTGGCATTTCTGGGGCATCAGCTGGGACGGCAACACGCATCCGGAGGTACCGACGCACAGTTCCGACGTGCTACCGCCACAACCGATCGATTCCTGGTTTACCGCCGACGGACAACCGATTCCGGAAAATATCAACGTGACACTGCGGAGTCTGGTCGAATCGTTTCGCTTGCACTTCTGGGGCTACTCCTGGGATGGGCAGCACCATCCTGAGATACCGACGCATGCAAAGTAACGTCTGAATCCAGTCGACGAGAACTCAGCGACCCTCGGCCGTCGCTGGTTATTCAAGCCAGTCGGTGATGAAGCGATCGCTGGCATGAATGTCGAGCTGTTTGAGCGGCCCGTCACCTGAGTTGACGAACGTGTGGGCTTCACCCGGCTGCACTACGACCACCTGACCAGCCCCAGCCTCGATCGTTTGGCCGTCTACCGTGAAGGTTGCCCGTCCTTCCTGGAGCACGAAGATTTCGGCATACGGATGCCGGTGGAGGCGCGGACCACTACCGGGCGCGCCATTCACCATGATGAGGCAGATACCGACGTCGCCATGCTCGCGTCCAATGAACTCAAAGGAGGTACCCTCGACGTGTAGTTGATCTCGCGCGAGAACCGTAGGCATCTGGCTCATCCCTTCTCTGGAAAGTGTTGCGACGACAACGGTTCAATCGCCGCTGACAGCTTCGGCTTCGTGTGCTTTCGTCGCGAAGTGCTCCGGCTGGTAGGAGCCCGGTACGTCTTCGAAGGCGATCGCGAAGCGGTTCCAGGAGTTGATCGTCACGATGCTGTGCACCAGCTTGACCATCTCCTCGTCGCTGAAGTGCCTCTTCGCGTCATCATAAACGCTGTCCGGAACACGACTGTCAGCGATCAACGTGACCGCTTCGGTCAGCGCCAGCGCAGCTTGTTCACGCTCAGTGTAATAGGGAGTCTCGCGCCAGATACTAAGGCCGTAAAGACGCTGCTCGGTCTCGCCGCCGGAACGAGCGTCTTTGGTGTGCATGTCGACGCAGTAGCCGCAGCCGTTGATCTGCGATGCGCGCAGCTTGATAAGGTCGAGAAGCTCCGCCTCCAGACCGCAATGTGAGCTGTAGTGATCCATAGCGTAGATCGATTTCATGCCGTCCGGGAGAACCTCGGCGTAATCGAGTCGTGCTTCCATTTCTGTTTCCTTCGCCGTCCGCTGATACAACGACCCCAAAGTACGACGTATGTGGATCCAAGCAAAGGTCCATAATGCGCCATCTTTCTGGAACCACTTCGGACGGTGTGATCGACTCACGGGTGCGAGCGAGCTGTCCGAAAGCCGCGAGAATTCGGTTGCCGCTGCTGCTATAGTCGATCCTGTTCGCAAGAAGAGTCCCGGCATTGGCCTGCTGGCGCGGAGGAGGGATCATCGTGACGTTCACAGACCTGGAGCGTATTGCCTCCTTCGATTCCACCACCCGCAACGACCAGCGCTTCGATGGGCAGTTCTATTCGGCGGTGATGACGACCGGCATTTTCTGTCGACCCGGTTGTCCGGGAAAACCACGCGCGGAGAATGTCCGATTCTTCTCGACCGCTGCAGCCGCGGCCGAATCCGGCTTTCGGCCGTGCCTGCGCTGCCATCCAGAGTCAGCACCAGACCCGCCCGAATGGCACGCAACGTCGCCGGTCGTCGCCAGAGCGCTACGCCTGATCGGAGAGGGGGCACTTGACGACGGCGGCGTCACCGAGCTCGCCGGTCGCCTCAGCGTCAGCGCTCGACAACTACAGCGACTCTTCGTCGAAGAGTTGGGCGCCCCTCCCGTGGCCGTCGCGCAAACGCGCCGGCTCCTCTTCGCCAAGAAGCTGATCGACGAGACCGATCTCTCCATGACGGAGATCGCCTTCAGCGCCGGGTACTCAAGCGTGCGCCGCTTCAACGAGGCGCTGAAGCAAACGTATGCCCGCACGCCGAGCGACCTACGCCGTAAGCGTCGACGTTCGAGCGCCAATCCATCCAGCGCCACTATCGAGCTGAAGCTCTTCTATCGTAATCCCTATAACTGGCCCGCGATGTTGGCCTTCCTATCGCAGCATGCCATGCCGTTGGTTGAGACTGTCGACCGAACAACCTATCGTCGAACGATCCAGATCGGAGACGTCCAGGGAGTGATCAGCGTCCGACCGCTGTGCGACAAACGTGCGGTGTTGTTGCGCGTGCCGGCGGACTTCTCGCGTTTCCTGTTGCCGATCACCGAGCGCGTCAAGCAGATTTTCGATCTTAAGGCGGATCCCGCAGCGATCGCGGAAGATCTGAGCCGCAATCACGCGATGATCGAGCTGCTCGAGAAGCACCCAGGTGTGCGGCTGCCCGGCTGTTGGGAAGGATTCGACGCGACGGTAAACGCAATCGTCCGACGTGCCTACGGTGACCGTTCCAAGAAGCTGCTGACTGATTTGGTCGAGGGTTTCGGCACCGCATACACCGATTCAGGCCACCCCGGTTTGACACGCCTCTTTCCGACACCGGAGCAGCTCGTGACGGCGCCGCTCGAGGAGGTCGGTATCCCAGCGCACATGTCGGATTCGATCCGCGGTTTGGCGGGATTGGTTGCGCGAGGTGCGATCAGCTTCGACGGCGGCGTCGATTTTCGGGAGTTCGCGGACCAGCTGAGGAAGCTGCCCGGAGTCGACGATCACGTGGTCCCGTACGTCGCGTTGCGGACGCTGGGCCAGCCGGATCTCGATCTGAGTTGCAATTCGCTCATTTTCGCATGTGTCGGGGACGCGATGTCGTCACCCGTGCCCGATGACAGCGCCTGGCAGAGCTACGCCGGTATGACTCGCTGGGCGGCGACTCGATCACGGTCGTTCGTGACCGCGTGAGGCATTTCCCGAAGTAGATCTACTATGGCAGGGAAGGGGCAATAGTGGCCAGCAACACAATGACGGATGCGGATCTGAAGACGCTCGAAAAGCTCAATCGCGACTACATTAGATCGGTGCAGGAGTCGGACGTCGATTGGTTCGACCGAAACCTGGCCGAGGACTTTCGCTGCAGCAATCCGGACGGCAGCATCGTCGACCGCGCTGGGTTCCTGGAGCAGACCGCGCGCCCGGCAACGATCTCCAATCTCCAGGCGGGCGACGTCGAGATCCGGCTCATGGGCGACTTTGCCATCATCCACGCCACCACCAGCTACACGCTGGCCGACGGCGCAACGAAACAGGGCCGCTACAGCGACGTCTGGACCAAGCAGTCCGGTCCCTGGCTGTGCGTCAGCGCCCACGTGACGCGCGGGTAAGGCTATCCGGTCTATCGTCGCGACTTTGTATTTCGCGGCGCGGCATCGTCACAACGCTGTGACGCCGGTTGCGTCAGGATGGTCCCGGCACAGCGCGCACCGCATGCCGCCTGACGAACGCGTGCCACGTCCGTCGCCAACGATGGACCGGGGACATGAAAAAGGCCGGAACGATTGGCCATCGATCGATCATCTCGCTCATTGCCGTCACGTTGCTGCTCGGTGGGTGTGTCACCAGCAGCGGCGCCGATCCGGGAAAAGTCCAGACCACCGAGCAGACCGTCGAGCTCGGCGCGGCCGGGACGGTGCGGGCCGAGCTCGACGCCAAAACCGGCGCCGACCTGATTATCCGCGACGGAGGAAGTTCGCTCCTGGACACGAAGCTCACATACAATGAGTCGCTGAAGCCCGATGTGTCGTATACCGTGAGCGAAACGCTTGGCATGCTGACGATCGTCCAGCCCGCAAGTCAGAATCTGAACAGCCGCAAGCTCGACAATGAGTGGGACCTTCGGTTTGGGCCGGTCGTTCCGGTTGACCTCACCGTCAACGTGACGAGCGGCAACACAACGCTTGACCTCGCCCAACTACGACTCTCGACGCTGAACGTCGATACCAGCAGCGGCAGTCTCAACGCGTCCATCAGAGGGAATCAAGAAGAACTGAAGAGCATCGACGTCTCGACGACCAGTGGCGCTATCGGGCTCACCCTGAACGGGCGGTTCACATCGCTCCAGACTCTGTCGCTGAGCGAGTCAAGCGGCAACATCAGCCTCGCCACGTCGGGCAATTTCGCGGCGCTCTCGAGCCTGCAGATCAAAGATACCAGCGGCAATACGACGCTCGATCTTGCCGGATCTTGGGGTCACGATCTGGAGTCGACCATCCGCACATCCTCAGGCAACGTCACCATCAAATTGCCGAGCAACGTCGGCGTGCGGGTAATGACGAGCGTCTCCTCCGGCAACGTCGCGGCCACGGGCCTGCATCTCGAAGACGGCGCCTACGTCAACGACGCCTACGGAACCTCGCCAGTGACGCTGACGTTCGACATCAAGGTTGCCAGCGGGAACATCACGCTATCGCTTGGTGGGTGAACTGGACAATCGATGATCGCTCGCACGCGACAAATGGTCTGCGTCGAACTGGGTGATCACCGAGACCGATAGCCTTGTTTTTTCTCGGCGATGCCGGTCATGCGCAGTTGTTCCGCGCGGGTCTCGGGTGAAAATAGCGATGTTTCGCTGTTTAACAGATCGACGAGCGCTTGTGGCGAGGCGGGTTCGGGCCACCTCAGTGCCCCTCGCTTGATCAGCTCATGCAGCGCGGTTCCGGGCTCGGACCCGTTCGCTCGCACGTAGACCGGGACCAATTTCAGCTTCTCCAGCTGCTCCACCGCTCCCGTCCATGTGCCACCCCGGTTGTAATCGGAGTTCATGACCAGTCCGGCATCAGAAAGCGCGTAGATGTACTTGTTGCGCTGCATGGCGTGTCCCGCATTGAAACCGGCAAGCGGATCGTAGGGCGAGAGCAGAAGCAACCGGCCGTCCTTGAGATACGAGCGGTTGTCGCGCTGCAGAGCCCGCCGTTCCAGGCTGTCCGACAGGACGCAGACGACCTTGCCGCCGGCTTCCAGCGCGCCGTGCTTCCCAGCATCGTCGACGCCGCGCGCCCCACCGGAGACGAGCAGAACTCCGGCTTCCGCGGCCACCTTCCCGACGGCTCTCGTTTGATCCAGGACAGCTTCGTCTGGGTCACGAGAGCCGACGACCGCGAGCGCTGGCTCGCCGAGAATTGATCGCTCGCCACAGCCATAGAGGACCGGCGGTGCGGCACTCTTGAGACGGTCCCTCAGCCGCGCTGGATACTCTGGATCACCGCGACCAACCACCCAGATGCCACGCGAATGCCATCGATCAACCGCCTGGCCGAGTAGAAATCCGCGGCCGATCAGTCGTCTCAGCCGTTCCTCATCCAGAAACGACGCGCACGCGCCAATAAGCTCTTCAGAGGTATCTCCCAGAAAGTCAGCCGGTTCGCGACCGAGATCCATCAACGTCTTCGTCAGGCGCCGGTATTCCGCGCCGGTCAGAATCTCGTCGGACTCCTCCTTTGTGCCGACCTTCAGCGGAGCGGTGAGGAGAAGAGTCGCCGTCAGATTGTTGGAAAGCATGAAGGTCATCCTCGACGTCCCAGCACCGCGAGCGCGAGCGGCAACACATCCTCCGCTCCGTGCTCGCGTAAGAGCCATGAGCAGACCGTCATGGTCCATCCCGAATCTACGATATCATCCACGAGGAGGACCGGCTCACTCAGCACCTGACCGGCATCTACCTCGATCGCACCATCGAGGTTACGCGCCTGCTGACTGCTATTCTTCATTGTCTTCTGCTCTGGACGACTGAACTTTTTCACCAGCGCTGTCCGGAAGGGAAGCCCAAGGCGCGACGCCAGGCGCTCCGCGAAATCCGGCACCAAATCTGGATGGCGCAGGGATGGAACACAGGTAACCCAGGTTGGCGACGGTTCGGTCCGCCAGCGCTCGAACATGCTCACGCATGCTTCGAGCAGATCGTCGTCAAAGAACTGATCCTGAAACTTGCCGAGGTTGACGAGGTTGCCCCAACCGGCGTCGCCCCAGATGCACAGCCCTCGGCCAGGTTGGGCACGTCGGTTTTCAGGGATGCGGCCCTTCACGCGATAGACGGGCATTCCACCCGGCGGCCAGGTCCGTCTCGGCTCGAATGGGACGTCCGAGCGCCGCAAAAACGCGATTGCCTCATTGACGAAGCTACGGTCCGGAATCGTCGGTAGAGTCGCGACGTCCGGCACCCGCGCTGTCGTCGGGTCGCCATCGAGCGCCTCGATGAGATATTCCATGTGCCCGGATTCGCGTGTCACGTATTCCTGCATCTCGAATTGCTCGAAACGCCGCCGACTCGACAGGCGCCTCGCGCGCGCCCAGAACTCGTCGGACAGGTCGACCGTCGTGAGTTGCCACCTCGTACCCACTTTCGCGATCGGGGACGGTGACTCCAGCGAGATCAAATCCAGCGTCTTCTGAATCCGTGCGTAGCTGAGATTGACACCGGCGGCGAGCTCGTGGATCGATAGTCCCTCTGGCGCGGACTCGAGCGCCTGGAGCACCATGCCTGCCTCATCGGGAGTCGGGAAGGCGCTGTTGATGAAGAATTCGTTGATCTCGGTCTCTTCGGTGCCACTGAGGAGCACGCAGTAAGCCGCATCCAGCGCCCGTCCCGCTCGGCCGACCTGCTGATAGTACGCGACCACTGATCCAGGAGCCTGGTAGTGAATGACGAACGCCAGATCGGGCTTGTCAAAACCCATACCCAGCGCCGTCGTTGCCACCAGGACTTTGACGCTGTTGGTCAGCAACGCCTGTTCAAGTTCGGGACGTCGGTCGCCCGATTGCCCGGTGTAAGCCTCGGCGTTGATGTCACATGAGCGGAGCCATTCGGCAACCTGCTCGGCATCGCGAATGGTGAGCGTGTAGACGATCCCGCTGCCGGGAATTGTCGGTATTGTCTGGGCGAGCCAGGCAAGCCGCTCGGCCTGAGCCGGCATGCGAATCGTCTGCAGCAACAGCGACGGACGACTCAAGTCGCCGCGCACGATCTCGAGGTTCGGTCCGAGCACGTCGTTCAAGTCGTTCATCACGCGGTTGTTGGCCGTCGCGGTGGTTGCCAGCAGACGGAGATTGGGCGGCAAGGTGCGCACAATCCGCTCGATGCGGCGGTAGTCCGGTCGGAAATCGTGGCCCCAGTCGGAGATGCAGTGGGCTTCATCGACGACGAAGAGCGAGACTCGACCGGCGATCTCGGCCAGCGGTCCAGCACGGAACTCCTCGTTCGCAAATCGCTCAGGAGAGATGAGCAGGATGTCGACGGCGTCGGCATCAAGCGCATTGATGACTTCGCCCCACTCGGTCTGATTGTCCGAGTTGATCGTGGCGGCGTGCACGCCCATGCGCTCCGCCGCGCTGATCTGGTTGCGCATCAGAGCGAGCAATGGGGAGACGAGCAGCGCCGGTCCGCCGCCGGCCTCACGCAGCAGCCTCGTCGCGATGAAGTAGACGAAGCTCTTCCCCCAACCGGTCTTCTGGACAACCAGCAAGCGCCCGCGTCCCTCGACGACGAAGCGGATGGCCCCCTCCTGGCCATCCCTGAACACAGCATTGGGCTGACCAGTGCCGAGCCGCAGAAGCTCCAGCGCTCGCTCCGGCCGATACTGGATGTTCGTCAAACTCTGCATCGCGTCACTGACTTTCCAACCGATATGCCGCCTCGATGATCGTCTCCATGCTCGGTTGGTAGCGGTGCTCCAGGATACCCGCGAACGGGACGAGAGCGAAGGGCGCGCCGAGCCGGACGACGAGTGCTCAGCGTACGGCCGTCAGTGCGAAGGTTTCGCCGTGATCTGGCTCAGAGGGCCATCTGATAGGAATTCGGACAATCGACGTTGTGTGCTCCCTGAGTTCGAGCCAGCGTGCCTCTGACGGCCAGTCCTGCGATCACAATATGTTATGAATAGGTACTTCGTTGCGCGGGTGAGCGAAACGTACAAGAGTCTCCTCTCATCGCCAAGCTGCGATTCCCCATGCGCCCGCCCTGGAATGGACTCCTGCTCAACACCAACTATGATGACTGCTTCCGCCGTGAGTCCTTTTGCTCGATGCATCGTTAGTATGTTCACGTTGTCAGCTGCCATATCCTGCTCAATATCTGCGTTTCTAGCGTCAAGTGCAAACACTAACTCTGGTATCGATGTGGCGCCTGAACTATCGATGATCCCGGACAGAAAGCGTCTTACGCGAGCCTGTTCATCTGCGTTCACGATGGTCTGAAGAATGACCTGGTCAAGGATCGACTGCACACTTTTCTGCTGTGGAGAGCCGCCACCAGACCCGTCAAGGGAATCCAGCAGATTAGAAATGTCATCGAACTCGGAGGACAACTTATTACCGAATCCCGGAACGATAGTGGGATCATCATGAATCTTGAGTAAAGCCTCCAGAAACGTTGATTCTAGGGTCACTGCGAGGTTAAACACTGCACGCATCGCGCCATTGCCAAGACCGTTTTTCCGCACTGACAACAGCGATCTCCAGGCGAGGCTGTTGTTTTCATCAACAAGCAATCGCAACAGAGAAAGCACTTGTCGACCGGCTTTGTCGTCAATTGGACTCTCTTTCGCAGTCCTCGACACAGGAATACCCGCTTGCTCCATCGCATCGCATATGACAGACGAAAATGCCTGATGCCTATCAGAACGCAACAGTATGAGTATCTGGCTTGGCAGCAATCCCTTTGACATCAACTGTTGGCAGATCTGGGCTATCCCTTCCGCTTCGGTGGATTGGTTCGCGAAGTGCAGCAACCGTACCTTGCCTCCGACCGTGTCTGAGTGAATGTGTTTTTCGAGCCGACGGGGGTCTTGCCGCGCCACCCACAATGCGTATTCAAGGATCTCTTGCGAACATCTTTTGCAAACGGACAATTCCAGGTTTTTGGAGTTGACGTAGTCACTCATGAACCGACGGATCCCTTCCGGGTGCCCCATGCGGAATCCATAGATACTTTGGTCATCATCCCCGGCTACAAACAGCTCCGCGCCACGTGCTACGATCTGCCTCACCAATGCAAGATCGCACGGATTAAGGTCTTGGTATTCATCGACGAACAAGTACTTAGGAGGGCCGTCAATTCTGAAATCGCCATACTGTTCCAAGGCTCGTTTCAGCCGATAAACGAGCTCTGCCCTCAGCATGTATGCATATATCTTCCGGTGTTCGCGCCACGCTCCAATGAATTGAGGATTAGGAACATGGCTTTCCCATCCCTCCTGATCGGCTGCGAATGTTTCCCAGTCGGCCGAGAGCAAGCGAAACAGGTCTTTCACGACGTCAACGGATGAGAGTTGAAGGGTCTCTTTCAATTCCTCAAAAATTACGTTCCGTTCTTCCCAATCGTCGGCAATGTGAAGTTCAACTGGTTCATTAGAGAACTTGGACCAGTTTTTCAGTAACTGGCGAAGTGCATAGCTGTGAAGCGTTGCAATATACGGATTCACATCCTGCCCGAGTTCTGCTCTCACCCGTGACCGCAGCTCTGCAGCGGCGGCTCGGGTGAAGGTAAGAACCAAGATATCTTCCGGCTCCACGCCCAACTCTTTGATCAAATAACAAATTCGACTCGTCAACACTCGAGTCTTCCCGGTACCTGGTCCCGCGAGAAGCCGCGCGTGAGACCCTGAGTGTCCAGCGGCTTGTCGTTGATCGACGAGAAGGCCATCATCCCAAGCCATTGATACTTACTCCCTATATTTGCCGCGACATGAAATTCGAACCTAATTTTACTCTTGTGGCATCAAACGCAAAGGCAATTTCTGCCGGCGCTCAGAAGTTCAAGATTGAAACGGGCGGTTCGAAGAGCGCTGAAATTGCGCACGTTTACCGTAGACATAACTGGGAATTCGTCTTGGTTGGACCAGTTAGATCGGAGGACACCGCAGTTGCGCGACTTTGTTGTCACTGTAGCGATTCTCCAATTGGGAAACGAAAGTCAATGGCGGGACACTCGCTGTGAAAGATGGACACATTGATTATATTTCGCGCGCTGTGCCCATTGTCAAATGGGTCACAAACTCGCACTGCCTCACCACTCCCCGCACCACGTCGGCGATCGTCTCGTTGTTCGGCTGGTAGGCATGCTCCAGGCTGCCCGCGAGCGGGACCGGGGCGAATGGCGCGCCGACTCGGACGACAGGTGCGTTGAGATCGGTGAAGCAGCGCTCGGTGATCTGCGAGGCGATCTCGTGCCGATGCCGCCAACCGTCACCGCCTGATGGATACACACGAGTTCCCCGGCTTCGTAGTTGATAAGCCACCATCTCCTCAAAACGGCGGATGGTGGTTGCCGTGCGGAACATCTGCTCGATCAACGTGGCATCGGTCGCGGTCTGCCTCGCCATGCTGGGCCTCCGGATTCACTGGGTTGTCGGTCGCCTGCACGCAGAGTATCGCGCCGCGCCGCCTGCAATGGCAACGGTGAGGCAACGCTCTGGAAGCGTGACCCGGTGAGCGGGTTGGTTAGTGACGGCGAGCTACACGTGAATGAGCCAGAGGAAGTAGGTGCCAAGGTCAAACGGCAAGCGCATGATGTTAGTGATGGTCTCGGCGGCATTCCAGAAGCCGTCGTTGATCTGGGTAGAGTGCCCCATGAGAACGAACAGGACGATCATCGGCATGAAGCCGAGCCGATAGCCTTGCTCGCGGATGTCCTCCGGCAGCCAGTGAGCCAGGATCTGGAACCCATCCAGCGGCGGTATCGGGAGCAGATTGAGAAGCAGCGTCGCCGCCAGCACCACGCCGAGACCCGCCACCGCGCCGGAGAGGTCGACGTTGTGCCCATACGCCAGCACGTTGCCAGTGACGAGGAACGGCAAGCTGATGATTAGCAGGAAGACGAGCGTGCCGGCCGGACCAGCGGCGGAGACGATCACGTCCCAGCGTCGAGATCTCAGCCGATGGGTGTTGATGCGCACCGCGCCACCCGGCAGCGGCAGCCCACCCATGAACAGGAAGACGAGTGGCATGACGATGCTCAGGAGCGGATGCGTATAGCGGCGCGGATCGAGCGTCAGATAGCCACGATCTACGACGTCGGTGTCGCCACCGAGAAAGGCCGCCGCCGCATGTCCAAATTCGTGCACGCAGAGCTGAGCGACCCAACCACTGATAAGGAAGACCGCGATCAGCGCCCGATCGGCACGCGGATACGGCATGAAATAGAGGAGCGCACCACTTGCGAACATCACTCCGAGCGTTAGAAGAAATAGCGGGCTGACCTGAATGGCGCTCAGGAGTCCGCGCACGCCGGTCGACGTCGCCTGCCGACGCACCTTCGTTCCTTTGCGAATGGCCGTGGCGGTAAGCCCTGACTCGTTGAGCAGCCGACCGATCGCCGTCCCAGGTTGCGCTGCTATCCCCGTCAGCACGTGCGTGGAGTTGACCAGTACGTCACCGGCTCTGGCTGCTTCACCGGCGGCGTAGTCCAGCAGAAACGCGACATCGTCATGAATGCCCGGTGCAACGCCACCGGTGAACTCGGGCTTCTCGGCGACCGCGCGCAACCGCTCCATGATTTTCGCCGCGTCGACACGCAGGTTCGTGAAGAGGATGCGGAGCGGAACGCCGGGCGGGTCGAGCAATGCCAATAGGACGTGTTCGACCGTCACTAACTCGTGGCCGTGTTGCTTCGCGGTGCGCTCTGCCGTCATCAGCGCCGCACGCACCTCACCCGTCATCGGCAGTTCGCTGACGCCCGAAACCGCAGCTTCTATATTCAACATGTCAACTTCCCATGAATTCTTTCGCGCCTGTCTAGATGAAAAGGATGATAGATGGATCTTCGCCAAGAACGCAGACCCATTCGTACTGTCCACAGGCGGACGAAGGTGGAGGACGAAGCCCGTCGTTGCGGCATCGGGCGCATATGCGATGATCGGGGAAGATCATGGGAGTGACGAGGGAGGATTCATTGTCAGACGACCAATTGGCCGAAATCAAGGAACGAATCAAGCTCGAGGCGCAGCGGCTTCACCCTCGGCTGATCGACATTTCACATCAACTGCACGACAACCCTGAAATCACGTTTGAGGAGCACAAATCTGCCGCCCTCCTGACGGACGAACTGGAGGAACAGGGCTTCGACGTGGAACGCGGCGTGGCGGGACTCGATACCGCCTTCATCGCCACCTATGGCAGCGGTGAACCGGTGGTCGGGCTACTGGCTGAGTACGACGCGCTGCCCAAGATCGGTCACGCCTGCGGACACAATCTGATCGCCACTTGGGCCGTTGGGGCCGGCATCGCGCTGCGTCGTGCTTTGCCCGACGTGCAGGGAACGATCAAGGTGTTCGGCACGCCGGCTGAAGAGGGCGGCGGCGGCAAGGTCACCATGGCCGAAGCAGGGGTATTCGACGGACTTTCGGCGGCCATCATGATGCATCCGCGCGACTCGACCTATCTCGATCGTGGCTCGTTGGCCGTCACACCATATGAGATCGAGTTCTTCGGCAAGCCCGCCCATGCTTCGGCCGCTCCGGAGAAGGGCGTCAACGCGCTGGACGCCCTGCTGCAGGTCTTCTTCAGTGTCAATCAGCTGCGTCAGGCGTTCCGGCCCCACACCCGCATCCATGGCGTCGTCCTGCAGGGTGGCGACGCCGTCAATGTCATCCCAGATTACACGGCCGGGTCCTTTCTGGTACGCGCCAACGACCAGGCGTATCTGGGGGAGCTGAATCAGCGCTTCGTCGATATCGTCAACGCGGCGGCCCTGGCCACCGGTTGTCAGGTGAAGATCACTGAGGGGATCAGCTACCAGCAGCGCGTCTGCAACACGGGCCTCGTCGACCTCTTCCGAGACAATCTGACCTCGCTGGGACTCGACTACGAGGTGCCGCCGGCCGACGCAGGTGTCGGCTCAAGCGACATCGGGAACGTCAGCCAGATCGTCCCGACGATACATCCCTATCTACAGATCTGCGAGAAGGGGATCGGCGGCCACACAACGGAGTTCGCCGAAGCCGCCCGCAGTGCGCGAGCCGACGAACTCACAGCGACCGGCGCCGCCGTGCTCGCGCTGACCGCGGCCGATGTCCTGTTACGCGCAGACGCACGCGAGCACCTGCGTGAGACCTTCAAACAGCAGCTGGGCCGCGAGCCGAAGCAATAATGACGACTGGGCCCATATGTTAGACTAGAAGTACGTTAGAACAATCCAACTGTTTGGTGCGCCGACCTGCGCGACGGTTTTGAGGGTCGACACCAATGAGTGCTTCTTTACGCCTACCATCCATTCGATCAGACTCCCAGGTTCCTTGCTGGTCGCGAACGCGAGCAAGACGCGCCGCAAGGATTCGGTTTCCCTGCATCGACCACATTTCGGGTTTATTCAAACTGACAACGTCGTCTTAGTCGTCGAGCGCTTCCGCGAACGCGCAGTAAAGACGAGGAGCGAGGCGCGTGTCCTTCACAGTCAACCCCCCGACGACGCTCGTATCCGCTACGAAGTTACGGGCGACGGATCGCTATTGGTGCTGACGTCAGACCTACGTGCCGAGCCTCTGCGATCGATCTGGTGCTCTCGACATTGAAACGACCGACGGTGCGACACGACGACTGCGCTCAGGAGACATCTTGATGCCGGAAGACACCACGGGCAATAGTCACGTGACGCGTAGCGTGGATGGACAGCAGGTGATGGTTGCCTGGATTCCGCTGCGGTCAGACCAACCAGAACTGACGAGATTGCCGGAGGACGAAGGACGCGGTCCGGAAACGTCTACGTGAAGAGGGAGGATAGCTCATGAGCACAACAAGAACGTCGACCGGCCACGAACACTCGAGCGCGGACTGGCTCGATCTCCATTTCGAAGCGAACAGGACCGAATACCGGGCCGCGCTCGATCTTGTTGGAATCCAACCGGGCTGGCACGTCCTCGATGCCGCGACCGGCGCGGGAAGCTATCTTCCCTGGATCGCGGACATGGTTGGACCGCGCGGACGCATCTCGACGATCGATCTCGCGCCAGAAAATGTCGAGATCGTGCGCCAGCGCCTGGAGCAGGAATGGAAGATCACGGTGCCCATCGATGTGCACGCAGGCTCTGTGATGGAACTCCCGTTCGCCGCTGAGTTATTTGACGCGGTCTGGTTCGCGAACACATCGCAGTACTTGCCTGATGACGAGCTCGCAAGAGCATTGGTCGAGTTTCGTCGCGTACTGAAGCCGGGTGGCATCCTCGCCCTGAAGGATGTCGACAACGGTCTCTGGGCCACATATCCAGGTCCATCCAACGTCTACTTCGCCCTGTTTGAGTATTACCGCTACAGCGACGGATGGAATCAGGCCAAGGGTCTGAACAGTCGCATGTGGAACATGCATCGCTGGTTCAAGGACGCGGGGCTCACCGATGTCGAGCAGCACCTCATGCCGATCGAATGGCGCGCGCCACTGACGCCAGCACAACGCGAAATGGTGCGTCAAGCAGGTGTGATGTTCGCAGACGTAGTACTGACGCACGCTGATTCCGACAGACAAAAACTCCCGCCGGATGTGCGGAAGTACTGGGAAATCGCTCGCGACCCGGAGCATCCCGATAACCCAGTGCACCATGAGGACTTTTATTTCCGAGATGGCCAAATGGTCGTCATTGGTCGCAAGCCGCTCGATTCGGTGGTCAATTGAGCGACGTGTCGAATCGCCCGCTAACCATCCTGAACGTCTCTTGGTGCGACGGACAGGCCGTCACGATCACCAGAGTACTGTACGGTAGCGAAATCAGCGCAGCAATTGACATCGAGCGGAGTTAACCGTGCCATACGTGATGAACCCAACCGATGACGTTCGCATTTACTACGAGGTCTCGGGTGAGGGACCGCCGTTGGTGCTTCATCACGGCGGCACTGGGAATCTGCAACGCTGGTTTGATGCGGGGTACGTCGATCTTCTTAAAGGACCACTTTCGCTTGATCCTGTTCGACGCTCGTGGGCATGGAGCCAGCGACAAGCCACACGATGCCTCGGCCTACATCTATGAGCGCTGGGTCGGTGATGTGGTTGCGCTGTTGGATCACTTGGATGTCGAGCGCGCGCACTTTTTCGGCTACTCACACGGAGCCTTCGTTGGCTATCGCATGCTCAAGTTCGCTCCGGAGCGCGTCCACTCGTTGGTAGTCGGTGGTGGTTTACCGCACCAGATGTACGACCATTATCACCAGCAATACGAAACGTTTAAAGATGGTCTTGAGGGCGTGATCCGCAAACGAGAGGAGGCCGGGAGGCCTCTGTCAGACGCGGAGTTGACACAGATGCAGGGGATGGATTTGGAGGTCGTGGCAGCCGCCGGGCTAGCCCTTCAAGACGAGCCGAGTGTGGCCGATCTCCTGCCGCAATCCGTCATCCCGATCCTCGCGTTTGCCGGCGCCGACGATCAACTGATCGACCCGATTCACAACCTTGCACCACTGGCAATGCAGATACCGGATGGAGAGGTGATTCTCCTCAGCGGACTCGACCACGGAACGGCGTTCCGACAATCGGAACGTGTCGTGCCACAAGTTCTTGCGTTCCTGGAGCGGGTCGAGCGCGACGGTAAGCGCGCCAGCGACCGAAATGCCGTCACAAGGTGAGGAGTTATGTATGCGGGTTGTGATGCCAACGATCGGCGCGACTGGACACTTTCATCCATTGGTCCCACTCGCCCAAGCGCTCGAGCATGCTGGGCACGAAGTCGCCTTTGCTTGTCCCTATCGCACCTTCGGTCACGTGATCGAGGCGAATGGCTTTCGCGTTTTCCCGGCCGGGTTCGAGTGGCGAAACGAAGATGGTACCATCTGGCACTTTGAAGAAATGCGGCGGTTGCGGGAAAGCGCGGGACACGAATTCAGCGGCCCCGAGACCAGCGCCTGGGTCACACGAAACCTATTCGCTGGAAGATTCGCATCCTCGATGATCGATGACCTGCTCGCTCTACACGAGACGTGGGCATTCGACCTTATCGTTCATGACACCACGGACTACGCCGGACCGCTGGTGGCAGAAGCGGTCGGAGTTCCGCACGCTACGGCCGGATTTGCGGACTTCAGGCCGCGCGACTTCTTCCAATCTACCGGTGCGGATCTTGTCAATGGCTATCGATCCAAGATTGGACTGGAGCCTGACTCGTCAATGGAATGTCTGTGGCGGTATCTCGTGCTTGCGCCAATCGCGCCAAGTCTGGTGAGGGATGCGGACCACGTCGCTCCCGTGACCCATTTCATACGCCCGGACCTATTCGACCAGTCGGGGGACGAGGAATTGCCCGAGTGGGCGTTGAACCTCGGTGATCGCGCGCTCATCTACGCGACGCTCGGAACCGTCGCGACGCGCTTTCCCGCCGCGAGCGCGATCTTTCGGACAATCATCGACGCGGTCGAAACCGAGCCGGTGGACCTCATACTGACGGTTGGACGCGGACAGTCGGTTGATCAATTCGGTCCGACTCCACCAAACGTTACGTTGCGCAGTACATCCCGCAGACGCTCCTGCTTCCCCGTTGCGATCTGGTCATCACGCATGGCGGCTTCAACACGACGATCGCCGCGCTGGCGCATGGTCTTCCACTCATCGTCACTCCAATCGCGGCCGACCAGTTCGAGAACGCGGAGCGAGTTGAGCAGGCCGGCGCGGGAATCGTGTTGGGGCCGGATCAGCGAACAGCCGCTGCAGTTAGGAGCGCCGTACGCGAGGCGTTCGACAATTCGGCTTACCGCGAGAGTGCCGAGCGCATTCGGCGAGAGATGGATGGTTTGCCAGACCTCGACCACGCCGTCGAACTTCTCGAGCGGCTCGCGTTCGAGAAGCAGCCCATTTTTTCAGTCACAACGTGAGACGAACCTGACCAGCGATCACCGCTCGCTCAGCAACGATTCAGCTTTCAGTATCGACCGCGTTGGACCCATATCAGCCGCCTCACCTGACAGTTGGCGCAGGCCTGTCGGTGTTTCGTCGTCCGCGTTGCCGGACACAATCTCCAGTTCGGCGATGCGCCCTTCCAACGCCGCATCCCCGGTCACCTCAGACGGCGTGAAGGCCGCCTCCCCACGTGCAGCGTACTCGTGCCGCCAGCGATCGACCACGCTGTTGGCCGGGCCGTACTCCCGGCAGACTTGGACGGGCCGTTTGGTCCCACTCGCAATCTGGCGCACCACCTCCAGCTTGAACTCCGGGCTGTGCGTGCGTCCGCGTGCCATGGGTTGGTCTCCTGTTCGGTGCGGTCAGTCTACCGGTCCGCTGAAACCTCCCTTTGCGCGTGGTTCGCTTTTTGGGGGTCAGTCCAGTCATCTCCCGTACCAACTGGAGAAGGGCGGCGGTCAAGGTAAGTTTCTGCAGTTCCCCGCGGACACCCTTCTCCTGATTTTAGGAGATAGTTCTCCTCCTCCGGGTGAGGAAGAGTCAGCGGTGGATCGTGGCGAGCCGGTTGAGCACCGTCTACAGTCCAAACAGTCCCGCTGCCGTATCCCCGAGAATACCGGGGAGCGCGTCCGTTGGCAGAGCCTCTTCGATCACTTTGGTCGCTCCGGCTACGTCGCCGATGACGTGCGGGTAGTCCGAGCCGAAGACGATGCGGTCCGCGCCAACAGTTTCCGCCGCGCAGTGCAGCGCCGGGATGTGGAATGAGACAGTGTCGTAGTACATGCACTTTAGATACTCGCTCGGCGCCTGCTCGATCCCTTTGCAATCGGGGTAACTGCGGTAGCCGATGTCGAGCCGGCCAGCCAGATACGGTGCGGTCGCGCCCAGGTGCCCGGCGATGACCTTCACGTCCGGATACTTGTCGAAAAAGCCCGAGAAGATCAGACGCGCGACAGCCAGGGTCGTATCCATCATGAAGCCGACCAACGGAGCCAGCGCGTAATTGTTCATCACCTCGATGCCGGCAGGGACCATCGGGTGGATCAGCATGGTCGACTTCCGCGCATTCAACACTTCATAGAAGGGTGCGAAGGACGGATCGTCGATAGGACGTCCGTTGATATTGGCGCCGATGATGGCTCCCACCATGTCCAGGTCATCCAGGCAGCGCTCGAACTCCTTGACGGCGGCGTCCGAGTTCGCCGTCAGCGGCACGCTGGCAAGCGCTCGGAAGCGAGTCGGATACTGCCGCACCATCTCAGCCAGATAGTCGTTGCAGATCTTCGTCAGATCGACACACGCCTGCCCTTCCAGAAAATAAACCTGCGGCGTGGTGACCGAGATGATCTGCATGTCGATACCGGTCTCGTCCATCTCCTCGACGCGCTGTGCCGGATCGTGCATCTGCGGAGTGATCGTCAGAAACCGAGAGCCCTTCTCACGCACCACCATCTGGCCATTGGGGTCACGCACGATCTCATAGCGCCCCGATGCGATCAGGCTGTCAAGGTACTCCTTCGGCTGGGCATGGGTATGGACGTCTATGCGCATCGCTCTCTCCATTCAGATGGGTGCCAGCGACGATCGCCGCGACGCTGCGCCAGGTTCGCGCTGCCGTCAGTCCGTCTCCATCGACGTTTCAACGCGTCGAGTATCCCCGTTGGCGAGCCCGCTGTCGAGGCGAAATTGTCGGCCGGCCAGAAACCGAAGGAAAGCGGAGTCAAATCGGGTCTAACCCTGTATGATACGGATTACGCCTTTCACTGCCCCGCGCGGTGAGAGGCGTCGCGACACTTGGTGGAAATACGCGCGTTATGGCAATGAGAACAGTTTATCGATGAAATCTGGAACGATGGGGCTGCTGATGCCCGTTTTCGTTCCGACGGCATTTCTTTCGTTTGGCCAGGGACTGCTGATCCCTGTTCTGCCGCTGTATGCCAAGGAGATCGGGCGGATCTTTTGGGCTTGCCGGGATCATCGTGTCAGCAGCCTGGATCGGCACGATGCTCTTCGACCTCCCATCCGGACTTCTGCTGCCAAAGTTTGGCTTTCGTCGCTCGATGATCGCCGGTGCCGCTCTCTTTTCGGTCGCGACCATCTTTCTCGGACTCGTCCATTCGACGCCCGAATTGATCACGCTGCAATTCGTCGGCGGCATCGGAACGGCCTTCTGGGGCCTGTCGCGCCACGCCTACATCGCCACCGCCATCCCAAACGAGACGCGCGGTCGCGCTATTTCCGTCTTTGGCGGCATCAACAGGTTGGGTACCTTTACCGGCCCGTTCGCCGGTGGGTTCATTGCCCAGTACTACGGTCTCAGCAACGCCATCGTCGTCGCAGGAGTGGCGGCAGCGTTCGCGGTGGTGATCGCCTTCTTCTTCGTGCACGATCCTGAGAGTGCCTCGATCCGACCGAAAGGACATACCTTCCGCTTCAGCGTGGTGCGTGAAGCCGTCGAGCACAACCGGCGCGACGTCATCGCCGCTGGAACGGCCAACGTTTTCGGTCAGATGATCCGGGCTGGACGCCAGATCGCCATCCCACTCTTTGCCGCGTATGCCATCGGGTTGGACAACGCACAGGTCGGCATCATCGTCAGCGCGTCGGCACTGGTCGACATGTCTCTCTTCATCCCGGCCGGGTACGTCATGGACCGCTTCGGTCGCAAAGCCGCTTCGGTCCCGTCTTTCTCGATCCTGGCGCTGGGTATGGCCATGGTCCCCTTCACCCACAGCTACGGTCAGCTTATGGCGGCCGGAGTGGTCATGGGGCTGGGCAATGGCATGGGAGCGGGCTCGATGATGACCCTCGGAGCCGACCTGGCGCCGCCCCATCTCACCGGTGAATTTCTTGGCATCTGGCGCTTGATCGGGGACAGCGGCCGCGCCGTCTCGCCGATCATCGTGGGGGCCGTGGCAGATGCCGTCGGCATCGTCGTCACCTCGGGAGCGATCGCCGGTTTGGGGGTGATCGCCGCCGCCACATTGGCCACGTTCGTACGTGAAACACGCTGGGATGCAGAACGCCGCGCCAAGGTAACGCATCAACCGGCCAAACGAAGCGGAAGCCCCTGACCTCTTTGTTATCCTCATCTGAGATTGGCGAGTTGAGTGGCGGCGTCGCTCGATCCGCTCATCTCTCGAGTGTCAATCCCTGGCGAAGAGCGAGAAATGGGACGTAGCGGAAAACGAGATCGGGGTGGGACGGCACGTCGACATGAACGGGTCGACGTTCAGCTTCCTCGGTTCAATAGCGACGGCACCATCACCGTCCAGACGGTCGGGCGATCGGTGGCGGTCGCTGCAGGAATTCCAACCGAGACGGTGCGGCTAGCTCTCTCCGGCAGCGGCAAGCACTGGCGCGGCGACGTGATCGCCGTGCTCGATCGCGCGGCAGAGCGTGAGACGCCACGCTGTCCGGTAGTCGAGACCTGTGGCGGCTGTGAGTGGCAGCATCTGAACCACGAGGGCCAACTCAAGCACAAGGCCGCCATCGTGCGGCGCCTTATGGCGGCCAAGCGCCTGCCGACGCGCATCGACGAGATCGTGCCGATGCCTGATCCATGGAGCTACCGCGTCCGGGCACAGATCGCTCTTGGTGCGTCAGCCGGATTTCGCGAGCTGCGCTCAAAACGCATCGTCAGACTGCTCGGTTGTTCGGTGGCCCACCCGGCGATCGACTGGCTGCTGGAGCAACTCAACCGGCTCCTCAAGTTGAATGAGCTTCCCGACTTCGGCGGCAAGCTGCTCGTGCACGCGCAGGTTGTCGGGCAGGCGAGCGACCGACGACTTCAGCTGCTGCTGGAGGGCGTCGATGGCCACCGCATCGAGTCGGCGGACCAGCTGCGCGAGACCGCGGACGTCCTCAGTCAATTGGAGCGGGTCGAGAGCATCTGCGTTCGAGACACGCATGGCGAGATCGAGGCGCTGTACGGAGAATTGTTTACCGAGATCGAGATCGGCGGCCGGACATACACCGTACCGGCCGGATCCTTCTTCCAATCCAACTTCCAGCTCCTGCCGAAGCTGCTCGATCGTGTGCGTGAGCTAGCGACGCTCGACGGCTCGCAGCGTGTGGCTGACATCTACGGCGGAATTGGACTCCTCGGACTCTCGATAGCCGATCAAGCAGCCTCGCTGACGATCATCGAGATCGACGAACTCGCGACCGAAGCCGGAGAGCGAACGGCCCAGAACTGGGGGCTCAACAACGTGTCCTTCATGTCGGCGTCCGCCGAAGAGGCGATTTTGTCGCTGCCGGAGGTCGATCGCGTCATCGTCGATCCGCCACGTACCGGGCTCGACCGGCAGGTCGTTGACACGCTGATCCAGCGCGCGCCGCCGATCATCGTTTACGTCTCCTGCAACCCTGCGACGTTCGCACGCGACGCGGCTCACTTCGTCCGGGCTGGATACAGCATCGACCACTTCAGCTTGTGGGATTTCTACCCGCAAACGGTGCATGTTGAAAGTGTGGCGAAGCTGATGAGGGCGTCCAGATAGCGGTTACGATCGGCGTCTCTTCGCCCGCTGTCTGCGGAGAGTAATCAGGATCGCCCCCACAAACAGCACGCCACCAGTGCAACGAGTCCGAGCACAATTGGCCACTCATTGAGATGCTGCTCAGGCGTCTGCGCTTGCGCGCTTGTTGCATCGGTTCTCGTCGACTGGACGTCGACCGTGCCTGTGTCTTCAGTGGCGTGGCGGTTATAGTGGAGTGTTGCACGCTAGTGCGCGAGGTCGGTCGTGTGCAACAGTGTGCCCGATCCGAGCACGGCGAGGTCGTTCGCATACCGTCCGTCCGGAACCTGTGATGTACGTGAGCAGGTACCCGTGTTTACAACTCCAGACGGATCACGGAAGCCGTAGACGAGCCATTCTTGGCCAACCTGAAAAGGAATCGTACAGTCACCGGCTCCCGAACCAGCCGTGACCACAATTGTCTCCTGCTGGACTCCCTTCCATGTCTCGGCGGCTTGGAACGTCACCTTGTAGGTGCCGTCAGTGGCACCTCCGCCCAAATCGCGCAGCGGACCAGCAAGAACGACCTGGCCGCGGAAGACCACGTTACTCTGCGCGAGGAGAGTCGCACGAGTCCAACCGCCAACCGGGGCGGAGGCGAGCGCAGGAGCACGCCAGGCATGACTGCGGCAGCGGCAGCGCGACCAGCAGTCCTAAGAGACTGAGCGCCGCGGCGTAAAACGTCGTTCGACCCATCGTGTGTACCGCCCGTTCCTTGTCTCGATACCGCCGCCGACAAGTATCTGCTCCCGAGGCTCGCACAACCGAGATTCGCCCTTTCTGTGAAGACGCCGAGCAGAGCAGGAAGGTTCCGCCCTTTGATGACCGCGAACACATCATGAATCAACAGGAGGGACTACGAGGGCGGGAGTTGTGGTTGCCGTTGTCGCGATTGCTGAACGTGCCTCACTTATGTTAGCGGGTTACACTCGGCCCAGGACAGCCGCACGGATTGTGAGACGTTCTGCCCGCAACTGTGCATGTGGAAAGCGTGGCGAAGCTGGTGAGGGCCGGCAGATCGTAACCGAATCAAACATCGAAGGACATGGAATTATCTCAACCTGCTTCAGCAAGTTTCAGCAATTCCCGCGTTGCGGCTTTGGCCCAGCGAGAACGCGGCACGAATGCCGTGCGATTCTTTACCGGACACTGAACCCGCCGCTATCCGCCGACAACGACCTCATACTGATGGACTTCGCCGCTAGCGGGCGAGTCGCCAGCGTCGGCGTGCGCGCGTCGGAAATCATCCGAGGTCATCCAGACCTTGAAGGAAGCTTCGTCTTCCCAAGTCGTCATGGCGATGTAGACCGGCTCCTCGCCATTCTTGACTTCGCGCAGCAACTGAAATTCGAGACATCCTGGCGTCTGCTTCATACGTTCGCCCGAGCCGGAGAAGGCCTGCTCAATGTGCTCTGCGTGCTCGGCCGGAACCCGCAGCGTATTGGTGACGACGTACATTTCTTCCCTTTCTCATTGATGTTGGTGATTGACGTTCCAGCACATGAACGGCACAATTTTCCGCAACAAATGGGACTTGGGCCGCATGAGCCGAGCCTATCACAGCTCGTCGGAGCGCCTTGCAGCATAACGATCAAACGTGCAACCATCGGCTCATCCGCAGCGGGTCGTGACAGTCGTTTCAGGGAAATACGTATCAAACCTCTCGACGGCTCGCCGACTTTCCCGCACAATCGTCCGCGGACAACCGCGAGCCTCGCTAGCCGCCATCATCCCACCATCATCGCCACTCGATGACAGCTCGACGCTCCACTCGGAATCGTCAACCGATCGCGCTGGATTCCACATCTATCACCACGATCGGTCCGTCGTCGCTCGGATACGAGGAGTTACGAATGAATAGCGCCGCCGAACTCAAGCAGGCTGCTCGTGCCGTAGTGGAGGAGACCGCACCCGAGCTCATCGGTCTGAGCGACTGGATGTATGCCAATCCAGAGTTGGGACTGCAAGAGGTAAAGGCCGCGGAGCGCCTGACCTCACTGCTCGAACATCACGGAGTCAAGGTCGAGCGCGGTATCGCCGGATTGCCGACCGCCTTCCGCGCGCAGGTGACGCCGTCCACGGAGCGCCCGACGGTTGCCATCATCGCCGAGTACGACGCGTTGCCGGAAGTCGGCCACGGCTGTGGCCACAACATCATTGCCACCTCTGCCATCGGAGCCGGACTGGCCCTGCGCTCCATCTCGAGCTCGCTCCCAGGCTCGGTCGTGATTCTTGGATGTCCCGCCGAGGAATCGGCCGTGCCCAACGCCGGTGGCAAGATCTATCTCATCGAGTCCGGCTTCTTCGACGATGTCGACGCCGCCATCATGATTCACCCGATGAATGAAAACCGCATCGGCTCCGGGTCGTCGCTCGTCGCGCGAGGCGTCGAATTCGAATTCTTCGGCAGACCGGCTCACGCCGCGGCAGCGCCACACGATGGAGTGAATGCGTTGGATGCGGTGATCCAGATGTTCAACGGCGTGAGCGCGCTACGCCAGCAACTGCGCCCGACCGTGCGCGTCCACGGTGTCATCACCAACGGTGGTGGCGCGCCCAATGTCATCCCGCCATACACCTCGGCCCGTTTCCGGGTGCGCGCCACCACACCAGAGGAGGCCGAGCAGGTGTTGCAGAAGGTGGTGCGCTGCGCCGAAGCAGGCGCGTTGGCCGCTGGAGCGCGTCTCGAATGGCGTGAGTACATCAAGCCCTATCTCAACATGATCCCAAACCATACTATAGGTGTAGCGTTCGGCGACAACTTGCGGTCGCTTGGACTCGATGTCCAGGAGTCACCGCCGACCGACGGCGCGGGTTCAACCGACTTCGGCAACGTGAGTCACCGCGTCCCGGCAGTTGAGGCGTATCTGAAGATCTGCGGGCCGGAAGCGGGCTGGCACTCGTCGGAGGTCGCGCTCGCCACCACCACGGATGAAGGGCATGACGCGATCGTGAACGGCGCGACAGGTCTGGCGATGACAGCCATCGACCTTCTTACTTCCGCGTCATTGCTGGATAAAGCACGAACCGAGTTTGCCACTTCGATCGCCATGATGGCTTGAATGGGAGGACCGAGATAGTTCGTATTATGCGTACGGAGTGTTCGTACAACGCGGTGATCGACAGGTCCCACGCGAAGCCTCTTGGCGCACCGAATCGGAGACGTCGCGAACGTTCGCGGGGCAATTTCCAAAAAATTGGCATTACAATTTCACAAAAAGGGGTTCCCAGTTGCCCGTGAGTCAAGTACACTAGGTGAGCGCTACACACGTGGGGGACGAGTACGGGGACACTTTACGGCTCGCAATCAATCCTCCTCTCATCGAGTCTGGACCCACAGGTTCGCTGATGCTTACGTGCTGGTGCGCCGCGTCGGTTTCGTTATGTTGAGTTGTTCGAGTGGACAGCCCGAAATCGACCGTGGTACGGTGCAACATTGTAAACGCCACGCAGTGAAAAGGATCTCTTCATGATGAGCCGTTACGACATGTACTCGGTTCGTTATCCCTTGCTTCCGCTCAAGAACGTGGTCATCTTCCCGAGAAACGTCGTAACGCTTCTGGTTGGCCGTACCCGTTCCATCCAATCAATCGAAGAAGCGATGAGCCGCGATCGGAAGATTGTCGTCGTGGCCCATCGAGACCCCAGTTCGGATGATCCTCAGCCGGATGATCTTTTCGAAATCGCGACTCTCGCCGAGGTTTCTTCTATAGAGCACCAGCCGGGCGGCAATATTCAGGTCTCGCTGGAAGGTTTGAGCCGCGTCAAGATCGTGCAATTCGATCCGGCCAGACCTTTTTATACCGTACGTGCCGAACAGGCGGTCGAGCGAGTCGCACTGACGCCCGAAGCGCAGGCGCTCCTCAACCACATCCAGGAGTTGGCCAAGCGCTTCCAGGAGGTCAAGAACACCTTCAGCACCGAGGTGATGGAGATGGTCCTGGCCACCAACGATCCGGCGCACCTGGCGGACTTGCTCACGACCCAGCTCATCCGAGAGGCCGATCAGCGCCAGAACTTCCTGGAAAATCTCGATCCGCTCAATCGGCTCGAACTGCTGACCGTGCACCTGACCACCGATCTCGACCTGGCGGCTCTCGAAGCACGCATCAAGGAGCGCGTTCGGGAGCAGATTGACAAAAACCAGCGCGAGTACTATCTGCGCGAGCAACTCAAGGTGATCCACGATGAGCTCTCCGGTGAGGGTGGCAGCGAGATCGAGGCGCTGCGCGTGCGCATTCTGGAACGCGCGCTACCCAAATACGCTGAAGAGAAGCTCTTGAAAGAAGTCACCCGTCTGGAGCGCATGCCGTCCGTTTCGGCGGAGAGCACGGTCGTCCGTACCTACATTGACACGGTGTTGGGCCTGCCCTGGTCGGAGGAAACGGACGACAATCTCGATTTGGATCATGCTGAGCAGATCTTGAATGACGACCATTACGGACTGGACCAGGTCAAGGAGCGCATCCTGGAGTTCCTGGCGGTCCGCAAATTGACCGACGGCAAGGGGGCCATCGGAGCCTCGATCCTGTGCCTCGTCGGGCCTCCTGGCGTCGGCAAGACCAGCCTCGGACGCTCGGTCGCACGAGCGATGGGACGAGAATTCGTGCGCGTCAGTCTTGGCGGTGTGCGTGACGAGGCTGAAATCCGTGGACATCGACGCACCTACATCGGCGCCTTCCCGGGTCGCATCGTCGGCGCACTGAAGACGGCCGGCACGATCAACCCGGTCGTAATCCTCGACGAGCTCGACAAGATGTCCTCCGACTATCGGGGAGATCCGGCCTCGGCCATGCTCGAGGTACTCGACCCGGAGCAGAATAACAGCTTCTCCGATCACTTCCTCGACATGCCGTACGACCTGTCCAAGGTTCTCTTTATCGCCACGGCCAACTACCTGAACAACATCCCCCGGCCGCTGCGCGATCGCATGGAGATCATCGAGATCGGTGGCTACATCGAGCAGGAGAAGCTAGAGATCGGTCGGCGTCATCTCTTGCCGAAGCAGACCGAGATCCATGGGCTGAACGCCGGCCAGGTCGAGATTCCAGAGAAGATGTGGACGCTCTTGATCCGGCGCTATACGCGAGAGGCCGGAGTCCGTGGGCTTGAACGACAGCTTGCTGGGATTTGCCGCAAAGTCGCGCGCGACGTGGTCAAGGGACGAAGCAAGAAGATCCGGCTCACCCAGTCGCGCCTCGAGGATTATCTCGGTCCGCAGCGCTTCGGATTCGAACAGGCCATCGGCGAGAGCCAAGTCGGTGTCGCCATTGGGCTCGGGACGACCGAAGTCGGTGGCGAGTTGATTCCGGTCGAGGTCGCTGTACTGCCAGGCAAAGGCAATTTGACCATTACGGGTCAGGCGGGCAATGTGATGCAGGAGTCGGCACGCGCGGCGTTGAGCTACGCGCGCTCGCGAGCCGGGGCGCTGCGCATTCCGGTCGATTTCCAGGACAAACACGACCTGCACATTCACCTGCCGGAAGGTGCCGTCCCCAAGGACGGTCCGTCAGCTGGCATCACCATGGCCACCGCGCTCATTTCGGCCCTCAGCCGGCGGCCGGTCCGCTCCGACGTCGCCATGACGGGCGAAATCACATTGCGTGGCCGCGTCCTCCCCATCGGTGGGCTGAAAGACAAGGCGCTCGCGGCGCATCGGGTCGGAATTCGACGGCTGATCGCTCCGGAAGATAACCGGCGCGACGTGACCAAGCTGCCAGCCAAGATCGCGTCCGAGATCGAGTTCCTGTGGGTGGAGAACATGGATCAGGTGATCGCCTACGCGCTCGACTTCACCGAATGCGTCGACGACATTGACCCCACTCTGCAGGAGCAGCTCGACCAGGACCTGCCAGTGCCGGCGCCGGAGCTTGCCGAAGTGACAGCGGAGTCTCCATCAATCCCGTACTAGTCAACGCGTATCAATTTCAAAGGTAATTTCGTGCGGCGAGGATAATGAATATCCCCGCCGCATTTGGTTCTGTGCGTAATCCGGAATGACCCTTAATAGTTCTTGAACCGGTTTGACGCTGCGTGTATGGTAGCGAGGTTTTCTGGCGGAGAGGTGACGCGCGACCCGGTCGCCCCTTCCGTACACAGCCAGCGGGTGACTCTGGTGGAACCCATGTCACCCTGAGGATGGGACTCGTGGCGCGACTCGCTTCCGACTCGCCGGCCGTCGCGGAAGACGCGAATTCGCCGTCGGTTGGCCCCCGGGAAATCGGCATCTTCGTCGTCGTTTCGCTCGCCCTGTTGATGTCGAGTATCGACTCCACCATCGTTGCCGTCGGTCTCCCCAACATGATGGCAGGACTCCACACGAATCTGGTCTGGATCGGCTGGGTCATCACCGCCTACAGCTTGATGCAGACCATCATCATGCCCATGGCCGGCAAGCTGAGTGACGACTTCGGCCGCAAGAACCTCTTTCTCGGTTGCGTGGTCCTCTTCACCGCCAGCTCATTGCTCTGCGCCATCGCGCCCAACGTCTATCTGCTGATCTTCTTCCGCGTGCTGCAAGCCATCGGCGGTGGCGCCTTCATGCCTTCAGCCGCCGGCATCGTCAGCGACGTCTTTGGGGCCAAGAACCGGGGCACGGCTATCGGGCTCTTCACCAGCGTATTCCCAATCGGCGGCATCATTGGCCCGAACCTGGGCGGCTGGGTGATCGATACTTTCAGCTGGCGCGCGATGTTCTCGGTGAACGTCCCCATCGGCATCGTCTTGCTAGCCGTCGGCATCTTCCTGCTCCCGTCCGGCGGACGAGTCGCCACGAGCCGCAGCATCGATCTCATCGGAGCTGGTGCGTTCGGCGCCGGGATCATCGGCATCATGTACGGCATGACCGTCTGGGGGAATCAGATCAGCTTCAGCGCTCAGGTCATCCTATGGGTCGCTCTGGGGCTGGCCGCGCTGGTCTACTTCATTTACCACGAGGGTCACACACGCGACCCAATGATCGATCTGCGGCTCTTAAAAGAGCGCGCCTTCTTCGCCGCCAACCTTTACAACCTTCTCTATGGCGCGCTGGTCTTCGGATTCTTCAGCTTCATCCCTCTCTATGCCACCGAGCAGTACGGAATGTCAGCCAGCGCCTCGGGCTTTATCCTGACTCCGCGCGCGGTGGTGATGATCGCGGTCTCGACCATCAGCTCGTTCATGCTGATCCGCTTCGGTTATCGACTCCCGATGATCATTGGCATCATCCTGGTGTCGATCAGCCTCTTCCTGACAAGTCAAGGCTGGCACGGCGCGACGCTCTTCGGACACGGCGTCAGCAACGTCGTTCTGCTCTCATCACTCATCATGATCAGTGGGTTTGGAGTCGGTCTCGGCGGTCCCGCCGCCAACAACGCCGCCATCGAGCTGATGCCGGACGCGATAGCGCGCATCACCGGATTGCGCGGCATGTTCCGCACCACGGGCGGTGTGCTCGGGACGGCCACCATCGTCCTGATCCTGGCCCATTACAAAGATCAGGGCGTCGGGCTCGAGCACGTCTTCCTTGGACTATCGATCCTGGTACTGCTGGCGATTCCGCCGATCTTCCTGATCCCGGACAACGCCCGCATGCGACGCAAAGCGGCCGGAATCAAGGTCCACGCCTCGATAGAGTGAGTCGAGCGGATCCAATCGCCGCGCTATGAAGACCCAGGCACCCGCTCGCCGCGCAGTGGATGGCGGCCGATCCAGGCGGAGATCTGGTCGATGCGGCTGAACTCGACCAGCGGCAAGCGCACCGTCACGTGCGTTCCCTCGCCCAGCGTGCTGGCGATACTCAGCACTCCTCCGTGCGCCTCCACCAACGACTTGGCGATCGAGAGCCCGAGCCCGGCGCCGCCGTGTTTGCGCGATCGCGCCACGTCGACCCGCACGAAACGGTTGAAGACCTGGTCGAGTTGATCCGGCGGGATGCCCTCACCGGTATCCACCACGTCGAGCAGCGCCTCGGCCCCCTGCCGCCGGGTTGAGACGCGTACCTCGCCACCGCGCGGCGTGTGCTTGATGGCGTTGTCGAGCAGGATCAGCAACACCTGCTGGAGACGATCGGGATCAGCCTCAACCACCACCGGCTCGCCGACGAGCTCCACTTCCACCGCGATGCCGTTGTCGGACGCGATCGGCTGAACACGCTGCACCGCTTCATGCGCTGACTCGACCAAATCGAGCGGGGCGACGGCCAGACCAAGTTCGCCCAGGTCGGACCGCGCCAGGGTCAGAAGATCTCCGGCGAGCCGTTCGAGGCGCAGAATCTCGTCACGGATGTCGTCGAAGAGCTCGCCATTTTCCTTGAGCGGCTCGTTACGGTGCCGATCGAGCAGGTCGGTCGCGGAATGCAGGATCGTCAACGGTGTGCGCAGCTCGTGGGAGGCATCCGCGATGAACTGCTGCTGACGATGGAAGGTCGCCTCGATGGGCACCAGAGCTCTGCCCGCCAGGAACGAAGCACCGAGAAGTGAAAGACCAAGTCCAATGGCGCCGCCCAGCAGCAGACCGAGCAGCATGCGATGCAGCGCTCGTTCCTCCGGTGCCAGGCTCTGCCCAACCACGAGGTCAGTCGGGAATCCGCCGCGGACCTGAATCTGGCTCACCTGGATGCGAACCTTGTCGTCGCCAATCTCGATGGACTTGAACGAGCCCTTGGGCTTGTCGAAGACGTTCTCCGGCAGCTTGCTCACATCGACTGATTGCGGATTAACCAAGATCTTGCCGTCGGTTGAGGCGACGATATAGAAGACGCCGCCACTGAAACCGTCTGAGCCTAAATCCAGGTCATGCGCGTCGAGATCTCGTTGGCTGACCGTGAAGGCGCCCGTACGGCTGGCGAGGTTGCGATCAACCTCGTTGATCAGGCTGTGGGAAAGCATCACGTAGACGGCGGTGCCAACCACGATGAGGATGAGCCCGAGAATCAGCAGATTCCAGCCGAGCAGTCGACGGCGAATCTCAGTGAACACCGCTAGTCCCTGATGGTGTAGCCGACGCCGCGCACCGTTCGGATGAGCGGGCGTTGAAAGCCACGATCAACTTTGTTCCGCAAGTAATGAATGTACGTTTCGACCACGTTCGACGTCAATGTGGCGTCGTATCCCCACACGTGATCGCTGAGCTGCGTCTTGGTGAGGACCTGCCCGCGATGACGCATCAGGTACTCGAGCACGTCGAACTCCTTGGTCGTCAATTCGATGGTCTGATCGCCACGTCGTGCCACACGTGCGCCGAGGTCGAGCGTCAGATCAGCCACGTGCAACGCCTGGTCGTCCGGCTCCTCGGCGGCTCGGCGGACGAGCGCGCGGATCCGCGCGTGAAGCTCGTCCATCGAGAAGGGCTTCACCAGATAATCATCGGCCCCGGCGTCAAGTCCCCGTACTCTATCCGGAACGCTGTCGCGCGCCGTCAGCATGAGGATCGGCGTGCGCACCCGCTGTTTGCGCAGATTGCGGCAGACGGTCAGACCGTCCATCTGAGGCAAGAGGATATCGAGCACCACGATGTCGAACGCGCCGGAAAGGGCGCGCTGCAGTCCGTCCAGACCGTCATGGGAAACCTCGACCCGGTTTCCCGCCTCTTTGAGACCACGCGCCACGATCCTCGCGACCCGTTCATCATCTTCAACGACCAGCACATACATCGTCTCGTTCGTCCTCTTCACGTCAGGATGACGCCGGCGTTGTTCTCAGCCGTTTCCAATCTTGCCCCACTAGGCTTCTCACTGACGACTCTGAGAGCCCGGAAGTCGGCGAGTCGTGATACACACCCTGGTCAGGTTGTCGTTTGACGGCCCATCGCTCCGGCGAACGGCGGGGCTACGAAGCTCGACAATCCAGGTTGGCCAGCAAGACGTAGCAGCAAGGTGAGAAGCGAACCCTGATGAAACCAGGTAAACGGACGATTCAGTCTTGCTTAACCCGTCACTCATGGCTCATTCAGTTGATTCGCGCATCATGGTACACGTACCTAAAGGATACGGCTTGATTCCGTCCGAAACGATTCATTCTCACGAGATGACACCTTTGAGCAAGAATCGTCTGCTCGATCCGACGCAGACGACACGTGAGACGCTACGCGACTATCGAGAGCACGGCGGCTACGACCGCGCCGCCTGGAGCTGGACGCCGGCCGAACTCATTGACCTCATTACTCAGAGCGGATTGCTCGGCCGCGGGGGATCGGCCTTTCCAACCGGACGCAAGTGGAGGGCTGTCGCGGACCAACCGGGCCGCCACGCTGTCCTGGTCAACGCCGCTGAGTCGGAACCGGCCAGCCGCAAAGACGAGGCGCTGCTCCTGCTTCGACCGCATCTGGTTATTGAGGGAGCGCTGATTGCGGCGCACGCCGTTGGTGCCAGCGATCTGATCTTCTACCTCCATTCTGGTTCGTCCCAGATCGAGGAATCGATCTCGGAGGCAGTCAAAGAACTCGACCGGAGCGGCTCCAATCCCCCAAACATCCGATTGGTGACGGCGGAGCCGGGTTACGTGGCAGGCGAGGAGACGGCGGCCATTCAGCGAGTCAACGGGCACGCGGCCAAGCCCACGGCAAAGCCGCCGCGTCCCTTCGAACGAGGGATCAGGCGTCGACCGACACTCGTGCAGAACGTCGAGACGCTGGCCAATGTGCCGCTCATCGTCACGCACGGGGTCGACTGGTTTCGCTCCATCGGTACGCCAGAGCTTCCTGGGACGCTTCTCATCACGCTCACCGGCGCCGTCGCCAATCCCGGCGTGTACGAAGTTCCGGGCGGAGCTGAGATCAGTTGGATCCTGGACGAGACGGGAGGGCTCGAACGAGGCGAATCCCTCTACGCGCTCCTTCCCGGCGGGTATTTCTCCGGTTGGCTGCGCGAACAGGACGTCCGACGCGGCGCGACTTTGCAGCCCGACAGCCTGCGTCAGTATGGCGCCGCGTTGGGGACCGCCGCGATCACCGTTGTCCCAAATTCGGTCTGTGGTCTCAGGCAGGCGGCGGCGTTGCTGCGCTTCTTCGCCGAGGAGTCAGCGCGCCAGTGCGGCCCGTGCACCTTTGGCACCTCAGCCATGGCAGACATTCTTGAACGCGTAGTTTACGGACGCGCCGATTCAGACGACCTCAATCGTCTGCGCAGGTATGCCGAGGAGATGCTGCCGCGACGTGGAGCGTGCGGCCATCTCGATGGAGCGGCCCTGGCCGCCCGTTCGGCCCTCGAGGTTTTTCGTAACGAGATCCCGCAGCACATGAGAAACGGCAACTGTGGTCGTGCAAATCGCGTCATCCTGCCGGGACTGGAAAGATACGGAGACGATGGGCAGGAGTAAATCATCATCCAGCACGCGCCGTTACCTGCGAATCCGCGTGAATCCCATCAAGTGCACCGCGTTTGGATTTTGCGGCGAGTTTCTGCCGGAGGTCTTCGATCTCGACGATTGGGGCTATGCCTGGTTGCAGCGCTCGGAAGTGCCGATGTCGCTGGAAGAGGCGGTCTACGAAACGGCTCGATGCTGTCCGACCGGCGCGATCTCCGTTGAAGTCGTCGAGGAATCCAGATCCGACGAGCCAAAGCGCTCAAGATCTCGATAGCCGTCCATTCATTACCGATTGCATCATGGAGAGAAACGAATCATGGCAAGCAGCTCTCGAACGGCGGACAACGCCACGCATTTACCCAAGACGCTGAGTCGGCACGGCTCCAATCAACGAGACTGGATCATTTCGCGCATCCGGCTGGTGCGCAGGCTCACCGTAGTGCTCAGCTTCGCCGGCGGCGCCATCTTCACCGGGCTGGCACTGCGACACTCGACCCTGCCCAGCAGCGCGGCGCCTCTGCCCGCGAGTGACACCACCGTGACGTCGTCGACGCAGCCGGTCCAATCTGACAACGCGCCGAGTCAGTCTCTGTTCGACAGTCAGTCGTCGAGAAGCTTCTCGGTCGCGCCGGCAGCACCGGCTCCACAAACGTCACAGCCGACCACCACGCGATCACGGCATCGCTCGGGTACGTCGTAGTCGCGTGTGACGAACGTCATGATGAGCACGACCGTTACTGATATCAACACCGCTCGCTTCGATGCGCTTGGAACCGAAATCGTGGTCTCGGTCACTGACGTCATCTATCTTGGCATGGTGCTGGAGTACACGCATCAGTGCATCGACGACATTGACCGAACATTCAGCCGCTTTCGCTCCGACAGTGAGTTGGAGCGCCTGCACCGGGATGGCGGACGTACCCACAGTGCGTCGCCCTTGTTTATCGAGTTGCTGAGCCTCGCGCTGAACGCCGCGCGTTCCACTGGGGGTCTCTTCGATCCGACGATCCGCGATGCGCTCGAAGCAGCTGGCTACGATCGCAGCATCGAGCTCATCGAGTCCGGCGGTCCTGGTGGTGAGCGTGAATATCTTCCCGCGGGTCGCTGGCAGGAGATCGAGTTCGATGAGCGACGCGGTGACGTGCGCATTCCAGACGGCGTGCGGCTCGATTTCGGGGGCATCGGCAAAGGGTTCGCCGTCGACTACACACTTCGCGGTCTGCCGCCGGTCGACTGCGGCGTCCTGATCAGTGCTGGTGGGGATCTGGCCGTGGCCGGTCCAGCGCCCGACGGCGGCTGGATCTGCGACATCGAATCCACGACTCAGGCTGACGCGGACGAGACGGTCATGCTCGAATCGGGCGCCATCGCCACTTCGGGGCTCGGTCGCCGCACCTGGATGCGCGATGGAAACGCACTGCACCACCTGATCGATCCAATGAGTGGGAAACCAGCACATAGCCCCTGGACCTTCGTGACCGTCATCGCCGGCACGTGCGTGGCCGCAGATGTGGCTGCCAAGACGGCCTTTCTCAAAGGTGTGGCGGGACCTGACTGGATCGAATCGATAGGCATTGCCGGGCGCTTTCGCGCACTGGATGGGTCGATCACGCGCACGACCCGATGGCCGATCCGCACCGAGGAGTCCTGAGCCTTGTCTACGTCAACTTCCAATCTCCTCTGGTACGTCGGGCGCGGCAGCGGCATCACTGCCTATCTCCTGCTGACCTTCTCGGTCGTGCTCGGGATCGCGCTGAGTCGTCGCTGGCATTCGACTCGGCTGCCGCGCATGGTGATCGACGAGCTGCACCGTTGGCTAACGACCACGTTCTACGTCTTCGTCGCCATTCACATCGTGACGATCTTGATCGACCCCTTCACGCACTTCCGCGTGATCGACGTCATCGTGCCGTTCGCCAGCGGCTACCGGCCAATCTGGCTCAGCCTGGGCATCATCGGAACAGAGCTAAGCATCGCCGCCGGGGCCAGCGTCTGGGTGCGCAAGTGGATCGGCTACCGCGTCTGGCACGTCCTGCACCTGACGGCGTATCCCATATTCCTCATGTCGCTACTGCACGGCATCGGCACCGGAACCGACACCAAGACGTCCTGGATGACGCTGCTCTACGTGATCAGTTTTGTCCTGGTTGCCGGAGCGACTTTGTGGCGCTTGATCGAGATCCCCGCTTGGCGCACCGGCGTGATCGCCACCACGCTGGTCGTGGCAGTCGCGCTGGTGGTCTGGGGCCTGGGTGGGCCATATGCCGATGGATGGGCCAAGGCAGCCGGTACGCCCGACAAGCTTCTGCAGAAGGCCGCGGTCCAGAAGGGGCTCGCTACAGCCGACTCGGCTACGCCCACGACGGCGACTGCCACGCCGACCTCCACCGGACCTCAGCTGCCAACCAACATTCAGGACACCATCACGGGCGAGACGCTACTGAACGACGAGCGCACACAGGCGCTCTTCCGCGGCACCGGACAGGGCACGACGACGATTGACGTGGCTATCCAGCTTCAGGTGATCAGCTCGCAGTTCACTGGTCAAATACAGCTGCGCACGGCGGATCACACGCCCCTCTGCTCCGGTGAGGTCACCGGACAAGAGTTGGATGGATTGACCGCAACCTGCAGCGGTTACGGCCAGACGTATCAACTGCGACTGTCGTTGGATCCAGAAGGTCGGGACGGATTCCGTGGGGCACTCAACGGGGCGCTGAACAGCTCGACGTGATGTCTCCCAGGTTCAGCCTTGGGGATCCTCGCCCTGGCGACCGTGGAAACCGCGTCCTGGCGCATGGGAGTGACCGTAGCTTCCATGGTTGTGCCACACCGGACGATTCTCGGTGGGATCCGCTTTGAAGAGGAATTTGGGCGGTGTGATGACCCGCACCGCCAAATGGCCACAGAACGGGCACGGATGCGGCTCGCCTGCCTTGTCGAGCGGTAGCTCGACGTCGAAGTGCGTGTCGCACTCTTTGCATCGGAATTCATAACGCCGCACGCCGCCACCCCTCATTCGTCAAATCGCTCCATCAAATTGGCCTGCCAGGGATTGCTCCCCCGCCAATTCCTGTATTATGCCCCGGTATCCAGCGGCAGGCGGGCGAGAAGCGACAGGCAAAATGAGGGGCGGTGCATATGATCCAGCTTGATCGAGCGCAACTAGCGACGACATTGTCGGAATTGGTTCGCATCAACTCTGTCAATCCCGATCTGGTGCCGGGCGCGGCGGGCGAGAAAGAGATCGCCTATTTCATCGCTGGTCGCCTGCGCCGCTCGCCGGGGATCAGCGTTGAGCTGCAAGAAGTCGAGCCGAATCGACCCAACGTCATCGCCTCGGTCGGCTCAGGCACCGGGCGCACGCTGATGCTCAACGGCCATATCGACACCGTCACGCTGGAAGGTATGCCCGAGCCTCTGTCCGGCCGTATCGAGAGCGCAAAACTCTATGGCCGCGGCGCCAACGATATGAAATCCTCGATCGCCGCCATGATCGTCCTGCTTGAGGCGATCGCAACAGCGGGAGACTTTCCCGGCCGACTGGTTGCCACGTTCGTCGTAGACGAAGAATACGCCAGCATCGGGACACAGGCGGTTTGTCGGGAGATCGACCGCTGGAAACCGGATGCGGCATTGATCCTTGAGCCGACAGGGCTCGAGGTAACCGTCGCTCACAAGGGTTTCGTCTGGGCCGCGATCGAGACGCATGGCTTCGCGGCGCACGGAAGCGCCTGGCGTGAAGGGGTCGACGCCATCGCGCACATGGGTCGCGTGCTCGGCAAACTCGAAGGACTGCGGGACGACTTACAGTCTCAGGAGGGCCATCCGCTGCTTGGACCGCCGTCGCTGCATGCCTCGCTGATCCGTGGAGGGCAAGAGCTATCGTCTTATCCCGCCAGCTGCCATCTGGAGATTGAGCGCCGCACGATTCCGGGCGAATCGCTGCAACAGGTGACGGACGAGCTGAGATCGATCATCGATGTCTTGCAGCGTGAAGATCCACAGTTTTCCGCCACACTGACGATGGGGCTTGACCGCCAGCCGTTCGAGATCAGCCCAGACGCGCCGATCGTTCAGGCTATTCGCTCAGCGAGCGAGCGCGTGCTTGGCCGAATTCCGGAGATCGTGGGTGCATCCGGCTGGATGGACTCAGCGCTCCTCTCCGCGGTTGGTGTTCCGACAACCATCTACGGTCCGGGCGGCTTCGGCAGCCACGGCTACGAGGAATGGGCCGATCTCGGCACGCTCTACGACTTCGCCCGCGTTCTGGAACAGACAGCCTACGACTTCTGCGGAGCCGGGTAACTCGCGACCCACGGCTGCCCGATCCTCGGGCAACCAGCAATCTCTTCCGAGTTGCGAGCTCTTGATGAATTCTCGTCACGCGATACGATGCGCCGGTCAGGGCAGGGCGGTTCTTGTTCATCCCTCATGACAACCGATGCGTCGATACAACCCGGCGTCTGTAACTAGTTGACATCAAGCGACGCGCGGACTATCATCGAAGCTGTCAAAAAAATTTGACCATCCCAACATTCTCGGTAGTCAAATCCAAATGCGCGTCTGTGTGGGGACTGTGGACACGACAGATCTACTGCCTGGAATCGATTTCAGACCAGCTGAACGCTATGTTATTCAAACGCTCGAGGAACTGCGCATTCTCGCGAACGCGTTGCGGCTTCAGGTGCTTGATGCACTGATCGCGGCGCCTCTGACGGCTACCCAGGTCGGTGAGCAGCTCGGAATCATCTCCAAAAAGCTCTACTACCACATCGGAGAGTTGGAGCGCGTCGGGCTGGTGCGTCTGGTTCATACCGAGGTCCAATCTGGCATCCAGCTCAAGTATTACCGTGCCGTCGCCAGTTACTACTACCTCACTGCGTCGATGCTCCACTCCGACCAGGACGTCCGAAACGCCGACGCAAGCGAAGAGTTCCTCGGTTTCCTGCTGGAAAGCAGCTCAAACGCACTCCGCCGATCTGTCAACGCAGGCACACTCGACAAATACCCTGAGTCCTTCGTCATTAGCCGCCGAATGCTCAGACTCTCGCCGGAGAAAGCGACTGAACTCCGAGATCGACTGAGACAGGTGGAGGAGGAGATCCTTGCATCCGACTCACCCGATGAGGAACTAACGTTCTCGTTTGTCTATGCGCTATTTCCACGGAGCGAATACCAAGAAAGGCGGTGATGAGCGTTTTCAGGTCGACTTGCGCGTTGACCCGGCCTGGGGGCCGGTCGATTGGTTGTGATCAATCAACGTGAAGCTGAGCTTGGTTGAGGAGGAGGATTCATGGATACCGACACTGCCCGTTTCGCACCACTAGTTGGAAAGTCGTATTCAAGACGATCTATGATGAAGCTCGTCGGCGGAACGTTGAGTGTGCCGATCCTGTCGTCATTGATCGCGGCGTGTGGTGGGAGCAAAAACGGTTCGACGGCCACCACGACGGGCGAGAATGTCGCCGCAACGAGCGTTTCTGGACAGCCGACGCCACTGGATACATTCAAGAATGCCGGTTCTCCGACCGCTACCACGGCGTCCGTCGCATCGCCGACCGCCGCCTCGACCAGCGCGGCAAGCGGCCAGCCGAAAAAGGGCGGCACGATCCACCAATCAAACATCAACGATCCGGACACGTTGGATCCGGCCCTGTCATCTTCGATCGTCTCGAGCTTGATCTTCCAGTACATCTACGACGGGCTCGTTTTCATCGGCGAAGATCACGTGCCTCATCCGTGGCTTGCCCAGAAATGGGACATCAGTGCCGACGGTAAGCAAATCTCGTTCACTATCCAGACTGGGGTCAAGTTCCACGATGGCACGGCACTCGATGGAGCAGCTGTGAAGGCGAGCTTCGACCGAGTCCTCGATCCGAGCATTGCCTCGATTCGTAAAACCGGCATGGGCCCTGTCACAGGCATTGATCTTGTCGACCCACAAACCGTTCGGTTCAATTTCAGCGCACCATACGCTCCGCTCTTTACCAACCTCGAATCAAACGGCGTGGTTTCCCCGGCGGCGCTCCAGAAGTACGGCGACAAATTTGGCCACAACCCGGTTGGAACCGGTCCATTCATGTTCAAAGAGTGGGCGACGGGTCAGAGTGTTTCACTCGTCCGATACGAGGATTACATTCAGTTCCGCGACGACTATAAGAACAAGGGGCCGGCATACCTTGACGGGCTCATGTGGAAAGTCATTGGTGATCCCGCCACGAGCAACGCCGCCCTGCTCAGCGGTGAACTCGACATAGCTGGAGTCGATCTGACTCAAGCGAGCACCGTGCAGAATAATCCCGATTTCAAGGTCTACATCTGGAAAGATCGAGATGGTTTCATCTTCGTCGAATACAACATGAACAAGCCACCATTTGACGATCTCGCACTCAGAAAAGCAATGGCCTACTCAATGGACCGGGAAAACATGGTAAAGAGCGCCTACAACGGATTCGCGACCGCAAACCTGTTGCCGATTCCAAACGGCGTGGCCGGCTGGGACAAGACTCTGGAACAGTACGCGTATCCCTTTGACCTCGATAAGGCGAAGCAGGTGCTTACCGACGGTGGCTACACGCAGGCCTCCGACGGAACCATGCAAAAGGATGGCAAGCCGGTTGAGTTCACGATGTTGGTCTACTCGGGCAACGCTCCGCTAAAAACTGACTCGCAGATCATTCAGGCATCGCTCCAACAAATTGGGATCAAGTGCGACATCAAGGTGCTGGACTTCAGTGCGGAACTCCCGCAGCTCAATAGCGGTGATTTCGAGTGTGACATCATGCGCTGGACCAGCCCAGACCCGAACATTCTGAGCTTGATGTTCAAGACTCCTGGCTGGCGAAAGCAGATGAACGATTCGCAACTGGATGCACTCTGCACGACAGCTGACACGACGATCGATCCCACCAAACGCTTGGATGCCGTCCATGCCGTCGTCAAGTATTTGCTAGACCAAGCGATCGTCGCACCGATCGTTACCGACTGGTCTCTGTGGGCTGTTCACCAGTACGTGAAAGACTATTCGCTAACGGTGTTCGGCAACGCGCGCATGGCCGACGTTTGGCTCGACAAGTAGCTCGGGATGACGACTCCAACGACGTCAGGTGACATGAAACTGTGAGGCCTGGGTGACATCGTATATCGTCCGCAGACTGCTGATGCTGATTCCAATCTGGTTCGGCATTCTCGTGCTCGTATTCCTGATGAGAGTGCTTGTACCGGGCGATCCGATTCAGTTGATGTTCGCGGGCCAATATAGTGACCCACAGGTTGAAGCGGCCATGCGCCACAAATTCGGCCTCGACAAACCGCTCACGACGCAGTTTGTGGAGTACGTCGACGGCGTGGCGCATGGCGACCTTGGATACTCAATCACCGCCCAGACGTCAGTGACGTCGTTGATCAAGGCGCACTATCCATACACCTTGGTTCTGACCCTCACAAGCCTCTCTATAGCCGTTACGATCGGCTTGGTGACAGGAGTGTTGTCGGCAGTAAAGAAGGACACCGTCATAGATCTCGTGTCGATGGTGTTCGCCCTGGCGGGACTTTCGATGCCGGCGTTTTGGCTCGGTCTGTTGCTGATCTACGTCTTCGCCGTAGATCTCCATTGGTTTCCTGTACTAGGATCGATGACGCCAAAAGGACTCGTTCTGCCATCACTCACGCTCGGCGTGATCTTCTCGGCGGTGACCGCCCGACTCGTCCGTTCAACAATGTTGGACGTGCTGAACGAAGACTACATACGTACGGCGCGAGCGAAGGGTATCGTTGAGTCCAGAGTCATACTGCGCCACGCGCTGAGAAATGCTCTGATCCCGATCGTTACCATTGTGGGTTTGCAGTTCGGCGGTCTCCTTTCAGGTGCATTCATCGTCGAGGTCGTCTTTGCCTGGCATGGTATCGGTGAGTTGGCGATCACCGCACTGCAACACCGTGATTTCCCGCTGATTCAGGGGATCGTGCTCGTCGTCGCCACGACGTATGTTCTTGTGAATCTAGTCGTCGATCTTCTCTATGCCGTGCTCGACCGGCGAATCGTTTACGAATAAGGAATTAGGCAATAGCACGATGACGGCAACGAGGACGAAACGCGGCGCGTCCGTTTCGGGACTTTCAAGGTCATGGCGTAAACAACGATCGGTCGTGTTCTTCCGAACGTTGTTTCGACCGCTGCCCGGCAAAATCGGCGCATTGATCATTGTCCTCATGATAACGATGGCGCTCATTGCACCGGTGATCGCCCCATATAACCCCCTCGCTCTCTCCTTCGATGTGCGTTTGGCTGGCCCAAGCGTGCATCATTTCTTCGGTACTGACGAAACCGGGAGAGATGTCTTCAGCAGAGTGCTGTACGGATCGCGAATTAGCCTGCGAGTTGGTATCGTCGCGGTCTCGATTGCCCTTGCGATTGGCGTTACAGCCGGACTCGTGGCTGGATACTATCGCGGTATCGTCGATACCATCATCATGCGCGTCGTCGACATCCTGTTGGCTTTCCCCGGGTTCCTCCTGGCACTGTCGATCATCGCCATGCTCGGCCCAAGCCTGCGTAACGCCATGATCGCGGTCGGCATCGGGTCATCGACCGGCTTCGCGCGCCTGGTGCGTGGATCAGTGTTATCGATTCGCGAGACCGACTACGTACTGGCGGCAAGGGTTCTCGGTGCACCAGGTGGGCGCATCATGCGACGCCACATCTTGCCGAATGCGCTCTCACCGATCATCGTGCTGGCGACGCTCGAATTGCCTGCGGCAATTCTTGTCGCTGCCAGCCTGTCGTTCCTTGGTCTCGGCGCTCAGCCACCGTCGCCCGAGTGGGGAGCGATGCTCGTTGACGGACGCGAGTACATCCAGACAGCCTGGTGGTTAATCACGTTTCCCGGCATTGCAATCTTCATAACTGTGCTGGGATTCAATCTCTTTGGGAACGCGCTGCAAGATGCGCTGAACCCTCGCCTGCGTCAGCGCTAATGCGAAGACGGCTGATGGGCTGACAAATCGGAATCGGGGAGTTGCGTTTGGAAACTGGAGACATGGCATCCGTCGACACAGCCAAAGTCGATGAGATCTTTGCCGAATGGGACAAAGAGGATTCGCCCGGCTGCGCTCTCGGGGTGGTTCACGGTGGAGAGCTGATCTACGCGCGGGGATATGGCAGCGCCAATCTCGACTTGGGAGTGCCGATCTCACCCGCGTCGGTCATGCACGTGGCCTCAGTTTCCAAACAGTTCACGGCAATCTCGATAGGCATTCTGGCGCGCGAGGGAAAGCTGTCACTGGAGGACGATGTTCGTAAGTACGTCCCCGAATTGCCCGAATTCGGACACGTCATACGGCTGCGCCATCTGATCCACCACACCAGCGGTCTACGTGATCAATATGGCCTCTTTCGACTGGCCGGATGGCGCGACGACGACGTGCAGGCGTTCAGCGACGTGCTCGACTTCGCCTTCAACCACCGTCGGCTGAACTTCGAGCCCGGCTCCGAATACTCCTATTGCAACACGAGCTACACGTTGATGGCGCTGACCGTGGAGCGTGTCAGCGGACTGAAGCTGCGAGAGTTCGTTTCCAAGCGCGTCCTCATGCCGCTCGACATGACCCACAGCCACATTCATGACGACGTGACCGAAATCGTCCCCAACCGCGCCAGTGCCTATGCACCGCGTGATAGCGGCGGATTCAAAGTGGCGGACTCTAACGTCGAGGTTCCAGGCGCGATCTGCGTCTACACGTCGGTCGAGGATCTGGCCCGCTGGGTGCGCAATTTCGAACGTCGTGATGTGGCCGGTGACGTCCTTGACGATGCCATCAACCCGGGATTGCTCAATGACGGCACGACGCAGGGATACGGCTACGGGCTGACGATTGGCAACTATCGTGGACTGCGGACCGTCAGTCATGGCGGGGTCGATTCCGGTTATCGAGCCGAGATGCTCTGGTTCCCGGACGTTGATTTCGGCGTGATCGTGCTGGCCAATCTGAGCGCCATCAAGCCAGGCTGGTTGGCTCGAAAAGTAACCGATCTCTATTTGAAGGAATCTCTCACCTCCGATGAGCTGATCGACACCCCCGCGATCGAGCTCTCAGCCGAGGAGATGGAGGCGTTTAGCGGACTTTATCGTGACGAACGCCGCTCGCTGACGCGACGTGTGACGGTCAAAGATGGCAAGCTGATGGTAAACGGCCCGTTCGGCGACCCGATGGCGCTCGAACCGTTCGAACAGGGCCGCTTTAGACTTGGGCTGCCACCGCAAGAGATTCAGATTCAGCCGAGAGCGGATGGCGCGCTCGAGTACCACGAACTCATGCCCAGTCACCCGACCGCGGTCTTCACCGCCGCTGAAGTCGCAACGCCGAACGCCGAGGCGTTGTCGACCTACGCCGGGACATATTTCTGCTCCGACATCAACACTCGCTATACCTTCTTCGTGCGCGACGGGAAACTGATCGCGCGACTGCCTCGCCGGACAGATCGTGAGCTTGAACCGACCGTCACCGATGCGTTCTCGACAGAATCGATCGATCTCGTCTTCGTACGTGATGGGCGCGGCGACATCACCGCCTGTGAGGTCTTCGCCGACCGCATCCGCCATCTGCGCTTCGATCGCGAACGATGAGTGACGATCCGCTTGAACGATTACGCGCGATCTGTCTCGGCTTTCCGGAGACGACCGAGCGCTTGAGCCATGGCGAGCCGACCTGGTTCGTGCGCAACAAGAAGAGCTTCGTGATGTTCGCCAATCATCACCACGACGACCGGCTCGGGTTCTGGTGCGCCTCGGAATCGGAGATTCAACACGCCCTTATCGACGCTCACCCGGAGCGCTACTTCAGGCCGCCATACGTCGGCCATCGCGGCTGGCTAGGAGTCTGGATTGACGTCCCAGTCGACTGGGACGAAATCGCCGCGATCGTCGAGGACGCCTATCGGCTCATCGCTCCCAAGCGATTGCTGGCGCTATTGGACGCGGAGCGCGTGAGTTGAGAGTCTCCCTGAGTGCACAGCGACATCGGTGGGCAATCACCCGCAGACTTGTCATCCTGAGCAGATAACAGGCATCAGCGACCCTTGGGCTGATACGTCCCGGGCACCGTGCGGAAGCTGACGACCAAGCGATTCCAACTGTTGATCGCCACGATCGCCATGGTCAAGTTGACCAACTCCTCCTCGGAGAACTGACGTCGTGTCGCCTCATACAACTCGTCCGGGACGTCGTTCTGACTCAGCAACGTCAGGGATTCTGCCCAGGCGAGGGCCGCGCGCTCGCGTTCGGTGTAGAAGGGCGTCTCACGCCAGGCGTTCAGCGAGTAGAGCCGCTGTTCGGTCTCGCCGCCAGATCGGGCGTCCTTCCAGTGCATGTCGATGCAATAAGCGCAGCCGTTTATCTGCGACGCGCGCACCTTGACCAGCTCGAGCAGATTGGGTTCGAGTCCACTCTCATGGACCAGGCGCTCCATATCGCTCATCACGCGAAACACTCCCGGCACCACCTTGCCGTAGCTGAGACGGGGCTTCAGGTCCGTGATCTGCGTAGTCGTCAACGCTCTATTTCCTTTCTATGGAGAATGCCAATCGAGTCTTTGTCAGCCTCCGGTCGGACCGAATCGCTCGGTACGGATGCGTTGCGGATCGTGACCAAGCTCCAGGAGGAGCGATGATGCAACCTCGACAAAGGGGGTCGGTCCGCAGATATAGATTATCGGCTGTTGAGCTGGTTCCCAGGCCACGTCTCGCAGCATATCGAGATCGATGCGTCGCGCAAACCCGGTCCATCCCGGTGGGTGCCGACGGGTCAGTGTATAGGTCAACTCGAATCCGGAGTGACTCGAAGCAGCCTCATCCAGTTCATTGCGAAAGATGAGGTCCTGGTCCGAGCGCGCCGAATAGAGCATCCGCAACGGAACGTCGCTGCCGGTCCGCACTCGATGGCGCGCAATCGACATCAACGGCGCGATACCGGACCCTCCCGCGATGAGCAGCAGCGGACCACCCATATCCGGGCTCCAAACGAAGAAACCGCCGATCGGTCCGAGAAACTCGATCGGATCTCCCGGCAGCACGTCGTCGACCAGATACGGTGAGACCTCACCATCGTCGAGACGCTCGATGGTAAGCATGAGATTGGGATCGTCCGGTGCCGAAGCGATCGAGTAGCTACGCACCGCCTGATAGCCGTCCTCGGCGGTCAGACGCACGTCGACGTGCTGGCCGGCGCGATGACCCGGCCAGCCCGGAACGTTGACGGTCATGCTAGAGGCGGTTGGCGTATCCTGGATCTTTTCGACAACCTCACCATTCCACCATCTCAGTCTCCCCGAAACCGCTGCTCTTTCCATGGGTCTCCATACATGTGATAGCCGTAATTCTCCCAGAATCCACCCTCGTCATGGTTCATCAGACGGATGCCCCGCACCCACTTGGCGCTCTTCCAGAAGTAGAGATGTGGCACGAGCAATCGCGCCGGTCCGCCGTGCTCTGGATCGAGCGGTTCGTTGTTGAAGGTGTCGGCGATCCAGGCTTTGCCTCCGGTGACGTCCTCGATGGGCAGATTCGCGGTGTAGCCTCCGTCGCAGAAGGCCATGATGTGAGACCCTGTCCCTTCGAGTCCTTCGAGGAGCGTATCCAGCGAGACGCCCTCCCACACGGTGTCGAATTTCGACCAACGCGTGACGCAATGGATGTCGGTCGTGATCGTTTCACGCGGCAGCGCGCGAAACTCCTCCCAGTTCCAGCTCTTCGAATTGCCGTTGGAACCGACGACCGAGAAATCCCAGACCTTGAGCGACGTATGCGGCGTCGGACCAGCGGAGAGAACTGGAAAGCGCTCGGTCAGATATTGTCCGGGCGGAAGCCGGCGCGAAACGTCCGGAGACTGTCGCTTGCCGCGAAATCCGCGCGAGAAGATGCTGACCATGATTGTTCCTTTCGGGAAGCATGCAATTGAAAAGGCGTGTGTCAGTCGATGAGGATCCGTCCGGAGAGGCAGATCCTGGCGAATTGATCTCGGAACTATTGTGTCATGCCTGCCAATACCCTTCGAGGGGTGTCGAGTCGACGGCGCGCCCGTTATTCGTTCTACATCAACCTCGCCGTGGCGCAGCTGATTCCGTCACGCACCAAGCTCCAGCCGTCCTTTGAGGACCTTCACCTATCCTACAGAGAAATTCTTTCCCAAATCTTGCGAGCATGACAGGAAGATCACGCAGCCACGTCCAAAAATTGGTGCTCTCTCAATGGTGGAACGGATCGGCTTCTCAATAAGGATGGCCATTCCCTGGGGGTATACGCCTTGCAATATGCATCTTAGAACTTTGCGCATCGAGTTACCGTATCCATCGAAAGGCCGCCCCAATTTGACAGCCGAATCGGACAGGACGCAGCATCGAACCGACCAGCGTGTGAGCGAGGCTCACATGCTCAGTGTGCCGCTCGGGGGCTGGTGGCGTCTTGCGCTGATCGCGGCTGTCGCGTTCGCGCTCATCTTCGGGCTCGTCGTTGTCATGGCGCGCATCTTCATCCCGCTCGCGATGCTCGTCTTCGCGGTGGTACTGGCCGAGGCGCTGGCGCCGGTCATTAGCTGGCTCGAGCGTCTTATGCCGCGTGGGGCAGCGATTGTTACCGTCTACGTCGTGCTGATACTCATCACGGCGGGTCTCGCGTTCTTGATGCTGCCCCCAGTCATTCAACAAATCAGCCAGGGCGTTGGCCAGCTCCCGGACCAAGTGAATAACGTCGAGCGCTACATCACGCGCAGAACCGGGTTGACAACCGATCAGCTCTCAACTGGATTCACAACTGTGGCAAACCGGTTCGCCGGTCGGGTCGGATCACTGCCAATCCGGGCGTTTAGGGATCTATTTGACGTCATTCTGGTGTATTTCCTCTCGATCTACTGGCTCTTTGTGACTCCATCTCTCAAGCGTTTCGTTATCTCCCTCTTTCCGGAGGAGAAGCAGATCCAGGTCGAAGAGATTCTCTGTGAGATGGGCCACGACATGGGCGGATACTTACGCGGCTCAGTCATCAGTGGTGTGATTACCGGTGCGCTGGCGTTTGTTGGCCTGTACCTCATCAACGTCAAATACGCTCTGGCACTGGGTGTCCTTACGTTCTTCGGCGAGCTGATCCCGGTCGTTGGCGTGATCGCGGTCGGGGCGCTCGTTGTGATGGTCGCTCTCTTCCAGTCCTTCACACATGCGCTTCTGGCATTGGCGGTCTATACCATCATTCTCTTCCTCGAATCTCACCTGCTGGCGCCCAACATCATGCGCAGCCAGACGACCGTCAGTCAGGTCGTCGTCCTCTTCGCATTGGTCGCCGGGTTCGAGGTTGCCGGGGTTCTCGGAGCGCTGGTGGCAATCCCGTTGTCGGCTGGGATTCGCATCTTGGTGATCCGTGTCTTTGCCCCGGGAATTCGCAGTTGGACGGGAGCTAGACCCTACCCGGATGAGGAGGCTGCAGCACAAGCGGCGGTCACCAACGGACACGACCACGTTGCCAACGCCTACAAGAGCCAGAACACGGCAGCGTTTGTCACCCGGGCGAGGGCTCGCCTCCCTGATCCGGAAGATCGGATGTTGCCCGAAGAGACGGACTGAGGGCGAATTAAATACCTCCCAATATCGTCAGTCGCGCGCGTCTCACAGAACCCCATACGACATGATTCACGTGGCTTATCTTCACTTGACGTGGTTTGCGCTCCTGCAAACGTTTTGCAAACGCCTGGCACATACGCTAGACGCCAACGCAACCGAATTAACTATCTCATCAACGGAATAACGTTGACCGACGTTGTTGGCGCAGCGAGTCATAACATTGCTCCTCGCGCGCCAACCGATGTTGACCGACGCCGAAGAACGTCCAACGAAGGTTCGGCGACCGTCGGTCGCGTTTAGATCAGGTCGTTGTGAGGTCGATCAAGTTGTCGGTGCGGACAATGGCGCCAACCGGAAGCCGGGAAGCGTTACGTCACGGCGGATCGTATCCGACAAGGGAGAGCACATGCGGAACTTCCGATTGTCAATGTGGAACACACGTGTGGCGATTGCGCTTGTCGCAATGTTGATCGGAACACTGATCGGCGCGGGATCATTCGCCCTGGCCGATGGCAGTGACACGGTCTATTACGCGTGCGTCAATAGCAGCAGCGGGACGATTCATGTTGTGGGTACAGGCGATACGTGCAAGAACAACGAGATACTTATTTCCTGGAACCAGCAGGGACCGCAAGGTGCAACTGGATTGACAGGTGAGGCCGGTCCACAGGGAGCAGTCGGGCCGCAAGGACCCGAAGGTGCCACCGGTGCTCAGGGGGAAACTGGTGCACAGGGACCTGAGGGGCCTCAAGGTCCTCAGGGTGACCCGGTCGACCCGACAAACTTGGTGCGTACATGTCCAACCTTGACCTCGCCGACAGGAGACATATGCGTCTCTATCACATTTCTTGGTGACGACTGGAACAGCGCGCTCACCAATTGCGCGCTTCGGAACCAGCGGCTGCCAACGTCGGCCGAAGCGGCGTTGATCGCGAAAAGTCTCTTCGGAACCACCCAAACTCTACTGACGTGGGTTGACGATCTCGCGGACTCGGGTAACGCATACGCCTTGCGATTCCAATCAGGGCAAATCTCGTTGCCGATCTTTGCAGTGGGTGACCTAATAACGTATCACTGCGTCTCGACACCGCTGAATTTGGACGCCGTCTCGAACTGAGTCAGTGCGGATGCGAACGACGATGTTTAAGGGACTGGCTCGGTGATTCCGAGCCGGTCTCAGGCCGGTGTTATCCAAGCTCTTCTCGCAGCGCCACGAGCACGAGTTCCTCTTCACCGGGCAGGATCGTCTGCGGGTTGAGCGCGATAGCGTTGCTGCCGATGGCGGCCACGGCGATGCGTGGATCTCGCCCCCAGAGACGCTCGACGAGATCGTCACGCGTCCCGTTCGCCCTGGACCCAAGATGGATGATGGCACGTGGATGCGGCTGCCCCGCCTCGCTGGGATAGCCTCGTTCGGCCGTTACGCCGGGCAGCCCGGAGACGCCGTCGATCCAGTACTTGACCATCTGCTCATACCGCTCGATGGTGGCCGGCTCATCCTGTGCCAGCGACCACTCGAGCGCGGCAAGCACGCCAGCCGTCTCCTCTTTGCCGACTTTCATTGGTCGGCCGATGGAGTGATTGGGGCTGCCGTTGACGCGGCAGGCGTCAATCAAGTCTTTGCGTCCGAGGACCAGCCCGCTCGGCTGTGGTCCTCGCAAGCCCTTCCCTCCACTGAAGATGGCGATGTCGGCGCCCGCCTCCTTCGTGAAATGCCACAAATTGGAGATCGGTGGAATCTGCGCCGCGGCATCAACGAGCACCGGAACGCCTCGCTCGTGCGCGATCTCGACGACTTCCTCAAGCGGCAAGGCGCCATGCGCGTAGTGCGCTCCGGCGAACCAGAGGACGCAGGCGGTCTTCTCTCCGATCGCCTCATCCAGCTCACCGTCTTCCGGACCGATCTCGACCAACCGCGCGCCGGTCTGTCGCGCCGCATAGTCGTAGCCGTTTCGTTGACTATGGAACATGATGACCTCGTTGCGCGGGGCGTTCTCGAGATGCGGAAACGAATCGATCAGCGCTTGATCGGTCCCGGTGATGCAGGCGGAGACCGCCAGGGCGATACCTGCCGCGGCGCCCGAAGAGATGAACGCCGCGTCATTGCGGGTCAGCTCGGCGATGCGTTCTCCGGCAAGGCGCTGAAACTCGTGCAGATCGATGAACGAACCTGCCGCCTCACTCATGGCCCGCACCACCTCGGGCGGCATCAGGGAACCTCCCAGCTTGGTCAACGTGGCAGAAGCGTTGATTACGCGGCGAACACCGAGTTCTTCGTAAATACTCATAACGGTCACTCCCGTTCGGCGTCTTATTCAAATCGGATTAGCGCTCGTGGGACGAGTGTCGCACAGCTGAAATCCATCTCCAAGGGACACGTGCTTGACGGAGACTCGCTAGCTGGGCGATGCTGGCGCGGCTGTTTTCACGCGCCACGTCTTGAATTCAACACGTCGCTTGTGTCCGAATGATTCGAACGGAGCCACCTTGAAGGAGCGTCGCCCGCTCGATTGGAGTACGCGGAGATGGACCCTGAGCTGCTATGCGATTATCAATGCGAAACCGGTGAAGGACCTCTCTGGCATCCTGCCGAGCAGCGACTCTATTGGCTCGACATCCCCGCTGGACGCCTGTTCCGCTATGATCCTGCGACCGAGCACCATGAACTGGCGCATGAGGGCGCTTCCGTTGGCGGCTTCACCATCCAAGAGGACGGCTCACTCCTCTTCTTCGGCGAACAGGGGTCGATCCGACGCTGGCGACACGGGCAGATCACCACGTTGATCGAAAGCCTTCCCGGCGAGGAATCTGGTCGCTTCAACGACGTCATCGCCGATCCCGAAGGGCGTGTCTTCTGCGGAACGATGCCCGCCGGGGACCATCCCGCGCGCCTGTATCGGTTGGATGTCGACGGTTCGATGAAATTGATGCTCGATAACGTTGGTCTCTCGAATGGCATGGGCTTTTCGCCCGACCGCTCCACCCTCTACTTCACCGACTCAAGTAATCGGGTCATTTATCAATTCGATTACGACCAGTCGACTGGAGACATCAGCAACCAGAGAGTCTTCGCCTCCGTCGAAGACGAGAGCCAGCCGGACGGTCTGACGGTCGATGCCGATGGCTTCGTCTGGTCGGCGCGTTGGGACGGCTCCAAGCTGGTGCGCTATTCACCGGACGGCGTTATCGAGCGCGAGGTCCAGTTCCCGGTGACCCAGGTCTCGTGCCTCACCTTCGGCGGACCCGACTACGCCGACATCTACGTCACCACCGCCGGTGGGCTAGAACGTCCTACGCGTGGCCTCCTGGCTGGTGCGCTCTTCCGCCTGCGTCTCGACGGTGTGAATGGCGTGCCCGAGTTCCATTCACGCGTGCACGTTCCAGACGTCGCCGAGATCACATCGTAGGATGAGTTCCAATGAATCCACGGAAATTCGCGTGAAGGCAGGTAGCACATGCTGAAGAAGATCGGCGTTCTTGGACTTATCCACGATCACGTCTGGCAGCACATCGCCGAGATGGCCGAGCGCCACGACGTCACCATCAGCGCAGCCGATCCAAACCAACCTCTTCTCGATAAGGCAGGTGAGACGTTCGGAGTAGAGAGCCTGTATGACGACTACTCGAGGCTGATGGAGAAGGAAACACCGGACGCCGTTCTGATCTTCGTTGACAATGCCGGATCGGCTTCGCTGGTTGAACTGGCAGCGTCATACGGCGTGCCCATGATGGTCGAGAAACCGATGGCGGACAGTCTGGCCAACGCTGAACGGATGCGCGTGGCCGCCGTGAATGCGGGTGTGTCGCTCATGATCAACTGGCCCACCGCCTGGCAGCCCGCCATCCACAACGCGATTGAACTCGCCCAAGACGGTGCCGTGGGGGACGTCTACCGCTTCAGCTTCCGCGGCGGTCATCGCGGCCCAAAAGAGTACGGCTGCTCGCCCTACTTCTACGGCTGGCTCTACGATCGGGAGCGAAACGGCGCGGGTGCCTACAACGATTATTGTGGCTACGGCGCCAGCATGGCTCGCCTTCTCTGCGGCATGCCGAGTCGAGTCAGCGCGACCATCGGCCATCTAGTCAAGCCTGACATCGCGGTCGACGACAACGCCGCACTCACGTTGCGCTACCAGCACGCCATCGCGGTCATCGAGTCAACCTGGTCCGCCTCAGGACCGGTACCGGACGGCGGCCCGACAATCTGGGGACGTGGCGGAACTCTGACCGTACAGCGTGACTCCGGCCGGCGCGAGGGAGACGTGCGTGGCGAAGGTGTCATCCGCCTCACGTCTGACGACGATCCTGATGGTCGCTTCATCGAGCCGCCTGATCTGCCGGAGGGTGAGCGGACAGCAGTGCAGTACTTCCTCAATCGGCTGTCGCATGACCTCCCGATCGACGGGTTGGTCAGCATGGAAGTTGGCCGTGACACACAGGAGATCCTCGAAGCCGGTCTGCTCTCCGAGCGGGACGGTCGAGTCATCTCCCTGCCGCTCACTTGATCAAACCAGCGGAGAGGGGAAAGTGATGGCTGTCCCAATACGCATCGGCATCGTCGGCTGCGGGCGGATTCTTCCCGCCCACCTACGCGGTTATCGGTTACTGCGAGAGGCTGGCTACGATGATTTCCGTATCACGGCACTCGTCGCCCGCAAGCGCGACGATGCCCTGATGTTCCGGAGGCGCGGCGAAGGACCACCGCCTCGACCACCCGTCAGCCGCAATCCGAGCGACTCCCTGGCGGCTCCACATCTCTACGTCGGCGACTTCCAGCCGGAGATGGACGCCGAGGTCTTCACTGACGTCGGTGAGATGCTCGCTTCCGGTTTGGTCGATGCCGTCGACATCACGGCCTCGCTGCCAGTGCATCACACGGTCGGGTTGGCAGCACTCGCGAGCGGCAAGCATGTCATGGTCGAGAAACCGATCGCCGTGACGGTCAAGTCAGCGATCCAGCTTGTCGAGACCGCCGAACGTGAGGGGCTGGCACTGGGCGTGATGGAGAACGTGCGATTCGAGCCAGACGTGCGGATAGCACGTTGGGCCATCGAGCGGGGAGAACTTGGCGATATCCAGATGGTCGCCTCCATCTCGCTCGGGACCGCCGAGTGGTCACCCGATCGAGTCGTGGCTGACACGCCGTGGCGACATCTGAAGATCGAGGCAGGAGGCGGCGCGTCGATCGATATCGGCGTCCATATGGCCCATCGGTTGCGTTATCTGGTCGGTGAGATCCGCGCGATGACATCCGTGACGCGAGTCTTTGAAACTGAGCGGGAGCTGCGCGATCCGGACGGTAACACCTTTGGACGATATCCAGCCGACGCCGACGACGCCTTCTTTGCCCTACCGGAATTCGAGAACGGTGCGGTCGGAACGCTCTCCTTTACCTGGGCCGGTCATGGTGAATCGACCGGCCTGCCGGGTGGGACGACTATCTACGGCACACGCGGCTGCCTCAAGGGAGGCGTCTTGGTTCGCGACGAAGGCGACCGTATCGAACTGGCCGAGCTCTTTGAGCGCGAGGCAACCGACGACGAACGCGAGCGGTACTTTCCACACGGCGTCAACGACCCGTTCGCATTGGCCTACCGCGATTGGCTTGCCGCCATCGCAGCCGGGCGCCGGCCGGAGATGAATGGTCGCGAAGCGTTGCGGGACCTGGCGACGGCGTTCTCCATCATGGAGTCATCGACCGCAGGGCAGCCTGTCCTCATCAAGGACGTTCTGAGCGGCGAGGTGAACGCCTACCAGCAGCCGATCGACGTACACTACGGGCTGTGATGCAGGTCGAGGAGACGGCTCAATGATTATAGTCAGCTCAGTGGACGACTACATCGCTGGCACGCCCGCAGACATTCAACCGAAGCTGCGGGAGATTCGGCGTGCCATTGTAGACGCCGTGCCGGAGGCGACCGAGAAGATCAGCTATCGGATGCCCTTCTACGAGTTTCACGGCAAGCTGGTCTACTTCAACCTCGCCAAACGCCACATCAGCCTCTTCATTCCGACGCCGATCGTCGACGAGCATCGCGAGGACCTGGCCGGTTACCATGCGGTGCAGGCGACGATCCATCTGCCGCTGAACCAGGAATTGCCGATACCACTCATCCAGAAACTCGTCAAAGCCCGCGCGGCGAAGAACGTTGAAATGGCGCGATTCACTCCCGCGTGAGCGCCGGCTCGAACGCCCGGTTGATCGACTGCCCCGCTACGGGTTCCCGCTGAACGTATCGCAGGCACTCATGTCTCCCGTTTGGTAGCCGGTGGTGAACCACGTCTCTCGTTGAGCTGATGATCCGTGGGTCCAGGTTTCGGGGTTCACCTGTCCCTGAAACTCCTGTTGAATCCGGTCGTCTCCGACCGCTGCCGCCGCGTTCAATCCGTCGGCAATGTCCGCCTGGCTCAACTGCGTCAGGTAGCCGGTCTCCGTCGCATGATTGGCCCAGACGCCTGCGTAGCAGTCGGCCTGCAGTTCGACCCGCACCGAGGCGCTCGTCGCTCCCTGCGTGTCGTTGCCGATTCGATCGAGAATACCGGTGAGGTCCTGCACGTGGTGACCGTATTCATGTGCAAGCACATAGGCCTCGGCGAACGGACCGCCCTGCGCGCCAAACTGTGTGCGCAGTTCGTCGAAAAACCCGAGATCGAGATAAACAAACTTATCCGCCGGACAGTAAAATGGTCCGACCTGAGTGGTCGCCGTGCCGCATCCCGTGGATGTCGAATCGGTGAAGAGCACAGTCTGCGAGCGACTGTACTGGACGCCGCGTTGAGCGAGCGCGTCGTTCCAGTATTGCTGGATGCTGTCGACGTAGGCAACGATGCGGCAATCCTGGCTCTGCTCGGCATCGGCGCCGGTCTGGCAGTTGGCCGCCAGGTTTCCACCTGAAATTCCTGCGTTCGGGTCGGTCGATTGCGAGGGACCATTGACGTCGATCGGAACCCCGAAGATCAACGACAGGACCAGTGCGATGATCGTTACTGCGCCACCTGCTCCACCAACCGCGACTCCCTTGCCGATCCCGCGCCGATCTTGAACTTCAGAGGTGTCGAGCCTGGCATTACGATTGAATACAGGCATGCTCTCCCCTCCACGTTGTGTCGACATTCGCTCCAAGGCAACGATTTCGAGCCAGCGAAGAAGGACTCACACACATCACGCGTCCAGTCGTCGCGCTGAAAGGTGAGGTGACGTGGTGTCCATTATCACATTGCGCGCCGCTCTCGAATTATGCATCCTGCGTGCCCGCACTCACGACGGCCCGCCACTTCTGTACGGGCGACGCATGCGTCGCGCACATCATCAGCTCGCGCGTCACTGGTCCGGTGGTAGGGGCGAAGCTTGCCTTCGCCCTCGTGAAGCGGCTATCCGCGACGCCGGTATGCACTTTGCAGCCACGCCCGGTGTTCCGTCTCATCCAGGAGTCATTGCCACATAGACGTGATAGGGACGAAGCTCGCCTTCGCCCGAATAGAACGGCGATGATCCCGCAGTGGGTGTGATTACTGGGATCGTGGCGTGACAGGCGGATCCGGCCTTGCGATTGGCCGGCCGGGTTGGGTGGGCGAAGGCAAGCTTCGCCCCTACCGAGGTGTCGGAATGGGAAACCATTAGAAGGATTGGAGCGCGCGACCGTGGTGGGCGACGCATGCGTCGCCCGTACAACGGATGCGGGATTAGACGCGGACAGTCAACTCCTCCTCACGAATGGCGTCAACCACCCCTGCAATCTCGCCGGGGAGCACGGTTTCACCGCTATCGAAGCGCTGCTGCAGACGCTCGAAGAGCCGAGTGCGCAGGAAGTTGCGCATGGTGGTCTGGTAGTCATTCGTCGCAGCGAAGATGGCGTCCTGCAGATCTGGCGTCCAGCGGCGTTCGTAGGCATCCCGCTCGGGACCGAAGTCGAAATCCGGGAGGTTCTCACCACGCTTCGCGCGAAGCTCGGAGCGTAGCATGGACGTCGCTGTTTCATCGACCTGATCGCCCTCGATAACGACGCCGTATTCGTCGCGTGCGCTCTCGAGCGTGACCAGTTCATCGAGAACGTCGTCCAACACCCACTCGGTTGGTCGCGCCAACGAATCGCCGTAGCCGCCGCCACCTTGCGCGCCGATGTAGACGCGATCGCCAGGTTCCAGATAAAGGACGTCGATCTTGCCGACGTTTCTCGCGCGATTGGTTCCAGGGTTGAGCGTGGTGAATCCAGTTGTTCCCGCTTTGCCGCCCAGACGACCCCAGGGACGGAAGGTGTAGCGCTCCATCCCGCGCGCCGTGACGACACTGTTGGGCGGGAAGACTTTTAACTCCAACTCCACGCCGACACCGCCCCGATAATACCCGGCACCGCCGCTGTTCTCACGCAGGCAATAACGGCTGACGAGGACCGGCACTTCCTGCTCGATGCTCTCGGTCGGGACGTTCTTGAGGTAGCCCATAGCGACGTCTACGCCGTCGAGGCCGTCCTTCATTGGCCGACCGCCGGAGCCTCCGGCCAGCGGCTGAACCACGCTCACCTTGGTGCCACCGGTCTCTGGATCCGGCACCGAGACGAGCAGGATCGAGCCCTGATTGGAGCCCGCGGCGTTGATCTTGTCGGGAAGCGCCTGACCCAGCGCGCCGAGGATGGCGTCGAACACCCGGAACATCAATGCCGCGCGCACGCCGTACGAGGCGCGTGGCTCCGGATTGAGCATGCTCCCCTTGGGCAAGATGTACTTCAGCGGGCGCACCGCGCCGCTGTTCAGGATCATGTCGGACGCTAACGTGCGCAGTACGCTGACCAGACTGAAGGAGATCATCCAGTGGCCGTCTTTGCCGCCCGTCGCCATGTTGAAGGCGGCTTGCACTTGTGGATCAGTGCCGGTGAAATCGAGGATGATGTCCGTCCCCTTGACCGTCAGCGCCAGCTTGATGCGCTGCAGTCGACCAGGGATGACGTGGTCGATCTCCAGGTAGTCGTCGAAGTGATAGGTGCCGTCCGGCATGTCGTCGATGACTCGTCGCGCTTGAGCCTCAGCGTAATCGAGGACGTTGTCGATGCCGTTGCGCACGACGTCGGAGCCGTAGCGGTCGATCAGATCGTGGATACGACGCTCGGCAGTGTTCAGCCCAGCCAGCTGCGCCTTGATGTCGCCCCAATTGAGCTCCGGGATGCGGCAGTTCGCCATCAAAATCGAGAGGACCTCGTGGTTGATCTTCCCCTCGGACATCAAATGCACCGGCGGATATACCACGCCCTCCTGGAAGGTTTCGGAGTTGGATGGCGCGATGCTGCCAGGCACCCGGCCACCGACGTCTGAGAAGTGGATGAAGCTCCAGGCGAAGCAAATCAGCTCACCCTTATCGAAGATCGGCTTCCAAATATAGATGTCGGGCAAGTGGGTGGCCATGCCGCCGGTGCTGACGGGGTCGTTCGAGAGAAAGACGTCTCCTTCATGCCAGCCGCCCAACTTTTCCTCGACGTATTGCAGTACGTCCTGCAGGGGCAGCCCGACCATCAAATGCACGCCAACACGATAGGGCGTGGCGAAGACCTCACCCTGCTTACTGGCCAGTGCCACGCCGAAATCGCCCGTCTCCTTGACGAAGACCGTGTGGCCGGTTCGTAACACTACGTAGCCCATTTCGTCCACAATAGCCTGGAATCGATTTCGTAGCACCTCGAGCAAAACTCTGTCGGTTCCGGTTACCTGAGCCTGGTCTGTCACCCTTTGCCGCCTCTCAATGCGTCCCGTTGAAGTCGGAGCGACTTAGTCGACCCGAGTGCCGATGACGTTGTGCTGACTGTCGATCTCGAGTCGAAATCCTGGTGTGACCAGGATGGTGCTGTCGTATTGCTCGATGATGCAGGGTCCGTCCAACAGCATACCGGGGCTGAGCTGATCGCGTTCGTAGACCGGCGCCTCCCAGGCTGGTGTGGCCAGCCGCACCGTGCGCGTTCCGACCGGCTGTGGCGCATCACGAGTCGCGCTTGCGGGCGCTGCGTCGTTCTCCATCGATGGTTTGACCGTTTGACCGACGATCTGCACCCGGATGCTGATGATCTCGGTCTCGGCGCCTTCGTCGCTATGCCCGTAGATCTGCTCGTAGTGGCGGTGATAGCCGTCGAGAAGCGCATCGATCCCGGCTGACGTTGAGAGGTCGTCCGGCACCGGGATGGTCAGCTCGAAGGATTGGCCACGATAGCGCATGTCCGCGCTGCGAACCAGATGCATGCCGGCCAGATCGGACTCTTCGATGTTCTGCTGCGCCAGCCAGGAGCGTGCCTCTTGTTCGATCTCGGCGAACTCGCGTTCTAGTGTGGCTGGCTCGAGCTCGCTCAGACGCAGATAGAGAGTGCGGATGAAATCGGAACGGAAGTCGGCCATCAGGCAACCGAGCGCGCACAGAACGCCCGGGGTCGGCGGGACGATGACGCAGTCGATGCCGACCTCCCGCGCCAGCATGAAGGCGTGGGTGGGACCGGCGCCGCCGAAGGCCAGCAGCGCGAAATCACGCGCGTCGACTCCCTGGCGGGCCATGAGCGGGATGAACTCGGCATACATGTTGGCGGTGGCGACGTTGAGGACGTAGCGCGCGGCCTGTTGCGCATCGCAACCCAGACGCTCGCCAATTTCGCTGAGCGCCGCATGCGACAGTTCAGGCTGCAAGGTCAGCTCGCCTCCAAGGAAGTGAGCTGCGTCGATGATGCCGAGCTCAACGTAAGCATCCGTGACGGTCGGCTCGGTGCCGCCGCGGCCATAGCAGGCGGGGCCGGGGCTGGAACCGACGCTGCGTGGTCCCACCTTGAGGACCCGCTCGGCGTCGATCCAGGCGACCGAGCCGCCACCCGCGCCGATCGACGAGACATCGACTGCCGGCATGGTCACCGGGAACTCGCCGACGTGGTTCTCGGTCGAATAGCTGACCTCGCCATTGATGACCGAGACGTCGGCGCTGGTGCCACCCATGTCGAAGGCGATGACGCGTGGATGGGCGCTCTGCCGCGCGATGGTTGCGGCTCCGATGACACCCGATGCCGGACCGGAGAGGAGGGTTTCAACCGGGACCTTAGCTGCGCTGCTCGCCGTCATGATGCCGCCGTTGGACTTTGTCGAATAGACCGGCGTGCTCATGCCCGCCTCACGTAGCTCACGTTCGAGGGAGGTGAAATACTCCTCCATCCGCTGGCCAACGTGGGCGTTCATGACCGCCACCAGCGTCCGCTCATACTCGCGGAACTGGGGCCAAATCTCACTGGAGGTGCAGACGTAGACGTCGGGCAGAATCTGCTTGATGCGCTCTTTGGCGGCGTATTCGTGGGCCGGATTGCGGTAGCTATGAAGGAAGGCGATGGCCAGCGTCTCGACGCCTTTCGCCACCAGATCGCGAGCCGCTTTTTCCACCTGATCGAGGTCGAGCGGGATGTAAACGCTGCCATCAACCAGTAAGCGCTCCCGTACCTCGCGCACATGACGCCGCGGCGCCAGTGGTACCGGTTTGTCGCTATAGAGCTGGCTTGGGTCTTCAAGACGCAGTCGTCGCAATTCGAGGATGTCGCGGTAGCCTTCGGTCACCAGCAGACCGACCTTCGCTCCGCTGCGTTGGATGAGCGTGTTGACGGCGAGTGTCGTGCCGTGAACGAAGGAGACGATATCCGCTGCATCGAGATTGTAGTCGTGGGTGAGTCGCTGTAGACCTTCAAGTATCGCGTCGGATGGATGATCAGGCGTTGAGGCGATCTTCACCAGGTTGTAGCTGCCCGTAACTTCGTCCATAAGCAAAAAATCGGTGAACGTTCCACCGATGTCGACGCCGAGCCGGTATCTCCCCATGTGCTCTCTTCCCCGCGAATAATTGTGGACGCGTAGCCGCGATCAAATCCGATATACACTCGCCCAATGTCCCCGCATCGGACGCTGATATATCCACGCCGTACTATCCACGTCCTGGGGGTGGGGCGCAAGTGTCGCTCTCGTGACGTACAGCACTTGACTGTATCGATAGTCCTGCTCGCGTACAGTGGCATCACTGGGAACGATCGATTTGCGACGAAAGGGGTCTCAGATGTCGATGTTGAGCTTCGGATCGATCAAGGCCGAGGTTACGACTAGCGGCTTCGAGAAGTGGATCGATATCGACTCGGCGCCACCACCAAAGCCAAAAGGGACGTAATCCTGACCGACCGTCCGTCCATGACAATCGACACCAAACCTCCCCGGACGAGACTCGCCCGGGAAGGTTCTCATGCTGTTCAATTCATGTGTGGATGATCGGCAGGGCCACAGGTAGTTGTCTACTCCAGTCTTGTTGGCCGCCGCCCTTTACTTCGGCTCGTATGAAACGACGAACATGCCGTAGTAGGTCGGGTGCTCGTAGCTGAGGACTTCGCCCTTCATCGGCGTGTGCGTCAGCGCTCCGGCCAGCATGAGCGTCTGCCACAAACCATCGATTGCCGCCTCGCGGGCCTTCTCATCGGTGAGCGTGATCAAACTTCCCGGATCGTCTCGCTTGAGCGCGTCCATGACGATACCGTCCACCTCTTCCGCGGCCGGGCTGAAGCCATAGGGGCCGCTTTCCTGATGCTTGTGGGCCCAGTCGCACGAAGCGACGAAGGCAATGCGGCGTCCGTCCTTCTCAGCGGCTTCAGCGATGGCGGTGCCGAACTCTACCATCGACTCGCGCGGAAGACTGCGCGATGGGTTAGCGATGACGATGGGCGGTCCGATTGGATCTGGCGCCGGAGCCAGAACGCCGCCATGGCCAACCGCGTTCTGGTTGTGACCCAGGAACCAGGCCGGCACCATGACGCCCCAGTCCATCGGGATGGCACTCTGATGCCGCGCGTTGCCCGCATAGCCACCCAGCGCGATCGGTACACCGCGCGCCCGCGCCGCTTCGGCGATAGCGTCCGTCATGTCGGAGTCGACCGGCACGTTCATTTCAAGCGTGCGTCCGCCCCATGAGAGTGTCCCAGCGGCGCGTGCAACCGATGCGAGGCAGATGGTGCCATCGACTCGGAACCCATGCGGCGTGGCGATCACGATCACATCCGGATTGGTGGCGGCGGCACGGCGGCCAACCTCCTCCAGCGCGGCACGAGTGGCGAGACCACCTTCGGCATCATCGCTCACAGCCGGAATGAGCGAGAAGCCGTGCGGCGTGATACAGGCGTAAACCAATGGCATGAGGGCTGATTCCTTTCTCAAATGCGTTTCTGTCGGCTGAGGCCGACCACCGTAAGCGAGCCCATCATAGCGCGGCATGGGACCTCCGCTCCACAGACGCGACGTCCATGGTCCAGACCGCTTATCCCAGACCTTTGCTGCAGGAGGAATTCGTCGTCATTTTGGCACAGGTGATGCGATGCTCAGCCACATAGGTGACAGCCCTTCTCCGACACAGCGGGAAGCCACCTCTGACGGGGATCGTCGAGGTGGGAAGATCTCGGAACCGCCCGCGACCGACCCGCCAGATCCTCGACGGCATGTTGTGGGTCCTATTGCCTTTTCGGCACAGCGCTCATAATATGTCAACACCGTCTTCGTCCCAACGTCTTGCCTCACCGGCATGAATCGATAGGAGGACAGATGTCCCGCCTCATCATCGCCAACCGCCGGGGTCACCAGGTGCTGGAATGGGATTCCGCGGTTGACACCGAGGAGACGCGCGAAGCCATCGCCGAGGCCGAGCGGATTATCAAGGACGCGCGCCTACGCGGCTGTGCCGTCTCGCGCAAGGTCGATGACAAACACGTGCTGGATCGTGGCAGGTTCGATCCATCAGCCGAGGAGTATCAGATCATCGCCCCGATCGCGGGCGGCTAGATCGTCGACGACAGGCGGCCGGGACCACACCCGAGCCGCCTGAGCAGACTCTAATCATCAACGAGCTAGAACCAAAGGGAGTGCTCATGTCCCGGTTTGTGGACTGGCTGCTTCGGCGTGATGTCGAGCTTCCCATCGAAACGCGACAGGGCGGGATCGAGCTACCCTGGACGCAACGCTGGTACCACGTACCCAAGCGGAGCGCCGGCTGGGATTTCCGCGAGGAAGACTACCAGTCGGCCCGCACCAACGCGCGCGTCGTGGCGCGCGCAACGCTTGGGGACGACGTCTGGGAGCACGTGCTACGCCACGGCTTTGTCGACGTCCCGTCTCGCCGGTTCAATGGTTTGATTTATCGTCTGCGCGTTGGCCGACGGATCGAAGTTCGCTGCGAGCCGGGAGCCGATTCACCCTGGCCCTTCCCTTACCTCTGCATCAACCCAAGCTACCCGTTGCCGGAGGAGGAATTCTTCGCCCATCTCTATCTCTACGTGAGGGACCAGGAGGACGAGATCATCCGGGTCGCGGCGCCGCAGCCGTGGGACCAGAGGCTGGGACGGACGTTCTAGCCGATCCTCAGCCCCCAAGCGCGCCGGTTTGCGACATTCTTCGGATGCCCGATGCGCCAAATCGCGTTACGATGATGAAACTGGTGTCAAATCAGGCCGTCGTGTCGCATCGCGCGAAAGGGGATCGCTATGGCTGTGGCCGCCGACAGGCTCGTCCGTGTGGGACGAATCGAGGAACTCGATAAACCGCGCATCGTCTCTGGAGGCCGTCACGGCATTGCCGTCATCGCCGATGGTGACAAGGTCTATGCTGTCGACAACCGCTGCCCGCACATGGGTTTTCCATTGCATCGCGGCAGTGTCTGCGACGGCATCCTCACCTGCCACTGGCACCACGCACGCTTCGATCTGGCGAGCGGCGGCACCTTCGATCCGTGGGCTGACGATGTCCGCATCTATGACACGGTTATCGAGGATGGCGTCGTCTTCGTTGACCCGCAGCCCAAATCGGTCGACCAGGAGAAGCGCTGGAAGCAACGCCTGCATGACGGACTGGAGCAGAACCTCAATCTACTGACGGTCAAAGCCGTCCTTGGACTCCAGGAAGCGGGCGTTCCTTCGGCGGACGTGGTCGAGATCGGCGCTCGGTTCGGGTCGACCTTCCGTCGGGCAGGCTGGGGCCCCGGACTCACGATTCTGACGGCGATGTCGAACACGCTTCCGGCGCTGAATCGAGAAGAGCAGGCGCTGGCGCTCTACCACGGTATGGTCCACGTGGCGTCGGATGTGAGCGGCGCTCCGCCCCGCTTCCAGCTCGATCCACTGCCGAAAGCAGACGTACCGATTGATCGCCTCAAAGTCTGGTTCCGCCAATTCATTGAGGTGCGAGACTCGGACGGCGCAGAGCGTGCTCTGCTCAGCGCCATCGATTCCGGCGCCACCCAGCAAGAGCTGGCCGATATGCTCCTCTCCGCCGCCACCGATCACGTCTACCTTGATGGCGGTCACACCACCGACTTCATCAACAAGGCGTGCGAGATGCTCGATCTCGTTGGCTGGGATCAGGCCACCGACGTGCTGCCGAGCGTGGTCCGCGGTCTGGCGATGGCGCGCCGCAGCGAGGAGTTGAACATCTGGCGGCATCCCGTCGATCTCATCGCGCTGCTCGATCAGGCAACTGCACGTCTCGACAATCTCGGCCACGACCGCGCCGGAACGGGCAACTGGACCGGGTTTGGCGACCTCGTTGACCTCCTCCTTGATGAGGATCCGGACGCGACGTTCAACGCCATTCTCGCCGCCCTCGAGTCCGGCGCGTCACTCACTGACGTCAGTCAGACGTTGACCTACGCCGCGGCGGTGCGCGTGGCCCGTTTCCATACCAGCAACGAGTTCTCTGATTGGATCACGGTGCTGCATACCTTTACCTACTGCAACGCAGTGCATCAGTCGCTCAAACGCGCCCCTTCGGCCGACCTGGCTCGCGGTATTTTTCACGGCGCGGCCAGCCTGTATCTCGATCGCTTCCTCAACATGCCGGCCGCGCGCCTGCCGGAGGAGCGACCTGGATCCGACGAAACGGCCACAGCGCGGGCTCTGCTGGACGAACTGCTTGAACTTACGGACCGGGAGCAGCGCGTCAACGAGTCGGCCATGGTCGTTCACCGCTATCTCAGCCAGGGCTACGATCGTGCGCCGTTGCTTGCGACGCTCGGACGCACGCTACTCCGTGAAGACGCCGAGTTCCACAGCTACCAGATGTACGAAGCCGGTTTGGCGCTGGAGCGCGAGCTACGTGAGACTCGTCCAGAAGCCGCGAATCATGCATTGATCGCCGTCACGCGTTACCTGGCCGCACACGCGCCAACGTCGCGCGCCATGTTGCAGACGGCTCGCACGGCCATGCGGCTGCAGCGCGGCGAATCGGTCTACGAGGATCCGGAGGACGCACTGGCCGCCGAAGGCTAACCTTCCTCAATCAATCGAGATCGCAACTGGCGGGGCGCCCTTCCCCGCCAGTGTTGTTTTCAGTTCTGGTCAATGTAGTGGCGGGCGTCCCTGCCCGCCTTCATCGAGCACATGCGGGCAACTCATTCAACTCCGACCGTCAAGCGAAACCCTCACGATTCGCGCTCACGGGCGCGTCAGGAAGGCGGGCAGGGACGCCCGCCACTACGGCGCTGATGACGGTGACAATCTGACGAGCAATGTCCGAAGCATGTCAACGGGTTGGTAGGCACCTGTGCTATCGTCGGGCGCGGCGGACATGCAACGTGGTGCATGCATACAGCCGAACGGGAACGCCGGACAAGCCGGGAAATCGTCGTCGGAGGTAGTACGCGGTGAGTTGGAGACCACGTCTCAGACTCAGTCACGACAACCGCCGCATCTTCTACGGGATGGCCTTTGGCGAGGGCGCGTTCGGCATCTATCAGACGCTCTGGCCTCTGTACATCGCCGAACTCGGCGCCACCCCGCCACAGGTCGGTGTCGTCATGGGTGTGGTCGGAATCAGCAGGCTCTTTACGTTGATCCCCAGCGGGATCCTGGCCGACCACATTCCGCCGCGGGCGATCATGGTGGTGGGACGCACGCTCACCGCACTCGGCATGCTCCTCTTCGCCGTGGCCAACTCCTGGTGGCAGCTGATCCTTTTCGGCCTGGTCATTTCGGCCGGGGCCATCGCTTTTCCGACGATTCTCTCCACCATCGCCGCCGGGGCAGGAGAGGGGCCGGATCGTACCCGTGTATTCACCTTGATCAACACCGTGGCGCCCTCGACGGGACTCCTGATCACTCCCGCTCTCGGGGGACTGATCGCTGCCACCATCAGCCTGCGAGCCGTCTTCATCGTGGCCGGAGTCTTTGCCGCGGGTGCGGCGTTATCCTTCTCGACCATCACTCCCAAACCGCCACCAAACAAGGCGGAGTCAAGCGCCAATTACCGCACGACGCTCGCTGACCGCTCGATCATGTCGATCTTGCTCATGGAGATGGTCGCGATCTTCGCGCTCTCGGTGGGCATTGCCCTGGTTCCCAATTATCTGCAGGACGTTCATCACGTGAGCGACGGCGTGATTGGCGTCTTCGGTTCCATCGGCGCCGCGGGAAGTATTTCGCTGGGTCTGATAATCCACCGCATCCGGCGCTTTCAGCAGCCATTCAACGCGCTCTTTCTCTCGATTGGATCTGTGGCGGTAGCGCTCCTGCTCCTCTCCGTCAGCGGCTCGACGGTCATCTTCGCGCTCGCCTACTTGCTGCGGGGTGGTTTCTTTGTCACCTGGACACTGTTCGAAGCCGCACTCAGCGTTGTTACGCCGGCGCACCTGCGCTCGCGCACCTACGCGCTGGCGGAGATCATGAGTGGCGCCGGCTTCGCCATCGGCCCCTTCATGAGCGGCTGGCTGTACGCGGTCAAACCCTCCATGCCACTTTACGCGGGCCTGGCGCTGACGATCGCCATTCTGATGTGTATCCCACTCGCGCAACGCCGCTTCATTCGAGGGACGACCGCGGTCATGTTTCGAGCCGCGAACGGCGATCCTGTCGTTGATCAAGTGGTTGGTGAAGACACTGGAGGCGCGGACCCACGGCAGGAATGAGACCTCATTGAAAGAGGTAGTCCAGGGGACAGACAAAGGACATCGGATGACGTTCGTCGCGGCCCCTCTTTAATCCTCGTCCAAGAATGTCAGCCTAGAGTTGCTCTCCGGTGTACGGTCTCTTGACCGGGAAAGGGGACATCTGGTTGTTCAAAGTGTTGTTTCGGCTCGTGAAGATCGGCGTCGTTGCCGGTATCGCGGGCTTCGTCCTGATCCAGTTCATCCCATACGGGCGCTCGCACAACGATCCACCGGCCACAAACCCAGTCACCTGGGACAGTCCACAAACCCAACAACTCGCCATGGAGGCGTGCGGCGATTGCCACAGCAATCAAACAACCTGGCCCTGGTATTCCAACATCGCGCCGATCTCCTGGTTGGTGCAGGAGCATGTCGATCATGGACGCCAGATCCTGAACTTCTCAAATTTCAGCCCGAATCAGCGAGGAGCCGACCGCGCCGCTCGCGCCGTGCAGAATGGCAGCATGCCGCCCGGATACTACACGCTCATTCATGGCACCGCTCGACTCACCGACGCGCAGAAACAGCAGCTCATTCAGGGGCTCATTGCCACGTTTGGCAGCCAGCGAGGCTCAGCGTCACCCTAGCGCAAGAGAGTGGCGTGAGTGATGCGACGTTACGGCGTGATCCACAACGTGGCGAGTCGGGGAATCAAGTCGCGCGACAGCACAGTTACACTACGATAGTAGAGCGACGCCAGCGTGATGCGGGCGCTGGCCGCAGCTGCGACACACAGCCCGACAAATTATCACCAGGATGTCCGTCGTTCGCATGGGAGGAACGGGAATGAAGATCGGCGTCGTCTTTCCGCAGGTCGAGATCGGACCAGACCCAGCGGTCGTGCGTGAATACGCCCAGACTGCCGAAGGATTGGGCTACACCCACATCCTGGCATACGATCACGTGATCGGTGCCGACATTACGAACCGCCCCAATTGGCGCGGCCCCTACACGCTCGATACCCAATTCCACGAGCCCTTCGTCCTTTTCGGCTATCTGGCAGCCATCACCAAGCTCGAACTGGTCACCGGCGTGATCATCTTGCCGCAACGCCAGACCGTGCTGGTCGCCAAGCAGGCGGCGCAGGTCGACGTGCTCACTGGCGGCAAATTCCGGCTGGGCGTCGGCGTCGGCTGGAACGAGGTTGAATACGAGTCACTCAACGAGACATTCCGCAATCGCGGCCGGCGTGAAGAAGAGCAGATCGACGTCATGCGCATGCTCTGGACGCAGAAATCGGTCACATTCACGGGCAAGTGGCACAACATCCCTGGTGCCGGCCTAAAACCCTTGCCGGTTCAGCAGCCGATCCCGGTTTGGATCGGTGGATCGACCGACCCGGCTTTCAAGCGCATCGGCAAGATGGGGGATGGTTGGATGCCGCAGTTCCGTCCGAACGCCGAGGGCCAGGCTAAAGTCGAGATGGTGCGCAACTACACCCGCGAAGCGGGGCGCGACCCGGACGAGTTGGGCATGGAGGCGCGTCTCAGCCTCGGGATGACGCCGCGCTCCGAATGGCGCCAGGACATCGAGCGTTGGAAAGAGCTCGGCGCCACGCATCTTTCGATCAACACCATGAGTGCGGGGCTGAAGACGCCTCAGGAGCACATCGCTTTGCTCGAGCAGTTGGTCGAGGAACTTGGGCTCGCCGATTTCAAGGAGTAGTGCCAAGCAGCCCGGGGGTAGCCGAATGCTCTCTCGCAGGACGCCGTGAATGCCGCCCCTACGGATGGAGTCCACACAGATCCCAGTAGGGGCGACATCCATGGCGTCCTGGTGCTCTGGAGGAAACCTACTTCGGCATGGCTTTGATGGCGTCATAGGCGGGTCGTGGCTTGCCGAACTCGTCGGTCATCGAGAAGCCGTAATAAGGCCCGCCGCTCCCCTGGAAGATGGCCGAATTGAGGCTGAAGACGAACATGTTCTGCATCCATGGCCACTCGGTCCGTGCGATCTCGTAGGCGCGCGTGATGTACTGCGCCTGCTGCTGCGGACTCACCCAATCGCCGTAGCCGTAATCAGGCCAGTCGTTTTGGGTCGTCCAGCCGAACTCGGTCAGCCAGACCGGCAAATCACCTAAGCCGCCCTCGACCAGAATGGTATGGACCTGCTCGATGTGCCGGAAGTAGAACTCCGGCGCGTTGGTCCAGCCGGTGTGATCCGCCAGATTGCTCGGCCAGAAGTTGTCGGGACTGTTGCCTGCACCATAACTGTGAGCACCGACCACATCGATGTAGTTCTTCACCGCCCCATTGTCGATCGAAAGGAGATCCTGCAGGTAATCGATATCGGAGTAGGCCCACTTACGGTCATGCAGGCTGTTGGGTGCCAGTCCCGCCATCACGATCAGCGAACCGGGGTCGTTCGCTCGAACGACCGGCGATGCCGCCTGCAACATGTCGAAATAGCCGTGCGCATCGATGAATCCACCCGCCTCATACGAGAGATTCGGCTCGTTCCAGAGCTGCCAGGCGTCGACCTGCCCCCGGAAGCGGGATGTCAGATGATCTATGAAATTGGCAAAGAGAGGGGGGTCGGCCGGCTGCCCAGAAAAGGGTGTGTAGGCCCACGTCGGCACGCTGTTGACCGTGATCAGAATCTTCAAGTTGTGTGCGTGCGCTTCATCGATCATGGTGCTCAACGCATTGAACGTATAGGTGCCGTGCACCGGCTCAAGCTCGCTCCACTGCGCCTGAACCCGCACCCAACGGCACCCGCTCTGCTGCGCCAGGCCAAGGAAATAATCATTCGATCCGATGTTGTTGAGGTCCCCCCACCAGAGGACGTTGGACCCACAGGAGACGTCGTGATCGGTATAGAGCGGACGCGGACCGATCGGAGGAGGCTCGGGAACATCCGCGCCTTCGATCGCAACTGCCTCGTCCGGTACCACTGTGTTGTGCAGCGCTTCGCTCCCAAGCAAGCCGAGCAGAACGTTGTACGGCGCGGAGTTCTCCGGATGGAGTTCGAATCTGGTCCGCTCAAAATATTGCACCAGATGCGACGTCCCGTCGGTCCGACTAACCTCGTCGAACGGCTCGCTGATAGGGAAGCCGAAGCTTGCCAGGCCGCCATGTGCCTGCCAGAAGTCGCGGAAGGGCCCGCAGAGGGAATGCTGTGTCTCCGTGTAGTAGGCGCAGTCTGAGTCAGGGGCGGCGGCTACCGGTTGGAAAGGCGGTTCGGCGCGCCGATCGACCGTGCCCAGTGATCCAAGGCGCGTCAACAGGACGACGTAGGGCGTACCGGCGTTCTCGTCATGACGCTCGAAGATTGCACGCTCGAAATACTGTTTGAAGAATCCATTCTGGTAGAAGACACGGCTGATCGGATAACCGAAGGTTCCGAGCCCACCATGCTCATTCCAGAAGGAGAGAAACGGGTCGGACACCCAGAAGCCGGTCTCCGAGAAGTAGCGAGTTGTGGCAGTGGCGTCATAGGTGGCGAAATCGGACGTCGCGGCTGGAGCCGCCAGCGCCAACCGCGGAACCATCACGAGTATCAAGATCGACAGCAGCCACCGGCTGGCTTGTGGCGCCGCCACTCTCACCATGCGTGTCCGTTTCCATTGCTGTCGCTTTGTCTCGCGGCGACAGCTATGTGTCGCCGCGAGACGTTCGCGTTTACTTAGCGTGTCACTCGCAATCCGAGGATCGAGGCGGCTGTTCGTAACGTGTGTCGCGCGTCCTCGATGATGTGGCCAGCCTCGGCGGCACCGATCAGCTTTTTGGCCATCTCATTCAAGATCCCGATCGCCTTCGGCGTGTCGAGGTCGTCAGCGATGGCAGCCATGAAATCCTCTTTGAGCGGCTCGAGATCGAGTGCTGGAACCTCGTCCGAACCTCGGATCAACATGGCGTTACGCAAGAGATCGACCATCGGCTCGAACTCAGCCGGACCACTGTTCTCATATTCAAACGAATCACGATAGTGATGGCTGTGCAGATAGAGTCTTAACGCGTCAGGGCTGTGATAGCGGAGCACTGTACGCGCCAATACGAGGTTGCCAAGCGACTTGCTCATTTTTTCGCCCTGATACCGCACCATGGCGACGTGCATCCAAACGCGAGAGAAGGGCTCTTTGTGGGTGAAGCCTTCCGACTGCGCGATCTCGCTCTCGTGATGGGGGTAAGTCAGGTCGCTCCCGCCGCCATGGATGTCGATCTGTGAACCGAGGTAGCGCATCGACATGGCGCTACACTCGATATGCCAACCCGGCCTGCCCAAGCCCCATGGGCTCTCCCAGGTTGGCTCGCCCGGCTTGCTCGCCTGCCACAGGATGAAATCGAGCGGATCTTCCTTGAGCGGATCGTTCGGGTCGGCGCCGCGTTCGGCAGAAATGATCCGCATCTGGTCGTGGGTCAAGCGGCTGAGCTTGCCGTATTCCGGGTCAGCCGACACGCGGAAATAGACATTGCCCTCTCGCTCGTAAGCCGTTCCATCTTCAATGAGTGAAGAGACGATCTCGATGATCATCGGGACCTCTTCGGTCGCACGGCTATAGACGGCCGGGGGAAGTGCGTTGAGCGCGTTGAGGTCTTCCTGAAATTGCCGGATGAACCGGTCGCCCAGGAGATCCCAGCGATCTCCGACCTCGTTTGCCTTGCGCAGGATGTCGTCGTCGATGTCGGTCACGTTCTGGACGTACTTGACGCGCCAGCCGAGATACTGACAAAAGCGATTGACCACATCAAAGGTGAGGTATGTCATGGCATGACCCATGTGCGTCGTATCGTACGGCGTGATTCCGCACACGTACATGCGCACGGTATTACCGTCGAGCGGTTTGAACTCCTCTTTCTTTTCAGTCAAGGTATTGTAAAGCTGCACGCCCTCTCCTCCCGCCAGTTCGAGAATCCCGGCAACCCGAATGCCGGACTCCGCATTATGCTACATCAACAAACGCTGGACCGGACGCTCGACCCACGCATGGTTCGTGCGAGATTTCACCAGTCACTGTATAGTGCCAGCGGGCACCCGCCCAACCTCAACACGACCATCAAGCCGTCATTACGTGACGCAAGCTACAGATGGTAACGCACGGAAAGGGTTCTCTATGCCACTAACGATCGGGGAGATGGCGCCCGAGTTCTCGGTGCCGAGCTCATGGGGTGACACGTTCACTCTGAGCGAGGCGATCAAAGAGCACACGGTCGTTCTCTCCTCTTATTTCTTCGCCTTCACCGGCGGCTGAGGCAACCAGTTGTCCAAACTGCAGGACAACCTCGATGAGTTTCATCGATTGGGCGCCGAAGTCTACGGAATATCGGTCGATTCACATCATTCACAACGGGTCTGGGCGGAACGGCTCGAACTGACGTACCCAGTGCTGAGCGATCTCGACCGTCGGATGATGACCGCTTTCGACATCAAGATGGATCAGTTCGGCGCGTATCACGACATTTCGCGTCGTGCGCTCTTCATCATCGATAAGTCGGGGCGACTCGCGTATCAGGAGGTCATCACCGAACGCGGGGTGATCCCCGACGTCGACAAGGCGCTCGAGGCGCTGCGTCAGATACAGAGCGCCGAAGGCGGTTCATAGCGCATTACTCTTTCGTTGGTCTACCGTCTCGAAGTCGGTTTTGGAGGAGGGTAACGATGGATCTTCACGTCGTCGAGCTTCGCTCGACCAACCGCGCAACTCATGGGGAGACTCCACGAGAGCTCGATTCGTTCCGTCAGAGCGGAGTCTACGATGTCGCCGAGGGGGCGGTCAGCTATGCGCGACCGTGGGTCGAGGACAGCGAGTTTCTAGACGACCCGGTCGACACGCTGGGCTTGATGTGCGGCCGCATTGCCGATGAAGTCGCGGCCGGTTTCGCAGCCGGTGAGCATGTGGTGGTTGCCGGTGGCAATTGCGGCGCGCTGCCGGGCGTCATCGGCGGTCTGCAGCAGGCCAAAGGTTCGACGGCGCGGATCGGGCTCGTCTGGTTCGACGCCCATGGCGACTTCAACACGCCGAAGACGACGCTGAGCGGAATGCTGGGCGGGATGCCGGTGGCCGTGATCGCTGGGCTCTGCTATCCCAACTGGCGCATCGGCGCGCATCAGGAGGTGGCCCTCCCAACCGACCGAATCATCATGGTCGATGTGCGCAACCTCGACCCGGCCGAAAAACAGTTGGTCGACGCCACCGCCGTTGAAGTGGTCCCGGTGTCTGGACCGAAGCTCACCGAGGCCGTTCAGGCGTTGGCCGACAAGACCGACCTGATCTACCTGCACATCGATCTGGACATCTTGGACGAGTCACTTACACCCTCGCACGGCACCAAGGAGCCCAACGGTCCGGACATGGCAACTACCGTGGCCGCGGTGCAGACCGTTCTTGACACCGGAAAGGTCGAAGCGGTCGGACTCGTCTCCGTTTACCCGGTCGGGGAGGGCGGCGACACGTCGCTGCAGTCAGGCACCGAACTGCTGCGAGAGATGATCCGTCGCTGGGCCGTCAGCAAGAACGCCGCGGTCGCCGCGGACTAGAACCCTTCAAGATTTCTGGGCCGGTACCTTATCCGATCGCTTCGCACGTGTCCGTCGTGGGGCATTCGCCGCGGGTACCGGCTGACCGACCTTGAGCTGCGTGAGCTCCGGCGGGAACACCAGATCCAACGTCCAGTCAAACATGATGCGTAACCGCTTGTCCCAGCGCGGGATCTGCAGTAGGTAGTACGAGCGCCACAACCACCATGCCGTGAAACCCGAGAGCTTCAGCCCCATTACATAGGCGATCGCCGAGCGATGACCGAGCGCCACCAGTTGCCCCAACGTGCGATAGCGCATCGACTGCAACGGCTCACCCTTGAAGGAAGCGGCGATATTGCGGGCTACTAACCTCGCCTCGCGAACAGCGTGCTGCGCCGTCTGCGGATACGGCTTGCCATTGTGGGGGTCGATCACTTCGGCGTTATCCCCCAACGCCCAAACGTTCGGATAGCCGGGGACGTTCAGCATCCGGCTCACCTTGAGCTGGCCTCGCTTGTTGTGCTCCAGAGGAAGTGCTTTCGTCAGCGGGTTGGGCTGCACCCCGACCGAGCCAACAACGGTGCTGGCGTCGATGGTGCCGCCGCTATCGAGGACGACGCGGCCAGGCTCTACCTTCGAGACACGTCGATTGAGCATGATCTCCACGCCTTTGTGGCGCAGCAGCCGCTCGGCGTAAGAGGCAAGTTCGGCCGGCAGGTCCTCAACCAGGCGAGACCCACCGTGGATCAGGACCACGCGAATGTCCTCCGGCTCGATGTGCTTGTAGCGTGAGGTCACCTCGATCAGCATGTCGCGCATCTCGGCCACGACCTCGATGCCATTGGCGCCACCTCCGACGACCACGAAGGTGAGGAGCTGCCGCTTCTCGACTGGATCCGTCTCGATGTCGGCCTGCTCCAACGTGTCGATCAGCTGATTGCGCAATGCAAACGCGGTGCTGAGGCGCTGCACGTCAAAGGCGTTCTCAGCCATTCCCTCAACCACCGACGTGTTGGGCACGCCACCCAGCGAGATGACGACATGGTCGTAATAGAGGGAGCGCGGCTCCTGATAGTGGCCATAGAGCCCCTGCCGCACCTCGACCCGCCGATGCTCGAGATCGATCTCGGTTACTTCACCGACGTACAGGGTCGCCTGTGGCGCCACCAGTCGAATCGGATTGAGAATTGAGCTCGTCTCGATCGCGCCGGAGATGATGTCGGGAAGTAAGGGGTAGAAGACGAAGAAGTTCTCCCGGTTGACCACGGCCACATCAACGGGCTCGTCTTTCAACGCACGACCGAGCTCGTAAGCAGTGTAGACTCCAGCAAAGCCCCCACCAAGAATGAGGACGCGTTTGCGTCGTGGTTCATCGGGAAGCTGCCATTCCATAATTGTTCACCTTCCGTACCCAGCGCGCCTCGCCGGTGGTCGACTGGTCGCCCTTCCAGAATAAAGGCAGGACGACCGGCGATTGTAACGCGTCGCCCTGGTTCGCGTCGCAATTTTCGCGCAGTCATTGACGAGCAGGGTAGCGCACCTTCCTCGCTTTGCCGGGTGCGCCTGCCTGTTTGTCTGCACTCGGTAGTCGGACTATACTGAGTGTTAGCACTCTCGTATCGAGAGTGCTAATCCCCGGAGCGAACCACACACGGAAGGATCTTCACCAGTGAGCTCAAGATGGGACCCCCTACGAGACATCAGCGGTTTTCGCGACGCCATGAACAACCTCTTTGATGAGGGCATGCTGGTCCCGCGCGGAAGTATGTCCGCCACCGGATCGATCCCACTCGACGTGCGCGAGACGAGAGATCGCTACATCATAACCGCCCCATTGCCGGGCGTGTCTCCCACTGACGTCGACATCTCGGTCCTCGGCAGCAGTGTCCGCATCAGCGGCGAGATCAAGGATCGGGACGGTCAGCAGGAGCAGGAGTCGAATGGGGACTGTCGCTGGCTCCTGCGCGAGCGACGTTTCGGCCGGTTCGAGCGCTCAATCACCTTGCCGACCTCGGTCAATTCGCAGCACGCATCCGCCGAATTCGACGCGGGCGTGCTCACTATCGAGCTGCCGAAGGTCGAGGAGGCACAGCCGAAGACGATCCAGATCAAGACAGTCACTCAACCCTGAGCATTGGACAACGTGATGGGGCTGGTCTGGTGAGTAGTCCAATCTGATGGGACGATGCGGAGGCAGCCAAGGCACCCGGCGGGCACGTCCGCTGTCCGCGCTGCCATCGAGTGAGAGTTCGGTAGACGCCTTCGCACAGGTGAACTAGAGAGCCCGCGAAATAACGCGCGCGCGCCACTGAGGTCTTGCCCGCCCCGCACCGCCCGAGCGATTCCAGAACCGAACCGGACGACGACTGAAGGTCGATGCTAGTCGACGCTTCAGCCGTGTGACACGTTTGACGCGCGGTGCCGACCCTAATCGCGCTCAACGGTCGGCGAGACCAGAGACGTGTCAATGACTGCGTCGCATGCCTCCGCCACGACAGTCCGAAAGGAGGCGTACGCGCTAGGCGTAAAGGAGAGCGTCGCCTCGGTTTCGTTTGGCTTGGACATCGGCCACTGGTAACCTTCCGTGAGCAACGTTGACATACTGGGGAAGGGACAACGTGCATTCGCCCCTAGCAATCATCTCCTTCGTGGAATCAGGCATTCGTTCCGCGATCAATCGTTCAAATCTCACGGCGGAAACGGCCAAGAGCATCGGCAAGGATGCGATCGGTCCAGCACTGAGCATTCTGGTCATCGTCGTCATCTCCTTCCTGATCCTGCGGGCCATGCGAACGGTCATCCGGCGCACCATCAAGCATCTGGTCGAACGCAGCAACCAACAGAGCCGCGAACTTACACTGAAGATCAACACGCTTTCCAGCGTAGTCGAATCGGGTGGCCGCCTCATCGTGTTGGTGATCGCCGGGATGATGGTGCTGAGCAAGCTGGGGCTGAATATCGCACCACTGCTGGCCAGCGCCGGGGTGGTCGGGATCGCCATCGGACTGGGCGCTCAGAGCCTCATTCGAGACTTCATCGGTGGGTTTCTCATTTTGATTGAGGACCAGTTCGGTGTCGGCGACGTCATTTCAGTCAATAATTTCGTTGGCACGGTTGAGCATCTCAGCCTGCGCCGCACCGGACTAAGAGGACTGGACGGCAGCTTCACCATCGTGCCAAATGGCGATGTTCGAGCGGTCCAGAATCTCACCAAAGATTGGTCGCGCGCGCTCGTCGATGTCGACATCTCCTACGACGACGATGTGGATCACGCCATCGCCGTGCTCACCGAACTCCTCGACGGTATCCAGCAGGATCCGGATCTCGGCGAGGCCGTGCTCGAGCCTGCCAATATCCTCGGCGTGCAAGCCCTCGGTCCCTATCAGGTGACGATCAGGCTGATGGTCAAGACGAAGCCGATGGAGCAGTGGCGCGTGCAACGAGAGTTGCGGCGCCGCATCAAACATGCGCTGAACTCGTCAGGCGTTACGATCCCCTACCCTCACAACGTTACGGTCTTCCGTTCGGCCAACGGACAGGACTCGGACCGGGCCGCGGCAATTCTGGCTGCACAGCAAACACAAGCAGCCACCCTGAGCGAGAGACCCACCCCCTGACCCGAGCAACGTCGTAACCGATACGCTACCCACAAGCGGAAAGTGTCAACTTCGAATCGTCACGATTTTGTGACGTTCTGCCTCAAAGTTGACACAGGGAAGCTACGTCGCCTCTGGACAATTCGTCCGTTCGGTGCGAAAGTGTACAAGGTGTCATATCGGCGCGCTCGGGCTAGCATGCTGATTGGCGCGCGGATTCTGCGGTGCGTCGGCCCAATTCTTGCTGGACGTGATGAAACGTGTCCGTCGGCCATCCGACCGCAGTTCCACGTGCGTAATCCGATGCAACCATTGACCAGTAGCCCGTCGACGCGACGAGTGAACACGGCCAAAGCCGGAAATGCGAGAACATCAGGAATGGCTGCACCTGGGTACTCGTGCGCACCGATTGCGGAAATGCGCTGAAGGACACCATTGAGCCGGTTGAGACCGCGAATCGGTCACTGTAGACCGCGCGCGGCCTCGATGTAGGAGGAGAACTCTATGTCAAACGATCAGCGGTTTCGAGAACTCGCTGAAGGAGCGATGAGCGGACGGTTGAGCCGTCGAGCGGTGTTGCGCCGCGCGGCCATGCTCGGTTTGAGCGCTCCAGTTGTCGCGGCGTTGCTCGCAGCCTGCGGTGGCGGCAGCAAGTCGACGACCACCACCACATCAAGTGGCGGTGCGACCACAACAACGTCAGCTACGACTCCAACGACGGCAGCAGCTTCGACCCCGACGGAAGCAGCGGCATCGACTCCGACGGAGGCGGCGACGTCGACGGCGACCAGTGCTGCTTCGCCAGAGGGTAGTCCGGCAGCCATGACGTTCGATCCGAAACAGGCGCCCGCCGTACCGAACCCGAATACACAGCACAAGGGCCAGAAGATCACCTACTATGGTGATTCGGTTGGTTCTGGCGCGGACATCGACAAGGTCATGATCGCCCAGTTCACCAAAGATACTGGTATTGAGGTCAACGTCGTTCCAAAACCGCAGGACTCGACCGAAAACTATTCCACCTATCAGCGCTTCTTCCAGGGTAAATCGTCCGACGTCGACGTCATGATGCTGGACGTCATTTGGCCAGGCGCCTTTGCACCGCATCTAGCTGACCTTAGCTCGGCTCTGAGCGATCTGGCCAAGAAGAGCTACGACACCATCATTCAGAACAACACTGTCGACGGTAAGCTCACCGCAATGCCGTACTTCGGTGACTTCGGCATGATGTTCTATCGCACGGACCTGCTGCAGAAGTACGGCTACGACAAGCCGCCGGAAACCTGGGACGATCTCGAAGCCATGGCCAAGAAGGTCAAGGACGGTGAAAGCTCGAATGCCAGCTTCCAGGGCTTCGTCTTCCAGGGCGCTGCTTACGAGGGCCTGACCTGCGACGCCCTCGAGTGGATTGCCGGTGCCGGTGGCGGCCAGATCATCGATGAGAGCGGCAAAGTCACGGTCAACAATCAGAACGCGATCGACATGATCAACCGAGCAAAGGGCTGGGTTGGCGACATCGCGCCGAAGGACGTCACCTCCTTCAAGGAAGAAGACGCACGTAACGTCTTCCAGGGTGGCAATTCCATGTTCATGCGCAACTGGCCGTACGCCTACGCCGCTGGCAACGCCAGCGATTCCCCCATCGCCGGGAAGTTCGACGTCGCGCCGATCCCGGCAAACTCCGGCCAGAAGCACTATGGCACGGTCGGTGGCTGGCAGCTCGGTGTCTCCGCCTACTCCAAGGCGAAGGACGCCGCAATCGAGCTGATACGCTACCTGTGCAGCCCAGAAGTTCAGACCTGGCGAGCGGTCATCGGCTCATACGTGCCGACCCAACCGGACGTTGCGGCCGACCCGGACGTGATCAAAGCCATGCCGTTCCTGGAGAGCCTGCAGGACGTCGTGCGCGTCACGCGCCCGTCTCGCTCCACCGGTGAGAACTACAACCAGGTTTCGACGTACTTCTTCCAAGGCGTCAACCAGGTACTCACGGGCGGAGATGCTTCCAGCGTGCTGCCGCAGGTGCAGCAGCAGATCGAGCGGGTAGCCAGCTAGCCGACAACCGGCTACACTGCACGAAACACCAAACAAACACCCGGGAAGCTACAGCGGGGGCGAATGTCGCCCCCGCCTAGCCCATCATAGCGAGGGGGGATGAATGGGCCGGAATGCCACTGTCCACGAGGGCCAACCGGATATCAGCGTGAAACCAAAGAAGACGCGAACCCTCGCAAGCTCCCAAACTCGGACCGCCTGGCTACTACTGCTCCCCACCATCGTCGTCGTGCTGGCGGTAGCCATGGTCCCGCTTGCCCAGACGATTTGGTACAGCTTTACGAACGCGCGGCTGGCCAGCATCAAGCCCACTGACTACATCGGACTAAAGAATTACCGCTTCCTGGTGCAGGACACTGCATTTCGCGACGCCATCTGGACGACGGTCAAATTCACCGTGATCACAGTGGTCTTCGAGTTCATCCTGGGCATGGTCATCGCCCTGGTGGTGAACTCGAACTTTAAGGGCCGTGGCACCATGCGCGCCGCCATGTTGGTGCCGTGGGCCATCCCGACCGTTATTTCGGCCCAGATGTGGAAGTGGATGTATAGCCAGATCTACGGTGTCTTCAACGACATCCTGGTTGTTCGGCTCCATCTTCTCAGCAAGCCGGTCGCCTGGATCTCACAGACCAACACGTCGATCCCGGCCATCGCCGCCGTCGACATCTGGAAGACGACGCCCTTCGTGGCTCTGCTTCTGCTGGCCGGACTCCAGGTGATCCCTTCGGACATTTACGAAGCCGCCAGGGTGGACGGCGCGAGCGGCGTGCAGCAATTCTTCCGCATTACGTTACCGTTGTTAAGGCCGGCCATTTTGGTCGCGCTCATCTTCAGAACGTTGGACGCACTACGCGTCTTCGACGTCTTCTTCGTGATGTTCGGCGCACGAGCCGACACCCAGACCATGGCGATCTACGACCAACAGAACATCGTCTCCTTCTCCGACATCGGATACGGGAGTGCGGTCAGCGTTGCGATCTTCGTGATCATCGGCATATTCGTGGTGGCGTACGTCACGTCGTTGAGGATTGAGCAGTCATGAGCAAGACATGGCGATATTACCTCCAGCGGTCCCTCTTCTGGCTGCTCGTCGCGATCATTGTTGTGTACCTGGTCTTTCCATTCTATTGGGCGATACGTTCGTCGATTACGCCCAACAGCGAGATGTTCGTGACTCCGATTCACTACTGGCCGAACCACCCAACGTGGACGTTCTACAGTCAGGTGTTACACAACCGCAATTTCATGCGCTCGATGCTTAACTCCGCCATCGTGGCGGGCTCGGTGACGGTCCTCTCTCTTTTGGTTGGGGCCTTTGCCTCGTTCGCTCTGGGGCGGTTCAACTTCCGTGGCCGTGCGCCAGTGATGTACATCACCCTCTCAATGACGATGTTCCCGCAGATCGCCGTACTGGGATCGTTGTATGAACTGATCAGCAGGTTCCACCTCTACAACACGCTTTACGCGCTGATCATCACCTACCTGCTCTTCACGCTCCCGTTCACTGTCTGGGTGTTGACGACCTTCTTCCAGGCGATGCCACGAGAGCTCGAGGAAGCGGCCTACGTCGATGGGGCCACGCCGTTCCAGGTCTTCTACAAAGTGCTCTTGCCACTGGCGGCCCCCGGCCTGGTGACGACCGGTTTGCTGGCCTTCATCGCTGCCTGGAACGAATTCCTCTACGCTCTGTCGTTCATCCAGACGCCGAACCACTTCACCATCACCTTGGCGATCTTCAACTTCAACACCAATACGACTGGTGGGTTCGAGCTACCGTGGGGACAGATGATGGCCGGTACTGTCATCGTGACCTTGCCGCTCATCATCCTGACGCTCGTCTTCCAGCGACGCATCCTCGCCGGCCTCACCGCTGGCGCCGTCAAGGGCTAGCACTCTATCGAAACCATCGCGGGAGGACACAAGGTCCTCCCCTACTAACTCGGTGAGACGTGGAATCTTCGATGCAGGGGAGCACACGATGTGCTCCCGCCTCCTTATATCCATGTAGATCGGCGCGAGGGTGATCCACCATCCGGCACAACCGAATACCCGCCGGTAAGTCACCATGGCGAACTTCGACGTCGTCACCTGCGGTGAACTGCTGATCGATTTCGTGGCACTTGAGACCGGCGTACGCCTGGTCGACGCGCACGACTTCGAGAAGGCGGCCGGTGGCGCTCCGGCCAATGTGGCGGTTGGCCTGGCCCGACTTGGACACAAAGTCGGCTTCCTGGGACAGGTGGGTGAAGACGACTTCGGCGATTTCCTGGCCGGGACGTTGCAGGCGAACCGGGTTGATACGACGGGGCTACGCCGCTGCCGTGAGGCACGGACCGCTCTTGCATTCGTCTCGCTCAAAGCCGACGGCGAACGCGACTTCATGTTCTACCGTCACCCCAGCGCCGACATGTTGTGGCGCGCCGACGATCACGACCTGGCGCTCTCGACCGCGTCCCGTGTCTTTCACTTTGGATCGATCTCCCTGATAAGCGAGCCAAGCCGCTCCTCCACGATCGCTGCCGTTGAAGCGGCGAGAGCGTCTGGAGCGTTGATTTCCTACGATCCCAACCTGCGTGTCCCTCTCTGGCCGTCGCTTGACGCAGCTCGTGAGGGACTACGATTCGGACTCGCGCACGCAAACATCGTCAAGATGAGCCTCGAGGAGCTCGCGTTCCTGAGCGGTGTCGACGACGTCGAGCGCGGCGCGCGTCGTCTCTGGCACGACCAACTGCGCCTGCTGACGATCACCAGCGGCATCGCGGGCTGTACCTGGTTCACGCTGGACGGCTCCGGATCGATTGAGAGCTTCCCGGTCACGTCGATCGACACGACCGGCGCCGGCGACGCCTTCGTGGCGGGTGTCTTGGCTGGCCTCATCGAAGCCGATTTCCGCTTCGAGCCGGATGCGCTCCAGCCCGTCATGCGCCTGGCCAATGCCGCGGGGGCCCTCACGGTCACAAAGCGGGGCGCGATACCGGCGCTGCCGACGCGAGCCGAGGTTGAGGCATTCCTGTCGGAGAACTGAGCGCCCGATTCCTTACGCTAACTCGCGCGCCAATTGCTGCGCCGCCCGATGAGCCTGACGTGACGGCTCTGGCAAGCGCACCTTGTGGACGGCGTTCAACGTCCAGGTGACGGCTTCTTCCAATGTGATCAGATTCCCAACCGAGACGTAGACCGGCGAAACGCCGCTTCGGGTGCGCACGGCCATGCCGACTACTTCGCCACGGGTCACAAGTGGCGCCGCGGAACCACGCTCATTGCCGAGCGATTCGAACCGACCCGAGAGGATCGACTTGGCCACAGCGACTGTTGGGATCTCGAGCTCGACGCCCACGTGACAACCGATGCCGAAGCGACGAGGATGGGCGCGGCCTTGCCCATCGACCAGGATCAGATCGGGCTGATGCTGGAGGGATTTGAGCGCAGCGAGACACAGCGGTGCCTCTCGAAACGAGAGGAACCCCGGAATATATGGGAAGGTGATATCGGCTCGGGCCACCTGCTCCTCGATCGTCTCGAGATCGGGATAGGAGACGGCGACCGCCACGGCCACGCCACGATCGTCACGAAGATGGACGTCGACTGCGGCGATGACCTTCGGTTCTGCCTGCAGCGGCACTTCGGTTACGCGCCTGGCCATCTCGGTTTGCTGCCGCCGATATTCGTCGAGTTGTTCTCGACCCGCAGCTAAACGGGAATTACTCACGCAGAACTTCGCTTCCAACTACGATCGGTTCGAACGACATTGCCTGTCGGTCGGAAGATCCGCGCCAGGCACCGTCAACCTCGTGGCGGAGATAGACATCAAGGCCGGTGACGCCCTCGACCATTCCACGTAGACTCTGCGTTGCCGGGCTTGATGCTGACGGCATCATTCGGCGATTGCACCTGGATTTGATACACCGAAGTTCTTCGGCGCTGGGGAAAGGATCATGATCACCATGACGCTACTGGACACGCTGGGAATGCAGATCATCGAGTCGAATCCCGAGCGCGTGGTCGTTGCCATGCCGGTGAGCGCCGGACATCTGCAGCCGCGCGGCTACCTGCATGGGGGCGCGAGCGTGGCGCTGGCTGAGACCGCTGCCAGCTATGGCGCGTCCCTCAACGCCGCCGAAGGGATGAACGTCTTCGGGCAAGAGATCAACGCGAACCACATCCGGTCAGTACGCGAAGGCACGCTCACCGCTGTCGCCACACCCATTCACGTTGGGCGCACGTCGCAAGTGTGGCAGACCATGATCCGGGATGAGCAAGATCGGCTCATCTGTGTCTCGCGCTGCACGGTGGCCGTCGTTCCGGCCGCGAGAGCGTAACGGGAAGAGCCGTCGTCCACAGGTTAGTCGCTTTCAAGAGTTCAGCCGAAGGACAGACCTCTGTGTCTGTCCATGCAGAAATCGTCGAACGTTCGTTGGGGCCGTCCTCTGTGGTCGCGCGCCCCGGTTGCCGGACTGAATACGCCCGATATCGACCCTAAATCAATCCCGACGATGCTTGATCTACTCCCTCCTCAGCGTTACAATAGACCAATTAACTCGGCGCGCGGCGGAGAGGAGATCAGTGGCGCACGCGCTTGCACTGGCAAATCAGAAAGGCGGTGTCGGGAAGACCACCACTGCGGTCAACCTGGCAGCCTATCTTGCCGAGCAAGGCCATCGTGTGCTGCTGGCGGACCTCGACCCGCAAGGTAACGCGACGAGTAGCATCGGCGTTGACAAGAATTCCATTCAACAATCAACCTATGAGGTGCTCATCGATGGACAGCCGCTTGAGAGCTGCACCATCGAAGACATTCGGCCCAACCTCGATTTACTTCCGGCCAACGGCATGCTGGCGGGAGCCGAAGTTGAGCTCGTCGGGCTGCGCAGGCGTGAATACCGCTTGCGCGAGGTGCTGGCCACAATGGCCGATCACTACCGCGCCATCATCATCGATTGCCCACCCTCCCTCGGGCTCTTGACGGTGAACGCGCTGACCGCGGCCGACGCCGTCGTCATCCCTATTCAGTGCGAGTACCTCGCATTGGAGGGGTTGATGCAGCTCGTCAATACGATCGACCTCGTGCGGCGTCGGCTGAACCCGGCGCTGGACGTTTTGGGCGTTGTCATGACCATGTTTGACGCACGTACTCGGCTCTCACCTCAGGTCGTGCAGGATGTGCGCCGATATTTCCCGAGCCGGTTGCTCCAAACGGTGATCCCGCGCACGGTTCGCCTGGCGGAGGCGCCGAGCTACGGTCAGACGATCTTCGAGTACGATCCTTCCTCTCGCGCCACGGCGGCGTATGGCGCGGTCGGGGAGGAGATTGCACGGCGCATTGGTATTCGGACAAAGTGCGTCCCCGCCGAATTGACGGTGGGTGTCGACGCGCCGAAGGAGATGCCGTGACGCCGCTTGTATCTGTCAGATTCATTTTCATTCAACGTCGGCGCAGCCCCGGCAATGGCAATTGGCTGCCTCGTATGTTCTTTTGCAATCGCTCCGACAGCCCCGAGCGGGAGCGCGACGTCAGGGTGAAAGGCGGCGGTTCGTGACCATCATTCAGGATCCAGATACCAGTAAGATTCTCCGCGACGACGAGCTCATGGAGCTCCTCCAGGAAAAGGTCGTCGGCACGGGCCTCACGTTCGACGACGTTCTGCTGGTCCCGGCGGAGTCAACAGTCCTTCCAAAGGACGCGGCGACAAAATCGAGGTTGTCGCGCAACATTGAGCTCAACATCCCGATCGTCTCGGCGGCCATGGATACAGTGACCGAGGCCCGTATGGCCATTGCGATGGCGCGCGAAGGCGGAATCGGCATCCTGCACCGCAATCTCTCGGTCGAGGAGCAGGTCACTGAGGTCGATAAAGTCAAACGCAGCGAGTCGGGCATGATCGTCGAGCCCGTGACGCTCGGTCCCGACGACAGCGTGCGCGATGCGCTCAACATGATGGAGACCTACCACATCTCCGGCGTCCCGATCACCGAGCCCAACGGCAAGCTGGTCGGCATTCTGACCAACCGCGATCTACGCTTCGAAGATGACCTTGATCAGCCCATCGTCAACCTGATGACCAAGGAAAACCTGATCACCGTCCCGGTCGGCACCACCCTCGATCAGGCGCAGGAGATCCTGCACGCCTACAAGGTTGAGAAGCTGCCGGTGGTCGATGACAACGGCTACCTCAAGGGGCTGATCACCGTCAAAGACATCCAGAAGCGTATTCAGTACCCGAACGCCACCAAAGACGAGCGTGGGCGACTGCGAGTCGGCGCTGGCATCGGCATCGGCAAGGACTCCCTTGACCGTGCTGAGGCGCTGGTGGCTGAGGGGGTCGATATTCTGGTAATCGATACCTCGCATGGCCATCACGTCGATGTGGTCGACATGGTACGCACCGTCAAGCAGACCTGGCATGTCGATGTCGCGGCAGGCAACATCGCTACCGGACTCGCGGCGCAGTCCCTCATCGAGGCTGGGGCGGACGCGGTCAAGGTGGGAATTGGGCCCGGCTCCATCTGCACCACGCGCGTCGTCGCCGGAACGGGCGTGCCGCAGATCACCGCGGTGATGGACGTGTCACGAGTCGCGTCTCGTTACAACGTGCCGGTCATCGCCGATGGCGGCGTGCAGTACTCGGGCGACGTCGCCAAGGCGATCGCGGCCGGAGCCGACACCGTCATGCTGGGCAGCCTGCTTGCCGGAGTGGACGAGAGCCCGGGCGACGTCATCCTGTATCAGGGTGAACGCTTCAAGGAATACCGCGGCATGGGCTCGCTTGGAGCCATGAAGGCCCGCTCCTACAGCAAGGACCGCTACTTCCAGGAGGAAGTCACCAATCTGAGCAAGTTCGTGCCGGAAGGCATCGAGGGGCGCGTCGCCTATAAGGGCCCGTTGACCACCATCATCTATCAGATCGTCGGCGGGCTGCGACAGGCCATGGGCTATTGCGGTGCTTCAACCATCACGGACATGCAGCAGCGGACCAGGTTCGTGCGCATCACGGCCGCAGGTCTGCGCGAAAGCCACCCGCACGACGTGGCGATCACGAAAGAGGCGCCAAATTACCGGGTGGTTCGCTAACGCCGGACGCTCACAAACAAGACTCGAATCGAGAGAGCGCGCTGCCAGTAGGTAGCGCGCTCTCTCGTGGGCGTCATCGAGAGCCGACCGCGAACGATCGCGCCACTGGAGCGAGGCCTCTCGCTGCTACGAAACGCTGGACAGGATGTTCGAGACAAGAGTACGGTATATTGACACGCATCGACTCACTCTCTATAATCTCTGGTAGAGATTGTATGACGCACAGCGTTCTCAAGGAGGTTGTTTACTATGTTGCAACGATGGAGCCCCTTCACGGACATCGATCGAGTCTGGGATGAGATGGATCGATTGATTGGCGAGTCCTTCCCGCGAGTCCGACCTGCGTCTCGCATGGGCACGTTCAGGCCGGCAATGGACTTGTACGACCAGGGCGATGAGCTGATCTTCAAGGCCGTCATTCCAGGCGCTCGGTCCGAGGACATCGAACTCTCGGTGGAGCAGAACACGTTGACGATTCGCGGCCGGTTCGGCTACTCGCTCAATACCGACGACGCTAAGAAGACCACTTGGTATCGCCGCGAGATCGGCACGGGACAGTTCGCCGAGAGCGTGACGTTGCCCTTCCCGATCGACAGTGAGCGGGCCGAGGCGCACTTCGAAGACGGTATCCTGACGCTGAGCCTACCGAAGGCTGAGCAGGCACGCACCCGGCGCATTCCGGTGAAGCAGGCCCACGTCCTGGAGGAAGGCTCCTCCAACTAGGATCGCTTGAACCACGATTCAGAAGCTGTTTCGAACCCGCCCTAGCGTTCTCGCTGGGCGGGTTCGTTTGGATGACGAATCGGCCCTCTACGGCTGAATCGCCGTCAGCATTTCGGTGAACGCACGCACATCGAGATCAGGCGGTGGCTCGACGAAGGCGTGCGAGACGCCAAGCGAGTCCAATCGCTCCAGCTTGCCGCGAATCTTCTCCACCGACCCGACATAGCTCAGCGCATCAACCAGTTCGGTGGGGATAGCCTTGCGCGCGGCGGCGAAATCGGCCACTCGTCGTATATCGATGAATGCTCCGCCCTGCGCCAACACCTCGTCCGTGTGCATGGCCTCACGTACCCGCTCCATGATGGCCGGAACGTCGAATCCAGGCACATCCATGTGCCGCGACATTCCCGGCAGGGCATTGACCAATGCGATCAGGTTCTTGCGCTGTTCAAGCACCGGTTCAGGATCGTCGGTTACCTGGATCATCGTTCGCACGAAGACGGGAAAGTTATCCAACGACTTGTCCGCGGCGGGTAGCCGTTGCCGAAGATCGGCGATCAGACCGCGCAAGAACGGCTCTGAGGCGAACTCAGAGATCAGCAACCCATCGAATTTCTTCGCTCCCAACGTCAGCGCCTTAGGCCCGAGCGCTGCCAGGTAGATCGGCGGCGACTGCATCGGCCCGACCGAACGCGCCCAGTCGTTGACCTCGAAGTGTCCATCGACCGACGCTTGATACGGCGGTTGCCACCAGCTCCGCAACAGATCGACGGATTCGGAGAGGGCACGCAACGGACTCCCGACCTTTAGCCCGAGACGCCGCTCGTACCATTCCGGCTGTCCGCGACCGAGTCCGAGGAACGCACGCCCGTCCGACAAGCGGTCAATCGTCGCAACGGACATGGCCAGCAGATTTGGATGCCGCAGATACGGGTTGGTAACTCCGGTCCCGAGCCGGACGCGATCCGTTGTACGGGCGGCCGCGCCAAGAACCGCAAACGCATCCCACCCGTCAGGGTCTTCGCTCAGCCAGACCGAATCGAGCCCGGCCCGGTCGGCCAACTCGATCGTTTCGATCGTCTGCTCGACCGGGTGAACTGCGCCCGTTCGGGACCAGGAGTGATGGGATAGCGCCAGACAAAACTTCACGACGTCCGGACCACCTACGACTCCGGGTGTTGCTGGTGCCAGCTGGTAACGCGTTGGTACGCATCCGCGACCGCGATGACGGCGTTTTCGGCACCTGTACGTCCCACTACCTGCATCCCCGTCGGGAGCCCACGGTCACCGAATCCGGTCGGCACACTCATGCCGGGCAGGCCGGAGATGTTTCCGAGCGACGTCAACACGTTTCGGCGACTATACGGCGCGGCGTAGGTCTCGAAATTGACACCGATCGGACTGGCCACCGTGTTGGTCGCCGGGTGAACGATCGCGTCGTAACGAGCGAAGAGCGCATCCACGGTCTCGTTGATCTGACCGCGAACGCGCGAGGCTCGCAGGTAGTCGACGGCGGGAATGGTCATCCCGGCGTAGCCGCCGAGCCGGTCCTCCGGCGCGGTCAAGCCCATCAACGTCTCGTTGTCGATCAAGTCCTCGAAGGCCGATGCCGCCTCACACGCCAGGATGATCGAATAGACTTCCGTGTACGGGAAATCGGGCAGGAAGACCTCTTCCAGCGTCGCGACCGCCGAGAGTGCCTCGCAGGCTTGCTCAAAATTGGCACGGACCTCCGGCTGTACCTTGTCCATGCCGTCTCGCAAGACTCCCACGCGGAAGCCGGCCTTTCTCGCCAGATCCGGCTCGTAGCGATAGGTATCACGGAGCGTGGTTCGATCGAGTGGGTCGTACCCGGAGAGTCCTTGCAGCGCGAGTCCACAGTCGTCCGCGGTGCGGCACATCGGACCGAGCTTGTCCAGCGTCCAGCAGAGGGCCATAGCGCCGTGGCGGCTGATGCGCCCATAGCTGGGCCGGATGCCGCTCAGGCCACAGTAGCTCGATGGGCTGAGGATCGACCCACCAGTCTCCGAACCGATTCCGAACGGGACGAGACCCGCAGCGACGGCGGCGCCAGTGCCGCTCGATGATCCACCCGTCCAGGAGTCGCGACTCCAGGGGTTGCGCGGAGGCCCGGTCAGAGAAGCGGTCGGCTGGCTGTAGCCCAAGCCGCCCGCGATCTCGATCATGGCGAGTTTGGCGACCAGTACAGCACCGGCGTCGCGCAATCGTTTGACTGCAGTGGCGTCCTCGTCGAAGACTTGATCGCGCAGCGGCTCGGCTCCCCAACTGGTGGGGATGCCTGCGGTGGCCAGCAAGTCTTTGCCACCGTACGGAATGCCGTGGAGCGGCCCACGATCGTAACCCGCGGCAAGCTCGGCTTCGGCCAGTTGCGCTTCACGCATGGCTCTTTCAGCGGTGATCGTGACAACCGCGTTGAGCTCGCGCCCCTGGCTCTCGAGTCGAGAGAGACAATGCTCGGTCAGCTGCTTCGGTGTCGTCTCTCCGGACCGGAGCATGGCCCCAAGCTCGCGAATCGTGGCAAAGGTGAGTCGATCGCTATCGGCCATGGGCTAGCCATCCCTTCGCTTGGAATGGAAGGTGAAGTCAGGCTCGTCACCATTCGCTAGCGTGAACTGACGCAACGTCAGCGCCGCATCCACCAGCCGTCCGATGTCGTTGCGGATCTTCTCTTCCGCGGCTGCGTCGAAACGATTCGCGTAGCGGTGTGCGAGGGACTGATAGCGCGCGTCGACTTCGGCATCTCGCGCGCTCGGTTGAGATTCACTCATGAGCAGACACCTCCCTGGTGCACGTCTTTCGTGTCATTCGACGAGAACGATTATCGATGCACTTGGGAAGGATGTCACTCTGATCGCGACCCGTGAGGTTATATGCGGGGAAGGATGAAACGATGAGGGGCGAACTGCCGGTCAAGTCGACACGCCCCTCATCCTCGTCAAATCGCCATGATCGAATCTGTCTCGGCCTCAGCCGTTGTCTCTATCAGCATGGTATCGATGGGCTCGGTGCGCCTCGTTGCGACCAGAAGCTCGCCGAGATTCACGGAGTCGTCCTCGATCAGGATCACGTCCACTTTTCGACCATGCATGACTGGCTCGGGCAACTGCTGGCGGCGACGCGCCAGACGGCGTCGCGGTTGGCCGGAACGAGACAGGGCACGTGGCATTGCAGCACGACTCGCCATAGATAGCCCCACCTGTCTGCCAGAAGCTTTGTCGAGTCACGCGGCACCTGTCGAGCATTCGCTCGAAGTGGTGACTCGAGAATGTAGACTGAGCCACGTACTCGCAAGTTACATGCCAAATATTGACAAATCGTCACCGTCATTCTCGACCTGTTTCTTCCGCTCATCGAGCTCCTACCACGCGTCTGAGAGACGAGCCAAAGCCGGTTTGTAGCTGACTTGGATCGCGAGTAGGCTTTGGAATTGAGGGACCTCCCGGAATAGGGATGAGATGAGTCATCGAGTGAGCCGACGACGCAATACATCGCGGGCAAACCACGCGTGGAATCACGCCTCGATGCGCGCGCGGTTGCTCGCGATCCCGGCGCTCATGTCGATCCTCATGCTCCTCGTTCAGCTTGGCGGCGCATCCGCTCATCCGCTCGGCAACTTCACCATCAACCACTACGCCGAGCTGAGTTTCGCCGGTAGGACGGTGCATCTGAGATACGCCGTCGACATTGCCGAGATCCCAACCTACGACGAAATCAAGGTGATGGACACGAACGGCGATCGCGTCATCGATCAGAGCGAAAAGGACGCCTATCTCCCCAAACGGGTCGAGCAGCTGCGTTCGGGAATCCATCTGACCTACAACGGTCAGGACTTGCCTCTCACGGCCATGTCGAGCTCGATGGATCTGAAATTGGGCCAGGCCGGCCTGCGCGTGCTGCGTATTGACGCGGAGTTCATCACCACGTTGCCGTCCTCCGGCTCGCCGCTGGATCTCCACTTCAAAGACGATAACTTTGCCGGTCACATCGGCTGGCGGGAAATCGTGGCGACCGCCACTCATGGCGCCAGGATCGATTCGACCAACGCGTTGGCGCAGAGCAAGTCAGACGCGCTGCACAGCTACCCGTCCAACGCGACCACCAACCCGCTCGATATGGAGGCGGCCGACGTTCAGATCGAGCCGGGAATCTACGTCGATTCGAGCACGTCGACATCCACCTCGTCATCCGCGTCAGGCAGTACCGTCAGCGGCGGACTCTCGGCCTGGCCATCGTCAATGGTCTCGATCGGTAATCTCTCGCCATGGGTGATGTTCGTCACGATGCTGGCGGCATTGCTGTGGGGTGCGTCTCACGCGCTGACGCCCGGTCATGGCAAGACGGTGGTGGCAGCTTATCTGGTCGGCAGCCGAGGCACGCCGCGCCACGCCGTTCTGCTCGGACTGACCGTCACCGCCACGCACACGGTGGGGGTCTTCGCACTCGGCGGGATCACACTGTATCTCTCGCGCTTCATCCTGCCGGAGCATCTCTACCCTTGGATGGATCTGCTTTCGGGGCTAATGGTCGTTGGCATCGGCGTGGGGCTGGCTTACCGGCGGTACGCGGAGAGTCGTAAAGAGGCGGAGCCGCTCAGGGTGGGCGCAAACCCGGGCGAACGGGACGCCGACGGTCTCACCTCGGAGGAGCGGCACGCGCTGGCCCACGTTCACGGCCTGGCACACCATTACCACCATCACGAGGACGATGATTTACCCGAGGGGCAACGCAAGATCAACCTGCGCGGCCTGTTCGCGCTCGGCGTCAGCGGTGGTATCGTCCCCTGTCCTTCAGCGTTGGTGCTACTGCTGAGCGCGATCTCGCTTGGACGACTGGGGTATGGCATGGTCCTGGTCCTCATCTTCAGCGTTGGGCTTGCCATCGTATTGACTTCGATCGGCCTCATCAGCCTTTACGCCCGGCGTCTATTCCAGCGCTTTTCGTTTGAACCACGACTGCCGCGCCTGCTCCCCGTCCTGAGCGCGCTGGCCGTGACACTGGGCGGCATGATCATTGTAGTCGGCGCCCTGCAGCAGGCTGGATTCGTCTAGCTCCGGCGGGCGCAAGCGGGTCAAAAGCGTATGGTATTCTTCGGTCGGCATGGGGCGAGCATGCGGGCCACTCGCTCAAATGCGGCGCACTCTGCTCAACACTGGGATTCAGGAAACGATGCTCCTTCCGATTCTGCACGGCACGGTCAATGGTCCATTCCTCGCCGCGTGGGACTTCTCACCGCCAGTCATGATCGGGGTACTCCTCGCCGCCTTTGGCTACTATCTGGCCTGGCGGCAGCTGAAACTGGTCGGCCGTGCAACGCCGCCTGGCTGGCAGATCGTCTGCTACTACGCTGGACTTGCGACCGTCATCATCGCGCTCCTTGGCCCCATCGACACCTTCAACGACGAGCTCTTCTTCCTGCACATGGCCCAGCATCTGGCGTTGATGCAGATCGCGGCGCCGCTCATCCTGCTTGGGCGACCAGTGCAACTGGGGCTCAAAGCGATCTCGGTAAAGCGGAGCGGCCCGGTCCTGAAAAAGGTATTACGGCTAAGGGCGGTTCGAACATCGCTGGCGTTGATTACGGCGCCCCTCTTCGCCACGGCCGCCTACAACGCCAACTTGATCTTCTGGCACGTGCCGGGCATGTACGACGCGGCCTTGAAAAACACCAACGTGCACGATGTCGAGCACTTGATGTTCTTCGGATTCGCGCTGCTATTCTGGTGGCCGATTATCGACCCGGTGCCCCGCCATCATAAGATGGCCAAACACTGGGCAATCGCCGCCATCTTCATGACCATGGTGGTCGGGATCGGCATCGGTGCGATCCTGACGCTATCGCCCAGCGTCGTCTACCCTTACTACAACGGCACCGTCAAACCGTGGGGACTCAGTCCGCTCACCGATCAACAGATCGGCGGCCTCATCATGTGGGTCGGTGGCGGATTCATCTACCTATTCATCCTGATTGGGCTCCTCGTCAGCGCACTTGGGGGATTCGAGGATGAGGACGTGGCCGTGGCGCGCCCGGCTGAGTTCAGCGACGCTCCGGCACAAGGCTCCTGATGCGTATTCGCCACTTCATGTGACGCCGAAGCGCTACGCGTTGTCGGCTACACCCCAATCACTACCCTATTGGATAGGAATGAAAACCACCTGGCCGGGCGTTGGAGCCGCGAACCGCGCGCTCTATGGTAGGGGCAACGACCGGTTCACGTGAGATCCGGCCGATGCGATCCGGGCGGGAGACAACATGACCAGTCACAGCGCGCCAAGCTCTATTCTGTATCTTGCGGCAGTTCTTTCCATCATCGCGGGAGTGATCCATATTCTCGTGACACCCGAGCACTTCGGCGAATGGTGGGGGTACGGACTCTTCTTTCTAGCGACCGTCGCCACTCAGTTGCTCTGGGCCCCGATGGTTATTCGCTGGCCACACCAGCCGGTCCTCATCGCCGGAATCGCGGGCAACGCCGCAATCGCCGCGATGTGGGCACTTTCGCGTTCAATCGGTGTGCCGCTTTTCGGACCGAGCGTCGGCGAGATTGAGCCCGTCGGTGCGCTCGACGTGATCTCGACCGTGGCGGAGATCGCCCTCGTCGCGATGCTTGCCCTGATCGTCGTGTCGGCCATGCGGCAGATACGTGAGACTCCCGCTCCGCTGACTGGCGGAGTTGCGGCTACCTCACGAACCACATTGTGAGCGGTTGACTGATTCCGCCTTCGAACAATACAGGAGCCCGAATCGGCCTCCGAGGTAATCGCCTCGGAGGCTGTCGTCTCGCACGAGCATGTGATCAGTTTTCACACGTGACGCGAAATTTCCGTCGCTGGGTCGGACATTCACCAACATTCACTTCGTTAAAGCGAAACCGGATCCGTGGCAGTCCTTCTGCGTGGATGCGATAGAGCTTCAATCGACAGAGACAAGTTGAAACGCATGATCTTTGATGCATTTGGAGCGACGCTTTTCTGGCTGTGGATCTTCATCATCGGTTACCTAGCGTTGAAGTTCGTCAAGTCGTTGCGTGTTGCGCGCCGCGAGGAGGAACGGGAGTAACGCTGTACCACAGAGTTGCCACGGATCGACTGTCATCGAGAACCCTGAGACGGCCTCCATCGCAGAACCCAGTGACACCGTCACACAGCACGCGCATCAAAACGCCCTGGCTCCTGTGGGAAGCCAGGGCGTTTTCGCGTGTCGGCAGGTGCGAAGGCCGCGCTGGCGTCAGTCACCAGAGCCAGCCGTGCCGCTAAACGTCTTTTGCAGGCCCGTGACCAACGCGTCCTTCTCGGCGGCCGTTAGATTCGCGTGGGAATGCATCATCACGTAATACGATGGCGGCATCTCACCACTCTGTACCGCTTCGGCGGGGTCGTCGTCGCCATGCCCGGTCACGCCGTTCCAATCAGAGAAATTCAGCGTCGCGCGTCCCTCATCGACGTCATGCTGCGTCAGCCAAGAGACGGGAGCGACGCTCGTATACCAGGGCCACTTCGTCTCGTTGCTGTGGCAATCGAAACACGCGGACGAGGCGAGGTCTCGGGTTGACGGGCTATCCCAGACGGGTTCAGCGACCGCGGCAGGATTGGTGTGAGAGCGTCCATATGGGATGAACTGAATCAACGCGAAGATCGCGATCAGTATCAACCCGAACTTTGCCAGTTTCACGACCATGTGCATCACCTTCCGAGGGAGATGGTCCTCGAGACGATGCTAGTCTGGTGCCAGTGAAGAAATCGCAACAGTTGTCACGGTCTGGGTAACGATGCCGTTGCAGGATTCAGATCCACGAGGCGTTGACCGGCGAGGCGCTTGTGGGAAGAATCAGTCGAGGCTCCGCGCGTGACATTTCCAGAGCGCGGAGCCTCGCCATCAGGTTCTGACCAAATGTCGCGCGACTAGTCGTTCGATGAAGCCTCGTTTCCCGCGATCTCATCGCGCATGCGTTGCCAAGCGCCGCGTGCTTCCGACACCGAGACTTCGTCCTCGATGGTCGAAATGTCGCCAGGATCCCGGTCCAGAATGACCGACTTGAAGATCCGGCGCATGATCTTGCCACTACGTGTCTTGGGAAGCGTGCTGACGAAGTTGATCTCGCCGATCACCGCGACGGGACCGAGTTCTTTGCGCACCGTCTGAAGCAGCTCTGCCTTGAGCTCCTGCGACGGACGATAATCCGCCTTCAGCGCCACGAAAGCCGATACGACCTCTCCACGCAAGTCGTCGGGCCGCCCGGTGACGCCCGCCTCCGCAACCGCTGGATGGCGTAAGAAGGCGCTCTCGACCTCTACCGTCCCAATGCGATGTCCGGCGATTTTGATGATCTCGTCGGCACGACCGCCGAACCAGACGTAGCCGTGGTCGTCGATTGAGCCGGAATCGCCGGTGAAGTAGACGCCCGGAATTCGTCCCCAGTACTCCTGTCCGTAGCGGTCGGCGTCACCCCAGATGCTCGCCGTGAGACCGGGGAACGGCCGCTTGATGACCACGATCCCCTTTTCGCCTCGCGGACATTCCTCGCCCTCCTGAGTCATCACGTCGACTTCAAAGCCGGGCAGCGGGATCCCGGCCGATCCGGGCTGAATCGGGATCATGCCGAGCCCGTATGGGTTCCCGACGACCGGCCCGCCGGTTTCGGTCTGCCACCAGTGATCGATCACCGGAACGCGATCTTGAAACGCCTCACGCTGCAACCACTCCCAGGCCGGCGGGTTGAGCATCTCACCGGCGCAGAAGACACGTTCGACCGACGAGAGATCATAGCGACGCGCGGGCTCGGTGCCGTAACGCATCAGAAGTCTGGCCGCCGTGGGTGAAGTGAAGACGCCGGTGACCCGATTTCGCTGCACGATGCGGTAAAAAGCGTCAGGACTGGGATAGTCGAGTGCTCCTTCGTAGGCGATGGTGGTGCATCCAGTCAGCAACTGGGCGTAAACGATGTGACTGTGTCCCACTGCCCAGCCGATATCGGCCGTCGCCCACCAGATATCAGTCGGCTTGAGGCCAAAACACCAATTGCCCGTGCTGAAGATGCCGACCTGATAGGCGCCATGGCTATGGACCGCGAGCTTCGGCTTGGCGGTGGTACCCGAGGTCGCCAGGATGTACGCCGGCTCGTTGGCTTCCATCACCTCATGAGCATCGCTTTGGCCGACGCCGCCCTGGAGGAACTCGTCCCAGTCCAGGTCTCGGCCGGAGGTCATCGGCACATCGCCGCTCTCGCGACGCAGCACGACCACGTGTTCGACGCTTCCGTCGAGGGACGCAAGTGCCGTGTCGACGATCGGTTTGAGCTGGATCGACTGTCCCTTGCGCCAGGTAACGTCGGCCGTCACCACGGCGCGCGCACCGCTGAGGTCAATGCGGTCAGCCAATGCGCCGCTACCGAAACCGGCAAAAACGACCACATGGATGGCGCCGATGCGGGTCGCGGCCAGCATCGTGATCACGGCCTCGGGGCAGGTCGGGAGATAGACGGCCAGGCGATCGCCACGCCCGACGCCGATACCACGCAACGCCGCGGCGGTTCGTTTCACCTCTTCGAGCAGCTGTGCGTAAGTGTAAACCGCCCGCTCACCGCGCTCGTTCTCGTAGATCAGCGCGGCGTGACCACCCCAACCGCGCTCGACGTGATGATCCAGGCAGTTGTAGCTGATGTTGGTCTGCGCGCCGATGAACCAGCGAAAGGTCGGCTGGTCCCATTCGAAGACCCGGTCCCAACGCCGGAACCAGGGCAGGCGATCGGCGGCTTCCGCCCAGAATGCCTCCGGATCATCGTGGGCATCCTGACGCCAGCGACGGATGATAGGGTTCACCAGGTCCATATCCAACACCTCCTGTAGCCGGGAAGTTTCTCGTATCTAGCATGAGGCTCCACCAGAAAACGGTCAACAGTGGTTATGTCACCTGGAGGTCGCGCGGAGCGGCATCGGTCGAGCAAAATGAGACCTGTGGTCATCGAGGAGTTGGGCACGTGTCACGTCGCGATAGGGGAAGATGATCGATGGCGTTGCTGATCCATGGCGGGGACGTGATCTCACCGGTTGTCGCGCACGGATTGATTCCTGATGGCGCGGTGCTTGTCGACGGGGGCCTGATCGCCTGGGTTGGTCCGATGCTCGACGTTCCCTCCAACGCGTCCATCGACCGGCGCATCGATGCGAAGGGACATGTCATTGCGCCCGGGTTCATCGACCTGCAATTGAACGGCGCGGCCGGCCGTCTGTTCACCAGCGATCCAAGCCCGGACGCAGTTCTGGCGATGAGCGCAGTTCTACCTCAGTTTGGATGCACCGCCTTTCTTCCAACCGCCATCACCGCGCCGATCGAACGTCTCGAAGAGGCCGGACGAGCGGTTAAGCTCGCTCGTGCTGCCGAGACCGGCGGCGCCCGCATACTCGGCATCCACTTCGAAGGACCGTTCATCAATCCGCTGCGTGCCGGTGCCCATCACCGCCCATTCATTACGGCGCCCTCACGAGACGCGCTCATGCGCCTCTGGGATGCCAGCGGTGGGTCCCTCAGACTGCTGACGCTCGCGCCCGAATTGCCGGGCTCGGATGAAGTCATCAAGGGGGCACGCGAACTCGGCATAACCGTTGCAATTGGTCACACCGAAGCGAGGCCCGAGCAGATCGCGCGAGCGGCCGAATTGGGCGCTACTCTCGTCACGCACTTGTTCAACGCCATGGCGCCGCTCACCAGCCGGGATCCCGGAACGGTCGGCGGCGCGTTGATTGATGGTCGGTTGTGGGTCAGCGTCATCGTCGACGGTGTGCACGTCCATCCCGTCAGTCTGAAGGTCACGATAGCGAGTAAGACGTTGGGCACGATCGTGCTGATCACCGACGGCATGCCACCCATCGGCGCCGATGAAACCAGCTTCATGCTCGACGGCCAGTACATCGAGGTACGCGACGGCGCTTGCTACCGCCCTGATGGCGTGTTGGCGGGCAGCGCGTTGACCATGAACCGCGCGGTGCGGAACATGAACCAGCTCGTTGGCGTACCGCTGAAAGAGGCGATCGAGTTGGGGTCGCTCAACCCAGCCCTCGCCATTGGTGTGGCGGACCGCAAGGGCTCACTTGAGCCAGGGAAGGACGCAGACATCGTGATCGTCGATCGTGATGTGGAGGTGTATATGACGATGATCGGCGGAGAGATTCGCTATCGCGCAGCTGAGTTCGAAGGAGAAACACGAGCCTAGCCGGGAGATCCTTTAGCGCGGGGCCGGTGACTTGCGTTTTCTTATCCAAGACTCATCCAGATTTAAGATGCTCGTTACAATCAGGCTCTAACATCCACATCAACAACGAAATATGGACCATTGAGAGTTCCCCAACCCCCTTCCCTCCCTTCCCTTTGACCCGCCCGGCAAATGCCGGGCGGTTGCTTTTGATCCGAAGGGGTCTCGGTCAACAGAGGCGCGACCGCACCGTCGAGATCGGTACGGGATTAAGTTACGTTTCAGCGATTGTTCAGGCGCATCTCATTTTCGGGACCTAGAGTGGAGACAACGAAGCGAGAGAAGACCCAAACCATCACAACCCCATCCCCCAACTTCCCAAATCTCCTCCTCTCATTCGAATCCCGCCCGGCCAATGGCCGAGCGGGATTCGCGTGTACCGTCTGTTTCAAGTGACGGCAATTCCCTGATACTTGACCAGCGACTTCGTCGGATACGCGATTTCCGCTACGACGCGGTGACGAAGCCGTCCATTCCGGCTTCCTTATGACCGGGAATCGGGCAAAAGACCTCGTACTTGCCGGCCTTCAGATCCACTGTCAGTTTGCCGGTTTTTCCGGGAGCGATATTATCCGTCTTCTTGTCAATCCCGTTCCCTTGAATCTCAAACTGATGATCGACTGTGCCATCATTCTTGATGTTGAATGTCACGGTTCCAGTCGGCACGCTCGCGTTGCCGTTTCCTTTGGTCATCTGAGTGCCCGCGACGGTGATACTCCACTCCGCCTCGCTCACCTGAACGGTCTGGCCACTATTTGAGTCGGAATTCCCCGAGCCACCGCCACCGCACGCAGCCGCAACAACAATGACGCCAATGGCTGCGAACATCAGCACAATGTATCGAACACGCCTCGAACTTCGATGAATCATTACGCCCTACTCCTAAATAGATAAGATGACTCCCGGGACGTCCATCGACACCCTGTGCTAAACACGCAGACGATGGACCAGTATTCCTGGTCGTCATCTCAACTCCCAACTTCAGCCGTCTCGCGTTCGGCACTCCTCCAGCGCTGCTGCCGCTGATGCATCACACGTCAACCGAACTTCCTTTCGAGGCATCGCCGTGTTGGCCGTCGCGAGCGGTTCCACTATGATGCCTGGAATTGATACGCACGATGACCCCCGAAAGGATGAACCGGTCATGACGCGAGTCGCTGTCGGACGCATCTCCCACGAGACCAACACATTCTCTCCGATTCCCACCAACTTCGAGTCCTTCGCCGAAGGGCGTTCGAACGTCTATGAAGGCGAAGAGATTCTGCGTAGCTTCCGCGGAAGCAAAACCGGTATCGGCGGTTTCCTGGAGGTGGGCGGGGACCAGGGCTGGGAGATGATCGGCACTGTCGTCGCCGAAGCGACCCCCTCGGCCAACGTCGCCGCGGCGGCATACGACCGGCTCAAGGGAGCGTTGCTCGACAATCTCAAGGCAGCCGGGGAAGTAGACGCGCTCTTGCTGCATCTGCACGGCGCCATGCTGGCCGAGAACGCGCCGGACGCCGAGGGGGATCTCTGTCACGCCATCCGTGACATCATCGGACCAGACGTTCCGCTGGTCGTCGAGCTCGATTTGCATGGCAACATCACGGCGGAGTTCTGCTCGGTTGTCGATGCCGTCTTCGCCTACAACACCAACCCACACATCGATGCCTACGAGCGAGGCATTGAAGCGGCGCAATGCCTGGCGCGCATCCTCAACGGCGAGATGCCGCGCCCGAGCGTCTCGATCTCGAAACCACCGATGCTACCGCCCACCATCAACATGCGCACTGCTGAGGGCCCGATGCAGCGGCTACTGGAGCGCGGACTCGAGTGGGAGGCCTCGCCAAGCATCGTCGATGTGTCCGTATTCGGTGGATTCCCCTACGCCGATTTTCCACATGCAGGTACCTCGATCGTGGTCACGTCAACCGATCTCGCCGCCGGAAAGCGCTGCGCCGACGAGATCGGCCGCTTTGCCTGGAGCATTCGCGACAGTTTCTTGAAGCACATACCGACCGTTCCCGAGGCCGTCGAACAGGCGCTTGCGCTCGTCGCGACCAAGCCGGGCAAACCAGTCGTACTGGCCGACGTAGCCGATAATCCGGGCGGAGGCGGCTCAGGCGACACGACCGAACTGCTGCACGAGATGATCAGGCGACAAGCGGCCGGCGCCGCGGCGTCGATCTGGGACCCGGAGACCGTGCAACACGCGATCAAGGTCGGCGTGGGAAACGAGGGATCGTTTCGCATCGGTGGCAAGGCCGCGCCAGGTCAGTATGGCGACCCAATTGAAATTCGCGGACACGTGGCTGTTATCTGCGACGGGAACTTCACCGGTTGGGGACCAGTCGTGCGCGGGCAATCGGTGCGCTGCGGCCCGACCGCGCGCATCGACGTTGGGGGCCTGAAGCTGGTCGTCACCAGCGTACGGCACGCGGCCAACGATCAGGGCTATTTTCAGGTCGCCGGGGTGCAGCCGGACCGAGAGCCACTGCTCGTGATCAAGTCGCGCGGCCACTTCCGGGCTGATTTCGAGCCAATTGCCCACACGATCATCGAAGTCGACGCACCCGGCGCGGCCAATCCTAATCTCAATCGCTTCGAGTTCGAGCACCTGCGCCGGCCGATCTGGCCACTCGACCCGGGCACTGAGTGGAACGAGTAGGGGGACAGGAACCAGCGGAGGGTGAAAAGATCCTCGCAGCATGATCCGAAGAACAATCAGACGGCCGATCCTGCCACCACAAGTCTTTGCGGGCGCCTTTGATGGTAGCTCAGTTGCGATCGACAATTCACTGCACTGCCAGCTGTGTCGAAAAAGCGAGCAGGATGCCTTTAGCTGTAACATCATTAGTACCAACATACGAAAGTGCTTAAATGCTCAACAGACAAAAAATTCTCTTGTCGCTGCTTCAAGAGTCAGGTGGGCAGATTACACGCCTGAGGCTAATGAAACTCTGCTTCCTGCTGTCTGAGGAGTCTCCTCATCAAGGCGGGAAAAGCTTCTACAGGTTCGTTCCGTACAAGTTTGGGCCGTATTCGTTCGCTATGTCGCACGAACTTTCATTGCTTGCGCGTGACGGGTACATAGATTTCCCCGACAATCCAAGTATTAGGTTGTTGATCAGTTCAGAAGATTCCGCGGCTATTCCGACAAGCTCTCGACAAGACATTGCTTGGTCGATGGAGCGACATAATCAGAATTCCACGAATGAACTGCTTCGTTATGTGTATAGAAGGTATCCTTGGTATACAATGAATAGTGTCGATCACTTTAAGAGAAGATCTGCGCGTCCGGTGGGGCAAAAGCGCGTGTACACCCTAGGCTATGAGCAACTGTCAGTGGATGGTTTCCTCAGCCAACTAATTGAAGCCGGTATTACGCAAGTGGTCGACGTTCGCTCGAACCCAATTTCAAGGCAATACGGATTTCACAAGAGTTCGCTGCAACGGCTGTGCGGAGGTATTTCAATCAAGTACGTCCACATTCCTGAACTCGGAATACCGTCGATTGAGCGTTCCGCCATCACAAACGAGCATGCACGGTCTGAACTCATCGGGGCCTACAGCAAGAGCCTCGCTCAACGTGCTGACGCACTGAAGACAGCGTCTCAACTGGTTCTCGGGCAACCATCAGTGCTCATGTGTGTAGAGGCTAACCCGCGCCGATGCCACAGATCGGCGCTCTCAAGTCAGCTTGCTGAAATCACGGGCTTGTCCATTAAGAACTTAGGCTGGCCAAGATGAACAACGGAAGCGAAGTTACAACGGCAACTAGAGTTCTGATTACGGTAATGACCTATCCACACCCGTCTCGAGGCTACCAAGAATTGGTCTGCACTGCTGGAATCACCGAGTCTCTTGAATGGGTTCGCCTGTATCCCATCGACTATCGACATAGACCGACAACCCAGCGATTCCGCAAATACCAATGGATTGAACTTCAACTGTCACCGAAGGGCAGCGGAAACGACAACCGAAGGGAGAGCCGACGACCAAACCTAGACTCAATCAGAATTCTTGGCGAGCGACTGTCGACAAAAAACGGCTGGAGCGCTAGAAGAGAAATCATCGACAGGATGCCGCATCACACCGTGAACCAGCTGAAATCTCTATATGATAGCGATCGGGTTTCTCTTGGAATTGTGAGACCAAAGGTTGTTCGCGATCTGAAGATCGAGCCAGCGGATGAAGTATGGAAACCTGAGTGGCAAACCCTGTTTTCGCAACTCCGGTTGTTCGGGCCACCACAGAAACCACTTAGAAAGATCCCGTTCAAGTTCAGCTACATTTTTGAATGCGAAGATAGCGTCAAGCCTCATTCGGCCATGATCGAGGATTGGGAATTGGGAGTTCTTTGGCTCAACGAGGTCGCTCGACTTGGCAGTGAGGCAAAAGCAGCTGAAAGCGTTCGAAACAAGTTTCTCAACGAAATGTGCGGTAGTGATAAGGACACACAATTTTTCATGGGAACGACTTTCCCCTTCAACAGCTGGGTCGTCCTCGGAGTCTTCTGGCCATCGAAGCAGTCTGACCAAGGACTGACGGTCCGCCAAACCGAACTGTAAATGGATAGTGGTTATTCAAGACTAGAATCACACCATTATGAGGCTAGCCGGAAATGCTACTGCAAGCAGCGTTGAACGGTGATTTCACGAAAGAGCGACATCAAGCGATCCCGGAATTGCTCGACGAACTCGTGCGAGATGCAGTGGACTGTGTGGCGGCCGGGGCCGGATCGATTCACTTGCACCCTCGAGATTCGCACGGCAAGGAGCAATTGGACGCTTCAGTCGTCGACGGAGTTGTGCGGGCGGTGCGCGATGCCTGCGGCGTTCCGGTGGGCGTGACGACGGGCGCCTGGATCGAGCCGGATCTTGCACGACGGCTGGAGCTCATCCGGAGCTGGACTGCTCCTGACTTCACGTCGGTCAACATCTCTGAAGAGGGGTCGCTGGAGGTGATGCGCTTGCTGCTGGAGATCGGCGTGGGGATCGAGGCGGGCGTCTGGACCGTTGAGGACGCCGAGATGCTCGGTGAATCGGGGCTGGGCAATCGGACCACACGCATCCTTGTCGAACCCGGCGAGATGCAGGTCGGCAAAAACACCGGTGCAGCGCTCGAGATCGTGGACAAGATTCACCAGACGTTGGATCGATTCGGCGTCAGCGTTCCACGTCTGCAGCATGCCGACGGCGCGGTGACCTGGGTCGTTCTGGAAGATTCCATTCGCCGAGGCATCGATACGCGGGTTGGGCTGGAAGACACGATCTTCGAGCCGGATGGCTCACGAACCTCAGGCAACGCGGCACTCATCCGAGCGGCGCGGAGGTTGGGGGCTGGGAGTTGAGCGTTACCTGACTGCGGCGATTTTGGAAAGCTTGCAGTTCGAATTTTTCATCCTGAACCGCAGTGACGGTCCTCTCTCCCTTGTAGGGAGAGAGTCAGTGAGAGGGAAGGGTCTCTTTCTATGTGGCACAGCACTTGGTTGCAATTGGAGAGAGACTCTTCGGTTGCGACCTCAGGATGACAATGATGCGGTGGTTACCTTCCGGGTGGCGGACCTTCTGAGATCGCCTATTCTCGGATTGACAGAGCGCGATCGTCTCATCGGTCAGCATTACGCAACACTCGAGACGAATTCAATCACCCGCTTAGCGACCACCTCAATCGCCGCCTCAACCTCCGGCGAGAGACCCTCGCCCTGGCCGAACTGCCGTCCGGCGATGGCGAAGATCATGGCGCGCTGCGGCCGTTGGCTGAGCAACTTGGCCAGCTCCCAGGCGTCCCACAAGCTGTGGCCGTGCGAGGAGACGATCGATTCGCGGTTGGGTGGCAGGTCCGCATCCGGATCGAATTGGTAGATCATCCCGGCCTTTTGACGCAGGTTGAGGGCATCAACGATGATTGCGAGTTTGCTGCCTGACCAGATTGGCAGCAGATCGAGCGGATCGCCGTCATGCTCGACGACCTGGACGCGTACGTCGGTCGTGGCACTCAGACGTCGAACGACAAACAGGCCGACAGCGTCATCCTGACGATAGCGGTTCCCCAGTCCGATAATCAGAACGCGTGGGGATGGATCCGCCGCGCTCATTCCCGGTCGACGTCCAGCGTCAGGAAGTGGGTCGCGCAAGAAATACAGGGATCGTAGTTGCGAATGGACCGCTCGCATTCCATCGACAGTTCATCGCGCGACAAATCGATGTTCTTGGTAACGACTCCGCGAAGATCGTCTTCGATCATCTTCTGGTTCTGTGACGTCGGCGGCACGATGCGCGCCGAGGTAACTAGCCCTTGCTCATCAACGTCGTAGCCGTGATAGAGCGTGCCGCGCGGCGCCTCGGTGCACGACCAACCACTGGCTGAGCGTGGCTCGACCTCGACGAACGGAGCGTCGGGCAGTTCGAAGTTCTCGATGATGCGCAGCGCCTCATCACAGGCATAGACCGTCTCGACCGCTCGCACCACGATACTCTGGTAGGGGTTGCGACAGGTCGTGGCGAGTTCCGCCTCACGCGCACTTTCCTGTGCCAATGGGCTCAGCCGATCGAAGTTGAGGCTATAGCGGGCCAGCGGTCCAACCAGGTAACCTCCTCGCTCTCGCAATCGAGCGTGCAGCGCGTGCGAATGTGGCACTTGCTCCTCGACAATGTGCTCCTCGAACTCCTTCGCATCGATGTTGAGCCCGGCCGAAGAAATCAGGCGTCCCTCATTCATGGGGTACTCGTCCGGGTGGCTCAGTGAGACGAGCTCGTAATCCGGCTCAAAATCAGGGAAGTCGAACGTCGACACCCAGCGCACAGTCTCCACCGCCGCCTCACGTGCCCGCTTGAGCGGTTCAACCAGCGTGTCAAAATCTGCCTTTGACGGCACCGAGTAGAAGCCGCCGACTCGCACGTTGATCGGGTGAATCTCGCGACCGCCAAGGAGCGCCATAATTGAGTTACCGACCTTCTTGAGGTCGAGCCCGCGCTGCACGATATCGGCGTGGTCCCGTGCCAGCGCGATGCCGCTGTCGTATCCCAGAAAATCGGGCGCATGCAGCAGGTAAATGTGAAGGGCGTGACTCTCGATCCACTCACCACAGTAGAGCAGTCGTCGTAGCTCGCGAAGTTGCCCGCCGACCTGAACCCCGGCGGCGCGCTCCAACGCATGGACTGAGCTCATTTGGTAGGCGACTGGGCAGATGCCGCAGATGCGCGCGGTGATGTCCGGTGCCTCACTGAACCGACGTCCTCGCAACAGCGCCTCGAAGAATCGAGGCGGCTCGAAGATGCGAAAGCGGATGTCGGTCAGCTTGCCGTCGCGAACGCGCACGTAGAGGGCTCCCTCGCCCTCCACACGGGCGAGGTTATCGACCTTAATCGTCTTGGTCGGCATGGTTCAGGCTCTCCTGACGGAAGGGCTCGGCATAGGCGTTGAAGGTTTGATAGGCGCGATTGATGGTTGGCCGGCTGACACCCAGCGTGATCCACTGACGACTCAGCGACCCCGTATTCGGTGTCTCCATTGGTCCGTAGCAACCATAGCAACCGCGTTGATAGGTCGGGCAGAGCGCGCCACATCCGGCATGGGTCACTGGTCCGAGACAGGGCGTGCCGTGAGCCACCATCACGCACACGTTGCCGCGCCGCTTGCACTCCAGACAAACGCTGGAGGGTGACACGTTCGGCTTTCGTCCCTGCAAATAGGCGCTGATCACCTCAAGCAGTTGTCGCTTGTTGATGGGGCAGCCACGCAGTTCGAAATCGACCGTCACGTGCTCGCTGATTGGAGTCGACGTTGCTAGGGTGTTGACGTACTCGGGGCTCGCATAGACGACCGAAATGTAATCTTCGACGCTAGCGAAGTTGCGTAGTGCCTGAATGCCACCTGCCGTGGCGCACGCGCCGATCGTGACCAGGAACTTCGACGCCTTGCGCACCGCCTTGATGCGCTCAACGTCGTGGGCCGTGGTGATAGATCCTTCAACTAACGACAGATCGTACGGGCCTCGAACAGTGGCGGACGACGCTTCCAGAAAATAGGCAATGTCGACGGCCCCAGCGACCGCAAGAAGCTCGTCTTCACAGTCGAGGAGCGACAGCTGGCAGCCATCGCACGACGAAAACTTCCAGACCGCCAGCTTCGGCTTGCGTGCGTGCGCCATCTAGAACTCTCTCATCCCAAAGAATGGTCGGATCTGATCGTAGGAATAGACCGGGCCATCGCGACAAATCAGCGTCGGTCCGAACTGGCAATGTCCGCAGAGGCCGACACCGCAGCGCATGTTGCGCTCCATTGAGAGGAAGATGCGGTCGTCGCTCAGACCAAGCGATTGCAGCTCTCGGATGGTGAAACGCATCATCACCTCTGGGCCGCAGATGAAGGCGGTGGTGTGCGCCGGATCGACGCTTGCCTTGGGGATCAGCTTGGTCACCACCCCGACGTGGCCATGCCAGTCACGATCGGCTCGATCGACGGTGACGGCGGCATCCAGGTCGAACCGAGCGCGCCAGCGCTCCAACTCCCGAACGTAGAGGAGATCGGATGGGGTGCGCGCGCCATAGATGATTGCGACGTTCCCGTAGCCTGCCCGTTCCCGGATCAACGTGTAGATGGTCGAACGCAACGGCGCCAGTCCGACGCCTCCGGCAACGATCAGCACGTCGTTACCGACACTCTCTTCGACCGGCCAACCGCGTCCAAACGGACCGCGCAAACCGACCGGCGTTCCCGGCTTCATGGCGCAGATGGCATGTGTGACGGCGCCGACGTCCCGGATCGTATGCACGATCCGGCGCTCATCGGTTGGGTCGCCGCTGATCGAAATGGGTACCTCGCCGATGCCAAAGGCATACAGCATGTTGAACTGTCCGGGAGCGTAGGTGAGTGTGGCATCCGGCTCGGTAAGCGCGATGTCCAGCGTGAAGGTGTCGGACGTCTCACGACGTACACGACGCACGACCCCCGGTTGCGGAGTCATCGGCTGGGGTACCTGCAACGCTGAGTCAGCCATCTACCTGCCCATACATGTCCAGCAATTGAAGTCGCGTCGATTGCAGCCGCTCGATGATCGTCTGCGCGAAACGGCGCATCATCTCGAAACCGAATTCGTGATCCTCTTCGATCTTGGTTCGTAAGCAGGAGGCGTTTATCTCGATCATGCGGGTCAGCTCGGTGGCGCGCACGTCGAAGTGCCAGCGATAAGGTGGGAAGAGCCAGGACCAGCCCAGCACGTCTCCGGCGTCCAGCGTCTCGATGGTGACGACTCCTGGACCGGGAACGTCGACTTCAATGGCCACCTTGCCGTGATAGATGAGATAGAAGGAGTTGGCAGCTGCCCCTTCGGTACAGATGGTTTCGCCTGCCGACCAAATGACATGCGTGGCGCAATCAGCCAGCAGTTCGACGTACTTTGGCGCCAATCCCGCTAAATACGGCTGATTGGCAAGGTCAGACACGAGCGAATCCATCAGGACTCTCCTCTCTGACTCGACTCAGTTGTAGATGAACTGCCTGAATCGCTCTCGCGAATGGCGCGCGCCTCTTCCGTGATGTCGATCCCCACCGGACACCAGGTGATGCAGCGTCCACATCCCACACAGCCTGAGGTATCGAATTGGTCCCACCAGGTGGCCAATTTGTGGGTCATCCACTGCCGGTAGCGCGAGCGGCCCGATTTGCGCACGCTGCCACCGTGCAAATACGAGTGGTCGACGGTGAAGCACGAATCCCACTGCCGCCAACGCTCAGCCCCGCTACCATCGAGATCGGACGTGTCCTCGAAAGTGGCGCAGAAGCAGGTCGGGCAGACCATCGTACAGTTGCCACAGGTCAGGCAGCGGCCGGCAACGTCGTCCCAGCGGGGATGCTCGAGATTGCGATAGAGGAGTTCCTTGAGACCGCTGGTCTCGAGCGTTCGCCCCATCTGTTCGGCCGCACGAGCCGTGATTCTCTCGATCTGCGCGGGAACGTCATCACCTGCCGGCTGGCTTGGGATCTCGCCAAGCACTTCGGCGCCGCGCTCTGAACCAGGCTCGGCGATGAAGAAGTGTTGGCTCTCTTCAAGCACTTCAGTCAGGGCGATGTCGTATCCGCCCGAGGCTCGCGGGCCGGTTCCCATCGAGACGCAGAAGCAAGTGTGACCCGCCTCGCCACAGTTGATGGCCACGACGAACGCGCCTTCACGACGTGCGACGTAAGCAGGGTCCTGATAATGACCCCCCATGAAGACGCGGTCCTGTATGCCGATAGCGTGCAGGTCGCAGGACCGCACGCCAATGAAGGCATAGCGCGGCGCGTCTACGTTATCGTCGATTTCGAAGCGACCATCGCCTTGCTTGCCGCTCCAGACGCGCAGCGTCGGCGGGAAGAGGAATTGCTTCCACGAATGCGGTCCGACTGTGTAACCGAAGAAGGCGTCATCGTTTCGGCGCTGCAGACGATAGGTCGCGGCCTCTTGAACCTCAGTCCAACCTCGGGGAAGGTCATCAGCTGAACCGAGTCCTTCGTAGACGATGGCTCCGTTCTTAACCGTCGGTCCAACCACCTGGAAACCGCGCCGAGTCAGAGCGACAATGAGATCCTGAAGGCCCGCTGGCTCAAACTGGACGGCACGGAAGCCGGCAACGGCGTTGTTGCGTTCCGCCAATGATCTCTCCCAAGCATGAAGTCAGCGAGTCTGGCCACGACAGCGATCGACACACGCCAATCAGACCCCCTGGCACCACTCTACATTAGGGGCCGTCGCAGAGCGAAGTCGAAGGTCACATTCAGCGTATCAGGACCGTTACAGTCTGAGGTCGTCGGTCTGGAAGAATTCGGCGGATAGACAGTTTATTTGGAGCTTCATTGGCCACAACTAATGTAGTGGCGGGCGTCCCTGCCCGCCTTCGTTGTGTTAGCACTCGCTTGATGACTAACGGACCAAATCCACCGATCTCTTCGCACAGAATCGCCGCGGGTCGAGCGGACGACGCCCGGCGAAGGCGGGCAGGGACGCCCGCCACTACGCTCGTTGGTTGGTTGTGTAAGGCTACAGCCTCGAATGCGCGAACGCGTCCGCGTAGACCTGATTGTCGCGGCGGAACGTGTCCGGGTTGATTCCTTTAGCCACAGCCATGTGATAAGCGAAGAGCTGCAGCGGCACGACCGCCAGCAGCGGCGAGATCATCTCGACCGTCTCCGGCAGCGTGAAGACCGGCGCGTCCGGGATACCCTCGACCGGCTTGCCGACGATCCACATTTTCGTGCCGAGCGCGTTGAGCGCGCGCGAAACCTCGGCAATGCGCGTCTCGCCGTTGCCCGAAACGTGAACCGATATCGCCATGTCCTCGGCATTCACGCCCACCATGGGTCCGTGCAGGAACTGCTCGACCGGCAGGGCGTCGATGTGCCCGTAGGCCGCCTCGCGCACCTTAATGACCGCCTCGGTCGCCGTGATGGCGTTGGGTCCAGCGCCTGTGGCGTAGACAAGCTTATCGACGGCGTCGCGTGCCACCGGCTCGATCTCGTCCTTGCGTGCCAGCACCTCGGAGATCTGATCAGGTAGCGCCTCGAGCGCCTCGCGAAACCCGCCGACACCGGCCGCTCCACGAATCTCGCCCAGCTCAGTTGCGATCTGCGCCAGAACCGTCATGGCCGTGACGTGTGACGAGGTGTAGGCGGCGGACTTCTCGCGATCGATGGTGCGCAGCACCTGCTGTGAGCCGGGATGCTCCGCGCTTTGGCTGCCGACCGAGATGACGGTGACGCCAGCCGCCGAGGCGCGCGCAAGTGACTCGGCCGAGAAACGCTTGACGCCGGTATGCGCCATGACGATGACGGCGTCGTCGGCGCGCAGCGGATACGTGTCGGGGTAGATGGCGAAATCGTAAGACATGACGGCGTGCGCGTCGGCACCGGCGGAGCGTAGTAGCCACTCACCGATCTGCGCCGCGTGGAAGCTGGTGCCAATGCCGACCAGATAGATGCGCCCGGCATTGGCGATGCGCCTCGCGGCCTCCTTGGCGGCGGGCCAATCCTCGGCCAGAATGCCTCGCACGTCGTCAGGCTGGCGATGCATGGTCTGGTACATGGCGGAATCGGTCGTCGGAGCAGCCATCTTTCACCTCCTCAGGTCGTCAGATCGAATCGGGAATCGAGCCAGAGTAAGCACACGAATATCAGCGACCGCTCGACTTGTCGCGTCATCCTTGTAGGTGAAGCGCGTCGAGCGGTCAACGACCACTCCGGCAGCCAATTTGGCGCCGGAGCATGCCACTTCCTCAAATTGGGGCCACGCTCAACTGCGAAGCGCCGGCACCAGGGGATCGGTCCGGCGCGATCGAGCCACCAGCAGTGCGGCGACGGCGATCAAGGCAGCGGAGGAGATCAGCGTGATGGCGATGCCGCCCGATTGGGCGACCAACGCCAGTCCGACTCCACCAAGGATCTCGCCGACCGACTCGGCCTGCCCCAGAAATGAATGCACCGTGGCACGCACGTCGCTGGTGACGCGCCGGTTGACCCAGATCACGCTGACCGCGCGAGTGACGTTGAGCGCGATTCCTCGCATCACCAACACGCCGACACAGCCAATGAGCGCCTCGGGCGCTCCCGCCAGCAGCACAAGCCCACACACCCCAGCCACGCTGGCGATCACATAGGCGCGGCGGGCGACTCCGACGCCATGAATGCGACCTTCGACCCCACGTAGCACTACCGCTCCGAGCAACGATGAGAGGACGCCGAGCGCCGAATACCACAGGATCGGATCGCTCGGAAAGCCGAGGTTGATGAGCTGTTTGGGGAAGAGCCATGTCACCACGCTGGCAGCATTCAAAACCAATGTGGCAGTCAACATCAGCATGATCTGTGAGTTGCGGCGCGAGAGGCCGATTCCGCGTTCGAGGACCGCAACGAGCTCGTGGAATCGCTGTCGCTCGACCCGGACGAAATGGTCTTCGCTGAACGTAAGCACGACGTAGAGTCCGGCCAATGCCATGGCGATACCCGACGATACAGTGGAGAAAGCAAGGCTCGTCGCCCAGGCCAGCAGACCGAACAGGACCATGCCGGCCGCGCCGCCGATCAGCTCCCAACGGGCACGCGCGGTGAGCACCCGGTCGATGCGATTGGGCTGATCCAGCTCATCCGTGATCCAGGCGACGTCGGCGCCGCTGGAGAACCCCCAGCCGATGCCCCACAGGACCTGCGTGACAATGAGGAGTGGAAACGACGTGACGACGCCGGTCATGAACATGCCGGACGCCAGAAAAGCGTGGCCGATCACCAACGGCCATTTGCGGCTGATGGTGTCGGACCAGACACCGGTGGGGATGTCCGAAACGAGGAGAGTCAAACCAACCGTGAGCGCCAGAACCTCGAGTTGAGAGGCCGAGAGGTGGGCGCCGATGACGAAGTAGAGACTGGAGACGAGGACGTAGCCGCGGTGAAAGACCGCGCGCAAGAGCGTCCAGCGCAGGAACGCGGCGGCAACATCGGGATGAGTCGCCACCTTCGGACCACGCGGTGTCACCCCATCAGCGGGCCATCCATCGTAGGCAGCATCAGGCTCTCACGCAAATGCGCAATGCCGGGTTAGGGTTGTCGGCCTTCGGCCGAAGGGCAGCCCCGGGAGGACTGCCCCCACGATTATTGGGGTTCATTCAGTCCCTTTAGTGGACTTCGTCTTTGTAGCCCGGCGAGTTTACTCCCGGGTGAATAGCGTCTGACTGCCGCCGCCCTCGCCAGGCTTCACGCGCCTCGAGCCACTCGGCTCGCGTCAGATCGAAGACGAGTACGTCTCTGAAGTAGCCCGCCCGCGGCAGAATCGTTCTGATGCGGCCGGCCGGTCGGTAGCCTTGACGTAGCACCGACGCGACCGAACGCTCGTTCGGCTCCCATATAAAGGAACTGACGACCTCCAGATGCAGGCGGTCGAAGCAATACTCCAGCAACAGGTGCTTGGCCTCCGTCCCGAAGCCCCGCTCCCGATGGGCGGGCGACGAGATGTAGATCTCGGTCTCGGCTGTCCGGTTGATCAGATCGAGGTTGCTGAAACCGGTGTAGCCGATGAACGCATCACCCTCGATCAGGCAGATCGCAAGCTGGACCTCCTCCGGCGGCTGATGCGCGTGCAACTCTTCAATCCATTGCTCGTAAGCGATGGGACTCGCGAGCCAGCGACCACTCTCGAAAAAGGTTTCGGTCTCTTCGTGCTTTCCTTGCGCCAACGCCTCCGCGTCACTCGTTTCGAGCGGGCGCAGATAAACGCGCTCGCCCACCATGACCGGGTTACGCATCTTTGCCCGCCCACTGCGGATTGACCGCCTCGTACATGAGGAGATCGACGCGAGTACCTGCACGCGCGACATAGCGGCGCAAGCGCGCTCCTTGTGCCATCCCGGCCGCTTCGGCTGCCTGAATCGTCCCAACCTCGTCCGCCGGAATGCAGATCCGAATCAGGCGGAACTGGCGCTCGTCTCGCAGCCACGGAATAACCAGCTTGAGCGCCTCGGCCCTCAGCACATCTGCATCATCCAGCGATGGCGCCATCTGTACCCCGATGAACGCCAGCACCGGATAGGCGCTTTGCTCGACCAACGCCCCAACGACCTGATCGTCGGCGTTGCGTACGATGGCGTAGCGGTGCCGACCGCCTGGCCACAAACCGCGGTTCTCTTCCTTCAGCACTACCGTCGATCTGGTTGCATCGACCGGGAAGACATGGCCAAATCCGCCCATCGGCAGTCGTGAGTTGAACCAGGCGATGCCCCACTCCTTGTCGGACTCGACCATCGCCCTCAAGTAGACCTTCGTCCCCATCAGATAGATTGTCCGCATGCGTCACCCTTCAGGCTCACCATTGAGCCAATCCCTAGCCACTTCGCTTGAGTCGCCCAGTCCGTTTTGCGTACCGCTCGACGATGGTGAAGACACCCATCCCCAGCGGGATGGTCAGCGCGCCGATGATCGCCATCGGAAGTACGTATTGGCCCAGGTGACTGGTTGACGTTCCATCGAGTACGGTGGCGCGCATCCCCTCCAACACGTAGGTCGCGGGTGAGATATGCGCCGCCGCCTGCATCCAGCCGGGAAGCACCGAGACTGGATAGTAGACACCCGACACCAGCAGCAGCAGCGACGAGATGATGAAGGTCATCTCCTCGCCTCGCTCCGTGAAGAGGAGCGGCAGTACTGCCGCCATGATCCCAACACCGACGAAGCTGAGGCTGCCGATCAGGATGATGAGGAGCGAGCCGCCGATATTCGCCCCCGACAGGTTGATGTCGAAGAAGAAGGAGAGGGCGACCAACAGCAGCGCCGTGCGCAGGATGCCGTAGACGATGCTGAAAAGCGCCACGCCCAACATGTGCGTCAGTCGTGAGATAGGCGCCATCATGGTGTATTCGATGGTCCCTTCCCAGCGCTCCCAGACGATCATCTCGCTGATATTCGAGAAAACGGCACGCAGGTACGCCCAGACGACCGTGCCGATCCCCAGGTAGAGGATCAGGTTGGTGTTGTCGGTTCCCTGCGCCTTCCCGATGTACATCACGCTCAGCGACGACGTGATATTGAAGATCAGAAAGGCGATCTCCCAACCCCAGTAGCGGCGCACCAAGAAGAAGTTACGCTCAACGAATGCGTATGAGGCTCGCACCTCACGCCAGACGTCGCGTGCCGATGGGGTTTTCCACCTGCTTGGACTTACTCGTTCCATGCCTTACTCCTCAAGTCTTTCCAGTAATCTCATGCGACTTGGACCTCTTCGCTCACGTCCGCAGCGAGGTCCCGGCCGGTGAGATGGATAAAGACGTCCTCCAGCGTGGGATCGATCACGCCGAGCGATTGGCCAACCTGCTGCTTCAGGCCCTGTGCGGTGTCGATCGCGATCACGCGGCCACGGTCCAGGATGGCGATGCGATCGCAGAGCCGCTCGGCCTCGTCCATGTCGTGACTGCAGAGCAGGATCGTCGCGTCATGCTGATCCCGAAGCTGGAGCACGAAGTCCTGCACGTCCCGCTTCGAGCGAGGGTCGAGTCCGGTCGTCGGCTCGTCCAGCAGCAGCAGCACCGGCGACGTCAGGAAAGCACGCGCGATGGCGACCTTCTGCTGCATGCCGCGCGAGAGCTGCTCTAGTGGCTGATTGATCCGCGACTCCTCGATCCCCATGCTTCCGAGGATGCTGACGATGTCGCGCCGCAGCGAGCTGCCACTGCGACCGTAGAGTCGCGACGAGTAGAGCAGGTTCTCCATGGCCGAGAGCTTCTTGAAGAAGGACGCCTCGACCGACACCCGGTTGATCAAGCGTTTGACGTCCCCTTCGTCGGCGCGGATGTCGTAGCCGAAGACGCTCACCTTCCCGCTGTCCGGAATGAGGAGCGTCGACATCACGCGGATCAAAGTCGACTTGCCCGAACCATTGGCTCCGAGGATGCCGAAGATCTCGTTGCGCCTGACGTCCAGCGAGACGTCCTCCAGAGCGTTGGTCGTCTGCAGCGTTTTGCGCGTGAACAGTCCCTTGCGCACGAAGGCCTTGGTCACATGATCGACCCGCAGCGCCGTCGCGGGGTCAGGTACATCCCTTCCGGCGGCCTGCCCGGCAACCGGTTCGATGTTGGGGAAACGTGTTGCATTCATGGTTACTTCCTTGTTCCTCATCGGACGACTCCGGCTGCCCGCTGGACGCGGGGCAAATAAAAACCGCGGGCGAGAGATTTGTCTCTGCCCGCGGTTGAAAGGTCTTGGTGAGTGTGTTGACTCACGTCACCCGGCACCGAGGCAGACTCCTCCCCTGAACATCTGCGAACGGCGACACTGCACGCAGGCGCTGGTTCACCGGCGCGCTATCGCGCGCTTCACCGATGATCAAGTTGTTGATGTTGGGAATGATGTTCACGTTCTCATCTCCAACCCTCAACGAAGCCAACATACAGTGCCCGGAAACCGGGACAACGTGGCCATACTAGCGACTTTGGGAGTCAATGTCAACCAGCTAATGACGCAGCGAAATTTGCATGGGGAGAAGAAAATCGCGGAAGTTGTCATGGAAGTCGACTCAACAGGTGCGTGAAACCGTCTCGCGACCCTTCTGCTAAAGGGATCTAAACGCATTGCTTTCGCTCCCAAGATGAGGCCGCGTCTCGTGATCGACACCACAATAATCAATGGGAACGGTTTCCGAATTTGCTTCTCGACCCAGTCACCGACACTCACGCCATGCCCCGTTCTAGTTATCACAGGCGCTGAGCTGGAATACTATTTCCTCAGAATTGCACATTCGTGTATGAATTGGTACAGTGTGATATCTACTGCATAGATGCAGACTTGCGCCGTAGCGGCGGGTAGATTGATCGGGACGCAATGAGCGCTTTGGTGACGGATCGCGGGTGTCGCACAGCGCTCGGAGTCGCCATTGTTCTGGCTCTCCTCTGTACAGGCTGTGACGGAAGCAACAATCCTCATCCCAGCGCATCGAGCGAGGGTTTTGTGCCAGCCCCTGAGCAATCGACGACAACCTCTGCCGCCACCCCAGTGGCAACGGAGGTGCCAACAATCGTCCCCACGCCCACCCCGTTCGGGACGCCCGATGTACAGGCTTCCGCGCAAGCGAACGGCTGCACAATAACGCCGTTTGCTTCGAGTGGCCCTCCCCAGATCTTTTACCCCCTCTACCCAAAATGGTATGGGGAGGGCGATCTCTGGTTCGCGCCGACATCGATATATGCAGGCATGAATTTCCAGCAACTCATGAATGCGTCGGTTTGGTTCCAGGGGATTACCCCGACCGTTATCTCGTCGGAAGGCGACCCGACCATCTCAGGGCATCTGCAAAATGATGACTCCGTGACCGTGACCACGTCGCGCAGTTCGCCTCAGCCGAATTACCCGCTGCACGGCATCGGTCTCAATCTCCCGCAGCCGGGGTGCTGGGAACTGACCGTTACCTCTGGCACCGAGACGCTCAACGTCACGCTCTGGGCCGTGCCCATCACCCAACGACCCGACGTGGCCAGCCGGGTGGCGGCGAATGCGGCCGAGACCCCCTACGCTCCGCCGTCAACCTGTGGAGTGACCACATGGAACGGCCCGATAGATCATCTCGCACCATTCTTCGCCGATTACTGGGTGAGCGGGCAGGGCATCAACGTCGACTCGGGCCTAGCCGTCTTCTTCGCCACACGGACAAACTATCTGGACATTTATCAGGAGTTGCCAGATGCGCCCGCCCTCAGTGGAACGCTTCAGGGAGACAGTACCGCGGTGGTCCGTTCCTCCTGGATCCAGCGCTCTTCGCAGATGAGTTCGAACGGCTGGCGGGGCGAGATGACCTTTTCCAATCCTGGCTGCTGGCAACTGCACATCACCGCGGGAAGCTCCAAAGTCGACCTGACACTCTACGTTTACCCATCAGACTGCTACCATGCGCTGAACGAACCCACACCAGCCACCTGCAAGCCGCCGGCGTAGCGCCGTGGCAACACGAGGGATGAGAAGGCGATCGTCACATGTCGTCCAACCGCCGAAACCGGCGCGCGCTCATCGGCATCGTCCTGACTGGCTGGCATGTGGTCCTGAAGCGGACGCGAGCGAGCTGGCCGATCCTGAGCGCCAACTTCCTGACTGTGCTCCTGGCGACGACGCTCCTGGCCGCCGCCCCCATCTATGCTCAGACGGTCGCCGGGGCGGGACTGCGACAGGAGTTGCGCGACGCACCGGTGACCGGCGCCAACCTGCAGGTCTCGCTCAATGTGCCGGGTTCGAAATTTGGGCAAGCTGACCAGGATGTTCGTCAGGCATTGGGTCCGATTGTCGATCTGACCCACGGAAGCGGCACACGTGCGGGCTTCTCGTCGTCCTTTGGGCTACCCGAATCCGAATCGGCCGGTGATACTAAGCCACTGGCGGTCTTTGGCTTCTTCGATCGGCTGGCGGACCACGCCACACTGGTGAGTGGAGCGTGGCCGGCAAATTCTGGAGCGGGACCGGTCCAGGTCGCGTTATCGGCGCCAGTCGCCACAGCGCTAAAGCTCACGGTCGGCGATCAATTGAGCCTCGCCAACCGCGCCAATTCCGACAACGTCGTCCCCATCCAGATCAGTGGCATCTATCGAATCAACGATTCCCTGGATCCTTTCTGGTTCGATGATCCGTTGAGCCTTGACGGCATCGTCAGCGGCGGGTCGTTCACCACCTATGGGCCGTTCGTAGTGTCGGCCGGCGATTTCCTTGGCCCCATCAGCCAGACGCCCCCCACAATCGACTGGCGCGTCTTTCCCGATTTTGCTGGTATGTCAGCCGGGCAGTCCGACGAACTGGAAGCGCTCGTCAATGCCTTGCCCGGCCGCGTTCAGCCCGCTCTTCCCGGCACGACGCCGAAAATTACGACCGATTTGAGCACGATCCTCGCGGCCACATCGCGCTCACTCTTGGTGACTCGCACCGCCGTCCTTCTGCTGGCGATCCAGCTCGCCATCCTGTCGGTCTACGCGCTGGTGTTGACGGCCGGACTTCTCAACGAGCGACGTCAGGTGGAATTGGCACTGTTGGAGACACGCGGTGCCGCACACGGTCAATTGGCCATGATGGCGCTCCTCGAAGGTCTACTTCTGGCCGTACCGGCCGTCATAGCTGGTCCCTGGCTAGCCACTTTCTCACTGCGAGCGCTGAACGTCGTTGGGCCGCTCTCCGGTATCGGGCTGCATCTCGATCCGACCGTTGGCCGCGCGGCATATCTGCTGGCGCTCATCAGCGGGATCCTCTGTCTGCTGGCGATGGTGCGACCGGCCCTCTTTCCGTCGAAACCAATGAAGGAGCGTTCGGCGACCCGCAGCCTTCTGCAGCGAGCTCGTCTCGATGCCGCTCTGGTTGCTATTGCGGCGATCGGCATCTGGCAGCTCAAGCACTATGGGTCGCCGCTGACCAGGTCTGTGCAGGGGGACTACGGCATCGACCCATTGCTCGTGGCGGCTCCGGCATTGGGACTGCTGGCCGGAGCGGTGATCGCACTGCGCCTCATTCCGCTCTTCGCCAGGGCAGCCGAACGATTCGCAGCGCGGCGAGCCGCCATCATCTTCTCCCTGGGTGCGTGGCAGGTCGCCCGTCGACCACTGCGCTACGCCCGCTCAGCCCTGCTCCTCACGCTCGCCGTCGGAATCGGGCTCTTCGCAGTCGCGTATAGCCGGACATGGAGCCAATCACAAGCCGATCAAGCTGCCTACCAGGTGGGGGCCGGGATCCGACTTTCGCCCGATCATCGGACCAATGCAATCCCAGGAATCGATCTGACCAACGCCCACCAGGCGGTGCCCGGAGTGACTGCGTCGATGCCTGTCGGCCATCAGTACGTCTCGTTGCCCGATGGGTCCGACGTTGCCCGCCTCCTGCTTCTCGACACGAAAACGGCTCCCGGCGTCGTCGCCTTCCGGCCCGACCTGTCCGGCTCATCGTTCACCAGCCTGATGGAACGATTGTCGGTCACACGCCCCGACCTCTCCGGTGTCTCAATTCCAGCAAGCTCGGCTCGACTCAAGCTGGACTATTCGCTGCACTATATCGACTCAAACCCTCCTACGACACCACCTGTCGGACCAAACGGCAGCCCGATTGTGCTGCCGAGCCCAGACGACGTTGAGACGCGGCTGACGGCGATTGTCGAGGACGGCAATGGAATACTGCGTACCTTCGATCTCGGCATTCTGGCCAACGACGGACAGTCACACGAGCTCATTGTGCCGGTGGCCGTGCAGCTGTCAGGCAATCAGATCTGGCGGCCAACCGGCCCGCTCCAGTTGATCCAATTGCAGCTCAGCGTGTACCCGCCTGGCGTGTTGAGCTTCACCGGCGAGCTTCATCTGACCCACCTCGCTCAGAGCGACCAGTTGTCCGGCGACCAATGGACCCCGGTATCACTCGTCGGGACGAAGGGGGACCTTGCGGCCGGGCCGCAGCCGGCAAACGGGGTGCTGCCGCAGGGTGCTCCGCACATCGATCTGACCAATTCCCCGGACGGCCAACTTGGTGCGACGATCGTGACCGGCAACGGCTCCACCATCGCCCCAGGGGTGCCGATTCCATTTACTCTCACGCCGTCTGGAAGCACATTGCCAGAGGCTCTTCCAGTGCTGGTCAATGACGCGCTGCTGCGCCAGTTCGGTCTGCAGATCGGCGGGACATTCCCCCTTCGATCTGCCGCAGGCACAGTCAACGCTCGAGTCGTTGGTACAGTGACCAGCTTTCCAACGATTGAGCCAGATCAACCTGTCGTCATCGCCGATTACGGCACCTTCGACGCCATGGAGCTCCTGCAACGACGCACCAATCCAACCGATCCCGACGAACGCTGGCTGGCGATCGATCCCGCGCAGGCGAGCGCGGCTGTGGCGACGTTGCTGACCGCCCCGTACTCCAGCCCGACAGTCGTGAGTTTGGCTGAGCGACGACAAGCATTGCAGACTGATCCGGTCGCGCTTGGCACGATCGGAGCCCTCTCGCTCGGCTTTGTCGCGGCCCTCGTATTCGCGGGCATCGGGTTCGTCGTGAGCGCCGCAACGTCGGTGCATGAGCGGGTGGGCGAGTTCACGACCTTACGGGCGATTGGGCTTTCGCCTCGTCAGCTGGCCGGATGGCTGATGCTGGAGCAAGGCATGCTGGTCGGTCTGGGGCTTGCAGGAGGGACCATCGTCGGTCTCGGACTCTCCTGGCTCGTCTTACCCCTCATCACCGTCACTCAAACTGCCGCACCGGTCGTCCCATCACTGCTTGTAGTCGTGCCGTGGCTTCGTCTATTCGAGATGGAGGCGACCATCATCGGGCTGCTAGCAATCATCGTCGTCGTCGCGGCGATGGTGCTACGACGGATCGGCATCGGCCAGGTTCTGCGGATGGGAGTCGAGTAAGTGCGCGTCAGTAGCGTTCCCAATCGAACTCTATCGTTCTCCGCTTGGGTTGACGTGGTCCGCGCCATCATCTGGCGAATGCGCGATCGGCACAACCGCGCCGCGAGCATTGGTCTCTTCCTCACTGTCTGCCTGATCACCGGGTCACTGGCCGTCATACCCCGGCTCGTGACGCAGATCACCAACAAGGGCGTCATTGCGGCGGTCGACGACTCGATCCGTGCTCAGCCGGGACTCAGTCTGGGGCTGAAGGCGACCCTTCCTGGCACGAGCAGCGATCCGATGGCAGCCGTCGTCGACGACGGGCAGCACTTTCAGTCGGGATTGGCCCCATCAATTCAAGACGTCGTGACCGGCAGCAGCTACGTTGTCGAATCGCAGCGCTTCAACCTGATTAACCCACTCGGACCGGGAAAGACGTCACGCTACTTCAGAACGTTCTTGACCCTCCGCTACCAGTCGGGGCTCGACCGTCCCGGGCTGTCCACGCTCGTCAATGGCGATCTGCCGAAGACCATCCCACCGGTCTCGCCCGATGTCTTCCAGGGCCAAGCGGGCAATATCGGCGACCAGCCATTGCCCGCCTTTCAGATCGCCCTCGATGAGACTACCGCGCAAGCGCTCAAGTTGACGGTCGGCGACCAAGTAATCCTGCAACCAGACTCGTCCGATCCCAAGACGTTGGCGGTCCCCGCGGCCTATCTCAACTACACGCTGGTGGGTCAGATCAGCGGAATCTTCAAGCCCGTGCAGGAGAATGATCGCTACTGGAGGGAAGACAACAGTCTCCTTCAGCCGACCGTTCTGGACGATGGCACCACCACCACCGTCTATAGCTACGGACTGATCACCCCGGCAGCCTATCCGGCGCTCCTGTCGCAGACGTCGCCGGTGAACTGGGCCTATACCTGGCGCTACGAGGTGGACCCAAATCGAGTCAATGCGGGGAACAACGAGACGCTCGAGCAATCGATCCGTTCGCTCCTCTTGACGCATGGTTCAGCGGCCGCCTTGTCCACTGACCCCGCAGCCGTCAGTCTGAAATCGCCACTCGTCGCGGCGCTGCAACAGTTCCGCGATCAGCGAGATTTCCTGATCTCGGCCGTGATCCTGGCGACGCTCGGAGTGATTGCGGTGGCGGTCTCCCTCCTTGTGCTGATCAGCATGCTGGTGATGGAACGCGAGGCGAGTGGGACGATGCTGTTGCGGGGCCGGGGAGCTGACGATCGGCAGCTGCTCGGCGCTCAGCTGACGCAAACCGCCTTGATCGTGCTTCCAGCGGTCATCATCGGCTATGTGGTGGCATTGACCGTCATCCCGGTGAAGAGCACGTGGATCGATCTTCTCGTGGCGGGTGTGACCGGTCTCCTCGCCATCGGGTTGACGATTCTGGCCGCGCTCCCTGGGGCGCGCACGCCGCTCGGTCGACTCCTGAACGAGCAACGGAGCTTGGGACGGGACGCGGGCAGAACCTCGTCACGCTGGGAGCGCCGAGTCGCCCTGGAAGCAGTGGTTGTCCTGCTGGCCGCGACTGGGATCTACCTGGTACGTCGTCGCGGACTGCTTCAATCAGAAAGCGGCGGCATCGATCCGTACCTGGCGTTGATCCCGTTTCTGGCGGGGCTGGCGGTCGGCATTCTGGTGCTGCGACTCTATCCGATTCCGGTGCGAATCGTGAATCGGATCGTTCAGCGTCGCCGGGGGATCGTTGTCTGGGCCGGGCTGGGACGAGTGGTGCACCAGCGGGCAAGCGCTCAACTACCGACGTTGGCGCTTCTGGTCGCGGTCGGCGTGGCCGTCTTCAGTCTGGTCGTCCAACACTCGCTGGCGGTGGCGCAAGATGCGGCTGTCTGGCAGACGGTCGGCGCCGATTACCGCATCGACGCGCCGGCTGGAGGTGCTCTAGCGGAGAGTCTGAACGTTGAGGCGATCTCCGGTGTAGAGGCCGTCGCACGCACTTATTTCCTGCCGGGAGCATACATCAGCGATGGCGACACCAGCGTCAACGTGGTGTCGTTCTTGGCGATCGATCCGGCGGACTACCAGAACGTGACGCAAGGGACCCCGGCAGCTGTGCTGATCCCGGAGGCATTGACCCGGCCACCAACCGGCCAGAGCTTCGGGACCAGGGCAAATCCACTTCCGGCGATCGCCTCTTCTGGCTGGTCGGGTGGCATCAAGGTGGGTCAGGATTTGCAAGTCACGCTGGAGTCGGTGCCCTATTGGGTTCGCGTGACCGCAACGATGGCGAATTTCCCATCACTTCCGACGGACACCCCGTTTATCATCACAAGTCGCTCCTGGCTCCAAGCGGCCAACCCCAACGTTGGCAGCAGCGTGCCGGTCACGCGCCTGTTCGTTCGAGGGAGCGGGAGTGACGTCACATCACAGTTGCGCCAGCTGCTCCAGCAACAGACACCCAGTGCCGTGCTCTCCACTCGGGCCTCAGCGTTAGCTACCACGAGCCATCAGTTGCTGGCTGGTGGAGTGACCGACGTGTTTCGCTACAGCGTCGTTCTGGTGACGCTCTTCGCGGCGGCTGCGGGGAGCGTGGCACTGATGCTGGCCAGTACTGAACGACGGCGAGATCTGAGCTATCTGCGGACGTTGGGGTTATCGAGTAGGCAGGCACTGGGCATCACCGTCATCGAGCAACTGCCGCCCCTCATCAGCGCGGCCGTCGCCGGGGCTGGTCTTGGCGTCGTCGTCGCCCGGCTGATCAGCCCAGCACTCGATCTCTCGGCCTTTGCCGGTCGAGCAGGTGTCGCGTCGGGCATCGTAATCGACTGGTGGCAGATTACGGCACTCACCGGCGGCATCAGCCTGTTTGTCCTCGCAGCCATCATCGGCTTCGGATTCCTGTCCCGCCATCTAAATCTTGCAAGCGCCCTACGGCTGGGGGACGGATAGCGGCGGGACTGCGAACGTCGGCCGCTGCAAATTGTGTGGAATTTCACTAGAAATGAGAATGGCATCAGCCGCCGTGGAGGCCACGTACCCGGGTGCGGGACGCGACGGCGACTGATGCCGTGCCATGCGATACATGGGGAGTGGACTTCACTCAGTCAAACCAGTCGACCGCCTCCAGATCGAGCCCTTCGAGCTGCTGCACGCCCTCGAGCAACATCGGGACTCCCCGGAATGGGTAAAGCCGCCGATGATTGACGCGGACGACCCCTTTGAAGGCCTTGCCGGACGTGGTCACCATGTCCGCCTCACGCAGCGCGCCGTAGCTGTCCGGTCGGATGGTCGGGACGTCGCGTGGGTTGGATGGATTGATCTCCAACCTCCAGCGATCATCGGCATCGACCCAGAGCATGGCTCGCTTGAAGCTCACCGACTCATGGTCTAGTTTGAGCTCTGCCAACGAAACTCGCCCGAACATGACCGTTCCTCCTCGTCTCTCCTTCACCCCGCGGCCCTTGAACGTCTCTTGGCGGGTCTGCGTGGGTTTCTGGATCCCTGACCTTCGTACCGGCTGGAGCATGACTCCTAGGAAGAATGTACTAGGATTCGATTACCACACTCAACGAACCTTCGTACTTCAGACCATAGCCATTGGTACCGACCAGACGTGAGCAGAATCGTCATGGCTGGCGGCCAACCCCTTGTCCAGCGCGGCGCGAGTGGCTAGCATGTGGCGATCGAGAACTGGGAATCGTTATGAATGGCGGGGAAATGCGAATCGCGATCGGCGGAATCAGCCACGAGACGAACACCTTCTGTACTGGACTGACAGAAGTGCAGAACTTCAAAGAGGGGGAGTGGTCGGAAGGCAACGAAATCATCCAGGTGCACCGCGGCGTGCGCGACTATGAAGGCGGCATCATCGACGCGGCCGAGCGACTAAGTATCGAAGTCGTCCCCACGTTCGCGACCCAGGCTCAGCCGTCCGGGACGATCTCAAGGCGGGCCTATGACCAGCTCAGCGGTCAACTTCTGGCCGGTCTGCGGTCGGCCGGCAAAGTCGATGGCTACTGCCTTTCGCTGCATGGCGCCGGTGTGGCCGAAGGCATTGACGACCTGGAAGGACACCTGCTGGCCGAGATCCGCGAAATGGCCGGACCCGATCTGCCGATAGTGGTGACGCTTGATCTGCACGGCAACCTGACGCAGGAGATGCTCGACAATGCCACGGCTCTCGTCGGCGTCCACCTCTACCCCCACAGCGACATGTTCGAGCGCGGCCAGGAGGCGGTCGAACTGTTGCAGTCGATCGTGCAGGGCAAGGTCAAGCCGGTGATGCACTTGACCACGCTGCCGATGATGATCCCGACCACCACCACGAATTTCGGGGCGGCCCATGAGATCAACCAGATCTGCTGGAAGTGGGAAGAGGAGCCGGGTGTGACCGATTGCGCCTTCTTCCACGGCTTCCCTACCACCGATATCCCGCACCCTGGCGTCAGCGTCATCGTTACGACCGACAACGATCCCGAACTAGCTGAGCGCGTCAGTCGCGATGTGGCGCGCCGCGTTTGGGAGATGCGCGAGGAGTTCCGTCCCACGGCGAACCCGCCGGAAGAGGCGTTCCGCCAGGCGCTGGAGGCACCAGGACGCCCCGTCATCATCAACGAGACATCGGACAATCCGGGCGGAGGCGCTCCCGGCGACGCGACGCACCTGCTACGCGCCATGCTGGACGCCAAACTGGAGGAAGCCTGCCTTGGATTCATGTACGACCCCGAGACAGCGGCGGAGGCACACAAGGAGGGGACGGGAGCGACGATTCAGGTGCGCCTGGGTGGTAAGCACGAGCCACTGCACGGTGAGCCGATCGAAGCCGAGGCGTACGTCAAGTGCCTCACCGACGGCAAGTTCATCCAGCAGTCACCCATGGGGTATGGCGCGCGCGTAGACCTTGGTCCGATGGCACGGCTGATTATCGGCGGAATCGACGTGCTGGTCTCATCGGTCCGGACGCAGACATTGGACGCCGAGGTCTTTCTGCTGCACGGTATCGACGTGACGCGCTACAAGATCGTGGCGATCAAATCGAGCAACCACTTCCGCGCCGGGTTCGAGCCGATCGCCCACAAGATCATCCGGGCGGATACCCCGGGGCTCGTGTCGGTCGATCTACCAACGTTCCCGTTCACGCGCGTCGAGCGCCCGTTCTGGCCCCTAGACGACAACGCGACCTGGGATTAGGCCTAACGGGGTGATTCAGGTCCACGTTTAGCAGGGCGAAGGCAAGCTTCGCCCCTACGGCAGATTACGTGATCTAGCAAACTTGTAGGGGCGAAGCTTGCCTTCGCCCGAGTGCACAAGAGCCAGATGCTTCCTCCTTCAGGCACTTTGATTCCCCGTGAGGAACTCCAACACAAGCCGATTGAACTCTTCGACCCGCTCGATGTGGGGAAGGTGTCCGACGCCTTCGAACTCGATAATGCGTGCGCCTGAGATCGCCTGGGCGATCTTACGCCCCGCGCTGATCGGGATGGTCTGATCCAGGTCGCCGTGCACCACCAACACCGGCGCGGCGATCTTCGGCAGCGCTTCACGCGTGTCGTGTGTCATGAAAGCAGCATCGGATTGGCGCGCCATCCCCTCGAAGGTGAGACGATTCCCACGAGCCGACTCCGCCAGCGCTTCCAACTGCTCCGGATGGGAATCGAAATAGCCAGGCGCGGTCAGGCGCCCATAACGACTGCGGGTGCGCTCGGCCGGATCCTCGATGAAGCGTGACCGATCGTAACTGGGAGCCGGTCGCCCCAAAGCGCCACCGGCCAGCGCCGATGTCCCGACTAACACCAGCTTGTCGAGCCGCTCTGGGTAGAGGTCCGCGAAATGCAATGCGACGTAGCCACCCATCGAGTGCCCGATCACGCTCACGCGTTCGATTCCGAGCGCGTCCAGCAGTGCTAAGACGTCAGCGGCCAGATCGGCCATGGCGTAGGTGCTCGACTCTGGATCGCTCTCGCCCGCGTCCCGATTGTCCATAGTGATCACACGAAAGTGGGGCGAGAACGCCTCGACCTGCCATGTCCAGACGCCGCGCGAAGCCATGAATCCCTGTAGCAGCACCAGGGCGGGCAGATCGCCACACGTGTCGTCGTAACAGATGCGCCGTCCGCCCACATCGACCGAACCCATACGACTTCCCTCCTTGCGCGTTCCGCGCGATTTCACGTTTCGGAGTCGGTGCGATCATAGGTGCTCGACGGCCCATGCGCGAGGTTCATGCCTCATGCCGACGCACCGAACGCGGCATTTGTGTTCCCGCGATCGCCGAAATCACCGTAAGATACCCAGCGAGCCGTAATTGCGCCAGAGATTGAGAGGCGGTGAGGTACCGGTGGAGATTGCCTTTGACGATCAGGTCATCCTGGTTACCGGTGGCGCCACTGGACTTGGCATGGCGATCGCCACCGCCTTCGGGATGGCGGGCGCTCGCGTGGCGCTCAACGACGTGAGTAAGTCTCGTGCCGCAAGGGCATGCGAGGTACTGCGTGCCGCTGGGATCACCTGCCGCGACTTCCCCGCCGACGTGCGTGATGCTACTGAAGTGCGACGGATGATCGCTGATATCGAGGCGGGGCTAGGTCCAATCGATGTCGTCGTTGCCAATGCCGGGGTCTATCCGGTCTCGTCCTTTCTGGACATGTCCGAGGAGGAGTGGGATCGAGTGCTGGACACCAACCTGAAGGGCGTCTTCCTCACGTGCCAGGCGGCCGCAAAGTCGATGATCCGCCATGGTTGCGCCGGCCGCATCGTCACGCTCAGCTCTGGCGCCGCCAACCACGCAATTTGGGGCTGGTCTCACTACTGCGCGTCCAAAGCCGGCGTGGTCCTGCTGACCAAAGCCATGGCGCTGGAACTGGCCGAGCACGGCATCCGGGCCAATGCCGTCCTCCCAGGATTCATCGACGTAGACGAGGGCGGCGCGCATCTGAGCGAGGAGTACAAGGACCGCGCCCGTTCCGGCATTCCGCTCCGTCGCGGCGAGCCCGCCGACATCGCCAACGCGGTGCTGTTGCTGGCATCACCGCTAGCCGCGTTCGTCACCGGCACGACGCTGGTGGTGGATGGTGGCAGTAGTTCGGGCAAAGTTGGCTTGCGGCCGGTGGAGGATTGAGATGCAGACGCGTGACCTGAAGGGACTTGAACGATGAGCGGACGATTGAGCGGCAAACGAGCCATCGTCACCGGCGCCGGGCGAGGTATTGGACAAGCCATCGCACGCGCCTTCCTGGCCGAAGGCGCCAGTGTGCTGCTCAACGACATCGACGGCTCGTCCCTGGAGACGTGCGCCGCAACGCTGACTGAGCACGGTTCTCGCGTCTCGTCTGTCCAAGGCAACGTCGCGAATTCGGATGACGTGCGACGTATCGTTGACGGTGCGGAGACAGCCTTCGGCGGAGTCGACGTGCTGGTCAACAACGCCGGGATCGGTGGTGTCGGCAAGACGCTCCTCGATTTGTCACTCAGTGAATGGGAGGTCATGCTACGGGTCGACCTCACCAGCGTCTTCATCTGCTGCAAAGAGGTCGTGCCCGTCATGCTGAAGCAAGGACGAGGCAGCATCATCAATCTGTCGTCGATCACCGGCGTCGAAGGCACGGCGGGCAGTGTCCCCTACTCGGCCGCCAAAGCGGGAGTGATCGGGCTGACCAAGTCGCTGGCGAAAGAGTTTGCCGGACACCGCATCAACGTCAACGCCATCGCGCCAGGTCTCATCGATACCGACATGTCGCGAGCGCGCGGGCAAGAGAAGTCGGCGGCGGCGGTCCTGTGGCCGCGCATTGGACAGCCGGAGGACATCGCCAATTTAGCCGTCTTCCTGTCGTCAGACGAGTCGGAGTTCGTGACGGGCCAGGTGATTGGCGTCAACGGCGGCGCCTGGATGTAGTTTGAATCTCAAGGGATCGGCAGAGTGTGCGGTACCGGGAAACAACTTGGAGACCGGAATGACACAGACACGGACTGAGGTAGCCATCATCGGTGGCGGTGTGATGGGTAGCTCTATCGCCTACCACCTGGCGCGGCGAGGTGTCCGGGTGACGTTGCTCGAACGGGGCGACATCCCCTGCGCCGCCTCCGCGGCCAGTGCCGGCGGCGTGCGCCAGCAGGGGCGCGATCTGCGCGAGCTGCCGCTGGCCGTGGCGAGCATCGCCCGTTGGGAGCGCCTGGAAGAAGAGCTCGGAGCCGACGTCCACTATCGGCGCGAAGGTCACGTCACGGTCACCGAGAGTGCCGATGACGTAGCGGAGTTCCTGCCGTGGATGGAGAACCAGCGCCAGCTCGGGCTGGAGATCGAGCTCGTCGAGGGAGACGACCTGAGAGAGCTGATCCCGGGCATCTCGCCACAGGTACGCGCGGGCGCCTATTCGCCTGCCGATGGACACGCCAACCCGATTCTTACAACTCAGGCATTCGCCGACGCGGCTCAGCGCTTCGGCGCAGTGGTTCGTCCCCACACTGCGGTGACTGCCATCGAGCATCAGGGCGGACAAGTGACCGGGGTCGTCACGGAAGACGGGCAGATCGCCTGCGACCTGGTGGTCCTGGCAGCGGGTGCCTGGAGCATGGAGCTGGCCGCGCCGCTTGGCGTGGAACTCCCAGCCATTGCTCGCGCCCCACAAATGATCGCCACCACGCCCATGCCCGCGCTACTGCATCAGGTGGTCGGCGCACGACGGCGCATGCTGAGTCTCAAACAGGTCCCGAGCGGCAACTACGTCATTGGCGGCGGCTGGCCCGGTACCGTCCACCTCGACCGACGCATCGCCCTTCCCTGGTACGGGAGCGTGCGTGGCAGCGTGATCGATAGCTCGGCCATCTTCCCGGAGCTACTGCGCTCACGCGTGGAGCGGGTGTGGGTCGGCATTGAGGCTCAGACGGTGGACGAAGTACCAATCCTCGGCGCTCTATCCGGCATCTCGGGGTTGGCAGTCGCGATGGGATTCTCGGGACACGGATTCGCCCTCAGTCCGATCATCGGGCAGGTGATGAGCGAGCTGATCGTCGATGGCACGCCCTCGATCGAGATCAGTCAGCTGGGATTCGATCGGTTTGAAGGCATGGAGATGCCCGAGGAATGGCGCGAGTTGCGAGCGGGATAAGGCGTAGCGAGACGAGCGCGATCGATGTCGGGTCGTTCAGCACGAGAAACCGGGCAGGTTCTGCCACACAGGCCGAATCGGGTACTGCGTGTGGCGCTCAAGACGCCCAGCGTTATCTACGCTTTGAACATGGGTTGGATCTTCGGGCATCGCTTCCTGCTGCTGACCCACCGTGGCCGCAAAAGCGGTCTGATCCACCGGACGCCGCTTGAGGTCATCCACTACGATCGCCCGACCCATACGAGCACGGTGATCTCCGCCTGGGGCGAGAAGAGCGACTGGTATCGTAACATCCAGAAGTCGCCAGCCCTGCAGATCCAAACCGGACTCGACCACTACGTCCCGCTGCAGCGGATCCTCCGCGAGGAAGAGCGCGACCATGAGCTCGAGCTCTACGCGAAGAACCACGGTCCGAGCGCGATGATTCTGTCACGCATGTTCCGGTTCAAGTTCGCCGACGATCCCGAAGAGCGCCACAAATTCGCTTCCGCGTGCCGCATGGTCGCGTTTCGCCCGCGCCTGGCGAGCGAAGACTCACCGAATCCGCGGTCAGACGATGCGAGAGCGACCAGGCACTTTCATGAATCCCAACCGCCAGATACGTAGACGAGCCTGTTCGTCCGGCTCTCGCAGGCGAACATGGACCTCGATCACGTTCGGCCGTCCAGCCACTTCGGCTGGCAGCGCCGTGACAGTCGATCGCGCCGACACCAGACCGTGGAGCATGGCGGTAGTCGGTTGGCTCTCGGCCTGAATCGGAACGTCAACCATCACGATGTACTCGGAATCGACGTGCGCCATCACGTGGTCTTCCAATGTCTTACGAATGTCCGCTATCATATCGCCCGATCCCATTCTATTCGGATCGTTCGAGATCGTCCGCTCCAGCAGCAAAACACCTGCTGGATCGCTCTCCATTTCATGTTGCGTGAGTGTGAGCGTCACGCGCGGCTCACGTTGACCACGGGTCCACAGCGCGCCAACCGAACGCAGTCGTTCCGGCCCGGGATCGAGGTCAGCAAGGAGGCCCTCCAGCACTTCACACGCCACCTGAGCATCGCCCGTCGTGCGACGAATCCCGTTCCAGGTCAGGGTGATGCCGAACAGTCTTCCAGCGTGGTCGAACGCTGCGATCGCCTGCTGCACTGCGTCATGTTGCAGGTGGAGTGCGTGCGTTACGGCATTTGTGGACGATCCGTCTCTAAGCTCAATTTCGACCGTTTGGACGCGTTTCATAGTTCGGCTCCAACGATGTTGAGTGAATCTGACCCAGCACGCATCTATGTGCATTATGTCATTCTGGATCGGCGACCACAGAGGATTCGCCACCCGAAAGACGGCATATCTACTGTGATCGTCGTTTGACTGTGTTGACCCTGAAATAGCGCAGGTGGTCAGTGCCACACAATCGGCGACAAAAGAACGAACCGCAGCTACAACTCGATTCACCACAATGTGCGGACATCTCCAGACAGCGCGCGTGATCCGTGCGAAAATCGAGCGCACGAGTATTGCGATAAGCCGTGCGAAGGCACAATGGCCCGGTGACTTCGGTACCGGCTCCCTAGCCCTATTTTGCTATGTATGAACAAGGGAAGGGGTCCTATGATAGGCAACAAGAAAAGTAGCGGCGGAAAGCCGAACGAGCCGAGAAGGGACTCCACCATGCAGGCAGCGGTAGCACGCGATCAGGGCACTGCCGAACTTCCCTCGATCGATCAGGTTCTTTTTGATCGTTTCTGGGAGGACGTCGCGCCGCTCAACAATTACTCTCCCGAGACGGCTCAAGCCCTATTGGCACGCGAATCACCTCTCCCGGACATGTTCCCGCGAGACCGATTCGCCTCCGATCCCTGGACGGCCGTGCGCGCAGCGTTGCGTGAGCGAGCCGCCGGACACCGCATCTCTCGTACGGCCTGAAGCTCTCCAGATTCAGCAGCTTGACCCGCCCGATTTGGGCGGGTTTTGCGTTGTCCCGAATTCTCGTCACTCCCTGATACCCACGCCGGTTGCCAGCACATCGCCATCAAACGCTTCCCAAACCCACACCCGAACCGTCATACTGTGCGGCCAGTGGGATATATCAGCGATCGACTGAACGCTCTTCGTCGACGTCAAGTTCGAGGGGATACAGGGAAGCAATGACGACACACGACACCACAGTCATACGAGCCGGACGCCTGATCGACGGCACCGGGGCCGAGCCAAGAGAGAACGTCACGGTCACGGTTGAAAACGGCATGATCACCAACGTGAGCGAAAGTGGATCGCACCACTCAGGTGACGTGCTCGATCTGAGCGACTACACGTTGATGCCGGGCCTGATCAACATGCATACACACACGGTTCTGCCCGGCGATGGCACATCGTTCGAAGCCTGGATGGAGAATCCGGACGAAACCTTGCTCCTCAAGGCATTCGCCAACGCCCGCACCGCACTTCATTCCGGCGTGACGACAATTCGGGACTGCGGCGGCAAAGACGAGCTGATGTTCCGCCTGCGCGACGCCATTCAGGCGGGCGTGGTCGAAGGGCCACGATTCATCCTGTGCGGCTATCCACTGACCATCACCGGTGGTCACTGCCGCTACTTCGGCGGTGAGACGGACGGAGTCGAGGGGATGCGTCTGGCGGCGCGCGAAGTCCTCAAACGGGGTGCCGACTTCGTCAAGATCATGGCCTGCGGTGGCGGCACCGTCGGAACCTACTCTCAATTCCCTACCTATGAAGTTGACGAACTGAAGGCTGCTATCGACGAAGCCCACAAAGTCCGCAAACCCTCCACCTGCCACACCATCGCCACCGAATCGATTACGCGGGCGCTGGATGCCGGAACCGATCACATCGAGCATTGCAGCTTCATGGCACCGGATACCAGCTGGCAGTTCGACGAAGCTATTGCCCGTCGCGTCGCCGAGCAAGGAGTCTACGTGACGCCGACCTTGCAGGTGGCGCACGATCGCCTCGAAGCGCTGATGATCGGGAACGATCGCGGCACCCTCACTCCGGCCGAGGAAATTGCGCTGCAAACGGCGCCACAGTCCCACGCCAACGGGCTGACCAACATGCGACACCTGTTGGAACTGGGAGTGAAACTGGTGGCCGGGAATGACGCCGGTTGGCGCCACACCCGCTTCGACGACTTCTATCTTGAGCTGGTCTGTATGGCCGACGCCGGGATGACGCCGCTGGAGGCCATCCACGCCGCCACCGGCCGAGCCGCGGAAGCCTGCCGCATCAGTTCGACGGTGGGAACGGTCGAGATCGGTAAGGTCGCTGACTTGCTGGCCATCAACGGGGATCCCGCGACCGATCTCGAGACGTTGAGCAGCCCGGCCATGGTGATGCAAGCCGGGCAGATCATCGTTGATCGACTCTGATATAGAAGGATGAGCCGAACCGCCCTCACCTGGCGCTGCGGTGCCGCCGTCTCCCTTCTCCCAGAATTGGGAGAAGGGCGGGGGATGAGGGCCACTTGGTGACGGACGCCACGCAACTCCTTTACGGCTGCTTCCAGGCCCCGTCGAAGCCATGGTAAGCCAGGATGTCGCCACTCTGGGCGTCGACGATCACGGTGATCTCACCGTGGTTGCAGAGGGAACTGGAGCCGGTCTGCAGGCAGTTGGCCGGAACCATCCCATCCTTGAACTCCACGCTCCAAACCGGTGCGCTACCTTGAGCGCCATCCGGCTGCGGCATACCGAGCGCCGTTTCGTTCGCGACGACGGAGAGCGTCACGTTAGTCGGCGGCGCGGCACCGTTCCCTCCGAGTGCAGTGAGGTGGTCCTGAGCGCGTGCCACCGCCTGATCTGACGTTTGCACCTTGGCGTCGCTCGGGATGGCCGGGACGGCGACCGATTGACCGCCTGCCGAATTGACCTTCTGCATCGACCCGGCCGCGGCGATCAACTGACCCTGGGTGATCATTGTCGTTCCGGGGGCGCCGCCGGTCTCGAGGCGAATCGAGGTCTGCCCCACTTCCCACCAGAGCTGTAGATCACTTGGCGACTGATAGAGACGGGCCTGAGTGCCATCCGGCAAGGTGAACGGAACGGCATTGTTCCAGACATCGGCCGGCATGGTCTGGGCCGAGTCCTGATAGGGTGACGCCTCGGTGATCACCAACGCCTCAGTGCCGTCAGCATCGACGTACTTCAGCACAACACTGGTGAAGCTGGGCAACGTCATGGGCGCGTCCGGCGCTTTCAAATTCAGACCCTCCGGAATCGAACCAGGCCGCCACAGGTCGAAGCCGGCGGCGCTTTGCAGCGCGATGAGCGCCTGACCATCGTCCAGAGAGTCGGACGGAGCTTGCGTCGGTGCGTTGGTCGGCACAGCGGTCGTCGACTGCGTCGGGACGAGGGTCGGCGTCGGCACCAGACTCGTCGCCGTCGACGACTGCGATGTCGAACCAGTGGCCGGGTTTCCGCCCGGCTGTACCGTCGGGTCCGCCGAGCCGTTATTCGCGTTCTTCAACAACACGGTCACAATGCCGGTGAAGATGATCAGCACCGCCGCGGCGGCGGCAAGCTCGAACGAATGGCGCAGCCGTCGAGGACGTCTCAGCTCGCGAGGCGACTCCGGGAACTGATCCAGGTCCGCGGGCAGCGGCGGCAGAGGTCCATCGTCACCATCCCTCTCGTCAGTGGTAGTTCCATGCCCACGAGCGATGACCGCGAAGCGGGACGTCGGTCCCAGCTTGATCGAGAGCTTGATAGCGGCTCTGGTAGGAAAGGATTCATCGGGCCACTGGGTCTGCCCCAGTTCCTTGAGTCCGTGTGCAAGATCGACGAGTTCAGACGTCTCGGAATCGACCGGTCCTTCATCGGCCGGATCCCGATGGGCGTTGAGCGCGTCGATCATGCGATCGAGGTTGTCAACGGGTCTATTCACAGTTGTGCTCCCTCATTGAACGCCGTGCGAAGGGCGACCAGCGCGCGATGTTGCAGCACCCTCACGGCAGCCGGGCTGCGTTGCATCCGCTCCGCAGCCTCGATCGAGGATCTCCCTTCCAGCACCCTGAGCTGTAGTACCTGTTGGTAGTCGCGCGACAGAGATGAAAACGCATCGGCCAGATGCCCGAGATCCGCACCGAGCATGGCGTTCTCTTCGGGTCCGGCCTCCGTCGAGTGGAGCTGCGGAGCATCCTCCAGACCGACCTGAGCCGGAGTCTTTTTCCGCCACCGGTTCTTCACCAGATTGCGCGCAACGGTGGCGAGAAAGGCGCGGAACGGCACATCACGCTGCTCATAGCGATCGAACGCATTAAGCGCGCGCAGGAAAACCTCTTGCGTGAGGTCTTCCGCGTCCATAGGATTGCGCGTTGACGCGTAGACCAGCGCGTAGATGGGCCGCCATTCGCGCCTGCAGAGCTGCTCGAGCGCTCGAACATCTCCAGATTGCGCTTTGTGTACGAGATCGTCCCCCGACATTCACTACCTCCTGCAAACCTAAACACCTTGAGAGGTCTGGCGTTACAGGCAGGACACGAGAGCCGAGAGCATCGATGAATCGACTCGATTGACACCCACCAGGCTCACGGCTATCGTGCGAGAACTTGAATTGACCTGAATCACGTGAGTTGAAGTCACACTCAACCAGACGGAGGGCGGCATGGCAGAGGCATTCGTGATCAAGAACGGCACCATTCTGACGATGGACCGGGGCACACCCAGCGCGGATGCGGTCGGTGTGATTGGCGATCGCATCGTCGCGGTTGGCTCCGCCAACATGGTTGAGGATGCGCTGCCGCGTGGCTACCGCACCATCGATCTTGCCGGACGCTTCTGCCTGCCCGGACTGAACGAGGCGCACAACCACATGATCGGCTTCGGTACCGCGTTGGGTCACGTCGAAGCGGGCTTCCCCAAGGTGCGTTCCATCGAGGAGATCAAGCGCAACGTCGCCGAACGCGTGCGCCAGGTTCCGCCCGGCACCTGGATCCAGGGTCGCGGCTATGACGACAACAAGCTGGACGAACGGCGTCACCCCAGTCGCTATGACCTGGACGAGGTCGCCCCGAAACATCCCGTCATCATCGTCAATGGCTCCGGCCACATGAGCGCGGTCAATTCTTTGGCACTCAAGATGGCCGGTCTGACGCCTGACACTCCTGATCCTCAGGGCGGGCACTTCGTCAAGGATGAGAACGGCGAACTGACAGGCGTGCTGCAGGAGACAGCACAAGACGCCGTGCGCAAGCTGATCCCCAAACCGACGGTCGACGACCACGTCGCGGCACTCAAGCGCTGCAACGACGCTTACGTGGCAGCAGGAATCACCTCAAGCCAGGATGCAGGCAGTAACGCTCCGGATCAGATCGAGGCCTATCAACGCGCGGTGCGCGAGGGAAAGCTGAAGCTGCGCACATCCATGATGATTCGTGAGAACCTGCTGCCAGAGATCACTGGGCTCGGCATCAAGCAGGGTTTCGGCGACGACCGGCTGCGCGTCGGGCCGATCAAGATGTTCATCGACGGCAGCCTCATCGGTCGCACAGCGGCCGTCAGCCAGCCCTTCCTGGAAGATCCGCGCGACGACAACCTCGGCTTGACCATGATGCCGACCGAGGAGTTCGAGAGCTACGTCTGGCAGGCGCACTCAGCTGGGTTCCAGATCGCGGTGCATGCCATTGGCGATCGCGCGGTCGAGATGGTCCTCAACGCGTACCAGAAAGCGCTCGAGCGCATGCCGCGAGCCGATCACCGGCACCGAATCGAACATTGCGGGATCCTGCGCCCCGACCTGATTGAGCGCATCGCCAAAATGCACGTCCTGGCCGTCAGCCAGCCGATCTTCATCACCGAGTACGGTGACGGATTCATCCGCCATCTTGGTATGTCGCGCATCCAGCTGACCTATCCCTTCCGCTCGCTGCTCGACGCGGGCATCACCCTTGTCTTCTCGTCCGATTGCCCGGTCTCGGCCTTCGAGCCGCTGAAGAGCATCAAGGCGGCGGTCACCGAGAAGACCGGCAGCGGACGGTCATACGCACTGGAGGAAGCGATCTCGGTAGAGGAAGCGCTGCCCCTGTACACCGTCGCGGGCGCCTACGCCACCTTCGAGGAGCACAAGAAGGGGCAGCTCAAAGAGAACATGCTGGCCGACTTCGCCATTCTGGAGGAGGATCCGCGGGCGGTCGATCCAGAACGGCTGGATGAAATCAAGATCAGCCAGACGATCATTGGCGGTGAGACGGCGTATGAGAGGTAGGATCGAGAGCGCGACCGGCACTGCGAAAGCCGGTAAATCCCGCTGTTCGATTTAATGGATCTCGAGAGGAACCGGATGAGCGATCCAACACGCTCCCTGCTATTCGACTCCGAGAGGGGTGAATTAGGTCACTGGATCCCCTCTGAAGATCCACTGAACGCCAAACCTGTCGTAGAACTGCCCGTAGGTCCCGAATGGAAGCTGATGCAGTTCCTGGAATCGCTCTGTTTCCGCCCCATCTGAGAGCTTGTCGAACACCGCCTCAAGCTCATCATATGCTCCGCCGATGACGAAAATGGCGGACATATTGCCAAGGATCGGATCAAACGCCGGTGACGCCATCCAATCCGTGGCCGATATCTCAAGTGCACCGCTCTTCAGATGAGCGTTGATGATCCGTTGATGCTTTTCTTTCGGGAACTGCTCGCTCATCGGAGTGTCGGCGAGTTTTGTTAGCACTAACTCCCCCCCGAGGCACTCGTGGTAAAACGTCATCGCCTCAGCACAATTGCCGTCAAAGAGTAGAAACGGAGTGCATTTCAACACGTTGTTCACTTCCTTTCTCCAGCTGTGTGTCTTTCGCGCCACGCGACGGCGCGCGGACTCGTTCAAACGCCTTCACGAATAGTCGAAGTCATGCGGAGGAAATCGACAGGCGCTAATCAGGAAGGGCGTCAGCTTCTGCCGGAGCTCGGATTGGTACTCCGGCAGCATCCATCTCGCGGAAGACCGGCATGACGATGACCAACAGTGCCACTGCCGCGCTCAGGATCGACAGGATCCAGACCGAACGGTGCAGTCCGATGGCGCCGATCAGGAACCCGGCGGCCGCTAATCCGATCGGGATTGCCGCCGTGCCAACCGCGCTGAATGTGCTGAAGATGCGGCCTCGCATCTGCGCTGGAATGCGTTCGTGCCGGATCGTGACCGACATCGGCGAGAGCGGACCGTCGGTCACCGCCGCGACGCCCATCGCCGCCACCATCACCAACAACCCCGGCCGCCACAGCAGGGCGAAGAAGGGGATTGTGACGCCGACGAAACCGAGTAACCAGATGAGACGGCGCGGAAGACGGTCACCTATCGTCCCATACAGAATTGCACCGGCAACCTGTCCGGCACCGAACGCCGAGAGCATGACCCCCAAATCTTTGGCACTGTGAAAGACGTCGCGAGCATAGATCGGCAACACCACACTGAAAAGCGGCCCCATCAATAGGTTCGAGATCGCCAGCGAGAGGGCCATGTAGAGAAGCAATCGCTCGCGCCGCAGGAAATCGATCCCCTCACGCAGGTCATCGATGTAGCGTGAACCATGCACCGCCTGGCCAGGTCGACGCGTTCGGGGAACACCCGCGAAGACGAGCAACGCGGATATCGCGAACGTGGCGGCATCGATCCAGAGAACGTTTCCCGCGCTCATCCAGACGATCATCAATCCAGCCAACGGTGGTCCGAGAAACGCGCTGACCGGGTAGATGCCTTCGAACGCGGCGTTGACGCGTTCCAGCCGCAGGCCGGACGCTTCCGCGATCTCAGGCAGCATGGAACGTCGCGCGCTCAGCCCCGGGATACTCAGGAACGAGCTGAAGAAGACCAGGACCATCAATTCCCAAAAAGCGAGCCCTACGGTGTGGTAGAGGAGCGGGACTGTGGCAATCGCGCAGCCGCAGACAACGTCGGCGGCCACGCTGATGCCGCGATAGCCGAATCGGTCGATAAGTGCCCCACCGAAGATGCCAACCAGGAAGTACGGCAGCGCGACGGAGAAGCCGGTCAGGCCGGTTTTGGCGGCGCTTCCGGTCGTCTGCAGGACGAACCAGGGAAGAGCTACGATGGTGAATTGGTTTCCAATGAGGGAGATGCTGTTGGCGCTCAAGAGCGCATAGAGTGACAGGCGTCGCATTCTTGCCACGTGACCTCTGCAGTGCCGCGAACCTCGTGCTGGATCGAGCGCCAAGTCTAACAGTCGCGTTCGCCGCACACGATGTCGGGAACGATTGGCTATGATGAACCGGATGGACGCCTCAAACATTCACCGGTAGGGAGAAACGATGGACGAGCCACGCATTGGAATGGATCTGGTCGACAAGAGCAACGCCCGAGGAGCCCTCGATGCTGCCAAACGCGCGGCCAGCGCGGGCGTCAACATGATCTGGGCCACGACCGGAGCGAGCGCGCCCGACCCCATGACTTACTACGCCGCTGCCATCCAGTCGATTCCAAGCGTCATCTTTGGAACCGCCATCGTGCCTACCTATCCGCGCCACCCAATCATGCTGGCGACCCAGGCCATGGCGCTGGAGCAGCTCTCGCCGGGTCGTTTCCGGCTCGGCATCGGACCCAGTCACCGGCCGACGATCGAAGGTTCCTATGGGCTCCCAATGGGAAAGCCGCTCGAACACCTTCGCGAGTACCTCATCATCCTGCGCGCCCTCCTCGAAACCGGCCAGGTCGAGTATTCGGGCGACTACTTTATTGTGAAAGGTCGAATCAACGCGCCGGCGTCGATGCCCCTTTACATTTCTGCTCTGCGCAAAAACGCCTTCCGGCTTGCCGGAGAACTGGCCGACGGAGCGATATCCTGGCTTTGCCCCCTCGACTACCTGCGTCAGATCGCGGGACCGGCCATGCGGCAAGGGGCGGAGAATGCCGGGCGGCCCGCTCCTCGCATGATCGCGCACGTTCCCGTAGTGATGACAAATGACCGTGAGAAGATGCTGTCGTCTGCGCGGCCGCGACTGCAAATGTACAGTCGTCTACCTTTCTACGCGGGAATGTTCTCCGATGCGGGCTTCCCGGTGGGCGACAATGGCTCGGTTTCGGACGACCTGCTCGATCATCTGGTCGTCTGGGGGGATGAGTCCGAGGTGCGGCGTCGCCTGGAATCCGCGTTCGACGCACAGATCGACGAGCTATTGGTGACGCTCTTCCCAGCGGTCGACCCGTCCGGAGAAGAGAAGAGTATCTGCCACGTCCTCGCGGAACTCGCGTAAATGAAGAAATCGCTCGCGAAGGGATCGACAGCGTGACAGCGACCAACGGCAAACTGACGGGACAAGTGGCTCTCATCACCGGCGGCGGCTCAGGCATCGGGCGAGCCATCTCGATCGTCTTCGCTCAGGAAGGTGCTCAAGTCGTGACCGCCAGCCGTACCCTGGCTCACGCCCAGGAGACCGCCCGTCTTGCAGGAGGAGAAACGCTCGCGCTGCAGATCGACGTCAGCGACGAGGCGAGCGTGCAGCGCTTGGTTGACGCGGCTATTGAGCGCTTCGGGCGCGTCGACATCTTGTGCAACAACGCCGGGATTGGGACCACCAAGAGCATCGTGGAGGTGGAACCGGAAGAATGGGACCGCGTCTTCGCGGTCAACGTGCGCGGCGTCTATCTCTGCACTCGCGCCGTACTGCCACAGATGATAGAGCGGCATGACGGCGTGATCGTCAACATCGCGTCGGTGCTCGGATTGGTCGGCGTGCCTAAGCGGGCGGCCTATTGCGCCAGCAAAGGTGCGGTCATCACGCTAACGAAGCAGGTCGCGACCGAGTTCGCCGGAGACGGCATTCGCTGCAACTGCATCTGCCCAGGTACCGTTGACAGTCCATGGGTCGGTCGACTGTTGGACGAGACGGACGACCCTCCGGCGGCACGACGAGCGCTGGAACAACGTCATCCTTTGGGGCGGCTGGCCACGACCGGCGAGGTGGCGCACGCTGCGCTCTACCTGGCTTCGGACGACGCCGGTTTCATGACCGGTAGCTCGCTGGTGATGGACGGCGGTCAAATCGCGAGGTAGCAGCAATTTCGACTGGCGTGAAGATTGTGGACGAGCGCCTATTACGCACATTCTGGCGCCTCCAGAGCGTGTGCTATAGTGTTGTCAGGCGCTGCCAGACACGTTGCATAATCGAAACGGCGCCCTTCAATTGCGCATCAAAACGAACGTTCATTTTGCGAACGGGGCTGGTGACAGGGGTGCGCAGTTGAAGGGAATCGTAAGCCCGTTGGGCGATTTCCACATGACGCCACGAGTCGGGTGCGCACCGTTCGTTGGTATGAGTGTGGGGAAACGAGTCGCGGAAGGAACCATCAATGGCGAAGGTTGTCTTCGAGCATGTCGAAAAGCGCTTTGAGAGCGTCGTCGCCCTGAGTGATTTGAACCTCGAGATTATTGACGGCGAGTTTCTCGTCCTCGTGGGGCCGTCAGGGTGCGGAAAGTCGACCGCACTGCGCTGTCTTGCCGGTCTCGAAGAGATCACCAGTGGCCATATCTACATCGGCGACAGAGACGTGACGCAGGTTCCACCCAAAGACCGCGACATCGCCATGGTCTTCCAGGCCTACGCACTCTACCCACACATGAGCGTGCGCGACAATCTCGCGTTCGGTCTCAAACTGCGCAACACCCCCGGAGACTTGATCAATGCACGGGTGGATCACGCGGCTGAGATGCTTGGTCTGACGCCCCTTCTCGATCGCAAGCCGAAAGCGCTTTCCGGCGGGCAGCGACAGCGCGTCGCCCTCGGGCGAGCCATCGTACGCGAACCTCACGTCTTCCTGATGGACGAGCCGCTCTCGAACCTGGACGCCAAGCTTCGCGTGCAGACACGCGCCGAGATCATCCAGCTGCAGAAACGGTTGGGCACGACGACCGTCTACGTTACTCACGACCAGGTCGAGGCCATGACGATGGGGCACCGCATCGCCGTCATGAACGCCGGCATACTGCAGCAGCTCGATACACCGGAGAATCTCTACGAGCGGCCGGCCAACATGTTCGTCGCCACTTTCATCGGCAGCCCGGCCATGAACGTCTTCTCGGCTGAAGTCTCAAACGGTGGCGAGGGAATCATGCTGGCCTTTGAGGACGTCAAAATCAAGGTCCCGACCGCACGCGTCGGCAAGCTTGACTCGATGGTCGGGCAGAAGGTCATGGCGGGTATCCGGCCGGAACACTTGATACTGAAGAATGGCACACCAGCCACAGAAGGTTCCGTCATGCGACTCCCGATCGACCTGGTTGAACCGCTCGGCTCGGAGACACTCCTACATATGCGCGCCCCGGGAGGCGAATCGATCGTGGCGAAAGTCGAGCCCACGTCGCGCCCGCAGGCTGGTGAGACGGTCGAGTTGATCGTCGAGACCGAGCATATCCACGCGTTCGACGCGCAGACCGAGCAGGCACTCAACTAATCGTCAGAACTCTGCAGCAGGAAACACGCCGTTCCGGATCACCGGGACGGCGTGTTATTGCACGGTTGGAGCTACGTAACCGGCTATCGACGCGCGTTGTGATCGGCACGGGCGACCCATCCCGGCGCTTCGCCGTGCTGGCGCTGTCCGAGGAACATGTTCAGCTGGGCGGCGTGCTCCTGGACGTGGCGGAGATTGTAGAGCTGAAGCTCATAGTAGGTGACGGCTTTCCCTCGCGACCAGGGGAAACATGCACGGACGGAGTGCGTCCGCTTCCGCTAATGAGGCCAGCCTGGACTCGCACTTTTGCCGAATATAGGTGACGTACTCCAGAAGCTCCGTCTTGGAGAACGGCTTCTCAGGAATCTTTCCCTCTGGTACGAGTTCATCGTCAGTGAAGGGCGGCCGCGGAACAAAGCCTTCACCCGTTCCAAAGAGGTAGAGGTCGATCCAGAACATCGTATGATAGGCGAGATACCAGAACTCCGACAGCCCGGACGGCCAATCAACGTCCGGCGGGTATGGCCAGAGGCTCTCACTCCACAGAGATTCCGGACACTCCTCAATTGCATTGCCGAGCGTGTCGATCGCAGCACCGAACTGCTGCCACAACGCTTGAGCCAACTGATCCACGGTAAGTCCTCCTTTGAGACGTTCCTGGCGGCGGTTGGAAAGTCGGACTCAGCCTGCAGGCCAGTGACTCGGCGATTCCTCCGCCTTAACCACGTCGTCTTCCCCGATTACGGTCCGATCAATCAGAGTCGGCAACGCCGATCCGCTGAGTGCTCAGCAGCGGTACCGAATCCTGCCGATCGAAGAGGATGCCACCCACGGCGCCGATCGCCAGTACGACGATCAAAGCGGGCCAGAGCAGGACCGGATGGGCGGACCCCAAGGTGGCGCCGCTCGCCCAGGATGAAAGCCCCCAGGCCGTGCCCCAGATGACACTGCTGAACGCCAGGTAACGCCCGCGCAAACGCTCTGGCGCGAGCTCCACTACGATCACCCCGGACGTCGGCATGAACATCATCTCGCCAACCGTGTAGACCACGATGGCCACGAACGGCAGGAACGTCAGCCACGGACTGGCGCCGATCATGACGTAGGAGACGGCCCAGAAGATCGCCGCGAACGCCAACGTGAACCCACGTCCCCAACGCGCGACCTTGCGGGCCATCCAGAGCTGCGCGACGACCACGATCAGCGTGTTGATGGTGAAGAGCAAGCCGATCCAGGCTTCATCGATGCCTGCCTGCGCTTTCAAGTAGGGCGGCGCGCTGACCTGCAGCTGAGTGAACGCCGCCAGCAGGATGAACATCACGATCTGACTGAACATGAAGCGCCGGTCCCGCAGCACGTCTCCCCAGCTGCCGACACTCGTTGCGTCACCCGCGTTGGCGGTCGTCACCGTCCGTTTCGCGGGTCGGATCAGAATGACGACCAACACTCCGGCGATCAGAATGCCGGTCGCTGCTGCGAGATAGAGGATCCGATACTCCGATTCAGTCCCGCCTGCCACGATCAATCCACCGATCAACCCACCGGCGCCGATACCCAACGCGTTCGCCACACGCAACATGGCGAACATCTCGCCTGCCTGCGACATCGGAACGAGGGAGGTCGCCAACGCGTCAGACGACGGCCAATAGAGCTGGGAGAAGAGCCCTTGCAGAATCATGATGGCAAAGAAGAGGATGCGCGTCGTCGAGATCGGGAAGAATGCCGTCGTGATGCCGGTCCCGGCGATGGTCACGATGAGCATGGATCGCGCACCGAAACGGTCGATGGTACCGGCCGCCACGAGTGTGAAGGCCACTCCCACGATCGAGCTGGCGGCGATACCGGCACCAACCAGACCAACACCGAGGCCGATCACCTGCCCGAAGTAGATCACCAAGAACGGGATCGTCATGCCTCGCGCAGTAAAGAGGACGAAGTTCGCGAACGCGAGGAGCCAGAGCGACCTCGGAAAGTGATTCGCTCTCGATCTCAAATTTTGAATTGCTATGCGCGCGCGCGTTGCCACCGCACCCCCTTGATCGTGCGCGACCAATCTTGCCTTGTGGCGCACCCGCATGCTATCCGAAAAACGTCGCAATTCACGCCAAGCCCTGAAATCGGTGACGGATCCATGATTTGCACGGACCACGCTGTCCGTGAACGGCGCCGTATAGACCTTGAGATACTCGAATTGCCCCCGAAACCACGCATTCCTGAGAAATATTGCGACCAGATTCCTATTTTCGGCGCCAAATCTGGCTCGTAAGCTGGTGGAGAGTTCACACGCGGGATGGTGGAGGTACTTGGTCAATATATGCCAAATGACGTGTCAATTCCGATGGCTCAACATGCTCTAGAAGAGGAAACCCCTTCGGATTCGCCGAGTTCGGGCTCGGCCGTTGAGCGGATCCTTCGTTCGATGCGTCGCGCCACGCGGGATATTGGTGACGCGGACGGAGTCGTGCTGGAGTTGGCGGATGCTGCTCTGCCGCGTGTCACGGGCTGGTTTCATTCCGACGTTGCTCCAGGCTTTTCAGCCACGCTGCCCCACATCGTCTACGATGCGCTCACCCAATCAGGGACTTGTGCCGCGTCACGAACGCGGTCGGCGCCACGTACAACCTGGAACCATGTCAAGATTGGAAGCGCCGCGGGCGTTATTGGCGAACTCTGGCTCTACCGCGGACAACGCATGAGTACGGCGTCCGAATCACCCGGCACATGGGTCCAGTCATCTCCAGTCATGCGAACGATGCTCCAACACATCGGTGAGTGGAGGAGCGATCCGCTCGACGTCGAATCCCTATTTCGCCTGAACGAGTTTGCCCGCGAATTGAACGGGTTGGCCGATCTGGATGGTGTCTGTCGCAGCGTTGCGACGCGATTCCGCGATGAGTTGCGAGCCACCAGTGTGCTGGTCGAACTCTTTGATCGCGACTCCGCGCTGCGTCTCGCGGCCTGTGAGGGGCCAGCGCCGATCAAAGACGGCGTCTACACAAGCCGTCTGTCTGAGAACGTTCACGATGTCGTGATCGGTGAGACGTTGGCGGATGAGTGGCTCTTTGATCTGTTTCCGCTCACATCGACGCATGGACTCCCACTTGGTGCGGTCACCTGTTTCTGGACGAAACGTGACGAGCCGGTGGTCAGCCTCCCGATCATGAACTCGATGACGGAGCACGCGTCATCCGCGATCGAGCGCGCCATTGAGTCACGACAAACGGCTTCAGTCTTCTGGTCGGCCGCGCGGGTACTCGCCGACGCGGTGGACGCGAGAGATGCATTCACCCGGCATCACGCGGCACGTGTCGCCCGCTACAGCAAACAGATCGCCGAACTGCTCGGGTTGTCAGAGGAAGAAACGACGTGCATCGAAGTCGCCGGGTTGCTCCACGACGTCGGTAAGATCGGTGTACCCGATCGCGTGCTTCAGATGTCCGGAGAGCTCGACCCAAGCGACTGGGATCTGATCCGGCGTCATCCGGAGGTAGGCAGCGTCCTCGCCAAGTCCTCTCCGGAGCTTGCACCGGTGGCTCCGCTCATTCGCCATCATCACGAACGTTATGACGGCACCGGTTATCCATCCGGGTTGAGTGGTGAGGATATCCCAATTGGGGCACGCATCATCAGCGTGGTCGAAGCCTTCGACACTCTGGTCACCGGACGCCCCTATCAGTCTCCCTGGAACGTCGAGCGGACTCTAAAGACCCTCGAAAGTCTCGGTGGTTCGCAGTTCGATGCTTCAATCGTTCAGACTTTCAGCCGAGCGATCCGAAACGGAACGATTCAAGTAGACGTACCGGCACCGGCGCGAACAGGGGATCTCGACCTGCACCGCTGGATCGGCGCTGAGGCGCGAGCGTTTTCGTTGTTGCAGCGTATTTCCAACGAGGTGGGTGAGCTAATCGAGATCGGTCGCTTCCTGAGCCGGCTCAAAGAGATCATCGAATCGGAGTTTCCCCATTCGGTCGTCGACATCTTTATCCGCGATCTGGAGCACGATCATCTGGTCGCGATTTCGGATGGCACCAGACCGCACCTCGTGCACGACGGCGTCTATGTGCTGAAGTCCGACTGGGGCGTGGTCGGTTGGGTCGCACGCAATGGAGTCGCTCAGAACATCGATGACGTTCGTGAAGACCCACGATACTTTGCCCCTAGCGACACGCCGATGCGTTCGGAGCTTGCCGTGCCAATGGCGCTCGATGACCAGTGCATCGGCGTGCTCAACCTTGAGAGTCCCAAAATCGCCGCTTATTCCAGCACCGACGAACGCGTCCTGGAGAACGTAGCCTCGTACGTGGCTCGCGCCGTCCAAGTGGCCGAGTTGCACAGTCAGGTCAAACAGCTCAACGACGTCGATTCGATGACCGGTCTGCTCAATCATCGAGCCTTCTACCGCACGCTCGAAGCTGAAGTCGAACGGGCAACGCGATCCAACGGCCAGGTTTCGGTGGCCATCATCGACGTCGACTCTTTCAAGGTGGTTAACGATTCGTTGGGTCACGTCTGGGGCGACGACGTCATTCGGCGTCTGGCCGCTATTCTGAGTGGCTCAGTACGGCACGGGGATGCCGTGGCACGCTATGGGGGCGACGAGTTCGCCTTGATCATGCCGAGCGCAAGTCGCGAGCTGATCGAGCATCGCATGCATGCGATCGAGGAACGGATTGCCACCACGGCGGCCGAGCGACCGTTCCCCAGCATCTCCTGGGGAATCGCGAGTTTCCCGGACGACGGACGACGACCGACCGAGCTCGTGGCGCAGGCGGACGCAGCCATGTATGCGTCCAAGCAGCGTGACGAGCCTGAGTGTTACGGGCAATCGACTCAGCGCGATCAGGACGCTGACGGGTGATGAGCCGATCGGGACTCGAGTCCCGACGTGAACAAGACCTCGTTCTTATGCGAACGTACGTATGGTACGGTGATACTCGGAGAATCCGGTTAAGCGTACCGGGGTACCCCGATTCACTTCGAATTCGACAACGCAGACATCGGCGTGATTTTCGGAGAGCGTAGCGTGTCCGAGGATACACTCCAACACAAGATTCTGGGTAACGTCGTGCGACGGCTGGTTGAGACGGTATCGACCGCGACTAGACTTGACGACATCGCCTCCGCGTTGCAAGCAGCCGCATCAGCACTCCTCCCGATTGACAAGCTGCAGCTCGAGCTCGCGGGAACGCCCAACCACCATGGAACCGGCAAACTACCCGCCGTCTCTCTTCAGCGCTGGGAAGCGACGCCTCGTCACGCCAATCCAGTCAATGCTCAACCGCTCATGATGCAGCGCAACGAGTCGCGCCATCCGATCCGCACCGGAGAGCTCTTTTCAGGCGTTACGGAGTCAAATGAAGACACGGATGAAAAGCCAGCTGAGCTGACGACGTCGATCGACGGAGGGGAGGGACAGATCGGTTCCGTTACTGTCCAATCGTTTCGCGTACCCGCATTCTCATCCACCGAGGCCAGTCTATTGTCGCTGCTTGCTGATCAAACGGCTCCCGCGGTGGAACGCGTCACCAAACTGGTACGGACGCCCGCAACCGTCCCGTCGTTCGATCTTCTCGAAGCCGTTCAGGGCGCGATCATCGAGTCCAAATCGATCCAGGTGCTCTTTCATCGCGTCACCGAGACCATTTCCCAGTCCTTTGAAGTTGGCTGCGCGTTGGCCATCACCGGACCTGGGCAAGTTTCAACTGTCTCGACGCGTCACTCGGTCAACGAAATCGCGACCGCGGCCGGATCATGGCTCGGCGAGATCCTGTACGATCAGGAGATCAACCTTCTGCTGAAGACCGAGCTCAAACCACTCAGCTACGACGCGACGCAGAACCGCCACACCGACAGCATGCAACCCGCGCTCTCGTCGACACCGGTGCGCACCGTGCAACTCTTCCCGCTCGCAACGAACGGCCGGTGGGTCGGTGGGCTGATGCTTTTTGACGACATCCACCTGAAGCTGGATGCCAACGCCAAGGACGTCATCAAACGCGCCGCGCACGCCATCGGACTCGCGGTGGGAGAGAAATTACGTTCGTCTGACGAGGCGTCCGGGTTGGACCAGTGGCGCGGATGGGCACGTGTCATGGCGGCGCTCCTCAGTGATGAGCCGCTTGCGACGGTTCTGCGCGACGTTCTGGCCATCGGTGCCGGCATCGTGCGCGTCGATGGAGCAGTAATCCACTTGCGCGACGTCACGCTCCCGGCCACGGAGCGCACGGTCTGCCTCGGTGATACCGGGTTCGAACGCATGGTTCGTCAAGCTATCCAGCTGGATAGCGTCCAGACGCTGATCACTAGGGACGGATCGACCACGACGACGCCTGACAGCGCGGCGGATCGCCTGCTGATGCAGTATCCGGCCCGCCTGGTCGCGCCGATTGAAAGTACCGACGCCAAATTCGGCGAACTCTGCCTTTTCCGATCCAACAACCATCCATATGGCGCCGAAGAGATCGAGGATATTCGGCAGTTCGCCAGCGTCATCGCGGTGACCTTGCAACAAAAGCAGCTGATCCAAATGCGGACCCGACAAAACCAGATTCTGGAGACGGTTCGCGAGCTTTCGGAGCGGCTGAATCGAGCCAGTACGCAACAATCTATGGCGGAGATCGCGGTCGAAGTTTGCGCGGCCGCCTTCGGTAGCGGGAAGGCCGCGCTTCACTTCTTCCAGGAGCAATCCGAGCGACTGGTGATGGCCGCTGCGTATGGCCTGCCGCTCCCCTTCGTGACCGCCAACGCTCACGTTTCGTTCGGTCACGGAGTGTGCGGCAAAGCCGCCCAACAACGCTCGCTGGTGGCCATTGAGGACATTACGACCGAGCCCGACTGGACTTCGGAATCACCGTCAATCGAAACCGGTCACAACTTCCGGTCCGTCTGGGCGCTGCCACTCATGGCCGGGGGCGACAATCTCCTGGGAACGCTGGCCATTTATCACGCCACCGTGGGCGGTCCCGAGGATGACGACGTGTCGTTCCTGCGCCTGCTGGGCAATCAGATCGCAACAGCGTTGGATCGGGCACGACTGGCCGATCGCTCTCAGGACCTCTATCGAGCCACCGTCGAATCACTGGCGGCCGCCGTCGACGCCAAGGATCCGTTCACCCACAACCACTCGTGGCAGGTCTCGGCCTACTGTCGCAAGATTTCCGAAGCCCTGGCTTTGTCGGCAAGCGAAGTGGAGATCATCGAGCTCGCCGGACTGTTGCACGACGTCGGGAAGATCGGCATTCCAGATCGAGTACTGCAGAAGCCGGATGAGCTTGCGCCGGATGAATGGGCCATGATGCAGCGCCATCCGGACCTCGGGGCACACATCCTCGGAGACAACCCAGCACTGGCCGCCGTGGTGCCGCTGGTGCGCCATCACCATGAGCGCTTTGACGGGCGCGGCTATCCTGACCAACTGAGCGGCAACAACATTCCGCTGGGAGCCGCCATCGTCGGGCTGGCCGACGCCTTCGATACCATGACGTCAGACCGCCCCTATCGACGCGCGAGAACCATCGATCAGGCGCTACAAGAGGTCGCGCGATGCAGTGGTTCACACTTTCATCCGAAGGTGGCATCGGCCTTTTTGAAGGTGGTCAAGGCAGGCGGAATCGCCCCAGTCACGAACAGCCCACGGAGTTCGGGCACGCGTGAATTGCGCCTGAAGCGCGTCGTCGGCTCGGAAGCGCGCGGATTCGGACTCCTGCAGCGCATCACGACCGAGATCGGCGCGTTGGTCGATCTGGATCGCTTCCTGCAACGCTTGAACGAGCTGATGAGCACGGAGTTCCCGGAATCGGTCTGTGAAATCTACGGTCAGGATCCGAACACCGGCGATCTCATCGCGATCGCCAACCAGCGCCGTCGCAAAGCGCTGGTGATCCCGCGAGGACAGGGCATCGTTGGTTGGGTCGCGGCGCGCGGCATCTCGCAGAATGTACCCGATGTGCTGGAAGACGCGCGCTTTATCGCCACCGGTCACCGGCTCATGCGTTCGGTGATGGCGGTGCCGCTGGTCGTCGACGGGCATTGCGCCGGAGTCCTCTCTCTGGAGCACCCCGATCCCTCGGCGTATTCTCCTTCGGACCAGCACGTGCTGGAGATCGTCGCCACGTATGTGGCGCAGGCCATACAGGTGGCGAATCTGCACGACCGCCTTAAACGGAATGCCAACCATGATCCCTTGACCGGGTTGCTGAACCACCGCGAGTTCTGTCAACGCCTCGATGAAGAGATCGATCGGGCTCGCATGACGGCCGGCAAGCTGGCGGTGGCGGTCCTGGACGTTCAGGGTCTGCGTGCCATCAACCGGACTCACGGCCATTCAGCTGGCGACGAGGTCCTCAAAGGCATTGCGGATGTCTTGAAGTTCAAAGTACGTGGCGGTGACATCGTCGCTCGGTACGGCGGAGATGAATTTGCCATCCTCGTCCCGCGGGTCACGGGGAACGTCATTCGAGCGCGCATTACCACCATTGCGGACGCCCTGAAGGAAGCTCGAAACAGTCACCCGATCCCGGGTATCTCTTGGGGCATCGGCAGCTTTCCTCACGACGGCACGCGCGCGGCAGAGATTATGGCCGCGGCCGAGAACACTTTGCGAGCCTCCGCACAACGTCCCGCGTCCCGCCCGAGCTACCGGCCGGAGAACAATCCGGTCTGATTGCCGCCATCTTGACATACGAACAGGTGTTCGCTAGCCTAAAGTGTCCAGTCCGCACGGAACGTCGGTCAGGATCACCCGGTGAGCACACGCGATTCGATGCAAGACGACCGCGATCGAGGTGAGGACCGTTCAGCGGTTCAACCCTCACTCTTCCAGCTTGGTCCAGATGGACGCATGCGTGGGCACGTTGCCGTCATGCCGGACCTCACTCCGCGGTCGGGTCTCGATGTGGCTCGTTACTGGTACCGGCGTCACCTGGAGCAATCGGGCCATCCAAGTAACACCGTCAACTCCTACAGCTACGATCTCTCGGTCTTCGAGCTACTGATTGGTCCCAAGCCGATCGGTGAGATCAAGCGACGCGACGTGGCCCTCTTCCTCGACGATACCAATACGAAATCGACCCGCAAGCGGCGGCTTACCTCGGTCTCCGGTATGTTCAAGTATCTGGTCGAGCGAGCCAAAGTGCTGGAGAAGGACCCAAGCGAGGACTTCTACCCGGAGCACATCCCGCTGAAGACGCCGCGACCACTCTTTGCCGATGAACAGGAACGCCTATTGGCGGCAGCGGAAGAGGACAGTCCACGCGCCGCGACGGCCGTTTGGCTCATGTTGCGGCTCGGATTGTCACGTGCGGAGGTGCTGCAGCTGCGGCACGAGCACGTCGATCTCTCTGATCCGGATCAGCCGATCATATACGTCTATTACGACAATCAGCGTCACCGCGGCCGCGAACGTCGCTTGGCGGCGAGTGCCGAGTTCGCCCGGCTCTATCGCGCCCTGGTGGGGGATACCGAGCCGCACGGGTTAATAATCTCGATCCTGCCGCAATCGATGAACAAGCTGGTGGAGCGCGTCGCTAAAGGGGCTGGCATTGATCGGACCGTCTCGCCTCAGTCGCTGCGCGACACGTTCGCCGTCGATCAGGCGCGTGAGGGCGCAACCGAGGAGGACCTCCTCAGACTGCTTGGGCTGGCGGACGAGGCGCGCAACCGCACGAGCGTGCAGCGCTACCTGAAGTTGGCGTCGCCGCCCCTCCTGGCAACGCCGAAGCAAACAGAATAACGGACCAAGATGCGAACCCGACTGTGGTGCTCCGTGCTATTCCACGTCATACGTGCTCTGGCTTCCCACCAAAGCCGCAAGACCGCCACGGAACTGACGTGGCAGGTTAACTTCACCCGCTTCCAACGCCCACAGCAGGGTCAGCCCTTCGAGGAGACAAACAAGATTCACGGCGAGTTCATTGGGGTCGCCTAGTGTCAGCTCACCTCGGTCGCGTCCCTGCTGCAATAGCTCAACCAACTTGTCGATGTAATCCTGGTAATAGCGACGGATGAATTCCTTGATCTGAGGTACACGCCCGGACATAGCGTAGAACTCCAGACCAAGCTTGCCCAGCGTTGGATGTTCGCTGAAGACCGCGGCGTGCGTGTCCACAAACGTGTTCAGTCGCTGCAGAACTGTCCCCGGACTCTCAACGAGCCTCTTGAGCTGCTCGAATTCGGCGCGCAGAACTTCGTCGACGAGCGCGATGACGATCTCCTGCTTGCTGTCGAAATACCAGTAGAGGCTCCCCTTGCTGAGTCCCGATTCAGTCACGATGTCATCCATACGCGCGCCGTCGACCCCGCTGCGCGCGAATACGGTCGCCGCTGCCTGCAGAATCTGCGCACGGCGTTCGTTAGTCAGGTCATCCTTATTCGGCATGTTTCTTTTCCCTGTGGCAGCGTGATGCTGGCTTCGAAGCCACTTGACTGACTAGTCAGTCTACATTACAGTAAGGATGGTTGCAATCGACTGACCAGTCAGTCGGCATCGAAATTCCGCTATCGTAAGAGGACACGGCAATGAATCCAGATCCTTTGATCCAGCTCGAATCGATCTCCAAGCTCTACCGCATGGGTGAGGTCGACGTTAAGGCCCTTGACGACCTTAGCCTCTCAATTCCCGGCGGCGAGTTCGTCCTGCTGCTCGGCCCTTCCGGCTGCGGCAAGACTACGGCCCTCAACCTGATCGGCGGGCTCGACCGGCCGACTTCGGGAAAGGTGCTGATCCGAGGGGAAGACATCAGCCGCTACGACGACAGTGAACTTACCCGCTATCGACGCGATACGATCGGATTCGTCTTTCAGTTCTTCAATCTGATCCCGACGCTCACGGCCGCGGAGAACGTCGAATTCGCTTTGTCCCTCAAACACCACGGAAAGCTACAAGCAAAGGCGCGCGAACTCCTCGACCTGGTCGGCCTGAGCGAACGCGCTAACCACTTCCCTGCGCAGCTCTCCGGCGGTCAGCAGCAACGCGTGGCGATTGCTCGCGCGCTGGCCAACGAACCTCCGATCCTGCTCTGCGACGAACCGACGGGCAACCTCGATTCCGCCACCGGCCAGCAGGTGCTGCAGGTGCTGCACGAGTTGAACCGAAAACAGAGCACGACCATCGTCTTGGTGACGCACAACAGCGCTATCGCGCCGATGGCCGACCGAGTCGTCCACCTGCAAAACGGTGCCATCGAAAACGTCGAGACAACGTCACAGCCAAGTGACGTTGCCGAACTGGTTTGGTAGAGGACCATGACACGTATCTTGTTGCTCAAGAGTTTTCGCGATCTGCGCCGAACGCTCGCCCAGAGTCTGGCGCTCATCCTCATCTCGCTACTGGGCGTCTCAAGCTTCGTCGCCCTTATCGGCGCATTTCGCGATCTGGGGACGTCATACAATCGCGCTTACGATCAGCTCCACTTCGCCGACGTGGAGATTTCCGTGAACTCCGCGCCGCAGGGGGTGCTGGAAAAAGTGAGTCAAACCGACGGCGTTCAGGCCGTGACCGGACGATTGATCGTCGATGCCGGGATGCCAACCCCCAGCAATGGCTCAAACGCTGATGGGGCCGTCGTTCGCGCCCGTCTCATAGGCATTCCGTCCGACAAACACCCTGACGTCAATGACGTGCTGGTCGAACAAGGCAGCTATCTGCAGGCATCGAATCCTGCCACCGCTTTGCTGGAATCCCACTTCGCCGACATCTACAACCTCCAGCCAGGCGACACTGTCTCTCCGATCGTCGACGGCAAGACCATCCCGTTGACGATCGCGGGTGTGGTGGCGAGTCCGGAGTACCTGATCGTCAGCGCCAGCCGTCAGGACGCCATCCCGTCGGCACGGTCTCTGGCAGTCCTGTTCGTCCCGCTAAATGAGGTCCAGCAGATAGCCAATATGAGCGGTCAGATCAACGACCTGGCCATTCGGTACGCACCGGGCGCGGATCAGAGCGCAACACTCAAACGCGTACAGCAGATACTGGCTCCCTACGGCGTCGTCTCGACCACGTTGCGCGCCGACCAGCCCTCAAATGCCGCGCTGCGCTTGGATCTAAACGGCTATCGCGAGATCGCGTTCCTGATGCCAGGTCTCATCCTGCTGGTCTCGGCGGCATCTCTCTATGTGATGCTCGGACGACAGATTCGTGCGCAGCAGTCCCAGATCGGCTTGATGAAGGCGCTCGGCTACAGCACACGCTCGGTCGAGCTGCACTATCTTGCGACGGCTGTTGGGATCGCGCTGATCGGAGCGGTTCTGGGTATCGCACTCGGCATCCCGTTGGAGCGAGCGCTCACCTCCGCCTATGCGTCCGAGCTTGGCATTCCGCTGGTGAAGACGCGTCTCTATCCAGACATCTTCGGCATCGCCATCGTGCTTAGTCTGATCGCCGCTTTGGTCGGCGCCTGGGGCCCGACGCGGCAGGTCGCCAAGCTGGAGCCGGCCAGCGCCATGCGACCTAGCCCGTCAACGGGAGGGAGCGCCACTGGAGCGTTCCTAGAACGCATACCGGGAATACCGGTCTGGGCGCGCATGTCGTTTCGCAACGTGCTACGCGGCCGCCGCCGCTCTCTGACGACTGGCCTCGGTATCATCTTCGCCTTCACGCTGGTCCTCGTCGGCTGGTCGTTCATCGATTCGATGAATTACGTCACCAATCGGCACTTCGACACCGTCGAACGTTGGGATGAGGCGGTGCTCTTCCGCACGTTGCAGCCTGGAACCGTCCAGACGACGATCGCCAACATCGATGGGGTGCGCGAAGTCGAGCCGTTCATTCAGACCCCGTCCACCATCTCGGCCGGTGACCGGCAACAAGAAATTCAGCTCGATGCTGTCCCACCGGAAGGGGATCTCCACGCTTTGCAGCTTCCGTCCGGCATCGACCGGAGCGCGGCGCTTGCAAGCGGACAGATCGTGCTGACCAGCGCCTCGGCTCGCGATCTGCACGTGAAGACGGGCGACACCGTGACCATCGTGAACCAGTACGGCAGCCATGAGTTGCTGGTAAGCGCCACGGTTGATGAACTGCTGAGCTCGGTCGCCTACATCTCAGTTGAGGACGCACAATCGTGGGCAGGAGCGTCAAATAACCCGATAAACGCCGCGTATGTCACTGTGGATCCAGCGAAACAAGGTCAAATTCAATCCGCGCTCTACAACCTGCCCGGAGTCGCCGGTGTCCAGCTCAAGTCAGCCGAACGGAGCGACTGGAACTCCCTGATGGGGCTGTTCTACGCGCTGATGGGCACGATCCTCGCGTTCGCCGTGATCATGGCCTTCGCGCTTCTTTTCAACACCATGACAGTTAATGTGCTGGAGCGGGAGCGAGAGTTCGCCACCATGCGCGCGGTCGGAACCGGTCGACGGACGATCGCACTCCTCCTCTCGACCGAGAGTGTCGTCCTGTGGATCCTTGCGGCTATCCCGGGCTTATTGGTCGGCTACTGGGCCGCGCTGCAAATGGGCAAAGCATTCCAGTCCGACCTGTTTTCGTTCTCGATCGTGGTCCAGCCTCTCACCCTGGTGGTGACGGCGATCGGGATTCTGGTCACGATGCTCTTGGCAGCGATTCCGGCCATGCGCCGGGTCAACCACCTCAATCTGGCGGAGTCGACCAAGGTGCTGAGCTGACGTGCTAGAGACGACGCTGCAGATCGAGTTGCTGGAGCAGTGAATCAACGATCATCGCACTGGGTTGATCGGTCTGCAGCGTCAGCATGGGAAGCTGAACGTCGCTCAAGGACTCGCCGTAACGGTGCCGCTGCTCCTGATAGATGGCCCAATCTGCCTCGCTCGGCTCGAGCAGCTCGCGTGCCCGCTTGACCAGACGCTCCCGTGCCACGTCAGGCGGGCACTGGCATTCGATCAACAGCACGTCGGTCGACGTTTCGCGAGCCAATGTCGCGGCCCGTTCGCGCCAGCGAGGGTTGAGGAATGTGGCATCCAGAACGGCCGAACGCCCGTCACGCAAGACCTCTTCGGCGCGTTCGAACATGCGCTCATAGGTCATCTCGTTGAATTCATCGGTGTAAATACCGGTCCCATAATCAACCGTCTGCCGCTCGGAGGGGTTCTTCTCCGCAAGTTCCAGCCGGATCGAATCGGAAGAGACCAGTCCGGCACCCACCGAGCGGGCCAGGCGACGAGAGATGACGCTCTTCCCGGTGCCGGACAGACCACCGACCAGGATTAGGCTGGGTCGACGTAGCTCCACGATGTAGGACGTCGCCAGGTCGAAGTAGCGCTCCGCCTCGTTGCGCACCGCGAAGAACTCCGGCAGCTCGGGCGCGATCTCATCCGACCGGAAGCAGGCAACTTTCGCACGCACGTGCGCGCGGTAGATGGAGAAGAACTGCACCAGGCGAGGCAGGTCTGCATCCTCGAGATCGGCCGACAGGAGATCGACGATGTGTCGGGCGAGGTCCGGATGACCGTGGTAGTCGAGATCCATAGCCAGAAAGGCGATGTCGACGGCGACGTCGAGGCAGCGTAGACGTGGGTTGAAATCGATGCAGTCAATGATCTGAAGTCCGTCGGAGCCGGGCGCCTCGACATAGATGTGGGCCAGATGCAGATCACCGTGCCCCTCTCGCACCTTCCCGGCTTCGAGGCGACGTTCCAGCAACGACTTCTCACGATCCAGAAACTCGCGGGAGACCTCATCGATCAGCTTGAGCTGGGTTGGAGCGACGATTTTGCCTTCATATGGTGCCGACTGTTCCAGGTTCTCCTCGATGTTGCGCCAGACGATGGGCAAGGTGCCCCACTCATTGACTCCGTCGCCGGTAGCCGCCTCTCGATAGAAGCGCGCCAGCCGCTCGCTCAGTGCCGACCAGACCTCTCGCTGGACGTGGCCCGATTCCAGACGATAGCCAAGCATCTGGTGGTCATCCAGCCGCCGCATCTTGACGGCGTAATCGAGCGTCGGGCCCTCGCCGTGGAACGCGAGTCTGCCGCCCTTTTCCACGACCGGCACGACCTCTAGATAGACATCATGGGAGAGCCGTCGGTTGAGTCGGAGCTCCTCCTCGCAGAAGAACTTGCGGCGCTCGAGCGTCGAAAAGTCGAGAAACCCAAAATCGACCGGCTTTTTGACTTTGTAGACGAAATCGCCCGAAAGGAAGGCAAGTGACGCGTGCGTCTCCTCCAGGGCGATCGAAACGACCGGATATGGGTACGCTTCCGACCGGCCGAGATCGGCAATGAGTCGGGAAATGTGCTCGCGCGCCGCCGCTTCCGCGTCGACCATGCGGAACTCCTCCTGAATACGGATCGTCATTGTCCGCCACTGTCGGACCCGCTTCATACCCTACGAGTCCCTACCGCACCTGGCAAGACCTGCCGGTAAGAGGATTGCGGAATAACACCTTGTTATGATTCGTTGGAGAAGTCGGCCCAAAGGGAACACATGGGACTGTTTCCTTGCTTCTCGGGCCGCCGGACTATGTCATTCAATGGAAGTGGGATTTGAAGTATGCCAATTTCTCGCGAGAGGTTTGCCCAGGGCCTGACGGGTCAGGAATTCATCGACAAGATGACCAAGAACCAGGAACGATTCCAGGACAACCTGGAGAAGACGACGGCCATCTTCACCGATGAGGACCGCGCCTTCTTCGCCGAGCACCCGGTCTCGATCGCCGCGATTGGTGAGGACTGGTGCACCGACGTCATTCAGTTCCTGCCCGTCGGCATCAAGTTGGCCGAGACCTTCGACCTGCCATTCCGCATCTTCCTGCGCGATGAGAACCACGACCTGATCGATCAGTACCTCAAAGAGGGGAAATATCGCTCGATTCCGGTCTTCGTTCTCTATGATTCTGACTGGAATGAGTTGGGATTCTTCAGCGAGCGGCCGGATTCCGTCACCCAGGACATGGCAAAGGAGTCGCGTCGATTCGCGCTGGAGAACAGTGATCTCGAGGGTGTGAACCGCGCCTACGAGAACATGCCGGACGAGACGCGCAACAAGATCCGGGAGAACAGCTCCCGCTTCCGCTGGGACAACATGCTCGACTGGAACCGCAGGTGCGTCGACGAGATCAGAGGCATCGCGGCCTCAGCTACCGCTGGCGCTGCTCGCTAGCACAGCATTTCACGAGATCGCATATATTCGAGGCGTGGCGGGGGAACTCCGGCCGCGCCTCGAGTCATTTCTGGGAGGTGTCACCCAATGCGCTATATGGTGGTCGAGCACTTTCTCAGGGGCCCCAAGCCAGTGTATGAGGTCGTCGCCCAACATGGACGCATGCTGCCTGACGGATTGAACTTCATTGACAGCTGGATCGATGAACGCACGCTCGATCGTTGCTTTCAGCTCATGGAGACGGACGACCCCCGCCTCTTCGACGATTGGGTCGCCAACTGGGCGCGCTGGAATGATTTGATTGAATTCGAGATCATACCGGTGATCAGCACCGCCGAGGCGTCCAAGCGCTCACGCGGTTAGACCACGTCGTCGTGCTCGCACCGAATCGGTCCGGTCCGGGGATCTTCGCACCGGGAAGTATCGCCTCTCCGCCGAATCGCGGGGACAACCGGCGGACCACTTGGACTTCTTTCCGCCTATCGAAAGCGTAACGCACCGGCAACATGCCCGGGATCCCCTCTGAGGAACCGCCAGGCTCACCCTTCGTCCGGGCCCCAAACCACGCGGAAACAGACATCCAGAACGCACGGCTCGCCGCGAACCGTGCCCGACTCACTGTTTACGAATTTTCAACGTGACCAGCCCGAACTGTTACGCATATGTTGTACCAACTAGGACAATCGTACTAGGTGGTAGGTCCTTAGACTGGGAAAATTAAGCTAGCAAGAAAGTACGGGGTGTTAGGAAGGAAGAAAGAACTACGGCATCCCAACCACATCAAGAACTGGCTTACCGAGAATGTGACGGACTCACATGAATGCGCCAATATCATCTGTGGACTACGCTGAACCAACTGGCTCGCTGCTGTTGCCGATTCCAAAGAGGCACTTGGGCGAGGGCGATGGGCGCAGACTTGGCATCGACGAACGGGTCATGTCACGAACCGATTTGGCGATCTACGCGGTCGCAGTCATCACGTGGGCCTCAGTAAACCTATTCTTCTGGCAGTGGTGGTTCCAGCCGGACCACATCGTTACCTGGCCCAGGTTCCTCCTGGCGACAATTGGCCTCTCCTACGATCTCACACTGATGCCCATGGTGCTGATCTTCTTCCTGTATCAGATGAAGCGACCGGTCCATGTCGATCCCGAGCAGGGACTTCGCGTGGCCATGCTGACGGCGATTGTACCCTCCGCCGAGTCGATCGACGTACTGGAACTCACCGTGGCGGGCATGGTGGCGGTCCGCTACCCGCATGACAACTGGGTTCTCGACGAGGGCGGCGATCCAAGGGTCAAAGACCTATGCTCCCGCTACGGGGTTCATTACTGGTCGCGCAAGGGAATCCCCGAGTTCAATCAATCCAACTGGCCATTTCAGGCCAAGACCAAATCGGGAAACTACAACTCCTGGTTCAACCAGATCGGCTACCGCGACTACGAATTTGTGGTCCAACTCGACACAGACCATGTTCCGGTGCCCGAATACCTCGACGAGGTGCTTGGGTACTTCCGAGATCCCGAAGTCGCCTATGTGGCCTTGCCCAGCGTCTATCGCAACCTGGAAGACTGGCCGACCCGCGGCAGCTCTGAACAGAGCCAGGTTTTCCAGGGCGTGATGCAGATGGGCTACTACGGCTGGGCCAAGACGCCGATGATCATCGGCTCACACGCGGCCTATCGCGTGTCGCATCTGAAAGAAATCGGTGGATTCGGTCCCTCACGTGCCGAGGATCACCTCGACACGTTGGTGCTCGCCCAGCATGGACATCGAGGCGTCTTCGTTCCTAAGGTGCTGGCCGAGGGCCTCGGGCCCCACAACCTTTCGGATTACCTGGCGCAGGAGCATCAGTGGGCATTCTCGATCGCCCAGGTACTCATCAAGTACGGACGCCAGAAGAGACTCCTCAAGGCGCGACAGCGAGCGGTGTTCCTGTTTTCCGAGCTGTGGTACAGCATCTATTCGACATCCTATTTGCTCCTGTTCGTATTGCCACTCATTGCGCTGATGGTCAATGAGCCAATCGTTCAGGTGCCGTTCATCGAGTTCCTGGAATACTCGCTACCGCTGACGTTCGTTTCAATCTCGATCCTTGCCTGGACGTACCGGCGTCACTGGCTCCGGCCCGGAACACACTTCTTCATGTCGTGGCAGGGAATTGTCCTTTCGGTGGCGCGATGGCCCATCGTGCTGATAGCCATTTTCAGCGCCGTGGTCTCGGTCGTCTTCCAACAGGGCCGCTTCAACTATTTGGTCACGCCGAAAGGCGGACGGCCTCTCTCCACGCGTACCACGCTCCACACTGTCGCTCCATTCCTGATACTCGGCTCCCTCTCGATTGGCGCGGCGATTCTGTACGCCGTGAGACGAGGCGACCCGCACGGAAACGCCGCCGGTTACGTCCTATTCGCCTTAATGAGCGCGCTCTTCAATATCTTGATTCTGATTGTCGCCGCGGTGGACTTCTACCGCGTGAACATCAAAGCGGGCGCCAGGCGAGTTCGTGTTTTCGCCAAATCAACACCCATCCTCGGGGCGACGCTTCTGCTGGTGTTCGGCTCGTTCTTCTCAGGGTCGATTAACCGCCAGCAGACGAAAACGGCACTTCGCTCCTGGCCCACCACCAATGCCACAGTGACCGTGGCAGCGACAAGCGTGACCGGCGGGCAACCCGTTGTGCCGGTGACGTCATGGCTGTTCGACCCAACTCGCACAGGCGTCACGTTCGGCGCCTATGATCCCTCTGGAGGACTTTCCGGCATCTCTGGAATCAATCACTATTTCATCGCCTGGAGCGACGATGCGAACGCAGGCATTCCAACTGCAAGGATTCGGCAGTCGTACGCCGACGGCCAACCTGTCCTGTTGACGATCGAACCGTGGCCGCTCGACAACCGTTCCAGCGATTCGCTCCTGGCCGACATCGCCAACGGCCAATACGATCCGGTTATTCATGAGATGGCGTCCACCCTCGGTTCAGTCCAGCAGCCGATCCTGATCCGGTTTGGACATGAGATGGACATGACGGGCCTTTATCCCTGGGCGCAGGGAGACCCAGACGCATTCATCGCGGCATATCGCCATGTGATCGACGTGGCACGAGTCGACGGCGCGTCCAATATATTGTGGGTCTGGTCGCCAGGTGGTGCGGTCGACTCTCTGAGCTTCTACCCGAGCGCTCGCTACGTCGATTACGTCGGCATTTCGGTGCTCGAATATACGCGATGGGAGCTTGAGATCGCGAAGGCGGCGGAGCCGCGTCTGCTCAGCACGCTCATCCAGGAAAAGTACGATCTGCTGGCGCCATTGGGAAAGCCGATGATTCTGGCGGAGCTCGGTATCGATCTCAATCCTACGCTGAAACAGGACCGTGTTCGGGAAATGATCTTCGCGCTGCCCAGCTTCCCGAAGATCCGGGCGGTCGTCTACTTCAACGCTCCGAATCCCGTGAACGTCATGTCGCCAGACCAACCGGAATGGACACTCTCGACGTTTGACCTGGCCACACTCCAGGACGCCATCGCCGAAAGCCCGTGGACGGAGCAGCGGATCAGTCTGAACCAATCACCGATGACCCCGGCGGATCCGCTTGCGCCTCGATGAGTGAGATTCACGGATCCAACCACAGATGACGTGGCTACGGCGATGCAACGCACTGACTGGCGATGAGCTGTTGATACCGCGCCAGGGCCGGTTTGGGAGTCAGGTCTGAGCGGAACAGACCGTAGTGTCCGTAAACGTTGCCGGAGTTTGAGTTGGCGTCCCACAGATCAAACCAGGAGTAGCCGCTGATCCCCAGCGATGAGGCGTTGTCGCAGACCGCCCGCACGAATTCTCCGAGGCGGCTCGCTTGCACCGTCTCATCTAACGTCGGATAGCCGTTTTCCAGCACGCTAATGGTGACATTCGAGCCAAGTCCAGCGTATCCGAGCGCATAGCGCGCGTCTCGCAGGTAGGACGCCATGTCTCCGTACGGGTCTCCCGTGCCAACCGGCCAGAGACCGGGGTAGACGTTGATACCCACGAATGAGATGGCCGCCTTAAACGAATCGCCTCCCTGCTGGACGAGATCGTGCAGGAATTGAGCGTCGGCGTTCCGATCGAGCGTCGCGATATCGATACCGATTTGAGCGGTCGACCCGATCCTCGAAAGTTCGGATTTCGCGGTCGAAACGCCCAGTACAGTCGCGTCTCGGACTCCCGCGATCGGGCCATCCGACGAGTCGGAATTTCCGCTCGCGACGTTGATCTCGTTGCCGATGACGAAGCGCGTCATCTTCGGATTCTTCCCGTATCGATCGACGACACTCCGGACAAACGACGAGAACCCGGCATTATCCCCCTCATGACCGCTCGGAGGTGAATACTTGATCGTCAGCGTTACGGTGAAACCTGCCCCAGTGTAGGTCTTCACGTCCTGGTCCAGTGCCTGCGGGTCATACCAGCTCCATGCCGTGTACAGGTGGACGTTCAACGGCGCGTCGCCGCGGAGCTGGTTGAGACTCTGGACGACCTTTCCGCTCGAAGGTGGCGCGACATAGCCAAGCTCGCCGTTTCCGCCACCTGGATAGACGCCGAAGAGCACGCCGCCCGAGGCTGGTTTGGCCTTTAGACGTTGGTCCGTCGCGGTAACGTTCGTACCCGATTTGTTGTTCAACACCTCGTCACCAAGCAAGGTCAGTTCGACCTCATATTGCGTTCCCGCAAACTCGGAATGGTGTTCGAACCTGGCGCGTTCGAAATACTGGACGACCAGTCCGGTAGCCGGGTCTTGAAATTCCTCGCTAATCGGGTATCCGAAGAGCGCAACCGATTCTCGCATCGATACACCCGGGTCCCCGAACTCGACACCGCTCTGACCCCAGTAGGCGCGGAAGCTCCCGCAAACCTGATGGCCCGTCTCCGCGAAGAACGTGCACTCATCAGGTGAAGTGGTGCCGGCTGAGATCGGTTGAAACGCCGCTGAGTTCATCACTCCACTCGATTGCGCGCTGTCAGCTCCGAGACGGCCGAGTTCCACCTGATAGGGAGTACCCGCATTTTCTGCGTGATTCTCGAATCGCTGTCGCTCGAAGTATTGAACGAGGAAACCGCCCTCATTCATAGAACCGCTGACGGCGTATCCAAAATTGGAAAGGCCACCTGAAGCGAGATAAAACTCCTGGAATTCCGGGACGACGTCGAAACCAGTTGGCGCCGCACTCGCTCCGACTCCTGTGAACAGCACGGCGAATCCAACGGCCACGGCAAGAAGGACGTTGGCGACTCGTTGCGGAATCACGGATCTGCTCCCTGCGTTGCTGAATGGCAATCTCCGCCGCAAGTCGCAAGAACCGTCAACCAGACGACGCCTACTGCTGGCAGCCTGGCGATCTCTCAGAGATCCACGGCTTTGCGTCCCCGCCTCGCAACGGGTTTGCCCTTTTCAGCTACTTCTAGCGTAATGCTAATAGTACGTTTAGAAATCCCCTACGGCGCCCGACTTTGTCACGTTCCGAATGGCTAGGACACCGGTACTAGCGGTTCATGTTCGAATGATTCGCCGTCGATGAGAGAGCGGAACGAGACGCGATCGTCGACATCGCGGCGAAGGAGTTGATCCGACGTTGTTGCTTCCCACGAGCTGATTCGGTAAAGATGTTGGATCGCAAGGGGTTTACACGGTGTGGCCCGATTCGTCAACTCGGGAGTATCACCGGTCTCCGTGTGATCGGTGCCTGCGTCACCTGCGCCGTTGATCGAGAATCAAAGTCGAATATGAAGGTGGGAATCAACAATTGTCCGTAACTGGCAGCAGATCAGGGTCCTCGGGGATCACGCCTCCACTGATCTTGGCGCTCGACATCGGAAGTTCGTCGGCGCGAGCCGCGCTGGTTGACGGCGCCGGCAAACGCGTGCCCGGTTCGCTGATCCATTCCGGCTATCAACAGGACACCATCTCGTCCGAGCATGGGTCACTTGACCCGCATGATCTAACCAGGGTCGTCGAATCGTTGATTGACCAGGTGCTCGCGTTGCTGGGGGGCAATGGGGCTGAGATCGCGGCCGTCGGCATCTCGACCTTCTGGCACAGCCTGATGGGAATCGACGCAGACGACAAGCCCGTCACCCGAGTACTGATGTGGTCGGACGTGCGTGCGTCTAGCCAGTGCCATGCCTTCGAAGTGGCGCTCGATCCAGACGCTTATCGACGCCGCACGGGCACACCGGTGCATCCGAGCTACCCCGCTCTCAAGCTCTTTTGGCTACGCAACGAAGAGCCGGAACGGTTCGCGCGGGCGCGTCGCTGGCTCTCTTTCGGCGAGTACCTGCTGCGAATGTGGTGTGGCGCTGACAACGTCTCGATTTCCATGGCCTCCGCGACCGGCATGTTCGATCAAACACGACTGGAGTGGGATCAACCAACCTTGCAGGTGCTTGGGATCGGAGCTGAGCAACTCTCACGTGTGAGCGACGATCCAGCCAAAGCGTTACGTCCGACGTATACGGAGCGCTGGCCCGCTCTCAAGCGAGCCAGGTGGTTTCCGGCATTGGGAGACGGCGCCTGTGCCAACGTCGGATCGGGCGCAATCGGACGCGAGTGCATCGCACTTTCGCTTGGCACGAGCGGCGCCATGCGCATGTTGTGGGAAGGTGATCCAGTTGTCCCGCCCGATGGGCTCTGGCTCTACCGTCTCGACAGTCGACGGGTCCTACTAGGCGGTGCGTTGAGCGAAGGAGGCAATCTGTGGCAGTGGATCAGCGAGCGGTTCGTTTTGCCTGAAGAGCGCGATCTGGCCACCGCGATCGCGGCCATCCCGCCGGACAGCCACGGCCTGACCTGGCTTCCATTTCTGGCGGGAGAGCGGAGTGTTGGCTGGTCTCCGGAAGCACATGGCGTGATCAGCGGACTCACACTCCACACCACGTCAAACGAGATCCTTCGCTCCGGTCTGGAAGCCATCGCCTATCGATTTGGGCTAATCGCCGAACGTCTACGAGGCTACGTCGCGGAGGATCACGTGGTGATCGGCAGCGGCAACGCGCTAGTGAATGACCGGAACTGGCCGCAGATCGTGTGCGACGTCATCGGCAATGAGCTGATCGAATCGCTGGAGCCAGAGGCATCGCTGCGGGGAGCGGCGCTGGTTGCTCTCGAACGCATCGGTGCCATCGACCGGCTCGATGAGACCGCCGCCGATATCCTCGAGGGCGCCAAACGATTCATCCCGGACGCAGAGCGCCACGCCATCTACCTCAAGGGCTTGGCGCGGCAACAGGAGTTGTATAGGAAGTTGTTGGGAGGATAGCGGCCCTCATCCCCTGACCGGTCCATCCCACTTACTCCCTTCCCAATGAAGGGAGAACCATCTCCCGTCCGAACGGGAGATGGGGAACCACGCTCAACGTTGGTTCTCCGTCTCCCCTCTCCCAAAATTGGGAGAGGGGCCGGGGGTGAGGGCTTCTACACTTAGCCCTTGGCGGCTGAGAAGCGCTTGGCGACTTCGTCCCAATTGACGACGTTCCACCAGGCGGAGATGTAGTCTGGCCTGCGGTTCTGGTAGTTCAGGTAGTAGGCGTGCTCCCAGACGTCCAGACCCATGATCGGGGTCTTGCCCTCCATGTACGGGCTGTCCTGGTTCGCCGTGCTCATCACTTCCAAATTGCCGTTGTTCACCACGAGCCAGGCCCAGCCACTACCGAAGCGACCAGCACCAGCCTTGGAGAAGACGTCCTTGAACGCGTCGAAACTGCCGAAGGCAGAGTTAATGGCATTGGCCAGATCGCCGCTCGGCTCTCCGCCACCACCCTTCTTCATAATCTGCCAGAACATCGAGTGGTTGGCGTGTCCGCCACCATTGTTGCGTACGGCCGTCTTGATCGAGTCCGGCACACGATCGATGTTCTTCAGCAGGTCCTCGATGCTCATGCTGGCCAGATCATCGTGGCCATCGAGCGCGGCATTCACGTTATTGACGTAGGCCCCATGGTGCTTGTCGTGATGGATTTCCATGGTGCGCGCGTCGATCGTCGGCTCAAGCGCGTCAAACGGATACGGAAGTGGGGGCAACTGATAGGCCATGAACTATCCCTCCTTGTTGGATTTACTTCTGCCGAACCAACACGTGCGCGGCCCGGCGTTACCTCGACCGATTCCTGCGGGTGCATACACGGCGAAGGTAGACGGTTCTCCAGTGGTCACATTATCACATTCACCGCTGAAGAACTCATCTTCTGTCTTTAGGTCAAGATGACCCAGAGCCAGAAGTCCCACAAGCTGACGTTCGTGGCAAGTTCCGACGAGAGATCGCCGGTTCCTAATCTTGCACAACGCGGAGCAGACCCAAATGCTTCCCGAGCATTCGTGCGTCGTCTCACGGCTTCTGCCGCGTCAATCGCCAACTGCCTGGCGTTCGCTCCGTTCGAACGTCGTCGTGATTCCACGGAACGACAAGCAGCAGGAATTGGGCCACCATGAGAGATGCTGGCTCGTATCCGTTCCGAGGATCGTCTACTCAGCGGGCACGATGATCCTTGGGGTCGCCCGGCGTGACGATCGGGTTAATCTCGATCGAGCCGTCATCAGCTCTCGACCACGTCCGCACTCCGGCGTAAGAGACGCCATGCGCATCCAGCAGCCGGATCGCCTCCTGCTCGTTTCCTGGTGGCACGTAGACGAAGAAGTGCTGCACGCCTGACGTCGTTTTGTGGTCGCATGCCGCGGATGCGCGGGCCCATCGCTCGACTATCAACGGATCCACGCTCGTCTCGATCTCGCCAATCTCCCGAATCTCGCCCGTACCGTCGATGATGACGATGTCGGGATATTCTGTGCCGAGCGGAGCCGGCACCCCACGCCGGTGAGTCGATTGATTCGTCAGCGTAACGTAATCGGACGGCCAATCCGCTTGCCCTGGAAAGGGGAAGCGATTCGCGGCAATCTGCCGCACGGCGAGGTCGTGTGCCTCGGACGTGGGATTATTGGTCATCGATTCCCTCCATACTCGGTGACGAGTCGAGCCGGCCTAGGGCATACCACCGGGCCACGGTCCCCACGCTTCGACCGCCGCGGCGGCACGCAGCACCGTCTCCTCGTCCCATGGTCGTCCCACGATCTGCATCGCCAGCGGCAGACGCGCCTCGCCCAGTCCGATTGGTAACGTGATCGCCGGCCAGCCAAGCGAGTTGAAAATACCGGTGAACCAAGTGTTGCGCGGTTGCTGCTCAAGCGGTGGCGCGCCATACGGCATGGTTGGCGTGCTCAGCAGGTCAACCTGTCTGAAGATGCGGTTCACCTCGCTCCGAATCCGGCCACGAGCCTGCTCCGCCCGCACGAGCGCATTTGGTCCGTAGGCGTACGAGGAGATGAGACGCTGTCGTGCGAACTCGCCGTAGTCATCGGCGCGGTCGCGCAGCATCGGCTCGTGAAAAGCGGTCGCCTCCATGGCAATGATGCAGGAATTGAGCGCTCGCAGGTTATGCAGCTCCGGCAGGTCGAGTGTAATCAGATTGGCGCCCGCATCCTCAAGTGCGCGCAAGCCGCCACGCCATGCCTGAAGCACCTCATCGGTCGCCAATGGCTCTCCCGAGCCGTCATCTCCCAGCACGCCAATCTTGAGTCCCTTGACGCCCCGTTCGATGGCCGCCACGTAGTCCGGCACCGGCACATTGCGAGTGCGAAGATCTCGTACGTCATGCCCGGCGAGTACCGTCTGCATGATCGCCGTGTCCCGCACTGAGCGCGTCATCGGCCCGACGTGATCGAGCGACCAGGAGAGGGTCACCGCACCGTGAAGGCTGTTGCGACCGAACGTTGGTTTGAGACCGACGATTCCGCACAGCGCGGCCGGCATGCGGATCGATCCGCCGGTGTCGGAACCGAGCGCGCCGAAGATCAGCCCGTCAGCGACGGCCGCTCCCGATCCGCTGCTGGAACCGCCGGTGTCGTGATCGCGGTTCCAGGGGTTGTGTGTCGGACCGTAGTGGGCATTATTGGAGGCCGGCGAGTAAGCGAACTCCGACATGCGTGTCTTGCCAACGATGATCGCGCCTGCCGCTTTCAGCCGTTCGACCACCGCGGCGTCGAAGTCGGTTTGCCAGCCGGCCAGGATCTTCGACCCAGCAGTGGTGACCGTCCCGTTCATCGCGAAGAGGTCCTTCACCGCGATAGGCACACCGTGCAGTGGTCCGCGATAGCGTCCCGATGCGATCTCCGCCTCGGCGGCTTTGGCAGCCGCTCGAGCGCTGTCGGCGAGCACACACTGGAACGCATTCAACTTTGGATCTCGCTCTTCGATACGTGAAAGCGCAGCCTCAGTCAACTCAACCGGCGAGATCTCGCGTCGTTCGATGCGCGGCGCGACGCCTGAGATGGTCGGGTGACCAACCTCACGCTCGAGCGGCAACCGATCTTTGGCATCATCCTGCAACGGATTGAACGGAGACGCAGGAACGCGTTCCTCTTCGCCCCAGACTCCCAGGTAATCGGGAATGAGGTCGACGGGGGTGCCGGAGAAGATCTCCTCGCAGATCATGATGTTGCGCAAAAAACCCTTGGCCGCTATGCCGTCGAGGTCCTCATCGTTCACCTTGATCCCCGCCGCGCGCAGGTTGGCGCGTAGACGGTCGACGACCTTGCCCTGGTCGAGATGATCGGTCATTTCTCGTCCCCAATTCGTGACGCGCTTTGCGGCCGCAGTGATCCGCGGTCGACGGCCGCCGGTTGGCAGGCGTATGACGTTTGTAGCATTGCGTGAAGTGCGCGGCAACACGACGGTATCAGGGTCCTCCCTATCGTGCAGGCGATGCCGACGTGTGTGCTACACTGACACTATCTCCAAATCCGTATCGATATTCGTGTGATGATTGCCCGCCATTCAAAGAGGTCATCATCGATGGGATCATCGTCGTCACCACCGTGGTCACCGCGAAACGAAACGGCCATTGTAGGCCGAGATCGCGAGCAGGCTACCCTGCGCCAGGCGCTGGACGACATGCTGGCCGGGCACGGCTCGCTCGTGCTCGTCAGCGGCGAGGCGGGCATCGGCAAAACGACTCTCGTGGAATGGCTCGCGAGCGAGGCTAGCACCGAGGGCTGTCTTGTCATCCGTGGCGGCTGTTACGATCTGACCGCGACACCCCCGTATGGGCCGTGGATCGAAGCCTTGCGCACGGTCCCGCTGGGCGACCAGCTTCCATCAATCCCGTCGTTCGTAAATGATGCAGAAGCGTTCGCGTCCCTCCGCGGTCAGGAAATGCTCTTTGCTACAGTGGCCACTTTTCTTGTGCAAGTCGCAACTGCCTTTCCCGTCGTCGTGTTTCTCGACGACCTCCACTGGTCCGATCAGGGGACTTTGGAGTTTCTTCGCGTCTGGTCCCGATCGATTCGCAGCCAACCGATTCTTGTCGTCGGTACCTATCGCAGTTCCGACGTGGCGAGCCACCATCTGTTAGATCAGGTGCTCCCCTTGTTGGTGCGTGAAGCACAGCCGGAACGGATCGCGCTTGCGCCGCTGGACCGACAAGCGATCCGTGCGTTCATTACGACTCACTTCGCACTCAACGACGCCGATAACGATCGGCTCATCGATTGGCTCTCGAAACGCAGTGACGGCAATCCCTTCTTCCTGCATGAGTTGGTTCGAACGCTTGAAGATCAACAGGTGCTGGTGCCGTCCGGGAGCGGCGGTTGGCAGATTTCCGACCTCTCCCAAGTCCGCGTTCCGACGTTGGTCCGACAGGTGATCGACGGACGCTTGAACCGTCTGACAGGGCGCGCGCGTGAACTCTTGCAGATCGGCGCAGTGCTGGGCCAATCGGTGCCGGTTGACCTCTGGCGGCAGGTGACGGAGACGGACAACGAAACGCTAGTAGATGCACTTAAGCAGGGACGGGCAGCCCATCTTTTGGAGGAAACGGCGACAGGTACCGCCTGGCAGTTTCGTCACGCACTGATCCGCGAGACGTTGTACGAGGACCTGTTTTCGCTGCAACGCCGCGACTGGCACCGGCGCATCGCCGAAGCGCTCGCTGCAATGCCGTCCCATGACCCAGACCACGTGGCTCATCACTTTCAACAGGCGGCAGATCCGCGCGCAGTCGAGTGGCTTATTCACGCAGGCGAACGAGCGCAGCGAAGCTATGCATGGCCCGCGGCGGTTGAGCGCTTTGAGACTGCTCTGAAGCTTTTACCCGAGGACGCATCGCACGCTCGGGACCGCGCCTGGTTGCTATTCAGAATCGGCCTCTTCACCCGTCATGATTACCATGACAGAAGCATTGCTCATCTCGAGCAAGCCACGCGATTGGCGGCGAGCGAGGGTGACGATGTCCTAGAAGCGCTGGCCTACGCTCACGCCGGTCTCGTGCGAGTCTTGAACAATGAAGGTCGGCAGGGCCTGCACGAGATGAAAGCGGGCGTGCTCACCCTCGAACATCTCAATGAGGCACAACTCCAAGAACTTGCGCACATCGAGAACGCGTTGGGGGCGAATATCGGCGTCCAGGGGCGGGGAACGCTGATACTGCAGATGGGGGAACAAGGATACTTCCGCCAAGCAGAGCAAATGCTGAAAGACCGACGTGATCGTGGCCCAGTGGACGAAGCCGACGCTAACCGCGCCACCGGAACGGTGTGGGCGTATTTAGGACGTCCAGACCTGGCACGTCAAGGATACACACAAGCTCGGCGGTGCTGGGAGGCGCTGAATGTCCCCGTCCGAGCCGGAGCCGGTGCCGATGCTGCATGGGACTATATTTTTGTTCAGATGCCATACGCAGCCGACCAACTGACACGACGTCAAGAACTTGCTCAACTCGTCCATACGCTGTGGAGCGATGAGACCGGATGCATGATGCCGTCCGACCAACACCAGGCAGTGCACGCCTTGGAACTCATCATGTCCGGTAACTGGACACGGGCAACAAGCATGTTAGATCGTGTCGTCGCAGAGTTTGAGTTCTCGTTCTCTCCGTTCCACACCTCCCGGCTGATGCTGGCACGCTATTGCGGGGACCGCGAGTTAGTCTGGTCTGAAATTCGCCGCGTCATGCCTGCCGGACCGGAAACCCAGTTCGGCGACCATCGCTATTGGGTGCTGGATGATTTGATGCGACTCGCCGGTGCGCAGGCGTTGGATGACGGCGACCTCATCCTTGCCCGCAGCTGGCTGGAGGCGCACGATCGACTGTTAGCGTGGAGTGGCGCTGTCCTCGGACAAGCGGAAAATGCGCTCTCCTGGTCCCGGTATCATGCCCTCACCGGAGACCTCGCCGATGCACGAGCGAGCGCAGAGCAGGCCAGTGTCCACGCGTCTGACCCGCGGCAACCGCTCGCACTCATTGCCGTGCATCGCTTCCTCGGCAACCTCGATACCGCTGAGAAGCGCTTCGACGCCGCTGAGACTCACCTGCAGGAATCTCTACGCCTGGCCGATGCTTGCGCCGCACCGTTCGAGCGCGCCCTCACACTGCTCGAACTTGCGGACCTCCGACTGGCGCAACGCCAGTCGAACGAGTCCAACACCCTCCTTGATAAAGTCCAGACCATCTGCGAGCCACTTGGAGCCACGCCGACCCTCGAGCGCGTTCACGCCCTGCGGCAACAGATTCACCAGACTGCGAAGAAAGCTCCGGGCTATCCCGGCGGACTCAGCACGCGGGAAGTCGAGGTGCTGCAATTGGTCGCCGAAGGGTTGACCGACGCCGAAATTGCGGAGCGACTCTTCATCAGCCGACGCACCGTCACCTCACATATGACCTCGATCTTCAACAAGCTCGGGATCGGTTCTCGTGCCGCCGCTGCCGTGTGGGCCAAAGAACACAGCGTGATCTAATTGATCCAGGACCGGAGCACGTGATGTACGACCTCTCGCAGCGACACACAGCGCGCCAGATCCCTCTCCTCGTCGGTCGCGAGCGGGAGCAGGCGACCCTACGACGAGCGCTTGACGACATGCTGGCCGGTCACGGATCGCTGGTCCTGGTCAGCGGCGAGGCCGGCATCGGCAAGACGACGTTGGTCGAGTGGCTGGCGAACGAGGCTGAGGGTGCAGGCTGCCTCGTCCTGCGCGGCGGCTGCTACGACCTGTCGGTCACGCCGCCGTATGGGCCGTGGGCCGAGGCATTGGCATCGTATTCGCCACGCGATTTGTTGCCACCTCTGCCGTCCTTCGTCGGTGATCTTGAGGCGTTGTCTGTCCTTGGCAGCCAGGAGCGCCTCTTTGCCGAGACGCGCGACTTCTTCCATGCGGTCGCGCGCGAGCAGCCCCTCGTGCTCATCTTGGAGGATCTACACTGGGCTGATCAATCCAGCCTCGACTTTCTGCGCGTCCTGGACCGTCGCCTTAACGACCACCGCATTCTGATCGGCGTCACCTACCGTTCGGAAGAGATGGACCGGCACCATCCACTTTACTCACTGCTACCAATGCTGATCCGGGAGACGCGGTCCGAACGTGTGGAGGTACGACCCCTCGACGACTCCGCCCATCGCGCGCTTATCCAGCAGCGGTACGTCTTGAGCAAGTCTGATCAGGAACGGCTCGAAACCTATTTGCGGGAACGAGGCGAGGGCAATCCTCTCTATGCCCTGGAGTTGTTGCGCTCGTTGGAGGGTCTCGGTGCGTTGGCGCCGCAGTCCAAAGGTTGGGTACTCCGCGATCTCACTACCATGCGCCTTCCGACCCTGCTGCAACAATTGATCGATAGCCGCCTAGCGCGGCTTGGCCAGGAGACGAGAACCCTGCTGCAGGTGGCCGCAATCATCGGCCAAGAAGTTCCGTTCGATCTCTGGCAACAGGTCAGTGGCGCCAGCGACGAGGCACAGATCACGGCGATTGAGCAGGGGCAGACGGCGCAACTTCTCGAGGAGGTCGGGGCTGCCGGAAAGTACCGGTTTCGTCACGCCCTCTTTCGCGAGACCCTCTACGACGAGGTGATTCTCATTCGCCGCCGGTACTGGCACCGCGCGGTGGCTGACGTACTCGTCACGCAGCCGAATCCTGATCCAGACATCGTTGCCTATCACCTGCAAAAGGCAGTAGATCACAGAGCGGTCGAATGGCTCATCCAAGCGGGAGAACGGGCACAGCGCAGTTACGTGTGGGTCGCCGCAGCCGAGCGCTTCGAGACGGCGCTCAAGCTGCTACCTGAGGACGCGACACTAACCAGGGAACGCGCCTGGCTTCTGTTTCGAATCGGTCTACTGATCCGTCATGCTCACTTTGACCAAAGCATCGCTCAACTCGAGGAGGCCGCCCGGTTAGCGGCGATCGCGAGTGACTGTGTACTGGAAGCGCTGGCCTACGCCCACGCCGGTCTCGTGCGAGTCTTCAACGGTGATGGGCAGCGGGGTCTGCACGAGGTGGAGACCGGTGTGCTGGCACTCGAGGATCTCGACGAGGCACAACGATACGAACTCAAACAGATCGAAGACGTGTTGGGGGAGACCATCGGCATCCAGGGGTGGGGAACGCTGATCCTGCAACTGGAGGAACAAGGATATTTCCTCCGAGCAGAGCAACTGCTGAGCGACCGACGTGATCGTGGTCCCGTAGATGCAGCCGATGCCCACCGCGCAGCAGGCGGGATTCACGCCTATCTCGGACGTCCGGAACTGGCACACCAAGAATTTACGAAAGCGCGCCTACAATACCAAGCACTCCGGGACCCGAGCCAAGCAGGTACTGATGCCGCATGGGAACACATCTTTGTCCAGGTTCGGTATGGGACGGATCATCTGGCGCGACGGCACGAGCTCGCCCAGATCGCGCGAACGCTATGGTCCGATGGCGCTGGTTTGGTGGTTCCAACGGGCGACACCGAGGTTATACAAGCCTTGGAACTCGTCTTGTCCGGCGATTGGGAACCAGCCATCGACGCTTTGGATCGTTACATCGCATTGTCACCTATCTTGTTCACGCCGTTTCACACGTCGCGGCTGATGCTGGCACGCTATTGCGGGGACCGCGAGTTAGTCTGGTCTGAAATTCGCCGCGTCATGCCTGCCGGACCGGTAACCGAATTCGGCGACCATCGCTATTGGGTGCTAGACGACTTGATGCAACTCGCCGGCGCGCAAGCGTTGGATGACGGCGACCTCATCCTCGGTCGTAGCTGGCTAGAGGCGCACGATCGGCTGTTAGCGTGGAGTGGCGCTGTCCTCGGACAAGCGGAAAATGCGCTCCTCTGGGCACAGTACCATCAACTGAGTGGAGATCGGTCTCTCGCCTGCACACATGCGGAAACGGCTTTAGCTTTTGCATCAGACCCTCGCCAGCCAATGGCCCTCATCGCCGCGCATCGCGTCCTGGGGAAGCTCGACACCGCTGAGAAGCGCTTCGACTCCGCCGACCAGCACTTGATGGAGTCGCTGCGGCTGGCTGATGCCTGCGCCACACCGTTCGAACGCGCGCTGTCCCTCCTTGAAATGGCCAATCTGCTGTTCGCCCAGGCTCAGATCCAGGAGGCCGCGGCACTCCTCGACGAGGTGCAAGCCATCTGCAAACCGTTGGGGGCGCAGCCGACGCTCGAACGAGTAGCGGCACTCCGTGAGCAGATCGATCAGACCTCGAAGAAAGCTCCGGGCTATCCCGGCGGACTCAGCACGCGGGAAGTCGAGGTGCTGCGATTGGTCGCCGAAGGGTTGACTGACAACGAAATTGCGGAGCAGCTCTTCATCAGCCGACGCACCGTCACCTCACATATGACCTCGATCTTCAACAAGCTCGGCGTCAGTGCACGCGCCGCGGCTGTCTCCGCCGCTGCCCGACTCGGACTCCTCTAGCCCCCTATGACACAAACTACGTGGCCGGTGTGATCGACGCACACGGCAGATCTTCAGTCCTTCGGCACATGCTAGACTTGGTCAATTCGGCAAACAATCATCAAGCGCTCGCACCGATCAACTTCTTGTCACTAAGGCTGGTGCGTATGACCTTACCCTCCGATGCGAGATCCTCCCGTCCGCAGCACCGTCTCGTCGGCCGTGAGCGCGAGCAAGCGACGCTGCGCCAGGCGCTGGACGACATGCTGGCCGGTCACGGCTCGCTGGTCCTCATCAGCGGTGAGGCAGGCATCGGCAAGACGACGCTGGTCGACTGGCTGGCAAACACGGCTGAATCCGAGGGCTGCCTTGTTCTCAAGGGTGGTTGCTATGACCTGACCACGACACCGCCATACGGACCGTGGCGCGAGGTGTTACGCGACTACGAGCGGCAACTTGTCGCCTCCCGACCACCCTTACCCCCCTTCGTCGGTGACCTAGAAGCCACCGCCGCGCTGGGGAGCCAGAACGGGCTGTTCGATGCCACTGCCAGGTTTCTGCAAGCAGTTTCGGTAAGCCAGGCGCTCCTGATCGTCCTGGAGGATCTCCATTGGGTCGATCAAGAGAGCCTCGATTTCCTGCGCTTCCTGGCCCGCCAGGTGGGGCATTACCACATATCGATCGTGGCGAGCTATCGCAGCGATGAGCTCGAGCGGACCGATCCACTCTTCGTGTTGCTACCGCTTCTGGCGCGGGAGACACACGCTATCCGCATTAGATTGCAGCCCCTCGATTCGGCCGGCACCAGGGCGCTGATCGAGCATCGCTATCAGCTCACGGAACCGGACCGTCTCAGGCTTGAGCGATATCTGGTACAACACGCCGAAGGCAATCCGCTCTTCGTCGGTGAGTTGATGCTCGCGATCGAGGACGAGGGAGGGCTCACGAGAGTCCTGGATGCGTGGCAGCTGAACGACCTTCAACCACGTGTGGTTCCAGCGCTCCTGCGCCAGGTTATCGAAGGACGCCTCGCTCGGATGAGCGACCAGGCTCGCGCGTCGCTGCAGATCGCCGCGGTGATCGGACAGGACGTGCCGCTCGAACTCTGGCAGCGCGTGAGCGGCGCGGACGACGCTACGCTATCGGCTGCAATCGAGCAAGGCATTGAGGTTCACCTGATCGTCGAAAACAGCGATGGTGACCTCCGGTTCCGTCACGCCCTCTTCCGCGAAGCGATCTACACGGAAATCGGTGCTCTGCGATGGCGGCGTCTGCACGCGTCGGTGGCTGACGCGCTGTTGCATGACGCAGCGCCGGATCCCGACATCATCGCCCACCACTTGCGGCGTGCCAACGATCAACGTGCGGTGGAATGGTTGATCAAGTCTGGAGAACAGGCACAACGAAGCTATGCCTGGCCGCAAGCAGCGGATCGCTTTGATGCCGCGCAGCACTTGCTCAAATCTGATCCCGCACGAGCCCGCGAGCGCGGCTGGCTCCTTTACCGCACCGCGAGACTCGGACGATTTGCCGACCCAACATACGGGATCGGCCTGCTGGAAACCGCCGAACGACTGGCGAGAGAAATCGGCGATCGGGTCCTCGCTGCCCACGCGTTATCAGCACGAGGCGCCCAACAGTGTTACGCCGGAAATGACCGACAGGGGCTGATCGAAATGGCCGCCGGCGACTCCGAGCTCGAACAGCTTGCCGCGGAGCACGTCGAGCTCGACGAGTTCTCGCGACACTGGGCGATCGAGGCCACCGCGTCGGGCCACCTCTCAGGTTCGAGCAACGCGGCCATCGTCGCCAATACACGACGTGGCACCTTCGCAACCAGATTGACGATGGTGGGACGAGTGCGCGAAGGGTATGAGCTCGCACGACAACACATCGCGGCGCTCGAACGACTGGACACCCTCGATGCCGCGATGACGGAATCCTACGCGGATGCCCATCTGGCTCTCGCGGGGCACTATCAGGCAAGTGGCGACGTCGACCACGCTCGCGAGATGTACGCACGATTTCGCGACATCAATCGACAGATCGATCACCGGCAAATGATCCGGGACAGCGCGCTATACGAGCTCAATCAAGTCGTAATCCCCTTCAGAACCGATGACTTGCAAGCTCAGAACGAGCTAATTAGCGTCGCACAGGACACGTTGCGCACGTTCAGTCAAGGTGAGCCAGGTGAATCGCCGCTGGGTTCGGGACTGGTATGGCACATGCTGATTCGCGGCGACTGGCATGCGGCCAAAGCGACAGCCTTGGCTGAACGCACGTTGCCGTCAAAGGCGGGCTCTCATCTGTGGAACAACCTCGCCATCGGACTGCTCGCCCGGTTTCGTGGCGACCCGGCGTCGGCATGGTTGGAAGTTGCCACGGTGTTCCCCGACGGACCGGTGACCGAGCCGGGAGCAACATATTTTCCTGCTGCTGTGGAGATTATGCAGCTCGCCGCGGAACTGGCACTTGACGCACACGACATCACGGTGGCGCGTGATTGGATCGACGCGCTCGATCGCTGGCTCAATTGGGCCGGCTGCATTCTTGGCCGCGCTCAAGCAGCACGCCTGCGCGTGTATTGCGACGTCGATGCTGGTGACTCCAGCGCCGCTCGCGGCCATGCCACGCAGAGTCTTTTCGACGCGACGGACCCTCGCCAGCCAATGGCCCTCATCGCCGCGCATCGCGTCCTGGGGAAGCTCGACACCGCTGAGAAGCGCTTCGACTCCGCCGACCAGCACTTGATGGAGTCGCTGCGGCTGGCTGATGCCTGCGCCACACCGTTCGAACGCGCGCTGTCCCTCCTTGAAATGGCCAATCTGCTGTTCGCCCAGGCTCAGATCCAGGAGGCCGCGGCACTCCTCGACGAGGTGCAAGCCATCTGCAAACCGTTGGGGGCGCAGCCGACGCTCGAACGAGTAGCGGCACTCCGTGAGCAGATCAATCAGACCTCGAAGAAAGCTCCGGGCTATCCCGGCGGACTCAGCACGCGGGAAGTCGAGGTGCTGCGATTGGTCGCCGAAGGGTTGACTGACAACGAAATTGCGGAGCAGCTCTTCATCAGTAGACGAACCGTCACCTCACATATGACCTCGATCTTCAATAAGCTCGGCGTCGGTGCACGCGCCGCGGCGGCCGTCTGGGCCAAGGAACGGGGCATCATCTGACCAACGCAACGCCGGAGTAGTCGAATGGCGGAAATCTCCAACCGAAACTCATCTCACCCGCTGATCGTCGGTCGCGAGCGGGAGCAGGCCATGCTACGGCAGGCGCTCGATGAGATGCTCGCTGGACACGGCTCGCTCGTGCTCGTCAGTGGCGAGGCAGGCATCGGCAAGACGACGCTGGTCGAGTGGTTCGAACGCGAGGCTGAGAGAGACGGCTGCCTTATCCTCGAAGGCGGTTGCTACGATCTATCAGTGACGCCGCCGTATGGTCCCTGGGCAGAGGCATTGGCGTCGTTCACGCCACACGATTCGCTGCCTCTTGTGCCTCCATTTGTCAATGATTTCGCGGCATTCACTGCTCTGGGGAGTCAGGAGCGATTGTTTGCCACAACACGCGATTTTCTCTACGAAGTCGCGGCAGGGCAACCCCTCTTGATCTGTCTGGAGGATCTCCATTGGGCTGACCAAGCCAGTCTCGATTTCTTGCGCGTCATCGGCCGTGGGATCGCTAACCAACGCATCCTGATCATCGCCACCTACCGATCGGATGAACTGCATCGCCATCACCCGCTCTACATTGCGTTGCCGGTGTTGGTCCGCGAATCGCGGGCCGAACGCCTCGAACTGCGACCCCTCGACGACGATGCCACCGGTGAGATCATCCGGCACCGGTATGTGTTGAGCGAGTCGGACGGGCAACGTCTCGAGAGATATCTACGGGAGCGCGCCGAGGGCAACGCCTTTTACGCACTGGAACTTCTGCGTTCGCTCGAGGATGCCGGTGCATTGGCGCGGAAGTCAGGCGTGTGGGTGCTACATGACCTCACAAACGTACGTCTTCCAGCCTTGTTGCGGCAGGTAATTGAGAGTCGTCTGACGCGACTCGGTGAGGAAACGAGATCGTTGCTGCAAGTAGCGGCAATGATCGGACAAGACGTGCCGCTCGATCTCTGGCAGCGGGTGAGTGACGCAGACGACACTGCGCTGGCGGCCACCATCGAACAGGGCGAGGCGGCGCAACTTCTGACCGAGGCTGGGACGGGCGGTCGTTACCGCTTTCGTCACGCCCTCATTCGGGAGGCCCTCTACCATGAGGTGATCCTCATGCGCCGCCGCGTCTGGCACCGTCGAATTGCCGAAGTGTTGCTGGAGGCCGCAAATCCCGACCCAGATCTTGTCGCTTATCACTTTCACCAAGCAGGTGAATTGCGAGCAACTCAATGGCTAATTCACGCTGGGGAACGAGCCCAGTGGACGTATGCCTTGCTTAGTGCCGCCGACCGCTTCGAGGAGGCTGCGCGGCAAATGGAGGCCCATGATTCGGACGTTGGAGAACGAGGCTGGCTCCTGCTGCGTGTGGGATGGTTGCGCCGCATGTCGCAGCCGCGCCTTGCCATTACGTCCATAGAAAAGTCGCTACGCCTGTCGTATTTGGCTGGCGATCTCACACTCAGTGCCTATGCAACTTTCAGCCTGGGGCTCTTTCGTCGCGTCGGAGGTGAGCCACGTAAGGGGCTTGCGACGCTCGAAGAAGGCGTTGCGGCTGTGGACCGGCTCTCCTCTAGCGAGCGGGAACGACTGCGCGAGCGCTTGGCAGGTTGGGGCCTTGACGAGACTGATCCTCGCGGTACGTTGGCCGTGAACCTATGCTCAGCCGGACGTTACACGGAGGCGCGACATCTGGCAGACACAGTGGTGTCCGGCATATTGCCTCCCCTTCGGTCCCCGAAAGTCGGCGGATCGGGCTATGCCGATGCCTTCTCGGCCCTGGCAATTGTGCACGCGGCACTCGGACAACCGGATGATGCATCGAAGGCCTTTTCCCGCGCCGACCAAATCTTTCGCGCGATCGGCGACGACTTTCAATCAGGATTGAACGCGGCGAGCATGCTGTTCACCGTCGTCTTGCCCTACCACGCAGATCAGATTGCCGAGCGCAGACGCCTGGCTAGCCTGGCGGACGAGGCATTGCGGCGAACAAATGGAGTGCGTGATGAGGATCCACGCATCGCGTACCTGCCGCTGCTGGAGCTCGAAGGAAAATGGCGGGAGTTGCGACAACTCATTGCTGCGTATGATGCCGGATGGGACAACGTCGGATGGATCGTTGCACCAATGGCGCGAGAACAGGGGGATACCGACCTGGCATGGAAGCTCGTGCGCCAGCTGATGCCTGAAGGGCCATCCACGGAGCCCGGGAGCATCGGGTTCGTTGCCGCATTGTCCTACCAACGACTCGCTACCGCGTTATCGCTGGATGTCGGAGATCTGCAGTCTGCCCAGACTTGGTTAGACGCCCACGACCGTTGGCTGGACTGGAGCGGGACTGTTCTTGGCCGGGCGGAGGGGCAATTGAGCTGGGCAAGTTATTACCAGGCAGCGGGCGATCGTAGCCGCGCGCTCCAGTGTTCAAACGGTGCACTGGCCCACGCGTCCAATCCGCGTCAGCCGCTAGCCCTCATCGCCGTCCATCGTTTTCTTGGCCAACTCGATACGTCCGACAAGCGCATCGACAACGCCGAACAGCACCTGACGGCGTCGCTGCACCTCGCCGACGCATGCGCTGCACCCTTTGAGCGAGCACTCACGCTGCTGGAATTGGCTGAGCTGCGACTGGCTGAACGGCGACCCGATGCGGCAACCGTCCTGCTCGATGAAGTCCAGGCCATCTGCGAGCCGCTCGAAGCCAAACCGACTCTTGAGCGGGTCGGCGACATGCGGCAACAGATTCGACAAACTCCGAAGAAGACTCCGACATATCCGGCGGGACTGAGCCAGCGCGAGGTTGAGGTGCTGCGACTCGTTGCCGAAGGGCTGACTGACGCTGAGATCGCCGAGCGACTCTTCATCAGTAGACGAACCGTCACCTCGCATATGACCAGCATCTTCAACAAGCTCGGCGTCAACGCGCGAGCCGCCGCGGCGGTGTGGGCCAAGCAACACGATTTGATTTAGCGGAAGGTGACGAGGATAGCCCCCGGCTCGTGCTACACTCGGGATGTCCAGCGCGAACAGTTCATCATCCATCCGAGAACGCGTCAGCTCCGGGGTACGTGCCAATGATCAGGTCATCCCAGCCACACGCAACTCATCGCCCGTATCGGCTCGTCGTCGGGCGCGAGCGGGAGCAGGCCAGCCTGCACCATGCACTCGATGAGATGCTCGCTGGGCATGGCTCGTTGGTGCTGGTGAGCGGTGAAGCGGGCATCGGCAAGACGACGCTTTTCGAGTGGCTCGCGCGTGAGGCCGAAGCCGAAGGCTGCCTCGTTCTCAAGGGCGGCTGTTACGACCTGACCACGACCCCACCATACGGACCATGGCGCGAGCTGTCGCGATCCCAGCCATCATCAGGTGTCGAAACATTGATACCCTCCTTTGACGCTGACCGCACCACTCCAGACGCTCTCGCAAACCGGCAAGAACTTGTCGACCTCATGTTGACGTCTTTGGCGGGGATTGCCGCCGAACAGCCGCTCACGATTATCCTCGAAGACCTTCACTGGTCGGACGCTGCAAGCCTTGACCTCCTGCGCGTGGTTGCTCGCCGGTTGAAGGATCTACCCATCTTGCTCGTTGCCACCTACCGCAGCGACGAACTCACGCGTCGGCATCCCATGTACCAAATCTTGCCCATGCTGATCCGTGAATCGAGCTCGCGACGGATCGAGCTGCGGCCGTTGAGTGCAGCAGCGACGTCGTCGCTGATCGCTAGGCGGTATGCGCTCGATCCTGGGAGCCACACTCGGTTGGTCGATTGGTTGTCTTCGCGGGCAGAGGGCAACCCGTTCTTCCTGGAGGAGCTCCTGCACGAGTTGGAGAACCACCAGCTCCGTCAGGAACAGGATGGCTCATGGACCCTTGACGAGCTTCATCCTATGGCCGTCCCATCGTTGCTGCGCCAGGTGATCGACGCCCGCCTGGCGCACCTTGGAGATCGAACCGTCGAATTGCTTGGAATCGGCGCGGTCATCGGGCATCAGGTACCGCTCGATCTCTGGGCAACGGTAACCGAGGCGTCGAGTGACGAGCTAGCAACGACAATCGAGCACGCCAGATCCTCGGCAGTCATCGTCGATCTCCCCGATACCTCCGGCTGGCAGTTTCGCCATGCTTTGATCCGCGAGGCCCTCTACGAGGGGATTGTTTCCATGCGCCGCCGTATCTGGCATCGACGGGTTGCCGAGGTTCTGGTGGCGGGCGGCCACCCTGATCCCGACTCGGTCGCCCACCATTTCCAACAGGCAAACGATGATCGCGCTGTTACTGGCTCATTCTGGCAGGCGAACGTGCCGCGTCACTCTACGCGTCGAAGACTGCGGTCGAGCGGCTCGAGAGCCGCGCTGCCGGCACTCGAGGCAATGGGCGACGACCGGCGGCGTGGTTGGATCCTGTGGCTGCTTGCCGAGCAGCTCGAGGTTCATCGATCCAGTACGTGCCATTAGCCTATTTTGACGAGGCAGAGAGACTTGGATCGACGATCGGCGACAACCTCTTGGTCGCGCACGCCCGTATTTCTCGCGGGTATGCAGCGAATACTCTGAACGGGTATGCAGCGAATGCACAGCAAAGGACTCATGGTTTCGGTTTGTCGGACGTCACCTCGGGAGTCGATCTGCTCGATCAGATCGTCGAAACCGCGGTTGAGCCGCCGCCGATTTACGTGCGTGATTGGTCACATCCCAATACCCACCGTGCCTTTCGCGCAATGATACGAGCGGTCGTGGGCGACCTGGATGCTGCGCTCGACGATATTGCTGAGTATGTGCCCGGCGCGCCAAATGAGAATGTAGACCGGCGTGTCGATATTCGTCCAACGACGACGATCGCAGCGACAGAACAAATGGGAAGTGCGAGGGCGTATCTTGCATTCGGGCGGGTCCGGGCCATGCAAGGGCTTCCGGCTGAGTCAGCCCAAGCGTTTGAGCAGGCACTCCTGCTAACGGCACAAACGAATGACGACGGCATGCTCGCTCTCTCGTACATGAACTGGCTTGCGTACCTCACGCTTCCTTACTTTGCTGACGACATGGAGCTTCGACGCAACATGCTTGAACGGCACGATCAGGCTTGGTCTCGTGCCGTGGACAAACTCGGCATCAGGCCAATGCCAGAGGGTGTCAGTCACCTGCTCACGGCCTACCTCGATGGAGCGTGGTCAGAGATGGATTGGATGGATGGTTGGTGGCACGAGCAAATGGCGACGTCAACCCTGAGCTGGGGGATTGTGGAAGAGGTGGTCTTCGCGAGGCGGGCACATGCGCGAGGGGAATTCGAGCGCGCGTGGCGAGAGATCCGTCACGTGCTGCCACAGGGACCGACGACCGAACCCGGAGACTGCGTGTTTCGAGGGGCAGAGGACCTGCAACGTCTGGCGGTTGAACTGGCGTTGGATGAAAGAAACCTGCCGGAGGCCCGTGGTTGGCTCGAGGCACACGACCGCTGGCTCGATTGGAGCGGAGCATTCACGGGACGGGCCGAAGGGATCATGCTCTGGGCGCATTATCATCAGCGGGCGAATGACAGCAGCCGGGCCCGCCGACTTGCGGACCAGGCACTCGCGCTGGCCTCCGATCCACGACAGCCTCTGGCCCTCACCGCGATTCACCGTCTTCTCGGCAAGCTGAACACGGAAGCCAAGCAATTCAACGACGCAGATTCGCATCTCCAAGAATCGCTTCGCCTGGCTGAAGCCTGCGCCGCGCCCTTCGAGCGTGCCTTGACACTGGTGGAGCTAGCGGAGTTGCGGGTCGCACAGAGGCGACCCGATGCGGCCATGTTCCTGCTAAACGACGTGCAGTCCATCTGCGAGCCGCTGCAGGCAAAACCGACGCTCGAACGTGTTGACGCCCTCCGGCACAGGATCAGCAAGATGTCGCAGAGAGCTCCGAGCTATCCCGCCGGACTCAGCCCTCGCGAGGTCGAGGTGCTGCAGCTCGTGGCCGGGGGTCTGACCGATGCGGAGATCGCCGACAAGCTCTTCCTCAGCCGTCGCACGGTCAGCGCTCACCTTCGCTCGGTCTACAACAAGATCGGCATTGGCTCCCGAGCCGCGGCGGCCGTGTGGGCCAAAGAGCACCGCTTGATCTGATCCCCGTCTACCTCAGTTCTCAAAACAGCGCAGGACCCGTTGCGACTCCCGTATGCACAGATACGTAGTGGATCTCAACGGATGGGTGCCAACTAGGTACCTATGCCTACCCGTTCGCCGTCAGACTCGTCGATCACGAAACGGTATTCCTGTCGATGTCGACACTCCCACTTCTCTCCATACTACAAACATCGGTCAGGCCCGACCAAATGACGAACAAGATGCGAGAGATCGCTGTTGCGGGAAGGACGTTCTCATGAATCCGATGACACGCATCACGCCACGCATTGACCTGAGGATGCTGACGGCGGGTCTCGCTGGTCTGCTGCTCGGAGTCGCTCTCACCTTCAGTATCGTGCTCGGCACCCATTGGTTCGAGCGGGTGCGCACGGTTCAGGTGCTGACCGACACCACGAGCGGAATCGCACAACCCGCGGCGGTCCCGGCAATGGATCAGTCGCAAGTCGACGCGGCCAACATGATCCGGCACGACCCAGTTGGACAATCGCCGGCCAGTGCTGGAACCGAGCAACTCCGCGTAGATGCAGAGAACATGATCCGGCATGACCCGGTTGGCCAGTCTCCAGCGAGCGTCGTAGCCGATCAGTTGCGCGTAGAACAGGTGAACATGATCCGGCATGATCCAATCGGGCAATCACCAGCCAGCATCCAGGCGGACCAAGCCCGCGTCGATGCTGACAACATGATCCGGCACGATCCGTCTCTGCCCGACTCGCACGAGTAGGCGAGTGATGAAGAACGTGCGCCACTGGCCGCAGATCTACCTGAGAGTTCACGAGAGCACCGTTCGAAACCCATCTCCGCCCCATATTGGGAGCGGATCACCGCTCGCCGAGTCGATGCGCTGGATAACCCTGACTTGACTCACATAGCGGTAACCACGGTGGTTTGTGGGAAAGCTCGATCTGATTTGACAGATGGAGCGGTGTCGGTACCCTGCCGCACCCCTCGCCACATGATGTCGGACACATATTTGCACTGCGGCTGGCAACGCAAACCGCACCTATGTGATGATGTCATTGTGCTCCTTGCTTCCCAGCGAACCGTTGTGTCCCTCGAACGTCCCTGACGTACGATTTACCAATGAGGAGGACTGCGATGACAACCTTCGTCCTCGTCCACGGGGCGTGGCATGGTGGCTGGTGCTGGCAGCGCGTCGCCCGGATTGTGCGCGCCGCCGGACACGACGTCTTCACGCCCACCCTCACGGGACTCGGCGAACGCGCCCATCAACTGGGGTCCGGGATCACCCTCGATACGCACATCCAAGACGTGGTGGGCGTCTTGTACTACGAGGACCTGCGCAACGTGGTCTTGGTTGGCCATAGTTACGCGGGTATGGTCATCACTGCCGTCGCGGAACAGGCAGCCGAGCGCCTCGGGCACCTAGTGTACCTCGATGCATTTGTCCCAGGTGATGGGCAAGCGCTGAGTGATTTCGCCCCACCAGCGACCATCGCCATGTTCCATGAGCAGGCACGCCGCGAAGGCAACGGCTATGGGGTCCCTCCCTTATCCGATAACTTCGGAATTACCTCCGAGGCAGACCTGGCCTGGGTGCGTCCCAGGATAGGCATGCATCCGCTCCAGACCAAGATGGACCCTGTGCGGCTTTCCAATCCGCGCGCACGCCAGCTCCCACGCACCTATATCTACTGCACCGATCCGGCTGCCCCTCCTGAAGCGCCTCGCGCATTCGCGCAATTCGCCACCCGACTGCGGGCGGACGCAGCTTGGCGCTACGTGGAAATCGCGACCAGTCATGACGCGATGATCACCGAGCCGGAACAGCTATCCCGGTTGCTGCTTGACCTCGCGGTGTAGTTCCTGATCAAGATATGTTCGCCTGGCAAGCGCTCCTTATCCGGTGGCATCAAGCGCGAAGAGCGCGAGTCGTGTGCCCACATCGCGCCGCCGTCGCTGACCAGCACTTCAGAGCTGACGTGCTGCCGGATGGCGGCGTAGAAGACCAGCAGGTAGGCCGTCAAGCCCTGCGTGCGCGACAGCCCGCTCGCCAGGATCGCCTGGCGGATCGGCGCGGGGAGCTGCTGGTGACGGTCCACGCTGGGCAGCGTGACGAGGCTGGCCATGCCCTGCTGGCCGAAAGCGTCCGCCTGGCGGTAGAGGGTACGCTGAGGCACGCCGGTCTCGCGGACGCTGGCCGGACTCATCTAACGCGAGGTCGAGGTGCTGCGACTCGTTGCCGAAGGGCTGACTGACGCTGAGATCGCCGAGCGACTCTTCATCAGTAGACGAACCGTCACCTCGCATATGACCAGCATCTTCAACAAGCTCGGCGTCAACGCGCGAGCCGCCGCTGTCGCCGCCGTCGCACGCAGCGGAATCCTCTGATCGCGATACCGCGAGTCTCCCCGCTCATCGGGCCCCACCGGAAGCCGTCCGCTACCCCACGCCCTGTAGGCTACGTATTCGTTGCGCACAATACGTATCGACGTTCGCCCTGACCATGATTCAGCAAATCCGTATCCCTTCCGATGTTGAGGAGGGCGCTCATGCCCATACTCGAACCATCGAGATCGGGTTGGTCACAAGCGCTGCATGGAGCAGCCACCAACGATCACGAAGGGAGTCGAAACAATGGTTACCATGCGACGAGTCGACTTGAGGCCGGTCGCTTTTCTCTTCGTTGGAGCACTGTGCGGGGCACTGATGATGCTGGGCATCAGCACACCTCGACATCAGTCTCATAGCAGCGGTTCATCGATGATTTTCGTGACCACATCGAGCGAAACGGCACCGACACTCGGTGGACGGCTGGGAGGCATCACCAGCTCCGACAGCGCCAATGACGCCCTCGTACGGCAGGGTCTGTCCGCGGCGGCGAACCAGCCCATCGGCGGACGATTGGGAGGCATCACAAGTTCTGACACGGCGACAGACTGGGCGACGCGCCACGCAATCACCGCAAACGTGGACGTGGCTCTCGGCGGCCGGCTCGGTGGAATCGCCAGTGCCGATACCGCGAACGACGCGACGATCAAGGCCTCGATGAGCCGTATCACTGGACCTGGAGAAGGACTTAATACGTTCGTGGACCACACCAGCGCCACTGTGGGTACGAGCCGAGTCATGGCACCAGGTGAAGGACTGAATCAGTTCAAGGATGCGACAAGCTATGACGCGGTGCACGGCCAACGCATCGTCGGTCCAGGTGAAGGATTGAATCGGACGCCGTAATGTCCTCCACCGTCACAAGTAGCGGCCGCACAAGTATCCAGGACGGCAATGCCACCGAATCGATCGATACCTGCTCGAAACCGGCTTCACGCTTACGTGCGTGAAGCCGGTTACTCTGTTCGCGCAAACCGCGCATTTGATTCGAGATCGCGAAACGAGTCATGACGCATCCTCAGATCACGAAGTACGGAATGCTGTTGACAATCATCGAACCCACCCCTATTCTCGGTCCATTCGGTCGCGACAATCGTATTTCCTTATTGGTGGACAATCCACGCTCTCGGATTGCCAGGCGCTGGAGCGCCCGCACCGACGCTGTTTCCTGGTACCGTCGTTCGAGCTTGACATCGTAGTTAGCACCTTCGCTCCGACGTTTCATCTATTGGACGTCGATCACACTCGCCCAGTCGTTGTGGCGCCCCGTTCCAGGCAGGGTTAAACGCTCTGGATCGTTGCGTGGCTGGACGAGACCAGTTCGAGGAACGTGATGCGACAGGTGCACGGGAGGGGCATTGTGGGCACGCTCGAGATTCGTCTGTTCGGCACGATGTCCATTGAGCGAGACGGGAGTCCGCTGGCTCAGGTCCCGAGCAGACGCGTTCGGGATCTGCTCAGCTACCTCCTCATCGGTCGTGAGTCCGCCCATTCACGCGAACATCTGGCTGGGGTCTTCTGGGGAGATTTGGAGACACATCGTGCGCGCCACTCCTTCAACACCGCTCTCTGGCGCCTGCGACGGCTGCTCGAACATGAGGGCCGCGGAACGACCTACCTGCAAATCGATGGTCGCCAGGTCGGTTTCAACCTCGGGAGCGACTTCCGGCTCGACGTCGCCGAGTTCGAACATCGTTGCGACTGGGCCGCTCAGCTTGAGGACCATTCCACCGACAAGGCCGCCGCGCTCTACCGTCAGGCGATCGACCTCTACCGGGGAGACCTGCTTACCGACTGTTACGACGACTGGTGCCTGGTGGAACGGGAGCGCCTGCGACGACTCTACCTGCAAGCGCTCGACAGCCTGTTGGCCTTTCACGTCAAACGGAATGAGCTGACTGAAGCGATCGACGTCGCCGCGCGCATTCTCGAATCAGACCCACTGCGGGAAGAAGTCCATCGGGATCTGATTGGGCTCTTCATCGTGTCCGGCCAGCGAGCCGCGGCGCTACGTCAATACCGTCTGTGCGAACAGACGCTCAAGCGCGAGCTCGGCATCGAACCGATGCCGGAAACGCAGTCCCTCTTTCGAACGCTCCTGTCAAACGAGAGTGAACGACTCGACCAGTCGCACTTGTTAGAGCCCGTGGTGCGCTTACCCAGACGAGAATTGAACGGGGCCAACAGTCTGGCCGGAGTGCTCAACATATTGAACGAGGCGCAGGCTCAGTTCGAACGCGCGTCGGATCAGCTACATGAGGCCGCATTGCTGGTTCTCCGAGCCGTCGATCAAATCGAGCAAAACTCCCTCCTGAATCGGCCGACAGAGGATGACGATCCGGATCTAGACGAGTTGCACGACACCGTCGCGCACCTCGCCTACATCGCTGAGCAGTTCCGCGCGCTCAGTGTGGACGCCTAGTCGTGATTGTTGTGACACCGCCGTGTTCGTCGTCTGGTCGAATGGGCCCACATTCTGAGTGAGCCTATTCAGCGTGCGCTTCATCATCGAGGCGTTCGGTACAGCCGGAGGAACGCGGTGAGATCACGGGCCGAACGATCCTTCTCGTTTGTGGTCAACCTGTGGGAAGAACGCCGGGAAATCTCTGGAGCCGAACCGACCTGGCGTGGATCGGTCGTCGACGTACGGGACGGCCGGCGTCACTATTTTCGCTCCCTCTTTGAACTCTGCGACTTTCTGGCAGAGCAATCAACGATCCCATTTGCACCGGCCAGCGCACGCGTGCGGTTCCTCCAAATGGTGCGTCGCCGTTTTCCAGGAAGGACGGCGGACCATGATCGATGAGGAGTCGTCGTGAGCGGAGCGCTTGCCGTCGCGGCTGTCAGCGCCGTGTTGAAAGACTTGCTGGATAACCGGGTCGCACAACCGGATGTCGCCTCAAGCGTGGGTGATGTCACGGTGACCGCGTTGCCGCCTGACCGCATTGCGGTCGGCGCAGACGAGCGCAATCAGCTCAACCTCTTCCTCTACCGGGTGACGCCACGCGCCACGCTGACGCGTTTAGATCAGGCTCCGGGTAACGGCGCAAACGGGCACGCGCCGCGTCCGCTCTCACTCGATCTACATTACCTCCTTTCGGCCTACGGTCAGCAAGACTTTCACGCGGAAGTTTTGCTGGGGTGCGGCATACAGGTAATGCACGAAACGCCGGTTCTGACCGCCGAACTGCTGCGCACGTCCCTTTCTTCGTCCTCTACACGCGGTGGCTCCGGAACCAAGGCGGCTCTGGCTGCCTCCGGCATCGCCGAGCGCGCAGAGCAGATCACCATCGCGCCGGAGTTCCTCAGTACCGACGAGACCTCCCGACTCTGGTCCGCGCTTCAGGCTCGTTACCGGCCATCGGTCACCTATCGCGTCTCGTCGATTCCCATCGACCTTAACGATGGACCATGAGTTATGTTGACTCGCCCTGACAATTGGATGGTCGAGAATCAGACCTATTTGACCGCTTCGCTCGATCGACTGCGTCGATCGATCTCCGCGCGACTCGAGTTCGATGAGGCTGACGCCGCGGACTTGGGTACTCAGCTGTTAGACATCGACCTGGATGGCCTTCGCGCTCAGATGTCGACAGAGCCTGCTATCCTGCGGATACAGCAGTTGTTCAACCTTTCGCCGTTCGAACGAGACGTGCTCCTCCTCTGCGCGGGAGTTGATCTCGATTCGAGCTTCGCACGGGTGTTGAGCAGCGCGAATGGCGACCCGCTCAAAACCTACCCAACCTTTGGGTTAGCCCTTTCGCTCCTTCCGAATGCCCATTGGACCGCCATGGCTCCTGCGTCGCCTCTTCGTCGCTGGCATCTGATCGAGATCGGTGCCGGACATTCCTTCACTCAGAGTCCGCTACGCATTGACGAGCGCATCCTGCACTCGCTCATCGGCGTTGAGCAGCCGGACGAGCGCCTGGCGACGATGCTTGAGCCACTCGGCTGGACCACTACGCTGGTGCCTTCACATGAGTCAGTCGCGCAGGCAATCGTCGAAGTCTGGAGGCAGTCGGGGCAATCGGGCGCGTCACCCGTGATTCAGTTGTGTGGGTCGGATAGCAGCGGCAAACGGGACATCGCCGTAGCCGCATTTCGCTCGTTGGGCTGCTCCGCATACGGGATCCCAGCGGACATGATCCCACTCACGTCGCGTGATCTCGATCTGCTCGCAACGCTCTGGCGGCGTGAGATGCGTCTCAGCTCGATCGGCTTGCTGGTGGACTGCGACGAACTCGATCTGGGTGAGACACAGCGGCGCAACACCATGAGCTGGCTCATCGAGCGCATGTGGGGACCACTACTCATCTCGACTCCTGAGCGCATGCGGGTGCGACAGCGCCCGACCGTCGTCTTCGACGTCGGCAAGCCCAAGCGTGCGGAACAGCGCCAGATCTGGCAATCGGTCCTCGGAGAAAACGTTGCGAAGCTGAACGGCTCGTTCGACGCGCTAACGTCGCAGTTCAACATGAGCACATCGTTGATCCAGGCGGCCGGAACACAGGCCTTGGCCAACCACATGTCTGACGAAGCGCGCGAACTTGACCACACGGTTTGGGACGCCGCGCGCGGGCACACACGACCCCAGCTTGAAGCACTGGCCCAGCGGCTCGATCCCTCGGCAGACTGGGACGATCTGATTCTGCCCGAACCGCAGCGCCTCTTGCTACGTGAGATCGCGGTCCACGCGCGTAATCGCGGCACGGTCTACGATGCCTGGGGCTTCGGCTCCAAGGGATCGCGCGGTCTCGGCATCAGCGCCCTCTTCGCCGGGACAAGTGGAACTGGCAAGACGATGGCCGCCGAGGTGCTGGCGAATTCGTTGCGCCTCGATCTCTACCGCATCGACCTATCGAACGTCGTGAGCAAGTACATCGGTGAGACCGAAAAGAACCTGCGGCGCGTCTTCGACGCGGCCGACGCCGGTGGCGCCATACTCCTGTTCGACGAAGCGGACGCGCTCTTTGGCAAGCGGAGTGAAGTCAAGGACAGCCACGATCGCTACGCTAACATCGAGGTGAGCTATCTGCTGCAGCGCATGGAGGCCTATCAGGGCCTGGCGATTTTGACGACTAACCTCAAGTCGGCGCTCGACAGCGCGTTTCTGCGTCGTATCCGCTTCGTGGTGCACTTTCCGTTTCCGGATGCAGCGCAGCGGGCGGAGATTTGGCGGCGCATCTTCCCACGCGAAGTGCCCCTGGCGGAGATCGATTTCGCCAAGCTGGCTCGGCTCAACGTCACCGGCGGCAACATCCGCAACATCGCGCTGGGGGCGGCATTTCTGGCCGCCGATACGCGTGAGCCGGTCGGCATGGATCACCTGTTACACGCCGCGCGCACCGAGTACGCCAAGCTCGAGAAGCCGCTCACTGAATCGGAGATCGCAGGTTGGACGTGAGACGAGGTGACGGTTCTCCATGCTAGCTGATATTCACGAATCGCTCGCCAACCTGCTGTATCAGCGTGGGCAGCTTCCTGCCTCGGAGATCGACGTGCGCTTCGAAACTCCGACACGGGAATGGATCGAACGTCTTACGAGACCAACGGTCGACTTCTTTCTCTTCAAGCTGGAGGAGAACGTCGATCTGCGCCAGACCAGCTTTAACAACACCCGCACCAACGGTCAATCCGAGCGCAAGCTGGCACCGCGGCGCATAAATCTCCACTATCTCGTCTGTTCCCTGGCCACCGATGAGCGCGATCAGCACGAAATCCTCTGGCGTGTCCTGGCGATCTTGATGCGCTACCGGGAGATCCCAGCCGAAATCGTCGCGCCGTCACTGCAACAGGTCGAACCAGCCCTATCGGGCCAGATCCCGGAAGGCGAGCCGTCCAGCATGCTCGATCTCTGGAGCGGGCTGGGAGCCGTTCCGCACCCAGCAATTCACTATGTCGTCACCGCGCCGCTCGATCTCAACATCGCGATCCAGGCGCCACTCGTCCTGACGCGCACTGCCCGCTACCTGCGGATGCACGACCCGGCACTGGCTACCGAGATCGCCAGCCAAATCGGCGGAATCGTGCGCGCTAAGGATGGGTTGCCGGTTCCGGGCGCACGCGTGACGCTGGAAGGAAGCGCGTCGGAGGGCGTGGTCACGGGAACCGACGGGAGCTTCGTGCTCAGCGACGTGAGTCAGGGCATGATCCAGGTTCGTGTCGTACCCCCAAAGGGGAAGGAGTTGGTGGCCTCGTTCGAGGTTCCAGCCGACTCGTATGACATCGTTCTGAAGTAGCAACTCAGCCGTTCCAGTTCGGGCGGGCGGCACCTCGTGATTCTTGTGATGCCTCTGTGTTTCCACGCTGTTCAAATGAAGGCGCGCAAATTCATCCCGTACCGTTCCGCGCGAACGCTCATCAGTTGCTGCCCGACGGATTCGGGGTTGAGCTTGTGGGTCGCGCGATTGATACCGGCGAAATGCCGGTCTTCCATCGGCTGAAAGGAGCGCCTCATGCCGGAGTATCTTTCCCCTGGGGTCTACGTCGAGGAAGTCGATAGCGGTCCGCGGCCCATTGAAGGCGCCGGTACCGCAACGGCCGCCTTCGTCGGCTTCGCCCCGGCGGGTCCAGCCAACCGCCCGGTACTGGTTACCAACTGGACGCAATACGTCGACGCCTTCGGCAGCCTTGAAGAGGGCGGCCGGCGCAATCCGCACCTCGACGGCGCCTATCTCTCGCATGCCGTCTACGGTTATTTCCTGAACGGTGGCGGGCGTTGCTACGTCACGCGCATCGCGCCGGCCAATCCCTCCAGTAACGGCCGCAAGGACGAGACGCTGCAACTACCGAGTAAATCGTCGAAAGCGATGCCGTCTTTGACGGTCTCGCCCAAGGCGGCGTCTTCTGAGGACATCTCGGTCGAGGTCGCGCCACCCAGTGGCGACGAGCCGCCGGAAGCGACCTTCACGTTGAAGATCCGCATGGGCCAGGTTGAAGAGACCTACGAGAACGTGAATCTGGGCAAGCGGGGCGGCAAGAATGTCGCCGAAGCAGTCAACACTGCCAGCCGGTTGATCACCATCGTCGAAGAGCAGGGAACCGGCACGCTGGCCGAGCGCGTTCCCGAAGCAGGTACCTACGTCCTCAAAGCAACTCCGATTTCGTCCGCGCCAAAGGTGCAATCGTCCGACTTTGCCGGAAGCGTGGCGGATCGCTCCGGTATGGAAGGCCTTGAAGTGGCCGAAGACGTCACCATGGTCTGCTGCCCCGACATCATGTCCGCCTATGAAGCGGGCGCGCTGGATGCCAACGGAGTCAAAGCCGTCCAGCTCGCCATGATCGCCCACTGCGAGCGCATGGGGGACCGCGTCGCCATCCTCGACACGCCGCCGAGCCTCTCGCCGCAGGACGCCAAGCGCTGGCGCGAGCGAGACACCAACTACGATTCGAAGTATGCGGCCGTCTACTACCCGTGGATCAAGATTCAGGGTCCGAACGGCCAGCCCGTGCCCGTGCCGCCCTCCGGCCACATGGCCGGCATCTGGGCGCGCAGCGACAACGAACGTGGCGTGCACAAAGCGCCCGCCAACGAAGTGGTTCGTGGCGTGCTCGAGCCCGATATCCAGGTCACCAAGGGCGAGCAAGACACGCTCAACCCCGTCGGAGTGAATTGCATCCGCACGTTCACCGGTCGCGGTGTCCGCGTCTGGGGTGCCCGCACCGTCAGCAGCGATCCAGCCTGGCGCTACATCAACGTGCGACGCCTCTTCAACTACGTTGAGAAGTCGATCGAAGCCGGTACGCAATGGGTCGTCTTCGAACCGAACGATCCGGATCTCTGGGCCCGCGTCAAGCGAGACGTCGAAGCCTTCCTGACTGGCGCGTGGCGCGACGGAATGCTGTTCGGACGGACGCCGGGGGAAGCCTTCTACGTCAAATGCGACGAAGAGCTGAATCCGCCCGACGTGCGCGATCGTGGACAGCTCGTCATCGAGATCGGCCTGGCACCCGTGAAACCGGCCGAGTTCGTCATCTTCCGCCTGAGTCAGTGGGCCGGCGGCGGAGCGTAGTAAAGCCCTTGGCAGCGACTCATCGAAAGGGAGTGTAGCGTGGCAAAGGAAGATCCACTCGTATCTGCGTGGTTCGGCATCGAGTTTCAGGGGCAGGTGGCCGGCGCCTTCCGTGAGTGCACCGGTCTTGGCAGCGAGAACGAGGTCGTCGAGTACAAGGCCAGCGGACCTAAAGGTGAGTTCGTCATCAAGAAGGTCCCCGGGCGCATGAAGTGGAACAACATCACGCTCAAGCGCGGCATCACTGACGCCATGGACATGTGGACGTGGCGCAAGCTCGTCGAGGACGGCAAGATCGACAATGCGCGCAAGAACGGCTCGATCGTGATGTTCAACCAGGAAGCGTCCGAGATCGCCCGCTGGAACTTCGTCAACGCCTGGCCCAGCAAGATCACCGGTCCCGCGGCCAATGCGACCAACAACGAGGTCGGCATCGAGGAGCTGGAGATCACGCACGAGGGGTACGAACGCGTCAAATAAGTGACGCGTGAGGTGAAGGTGGGGCATCGCCGATGACGGGTGCGGTGGCACTGCGAACTGAGTTCGATTTCACCCTGCCGGCCGGATTCGTCGACGAGCGCGGCAATCTGCATCGGTCCGGCACGATGCGGCTAGCGACCGCATTGGATGAGGTTGAACCGCTGCAGGATCCGCGCGTGAAGCAGAATGAAGCCTATCTGAGCATTCTGGTGTTGAGCCGGGTGATCACCCGGCTCGGCGATATCAGTCCGGTGGATCCGCCGGTGATCGAGCGGCTCTTTTCGTCTGACTTCGCCTTCCTGCAGGACCTCTACATTCGCGTCAACGATCTTGGAAACAGTTTGATCGAAACGGAGTGTCCAAACTGCGGCAGCCGGTTCACGCTCGATGTGGCCGGGTGACTTCGGCACCCTCACCCCCCCGGCCGGTCCATCCCACTGACTCCCTTCCCAGTGAAGGGAGAACAATCTCCCGAGATCAGGAGAGGGGTGTCCGCAGGGTACAGTCATACGGCTTCCGGTTCGTCTCCCCTCCCCCAGAATTGGGTGAGGGTCGACAAGGTGAGGGCGACAAGCAAACGGGCGTTTTGATTGGGCAATAGCATTCAATGACAGCCGAGAACCAAAACCAGGCTCCAGCGGGAGAGACGGCAGAAGCGGGCGAGGCGACGGGCCAGCATGGCGCTGTGAATGTCCAGGCATTGGCCGACCGCGTCTACAAGCTGATGCTGCGTGAGATCCGGCTGGAGCAGGCCCGCGGCGAGGAACCCAATCGGCGGAGAAGGGCGGACTGAGTGACTGACGATGCCTATCCAAATTGCCGCTTTTACGTCGAAGTGAATGGGAAGAAGGAAGCCGTCTTCACCGCGGTCAATGGGCTACAGGCGCAGATGGACGTCCATGAGTATGAAGAGGGAGGCAACAACGCCTTCGCCCACAAGCTACCGGGACGCACCAAGGTCGGCAATCTGACGTTGAAGCGCGGCATCACCAATTCGAACGACTTCCTCAACTGGTATATGCAGATCGCGCAAGGCGACATCGCGCGCCGCAACGTCTCGGTCGTGATGTACGACGTCACAGGCAACGAGCTGCTGCGCTGGAACTTCGTAAACGCTTATCCGGTGAAGTGGACAGGACCTGAGTTCGCGGCCGATGGGTCGACCATGGCGGTGGAGTCGCTCGAGCTGGCGCATGACGGAATGAGTCTGGGGTAACGGTGGCACGGCGACGGATTGGCGGGACAACAGAACGTGGAGCGTTCCTGGCCCGATGGATCGCGAGACGACGGTCGCTGACCGCGCGACTGACGCGCGGCCCGGTGCTGGCGCGATCGCTCTCCGGCGAGCCTCTCGATCCCATGTACCGGATACCGTCGCGTCGCTTCAGGCCCGCATTGCTGTCGGCACCGATCGCCGAAGGCGCGATTGACGTCTACGAGTTCTTCGAGCCGGAGGAAGACGACAACGTCCCCGATTTCGAGGCTGTCGTGGCACACGCTGACGACCTTGATGACGTTGAGTTGGAAGCTCCCGCGACCACGCAGGTACCTGAGACCAATGATCTCGCGCATCAGCCGTCACAAACGAGCGAACCGGTCGACCGGATCGTCGCTGAAAGTCCTTCGCCAGCTCAGCCCCCTGCCACCGAACGCTCAAGGCGGACGGCGGCTCCAGCTAGCGAGCCAGACTCGCGAACAAGCCTGCCAATGCCGCGCCCAGACGTCGTGGTGAACGCGTCGACGCAGCCTGACACGGCGGCTATTCCGCGGATTCCAACGTCTGAGCCTGACTCGGGCGATGTCGCGAGTCCGATCGCCGAAGTTGAGACTGTTGCCTCATTCGAGCCGGTCGCGGCCGAACAGGTCGAATCAGTGGCCATGGATACGGACGCTCCGGCTACCGAGGAAGCACGCGCGCCCGTCGAGACTCAGAACCGTCCCGATGAGATCGATCAGCCGCTGGCTACCGAGGCTGCTCCCGCGCCAAGTTCTTCTTCGGACTCGGAGAGCATGAAGGCGGCTACACCCAACATCCAGCCTGCAGAGGAACAACTGCCCGAGACGCCGGAGAGAGCAGCGGCAGTACAGGCGCGCGCGCCGGAGCCAACCGAATCGCTGCAGCTCCCCACTCAGAACCTGGAACGTGTGACGCTTGAACCCGAACATGAACCGCCAACGCTGGCAACACCTGAGGTTGTGGATGCGGCCAGCGCTTCGATTGAACGCGAAGTTCCAGCTGTCGAAGCGACCGGCCCGGTCGTTTCCGAGTCAGGTGACACGCAGTCTGCTCTGGTTGATGCGCCCGTTCTCGAATCCATTGAGGAACAAAAGCGGTCATTCGTTTCTGAGGAAGTGTCCGCGTCGAACCGCGTCGAGATCCGGCGGCCCAGGCGTCCGCGACCGCCACAGCCCTCACTACCCGAACCACGCGCCTCGGACGGGCTCTTCGTCGAGTCGCAAGGCGATCGGTCGCCGCAATCGTGGATCGAGCGACTGGTCGACGTCGTGCGGCAGGAGCGGGCTCAAGCCGCTGAGCAGCGAGGCGAAACGCCAACCACATTAGCAGCACCCGCCACCGAACTGACCGAACAGCGCGAGCGCCCGTCCGAATCGACCCGGCGGTTCTTGACGCCATTGGTGGGCATTGACCCCGCCGACGTCCCAATTCACCGTGGCGTGCAGGCGAGTCGGATTGCCGATTCGCACCACGCCGACGCTGTGACGACAGGTGGTGAGGTCTTCGTCGCGGCCGGGTTCTCTGAGGAGACGCCGGAAGGGCTCGGGTTGTTGGCTCACGAACTGACGCACGTCGCCCGGAACCGGCAACCACGGTTCGTACCGCCCATCGCCGCGACGTCGTCATCGCGTCCGCCCGTCACGTTTTCACATGACAGTGGCGACGATAGCAATGAAGAATCGGTCGCGCTCGAGGTCGAGCAGACTGTGCAAACTGAAGCCCGGAACGTGCAGCGCGCGCGGCAGATCAATCCATTCGTCGCCGCTGAGACTGACGCCGCGACTACATCTGCAGCGCAGCGTTCTCCCACAAATCGGGAGACGCCGTTTCGACCATTGCAGGTCCAATCCGAATCGTTCGAGGGCGAACCAGCGCCGACTGTTTCCAACGCCGCAAATGACGAATGGGGCGGGTTGCCGACCCCTTGGGAGCCGATGCCCGATTGGCTGGCCCCGGCGCCAACTCCAGTCAACGTTGCACTGCCGAACAACGGCAACGGCAGCGCGACAGCCAACGCGCCATTGGCCCGCATGTCGGTTCAGGCAGTGGCGACAGCGGATTCATCCGCACCCGCAGCTCAAACCGCCGCGACCAATCGCTCGTCGGCCTCCAGCGAAGCACCGGCGTCATCGTCCAGCTCCGGAGGGGGCGAGCACCAGGGCGGAGTCGAGCCCGATCTCGACGCGATGGCGCGACAGGTCTACGGCGTCCTCAAGCGACGGCTGGCGGCTGAGCGCCGTCGACTCGGCTAGGTCAGAGACGAAAGGCATCGACGATGAGCAACACGACGCTGGCCAAAGCCAAGATTATCAACCTCGATAGTGGCGGGGCCGAGATTGCCTGCATGTTCAACCCGAAGGAGTACTCCTTCAGCAAATCGAACTCCTGGTCTCAGGGGAAGACCAAAGGGGCCAACGTTCCACAGCTGGAGTTCGGTGGCGGGCAGCCCGCTACGCTGACCATGACTCTCTTCTTCGACACCTACAGCGAGGGGACCGACGTCCGTTCCACCTACACCGATGCCATTTGGGAGCTGATGCTGATAGACGACAGCCTCAAGGATAAGAAGAACAAGAAAGGCAGACCGCCAAAGGTTCGCTTTCAGTGGGGATCGGCCTGGTCCTTCGACGCCGTCATCACCAGTTTGAAGCAGCAGTTCAGCCTCTTTCTGGCCAACGGTACGCCCGTCCGCGCCAGTCTGGACGTCACCTTCCAGCAGGTGAAGGACGCCAAGCTCTTCCCGCGCCAGAACCCAACCTCCGGCGGCGAGCCGGGCGGTCGCCTCTGGACCGTCACGTCAGGCGACACGCTGGCCTGGATTGCCTACATGGAGTATGGCGACGCCACGCTCTGGCGTCGCATCGCCGAGCGCAACCGGCTGGCTAAAGTGCGCAGGCTTACCCCCGGAACGGTGCTGGAGATCCCCAATGTCTGACACCAGTCAGCTCCTGAGCCAGTTCTACGTCAAGCTGAGCGGTGCGGACGCGTCCGACGACTTCAACCGCGATCTGCTCGAAGTGACGATCGAGTCGAGCCTGCACCTGCCGGACGTCGCCACTGTGGTGCTGCATGATCCCACATTGCATTGGATCGACGACGCTAGCCTCGAGCCTGGCACGCCGTTGGAGATTTCGGCCAAAGCGGACAAAGCGACGGCAGCGATTTTCGACGGTGAGATCATCGAGATCGAGCCCGATTTCGGCCCGGGCACGCACAACTTGATCGTGCGCGCCTTCGACCGGCTGCATCGCCTTGGACGCGGGCGACAGGTTCGCTCGTTTCAGAATGTCAGTGACTCGGATCTGGTGCAGCGCATCGCCTCGGAAGTCGGGCTGCAGGCGAAGGTCGGCTCAACACCGGAAGTGCACGAATACCTGCTGCAGGACAATCAGACAAATCTCGAGTTCCTGCGTGCGCGGGCGGCATCGCTCGGTTTTCTCCTCTTCACTCGCGGCAAGACGCTCCACTGCGAGCCGATCGAGACGAGCGGCACACCCACCAAGCTGGAATGGGGCGTAACTTTGAGCGCCTTTCACCCGCGCATGACGACCATCGACCAGGTGACCAAGGTCGTGGTGCGCGGTTGGGATCCTGATTCGCGCCAGGAGATCGTAGGTCAGGCAACCAACGGCACAAGCGCGCCGTCAGTGGGGGAAAAGAAGACCGGCGGAGACCTGGCTCAGGGCGCGTTCAATATCGACGCACAATATCAAATCGCCAGTCAGGCAGTCCGCTCGCAGTCGGCTGCGGATCAACTGGCCCAGGCAGGCGCCGATCAGCTCACGGGACGCTTCATCGAAGCCGAAGGGACCTGCGGTGGTAATCCAGGCGTTACCGCCGGATCGCTGATCGACGTCTCGGCCGTAGGGAATCGATTCAGCGGCACCTATTTCGTCACCTCGGCCACGCATCACTACAGCAGTCAGGCTGGCTACACGACCGAGTTCAACGTCTCGGGCTATCACGCGTCAACCCTGCTGACCGTACTGCAGCCGCGCGAATCGGAACTGCATGCCAACGGTCTGATGATTGGGGTCGTCACCGACAATCTCGATCCGTCCGACATCGGCCGCGTCAAAGTCAAAATCCCGAGCCTCTCTTCCGACACGACGACGAATTGGGCACGGGTCGTCATCCCTGGCGGCGGTCCGGACCGGGGATTCGAGTTCCTGCCGGAGGTCAATGACGAGGTCCTGATTGGTTTCGAGATGGGGGACGTGCGCTACCCCTATGTCCTCGGTGGACTCTGGAACGGCGTCGACGCCCCACCGAAGGGGAGTAGCGACCTGATAAGCGGCGGCAAAGTGCAGCGGCGCGTCATCCGCTCGCGAAACGGCAACGTCATTACGCTCGATGATACGGACGGCGCCGGAGGCATCTCCGTCGAGGACAAGAACGGCAACAAGTTGACGCTCGACAGTGGCGCCAACTCCCTCACTATCGAGATCAAGGGGGACACGACGCTGAAGGCGCAGGGGAACTTGACGCTCGAAGCACAAGGGAACATCGAGCTGAAGGGATTCAGCATCAAGGTGGAGGGGAACGCGACGGTCGACGTCAAGGGATCCGCCATCAACCTCAACTGAGAAGGGGCACATGGGTCAGCCAGCCGCCAAACAGGGCGACCAGATTACGGCCATCGACACGCACATCATCATGATCCCGTCTCCGGGTGGGCCGGTGCCGACTCCATTGCCGCATCCATTCAACGGGATCATCAACGGCAACCTGAGTTCGACAGTCTTCATCATGGGGCAGCCGGCCGCCACGCAGGGAAGCACCGCCGACAATATGCCGCCACACATCCCGCAGGGCGGTCCGTTTCAGCGACCGCCGTCCAACAAAGGGCAGATCGTGAATGGCAGCATGACCGTGATGATCGACGGCAAACCGGCGGCACGATCGGGAGATACGGCGTTGACCTGCAACGATCCGGTCGATCTGCCCAACGGAACGGTCATCGCTGTAGGGACGGTGCTCATTGGATAGACGCGAGATGGCCGATTTTCTCGGCACCGGCTGGGCCTTCCCGGTGGGTGTCGACGCTCGCGGCCGCATCGCCCTGGCTCGACGCGAGCGAGACATCGAGGAAGCCATCCTCATCATCTTGCTGACGCCCAAGGGCCAGCGCATCATGCGGCCGGAATTCGGCTGCCAGGTCCACGACCTGATCTTTGCGCCCAACGATCCGACGACCGCTGGGCTGGCTGCCTACTACGTCGAACAAGCGCTCGGGATGTGGGAGCCTCGCATCGACGTGGAGCAAGTCACGGCCAGACCGGACGACGACGATCCCGCGCGATTGCTGATCGAGATCCGCTATCGCATCAAGGCAACGTACGACAGCCGTACCCTCGTCTTCCCGTTCTATCGGATTCCGGGCGAAGCCGCCGCCGACTGAGTTAGGGAGAATATGCCGCTACCTACACCGATTCTCGATGACCGGCGCTTCCAGGACATCGTCGACCAGGCCAAGAGCCTGATTCCGCGCTACTGTCCGGAGTGGACCGACCACAACGTCAGCGACCCGGGCGTGACGCTCATAGAGCTCTTCGCCTGGATGACCGACATGCTCCTCTACCGGGTCAACCAGGTACCGGACAAGCTTTACGTCAAGTTCCTCGAGCTAATCGGGGTGCGGCTCGATCCTCCGCGCGCCGCCAACGTGCCCATGACCTTCTATCTCTCGGCTCCCCAAGACACCGACCTGACCATCCCCGCCGGGACTGAGACGGCCACTATCCGTACCGAGACCAGCCCGGCGATCATCTTCACCACGGAGTCAAACCTGACGATCCGCCCGCCGGAGGTTCTCTCCGCCTACACACGCATCGCGGCGCGCGGCGATCAGGCCTGGATCCAGCACGATCTGCGACAACTGGACCTTCCCGGTCAGAAGATCCCCCTCTTCTCGCCCAATCCCGTGCCGAACGATGCCTTCTACGTTTCGCTGGCGAAGGACCACGGTCAGCACGTGCTGGCGCTGGTCATCGCCTGTGAACTGGCCGGCGGCGCAGGCGTCGATCCCAAGAACCCGCCCCTAGAGTGGCAGGTCTGGCAGGGGGCCGCGACACGCTGGGTCAACTGTACCGTCGAGTACGACGGCACAGGCGGCTTCAATGAGTCAGGCGAGATCATCTTGCACGTCCCCGACATGGCCGAAGGCGAATTTCAGGGACAGCGGTCTTATTGGCTGCGCTGTCGACTCACGGAAGCGCAAGCCGGTCAGGGCGCCTATCGTGTCTCGCCGGACATCGAGCACCTGGGCATCGAGGCGCGCGGTGGCACAGTCCGCGCTCGCCAGGCCAGCACGGTCGAGAACGAAGTCCTTGGGCGCAGCGACGGCGCGTCGGGCCAGACCTATTCACTGCTCCATTCACCGATCCTTTCCCGTGATCCAGCCCGTGACGTTCTGATCGTCGACACGCCTGGATTCGACTCGGAGACCTGGACCGAAGTGAACGATTTCGCCGATTCGAACGCCGACGATCGCCACTTCACCCTCGACAGCCAGGACGGCCGGCTCCTACTCGGCCCAACTATCCTGCAACCGGATGGAACCGTGTATCGATTTGGCGCGGTCCCGCCCAAAGGGAGCACGCTCCGGTTCGCGCGCTATCAGCACGGCGGCGGAGTGGGTGGAAACGTGCCAAGCGGAACCATCACCGTCCTCAAGTCCTCCATCCCCTACGTCGCACGCGTGGTCAATCGCGAGCCCGCCGTAGGAGGACGTGACGCGCAATCGCTTGACGACGCAAAGCTGCGGGCACCGCAAACGTTGCGCACACGCAGCCGCGCCGTGACCGCCGATGACTTCGAGTATCTGGCCCGGGAGATTTCGGGCGTTGCGCGCTCTTGCTGTCTGACTCCGGGCGCGCAGCCGCCTGAGCCAAACGACCCGCGCCCAGGTCAGATCTTCGTGGTGGTGCTGCCGCAGGTCGATTCTCCCAACCGGCAAATCCCACCCGAACAGCTCACGCTTTCCGCCGAGATTCGTGGGGCGGTGATGTCGCATCTCAACGAGCGCCGCCTGCTCGGTAGCACGCTGGAAGTTCAGCCGCCGCAGTACAACTGGGTTTCGGTACAGGCCATCCTGCGCGTCCCGGACCGCAGCGATCCTGGTCTGATGGCTGAAGTGCAGACTTTGGCCACCGCCGCCCTCTATCGTTATCTGAACCCGCACGTCGGCGGACCCACCGAAGACGGCTGGCCGTTCGGGCGCGACCTGCATCTTTCCGAGGTTTACGCACTCATGCAACGCGTGCCGTACGTCGAATTCGTCGAGGAAGTGCGCATCAACCTGGCCGACCCAAACAATTTCGGCGCGACACGTCCAGCTCCGCCGCGACTGGAGATCCCACGTAACGCGCTCATCTGCTCAGGGCAGCACGAGGTGACGGTCCGATGACGGACGAGGTGATGGCCTGATGTCCTCCAATCTGGGACAGCTCATCATCCAGATCGAGGGAAACGTCGTTCAGACGTATTCCATCTCGAAGCCCATCGTCGTGTTCGGTCGCGTGCCGGGGAACGACGTCACGCTGCCTCACCCTCAGGTCTCGCGCCAGCATTCCGAGCTGCGCATCGAGGGATCGCGCATCACCATTACCGATCTCAACAGCTCCAACGGAACCTTCGTCAACGGGGAACGTCTTCTCCCCGATCAGCCTCGCGTCCTCACCTCCGGCGATATCTTCACCATCGGTCCATTCTCGATCCGCTATATTGCCCCGGAGGCGCAGGAGCAGCCGAGCGTCGAGGTCGTTCCGGACAACCCAGATGAACCGCCCCTGGAGGACGTCGTTCCAGTCGAGCCTGAGGAGCCCGAACCGATCGTGTTCGTGCCGATCGAGCCGGCGCCGGTGGCCCCGCCGCGACCGACCTTCCCAGCCATCACGGCTGACCCCGCCAGCGAGGGATATCTGGTCGATCTGCCGGTAATCTTCCAGGAGATTGATTTCCTACGCCGCTTCCTCCTCATCTTCGCCTCGATTTGGGAACCATTGGAACTGCGGCAGGATCACATCGAGCTCTATTTCGATCCACGCACGTCGCCAAGATCGTTCCTACCGTGGCTGGCGAACTGGCTTGACATCTCCTTCAATCGCCACTGGCCCGAAGCGCGTATCCGTCACCTGCTGGCCGAAGCCATCGATCTTTATCGCTGGCGTGGCACGGCATACGGCATGACGCGTATGATCGAGGTCTGCACTGGCATTACTCCGGAGATCTCGGACGATCCCGAGAATCCGATGGTGTTTCACGTCCGCATGGCCACACCGGTCGACAGCGGCGTCGATCAGGGATTGGTCGACGATCTCATCCGGTCACACAAACCGGCTCACACCGGTTACACGCTGGAAATGGTGTCATGAGCGGTTCAAACCTGGTCGGACAAACCATCGGCAACTACCGGATCGAGGCGCTCCTCGGCACCGGCGGCATGGGGCAGGTCTATCGCGCCAACCACGCCCTGCTCAACCGGCAGGCAGCCATCAAGGTCATGCACGCGAACCTGGCATCCGACGCCACCTTTCAGGCGCGCTTCATCCAGGAGGCCAAGTCGGTCGCCGCGCTCAACCATCCCAACATCGTGCAGATCTACGATTTCGGCGAGCAAGGCGGGCGCTACTACCTGGTGATGGAGCTGGTTACCGGCGGATCGGTGCGCGGGTTGTTGCAGCAGCGCGCAACGTCGGCGCGCGGTCGCAACCTGAATGACGACGTCGACCTGATCCGGCAGGCGTCGGACGCGCTCGCCTACGCTCATCTCGGCGGCATGGTCCACCGCGACATTAAGCCGGACAACCTGCTGCTGCAGTCCGATTCAACTAGCCCCGGCAACCGCAACTACCTGGTGAAGGTGACCGACTTCGGTCTGGCGAGACTGGCCAGCGGCGGCGTACTGACTGCTACCGGCGTCACCATGGGGACGCCTGCCTATATGTCTCCCGAACAGTGCCAGGGGATCGATCTGGACGGCCGCAGCGATATCTATTCGCTCGGGGTCGTGCTGTACGAGATGGTGACCGGTCTGCCGCCATTCGAGGTAAAGTCGCTAAGCGAGGCAGTCCACAAGCACGTCTATGTCGCACCGCCGCCGCCGCGCCAGATGAAAGCGGACGTCCCAGCCAACCTTGAACAGATCATTCTTCGCTGCCTGGCCAAGAAGCCTGAGGAACGATACCGCTCTGCCAGCGATCTCTCCTCGGCGTTGCGCGGGATTACTGGCGGCGCGGCGCCGATCAACGTCCCACCGGTCGGTCAAGTCAAAGCACCTCCGGTTCCTGCGGCCGACACGCCCAACGTACCCGGCACTGCCTTTTCGCCCGTCTCCCCAGGAGGTCATTCACCTGCCATGGCCACCATGCTCGGCGCGGCAGCTCAGCCCTTGATTCGCGTTACGGACGGCCGTGGTGAGGTGATCAAGGAGATCCCACTAACTTCAGCGGGGCTCACGCTCGGCCGTCTGGCGGACAACGATATCGTCCTCGAGGGGAACGACATCTCGCGCCATCACCTCAAGTTCGAGTGGGATGGCAGTCGTGTCACGGTGACCGACCTGGGCTCGAGCAATGGGACGCTCCTAGCCGACTCCCGTCTGCTGCCACAGGTGCCGCAGACCTGGAGCGCGCGCGATTGGGTTCGCGTCGGTGCATTTTGGCTGCGCTATCAGGCACCCACTTTGCCCGATACTAAACCGGTGCCGGGTGCCATGCCGCAGCCAGGATTTGTCGCACCGGCCGGCCAGGCTGGATATGCGGCACCGGCGGTGCCGCAAGTCGAGTCGACTCGCCTACGGGTCGCGCTCGATCAGGAGCGACTCTCACTTACTCCCGGTCAGCAGACCATCGTACGCGCCATGCTCACGAATATGGGCTCGACGGTCGACCATCTGGGGGTATCAGTCGAGGGCGTGCCACCAGAATGGGTCAAGGGCCCGGGTCAGGAGACGCAGCTCAATCCGGGCGCGCAGGCGCCGGTGGCGCTCACGGTGAACGTGCCACGCGTGCCGAGCAGCACGGCTCAGGATTACGCCGTCACCGTGCGGGCACACTCGCGCGAAAAGCCGGGCGAGACGGCCAGCGCCTATGGGCAGTGGACGGTACTGCCGTTCACCGGCGGCAATATGACCATGGAGCCGACCCGGCGCGGCGGCCGAACCGGGGCACGCTTCGCGGTGACGCTGCGTAATGATGGCAACTCCGAAGAGCGCTACACACTCTCCGGCAAAGACGACGAGCAGATCCTCCGCTATCGCTTTGAACAGGAGACCGTGCCGCTGGCACCCGGCGCCAATACCAAGGTGCGACTCAACGTCCGTTCCGAACGACGCTGGGTCGGCAGGTCGGAGGGGCGTCAGTTCGGAATCCAGGCGATTCCCGCATCTGGCTCACCTCCATACAACGTCAATGGCGACTACATCCATAAGGCACTCATCCCGCCCTGGCTGCCACCGGCCGCCTTGGCAGTGGCTGCGGCGCTCGCCTTCCTGATCTGGAAGCTGCTCAACCCAGCTCCCGTGCTGCCCAAGATCGATAGCATCACGCTGGATCCGACCAGCCCCATCGCCGGGCAGCCCTTCGTCGTTCACTGGACCGTGCGCGACGCCAAATCGGTCGAGATACGACCGGTCGTATCGGGGCTCGACCCAACGGCTGGACAATTCGTGGTCAACGGCGGCTTGCCCAACAACGCCAACCTGTCACTGGTGGCGACCAACGATTCTGGCTCGACCGAGCAGCCGATACCCATTTCGGTCGTCGTTCCTACTCCCACCCCCACACCACAGCCTGAAGGGCCGAGCATCGACGTATGGAGCGTGACGCCTGATTTGGGTCAACCTGGTCAGGTGGTGACCATCAAGTGGCAGGTCAACAAGGCCGAACGGGTCGAGATCGACGCCATTGGCACGGTTCCGAATCAGGGTGAGCAGACCATGACGCTGCAGGAGACAACCACCTTCCGGCTAACCGCGACCAACAAAGGCATCACCGAGACACGCGTGAGCAAGGTAACCATCGTGGCACCAACGCCCGTGCCGACTCCAACCTCGCAAACGACGGGCGGTGGAGGAAGCACCGGAGGTGGCGGCCAGACGCAGACGTCACAGATGACGCCGACGCCTTCGCCGATACCGGACCCAGTCATCACGCTGAGCGCAGACAAGTCGATCATCAATCCGTATGAGTGCACGACGCTCCACTGGACCATCCAGAATGCGAAGAGCGCTACGCTCGATGGTGCCAAGATCGATCTCAACGGCTCGCGTGAGAACGTCTGTCCGACAACGAACACGACCTACACGTTCGACGTCGTCTCGCTGATGGACAAGATGATTGAGCAGAAGCTACTGGTGAAGGTGAATCCCTGGATCCCGGACTACTTCGTCGAGGACTGGCGCAACACCGATCCGAACACTGGAGGCTTGACGCGACTCATCATCAGCAAAGTGGATGACAATACGCTCTCATTCCATGGATTCGGTAAATGTCATCCGGACGACTGCGATTGGGACGTAATCAACGTGCCCTTCACCGGAGCCAAGCTGACGGGAACCTTTGACTTCGGCTTCGAAAAGATCATCCTGACGGTGACGCGTAAAGGAGATGAACTGACGGTTGACGCCCTGACGGATTTCCCACCAACCGATTCGCGGACCGATCGGACCGACACCTACACGCTGAAGCCGTACCGGCTGATCGTGCGCGACCCGAATTTGCAGATGCTGGTGACGCCGGAACCAACACCGTAAGACGCTCGTGAACACCCCGGTCTGTGGGGGCGACATTCATGGCGCCCAATGGAGCACTTGGGCACCATGAATGTCGCCCCCTACGACAATGTGAGGCAAATCACGGCGTCCAAACGTTTCCCCGGCTGCCAATCCCCTGCTCAGAACAATCCTGCTGCTTTCCTCGGCACGTCTATTGATGCAACCGTCACGATGCCTGTACCCCTCAGCGTCACCTGAGTCACGGGGGTCTGCGTTGTCTGCCTGAAGTTCAACGTCGCCGACTTGTTTCCGACCGACTGAGGATTGAAGAGGACGATCGCGTTACACGTCTCGCGAGAACCAAGGAACGACGTCCCGCATGTCGTGCTGACGAGGACGAAATCGCCAGCGTTGTCACCCGTGAGATCCACGCTCTTGAGCCCGAGTTGATCCTGCGTGTTGTTGACGAACGTGACGATGAACGGCGAGCTCTTCTTGTTCACTTCGGTTGTGCCAAACATAACGTTTGCCGGCAAAATCTCCGTTGCCGCCGCCGTTCCAACGCCACCAGTCAGCCTCACGAACTGCGGGCTGTCCAATACGTTGTCGTCGATCTGTAGCTGAGCCGTGACCTTCGCCGCCTGCACGAAGACGACCGACGGCATGTAGACAATCTCCACGTTGCACACATCGTTTGGCTCGAGCGTCGAGTCGGAACAGTTATCAAGCGTGATGCGGAACTGATCGGGGAACTCACCCACCAACTCCACATTCTGGATATCCAAATCGGCGTTGCCCGAGTTCGTCACCGTGACGGTCCTCGGCTGGCTGGTCGTGTTCATCGGCTGACCTGGAAAGGTCACCTCGGTCGGATCGATGACGGCCACTGGAGCGGGCTCCGGTGTTGGCGTCGGCGACGGTGCCGGGGTCGGGGTTGGGCTGGGCGTTGGTGACGGTGTTGGCGTAGCCTGCGGCGCCGGAGTGGCGTTCGATGTCGGCGTGGCTGCCGGGGTCGCGACCGGCGACGGAGTGGCGTTGGTCGGAGCCGAACTGACCACGCTGATATCCAATGATTTCACAGGTGACTGGTTCCCAGCGAGGTCGGTGGCGCGAATCGAGACCGTATGGTCGCCCGCCTGGTCGATCTTCAACAACGGTCGGAAGCTGGTGTCGTTGGAGTAGGCGGTCCATGCGCCTTGATCGAGCTGATATTCAATCGAACTGACGCCGCTCAAGTTATCGAACGCCTCAATCGCCACCTGGGCCGAGCCGACATATTGAGGCACGGACGCATAGAGTGGGACCAATCCGGGTACGTCACGAATCGACGCGATCAATGGCTCGGGCGGCTGTGCGCTAGTGGCCGTCGTGCCGCTGACGGACGCATCGAGACTGGGAGCGGAGTGGTCGATGGTGAACTTCACCCAGCTGGCCGCCGACACGTCGCTCTTGTGTTTGATCATCACGTAGTAGACGCCGTCCTTGTCCAGCGTCAGCGAGCCTTGGATCGGAGTCAGGGAGATGGACTGATTGACGAGCACGACCGCGGGTACCACGGCCGGCGTACCGGAGGCGGGCGTTGCGGCGCTGGCGGGCGCGCTGCTGAAAGAGAAATCGGCGATACCGGCCGAGTCGACGTCGGTCGCAGACGCCGCTACGTTGATCGTCACGGGGTTGCGATAGACGCCGCCGTCACTGACCCCCTCGATCTCCGGTCCGGCACCGTTGACCACGCTGGAGCGCGTGCAGGTCTTGCCAGGACCGTTATAGGTGATGATCCAGGCCGGGTTGTAGCCAGCATTGAAGAAGGTCTGCAGCGTCTTGGTCGATGTGCCGTCCCAGGGGTCAGTCACCAGATAATTGGCGCCCGCACCGCCGCCGCCCGCCGTCACTACCACGAAGTGTGACCCGGTCTGGCCGCGCAGCATGCCGACGATAGCGGGCTGTCCCGAATGCAGCACCGCGTCCAGCTTGTCCCAGCTGAACTCGGTCCGATCTCCCCCACTGACCACTCCGTTGGTACAGGCGGTCGCCTCTGCCCAGACGATCGGGTCAGCCTTTTCCGCCAGACATTGATTGAGCTGATCGGGCGAGACCTGAGAGCCGTAGTAATTGAGCAGCATGGCGGTCGAGGTGAGGGCACAGCCAAATCCGCCAATAGTGTCACTACCCGACTGCATCACCAACTGGCTCCAGGCCGGATCGTTCTGGCTGAAGACCGGCACGCCGCAGGTCGCCGTGTTCGACGGCGGCTGCTCGGTCTGGGTCGGCGCCGCGGACGTCGTGGTCGCTGGTGCCGATACTGACTGGAACTGTCCTGTCTGCGTGTCGACATGCACGTCTTTCGGAGTCGCCGACCCAGCCTGCGAGACGTCCGGGAAGATGATGGTGCGATTGTCCGTGCTCCAGCAGAGCGGCTGCTCGGCGCTGGCATACAGGGTCCGCGGGTTGAACTGTGCTTGCATCTTGACTTGCGTCGGCTGTTCGCCCGGAGTAACGACCCACAGTTCGAGCTGCGTCTGGCCCTGGGCCGCGGCCGTATCAGGAGCCATAACGTAGGCCAGCTTGCTGCCGTCCTGCGACCAGATCGGCCGGGTGGGCCACAGCCCCTTCGGCACGCTGGCAACCAGGTGCGGATCATTTGGGCTGGCCACATTGATGTACCAGATCTGGGCGTTGTCCATCATCTCGTTGCCCGCGGTGACGTAGGCCAGCTTGCTGCCGTCGCTGGAGAGGGAGAGGAGCGGGCTAAAGAGGCCAGGGAGGATGTTGCCAGGCTCCGTACGCAGAATTTTGAGCGTATCGGTGGCCGGGTCAGACAGGAGGATCGCCGTTGTCTGATCGTCGCTGATCAGGCTGGCCCGAGCTGGAGGAGTGCCGGCGCAGACCGCGATCTGCGGCACTGGCGAAGATGGCGAACCCGATCCGCGGAACGCGAACAGGTAGACGGCGCCAATCAGCAGGAGCAAGAGCGCCAGCGCCCCAGCACCGATCAGCGCCCAGGGCGGATTGGTGCTGAAATCCTCGTCGAATTCACTGGCCGCCGTGCGGATTCGCTCTGTTGTCGTCTGGTTTATAACCGTCGGCGACCCACCAACCTGACTGATCACGGTCGGCGTTCCCGCGGGCTGCCCCTGAATGTCGTTCATCACCGTGGGCGGGGCCGCGTACGGTGCGGTGAGGCGGGCGGCAGTTTCGGCAAGAACCGAGCGGACGCCGCTCGACGTGACGCGGATGACGAGCGGCGTCGATTGAAACAGCGCGTTGACGGGGATATTTAGGTTGAGTACCGCCGTCGCTTCCTGGCCGCTGAGCAAGTGCAAAGCGGGCGGGCTGAAACTCATCCAGGACGGATCAATACCGCGAGCGCCCAGCCTGAACGTGCTCTCCGCCGCACCCAGATTGGTGATGGTGACGACCAACTGATATTGCCCACCAGGCGCAATCGGCAGTTCCGCCGGAGACACGCGTACGGTTGCCCCAGCCACGCTTCCACCTCATGAATATTCGAAATATCTCCGCCCGTCACACAGTCTAACGCGTCCGCACGTTCCGTGGGAAGGAACGCACGCGCTATCTTTAGTCACGTTCCTGCACGGATTCGTGGCTGGCGGCGCCGGAGTCAAATTGACGCTTCGTGTTGGATTCAGGTCAGCCGGTTGCCACGCCGTTCCGCATGTCGCGTGTGCCAGAACATAACCCCTGCTGCTATACTCACTCACGCCTCTATAACTGATCTGGCTTCCCGTTTGGAACCTCGTGCGCATCGGGGTGAGCGATGGTCGAACCTCCTTCACGGCGTCCTGAGTGTCAACGTGCATACCCGCGCCTGGTCGGTCGCGAGCGGGAGCAGGCCATTCTGCGACAGGCACTTGACGACACGCTCGCTGGGACTGGTTCGTTGTTCCTCGTCGGCGGCGAAGCGGGAATCGGCAAGACGTCGCTTGCTTTGGACCTCGCCCGGAGCGCGGCCGAGGCTGGAGCCTTGACGCTCACCGGACACGCCTACGACCTGTCGGTCACGCCACCCTATGGTCCCTGGCTCGAGATCTTCGATGAGTATCCTTTATCGGAGACCTTGCCCCCGTTGCCGGCTTTCACACACGGTTTTGAAGCGTCCTCGGATCTCGTCAGTGGGGCTCGACTGTTCGCCGCGGCTCGAGAGTTCTTTGTCTCCATCGCGGCACAACAGCCGCTTGTACTCGTGCTCGACGATCTCCAATGGGCTGACCAGGCGAGTCTCGACTTGCTGCGCGTTATGTCCCGGCGACTTGCTACCCACCGTATTCTCATCGTGGCGACCTTTCGGCCGGATGAACCGGGCCGAGATCATCCGCTCTACCAACTCTTGCCGTTGCTGATCAGTGAGTCTGGGGCTCTTCGTCTTGACGTGAGACCGCTCGACCAAGCCGGACAACGAGCCTTGCTGTTGAACCGCTACGACCTCGCCGACATGGATCAGGTTCGCCTCGAGCGCTATCTGACACAACATGCCGAAGGCAATCCGCTTTACCTCGGTGAACTGTTGCGCAGCTTGGAGGAGGAGAGTCTGTTGGTGCCAGGCAAGAGCCGGTGGCAGCTTGGCAAACTGGAGCGGTTGCGCGTTCCCGCGGTGCTGCGGCAAGTGATCGAACGACGTTTGGCGCACCTTGATCCAGACGTTCGCTCTCAACTCCAGGTCGCCGCGATTATCGGTCAGGAGGTTCCGCTCAACCTTTGGCAGAACGTCGCTGAGATAGGCGAAGACGTGCTTGCGGACGCCATCGAGCAGGGACAGGCCGCCTACCTTATCGAGGAGGAGCCTGGTGGCACGAACTGCCGATTCCGCCACGCATTGCTGCGGGACGCGCTGTATCAGGAGATGAGTGCGGTACGACGGAGGCGCTGGCATCGCAGTGTGGCGGAGCACCTATCCGGCATGCCATTTCCCGATGTCAATGCGGTGGCACATCACTTCAGTCAGGCTGGCGATAATCGGGCGGTCGAGTGGCTGTTGCAGGCGGGGGATCGGGCTCAACGCACCCATGCCTGGATCAGCGCCGCGGATCGATTCGAGGCCGCCGCATCACTCAACACTGACTCTCAAGAGCGCGGATGGCTACTGGTGCGCGCCGGTTGGCTGCGTCGCATGGAGAACGCGCGACGTTCCATCGAATGCGCGGACGAGGCCGTAAACCTGGCGGACCTCGTGACCGATGAGTCCCTCAGAGCGTACGGAACCTATAGCCGCGGTCTGTTCCGCTGCTACGCGGAGGATATTCGACGGGGGATCAATGACCTCGAGACGGGCATCGATCTCCTGGATAGGCTCGAATCACCGGAGCGACGTCGGCTTCGCACGCAATTGTTTGAGTGGGGGCTGGATGCGGGGGACCCTCGCGGTGTCCTGACTGTTTGGTACTGCTCCGTAGGCCGGTACGCCGAGGCTCGACGACTGGCGCTACACGTCACTGAAGCCGAACCGCCGCCACGGTCTTCGTTCAATATCGGCGGATCGAGCTTGGCGGACGCCTACTCGACCCTGGCAATCGCGCATGCGGCGCTGGGAGAGGTCGACGAATCTCTGCGGGCCTTTGCTCGCTCTGACCAGTTCGTTCGCGAGGCCGGAGACGACTTTCAACGGGGTCTGACAGCCGCAGGGGTGCTCTTCACGGTGATCCTGCCGTATTTCACTGATCGATTGGACGAGCGACAGCGCCTTATCAGGACCGTGACCGAAGCCCTTGAGCACGCCGGCGGAGTGCGAGAACAGGACCCGCGCGTGGAATACGCTCTGCACCTTCTTGTCGAGGGCAATTGGCATGAGGTGCGCGAAATGATGACGAGTGAGGATGGCTCAGGGTGGCTGCTCGCACCGTTGGCACGAGATCAGGGAGATCCGCGGACCGCCTGGAAAATGATCAAGGACTTGTTGCCTTCCGGGCCCGACACTGAACTCGGTGCTATCGGATTCTTCGCGGGTACGACGTATCTGCGTCTCGCAGCAGCCTTGTCGCTGGACGAAAACGATAACAACACCGCACGAGCATGGCTAGAGGCGCACGACCGCTGGCTCACGACAAGTGGAGCAGTGCTCGGTCGCGCCGATGGAGATCTCCTCTGGGCTTGCTATTACCACGCTGTGGGGAACTCTCTCGAGGCCCGCGAGTACGCGGAGCGAGCGCTCGCCCAGGCTGGAAATCCTCGTCAGCCTCTTGCCCTGCTTGCAAGCCACCGAACGCTCGGCGGGCTCGATATCGCACAGGAACGCTACGCCGGCGCCGAAACTCATCTTCAGCAAGCACTGACGATCGCCAAGGCTTGTGCCGCCCCGTTTGAAACGGCGTTGACCCTTCTCGGCCTTGCCGAGTTGCGCCTGGCCCAGCGGCGGAGTGATGCCGCTACTACGTTACTCAACGATGTTCAGACGATTTGCGAACCACTGGGAGCGAAGCCGGCGCTTGAACGAGTCAGTGGCCTGCGGCAGCTCGTTGCCCAACTCCCGACGAAAACATCCGTCTATCCGGCCGGTCTCAGCCAGCGCGAGGTCCAGGTGCTGCGATTGGTGGCTGAGGGACTGACCGATGCCGACGTCGCGGAACGACTCTTCGTCAGCCGCCGCACGATCACCTCGCACCTGACCAGCATCTACAACAAGATCGGTATCGGCTCACGGGCGGCCGCGGCTGTCTGGGCCAAAGAGCACGACCTCATCTGATCGACCGCGGCTCTTCCTCACTTCATCATCTACATGTTTCCACTCCGTATGCCTGTCGTCGCATTGCGCGATATACAAAGTGTTGTTTGCTCCCACGTCCACCGGCCAAATCCGTATCCCGCCCGATATTGACGACTCCCCACACGCCCATCCTCGAACCATCGACGTTGAGCTGCAGGGTGCAGCCAAGATGGCCGGCGGCGGCTTGGTGATCGCCTCCCCGCAAGCTGGCAAAAACGCCAAGTTCGCGGTGCGCTGACGCGGAAGGACGGCGATCGAGTGATGTGAAGCACGCGCGCAACACCGGTCGCAGGAACGGTCGGCCGCGGTGACAATGAACATTATCGATCGCACGTCGGCACCACGTGCGCTGCCAATCGCGTCCCGCGCTCTTGTGTCCGCCACTATCCTCAGCAGGCGGACGAGCCCGCATACGCTCCAGGTCAGCCGATCGCTGCAATCGACGAGGTGCCAGTCAACACGTATGCTAACCACGGAGACGAACAGTGAGAGACGCGAATGGGAGAGAGTTCGATGACGCAGAAGTCCGTCCGGCCCGAGGTCCTGCGAGCGCTGCAGACGCTCAACACACCGACCGTTTCCAACGCCATCGAGACGTTCGACGTTCGTCCGCGCAGCACCGGATTCATGTCGTCGGACGTGCGCTGTGCGCTGCCCGACCTCGGCGTCATGATCGGCTACGCCGCCACGGCCAAGATCCGCGCCACGCTCCAGCCAGAACCGGGCGTGGCCGTGAATCGGCGTCTGATGTGGGAGCACATCCTGTCAATGCCGGAACCGCGTGTCGTCGTGATTCAGGATCTGGACGAGATGCCGATCGGCTCCTTCTGGGGTGAAGTCAACGCCAACATCCATCGCGCGCTCGGCTGCGTCGGTACGGTCACCAACGGCGGCGTGCGCGATCTGGACGAGGTCGAGGCGCTCGGCTTCCATCTGTTCGCCAGCCACATTCAGGTTTCACACGCTTACGTCCACGTGGTTGAGGTAGGCACGCCGGTAGAAGTCGGCGGCATGACGATCAATCCGGGCGACCTGCTCCATGGCGACAAGCACGGCATCACCGACATCCCGCTGGATATTGCCGATAAGGTTTTTCAGGCGGCCATGGACGTTGAAGCGCGCGAACGCCGGATCATCAACCTATGCAAGTCCCCCGAGTTCAGCATCGATAAGCTCAGCGAGCTGTACGGGTAGGGGAGAAACGCATGCCACTGCGGACCAAACTGTGCGACCTCCTGAGCATCGATCTGCCGATCATCCAGGCTCCGATTGGTAGCGCCTCTGGAGCGCAACTGGCAAGCGCGGTCTCGAACGCGGGCGGGCTGGGGATGCTCTCGATCACCTGGCGTTCGCCTGAGGAGGTCCGCCGTCTCCTGCGCGAGATCAGGCAGCTGACCGGCAAACCGATTGGGGTCAATCAGGTGCTGCGCTGGGACCCGGGAGACCGCATCGAAATCTGTCTGCAAGAAGGCGTGCGGATCTTCTCCTTCTTCTGGGGCGATCCGGCGCCCTACATCGACTTCCTCCACCAGGCCGGCGCCCTGGTGATGCACACGGTCGGCAGCGCGAATGAAGCGCGCCGTGCAGTCGATTCAGGTGTCGACATCGTCATCGCCCAGGGATGGGAAGCTGGAGGTCACGTTTGGGGCGAAGTGAGCACCATGGTGCTCGTTCCCGCGGTTGTCGATGCAGTCGATCCGGTTCCAGTGGTGGCCGCGGGCGGCATCGCGGATGGGCGAGGTCTCGCGGCTGTCCTGATGCTGGGAGCCTCCGGCGCCTGGCTCGGGACGCGTTTCGTCGCGAGCGAAGAGTCTGACGTGCACCGTCTTCACAAGGAGATGGTCGTCAGCCATAGCGAACGAGACACGGTCTACGGAGAGCCCTTCAACGTCGGCTGGGAGGATTCTCCCCATCGCGCGCTGCGCAACAGCACGCTCGAAGCGTGGGAGGCCGCCGGCCGCCCGGCAACCAACCGCCCCGGCGAGGGTGACGCGATCGCAGCCTATGCTAACGGAACGCCGGTGCTTCGCTACACCAGCGTCATGCCGGGCCCGAACATGACGGGAGAGCTGGAGGGTCTGGCGCTGTTTGCCGGACAGAGCACGGGTTTGATTCACGACATCGAACCGGCCGGGAAGATCGTGACCGACCTGGCCAGGGAGGCCGAGGAGCTTTTGGCGCGCGGGGTGGAGCTGGCGTAGGGTGTCGTGGGATCACGTCAGGGTGCGATCAACTCGGCCACCTTAACACCGGTGCACCCGTAGGGGCGACATTCATTGTCATCGAAAGATAGCTCGGCCGGACATGTCGAAAGGTTGTTGTGCCATCCCAGTTTCGGGCAGTCCAGGCGTTCCTTGTCCATACTTCTTGGACTTGAATGGACCGCCGTCGGATTCTCGCCGCGATCGGGCGATCAAATAGTGCTCAGTCGAATCGTTGCCACTCCTTGCGCTCGGAATCGGCTACGGAATCGGGAAATAAGCCGTGGCAGATGTTGGAATCCATCCCGGTGGCACCACTACCTTTCGATGACAATTCATGACGCCCGCGGGGGGACGGGTACCTTGCGTCGATGGGATACGCTGGCCGATCTCATCATTTCACGCTCCGCATCAGCGCCGTCCGTGTCGGGTTCAGTCGAGGACTTGCTTCGCGACGGCGATAACCTCAGGTAGCGGGACGTAATCTCCGTTTGTATAGCCCTGATACGAACACATGAATTCATTCTCCCGTACCCAGAACATAGCGATGGAGAGTGTCACGCCTGAAGAAGTCGATTGTTGCGCAGCTGCGGCGTCGACGTCCCCAACCAGCTCGACGTTATCGTCCTCGATATTGACGTTCGCAAAGCTCAAGCCTATCTGATGCGAAACTTCAAACGCACGCTGCGCTTGCTCCGACGACTCATACTCATCGCATTCCACAGTCAGCAGGACAAGACTCTTTTCGAAATCAACCAAATCCTCAACCACGAACTCACGGCTCGCTCCGTTGACGAAGCCGTCGGTCGTCGGCACGCTGTCTGGAGACACTGTCTCCTGTTTCGTAAATGTGAATCGATGCTCGAAATTATCCACAGTGGGCAACATATCCTCAAGCGACAAAGGGCCAGATTCATCATGCGACGTTGTGGGATGCATGGACTGAGGAGTAACCCATGATTTTGCAGTGGGCGCGATCAACGAGGTAAGGGCAACCACGACAAGAACCGCCGTGACGGGTACCGATCTTATCGCGATCCTGCGTCGCTCTGTCGAGCCCGCCATGAGCATCTCCCACGACGGGCCTATCCAGGGCCACACAATCACCAATGCGGCAATAGTCAGAAATGGTGCCCTATGGTCAACGAGCCAAATCTTCGAGTTGGGCAAGTAGCTATTTAGAATGGTACTCGCTGAGAAATCGCTCATCCAGTAACTGATCGTCGCCCGCACATGCAGTGCAGCAAGTTGGATCAGATACCCAGCCGGGTAGACCAGCAGAAGCAGCCAAGTTGCTCGATCCCACCGAGCCAGCAGCCACGTCCGAATTCGGATCGAAGGGTGGGACAGAAGATGAAGTCCCGTTTGAAGCCGTGTGGGGTGGTGCGTAAGGCTACGAATTCCCCTCATCCAACCGTCAGACGAACCCACCGTTGCCGCAGCGTAGAGGTCCGCGTTGAGTTCCGCGCTCCAGATCGCCGCGAGGGGAACTGCAAACACGACTATCACGTACGTTAGATAGACAAAGATCACGCTCAAATAACTCGCGAAGTGAGAAAACGTGAATCCGGCGTTTGTCACGAGTTGATACGTCAGGATGTTCGCAGCGAATAGACTATCGGTTACTGGTCCAACGGTTACTCCCAGCAGCAGGCACAACAGAAGAACGACCGGCATACAGATCCCGTAGTAGATCACCGCGAACTTGACGACGAAATCGAACATGCTTCCGGCGCCAATGATATGGACGTCGCCTTTGCGATAGTGACCAATCTCGTGCAGCAGTATCGACTCTGCAGCTTCACGATCAGCGCGCCACAGCTTGAAGAATCCCCCGAATAGAGCAATTGCAGTGGATCGATACCCGAGCGGATAGACGAAGGCGAGAGGGCTCGGGCGAATCAGGTTCGCTCTTAGCTGAATATTGGGAGCATAGAGTTGAACGAACTCCTGAACTTCGTCCAGCAGGGGGAAATCAGGAACTGGTTTAAGCCGGAATCTCCATTCTAGATATGACTTCCGAATGTAGGGGACAGCAATCGTCAGAATCGCAAAAATGAACATCAAGTCTTGGAGGTTGTCCGTAAGGAACGCGGGGTAGAGAGCAATACTCACCAGAAATGGACCAACGCCATCTTTCAGCATGATAGAAGATGACTCACGCATTACGGGCCAGGATTGATACGTTGTTTGAAGATGGCTGACAATGCCGCGCGCGTGGATAGCTGCGAAGACTGCCCAGACCCAGAGCCACGGTGGAGTGCCTGCTCCCTTAGCGGGATTCTTCCTGAGAATCACTCTAGCCCCCCGCAGCGAGGGACTCTACGTGTCTCGTCGAATCAACCGGTGATTCCATGAGCGCGACCAATGTTCGAAATGCAATTAGATTTGAAAGATCTTCGGACATTCCTCGGGCACGCATCTCCGACGTCATAACGTCAACTGCTCTTAGCAGGTGGGCATTGTGACTTAAGGGATTACTCACAGTAGCTGGTTCATGGGAGTGAACATTAGTGGTCGAAACCTGTCTCATTCTTAGCTCTGCCACAGTTAGCGCATTCTTGACAGCGCCGAGAAGTTCCGTGAGAGAAGAAGAACTCAACGTAGCGATCAGGGGTACTGCCGCGATCGCAATTGCATTTAGGACCACAGGAAGCACGAGAATCATTCCTGCTGGCGCGAAACCTCCCACTGTCGACCCGCGCTGATCAAACAACTCGACACGGGACTTTCCACCTTGGAGGAAGGCTTCGGCCACATATGGTGCGAGATCCTCTTCATCTGGCGAAACATACCCCGCCAGAACGCAGGCCCAACCAGCCAGGCTCGTCATTCACTTCTCCGTTCACAACTGGCACGTATGTGAAAGGGTAGGCGCGGACACTTCCGAACGAAGGACGCGTCATGAGTCGATTTTGTAATGTCCTATGATTTGCCATTAGTGTACCCGCTTTTCAATAACTATGTCGAATCAGCCATCGGATAGTTGAGGGCTCTGTTCCACGGGTCACAAGTTCCCGTTGGCGTTGTCGCCGGAAATTTTCAATCGACTTGCACGGTACGTGCACCGGCCTTGATGCGCATCACCGAAGAGTCAGTGCCTTCGTGAGTTCAGGTGAGATTCTCATCGTCGTAAAGCGAACCTGGCAACCGACCACTCCCAACCACCGTGATAAACTTACCGGTCGATATGTCAGCCCATGAGACCGGGAACAGCGTGAATATCCAGCTTCAACCCATCCAAACCGAGCAAAGCGATGAACAGGCTCTGGCTGTGCCATCGAGCCGTCGTCAGCGACCGACGACGCTGCATGACTTGTCGCTCGATGAGCTCGAAGCTCGTCTGACCGAGGACGGACTGCCCCGCTATCGCGCGCGCCAGATCTTCAGCTGGGCCTATCAACAGCTCGCCGCTAGCTACGACGACATGACCGTGCTGCCCAAGGCGCTGCGGACCGAATTGGATGAACGGCTGCCATTGACCCGACTCGATCTCGTGCGAACCATCGAGACGGACGACGGTCAAACGCGCAAGCTCCTCTTTCGTACCTTCGACGGCGAGCACCTCGAGACGGTCCTGATGTTTTACCCGGACCGCAGCACCGTCTGCGTCTCCTGCCAGGTGGGATGCGCCGTCGGCTGCGCCTTCTGCGCCACCGGCATGATGGGTCTGACGCGCAATCTCACCACCGGTGAGATGGTGAGCCAGGTCATCGAGGCGGCTCGCGAAGCGAACAAGCTGGAACGATCCCTCACCAACATCGTGATGATGGGCATGGGTGAGCCGTTCCAGAACTACGCAGCCGTGATGAAGATGGTGAGCATCCTGCACGATCCGCAAGGCATGAATTTCGGTGCCCGACGCACCACCCTCTCGACGTCAGGGCTCATTCCGTTCATCGATCGGCTGGCCGAAGAGCCCTTCCAGGTGAAGCTGGCGGTTTCGCTGCACGCACCCAATGACGAACTGCGCAACCAGCTTGTGCCGCTCAACCGGCGCTACCCGGTCGGCGATTTGATCGCCGCCTGCAAGCGTTATGTGGAGCGCACCAGCCGGCGCGTGACGTTCGAGTACGCGTTGATCAGGGACGTCAACGACAGTGACGATGTCGCTCGCGAGCTAGCCAGCCTATTGCGCGGACTGCTTTGCCACGTCAACGTCATCCCACTCAACCCAACTCTGGCCACGCCATTCGAGCGGCCCTCGCCTGAGCGCATCGAACGCTTCGCCAGCGTTCTGCGAGATCACGGTATCCCGGCCACCGTGCGCTATTCGCGCGGGGTCGATATTGCCGCCGCCTGCGGGCAGCTGCGGGCCGAACACGAGCGACGCGAACCCGTTACTGCAGCGGACCGCCACTAGCCGCGAAGGAGCCGACCATCACACGCGTTGCCGTCTTCGACCCCTTCTCCGGAGCCAGCGGTGACATGATGTTGGGGGCGTTGGTCGACGCCGGTCTGCCCCTCTCGGCTTTGCGTGATGGTCTCCAAGCACTCGATCTAACCGGCTATCAACTCGAAAGCGAGCCGGTTGCGCAGCACAGCATCACCGGCACGCGCGTCACGGTCCGTCTCAACGACGCGTCCGAACAGCCGGCCAGAAGCTGGGCCGACATTCGAACCCTGATCGAATCCTCTCGTCTTGACGCTCGGCCCAAGAAGACAGCGCTGGCCATCTTCTTGGCGCTGGCCGATGCCGAAGCAGCCGTCCACGGCACATCGCCGGAGGAGGTCCATTTCCACGAGGTGGGGGCGGTCGATTCGATCGTGGACATCGTCGGCGCGGCCGTCGGGCTCGATCTGCTGGGCATCGAACGCGTTTTCAGTGGGCCGATCAGCCTCGGGCATGGGTTCGTCAACGCGCGCCATGGCCTCCTTCCCGTGCCGGCGCCCGCCACCGCCGAGCTGCTGGCGACCGGGACCGCGCCGACCCGCATGCTGGACGTCGAGTCGGAGCTCCTTACACCCACCGGCGCCGCCATCCTGACAACGCTGGCTGAGTTCCGGCGTCCCGCCATGCGCACGTCAGCAGTGGGATACGGATTCGGTCGGCGTGAACTTCCCTGGCCCAACGCGCTACGTCTCTGGCTCGGCGAGCTCGACGATGAAGACGAATATGACCAGTGGTCGGCGCCGGCCGAGCTCCTGCTCGAGACCAACATCGACGACATGAACCCGGAGTTCTACGAGCCATTGATCGAGCGGCTCTTCGAAGCGGGTTCGCTCGACGTCTTCCTGACACCCATCACCATGAAGCGCGGACGGCCCGCCACAAAGGTGAGCGTCATCTGCGCCGCGAACCTGCGTGACGAACTGGACGCCATCCTGATCGAGCATTCCTCCACGCTGGGCGTGCGGGCCATGCCCATCGACCGCACCAAGGCGGATCGACGCATCGAGCGAGTGGTGACACGATGGGGTGACGTGCGCGTCAAGCTCAAGATCTGGAAGGGGCGCGTCCTGGACGCTTCGCCGGAGTACGCTGATTGCCTAACCATCACCCGTGAGACGGGTATGCCGATCCGGCACGTCTATGGAGAAGTCTCACGCATCGCCGAGGCATTCGTCGGTCGACGGATCGACTCAGACAACTGACCACATCTCTGGATCCATCCAGATAGCCCGCTCGTGACGGTGCGTAATCTGCGACGATTTCCCCTCGCACGTGTCAACTCGGCACATCTTGCACGATTTTCTCATTCTATTCTCAGGTAATTGCCAGGTTCGCAGTTTAGGATCGACGTAGATGCCGCACACTCTTGTGACTTTGTGGCCAACTCGCTGCTGATCGGGACGTTGTCGACGTCGCATTTCATTGGATCGTGCGTGACCGGTTCAGATCAGGAACAATCCGCCGGCAACCGACCGTCATCGCTTCCAGGCTCGACCATGACGCGCCGTGCCCTGTTCGGCATCGGGCTGACGGTAATGTCCGCAGCGCTCTCCAGTTGCCGGCGTAAGAGCTCCGACCCAACCTCCACCGCCGTGGCAGCTATTGGTACGCCCACCCCGAACGTGGCACATAACGCCGCGATGAACGTGACGCCCGTCGCCGCGACCACGAAACGCATCGTCTTCCTCGATCCCGGTCACGGCGGTGTCGACCAGGGAGCGATTGGCATCAGCGACGACGGAGAGACCGTCATGGAGAAGACGATCACGTTGGCGATTGCCAAGCAAGCGCAGACGCTATTGCAGAACGCGGGATTCGAGGTCATCCTCTCCCGCACGTCAGACACGTTGCCCGGCGTCACTGCCGATGATCTGACGGCCGATGGCATGGCATTGACTCCCAACGGCGTCCTCACGGACCTGCAGCGGCGGATAGATCGGGCCAACGCCAGCCACGCCGAGCTCTTCCTCAGCATCCATCTGAACGCCAACGACGATCCGGGCGCCCGCGGCACCGAGACCTATTACGACTCCACACGCTCGTATGCAACTGAGAACAAGCGCTGGGCGGAGCACGTTCAGACCGGTGTTCTGGAATCGCTTCACGAACAGGGCTACACCACGCCAGACCGCGGCATCATTGACGACACGATGCTCGAGTCCGACAGTCTTGGTGTGTTGCCCGACAGTTACAATCATCTGGTGTTGCTCGGCCCCGCGATTGACGGGATGCTGCGTCCCACGCTCATGACCGGCGCGCTGAACGAATCGCTGTTCCTCTCCAACCCTGATGAGGCGTCCGCCTCAACGGATCCATCGATTCAGAACCTCATCGCCACTGGATACGCACAGGCGGTCATCCGCTATTTCCAGACGTCCTCCTGATCTCTTGCGCCGAAAAATCTGAACCACGTTGATGGCGCATTCGCGCGCAAGCGGGTTAGGTTGGTGGGATGATTGAGAGGACGAGAGGAGCCGCACGATAGCGCCAAAGACATCATCGGGATATTTCAGGAACGGACTCCCGTATAACAGATTCGGACACGGATCACGTGTCGTCGTGATCTTTCAAGGACTGTTACTGGAGAACAAGCCACTCGGCGGCATCTCGTCGCTGGTCTTCAGCCGCATGTACCGCTTTCTCGGCGCGGAATTCACAACCTACATCGTAACGCGACGGGCCGGCCTGCCCGATGGCTATACCCTGACAGATATGTCGGACGACTACGCCGAGATGATCGAGAAGGATATTGGCGGTGCCGTCGACGTCATTGGCACGTCTACCGGCGGATCGATCGCCCAGCACTTCGCCGCCGACCATCCCGATCTGCTTGGTCGCCTGGTTCTCCACTCCAGCGCCTATATCCTCAATGAGCGTGCTCGAGCGTCGCAGATGCGCATGGGGCTGCTGGCCCGGCAACGTGACTGGGTGGCGGTCGCACGAGAGTCGCTGCAGTTCGTCGTTCCGCCCGACCGCTGGTTCACGGGCGCCGGCATCCGGATCGGATCGCTGGCTCTCTCCTTGACCGCGCCAAAGGACCCCTCCGATCTGATCGCCACAGTCGAGGCTGAAGACAAGCACGATTTTCTCGATCACCTGAACGAGATCCGTGCACCGACGTTGGTGGTCGCGGGGCTGGATGATCCGTTCTATTCCGAAGAGCTGTTTCGCATTACGGCCGAGGGAATCCCCGACGCGAGACTCATTCTTTATCCCGGCATGGGACACCCAGCGTCCGGAAAGCAATTCGCGCGTGACGTCCTCAGCTTTCTCGAGGAGGTGGCAGACCATGCTCCCGCTGGAACCGAGAGTGAGCAGATCCTTCGCGAATCCTGAGCTCAGTCAGCGGCGACTTCCACGCGACAAAAGCATGAGGATTCGATCGGGACGTCGGCCCGTGCCGCCGCGACGCTCAGCTTCTGGCTGACTATCCCGCAGAGGTGGTGCTTCCCTGACCGCATCAGACATTCGTGGTAACCGTGCAGGCTCCAGACGTTATCCGGATGCTGATGAGCGCGCGCCAATGAGCCGTCCAGACCCAGATCGGCTCGGTAGACCGCCTCAGCCTCTTCGAGGTGACCCTGTTCCAGCAGCAATGCGCCCAGAGCGTGCCTCACTGGTTGCATCCACGCCCAAGGCTCCGTGTAGGCCAATCCATCGTAAAGCGCGATCGACCGTCGCAGATGCGCGAAGGCGTCGTCGAAGTTGCCTTTGCGGTACTCCAGCTCGCCCGCCAGCATCTCGCGAGCCACCCCCAGTACGTCAGTGCTCTTGTTTGCGATTCCGTGATGCCGTGAATCCGGAATGCGGGAGACCGCGGCTTCGAACGATTGTTGCTCCTTCTCGGCTTCTCCGATGCGCCCGCTGGCGGCAAAGGCCACTCCCCGCGCGTAGTGGGTAACCGCTGTGGTGACACAGTAGAGTTCTTGATCTTCCGGAAGCGGCGTATCGATGATCTCCTGCCACATGCCAAAGCGAATCATGACATGCAACCGCACCGACACGAACTGTTCGGCTCGGTCGGCCATGTTGAACGGCACGTTCTCCTCGAGTAGCTCGCGCGGCAGGTTCGCGGCCAGCTCGTCTGCTGCCTGGAGCGCCACGTCCTTCTGGCCCAGGAACATCGCGCCATATGCCTTGAAGTGAAGATTGTGCAGCAGCGAACCAATATATATCGACTTTCGTCCCTCTCGATTGAGGAACGTGTTGTCAGCCTCGACCGCTGCAGTGTTCGAATTGACCACGTCGTGGTAGTTGCCACACAGCACGTCGATGTGGGTAGGCATGTGCTTGAGATGTCCAGCATCCGGGATCAGATTGCGCAGCCAGTCTCCGGCACGAAGTGCGCGTTCTGGATAGGGCGACATTTCCATCAAGTGAATGTACATGTGTAGAACGCCTGGATGAACATGACTGGCTGGGTTTTCAAAGGCACGCTCAAGGATCTGCATCGCTTCGAGCGTGTCGGCTCCAACGGCCGGTGCAGCCCGTTCAAGGTCCCATAACTTCCAAGGGGTGCGATTCATGAGAGCTTCAGCACATAGCGCGGCAATGTCCAGATCGTCCCCAAACTCACCATAGACCGTCCGCATCGCATTCGCATAATCGTCGTTCCAGACGGAGCAGTCGGCGATCGGTTCCGGCTGCGGATAGCGAGCCTGTACTGCCGTGATGAGCGCACGCTCCACTGGCGTGGCCCCGTCGATCAGTGAAAGCGCTTTTCTGGCGGCCGCATGGCAGTTGGCCACCATGGAGACGAGCCCTGGATTACTGTACTGATACCACTGCAGATTGTAATTTGGGCCACCCGCATAGGCGATGCCCCAGTAAGCCATCGAACAGTCGGGATCAGCCTCGGCTGCGCGCTGGAAGCAGTTGACCGCCTCGAAGTGGTTGAAAGCGTGCTTCCAGTTGAGGCCGCGGTCAAACCAGAGTTGCGCTTCCGGCGATGAAGTCGTGACGGCGAAATGGTGGTTGCCCAGGTCGTAATAGTCGCTCATGGATGCGCTCCTTCACACAACGGATGATCTCATCAACGGCCTCACTGCAGCCCAAGCTTATCGCGGTGAGCGGTCACCGTCTGCGTCGCTTGGTTGTTGAGCTGATCGATTGAGTCAAGCAGGTCGTCACCCGACATCTCCTCCATGCGTTTCCGCGCGTCGACATACTGGCTGGTTACCGCATCAGCGCCATGCCACGGTCGATCGAGGTAGCCGCCGTCGATGACGTTATAGGTGCCGGTGACGTAGCTCGCCTCGTCGCTGGCCAGCCAGCAGGCGAGATTGCCGATATCTTCGGTTCGTCCGGTGCGTCCCAGGGGAATAGCGGCGGCCACCGCCTGAAACGACTCGGTTGACCCAGCGGCCAGTTCCCCAAGTGGCGTGTCGATCACGCCGGGGCCGATGCTGTTGACGGTGATCCCGAATGGTGCGAGGTCGAGCGCCCAGCAGCGCGTCATCATGCGCACCGCGGCTTTGGTGGCGTTGTAAGGAAAGAGCCGGGCACTGGGTTGTTCTGCCGCAATCGATGCCAGTGTGATGATGCGCCCGCCTCTTTTGAGGCGCACCATCTCCCGGGCGCATGCCTGAACCGTCAGAAAGACACCTGTTTGATTGACTGCAATGACGTCGTTCCAATCGTCGAGTGACAGGCTCAGGACCGATCCGAGACGGCCGATTCCCGCATTCGCGACGCAGATGTCCAGGCGGCCAAACTCGTCGACTGCCGTGGCGGCGAGTGCATGGACCAATTCAGGATCGCGCACGTCGACTTCCCGCGCGACCGCATTGCGCCCGAGGATCTTTGCTTGGCTGGCAGTTTCACCCGCACGGTCGGGGAACAGATCCGAAACAACCACGTCGGCGCCAGCTTTGGCCAGGGCCAGCGCGATGCCACGTCCGATGCCGCTCCCTGCTCCAATGATAACCGCTACGTTCCCCGTGAGGTCCAGCATCGTCATCTTCCTTTCACGCCCGTCCGACAGTTGACCGGCGAGTCGATCGCTGCTTCACGCCACCAGATCTTCGCCCAGCCAGCGTCGCCGCATCGCATCGTCGGTCGGCAACCCGTCGCCTGGACCGGCATGGATGATCCGACCGTACCCGCCACCCTCTGGGTCCACCTGGCGGGCACGTTGGAAACGCTCCTTTCGCTCCGGGACGTCTGGATCATTGGTGAAGTTTAGCGAGGAGGTCCAGGCGATATAGCATCGCACCGACCAGGCATACGCCATGTGTCGCCGCGCGAATTCTTCGATTGCGTGCTGCCAGTCTTCATCGTCCAGCAAGAGGTCCCGCAACACGCGCGCGTCTTTGAAAACGAGCGAGAGTCCACAACCAAAGCTCGGATCAGTGGCCATCGCGGCGTCTCCGATCAACACGACTCCATCGGCAGTCAGACGATCGGCCCAAATGTTGGTTTCCGGATAGATGGCCAGCGGACCCGCAGGCTCGGCACCAGCAAACGTGTCCACAGGCAGCGTTGCCTCGCATTCTCGAATGAGCTCGTTGACGCGGTCGCGTGAACGGTATTCGGCCAGTTTTGCTGGAGTCCCGATGAGATAGGTGCGGGCCGTCCCATCGGCACGTGAGACGTTGAAGGTGAACGCGTCATCCTTGTCACCGACGTAGACCGACACGCCGTCCATCGCGTGTCCTCGGATGAGCACGCCACCGATGTGGTGATGATCGAGCGGATCGTTCTCGGTTCTGGCCCCAATCAGTTTGCGCATCCCGGAGAGCCGGCCGTCGGCTGCAACGACCAAACGTGCGCGCAGCCTGGTTTCCTTATCGTGTCTTCGGACAGTCACTTCAACGCTGCGTCCGTGGCGAATTGCCGTGACTTTGGCTGGGCGCAGGATCGACGCACCACATCGTTCGGCGTGAGCGATGAGCGCGTCTTGTATGGCCGGGTGATAGATAGACCATTCACCAAATCCAAGTCTCGAAAATTCCGGGATGAGTAGCGGATCACCGGCTGATTGTCGATTCTGAAAGGTGCGCCAGTATGAGAGCTCAGTCGCACCGGCGCCGCGCAGAACCTCAAGCAACCCAAGCTTTTCGGCCTCAGCCACTCCCCAAGCGTGGATGCCTTCGCCCCGGACCCGGTCACGGAAGCGCGCCTCTCGCTCGACGATCGTCACCCCGAGACCAGCTTGTGCCAGTGCCGCACCCAGACTGGACCCAGCTACTCCTCCGCCGACAATGACGACATCCGTACTGAAGTCGATACTCATTGCTTTCCCTGCCCCGTGTCCAATAGCCACCAGCCCGATACTCCCCGGAGCCGTTACCCGACCACGGACGCACGGCCCGCCTTCTCCAAGGCAACCAAATAAGAATGAAGTGGTGTGTCAATCGTATACGAAAGTTCTTAGCGATGCCTTAGCAGCCATTGTCCGGTCCGACCTGTTTGCGGCGCCCGGAACTAGACTTGGCGGTCGATAGGCTCGTTCTCGATACTTCTCAAAGCCGCAGCCAAAATACATCCGGCTCATCGCCCCAACACAGGAACTGGACGTCATTCTGTCGCACATGAGCGAGCAACCACTGACATTCCGCCGACGGTCGCCTCATATGCCAGGGGAGCCCTTCATGTGCATGGTGGCGCCGTACCCGCGAAGAACCTACGGTACAATGGCCCGCGCGAGGATCATGAGTAGACGCAGCGAGCAACGGCGAGACGGTAGCGTGGCGGAGAGAACGGGAGCAGCTTTCGGTGGCACGCATTGGGTCCGTGCGATCGCCACTTTCCGGTGTGCCTGCCGTCCCGATGGCTGTCCTCCTCATCGTGGTCCTCTTCGTCTACGCCAGCACCTACCTGCTCATCTCGCTCTTGCCAGTCCACATCCGCAACCTCGGGCACAGCGAGTCGAGCGTCGGCACCATCATGAGCCTCTTCAGCCTCTCCGCGCTGGTCACCCGACCATTCGCCGGACTGCTCGCCGATCGAGCCAGCCGTCGCCATTCGATCTTCATCGGGGCAATCTTCATTGGTCTGAGCTGCATCGGCTACGCGATCGCGGGTGCCAACTCGATCTTCGTGGCCCGAATCCTGAATGGCATCGGCTGGGGAGCCGTGACCGCGGCGACGGCGACCGTGGCGGCCGACCTGGCGCCATCGAACCGACGCGGAACGATTCTCGGCATTTACGGAACCGTCACCGGCCTGGCCCTGGCGGTCGGTCCCAGCGCAGGCATCTGGATGTCACACCACGTCAGCCTTACCATGTCATTTCTGGTGGCGTCCGGCTGTGGGTTCGGCGCCGCGCTCGCGATCCTCTTCTTACGCACGCCGCCGCCCGCGGCGAACGTCAGACGACCTCAGTTGAGCATGGTTCAGATGTTCAGCCGCACCGCCATCGCGCCCGCCTCGATCATGCTCTGCTTCACCTTGATCTACGGAACGGTCCTCACGTTCATCCCGCTCGTGACGCGTGACCGTGGACTCGGCGATTCGGGACCCTTCTTCGCGGTCTTTGCCGTGGCGTTGATCTTCTTGCGCATCTCCGGTGGTGGACTCTCCGATCGTTTGGGTCGCTTCGCCGTGATCGGACCCGGATTCGTCTCCTGCGCCATCGCCATGACCGTGTTAGCCTACGCGGAGAGCCAGGCGATCTTGCTGACCGGGGCGATTCTGTTCGCCGTGGCGTTCGCGTTCATCCAGCCGGCGACCCAGGCGTGGGCAGTCGACCGCTCACCCGTGCACACGCGCGCCACCACACTCTCGACGGTGGTTGCGGCGCAGGATCTCGGCATCAGCTTCGGCGCCATCGGAGCCGGATTCATCGCCGATGCATTTGGCTATACGGACCTGTTCCTGGTGGCGACCGCCGTGGCTGCTTGCGGACTGGCTGTGGCTGTTTCGGTCTATTTCAAGACCCGACGCATGGAGCCGCCCTCTGCCGCGCACGCGGTCAGCCGCCCGGTGGAAGGCGAGGAGCTTGGATGAATCCAGCGATACTGCGAGCACGGCAGATCAAGGCGCTCTATCAACGGGAGATCACCGCACTCAACCGCAATCCTCATCTCGGTGACGAGGAGCGACGCGAGCACGCCGTTAGCCTTTGGAGGCAAGCGACCGACCAGATTGCACGGCTCCGAGACAGCGTGGCGGCAGAATTCGATTCATTCGACAACGCTGATCAGAAGATCTTCGACCCGCCGCGCCGTCCAGCCTACCTCGACAAAATCGAGTGATGGACCGGGAGTTGCTGATCGATAGGTGCGGGTGCGAAGCCGTGCGTCGGGGCCGACCTTCCCACTCCGCGCTGCATGACAAAGGATGACTACTATGCGTGCGATGCTCCTCGAACAGCCAGGGCAACCACTCCGCTTGGCCGACGTGCCAAAGCCAGAACCGAACGACGATCAGGTCCTATTGCGCGTGCATGCCTGCGGTATCTGTCGAACCGACCTTCACATCTATGACGGCGAACTCTCATCACCCAAGCTGCCACTGATCATGGGGCATCAGATCGTCGGGACGGTTGAGTCGACTGGTAAGAACGTGAAGGATCTCCAGAAAGAGGATCGCGTCGGCGTGCCCTGGCTGGGTTGGACCGACAACACCTGTCGCTATTGTGAAACGCGGCGGGAGAATCTGTGCGACAACGCCAAGTTCACCGGGTATGACATCGATGGCGGATATGCCGAATACGCGGTGGCTGACGCCCGCTTCTGCTTCCCGATCCCGAAGGACTACCCAGACCTGCAAGCCGCTCCGCTCCTCTGCGCCGGTCTGATCGGCTATCGCGCACTACGCTTCGCCGGCGAAGGTGATCGAATAGGCCTCTACGGCTTCGGAGCGGCGGCCCACATCGTCGCGCAAGTCGCCATCCATCGAGGCTGGAAGGTTTACGCCTTCACGCGCCGTGGCGACGATGAATCGCAAGCGTTTGCAAAACAGCTCGGCGCCGTCTGGGCGGGCTCATCGGACGAGCAGCCGCCCGAGGAGTTGGATGCCGCCATCATCTTCGCGCCTGTAGGTGCGCTGGTTCCGGCGGCGTTGCGAGTGGTCTGCAAGAGTGGCCGCGTCGTCTGTGCCGGGATCCACATGAGCGACATCCCCTCATTCCCTTACGACATCCTCTGGGGCGAGCGCATCCTGCGTTCGGTGGCTAACCTGACGCGCCGTGACGGCCGGGAGTTCCTCAAAGCCGCTCCCGAGATCCCGGTCCATACAGAGGTGACTGTGTATCCTCTCGAACAAGCCAACGAAGCCCTTGCAGCGCTTCGCGAAGGCCGCGTGCAGGGAGCGGTTGTCTTGCAGGTCAGCAATGAGGCGAAGTGAGCCACGTGCGATACGACGGCCGTCGCTATTGCTTGCGACGCAGACTCATGACGGGCAACGTCGGAGGGAGCGCCATGCGAGCCCATGGGATTGTCTAAGGACTACGACGCCATCGTCGTTGGGAGTGGCCCGAACGGCCTGGCCGCCGCCGTCAACCTGGCACGCGTGGGACGTAAAGTGCTGGTACTCGAAGCCGACGCGACTCCTGGCGGCGGGATGCGCACCAGAGAGCTCACACTGCCTGGGTACCATCACGATGTCTGCTCGGCGGTTCATCCGCTGGGTGTAGCCTCCCCTTTTTTTCACACGCTGTCGCTCGCGAAGCACGGGCTGAACTGGATTCATCCGCCGCTCTGCTTGGCGCATCCCTTGGACGACGGCACCGCCGCAATCCTCTCCCGATCGCTCGACGAAACCGCGCAGTCACTCGGGCCTGATGCGGAGGCCTATCAGAGCCTGATGCGCCCGTTTATGGAAAACATAGACAATTTGCTTCACGGCGTTCTGGGACCACTGAGGATTCCGCGCCATCCACTACTGATGGCACGTGTCGGCTTGACGGCGATGCAATCAGCGGTCGGTTTTGCCCGACGGCACTTCGTCGGTGATGCGGCGCGCGCAATCTTCGGCGGTATGGCGGCGCATGCCATGCTACCGCTGGAAGCACCTCTAACGGCCACGTTCGGTCTGACGCTCGGGGTACTCGGACACACGGATGGTTGGCCGATCGCCGCGGGCGGTTCCGAGCGCATCGCCGACGCGCTCGTCTCGCTCTTCTGCTCGTTGGGTGGCGAGATCGCGACCGGTCATCGCGTCGACAACCTCAACCAACTGCCAAGCAGCAACGCTGTGATCTTCGATCTCACACCCAAGCAGGTTCTGGCGATCGCGGGAGATCGTTTTTCTTCAGGCTACCGGCGTCAGCTACGGAACTACCGCTACGGTCCGGGAGCCTTCAAGATCGATCTGGCGCTGGACGGACCGATCCCGTGGAAGGCACCCGTTTGCGCTTCGGCCGGGACGGTTCATCTCGGCGGGACGCTCGAAGAGATCGCCTTCGCCGAACGAGAAGTGACACATGGACGCCATCCGGATCGGCCTTTCGTGCTCGTCGCGCAGCAGAGCCTGTTCGATCCGAGCCGAGCTCCGGGGGGGAAGCACACGGTCTGGGCTTACTGCCACGTTCCCAACGGCTCGACCTTCGACATGTCAGACCGTATTGAGGCGCAGATCGAGCGCTTCGCGCCTGGATTCCGAGAGCGCATTCTGGCGAGTCACGTGATGGCGCCGATCGACCTGCATGCCTACGACGCCAATTACGTTGGCGGAGACGTGAATGGTGGTCGACAAGACGTCCGCCAGCTCTTTACGCGTCCCGCCATGCGCATCAATCCATATACAACGCCCGATCCGACACTCTTCATCGGCTCGGCGTCGACACCCCCAGGCGGCGGCGTGCATGGCATGGGGGGTTACTTCGCGTCGCAGACGGTGATACGTCGCGGGCTGTGAGTGGCTGGGATTAGTCCACCAACGCGTATCAGTTTGGTCGTGGAAATTTGAACGGATCGTGGCGCTGGTTTACCGGCATCTCCATCGCGTCGTGATAGACCGTGACGCGGTCTTCCCCCTTGGCAATGGCATGGTAGAGCGCGATTTCGGATAGATCGATCAGCGTTGCGGTGACGCACAGCCAGCACGTCTCGGCAGTGGAGTGGACCGCGCAATCGACGCTAAAGAATTCCTGTCGACCGGCCCGCACGTCGTCGATCCCGCGCAGGATCCGCTCGACGTCACCATCGTCGATTCGAAGCGCGTCCGCCAGCTTGCCAGCGTATGAGACGTTGAGACTCGAGTTCGGAGATTCCACGCCAGGTGAACGGAGCACACTCCAACCACGGTTCGACCAGCCGATGTCGCCTCGCTGGTCCAAAAGCACGATGCTCATCGGGAGCGCTTCCATTATCTGGCTAGTGATTTGTCCAAAATCGGTTAGAGGGCGATCGGACATCCCTTCTCACTTCCACGAGACTCCGCATGACGATCAAAGTCAATCCCTCACACGCGGCGATTATCCCATAAGGACGGCACGCAAAAAAGTCCTGAGTGCGAACCGCACTTCAGCGCCGAACATGACATGTGTTGCGAAAGGCGAATTTCTTAACCGAATAGCTTACAAAGTAGAGTGGGATAGGAAAGTGGAGATTTTAGGTAGATCAGGAGGGAACACACGAACATCGCACGGCAAATAGAAGTCTATTCACCGTGCGATGGAGATGAGTCAGTGGGTTAGGACGGGTCGATCAGACTTTCTGGATCCAGGGATGTCCGCCCCACCAGATGCCGAGCGCCATCAGGGCAAAGTTGGCCGCAATGACAATCATGCCGAGCAAGAAGAACCACAATATCTGTCGACCGTAAAAGCCTTGGACATCCACTCCGTTGCGCTCCCTTCAGCGTTCTACGTCAGGCAGCATAGCATCAACGGCGGCACCTGGCCAGACCTGGATCCCGCCGGTTTCGGCTGGACAGTGAGGGCCGGCACAGTCCATCATCTGGCACAGGTCGATCCATCACCCATCTCAAGGGGGAACGCCACGCGTGTCGAGAATCCAAGGACAATCGAAGCGCTGGCGTGCGCGGCTCGCGCGTCTACTGGCGATTCTCTTTCCTGCGGCCGCCCAGTCCGAGCCAGAGTTTGGTTGGAATCGGCCAACCACCTGGCCGGAACACCGTCGACATTCGCGCCTCCGTCGCCTCTTCGTGCGCGAATTCTCGATCCCGGAAGCCACGCTGTTGCTGATGGCTGCCTTCCTCTTCTCGGCCGTCCTGGGCTCGGTGCGCCAGATTCTCCTCAACGCTTTGTTTGGAACGGGTGAGGCGGCCAATGCCTACTACGCCGCATTTCGGTTGCCCGATGCCCTCTTCAGCCTGATCGCGGGCGGCGCGCTCTCCAGTGCCATGATCCCGATTCTGCTCAGTACGGAGCGGGAAGACGGCCGCGTCGATTGGGAGCGGCTCTTCAATCTGGTCTTAACTGGACTCTTCGCCGCACTGGTGGTCGTGGTGATCGCCGGTGAGATGTTTGCCCCCTTTTTCGTACATCGCCTGCTGGCGCCGGGATTCGACGCCGAGACCAGCCACCTGACCATCACGCTGACTCGGATCATGCTGGCGCAGCCGCTCATCCTGGCAGCGGGAAGCGTCGCATCCGCGGTGTTGAATAGCCGCCGACAGTTCACGCTCACGGCGATCTCCTTTGCCAGCCACAACGTAGCCATCATCTCCGGCATCGCCGTGAGCTGGCTGGTTCCCGCGGTCGGCATCTATGGTCCGACCGTCGGTGTGCTGGGTGGCGCGGTGCTGCAGATGATCTTGCTGATCCCGGGCATTCGCGACAACGGTCTGCACGTCCACATCGCCTGGGATCCGCATAGCGTGCGCTTGCGTCAGGTCATCCGATTGCTGATTCCCAACGGACTTTCGGTGGGAGTCGGCTACGCAGGCTTCATCGTCGACACCGCCTTCGCCTCGAAGGTGCCCGGGACGTTGGCGTTGCCGGCTATCCAGAACGCATGGCTCCTGGTGGCCCTACCGATCTCGTTACTCGGTCAAGGTGTCGGCCAGGCAGCCTTCCCGCGACTGGCCGCGCACGCCGCTGCAGCCCGATGGAAGGACATGCGCCGGACTCTTCTCTGGTCGATAGGAGCGGTGGTCGCGCTGGCCATCCCGGCGCTGATCGGTCTGGGTCTGTTTGGGAGGATCCTGATCCGGCTCCTCTTCGAGCACGGCAAGTTCAGCGCGGCCGCCGGAACCGCGACCTATCACGTCTTGCTGATCTACGTGTTGTCACTGCCGTTCGCGGTAGCCACGGAGCTGGTGACGCGCGGACTCATCTCATTGCGAGACACGCGCACGCCGCTTCTCACCAATACGCTGCAGCTGGCTGGTCGCGTGGCGATCACGGCGGCGCTGCTGGATCGATATGGCGTCGAAGCCATCCCGACCGCCTACGCGGTCAGCGCGGCGATCGAGACGGTGCTGCTCACCGCCATCCTGCTGCCGCGAATTCAGAGGCGCATCAAACTGGGACGGGCCGGGATCTGAGATCGACCGGCCCGCGCGCCGCCTGAATTGAAGGTGGAGATGAGGCTGAAGTCAGCTCGTCTTGGTCGGGTCGAATTTGCGCAATCGCAGCGAGTTGGTCACCACGAATACCGAGCTAAACGCCATGGCACCAGCACCGATCATCGGGTTCAACAAACCCAGCGCAGCGATCGGGATCCCCACCGTGTTGTAGATGAACGCCCAGAAGAGGTTCCACTTGATGGTGCGAACCGTCCGTCGCGACAAGGCGATGGCCGTGACCACGCCGCGCAGATCGCCACCCACCAGTGTGATATCGCTGGCCTCGATGGCCACGTCGGTACCGGAGCCGATGGCGATGCCAATGTCAGCCTGAGCCAGCGCAGGAGCGTCGTTGATGCCGTCGCCGACCATTGCCACTACGTGGCCCTCCGACTGAAGCCGCTTGACCTCTTCCGACTTGTGCTGTGGCAGTACCTCGGCAAACACGCGGTCGATACCAACCTGCCGCGCGATGGCGTCAGCCGTCCGCTGGTTGTCGCCGGTGATCATGACCACTTCCAGGCCGAGGCGCTTCAAAGCGCTTACGGCCTGGGCGCTGGTCGGCTTAAGAGTGTCCGCGACCGCCAGCAGTCCAGCCGGCTTGCCGTCAACCGCCACGAAGACGGCCGTCTTACCCTGGGACTCCAGCTCGAGTGCGTTCTGTTCCAGAGCGGAAGCATCGATATGCGCGTCACCGAGCAGACGACGCGAGCCGATCAGAACCTCTCGACCATCGATTGTCGCTCGAACTCCGTAACCGGAGACCGCTTCGAACGCGGTCGTCTCGATTGCGGCGATGCCACGCTCGCGGGCGCCATCGACTATCGCGGATGCAAGCGGATGCTCGCTGCGCGCCTCAGCCGCAACGGCAAGACGCAGCAGTTCCGCTGAGGGATCGGCTACACCATTGAAGCTGGCCGCCGGGATGACGTCGGTCAGAGACGGCTTGCCACGCGTGATCGTGCCAGTCTTGTCGAGCACGATCGTCGTCAGGTCCTGCGCTCGCTCGAGCACCTGGCCGCCCTTGATCAGCGTGCCGTGTTCCGCACCCTGACCGGTCCCGACCATGATGGCTGTTGGCGTAGCCAGACCCATGGCACATGGGCAGGCGATCACCAGTACGGCAACCGTCGCCAGCAGCGCGTGACTGCTGTTGCCGCTCGTGAGCATCCAGCCCGCGAATGTGATCAACGCAAGGACCATCACGACCTGGACGAATACACCGGCCACTCGATCAGCCAGCCCCTGAATCGGTGCCTTGGAGCCCTGCGCCTGCTGCACCAGTCGAACGATCTGGGCCAGGGCAGTGTCACGCCCAACTTTGGTGGCGCGGAAGGTGAAGGAACCTGAGGTGTTCAAGGTGCCACCGATGACTTCGTCTCCGATGTTCTTCTCGACCGGCAGGCTCTCGCCGGTCAGCATGCTCTCGTCAAGCGACGATGCGCCGCTGAGCACACGGCCATCGACCGGTACCTTCTCGCCCGGTCGCACCACGACCGTGTCTCCTGCTCGAACGTCGCTGATCGAGATGTCGATCTCCTCGCCAGCACGAACCACCCGCGCGGTACGAGGCTGCAGACCCATCAGCTTCTTGATGGCCGACGAGGTCTGTCCCTTGGCTCGTGCCTCGAAGAATTTTCCGAGCAGGATCAAGGTGATGATGACGGCGGCGGTGTCGTAATAGAGATTGTCCATCGAGCCGAACGCCAGCGTGGCAACGGCCGAATAACCGAAGGCGGCGGTCGAGCCGACACTGACGAGCGTGTCCATGGTGAACTGGAAATGACGCAGGTTCTTCAACGTCACCCGATGGAAACGCCACCCGAAATAGGCCCAGACCGGCAGCGCCAGCAGGAGGAGCGCGTAGCTCATACCAGTGACGCCCATGAAGAACATGTTGCCGATGGCGACCGGCACGGTCAGCACCGCGGCGCCGATCAGATCCCGGCGCAGCTTGCCGATTTCACGCTCGCGTCGCTGCGCATCTTCGTCGGCCGTCGAGAAGACCTCGGCAGGCTCAGCGACGACCGATGCACCGTATCCCGCGTTGCCCACGGCCGACAGGAGCGAATCGAGACTGACCTGCTCCGGATCGTAGTGGACCGAGGCGCGTTCTGTCGCCAGATTGACCGCCGCGCCACTGACGCCCTCGATCTTTCCGAGCGCGCGTTCGACGCGTCGCACGCAGGAGGCGCAAGTCATGCCGCTGATGGCCAGATCGAGCTCGGCTTCCTCGACGGACGCCTGCTCCTCTGACTCGATCTCCTCGATCGTAGCCGTGTAACCGGTCTGCTCCACCTTCTTGATCAGCGTGTCCAGCGAGACGACCATCGGATCGAACGTGATACGGGCACGCTCGGTCGCCAGGTTGACTTCTGCACCGTCAACACCCTCGAGGCGTGTGAGTCCGCGCTCGACACGGCGGACACACGACGCACAGGTCATCCCGTCGACCAGCATTGTCGCGACCTGCTCGCCGCCCTGTTTCAGTTCATCTTTTGGCGTTACTACCTGTGCCATGCTTGATCCAGCTCTCATCTTTCCGGATGTAGATACCCCATAGGGGTATCTACTACCAGTGTAGCATTGAGGTCAATCCCAGCGAACGGGGTGCTTACCCGACGCTTTTTGTGAAGCGCTCGATCGCCTCAGTCAGCTCTTGAATCGAGGCCTCTTTGTCGTCGGCATTCACCACACAGCCGCGGACGTGATCCTCCAGCAGGACCAACCCGATACTGCGGGCCGCCGCGATCAGGGAGGAGATCTGCGTCAGAATGTCGACGCAGTAGCGGTCCTCCTCGACCATGCGTTGCAAGCCGCGCACCTGGCCTTCCATGCGGCGCAGGCGCGTCAGAATGCGGTCTTTGTCCCTACTGTACGAATCGACGTGTTTGATCGAGGTCCCCTGTTCAGCCATTTCCACCCTGCCGCTCCTCCACGGTGCCGACCGCCGTTCCATATCACTATTATACCCCCAGGGGGTATAATACGCAACGGTTTTCAATACAGCCCCGACATTCGCTGACTCACGGACGAATCCGGGCATCCGTCGATTAGACTTCGACGTCTTCGTTCTCAACCGCCGGTTGCGCTAGACCTGGATCTCGAGCGTGGTGACCTCACCCGATTCCAGATCCGCCACGCGAATGAGGTGGTTGTCGGTGTCAGCGATGTAGACATTGCCCGCGGCGACCGAAACGCCTTCTGGCTCGAAGAAGCGCGCCTCCTCCTCAACGCCGTCGACGTTGCCCGATTCACGGCTGCCGAGCCAACTTTCGGAACGTCGCTCCTCCGGATAGATGCGCTTGATCTTGTGGTTGTAGCTGTCGGCCACGTAGACAATGCCGTCAGCCACAGCCAGTCCCATCGGGTGCTGCAGGCGCACCTCGCCACGACGACCGTCGACATCGCCAAAGGCAAAGAGGCCGATGCCCACGATCGTCTTGACCTCGTCATAGGGCGGCAGGTCGACCGTGCGCACTGAACTGGTCTCGCTGTCGACGAAGTAGAGCTTGCCGTCCGCCACGTCGATCCCACTCGGCTGCGCCAGAGCGGCCCCTTCGAGATCGCCGTCATGGATACTTTCACGCCCGCTTCCCGCGTAGGGTCGCAGCATGCCTGAATCCAGGTCAAGCGCCCAGAGCTGATGCGTGCCGGCCATGGCGATGTAGAGCGTGCGCTGGTGATAGGCCAAATCCCACGGCGAACGCAGATCGATCGATCGGGCGGGTCCTGCCTCAGCGAAGCCCATACCCGCTTCTCCGGTTCCAGCGATGGTGGTCACCGTTTGGCTTTGCAGATCGACCTGACGGATGGCGTGGTTGAGGCGGTCGGCCACGAAGAGCGTCTCGCCGTTCAGCGCGATCCCTTCGGGACTGTGGAACCGCGCTTCGCCATAAACGCCATCAACGAAGCCCTTTTCTCCGGATCCGATGATGATCGGGTTGGCGCCACTCAGGTCGGTGACGACGATACGGTGATGGCCGGAGTCAGCAACGAAGAGCCGACCGCTCTCAGCGTCCGCCAGGATCTTCCCGGGATAGCGGAGCGGCGTGGTTGGCTGCTCCATCAGTTCGAACGCCGCTAGCGGCTCGGGCTTGATCTTCCCCTCTTCCCTATAACGATCGATCAGCTCCTGTAGGGCATCGATCAGCGCCTCAGCCGACGCCTCGCCCTCATGTTTGCCGATGACACGCCCCTCCGTATCGAGGAACATCAACGTCGGCCAGGCGCGCACGCTGTAGGACTCCCAGATCTCCATCTTTTCGTCGTTCACGACAGGATGCTCGAGCTCGTAACGCAGCACGGCGTTGCGCAGGCTGTCGTGTGCCTTCTCGCCCGGATACTTGGCCGAGTGGACGCCGATCACCACAACCTCTTCGGGGAAATGCTCTTCGACCTCCGCCAACTGCGGAAGCAAATGCAGGCAATTGATTCAGCAATAGGTCCAGAAGTCGAGGATCACCAACTTGCCGCGCAGATCGGCCAGAGTTAGTGGTCGGGACGTGTTGAGCCATTGTAGGCCGGACGGAAAATCTGGCGCGCGCACCGCTCCGGCGTATCTTCCACGGTCGGTCATGATCAGCCTCTCTCTCATCTCGGGTGGATTGATGGACGGTCGCACATGCGTGCCTGAGTTGACGACTGAAACGTCGCGCGACTTCCAAACGTTCCCGGTTGGGCGTTCGATTGTCCTGTCGCCAATAGCACGCCAAGGTTAACTGTGGCCTCTCAGCGTCATTCGACTACAATGCGGTGGGCAATACAACTGGATATGTGGATTGGGAGGGAGTCTATGGCCAACCAGCGTCATCTGTCACTCGATAAGAGTCGCTCCATGTTCGACCGCATCGCGAACTCCATCGCCGGTGGCGAGAGCTCCTACGCACGCCTGAAGAAGGGTCTCGAGCTCTGTTTTGAGCGAGGCGAGGGGTCGAGGTTCTGGGACGTCGACGGCAACGAGTACATCGACTACAGCCTGGGCTACGGCCCGTTGATCTTTGGACACAATCCCAAAATGGTCACCGACGCGGTAGTGAAAGCCATCACTGAGCGCGGCAGCGTGGCGACCTTCCCGTACGACCTGGACTACGAGGTCGGCGAGCAGATCGTATCCATGGTGCCCGGCGTCGATTTGATCCGCTTCGCCAACTCCGGCACGGAAGCCACCATGGCTGCAGCTCGCCTTGCGCGAGCCTACACAGGTCGCAACAAGATCGTACAGATGGAAGGCGGCTATCACGGCTTCTCCGACACACACTTCTGGAGCAGCCATCCGGAGGTATTCGCCGAGAACCCTGAAGGCTACACCGAGGTTCCGCAGCCTGCCTCGACCGGTATTCCGGCAATTTACGCCGAGGCCCTGCTGATCGGTCAGTACAACGACCGCGAGAACATGGAGATGCTCTTCGCCGAGCACGGTTCCGACATCGCCGCGGTGCTGGTCGAGCCAATTCAGGCCAACACCGGAATCATCCCGCCGGAGCCCGGCTATCTCCAATTCTTGCGCGACATCACCAAGAAGCATGGTGCGCTCCTCATCTTCGACGAGGTCATCACCGGCTTCCGCGTCGCGCCGGGTGGTGCGCAGGAGTTGTACGGCGTCAACCCGGACATCACCACCTTCGCCAAGGCGCTCGGCGCTGGTTTCCCCATCGCGGCCTTTGGTGGTTCGCGTGAAGTCATGGGTATGGAGGAGCGCAACGAGGTGATGCACGGCGGCACCTATACGGCCAATCTGGTCGCGCTGGCCGCCGCCAATACCGTCCTTACCGAGATGCGCGAGAACAAGGACGAGCTCTGGGGGCGGCTGAACTCGCACGGCACGCAGGTGGCACTTGGGTTGGGTGACGCCTGCCGCGAGGCAGGTCTGCCGAACATCGTGCAGAACGTCGGGCCACTCTGGCACATCTTCTTCGCGAAGCCGGACGCGCCCGAGATCACCAAGATCCGCAACTATCGCGACGCCCTGGCCTACACCAGTGTCGACGTCTTCGACCGCTTCCACACCGCTATGATGGAGCGAGGCGTCTACTTCCACCCGTACCACTTCGAGCGCTGGTTCATCTCGACAGCGCACGATGAGAAGGACGTGCAGCAGACGCTGGAAATTGCCGCCGAAGCGGCGGAAGCCGTTGCAGCCGGTCGTCGGGCCGAGGGCAAGCTCTAGTTTCGGGCACTACCGCACGAACGTGAAGACGATCGCGATCAGCGTGGGCCCGCGGATCGCGATCGTTGTTTCTCACGCGATGGCGTTGCGGACTCTACCGTTCAACTGATCCCCATAATCTCGCGATCGTTCACCAGCACCAACGTCGAGACCAGAATCACGGGCAGCGACACCTCGTTGAGGATCTGCGTCGTGCGCAGTACCTGGAACGCTGATCCGCAGAACAGACAGTATCACAGCAGCTGAGCCGTACTTTCGAACCTCCGTACTATCCGACAGTCCCACCAAGATTCAGGTCCTCCGGCACTATTTAGCCTAGGTGTCGCAGTACATGCTTACGATGGTTGAACCCAACATTCGCCGCGGGGGCACGTCATGATCGCGGGAAACATCAAATAATGTGTCCGATGAAACGCGTCGAACAGCACGCGTTGGAATATGGTAGTGAGCGATGTGGAATAAGCACGCCAGCAAAGGTCAAGTCCTCATCCTATTCGCCGGGGCCGCAGTGGCCCTCATTGGAATTCTCGGGCTTGCCATTGACCTGGGCTACAACATGGCTCAGCGCAGAACGATGCAAAACGCCGCTGACGCGGGGGCCCTGGCAGGAGCGCACGCGATCGCCCGAGCAGATCCCGCGTCGCCAATCAGTGTGTTATCCGTCGTAACAGCGGTTGCTAAGCAAAACTCAATTGGCGGACACAAACCAACGGTCAAGAGCTGTGTTTACGTTGACAACACTGATAAGGAAGTAGGCAACTGCTCAGCTCCCTTCCCGGCAACAGCCAGTGGTGTGAAGGTTTCCGTTAGCGAGTCACACGGCACCTTCTTCATCCGCGCAATTCCCGGTGGGCCCACGATGACATCGACCGGTGCGTCGGCGACGGCCCACGTCGAACTGCTGAGTTCTCTGCCGAGCGACGGTCCATTCCTCGTATGCGGCGTAGGAACAAAATTGTCAACTGGCTCAACGATGAATATCGTGTCAAAGCAGGCGGATGGCACCTGGAAAGTCAATACATCCGCCGCCAACAAGGTGTTTCAGATTTATGGTCCGCAAGCGTCCACGTGCGGAGCTCATGACAACAGCTACAAAGGGCTCGCCGCTGGGTCATATAACACAAACATCACCCCCCCGGCCTGGTTCAACTACAACACGGGTACTTCAGTCGGCAACATCAACACGAACGTAAACGGGATACAGGGGTGTCAAGCGGGTAGAGAAGCGGTGAACTGTGTCGCGTTGCTGCCAGTCGTCGTGAACGACCCCCCAGAGGTTGGCAACAGTCGTCAGCTTTGGGGCGTGATGATCCTGCCGTTCTACATTACGAAGCCGAGCAACAACGTCCGTAATGGCCAGTACATTCCTGGTTACATCAGTAACGGAGAAGCGAACCTCTCCTGGGATCCAAGCCATACCGAATCTGTGGTGATTCGCCTCACGAAATAGTTGCAGTTTGTACCAGAAGGCGCCTCCCGAGTTGCGAGGCGCCTTTATGTTGTGCGACCTACAACGTTCTTCGTGTGTCCAGAGCCGGCGCCCCGCAAGCGGATGCCGACCGGACTCCAAGACCGACGACGTGGCGTCGAAATATCTTGCGTAATCGTGCTAGTCGGGCGCCTCGTGACGCGTGTGCTCCGCCGCCCACATACCGCGCTCTCTCTCCTTCACCTGACCCGTATCGATCGAGAGTGAGTCGATCAGGTTGGTGAGATAGGCGTCAATCGACACCGCCACCCACTCTTCGTCGAGGGGACGCCGGTCGTAGAACGCTTCCAAGCACTCCTCGGAGCAGAGTTGAACTGATTCAGACTCACCGCCCTTGGGCTGCGCATCCACGTTCCATAGATTGAATCCGGATGCGGTCACACTCGCGCCGCAGCGATCGCACTTAATCGCCGGACGCATATAGTCGTCTTGCAGTTCGAGGATGAAGGTCATCTGCGCACCGATCCGAAATCTCTGGTGTGTCAGCCGGGGCAAGGAACAACACTCTCCGTACGCCGGGGATAACCCGGAGCACGCCCAGCGTCGACGGAACACCCGCGAACGCGTGAGATCTGCTACTTGTTGAAGTAGTCCTTGTTCTTCTTGAAGAACGCGGCCCACTGCTCCGGAAGGTCGTCTTCGAAGAAGATCGCCTCGACCGGACAGACCTCTGCGCAGACGCCACAGTCGATGCACTCGTCGGGATCGATGAAGTACTGATCGGCGTCATCGTCAGTATGAATGCAATCGACGGGACATACCTCGACACAGGACCCATCTTTCAGTCCGATACAAGGTTCGGCAATGATATAGGTCATCGAGGAAGGTTCCTTTCGATATTTCTCATGCTCATGAACGCGCTGGAATCATGGCCATAAACCATCAATTCTTCAACCTAGGAGTATACGTGCTCGAACGCCGCATGCAAACGCAGATTGAATGGATGGACAGAAAGGGGCGGACTTGTGATCCGCCCCTCGTTCTTGCATCGATCGTCCAGCTATTTCTGGATTTGCCCCTGGGTGTACAACCACTTGACGAAGCGGAGGCGGTGCCATTGGCGCCGGGAATCCACGTATTCGATGAAGGGGTACATCTCACGGAGGCGGCGAAGTCGATCGATCTCCTCTTTGGTGAACCCTGCCTGCTCCAGATCATCTTCGGCTTGCACGCCTCGATGCGGTTGCACGGACATTGGTCCAGACATGATCACTCGCTCCTCCCGAATGAGAGATTCGCTATCGAGTCATGTGAATGGCCGCCGGGCCATGAAGTCGCGAAACTCTCTCTAACCATATTAACGTATCAGCGCTGCATCTGGATCAGAATGGCGTGCCAGGATATGGCATCGGCGTGACGAAATCGTCACGCCGATGTTCCGAGCACGTTTCCGCAAGAAGGTGTCTGATGGGGAAGAACGCTAGCTAGTCGCTTCCGACTCGGTCTTCTCTTCGTCAGACTCCGGCACGATCAGCTGCTCTTCGCGTCGCTGCACTTTGCTGCGCTGCTCGAGCCGCTTCTGGCGGCGCTCGACTTTCTTGCGCCTCGGAGCCTCTTGAGCCACTTCCATGCGTCGCATGAAGCGCTCAACCTGACCGGCACTGTCGACGATGCGCTGCTCGCCGGTGTAATAGGGGTGGCACTGCGGGCAGAGATCGACACGCAACTGCGGCTTGGTGGATCGGGTGACCCAGCTATTGCCACAGGCGCAGACGACGGTGCTCTCTTCGTACTTGGGGTGAATACCTTGTTTCATTCTCTTTGCTCTCGTCCTCAGGCAGCCGGCTGCGACTCGCCGTCGACCGCGTAGACACTGACTCGTTTCTTGTCGCGGCTGAAGGCTTCGAACTTCACCGATCCATCGATCTTCGAGAAGAGGGTGAAATCGCGACCCATTCCGACGTTGGTGCCGGGGTAAAATTTCGTGCCGCACTGGCGCACCAGAATCGACCCCGCGGTAACGATATTTCCGTCGAAGCGCTTGACGCCGCGGCGTTTCGCGTTGCTGTCTCGGCCGTTTCGTGAACTGCCGACACCTTTTTTATGCGCCATGTCTCTCCTCCATGCCTTCAGTCAGCGATGGGATCTCGATCATTTCCGTCGCGACTAGGCGACGATGTCCTTGATGGTCAGCCTGGTGATCAGTTGGCGATGCCCCGTCTTGCGGCGATAGCGCTTCTTAGGGCGCATCTTGAAGACGATGAGCTTCTTACCCTTCGCCTGCTCGTCAACGTTGGCAATCACCTTAGCTCCATCGACGACCGGCGTACCGATCTTGACGTCGCCGTCCTGCGCTACCATTAGAACACGATCGAGAGTGATCTCGGCGCCCGGCTCAGCCTCGAGACGCTCGACTTCAATGCGATCTCCGACCGCGACCCGATACTGTTTCCCGCCCGTTACAACGACCGCGTACACCGAGAGATCCCTCCTGAAAACCGCACAGACAAATCGTGGGCGCGTGCGCCCACAAGCGTTAATGATAGCAATCAGCGGCTTTCCTGTCAATTTGCGGATTTTCCCCGCTTGACACCCTTTTGCACAGCGCCGTACAATTCGAGAGGTGTTGAGGTTTGCACAGATTTATGAAGATTCTCACAGCTTTTCAGCACGATTCACACGCGAAATCCAGCGAATTTGGGTGGAAGTCCGGTAAGCACGCCTAAGCAGCCGGACAAGGCTACATCAAGTGTCGGCAACGACCAGACCATGCAGGCCGACGTGACCGGATGTTTGGACGAGAACGACATGCTTCAGCGCACAATCCGAGTCGGGACCCGTGGCAGCGCACTGGCGCTCTTGCAGGCCAGAATCTTCACCGATTCCGTGTCGCGCCACTATCCAGATCTCCACCTCGAAACCGTCGTGCTCAACACCTCTGGGGACGTCGATAAGCAGACGCCGCTCGCCATCCTCGGTGGCCAGGGCATCTTCGCCAAAGAGCTGGAAGCCGCACTCCTGTCCGGCACGATCGACGTCGCGGTCCACAGCGCCAAGGACCTCACCTCAGAACTACCAGATGGATTGACGATCGGTGCCATCTTGAACCGGTCCGATCCCCGTGACGTCTTGCTCACGGCCGATGGGAAATCCCTGAGTGATTTGCCCGCCGAGGCACGTGTCGGCACGAGCTCACGCAGGCGCGTCATGCAATTGCGCCACGCCCGACCCGATCTGCGTGCCGTCGAGCTGCGGGGCAACATCGACACACGTATGCGCAAGCTGGAGCAGGGCGAAGTGGACGCAGCCATCATGGCGGCGGCCGGTATCGAACGCATGGGCTGGGCTGAGCGCATCGGCGAGTACCTGTCCATCGACACCTTCGTTCCGTCACCTGGCCAGGGCGCGTTAGGCGTCGAATGTCGCGCTGGCGACGATGAGATTCTCGAACTGTTGGCGCGGGTCAACGAAGAGGACGTGGCAGCAGAAGTAGAAACTGAGCGTGCCTTCCTGCGCGCCGTCGGTGGTGGCTGTCAGTCCCCAATTGGCGCGTTGGCCAGGGTCGATCGCGGGTCTGTGACGCTACGGGCCATGCTGGCGGACGAGGAGATGACCGCTGCTTGCTACCAAAACTCGACCAGCAGCCTGGAACGTGCCACCACCACTGCGGCCGAGCTCGCCACTCAGTTGCGGTCGGCGCTTGAAATGCGATTGGCCAGGCCGGCATCGTGAGTCGTTTGGGACGGCTCGTGCTCTGTTCGCATGGTCCCGGTGATCCGGATCTTCTGCCGGTCAAGTCGGTCAACGCCCTGGCCACAGCCACCCTGGCCCTTTATCCGGAGTCGACTCCCGCCGGCGTGATAGCACTCATCAATCCCACGGCTCGTCGCGAGATTTTCCCTCTTTCCAGCAAATTGCTCCCTGGCGAGCGGACCTGGGCCGATGTGCGCGAGGAGCTAAGCGCGGGTGGAGTCGTCGTTCGGATCTATCCCGATAGTCCACAGCTCGATCCGGTCGCACTGCGTGAGGCACGCATGATGAGGCGCGACGACGTTGATTTCGAAGTCATCTCGGAACCAGTGGTTGGGCTGCAGGCGGCGGCCTACTGCGGCGTTCCGCTCGATCTCGATCGCGGCACCGTGACATTGGTGGGCGAGCAGCCGATTGCGCCACTCGGCACCATAATCTCCGGCACTGCCATCGTGATGATCGGCCGCATGGAGCGACCACACGAAGCGGCTGAAAACCTCATTCGCGCCGGTTACAGCAGCACGACGCCCTGCCTGGTCGTCCATCACTCCACCTTGCCGACGCAAGAGGTACGTGAATCGATGCTCGGGAATCTCGGCACGCGAACCGATCCGACCACCGGAGGTGTTCTGGTCGCTGGTGATGCCGTGCGACAGCGGCCCGCCTTTGCCTGGTTCGAGCGCCTACCCCTCTTTCGCCAGCGCGTCCTGGTGACGCGTGCCAGCGGTCAGGCCAACGAGATGAGCCTGCGGCTGCGCGAATTGGGTGCCGATCCAATCGAGCTGCCGACCATCGAGTTTGCGCCGCCGAGCGACACCGAGCCAATACAGGACGCACTCACTCACATCTCCGAATACGACTGGATCATTTTTACCAGCGCCAACGGCGTCGAGGCCTTCTTTCACTATCTAGACGCCGCCGGGCGAGATCTGCGCGCGTTAGGCAACGCGAAGGTCGCGGCCATCGGCAGCGCCACCGACGCCCGGCTGCGTAGCCACGGCGTGAAGACCGATTTCGTGCCGGAGCGCTTCATCGCCGAGGAGGTCCTGGACCGGCTGCTCGAGCGTGGGGCCGGCGATGGGCGCATCCTACTGCCGCGTGCTGAGCAGGCGCGCGATGTCCTTCCGGATGGCTTGCGCCAGGCAGGGGCGGAAGTCGACGTCGTTCCGGTCTATCGAACGGTCCAGGCCGAGGCGAATCCTGCGGCGATGGCACGCGTACGACGTGGCGACATCGATGTCGTGACGCTGACCAGCTCATCGACCGCACGCAACCTCGCGACGTTGCTAGACGGCCAGATGGAATCCCTGAATCGCGCCACGGTTGCCTGCATTGGGCCCGTCACCGCCGAGACAGCCACGCAGGTGGGTTTCACGGTCGACATCGTCGCGAATGACTATTCGATTCCCGGCCTGCTCGCGGCCCTCGTCGCCGCCAACGAGAGGAAATCCCGATGACCGCACCTGAGCTTTCGTTCCACCGATTCCGTCGATTGCGACGGACCGAGGGGCTTCGTCGCATGGTGCGCGAGACGCGCCTCTCGACTGACGAGCTGATCTACCCGCTCTTCATCACCTACGGAGCCGGCGTGCGTCAGGAAGTCACCTCGATGCCGGACGTCTTTCAGATCAGTGTCGATCAGCTTCCGTTCGAGATCGAGGAGTTGCGACGGATCGGCATCGGTTCGGTACTCCTCTTCGGCATTCCGGAGACCAAAGACGAACTGGCAACCGGCGCATACGACGAGCACGGCGTCGTGCAGGAAGCCATTCGTGCCATCAAACAGATTGATCAGGATCTCGTCGTGATCACCGACGTCTGCAACTGTGAGTACACCTCGCACGGACACTGCGGCATTCTGATTGACGGCGATGTGGATAATGACCCTACGCTGGAACTGCTGGCGCGCACGGCCGTTTCGCACGCCAAGTCGGGTGCCGACATCGTGGCGCCGTCCGACATGATGGACGGTCGCGTGGCGGCAATTCGGCAGGCACTGGACGCTGCGGGTCACACTCAGACACCGATCCTCTCTTATTCCGCCAAGTACGCCTCCGCTTTCTACGGTCCGTTCCGGGACGCTGCCGATTCAACGCCCGAGTTTGGCGACCGACGATCGCACCAGATGGATCCGGCCAACAAACGAGAAGCCTATCTGGAGATTCAGGCCGATCTGGACGAAGGGGCCGACGCCATCATGGTGAAGCCCGCATTGGCCTATCTCGACGTCATCGCCGGGGCGCGCGAACGATTCGATGTTCCGATTGCTGCCTATAACGTCAGCGGCGAGTACTCCATGGTGAAGGCAGCGGCGCTGAGCGGTTGGATCGACGAGCGACGGATAGTGATGGAATCGCTCACCGCAATCAAGCGCGCGGGGGCCGACATGATCATCACCTATCACGCCAAGAATGTGGCACGTTGGCTGCAGGAGCAGTCAGGAGTTGCTGAACACAGTCTGACGTCGAGACCCAACTAAACGACGACGCAACACAAGGGATTGAGGGAACAGCAGAATGACGCGATCCGAGCAGGCATGGCAGGAAGCGCAACGCGTCTTGCCCGGTGGAGTCGACAGCCCGGTGCGGGCCTTTCGCGCCGTCGGCGGGAATCCGCTCTTCATTGAACGGGGCGAGGGCGCCTATCTCTTCGATGTCGACGGCAAGAAATATGTCGATTACGTCTGCTCGTGGGGTCCGCTCATCGCCGGTCACGCCCATCCCGCCGTCATCGAGCGGTTGAAGAAGGCCGTCGATCGAGGCACGAGCTACGGGGCGCCGACCGAAGCGGAGACCGAGCTGGCGAAGCTGGTCGTAGAGATGGTTCCGTCGATTGATCTGGTCCGCTTCGTCAACTCAGGCACCGAAGCAACCATGAGTGCGATCAGGCTGGCACGAGGCGCGACCGGCCGGAACCGCATCGTCAAATTCACCGGCTGCTATCACGGGCACGCGGATTCGCTCCTCGTCTCGGCGGGCTCGGGTGTGCTAACGCTCGGCATTCCCGGCAGCCCCGGAGTCACGCCAGGCACGGCGTCCGACACCATTAGCCTGCCCTACAACTCGATCGAGTCGGTACGCGCCGCGTTTGAATCCATCGGCGAAGAGATCGCTTGCGTCATCGTCGAACCGGTGGCCGGAAACATGGGAGTCATCCCACCAGCGGAGGGCTTCTTGGCCGAGCTGCGTGATATCACGCGCCGCTATGGCGCGCTTCTGATCTTCGACGAGGTCATCACCGGCTTCCGCGTGGCTCCCGGTGGCGCGCAGGAGCGCTACGGCGTCACGCCCGATCTGACCTGTTTGGGCAAGATCATCGGCGGCGGACTGCCGGTCGGAGCGTTCGGTGGACGGCGCGAAATCATGGAGCGCTTGGCGCCACTCGGCCCCGTCTATCAGGCTGGAACGCTGGCGGGAAATCCGCTCGCCATGCAGGCCGGCATCGCTACGCTTGAACTGTTGCGCCCGGAGGGCACCTATGAATCGCTGGAGCGCCTGGGTGCGCGACTTGAATCCGGGTTACTGGCTGCTGCCGACAACGCCGACGTGCCGCTGACCATCAACCGCGTCGGCTCGATGCTGACCGCCTTCTTCGTCGACGGTTCGGTCACCGATTACGAGTCCGCCACCAAGTCCGACGTCGAACGTTACGCCGGATACCACCGTGCCATGCTCCAGCAGGGCGTCTACCTGGCTCCATCGCAATTCGAGGCGGCGTTCGTCTCCCTGGTGCACACCCCTGAGGAGATTAACCGATCGGCCGAGGCGGCATTCAACGCCATGCGCACTTCAGCTTCGATCTGACAGGGACGATTCAAGGTTTCATGGACGTGAACCGGATCAACGACATCTTTCTGCTGAGCGTCACGCACCACACAGCCCCGATCGAGGTGCGCGAGCGGCTGGCGCTCGACCAGGAGCAGCAAGCGGCGCTGATGGATGATCTCAGTGAGATCGTCGATGAGGCCGTGGCCATCGTCACCTGCAACCGGACCGAGATCTATGGTGTATCGGCCGATCATGACGCTCCCCAGTCGGTGAGTTGTTGCCTGGCACGGCAGTCTGGATTTCCTGCTGACGCGTTGCGCGCCCACCTCCGATGCATGCGTGGAGCCGATGCAATCAAACATCTCTTCCGCGTCACCTCGGGACTCGATTCGCTGGTGATCGGCGAGCCCCAAATCTTGGGCCAGGTGCGCCAGGCCGCCGACGCCGCGCGCAAGTCGGGCCATTCCGGGCCAATCCTGGAGCGCCTCTTCAACTACGCGGTGGTCACTGGCAAGAGAGCTCGGCACGAGACATCCATTAGTCGCGGCGCCGGTTCGATCAGCCACGCCGCGGTCGAGTTGGCGCGGTCCACTCTCGGCAGCCTGCAGAACCGCACCGGGCTGGTGGTCGGCTTGGGCGAGATGGGCCAGCTCGTGGCTCGTAACCTGGTATCCAATGGCCTCGGCGATTTGCGGCTGTGCAACCGTTCGCCGGAGCGCTCCGTCTTCTTCGCGCGTCAACTCCACGCCACCGATGTCGACTGGGACAGTCTCGATGAGGCGCTGACGAGTACTGACATCTGCATCACGGCTACCGGCGCCAGCGAACCGATTCTGACCAGGCCGCGGCTCGAACGCGTCGTTTCTCAACGTGAAGACCGCCCTCTCCTCTTGATCGACATCGCCGTGCCGAGAAACGTCGAGCCAACCGTCGCGTATATCCCCGGCGTTCACCTGCACGACATCGACTCGCTCCATTCCATCCGCGAGGAGAACTTGCAGTCCCGTGAAGAGACGATCCCTGAAGTGGAAGCGATCGTCGAGCATGAGCTGCGTGCGTTCGGCACCTGGAGTCACGGTCGACAGTCGGCTCCCGCGATCCAGCGCCTGCGTCAACACGCCGAAGCAATTCGCCAGCGTGAGGTGCAGCGGGCGCTCCAACGACTCGGCCACCTCGATGAACGAGATCGTGAAGTCGTCATGGCGCTGAGCCACGCCATCACCAACAAGATGCTGCACCAGCCGGTCACGTGTCTGAAGCGCTCGCCCGATCCAGGCGAACAGTCACGTGCCCTGATCGAGCTGTTTGGGCTGGACAGCGCAGACCGCTAACTCGCTTCTTGCTCGAGTGCGCGGAATCCGCACCTGCCTGCGGCTACCGAAACGATGACGACCATCGGAGCAGACGCGTTGGTCCGGACAGACCGGAGGGTGGTAGCGCGACGGCGAGGACCCGGTAGCGGACCGACGCATCTCAATATATGATGGTCAAAATTGGCCGATTCGTGGGATGAGGGACGCATGCCACTTCTCTCAGTAAAGACGTTCAGGCCGCACCCGGGAACGACTGATGACACGCTGCAACTCGTGAAAGACGCCCGGCGCGAGATGTTACGGGTTGACCCGAACCGCACGGTGCGGATCTTTCAGGTGCAGAGCGGCGAGCACACCGGTGAGGTCAGCATCATGATCGAATATGCCGATCGTGATGCTTTCGCGCGCATCAGGGCAAAAGAGCAAGCGGATCCGGGCTGGCAGGCGATTGGCGAGCGTGCCAATGGCCCTGACCGTCCGGCCGAGACGCTCTCCTACGATCAGATGATCGAGATCGACTAACCGCGGAGGACTGTACCGTCAACCGACGCTCGGTCGGCCATGCCGCCTTATGCGCGGAAACAGCCGAACAGTACCTCATGCCGCCGGTGCGGCAGCGGCCATGATCGTGATCTCCGCTCCAGAGGCACGAACGTCCTCCAGCAGGTCGAGCGCGCTCAATACCAATCCTGCGTTTGGGGCAACCATGAGCCCCGCTCCCGCTGGTTTGAGCTCCGCGAAACGTTCGAACAGAGACACGCAATATCCCGCTCGCCGCAGAGCAATGGCGGCGGTCAGGCCGCCAATCCCTGCTCCAATAACCAGGGCTGCTTGTGGATGATCGTACATGCTCCCATACATCCGCGATGACTCCTGATTGCACGGGAACCATGTGCGAGCCCGCGCCGTATTGCCGAACATACCGGCCACACCATGTGCATTCTATCTCAGCTGATCAGAGACACGAACGTAGAGCGCGCTCGCCAGATCTGTGTTATGAAAGGCGCGCGGAACAATGCGTAGTTGATGTGACCAACTCACGATCATGCAGAGAGGACCGCAGGATGGCGGATTTCGAGACCGACGTGGTGGTCGTCGGAGCGGGGAACGCGGCGCTCTGTGCGGCACTGGCGGCTCGGCAGCAAGGCGCCCGCGTGCTGGTTCTGGAGCGCGCTCCGGAGCGGGAGCGGGGCGGCAACAGTCGCTACACCGCGGGCGCCATGCGCTTCACCTACAACGGCGTCGACGACCTGCTCAAAGTCATGCCCGACCTCCCGGAAGACGAGCAGACTGACGTCGATTTCGGCACCTACACGCGTGATCAGTTCTTCGCCGATATGGAACGCATCACCCAGTTCCGCTCCAATCCCGACCTCACCACCACGCTGATTGACAAAAGCCTGGAGACGATGGTCTGGATGCGCGAACAGGGGGTCCGCTTCTCCCCCTCCTACAGTCGACAGGCATTCAAAGTCGACGGCCGGTTCAAGTTCTGGGGCGGCTTGAGCGTCGAGGTTTCGGGCGGCGGACCCGGCCTCATCGAAACTCTCAATCGCGCCGTCGAGCGGGCCGGCATCCAGGTCGAATATGGAATGCGCGGCGTCTCGCTGATCGAAGAAGAAGGCGTTGTCAAAGGTCTTGTCGCTCGTCGCGGCGGCAAAAGGCTGACGGTCCAGGCTGGCTCAGTGGTTCTTGCCTGCGGCGGATTCGAGGCCAATGCTGAATGGCGCACGCGCTATCTTGGCCCCGGCTGGGACTTGGCAAAGGTGCGCGGCACGCGTTACAACACGGGCGACGGAATCAGCATGGCGCTCGACATAGGCGCACTCCCCTACGGCAACTGGTCCGGCGGCCACGCCGTCGCCTGGGACCGCAACGCCCCCGATTTTGGCGATCTGCGAGTCGGAGACAATTTCCAAAAGCACAGCTATCCGTTTGGCATCATCGTCAATGCCACCGGGGAGCGGTTTGTGGATGAAGGGGCCGACTTCCGCAACTACACCTACGCCAAGTACGGCCACGAGGTCCTGCATCAGCCGCAGCAGTTCGCCTGGCAGGTCTTCGACAGCAAGGTAACCCATCTTCTGCGCGACGAATATCGCATCCGCGAGGTGACCAAAGTTCGCGCAGACACGCTCGAGGAGCTGGCCGAGAAGCTGGACGACGTCAACGCCGAGGGCTTTTTGCGCATGATCAGAGCCTACAACGAATCGGTGCGCACGGACATCCCCTTCAATCCCACCATCAAGGACGGTCGCCGCACCGAGGGGATCACACCACCGAAGTCCAACTGGGCCAACCCGATCGACACGCCACCATACGAGGCCTATCAGGTGACTTGCGGCCTGACGTTCACCTTTGGGGGCCTCAAGATCGACGACAACGCCCAGGTACTGGACAGCGAAGAGCAGCCGATTCCCGGGCTCTATGCCGCGGGCGAATTGGTCGGCGGGCTCTTCTACTTCAACTATCCAGGTGGAACGGGGCTGATGTCCGGCGCTGTCTTCGGCCGCATGGCTGGCACCTCAGCAGGCAAAACGGCCGTGGCGGGGTAATGTCATCTACATCCGCCACTCGAGGGGATCGATGTGCTGGGCCGGTCGTTCGACTGGCTCGACCTTTGCCTTGCGCAACACCACGATGACTCCGGCCGCCTTGTCCTGAAGCGTCTGTCGCTTGCGATCCCAGGCGATCCACAGGTGACCGAAAAAGCTGACCAGAAACGCGACATAGGCGATGTTGAGGAAGAATGCCGCAAAATTGCTGACCTTGCCCGAACCGCCACCCCAATCAAGCAGCAGGAGCAGGAACCACGACCCGATCAGAATTGTCATGAGCAAGCCCCGGACGAGCGCCTTTACCAATACCGGCGGTTCGCCCGTTTCCACGTCGACCAGCTTGATCCCAGCGAGGGCCATCCCCGGCGAGCCGCCGCGCATGGCGAAGTAGGTGAAATAGGCAAAGATCACCGCGGCCACGAAGATCATCCAGAGCCCATCGATCCATGCGGAACGGGCCGAGTAGCCGATCGCCAGCAGGATCATGCTGGAAAGGATTGACGGCAGCACAAAGCTGAGGAGCCAATCGATCGTGAAACCGGACAGACGCCGCCAGAAGCCCGCCGCGTTCGGCATCGGCTCGAGCCGCGCTTGCTGAGCAGACGTGGTCGGTTCGACTGATCTGGTTGTTTTGGTTGACTTACCTGTCGCGGGTCTCTTCATGCGTCGATCGTGCCCCTATCGGGATGGCGTCGACATCGGGGTCGCGCAGAACCCATCCCAATGCGTGTGAATAATGCTCCGGTCAAGTGTACCGGTTTGGCTCGGCATTGCACGGTCTCCGCCGCTCCAGCAGTATGATTGCAATCTTCCGACTGATAGAGAGCAAACGCGGGGAGGAACACCATGAGTAAATCGGACGGAATTTATCGCTTCAAGGTTGGGAACTTTGACTGCACTGTCTTCAGCGACGGCATCGAACTGCAATCGGACGAGGAGACGCCGCCACTGCAGTTCGTCAATTCAACCGACGAAGAGGTGCTGGCGACCCACCGCGCCTACACCGAAGCCACCGGCGACCCAGCCAGCGCGTTCAGCATGAACGTGCTTATGATCGATACCGGCGACCACCGCGTATTGGTCGATACCGGCTGCGGGCCGAACAGCCAACGGGCCGGGACCGGCAATCTGCTCGGGCTCCTGTCCGATGCGGGCATCTCAACCGCCGACATCGACACGGTAATCATTACGCATGGTCATTGGGACCACGTCGACGCGAATACCGACGGGCAGGGTCACCCGACCTTCCCCAACGCGCGCTACGTGATCAGCGACGTCGAGTGGAACGAGCGCACGAAAGAGCCGAACGAGACGGACAAGAAGCAGCTCTTGTCGATCGCCGACCGCTTCGAGCAGATCCCGATGGACGGCGAAATCGTTCCCGGCATTCTAGCGATACCGGTGCGCGGCCACACTCTAGGCCAGATCGGGCTGCTGATCGAATCGAACGGAGAGCGCTTGCTCCACACCGCCGACGCCTTCCACCATCCGGTGGAGCTCTATCACCCTGAGTGGTATTTCGACTTCGACGCCGATCCAGAGGCGACGGTCAGTACTCGACGGCGCCTCCTGGACATGGCTGCGCGCGAGCACCTGCCGGTGGTCACCTACCATCTTTCCTTTCCAGGCATCGGCTACATCGTGTCGGAGGGCGACCACTGGACCTGGCAGGCTAAGGCGTGATTCGCTGGTGTCTCGCAGGTATTTCGCAGAGGGAAGCATGACCGAAACACCGACATTCGTTACACGTGAAGACATCGAGGCCGCTGACCGCTCCATCGACGGCTGGATCCGGCGCACGCCCGTGATGGAGATGGAGCCCGGCGCGTTCGGAGTGTCCTGTCCTCTGACGCTGAAGCTAGAACAACTACAGCGGAGCGGCTCATTCAAGGCACGCGGAGCTTTCAATCTGCTGCGCAACCGAGAGCTACCGCCAGCTGGAGTGGTGGCGGCTTCCGGCGGCAACTTCGGATTGGCCATCGCCTTCGCGGCTCGGGCGCTGGGCCATCACGCCACGATCTTCGTGCCAGAGGCATCCAGCCCGGCCAAGCGGGCCAAGCTGCGTGCTCTCGGCGCTGAGTTGGTCGTCACCGGCCGCTTCTATGCTGACGCGTTGGCCGCCAGCAACGAACAGGTCGCTCAGACCGGTGCCTTGTTCGCCCACGCCTACGACCAGCACGAGGTGGTGGCTGGTGCTGGCACCTGCGCGCTCGAACTCGAACGGCAGCAGCCGAATCTGGACACGGTGCTGGTCGCGACCGGCGGAGGCGGGCTCATCGGCGGGATTTCCACCTGGTACGGCGGCCGAACGCGGGTTGTCTCGATTGAGTCGGAGCAAACGTCAACGCTGGCGTCGGCGCTTGCGGCCGGTGAACCGGTGGAGGTGGAGCTCGGCGGCATCGCGGCCGATGCGTTGGGCGCGAGCAAGATCGGCGAGCTCGGCTTCCATGCCGCCACGCAGTGGGTCGATCGCGCGCTGCTCGTCTCGGATGACGCTATCGTGGCCGCGCAACGGATGTTGTGGGATGAGGTACGCATTGCCTGCGAGCCTGCCAGCGCCACGCCATTGGCCGCGCTGATGACCGGTGCCTATCAACCGGAGACCGACGAACGCGTCTGCCTGCTCATCTGCGGGGCCAACGTCGATCCGGCAAGTTTGTCGGAGACGCATTAGGTTGGGTGTAGATTGGGTTGGTTGAACGTAGAGGCGGCACCTGTGGCCGCCAGCGGGGACGAAGTCTCCGGGAACCGCCACGTTGTCGGTAGCATGCACGGAATTGACGGCCTGCGGCCGTAGGCGGGCGCAGGTCCCGCCTCTACGTTGCGTAACCGACGGTTCAAAATCGCCCAATCATCACGTCCGGAGGTGGTCTAATGGCGAAATCGTACGAGTCATACAGCTTCTGGCTTGAGACCTGCGGCGACGATCTGACGCCGCGATCGCCGCTGGAGGGTACGATCGACGTTGACGTCGCCATCCTCGGGGCTGGCTTCACCGGACTCTGGACGGCCTACTACCTGCTCCAGCGCGAGCCGTCCCTCAAGATCGCCATTTTGGAGAGCGAAATCGCCGGATTTGGCGCGTCGGGGCGCAATGGTGGCGGCTTGGGCAACCGCCTGCCGATCGGCTTGCGTCGCATGTCGCAGCTCTTCGGACGACAGGCCGCGATCGACCTGCAACACGCCATCAACACCGCTGTTGACGAGGTCTCCAGCGTCGCCGAGCGCGAAGGCATCGACATGGAGTTTGTGCGTGGCGGCTATATACGGCTAGCGCGCAGCCCATACCAACTCGACGTGCTTGCTGGGGAGCAGCGAACACTCGAAGAATTTGGTTTCGGCGATGGCTCGGCGCTCCTTGACGCGCAGCAGGTCGCCGAGCGGGTATCGGTCGCTGGCGCTCTCGGCGGGATCTACAACGCCAACAGCGCCAAGATTCAGCCCGCCAAGCTGGCTCGCGGCCTAGCACGCGCCGTTGAACGCAAGGGCGCGACGATTTACGAGCAATCACCGGTGATTGACTACACCACCGGAGCCTACCCGGTCCTGCATACCGCGCGAGGCCACGCACGCGCCAAAACCATCGTGCTGGCCGGCGAGTCGTACCTCTCGCGTTTCCCACAATTGCGGCGCAAGGTGATGCCGGTCTACTCCCTCATCACCATCACCGAGCCACTCTCGGCGAACGATTGGCAATCGATCGGCTGGGAAGCACGCGAGGGGCTCTCCTCCGCCACCCACATGGTCAAGTATCTGACGCACACTTCAGACGGTCGCGTAATGTTCGGTGGTCGAGGCGCACCGTACCATCTCGGATCGAGCATCAAAGACGAGTACGACCTGCATGAGCCAACCCATCACATGCTGCAAGACAATGTGCGCGAATGGTTCCCGATGCTGAAAGACGTGAAGTTCACCCATACCTGGGGCGGACCGCTGGGCTGGCCGCGCGATTACGTGCCGATCGTCTCGTACGATCTGGCGCAGGGGCTGGCAGCAGCCTACGGCTACACCGGAACCGGCGTGGGGCCGTCCAATCTGTTCGGCCGCATGCTGGCCGACCTCATCACGCGCACCGATAGCGACCTCGCGAATCTAGCCTTCGTCAACCGGCGCGGACGCAGCTGGGAGCCCGAGCCTTTCCGCTTCATTGGCGTGCGCTACGTCCAACGCGGCTTCGAGCAGTTGGACCATAAGTCAGAGACGACCGGCGTCGCGCCCAACGGCCGTTCGCTGGTGGAGCGCTTGACGCGGCATTAGTTGAACGCGATGGCCGGAATCCGGTCGACCCACGGCATGGCCACTTCAAGCTGTTCCGCGACAGACAACAACAGGTCGTCGGAGCCCACGCGACCAACCAGTTGCACACCGATGGGAAGGCCGTCCGCCGACTGCCCCAGCGGCAGCGAAATCGCCGGTTGCCCAGTCGTGTTGACCCAGTAGGTGAACGCGCCGAAGCGATCCAGCGTCTGCCGTATTTCCTCCTCGGTCCCACCCATCGAACCGAGTTGCGGGGCCGTGACTGGCAACGTCGGGCAGACGAGAATGTCGAACCGTCGAAACCACTCCATCACACGACGACTCAGATCGAGGATCGTGAATTCGGCTTGCAGATAGTCAATGGCTGAATGCCGCTTGCCGCTCTCGATCATCGCCCGAGCGTGAGTTCCAAGCTTGTCTGGCTCGGGAATCGGCGTGACAGCCGTGTGTGCCTGAATGATGGTCAGGAACGCATCGTAGACACCACTCACGTCGGGCGCGGCTTCAGCCACGTTGTGTCCGAGATCAGCCAACACCTGAGCGACTCGTTCGGTCGCCATTGCGACCTCGGGATCGACTTGCGTCACGGCGCTCTTCGTCGTCCACCCGACGCGGAGTCCGGCGGTCGGATCCTCCCGCATGGGCGGAATCGGCATGAATGGTGGCGTGAGGACGCTGAGCAAGAGTTTCACGTCCGCAACCGTGTGAGCCATCGGCCCGGGCGAGGCGAACCCGGCGATGGCGGCGGAATCAAATGGGCGCGGAATCACGCGACCCCGCGACGGCTTGAGACCAACCACGCCACAGGCCGCGGCTGGGATGCGGATGGAGCCACCGGCGTCGGAACCGGTCGCGAGCGAGCAAAGTCGTGCCGCCAACGCCGCCCCTGCTCCTCCGCTGGAACCACCGGGGCTGCGCGAGAGATCCCACGGGTTGTGCGTCGGCGGAAAGAGCCCATCTTCAGTCGACATGCTCAGACCGAGCTCCGGCGTGTTCGTCTTACCCAGCATGATGGCGCCCGCCTGGAAGAGCCGTGCCACGTCCGGATTGTCCATCTCCGGCACGAAATGTTCGAACGCGGGCGAGCCGAAGGTGGTTCGCACGCCTTTCGTCGGGCTCAGATCCTTGATCGAGATCGGGAGTCCGAACAGCGGGCCAACCTGGGCGGACTCCTCGACCCTCAACATACGCTCGGCGGCTTCGGCTTCAGCCATGGCCCGCTCGCCGGTGAGCGTGACGTAGGCGCCAATGCGTGGGTTTATCCGTTCAATTCGTTGCAGGAAGAGGCTGACGAGCTCGCGCGGAGAGACCTCACGAGCACGAATGCGGCCCGCCAGCTCGGTGGCGGAAGCGAAAGCCAGCTCTTCCCCGGGCGGAATCTGCATCCAATGTCCCTTCGTCATTCGGATCGAAACGTGACCGACGAATAGATCTCTCCGAGAAAGCGGCTCGGTCGACGGGCAAGGAGCCGCGTTCCATCGAACCCATTGCGATCGGGAATCGTCTCCCAGGTTGGATACGAAAGTGGATATGGAACCCAGTGATTCCCCCGGTCAGTGTTGTACTCGATCAGGACGAGGCGCCCGCCAGGCTTGAGGTAGCCAGACACGAGGCGCAGCACGCCATCTTTGTCCCGTTGGTAGTGGAGCGAGTTGGCCATCACGATACCGTCAAGCGGCGGCAGATCTTGGGGTGAAGTGAAATCGGCTACGATGACGTGCAGGATTGTCTCGGGAAAACGGCGCCGCATCTCGTCGCGTTGTCTCTCGAGCGCGCGGCGGTCGAGATCGAGCGAGTAGATCTCAGCGCCAGGTCCGAGCAGGTCAGCCAGCGCCAACGTGAAGGCACCCGACCCGGAACCGAAATCGGCCCAGACTCCACCCTGTTGTGATATTCCGTCCCGCAATAGCGCGACGTGGTCGTCATGATTCACCGCGAAATTATCCTTCGCCGACGATTATGTTCCGAGCGCACGACGGCATTCTCCCGCATAATGGAATGAGATGCGGCCTAGAATCGATTAAAGCAGAGGTGAAGGCCCACGGATCATCGAACAACGAAGAGAGGGAATGGATGAGGAAGATTCGAGTAGGCGTCCATCTGAATCCGCAGCATGGCACCTATGCCGATTACAAGCGCGCCGTGCTTGAAGTCGAGCAGAAGGGTGCCGACGTCATCACCGTCTGGGACCACTTCTACCCGCTATCGGGTGATCCCGACGGCAAGCACTACGAATGTTGGACGCTCCTGAGCGCCATCGCGGCAATGACTGAGCGCATCGAAATGGGGCCGCTCGTCTCGGCCATTGGCTACCGCAACCCCAACCTGATCGCCGACATGTCACGCACCATCGACCACATCTCGGGCGGCCGATTCATTCTTGGCATGGGCGCGGGGTGGTCGGAAAAGGACTACAACCAGTACGGCTACGAGTTTGGCACGGTCGGGAGCCGACTGCGCGATCTGCGTGACTCGATGCCGATCATCGAGGATCGCCTCAGCAAGCTCAACCCACCGCCGACCCGCCACATCCCGATCATGATCGGTGGGGGCGGCGAGAAGGTGACGCTGCGTATCGTGGCGAAGCATGCCGACATCTGGCACGCCAACGCCGGAGGCGACGATCTGGTTCGCAAGGCGAACGTCCTGAAGGAGTGGTGCGAGAAGGAGGGCCGCGACCCCGACACCATCGAGCACGCCACCGGCCTTGCCATGGCGGCGTCGCTTGACGAGGGTGACGACATGGTCGATAAGGGATTCACGCTCCTGACCATCCGCTGCAGCGGTCCGGAGTGGGATCTCTCACGCTTTGGGGACTGGATCGCCTGGCGCGACAAGCGCAACGCAGAGCGGAGCTGATTCGAAGAACACTGATTCGAAGAACAAAGGAACGCGGGGCAGCCGATATCTCCGCCCCGCGATCCTTTTCAGTTCAACGAGTGCTATTCTCCGGCGAATTTCTGACAGTTGCCCATCAGTGGGAAAGCGTAGCTCTGCACGTTGGCCAGCATCTGACGCACGTGATTGCGGTCATGCGAGATCCATTCGTGCAGCAGATCGTTGACGGTTACGTAGCCGACCTGCGGGTGATTCCCGCCACGCACGAGATCGGGCATGGCCAGGCCGCTGACCAACTCAACGCTGTCGGCGCGCAGGCGATCGAACTCATCCAGCAATTCGCGCACATCATGGGCACAGTCATTTCGCTCCCGCTGCACGTCGACCTGATTCCAACCCTCGAGATCGGGCTGGTCTTCCGCCAGGATGGTTCGGATTCGCCCGTTGAAGCCTCGTCGCTCGGCCTCCATGATGTGGCCCAGCGCCTCTTTCACACACCACTCCTCTGAACCGGGGTGCCAATTGACGACGGCATCGGGCAGTGCTTCCAGCTCAGCACGCACAGTAGTCTGCGTGGCAGCCAGGATTCCCGCGATCTCGCGAGGCGATAGCATTCGTGGTTCTTCCGCCAATTTTGGAGCCCTTCTCTTGTCGCAAGCGACTGGATCGCGTCACGGATCAACAAACTTTAACCCCACGTCGGCCGCGATGTGAAACACGGCGCGACGTTCGGCGCAGTTCACTCGACTCTGGTTGCGCCCCACGCCTCGGGATCGAGCAGATCGAGAACCTGGCTGAACTCCCACTGATGGCCTTCGAGATCGACGGCGGAGTAGACCCGCAGTCCCCATGGCTGGTCGGACGGCGGCATGAGGATGGCGGCCCCGGCGTCTCGAGCGCGAGCGTGATGCGCATCAACGTCCTTCACCTGCACCGTCGTCACGTGCGATAGATCCGGCCACGCCTGCTCTCGTTGCGAGCGGAACTCGGCCAACCGCTCTCGCAGCCAGGTCTCAAGATCCAGCGTAACCCCTGCGATCATGATCAACCCGCCGTCCGGCCCTTGAAGCTTAGCCGTGATGAATCGACCGTCTGGCATCGCCATGTGCACGCGCTCCCGAAACCCAAAGACCCGGGTGAGCCAGTCGATGGCCGCGATTGGGTCGCGATAGCGCAGGTGAGGATACACGGTTGCCCAGCCGCGAACGACGTCGTCGGACATCAGTCCCTCCAGGTCTTCACGTGCAACGTGATGCTGTGGAGCAGTATCGCATGCCGGCGATGACCGAACGCGACAACGTGATCGCAGGCGCACCGCTCCAACCGCAGGTTTGACGAGCTGGCTCAGATCGCGCTCAAGCCACGCTCGTGACGCCAGGAGAAGGCCAGACGCTGGCCTTTGAGGGCGACGAGGGAGCAATGCGAGAGGACACGGTCGCCATCGAGCAGGCGATGGCGCGTCGGGCTCCAGCCGTTCGCCTCACCGTGGTGCAGTCGCACCATCTGCTCGGCTCGGCGAATCAGCTCGTGATGAGGGAGGATGGCCATGTCCAATTCGTAGTCCAACGGAAACTCCGTCCATGTGGCATTTCGATCGATTCTCGTCGTAGGTCGGGTGCGACCCACCATCGACGCTAGCCAGTTGGAGGCATCCATCCGCGAGGAAACAGTTAATCTTCGGCTGAGATGGTGTTGTTGAGTGTGCGAGGATCTACGCGGGGAAGCCGAACTGCAACGGGTCCCGCACGGCATCGACGCTCGCCGATCGCCCGATTTCACGAGATGCTTTGCCGCTTTTGGAGCCAAACACGTATCTGACTAACATCGGTCCGCTTTGCTGCGCCAGTTTCGTCAGAGCAAAGGAGCGCCCCCTCATGCGGAGCGTGGGCGTGAATCCAGACGACGGGTATGCGCCGCTCCAGCGCGGATTGAACCGTGTGTCCCGTCCCGCCGAGACCGCGCGCCTCTTCCCCATCCCAGATGGCGATCAAAAGGTCGATTCGGTCGATCAGCACATCGCTCAGTGCGGCGTAGGCGGCATCGCGCTCTTCGGCGCTCCCATGCGTTCCGGGGAGCTCGATCACCGCTGCCGACCGCTGGAGCAGATCCTCGTAATCGGCACGCGACTTTTCGGTTTCGAAGTCGCGAGCGTAGTCGTCACGAGAAAACGGGAGCAGGCAGATCAGCGGAAGACCAGATGCGAGCGCCTCTCGCGCCACCAGCCGATCGGCCCCCTCGGCGACCGGAGAGATCAAGGAGACCGCCCGGCCAGAGTCGCAGGCAATCGCCAGGACGCTTCGCACCTGATGCAACAGCCGCTTATCGTCCGGATCGCGGAGAGCATCTGGGCGGTGTCCGACGACGCCGATGACGAGTCCTGGGCAAATCGAAGCGTCTGAACTCAAATCCTCACTCTTCCATCGTGGGGACGTATCCGGCCACGACGCGCGTGGGCGGCGTGATGGTGTACGATCGTACAGTACTCGAGCCGAACAACCAACCGCTGGGGGATGAACCGGTGACAGACCGTGATGCTTCGACGATCCAGGTCATTGGGGATGTGACGGTCGACTGGGCCATTCTGGCGCCGTCCGCCTCCTCGACCGCCCTGGACAGCAGCTATCGCTGGGAACAGCCCGCCGCCGTTCACATGAGCCCTTTGGCCGGATCCGCTGCGTTCATCAGCGATCTGCTGCATGCGGCGGTAAGGGAGTACGATGCACGCGTTCAGCCCCGCATCTCTGGACCCAGTCTGCCACGCGAAGCGTTCAGCAATCCCGCCGAGCCGTCGGTCGCGCGGAGTTTTGCCATTTGGGAGCAATATCCGCAGCGCCTTGGCAAACCGCAGCCGGTGTGGCGCATGCGCCAGTTTCTTGGACTGCAACTAGCCTCGTCTGCTCCCATCGATCAGCAGGCAGTTGAAGCTTCGGCCGATTGTCTGGTCATCGACGACGCCAACCTGGGCTTCCGCGACGACCCGAGTCGCTGGGACGCGCTGAACCTGGTTGCTGACCGGCCCCAGCACGTCATCGTGAAACTGAGCACCCCGTTGGCGGTCGGTCCGCTCTGGGATCATTTGATCGGCGGGTTCGCGGACCGGCTGACGGTCTACTGTTCGGTTGGCGATCTGCGCAAAGAGTACGCGCCGATTGGTCAGCCCCTCTCGTGGGAAAGAACCGGCAGCGATGTCGTCGACGCGATTCGGCGCCACTCGACGCTGACACGTGCCCGCCTGATCGTCGTCTCCCTGGGCCAGTGCGGCGCCGTCATGATCGAACCTGGAGAGAGCAACTGGCTCGTGTTCGATCCGCTGCATCAGGAGGGGGACTGGGAGCATGTCTGTCCGGGGTCCACACCCGGGCTGGGAACTGCCATCACCGCGTCCCTCGCGCTGGCGGCCGCGCGCGATCCGGAGTCTCCCGATTGGGAGTGCGCCGTCGCCCACGGATTGGCAGCCGGCCGGCAATTGCACGTGCGCGGATTCACCCCATCTCCCGATCGGCTGCTCTTCCCCGACGACGCAGTGCGGATGCTGTCGGGCGATGATCAAACAGGTTTTCAAACCTGTGAAATTCCCACCGACCCGGAGTGGCAAATCGCGTCGGCGGCCTTTCAGGGGAATGAACGCTCGGCGGCGGAGCGCATCGTGGTTGAAGGAGACGAGGTCGCTTGCCCGAACCTGCCAGTCGAGCGTATGGGCGTCTGGTCGTCGATCGATCGAACCGAGATCGAGAGCATGCGCAGCGTGCGACACATTATGCGGGAATACCTGCAGCAGGAGCGACCACATCGCCCGCTAAGCCTGGCCGTCTTCGGCCCGCCCGGATCAGGCAAGTCGTTCGCCATCAAGCAGATGGCCCGAGAGTGGATCGCCAGCGGCTTCCCGATCGACGTGCTGGAGTTCAACCTGTCGCAGTTCGCTACCGGAGAACTGCCGCGTGCCCTACAGCGCGTACGGGATTGCGCTGTCGAGCGGCGCCTGCCGCTGGTTTTCTGGGACGAGTTCGACACGTCCGTCGATGGCCGTGAGCTCGGCTGGCTGGCCCAATTCTTGGCGCCGATGCAGGACGGTATGTTTCTGGAAGAGGGGATCGCGCGTCCGATCGGACCGGCGATCTTCATTTTCGCCGGGGGTACGCACGCGGCCATGGCGAGCTTCAAGGATCGCTCGGTCGACAGGCCGGCCGCCAAGGCCACTGACTTCCTCAGTCGCCTACGCGGGTTCGTCGACATCCTCGGGCCGAATCCGTCCGGAGATCAGGACCGGAGCTTCGTGCTGCGACGCGCGTTGCTGTTGCGCTCGTTTCTCAAGGCGAAGGCACCACAGCTACTCACGCACAACGTCCTTCAGATCGACCCGGGTGTGTTGCGCGCCTTTCTCGATGTCACCAGCTACGTGCATGGGGCACGGTCGATGGAAGCCATTCTGGACATGAGCGCCCTGTCCGGAAAACTTCGTTACGAGCGTTCGGCATTGCCGCCGGCTCATCAACTCGGGCTTCACGTCGAACCGGAGGAGTTTCTCGCCCTCGTCCACGACGAGTAGCCGGATCTGACAGTCTGCCGGTCGTCGTACTCCGCGTCGGCCCTGCGCGCGGTCGTCCTTGCATGCACGTCAATTCCAGCGTATTCTGACAATATCGTGTGACCATTCTAAGTTGGAGCGGGACCATGCCCGACCAGACCGGGGGTCATCCCTACGTCTTTGTCAGTTATGCGAGCGTCGACCGCGATCGGGTACTGCCCATCATCGATCGGCTGGAAGCGGTGGGGGTCAAGACCTGGATCGACCGGGACGGCATCCACGGCGGGGCCAACTACGCCTTAGAAATCGCTGAAGCCATTGAGCACGCGTCCGCGATGCTCATCATGTGCTCACCCGCTTCACTCGCCTCCCGCAACGTCAAGCAAGAGATTGCGCTGGGCTGGCGTTTCGACAGACCGTACCTTCCGCTGCTCTTGGAGATGGTCGAGATCCCCAAGGACGTCGCCTACTGGCTGGAGGCATCGCAGTGGATCGAGGTCCTCGACCATTCCACCGAGACGTGGCTTGCCAATGTAGCGGACGCGCTCAAACGCCATGGATTCGAAGTCGCGTTTCCGAGTGAGAGCACGCAGTCACTGGCGGTCCGGCGCGCGCGGCCCTTGCTGGTCGGCCGGGAACGCGAGCAGACCCAACTCCGTGAGCAGCTCGAGCGAATGCTCGCCGGTCAAGGTGGAACGATCCTGGTCGGAGGCGAAGCGGGGATCGGCAAGTCGACGCTGGTGGAGGATCTCAGTGCCGAGGCGGAGGAACGTGGCTGCCTGGTCCTCTGGGGACACGCCTATGATCTCTCCGTCACACCGCCCTACGGACCGTGGCTGGAGATCTTCCGCCAGTTCCGTTCTGTCGCGGAGAGTCTGCCGCCTCTTCCGGCGTTCATTGGCAACGCTGAGGAACTGGCAAAGGCTGGCAGTCAGGAATCGATCTTCGCGGCTGTCACCGAATTCTTCCGGTCGGTCGCGACACAACGGCCACTGATGCTGGTCCTTGACGACCTGCACTGGGCGGATCAGGCGAGCCTCGACTTCGTTCGCTATCTCGCGCGCCAGTTGCACGATCACGCGCTGCTCTTCGTCGCAACCTACCGCGAGGACGAACTGACCCGCCGACATCCGCTGGCCTTACTCCTCCCTCGCATGACCCGCGAAGCGCAGGCCGTGCGAATGAATTTGCGTTCCCTCGATGACCCAGCCATCGAGGCGCTGGTGGCGAGGCGCTATCGGCTGCCTGCTCCCGACGAACGGCGGCTGGTCGGACACCTCGCGCAACGCTCGGATGGCAATCCGTTCTTCGTCCGAGCGCTGCTCGACTCGCTGGAGCATGACGGCGTCGTGGCGGCCGAGGGCGACCACTGGAGGCTGGCGGCTCTGCCGGCGGCACATCTGCCGCCGTTGGTGCAAGAGGTGGTCGAAGCTCGGCTGGCCGTGTTGCCCGATGACGTGCGAGCGGTGCTGGAAGGCGCGGCGGTGCTAGGGCATGAAGTGCCGCTGGAGCCGTGGCAGCGCGTGACCGGGTTGGCGACCGAACAGTTGATTGCGGTCGTCGAGCAGGCGGCCACCGCAAACGTGCTGGAGAGACGGTGAACCAGACCGGCTGAGCTTCACCCACGCGCTGGTTCGGGAAGCACTTGTCGAGGGGATCACGCCGCTCCAGCGACGTGTCTGGCACCGGCGGGTGGCCGAAACTCTGCTGGCGGCGGCACGGCCCGATCCGGACGAAGTCGCGTATCACCTTCAGCAGGCAGGAGACGAACGCGAAGCAGAGTGGCTGATCCGGGCGGGGCTACGGGCCGAGCGGGCCTACGCGACCGTGACGGCAGCCGAGCGGTATGAGGCGGCGTTGCGTTTACTGGAGGCAGCATCACACGCCAGCGGCAACGCGGTTGGCTGCAATTCCGGATCGGCTGCGTACGACGCTTCTCGTATCCTCGGGAGGCGCTGGAGTACTTCAACATTGCGCGCCGGACTGGCGAGGCCGCCGGCGACCGGGCGCTGGAAGCCTTCGCGTCGTACGGCGAGGGATTGCTGCGCTTCGGGCTTGGTGACACGGAGCAGGGTGCAAGGCAATGGCGCGCGGGAATCGAGAAGACAGAGGCGCTCCCTGCTGCCGATCGCGCCCGCAGGTTCAACGTCAATCGACGCCGCGCGGAATTTCTCGCCGGACGCGATGCCAGACGTATTTGACCTTGGCAGTGACCTCGTCAGGGACGACGCTCACTGCTCCACGGAGTGAGGCGATCCCGGACTATGAGATCACCGGACGAGCCGCATTGGCCGGCCAACTGGCCGGGGTGGGCCGATCTCTGAGGCGCGAACGGTGCTCGAACCACTTGAGAAGCTCGACGAACGCAGCCGAACGTCGGCCTTTCACGTCAATCGTGCGGTCCTCCATAGTCTGATGGGACGATCGGATGAAGCCAGGGAAGAGCTAAATCACGCGCGGCGCGATCCACAGACCGAGCCTATCTTGCGGGTCCGGATGGTGGCGACCCAACTCACGTTTTTCACACTCCCCTATGGATCTGAGAATCTTGACGAGCGAGCGAAGCGTACGCTGCGTTCGCCGCCGAGATACCCGACAGCGTCAGCGAGTCATTACCGCCGAGCTGGCCGCCCGAGACTCTGCCTGTTGCCGCTGGACGTGCTTGAAGGACAGTGGCGAGAAGTGCGCGAGCGGACCGTCGATGTTGATTGGGATGCCGGGCGATTTCATGACGCGCAGTGGTTACGCTTCCCCGTCGCAGAGGTCGCTGCGCATCAAGGTGATCGATCGGAGTTCCTCGTCCATCTTCAGGCGATCCTGCCAGATGGACCGACCACCAACCCAGGAGCGACGGCCATCATCCCCGCATTGCGCCTGCAACGGCTCAGTGCAGAACTTGCCATCGACGATGGCGATCTCCCGGCCGCACGAGCCTGGCTGGAGGCACACGACCGATGGCTCGACTGGAGTGGCATCGTCCTGGGACGCGCCGATGGTTTGCTCGCCTGGGCTGTCTACCACCACGCGACCGGCGACCTGTCGACCGCCCGCCGCGTGGCCGAACAGGTACTCGTCGCTGCGACCACTCCCAGACAACCCTTGGCGCTCATCGCTGTCCATCGCTTCCTGGGCCAACTTGACACCGAAGCCGGGCAATTCGATGCGGCCGAAGAGCATCTGCAGGAGTCAATGGCACTCGCCGAAGCCTGTGCCGCTCCCTTCGAGCGCGCACTGACGTTATTCGAGATCGCCAGACTGCGGTTGGCGCAGGGCCGGTCCGACGAAGCGCGATCGCTGCTGGCCGAGGTGCGGGATATCTGTGAGCCGCTGGAAGCCAGGCCGACCCTGGAGAAAGTGACAGCGCTGGAACAGGAGCTGGAGGCGCCCGATGCCTGACGCTCCGTATGTCTTCATCAGCTATGCCAGTGCCGACCGCGAGCGGGTGCTGCCCATTGTCGACCGGCTGGAACAGGCTGGCGTCAAGACCTGGATCGACCGGGACGGCATCCACGGCGGCGCCAACTACGCCAAGGTCATCAGCGACGCGGTCAAGGAGGCCAGTGCGCTCGTGCTGCTGGCCTCACCGGCCTCCCTCGCCTCACGTAATGTACGGCAGGAGCTGGCGTTGGGCTGGCGCTTCGAGCGTCCGTACTTGCCGTTGCGTCTGGATCCGGTCGAGATTCCGGACGACCTGGCCTACTGGCTGGAGGCCTCGCAGTGGATTGAGGTGCTGGATCGGATTGAACATGAGTGGCTGAGCGATTTGGCCGAAGCGCTGTTGCCGCTTGGCATCACCACTGACGTGCCACTTGCAGCTGCCTCGCCAGCTACGAGTCTCCCGCGAGAACGCCCGCTGCTGGTGGCACGCGAGAAGGAGCAATCCCAACTCCGTGAAGCGCTTGACCGAATGCTCGCGGGGCAGGGCGGGACAGTGCTGGTTGGGGGCGAGGCCGGCATCGGCAAAACGACCCTGGTCGAGGACCTGAGTATCCAGGCCGAAGACGCAGGCTGCCTGGTCCTCTGGGGCCATGCCTACGATCTCTCGGTGACGCCGCCGTATGGTCCCTGGCTGGAAATCTTCCGCCTGTACCGCCGGATGGCAGGCGGCTTGCCCTCGTTGCCTGCCTTCATCTTCGATGTGGAGGAACTGGAGAAAGTTGGCTCGCAGGAGACACTCTTCGTGGAGGTCGCCGACTTCCTCCGGTCGATCGCGGTCCGGTGCCCGCTCGCGCTGGTTCTGGATGACCTCCACTGGTTCGATCAGGCATCGCTTGATTTCGTGCGTATCCTGGCCCGGCAGATTGCAGGTGAGCGAATCTTGCTGGTGACTACCTACCGATCCGATGAACTACACCGGCGTCACCCCCTCTTCACTCTTTTACCGCTGCTTGTCCGCGAGGCGGGCGCGGAACGTATCGACGTACGGGCCCTCGACCAGATCGGGCACCGCGCGTTAATTCACAGCAAATATGCGCTGGACGACGGCGACGCGAGGCGACTGGAGCAATACCTCGTCGAGCATGCCGAAGGGAACCCACTGTATGCGAGCGAACTATTGCGCACGTTGGAGGATGAGCACGTCCTGGCTCGTGAGGACGGCAACTGGGTGCTCGGTGCACTGGAGCGAGTCCAGGTGCCACAGCTGTTGTTGCAAGTCATCGAAGCACGAGTGGCGCGGTTCGACGACGAAAGCCAGCGGCTGCTCGGCGTGGCGTCGGTCATTGGACAGATGGTGCCACTGAGTGTCTGGGCGACGGTTGGTGAGGTCGATGAGAGCGGCCTGCTTGACGTCGTGGAACGAGCCGAGGAGGCGCAGCTCATCACCGAGGCATCCGACGGGACTGGAGTGCAGTTCCGCCACGCGCTGTTCCGTGAGGCTCTGTACGAGCGCATCCCGTCAATACGACGTCGACGCATTCACCGGGATGTAGGCGCGGCGCTCGAACCGCTGGCATCCCCTGATCCCGAAACGATTGCCTACCATTTTCAGCAAGCGGGAGACAAGAGAGCGGTTGATTGGCTCATCAAGGCAGCGCTGCGGGCCGAAGGCGCCTTCGTGCTACGGACGGCTGCAGAACGATACGACGCGGCTCAAACGCTGCTCGAAAGCGATGCCTCCCAGGCGGAATTGCGTGGCTGGCTCCTCTACAGGCTGGCGTTCACTAAACGTTTTTGGGCACCAGCGGAGAGTCTCGCGCTTCTGGATGAGGTACAGGGTCTGGCTCACCAAGTCGGCAATCACGCAATGAAGATTGTCGCGCAAGCCGATCGAGGCTTTCTCCACCATATGGCCGGAAACCTAGACGCATCGCTTAGGGACTTGCAGCCAGCCCTTGATGCCTACGATTCAGTTCAGCCCGATGTTTGGGCGGAGGACAGCGCCGGCTTCGCGGCTGTCTACCCCCATTGGTCCGGAAGTATGCACAGTACCTCTGATTTGTATCTCGACCATTCAATGGAGGTACGGAGGCAGTCGATCGTTGTGTCGCTTGCCTCGCTTGGATATTTCAGAGACGCGTTGGACCTCGCCGAGCACTGGTGGTCGGAGTGGGAGGCCATTCCGGCCTGGAAGACTGCGAACGCTCTCGGTGGCTGTGGGATCGCATATGCCGCGCTTGGAGAGCCGGAACGAGCGTGGGCGGCATGGCAGGAATCCGTAGTTCTCAGCCTTGGCAATTACAACTACGTGGTGGCAGGCACGAATTTGTTTCGACTGCTGCGCTGGCGTTTATCGAAGGGGATTGGCAGAAAGCCGAGCGTGGGGCTGCGACCTTGGCGTCGACGACAATTCACCCGCTTATTCCAGCGTTGGCCAGATGTGTGCTTGGTCTGCTGGCCTGTCATCGTGGTGACATGACCGCGGCGTTGAAGCAGGCGGGTTGGATGCTCCCCAGCGGCCCGGCAACCGAACCAGGCAAGACGCTGTTCCTGGAAAGTCAGATCCTTCAGCGATTAGCAGTCGAACTCTCGCTGGCCGAAAACGCTTTCCCCATGGCCCGCGCCTGGTTGGAAGCACACGATCGCTGGCTTGCGTGGGCTGGCGCTGTCCTTGGTCGGGCCGAGGGTGCTTTGCTCTGGGCCCGGTACCATCACGCCAGCGGCAATTCGGCGCAGGCACGCCACCATGCCGAGCAGGCGCTCGCCCACGCCTCCGACCCGCGTCAACCGCTCGCCCTCATCGCCGTTCACCGCTTCCTCGGGCAACTCGACACGGAAGAGCAGCAGTTTGACGCGGCTGCGGACCATTGGAAGAGTCGCTGCGCTCGCTGAGGCTGTGCCGCGCCGTTTGAGCGTGCGCTGACGCTGCTGGAGATCGCCAAGCTGCGAACGGCGCACGGGAATCCGGACGAGGCGCGAACGCTGCTCGCCGAGGTGCGCTCGATCTGCGAACCGCTGACAGCGAAGCCGACGCTGGAGCGAGTCGCCGCGCTGGATCGGCAGCTCGGAGCTGGTGCCTCCGATCCGAGCTAGCTCTCGGCCCGCTCCAGCAGGGCCCCGATCGTCGCCGTGATCTCTTCGCGGCTGAGCGCCAGCGTGGCGTCGCCGACGGTGAACTCCCACTTCTGATAACCGGGCAGTGGCGATGGCGCCAGCGAACGCAGCACGCCGATGCCGGTCTCCTCGGCAATCTCGATAGCGGCGGTGAGCAGCCGGTCGCGGTCGCCACGGACGTAGAGATGCATCATGTTCGTCTGCGGCGGGTTAGGCACGATCGCGATCTGGGGGAAGACCGCGAGATCAGACGCGATCTCGACCGCTCGGTGATGATAGTCGGCCATCCGTCCCAGCCGTTGTTCCAGGCCGAGTCGAGCCGAAAGCACGTAGGGAAACATCTGCAATAGCCGGCCGCCATGCCGGTGCTGCCAGACGCGCGCCTCGACGATCACCTCCGCTGGTCCGGCCAACGCGGCTCCGGTCAGAGCGCCCAGTCCCTTGTAGAACGAGACGTAGACCGAATCGAACAGCGCGGCGATCTCGGCGTAGGGTCGCCCGTAGTACGGACCGGATTCCCACAGACGGGCGCCATCCATGTGGGCGGCGGCACCGCGCGCATGCGCCCAGTCGACCTGGGCCACGAGGTCGTCCCAGTCTGGCAGCTGGCCGCCGATCTCGCGTTGGGGCAGTTCCAGCAGGAGCGCGGCGAGCGGCTCGGCGACCGACTGGAGATCGTCGAGCGTCAGCAGGCGATCAGGATTGCCGACCGCAATCCCGCGCAGGCCGTGCAGCCGCTGATAGGCGTAGCCCTCATGAAGGTCGAGATGGTTCCTGGGGTGCATAGCAACGTTGGGGCTTCCGCGGCGTTCGGACCAGATGCGGAGCGCGATCTGCTGCGCCAGCGTACCGCTCGGCAGAAAGACCGCCGCCTCCTTCCCCAGCAGCTCGGCGATCTGCGACTCGAACTCATTGATCACGTCGCCCTTGCCGTAGCGGTCGGGGACCATGTCGGGGTCGGCCGCTTGGGACAGCTCGAGCAGGATCTCACGCGGCGAGCGCGAGCCGTGTGACGTGAGGAAGCGGGTGCATCCGCGGAAGGCTTGCTCGGCGCGTTCGGTCAGCGCCGCGGTCTGTTGGAGTTGGTCCCCTGCATCCATCCGCTTGCTCCTTCACGATCCCTGTTGTGCACACCCGAAACATGGGTACACGTTAGCACGGCAGCGGCGGTTGGCGTAGCCCTGTTGACACCGTCCAGGTGCGATCAAGTTCCATACGATCTGGTTCTCTTGCTATCCACTCAGACGCGGCGTACGCTGCTCATACCGACGCTTTCGAGCCGCAGCACGGGGGAAACGTGAACGCAGCCGCTCCCTACGTCTTCATCAGCTACGCCAGCGCCGACCGGGATCGCGTGCTGCCACTCGTCGACCGCTTGGAGGCGGCGGGAGTGCGAACGTGGATCGACCGGGACGGCATCCACGGTGGCGCCAATTACGCCCTCGTGATCACCGAGGCCATCCAGGGCGCATCTGTCCTGCTCCTCTTCGCCTCGCCGGCATCGCTGGCGTCCCGCAACGTCAAACAGGAACTCGCGCTCGGCTGGCGGTATGAGAAACCGTATCTGCCGCTGCTGCTGGAGCCGGTGACTATGCCGGGTGAACTGGCCTACTGGCTGGAAGGCTCACAGTGGATCGAGACTCTGGATCGTTCGGAATCGGATTGGCTGGGCGACATCGCTAAGGCGTTGCCACCCCACGGCATCGAGGTGCCGGTGCCGGAGGCCGAGACGAGGCTCCGCCCGGGAGCGGCCGCTGCTGGTTGGCCGCGAGCGAGAGCAGACGATCTTGCGTGAGCACCTCGACCGGATGCTGGCGGGCCAGGGCGGCACAATCCTGGTGGGTGGCGAGGCGGGCATCGGTAAGACGACGCTGGTCGAGGATCTGAGCGTGCAGGCCGAGGAGGCGGGCTGCCTCGTCCTCTGGGGCCATGCCTACGATTTCAGCGTGACGCCACCATACGGTCCATGGCTGGAGATCTGGCGACAGTATCGGCGTACAGCTGCTCACATGCCACCGTTGCCGCCCTTTATCTTCGACGTCAAGGAACTGGCGAAGATCGGCTCGCAGGAGACCCTGTTTGCGGAAGTCTCCGATTTTCTCCGGAGTGCCGCTGCGAAACGTCCGCTTCTCCTCGTGCTCGATGACCTCCATTGGTCGGATCAGGCAACGCTTGACTTTTTCCGCATGCTTGCGCGCCAGGTATCCGGCCAGCGGATCTTGCTATTGGCCACCTATCGTTCTGATGAATTGCACCGTCGCCATCCTCTCTACACGCTGCTCCCTCTCTTGGTCCGTGAAGCCGGAGCCGAGCGACTTGACGTGCGGCAGCTCGACAAAGACGGCAACAGAACGTTGATCCAGGAGCGCTATGAGCTGGACGAGCCTGATCAGGACCGACTGGAGCGGTACCTGGAAGACCACGCCGAGGGGAATCCGCTCTACGCGGGCGAGCTCTTGCGCACGCTGGAGGAAGCGAACGTGCTGCGGCAGGAAGGGCGAGGTTGGCAGCTCGCGAACCTGGACCGGGTGCGCATACCACCGCTGCTCCAACAGGTCATCGAGGGTCGACTGACGCGGCTGGAGGAGACGACGCGCGAACTGTTGCAAGTGGCGGCGGTCATCGGGCCGACGGTCCCAGTCGACCTTTGGCAGCAGGTGAGCGGAGCGAGCGACGAAGCGCTGTTGGCAGCTATCGAGCAAGGGCAGGCCGCCCAACTGATCGAAGAGACGGAAGACGACAGTTACCGCTTCCGGCATGCCTTGCTGCGGGAGGCGCTCTATGAAGAGATGGTCGCCCTGCGGCGCCGCCTTTGGCACCGAATAGTGGCTGAATCGCTCGAGTCGCAGCCACTACCCGACCCCGACAGTATCGCCTACCACTACGGTCAGGCGCGTGATAGTAGGGCCGGCGCCTGGCTGGTCCGAGCCGGCGAACGAGCCACGAGGAGCTTTGCTTGGCTCACGGCGGCGGCGCGGCTGGAGGCGGCGCTCGAGCTTTCAGAGACGTCGCGGGAGCGGTGTTGGCTCCTCTACTGCATCGGTCGCCTCCGCCGCTGGACCAACCCGCGTGCGGCCGTCGAATCCTACCGGGAAGCTCGTGCTCTCGCCGCGCAGGTAGGTGATGCGGTTCTCCACGCCTACTGCCTCTTCGATGAAGGTACGGCACTCGCATTCCTCGATGAGTTCGAAAGCGCGCTCGACCTGATGGCCGCCGGAGCCGACGAGATCGATGCCCTGCCCCTGGACCACCTCTTCAGCTATCCGGGCTTGCTCGACTGGGCCTCTGCTTCGCTGGTGGCAGAACCGGTCCCTTCCGGGGTCATGCTGCCCGCGCTCAATCCTCGCCGTCCGACCTATGTCGCGTGGCTGATAACAGCCGGCCATCTACACGAAGCGATCGAGCAGGGCGAGGCGTATTTGCAGGCAGCCGACGCCGCACCTTGGCTGAGCGACGTCCATACCGATGCGATCGGCGACGATCTCACCTTCGGGCTGTCCATTGCCTACGGCGAACTGGCTCGACGAGCTGACCAGCTCCGCCTCTACGAGCGGTGGCATGAGGCCGCGAAACGCCGGGAAATTCCCGTGTCCGCCGGCCTGGGCGCCATGTTTGAATTGCGATCCCTTCTGCAGTTCGACACGACGAACCTCGCGGCCCGCCAGCAGCTCATCGGTGTCATGGAGCCGGCGTTCACCAAGCCTGAGGAGTCATCCGACACTACTCCATCGATCGCCCACCACGTACTTGAAGGGCGCTGGGAAGTGGCGCGGCGCATCGCAGAGAGGATCATTGCCAACCTGGATCTGCCGCACGCCAGGGCCTATCTCTACGAGACCGCGGAACTGGTACGCCAGCAGGGCGATCGTACGCTCGCCTGGTCCCTCGTCGCCGTCCATTTTCCGGACGGTCCACCGGCATCGATCCAGCATCCATCATCTCCGCTTACCGAACTGGTCGTCCTCGCGGCCATGCTCGCGCTCGACGACGGTGATCAGCCGCTTGCCTCCCGCTGGATCGAGCTCTTGGAAGGCATGCTCGAGCAGAGCGGAGCCCTGCGGCCCCGACCCAGTCTGCTGATGCTAAGAGCCCGTCTCGCACAAGCTAACGGCGACCTTCAGGCCGCGCTCGATTTCGCTCAGCAAGGGTTCGACCTGGCAACGCAGTTCGGTATGCCGCTGGCGAACCTCATCTCCCAACGCCAACTCGGCGAACTCCTGACTGCGAACGGCCAATATGCACGTGCCGAGGACCACCTGCGCGAGTCACTCCGCCTCGCGGACGCGTGCGCCGCGCCGTTCGAGCGGGCTCTGACGTTGTTGGAGATCGCCAAGCTGCGGGCAGCGCAGAGACGCACGGACGAAGCCCGCGAGTTGGTCTCCGCAGTTCGCGCGGTCTGCGAGCCGCTGGAAGCGAGGCCGACGCTTGAGCGGATCGACGCACTCGAGCAACAAATGGCGGACAAGGAGACGGCCGATGCCTGAGTCGCTGCCAGGGCACACGGCGAAACACTTTGACCGGCTACCTCCGTGTCAGGCCGTGAACGCGTGAAACTGCGGCAGATGATCCCGGTTCTGCGCGAGCATCTCGTTGACCATGTCCTTGATCTCTGCGAGGGAGAGCATGGCTGCCGTCAAGGGGTCGTGGCAGATGGCTTGATAGACGAGTCGAGGATCGCCAGTCAGCGCTGCCTCGACCGCCATCTCCTCGATTTGGGCACTCAAACTGGTGAGCGCCGCGACCTGTGGCGGCAGCGGCCCGACGTAAACCGGACTGAAGCCCTGTTTGCTGGCGAAAGCCGGCACCTCGACGCAGGCGTCGGGCGGTAGGTTCGGGATCAAGCCGGTGTTGGGTAGGTTGCCGTTGAAGGCAAAGGGCTCGCCACCCAGCAGCGCATTGATGATCGGGGCCGCGTACTCGCTGCCGCGCTGGAGGTCAAGTGGCGCGTGAAACCACTCCTCCACCGTCCGTTGCCAGGTGTCTCGACGCGCACGGTATTCGTTCAGGATGAACCGGTCGTGTCCAGGGTTCCAACCGGTTCCGTGGGTGCAATAGCGCTCTATGAGGTCGAGCCGCTTGCGGAACCAGGCGTTGTACTCCGAGTTGTGACCTGAGGATTCGGTCACGTAGTAGTCGAATGCCAGGAACATCTCGTTGCGCACCTGTTCCTCGTCGTACACCTCGGGGCGCGTCGTCACCGCCTCTCGGATCAGCGGGTAGGCGTCCTCGCCGTTCCACTCGTACTTGAGGTACCAGGCCATGTGATTGATCCCGGCACAGGTATAGGTGATCTCCTCCATCGGCGCGCCGATCCAACGTGCCAGCATCTCCGCCGTACCCTGCACCGAATGGCACAGACCGGTCACCCGCACCTGCGTCTCCCGCTGTATGGCGCGACACAGCATCGCCATCGGGTTGGTGTAGTTGAGCAGGTAGGCACGCGGCGCGAGCTCTTCGATGTCCCGGCAAATGTCCAGCATCACCGGGATGGTGCGCAGTGCTCTGAAGATGCCGGCGGGGCCACGCGTGTCGCCGACGTTGATCGAGATGCCGTACTTGGCCGGGATCAAGATGTCGTGCTGCCAGACGTCAATGCCTCCCGGCAGGATGGTGCACAGGACCGCGTCCGCGCCCTCAAGCGCTTCCCGTCGATCGGTGGTGGCCAACACCGTAGCCGGCGCCCGCGTCGCTTCGACGTATCGTTCGGTCGCGCGACGTGCAAACTCCAGGCCCTTCGGATCGATGTCCATCAGCGCGATGGTCGCGTCTTCCAGCATTGGAAACGTCAATAGATCCCGCACGAGATTGCGCGTGAAAACGAAGCTGCCGGCTCCGATGAAGGCGATCTTGGTCACGGTGTTCTCCGATGGCTGCTTTGATCAGCCGACGCCGGCGGGGAACTCGATCCTCACCGGGAGCGACGTCCGACCCCACTCGGTGAGATCGCCGTCGCTCGTAGCGTACTTGGTCACCAGCAACTCGCGGGCAACCGCGTCTTCAGAGCTGCCCATCTCAACCAGATGAGCGACGCCGTCGCGGGTTTCGTCGCCCAGCTCGATGGTGACATGGGGGTTTGCCTGGAGGTTGCGGACCCAGTCAGCCCGCTCGCGTCCTCCGGCACGCAGATAGAGCCGTCCATCATGCACGGCAAACCAGATCTCGATCCGATGTGCTCGACCAGTACGACGACCAATGGTGGTCAAGTACAGGTACGGCTCGCTGGCCGATAGTTGTGGCCAAGCGAGCTCATCTTGCACCGCGGTCATCAGCGGGCGGCCCCACTCGGTGTCTGAAGGCGCATTTGCATGGCTGTCATCCTCCTCACCGTCGTGCCCCTAACGGCGTGGTCATGTCATTCTCGCGTCGTTCTGGGCGTCTCGTCTCCCGCTACTTCGGCACGTCGTAGGCGGGGTCCGGGTCGTCGTGGACCGGGAAGCCCATCTTGCCCTTCGGCGCGATGTTGATCTGAAACACGATGTTGTTCGGATCGTGAAAGAAGAGCGTGTTGCCCGGCGCATACTGATGGATCGGCACGTCATGCTGCTCGAGCCGCTTGCGCCACGCCTCAAGCTCCTCGTTGCTTTCGACGAAGAAGCAGATGTGGTCCAGCATGCGGCCAGTCTTCGGCAGAGTCGCCTCCTGGAACTCCTGCAGTTGTGCGTCCGGGAACTCGAAGAAGGCGAAGACGGTGTTCGGCGCCACCGTGATGAAGTAGTGTCGTTCGTGCCCTTCGCGTCCGAGCCGGTGAGCCAGCGCCACTTCACTGCCGAGCACGTCGCGATAGAACGCCACTGTCTTGGGCATATCGTTGGTGACCAATGCGATGTGGTGCAGCCACGGGAACGGGCTCTTCAGTCCGTCACGGTCGGGCAATGACAACGGTGCATCAGGCATGGGTGTTCCTCTCTTACTAGACGTGATTCAATGCGTCGACTTACCGCGATCGTCCGCGCGCTGCCACCGGCCAGACAGCCTCGACCATGCCGTCACGCGCCACGACGTAGGCGTCGTGCAGGTTGACGGTGGTGCAGACGTGTCCAGGCTGGAAGCGGACTTTGTCTCCCACGCGCAACGATAGCGCGTCGCCCTCGAGCAACAGCTTGACGTGCTCTTCAGACAGGCTGACCGTCTTGGAGTCGCGGAAGTCCGCCATGACCGGCAGACCCAGCTCAGACGTCGCCGTCTTCAAGCCAATGTCGGCCACGGCACGCTCCCGGGTCGGTCGGCTGACGATGGTCGACCAAATGTACAAAGCGGGCTCAAAGACGGCGCTCGGACCCTCTACCGTCCCGTACTTGGCATCCATGAAGACGTAGGATCCGGCCTGAATCTCGTCGAACCCTTCGATGGTGCTGGTAATATCGAAGGTACCGGTCCCGCCGCCGCTGATTACCGGCACCGGCACGCCGGCCGCCTCAATCATCTGCCGCGTCTCGATGACTGGCGCCATAGCCTCCAGCACGCGCTCCCGGCGGTTCTCGTGCCCATCCAGCATCACCAGGTGCCCTTCGTAGCTCTGGATGCCGAAGAAACGGATGTTGGGCAAGGACGCAACCTGCTTGGCAAGCTCCACGGCCTCGGAACCAGGCTCGACTCCGCAGCGGTCCATCCCGACGTTCACCTCAACCAGCAACCGCACCGACGATCCGGCCGCCACCGCCGCGTCGGAGATCTGGCGGGCGTTGTCGATGTTGTCGACCGCGGCCGCCACGTCAATCTGCCGGCCCAACCGCACCAGGCGCCCGATCTTGTGCGCGCCAACGATCTGATTGGCGATAAGGATGTCGTTGACGCCTCCCGCCGCCAGCGCCTCGGCTTCCCCCAGCTTGGCACATGTGGCCCCGACCGCGCCCGCCTTGATCTGCTTGTTGGCGATGATTGGGCTCTTGTGCGTCTTGGCGTGCGGCCGCAGCTTGGCCCGGCTCCCGGCGAAGAACTCGGCCATGCGGGCGATGTTCCGCTCCATGGCGTCGGCGTCGATCACCAGCGCGGGGGTATCGACCTCCGACAGCGGCCGTCCAATAATCTCGCTCTCGAACATCCCGTCTTCCTCGTTTCAGCTAAACCCAGCAGAAGTCGTCAGATCTGTGCAAGCGTTCCGGTAGAGGCTAGTATGCTGAGACGGAGCGAGTCGGTCAATTCAGATCCTCCCCGATTTGGCTCGAAGACGTGTTCTCTGAAAGGATGGTTGGTGCAATTCGGGGTGCACATTCCGGTCATCGTGGGTGATGACGACGATCCGTCACTGGCCGATTTCGTCCGTTACGGGGTGACGGCAGAGCGGCTGGGCTACTCCACCATCGCTACGTCAGACCACGTCGTCGCACGCGGTGGATGGGTCGATGGCCCGACCATCCTGTCGGCCGTCGCGGGTACAACGTCGTCCATCGAGCTCGCCACGGCAATCTTGCTCCCGGCGCTGCGTCATCCGGCCACCGTCGCCCAGACGTTTGGGACTCTGGACCGCCTCTCCGGCAACCGGGTCATCCTGGGGGTCAGTGGCGGCGTGCTGCGGGACGAGTTCGATCTGATGGACGTGCCGTGGGAAGAGCGCTGGCAACGGCTGGACGAAGCGATCGTAGTTTTGCGACGGTTCTGGTCGGACGACGCGCCGCGATTCAAAGGCCGCTTTTATCACGTGGATGGAGTCGGTCCCAGGCCACGTCCCGAGCGTGGTGGCCCGCCCATCTGGATCGGTAGTTGGGGATCTGATCGAGGACTTGATCGAGTGGCGCGACTAGGCGACGGCTGGATCGCATCAGGCTTCAACATCACGCCAGAGCGGTTTTCGACGGCCTGGCAATCACTCGCAGAGCGGCGAGCCGCGCTCGGAAAAGACCCCGAGTCATTCGACAACGCCCTGGCCTCGATCTTCTTCTACATCACGTCGGATCCAGTTGAAGCCAAACGCGTCGCGCGTGACATCCTCGGCCCGGCACTCAATCGCGATCCCGACGATCTGCTGCGTCTGGCGTTGATGGGGAGCGCCGAGGAGTGTGCCGAGCGATTGGCTCGTTTCCGGGATTCGGGCGTGCAACGCGCCTGGATTTGGCCCGCCACCGACTCCGAGACCCAAATCCAACGTTTTGCTGAAGAGGTCATTCCGCTCCTCAGGTGACGGTGAGTCCGGTCCGTGCAAAACCGCTATCCGCACTGGCGCGTGGGCTATTCGCCACGCACCTTGCTGTACATGACGATATCGTGCCAGGAGCCGTTGCGGAATTGCGCTTGACGCAGGGTTCCCTCGCGCATGAAACCGGCACGTTCCAGAGCACGCTGCTCGGCTACGTTCGCGACATCGACCGTCGCCTGGACTCGCGCGATCGAGTATGTCGCAAAGAGGTAGACCGTGAGCAGATCCTGCGCTTTACTTCCGAAGCCGCGTCTGCGGTGTTCCGGAGCGATCGTGACGCCGATCTCGTAGACGCGGTTGGCACTCCCGCCACCGTGCTTCACGACGCGATAGCCCACATCACCCACCGCCTCGTCCGCTTTGTTGACGATCAGTAACCGGCCGTGATCGTCGCTGAGAAAGCCGTGTTGCGCGAACGCGTTTCGAATGTAGGTTGTCGTCTGCAACTCAAACGAGTTGTATTCGCCCTTGAAGTTCGGATCTTCCTCCCAGGCTTCGATTTGGGCCAGGTCCCCCTCCTCAATGGGGCGCAAGTCGACGCGCTCGCCTCGTAGCATTGGAACTCCTGTCACTCGTCAGGACTCTATCGTGAACCGTTCTGAGGCCTGCCTATTCGCGACTACGCGAGAAGCCTCGAGTCTTGATCTCAATCATCACTGTCGTCCAATCCGAAGCACACTCTCCGACGGATCATAGGTTATCCGCCTGGAGGTGGTGAAGCTACGAGGCGGTTGGCGCCCGTCCGTCGACTCACCCGCGACTACCCGGGGGTAGCCGGCACCTTCAATGGATTCCTGCTGCTCGACTGCAGAATCTGGCGCAAAGCAAAGGTTGTCGTTTCTGCTCGAGGAAGCCAGTACCGAACATACTCTAGATAGTTTGCAGGGGATCAATGACTCATTGCCGAGTGCGAAGCATAGACGTAGAATTCGGCATTTCCTGGAAAATCGGCCCTGATGTATATGGCGGTTCGCAAGCAACGTAAAGGGCGGTTGATCATGGGTGTCATCCTGGACATTCTTCGTTTTTTCTTCAGTAATGCGTCGAATCGTGATTCTCGCGCCACCAGCGTGGGAGTCAACCCGACTGCGCATCCGCGCCATGAAGGCTGGGTGCCAATGAGCGAGGTGCTCCCACCGGATGTGATCGAAAGTCTGCGGACTGCGATGCCAGCCGCGGCGTTCGCTCAGTTTGAGCGCGGAGTGCCGCCCTCGTTTCTCGCCAGATTTGAGAACGGCATCCCTCCGGAAATGATGATCGGGTTGGCGGATATGCTGCCGACTGAAACGATCGAGCGGCTCAATCAATCGTTGCGAGATCACGCGCGTATGCGCGCCAGCGGCGGAACGATGCCGTCGCCCGCGGCGCGGATTGACGGTTTGCAGCAGCCTTCCAGCGTTCCCGAGCCGAGCTCGTGGGAATCGCAAGAGAGTGTGCCCGAACCCAAGTCATGGGAATCGGAGGCCAGCATCCCGCAGGCCAATCCCTGGATCCCGGACGCCAAGATCACCGGCGACGATCCCTGGCACCCGGGCCAGGCGGCGTCCGGCGACGATCCTTGGAATCCCGGACAGAACCGCAAGCGGGACGATCCCTGGCATCCGGGGTAATCCCTTCCCGTTTCCAACGAAACACGCAAATCGATACCGGCGCCCTTTTCAGACGCCGGTATCGAGCATCTAGCTTTTGAGTCCGGTCGATGAGGACGCAGACGGTACAGCAATCTGCCGACTACTCAGGGTGACTCAGGCCACCAACATCGCCTGGCGGGTACGGGCAATGGCATTCGCAAAGCCCGGCAGCGACCTTTCGATCATCTCATCCGTGGCGGTAAGTGAGATCCGAAAGTAACCCGGAATCTCCGCTATCGTTCCGGGAAGGACCAGTATGTTCTCCTGGGCCAGCAGTCGAGCGAACTCGACATCGTCTTCCAGTGGCGACTTCACCAACAGGTAGAACGTTCCTTCGGGCACGTGAACCGAGTACCCCATCTCGCGCAACGCTCGAACCAGCCAGTCTCGCTTATGTTGCAAGTGCGACACGTCGACCGAAAGCTCCCCGAGCTTGCCGAGCGCATACTGCATGATCGAGTTCGGGAATGCATAGCCGTTCCCAAGCTGAGCCAGAAAGATGTTCCTGCGAATCTCGTCGCGGTGCGGCATCGTCGGGGGCAATGCCAGGAAGCCGATGCGTTGCCCAGGAGCCAATAGCGCCTTGCCATAGCTGTACGAGAGCAAGGTGTTGGGGTAAAGGGCCGTCGGGCTGACAAACTGCTTGTTGTCGAAGACGATCCGGCTGTACGGCTCGTCGGAGAGAATGTAGATGGTACGGCCATTTCGCGCCGAGGCTGTTTCAAGGATATCCGCCAGCCGCAGCAACGGTGCGGATGAATAGATTTTGCCCGTCGGGTTGCATGGCGTGTTCACGATGATCATCCGAGTTAAGGGACTGATCGCCGCCTCAATCGCGTCCAGATCAAGCTCGAGGCTCTCCAGATCCTGTTGAACTTTCACTGGAACCAAGCCCGCTTCCACCGACAGCAACTCGTAGAAGAACCACGGCGGGGTGTTGATGATTACCTCGTCACTGGGGTCAGTCACCGCCTTGAGTGCAACAGCCAGAGCGCTGAAGGCGCCCGTTGTTAGCGCGATATCCGCTGGCTGGAAGCGAATCTCCCGCCACTCCCACAGCATGTTCGCCACAGACTCACGAGCTGCTGGATCGTTCATCGTGTAGGCGAACCAATTCGCGTGCTCTGGCTCCAGTTGTCGGTGCAGCTCGTCGACAAGCTCAGGCAGCGGGAGCTCGTGCGGATTTCCGAATGTGAAATCAAGCATCCCCGGCCGGTCTCTCATCGGAATGTAGAGCGATTGCTCGAATTGAGAGAGATGCTGCGACGTTTGGGCCAGGACATTCATGCGGTTAGAGATAGCCTGACTACTCAATTTGACTCCTTCGTTCATCGGACTTCTGGGGCTGGTTACGCTCCCCGAGGATTTCTAGGGCAGGTGCGCCGGTAGGACGATCACATTCCACCGGCGCATTTCGTGCGCGTCGGCGAGCCAGCCGATTCACTTCACGGCAAAGACGTCGTAGTTGACCGCTCCGGCGAGGAGCTCTCCACGTCCGACTGCGACCGACTCCTGCAGCCAGGCATATCTCGAATCACTCGTCTCGTAGATTGGTGCCAGCCCGAGATAGTAGCTGTCCGCCGGGACGGCCTCACCCCGAGCGAGCTTCGACAAGACTTCGGCTTGATTGGTCATGTATCCACGGATCGTCACGTAGATGAGCGCACCATCGTGTGTCCGCGCGGTTGCACGCACATCCAGCTCGCTCACACCGTCGGCGCGCACCGTGATCCAATCGGCGCCACCGGGAAGTACCTTTGCTGAGATTCGCGGCCCCTCAAGGGCGCCACCCAGAATCGGCACAATGACACGATATCCGTGTGGTGTTGCGCCCATTTCAACGGGTGCACCGAGCTCCACTGTCGCACTGTAGACGTGCTCGAGTTGCGGCTGAATTGCCATCTTAGTCCTCCATCTTTTGGCGAATCTGGATCGTAGTGGGACTGCCCCACCGGACCTCATCTTCATTCCGTTCAATTCGGTCCTTGAGGCAGTCCCATCGCGTCGTATGATTCCGGGCGCGTTTATGCCGGCACCATGTCCTTGAACTTGAGGATGCGCGTGCCGAACGGCTGCATCGCGTATTCGAACGTCGTGACGACGTTGGAATCGGGGAAGACACCCACGCAACGAAGGGTTTCGTTACCAACGTTCTCGAAGCCGTGTGGCGCCATCGACGGAATGAACGCCACAGAACCAGCCTGCAGTTCGCCCTCTTCGTCGCCAATTGTGGCGCGCGCCGTGCCGCTCAGAACGATGATCAGCTCATCCGGGCTGTCCGTATGCAGCGGTAGGTTGTTGCCGGGGTCAATCTCAAAGTAGACCATGCCGGTTGACTCCACTCCCGTCACACCGGTGAGGGGAAAGCTGCCCCGCCCTTTGCCCGTTGGGTTCTCTTCCTGCCAGAAGTCACCGACTTCCAATGCGTCAAGTTGAAACGAGATCATTGTTCCTCCAGATGTTTCGGCCATGCAGTGAGTGCTGACCGGTCTCTTCAAGTCGCTTACACGACTGAGCGCTCAGATTCGTGTTGAACACCATGGTAGGGAGAACACGAGCTAGCAACATCGTGGAGGCTACGTATTGCGACAGAGCGTACGCGCGTCTCGTCGATACGTAGGTTCCCCGTCGTGACCGAACGGGACAGACGTGACTCTTCGGGGTGGGGTGAGGTCAGGCGATTTTGTGCTCGACCGCAACTCGGGTCGCTGACACCCGTGAATTGACGCCGAGCTTGTTGAAGACGGACGTGAGATGTGTGGTAACGGTGCGGTAGCTGATCGAGAATTGGTCCGCGACCTCCGCGTCGGTCAGGCCCTGTGCGACGAGGCGAAGCACCTCGAGTTCGCGCGGGCTCAGCCCAAAGGGCCGAACCTGATCCTTGCCTGACTCGTCGAGTCGCGCCGCTAGTCGCCTCGCGCGTTCCAGCGCGGGGAGTGCTCCCAGGCGGTCAAGCACCTCCAGGGACGCGGAGACGAGCCGACGAGCCGATTCAGCGTCACCGTTCGCCAAACGGAACTCCGCCAGACAGAGTTCGGTGAGCGCACGTTCATACGGCGCGTGACAGGCATCTGCCAGCCTCATTACCTCTGAGAAATGCTGTTCCGACTCGGCGGAACCGACTACATCGATGTCCAACTCACCAAGAAAACGGTGAGCCGAGAGACAGGCGAGCGGTTGATGCGGATCAGATGCAAGCTTCAAGGATTCCTTCGCGCATCGTCTCGCCGCCAGCCGGTCATCTCGCATCAGGTGATAGCGCGCCCAGGCAAGCTCGACCGCGACACGCCATCGTTGCGCACCGCTCCATGCCATCCATCGATCAACACTTTCCAGCCAGCTTTTGGCGCCGGGGAGATCGGCCTGGTCCAGGAAGAGATCCACGGCGACGAATTGAAGCTCCAGCCCCCAAGAAAATGTCGTGCAACCCGGCCGAGAGCGCGATCCGTCTGGGAGGACGTCCGACATGAGCTGCCATGCTCGAGTCGGATCTCCTTGCTCTCTCAGAATCCGTGCGAGCAACGCTGCCGCTCGATGCTGCCAGGACGCCATCGTTGCTCGGTGCTCTACCAAAGGCTCAAGCAACTCGCGGGCCCGTTCCCAATCTCCGCGAAGCGTAAGGAATTCGATTGAGCCAAAACCGAGCGGGACACGAGACGGTAACGCACCGGTTGCACGGTCGTACGACGTCTCCATCGCGTCGACGACACGTTGGAGTTCGGCGCCGTTCTCAGTATCAAACGGCAATCGCAGTTCGGTCAGTTCGACCCTCTGCGTACTGGCGGTCAGGAGGTGATGACCCATGCTCTGATAACAGGACAACGCGCGATCAAATGCGTCGCGCGATCGCGCGACATCGCTGAATGCGGCATAGGCCCGACCAAGGCCGAACCAGGCGTCACCGGCGGAGGATAGGATCTGCATGTTCGAGGGCGGCTGAGTACCGAGCGCGTCGACGTACTCCACACCCAGTTTCAGCGCCTCATGGAATCGGCCGGGCTCTACGAGCCACTGCACGAGCGTTCCCCGCCTCAGGACGCTGGCTAAGGTCTCTGGCGGGAACTGCTGGGCGCCATCAAATTCAGTTGCCCCGCTGGGGAGTGAATCCGCGATCCAGGCTATGATCTCGTGAGAGATCGATGAGTCATTCAGGGAGAGCCCCTCAAGCGCGCGGTCACCCGCGACCATCTCAACGATCCCTCGATCATAGTCACCGGTCAGCACAAGAAGGTGCCCGAGGTCGAATTGAGCGAACGCGGAAAGTGCCTCATCCTGGGATCGCATTCCGAGATCTTGCGCCGATTGCAACCAACGGATGGCATCCGCTGCATCAGCATGACGACGAAGGCGGCCAATTCGGTAGTGGAACCAACCTCGATCGCGGTCGCTAACTCGATCAGCAAGCAGCTCTTCGGCGGCGATTAGCTTTTCAGCCGAGCTTCCCCAGGCGTAGGCACGCTCAGCGTGCTCGCTCGCCCGGATAAGCCAGTCGGCGGCCTTCTCATCACCGGCCATCCGCAAATGCCAGGCGACAGCATCCGGATCGGGCCTCGGGGATTGAGCCAGGAGATGGCCAATTCGCTGGTGCAGTCTTCGTCGCCGCAACGGAAGAATCGACTGGTAGAGTGCGTCTCGGATGAGCGCGTGCCGAAAGGAGATCGTCGTCCCGTCCGTGGAAGCATCGATAAGCTGAGCCTGTAGCGCTTGTTCGATGGTCCGGATGATATTCGCCTCTGAAACGTCCAGCGTTTTACACCACAGATCGATCGGCACATGCTGGCCAATCACCGCACCGACCATGAGATTCTGCTGGACTTTTCCGTCAAGCCGTGCGAGTCGCGCGTCGATCATCTGCCGCAGCAGCAGCGGCACTTCAAGACTCTCGATGTCGTTGACCTCCCAGCCGCTATCAGTGGCGACAAGCAGATCTTGTTGTTCGAGTCCTCGAAGGAGCTCGAGCGTGTAGAACGGATTCCCTCCGGCGCGGTGCATCAGGTAATCAACCAGGAGAGATTGACCATCCGAAGTCACCTCGTAGCGCTGTGCGACCATGGAGGCCACTGCTTCGCGGTCCAGAGGCCGGACGTCGATTCGTTCCGGCCGTGCTTCACGAACGATGACCGGTAACAACTGACTCAACCACGGCGAACGGTCCAGATCATCGGACCGATACGTCGCGATAAGAAGCAATGGGAGTTCGATGCACCGGCGGGCGACCACGCGAAGCAGATCAAGGCTTGCCTGATCCGCCCAGTGAAGGTCTTCGAGAATCAACACCAATGTGCGCTTGGCAGAAACGGCGGCCAGAAAGCGGTCAAGCTCATTGAAAATGTCGGCCTGGTTTCGGGCCGTCTCGACATGAGACTCATCACCAAGGGCTTTTGGCCAGGCTGGCAGCGTGTCCGTGGGGAGATACGATCGAGCAAGTTCGAGCCAGGGGCCGTACGGTGGAGTCCCCGTCAGATCGTAGCAACCGCTACTCAATACGATGGCGCCACGGCTCTGAGCTTCCTGTCTGAGCGCCTCAACCAACGTCGTCTTGCCGATTCCGGCATCACCACTGATGAAGACGGTGCCCCCGCGCCCACCTGTCGTTCGCACGAGTAGGTTGTCCAGGATTTCTCGTTCACTACGCCGGCCAACAAGCGTGGTCGTCGCGAATTGAGGACCATCTGGTGGGTCGTGAATGACAGGCATGATCGCTTCCACCCAGGTTCAGCCGTATGCAATTGCCGGAGTGCTCTGGATAAAGACTACTGGAGCGCACCATGTCTTGAAAAGCAGCGATCGTTACGGCGACTCCTGATGCGGCCAGTCCCTGGCATCAAGGGTGATCCGTTCTCGGTTCAAATCAGCCGAGCGCTACGCGAACGGCGACCAGAGGACCTGGGGGTGAGAGCGAACTGGCAGATGTGGGCCGCAGGGCCCACCCTTCTGCAATTCGCGGTAGCCGGGCACTGTCCCTGGGCGTCTGCAGTGGCTAAATCAGCACTGATCCGAGCGGGTTGGCTAGCAATTCGTACAGAATCGCCTTGTGGATGTGGAGCCGGTTTTCCGCCTGATCGTAGATGATCGATTGCGGTCCGTCCGCCACGTCGGCCGTGACCTCCTGGCCGCGGAACATCGGCAGGCAATGCATGAAGACGGAGTTGTAAGCGGTGCCCGACATCATCTCATCGTCGACCTGAAACGCCTTGAGGCTTTCCAGCGTCTGATTATCCAGATCCTGCCCCATGCTCACCCAGACGTCGGTGTAGACCACATCGGCGTTGATGATGGCATGGTAGGGATTCTCGAAGAACTCGATGGTGCTGCCGGTCTCGGCGGCAATCGACTTGGCACGCTCCACGATCATCGCGTCGGGTGAGCAATGGGGCGGGGTCGCAACTGCCACGTCGAGCCCGACCAACGCTCCGGCCAAAAGAAGAGAGTTGACCATGTTGTTCTTGTTGCCAACATAGGCGAGCTTGTGGCCGGTCCAACCGCCGAACTGCTCCTTGATGGTCATCATGTCGGCCAGGCCTTGCGTCGGATGCGCCAGATCGGAGAGACCGTTGATGACCGGCACGGTGGCGGACTTCGCCAGTGCGACGACATCGGAATGCTTGAAGACGCGCGCCATGATGACGTCGACGTAGCGTGAAAGCACGGCGCCGGTGTCCTCGATCGACTCGCCCCGGCCAAGCTGCAGGTCGTTAGTCGAGAGGTACAGGGCGTGTCCACCCATCTGGGCCATGCCGACCTCAAAGGCAACGCGAGTACGCGTCGACGGCTTCTCAAAGATCATGGCCAACGTCTTCCCCGGCATGATGTGATGCTGAGGTTCACCGGCCTTGAGTTGGGCTTTGAGGTGAATGGCGCGGTCGATCAGAGCGACGGCCTGATCGGGGCTGAGGTTGTCGTCGGTTAGAAGATCGAATTTCGCGGTTCGGGTCTGCAACTGCATGTTCTCCTCTTTTCGGCAAATAGGTTCCAGCGAACGTCGGACTGACGCCTCATCGTGCTGTACCTACGCCTGAATCGGAAAGCCATACTGCGCCGCTGGCCCTTTCAACTGCGATCGACAATCTGCTGAACGAAAATTCGCGCCACGGAAAATGACGTCCGGCAGCGCGAACCGACAGGCGTATAGAATGCGCTATTTGTCAGACAATGTCAAGGGTACATGCGCGATTCAGCGGCTGTTGGGTCAAGGACAAATGCCCAACTGGATGCGGTTCCTGCTAAGCTGCGCGTACGAACGAGTGAGCATCAAACCGCACTACATGGAGGGCGACACGTGTCGGAATCGGATCAAGTAAACATCTTCGCGCTCAGCGATTTCGCCACGCCCTGGAGCATCCACGTACTGGCAACGTTGCGCGTTGCCGACCACATCGCGTCCGGAGTCGACTCCATCGACGAGCTCGCAGCGGTATGTGGAGCAGACGCGGATATGCTTCGACGGGTCCTCGAGCACGCGGTGGTGAAAGGCGTCTTTCTGCAGCCCGAAGCCGGACGCTTTGCGCTGAACGAGCCAGCACAGATGTTGCGTGATGGACCGATGCGTTTAGGTCTGGATCTGGACGGCATCGGCGGACGTTTTGCCCTCGCCTGGAGCGGCCTGCTGCGGCAGGTACGTACCGGCAAGCCCGCCTACGCCGAAACCTTCGGACTGCCATTTTGGGAGGACCTGAACGCGCATCCCGATCTCGGCGCCGGCTTCGACGCGCTGATGGGACCGGCCGGTCACGGCGTGCCCGATCCGGAGGTGCTCGTCAGCGGCGATTGGGACGAGGTGCGTACCGTCGTCGACGTGGGTGGTGGAACCGGAGCACTGCTCGCCGCGATCCTCCAGGAGCATCCGCATCTTCATGGCATCCTGGTCGACTTTCCACGTACCGTCGCCAACGCCAAAGAGACCTTCGAGGAAGCTGGGGTCGCTGATCGCGTGACGGCCTCCGGACAGAGTTTCTTCGATCCTCTCCCTGAGGGAGCCGACCTCTATTTGCTCAACCGCGTCCTGCACGATTGGTCGGACGCCGAAGCGTTGGCTCTCCTGCGCAACTGCGCTTCAGCCGTCTCGCCGACGGGTCGCGTCGTGGTGGTCGGCAGCGTCTCGCCAGAGCCCACCGCGGGAGGGCTTTCCCCGGACACGGTGCTGGTGGGCGGCAAGAACCGAGGTCTCGCCGAATTCACCGAGCTCGCACGGCTGGCGGGTCTCACTGTCACCGCTACCTGCTTCCAGCCGACCGGACGCTTCATCGTCGAGTGCCGGAAGGCGACGGAGCATTCGTAGCGCCCCGAATTGCATCGACATCTTCCTGCCACCTTCCGTAGCCGACGTCTGCGAAGCCGTCGTTTTTAGGGGCAATCATTTCGATTATGTCATCTCGAACCGCGTACCAGAGACGACAACGTCCATAACTGCAGTGATTGCCCTACTCTGCACGACAAGTGCAGCGTTGGTCGGCTGCTTGGGGTGACAGAATTGGCGTAAGTGCCCATCAGATTGACGTTCTTCACCCCAGATGCTATCGTTGTGATGTTATATGAATAGTTATTCACTTTTGATATGACGTATCAATACGGAGCGGGGATCATCCATGGCGCGACCACGTAAAGCCGATCAGTTGCGGCCACTCGATGTGGTGGAAAGCCTCTGCGAAGAGCAGATCGTCCACGTCGACGCGGTTCGTGCCGTGCGCGCTGCAATGCCCAACGCCACCGAGATCGGCATCACCAGCGGGCTCTTTTCCGCCCTGGGCGATCCGACCCGGCTGCGCCTCATGTCAGCTTTGGCTACCCATCCCCTCTGCGTATGTGATTTGGCAGCGTCGGTCGGGCTGAGTCAATCGGCAGCGTCACATCAACTGCGGGTGCTGCGGGAGCATGGTCTGGTTCGTCCCGAGCGCGAAGGTCGTCGCGTCTACTATCGGCTCGACGACGATCATGTCGCGACGCTTGTTTCACAAGCGCTGGCCCACGGCCGCCATGCAGGAGGGGCGAGCCGCCATGATTGACGTCAAAGAACTGCCCCTTCCGCAATTGCTTCCAGCCGAGTCCGCGTCATGCAGTCAGTGCCTGACGCGCCTGCGAGATCTACTGCGTCGCACTGAAGGCATCGCCGACGCCGAACTGGATCAACTGAACGGTGTCGCCACTGTCCACTACGACCCGAACGTCATCTCCCTCCCTTCCCTCGAAGATTTGGTGCAGCGCGAAGGCGCTCATCTGGGCGAGGCCTATGCTCATCGTGAGGTCCCGGTGGAGGGAATGGACTGCGCCGACTGCGCCATGACGCTGGAGCGGGGCGTTGGTCGACTGCCCGGCGTCACCTGGGTCTCGATCAACTTCGCCGGTGCGCGCATGTCGCTGGAATACGAAGCGCACCAGACCGACATGGATGCGGTCTCGAAGCGTGTTGAATCGCTCGGCTATCATCTCGGCGGCGACGACGAGACCCATGCGGCTGTCGAGACTGGTCTGGTTCGCGGATTCGTGGCCGTGCGATCGAACCAGATTACACTCATTGCTGGAGCGCTCACCGCCGTCGGCGGCATTCTCGAACTCCTCTCAGTTCCGGCCCTGGCGTCGATCGGCTTCTTCGGCGCGGCCATCCTGATCGCCGGGATGCCGCTTGCCCGCAAGGCGTTCAACACGTTGCGCGCCACCCGGCAGATCGACATCAATACCTTGATGGTCATCGCGATCGTCGGGGCAGCGGTCATCGGCGCCTGGTTTGAGGCGGCGCTGGTGGTGGTCCTCTTTTCGTTGGGCGAGTCGCTCGAGGGCTACACCATGGATCGGGCACGACGATCAATCCGCGCCCTGTTGTCGTTCGCACCGGCCGAGGCCGTGGTACGTCACGGCGAGCACGAGCATCGCACGCCGGTGGCGGAAATCAACGTCGGCGACGTGGTGATCGTGCGTCCCGGCGAGCGCTTCCCGCTCGACGGTGTGATCCAACATGGCAGCTCAACCGTGAATCAGGCACCGATCACCGGCGAGAGTCTGCCGGTCGAGAAAGCGATGGGTGACGAGGTCTTCGCAGGAACGATCAACGGCTCCGGTGTGCTCGACGTGCGCACCACTCGTAAAGTCGGAGATTCGACGATCGCCCGCATCATCCGCATGGTGGAGGACGCGCAAGCGCAGAAGGCGCCGTCGCAGCGCTTCGTTGATGTCTTCGCCCGCTACTACACACCCGCGGTCGTCGTACTGGCGGTCGCGATCGCGCTCCTGCCGCCGCTCGCCATTAGCGGCGATTGGGTCACCTGGTTCTACCGCGCGCTGGTGCTGCTCGTCGTCGCCTGTCCCTGCGCATTGGTCATCTCGACGCCCGTCTCGATCGTGGCGGCGATCTCGGCCGCGGCACGCAACGGCGTCCTCATCAAGGGCGGCGCCTATCTGGAAGCGGCGGGGTCGATCCGCGCGCTGGCCTTCGACAAGACCGGCACATTGACGCAAGGTGAACCGGTGGTCACCTCCGTCGTTTCTCTCGGCAATTGGCCCGAGGCCGACGTCCTGGCCTTGGCCGGGGCCGCCGAACGCTTCTCCGAGCACCCATTGGGTCAAGCCATTGTGCGCTCGGCCCAAGAGCGGAAACTCGACCACGCACAGTCCGTGACGGACGTGAGCGCCGAGACCGGACGCGGCATTCAGGCGATGGTCAATGGCCATCGAGTGCGCGTTGGCGCCCCTGCATACACGCTGAACGAGCCCGACCAGGAGACCGAGGATCGATTGGCCGCTCTCGAGCGTAAGGGACAGACCGCGGTGGTAGTCTCGTTCGACGGGACGGCAATTGGTCTGATTGGGCTGGCTGATAGTCCACGAGCTGAGAGTCGCGCCGCGTTGCAGGACATCAAACGGGCTGGGATTCGCACCACCGCCATGCTGACCGGCGATCGCCGCACCGTGGCGCACGCCATTGCCGCGCAGATCGGCGTCGATGAGGTGGAGGCTGAACTCCTTCCAGAGCAGAAGGTGGACGCCATCGAGCGCCTGCTGCAGCGCTACGGCTCGGTCGGCATGGTCGGCGACGGTATCAACGACGCACCTGCGCTGGCCCGCTCGACAGTCGGTATCGCCATGGGCGCGGCCGGCACCGACACCGCGCTGGAGACGGCTGACATCGCGCTCATGCGAGACGATCTCTCGGCGGTGGAGTACACCATCCGGCTGTCTCGCTCGGCCAAGCGCATCATCGGTGAGAACATCGGCCTGGCGCTGGCAATCAAGCTCGTCTTCCTGAGCCTGGCGATCGCCGGACTGGCAACGCTGTGGCTGGCGGTCCTCGCCGACGTGGGTGCGTCGCTGATCGTCATCGCCAATGGCATGCGCCTGCTGCGATTTCGCAGCGCCTCCTAGCGGGCACCGATTCTGCCAGCGCGGCTGGTGTCGACATTGACCTCCCACTCACAGAAGGACTCGATTTCCGCGCCGAATCGCACGCCTGGATCGTCTCGTCGGAAAGGATGAAATGCACAGTCACGGACCCGTGACCGGCAACCGGCTCAAGCTCGCGGCGGGCGTGACTGCCCTCTTCGTGGTGGCCGAGTTCATCGTCGGATGGTGGGCCAACAGTCTGGCCCTCATCTCTGACGCGGGTCACAACCTGACCGACGTTGCCGCGCTGGTCCTCAGCGCCTGGGCGTTTGCCATGGCGAACCGCGCGCCCGATGCGCAACGCAGCTTCGGCTACCATCGCGTCGGCGTATTGGCGGCGCTGGCCAACGCGCTGACCCTCATCCTCCTGGCCATTTACATCTTCTATGAGGGTTACCAGCGCTTGACACACACGGAGTCGGTCTCGAGCCTGCCGATGATCCTGGTCGCCGCGGTGGCGTTGATCCTCAACACGTCGATTGCCCTCTCATTGCACCGCGGCGCTCACGACGTCAATGTCCGGTCGGCGTTCATCCACATGCTCGGCGATGCGGCTTCTTCGGTCGGTGTAATCGTTGCCGGCGTCATCATCTGGCTGACAGGCTCGACCATCTGGGACCCGCTCGTCTCGCTCCTGATCGGCGCATTCATCGTCTGGTCGAGCTGGAGCATCATCCGCGAGACGATAAGCATATTGCTTGAGAGCACGCCATCAGACGTCGATCTCGACGCTTTGGTGCGCGACGTCGAAGCGGTGCCTGGCGTGGCCAATATCCACGACTTGCACGTCTGGAGTCTCAGCTCGGACATCCAGGCGCTGGCCGCGCACATCGCGCTCGACCCTGGCATCGAGTCGAGTCCGGACCAGATCCGTTCGATCCTGACTGAGGTGCGCCGCGTGCTGCGGGAGAAGCATCACATCGATCACAGCACGCTGGAGACGCATTGTTTGGTCGACGATGAGCCGTTGGAACGCAGGGCGGCCCGCGCCGTCAGTCCAGAGCGCCTCACGCTTCAAGCGGAGCACGACTATGGGCATGAGCAAGCGCATGGACCGTGAAAGCTATTCCCTCGCCCCAATCCCCAACACCCACTCAGCTATCTCGCCGCAGGTAGACAACCACATCCGTGGGTGCTCACGAAACGACTGCAGGATGGGTTCGAGAGCGCGAACCCGCAGGCCGCGACCGGAGCCCCAATCGCCGCGCGGGTGGATGCCCAGCGTGAAGAGCCCGCCGACGCCGTAGGTGGCGTCGAACTCGTCGAGGATCGACTCAGTGAACGCGCGGGAAGTGCGGTGGCGCTCATAGTAGGGCCGGTCGAACCAGGGCTCATGGATCGGCAGCTCGGCCAGCCGCTTCCCGCCATCAACCTCAACCACATATGGTCGATCGTCGTCGCAGTAACTGCTGTCGTAGCGGTAGCCACGCGAAGCGAGCAAACCACGAGTCTCCTTCGACAGCAGCCGATCCGGCGCGCGAAAGCCGACCGGCTTACGACCGAAGACCCGCTGTAGAACCTCTTCTGATCGATCAAGCACTGCCGCTTGCTCGGCCGGTGAAAGCTTGGAGAAATCCTCGTGGAGATAACCGGAGGCGGCGACTTCGTGTCCGTCCATGGCGATGGCTTCCATGGCTTGCGGGTAGCGCTCGACGTCCCAGCCCGCGATGAAGAAGGTGGCCTTGACCTCGTATCGCCGGAAGAGCTCCAGAAGATTGTAGACGCCCTGCTGCGCGCCGTAGCGACCGTGCGAGTAGCGTCCCCACAGTGGCAGCTCCATCGTGCTATGCTCGACGCTCTCGCCACCGAAGTTGACGGTGATCGCCGCTCCAGCCTGCACCCCTTCCGGCCAAGCGAACTCACTCATCGTCGCCCTCCGATCGCGTCGGCTGGATCGAGAAAGCCGTGCGCCGGCTCGAGACACCAACGTGCCAGATCGCACATGCGCACGAACTCGACGTCTGGATAGCGCTTGATGTGCTCGATCAGACGCTCGAGCACTCTGGCCCGCGCTGGAAGACCCGACCCTCGCCCGGCACGCGGATGGCAGGTGACAATGTAATAGCCCGCGGCGTGATAGAGCGCGTCGAACTCCTCTTTCCAGAGCTCCAGGATCTCGGTAGTGTTCATCATGCCGATGCCGTACATGTAGGCGTCATCGAGCGTCGAGGTGATGTTGGGGATCTCGACCATCTCGCGCGACGGCTCACCTCTCACCACGGCCGGATAGGGGCCGTCGAAGTCCTTGTCGCTGGAGTCATAGAGGTAGCCAAGCTCGCGCAGCACTGCCAGCGTTTGCGCGCTCTTCTGACCGCCTGGACTGCGCCAGCCGAGCGGCGGCGTTCCGGCGATGTCGGTCAGAATCTGATGCGTCTTGCGCAGCAGCCCGTCCTCTTCCTCCAATGAGACGTCCCAGCTCTCATGCAGATAGCCGTGCGCGGCCACCTCATGCCCTTCAGCCACGATGCGTCGCACGATATCCGGGTAGTGCTCGGCGTCATAGCCGCCGACGAAGACGGTGCATGGAATCTTGTGTCGTTCAAAGATGTCGAGAAAGCGAGGGATGCCGCGTTTCGGCGAGTAGCCGCCGAGTGAGTTGGCGCCGTCTGGGTCGAGCCCCTTGCCGACCTCGTTGCCGGTGGCGTCCGAGTCGACCGTGATCATTACGACGCATTTGGCGCCGTTGGGCCACTGCTTCATTCGGCCTCCAGCAGTTCGGGCAGACCGCTCATGATACCGGCCAGAATGGCTCCCCGGCGGGCCAGCGACTCGACCACGATGTGCTCGGAACGGCCTGAATTGCCCGAACTCTCAGGCCCCAGCCCATCCAGCGTCGGCACACCCAACGCGCCGGTGAAGTTACCGTCAGAGCCAGAGCGGACATAGATCCCCTCGATCTCCTGGGCGAAGAGCCGCCCGCACTCCTGCGCTAACTCAAGCATGCGGCGCGAAGCCGGCGTCGCTTCGAAGGCTGGTCGGGTGATGCCGCCGGTCATGAGGGTGCGTGTTCCCGCCACCGTCGTATGGCCGGCGATCTCGCGCACGCTAGTCACCAATTCGTCGGCCGATTTCACGTCGGGCGCGCGCAGGTCGATGCTCATGGTGACCTTGTCCGGCAGGATCTGTCGAGCCGTGCCACCTTCGATCAGACCGACGCTGACCAGGATCCCCTTCTCCACATCGGTCAGCGCTTCCAGCGCCAGGATCTTGTGAGCCGCCTCGACGATGGCGCTAGCGCCCAGATGCCGCGATGTGTTATGGATGGCGACGCCCCGGATCTCGAAGTAGACAGCGCCGACCATTCCCCGGCTGATCACCATCGAGCCGTTGTCGCGCGCGGGCTCCATCACCAGCGCCCAATCGGCGTTGCGTGCTTCTTTCTCGATCCACTGCCGACCGCGCGGACTCCCGAGCTCTTCGTCGCCGGTCATGAAGACCGTCATCTCGTCCAACCCGTCCCAATGCGCATCGGGCAGGGCACGCAGCGCCCCGAGCAAAACGACCCAGCCACCCTTCATATCGCGAGTGGCCGGTCCGTAAGCTTTACCGTCCTCGACACGGAAGGGATTCTCTTCGAGCGATCCGCTCGGCCAGGTGGTGTCAAGATGGATCAACGCCAGCGCCCGGCCCTTGCCGTTCCCTTTGCGGCGTGCGACCAGGTGGTCTCCACAACCCTCTTCCGAAATGCGTTCGATCTCGAACCCGAGAGCTTTGAACGCGTCGGCCACGACGAAGCCGACGCGATCGACGCCCGCCTTCTCTCGTGAGCCGCTCTCGATCTTCACGTAGCGGCCCAACTCATCGACCATCGCCGATTCTTGGCCCTTGAGGTAGTCGTAGAAGCTCAGTACATCTGGCACGCGATCCTCCTCCGGCGTCACAGCGTCGCGTCGAGCTTGACCGGGTGTTTGGCCTCGTCTTCCCTGGCAGCCGCCAGGCCCTCCCACGACTGTCGCCCGATTTTCGGCCCGTACTTCTGCTTGGAATGGAAGGGTTTACCGAGGTCGGCGTCGGCCAGCATGCGCAGCACCGCCGATTCCCGGAAGTGGAGCGAGAAGGTGCGCACGTCGCGAAAGGCGCGCTCAAGCGGCATGAAGCGGAAGGCGGCGCGAGCACCACAGACGTCGAACGCCTTGGTAGTGACCATCAGCGCCGTCTGTTTGGAGGTGTGCAGTACGCGCATCGACGCCATCTCGGCCTCCTCGTAGCGCCCCTGCTCCCAGAGCCAGGCGGCGTACCACATGGAGGTACGCGTGGCCTGCAACGCCGAATCCATCTCACCCACGGTATAGGCGTTGACGTCGTCATTCAACAGGAACGGGCGCTGCTTGAGATAGTCGAGCAGGAAATCGAAGACGCCCTGGGCGGTTCCCAGGTGATTGGCACAGTAGGCCAGCGTGAATGTGCGCGGGTCGTGCTGCACCCAGTCGCCCGGCTGTCCCAGCACGTTCTCCCAGGGGATGAAAACGTCCTTCAGCACCAGACTCCAGCTGATGGTGGCGCGCATGCCCATGACGTCCCAGCTGTTCTCCAGCGAGACGCCCGGATCGTCTTTCGAGACGACCAGCGTGGTGTAGCCCTCTTCCATCGTCTTGGCGCCCGGAGCCATCACATAGACGACGTAGTAGTCGGCGGCCGGCGAAAGCGAGGCGAAGAACTTGGTGGAGTTGAGCCGGAAGCCGCCCTCGACCTCCACCAGCTCGGCGCGGCCGGTGCTGGAGGCAGCCTGTCGTGGATCGGTCTCGCTGCCGCAGGAGGCGATCAGCGCGCCGCGTGAGACGACATCACCTAGATAGCGGCGCTTCTGCTCCTCATTCCCCAGGAAGGCGATGATGCCGGAAGCATGAGATTGGATCTGGACGAGCTGTCCCGTCGATGCGTTGCCGCTGGCCAACGCCTCCAGGATCATGTACATCGGCAGAAAACGGTGGCCGCTCCACATGCCGTGTCCGCCGAGCTCCTGCGGCACGGTCAGCTTGAGAAAGCCCTCCTCGCGCAGGCGCTCGAAGTCCTTGGCCGGAAATGACGCTTCGTCGTCATACTCCTTCGCCCGAGTAGCGAACTCCTTGGCCAACTCTTTGGCGCGATCGACCAGCGCCTGATCTTGCGGCGACAGTGAGAAGTCCATGCGTTTCGTCCTCTCTTCGAACTGGAGAATAGATTTGTCATTCGCCCAACGTTCAACCTGGGTTGAAAACCCAGGCTGACCAAGACCAAGCCCCTAAACGGGCTGAACGTAGACGAGTAATCGTAGTGGCGGGACCTGTGCCCGCCAGCGGGCCCGCAGGCCCGAATACTCAATCTCATGATCCATCACCAAGTGGGACTGCCCAATCGTTCCCCTCACCCCGATTTTCCTGCCCGGCCCCGTTGAATGACGGCCAGTGCCCGCTCGAAGTGGTCCCAGACCAACTGCTCGCAACGGGCCGAATCGCGCGCCCCCAAAGCCTCCACGATCTCGCGATGTTGCTCGTGCTGCTTGAGCCCCGTCTCGCGGTCGTAGTACGTAACGAAGTCCCGATTGAGGAAGTAATCCCGATAGTCGTTGACCAGGCGAACCAGACGCGGGCTGTGCGAAGCTTCGGTGAGGAGAGAGTGAAATAGGTTGTTCAGCTCGGCACGGCGCTCCGGAGAGCGGTCGTCGAGCATGCTCTGTGCTTCTCGCTGCACGGCATCCAGGGCTGCCAGCTCCTCTTCGGTGATGCGCTGAGCCGCCAATGACGCCGCGTAACCCTCCAGCCTGCGACGCAGCTCGTAGATCTCGACCAGCTCGCTCTCGAGATCTCTCACCACCACGCCACCGGTGGTGGCAGGCTCGACCAGTCCTTCCGCCTCCAGCTTGGAGAGCGCTTCCCGCACCGGAGTTCGACTGACGCCCAGCATCTCGGCTAGCTGTGTCTCGACCAGACGTTCACCGGCCGTGAATTTGGATCGCAGCAACGCGTCTCGCAAAATTTGGTGCACCTGAGCCGCGGCACCGCGATGCCGTTTTACCGTCCCGAGTTCGTTTGTCTCCATGTATGCAGCATACGGAGTACAGCATGGATGGTCAACAGCGTCGTTTGTGGCGCTTGCCAGGGATTGAAGTGATGCGATGATAGGCGCGGAACCAGACGACGCATAAACGGGAGAGGAAGATCCGCATGGATTATCAGCAACGGCTGGACACCTTTCGCCAGCGCATGGAAGCAGCGGGAGTCGACCTCGTCTATCTGACCCGTGGAGCCAATCTCTTCTATCTGACCGGCGTGCGACGCCAATACGATCATGGCACCGACCACAACGCATACGGGGATTGGGCCTGCGGCGCCTACATGGGACGCAACGGCGGTCTCATTCTGATCGGCCCGCGCATGGGTGGCTCCTTCTACGTTGCAGAGGCCGAGGGCAAGCCGTGGATTGCCGACGTGCGGCTCATTCAGGAGTCGGAGACGCCGCTCGATATCATGAGTCAGACGGTGGCCAAATTCGGCAAGGTGGATCACGTGGCGCTGGATGAGCGAACCTGGGCTCGCACAAGCGGCACGCTCGACAGTCTGCTTCCCGATGCCCGCTTCTCGCTCGTCTCCGACCTGATCAGCCCCATGAAGATGATCAAGGATGCCGATGAGATCTCTGCCATGCGACGCGCCTCGGCGCTGGCTGACAAAGTCTTCGATCTCGTGATTCCCAAGCTGAAATCGGGCGTCAGCGAGCTCGATATCACCACCGAAGTCGATTACCAATTCCTCAAGAATGGCGCCGAGTTCACCTCCTTCCCCACCGGCGTCTATATCATCGGACCAGATGAGGCAGGTGCCTGGCCGGGTGAATCGCATGGCGGTGGACGCGTGCTGCGACCCGGCGATTCGCTGATGTTCGATTTCGGCTGCGTGCTGGACGGCTATTGCTCCGACTTCGGACGCTCGGTCTTCGTGGGCGAGCCACCTACCGAATATCGCCGCGTGCATGAAACTGTGCTGGAAGCACAACGAGTGGCGATCCAGGCGATGAAGTCGGGGCAGATCACGGCGAGCGAGCTGAACGCCAAAGCGCGGAAAGTCATCGCCGATGCCGGATACGACGAGGGTTTCACACATCGGCTCGGACACGCCATCGGCGTCACGGTGCATGAGCCGCCCTTCCTCGACGTGATGGACCACACGGTTCTGCAGACCGGCATGATGTTCACCATCGAGCCGAGCGTCATGCAGCGGGGCAACTTCGGCAACCGGGTCGAGGACGTGGTGATGGTCACGGAAACCGGCGGCGAGGTGCTCAACAGCGCCCGTCACGACCTGACCGTGGTGGAGTAGAGAAGGAGACGTCATGGCGCGACATCAGTGGGTGGCACAGGCGGATCAAGGCGTGCGCTTCGGCGTGCAGGTTGGTGCGGTCAAACGTCGCACAGCCCTCTTCCGCTGGGAGCTCCGTGACGAGCCGATGAAGGTCATCATGGAGGCCGGCAAGTACATCGAATCGCTCGGCTTTGACGGGCTCTTCATCCACGACCACCCCATGCTCAGCCCGGACCCCTGGGTCTGCCTGCCCGCGCTGGCGGTCGCGACTGAGCGGGTCATGCTCGGCTCAGTGGTCAACTGCGTCTATTACCGGCATCCGGCCCACTTCGCGCGATTGGCGACCGATGTCGATCAACTCAGCGATGGGCGGCTGATGATCGGCATCGGCAGCGGCTGGTCGAAACCGGAGTTCAACTGCTTCGACAAGCCCTTCCGAACCGATGTGGAGCGCCTGAAGGGCGTTGAGGAGACGGTCAAGATCCTGAATGGCGTCTGGGGTGACGAACCGTTCGCGTTCGAGGGCGAGCATTTCACCACGCGCAATATGCGGCTCAATCCAGGCCCGGTGCAGCAGCCGCATCCGCCGATTATGATCGCTGGCGTGGGCGAGAAGGTGACACTCAAGCAGGTGGCACAGTACGCCGACGCGTGCAACCTGGACGAATCCAAGCTGCCCGACGCGTCGCGCGACATTCCGAAGAAGATCGCAGCGATCGAGCGCCATTGCGAGGCTATCGGTCGCGATCCAGGCGAGATCCTGCGCACGCACTTCGTTGGCTGGCTGATGCTGGCACCGACCGAAGCCGAAGTGAAGGAGAAGATCGCCCGCTATTATCCGGACGGCCTTCCCGCTGCATTCGACCGCTTCGTCATGGCTGGCACGCCGGAGCAGATCGCTGAGTGGTATCAGCAGCGGGCCGCCGCCGGGATTCAGTATTTCGTGGTGCAGATGCTCGACGGGACTGATCGCGAGACGCTCGATCTGCTCGCCAACCAGGTCGCCCCGAACGTGAAGTAGGCCGCGATCAATGTAGTGGCGGGCGCTCTGCCCGCCTTTGTGGCCCGTCGGCCAGCACGATTCGAGAGGGTTTCGCTGTTCAATCGGTGCCCAGGTGATTTTGGGCTCATGCGCTTGGCGACGGCCGGCACAGGTCCGGCCGCTACGTTGATTTAGGTCGGTCCCGAACGTGAATTGAGGGAATCGCACATGGCAGACGAACGACCCACCGGCTATCTGTCGGCTGAGGCGGAGGCGGCGCTACATCAGGTCAGCACCGCGACGCTCACCAGCCAACTGCTCAAGCGCGGCTTTCGCAATACATTCCTGACCGGTGTCGGGCCGCTGCGACCGGATCTGCGCATGGTCGGCTACGCCTTCACGCTGCGCTTCGTGCCGATGCGCGAAGACCTGGACATCGATCGAGCGGTCAATAACTTGACCAGCCCACAGCGCATCGCCATCGAGTCAGTGGGTGCCAAGGACGTGCTCGTCATCGACGCGCGCGGCGAAACCGGCTCCGGCACCATCGGCGACATCCTGGCAACACGCATGAAGGTGCTCGGCGCGGTCGGCGTGGTGACCGACGGCGCGTTGCGCGACTTAACCGGGATGCAGGCGACCGACCTACCAAGCTACGCGCGCGCCACCCATGGCGCGGCAAGTCCAACCAAGCATCATCCGGCCGACATTAACCTGCCGATCGGCTGCGCGGGTGTGCTGGTTATGCCGGGTGACGTGATGGTGGGTGACGCCGACGGCGTAGTCGTTATTCCGATGGCGGTCGCTGAGGAGGTTGCCCTTGCTGCTCTCGAGCAAGAGGAGGTCGAAGCCTTCGTGCTGACCAAGATCCAGGCGGGATCGAGCATCATCGGCGTCTACCCACCCGGCGACGATACCCGCGCAGAGTTCGAGCGCCAGCGCGGCAAAGGTTGACGTTCGGACGTTTGGGCAAACTCCCACCGCATTGAACCGGATGTCATGAAAGTCGCCCCTTCAGGGGACAATCTCATCAACACTGGCAGAGGCGACATTCATGGCACCCAATGCCTTGGTCGCGCACCAATTCGGCCCGAGAGGCGTGCCACCGTCCATCTCCGCTCCGGCAGCGAGACAGTCGCCTATCTCGGGGTGTGTTACTCTCGCCGTCGTCGCCCGGAGATGCTCGCCGTGAGGTCAAAACCGAACACGGTGACGTTCTCAGCCAGCGTGCCGGCCACGCACCGCCAGGTCCTAGCGTTCTGCTGACTCTGCCACCACGTTCTCGACGTCCTCTTCGAGCAGCAGGCGCGGATCGACCAGTTCGCGCGCTACCCCATACAGAACTTGATCCAGCAACGAATCCGTCGCACGATGTTGAGGCACATGAACAATGTCGGCAGCCGTGCTCAGGTCGTTTGGTCGCGAAGTTGAGGCGAAATGCAACACAATGCTGGGCTGAGCGGATCGGCACTCGAGATGTCGCTGAGAGACGGACGCTTCCTGCGGCTGGACGGGCCACGACTCGCGCTACTCAATCCGGATGGTACGTTCGAGAGCAGCCACCTCCTGAGCGAGATCACGGAATGCAGCAACCCGAAGGAAACGCGCGAGGTCTTCCTGCGGCTCTGGACCAATGAAGAGATCACCTTATTAGCCTCATCGATCTCGGACGCTGAAAAAATTGTGCAGTGGGCGGCAAACGCTCCACGTCTGCAACGTCGTGCCGATAATCAACACGCCGAGCGTATCAAGGAAGCGCGCATTCGATTGATTGGTGGCGGAGTCACTATTGCCATCGGCTTCGGCCTGCTGATCTTACTGCAGCTAGTTCACAGCCCCAAAAGCTACCTCATCTTGCCGCTCGGTCTGATCGCATTCGGCGGAATTGGATTCGTCAACGGTCTCATTCAGTACTACCGAGCCTAGGATCGACTACCGGGCCCAGAGCACTCTTCGCCACGCGCGTCCGGCATGCTATTGCTTTGTCGCCAGATCCCACCGCTCGGCTGATTCCGCCAATACGTTCTCGATGTCCTCCTCGAGCAGCAGTCGTTGCTCGACCAGTTGACGCGCCGCCACCCGCACCTTTTCGAGGTAATCCTCTTTGTTCAGATAGCGCTCCTCGAGCGACGGCCGCGGATCATTGAGCGAGAGTCGATCTGCTTTGTTCGGCTGGAAGAAGTGGGTGATCCCCTGCATCTTCATGATCTGCCCGGCGGCGCCGGTTTCGGCGGCGCGCGTGTTCCAGCCGGTGAAGGTGCCAAGCGGCACAGTCAGATCGGGCAGGCAAATGCCGCCCGTCTCGTTGCCGTTCTCGTCAACGTTTGAGACGTACGCCGGGTAGACCTCGCCCGCGTCTGCCGGGTAACGACCGATGCCCTGCGCCGCATCCGGCCCCAAATCGAGCTTGCGGATGACTGGCAAACCGTCCGGGTCCGGCAGCACCAGCCCAGGGAATTTCCGGAAGCGGTCGATGACCTCGCTGTTCTTCACCGCCGTGCCGTCGGAGAGCCGCGGATGGACGCTGGCGGGTGGCTCGATCCCCTCACTCACCCAGCGATCCAGATTGACCCATGCGGCGCGCAGCAGCGGCTGATAGGCCATGACATTGAAGTCGTGCGAGCCGGTGTCCCCTTCGTCCGGGCTCTTGCGAGCGGGCGGCAACGACCCGGGGCCGTGTTGCGTGCTTGCGAACAGATAGCTGCGTGACTCAGGCTCGTCATCAAGGTCTCGCCGCCCCAGCGGATCGGTGTGCATCAGCGAGCTATCGCCGCGCCAATACTCGGCGGCGGTGTTGGTGTAAAAGATTTTCGGCGCACCACCCTTAGCGCGCTGTCGCTTAAGCAGGCCGTCGGAGGCCGACCCGAACGGATCCTGCATCTCGACGTCCGCGAAGGGGAAGAGGTGGCCAAAGCTGGGAGTCGGCTGCACCGACGGCTGTGCGAAGCGGTGATTGAACTCGCCACGCCGCGCGCCCGCCACGTGCGGATTCAGACCATCAAACGCCATCCGTCCCTCTTCGTCCAGATTGAGACCCAGGTAGATGAAGTGGCGGATCATGCGGCCGGTCTGGGAGATGCCAAAGCCATAGACGCGGTCGATCGCGCCTTTCAACGGATTGCAGTCCTCATCCGAATAGCGCAGGAACGAGGCGATCTCCCGGAACGCCAGCAGTCCCGTACCGACCACCGGAGCGCCCTCGGTGGTGAAGATGACCGAGTAGATGCGGCCCGGCTCGAAACCCGACTCAAGGTAGATATGCTCGTCGCTGGGAACGACACGCCCGTCCTCCTCGCGCCCGAAGCGCCAGGCGGATCGCGGGATCTCCATGTTCTCGCCGTCCGGATGATCGCGCACCAGCAGCCGAGCGGACGGATCGTCGATGTCGGCAACACGATACGGGCGATGGACTCGGTTGGCCAGCAGACGCGTGCGCTCGGAGAAGTTCGGCTGGATCTCGACGATCATCTCGCCGCGAATCGGCTTGCCGTCGATCAGCGCTTCCGGCGCCTCCAATCCCATCATGGCGTCTGAGCGATAAACGTCGTGCTGCCAACCTATCCAGGCGATACTGAGACCCTGGCGGAACGTCCAGCCATCACCGACCGGAATCTCTGCCGTCGGCAGAGCTGGCGCGGCACGATTGACGAAGCGCGGAATGAGCTTGCGACCACGATTGGGCAGCTCAACTACCAAACGACGGCTGCCGCGGGCCGGATCGCTCGGGATCAGCAGGCACAGGTCGGACGTGAAGCGCACGCGTCCATCGGCGTCACGCTGGGCCAGATCGAGATCAACGATGTCGCGATTGGCTGCGTGCTGCGGGTCGACGCTGAAGGTGATCGTGCCGTCCAACCGATCGTAGGGACCAGCGTCGCCGAATGATCGCCCGCCCTCGTACGGCGCCCGCCGCTCGATGTCGATGCTGACTACCGCCATGTCGCCCTCCCAGGTGCCTTTCCGGAATCGCCCAATCAGGTGACCCCATCATAGCGTGGGTGAGGGCCTATGCGGACTCGCTGTGGTGTACGGGAGGATCTCGTGTCCTCCCGAGATCATGTGCACCTTGTAACGTCGATGGGTGGGGAGCTGATTTCCTGGCCGCCGGACGTCCGAGTGGCTCACGGGTTCACATACGACGGGAGCAGACAAGCTGCCCTCCACATTGCGACGTGCTCTGGCCGCTACTCCCCCGCAAATGTGGCGTATACGTGATGCCGACGAGCATGCCGTCAGGGTCGAGCAGACGCGTGACGCGCTGGCCCCAGGGTTCGAGCTTGTCAGCCAACAGGAGTCGGTAACCCTTCTCCTGCAATTCGGCAGTTGCCGCCGCGATGTCCTCCACGTCGAATTCGATCCAGGCGTGTGGCGTCGGTAGATCTTCCGGCCAGTTCGGGTCGCCAAAGCAGGATTCTGCCGCAGCCGAGAGCGGCCACAACGCGAAGTGTTTATTGCCCTCAACCGCTTCTGTCGTCTGGTAGGTGTCGTCTCCTTCGAGCGGAATACCGAGACTTCCCGCGTAAAACTTGTTAGAGGCGGACATGTCCGCCACGATCGGACCAAATCCCGCCACGAACAGCACCTTCATCGCACGTCCTTTCAGCGAGTGTTGACTAATGCCAGAATAGAACGTGTGTTCGGAGTGTCAAGACCTGAGCTACGAATTTTGCAGCACGATCACACCGTTGTCGGTCGTGACGTAGAGGAGCGCTCCGCCCTGAGCGAAGGCCAGGTGATCGATTTGAACATCTTCGATTTGCATGACGCGGTTCCAGGTTTTGGCGCCATCATGACTCTCGTAGAGACCGCGGATCGTTCCGGCCAAAATATGGGAAACGTCGCTCGGATCGACCGCCAGCGCGTAGATGCCGAACTTTCCCGAAAGCTCGTCCTTGGGAATGGGTTGCGCCAAGGCGTTCACGGAGACCGTGACCGACTCGAGACCGGCCCGGCTGAATGTCCAGGTCTTCCCGCTGTCGGTGCTGACGTCGACCCCATGCGGCTCGGCCAGCACGATTCGATCGGACGAGGCGATGAGCGTGCCGCCGCCCCAAAACTCATGCAGATCGTCGCCCATGTTAGGTTGGCTTGGATCACTCACGTCTATCGGTCGAATGCGGCTGGTGCCCCCCTCGGAGGTGATCAGGACGTAGAGCGTGTTCCCAACGAGGGACATGTCGCTGACATCGAAGCTGGGCGTCATGGCGTAGTCGTTCCAGGTCTGCCCGCCGTTGACACTGATCGCCAATGAGCAGCGCTCGCCGTAAATCACCTGTGGGTTGGCTGGATCGACGATCATCGGTCGGACGTTCTGGCCAGTCAGCAACGTCGACCAGGTATTGCCACCGTCGATGCTCTTCTGCAGGCCGATAGCTGGTCCGCCCACGGCGCATCCCGGATGCCCACCACTGTAGAGAACATTGGTGTTGGTCGGATCGACGAGCAAGGATCGGGATGGGTCCCAGCGCCCAATCTGATCCCATCCACCCGTATCTTGCGGCCGGTAGAGGGCATCTTGAGTCGCCGCATACGCCACCGTTTTGTTTGGGTCGGGAACAGCGACAGTAATGGCATGTTCGCCATCGATCCCGAGATCACCGCTCTCTCCGGATACCGGCGTGCCTTCCGCTGGGCTGGCGGATGGGCTCACCGCGGGCGCGCCAGGGGTCGGGTTAAGGGCCGAGCCCGGGGTGGCGAATGGAGTTGGATTCAGGGTGCCGTTGGAACCGCCACAGGCAGCCGTGATCAGGAGCAGGGCGGCCAGTATAGCGATCGCACGCGCGAGCTTCATCTGCCGCTACCTTCCCAGTTGCTGACGTTACGAGGACGGTGCCGAGACTCTCCGTCAGGCGCCGGGGGTGGGGATGGGCGCATCACCCCCCAGGGTCACGACGACGTCATAGTTTCCGGCGTCCTGAGGATTCCCCTCCGAGACTACTGACGACGGTAAATTCAGGATCTCCGCGATGCGTTGTGCGGTCGCCAGATTGCCGCTGTAGTCAACGACGGTCGTCTTGTCGCGACCGGAGGAATCGGACGCCTGCGTCGGGGTCACACTGGTGAAGCCCTCGGCGATCAGGATGTCGGAGGAGTTGGAAGCCAGCCGGTTTACCTGCGTGGCGTTTTGCACCAGCACCGCGGCGTTGTAGTCCGGCTGCGATGGAGTCGGAGTGGTGTCGCCAGAGGTCGGCGTCGCGGCGCCGGCCTCGCTCGCACCCATGACCTGGTTCATGATCTCATTGACCGCGTTCCAATCCGGAATCAGGTAGTAGCCCGCCGCCGTCGACGACTCGGTGAGCGCCGGAAGCAGATTGTACGAGTGGATGTTCGACGAGTCGATCTGCGTCGCGAGTTTGGCCAGACTCAACGTCTGCGTCAGGGAGAGGTCGGTTCGCACCGTGTCTCCCAGCTCGCCGATCAACGTCGGTGCCTTGGTGATCAGTCCAAGCTGCGTCCCTTGCGCTCTCAGCGCCCGAAGGACCTGTTGCTGTCGATTACCACGGGCGAAGTCGTTGTCATCATGGCGCGTGCGCGCGTATTGGAGCGCTGATTCACCGTCCATGTGCTGCAGGCCGGTGTGGAAGAGGACGCGCGTGTAGTTGTTGAGTGCGCCCGGATACTCGTCGTCTTTGATCGGGGTCGCCACGTCCAACGTCACGCCGCCGAGCGTGTCGACAATCTTCTGGAAGCCAGTGAAATCGACCTCGGCGTAATAGTCGATATTGACGTGGAAATTGTACTTGACCGTAGCCTCGGCCAGACCCGGACCGGTGATGTCGGATTGCGAACCGTAGGGGTAGGCGGCGTTGATTTTGTCGTCACCGTAGCCGGGAATCGTGACGAGCAGATCGCGCGGGATCGAGACCATGCCGACTGTCTTGCTCGAAGGATCGATTGAGACCAGGATCATCGTGTCCGATCGCGGGATAAGACCGTCTCCGCGATCGTCGACGCCCAAAAGCAAGATGTTGATGCGATCGGTTCCGGTCCAACTCTGGATGGTGTCGACATACTGCGTCGGTGTGGGCTGCGCCTGTCCCTGTTGTTGCTGTTGTGTCGGGACTGTTGTTGGGTGGAGGACGATTTCGGGCGTACCCTGCGCATTCGGTACGATGTCATACTTCGGCGGCGGCGTGACGAAGATCTTGTTGGCCGCCTGGTGCGCCTTCCAGAGAACAGGGAGGACGATGGCTCCAGAGGCAACGAGCAGGATGAGTGGAATCCCGATGAAGGCGAGGCGTTTGCCGGTCCAGCGTCGACCGATCGGTTCCGGCTTGGGGATCGGACGCCGATTCTGCTCGCCGTTCGCTGGTCGCTCCGCGGGTTGGGCGGCGGCCGTCGTTTCTGGCTCGGGCTGGGGCTGAGCCTTGCCCTGCCGCGCGTTACGGACCTCGCCAGCATTCAGTCGCGTCCCCCGACGGTACTGGGGATGCGAGTGAATTCGGCGCGGTTGTCGATGCATGTCGTTCACTTCCTGAGAGCGCCCAACGTCTTGGGCACTCTTTCTCGCCTAGTCATGTCTCTGTGGCGGCATGACGGCGGATTATAACATGGCACCGTGGTGCCACCGAGTCACGCTTGACTCGCCAAGGGGGTCACCGCATACTGTACGTTCTACGTGATGCGCGTCTCCCGATACAACAACGCACGAGCTGGCCAAAACGTCACGTGATGCATGGGAGCAATTCGATGATACTGGCTGACCGCGAGATTCTCCAGGCGCTTCGAGAGGGCAGAATCAAGATTTCTCCCGAACCAGACATCGAACAGCACCTGGGTTCCTGTTCGATCGATTTCCGCCTGGGCGACACCTTCATGGTCTTCGAGCACTCCCGCTTCTCCTACATCGATCCCCGGCAGCCGCAATCCATCGGTGAAGCCATGCGGACGTTGGTCGTTCCCGAAGGGGAAGCCTTCATCATGCAAGCCGGCGACTTCGCGCTGGCGTCGACAATGGAATCCCTTGAGCTGCCGGATGATCTACTCGGTCGGCTAGAGGGACGCAGCAGCATCGCGCGACTGGGCATTACGGTCCACAGCACCGCGGCGGTCTTCGAGCCGGGTTGGACGGGGACGGCCACCATGGAACTCTCCAACTCCGGTCGCATGGCGGTTGCGCTCTACCCCGGCATGCGCATTTGTTCCTTCACCTTTGAGCAGCTCACCTCGCCCGCGCTCGTCCCCTATCGTAAGAAGCAGGGCAACAAATACGCGGGGCAGATTCAACCCCGCGCCAGCGGCCTCTCAGAAGAGATGGGCGAGCGGGAGCCGCAACAGTAGTCGGAGCGACTCGAGTGTCGGCCGTTGCTACACCGACTCAAGCATCATCTGGACGCAAGACTCCCTGTGAAATATCAGGCTACGAGCACGGTTGAGCCGTTTCCATGAGCGGGAACGGGACATGGGCGTTACGGGGCGGTCTCGAACGGCACCTGTGCCGATCGTCCGGATTGTCCCGCCGCCTCAATGACGGTCGGGAAGCCAGGAGGTGGAGCACTCTCTGGGATTGTGATAACGGTCGAGAAAGAGCCGTTGTCGTCGGCGTTGACCTGTTTCACGGGGCTCGCGTGGACGAAGATGGTGACCGTCTCTCCCGGTCCAAACCCAGTGCCGCTCACGGTCAGCTGCTCTCCTTTCCTCGCGGTCTCGGCAGAGGTCTGCAGCGCAGGAGTCCCGGGAACACCGATCGTCGCCGTTGGTTGTGGAGGCGAGGTCGGGCCCGCGGTTGGGCTGGCGATCGTCACCGTGCTGACGCGTGTTGCGGTCTTCCCCTTGTTAGTCGCCGTCAGCTTGAAGGTGGTCGTGTTTTGCAGCGTCACGGTCTCATCACCGCTCGCCGCAACCGGCCCAATCTTATCGATCTCCACGTCTTCGACATTACTCACCTGCCACTTGATCGTCACCTTCAGACCAGGTTGCCCCTGGTCCGGCGTCACGCTCCAGACGTCGATGCTCGGCGTCAGGGTTGATGAGACAGACCCGGGGCTCAACAGCTTCCAGATGACGAATGCCAGCGCCGCCAGAACGGCCAAAGCGAGCAACGGAAACCAGGTCGGGAAGAACGCTTTGTGGACGTAGTCGCCAGCGACGTTGTAGGGCGGAGCGCCCGAGTCCGGCTTGGCCTGCACTCGGAAGGGGCGGATCTGGGCAGACCCGATCCAGTGGCGTTTCGAGCCGATCCGCAGTTGGACGTTGGTCGCGTCCCCGGCCTCCAGGCGCACCGTTGCCTGCCCAAAACCATAGCGGAGCACCTGTTCGTCGTCTTGGCCGGAGAGTGTGAAGAGCTCCGGCGCATTGCCGTCGTTCTTCAGGCTGAGCTCAAATATCGCTCCGCTGCGGCCACCGCGTCGGATCGGCTCGATGGTGAGATTGCCGCCGGTGAAGGGCAAGACCGTCCACTGGGCATCAGTGACGGCGGATTCCGCGGGAGTGTCCCGCGAGCGAGCCCGCACCGTGACAGGATAATCCCGCGCGATGCTCCTGGCGGTCCGCGGCACAAGGACATCCAGGGCAACAGACGCCTGCGCACCTGGATTGAGCTGCGTCTCCTGCTGCGGTCCGGTAACCCATTCGGACGGGACACCTTCGACCATCACCGCCAGGTGATCGACGATCGATCCCAGGTTCGTGAGCACGGCACGTACGACCGTTGGCTGGCCCGGCGTAAGAGTCAGTCGGTCCTGATCAAGCGTGATGTGTATCCGTTTGGACTGTTGGCTAGGAAGCTGAGTGTCGCCCGTATTGCGCCGGACATGTGAGAAATCGCGATCCGTCGGCGCCTGATAGCGGAGCCAGAAGTGGCCGACCCGAAGCCAATCACGCGAGCTCCAGGTCTGCGGCACATGCGGGAGCAAGCGCACGTCGGCCAGCAGCGTCCCGTTGCTCGAACCGAGGTCAGTTGCGGTGACGCGGGCACCGTCCCACTCAAGCCGTACGTGGTGCCGAGAAACGTCGTTGCCTTCAAGCACGAGGTCGTTGTCAGGGAGACGGCCGACGGTGAGGCCGTTGGCGGTGAGTGGCAGCTCCCGCAGTGTCTCGCCGTGAGCGTCGGTGACGCGCACCAGCGGCTGCGAGGTGGCCCCGAGCATGGTCGTCATGGCTGGTGACGATTCGCTGGGATTGACGGGCGCCACCACAGTCCGCTCGTCAGCGTGCTGTTCGGAAGTGCCCAGCAATGTAACGGGCCCGTCCGTCGCCGTTCCAACGCCACCCGCGGCTGTCCCCGAGGTCATGAAGTCTTCCAGGGCAGCGCGCAGATCGGCTGCGTGCTGGTAGCGGTTGTCTGGATTCTTGGCCAGACAGCGCAGGATTATCTGATCCAGCTTGACCGGGATCTCGGGCTTTGCCTGCCGTGGAGGGAGCGGCGCGGTGTAGATGTGCTTGTAGATCGCCTCGTTGAGCGACGTCACTTTGAATGGGACCAGGCCAGTGGCGAGCTCGTACAGCACTACGCCAAGCGAGTAGATATCGCTCCGTCCATCGAGCTCGATTCCCTGACACTGCTCGGGAGACATATAGGTTGGCGTCCCGATCGCAACGCCCGTCTGCGTCTTGACGCCACCCGTGGCCAGGCGCGCTATTCCGAAGTCATTGACCTTGACGACGTAGCCACGCGGGTGGTCGCCGTGATTTCTCCGCTGCAGCAACAGGTTGTCAGGCTTGATGTCACGATGAACCCATCCACTTTCATGAGCAAACTCAAGAGCATCCGTTGTCTGGCATATGAGATCGAGGCCCTCGGCCAGGGACAGCGCTTCTGGGTCGCGCGACCGGAGAATCAAAAGACTTCGGAGCGAGCCTCCCGTGACCAGCTCCATCACGAGATAGTAGCGTCCGTCCTGCTCGCCAAATTCGTAGATCTGGATGATGTTTGGATGGCTGAGCGCCGAGGCGGCTTGTGCTTCCTGAATGAATCGCGCCTGAAAATTCGCGTCCGAAGCGACGGCAGGGTTCATCACTTTGATGGCAGCGGCCCGGTTGAGCATCACGTGCGTGGCACGATAGACCTGACCCATCCCGCCGGTACCAAGCACGGCATCGATGCGATAGCTACCAAGAGTTTGACCAATCAGGTCCGAACCGCTCATTTAGTCAGCCCTTACACGTTCCTCCTCGGTATTTGGACCGCTTTGGTGAACTGATGGTGTATGCATCCATGGCACCTCGCATCCTGAACCAGACGCAACCATGATACGCAGAAGCCGGCACTTCAAGGATCGTGCTGGATCAACACGAAACAGTCTTGAATCAGGCCGAGGATGACTAACCAGGGCGGGTTATCGGCTCAGTCACCGTCCATCGCGACGTCGACACCGATTCGCTTGGTATCGAGGCCCGCTTCCGCGCAATTCTTGCCGGCCGTTTTAAGTCCTGGCTTGCCGCTGACAGTTGTGAACTCGCTGGGGTGTTGGTTTCGCCTGTCGATCGATCGAGCAGCAAATCAGATGAGCATTACATGCCCGAGCCATGTATCTGGGCAGCGAAATAAGAGATTGAAATACGGTGAATATCGCATTGCCACCGTAGCAACTCGACCAGTCGGTGTCAACTCAGATGGAGCAGCTGACGTCGCCGCTCTCGTCCTTTATCGCAAGAAGCAGCGCAATAGATACGCGGGGCAGATTCAACCGCTCGCCAGCGGCTTCTCGGAGGAGATGGGCGAGCAGGAGCGGAACTTAGCGTGACTTGTGTTCAGTTGAAGAAGCGATGCGCCGGTATTACGATGACAGAAGAGGTGCGAAAGGACAGACTCCTATGACTGCGTTCTATGTCGTTCTCGGTGCGATCCTATTCTTCGTCGTGTCATTACTCGTCGCGTACGTCAACCGTCGTGTCGGCCACGGACATCGGTCAAACCCACGAACCGAGCCCTTGCGCGAAGCCGAGATGGAATATCTCACGCGACAGAACCATATGTAGCTGCGCACGGTCGCGTAGCGATTGCACGACTCCGCGGTGGCACGAACTCGACGCAAAACGGGCCGGCAAATTCGCCGGCCCGTCGATCGTTGCGATGTGGTGTCTGGTCCTACTGAGCGATCTTCTTGAAGCGCAGGTACCAGCGCTTGTAATCGTAATCGCCCTTCTTGGCTTCCTCCGCCTGCAGCGCTTCGGCCGAGGCGGGCGCCGGAACGATGACCTCATCGCCCGGCTGCCAGTTGGCCGGCGTCGAGACGCTGTACTTGTCGGTCGCCTGCAGACCGTCGATCACGCGCAAGAATTCCTGCATGAAGCGACCGGTCGTCAGCGGATAGTAGACCATGGCACGCAGCACCCGCTTCGGATCGATGATGAAGACGGACCGCACCGCCGTGGTGGCCGAGGCGCCTGGATGGATCATGCCGTAGAGGCGCGCCACTTTCGTGTCGAGATCGGCGATCACCGGGAACGGGATCTTGACGCCGAGGTTCTCCTCGATGTCGCGAATCCATGCGAGATGCGCGGAGACCGAATCGACCGACAGTCCGAGGAGCTGCACGTTGCGCTGCTCGAACTCCGGTGTCAGCTGGCTGAAGGCCATGAACTCGGTCGTGCACACCGGGGTGAAATCGGCCGGATGGCTGAAGAGTAAAACCCATTTCCCAGCGTTGGTGTAGTCGGATAATCGCTTGACGCCCTGGGTGGTCTGCGCTTCGAAATCGGGGGCCGGCTCGTTCAAGCGAGGCAGCGATGGCGCGACCATCTGTTCTTCCATGTGTGGAGTCCCTCCTGAGACCTTGTCTGATTGGACGTGTGTAACGTGGCAGCGTCCTGACATCAGTCATACAACACCTGCCGCCATCCCCTGTTAACACTGGTGAGGTCTGGCTTTGTTCCACGACGACCAGCAGACCGATCAAACGACCCTCGGCGATCAGCTGTCCCCAGCCGTGTCATTCCGCGTGCCAACCGATGAAATTGAGGGATCTCGTGGCAACCTCAGGCTTGCGGCTTCTCGTGCTTGGCCGGAGTCGACGTCTTCCCGGCCTCTCGGTCCTCGAACCGAGCAAGGATGAAAAGGAGCGAAGAGAGTCGATTGAGATAGGCGAGCACCTCCAGATTATCGACTTCGCCATCATGCGATAAGCGTACCGCTAGGCGTTCGGCACGGCGCACCACCGTACGGGCCACGTCCAGCGCACCGCCGGGTACCGTATCACCGGGCAGCACGAAGTGGGGCGGCAGTTCCACCTCGGCACTGAGCTTGTCGGTCTCTTCCTCAACACGCTTCACGTGCTCGGCAGTGATGTGATAGCGCTTCTGCTTCATGTCTGGGGCGAACGCCAGCTCCGCCATCATCAGGTAGAGATCACGCTGCACCTCAATGAGGATCTCGCCAGTCCGCGGTGATGCGGACATAGCGCGGGCCAGGCCAATGAACGACGTCGCTTCGTCCAGCGTGCCGTACGTCTCCGGCCGCAGGTGATATTTCGGCACGCGATCACCGAGAAGATCGGTGTAACCTTCATCCCCTTTGCGGGTATAGAACATCCTCAACCTCCGGAATGCTTCTGACGACGTCTCCATATGCTCGGCATGTATTGGGCCACGCGACTGTCATAATATCCGCTTGCGTTGGAAACGTGTCGCACATAGCTGTTGCGCGATTGTTGCATTCGCATCTCCTTTGGCTCACCGCCGATGCACCACCTGAAGGAGACTGAGAAGCGCGACATGCGCACGGGCAGTCAAGCATCGCGCCGGAAACGGCTCAACGCATGAGCGGCCAAATTCAGCAACGTCAACAATCCGAAAACCTCGTCGGTTCACCGACCGAGACTCCGGAGCAACGCGTTGTCGCCTACGGGCTAACGACCGCGGAGGCGGGCGTACGTCTCCGCCTGAACGGTCCCAATCGTCTTCCCACGTCACCACCTAGTCCTGCGTGGCGGCTGCTTGGTCATCAGCTCGTCCATTTCTTCGCGCTCATGCTCTGGGCTGCCGGGGTGCTGGCTTTCGTGGCACGCATGCCTGAGCTCGGCGTTGCTATCTTCGTCGTCATTCTCGTCAACGGCCTCTTCGCCTTCGCTCAAGAGTACCGGGCAGAGCGTGCCGCCGAACGCTTGCGAGATCTCCTCCCGCGCCGCGTGACCGTGCGCCGCGACGGCCAGCTGATCGACATCGACGCCGAGGAGCTCGTGAACGGCGACCTGGTCGTGCTGCGCCCGGGAGATCGAGTTTCGGCCGATATGAGCCTGACCAACGCGCACAGCGTGGAGATCGACACGTCGATGCTCACCGGCGAGAGCGTGCCGGTGCCGGTCGGCGAGGGGGATTCGGCCTTCGCGGGCACGTTCGTGGTCAAAGGGGTTGCAGAAGGTGTCGTCGCCAGCACCGGTGCGCACACCCGCCTGGCTGGAATCGCCGCCCTCACCCATGCTGGTCAGCGCCCGCCGAGCCCACTGGCCCGTGAGCTCGATCGCGTGGTGCGGACCATCGCCGGAGTAGCGTTGGGCGTCGGTTCAATCTTCTTCGTCATCGCGCTGCTGGTCGGCACACCAGCCAGCGACGGCTTCCTGTTCGCCATCGGTGTCACCGTTGCTCTCGTCCCTGAGGGTCTGCTGCCCACGTTAAACTTTGGCGCTGGCGATCGGGGCGCAACGCATGGCCCGGCGTCACGCGCTGGTGCGCCGTCTCGAATCGGTCGAGACACTCGGTTCGACCACCTACATCTGCACAGACAAAACTGGCACCCTCACCCGCAACGAGATGACGGTGGTGCGGCTCTGGACGCCTTGCGGGACCGCGACGGTGAGCGGTGAGGGCTACGTTCCTGAAGGTAAGATGACGTGCGATCCAAGTGTGTTGGATAGCGTACGGGCGTTGGCGCTCGCGGCCGCTCGCTGCTCAGACGGGAGGGCAGTCTTCCAGAACGGGCACTGGACGGCGCAGGGTGATCCGATGGAAGCCGCGCTCGACGTGCTGGCACGCAAGCTCAAGATCGATGTGTCACTCGACGAACGATCCAACCCAATCAGCATGCAATTCCCGTTCGACCCAGACCGTCGCCGCATGTCGATCGTGGCGGGGGATCAGCTTCTCGTCAAAGGAGCGCCGGACGCCCTGTTCGGCTGCTGTGGCGCTGCCGGTGAGGATGCGCGCGTCGCGCTTGAGCGTATGGCAGGCGCTGGACTGCGCGTCATCGGAGTGGCGCGTGGAAAAGCTCCGGAAGGTCCCGACACTCCGGCCGAAGAGGTGGAGCGCGACCTGGAGTTGCTGGGCCTGGTTGGCCTGGAAGATCCTCCAAGAAGCCACGCCGCCGATGCCATCGCCGCCTGCCGTGCGGCTGGAATCCGTGTCTCGATGATCACTGGCGACCATCCAGCGACCGCGCGAGCCATCGCCGAGCAAGTTGGCCTCCTTGGACCTGAGCAGATGGTGCTTGAGGGCCACCAATTGCCACAGGACGACGCCATGCTCGGCGCGCTGATGGACCGGGACGGTGTGGTCGTCAGCCGCGTTTCGCCGGAAGAGAAGCTGCGCATTGCCCGAGCACTGCGGGCGCGCGGACACGTCGTGGCAATGACCGGCGACGGGGTCAATGACGGGCCGGCATTGCAGGAAGCGGATATCGGCATCGCAATGGGAGAGTCCGGAACCGACGTCGCACGCGAGGCGGCCGACCTGGTGCTCCTGAATGATGATTTCGCCACCATCGTGGCCGCTATCGAGCAGGGACGCGCCACATTCAGCAACATCCGCCGCTTCTTGACGTACCACCTGACCGACAACGTCGCCGAGCTCACGCCGTTCGTCGTCTGGGCTCTCTCCGGAGGGCGGTTCCCGCTGGCTCTCGGCGTGCTGCAGATCCTGGCTCTCGACATCGGAACCGATCTTCTGCCGGCGCTCGCGCTCGGCGCCGAGCCGCCCAAGACAGGTGTCCTGCGACAGCCGCCGCAGCGACGTCACCTGATCGATCGCGCTCTGCTGCGTCGGGTCTTCGGCGTGCTCGGTCCTACCGAGGCGGTGGTCGAGATGCTGGCTTTCATCGCCGGATTGATGACGGTGGGCTGGCGACCGGGACAGGGTTTCCCAACTGGGCACGCGCTCCTGGCCGCTTCAGGCGCTGCCTTCACCGCGGTGGTGATTGGCCAGATCGGCAACGCCTTCGCCTGCCGCAGTTCGGTCGAATGGCCCGGGCGCATCGGTTGGCGCAGCAACCCGCTGCTGCTTGGGGCCGTCTTCGTCGAACTATTGACCCTGGTGGTCTTCTTGTTCGCCCCCATCGCTGGACTAATCGGACAGGCCGCCCCACCACTGGCCGGGGCACTTATAGCGCTTCTCGCCGCGCCCGCGGTCCTGGTCGTCGACGCGCTGAACAAGCACGGGCGCGCCGCGGCCAACGCCGCGCTCCGTCGCCTCGGACTCGACGTTGAGGTGGACGATTAGAGGACAATGCGAACCCCGTAGACCGTTGGGCGACATTCATGGAACCCAATTCATGAGCCTGCCGCGCGACAACCGCCGTCTCTAATGGCTCACCTGATAGTGCCGCGCCAGGAGGTCAGCGCCGAAGTCGTTCAACGGATCGCGCCAGACGGTATGCACGTGATTGGCGCCGTCCTGCGTGTTGTCGTACTCCACCAGGAATCGCGGGCTCTGCAGCCGATAATAGTGCGGCTGGCGCCGCTCGAGTCCGCCCGCCCAAGCGAAGTGGACCTGTGGCAGGTGATCTCCTGTGAACATGCCCGTCTCGATCTCGGCGATCTCGTCGGGCATGCGACTGATGTACTCCCGAATGAGCGCGTCGAGAACCTGCCGTTGGGCATCACTCATGTCAGCCGCCACGAGACCCTTGGGGATCTCGGTGTAGCAGCAGGCTTCCTGGTGTTCTTGCGTGAAACCAAGCAGACGCCACTGTTCGGGAAGGTCGTCCTGCTCGATCGTGGTCAGTTCCCAGCCGAACAGGTTCGGGGTGGCCAGCGGCAACGCCCCTTCGATGAACTTGGGGCGATTGGCCATCACGATGTCGGGCGGCGCCACTGGAGAAAGGAGCGCACGAGCGCGCTGTTCCTCGGCCAGCGAATGAAGCAGCTCACGCGCCAGATCCTCGACGTCACCGAGCGGGCGCAGCGTTCCGATGGATCCAAGCGGTGTCTCGGCTGGATTGGAACCGAAGAAGGTCGGCGTCGGCGCGACAATGCGCCCGTTGACGATCACGTAGTTGACCGAGATGTGATGCCCCTCGAAGCGCCAGCCCCACGGCTTGTTCGTGTCTGGCTCGCCGAAGACACTAACGTAGAACATCAGCGGGTCGCGTCCATACGTGCCGGTGGCACGCTCCGGTGTGGTGCCTCGACGCTGTTGAAAACTCCAGCCCTCGATCGCATCTAGCGTGTTCTCGATACCCATGATGGTGGAGGCCGCAAAGTAGGCGGTGCGGCTCAGCCCGGTGGCAAGAAGCTGGTGTGCTCGGCGCTGCTGCGGGCGATCCATCTCGGCCAGCGGCAGGCCCTTGCGCCGGATCGGCGTGTAGAACCAGCGAGAGCGCTCCTCCAGGTCATCGAAATCGAGCAGCACTGAAGCACGCTGGTCGGTCGACAGCGACGCCAGGAACTGACTGACCGCCTCACCCATGCTCTCGACTACACTGGCCGCATCGATCCCAGATTCCATGACCATGGAGGGCTCCTCTTCAATTGTGGTGCGTGCTCGTCGATTTGCCCATTCTAATCCCAAGTCGGTCGAATCGAACCACTGACCGCGACTGTAGACTCTGGAGAGCCTCGCGGCCGGATGCTAGAGTGAGTCAGCGGTGGGGGTAAATCAGGAGGATAGGGGCGACGGCAACATTGGACGGGACACCGAACCCACGAACCAATCCCACGCAAGACAAGGGAACGCTCCCTTTCGATGCCTCGCATCGTCCCTGGCCCGTACCGGATCGCCCCTTCAGCATGTGGCAGACCTGGAACGATCTCCTCTTTGCTCACTGGCCTATCGATCCCGACACATTGCGACCTCTCATGCCGCGCGTGCTTCAGCCGGAGACGTTCGACGGACAGGCCTGGGTGGCGGTGGTTCCGTTCTGGATGAGCGGGGTACGACTGCGTCGCTGCCCAGCAGTTGCGGGTACCTCCAGCTTTCCCGAGCTCAACGTGCGCACCTACGTCAACATCGACGACAAACCGGGCGTCTATTTCTTCAGCCTGGACGCCGCCAGCCGCATCGCGGTCGAGACCGCTCGACGTTGGTTCCATCTCCCCTATCTGACCGCGCAGATGCAGACGCACGCCGACGGCGAGACGATCAAGTATTCGAGCACGCGCACCGACGGTCGCGGAGCGCCCGCCGAGCTACGTGGATGGTTCAGGCCAACCGGTCCGGTCTTCCGCACGCAGCCGGGCACGATCGAATACTGGCTCATCGATCGTTACTGCCTCTACACGGCCGACGACCGAGGTCGGATCTCGCGCGCGGATATCCTGCACGATCCCTGGCCCCTGCAGGTGGCCGAGGCGGAGTTCGAGACGCAGACGATGCTCGCCTCGCACGGCATCACGCCGATTGATCAGCCCCCATTGCTCCACTTCGCCAAGAAGCTCGACGTCGTCGCCTGGTCGCCCCGCCCGATCACCTGACGCCTGGCTCAACAAGGGTTTGGGACGAGGGAGCGCCGGTGGTCTCAGCCGTGTCCGAGCGCGATCAGCGCATGTTCCAGCAGAAAGCAAAGCGTGAAGCCGCTGACCGGACTGATGGCCCAGCCCTTGACGATGCCGACCAGCGTGCCCATCTGCACAGTCTCGCGGCCGCGCGCCAGTCCCGTACCCGCCATGGCACCGACCAACGCCTGGTTCATCGAGGTGAAGAGGCCCTGCGTCACCGCCAGGATGACGACCAGCGCTTGCACGAACTGCGCGGCGCTGGCCATGGCCAGATCGACCTTGACGATGTCGAACGCTACCCGGTGCAGGATGCGCTGTCCCCAGGTCAGCGCTCCAACGGCCATGGCGATGCCACCCAACAATCCGGCGATCAAGAGGCTCGTCACGTGCACGGACGACCAGACGCCGACGGCGTTCGATACGTCGTTCGCGCCCAACACAAAGGATGCTCCGCCTCCGACCAGGACAAGCAACCCAGGCAAGAAGCTTCCGCGCTGTTCCACATAGGACTCATCCGCGCTTGGCACGAAGCGGTCCAGCAGACGGGTGAAGACGAAGCCGAGCAGACAGGCAGCTGGCGGCGCCAGCACCCAGATCAACGCCAGATGCCAGATAGTGGTCCAGTTGATGTCGGCGCTCGCGGCGACGGCCGTCCCAACGATGCAGAAGATGAGGATCTGGATCGTTGAGGTTGGCACCTTGGCATAGGTGTAGATGGTGGTGAGGAAGAAAGCGCCAAACTCCATCACGATCAACATCGGCACCGTCACCTGACTGGCGCTGACGATGTGCAGTCCCACCGTTTCTTGCACGCCATGACTGGCCAACGTGGCGCCGATGATAGTCAAGACCGACATGCTGAGCAGGGCGGGCCAGAGGCGAATCGACCTGGAGGCGAACGGCATCCCCATGACCGCGCCGGTGTAATGCGCGCCCATGCTCCAGGCGAAGGCCAGGCTCAAGATCACCAGAATCCAGGTCGACGTGTTCATCTCATCCTTCGCTCATGCAGATACGCCAGGCGCGCAGCCGGCAGACCCGAGGTAATGCGTCTCACGAGGGCTTGCGTGAGATCGCCCGCATGAGCGATCGGTGAAATATGCAATGTCGAGACGGCAGCATCATAGCGCCACAGAGAACGGCGAGCAAGTCAATAGTGCCGCGGCCAGACTTCCTCTCAGGCTCTGGAGTAGCCACAAAATCACGCCCGCGGTGCCGGTGAGTGACGAAGATCGATGGCATCAGAGACGTGCTACACTCAGACGCGCGGACCGCGAACAACAACGTCAGAATTCCTTTACCAGACGCCGAATGAACTCCAGTCTATCGATCCGGTTCGCCCAATCTATCTGGAGGAAACATCGCAGTGGTCGTAACCAAACAGACGGAAACCGTCGACCCCGAACGCCTACATTCGCTTGAGACCGAGCTCTCCTGGCGCGTCAGTGGCGAGGCCCGCTTCGATCAATACAGCCGCATGCTCTACAGCACCGACGCCAGCAACTATCAGATCGAGCCCGTCGGCGTGATCCTGCCGCGGACGGTCGACGACGTGCGCGCCTCGATTGAATTGGCGGCGAAGTATCACGTGCCCATCCTGCCGCGCGGCGGCGGGAGCAGCCTGGCTGGGCAAACCGTTGGCCGCGCCCTGGTCATCGACACGTCGAAGTACCTCAACCAGGTGCTCGAGGTTGACACGGCGTCCCGCACGGCACGAGTGCAGCCAGGAATCGTGCTGCAGCAGCTCAACGCCAAGCTGCGTCGCCACAACCTGATGTTCGGACCGGATCCCGCCAGCGCTGACCGCGCCACCATCGGCGGCGTGGTGGGGAACAACGCGTCCGGTTCTCACTCGATCCTCTACGGCATGACCGCCGACCACGTGCTGGCGGCCAGCACCATCCTCTCCGACGGCACCGAAGTCAATTTCCATCGCCTCAGTGCCACGGAGCTGGCCGAACGGGCCGCGACAGAGACACGTGAGGGGCAACTCTATCGGGACCTGCATGCCCTGCGTGAACGCTACGGCGACGTGATCGAGCGTGATTTTCCCAAGCATTGGCGCCGTGCCTCCGGCTACAACCTGCCCGAGCTGCTGCGTGAAGACGGCTTCAATGGGGCCAAGCTCATCACCTCCTCAGAAGGGACGCTGGCTCTCGGCACCGAGTACACCATTGGCCTGGTGCCGACGCCGATAATGACCGCCATGGTCATCCTGCAGTTCGACGACATCGTGGCATCCATGGAGGTCGTGACCACCATTCTGGAATGCGATCCCTCCGCCGTCGAGCTGATGGACGGCATGCTCCTCAATCTGACCCGCCAGCAACCCGCTTTCGCCCGGCAGATCGAGTTCATCACCGGGAATCCACAGGCATTCTTGACGGTCGAATTCTACGGTGAGAGCGATGCCGAGCTCCATCACAAGGTCGACCACCTGCTGGCTCACCTGAAAAAGCACGGTATGACGGGAGATGTTGAGCCGATACAGATCTTCGATCCCAAGCAGCAGGCCGGGGTCTGGTCGGTTCGCAAATCGGGCCAGGGCCTGCTGATGAGCACGCGGGGCGACGCCAAGCCGATCGCCTGCATCGAGGACGTCTCGGTGCCGGTCGAGCACCTGTCGGAATACGTGCGCGAGGTATCGCGTCTGGTCGAGGCGCATGGCACGACGGCCGCCTTCTACGCGCATGCCAGCGCTGGCTGTCTCCACGTCCGTCCCCTTGTCAGCATGAAGTCGGCTGAAGGCGTGCAGACCATGCGCTCGCTGACTGAGCATGCCGCCGAGTTGGCGGTGAAGTTCGGTGGCGTGATGAGCGGCGAGCATGGCGACGGTCTCAATCGGGGCGAGCTCAATGAACGCGTTTTTGGACCCGAGATCTACCAATGCATGCGCGATCTCAAAGCCGCCTTCGATCCGGCTGGTCTCATGAATCCGGGGAAAGTGGTCGACAGCCCGTCGATGACCGACAACCTGCGCTACGGCGCTGACTACCACGCCATGCCGATCAAGACGCACCTCAGCTTCGCGCGTGACGGCGGATTTGCGGCGGCGATCGAGATGTGCAACGGGGCCGGTGTCTGCCGCAAAGTCGGCACCGGCACCATGTGCCCCTCCTACATCGCCACACGCGACGAGCACGACTCGACGCGCGGCCGTGCCAACGCCTTGCGCGCGGCGCTTGCTGGAAGGGGATTGAGCCAGGATCAGTTCACCGCCAAAGAGACCTACGACGTGCTCGACCTCTGCCTCTCCTGCAAAGCCTGCAAGACCGAGTGCCCGTCGAGCGTCGACATGGCCAAGATCAAGACCGAATATCTAGCCCAGTATTACGACGCCAACGGCGTGCCGCTCCGCTCGCGCATCTTCGGCAACATCCATCTGATCAACCGGCTTGGTTCGATGGCCGCGCCGCTGGCCAACGCCGCCATACGGGGACCGTTGGCCCGCTTCGGCAAGCAGATGTTGGGCGTCCACCCGGATCGCGAGATCGCCCCTTTCGCCGGTGAGACCTTCGAGGACTGGTTCCGTAGTCGTCGCGACGCAAAGCCATCCGGAAAACGGGGGCTGGCGGTCTACTTCCACGACACGTTTGTCAATTACAACTATCCGGAAATCGGTGTCGCGGCGGTAAAGCTGCTCGAAGCGGCCGGCTACTCGGTCGAGATCGTCGAACGGCGTGCCTGCTGCGGTCGACCCATGCTCTCCAAGGGGCTGGTCGAGGGGGCACGCAAGCTGGCCAAGCAGAACGTCGAGGCGCTCATGCCCTATGCACGGCAAGGCGTCCCCATTATCGGCACCGAGCCAAGCTGCATCCTGACGCTGCGGGATGAGTATCCCGACCTGTTGCCCGAGTCGCGCGACGTCGAACGTATCGCAAGCAACAGCTTCATGATCGACGAGTTCCTGGCCAAGCAGCTGGATGACGGAACGCTCGACATTGCCTGGAGTGAAGCCGACGGACCACACGTCCTCTTCCACGGGCACTGCCACCAGAAGGCGCTGATCGGGATGGGGCCGTCCATGTCGATCCTGCGAGCGGCCGGATGCGTGCCTGCCGAGAGCGGCGCCGGATGCTGTGGCATGGCCGGGTCATTCGGCTACGAGACCGAACACTACGAAGTCTCGCGCAAGGTCGGCGCGGAGCGACTCTTCCCCAAGGTGGAGGAGCAGTCGCGCGAGACCGTCATCGCCGTGACCGGCGTCTCCTGCCGCGAGCAGATCGGTCACTTCACCAAACGACGGCCGGTCCACATCGCCGAGGTGCTAGCGTCGCGACTGGCGCCAGCGAAGTCGGCCAGCCGCACATTGGAGCAGGCTGCGGATTAGGATCGTGGGTCACTATGTTAATAAGCGATAGTATCTTGTCATTCTGAACCGCAGTGAAGGATCTCTTTCCGCGTGAAGTGAGTACTGATTGCGATTAGTGAGAGATTCTTCGCCTGCGGGCTCTCATGAAAATGCAGGAGTTAGCGTCGTACGTACGCAGTATCGCATTTTCGTGCCCGGTGGCTCGCCAGCGGCGCATGATCACTCAGATTGACAATGAAATTGGCGGCTGACCACCGAACGCGAAAGCAACCAACACGACACCGATTGGCACGGTGAACCCGATGCTCTCGATCACCACTGACTATCTGCGGGATGTCGGATCTCCCGAACCCTACCTGCGCCGCATCGCCGAGGCAGGTTTCTCCCACATCCACTGGTGCCACCATTGGAACGACGACTTCCTCTATGCCAACGCCGAGATTGAGCAGATCGGCCGCTGGCTGGAGGACTTCGGGCTGAAGCTGAACGATTTGCACGCCTCGGCCGGACACGAGAAATGCTGGACCTCAACGGTCGACCACGAACGGCAGGCGGGCGTCGAATTGGTGCGGAACCGCATCGATATGACCGCACGTCTGGGTGGCGACGTCATCATCCTGCACATGCCGGCCGCGCCGAGCGACGAAGCGCACAGTCAGCGCTTCTCGGACGTGCTGCACCGCTCACTCGATGCGCTCCAAACGTTCGCCGCGGAGCGCGGCGTTCGCCTTGCTCTGGAGAATCTGACTGACGGCAACTCCGCCACGGTTCGGCAGGTGCTCTCCGAATACCCGGCCGAATTCGTCGGACACTGCTACGACTCAGGACACGGCAACATCACCGGCGACGGCCTCGATCAGCTCGATCTGGTCAAGGAACGGCTCATCTCACTCCACCTTCATGACAACGACGCTGTCAGTGACGACCACCAACCCCTCTTCACAGCGACCGTCGACTGGCCGCGCCTAGCCGGCATCATCGCGCATTCCTCCTACTCGAAAATGGTCAGCCTGGAAGTCTCGATGCGGAAATCGGGAATCGAGGACGAGATGACCTTCCTTACGACCGCTCGCGAGGGCGGCGTGCGATTCGCTAAGATGATCGAGGACGCTCGAGCATAACTCCGCATCTTTAGAGTCGACATCACGCCGGGGCGCGCTCCGTCGCGCGGCCCTCCGACTGACCGTGCAGGATCCAGATCACGCCCACCACCATCACGGCAATGTAGAGCACCCCAATCAAACGCAGATCGCGGAGGAGGAGTATTGACAATCCCGCCGCGAATGGGGACCGAGCAGTGCCGCACCCATCAGCCACTGCATCACACGTGAAGCCTCACCCTCGACGACCATCAGCACCGCTGGAACCGTGAGCAGAAGCGCACCGTGCAGGTGTGCGTGATAGGCGACAAGCTGCGCCACCATCATGGTTGCGAGCATCTGCGTATGAAAGTGCGGGCTTGTCGGATCCCACTCGCCGGCCCAAATCGGAATAAGCGGGATCAGACTGATGATCGACAGAAGGCCAGTAAGAAGGACCCCCTCAAACGATCCGATGTTCGGCGCGATGTCGAAAATCAGCCCTCGCCAGGTGATCATGCTGTGGGGATCGATCGCCAACCCGCCCGCGTAGCCGGGGTAATGCAGCACGATCATTTTGACGTAGTCCCAGACGCCGTTGAAGCCTGCGACGATGAGAGACGAGAGGACGATGGCGACGCCAGTCGATGCCGCTCCAGCCACAGGTAGCCAGCGCCGCTTGAAGAGGAGAACCAGCAGAGGGACGACGGCGAACTGCGGCTTGAACAGGAGCGCACCAAGCCACAGACCGGCCCGGAACTCACATCCTCGCTGGAAATCTCGATAACCAAGGTAAAGTCCGGCCAGGAGTAACACGGTCAACTGGCCCACATAGAGCTCGATGATAAAGGGGTAGAAGAGGAGAAGCATCTCCATGACGACCCAGCGCACCTCTGGCGAGAGACGCGCCGTCAGCTTCCAGAAGATCCAGCCCGCCACCGCGGCGTTCAGCACGGTCCACGCGATGAACCCCACCATCGGTGGTTGCAACGTGAACGGGACGAAGAAGTACAAGAATATCGGCGGGTAGGGTACCGGCCCGACTCGCGAGGACTGGACCATCAGTCCGAAGCTCGAACCGCTCCCGTAATAGGATGTGAGTTCGCTCATGAAGTGGCCGATGGCCGCAAGCGAGTAGGCCGCTGACGGGCCACTCAAGAGGAACGCACGCGACGCACCCCAAAACCGGCTCCAATCGACGCCCAGGAAGTAGAAGAGCCCCGTATAGCGCAGGTCGACTCCAAGCTGCACCATCCAGAAGATGGCGTTCACGATGACCGTCAGCCAAACGAATGGGCGAGATACCTCGATGCGAACGCCGTTTTCGGATTCGTCATGGAATGGAGATGCAGTGAAACCCAGCATTCGATTCTCGTGAAGCTCAAATTATGTGTGGCCCGGTCGATGCAGCCAGAGATCCATACTGAACGCACGCCACTCGAGCGTGGGCGTTCACCATTTCGTCGGCAACGAGCCGAACGGATCGGCGCCGCGAGTTGACAAACACCATGCAAATCTCGATCCGGTGGACGGGTCCATTCGCTGGGTTCCGCATCCGAAATCGGCGAGGGAACCCATTCTTCGCTGAGTGCGTCTACGTTCGCTCAACACATTCTTGAACGTGACAATTAGATGAAGATTGGCGCAGCTTCAGTTCGTAGGGAGGCTGGCCATAGCGTGCACGACGGCACGACACGCCTGAGCATCGGAGACCGCACGATGGTCGGGAGTGACGTTGATCTTCAGGCGACTCACGGCTTGACCCAGATTCACCCAGCGATATCCGCCGTACCTGGGATTGCGTTCGCCAGCAAAGGCGGCATAGCGCTTCATGGCGCAGTGCCAGCGGGCTTGCGGCGGGGTGAGTGCGTTCGCGGAGCAGGATTGACCGATCAACCGGCGGTCAAAGTCAGCATTGTAGACCACCACATGCCGGAAACTGAGCAAGAGCTCAGTCAACAGAGGATAGACCTCCAGCCAGGACGGGGCATAGCGGACTTTCGCTTCGTCGATCCCATGGATGGCGATCGATTCTCGCGGGATAACGCAGCCGGGTTTGACCAGTGTATCCAGAAGCACGCGACCGGTGTTGTCCAACACCGCGATCTCGAGCACCTCATCTCCGTCGCCGAGCCCGGTCGTCTCCGTATCAAGGTAGAGGACGTCCGTCCGCTCACAAATACCGAGCGCCCAGCTCACCGCGTCGGATCGCCCTGTCTCTTGCCTCGCCATGCTCATCTCCTCCGCTTCATGGTGTGTCTATACGATAGGCATGCATGACGGGCGGGTCAATGTTCCGAAGGCCACATGTGCCGCCGGGAACAATTCTCATCCGTGGCGGCGTTTACCTCCGTTGGGCGACATAGCGCGCGTAGTGATTTCTTCCCCACCCGGACGTGAAATCCGCGATTCCCTGGAACCTAACTCGCGATGACCTCATGGCGTCGACCGGAACGCGTCGCGGCCGAGCAATCTGCCCTCGTAATCGTCCAGCCGACTTTACTGGGTAATCTGCCAGCGACTAATGGTACAAAGGGGATTCTGTGTCAGATACGGCAACCATCGAAGAGACGACCACCGAAGCCGATCCAACCGGGCCAAATCCCTGGTTGGTGCTCATCAGCGTCGCGCTCGGTCTCCTGATGGTGATTGTCGATATCTCGATCCTCAACATCGCCCTGCCGTCAATCGCCACGTCAATGAACGCGTCGCTGGCCGAAATCGAGTGGACGTTGATCGCCTACACATTGGCACTGACAGGTCTGGTTCCGTTCTTCGGACGGATCAGCGACGTCTTCGGACGCAAGCGCCTCTTCATCGTGGGTGAGCTCATCTTCGCTGGCGCGAGTCTCCTCGCGGCGCAGTCACCATTCATGCTGTGGCTGATCGGGGCCCGTGTGCTGCAGGCGCTTGGCGGTGCCCTGATCTCAAGTAACACACTGGCGATCATCACCGACACCTTCCCGGCCGGAAAACGGGGCGCCGCTATGGGCGTTCAGGCCATCCTCATCAGTGGCGGAGCCGCCATCGGACCGACGCTCGGTGGATTCCTGGTAACGCATTTCGGATGGCAATCGGTTTTTTACGTGAACGTGCCGCTGGGACTCATCGCGGCCGCGTTCGGCGCCAAGATCCTCCCACCATTGCGTACCAACCGCTCGCTCGAGCCGATCGATTGGACCGGCTCGATTCTGCTGTTTGTGGGGCTTTCAGGAACGTTGCTCGGTGTGACCAAGGGTCCCGACTGGGGTTGGACCACAGGTAGAACGCTCGTCTCGCTGATCGGAGGGCTGTTCGTGCTGGCGCTCTTCGTCTTGTGGGAGATGCGACGACGGGCACCACTGGTCGATCTCACGCTCTTCAAGATTCAGGAGTTCACCGCGGGACAACTGGCCGGGCTCTTCGCCACCATGTCCCTTTCCTCGCTAACGTTCCTCTTCCCGTTCTACTGGCAAGGGATGCGTGGCTATTCAGCGGAGAAGGCTGGGATCCTGTTTCTGCCGTTACCCCTGGCGCTGATGATTGCGGCTCCCATTTCAGGCCGGCTTTCGGATCGGGTCGGCGCGCGAGGCATCTCGACGGCCGGCCTGCTGGTGCTGGCACTAGCCCTTTTCCTCCTGTCGCGTATCACGGTCGACATGAGTATCTGGAATGTCATGTGGCGACTTAGCTTCCTGGGCGCCGGGCTGGGCATGTTCACCGCGCCGAACAACAACGCGGTGATGTCGAGCGTACCGTCACAACGGCGCGGCATCGCGGCCGGGTTGTTAGGCATGTTCCGCTTCACGGGGCAGAGTGCCGGAATCGCCTTCGCGGGAGTGATCTTCGCCATTTTCGCGGTCGCGCCAGGCGGATTTGCGTTGCATGGGCTCCCGACAACCAGTGAAGCGTCCGGCATCGCGGCGAACCCGGCGCAGCTCGAGCAATTGCGTACCGCTTTCGTGCATGGGCTGGACGCCGTAGCGCTGGCGGCAATCCCGTTCGCCTGCGTCGGGGCGCTCCTGTCGTTACTGCGCGGACGTACGACTGATTGAGTGCCGAGTGCGTTGCATCAGTCAGCAGCTAGATGGGATTGTCGCGACGGCTGGGAACCAGGCTCCCCAGACGGGAGCGCAGTTGACCGGCGTTCTGGTTGGAGTACCAGTCGTTCTTGAAGATGGCGACGAGCGCGATGGTCATCAAGGGTATAAACAGCAATGAGATCATGCCCGCGTTCCCCTGCACGATCGCCGAAAGAGCAACCACGAACGGCGGCGCGAAGACGCTGACGACCATCACTTTCTTGACGAAAGACTCGCTCGACTCCCGCGCGGCGATAAGGGCACCCGGCACCATCAACAGGACTGCGCCATGCACCTGGCTATGATAGGCGACCAGGAGCGAGACCAACATTGTCGCCATCATCTGCTGATGGAACCGCGGTATGTGTGGGTTCCATTCACCGCGCCAGATGACGGCCAGCATGGCGAGCGAGAGAAGCGACAGGAGGGCGGTCAACACCAGTCCGGGGATCTTGCTGATGTCCGGCTCCATGTTGAGTACCAGCGCGCGCCAGCTGATCATCCCCTGCGGGGTGATGGCCAGACCGCCGCTGTAGTTGGGGTAATCGACCAGGATCATGCGAACGTAGGCGATCACGCCGCCGAGACCACCGACCGCCAGGGATGAGATCAAGATGCCGAATCCGGTGACGACGTTGCCCGCGATGGCATTCCAGCGACGCTTCAGCAACAGCACCAATAGCAAAACCGCCGCGTACTGCGGCTTGATCAGCATCACGCCGAACCAGGCGCCAGCCCTAAAATCCTCGCCGCTCTGCAATGCTTGATACCCCTTCCAGAAGGCGAAGAGGAGAAGGACGACCATCTGCCCCACGAAGAGGGCCATGACGAATGGGTAGAAAAGGAGAAGCAGGGCGGTCATTAATCGGCGTTGCTCGACTGGGAAATGGGAAGCGAGATGGCGCGCGACCGGGAATCCGAGCGCGAGATTGAAGAGCACCCAGAGCAAGAACCCAATCGCGGGAGGCGGCCAGGTGAACGGGGTGAAGAGAGCCAGGAAAATCGGTGGGTAGGGTGCGGGCCCAACTTTCAGCGCCAGATTACTCACGCTGTGATCGTAGAAGGACGCGATCGGCTGCATGTGGTTGGCGATCGACATTAGATCGTAGCCGAAGCGCGGACCCGCATGGGTAAAGGCTCTGGCGGCCCCCCAGAATCGGCTCCAGTCGACTCCGAGCACGTAAAAGAGCCCGTAAACCGACCATTCAACGGCCGTCTGAATGATCCAGAAGACGACGTTTATCACGATGGCGACACTAATAATGCCGCGCGGTGAGGTCAATGTGGTTCGCAAACGCTCGCCGCGATGACGAAGTGACGGTCTCACCGTCGATCACTCCCAATCAACGTACCGGCAGGTGCCCCGCGCTGTCGGTACGACGGATAGCGGCCGAACGACTGTGGCGCCCGGCCAGGCAGCGTCATATATCGCTATGCAGGTATCGGGCCAACACATTGCACGAGGCCGATCGTCGCGCTGGGCGTCGAAGCGATCCTCGCTCGGATAACGGATCGCGTTCGTCATGGCGTCGCCTCGATCAAGTAGAGCACGCCGAGGATCGAGCGCCTGCTGCTGACGAGGTTGAGCCCCGCCGCACGCACAAACTCCTGTGGCTCACGGTTCCAATGGCAGCCGATACGTCTGGCATGACCTTCCGCCATCCGATCCTGAACCCAGCCCGCTGGCCCGAAGCTGCTGCGTCCGTGCTCGAACAGGAGGATGCGGCCATCCGGCCGGCAGACCCGCTTCATCTCTTTCAACGCGGCAATCGGATCGGGGAAGGTGCAGGTACTCAACGAGGAGGTCACGGTGTCGAAGGCGGCATCCGGAAAGTCGAGATGCTCAGCATCCATCTGGCCAAACTGGACGTCGAGATCAGCATCTCTCGCCCGCTGCCGCGCGATCCGCAACATGCCGTCACTCACGTCAACGGCCGTGATGTGACATTCGGGCGGATAGTGCAACAGGTTTTGCCCCGTGCCGACCGCCACCTCGAGCACGTCGCCACGCGCCTTCTGAAACCAGGTGCGTCGCTTGCGACGAAAAATCAGCTTCTCGGCGATGACATCGGCCCGGTCGTACCACGGTGCGACATCGTCGTATTTGCGTCCAATCTCGGCAGCCGTGTACTTCACCGGCATGTGAGTCGCTCCCAGATCTCTCGACCAAACGATGTACTGGATCCGCGATGATCCGTAATAGCGGCATTGACTATTTACGACTCGCGCAAACGGTACCACGCCCACATGCGAGAGTCTGGCAAGCGCACATTAAGAGAACCTTGACGCCGCCCGGTCCCACCGTTTCGTGCGAGGTATTCGACAGCAACCGAGAAACGATGATATGAATCAGGCCGGAAGTGACTCAGCCGGGCATTCGGCACCGAGTTTCAAGCGAGGGGGAGAGATGGCACACGACGAAGAGAGCCACCCAATTCCGGAGATGGACAAAAAGACGTATCAGGAATCGCTCTACGCCCTGCGTGTGGAATTGGTGAAGCTGCAGCGCGAGATCATTGCCAACGATCGCCGCATCGTCGTCCTCTTCGAGGGGCGCGACTCGGCCGGCAAGGACGGTACGATCAAGCGGATCGTGAAGAACCTCAGCCCACGCGAGACCCGTGTGGTGGCCCTGGGCAAGCCGAGCGATCGCGAGGCGTCGACCTGGTATTTCCAGCGCTTCACGCAATATCTTCCTGCAGCCGAAGAGATGGTCCTGTTCAATCGCAGTTGGTACAACCGGGCCGGTGTGGAACGCGTGATGGGGTTCTGCACCCAGGAGGAGTACGACGAGTTCATGACGGACGTGCCTCGCTTCGAACAAATGCTGGTCAGCTCTGGCATCCACCTAGTGAAGTACTACCTGGACATCAGCAAAAAAGAGCAGCGCGAGCGCCTCAAGGACCGACGCACGGATCCACTCAAACAGTGGAAGGTCAGCCCGATCGACGCCGAAGCGATCAAACGTTGGGAAGAATACTCAATCGCGCGCAACGAGATGTTTGTTCACACGCACACCGCGGCATCACCCTGGACCGTCGTGCGTGCCGACCGCAAACGGGTGGCACGCATCAATCTGATGCGCGATCTTCTCAGCCGAGTCGATTACGCCGACAAGGAGCATGACATCCTCCTTGCTGATCCAGACATCGTATTCCAGTATCAAGACGCCTACCTGCGCAACGGTATGATCGCGCCGTAGAGCCGACCGGCCCGTCCATAGTTCCCTTTAAACGGGCGACGCATGCGTCGCCCTGAACTCACCTGAGTACGCACCTGCACATTCACGATGAGCTCGATGGCTTGACAATGTCCATTCATCGGCCTATGATCATTCATATTCATTTGAATGGTTACGAGGTGGTGAATGGAAAACATTACGCAGAACGTCTTCTATATCCGCGATGCCGAGACGATGAAGGTCATCTCCGACCCGCTACGTCTGCGCATCTTCGGATTGCTGCAGGGAGAAGCGCGCACGGTCAAGGAGCTCGCGTCGGAGCTCGACGCGGCTCCGACGCGACTCTACTACCACATGAATCAGCTCGAGTCCCTCGGTTTGATCGAGGTGGCAGAAACGCGCGTTGTGGCCGGGATCATCGAGAAGCACTATCGCGCGGCCGCCACACGCATCGCCATCGACCGCGCCATCTTCAATCCTGGCGTGGCCCCAGTCGACCAGGCGGTTGAAGCGATGTTGACGGGCATTCTAGACGGTTCGCGCGACGCAATCCGCGACGTTGTGCGTCGTGGACTGGTCGATCCACAGCTTGAGTCTCCCGGCGAGGGAGGATTGCTCCTTGGCCGCCGCTGGCTGCGACTGACGCAGGATGAGGCTGGCGAGTTCTACGATCGCCTCGTCGCGCTGCTGCACGAGTTCGCCGGCCGGCACCAACCGGATGCCGACGCTGACATCAAGACATACGAAGCGCTCCTCGGGCTTTACCCGGTAACCGAGCATATGCGAGCGGTAGAGGACGATGGTGGTGCCGATGTCTGAGCAGACTGCCACCGACAACGCACCCAATCAAGCCGGAGCCGGACGCGACTTCTGGGTCTTTTGGGCCGGACAGACCGTCTCCAACATGGGGAACGCCATCACCTTCCTGGTGATACCGCTCCTCATCTTCAAGCTGACCGGTTCCGCACTCAATCTGGCCATCGCCACCGCGGCAGAGTTCGTTCCGTATCTCCTCTTTGGACTCTGGCTCGGGGCGGCCGTGGACCGGCTGGACCGCCGCAAGGTCATGATGGTAGCGGACATTGGACGGGCATTGATGCTCCTTTCGATACCTCTCCTCGCCTCAGCGGGCAGTTTGCACGTCTGGTGGGTCTACCTGGTCGGCTTCACCAACTCCACAATGGGCATCGCATTCAACACGGCAGAATTCGCCTCGATCCCGCACCTGGTCGATCGGAACAACCTGGTCACGGCCAATGGGCGCATTCAGGCCAGCTACTCCGTCGCCATGGTTGCCGGTCCGCTCGTGGCGGGCGTCTTCCTTGGCATCGCGTCGCCGGAAACGATTCTCCTTTTCGACTCGCTGACGTTCGTGGTCTCCATCGTGTCGTTGATCTTCATCCGACGCAGTCTCAACCCGACGTCCCGTGAAACCGAGGAGCGCGTACCGCTGCGACGCGACGTGATCGAGGGACTACGCTACGTCTGGAGCCATCCGGTCTTGCGCGCCATCTCCATCATGATGGCGCTGATCAACTTCGTGAGCGTCACCACCACCGCCCAGTTGGTCTTCTTTGCCAAAGAACAGTTCCATGCCTCGGACGGACGTGTCAGCCTCCTCTTCTCGGCGGGCGGCGCCGGAGTCGTGATCCTGTCCCTCTCGGCGGGGCTGCTGCGACGACACTGGAGCTTCGGCAAGGTCGCTCTTGGCGCTCTGATGATGAACGGCCTCCTCATCGCGGCATTTGCAGTGGCTCCTACCTACTGGGTGGCGCTGCCGCTCTGGGGCATCTCGTCCGGTTTCGGCATCCTGTTCAACATCAACACCGGTAGCTTGCGACAGACGATCGTGCCCGATCACCTGCTTGGGCGAGTCGGGAGCGTTGCGGCGGTGCTGGCGTGGTCTGGCATCCCGGTCGGTAGCTTCCTTGGTGGACTGGCGATACAGTGGAGTGGTAGCGTGGTGATGGTCTACGTCGGGATTGGCGTCACCATGGCTCTGATCGCGGCGGTCTTTTCATTCAGCGCGCTCGGGAACGCCGAACAATACCTTGAGCCACAAGGCGATCTTGTGAAGCCCCGACAGCAATCGGTGACGGCCTGATTCTGGCGAGCCACGTCGATCGAGACTGATGCCGGTGTCCGAGCGAACCTGACCATCTGGAGACGTGGATGACCTTCCAGCTGGTGACACTCACGGCCCAACCTGACTTTCTGGACTTCCCGTGGGACCAACCGCTGGCGGAGTGGCAGTCCGACCAGATCGTCGACGTCGCTCGCGGCATCCACCGCCACGTGGTGCGGTTCATCTCCTGCGATGACAATCTCTATGCGTTGAAGGAAATCCCGGAGCGTATCGCGGAGCGCGAGTATCGGCTGTTGCGGGTGCTGGCTGAACGGGAGATACCGGTCGTCGAAGCCATCGGCGTCGCGAGACGCGGGAACGCCGACGATCACTCGGCTTCGGCCGCCGCCGATGAACGACCGGCCATCCTCATCACCCGCTACCTGGATTTCTCACTTCCCTATCGAATCATCTTCGCCACCATGAGCCTGCCCGAGCTTCTGGAGACACTCCTGGATGCCCTGGCCGAGCTGCTGGTGCGCGTACATCTCATCGGCTGTTTCTGGGGCGACTGCTCGCTCTCGAATACCCTCTTCCGCAGAGATGCTGGAGCGCTCACAGCCTATCTGGTCGACGCCGAAACATCCGAAGTCCACCCGAGCCTCTCGGATGGGATGCGCTCGTTCGATCTCGATCTGGCGGTAGAGAACATCTTCGGAGATCTGGTCGATCTACAAGCGGCAGGACGCCTGGATGAATCCGTAGACCCGCTTCAAATCACGCAGGAGATCCGCAAGCGGTACGACGCGCTCTGGTCCGAGCTGACGCGCGTAGATGTCTTCGGGGCCGACGAGCGCTATCTCGTCGAGCGCAGGCTGCGCCACATCAACGAGCTAGGATTCGACGTCAAAGAGGTCGAACTGGTACGTACGGGCGACAAGTTCCGGCTCAAGCTGCAGACGCAAGTGGTGGAGATTGGGCATCACCGGCGCAAGCTCCAGCGTTTGACCGGTCTGGAAGTCCAGGAGAACCAGGCACGTCGTCTGCTCAACGACATCGCGGGATATCGCGCCTATCTCGAGAGGCTGGCCGATGCGCCGATTGCGGAGTCCGTCGCGGCGCACCGCTGGCTGGTCGAGGTCTTCGAGTTTGCGCTCAATCGTATTCCGCCCGAGCTGAACAACAAGCTCGAGCCGGCCGAAATGTTCCACCAGATCCTGGATCACCGTTGGTTCCTGTCGGAGACGGCCAGCCGCGACGTCGGGCTGGCCGACGCCGCGGACTCCTACGTACGCAACGTGCTGCGGTATGTGCCGGACGAGCGACAGGTTCTGGCAACTGCCGATCCGGACGAGCCCGATCCGGAGGTTTACTCGTAACGCAGCGCCTCAGCGATAGGCACACGCGCGGCCTGACGCGCGGGGATATAGGCGAGCAGCAGCGACGCCGCCAGTGACAGTAAGATGAAGAGCGCCACGTCCAGCCAGGGGATCTCGAAGTTCACCGAACCTGACGTGCCGACGAAGTAGTCGCTGGTGACAAGCTTCTGCGCGAGGAGCAGACCAAGCACGGCTCCGGATACGACTCCCAGCACCGTGATCATCGACGACTCGATCAGAATGCTTGCCGCCACCATCGAGCGTTGGAACCCGATTGCGCGGAGCATGCCGATCTGCTGGCGCCGCTCGACCACCGAACGGAAGGCGATGACACCCAGCGCCGCGATGCCGACAACGAGTCCGAGCATCATGAACCCTTCGATGAGCGTCAAGATGCCTTCATTTATGCGGGACGCTTCCTTCAGGATCTCTGGATAGCTCTCTGCCTGCACACCGTACGTCACCAGCGACGACTCGATAGACTTCGCCATCGCGACCGAGTCGACACCCGGATTCAGTCGAACCGTGAAGAAGTCGACGCTTGGCTGCGAGTAGATGGCGTTGAAACTCAGCTGCGACATCCAGACGCCCGCGAACGTAGCGACCTGCGAGTCAATCACGCCGATGACGGTGAGTGTGTGAACTTTACCGCTGGTTGGATCGGCAATCTCGATTGAGACCGGCTGCATGCTGGTGTCACCGGGCTGTATTCCACTCAGCGCGAAGCTCGGAGCGCCGATGGTGAATCCGCCTGGAGTCGGAACGGCACCAGTGTCGACCACTGCCAGATTCGGGTTGTCGCGCACGGCCGCCCAGACGTCAGCATCGCTGGCGTAGCCTTCCGCGCGGGTCTGCAGGGGCATGCGGGAGTTGTTGATGAAGTCCGATCCTGCTCCATTGATCGAGTAGTTCTTCCACTCGGTCTCCCCCGCCAGACGGATCTGCGACTGATTGGAAGCGATCGCCTCGAACTGGCCGGTCGCCGCGATACTGCTCGTGTCGACACCCGCCTTCGACAGCGTTGCCGAAAAGTCAGTGATCGGGTTCGTCGGCGATTGAAAGGCGACGACGTCCCAGCCACCCGAGGCGTATTCCGAACCCAGAATCATGCTATACGCGTTGGAGTTGATGGTCGCCATCATCACCAGGGCAAAAACCACCAGGCTGAACATGGCGATGGTCATGCCTGTGCGCCCTTTGCGCTCTTGCGGATAGGCGATCGCCGTCTTCACCGCCGGAACCCAACGACTCGATGCGCGGCCCAGGAGACCGACCAACCAGGTGACGATCTCGGCATTCCAGATGATCGCCACCGTCGCCGCGGCCACCATCATCATGCCGGACAGAAAGAACATCTCCATACCGCCGCCGCCGAGGTCAGGAATTATCCTAGCGGAGAGGGACGACGGCATCAGCCAGTAGGCCAGCACCAGCAGTGAGGCGATCGTATAGAGCGGACGAGCTGGAACGCCGAACCCGCGCAAGAGCACCGCCAACCCGAGCGGCACCATGGAGATACCGAGCGAAAAAGAGAAGAGGTGGTTGCCGGTGTCACCAACGTACATCAGCAGGACGCCGGAGATCGTCCCCAGTAGTCCCAGGACCAGCCAGCGGCGCCCCTCTCGAGATCGCGTCGGCTCCGGAACGTCACGAATCGCCTCGACGATGTTTAGACGGCTGACGCGCCAGGAGGAGACCATGATCGTCAGGAAGGTCACCACGACGCCCAACGTGTAGGAGATGATCAAGCTGCGCCAGGAGGCGGTCGGATGAATGGCGAAGTACGGGCCAATGAGGTGTGCCATGAAGCCGACCATGACGAAGGCGACCGCAACTCCCAATGCGGCGCCAACTAACGCCGACACAAGGTCATAGGCGATGCCTTCTGCCAGAAACATCTCGGTCAGCTGCCGTCGCTTCATGCCGACGGCGCGCGCCATACCGAGCTCGGATTTCCGTTCGGCCGCCAGCATGACGAAGATTAGGAAGATCAGCAGGATGCCGACGGAGATCGAGAAGAGGCCAAAGACAATGAAAAGGGTCATGAAGACGTTGCCCAGATCCTCGGCCATCTTGAGATCGGTCTGCTTGGTCGCCATCGCCTGATACGGCGTGCCCTCCAGCGCTTTGTCCAGCACCGGCATGACCGCATCGGTGAGCTTCACGCCACTCTCAACCCCACCCCGGTTGGTCACATCAATGGCGCTGATTTCCGCTTGATACCCAAGAAGGTTTTGCGCGCGGTCGAGCGGCATGACGAAGCCGCCCGATGATCCAGGTGCCACGTAACCGGAGAGGTAGGTGTCCTGCGCAATCGCGCCAACCGTCAACGCCACGGGCTGATTGCTGGTGAAGACGGTCAGCACGTCCCCGACTTTGGCATCCAGCTTGTCGGCCGCCGTCTTACTGATGACCACCGTATCGGCGGGGAGGCTGGCCAGATCGATTGGCTTGCCATCGATTGTCTTGATCCCACCAAACGGCGCCAGACGCGACGCATCGACACCGGTCAGCATCAGGGACGGCTCCGATAGGTTGGTGCGTGTATCGATGGCTGGAACCGCCTCGGAGAGGATCGGCAAGAGTCCATCGATATCGGCGTTCCCGCTCAATTTGGTCTCGAGCTGGCCGACTAATGACTGCGGCAATTTCGCGCCGGTCTGCGGGCTGGTGTCGTTCGCAGCGGTTCGCAGGACCACCCGCTCATCCTGCTGTCCGGCAATGTCCAGCACCTGACCACGGATGCTGGAGCTCAGCGTGTCACCGGTCGTGAAAGCGGCCGCGATGATCAGCGTGCTCAGCATCAGACCAATCACGATCAGAATCGTCTGTGCGGGCCGGCGCGGAACGTTGCGCACGCCCAGCTTGAATACCACTGGGTTTCTGAGCAGTACGAAGAGGACGACGATAGCGACGATTCCGAATAGACCGAGCAAAGTAATCATGATCGACGTCGTCGAAAGCCCGAAGATGGTATTCATCGACCTATCCTGTTCGCCCGGCCTCGCCGAGCAATGCTAGGGAGTGATGCTGCGCCCGTCTCGCATCTCGATGATCCGATCGCATTTCGCGCCGATCCGTGGATCATGCGTCACCAGCACGAAAGTCTGGTGGTTGCGCAGATTGAGATCGCGCATCAGGTTCATGACGTCGTCGGCCGTGTGGGTGTCGAGATCGCCGGTCGGTTCGTCGCCCCAGACGATGGCCGGGTTGTTGGCGAGCGCCCTCGCGATGGTGACGCGTTGCCGCTGCCCTCCAGAGAGCTCAGCTGGGCGGTGCTGTTCCCAGCCGGTCAGATCGACCAGATGCAGCATCTCCCGTGCGCGCGTTCGTGCGTCTCGCATGTTGACTCCGGCGACCAGCAATGGGAGTTCGACATTCTCAACAGCCGTCAGGACGGGGAGCAGGTTATAGAACTGGAAGATGAATCCCATGTGTTTGGCGCGAAAGTCGGTCCGGTCGAAATCGGAGAGATGCGAAAGGTCGTGCCCGTCGATCAGGATAGTGCCCGCGTCGATGGTATCGAGGCCGGAGAGGCAATTGAGCAGGGTCGTTTTCCCCGAACCGGACGGCCCCATGATGGCGACCATCTCACCACGGGAGACGATGAAGTCGACCCCGCGCAGCGCGGGGACTTTAATCTTCCCGGTGTCATAGGTCTTCGTCACCCCAATGGCCTGGATGATGGGTGGGTTTCGCTCGGTCTCGAGCGGCGACGTGACGGTTCCGGGGTGTTCGAGCACCGCGCTCGTCATCGATTCCATATTATCGACCTCGATTCTGGGCAACGCGCGCCGCGCTCTCACCATGACGAACGCGGTTGGGTCTGTCTTTGAAGTCAGATTACGCCGCCATCCGTGGCAGGCACGCGTAATCTCACGGTCGACCGCTACAGTTTCGTTGCATTTCACCCTCAGATGGTATCGACGCTGCAACGTGGTAGAGCTCACAATGGTGGCGCGATGGGTAGAGCGCTTAGCCAGGGATGAGCCATGGCCGGGACAATCACGAAAGAATCCTCAATGGAGCGGTCCTTCCCACTCGGTGCGGCGTGGGACGGTCATGGCGTCAGCTTCGCGATCTATTCGGAAGGCGCCACGCAGATCGAGGTCTGCATCTTCGACGACACAAGCGCTGGCAACGAGCAACGCGTGCCGCTGGAGTCGATCGGACGGCATCTGTGGGTCGGATACGTTGAGTTGCTGGGACCCGGTCAGCGCTATGGCTTCCGTGTACATGGCCCATACGACGCTGCCGCTGGACATCGCTTCAACCCAAACAAGCTCCTGGTCGACCCCTATGCCAGAGCCGTCGCCGGTAAGGTCGATTGGCGAGCGCCGCTCTACGGTTACGTGCACGGCGAGCTCGATCTCTCGTTTGACGCGCAGGACGACGCCTGGGGTGTACCCAAGAGCGTGGTGATCGACCCCAGCTTTGACTGGGAAGGGGACACGCCGCTCCGCATTCCGTTGCAGCGCAGCATCATCTATGAGACGCACGTCAAAGGCTTCAGCCAACAGAATCCGCGCATCCCACCCGAGCTACGTGGCACCTATGCGGGACTCGCCCATCCTGATTCGCTGGCGTATCTGACTAGCCTGGGCATCACCGCCGTCGAACTGCTGCCGGTACATGACGCGCTCGACAACCATGCATTGGTCACCCGCGGTCTGCGCAACTACTGGGGCTACAGCACGCTGAACTACTTTTCTCCCGATGCACGCTTCTCCAGCCGCGGGGATACCGGTGGGCAGGTGACCGAGTTCAAGGAGATGGTCAAGGCGCTCCACGTAGCCGGGATCGAGGTCATTCTGGACGTTGTCTACAACCACTCTTGTGAGGAGAACGAGTTCGGCCCGACGCTCAGCCTACGCGGCATCGACAACCGAACGTATTACCGCCTGGCGCCGGGGCATGAGCGTTATTACGTCGACTACACTGGCACGGGCAACAGTCTCAACGTGCGCCATCCGCAGGTTCTCAAGCTGATCATGGACAGCTTGCGCTACTGGGTGTTGGAGATGCACGTCGATGGTTTTCGCTTCGATCTGGCAGCGACGCTGGCCCGCGAACTGCACGACGTCGATCAGCTTTCCGCCTTCTTCGACATCATCCATCAAGATCCAGTCCTCTCTGAGGTCAAGCTGATCGCTGAGCCGTGGGACCTTGGCGAAGGTGGTTATCAGGTCGGCAACTTCCCGGTTCTGTGGAGTGAATGGAATGGTCGCTATCGCGACGTTGTGCGTCGCTTCTGGCGCGGTGACGAGAGTTACGTCGACGACCTGGCATATCGACTGACCGGCAGCAGTGACCTCTACGGTGGAAATGGGCGCGGACCACTGGCTAGCATCAACTTCGTCACGGCTCATGACGGCTTCACGCTGGAAGATCTCTACAGCTACAACGTCAAGCACAACGAGGCCAACGGCGAGCAGAATACCGACGGTACGGACGACAACATCTCCTGGAACTGCGGTGTCGAGGGGCCGACCGATGACACCGCCGTCATCGCCCTGCGCGAGCGAGAGAAGCGCAACGCACTCGCGACCCTCCTCTTCTCGCAAGGTGTTCCGATGATCTGTGGTGGCGATGAAATCAGTCGCACCCAGGATGGCAACAACAACGCCTACAACCAGGACAATGAGGTCAGTTGGTACGACTGGGATCTCGATGAGCGCCGGAGTGCCTTCCTCGAGTTCAGTCGACGCGTCATCGAGATCCGACAACGGCATCCGATCCTGGGACGCCGTCGGTTCTTTCGCGGGACAGAATCGGAGCAGTCCGGGTTGAAGGACATCACCTGGCTGCGCTCAGATGGCAAAGAAATGACGGGTGACGACTGGTTCACCTCCTGGGTCCGTAGTCTGGGGATACTGATCGCTGACGAGACCGGGCAGAACGAGCATCTCCTGCTGCTCCTCAATGCCTTCGACCGCCCCGTCCTTCAAACAGTTCCCGAACTGAAGTCAGGCGGCGCCTGGGAAATTCTCGTCTGCACCGAAGACGATGGCCAGTCTGGTCCGGCGCCGTCACCGGTGGTCGAGCTGTGTGGACGCTCGTTGATGTTGCTGCGCTGGTCGCCAAGTGGGGAAGAATCGTCACCGTAATGTGCACCGGTCGCGCGGAAGGAGTCCGATCATGCATGCACGTGTCCTGAGCGCGAAAATCAAGAGAGGTTGTCTGGAACAGCTCGAACATGAGGTGCGCGACGTCATCCTTCCGTCAGTTTCTCGGCAGCCGGGCTATTGTGGAGGATGGGGCCTCGTCGACGCATCGACCGGCAATGGGATGCTGGTGACTTTCTGGGAGACGGCGCGGGACCTGGAGGAGAACGAGTGCAACGGGATGCTGGCAGCACATCTCATGCGGGTCAACCGCTTCCTCGACGGCCCAACGGTTCGGGAGACCTTCGAGGTAATGCTGGAACAGCCATAGCCATTGCGCTGCCCAACACTCGACATTGACATGCCGTCCTGCCGTCACTAATCTCACAAGGTTGGGATTCGAGGATCACTGGACGGCAGGAGGTGGCTGATGACCGCGATGTCCGTGTCGGAATACGTCTCGCAACGCCGGGTAGGCGATGCGGTGGTGACGGTCATCTCCGAAGGGACACTGGTGTATGCTCCCGAGTTCCCAGTGCCGGAAGCGGAGTGGCGCGCGGCGATGCCTGAAGCCGACGAGAGGGGGGCGGTCAAACTCGGCCTCAATCTCGCCCATGTGAAGATCGGCGACGCTTCGATTCTGATCGACCCCGGCTGCGACGTCCCCGGTTCGGCCTGGCAGGACGAATTCGCACATCGCTTTGGCACCGTAACGCGCACACCAGGGCTGCTCCCAGCGCTCGAGAGCCTGAAGATCGAACCAGAGGACATCACCCACGTGCTGATCACGCACGGGCACGGCGATCATGTGGCCGGACTGGCAGTCGAGCGGGACGGCCAGATGGTTCCGCGCTTTCCCAACGCGCGCCACTTTATCGGCAGGGCAGATTGGGACGAGAATCCACAGCGATCCAATCCGGCATCAGAGATCAATCGCTACCTCGGTGCGGTTGAAAGCGCCGGGCTACTCGAACTGGTAGACGGCGAGCAAGAGATCATCCCCGGAGTGACCATGCTGCCAGCGCCCGGCGAGACCAAGGGCCACAGCGTCATTCGGGTCGATTCGAACGGCGAGCGCTTCTTTTATCTGGGCGACCTCTTTCATCATGAAGCCGAGATCGTCAACCTGGATTGGTCCTCGCCCGGCCGCGACATTGATGCCATGGTTGTCTCACGACGTCGCGTAATCGACGAAGCGCTTCCGACCGCCGCGATCTGCGTCTACTCTCACGAGCCGTTCCCGGCTTGGGGGCGCATCGAACAGCACGGCAATCAGGCCCGCTGGGTGCGCCTGTAGCGGAGTTTCACATGCAGCTTGAATGGGGATGGCCGGCCGCCTCTGATGACGTGATGACCATCACCACTATTGAGGCACACGCGGCCGGCGAGCCGTTGCGCATCGTGAACGCTGGATTGCCGGAACTACCGGGAGATACGATTCTGGCGCGGCGACGCTATATGCGCGAAAACCTGGACCACGTGCGCCGCGCCCTGATGTGGGAACCGCGCGGCCACTACGACATGTATGGCTGCATCCTCACGCCACCGGTCAGTGACGAGGCGGATCTCGGCGTCCTCTTTCTGCACAACGAGGGCTACAGCACCATGTGCGGCCACGGCGTCATCGCGCTGGTGACGGCGCTGTTCGAGACCGGCACGCTCCCCGCCAGTGGACGTGAGACGCCCGTCAACCTCGATACTCCCGCTGGGCTGGTGCGCGCGACGGCACACCTGGATGAGCGCGGCCATGTGGAACGCGTCTCGTTTTTGAACGTCCCATCCTTCCTCTTCGCGCGGGACGTGGAGATCGACGTGCCTGGTTTCGGACGCGTGCTGACCGATGTCGCCTTCGGCGGCGCCTTCTACGCCGTGCTTCCGGCTGAGCGGCTAGGGCTTGAGGTCAGGCCGGAGCAAAGCGCCGCGCTGATCGACGCCGGTGAAGTGGTCAAGCGCGCGGTGAACCAGGCTCTGACACTGCGGCATCCGGATGATCCCGATCTCGACTTCCTGTACGGAACGATTCTGACGGGCCCGCCGGGGGACTCTGTTCACCATAGCCGCAACATCTGCGTCTTCGCCAACGCCGAAGTCGATCGATCGCCGACCGGAACCGGCGTCTCAGCGCGACTGGCGATCCATCACGCAAGGGGCGAAATTGGGGAAGGAGAATCCATCGCCATCGAGAGTATCCTGGGAGCGCAGAGCGTCTTCAGCGGTCGTGTCATTGATACCACGAGAGTTGAAGATATTCCGGCCGTCATTCCCGAGGTGAGCGGCACTGGATTCATCACTGGGCGTGCCGAGTACCGCATCGATCCGCGAGATTCGCTGGGTCAAGGGTTCCTGTTGCGTTGACATCCACACGAAATGGAGTGCGTTTCCGCACTCCATTTCGCATCTCTTGTCATCGATCCGAGATTCCTGTCCGGATTTGCCCAGCAACTTTCGGTCAGTCTACGCTCTCGGCTTGATGTTCTGATTGACGCGGAACAGGTTGCTCGGGTCATACTTGGTCTTGATATCGACGAGGCGATCGTAGTTACCGCGATACGTTGCTCGAACACGTTCCTGGCCTTCGTCGTCCATCAAGAAGTTCACGTAGCCACCCGCTGCCGAGTACGGTTGGAGCGCGGCCGCGTATTGCCGCATCCAGGCCATGTTCCGAGGCATATTCGCTGGGTCGGCATCGATCGCAACGATGTTGTGGACATATTCCACATCGCGGTAGCTGTATGCGGTCTCCCCCTGTCCGACGTTCTGAATCGCTCCCGTTTGTGGATACAGATGCATGGTAGACCAGAGTGACGGCACCTGCGGCCCGTATTCCACATGTGTGGTGATGGCTCCATCCAGCAGCCGGGGAACGTAGTCTGCCTTCCAGTAATGCTGGAGTCCCGGGACGTAGATCGCGTCAAACATGCTGTTCAGCGCTGGATATGGGATGGGACCGGCCAAGTCTACTGCCGGTTCCGCCGCCTCTCGGAGCGGACGGACCAATTCTTCGCCCTTGGTGGGATCGTCTCCCGAGTAGCACACGACGATGGCAGCCATCGGCACGAAGTGCAGATGCTCTGGAATAAACGGCGCTGGCGGTCCCTGGTGGAAGCTGAAGAAGGCGCTGAGCTCGTTCGGGGCCTGTCGTATGAAGTCGCGGAAGAACCGTAGAAGTTGCTCGGTCTTCTCAACTGGATAGAAGATGGGTCCGCCATAGACCATGCTCACCGGATGGAGCTGGAATTCAAACGAGGTGACCACGCCGAAGTTCCCACCGCCGCCGCGAATAGCCCAGAAGAGATCAGGGTGTTGTTCAGCGCTAGCTGTGCGGAACTGGCCATCTGCCGTCACGATGTCCACCGACCGGAGGTTATCGGAGGAGAGGCCGTAGTGTCGCGACAAATGACCAAAGCCGCCACCGAGCGTCAGCCCCGCGACTCCGGTCGTCGAGATGATGCCGGACGGAGTCGCGAGTCCAAACGCGTGTGTTGCGTGATCGACCTGACTCCACGTCGCCCCGCCCTCAACTCGAGCCGTGCGTCGCTCCGGATCGACCCGAACGCCGTTCATATCGGTCAGATCAATGACCAATCCGCCATCGCAGCTGGCGAGTCCAGCGACGTTATGGCCGCCACCTCGAACCGACAACAGAAGGTTGTTATCGCGGGCGAAATTGACCGAGTGGATCACATCCGCCACGTTGGCACAGCGCACGATCGCTGCTGGCCTTTTGTCAACCATCGCATTGTGGAGCGCGCGAGCCGCGTCGTAGTTTGCATCTGTTGGCTGAATTACCGCTCCACGGACGGCGCCGGTGAGTCGTTCGAACTCTGTCGCACCTACCGGTGGCATGGTCGCGGTCTGCTGGTTCGTCGCCATCGAGTACTCCTTACACGGATATTTTTTGCGAAGTCGGGGTTAGTGGATCAGCTTGAGGCGTCGTCGGCCGCCCTCTCCTCCTGACAGTTGGACAGCCACGAAAGCACGTGGCATCAACATGCACCTCCGTTCCGCTCTTCAGCATTGACGCGACCTGATCTGGTGCCTCAATGCTGTTCGGGTTAGTGGCGGTTTATGGAACTGTAGTGGTGGTCAATCAACAGACGATCAATGGACAGTCAACAGTCCTGTTGATTCGATGGATTGGGCATGTCATGCTAGAGCCACATGCATCAGGAACATAATTGTTCGGAGCGAAGTGAGTCCGACATGCCGCGACTAACGCTCTCGCTATTCGGACCAACACAATTCACCCGTCAAAATGACCGCATCGTCGAGTTCGCCTACGACAAAGTGCTGGCTCTTCTGGCCCTTTTGGCGACAGAGGCAGATCGAGCGCATCGTCGTGAGACGTTGGCCGGCTTTTTGTGGCCGGATCAGGACGAATCCAGCGCCCGCCATAACCTGAACCAGGCGCTCTGGAACTTGCGCGCTACTGTCGGGGATCGCGAAGTCGATCGGCCGGCGCTCCGTTCGACCCGGGAGGCGATCCAGTTCGATCGCGATGCAAGTTGTTTCGTCGACGTCCTCGCGTTTGATTCACTTCTTCAACGCGTCGATCAGCATGCCCATCGCCGACCTGAAACCTGCCGACGTTGTGCGGAATGGCTATCGGAAGCAGCCGAACTGTATCGCGGACCATTTCTCGAACAGTTTTCGCTTGCGGACTGCCCAGAATTTGAACAGTGGATGTTGACGAAGCGAGAGCACTTCGACCAACGCGTCGGTGGCGCGTTGGAGCGTTTGGTCGAATTCTGTGCGCGTACCGATGATGCCGATCGAGCCATTGCATATCTCAGGCGCCTCGTCGATCTGGATCCGTGGCGTGAAGACGGTCATCGACGTTTGATGCATCTTCTGGCGCAGACTGGCCAACGCGCCGCGGCTCTGGCTCATTTCGAACGCTTGCAAGTCATGCTCAGAGACGAGCTCGACACAGATGTGGAGCCAGAAACGCGTCGACTCAGAGATGAGATTGGGGAAGGTTCGTATCAGAGCACGCTAAACTCGGTTCCCGAGACCAATCGAATCGCGCGTTCTCGACTTCCAAGACAGATGAACCCTCTTGTTGGCCGAAAACGCGCGATGGCCGAACTGGCCACCCTTGTCAGCAGCGGCGGGCATCGGCTCATCACACTCATGGGGCCCGGGGGAATAGGCAAGACTCGTCTAGCAGTTCAGCTCGCGAATGAGGAGAGAGACGCGTTCGTTGATGGAGCGTGTTTTGTTCCGCTTTCCGGGCTTGAGTCCGCCGATTCTCTGACTCAGGCGATCGCAGACGCTTGCTCGCTAACCTTCTACGGAAGCCGCGATCCGCGCGATCAACTGCTCGATGGCCTGAGCGATCGGGAGTTACTGCTCGTCCTGGATAACTTCGAGCACCTTCTGAGCGATGTGGCCCTCATTACGAACATTCTGGATCGCGCCCTCGGAGTGCATGTTCTCGTCACCTCGCGCGAGCAACTGGGACTCTATGGAGAGCTTGTCTTCCCGGTGCAGGCACTCGACATCCCCGATCCAACAGGCGATGTTGAGACGATCGAACACGCCGGAGCGTTCCAGCTATTCGTCGAAAGCGCGAAACGGTCCAATGCGCTCTTCACGCACGGCCCCTCGGAAGTTCCAGATATCGCATGTATCTGCGCGCTCGTCGGTGGTATCCCGTTGGGGATCGAACTTGCCGCTGCATGGACGCCGCTTCTGAGCTGTCATGAGATCGCGAGTGAGATCGGAAAGAGCCTCGACTTCCTCTCGACGTCCCTCCGGGACGTGCCCGAACGCCACCGCAGCGTTCGAGCAGCATTCGACCATTCCTGGAGAATGCTGAACCAAACCGAACGAAGCGTCTTCGCTCGCCTGTCTGTCTTTCACGGTGGATTCCAGAAGGAGGCCGCTGAGCACGTCGCGGGCGCGTCGCTCGCCACCCTGATGGCACTCATGAACAAATCCTTCATGGCCAGAAATCCTATGGGGCGGTTTGAAATTCATGAATTGCTACGCCAATACGGGGCCGAGAAACTGAATGACCTGCCAAATCAACGTGAGTCAACACACGACGCTCATGCGCGCTTCTACGCCGGATACCTGATCGACCGCGAAGCGCGGCTCAAACTCCGTGGTCGGGCGGAGGCACTGCAAGATCTCGTCGCCGAAAGCGAGAATGTTCGTGCTGCCTGGACCTGGACGCTTGCGAACGCTCGTGTAGACATTCTCGATGTTCTGGTCAATGCATGGCTCTTCTATGAGGTCACCGGACGATATCGTGAGATCGAAAATCTGCTGAGTGAAGCGGTTGGAATCTTGGAACAATCCACCGACACCAGAGCTGAGGTCGCGCTCGCTCGAGCGCTTACGCGCCGCTCGGTCGGCATCCATCGAATCGGTGCCTTCAACCTCAGCGAGCCGGATTTGAAACGCAGCAACGGAATCCTACGACGGCACGGTGAATTTGGTGAACTGGCCCTCAACTTGAATTTCATGGCGATGATCGCGCATGCTGCCGATGACCATGATACTGAGCGCGAGCTTCTCGAAGAGAGCCTACGTATGAGCCGCCTGGCCGGTGATGACTGGATCACGGCGTACTCGCTCAACGATCTGGGGATGGTCACCTGCCTGCTCGGTGATATGGACGCCGCACGCCGGATGATTCAAGAAAGTCTCGAAACCTTCGATTCCATCGGTGATCAACGCGGCATGGCGTTCGCGCTCAATAACCTTGGCACTGTGCTGTGTCGTCGTGGTGAATATGATGAAGCGCGGCGTCTCCTGCAGAGGAGCCTGGATGCTCGCCATGAGATGGACGACCGTTGGGGTATGGCTCAGTCGCTAATCGAGTCTGGCGTGGTCGCCTTGATGATGAGTGACTACGCCGAGTCCGGCGAGCACTTTCGCGCCGCGCTACGAATCGCCAACGACCTACATGCTCATCCGCTTGTGCTGGAGGTCTTGCCCGAAATTGCCAAATTGTTCACCGCGCTCAACGATCACGATCGCGCAAACGCCATATTGTCACGCATCGAGGAAACTGGTCCAAGCGCCGTTGTCGAACTCAGTCGCACCACGCTGTCCGGAGGCGTTGACGACCATCCTTCTCGTGCGCCAGCGCGATACGGTTCGTCGCCGTTGACCAGGCTCAATGACATCATTGCAATGGTGCTCGAACAAAATACGAACGCGGAACCCGAACCCACACACCCGCGGTATGGTATAGGGACGGGTCTGTCCGGGAGGTGATTCGTGCGTGCAGTTGAGCCGCGAGACTCAGGGCACCTGAAAATCCGCGATTTCACCATTTTCTACGAAGATTTCGGACACGTCGCCGCGCCGCCTATTCTGCTTCTCCCAACCTGGCAGATCGCGCCAAGCCGACACTGGAAGATGCAGATCCCGCATCTTTCGCGATCCCGCCGTGTCATCACATTCGATCCCCCCGGCATCGGAGGCGGAGAACGCACGACCGATTCTCGTGCGTTCGAGGTCGATCGGGTCATCGACGACGCCATCGGCCTGCTCGATCATCTGGAGATCAAACGACCAGACGTGCTCGGATTTTCGCGTGGGGGTGCCTACGGACTTTGGATGGCAGCTCGTTTCCCGGAACGTATGGGCAAGCTTGTTCTCCTCGCACCATCACTGCCACAGCGGCGCACGGAGCGAGATCTGTCATTCTGGGAAATACGCCAATCCTACACTGGCTGGGAGAAGGACAACGCCAACTACTGGCGCGCGAATTTCGAGGACTGGCTAGAGTTCTTCTTTAATGAAGCATGCAATTCACCGCACTCGACCAAGATCGTCGAGGATCTCGTCTCCTGGGGTATGGAGACGACCCCGGAAATCCTTGAAAAGACGGTGGACAGTCCAGACATCGCGCCGTCACTTTCACCGCAGGAGACGCTTTCTCGGGTCAAGTGTCCCGTCCTCATCATCCATGGAGACGACGATCAAATCACGGAAATCGAGAGTAGTCGTCAGATTGTCGCGGAGCGGCCCGATTTTGATCTGATCACGTTCGGAGGCGCATCACATCTCCTCCATGCTCGTGAGCCGGTGAGGATTAATTTGGAGGTCGATGCGTTCCTTGGTCCAACGAGCCCGGCTCGGCGAAGCGTTGCTGCCGCGCACGCTCGATCTCATGCACGCGCCCTTTTTATCTCGAGTCCAATCGGTTTGGGACACGTCCAGCGTGACCTGGCGATCGCCCGCGAGCTGCGGCGACAGGTCCCCGATCTGGAGATCGATTGGCTGGCACAGCAGCCGGTGACGGACGTACTGGAGCGTGCAGGCGAGTGCATCCACCCCATGAGCCGGTTGCTCGCGAGTGAGTCGGCCCACTGGGAAGGCTCCGCGCACGAGCACCATCTTCACTGCTTCCAGGCATTTCGCGAGATGGACGAGATCCTGCTGGCCAATTTCATGGTCTTCCTCGACGCCGTTCGTGAGACGCCCTACGATCTCTGGATCGGGGACGAGGCCTGGGAGATCGATCACTTCCTGCACGAGAATCCAGAGCTCAAGACCACGCCATATGTATTCATGACCGACTTTATCGGCTGGGTGCCGATGGATCGCTCAGTGGGATCGCGCGAGGCCGCGCTGACCGCCGACTACAACGCGCAGATGATCGAACAGGTCGAACGCTTTCCATACGTACGTGATCGGGCACTCTATTTCGGTGGCTACGAAGATCTCCTGCCGGAACGCTTCGGGCCGAATTTGCCGGCGATACCCGATTGGACCCGTGAGCACTTTGACGCAGTCGGCTACGTCACGCCGTCCGACCCGGAAAATTATGTCGACAAGAGGCAGGAGCGGCAGCGTCTGGGCTACGACCCCGACCAGCCGCTCGTCATCCTGACGGTTGGCGGTACCGGAGTGGGCGAGGCGCTGCTCCGCAAGGCCATCGATGCCTGGCCGTTGGTTCACCGCGAGCGGCCCGACGCGCGCTGCGTGGCGGTGGCCGGGCCGCGTATCGACGCGTCATTGTTGCCACACCATGACGGCCTCGAAGCCATCGGCTACGTCCACAATCTCTACGAGCATCTGGCCGTTTGCGACCTTGCGGTGGTGCAAGGAGGTTTGAGCACGACAATGGAGCTGACGGTGAACCGTCGTCCATTCATCTACGTGCCGATTCGGGATCATTGCGAGCAGATCTACCACGTGGCACACCGGCTCGATCGCCACCATGCCGGAACGCGACTCGACTACGACGCACTCACCCCAGAGTCATTGGTGGAAGCCATGCTTGACAATCTGAACGCCGACACCAGCCGCTATCTCCCGCACGTCGACGGCGCCGCGACGCTCGCGGCCCGCCGCATTGCGGAGTTGATCTAACTGTTGAGTTGGCGGACCTCTGTTTCGACGAAGCCCTTGATCGCGTCGAAGATGGAGTCTTGATTTCCAACGTACGGCCAGTGATCGGCGCCCGGAAGTTCGACCATTCGCGCGCCCGGGATGTGTGCCGCCAGATATCTTCCTTGCTCGATCGGCACGTCACGATCGTCGATTCGATGCAGCACGAGCGTGGGAACCGTCAAACGGCCAAGGAGCGGCTCGATGTCAATGAGGGCGTCCGCACGCCGAAGCGCCACCACCGCTCCCGGACTTGCCGCCGCACGCGAGTATCGCGTGAACCACTCGATGAAGTTGGGATCGCCCATCAAGGTCGGCGCCATGTCCGAGACGGTCGAGCGTGCGTCGCGTCCCCAGGACTGCAGAATCTGTTCTTCCCTCGCGAGATTCTCTGCGGCGCTGGCCAACGCGGAATTGTGCCGGACCATGGATCCGTAAAGAATCAATGCCGACACGCGCTCCGGGTGATCCGCCGCAAACTGCACTGCCATCGACCCACCCTGCGAGACACCCATGATCACCGCTCTGGTCGAACCGGCCGCATCCATCACCGCTCGCAAATCGTCTATCCGTTCCGCGAGCGACGGAACGCCGGCATCGCGATCGGAGAGTCCGGTGCCCCGCTTATCGAAGGTGATGACGCGGGCGAACTCGGTGTAGCGCCGGAAATGCCTGGACATCATCGGACTGTCCCAGATCCAATCCAGATTGGAGACTGAGCCAGGCGTTACCACCAGATCAACCGGTCCGTCGCCGAATACCTGGTAGGCGATATTGAGATGGCCGCTGAGTGCGTAGCACGTTTCCGGAATCGGCTCATCCTTCACCAGCAACTGATCAAGTGCGCCAAGCAGGACCGGGATTGCCGGTTCGAGCCCACCGACCACATCAATGAAGTTGATCGAGATGTAGCGATGTGGAATTACGCAGGGCTTCACCCGCAGCAGCACCAGCGGCTTGTCGTTGGCGAGAGCCCAGTCCCACTCGTTCTTGACATTCCGACTGGCAACGGATTCCGGGCTGAGGAATCCGATCACGAAGTCGGACGACGTCAAACCGTCATCGATCGCGTCGGGCCAATAGGCACCGACTGGGATGTCAAATTGATCCATCCAGGCGCGGACGCCATGGGCGATGAGCGTCGCGCGAACCGTCTGTGCGGCATCGACGTCAGACCGCTGATAGGAGATGAAAACCTGAGCGCCGCGACGCATGTGCGCATCCCCACTCCCATTTCGAGACGGTAGAGGCCGCAGCATAGCACAGCCAATCCGAGCCGGGCGAGATAGGGCGACGCGATCCTCGCGGCCCGCCGTATCGCGGAGCCGTTGTGGTCTCTGCTCCGCATCCAGCAGAATCATGTACCCTGACAGACCAGTGGATGATGAGTTATGGGATGGGAGCAGTGACGTTGGCGTCGATCCAAACGCCTGAGGGGCGACGTGTTTACTTCGATCAGGTCGGTGACGGGCCACCCTTGCTTCTGATCTGTGGCATGGTCGGCGTTCGGCAGATCTGGACCCCGCATATCCCAGCGTTGAGCGCGCACTTCCGCCTGATCATGATCGATAATCGGGAGTCAGGCGAGAGCGATCCGGAGACCGCGCCGTACACGGTTGCCGACATGAGCGGCGATTGCGCCGCGCTGCTCCAAGCGCTCTCCATCGATCGAACGCACGTGCTCGGTCACTCGATGGGTGGATTCATTGCACTGAACCTGGTGGTCAATCATCCCGAGTCTATCGATCGACTGATCCTGCTTTCGACGACCGCCGCGACCGGCGCCGCTCTTGGACGACCCGAGCCGACGCTCGATCCCTCCAACTGGATCGCAGATCCTGTCGAGCGCACGCGAAGGCAGCTGCGATCGGCCGCTGCGTCCGGCTACTTCGACGGACGCCCGGAACAGCTCGAGGAGATCGCGCACCTGATGTCCGGCAACCGACTCAGCTTCGAGGGCATGCAGCGCCGCAGCATGGCGACCTACTTCGGCCATGACGTGCGCGATCTCCTTCGCGCGATCTCGTCACCCACACTCGTCATACACGGCGATGCCGACCGGTCGATTCCGCTCGAGAGTGGCCAGACTCTGGCAGGCGGGATTCCGCACGCTGAGCTATTGACGTTCAAGGGTGTCGGGCATTTCCCACAGCTCGAACGAATGGACGAGTTTCACCGCGCGGTGGTTGATTTCCTGACGTCAAACTGACGGCACGTCGAACTGTGGCGCGAAGCGGGATGGCCGGAACGCCTCCAGTCGCGGGTCGGACGAGCCGACCAGGATCGAGCTGGCCAGCAGATCGGCCGTGATGACTGCCATCTGGATGCCGGTCTGATAATGTCCGGTCGCTACCCAGAGTCCATCGACCTCGGGCACGCGGCCCATGATCGGCTGATCGTCGGCCGAACCGGGACGCAATCCGGTCCACATCGAGGTGATTTCACCGTGAAGCAGAGTCGGCGCCAGTTCGGCCGCTAGATCCAAACACCACTGCGTATTGGAGGCGACGATGCGCTTGTCAAACCCGACTCGCTCTTTGGTGGCTCCGACCGCGACGGTCCCGTCGGTGCGCGGCACCAGGTGTCCGCCACCATAGCGTCCGATGATGCGATAGGGCATCATCGGAGCACCGGCGATCGCCAGCATCTGGCCCTTGGAGGGGAAGGTGGGGATGATGCGAGCAGCATCACCCGCCAGCTGTGCCGTCCAGGCTCCCGCCGCCAGCACCACCTGACCGGCGGGAAGAAATCCGTCCGTCAAGCGCACGCCAATTGCCCGTCCGTGCTCGATGGCGAGCCCGACGACCGGCGTATGTTGCACGATCCGCGCTCCAGAGCGTATTGCCGCCTCGGCGGTCACCCGCGTCAAGTCATAGGTGAAGACGCTGGCTGCCTCATGCACCAGGACGCCACCAAGTACGGTCTCCGACAAGACCGGCTCGAGTTCCCGTGCTCCATGGCCGTCCAGCCAATCGACGTGGAACCCGAGTCCCGACTGCCAATCGGCCAGCAGTTGCAGCTCGGAAATCTCGGACTCATCCAGCGCAACGGTGAGCTCGCCTCGGATCTGAAAGCCGGTGCGACTCCCTGTCGCCGTCTCGATGCGCTCGATGAAATTGGGATAGGCCAGGATGCTGTCCGCGGTCAGTTCAGCCTTGACGCGCGGAGTGTCGGTCGATGAGGGTGGCGAAATGATCCCGGCGGCCGCGCCGGATGCTTCACGCCCCACCGACCCCCGTTCGAAGACCATCACCGATAGCCCGTTGCGCGCCAACTGATAGGCGAGCGAACAACCGATGATGCCGCCCCCGACGATTGCGATGTCGGGACTGGCGCTGGAACCAGTGGAGTTGCGCCCGGCCATTCAGACCTCCTGCCGCTCGTCGCCTCGCGCTCTGCCTAACTTGCGCTGGCGACATGATCGCAAAGTGCGACGAGATCGACCAGCGGCAATATTGCATCTCGTCATCGAACCCGCTATACTGAACCGTATGGTTCATTATGTGACAACAGTCGATCGCGCCTTCGCAGCCCTTGCCGATCCCACCCGACGCGCCATCCTGGAGCGCCTCGGCGCTGGCAGCGCATCGATTAGCGAGCTCGCCGAGCCGTTTGGCATGACGCTGACCGGGATGAAGAAGCACATCCGGTTGCTGGAGGAGGCACAACTCGTCAAAACGGAGAAGGTCGGCCGTGTCCGCACGTGCACGCTCGTGCCCTATGCCTTCGAGGGCATCAGCACGTGGTTGCAACGGCTTGACCGCTTCGCGCAGGTTGTTGAACGTACGAAAGGAATAGAAGGAACAGGATGAACGACACCACTGTCACAACTCCGAATGAGCTGGAGATCCGAGTTGAGCGGGTCTTTGACGCGCCGCGCGCGCATGTCTTCTCCGTCTGGACGAATCCGCAACTGATCCCCGAATGGTGGGGCGAGGGCACGGTCGTCGAAGAGATGGATGTCCGTGCGGGCGGCACATACCGTTTCCGCACGCCCCGCGGCGTCGTCGAGGGCGAGTTCCGCGAGGTCGAGGCGCCCGCGCGACTCGTGCAGACCTTCATGAATCACCTCCAGACGCTGGAGTTCGAAGACCTCGGCGACCAGACGAAGCTGACGCAGACGATGCGCTTTGCCTCGACCGAGGAGCGGGACACGTCGATGCAGTACGGGGTCGAATCTGGCGCGAAGAGCGGCTTTGCCCGCATCGACGCGGTGCTCCAGCAGCTGGCCCTCAACGGCTGAGTTGCCGCGAAAGCGAACCCACGATTTGCGTCTATTGACTGACGTCGCGAATTGGCAACGGAGGAGTTTCACAATGGCTCAGAGCAAACCCGAAACGAAGGGCGCAAAGAGCACCAAGGCAAATGGCAAGGCGTCCAACACTTTCACGGTCGAAGAAAAAGCCGCGATGAAGGAGTACGCCGAAGAGCGCAAGAAGGCTGCGCGTCGCGGCTCTAAGGCCACCAGAGAAGATGGTGAAAGCGATCTGCTGGCCAAGATCGCGGAGATGGAGGAACCGGATCGCAGCATGGCGGAGCGCATCCACGCTATCGTCAAAGAGACCGCGCCAGAGCTCGAGCCGCGAACGTGGTACGGCATGCCCGCCTACTCCAAGGACGGCAACGTCGTCTGTTTCTTCCAGTGTGCGCAGAAGTTCAAGGCTCGGTACTCGACGCTCGGATTCAGCGATAGGGCCAACCTCGACGACGGCACTTTCTGGCCTAACGCCTACGCGTTGACGGAGCTAACCCCGCAGGTCGAGGAGCGGATCAGCGCGCTCGTGAAGCAAGCCGTGAGCTGAGAGGCGTACAGCCAGCCCCTCAGCCGAATCGTGAATGTCGCCCCTACGAACGCGCGGGTCGTCGTAGGGGCGGACCGCCGTCCGGCCGGCAAACAACGACGAGTTGGACTTCCGAACCCATTCACGGCAGTGATCTACCTCAAGTTGCCGACTCCTATCTGACCCCAAAGACCAGCCACTATCAATACCGTGAACCAATGGTTGCCAGTTGCGCCCAGCCGCCGCATGCTTAACAGTGATGTACTGATCATCATTGCGGTAGGACGTGTTGCCAATCATCGACGGGCGATTGCAGCCCGAGGACGACGCGTTACCGCCACAGTCGTCTGTCTCGTCGGGCGAGATAGTCTCTCCCCGCAGCGTGTAACATCAGCAGTACGACACAGACTCGGATCCGGAGGAATTTGCCGGCAACCAGTCGAACGAGAACCCACGAGAGGAGCAGTACTGACGTGTCTGAAACCAAGGACGTGACAAGGGGCGGCAGCGAAAGCGAGAATCCCGCAATTCCCTCCCCGAGTCCGAAGCAGAGTCGACCCAGGACGAACAGAGACTGGTGGCCAAACCGGCTTGACCTCTCGGTGCTCCACCAGCACTCACCCCTGTCCAATCCCATGGGAGAGGACTATGACTACGCGGGAGAATTCAAGAGCCTCGACTTGGACGCTCTCAAGGCGGACATCATCCAGCTGATGACGACGTCACAGGACTGGTGGCCGGCCGACTATGGCCATTACGGGCCGCTCTTCATCCGCATGTCCTGGCATGCCGCGGGCACCTATCGCATCGCCGACGGTCGTGGCGGTGGCGGTAGTGGCGCTCAGCGCTTCGCTCCCCTCAACAGCTGGCCTGACAACGCGAACCTCGATAAGGCGCGCCGTTTGCTCTGGCCGATCAAGCAGAAGTACGGGAGCAAGCTTTCGTGGGCCGATCTGCTGATATACACCGGCAACGTGGCGATGGAATCGATGGGGTTCAAGACGTTCGGCTTCGGTTTTGGACGACGCGACATCTGGGAGCCCGACGAGATCTACTGGGGGTCCGAAGACACCTGGCTCGGCGACGAGCGCTACAGCGACGACCGGGACCTTGCCAACCCACTCGCCGCGGTGCAGATGGGCCTGATCTACGTGAACCCGGAAGGCCCTAACGGCACTCCGGATCCGCTGGCTGCCGCGACGGACGTTCGCGAAACGTTCGCCCGCATGGCCATGAACGACGAGGAGACGGTTGCGCTCATCGTCGGCGGGCACACCTTCGGCAAGACCCACGGTGCCGTTGACCCCAAATACGTCGGTCCTGAGCCGGAGGCCGCTCCTGTCGAGGAGCAAGGCCTAGGCTGGAAGAACAGCTTCGGCAGCGGCAAAGGCGACGACACGATGACCAGTGGGCTCGAGGGCGCCTGGACCAAGGCGCCGACGAAGTGGGACAACGGGTTCCTGGCCAACCTGTTCGAGTACGACTGGGAGCTGACGAAGAGCCCCGCCGGCGCGCACCAGTGGACGCCTAAGGATCCCTCGGCGCAGAACACGGTGCCTGATGCGCACGATCCCGCGAAGCGGCACGCGCCCATGATGCTGACGACGGACCTGGCACTGAAAGTCGATCCGATCTACGAGCCGATCTGCCGACGCTTCTACGAACATCCAGAGGAGCTGGAAGACGCATTCGCCAGAGCGTGGTACAAGCTGTTGCACCGCGATATGGGACCCGTCTCGCGCTACCTTGGCCCGTGGATTCCCGAGCCACAAATCTGGCAGGACCCGGTTCCTCCGGTCGATCACGAGCTGATTGGGGACGAGGACGTCGCTGCCCTCAAGGAGAAGATCGTGGCATCGGGACTTTCGATCTCCCGGTTAGTCTCCACCGCCTGGGGCGCTGCGTCCAGCTTCCGCGGCACCGACAAACGTGGCGGAGCCAATGGGGGACGCATCCGCCTCGAGCCGCAGCGAAACTGGGAAGTCAACGAGCCGGGCAAGCTGGCCGAGACGCTGCGAGCCCTCGAGCAGATTCAGCAGGACTTCAACCGCGCTCAGTCGAGTGGCAAGCGGGTCTCACTGGCTGACCTGATCGTCCTGGGCGGGTCCGCGGCTGTCGAGCAAGCGGCGAAAGACGCCGGACATGACGTCACGGTACCATTCGCACCGGGGCGCACCGACGCCTCGCAGGAGCAGACCGACGTGGAGTCCTTTGAGGTGCTCGAACCGACCGCCGACGGGTTCCGCAATTACCTGCGGCCCGGCCAGGTCGTTTCTGCTGCTACCCGTCTGCTGGACCGGGCCTACATGTTGATGCTAACGGCTCCGGAGATGACGGTCCTGCTTGGTGGCATGCGGGCGCTGAACGCCAACTTCGAGGAGTCGGAGCACGGCGTCTTCACCGACCGCCCCGGAACACTGACCAACGACTTCTTCGTGAACCTGCTCGACATGAGCATGGAATGGAAGCAGTCCGACTCGGACGAGAACCTGTACGAGATACGCGATCGCACCACGGGCGATCTCAAGTGGACCGCCACCGCCGTCGACCTCGTCTTCGGCTCGAACTCCCAGCTTCGGGCCATCTGCGAGGTCTACGCCAGTGACGATGCGAGCGAGAAGTTCGTGCGTGACTTCGTGGCTGCGTGGAACAAGGTAATGAACCTCGACCGCTTCGATTTGGCAGCGAAAGGATCGGACGCCCGGTCGCTCCCGTCAGCGGCGGACGACTAGGTTCGACACCAATACGACAAGCCCAACGCGGGCTGGCCCTCAGGGGCTCGCCCGCGCATCTTGTTGAGGCGGGCCGGCGCGAATTTCCACTCGAGTGAGAGTCGCGGATCAGTCGCTTCTCGGATCAGGTATGGTCTTTGCCCCACGTCCCCATCACTTGTCGCATGATGGCGAGCTCGCCAACGTGGTAGGCGTTGTGGTCCGCGACCAGCATGATCTCACGGGCAATAGTTTGCCCGTCTCCCCAGGGGATGCGTGCAAAGAGATTCGTCTCTTCATCCTCGACCAGTGCCACCAACGCGCGGATTCCGTCATTGAAACCGCTGATCGTTCCCCACCAGTCCGCGTCCGTTGCCTGTTTCCCGAAATCCGGCCAGTAGTCTTCCGGCCATCGCTTCTCTTTGTACCCTTCGTCCTGGATGAACTCGATGATGTCGTCCTGCGCAAGCCGGATGTGTTCCAACAGTGCCCAGGCGGAGTATTCTCCTTGGGGAAACTTCTCATTGATCCGATCCAGTGGGTAGTCTGCGATGGCTTCGTCATAGGTCAAATGGGCGCTGCCACCGCGGAGAAGCTCCAACAGGTGATCGCGAAGCACTTTGTCAGTATCCATGTTCACACTCTTTCAAGGAATTGCTCGTCACGAAGTGCGTTCGGGTGCAACCTCAAGGATTAGTTTCGCACGTACCTCCCCATCATGATCTGCATTGCTGCAGGGGAGTCGCATCCCTCGACAGCCGGGCGATGAAGCGGGCCGAATCCAGACTGACGTGACGGTTGAGCACGGAGCTGAAGATGACCGTGCGATCATAGCCAACACTGCGCCGGCCACTCAAGGCCCAATCTGGTCACCCCCTTAGAACACGGTGGCGGCGGCACGCCCAATCAGTTCCAGATCGCACGCGGCTACAATGGTCGCGAGTAGTGAAATGATCGGAGGGGCGACACATGACGGGGAAGTTCGCGTGGTGGCAGAGCGGGATCATCTATCAGATCTATCCGCGTTCGTTTCAGGACAGCAACGGCGACGGCATTGGAGATCTGCCTGGCATCACCAGTCGCCTGGACTATGTGCAGTGGCTTGGCGTCGATGCCATCTGGATCTCGCCAATCTATCCCTCGCCGATGGCCGATTTCGGCTACGACGTCAGCGATTACACGGACATTCATCCGATGTTCGGCACGCTGGACGACTTCGACAGGTTAGTCGCAGCCGCCCACGAACGGGGCTTGCGCCTGCTCCTGGATTACGTATCCAAACCACACATCCAATCAGCACCCGTGGTTCCTCGAATCGCGCTCCTCGCGCGACAACCCGAAGCGAGACTGGTACATCTGGCGCGATCCGGCGCCGGACGGCGGTCCGCCGAACAACTGGCTGAGCTCATTTGGTGGCGGCGCCTGGGAATGGGATCCACAGACCAGCCAGTACTACTACCACGCATACCTCAAGGAGCAGCCCGACCTCAACTGGCGCAACCCCGAGGTGCGGAACGCTATGCTCGACGTGCTCCGCTTCTGGCTCGACCGTGGGGTCGATGGCTTTCGGGTGGACGCGCTGCGCCAGGTCATGAAGGACGTGGAATTTCGCGACAACCCGCCGAACCCCAATTACACGCCGGATCAGGGACCCTATTACTCATTACTGTCGGTCTACTCGACCGACCGTCCGGAGGTCCACGACGTCGTGCGCGACCTGCGCAGGGTGATGGACGCCTACCCCAACCAATTGATGATCGGCGAGCTCTACCTGCCGTTGGAGCGCCTAGTTCGCTACTACGGAGACAACAACAGCGGCGTGCACCTTCCGGCAAATTTCCACCTCATCCTGACTCCCTGGCGCACCGCCGACATCGCGGCGCTTATCGACACCTACGAAGGCCTCCTCCCGGAGGGTGCCTGGCCGAACTGGGTGCTCGGCAACCATGACCGCCACCGCATCGCCAGCCGGGTTGGCCCAAAACAGGCACGCGTGGCCGCCATGCTGCTGCTGACGTTGCGCGGCACACCAACTATCTACTATGGGGACGAGCTCGGCATGCACGACGTTCCGATTCCACCCGGAGCCGTGCAGGATCCGTTCGAGCTGAACGTCCCCGGGCTCGGTCTTGGTCGCGATCCGGAGCGCACCCCGATGCAGTGGGACGCCGGCCCCCAGGCAGGCTTCAGCGACACCACCCCCTGGCTGCCGCTCGCCGACGATTACGAACGGTTCAACGTTGCGACCCAGCGGGACGAGCCCGGCTCGATGCTGACGCTTCACCGGCGGCTGATCGAGCTGCGCCGCAGCGAACCGGCACTGGCCGTCGGCGGCTACGCGCCGCGCGGCGTCGATGGCGACCTGCTGACCTACGAGCGTTACGACGCCGAACGCCGCTTTGTGATTGTGCTGAACCTTGGGCATCAGCCGCACCAATTCGCGCTTCGGCCTGGTGAGCGCGGCACCGTCGTGCTCACGACCAACCTCGATCGTGAAGGCGAACTGGTCGGTGGCGGCATCGATCTGCGTGGTGACGAGGGCGTGCTGGTGGAGCTCATCGACGGGTAAAGGCTGCGGATCGGGAGCGGAGCCGCTGGTTGGATCATCCTACCTCGTGCACTGGTCAGGGTGATCACGCCCTCACGGCTCGGGCCCTGCCTCCATCAGACGCATCACGATCTCGAGGTCGCTGGCCGTGGGCTGGGCGAGGGTGGCCGTTATCTCTACGCTCTCATAACCCATCAGTGGTGGGACCACGGCGAGACTCTCGCCTGTACGCAGAATGTGCTTGGCGAAGGAGGGTCACAGCCAACCGTCGCAGGCGGCTGGCGCCAACGCGAGGTCGGCCGCCAATCAGTCGCTCACTTGCTGCGCTCAGTAGCGTGGAAAGTTCGGCATCGGTTGGGTTTGATCGTAACCCTCGCCGCGCATGATGCACGGTCAGTTGGTCATCGCCGAGTTCGCGCGACGCCAGCGCGGCAAGCCGATCTGGCCAGGGTCCCCATGCAAAAGGATTCGCAAGGTAGTCGTCGGCGGGTTGCTGGATGCGGAGCGCAACGTACGCCGCGGCGCGGCAGGCTCGCCACCGTTGGTGGTCGAAGTGATATTGCGCCAGGGTGCACCACGGCTCACGCCGCTCCGGGAATTCCTTACATGCGGCCAGCAGCCAGTCCTCCCGCGCCGCGGGCTCCAAAAATGCAAGCATCAGCATTGCATGCAACCGCTCATTCGGCGAGAGCGGAAGGCCCAGCGCTCGCCGCTCCTGGCAACGCGCCTCGTCCCAAAGTCCATTCAGCCGTGCCTCGCAGGCGAGCAGGTGCGCGGTGGCCCCGTCGTCAGGATGCTCGTCCGCGCGGAGCCGGAGCAATGGCAGGTAGTGTGGCCGTGCGGCGCGCGTGTCACGCAGATGTTGAATCTCGAGTGATGACGCTGCCAGAACCTCTGCTTCGCTGCCTACCCGCTCCAATTGCTCGTGAACGGGGAAACGCCAGCGGTAGTTATTCCGGGCGTGGATCCGGCAATCAGATGTAAACCGGAGCGGTGGGTAGTCGTCGCTCCAAATCCAGGAAAGCCAACACGTGACACGTGTTGCTCCTGTGCGCCACGCTTCCTCGAGTTGCGAACGCCAGCCCGGAAGAAGAACCTCGTCGAGATCGAGCGAAAGGCAGACATCGATGGCCGCAGGCACGAGGTCTAGCGCCCGGTTGCGTGCGACGTCGTACCGGAAGGGCTCGACCGCGATCTGATGGGTCACGATTCCAAGTTGCTGCGCGCATTGGACCGTCTCGTCGGTCGAGCCAGTGTCGACAAGCACGACGACATCCGCGTCCGCACAGGAGGCAAACCAGCTTCTGACGTGGTGAGCTTCATCGCGGGCGATCGCGTAGACCGCCACCCGCAATGTCCCACTCATCGTCTACCGGGCCGAGCGACCATGCGCCCGCTCGTTGTCGGCGACCGCGCGCATATGTGCAACGGCTTCCCGCGTCTGGTGGGACGTTTCCAGTGTATAGCGCAGGGTCGGGCGAAGCGAAGCAACCCACGGCTCGTCTGTCCAGCGCGAGACGAGCTCCCAGTCGTGCGCCCAATCAGCTTCCGCCGGTTCGCGCCAGTAGCCGAAACGCTCGAGCAGCCACCGCTGGTGAAGCAAGGCACTGGTATCGATCTGAAAGCGACGAGGGGATCGGCACTCGATCACCTCTCCACCAACCTCGAAGGAACTGAACGCAAATGCCGCGAGTGGGTTGGAGAGAAGCAACTCAAGGAGCGATTCCAGGTGCTCTGGTGTCCATTCGTTGTCATCGTCCAGGTAGGCGATCAGCGTTCCTCGCGCCATGGCCTTCAGGGCGAAATTGCGCGGAGTCGCGCCGAGATCTCCATGGTGCTCGGAAAGATTCGCGTGTCGCAGGCGCGGGTCTTCGATCTTGGCGACCACATTGTCGACGCAAGGACATCGGTCCCCGACGACCAGGATCTCGAAGTTTGCGTAGCGTTGGTCGAGTACGCTCTCGATGGCTCTCCGCAGCAGATCTGGACGCTCAAATGTTGGGATGACCACACTGATCAATGGTGTGCCAAGATCCGCGGCGGCCTCGGCCTCAACATCGATCAGGGCACTGGCAGCGTTTACAGGTGACGAACTCGACCAGCGCGACCGTCCCTCAGGGGATCGCGGCGAAAGTCCGAACTCGATGCAGCGCCAATCGAGTGCCGACTCGTAGTGAGCGGCCAGCTGCCCGACGCGTTCCTGGATTTCTTCGTTCTGGCGCCGAGATGCACTTGGTCCGCGGGTGCCGTGATGCTGGATGTAGAGCGGCCGAGGAATGCGGGCAGTCATCCCGTTGAGGAAGGAACGAATCACGAGTTCGTAGTCATCAGCAATGGGTAGGCGGTAATTGTGCCCTCCGACGTGATCGTAGAAGGTGCGACGCCACGCGCGCACATGGTTGGGAGTCGACACGATGTGCCGTATGGTATCCCAGGTTAGGGGTGGTGCGAGTGCCACCGGCACACGACGACCAGCGAGCATTTCGCTGGCGTAGGCCCCGTACCCGAATGCCCACCCTTCAGGGAAGAGCCCAGGGAAGCCATATCCGTCTGGCTGATCGATCCAATCGATCCAGTCGCTAAAGACAAAGTCGATATCCGGGTGGGCGCCGAACGTAGCAGCGACGGTCTCGACCGCCTCTGGCATCAGTTCATCGTCGTGATCAAGTTCAATGAGATATTCGCCCCGACAGAGAGCCCCAGCGGCAGCCTTTGTCGCACCGATTGAGCCAGGGGGCGGGAGCTGGCGGTAACAGCGAATGCGTCCGTCAGCATCCGGTGAAGCCGCCAAGCGCTCGATGTGCTCGGCAGTCTCCACGTCTCGGGAGTCATCGACGACCACCCACTCCCAGTGAGGGTAGGACTGGCGCAGGAGCGACCGGTAAGCAGTATTGATTTCGGGACCGATTTCGTGGGTCGCGGTGAAGATACTCACGAGCGGACCGCTCGCCGAGTCATCATCAGTCAACGACCAACCTGCCATGACCTATCCTTCTCACTCTAGCGCATTCCGAAAGTACGACGAGCGCGGATTGATGGTGTCTGGATATTAATGGTGTTGCCTTCTGTCGCCAACAAAACTAGGATCGTAGTGATGACTCTACCAAAGTCAGAGAAATGTGAGTGTCATGCGGGGAAACGACGAGACCAAGCAATCGGACGAGAAGCGCCCTGGACAAAGAGACGTACTTGATGGGGCGAGCCGTTCGAGCAACATCAATTCGGTTCGTACCAGTTACGACGGTGGCCTGGTTGGATGGTCGCGTTCAAGACACGCGCGAGCGCAGGTGCAAGCGCACGCTGATATGGTGCCGTTTGCGGGTGAAGGCTCCGACAGCAGCGGGCAACGGCTTGATCAGCTGACGAGATTGCTCGACTCGGAACAGTCGCGCCGACACATCCTTGCCAGCCTCGCAGCCGTGTTGCTCGGTGCAATCGGTCTACAACGGGGCGTCGCCGCGCAGGGGTCGCAAGGCACCCAGGGGCCACAGGGCACCCAGGGACCACAAGGGCCGCAAGGCACCCAGGGACCACAAGGGCCGCAAGGCACCCAGGGACCACAAGGGCCGCAAGGCACCCAGGGACCACAGGGGCCGCAAGGCACTCAGGGACCACAGGGGCCGCAAGGCACTCAGGGACCACAGGGGCCGCAAGGCACTCAGGGACCACAGGGGCCGCAAGGCACCCAGGGACCACAGGGACCACAGGGGCCGCAATGTTTCGACCCATTCAACGAGACAGAATTTGTGAGGCATTGGTTTGAGCGCGAGTCTCGGTTCCGGCGCGTCATAAATCGATTGCTGCGACGTCTCGAATCGTGACGTGATCGGCGCTTCGGAATCTGATCTAGCGAGGACGTGCAAAGTACGTGAGGCGCGCACCTCCGGATACATTGCGCTGGTTGAGCCTAGAGTCACGCATCCCTGGGGATGATCACCGCAATTAATGTGATCGTCGGGTTGGCAACCCATATGGTGCATTCAACCTCCGCCGAAAAATCATGAATTCGGACGGACTTCTGTTGACGCACCCGCATGTCCCGCTGAGCACCTCATGCAAACGCAGTCGACACCTCGCGCCCGGCTTTCACCGCTTCCGGGTTGCAGGCGTCCCACTTGGGCATCGCAATGTCACGTTCGGTCAGAATCATCTTCAGGGTCTTCCCGCGATTCTTCATTGTCCACTCGGCCACTCCACTCGTCTCATCCTCCTGAGAGATCTCCTCCGGGTTCGAACCAACATCGATGACGTTCTGAGTGTATGCAACACTCTGGCGCATATAGGGACGAGGTGTCGTGGACAATCGCGATCGCACGCGACGGAATCGAGTCCCAATTCGGCATTTGGTTGGACACCTTCAAGACTGGTCACATTCCGCTCTGTAAATCGGTGAAAGAAGTGAAGGGACGAAACGACGTCAGTTGACAGGCGGCGAATCGTTTTCGCGATCCGGTTAGTGACGGATAAGCCTACTTGCGTACGTACGACGCCAAGCTGATAAGATCTGACCTCGTGCCAAGATCAGAACCGTCACTGGCGACCCCGCCATCGTGATTGAGAGACAATGAACACGACCCCGAGGAATGAGTCGCAGTCGCCTGTGCTGCACCCGGCGGACAGCCACGACATGATCCGCGTGCACGGCGCGCGCGTGAACAACCTGAAGAACGTCAGCATCGAGATTCCCAAGCGTCGTTTGACGGTCTTCACCGGCGTCTCCGGCTCGGGCAAGAGCTCGCTGGTCTTCGGCACCATCGCCGCGGAGTCGCAGCGGCTGATCAACGAGACCTACAGCGCCTTCGTCCAGGGGTTTATGCCGACGCTGTCGCGGCCGGACGTCGACGTGCTCGACGGCCTGACCACCGCCATCATCGTCGACCAGGAGCGCATGGGCGCCAATGCCCGCTCCACCGTCGGCACCGTCACTGACGTCAACGCCATGCTCCGCATCCTCTTCAGCCGTCTCGGCCAGCCACACATCGGTCCGCCCGGAGCGTTCTCGTTCAACGTCCCTTCGGTCCATGCCAGCGGCGCGATCACGGTGGAACGCGGCAATAGCAGGGCACAGAAGGTGACCTTCGACCGCACCGGCGGCATGTGTCCGCGTTGCGAGGGACGGGGCACTGTCTCAGATATGGACCTCACCCAGATCTTCGACGAATCCAAGTCGCTGGCTGAAGGCGCCATCGTCGTCCCCGGTTACACGGCCGATAGCTGGAACGGCCGGCTCTACGCCCGCTCGGGAATCCTCAATCCGGACAAGCCGATCAGCAAATTCACCAAGAAAGAGCTCCACGATTTCCTCTACCGTGAGCCGATCAGGGTGAAGGTCGAAGGGGTGAACCAAACCTACGAGGGGCTGATCAATCGGGTGCAGTCCAGGATTCTGGACAAGGACGTGGAGTCGTTGCAGCCGCACCTGCGCGCATTTGTGGAGCGGGCCGTGACGTTCAAGGCGTGCCCCGATTGCGGCGGCACCCGGCTCAGCGAGGCGGCTCGATCTTCCAAGATCAAGGGGATCAACATTGCCGACGCCTCCGCTATGCAGATCACCGATCTGGCCGAGTGGGCACGTGAGCTCAATGAGCCGTCCGTGGCTCCATTGCTTGCGGCGTTGCAGGAGTCGCTCGATTCGTTCGCGCAGGTCGGGCTCGGCTATCTCTCGCTGGATCGGCCGTCGGGCACGCTCTCGGGCGGTGAGGCGCAGCGCGTCAAGATGATCCGCCAATTCGGGTCGGCACTCACCGACGTCACCTACGTGTTCGACGAGCCGACCATCGGGATGCATCCACACGACGTGAAGAAGATGAACGACCTGCTGCTGCGGCTGCGGGACAAGGGCAACACGGTCCTGGTGGTGGAGCATGAGCCGGAGACAATCGCCATCGCCGACCACGTGGTCGATCTCGGGCCCGGGGCGGGTAGCGCCGGCGGCGAGGTGGTCTTCGAGGGTACGGTCGACGGTCTGAAAGTCAGTGGCACCCTCACCGGACGCCATTTAGGCGACCGGGCCGCGCTCAAGGAAACGCCGCGGAAACCGAAAGGCAAACTTGAGATCCGTGGCGCCAACACCCACAACCTGCAGGACGTCGACGTCGACGTCCCCCTCCATGTCCTGGTGGTGGTGACCGGCGTGGCGGGTTCGGGCAAGAGCTCGTTGATCCATGGATCGGTTTCTGGTCAGGACGGAGTTGTGTCGATCGACCAGACCGCCATCCGTGGATCGCGGCGGAGCAACCCGGCCACGTATTCCGGACTGCTCGACCCAATCCGAAAAGCATTCGCCAAGGCGAACGACGTCAAGCCAGCGCTCTTCAGCGCCAACTCCGAGGGTGCCTGTCCGAATTGCAACGGTACCGGCGTTATCTACACCGACCTCGGCATGATGGCCGGCGTGACCACCGTCTGCGAGGTATGTGGAGGTAAGCGGTTCGACGCGTCCGTGCTGGAATTCCATTTCGGCGGCCGCGACATCAGCGAAGTCCTGGCGATGTCGGTGACCGAGGTCGAGGAGTTCTTCGGCGAGGGCGAGGCGCGCACACCCGCGGCACACGCCATCCTGGAGCGGCTGGCGGCCGTGGGACTCGGCTACCTCAGCATCGGCCAGCCGCTCACCACACTGTCGGGCGGCGAGCGCCAACGGCTGAAGCTGGCCACGCACATGGGTGAAAAGGGCGGGATCTACGTCCTCGACGAGCCGACCGTCGGCCTTCACCTGGCGGACGTCGAGCAACTGCTTGGCCTGTTAGACCAGCTGGTCGACTCCGGCAAGTCAGTCATCGTGATCGAGCACCATCAAGCGGTCATGGCCCAAGCCGACTGGATCATCGATCTCGGTCCTGGCGCAGGGCATGAGGGAGGCCGCATCGTTTTCGAGGGCACACCGGCCGACCTGGTGGCCGACCGTTCCACCCTCACCGGCCAGGCCCTGGCGACCTACTTCGGCGGCTGAGCCCGTCCGCGGCGTCAGCCCATGAATCTGCGCATCCGCTTGCGATAGGAGTCGATGTGTGCCTGCGCCTCGGCCGCTGCGGCGTCGACGTCGCCACGAGCGATGCATTCCACCAGCTCGCTATGCGACTCGTACCAGACCTGCGCGGAGTCGTCCAAGCGGAACGAAAGGTGCCAGTAGCGCAGCAGCGACGTATTGATCTCCATCGAAAAGTTGGTCAAATAGTCGTTCGCAGCCAGCTTGCCAAGCAAGAGATGATACTCGAGATCGACGACCGCCAGCGTGGCGAAATCGCGCTGAGCGACTTCCTGCTCGGTACGTTGCAGAATCGAACGAAGCTGTTCCGCGGTCGCCGGAGTGATGTGCTCCGCGGCCAGGCGAGCGATGGGCGGCTCAACAAGCTGACGAGCCTCGTTCAGCTGCAGGATGTCGGTGAGTGAGAGCTGGCTGACCCAGGCGCCACGCCGCGGCGATCGCACGATCAGCCGCTCATGAGCCAGGCGCAACATGGCCTCGCGCAGTGGTGTGCGACCAATCTCCAGCTGATCCATCAATTCTCGTTCGTCGATGGTAGCACCAGGCGGCAGTTCATGGGTGATGATCATGCGGCGGAGCTCGTCATAGGCTCGTTCAACTTTGAGCGGCCCGGGGAATCGCTTCCTGTCAGTGGCCACGGCCACAGATTCACCTCACTCTCTCAGAAACGACACTTCGATCGATCTCGTCTCACCTGACCAGTGAACCAGATAGCGACAAATGACGGTCGCAAATACATCGCGGTCCACTAACCGGTAAGCCAGGGCCGGCCATTCACGCATTCATGGAGTTCACTGCGCGTCAAAGGACATGTTCATCGGCGAAAAGGCACTCATGCGTCACGCGGATTGCGCAAACAACATCCGCCCGTCCGACTTCGTCGCGCATTTGTCCCTCGCGACAATGTTACAGCATATCAATCGATGCTACAGCCTCGTGACGGTGAAGTCGCTACTGGCGACATCATGATCACTGCGGTATTGTGGCCGTCGGGGCATCGATTTCAGGAGATGCCAGAAGTCCCGTATCGACGAGAGGCGGTTGAACGCTCGCGAATGAATACATTACTCGTCGCGATAGGTGGAGCAATCGGCGCCGCCGGGCGATATCTAATCGGCGGTTGGGTACAGTCATTCGCGGGAAGCGGCTTTCCTCTGGGGACTTTCTTCGTCAACGTGACCGGCTCGCTGGTGATCGGGCTCATCCTCGGCTTATCGGAACGTGGCTCGCTCTCCGGTCAGGCGCGTCTATTGCTGGCGGTGGGGATGATGGGGGGATACACCACCTTCTCCAGCTTCAGCTATGACAACCTGGGCTTGCTGCAGTCAGGAGAGACCGGCCGGTTACTGCTCAATATCGCGGGCCAGTTTGCCATTGGGCTCTTTGCGGCCTACCTCGGTGTGGTAGTGGCCCGAGCGTTGGGAGGCTATGCGTGAACCTGAACGACGCCGTCAAACTCACGGCCTACGTCAGTGAATCGGCCCGACACGAGCACAAACCCCTCTTCGAGGCGATCCTCGAGCTCCTCCATCAAGAGGGGATCTCCGGTGCTACGGTGGTACATGGCACCGCCGGATATGGAGCCGATAAGCAACTCCATACCATCAAGATCCTGCGCCTCTCGAACGACCTGCCGGTGATCGTCACCGCTATCGATACCCGCGAGAAGATCGACGCAGTGATCCCCAAGCTCGACGCAATGATCGAGAAGGGTCTCCTAACGGTGGAAGACGTCAAGATCGTCTTTCACCGGCCCGAAGTCTGATTCACGACGGCAACCTCAGTCGAGTTCTGTCATGACGCCTTAACCGCGTAACCGAGATACGTGGTTCGAGCCCAGCGCGGATTCCCATTCATCGGACGTACAATACATCCGGCCAGAAGTGACAACTGACTGGGTCAGCCGGCGTTCGAGCCCGTTGATCCAGTTTGAGTGCTTTGCTTCTGCATGGCGCTTACGTTCATGGATCGTGATGCTCATCGAGGAGTCAGATGCACCGGCTGTTCGGATCCATCACAGAAACGCGTCAGGCCGACGTTCTGCGTGATCTGACCCACGAGGCCAAGATCACGCGCGATTTCATCCTGCTGGTTATCCTCAGCTGCATCATTGCCACTTTCGGCCTGATCCTGAACAGCGGCGCGGTTGTGATCGGCGGCATGCTCATCGCGCCATTGATGTCCCCGATCCTGTCTCTCTCGCTCGCTTTGGTCCGTGGCGACGCTCGTCGAGCGGGACACGCGGCGCTCGCAATTCTCTTGGGAACCGGGCTTTCAGTCGGGCTTAGTGCCGTGCTGGGGCAGCTCGTATCGACCAGCCAGTTCAACTTTCTGGCTCAGCTGCCGACCGAGGTGATCAACCGCACGCAGCCGACGCTGTTCGACTTGACGATCGCGCTCGCCGGTGGTGCCGCCGCAGCCTATGCCCTGTCGCAGCCAAAGCTGTCGGCGACGCTACCGGGCGTGGCCGTCGCCACCGCGTTGATGCCGCCCCTCTGCGTGGTCGGGATCGGGCTCTCACAGGGGCGCCCGGATCTTTACAACGGCGCGGCGGTCCTCTTCCTTTCCAACCTGGTGGCTATCCTCTTCGCCGGGGGGATCGTCTTCGCGGGAGTCGGTTTCGGCCCATTCTTGCGCGACCGCCGCGCGATCTTTTCCCGCTCCTTTGCCGTCTCCGGCGCAATGTTCCTGCTGGTGACCATTCCGATGGTGGGATTCATGGTCAACATCTCGATCAACGCGCGCGAGAACCAGACGATCAGATCCACGCTCACCAACCAGCTACAGCAGATCAGCCAGGACTCCAGTCTGGTGAGCTTCGATGAGAAATCTGAGCAGGGACATCTGCAGATCATCGCAACGATCCGGTCTCCGCGAGATCTGAGCTATACAGAGGCCGTTGCCGTTCAGCGCGCGCTGGCCGAAAAACTCAACAATTCGGTCGAACTCCAATTCCTGGTCATCCCGCTCACCAAGCTCGACACGATGAACCCACCGACGCCCACCGCGACACCGTAATGGTCTTTGACGAAGGAAACAGGCAATCGACCCGCGTTCACCCGGGACTAAAGATCCCGGGCTACAGAGGCGAAGCCCACTGAAGGGGCTGAACGTACGCATGCAAATGTAGGGGAGGGACCTGTGCCCTCCCTTCAGCCGCAGGTCGACGACCATCACGCGATGCCCAATAATTTGGTCACAGACCATAAAACCCAGGTTGATCTAGACGAAGTCGGAACCGCACTTCCCTCTAGCTCTTGCTCGCGACCAGCGCCTTGAGATCGGGCGGTGACCACCGATTCAGATCGTCTCGACTCTGGCAGTAATCGGCGATCTCCTCCAGCGTGGCCCACCAGACACCGTCGAACCCGTTGATGTACTCGATCATGCGCTCCAGCAGCAGCACGCGAGATGGGCGACCCGAGACGAACGGGTGCATGGTCAGGATGAAGACACCGTTGTAGCGGTGGTATCCAGCGAACTCGCTGGACCAAACCTCGAAGACTTTGTCCGGGCTGGAGATGCCCACCTGTGTCGTGTAGTGCGGGAAGTCGTCCAGGATCCACTGAATCGGCAACTCGACCAAGTCGCCGGACGGCGTGTCGACCAGGTAGGGGATGTCGTCTCCCATCAGGCTAGTGTCGTAGCGGAAACCGTAACGCTTGAGCAGATCGGGCGTGCCGGGTTTGATCTCCCAGGCCGGCGAGCGATAACCGACCGGCTTGCGGCCGGTCAGACGCTCCAACGCCTCAAGTCCGCGCACCAGAACCGCTTCCTCTTCCTCATCAGAGAGCCGGTCGGGTCGCTCGTGGAAGTAGCCGTGATGGCCGATCTCGTGCCCGGCGGCAGTAATGTTTTCGATCATCTCGGGGTGAACCTCGGCCGTGAAGCCCGGCACGAAGAATGTCCCTTTGATGTCGTACTTGCTCAGCGATTCCAGAATACGCGGCACGCCGACGGTGGGGCCGTAGACGGCCGTCGAGAGGAGCGTCAATCGTTCGTGGCTGTGCTCGCGGTCCTGCACCAACGGGATCGTCTCGCCGTCGGCGTCAAAGGTCACCGCGGCGGCGACCTGCTTTCCATCGGGCCAGGTGAATCGCGCCATTTCAAACTTCCTTTCGTCATGCCTCGCCGGCGGGATGCTGGACGCTCGAGATGGTAGTCTCGTCCCTCTGCACGCATCCTATCCCGAAGCGCCGGGACGCGAAACAGACGCGTGCGCCGCCGCGACGACGAGCATCCAATTGAACGGATGTCGGCGACGGGCGATCATGTGGCGACTGATTGTGTGCGACGAGAGGAGTCCTCTGTGCCTTTTGTGAACGCGGACGGTGTGAAGCTCTACTATGAGAGCGTCGGCGAAGGAACGCCGCTGATCCTGCATGGGCATCATCACCTGCGCTGGATGGTCTTTCAGGCCCCCTACTTTTCCCAGTTCTATCGCGTCATCACCTTCGACCGGCGCGGTACCGGCCGGTCGGACGACCCACCCGCTCCATGGACGCTGGCCGACATGGCGCGCGACATCCGCAATCTGATGGACGCGCTCGATATCGACCGCGCCATCGTCGGAGGCAACTCGCTCGGCGGCGTGATCTCCTCCCAGTTCGGCGTCGACTACCCCGATCGCGCCCTGGCGCTGATCGTCGGCCATACCGTCCCCTATTTCTGGCCGTTGGGCCGCAAATGGCTCGAGGATCAGATCGAGGCCGCCGCGCGCGACGAGCGCATCATCGTGCGCCAGCCCCGCTCCTACGACTGGGAAGAGGACGGACCGCCAACCATCGCCGAGGACTTTGGTGAGACGCAGGTCGGCTGCTACCTGGCGACGCTGACCAACCCGATCGGCACGCGCGAATCGACCATCAAGGTGCTCACCGCGTTTCTCGACTGGGATCAGCGACCGCGTTACCCGGAGCTCCAGCAGCTCGACGTCCCGGCGCTAGTCATCGTCGGCGGCAACGAGCCGCAGAAGACGATCGAACTCTCGTATGAGTGGCACCAGCAGTTCAAGAATTCGGAGTTCAAGATCTTGCCGAATACCCATCACTCGTCGGCGGCCGAAAACCCAGTTGGCTGGAACGCCGCCGTCCATGGATTCCTGAAGCGGCAGGGATTGTGACGCAAGGGCCGTTCGGATGCGTGAGGCGACCTCAGAGGGCGAGCACGGAAAACAAGATCGCGAGGGAAGGCTTTCATTCCCCCTAGTCATCCTGAGCCGCCGCGAAGGATCTCCCTGTAGTTCACGAAGGTGCCCATTGAAACTGGAGAGAGATTCTTCGGCTGCGGCCTCAGAATGACAGGGGAAAAGTGGCGCCCCCCTGGGGAAGGGCTACAGGGCTGGAACGTGAAACAAAGGAACCGAACCATGAAGACGATCGAACAACTCGTCGACATTCCGAGCGTTGGGTTTCCGGCCTGGTCTCCCAGCAATGATGCTATGGCCTATCTCCTGGATCGGCCCGGCGAAGGCTGGCAACTCTGGTGCTGCGATCTCTCGAGCGGAGAGCGGCGCTCGCTGAGCGAGCGTGCAGTCGCCGGCAGTCGACCCGCCTGGTCGCCGGACGGAACCTGGCTGGCGGTTGTGCGCGGGAACATGCAAGGCGGCTCAGACATCTGGCTCATTGACGCCAGAGGCTCCGGAGACGAGAAGCGCATTGCAGGCGGTGCCTGGGAGACGCGCTCGCCATCATTCTCACCTGACGGCGCGACCCTCGCATTTATCAGCGGCGAGGCGGGCAGCCTCGACGTCTGGGCGGTTCCGGTCTCGGGCGGCATCGCACAGCAGCTCACCCAGCGGACCAACCCGCTCGACGAGCCACGTTGGACGCCGCGCTGGTCCAACGATGGTGCCTGGATCGCCTACATCTCTTCCCGATCCGGCGAGCGAAACAATGACGACGTCTGGGTCGTCTCGGCCGACGGCGCGACGCATCGGCAGCTCACCACCGGGCTCATGGTCAACACCAACGCCGTTTGGTCGCCAGATGGGAGTAGCATCGCCGTCGTGGCAAACACCGTCATGGAGCATTGGTACGGCGACGACGCCGACATCTGGCGGATCCCGTTTGCCCCAGGACCGATGGAGCAGCTCACGGCGAACGGCGGTCACTCCTGGCGTCTCGAGGGCGCCGGTCTCGCCTGGTCCCCCGACAGCCACACGATCTACGCTCTATCGCTGCACAACGGCGACAAGAACGTGAGGGCGGTTCCAGCCAATGGAGGCGTCCGCACGGCGGTGACCAATTTCGAGGGAATGGTGACCGACTTCGCGGTGTCGCCCGACGGCGAGAGCCTGGCTATCATTCTCTCCGGACCGACCAGCCCGCCCGACCTCTTCGTCCTACCGCTGTCCGGCGGTCGGCCACGACGTCTCACGGACTGCGATCGCTCGGTTGGGACGCCTCTATCGGCACCGGAGCGCGTCGCCTATCGCTCCTTTGATGGGCTCTACTGCGACGCCTATCTCTATCTCCCGCCCGGATTTGATGGGAGCACGCGCTACCCCGGGCTGGTTCAGGTTCACGGCGGCGGCACCAATGCCTATGGCAACGGCTGGCACGCGGTGGAACAGTGGTTCAGTCAGCAAGGCTTCGTGGTGATGGCCATCGAGTACCGCGGCTCCAGCGGGTACGGCCGCGAGTTCGCCGCACTCTCGTACGGCGACTGGGGAGGCGGTCAGACGTTGGACACGGTCGCGGCGGGCGAGTGGCTGAAGGCACGGCCCTACATCACTGGGATCGGAATCTATGGCGGCAGCTACGGCGGCTACATGACGCTCCACGCTATTGTGGCCGCGCCGGACCTCTTCCAGGCCGCGGTCGATATGTACGGCAACACCAACAAGGTCACGGCGCATCAGTATTGCGACCGTGTCGGCCGCGTCTTCGTCGCCCGGGACTATTGGGGCCGCTATCCCGAAGAGATGAAGGAATTGATGGACAGGGCCTCGACGTACCACAGCCTGCACAGAATCAAGACGCCCTTGCTCATCATGCATGGGGCCGAGGACAAACGTGTGCCGCCTGAGGAATCGGAACAGGTCGCGGCGATCATGCAACAGAACGGCTTGCCCCACGAGTACGTCGTCTATCCTGGCGAAGGGCACGGCTTCCGCAAGCGGGAGCATCGCATCGACTGTTACACGCGCATGCTCGATTGGTTCCGAACGTATCTGCTCGATTGACCGTCCGAATCAGCCCGAACGGAGGGATGCAGGAATCGAGAGCATGACGTTCTCAACGCCTCGAAGTATTTCGGCGATTATCGAATAACGCTCAAATAACGCCCCTTGCCTAGACTACGAGTGCCGGAGTGATCGGGATCGCTCCGGCACTTTCCGCAGCCAATTCAGCTGCGTCCGCGCGCGGGACGCAATTTGACCGATTTCACCTCATGCTCGGCCGCTGAAGCGGCGAGTCACGGGTCGCCTGGTTGGATAGTTGAAGGATCACTCATGCAAGATTGGCGCTTTGATGACCTGACCCGCACACTGGGACGTGCGACGTCACGACGTCAGGTGATGAAGGGACTGCTGGCCGGCGTCGTAACCGCGGTGGTTGGCCGGTCGATTCGCATACCTGGGGTTGCCGCCGCCGCACCGACCTGCAACGGCGTACCATACGACCCGTCGACCCAATGCTGCGAGCCCGCTGGCATTCAGCCACGCTACCCAATCGCCAACCTCGACCTGTGCCCGAATCGGGTGCCACATCCTGGTCACACACCAACGTTCAACGGTTGTGGTCCGGAGAATGGCTTCGCCAGATACGTGATCCCCAACCGCATTGGGCCGCTGCGCAACGTCGATTTCACGCCGGCTTGCAACAACCACGACATCTGCTACGACACGTGCAACAGCGACAAGTCGGTCTGCGACACGAACTTCTTTAACGACCTGTCCGCCCAATGCGCCGCCGCCTACCCAGGCACGAGTTGGTACCAGACCTACATGCGCAACGTCTGCATCGGCGTCGACGCACGTCTGTACTACTTTGCGGTGGCGCGAACATCGACCGGCCGATTCGCATACGAAGATGCGCAGAAGCAAGCCTGCGACTGCTGTCCAGTCTGCGAGAACTGCGACGGGCCGAACGACATGTGCTGCAACGACCAGTGCCTCGACGTATCCAGCGATTCCAACAACTGCGGTGACTGCGGCGTTACCTGTGGCGTCTGCCAGATCTGCGATGGTGGCCAATGCGTCGCGAAGACGTGCGACCAGGGGACGGTCTGCTGCAAAGACAACTGTGTCACGGCGTGTCCGGAAGGGAAATCGCTCAACCCGCAGACCTGCGCTTGTCAGTGCACGCAAACATGTCCGCCCGGCAAGCTTCAGGACCCGGACACCTGCGAATGTCTGGATCTGTGCGCGAACGTCACCTGCCCCGAGTGTCAGACCTGCGACCAAACTTCCGGCGACTGCATCCCAATCGCGGATCAAACGCCGTGCGGCGACAATCAGGTCTGCTGCTCCGGCACCTGCCAGGCCAGTTGTGACTGCCCCGAAGATCAGCTCTGCTCGGCAAATCCGGACGACACCAGTAACGCCATCTGTTGCTCCGAAGGGCAGGTTTGCGGCTATACCAACTGGGACCAAACGACCGTGGGCTGTTGTGAGCCAGGCCGCGCGTGCGACGTCTATTGTTGCGAAGGAACTGAGGTCTGCTTAAACGACAGCGTCTGCTGTCCGGATGGCCAAGCAAACAACGCAGGTGAGTGTTGTCAGTCGCCCGATCTCGTCTGTGGAGATGTCTGCTGCAACGGCAACAACAACGAGGTCTGCGCCAACGGCGTCTGCTGCAACAACACCATGATCGACCGAGATGGGAACTGCTGTCACACATTCATCTGTAGCAACGGTGAATGCTGCGGCCAGACCCAGATCTGCGGGAGTAATTCGGGAGAACCGCAGCACTGCATCGACGCGACATCGGTCTGATCGCGTGGCGATTCGGCCAGACTAAGTCGGCGAGAACGGCGAGCGCGCAGGATCCTGCGCGCTCGCCTACTCACTTCAGCGTGACACTGAAGATGGTGCGTTCGAAGAACTCGACCCGACACCGTATTTCGTCACTTAGCGAATAACGCCCAAATAACGCCTGCCTGATATGTTGAATTTGGCAGTGTGACTCTTGTCATGCTGGCGCCTTCCGCACCCAATCAAGTTGATGTTGCGAGTCACGTGACGTGCCGGTTGTTGACATCGAATCCAACGCACCGGCGAAACGCTGTGTACGGTCTCGTGAGATAGCGCGAGGACGACGGATGCAAGATTGGCGTTTTGACGATCTGACTCGCACGCTGGGACGTGCGACCTCGCGGCGTGGCGTCTTCAAGGGGTTGCTCGGTGGTCTTGGCGCGGCAATCATCGGCCGGAGTCTTCCCTCGCAAGAGGTAGCCGCCGCCAGCTGTTCCACATCTGAATACCAGGCATGTTTGGCCAATGCCAGCGACCAATACAGCGCGTTGAAGAGCAACTGCAGTACGACTGACGGTCCTCCGATCGGTGGGAGTATCTGTCTGTTGTTTGCCACGCTCTGGTATAGCCGTGCGATCGAACGCTGTCGACGGCAGTTTTCGAACTGCCCGCCTGGTGACATGTGCGTCAACAACCGCTGCTGTCGCCCAGGCAACTGCTGTGAAGACGGGGAGGTGAGCTGCCCCGCTCCCGGCGGGGCAGGTGGCGTCTGTTGTCCGGCCGGCAGCACCTGTTGCGCTGGCGGCTGTTGTCCGGCCGAGAACGTCTGCTGCCTCGAGTTCAACCTGTCAGGCTTCTCAGGCTTCTTCAACCCATCAGCCTCGCAGGTCTGCGCCGATCTGCAGACCAATTCAAAGCACTGCGGCTCCTGCCAGAACCATTGTGGCGATCAGCCCTGCACGAACGGGAAGTGTGGCTGCGGTGATTGCGCCCATTGGGATCCGAACAACAGACAGTGCGTTCCGCTTGCCAATGGCACTCAATGCCCAAATGGAGGCACATGCTGCAATAGCACCTGTATTCCTGTTTGTCCCGGAGGTCAGCCACCTGATCTCACGACCTGCCAGTGCAATGTGTGTCAGGGGCAGATCGACACCGCGGCCTGTGACGTCAATGACCTGACCAAAGCCTGTTGTCAGGAGCAGTGCGTCAGCACTCAGTGTCCGAACAACCAGACCTACAGCTTCGACACTTGCTCGTGCCAGTGCAACGAGCCGTGCCCCGATGGCCAGCTACAGGATCCGCAGACGTGTGAATGCCAGGACCTGTGCGCCAACGTCACCTGTCCCGAATGCCAGACCTGCGATCCAACCTCCGAAGACTGCGTTCCGGTGGACGACCAGACGCCATGCGGCACGGATCAGGTTTGCTGTTCCGGAACATGCCAGGATAGCTGCACCGGCAACTGCCCCGACGGGCAATATGCCTGCGGCGTCACACAGCCGTACAACAACGACAACAACACCCGGCCCGATTACTGGTGCTGCGACAACGGATCGCCATGTTGCGGTGGCAACGGCTATCTCTACGACGTCTGCCAGGGATCGACCTACAGCGATCAGTACGTCTGCTGCGCACCAGGAACGAACCAATGCGGCGGGAACTGCTGCGATCACGAGACGCAATCGTGCCAGGGAAACATCGATATCGGCTATTACTGCTGTCCAGCTGGATCCCAGGGAGTGCTTTCTGACGGCACCTGCTGCGGTGCAGGGGAGAAGCCGGTCGGATGCTATTTCGAAGAATGTACATCGGACGCGGTGTGTTGCCCAATTGACTCAGGAGGAGTCCTACCGGATGGCACGTGCTGTGAAGCGGGTGCCAGTGCCTACCGATGCTGCTCAGATACACCGACGTTTGCCTGCTGTGTTGGCGACAACTGCTGCTGCCCAGACTGAACGATGTCGCCCGGGTCGTTGATCGACCCGGGCGATTCTCTTTCCAAACGATGGGATCAAAATCCCGTCGCGCTAATCCCGTTTGAGCGTGGCGCTGAAGATGGCGTTGAAGAATAGCCGGTAGGTGCCGCGCATCTGAGCCCGGAACTGTGGGCGGAATCCGAACAAAATGGCATGGCCTTCACCCACCGGCGCGTCGACCAACGCCGAGCGCCCCTGCAGGTGGTGCGCCCCGAGGACCCAGCCCGAGAGCAACGGATCGGTGTGCGGATAGCGCGCCACGGTGTCCGCGCCATTCAGCACGTCGAACGCCGGGCTGTTGACGAAGAGGGCCGCAACCTCGCGTTCCATGCCCCAGCCGATCGGGTGCCGGTTGTCGACCAACACCTGCAGCAATGAGCCAGGGCTATAGAACGAATCGTTGGGGATGTTCTCGATCCCATTGACGACCGGCAGATAGAGGTAGCGGATGACGACGTCGCAGGCGGCGTCGAGGGCGATGACCGTGCCGCCGCCATGGACGAAGCGTCGCAGATTGGCCGCTCCCTGATCGCCGATGCCGCCGGAGAACTCGGCTGGGTAGATCTTCGGGTCGTTTCCTTCCATGATCTCGCGCATCGAAAGCTGAGGTAGGACGATGACGTCGAAGCGCGAGCGCAGATTCCCCTGGCGCATGTCGGCGTCACGCAGCGTCTCGAAGTCCAGGTCGTAGCGTTCGAAGATGAAGCGCGTCCAGCCCTCGTCGATGCCATTGGGACGCCAGCTACGGTAGAGCCCAACACGCGGACGGCTCAGCGCTCGGAACGAGCCGCTTGGTTTGCGTCCAACCCCCTCGAAATGGACGTGCGTCTCCTGGGCGATCCGCTCCAGTCGCTCCGCATCCGCTCCTTCGATCAGAAAGGTTCCCGCGCTCCATTCCCGATCCGCCGCACGGAAGCCGTCGGTGGCGCGTTGCACCGTCGCGCCGGCCGCCATCAACTGGTTCACTGCCCTAAAGGAGGCGTTCGTCTCGCAGTCGAGAAGGAACGTCGTCCGGTTGGCGTTGGCGACCGCGCCCGCCGGAAGTTCGACGTTCTCCACCAAATCGAGATCCGCCTCGAACGAGTGCTCGACTTGTACCGACTCCACCCCCATGTAGAGGGGCAGCGAGTGGGCGGTGATGTCGTAGGGCGGCTTCGGCGGCCCGCCGGGATAAAGGCGCAGGTCGGGGTAATGCTGTACTTCGAGCAGCGTCTTGGCGTAGGAGCTGAAGGGCTGCGCCATCTGGATCACATGCGTTCCGGCCGGGTATTCGACCCCTCCCGCGGTGAATGGCGCTCGTGCCCGATGAACCTCGACCAGTCCCTTCTGCAGAACCTGCAACATCTCGGCCGTGGTGACCTGGTCACGCTGATCGGCTGGAATGACGAACGCGAACGGGGTATCTCGCTCCACGGCGCGCTTTTGCACCTGCCAGAAATTCCGTACCCACTGATGCCGGTACGATGCCGCGTTCTTCAAGCAAGCGAGCGCCGAGATCTTGTTGTAGTCGGCGATGTCGCGCACACGCCACTCGCCACCGCTCCAGGGATGGGGGTGGTTCCAGAGCTTCTCGCGCGGATTGAAGCCACGGCTCTCCTTCAGGTCGATCCCGCTCAGATGGATCGGCGTGGCGATCTTGCAGCTGGCCGCCTCAGAGAGGAGTCGCACACCGCCGTGGTAGTGCTGGTAGGCGCGCGAGGGAGAATAGGCGTCGAAGATGATGTTCGTCGCCACTCCTGACTTGCCGGCCGAGGTCAGCGCAGCGGCCATGGCCGTTCCGACCTGCGCGATCTCGGATTGCAGCGCCGGGTCAACGTTCGGATCGTACGGATCGATGAAAGGCGGCAACACGTAGCGTGGGCCGTCCGGCATCATCTGATGCTGGTCGAAGACGATCTGCGGATGCCAGACGTTGTGCACCTTCTCGACGGCCAACTGATTCTCGACCTGCGTCAACATGAACCAGTCGCGGTTGTTATCGTGACCGGTGTAGGTGTGATAGATCTCCGGCGGCTGCGAGCCCTCCGCACGCGTGCCGAGGGTCTCTTCGTACCAGTTAGCCACCAGCTCCATGCCATCCGGGTTTAGGGAGGGGACCAACAGTAGCACGGTGTTGTCCAGGATGAGCCGGGTCTCTTCATCATCCTGCGAGGCCAGCTCGTAGACCAGCTCCGGTGTCATCTGCACCGCGCCGACCTCGGTCGCGTGGATGCTGCAGGTGATCATGACGATGCAGCGGCCGAATTCGGCTAGACGCTCGGCCTCCTCGTCAGATAAATTGCGCGGATCGGCCAGGCGCTTCTGAATCTGACGCAGCTCTTCCAGACGAGCCAGGTTCTCGGCGGAGGAGATGGTGAGCAGGACGAAGGGCTGCCCCTGGGTCGCTTCCCCAATTTGCTCGTAACGCACACGATCGCTACCCGCGGCGATCTCCTGGAAGTAGTCCAGCATGTTGGGCCAGCGGACCAGTTTGCGGTCCGAGGCCATGGGGAAACCGAAATGCTCCTCTGGGGAGGCCAACTTCACGCCACGCCGGCTCATCAAGACACCTTTCCTGGCGGATACACAGACGTTTCGGGCAATGACGCAGGGGTAGGTCCCCGCTACTGTACCACCGGTTCGGCGAGATTCGCGCGGCGGTCAGGGAGATTGAGGGTGGTCGGGGCAGGCAAACCTTAGTCTGTCCTCCCGAGACAACGGCGGCTCACGAGGTATGCTATCCCGGCACGCGACCACCTTTGCCCTGGGATCCTGAGTACGCAGCCGAAGAATCTCTCCGTTCGAACGACTGGCACCAACCGATGCTGACGAAGAGATCTTTCGACTCCGCTGCGCTCCGCTCAAGATGACAATGCAGCGTTGGTTGCCATTTCAGTGACATATTCACTGTGGTCATCTACTCAGGATGACAATGTCAAGATGGTATCCAGCGCGAGCGCCAATTATCGCCGCGTTCAGGCGGAACCATGCCCAAACATTTGGGATCTCGCCGACTTAGTCAACTCACTTCTTCCCCTGCACTACGCCCAGTTCCAGCCAACCCCCAACCGCGCCGTTGCCACTCACCGGCAGCAGCGAGCCGTCGGCGGTGCTGACCAGGCTTACCCGCGCGGATAGCGGTCCTGAGTTCGCTGCCTGAGACAAATCCAGCACCAGCCGATCCTTGATCAGGTCGCCTGGCTGCCAGAGGCGCGGCGGCGACATGCCCCGTAGCGCATAGTCCTTGCGCTCGATCACGATGTTTCCGTTCTGATCCCGCAGTTGCGTCCACAGCTGATAGTCGCCATCCAGAGCCGAGCGCACGTACCAGCGACTGTCGATCGTCACCAGATCACCATCACGGGTGATGGTCGATCCCAGGAATTCGAGCCCGTTGCCGAACGTCGCCTGCGTGTTGCCTGGATCGGGTTGATGCGGCACAAGCGAGCCAGGCTCACGAACGGCCAGGGAGTTTTGAAAGAGATCGACGACCACCAGGGTGTACCCGGCGCGGAGCTTGGCGTCGATGGCGTCGTGATCGATCGGCTGGCCGTGCGGCTGGAAGTCGTAACGCCAGCCCGAGACGTCGGGCGCCAGCGAGAAGGACTCGGCCGGCACATGCAGTCCGGAACCGGCGTAGATCAGGGTGCTGAGGTTGATGTAGTCAGGCTCGATCTGTATGCCGAGATGGCCTCTTGGGAATTCCTGCGTCTTGGGGGAGAACCAGGAAGGGACATTGATGAAGAGGAGATTGCCGTTCGGGTGCGCCTCACCCTCACGGATGATCCCGTCAGCGATCTGCGTGCCATATTCGAGCATCGTCATGCGTCGCTGGATGAAGAGGAGGCTCTGCAGCAGGACCACGCTGACCAGCGCCAACAACGCTCCTCGCCAGATCCAGGTCAGCCACCGACGTTCAAATCGGAGCGATGGCAGCATGCCCCAGAAAATCGCGCTGGCCGGGGCCACCACGTAGAGGAGTCGCGGACTGTTCTGCACGTATTCGTATGTTAGGCCGATGATGGCGGGAACGAAGACCATGCCCCCGACGGCAATTGTGAGCAACGGCGTCCAGACGCAGCGTCGCACAAGATAGATCGCGGCCACGCCAATCACGCCTACCACGCCGATCGGCAGGATCATTCGCAATGGATCGCCACCGACGATGTTCGTTAGCCAGCCGGTCTGCCGCGTGACAGGGTAGGCGAATCCTTCGAGCCAGATCCCCACGTTGTGGATGGCGTCACTGGTGGTGAGGTGGTCTGCGCCAGGTTTGTCCATCGTGAACCAGAGCCACAGGTAAAGCCCCTCGAACGCCGCCACCGGCAGCAACCACACAGTCGGGCGAGCGACGCGGCGGCGCCACCAGAGGAGTGCTTCGAATCCCACCAGCAACGGCAGGATGACGACGCCATATTCATGGGTCCACAGCGCCACACCCGAGAGGAGCGCCGCACACGTCATTCGCACGGGCGCATTGAGCAGGCGACCGTCGTACCACAGGAGTAGAACCGCCAGAATCTCGAACGTCACCAGCGTGTGGACCAACGTGCCCAGGATCTCCAGATCCTGATAGCTGAAGGGATAAACGAGGAACAGGATCATCGGCAGCAGCGACCAGGAGGAACGCGTCAAGCGCCACAGGATCATCGGCAGCAGCGACCAGGAGGAACGCGTCAAGCGCCACAGGAGCATGAAGAGGAGCCAGCCGGAGAGGGCGTGCGACAGCAGCGGGATCAAGTGCAGGATGGTCGCGTCGTAGCCCCCGGTGAGCAGGTAGATGGCTTTCCAGATCATGAAGGGAATCGGGCGGTAGTAGGAGTAGCCGGGCAGCGGTCTCGAGAGGAGCGCCCAAAAGCTGGTCTGCTCGGTGCGGGTGAGGTCGAAGGCGTCGTCCAGGAAATAGGAGAAGGTCAGCACTCGCCAGTAGACGGCAAAACTGATGGCTGCACTGAGGACGAAGGCGATGAAGGGCAATGCGCGGGAGTCGGCGTCAGCCCGCAAGCGGGACGACCAACGTCCGACCGGCTCAGTCACATCTGGTTGTTCGAGCTGCGCTGGACTCGTCGCCACCCGTCACCATTCCGACTGTCGAGCGTCTGACACGGGCAGTACCTGCCACTGACTATTGAAGCAGCATCGATGCCCGCTCGATTTGTTGACGGAGGTCTGGCGAAAAGGTCGCGTCATTGGACTCATAGCATCGCCACAGATCGGTCCAGAGCAATCACTTCGCGTTCGCCCAGGACTAAAGATCCTGGGCTACAAAATCGAAGCCCACTGAAGGGGCTGGATTCAATCGCCAGATCCGTCAAAGATCAGCGATATATTGCACATATCGCAATAATTCGGCCCCTTCAGTGGGCTTCATCTAGTCTAGCGCTGTGGCTTTAGCCCGGCGCGGGCGTGGACGCGAAGGCTGATGAATTCGCTCTCAAACCATCAGCCCACGCCGCCGAGAAACCCACGGACCACCGCATTCCAAACATCTGGCTGCTCCTGATTGCTCAGGTGGCCGGTTCCCCTGATGATCTCGAGGCGCGCATTGGGAATGCCGTTGGCGAGCAACTGGGAGAGGTGCAGCGGCACGACGTGGTCATGCTCGCCAGCGATGACCAGCGTCGGCACGTCAATGGTCGACAGCACGTCACGCTCGTCGGAGTTATGCAGGGCGATGGCCGCCTGGCGGTAGCCGCTTGGGCGGATCATGGCCAGCATGGCCTCGATTTCGTCCTTTATCGCCTGAGACGTCCCATCTGGTACCAACATCGACACGCGGGAGGTCGCCATCTTGGCCGGAGTCATCGTCTCGAGCGCCTTGAGCCGTCCCTGCAGGCTGGCGTTGCGCTCCGCTTCAGGACGACAGGCGTCGCCGGGAAAGGTATCGGAGAGGACCAACGAGCGCACGCGGGCGGCATGTTTGCGCATGAACTCCTGCGCCAGTACGCCACCCCAGGATTGACCGATCAGGTGCGCACGATCGAGCTGTAGGTGATCGAGCAACTGCGCCAGAACTTCGGCGTAATCGGCCATACGGCAGTCGCCGTCCGGGTCGGCTGAGTCGCCATAGCCGGGCGTATCCCAGGCGATGAGGGAGAGCTCGCCGGCCAGTCCTTCAAGCTGGCTGCGCCATTGAGTCGCGTTTCCGCCGATGCCGTGCAGCAGCACGACGGCTGGGCCGGTCCCGGCTCGCAAATAGGCGATGCGATGCCCGTCGATGACCGCGTGACTCTTCTCGATCATGATGGTTGACCGCTCCTGTCCTGCTTGCCTTCTACTTTTCGCGGGCTCTCGACAGCACCCTGGCCGTCGCCTCGTCTGCTGGGAAGAAGGACTCGATGGTCAGCTCTGAGAGGGTCACGTCGATGGCCGTGCCGAAAATCGTCGTCGTGCTGAAGAAGGAGAGAATTCCGGCGTCCGACCGAATGCGCACCGGCATGACCAATCCGCCGTAGCGCTGGAAGCTCGCTGACTCTCGTGCCCCGACATCGTCAACAGGATATTCCCGCAACTCCTCATAGAGTGCCGTCAGCGCCGCATCGGCCGTCAGGTCGATCTGCTGGCGCAGGCGCTCCAGCACATGATGACGCCACTCCGCCAGATTGGCGATGCGTGGTGCCAACCCCTGGGGATGCAGGCTGACGCGCAGCACGTTGACGGGCGGCTCGAGCAGCTCCGGCGACACACCGGTCAGCAGCATGTCGGTGGCGCGGTTGGCCGTCACCAGCGTCCAGTGTCGATCGACGGCCAGCGCCGGATAGGGCTCGTGCCCCGCCAGGACCAGATCGACCGCCTCCCATGCGACGCGCATGGACGGATCATCGAGCGCTCGCTGCGTATAGACCGGCGCGTAACCCGCAGCCATGAGCAGCTGATTCTGATCGCGCAGCGGCACCTCGAGGTGCTCGGCCAGGTGCAGCAGCATGTCGCGACTCGGCAATGAGCGGCCGGTCTCGACGAAGCTGATGTGCCTGGTCGAGACTCCCGCATCGAGCGCCACATCGAGCTGGCTTCGGCGCCGGTGCTGGCGCCATTGACGCAACAATTCTCCAACTGGACGTTCCGCGGCAATCATGGTCCCATCCTAGCTTCTGCGGCGCGAACTCACCATTACCTGCGACGTAATCGACGCCGTACAGCCGCCTGCCTAGGATGTGATCAGTGAATGGATGGCGGCCACGGCCGCACGTGAAGTACACGGAGGTACACATGAATCAGCCAGACAACGTCGTCGAGCGCTACATCGCCATTTGGAACGAAACCGACGGCGGGAGACGACGCGATCTGATCGCCCAAACCTGGGATGACGACTCCAGCTACGTCGATCCCCTGTTCAGCGCCGATGGACATGAGGGCATCGACGCCCTGGTGGCGGGCTTCCAGCAGCAGTTCCCGGAGCATCGATTCCGGCTATCGAGCGAGATCGATCAGCACCACGATCGAGTGCGCTTCAGTTGGGAACTCATGGAGCCGATCGATGGTCTCGCCATCGTGAAAGGCACCGACTTCGGACTCGTCGCCGAGGACGGCCGACTGCAGCGCATCACCGGATTCCTGGATCAAATCCCGGCGGAGCTACTCGCCAGATAAGCCGCGAGCGATTTGAATGGAGCCAACCATGAGCAGCACATCAACCACCTTCTCGACGCGGCCCGACAGCTTGCTGCGACGATCGCTCACCGCCGACGCGGTGGTCGTGACGCTGGCGGGCCTGGTGCTGGCTCTTGGCGCGGGCGAGCTGGCAGACCCATTGGGTCTGTCGGTCTCGCTGCTGCGCTTTACCGGCCTCGGCTTGCTCCCTTACGCTGCGGCATTGATGCTCATCGCCACACGGAGCACTATCTCTCGAGCCGCCGCCTGGACCGTCATCGCTCTGAACCTCCTCTGGACGGTCGCCAGCATCATCCTCCTCTTCACCGGCTGGATCGACCCGACCGGACTGGGAGTCGCCTTCGTCCTCATCCAGGCTCTCCTTGTGTTGGGCTTTGCCGACGTCGAATATCTCGGGCTTCGCCGCGCAAGCTGAACACGCATCCCGTTGCGCCCGGCTCGCCGCCATACTAGGCTGGTCGGGCGTGAAGGGACTGAAGCGACGATGGATTCGCGACGGGTGGCTGAGAGCGAGACGACACTGGCGCAGGTGATGATGCCGTCTGACGCCAATTCCCAGGGGAACGTCCATGGCGGCACCATCATGAAGCTGGTCGACACGGCCGGAGGCATCGCCGCCATCAGGCACGCCAGACACCGAGTCGTCACGGTCATAATGGACTCGATGACCTTCCTGCAGCCGGTCTACGTCGGCGACCTTGTCACGATCCGAGCGCGACTCTCCTGGACTGGCCGCACGAGTATGGAGACTGAAGTCCGCGTCGATGCCGAGAACGTCGCCTCCGGCGTTGTCACACACACCTCGACCGCCTACCTCGTCTATGTCGCGCTCGATGACGAAGGCAACCCATGTCCGGTTCCAGAGCTCGAACTGACCACCGACGAGGAGCACGCGCGCTGGCAGCAGGCCGAGGCGCGCCGCGCCTACCGCCTGGCGGCGCGAGGCTGATAGGGATGGACGGATTAGCACGTTGATTGAGTGGATTGCCTCGCGTGCCGATCCAAGGGCGACATTATGGTTTTTGATCAATTACTTCGGAATCTGGTGACCATCATCGTCCTACGGCCGAGGGAGGGCACCGGTCCCTCCCCTACATTTGGCCGCGTACGTTCAGTTCCCGGGGCACCCGATTGCGGGTCGGACTTCGCTTTTGTAGCCCGGGATGGTTCTCTCCCTCCGGTGAAGGGATGCTCCCCTTCCGTGGGAAGGGGCAAAGGGGATGGACCGTTAGTGACGGTGTGATTAGTCCCGGGTGAGCGTCGAACGAATACCGTTATATTGCCTCAATCATCATAAATGGCGCATGAGAAGCTGATCTTCTCGTTGCAGACCCTCGATAACGCCGCGCACTCTCCTCTGGCTTCACGGTTTCTTCATGGATTTAGTCCCCACAATCTCTGCGAGCCGCTGCTAAGCGTGTACGATTCGAGCGGACGGTCGTCACGATTCACAAGGAGGCTGGATGCCGCGGTTGCTGGTGCTCGATATCGACGGCACGTTGCTCGACCCATCAGACATCGTCACACCGGTGGTGCATGAGGCCATCGCCGCCTCCCGAGCTCACGGCGTCGAGGTGGCGCTGGCGACGGGGCGTCGCTTGCGTTCTGCACGACGCATCGTCGAGGAGGTCGGGATTCGTCTGCCATTGGTCCTCTCCAACGGCGCCCTCGTCTGGAGCACCGAACTCGAGCAGCCGATGAACGAGATCGCCTTCACACCCGAGCTCCTGCACGGGATCGTGGATGGAGCGTTGCAAGCGGGACTGGCGCCCGTTCTCCTGCTCGGCCCCGGCGGCGGCGAACGGGTGGTAGTTCCCGAGAACCCGCCTCAGGCCGAGTTCGTGCGCGCCTTCGTCAGACAGCGCATCGGTGAGGTGTGTCACGTCGCCTGGGACGAGATGGGTAACGTCTCGGACGTTTTGACCGTCGACGTCTTCGGGCCGGAAGAGGAGTTGCGACCGCTCACCGAGCGATTTTCAGCCGCCGGATACGCCGTATTTCACTCTGGACCGCTGGGATGGGAAGCCAATCCGCCCCATTGGGCCGCCAACATCCACATGCCCGGCGTGAGCAAGGCGCACGGCGTGGCGCTGCTGGCCGCCGATCTGGGGCTGACCATGGCGGACGTGGTCGCGGTGGGTGACGGCGAGAATGACATGCCACTCCTTGAGGCCGCCGGCCTGGGTGTCGCCATGGGGAACGCCTCCGAAGAGGTGCGCATGCGGGCCGACGCAGTGGTCCGTGGCCACGACGAGGATGGCGTGGCTGAGGCCATCGAGCGCTTCGTGCTGGGGCGAGAGGCAATCTAAGGGATCAACGAGATCTCGTCCAACGTTCTCACGGCAGAATAGCCATCTGGCGCGGCGTCAGCGCGCTGAACCACGACTCCCTGCATACCGAGCTTCTCAGCCGCGATCACGTTCTCCAACGCGTCGTCCACCAACAGCACCGACCTGGCTGGCAGATCCATCTCTTTCAGCGCCACCTCGAAGATGCGCGACTCCGGCTTGCGGCTGCCGACGTGCGCCGAAATCACCAGTACATCGAAGAAATCGCGGATACCGACGGACTGAAGCTGGCGATCGAGTGACGGCCAGCCGTTGGAGATGACTCCGAGCTTCAGACCGTCGGCTGAGAAGCGCTCAAGAGTCGAGACGACATCCGGGAAGAGCTCTATGCTGGGATGCTCGATCATCTCGTGTGCGATCTCGCGCGCCAGCGATTCGACCGATTCAGTCGCGCCAAGCCCCCGCAGTAACCCGGCGAAATAACCCTGGAACCGATCCAGTTCCTCCGTCTCGGTCTGCAGCAGGTGATCCTCTAGCAGCTTCGCCAGCGCCTCTTCGTGCGCTTCATCGAGATGCTCCCAATTCAGCGACAGATTCTCGCGCGTCGCAATCATGCGACGAAAGGCATCGCCCGGCAGCCATTCACCCCCGATTGGTCCCATGAGCGTGTCTCCGGAATCGAACAAAATGCCTTGAATTCCCTGAAACTCGGCCATATCCGCCTCTCATAGTGACCTTGACCGCGCAGTAACGAGATACATACGCCAGTCCCTCACCGACTTGACTCGTCCTTCACGAAACGTGCCAGCCACGAAACCCGGGTTCGATCGGAGACAACCGCAGCGCGCTCAAGACGTTTAGCAGGTGGCGAACGACCGCCTTGACGGCACGCCCTGAGAGGGAAGGGAACAAGATCGTTGTGATGCGTCGTATGACGTCGCTCGCTGCCTGCTCAGCGGTAGCACTGCTCACATTCACACTTTTGTTGAGCGCACCCGCGACCGTGCTGGCCGCACGCGACTCGTCCAATCCGCACGACTTCTTCGGCATCGTCGGACAGGATCCGTGGTACCAATACAACGCCGATCCGGCCAACTACCCCAACTTCGTCAACCAAGCGTTCGACGAAAGCGTCGTGCAGGGGATGGCGACGCTCGGCGCCGGTTGGGTGCGCATCGAGTTTCACGCCGAGTATGACCAGGCGCAAGGACCTGGTTGGATCGACTACTCCAAATACGACTGGTTCATCAACACGCTGGCACCCAAATACGGCATCAAGGTGCTGGCCGTTTTGGGAACCGGCATCCTTGCCGACGTCGATCCCACCTACGGGTTTAAACACATCAACGACACCCCGTCAGCCGACGGCAGCAATGCCTACGGCCAGGCGTTCGAGGCTCGCACCAAAGAGATCGTCGACCACTACGGAGACAACGTCGCCGCCTATGAGATCCTGAACGAGCCGAATGCAAGCTCCCTCCTGGATCAAGAGACGAGCGGTGGTCAGCAGGCCGTCAACCCCAACGTCTACGGCAAGATCATCTCCGACATCTACCGGAACAACAAACCGGCCCATCCCAACGTCCAGTTCGTGGTCGGTAGCGTGTTGCACCGTGATAATGGACTCGATGGCGGGGAACTCTCCTGGATGTCCAAAGTCTACGACTCGCCTGCGGTCACGGCGTACGTCAAGGAGTTCGGCCATACGCCGGACGACGCCGTTTCGATCCACCCGTACGATCTCTCACCCAACGACGTGCTGACCGACACCAAGCAGCTCCACGACCTTCAGGGGGCGAGCAAAGATCCCGGCAGCGTCTGGATCACCGAGATCGGCATGCCAGCCGCGCCACCTGACTGGACCAGTGACGGAATCATGGATCCAACCGCCAGCGAGCAACAGCAGGCCGACTTCCTGGAGCAGATCTATACGATGCTGAAGGAACAAGCGCCGTGGGTCGATCGCGTCTTCTGGTTCAAGTACGAAGACTTCGGTGGGGCGGGCACCTGGGCCAACTGGGGCCTCGTCCGCCTGCGCGAATCGAACTTCGTTTACGGACCAGAGGGCACGCTCTGGCCACGCAAGGAAGCCTTCAAGGTCTATCAGTCCCTAGCCAATCCGGGAGCTCTGCCGACAGCGCCGGTCGCGAAACCGGGCGACGTGGGACCACGCGTCCTCTACTTCCCGGAGACGGGGCATACGCTTCGTGATCCGTTCCTGAAGTATTGGCAGGACCACGGCGGGCTGGCGCAGTTCGGTTATCCGCGCACCGAGGTCTTCTATGTCCAGGGCCGAGCCGTGCAGTATTTCGAGCGCGCCCGCTTCGAGTACTGGCCGGAGTATTCCGGCACGCCCTATGAAGTACAGCTCGGTCTGCTCGGTCGTTACGTCACGCAAGTGCGCAGCTTCCCGAAGCAGCCCGCTCCAGCGACGCCCGACCCGAGTCGCACCTACTTCCCGCAGACGGGGCAATATTTGTCGGCCGGCTTCAAGGATTACTGGGAGAAGAACGGCGGACTCGCCCTGTACGGCTACCCGATCAGCCCGGAAATGCAGGAGGTGAACCCGGCCGACGGGAAGACCTACACGGTGCAGTATTTCGAGCGTGCGCGCTTCGAATGGCATCCCGATCAGAAGGGGACGCCGTACGAAGTGCAACTCGGGTTGCTCGGGAACCAGGTGCTGACCGACAACGGCTGGTATCGGTAGAGCGCCCGAAAAACCCTCATCCCCTAACCCCTTCTCCACACCCACTACGTGGGTACCCGGCAGAAGAAGAGGAACTACGGGGCAAAGCTGTGCCGTTCCCGATCCGTCTCCCCTCTCCTGATCTCGGTAGAGCGCCGTGTAAACGTACGCGGGAGGACAACACCCACTTCGTGGGTACCCGCCTCCCCTACATGAAGATGTCGTACGGCACACTGGCGAGGGTGATCGATCCCGCCGGGCCGCCATACTCAATGTCGACCACCGCCGAGCAGACCACGTATGCGTCCCATTGCGATAGCCCGCGCTCTTCAGTCAGATAATCGAACATCAACGAGACGGCCTGCTGCCGCGACCCATCGAAGTCCCCCTTTGGCCGCAGACCGACCGTGTAGATTCGGTCCAGCGCCTCGATGCGCGGCGTTTCCAGTTTTAGCCCCTTGCGCAAACCGAGTCGCACCGTCGCCGTGCCGGGGCACTCGATCGAGACCGACGTCGCCTCACCACGTCCCATGGCGGCGTGCAGATCACCGAGCGAGAAGAGTCCGCCGGATACTTGCACCGGGAAGAGGATCGTGTTCCCCGGCTTGACCTGCACCAGATCGTAATTGCCACCCCAGGGGAAGGCGGGCCCGAGCGTGGAGGACTCGCCGCTGCCGGGCGCCAGCCCGAGGCAGCCGATCATCGGTTCCACTGGAAGCGACAAGGTCTCCGAGATGATGATGCGACCGTTCTCGATCGGCAGACGCTGGATGCCCGCTAGTCCGGGGCGATTGCCGAGCAGCCCGAAATTGGGGATGAAGGCGTTCCAGCCCCAGGGACCCGGCACCACGTCCAGAATCTCCACGCTGACAGCATCGCCCGGTTCGGCCCCTTCGACGTAGACCGGGCCAGTGACCGCGTTGATCTCTCGAACGTCGACCAGTTCAAGCCAGTGGTCGCCCGCCGTCAAGAGTCGCTCCGAGGGTTCCGGAGACGTCTCGAATTTCACCGTCTCGCCCGGCTGGATACGTAAAACCGGTGCAGCGTCGGGCCGGAACGCGAAGGTGGTCTGTCCAGCCTTGATCTCGTGCATTGGCTCGCCCCCCGACATATGTGACCGCTCTGATCCTCATGACGACGCGACCGTATCACGATTCCCACAGCGGCCGTAGTGAATATCGATGTAGACGAATTCGTCAGAAGGTCTTGATTCTCGCACCGCTCAACGTGATGGGGCGAATACCGATCTCGCCCAGCAGTTCAGCTGCCTCGGCGAATCCCGCGTCAACATCCGTCGGGATGTGGGAATCGCTATTGACGGTCACCGGAATGCCCAGATCTCGAATGCGATGCAGAATGGCGGGCGATGGATAGGGCTCACCCAGATCTCTGCGCATCCCAGACGTGTTCAGTTCCACGATGTGACCTGAGACGGCGATGGCCTGGAGCGTCTCCTCAACGGCCGCGACGTACCACGGCTCGTCCCCTGAAAAATACGTATGACCGGCGTTCCAGCGCTTGATCCGATCCAGGTGCCCGACGATCTTCACGCCGGGAATCCCCAACACCAGACGCATGCGAGCGTAATAATCGGCTGTCATTGCCGCGATCTCGCCCCCATACTCCTCATCCAGAATCGCACGGAACCCCTCCTCAGTGTCGTCAAAGGATCGGGGCGAGTTTCGTTCTCCAAGGAAATGGACCGAGCCAACGAAATAGTCAAAACCGAGCGGGAAGAGCGCTTCCTGCTGATACCGTTCCACCTCAGCGTTGGGGATCAAGTCGATCTCGAGGGCCATGAGGACCGTGATTCGGTCGCGGTAACGCGCTTGAAGCTCGCTGACTTCGGCCACGTAGCTTGACAGCCGTTCCCCCGGCATGGTCCACCCGGTCTCAAAGGGAAGCGGAGCGTGGCTGGAGATGCCGACCTCGGTCAGTCCGGCGGCGATGGCCGCCTGGATTACCTCGACAACTTCTCCTTCACCGTCACAATAATGGCTGTGCGTGTGATAGCTCGATCGAATCAGTGCACTCATCTTCGGCGACCCGTACCCTTTTCTCTGCCTTCGTCCCTCGTCAGATCCACCAGGACCTCACGTATGGTAACGCGTTTGTCTGCGCTACGCCTGAGAAACAACGGCGAAATCCGTCAGTTCAAAGCCGGATGCTACAATGGCCCCGATGGGTCGTCGCGGCGGACGTTGGCCGTCGTTTGCCGATCTGGAACTCGACAGGATGAAGGAGCTTGATGTGATGGCCGACCAACGCGAACCTCAGCCGGACGAGAACGTCGTGAGTGATTCGTCGCATCAGCCGGCAACGACCGGCAGAACGACGTCAGCGGGCGACGTCAGCGGTTTTCCGTACGGTCTCGCCATCCCAGCGAACAGCATGGTCGCCGCGGCCGAGCACACGCTGGAGATCGAGGCGTTCGATCACGTGGCGTTGCGAGTCGCCAATATCCGTCAGGCGGAGGAGTTCTATCACGAGTTTCTCGAGATGGACGTCGTGGCGCGAGCGCGTCGCTCCGCCCAAGGTTGGGACGTCATATCGGACGACTTCGATTGGATTGAGGGACTGCGCACCGGTTATTACCCGGAACTGGTCGTGCTACGCAACGGACCCATTAGCCTCTTCCTGATCAACGCCGGTCGTGGAGCGGTGATGAATGAGCCAAAGCTGGCGCATCTGGGATTGCGCGTCTCCACTGAGACGCTGGCTACATTGCGCGGCATGGTCCTCATTCGCTCCTATCCAGTCATCCAGGACGACATCCACGCATTCCGATTCCGCGATCCATATGGCGTGACCTGGCACTTGACCGACACCGGCACGCAGCATATCTAATTCCGGCCGGTAATACGCACAGATCGGGGCAACCATGACCGACGCCTATCACGAGCTGCTGGACGACCTCTCGCACACCACGACGCGTATTCAGGAGATGGCAGAGAAGTACGCTGACGACATCCCTGCTGGAACGGCTGAAGACTGGGGGCCGCCCCAGGTGGTCGCTCACCTCGTCGACGTCGACAAACTCTTCCGCACTCGCGTCCAGACGATGCTGTCCCAGGAGACACCCTATCTCAAGTCATGGCACCCGGAGGTTGGTCCAGAAGGGGTCGCTCAGGAGTTGCGACCGCAACTCGAAGCATTTGCCAACGAGCGAGGTGAGCTGATCTCACTGCTGATGAATCTGCCCCTCAAAGGGTGGGAGCGAACCGGCGTTCACGACGAACACGGGCATATCACCGTTGAAGAGCTCATCGAGGTGCTCATCAATCACGACGAAAACCATCTGAAGCAGATCGAGACGTTTCTGGGCACACAGAACGGCTAATTCAGAACGAGTTTCGGGGCAAAAGAGGAGCCGCCAAGTGTGGGGATACTCAGCGGCTAAACGAGGAATTTGGGGAGGTGCACCGGTCGATATGCTTGACCCAAAGCTCGACCGGCACGCTCCACATTAGCACGTATGTTCTAGGCTGTCAATCCCTCTGAGTGGCCGTTTACCCGCGAACCTACGCGGGATATGTCATCCGGCTGGCGCCGCCGCGCGCACCAGCGCCAGCGTCTCCTCGAGCGTATCGTTCGGTGTGATCGACCGAACCACCACCTCATCCAGCACGCCGTCCCAACGGGCCAGCGCCTGCTGAATCTCGTCCGCCGTTTCGCCCCTGATGCCGGTCTCGACCGCTTCCACGCCCATGCGTTTGAAGTGATCGGAGTACTGCGGGATGCCGCCATAGCGGTTGGCCTCTTGCGCCAGTCGATTGGCGCTTGCCTCTCCCAACGCCGCCCGCACGAATGACGCGAGGATTGGGACGTCGCGGTTGGCTTTCAGTGCACCCTCTCGAACCCAGTCGTTCGCGGTGGGGGCAAACTCCGGCGTCAGCCAGTTGAAGAGGACGCCTTCCGCCATCTCCCCGGCCAGATGCGCCATGCGCGGACCGAGCGCCGAAACGAAGACCGTTGTATGAGCGTCTCGGTTGAGCATCTCCAAACCTTCTCGCGTGCGCCGCAAGGCTCCCGGACCGCCCGCGCCACTCCCGACACCAAGCCACAGTCGGTCCAGCGGCAAGCGGAGGTCGCCAGCGGATCCATCCATGGTCCTCAGCTGCCGTACGATCTCGTCCGCTGGACGCCGGGAAAGGGGGATGACCCCAACTCCGAGCGTGATCCCCGTGGTGACCGAGGCCGCTTGTGCCAGTGCCTCGAGACCGTCACCGTTCGGCGTGTCGTTCACCCAGAATGAGTGATAGCCGAGCGATTCAGCAAGCTGGGCCGCCGCGCGAATCACCTCCGGCGAGATCGCCGCCGCCACACCAAACCCTCGTCGTGAATCCGCCAATTGGTCCTCCCATCGACGTCTGTTTCCCAATGCGATTTCTCGTCGTCTCTTACCGTCCATGATCGTCGTGGCACGGCAGCACCGGTGTCAAGAGTGGGGCAAGTGGTTAGACTATGGTCAAGGTACACCATCAGAAGAGGGAGACCATGCAAAGACCCAAGACGCTCCCCGGAGATCGGCTGACGCTCGTCCCGCTGGGGGAGGAGCATTTGGCGGCGGTGCGTCGCTGGCGGTCCGATCCGGAGGTGACGCGCTACTGGATCACACAGGACGTGCCGACAATGGACGTGATTCGTGCCTGGCACGCTCGCAACCTGGCCTCCGGTGCGCTCGTTTGGGCCGTCCTTCACGGCCCTGAACCAGTGGGATATGTCACGCTCTTCGACCTCGACGACGTCAATCGTAAGGCCGAACTCGCCCTGATGATCGGGGAACGTTCGGCCTGGGGCCAGGGTTTCGCCAAGGAGACGCTACGCGTGCTTCTGGGCCATGCGCTCGCGTCGACCGAGCTTGGCGGGCTTGGATTGCACAAAGTCTATCTCGCGGTCTTTGCCGAGAACGTCGCCGCTCGGCGAGCTTATGCCGCGTGCGGCTTTCACGAAGACGGCGTATTGCGCGACGATATGTTCCGCGACAGTATTTGGCACGATCAGATCCTCATGAGTGTTCTTGAGGGACAACTCGAAGAGTCGGCGCGCTGAGCGCAATGCATTGGGAGGCTATCAATGATTCTCGCGGTCGTCACGTTCCGCTACGAACATGACTTCGACCCAGAAAAGATCGATCAGACCGGTCGAGCACGGCGTGATTTCTACGTTGGTCGTGAAGGGCTGCGTCAGAAATTCTATTGGGTCGACAAAGAGCGCAAAGAGGCGGGGGGCATCTACACCTGGGATTCACGCGAGGCGGCCGAGAGCGTCTACACGTCCGCATGGAAATCTCGGGCCGAGCAAGCCTTTGGCGCCCAACCCGAGATTCGCTTCATCGATGTGACTGATGTAATCGTCAATAGCCCGGTAGATCGCTGATCTAATAGGCGCCCGTCATCGTGCCCTGCGGCGGCGTTCGGGCAGCGCTCCGTGCGAGGACTGGCTCCATCTCACGTACGAACTCGACGCGCTGCGTGCAGATGTCGAGAACGATCGCTTCGAACGCGAAGAAGATGGCCAGGGCGACGAAGCTCGGCAGCGTCAGGAAGAGGATACCGCACACGCCAATGCTGCTCAGCGTCGCCAATGAGAAGACGGCTATGCGGAGCACGAGCAGCCGCGACCGGCCGCCGGTGAACGTAAAGAGGACCGACCGATCGAGCCGATCGAAGAGTCGCGAAATTGCCAACCCAGCTGTCACGACGATCAGGGCGATCATGAGAATGGCGTCCAGTTGTAGTGCGAACATCTTGACCTCTTTCTCCCTTACCCGCGAGTGCATTGAGCTTATTTTGGTTGATTCTTCGGGCATCCGCAGCACCCAGCGGTCCTCATTCGGGGTGTCTCCGAGTACCCGTCGTCGCGACTGAAGGACCGAGCCAATAGCCCGTTCATCCCGATGAGGGAGACCTCTGTACCGAGAGGGCTGGACTTCTGGGTCCCATCGAGGCGCGCGGACCCGTTCGAGGCCGACGAGCATGTTCGGTTGGTCCTATCGCGCCGGCCCTGGCTGACGTCTCGGAGCGCACGAACCTATCAACCCCTGTCGCAAAGGCCTTACCGTCACCCGAGATATTGGTCGAACACGGGATGACGAGACTGCTATGAGGGCATTGAGCGGCCGATTATCGTTTGGGGGAAGTGGCTCAATCCGTTCGGGCGGCAGACTCTTCGGCGCGCATCTCTGATTCGGCCAACTCTTCCGCTGTGCCTTCCGCGCTTTCGTCCACCTGCTCTTCTTCATCTTGATCGTCGCGGTCGGGCTGTCCGAGGCGCACGAGCTCGGCGTCGACCTCCTCGAGCAGGTCGTGCATCGCCTCGGAGGAGAGCTGACCCTGACGACGCAGCTCGAGCAGGGCCGCACGTTGAGTCAGCAGCGCACGGCGACGCGTCTGCCTGATCTGCTGCTTGCGAAAGAAACCGGGTTTCACTTCAAGCGACTCGAGATTCTCCTGCTCTTTGCGAACCGCCTCCTCGTACTCGTCCCGGATATCGGAGACGACGCCGGGGAGCAGACTACCTCGCTGCTGCTCCGAGTGTAGGACGCTGAGCGCACGATTGAGCGCGAAGAGTCGCGCTTGAGTCCGCTCATAGTCGCGGTGCTCCGGCTCGCCGAGTCCAAACCAGTTGAGGAGCGGCTGCATCGTCATTCCCTGCACCAGGAGCGAGATGAGCACGACACCGAACGCCATGAGCTGGATCCACTCACGACCGGCGAGACTGAACGGCAGGCTGAGGGCTAGTGCCAATGCCACCGCGCCACGCAAACCGCCCCAGGAGACGATGAGCACCCAACTCCAGGGCATCTCCTCATGGATTAGCCGGAGCGCTGCATTGACCAGCGCGACGATGGCGGTACGGCTGACGAGTACCGCGATCATCACCAGCCCAATGGCAGGAAGGTTCTGCAGAAGCTCAGGCACGGCAATGCGCATGCCCATCAAGAGGAAGATCATGGAATTGCCGAGGAAACCGACGTACTCCCAGAATGATCCGAGGGTAACACGTGTGGTTGGCGACATGACCGTATCTCTGGCGCGGCCCATTACCAGTCCGGCTACGACCACACCGATGACGCCGCTGAAATGAAGCTCTTCCGCGACCAGAAACGACCCAAACGCGACTACCGTGGTGATGGTGATCTCGATGAGGTGGTCGTCAATGCGACTCAGTACCGCCATCGCCAGGAGACCAGCAAGTAGGCCAACAAGCCCGCCGCCACTCGCCACTTTGAGGAACTCGACCACGGCGCTCGCGAGGCTGCTCGTCGTCGTTGACGTTGACGTCGTAGCGATTTCGAGAACCACGGTGAAGAGAACGATAGCGACGCCGTCGTTGAAGAGGCTCTCCCCTTCTACGATGGTAGCGAGACGTTGCGGCGCGCCAAGACGGCTGAAGATGGCGAGGACGGAGATGGGATCAGTTGCCGCGATGAGGGCGCCGAAGACCAGCGCCGTTTCGAAGTTGCGATTGAGCTCAAAGTGCAGCATTCCGGCGATCATGAAGGCGCCAATCACCACGCCAGGGACCGCAAGTAGCGACACTGCGGAGAGGTTCTCTCGCAGCGACTCAAATTCGAGATCGAAGCTCGCCTCGAACAAGAGTGGGGGCAAGAAGACGAAGAGGATGACCTCGCGCGTCAGCTCGAAGGTCGGGATCGACTCACCGATCCCCAACCACCGGAGGGAACCAAGAACCAGGCCCATGATGACCAGGGCGATGGTGTATGGCAGATTGACGCGTCGCACGAAGACGGCGACCGACACCACGACCAACAGGGCAATGATGATGGCGCTTTCGACGGCCATGTCAGTCCTCAAATCAAAACGTCGGCAGGCTCGGTAGCGCGCGCTTGAGGGTTCCGGTCGAGCCACCAGAGACTGTGCACCAGACAACTCATATGAGATTACCGCAAAAGTGTGTTCGGCGTCCGGCAAACGGCGCTGAAAGACCGCGGCCAGAGCGGTGAGTATTGCGTTCGTCTTGTTGAAGCCGGGACATCGTCACACGGTTGGGAGAATAAGTTCGAATTGCAAGATTGCGGAGGTGGCACTGAAGCGCTCAGTGATTGGAGATGCTCAATGACATCGAAGATTGATCACGAACAACGGGTAGGGTTTCCGAAAGATGAGGGCTGCTGAGCATGTCGAAGCCGAGGAAACGGAGCATAGCCGTTGCAGGCGGCATTGTCGAGATCGAGACACCGAATGGGTTGGCGTATGCTCAATTCACCCATCGTCACCCTGAGTACGGTGAACTCATTCGCGTGTTCTCCGGCGTTCACGATCAACGTCCGGAGGATTTCTCAGAGATTGTCACTGCTGAAGAACAATTTATGGCCTTTATTCTCCTCGACGCCGCGGTCCGCGCAGGTCTGCTGGCCATCGTGGATCGAGAAGAGATCCCGGAGAGCAAGCGGGCCTTCCCGACATTTCGATCAAATGCGTTTCGGAAACTGAACGAAGTGACCAAGAACTGGTGGTTATGGGACGGAGAGCAGTCCTGGTTCGTCGGAGAACTGACCGATGAACAGCGTCACTTCCCAATCTTGGAAATCGCCAACACTGCAGCGATCGTCATTCGACTGACGAAGGGCTGGCATCCCGAGATGTTTCCATAATTCCCTAGAAAGAGATGGGCACATCGATCAGAGGCTGATACGCTCCTCTGTTTCATCGGGGCCGCGGCGCACAACGAGATACGAGCCAGCCGGAAGCGACGATGCCGCCAGGATAGGCCGCATGACTGCAAGCAGAGCGTTGGCGGACGGCCTATAGAAGTAGATCTCTCCGAGCCCATTCCCGAACTGATTGCCGTCATAGTCTCCGACGCGAGCGCCCTCTACTGCGTCAGAGAGGCGGTCCTCCAATGTCAAAATTGCCTCTTGATCGTCGGGCGTGCCGAACGTCGGGTCCCAGAGCAGTAGACAAACCTTGACCAACTCTTCCATGACCTTTGCACCCCTCCAGATAACGTTGCCCAAAGGTAGACTAGGTCAATTCGCCACGACGTGGAAGCGTTGATATCAGTATGGACTGAAAGGGCATCGAACAGACTGTGTGCACTCCACCTCAAGTTTCACAATTGATGTTGCGACTTTCAGGATGGACTGCACGGACCTTTGAGGGCGGATCGACCGCGCGCAAATTGCTCAAACTCGGCAAACGACTGCTTGCGCTCCTCACGCTGATCGTCGGCATCTTGATCGCCGTCTCATTCTGGTCCACATGGTATGAATTCGCGCACAACCGAAGCGCCGGATATGGGTGGAGCAGGGAGATCGCCTTTTGGGACGGTCTGCCAGCGATCGAGGCGGGACTTTTTCTCGGCGTGCTCTTCACGGCGCTCAGCTATAACGTGCGGGGGAAGCTCGTGGCGCTATCGATCGTTATCTGGACCGAGAATTTGTTCAACCTCGTGATTATTTTCTCGCTGGTGAGTTCTGGAGCCCTGTTTTAGCCGCGACGATGCTGATACATGTCGGAACATGGCTGACCCCGGAGTCGAGCGGATTACGTGGAGTCGGACGTGAACGTCGACACCCTCACAGGCAAATCCCTCGAACATGCAACCTCCTCGCGCCGCGTCTCGATCGCAGCCGGCCCCTGAGTCGTCTGCCGATGCAACGCAATCGACCGGCCCACGACATGACCGCACGGGCTCGATGGAAGTTGTCTGCGATTAGAAGCCACGGTTTGGGGATCATGGGCTCTTCACATACCTGCCACTGTCATGCATAATGCTTCTAGATATAAGCGCGCATATCGCGGCGCCGCCCGAGCATGACGTCATGGAGAATCACATGGACATCAACAAAGACCTGGTCGCTGCCTCCTCAACGCCAATCGTTCTGGCCATCCTCTCCGTAGAGGACAGCTACGGTTACGCCATCCTCCAGCGGGTTCGGGATTTGTCCGGAGGACTGATGGAATGGACGGACGGGATGCTCTACCCCGTTCTGCATCGGCTCGAGCGTCTCGGCCACATCGAGGCGCGTTGGGAAGTTGCCGAGAGCGGTCGCCGTCGCAAGTACTACCACATCACCTCCCAGGGACGAACACAGCTCGCGGAGGAACGACGGCAATGGCAAGCCGTGGACGCGACGCTCCGCGGCGTCTGGCAAGCGCTCACGCTCCCCGTTCCGCCCAGCCAACCGGCGATTGCCGGACTTCTGCCACAGGGATGCCGATGATGTCGGTTCTCGATCACGGCGTATCGCTCGAAGAACAGATCGACCAGTGGCGGAGCTACCTCCGTGACAGAGATGCGATCCATTCCGTCGACGTCGCGGAGCTGGAAGACCATTTGCGCGAGCAGGTCGCGGACTTGGTCAGCACCGGGCTCGCCACCGATGAAGCGTTCCTGGTGGGAGTGAAGCGCATCGGCGAGCTGGATGCGCTCGCACAGCAATTCGCACTCGAGCATTCTGAGCGTCTCTGGAAGCAGCTCGTGGTCTCCTCCGAGGCTGAAGACGGCTCGCGGCTGGGAATGCGCACGAATGCCATCGTCGCCGTCTGTCTCGCGGTGGCGGCGGCCGTGGCCGTGAAGGTACCGGCGCTCTTTGGGATGCAAATTGACCAGGATACGTTCTTCTACGCGCGCAATGCGAGTCTCTTCGTACTCCCACTCTTGACCGGCTACTTCGTCTGGAAACGACAGCTCGCCACCAGCACACTTCGTTGGCTGGCACTCGCGTTCGTCGTCGCGGGCGTCATGGCCAACGTCTATCCGTTCGCATCGAAGGGCTCGACCGAAGCGCTCACGGCCATTCATTTGCCGATCGCGCTCTGGCTGACGGTCGGTGTCGCTTACGCCGGCAGCCGATGGAAACAGGTTAGCGGCCGGATGGACTTCGTTCGGTTCACCGGTGAACTCTTCATCTATTACGTCTTAATCGCCCTCGGTGGTGCGGTCTTCACCGCGTTCCTGGTGATGATGTTTGCAACCATCGGGATCCAACCCGACACGTTCATCCAGTCGTGGCTGCTGCCATGCGGAGCGGCGGGCGCGGTCTTGGTCGCTTCGTGGCTGGTGGAGGCCAAGCAAAGCGTGATCGAGAACATGGCGCCTGTGTTGACGCGCCTCTTCACACCTCTTTTCGCCGTCATGTTGGTTGTGTTTTTGGGCGCGATGTTGTGGACTGGACGAGGAATCGACTTCGACCGCAACATGTTGGCCGAATTCAACCTGCTCCTGATCCTCGTCCTTGGGCTTTTGCTCTACTCCGTCTCGGCTCGGGACTCCCAGTCGCCTCCCGGCTTCTTCGATGTGATGCAGATCGTGCTGGTCGTCAGCGCGCTGTTAGCCAACGCGATCGCGCTGTGGGCCATCGCCGCACGCATCAGTGAGTTCGGCTTCAGCCCGAACCGCGTGGCCGTGCTGGGCGTGAACGTGATTCTCCTGGTCAATCTGGCGTGGTCCGCGGTACTTTACATCCGCTTCCTGAGCAAACGCGGATCGTTTGCGGCTCTCGAGCGATGGCAGACGAGACTATTTGCCGGTGTATGCCGTCTGGGCGGCAACCGTGATCATCGTTTTCCCGCCTGCGTTCGGGTATGTCTGAGAGCGGACTGGCGATGAACCGCGAGGTGGTTCGGAATACGTGCTGACGCGTTTGGTGGCAACAACGCGATGGTCGGATGGCACACAATGTAGCCTCCGGGCAAACGAGGGCGAAGGCAAGCTTCGCCCCTACCGCTCCCGTGAAGCGACTTCGCGCATGCCCCGCTACCTCGCTAGTGCGTTGAGATAAGCGCAATACGCCTTGCGTGCCATCGCGAAAGACGTCAGATGCAACGATTCGTTCGGTGCGTGGACGCGTGAATCGGGAAGGCCGAAGGCGTAGAAGATCATGTCGGCCCCCAGCTCCTGCTGGAAGATCTCGGCCACCGGTACCGTGCCACCCGTGCGCACGTAAAGCGGATCCCGATCGTAGAGATCGCCCAACACGTCGGCCGCCTTCACCAACGCCGGGTTCTCTTTGCTGATCGAGAAGGGTCGCGCAGAGCCAGGGAAGCGGCGCAACGAGACCTTGGCCGTCGGCGGGCAGTGCTTCTGGATGTGCGCCTCGATGAGGTCCAGGATCTCATCCGGGTCTTGATCAGGCACCAGCCGGCACGTGATCTTGACGTGCGCTTCGCAGGGCGTGACCGTCTTGGTCCCCTCCCCCTGAAACCCGCCCCAGAATCCGTTCAGGTCCAGCGTCGGCCGGCCCCAGGCACGCTCCAGCGGCGAATAGCCTTCCTCACCCCACAGGGCGGGTGTGTTGACCGAAGCGCGATACGTCTCCTCGTCGAACGGCACGTCGGCAATGTCGGCCCGCTCCTGCGGCGTCAGGTCTTTGACCTTGTCGTAGAAGCCCTCCACCGCCACGCGGTTGTCGGACGTGTGGAACGTCGCCGCCAACCGCACCAGGTGCTGCACGGCGTTCGGCATGGCCGCGCCGTACATGCCGGAGTGCATGTCGGTGTCGGCGGTGCGCAGGTCGACCTGGCAGGCGGCCAGTCCCTTGCTCGACATGGTCAGCGACGGGATGGCCTCATCGTACATGTCCCCGTCGGCCGAGATGACCCAGTCGCAGGCCAGGCGCTCCCGCTGCTCGTGGACGAATGTCGGCAGGCTGGGGCTGCCAACCTCCTCTTCCCCCTCGAAGAAGAACTTGACGTTGATCTTGGGGCCGCCTTGCGTGGCGTTCAGCGCCGCGATCGCGTTGATGGTGGCAAAGGCGTTGCCCTTGTCGTCAGTCGAGCCGCGAGCATAGAGCTTGCCGTCACGCACGGTCGGTTCGAACGGTGCCGACTCCCACAGATCGAGCGGATCGGGCGGCTGGACGTCGTAATGGCCATAGATCATGGCGGTCGGCTGGTTGTCATCGACGTGCCAATTACCGAAGACGACCGGGTTGCGACCGGTCGGCAGCAGCTCGACCTCCGGTACGCCCGCCGCACGCAGCTTGGCGGCCATCCACTCGGCCGCGCGGGCCACGTCGGCGTCATGCTCCGGCAGCGCGCTGATACTCGGAATGCGCAACAGATCGTTCAGCGCCTCGAGATCGGCCGCCTCCGTCTCATCCAGATACTTCTCCCAGGCCTCGGCCATGCTGATTTCCCTCCGTGTTGACGGTTACTCGGCGGACAGCACGTCCGCTTCGACCAGATTCTTACGCAGCTGCTCCATCTCGGATTTGTTGAGGGACGGTATCGGCCAGGCCATGTGCGGCTGGCACAGACCCTTGAGCGCGAACTGCGCCTTGTAGGCTCCCGGGAAGACTCCGACCCGGCAGGCGTTGACGGCATCGGCCACCTTGTGTTGCATGGCGATGGCCTTGGTGCGGTCGCCACTCATGGCGGCGTTGTAGACCGCCACCACCACGTCGGGCGCGATGTTGACACCCGCCCCGATGATGCCGTGTCCGCCCACGTAGAGAGACGCGGCAAGCATGGAGTCGGACCCGGTCAGCACGGTGAAGCCCGGGTGACTCTCGGCCAGGCGGGCGACGTCCTGGAAGTAGGCGAAATCGCCGCTGCTGTCCTTGATGCCGATGATGTTGGGATGCTCGATCAGCCGGGTGATTGCCTCAACCGTGATCTGTACTTTGGTGATGCGTGGGATGTTGTAGAGGATAATCGGCACCGGGCTGGCCTCGGCGACCCGCTCGTAATAGGTGACGACCCCTTCATTATTGAGTGGATAGTAGAAGGGCGGCGGCACCAGCGCGCCCTTGGCACCCATGCCATCGATCGACTTCAGGTCCGCGATGACGTCGGCGGTCACCGACCCGGCCGCACCGGTAAAGATGGTGCCGCGGTCGCCGCCAAATTCGAGCGCCAGAGAGAGTACTTCCTTGCGCTGCTCGCGTCGTAACGCCGAGCACTCGCCGGTCGATCCGAGGATCGAAAGTCCGTCGACGCCGTTGTCGAAGAGGTAGCCGACCACCTTCTTGATCCCCTCGCGGTCGATCTCACGATCTTCGGTGAGGGGCGTCGACATCGCTGGGTAGACGCCGGGATATCGCTGTGCCATTCCTACTCACTCCCTCTTGTCGTGCGTCGTACGTCGCTCTGCGTCGGGTCCGAGCCAACCGGATCATCACGCCAGATCTGAGTGCGCGAAGCAAGTCCACGCTTAACTAACGGTTCGCGCCGGGTGACTTCACCTGGCCGCATCCTAGCATAGCCGTTGATTCAGCGGTGCTGGCGCGCCATGTACAATCAGGCGTGCAATCAACTGGGGCAATCGGGTGTGTGAGAGGGATCGGCATGATGGCGGACGAGCAAATCGAACAGACGGCGACTGAAGAGGCCAAGCCGGTCCTGTCGCAGGCCGCACGGCGCGAGAAATTGGGTGAACTGGCCCAGGCGATCGGCGCGTTGGCCTCAGTCGAAGGGGACAAGGTCATCGTCGAGTCGGGCGAGGCGGTCGCGCTCTACTACTACATCCAGCCGGACGGGACGATCCAGATGATCCGGTGGATGACCGCCAACAATCCCAATGGCCACCCCCGCTGGCGTGAGGCGGCCGAGGTGGTCGTACAGCCGGGCGAAGCGATCTACACGTCGGCTCTGGGTGGCGGATTCCTGATCGAGGTCGAACGTATCGCGGAAACTGTCGACGCCGCCGTCGCGATGGGCAAAGACGCCTCATCCATCGAACGGGTACAACAGCTTGTCGCCGAGTTCCCGGAAGCGATCGCTCTGCTCGATCCCGAGGATGTGCCCGACTATCTGCTGCCGCAGGAGAACCCCGCCGAATCGTAGGCAACTCTGGGCAGATCACGCCACCGGGGGATCGAGTCAGCTTGATGCAATGTGGCGTGGCGTTGTGAATCTCGGACCCGATTCGCTTTATCCAAACGTGTTGAATACAATGCCGCGCAACAACTCCCTAGTCGACGAATGCCGCTACCCGATTGACGGCCGTCCGAAGTTTTGACGCTGTTTCGACGGGAGGTGGAGCGAGATGGCGGGCAAAGTTCAATTCGCAACCGCCAACAATGCGCGGATCGCCTGCGAGGTCGCTGGGCAGGGTGATCCGGTGGTGCTCATCCACGGATTCACGCTCGACATGTCCATGTGGGAAGACCAAATGGCGGCACTGGCTTCGCACTTCACGGTCATCCGCTACGACGCGCGCGGATTCGGTCAATCAAGCACACCGATCGAGCAGTACACGCATCACGACGACCTGAACGCATTGCTGGACGTGCTGGGAATTCCGACGGCGCATATCGTTGGGCTCTCGATGGGTGGCGGCACCGCCTTGCGCTTCACCTGCGTCTACCCCCATCGGGTCCGCAGCTTGATCGTGGCTGACAGCACCCTGCCGGGGCATTCGATGTCGGAAGAGACCGGCGCCAGGCTTGGCGCGGTGTATACCTCGGCCCGGGAGAGCGGAATCGATGCGGCTCGCCAGACGTGGATCGCGCATCCACTCTTCGATGCCACGAATGAGAACCCAGAAGTCGCCCAGCGTCTGGCAGCCATGGTGGACCGCTACTCCGGCTGGCACTGGCTCAACGAGGAACCCGCGGCTGAGCTTGACCCTCCTGTAACCGCCCGGCTTCACCAGATATCGGCGCCAACGCTGGTCATCCTGGGCGAACGGGACATCGCTGATTTCCACGTATTTGCTCGCAAAATGGCGGATGAGATCCCCGGTGCTGAGATGGCCGTCATCCCCGACGCCGGTCACATGGTGAATATGGAAGCGCCGGAGATCTTCAATGAGCTGGTGGTGAGGTTTCTGCTGAGGCAGTCAAGTCCGGCGGCCGAACTGGGTTGAATGGTGTCTGATGAGTCGCGCGGGCGCCACGAATATCGCCCCACGCACGCAGGCGAGACGTCGAGGGGGCGCACGATGAGCTCGAATATCGAGTGGGCTGCAGCGGCTCGCGCAAATCCACATCCAGCGCGAAATGAAATCCTGGACGAGGTGTCCCGGGTCTTTCCAAATGACGATCCGGTAAACGTGATGGCCGTACTCGACGAGTACGGCGTCGAGCCCTACGAACGCGAGTGTGAACGCGTGCAGCGCGCGATTATCAGACTGGCAGAAGGCGACCTCGACAAGCTTAGAAAGTACTTGCACGTTGCCAAGCAGGACTACCGCGACGTCCTCTTTTGGGCCGAGTATCCTGCCGGTAAGAACGCTTGAACGGTACACCTTCCCTGAGGATACACGGGAGCAAGAGGAACGCTCGTCCAAAGGCGCTTGAACAGGCTTCGGTGGGAATGACCCATTCTTCGTTCACTCAAAGGTTGATCGTCTGACCAGCCCAGGCTCAATATCGGAAATGCGGCCGACCCCAAGCTGCACCATGGCGTTCTCGATTTCGCAATGCAGCATCTGTAGCACCAAACGCACGCCGTCAGCGCCATTGATCGTCAATCCCCATAGCGTCGGTCGACCGATCAGGACGACCGACGCACCCAACGCTAGCGCCTTAATCACGTCGGTGCCGCGCCGAACCCCGCCGTCGAGCAGGATCTCCAACGCGCCACTGGCCACCTGTACAATCTCCGGCAGCACGTCGATCGGCGCGGGTGTGCCGTCAAGCTGCCGGCCGCCGTGGTTCGAGACGATGATGGCGTCGACTCCATGCTCGGCCGCCAGAGAGGCATCCTCGGCCCTCAAGACCCCCTTCAACACGATCGGGATCGAGATAGCGGCTCGAATCCATTCAAGGTCGGCCCAGGTGAGCGACATTGGTGACAGACTGCCCACGTACTCCAGACGCGTCGCCGGGTCAGCAAGTTGGTCGTCGTCCAACCCAATCCCCACCAAGGCAGGTGTTTCGAGCTCCGTCGGGAACGTGAAGTGGTTGCGCAGGTTCCGCTCTCGCCGGGCGCCACGAACCGTATCAACCGTGATGACCAGGGCTCGGCAGCCAGCCGACTCCGCCTTCTGAATCAAGCGGGTCGTGGTCTCCCGATCGACGTACGGATAGAGTTGGAACCAGAGTCGACCGGGCGCCAGTGCGGTGAGCTCTGGGAGATCGAATTGGCTCTCAGTTCCGACGACGGCGATCGACCTTTCGGCTGCGGCAGCGATCGCCATGCCTCGCTCAGCCTCGGCATGAAAGAGACGCTGTGGCGTAGTCGGCGCGATCAGGACAGGGAGCGAGACGTCCTGTCCAAGAACACGCGTGGTCGTGTTCGCCGCCAACACGCCGCTAAGGACGCGCGGTCTCAGCTTGACGCGTTGGAACGCGCGTCGGTTCTCTTCGATGCTCAGTTCGTCCTCGGCGCCTCCGGCCAGGTAATCCCAGGCTGGGCACGGCAGGCGCTCCCGTGCAGCCCGCTCTAGATCGAACAGGTTGACGAACTCAGGCACGCTCACGGCTTTATCGCTCCACGAACGCCTACGGCACATCGCCTTGCAGAATGGTGACGAGCTTTTTCGTGTCGATGTTGCCGCCCGAGACGATGCAGACGACCTTGCCGGTGCCCGCCTTTCCCGTCAGCGCGGCGGCCAATGCGGCAGCTCCGGCCCCCTCGGCGATGACGCGGTTGCGCTCGGCCAATAAGCGGATAGCGGACGCCACTTGCTCCAGCTCCACCACCAACGAGCCTTCCAGCAACGAGCTGATCAGCGGCCACATATCCGGCAGCACTCTAGGCCCGCCCATGCCATCCACGAAGCTGGCCACATAGCTAAACTCTTGCGGCGAACCCGCGGCAAATGATGCGGCCACTGGCGCGGCGGTCGTCGTCTCGACCGCGTACAGTTTCGTATCAGGCTTGAGTGCGCGCATGGCCGAACCGATACCGCCGCTCAGCCCGCCACCTCCGTACGGGATGATGACGGCATCGACGTCCGGCAGATCCTCGTAGATCTCCAGCCCAATGGTGCCGTTGCCGGCCATGACCGGCCGGTCGCTCACCGGATGGACGAAGAGTCCGGACATGCCGGGGAACTCACGCGTCGAGAGGATGCGGAACCAGGAATCAAACGGCGTCTTGACCACGTCGGCGCCAAGGCGTTTGATGGCCGACAGCTTGGTCTCCGGCGCGTGATCGGGCGCAACCACGGTGCACTTGACACCCAGTCTGCGCGCATACCAGGCGACACCCTGCGCCATGTTCCCGGCGCTGGCGGTCCAGACTCCCTGCTCCAGCTGCTCGCGGGACGCGGTAAGCATGGCATTGCCCGCCCCACGCAACTTGAAGGAGCCGATCGGCTGTAGATTCTCAAGTTTGAGATAGATCTCGCAGGGAGCGTCGTCATAGTTCAGCTTCACGAGCGGCGTGCGTAGCACAGCGTCCTTGATGCGTTCTCGCGCCGCGCGAATCTCCTCGACCGGGACGAGCTCGGCTGATGTGGTCATCGTTCCGTACCTTCCCTGTTCGTGTGCAGGCGACTCACGCAGGGCGACGCATGCGTTGCCCGTACAGAGCCCACTCTCAATTGGCGATCTCGACCTCGGCCTCGATCTCGACCGGTATGTCGAATGGCAGCCCGGCCATGCCGACCGCGGAGCGGGCGTGCTGTCCGGATTCCGCTCCCCAGAGCTGCAGGATCAGCTCGGAGAAGCCATTGATGACGGCAGGCTGACGATTGAAGCCCGGCGCGGAGTTCACCATGCCGAAGACACGCAGCCAGGCCGTGACGCGGTCGAGATCGCCGATCTCGCGTTTGATGCTGCCAAGGATGGCGAGACCGACCAGCTTGGCGGACTGATACGCCTGCTCTTCAGTCACCTCGGCACCGACCTTGCCGAACGGCCCGGCGATCGTGCCGTCCAGGAGCTGTGGCCCGTGACCGGAGACGAAGAGCCGATTGCCATGCACGCGAATCCAGGGAAAGGGAAGTTGTACCGACGGCGGGACTTTGGCCGCCTCCGGCAACACCAATCCGAGCTCGTTCAGCTTCGCTTCGATCCGCATTCACGCCTCCTCGTTCCTCACCTACACCGGAGCGAGGGATTCTCGCCGCGTGTCGAGGGTAACAGGTCCAGCCTGAGGCGTACATGCGGTCATCGTGCTGATCCGACGTCGGGTGGCTTGCTCAGGTCACAGGGCTGCTCGAGGTCAAGAGGTCCTTGCCAGATAGTCGACCGACACCATTGACAACACTCCCGATCGTCATCCCGCGATGCGGTCGATGGCCACCATTTTGAACGGACGAACACGAATCTGCACCTTCCCCGGCGAGGTGGCGTAGTCAATCCAGCCCCTGGCGGCCTCTCCGTCGAGATAGCGTCCGGCGATTCGCTCAGCGCCCTGGCGAATCTCGTCAGGATCGTGCGAAACCTCTGCATCACCACTGATCATCACGAAGGCGTAGGGCGGTGCGTCGTCGTGAACCAGGATCGTCACCCGGCGGTCGCGCGTGAGGTGCATCACCTTGGCCGTCTCGGCTCCGGCGTTCAGCAGAATATCGTCGCCATCCAGTGCGAACCACATGGGCACGGCATGTGGATAGCCGTTTGATCCAATGGTCGCGAATACGGCGCTTGGAGTCCCACGCTTCAAGAAGGTGCGTCGCTGTTCTTCAGTCATCGGTTGCGGCATCTCATTCCTCCCGGAGTAACTGATCAATCCCCATAGTGCGGCGTCAGCACCTGTGCATCGCCGGCCTCGCCTGCTCCAGACGTTGAGACGGCCAAGGCCAGCGGCGCGCCTGCGTTAGATCGCTTCTCGTTGTGGCATCTGCGGGCAATCTCGAGCCGGATCGAGCCGATCCGCCGCCCGTCGCAGCGTGGCACTCATCCGATTGCGGGCGATGCGACTGAACTCAACGTTGCGCCGACGCACGTGCTCCTCCACGACCGGGCTATCCGGACGTGCGCTGTTGGCGAGGTCGGCCGTGTATCGTTGCGAACGCAAATACGCGATGTAGTCCAGCATGCGTGATCCTTTCATCTCAGTTCATGTGAGGCTGGCTGAACAACAGTGATTCAGCCTCGCCATTAGCTTAGACAGGTGGAGGCACGGTTTGAATGCGCATTGGTGTCGAAACTGCGAGGATCACGAACTGATCGAAAGGAGATGCGCCACATGACTTCACGTTTAGAACGATCGCTCGACTCCCTCGACTGGGCCATTCTGCGGGAGTTGCAAGCCGACGCTCGGCTCTCTTTAACGAGCTGTCCAGGCGGATCGGACTCTCGTCGCCCTCGGTCGCGGAGCGTGTGCGGCGGCTCGAGGAGACGGGCGTCATCACCGGTTACCATGCCGAAGTGGACCCGGCAAGGATCGGGCTACCGATCATGGCGCTGATCGAGATGCGCTGCGATCACAACAAGTGCATGCTGAAGACGGCCAGTCCGAGCGACTACCCCGAGGTTCTCGAAGTGCTCAAGGTGAGCGGGGAACACTGCACCGTCCTCAAAGCCGTGGTCTCGTCGACGGCGCATCTGGAAGAGCTGACCAATCGCCTGGGGGAGCATGGGCCGCTCCGGACGAACATGGTGTGGTCGTCCGGCCTATCCCGCCGGATCATCGACTGGGAGCAAGGCATCCCAGACGTCGAGCCGGGCGACAAGTGGGGCTGAGCTCATTTTCGGCAGAGCGTCGTGATGCAGGCAACAACGGAAATTTACGGCGTGGCGAAAATGCGTGGTGCTGGGATTGGTCGGCCCATGTCACGATTGGCCGCGAGCCAGCCTTCGATCGCCTCTTTCCCTTGCTCGACCGCCTCTTCATAGGTCGCGCCGTGGGTCATGCAGCCGGGCAGCTCGGGCACGGTGACAATGTAGACCTGATCTTCATCCGACCACTGGATAACCATTGAGTAGTGAAGATGCTCGGCTGGGTTGCTCATGTGGACTGTCCATTCTGCATCTGATCGACGAGGGTAATTGCTCGTCGAACGGCCTTCTCTTGATACGGCTTCGCGTCGTCTCCATCATGACCAGATAACGTGAGCGTTTCAGCAATGAGTGGATGCATCCAGTAAGAATGACTTCCTTTGCCACGACTCGCATGTTCACGAAATCCGGCCCTGCGCATGTCCGCCTTGAGTTCGCGAATCTTTCGTGGCACTGAAACCCCTCAAGCCAATCTTAGCATCGACGCAGGGAAGGACCGCGACCCCCACGAATCTGTTCACGTTCATTGCCTGCGGGAAAGACTTGATCCGTTCTACGTCCCGGCCGGCTTCAGCTCACTCCCCAGTAGGCCGCCCTCGACCTGCCAGGCGGGCGGGTTCTCCGGGTGGTATTCGAACCGCTGCCGCTCGAAGTACTGCACCGTGAAGCCGGTGGCTGGATCTTTGAATTCCTCGCTGATCGGGTAGCCGAAGATAGCCAGACCACCGTTGGCGTTCCAGTAGTCGCGAAACCCAAAGCAAAGCCGGTGGCCGGTGGCGTCGTAGTAGTCGCAACCCGCATCGCTACCGGCGTTGATCCGCTGGAACGGAGTCGTGCCGGTCAAGCCTTCCTTTTCGGCCAGCTCGCGTCCCAACAGGCCGAGTTCCACGTCGTAGTGGCTCGGGAAGGCGCCTGGATGCCATTCGAAGCGGGCGCGCTGGAAATACTGCGTGACGTGGCCGGTCTGCGAATCGGTGTACTCGTTGCTGATGGGGTAGCCGAAGACCGGCAGTTCACCGAATTTGTTCCAGTAGGCCAGAAAGCCATGACTGATCGAAAATCCGGTCTCGGGGAAGTAGCGGGTGGACGCAAAGCCGCTGCGCAGGTTGGTCACACGCTGGACGGCGTCGTTGAAATCGCTGGCATCGAGCTGGCCGCTATCGAGCGCGTTGGACAGGGCCGCGGTGACGTTCACGCCCTGGGAGGCGTCGCGTCCAGAGCAGAGTATGAGGTCGATCCCCACCTGAGCCGCGCGTACCGAGCGCTGCTCGTCCGTGCCAAAGGCGTGCAGCGAGCCCGCCTCGATGGCGTCCGTGATCGTCACGCCACCGAAGCCCAGCCGACCGCGAAGCTCGTCCTGCACGATGGTACTGGACAGTCCTGCAGGATTGACGGCATCGAGCGCCGGGTAGATCGCCCACGACAGCATGATCAGCTTGACACCCACGGCGATGGCGGCCGGGTACGAAGCTTCGTCGACCGACCGGAGCGTCGAGAGCGATTGCGACAACGTCACTGGCCCGGCGTCGGTATTTTCCGAGGACGAGGCCGCGCCGAGTCCAGGGAAGTGCTTGGCGGTGGCGGCGACGCCCACGTCCTGTTGCGCGGCGATGAAGGCGCTGGCGCAATCGCTGACCGTCTGAGCATTCTGGCTGAAGGAGCGCCCGAACTCGTCCAGAAAGTCTCCCGCCTGGCGATAGACACCAAGTACCGGCGCAAGATTGACGTTCATGCCGACACCGGCGAGGTTCTGCCCGGCGGCGGTACCCGCCTGAGACGCGGCGCTGGCTGGGTTGGCCGACTGCCCGATCTGCTTGGCCGACTGCTGCGGTTCACCGGGCAAACGACGCACCTGTCCGCCCTCCTGATCGGTCATCAGAAGCAGAGGGAACGCGACCGGGCTCTGCTCCTGAGCCTGGCGCAGCTGATCGACAACCGAGGCAATCTGACTCTCGCTGGAGATGTTGTCGCCGAAAAAGATAACCCCCGCCGCCTGTCCGGCCCTGATCTGTTGGAGTAGTGATTCCGGCACGGTGAGCCCGGCATAGGAGTAGATCACACGCTGTCCGGCAAGCTGCATCGAGCTCAGGCTGGGGCGGGCAGCGCTGCGCGGGGTAGCCCGCTCCTGGGCGGCAAAGGCGGTCTGAATGCGGTCGAATGTGCCCGCGAAGGGAGCCGCGCCGGCCACCAATGCCAATTTCTTGAGAAACGTCCGTCGGTCCTGCATATCTCGTGCCTTTCGATGCTCAGTTCGTGGCCTGCGCGAGTCGCCGCGGCGCCGGGTTTTACCGCAGTGTCGCATGGCAGCCGATGCCTCGTCGTGAAGCATCGGCCGCAGAGAGCCTGCCGACCCAGGTGCCGCCGTCTGTTTGAACGCATCGCGGCACGTGGCGTTACCAGGTCGACCGGCTGTGGCTACCAACGTGGTAGCGAGTCGCCGTCAGAAGGGCATCGATTTGGTTGCGGCAGCGTCAAATGCTGGGCTCGGTAGAAGGACTAATATCTGGACGGATGCGAGGCGATCAGCGCCGGGTCACGCAAGTACCTTGATCAGGATCCGCCCCCTGAGCCCGACACGACACGGTTCATCGTGCGGGTTGTCCCCGAGAAGGTCATCGAGTTCTCGGTGTAGTACCGTCTAGACGGCAATCAAAGTGACCTGAAGGGGCTCGCGCCACCTGATCCGGGAAGTCCCTGTGGGCCGCTGGCTCCAGTCGCCCCTTCAGGACCCGCTGAGCCGGTAAGTCCGACGGGACCCTGAGGACCACTTTCACCCACTGCACCAGCCAAACCGATTGGACCCGTCGCACCAGTCGCCCCGCTCGGTCCCGGAGGCCCCACCTCGCTCCACTTGATCACCTGGGCGAAGCCGGCCGGGCCACAGAACCTGGGCGGACTGATTCGGACCTGCCAGAGCGTACTACCGATCAGGCAGCCGTAATAGACCGTGTTCTGCGTATCCTCAGCGGCAACGAAGATCGAGCCACCCGCCACCAATGCCGCCAGCACGGCGACGAGCGCTTGAGGACGTATTTCACCGAGAGGCATCGTCGTCAACCAAGCCTCATCCCCCTTACCCACGCTCACAAGCAAAAGTGCGGGGCAGCCACTCCGTTTCCGGAGAGACGCCCCGCACCGGCGGGTGAATGGGGTTGATGTATGCGGAATGATGTGTGCGGAGATCGGCTCCGCGCGGTCGCTTGCTAGCCGAGCAAGAAGTGTCCATTCATGGCAGCCAGTGCCAGGAGCGAGAGCGCACCAACCCCGACCGTCGTGGTGCGCAGTTTGGACTCCGGTGCGAGCCGCCAGGTGATCGCCATCACGATCAGCGCCGCGCTGCCTCCATAGACCACGTTCGTCCACATGGTTCCGGTGTCGCTCCCGGCGAAGATTCCATGCAACAGCGAGAGTCCATAGATGGGGTAGGCCAGCCCGTGCATGATGTGCCAGGCTCGATAGCCGATGAACCGCCGCACCCAGACGCTGGCGCCGATGGCCAGACCCAGCTCAATCGCGATGACACCGAGGCTGACCCACAAAGGTCGATAGCCGCCCGTGAAGGGGATCAGCGCGTTCATCAACGACACGTTCGAGAACGGATCGAGCAGAATGGTCACCACGTGGATCAGCGTGAACGTGAAGAACGTGATGGTGAACCAGCGATGCATCGCGTCGACCACCATGCGCGGCCAGTTGCGCGAGTACCAACGCCGGTTCATGGCGATGCCCAGCGCGACCGAGAAGGTCAGCAGCATGAAAGCAACAATGCCGCTGCCTCGCGCGACGTACCAGAGTAACGAAGAAGAATTCCCACTCATCAGATGCTCACTTAACCCGTCTGGTGCGGCCAGCGGCCGACCTTCACGATCCGGCCGTCGTTCCCGGCAAATCGCCCACTCAACCCGATCAATCGCAACCAGCTCGGCCCGGTCTCGCCACGCAGCCAGGCCACCTTGGCGGCCACCTCAGCCGCCACGCAGCTGTGCGCGCCGACCGAAACGATGCGCCATGGGCTCTTGCCCGGCTCGCCTGTCCGCGGATCGATCAGATGATGCAGCTGCTCGCCGTTCCGTTCCCATTGGCGACGCCCTAGGCCCGATGTCGCGATGGCGCCTTCGTGCAGGATCACCGTCTCCTCGACCTCGGAGTCGAGCGTGGTGCCCACGTCGCAGATCCATCCCGCATCCGGGGATGTTCCAGCGACAGCCAGGTCGCCACCGGCGTTGACCAGCACCCCACCACGTATCGGCGGTAACGTGCGCAAGGCGTAGTCGACGGCGAACCCTTTGCCGATGCCGCCGAAGTCGAGCCGCACGTCGTCGCGCAGCTCAATCAATCCGCGGCCTCGGTCGTAATTGATCAGATACCACTCGCCTGCCTGGCGATGGGATCGCTCTTCACCGGGCCCGAATGCTTCAAGCTGCTCGATGCTCCGGTCGTATCCGAGCGCCTCTAACGAGTCACGGACCGTCGGATCGAACCAGCCGTCGGTCGACTCAGTCGCTTTGTGGGCCAAATCGACCAGCTCCAGGAAGAGAGTCGACGCGCGTTGCGGTTCACTCCCGCCCCGCTCGAGTCGGCTCAACTCGCTGTCGGACCGGAAACGGCTGAAAGTCAGATCGATCTCGTCGACGCAGCGACGCACGTGCTCGGCGACCATGTGCAGCTCCTCCGGCTCGGTCACCAGCACCTCGATGCTGGTGCCCAGGGCCTGGAAGCTGGCACGCCCCTCTTCAATCTCCATCGACGGTGACAGTGTCTTGACGCTCATCTCATATCTCCGTTATGACGATCTGGTCTTGGTTTTTCGGCCGGAGGACGTCTGAGACGTCGTCGATTGCGAGCCGACCGAGGCCGTCTGCGAGGACGTGTCGGTGGTCGGAACCGACGTCGGCGTCGATGCAGCCGCGGTCGTCTGGGTCGTTGACGTGACAGTCGCCGCCGGGGTTATCGTTGCCGGTGAGGTGACGGCCGACGCAGAGTCATCGTCCGACTCGTGCTCTTCGGTGGAGAAACCGTTGGACTCTTCATCGGTGAAGAGCGACGACGCGGTCGCCTGCTCAGTCACTTGTGCCACCTCCTGGGCAGCGGCCGTGGTCGACGGCGTCACCTGCTGGGTCGCGGTCGTGCTCGGCTGAGCCACCTGCGTAGTCGTGGTCTGCGCCGCGGCGTTGGTCTTCGATTCGGTGTGCCAGGCCGCCAACGTGGCGAAGGTCGCCACGCCAACGAGGCTGGTGCCGATCAGGAAACGCTGCATCGAGCGGATGCGCCGGGCGAGCAACTCGCGCTGCGTCGGTCCAATGTGCGCCGGTACCGGCCGTTGCTTCTGATACCAATCAGGATCTCGCGGTCGATTTGGTGTCGTCACTAAATCGCTCTACTCTCTCTATCAGATTCGAAGCGCTAGATTTTGCGCAACGTCAGTCGGTCGGGATTGCGTGTGGCTGACTCCGCAGCCACTTCATCGACGAGGATCGCTCCCCGCGGGCACAGACGCGCCGTCTCACGGATCGTCTCCACCATCTTGGCGCTGGCGTCCGATTGGTTCAGCCAGGCGTAACCCCACTCGTCCAGGGTGAACATCTCCGGGCAGAACTCGGCGCAGAAGCCAAACGCGGTACAGCGGATCGGATCGACTCGCACGCGAACGCGCGGTTTAGCGGTCTTAGTGGTCATGGTCGGATTCCAATCCGGGTAGCACGCTATGGGTCGGGCGACCGCAGTCGCCGTAGCGCAGATGTACTTGAATCTCACGCTGAAAGACGTCGAGTGCGGTGCGCGCCAAGATGGTGGCGCCATCGAGATGGCTGCAGGCGCCGCGCTTGGGCAGCATGTTGGTGGCATAGTGTTCGATGCGTTCCAGGTCGTGTGGTTCCGGGTTGCCCCGAGCGACACGCTCTAGGACGGTGGCCATGGCGGCCGTGCCGAAGGTGCACGGACCACACTGGCGCGCCGATTCGTTGGCGAAGAAGCGCAGTAGATAGACGGCTTGCCACAGTCCGCAGACGCTGTCCGGGATGACAGTGATGGCGCCTGAGCCGATCCCGGCTCCGATGGCACGCATGCTCTCCAGATCGAAGCGCAAGCCACGCCAGACCTGCTCCGGCGCGACCCACCCGGCGAAATAGCCGCCCGGAAGCACCGCTTGCAGGCCGTCGGTCAGGCCGCCGCCAAACTCCATCAAAACCGCTTCGAGGGTGATACCTGCTGGGACTTCATAGACGCCTGGTCGGTGCACGCCACCGTTCAGTGTGATCAACAGCGTCCCCGGCAGGTTCGCTGTGCCCGCGGCGCGGTACCACTCCGGGCCTTCGCGCGCGATGAGGGCCAAATTCGCCAACGTCTCGACGTTCTGGACCAGCGTCGGCCGGCCGGAGACGCCCTTTTCATCGGGTCTCGGCGGCTTTATGGTCGGCTTGGCGTCGTGCCCGTTGATCCACTGAATCGCGGCGCTCTGCTCACCCGCCACGTAGGCTGGCGGCGCGACGACGGTGCGCAGTTTGGGCAGGTCAGCCCTGGCACGCTCGAGCTCTTTCTTGGCCAGATCGATCGATTCCTTGCCGCGACGATCGTGCAGATAGACAACGACCTCGTCGGCACCGACGGCGTGAGCCGCCAGCATGGCTCCTTCGAGCACCAGGTGCGGTCGCATCAGCATCAACGCCAGGTCTTTGCGGCTGGCCGGCTCTGATTCAGCACCGTTGACCAGCACGACGTGCCGGCCGGATCGAGCGGCGACCGCGCGCAGCTTGCGGGCAGTGGGGAAGAAAGAACCACCGCGACCGAGCAGGCCGCTGGCCTCGACGCGAGCGATTAGCTGCTCCGGGCTCATGCTCCAGGTCGCGTCGGCGTAACCACCAGCCTGCTGGTACTGCGCCAGCGATTCCCGGTCGTCCAGACGCTCTGGAAGGAGCCTCAGGGCGGCAGTTGTTCTCGGTTCGGCTGCGAGGGTAACCATGTCGTCTCTCTTCTTCAGATGAGTGATTCGTGGCGCTCCACGAACGTCCAATAGTCGAATCAAATGCGACGACAGCGTCGTCATGCTGTCTATGAAAGCATCCGAGCCTTAGAGCTACCTGTGCCCGAGCTTAGGGTTTTCACAGGAACCGAGAGCCTGAAAAGATCGCGAGGTATGCCGAAAACCATCCGGAGACTGGGACGGCTTGCCGGTATTGGGGTGCGATTTCGAGGAAAGCGATGCTAGTGGAGGGAGGCGCTCAGGAGGATGAGACCAATCAGCAAAGGGATGATCCCGGCCGCCAGCATCGATACATTCAGACCGCCGGATTTCGGCCGGTTCGGATCTCGATGCTCGCGGTCGAGCTGCTTCTGCTGGACATAGTACTGATGCTCGAAGGAGTAGGCATCGGCCGACGTCATGTTGCCGCCGGAGTGCACGTGCGGTGCGTTCGGTCCACGATAGGCACGTCCAAGCAACACCAGTGCGATCACCAGCAAGGGCAGGGCGCTCATGGCCTCGATACTCTGGCTGGTCCAGTGGAACACAACTCCGAAGAGCGAGAAGAGCGCCACGATCAAACTGGTTGCGCCGATCCCAAGCCCCAACGGACGCACGAGACCCTTATTCATATTCATGTGTCAATCGGCCTTCGTTGCAGATTCCCGGACAGTACCTCACGCGCCTACCGTAGCACAGGACGTACAGGGCGTGCAGATGGCCGGCCAAGCGTCCTTTTGTACGGGCGACGCATGCGTCGCCCACCCCGTGATCGCGCCAACCGTCGAGAATCGGTTCGCCGCTCCACGCGGGCGCCATAAATGTCGCCCCTACGGGAGATACGTCGGATTGTTCCTACGGGCGACGTGCCCGTCGCGGGACGGGATATACGTTTGGCTGATCGTCGCCTGAGCGACATTTATGGCGCCCAGGATTGCACACCAATCCGGGGCTCCCGGACTTCCTCCACTCACTCCTCCGGCCGGGCGATGACGATCAGCCGGTGGTCATCGACGCCATAGGGCCAGCAGGTCACCAGCGTCAGGCGCTTGTCTTGGGTAGGCTCGATCAGCTTGCCGATCTCGATCTGTTCATTTATGGAGAGGCCGGCGATCTGCGGCACTTGGATGTCGCTCACGACATATCGATGGGCCACCCCGTCGGCCGTCGTGACGACGATCTCGTCTCCATTCTTGACGTTGTGCAGGTCGCGAAAGACCTCACCGTGCCAGTCGTCGTGGCCGGCCAGCACGACGTTGCCGCCCTCGCCCGGGTCGGCCGACGTGTCGTGATGTCCGACCGCATAATCAGCGACATCCCATTCCCGGACCGCCTGGCCCGAGACACTCCTCACGTGCGAGGTGACCTCGACGATCCTCTGGTGAATCCCGACGCTGTCGACGTCGATTTGGACGGGTGGCGAACCGCCGCTGACCGGGATTGCGACGGGCGCACCCGCCGTCGTCAGTGCGGCGCTGGCGAGGTCGGCCCCGAATGGCTGCACGGTCGACGGCGTCCCCTCAGGAGGCGTCGGAACCGACGTGGACGTGGTGACCATCACGACCGCGTTCTCGGGCGGCTCCTGGGCTGGCTGGCGCCAGGTGAAGAGCAGGAGCGACAGACCAAGCGAGATCAGCAGCGGGCCAGTCAGCCATGCAGGGACTCGCAAGTGTCGAGGCTCCCCCAACGGGCGCGCTCGACTATGTGTTTCGTCGGTCAACCACATGACGTCCTCCCAAGGCTGAGTCGAACTTCGCAGGATCTGGGTGTGTGGTCCGCGAGGCTGCCCGCACGGACCACACGAGTCCGATGGGACTCAGGTTCGTGCCTGTCTCCAAGCACGTAGCTCTCGCCATGCATTCGATTCGACCGCGCATGCAGGTGCGACGTATTCAGGTGATCGGATGACCACCATTGGTTTGATGACCCGATTCGGCACGCAGTCCAGGAGCAGGTCAATCAGCTCCCGGGAGCACTCAGGCGTTTCGGTCGTGACGACGATTTCGGCCGCGGCGAGCATCCGCAGCCGATCCGATTCGTCGCGCCGGGTCACCATTGGAGTGACGGTAACCGCCACGGTAGCTGCCTCAGGCGCAAGCGCATGGACGGTCGCCCGCGCCCCCTTGGGAGTCATTTCAGACAGAAGGGTGGCCTGCGCCATGGATTTCGCTACACCGAGTGCGAGTGTGATCGCGGTCCTGCGTGCAAGGGATTGCATGCTCATCTCCGCGCTGGCGGAGACCGAGGTGGCGATAGTGGTTTCAGCGGTAATCATCTCGACTCCTTTCGGGCCATGAGATCCACGTGATTCGAAGGGCTGCTCCCGGCCGCCACTCTTCCCGTTTCGGGAAGAAGCAGCGGTCGCGGAGAATCGGGCACGAAGCTGTGCCAGATCAAAGCGCATCTAATCCTCCAGTTCGGCGCATCGCCCACGCTGGGTGGCGTAGACGCCGCCCAACAGGAGGAAGAGCGCGATCAGTGTCAAGATGAAGGAGGTGTTGGGACTGGAAGCAACGCCGCCGGTTGCCTGCTGATCGACCGGGTGACCGGTCGCTGGCATCACGGACGGCGGATAGGCGGTCGATCCGGAGGGGATGTAGTAGCCTGTGCCGTTGCCGTATCCGAATGAGTGATCGCCAGCAGCCCCTGAGACTCCGCCGTAGTTACCGTTGCCGGAATCACCGGCGGCGCTACCCAAGCCACCTTCGTCGCCGGTCGAGCCGTTGACTGTGTTGCCACCGCCAGAGCCCTGCTGACCGCCGTTGCTTCCGTTACTATTTCCGGCTGTGCCTTGGTCCGAGCCGCCGTTACCGGTGTCGTCAGCTGTTCCAGTGTTTCCACTGTTGCCAGTCGTGCCGGTTACGATGCCGCCATTACCGTTCGAGCCGGAGCCGGTACTCGCGGTCCCACCGCTGCCGGTCGTTCCAGTCGTACCGCCGCCGGGGAGTCCGGTAGTGCTGGTTCCCGTATCGCCGTTGCCGCCGGATGGCAACCCAGTTGTGCCGGTGCCTGTATCACCGTTGCCGCCGGAGCCGTTACCAGTGTTTCCACCGCCAGTAGTGCCGTTTCCGTCATTTCCGGGGTTGCCCGAATTGCCGTTGCCAGCGTTATCTCCGGTGCTCGATGCGCAATCAGCGCTGGCGCCGAAGAGATCCACGTTGAGGCAAACGTTGCCGGTGGCCGAGGCGCTCTGGTCGCCCGTCACACCGGCGGTTCCGGCGATACCGGAGTCGACCCCAATTCCCGTTGCGCCAGTAGCGCTGGAACCGGTGTTTGCGTTTGAACCACCACAGTTGAGCGTTCCATCACTAAAGACATCGGCGTTGAGACACAGCTGGTCCGTCGAGCCAACGGCTGGAGTCTGATCTTGACCCGTGCCGATCGATGAAGTGCCTGACGTGGTGAGTCCAACGTCCGCGAGACCGGTGGTCGATGAGGCAGACGAAGACGCGCCACAGCTATTGGACGCGTCGTTCAGCGCGTTCACATTCAAGCAGAGATCCTGGTTAACGCCTGATCCGTTTCCGAGCGGATCCGCGGCGCTGACAGTGGTGCTGGCGTTGACGATGGCGCCGTTCGACGTGCTCGACGGCGCGTTGTCGCAGTTGGTACTGCTTACTGTGTCGAGGATGCCGACGTTGGCGCACACGTTCGCATCGACGATTGGTCCTTGACTCGGATCGGCCAGGTTGGTCGAGAGGTTGGAGTCGACCGCGGCGGTCGCCACATTATCGACACCGACCGGCGTTTGGCCGCTGTCGGTCACGTTGTCGACCGTGGTGTTGACGTCGGTCACCGTCTGATCGACTGTGGATCCCAAGTCGCCGCTGGTCACGCCACCGTTGTTCTCACCGCCGATGGCCCCATCGGTAACCTGACCAACGGTATTCACGACGCCACCAACGACGTCATTCGAAGGCGCGGGAGTCGCCGTCGGGGTTATCGGTGGGGTCGACGATGGCTGTCCCACCGTCGCCGTCACGGTCCCTTGCACATTCACGTCAGCGCTGTTGTCGTTCGCCGTATTGTCTTCGGACGGTACAACGTTGGACGTGTCGACATTGGCGTTGACGTTCGCGTCCGCTTGCACGGTCGTGCCCGTCGCCTCGCCAGCGGTCGAATTGGGCTCGCTACTGGAAACGGTCGCCGTGGCCGTGGCGGCGCTATCGATGTTGACATTCGCGTCGGCGTTGACGTCGGCCATCGCGGTGTTGTCGATGTTCGCGCCAGCGTTGGCGTTGGCCGACACCGTCGTCTGACCAACGGAGGTGTCTGGCTGATTGTCTGTCACGCCACCGACGACGGAGTCGACGGTTTGTCCAACAGTGGTCACCACACCGCCGGCGACACCATCATTTGCAGTCGTGGGAGTGGACGATGACTCTGTCGCCGTCGCGGTGTCGGTGGGCTCGCTGGTGTGAGCCACCGGGTCATTGACGCCTACATTCACATCAAGTCCGGTTGCCTGATCTGAGCTGGAAGGGGTGTTGTCGGTGACGCTGACATCGACGCCGTTGTTGCCGCCGACGTTTACGTCAACGCCGTTGGTCGTGTTCACGTTGAGCAAGTTGTTGTTCAGGAGTCCGTCCGCCAGAGCGGTACTAATGCTCAGCGCTCCGAACACCAGGCCGAGGAAGATCCCCAGACCCAAGAGTCGTATACGCATACTGAAAAGCTCCTCGATACGCTGGTCGCGATGCGACCAGATCGACTAATCAACAGTCCATCGCCTGCGGACAGCTGTGCTGTCCCGAGGAGCTGATTAGCCTGGAGGAGCCGTAAGGTTCTGCGTTATTCCATTGGGGAATTGGAAGGCACGTTTGAAGTAGGAGCGGCCGGCGACAAGCATCAGCGCAAGCACCAACCAGAGAGCCACCGCGACCGTGTGAGCGCCACCGCCGCTACCAAGCGACAGCGAGGTGGACCCGCTCGAGCTCGAACTCGGAACGGGCACGCCGGGCAACGGGCTGAAGGGACTGGGCGTCGGGGCGCCAGGTGCTCCCGGCTGCGACGTCCCCGCCGAGATCGTTTCGGCATGAGTCTGCGCGGCGATCGGATCGATCGAGATGAAGCGAGAGCCCGCTGGCATCGACGAATCCTGCGCGCCGGAGCGAACCGGCGTCGTGGACGTGGTTGCTGAGCTGCTATCGCCTGTTCCGTCGTAGCTCGACGTCGCGGCGCTCGTGATGGCCGGGCCCGAAGGCGCGTCAACCAGATTCACGAGCTGTGCCGTACCAACCGAAGCGCCCACGACCACCGGAGTGTGATCGTCGATCGGCACTACCGGCACGGTCGTCGACACGGATGAACCGGATTCGTTGTTCGGTGTCTGGCTGCCGTCGGCGACCCCCACACTGCGTGCGTTCAGCCCACCGATGATGTCCGTCACCGTGGAACTCGAATCGAGCCGACTCGGCGTCACGTTCACAGATGGCGTGGGAGAAGCGGGCTGCTGAACCGGATCGACCACGTCGTCCACCGTGTTGCCGAGGACGGGGTCCGTGACCGGCTCGACGACGTTGTTCACTACGGAATCGACCGTGTCGGTCGTGTCAGTGAGGATCGGCGCCACCACCGACTGCGACGGCAGGACCTGCTCGACGCTATCGACGACCGGCTGCGTAGCCGGAACCGTCTCTGCCACATTGTCGAGGACCTGCGGCACCGTCTGGGTGACGACGTCATCGACCGTATTCGCGGCCTGCTGAACCGTCTGGTCGACAGCATCGACGACCGGTTGCACCGTCTGCGTGACGGTGTCGACCGTCTGGTTGACAGGCGCCGTGACGTTCTGCGTGACCGGGTTGTTGGTGACGGTGTCGACGGTCGAATCGACCGTCTGGGTCGTCTGGGAAACCACGTTCGTCACCGGGCTGGCGACGGCGGACGGCGCCATCGCGCCGACTGTGTCCTGCACCACGCTATTGGTGCTGTTAGTGACGGTGTTAACGGTGTTTTCGACGGTGTTCGTCACCGACGTGCTTGCCGGAGGAGTGGCCGCCGCAGGGGTCGCCTGCGACCCGGAATTCGTTGAGTTATTTGCGGTATTAGTGGTGGACGAGGTCGTGGTCGACACGGCATTGTCGACGACGTTCGTCGCTGTATTCACCACGTTGTCGGTCACGTTTGTTACCGTATTGACGGTGTTGTCAATCAGGGATGAGGGCTGGGTGCCGGTCGCGTCATTCGCCTCCGTGCTCGCGTTGTTCGAGGAAGAATCCGCATTGCCGGTGGCTCCGGTGGCCGAGTTGACGAGGCTGTTGGTCGCGTTGGTGAGATCGCCAAGCGCACCATGGGCCGACGCACCTTGCACCAAAGCAAGGGCGACCATCAACCCAAAGGCAGTGGCGGTTACTCGCAGGAATGAGCGCATGCTATCCTGTCAAACCGATACGCGACGACCAGACACGTTCAATGACGAGACGGCGTCGATTCAGACGCCATATATTCAGGCTACCCAAGATGAAAAAATGACTCAAGGGAGTCGCGTACTCAGGCGCACTACCAATATTTGCTACATGAGGTCCTAGTACTTTTGGCCCTCGATCCGTACGGTTCAACGTACGTACGATCGATCAGACGTAATGTTCAAGAATTGTCTTCGTGGAGGGTTTTGAAGTGGATTCGCTCCAGTGGTGGCGTCGCTCGTACGAGCGGGCAGAGTCGTCGACGGCCTCGGCGCAGCCGTCCGAGCTGGCCGTCGAGCTCAGCCGGAGCCTTGTCAAGCCACGTCGTATCATCGAATTGGGCTGTGGGCCAGCCTATGACAGCACGTATTTTGCTCGCTCTGGACATCGCGTCGTGGCGTCCGATTTCGTTCGCGTCGAGCCCGCCTGGAGCCAAGCCGCAGCCGCGGCACCAACCCTCTCCTTCCTTATATGCGACCTACGTCACGATCTTCCACTGGCCACCGGCTCCATCGACGTCGTCTACGCGCGCCTTTCGCTCCACTACTTTTCGGACGATGTGACCAGCCGCATCTTCCGTGAGATCCATCGCGTCCTCACCCCAGGCGGCCTCTTCGTCTTCCTGTGTAAATCGACGAGCGATCCGCTTCACGGACGTGGTGACGCGCTCGCGACCAACATGTTCCGCATAAACGACAAGGTCTATCACTTCTTCGACGAAGACTTCGCGCTGACTTGTCTGGGTGATCGCTTCGAGGTCGAGGAGCTCTGGAGCGGTCCGCAGGAGACGTTTGGCGAGCCCTCCCACGTGGTCCGCGTTCGCGCTCGAGCCCGCGCGGCACGTCCAATTTCACCTGACAGCAGTGAGGACCGAACGCCCTCTCTCGATTAGTACCGCTGGTTATCGTCTCGCTCGCGGGCGAGCGTTATGTTTTCCGCATGGTTACGCGGCAGCACGTTCAACCAGTACGAGTTCGCCCGATCGTTCTGAAACCGGTATCGGTGAAGAACATCACTCCGGTCCCCAGCCGGACGCAACGATCCTCGATGGATCGATTGCTCGCTCGTACGGCAGTGCTGCCGGGTACCACCAATCTCCGCGGCTGGCTCCAGGGGGAGACTCGGCTGCCGGCCTGGCAGGTCGCCCTTACCGTTGCGCTCATTCTGCTGGCGGCCCTCGCCGTTCCAACCTTGTCGCTCCATCATGCGCCCCAGACGGTCGTCGAGGGTGGTGGCGCTCCAATCATCGCCGACTCGCTTCCGGTCGATCCCCGTATCCCGAGCGTCTCCTCAGTGGTGCAGACGCAGCAGGTGACCGACGTCGCGCCGGACGCGCAGATCACGGGGCTTCACGATTCGACACAAGAGCTTCTGAAGCAGATCCAGCAGGCGCAGCACGACAACGCCGAATTGCGCCAGCAGCTGCAATCCCAGGATCAGAATCTCGGTAGCGTGCAGACAGAGGCCGCGGCCAACACCGCCGAGCAGACGACCCAGCAGCAGGAGCTGCAGAATCAAACGAACGCCGCGATCCAGAGCGCGTCAACGCAGCTTTCGAAACTGCAATCGTCGGTCACGACACTGGACACTCAAGCCGCCCAACTCCGCAAAGTATTGGGGATGGGCACCAAGACCTACCCGGCCGTCACCATGCCCGATCTCACCACTTCGGCCGATCCAGCGCAGGCGTTCGATAGCGCCCTGGCTTCGTTCCAGACTCATATCACCGCCGTCTCGGACGATCTGCAGACGATCAAATCAACCGCCAAGAGCGAGTTGATCTACGCACAGAACTCCTCTGTTGGTCAGGCCGTGGTGAGCGGTGCGGGATCGAACGCCCAGGGAAGTGGCGTCCTCATTTGGCCAACAAGCGGGACAATCACCCAACCATACGGCCCAACGTCACTCACGCTTGAACCGGCCTACGGCGGATATGATCACTTCCATCTGGGCATCGACATCGCCAACGCGCAAGGGACGCCCATCGCCGCCGCCGCCGCTGGGACGGTCATTTACGCAGGCTGGACTGACGCGGGCTATGGCAACATGGTCGAGATCGATCACGGCAACGGGCTCATCACCCTCTACGGCCATATGATGACCACACCCTCCGTCAAGGTCGGACAGCAGGTCTTCCAGGGCCAGTTGATCGGCTACATGGGGACGACCGGCAACTCGACCGGCCCGCACTGCCACTTCGCCGTCCAGAAGAACGGCTCCTGGGACAACCCGGCCAACTACCTGCCGTAGCGGCCCTCACCCGGCTCGCAAGCTGATCGTGGTCCAGAAACCCCGGCGCCGCGACGAGCCCACAACAACAACGACCGGACCCGCAACATGATCTGCTGTTACCTATGTCTCCGGTCTAATGTGTTACCCGTGTTCCGTTCGCACATTCTCCCTTCTCTCAGAATTGAGAGTTGGTTCTCCCTTCAGTGGGAAGGGAGTCAGTGGGATGGACCGGCCGGGGATGAGGGCTGAACTCCTGCCTCAATTCCCGCAGGTCCTATTGCGCCGATCGCCAAACACCCCCATCATCTCGAATCTGTCGTGCACATCGATTGATTGACGGCGATGCCGGATACGTCGACACTGCACGCATCATTCGCCGATTGAAGGAGCCGAGATGATTCAGGGCGATTCAGCCGATCTCGTTCGGCGCGCTGAAGCGCTGCACGCCAGCAGCATCGTGATCGACGCGCACTCCGACATCCTCATGGGTCTGACCGATGGCACCACCACCTGGGAGTCGGGCGCACCGGAAGCGCCGACCGACGAGGGATGCGACGGTCAGGTCTCGCTCAAACTGCTCGAAGCCGGGGACGTGACGGCGCAGGTCTTCGCCATCTTCACCGCGCCGTTCGATCTCAATTACCGCCCGGTCCGGCCCGAATACGCCGGAGCGACTCAGCCGCGCGCCCTCGCTATGCTCTCGGTCTTCCACGAGGCACTCCACACCTATTCCGGACGCTTACGCCTGGCGACGACCGCCGCTGAGGTGCGACAGGCCAAAGTCGACGGCGTGACAGCGGGCATATTGGCGTTCGAAGGGCTCGACCCGATCGGGATCGATCTGCGTCTGCTGCGACTCTTCCGCACGCTCGGTATCACCATCGCCACCTTTACCTGGAGCAACCGGAATCCATTGGCAGATGGCAGTAGCGTTGCCAAACGAGGGGGCGGCCTCAGCATGTTGGGCGAGGAGGCGCTGGCCGAGATGGAACGGCTGCGCATCCTCATCGATCTGGCCCATCTCGGTCCGACCTCGGTCGACGAGGTCCTGGAGATGGCCAGCAAACCACTTTTGGTTTCGCATACCCGGCTCGGCGACGAACATCGCACGCGCATGCTACGGAAGGTCGGAGAAGGCGGTGGCGTGGCCTGCGCCATCTTCTATCAAGTGCCGACCGTCGCGGCACTGGTCGATCAGCTGGAGGGGCTGATGGATCTTTGTGGGCCAGCCAGCGTCGGACTCGGAGCGGATTTCTACGGGATGCGGCCCGCACCAGCCGAGGTCCAAACTGTGGCAGACTTCCCACGCATCACCGAGGAAATATTGCGACGAGGACACTCGGACGAGATTGCCCGCGGCATTCTCGGAGAAAATTTCTTACGACTGTACGAAGAGGTCGTCGGCTGAGCGGTCCAAAGCCGCGGGACTGAACGACGCTGACCAGCATGAGGAGGTCATCCGTGAGTGCAATTCAGAGTGCAAGCCCCACATCAGATCGGCGCCTCAAGATTGGCATCGAGCTCGACATCGAGGCGTTGAGCCTGCCGGAGCCTACCCCACTGCGCTGGGCAGACCAGCGTCTCATGGCGGAACTGGCCGACCAGGCTGGGTTCGATTCGATCTGGCTGCCGGACCACATGTTCGGCGAATGGGACGGCAAGATGGTCGGCGCCTGGGAGTGCTGGTCGATGCTCTCAGCGGTGGCGGCCGTCACCAAGCGGGCGCAGCTTGGGACCCTGGTCCTCGCGACCAGCTTCCGCGAGCCGGCCCTTCTGGCCAAAATGGCCGACACCGTCGACGAGATCAGCGATGGGCGCCTGATCCTGGGACTGGGGGCAGGCTGGTTCGAAAAGGAGTACCGTGCCTTCGGATTCCCGTACGACCATCGCGCCAGTCGTTTCGAGGAAGCCTTCACCATCATCCGCACGCTACTGCGCGAAGGTGAGATCGATTTCGACGGCCGCTTCTACCAGGCACGCGAGTGCGTGCTGCGGCCACGAGGCCCGAGCACGAACGGCATGCCGATCATGATCGGCACCAAGGGGCCACGCATGCTGCGCCTCACGGCGGCGCACGCAGAGATGTGGAACACCTGGTCGGTCGGGGCAAGCAACCGGCCGCAGGAGGCGATTCCCCCACTGCGCGAGGCCGTCGACGCCGCCTGCGCCGACGTGGGCCGCGATCCTTCAACTCTGGTGCGCACCGCCGCGGTGATGGTGCATCCCTATCCGACACAACCTCCGGCATTGCCGCTCAGCTGCGACCCAATCTGGGGAGAGCCAGAGGAGATCGCGACGAAGCTGCTTGCCTTCGCGGACCAGGGCATCAGCCACCTGCAGGTCGTCCTTGCGCCCGCGACGCCCGCCTCGCTTGAAGCGTTCGTGCCAGTGCTTGAGGCCATCGATCGGGCCAACGCATGAGTCAGCACACTCGCGAAGAGCTGATCGAGATCACCGAACGCTGGGTCAATGAAGGCTGGCGGAAGGGGAACACCGATGCCGTCCTCGCCATGTACTCGGAGGACTTCGTCGATCTGAGCCACCCGTCCGGCAAACGTGCCACGCGCGAGGAGAACGTGCGCAGCCTGGCCGAACTGTACGAGGCGTTCCCTGATTTCTACGTCGACATCGAATTCATCATCGTCGACGCTGAAGCCGGGCGCGTGGCGGTGCGCTGGACGGCTCACGCCACGCACCGGGGACGCTTCTTCAGCATCGATCCGACCGGCAACCGCGTCCTCTTCCACGGAATTGAGACCTTGAAGATCGACAACGGCCTGATCGTGGAACGCACCGGCGACTGGGACGCCATCGAGATCCTGCAGCAACTCGGCGTCCGGCTGTGGATGGGATAGCTGGTCATTTCGGATGAACGATTGCGATCGCTGCTGACGTCGCCCGCCATCAATCCTTTCGTGCGGCCCATTCTCCTTGCAGGATGCCCATGTAGACGACGTCGACGTAGCGCCCGTTGCTGTACATGTGCTCGCGCAGTCGTCCTTCCTCCACGAAGCCGCAGGAGAGGTACGAGCGGATGGCCCGCTCGTTGTCGGCATGGACCCACAACCAGACGCGATGGAAGTTGCGATACCTGAACGCGTAATCCACGAGCAGGGCGACCGACTCGCGCCCGTATCCTTTGCCCCAGTACGCTTTGTCGCCGATCCCAATCCCCAGCTCGCAGGTGCGGGCCGTGTTGTTGAAGTTCGATAGCCCACAGTGACCGATGAACTTACCCTCCGCTTCGATGGCGAAATGAGCTGGGTCGCGACCACCCATGGAGGCGTCTCGGTCGTATTCGGAGAGCAGTCGCTCGAACGACTGCGGCTTGGGTGGGTCACCTCCACCGGCCAGTTCGACCTCGAGGTCGTTGTTGAACCTCCAAATGTCCGGCAGGTCGTCCCGCATGATCCCTCGTAGCGTCACTTTGCGTCCGACCAGCATCGGTCCCCCTTAGATTGTTGGCGCGGCAATCCCCGCGCTCAGAAGATTATGCGCTTCTCGGCTGACCCATGAATTGCTCGCATCATTCTGTCCGGCGATTTCGGTCGCCACCTCCGACTGAGGAGCGACCAGGGACGAACGACGAAATTGGGCGACGCGTGCGTCGCCCGTACAATCCGTTCCGGTTGGACTTCCTGCAGCCCTACGGCAGGTAGTCGTTGCTGTAGACCTTGTTCACGTCCACCGATTTGTCCAGTTGACCGTTTGAGACCATGAACTGCTCCATCGACGACCAATCATTCGGATCGGTTTTGGCCGCCGAATTGCTCGTCTGCATGAGCGGTATAGTCGCGTTGAGCACGTCCAGCGCGCTGGCGGCGGTGGTGCTGTCCTTCAGATCCGGCACGTATTTCTCACTCAACTTCAGCGCCTCGTCTGGATGCGTATTGACGAAGTCGACGCCCTTGAGTGTCGCCGCGATCACCGCCTTGACCACGTCCGGATTGGAATCAAGCTCCTTCTGCAAGGCGCCCAGTCCGTTGGAGATGAGCGGCTGCGAATCACCGACCGGGATGGTCGTGACGTCGAACCCGGATTTCTGGAACTGGATGGTCTCGTTGTTGAGGTAGCCCATCACAGCATCGACCTTATGCCCCATCAACGCGGGCACCTGGGTGTAGCCGATAGATTGGATATCGACGTCCTTCTCGGTCAGTCCGGCTTGCTGCAATAACGCCAGCAGACCGATGTAGGTCGCGCCATAGGCACCCGGCACGCCGATACTGTGGCCCTTGAGGTCGGCCGCCGACTTGATCGACGAATCGGCCGGAACCATGAGCGCCACCGGGTATTGCGTGAAGACCTGCGCCAGGTAGACGACCGATACGCCCTTGCTCTGTGCCTGGAGCATCTCGTCGCCGCTGGCTAAGATCATGTCTTCGTTGCCGGAGACCAGCGCGCCGAACTCATCCTCGCCCGCCGCGTGGTGGCGGAAGGTCACCTTGAGACCGGCGTCCTTGTAGTAGCCGAGCGAATCGGCCACATAAAACGGTGCAAACTGGATATTCGGAACGTACGTCAGACCGATGGTCACCGACGTTGGACTGCCACTACCCGGCTTACCACACCCGGCAAGCGCGCCGATGACGACCAGAACGAGGAATAACCGGACCAGGGCGGACGGCACGCGCCGCCCACCAACACCTACCCGCATCTCATCCCTCCAGATACGAAAGCCGTCGCTCGATGATTCGGCCAATGCCATAGAACACGGACGCCATAATCGCCAGCGTGAGCAGCGTGGCGAAGACCAATGGGGTGTTGAAGTTGCCGCGCGCGATGGTGAGCAGACCGCCCAGCCCACGATCGCCGATGACGAACTCGCCGACCACGGCGCCGGTGATCGAGAGCGTCAACCCGTTGCGCATACCCGCCAATATGCTCGGCAGCGCCAATGGCAGCTCGAAGTGCCGCAGCAGCGACCAGCCACCAGCGCCATCGACCCGCGCCGCGTCGAGGATCTCCTGATCCAGCGTGCGGATGCCGAGCGCGGTATTGACGTGCACCGGGAAGAAGACGATCAGGGCACAGAGCGCGACGATCGGAGTCTTCCCATAGCCCAGCCAGAGGACCAGCAGGGGAGCCAACGCTATGGCGGGGAGCGCCTGGCTGGCGGCTAGGTAGGGCTCCAGCATGCGCGCCAGCAAGCGGCTGCGGGAGATGGCATAGCCGGTCGCTAAGCCAATCAGGCTCCCGGCGACGAACCCTTCCACGCTCTCGATGAGGGTCGGACGCGCGTACTCCCAGAGCAGCCCATTGGTGAGCGACTGCCAGAAGACACGCAGCACTTCCGTGGGAGCTGGAAGGAGATACTTCGCCACCACCCCGGCACGCACGAGTACGCTCCAGAGCACGAGCATGCTGAGCCCGATGGCCATTGGTGGAAGGATTGCCCAAAGCACACGGAGACGCGCGGGAGCGCGCCGCTCCGGACGGCTTCTAGAGCGCGTGGATCTCTCGGCGGTACGGTCGATCAGGTCGCCCGGCGACGCGCCGAGCGCATCGACAAAGTCGGTCGATTCCATGTTAAAGGCCCGTCCCTCTCGAAATCGCGAGACGGTACGCCTCGCGTGGGTCACCAGTCGGTCAAACCGCATGGCTTACCCAAAAATTTCAGACACGGACCTCGGGGAGCATAGCATTATGGGGACGCAATCTTCTCCCATCCGGACTGTACCGTCGGCACCGGAATCTCACCGGTTCCTGCGACATTCGTCGCTCGCGGGCTATAACCGCCGGTCGGGAATTGGCGCGGAGCGCCTCACCCTGCCCCGAAGTCTTGCACCGCTAATACTAGTGGCCGTTAGCGTCCCTGTCAATCGACGTACAACCAGTCCATTCGGGGCATAGGGACCGTCGCGCGACGTTGAAGCACCAGCAACCCGCTCAGCAGTCGCTAATTCAGATCACCGACCGCGGGCTGAACATGACCGCCACCGCCGCTCGCATCCTGAACGATATGGAGGAGGAGTTTCGGGACGCCATCGGCGAGAGCCGGTTGCATGAGCTTCGACTCGTGCTCCAAGAGATGATGGACGTAGTCGAGAGACGCGCCGAGCAGCCAGTCGAGAATGCGACGTCAGATTAGGCGTTCAGGTGATTGGAGCCGCTAGACCTGCCATTCGTAATGGCGATAGCGTTGTGCCCAGGTGCCATGCCAGCTTGTGATCTCGACCGGCTCGACAAAGACCAGCCAGCGAGGCTCCTGCAGCGTGCGCTCCCAGTAGCGCAGCCCCCGTTCACCCCAATACCGTTCGGCCATCTCCTTCAGGATCGGTACCCATGCACCTCCAACGTTCGGCTCCTCCCGAATGACGGCGCGTCCCTTGACCAGCACCCGTTGATGTTCTTCGAAGACGTCCAGGCACAGCGAACAACGTCCGTCGCGCTTCAGATGTCGCGCCCAGCGGGATCGCTCACGCGGCACCAGATAGAAGCCACCGTCGGCGAAGCGCATCCAGACCGGCACCACGTTCGGCCATCCGTCATCGTCCAGAGTCCCGAGCCGACAGATCACCGGTCCGCTCAGAAACGCCTCGATCTCCTCGTCCGTCATGCGTACCAAATGAGTATCCTCCCCGCGATCGATATTCGCGCGCCTCATCCTACCCATTTTGGCGGTACGCGCTCCTACCTGTTTTCACTATGGTTTCCCAGCGTAGCTCCCCATAGACTGCCATCTATTCGAGCCGATGGCCGACGTCCGGTGCAAATCGGATACGCCAGAACTGTCGGAACTTGAGAACCTGCTCATCCTTCCGAGAGGAGGCGAACAGTGGCGCGTGACACGGGTCGGCTTGAAGCCTTCAGCGACGGCGTCTTTGCCATCGCCATTACGCTGCTGATTCTGGAGATCCCCATCCCGACCGACAGCGCGCACCTGGCACACGATCTGTTGCAGCGCTGGCCGTCATTCCTGGCCTACGCCATCAGCTTCGTCGTCATCCTGATCATGTGGGTGAATCATCACCTGGTCTTCAAGCTGATCGATCACTCTGACCGGCGCTTCCTGATGATCAACGGCATCCTGCTGATGCTCATCACGTTCGTAAACTATCCCACGGCGCTGCTGGCCGACTACCTGACGACGTCGCAATCCCGCACAGGCATGCTGATCTATAGTGGAACGTTCGTGATGGTCGCCGTCTGCTTCAACGCACTCTGGCGCTATGCCTCCTCCAACCGTCGACTCCTGAGCGAATCGGCCGACCCGGCTGTTATCGCCGCCATCACGCGCGCCTTCCGCTTTGGTCCGTTCATGTATCTCGCCGCGTTCATCGCCGCGTTTATTTCCGTCCCTCTTAGCATCGCCATCAGCGCGGCGCTGGCCATCTACTACGCCGTCTATGGCTTACGCGGCGACGACGTGACTGAGCTCGAACCAGAGCCAATCGCAATCAAGTGACTCAGTCCTCTTAACGCAAGACCAACAGTTCTTTAACCTGGTCTCAATCCTTCGCGGGCGCATCCGCCGCTAACTTGCAGACGGGCGTGGCCATCGAGCGGCCATGCCCAATGAGAAGGTTGGACGGCGCTCTCACGAGAGCGTCACGGATTCCCACGAAGGAGGGTCCATGCGGAAGAAGGGTCTTACGCTACTGACTGCCATGCTCGCGCTGGTGGTGGTAGCGATACCGGCCGTCGCCATGGCGCGTGACCGGTCAGAGTCAGGCAACGATCGGGTCCCACATTATCAGCATATCTTTGAAATTGTCATGGAAAATCACGCCTCCGAGCAGATCATTGGCAACGCCAACGCGCCACAAATCAACGCTCTGGCGCAGCAATACGGATTGGCAACCGAGTCGTACGGCGTGACGCACCCGAGTGAGCCCAACTACGTGGCGCTCATCGGCGGCAGCTACTTTGGAATTCAGGACGACAACGCCTACGATCAGACGACCAATGGCGTGAACCACACCAACAATGAGCCAAGTCTGGCGCAGCAGCTTGAAGGCGCCGGTCTGACCTGGAAGGACTACCAGCAAACCATGCCGGTGGCCGGGTTCAAGGGCTATGACTACGGCAACGGCCTCTACAAGTCGAAGCACAACCCGTTCTTGAACTTCGCATCGATGCAGAATGATCCCAACGAACTGGCCAAGATGGTGCCGGACACGCAGCTCTTCGTCGACCTGGCCACCAACAAGGTGCCAAACTTCAGCTTCATCGTCCCGGACCAGTGCCACGACATGCACGGGATCTCCGATTGCACCGACTCGACGGGGCTGATCCAAATGGGTGACACCTACGTGGGCAGCGTGGTGACGGCGATTATGGCCTCACAGAGCTGGAAAGAAGGCAACAACGCCATCGTCATCACGTGGGACGAGGATGACTTCGAAGCCACCAACCTCGGCTGCTGCGATGCCAATCCGGGTGGCGGTCACATCGCCACGATTGTGGTCACCAACCACGGTCCGCGCGGCCTGCAGGATCCGACGCCCTATAACCACTACTCGCTGCTTCAGACCGAGCAGTATGCGTTCGGACTGGGTTGCCTGCGGAACACCTGTGACACCGCCAACGTGAAGCCGATGACGCCGCTCTTCGCCGTCGGCAATAGCAACGGCAACGGCGATCACAGCCACGGGCACGGTCACTAACTGAGCTGATTCCCACTCCACCTCTATCGACGGGAGAGATTTCTGCGAATCTCTCCCGTCGTTCCTTTTGGCGGACGTGCGGTCATCAGGTGATGCCCTTGGCTGACTGCGAGTAATCGAGCGCGAAATCGTCATGCAGCAGCTTGCCAACCGCGAAAAAGTCGTTGCATTTCATCGTTATCCAACAGGGCTCGACCAGGTCACGCGGGCCGGCATTCATCGATCCCCGGTTCGCATAAACACTCCGCGCAGTACGGTGCGAATTGCGAAACGCCGTCTCATGGTGCAGTATGGCCCCGAACGCGATTCCACCGATCCAAGGGACGTGGCGATGGCCAAAAAGAAAAAGAAGTCCAAGCAGAAGAGTGACGGCGCTCTTTCCGGAGCGGACCAGCTGGAACGCTGGCAGCAGGCCCACCGCCTCGCCACGGAGGTTGACGTCACCCAATTGGCCAATACGTTGCAGGAACTCCTGACGCGGCAGCTCACCACCCACATCGCCGGAGTCAAAGACGGCAAGACCGTCACGCGCTGGGCCAGCGGTGAGATCACCGAGATCCGCAATTTCGAGGTTGAGCAACGCCTGCGTACCGCCTTCGAGATCGCCCAGATTCTCCTCTCCTCCGAGGTTCCTTCGACCGTACGAGCCTGGTTCATCGGGCTCAACCCGCTCCTCAACGACGCCTCGCCGGTCGAGGCGCTCGGCGCTGGCCAGCTCAAAGAGGCCATCACCGCAGCCAAGGCCTTCGGCGAAGTCACCGTCTCCTGAGGCGCTTCACCGAACCTTAAGAGCGCGTTGGGTAATGATGTTCCATTGTTCTGATTTCAGTCGGTAGGGGCGACATTCATGACGCCCGCGTCGACCAGCAGCCGACACCGTTGTACGCCATAAATGACGCCCCAACGCGCAACGACGTAACGGGTCAATCTTGATGCATTCAGCTGCAAGAAAGAAGCTGAGCCCTGCCGCGCTGGGCAAGGCTCAGGCAAGAGGAGGATGACCGGTTGTGCGCGAGTTACTGGTGCTCTCGGTACGGTCGGTCGAAGTGGAAGAAATTGCTCTGGTGACCGTCCGACTTATGCTCCTGATAGACGAAAACGAGATTGCGGGTGTCGAACGTCTCGAACCAACGATCCCATGAGATGTGCTGCAATCCCTTGCCACCGTTGCCAGGAAAGTCAAAGCGAAGCACCCCAGGTCGACCGTCGTGTTCCGTCCCCGGAACCGTGGCCGGATTGCCGTTTCGATCTCCTACCCACCGCTTGATCACGTCATGGTTGCGAGTCGCCAGTGTCTGACCGGGACGTTCCTCCCGCTCGTTGGTCGAGCCGATCCACTTGGCGCGGACGGTCGATTCAGAGAGATTCTCCCGAAATTCGTCCAGGAAGCGCCGGTCGTCCATTCGTGTCGACTCTAAATTGGTTCCTGAGCGATCGTCGTTCGGCATGATCCTGATCCCCTCTGTTTTGTTGCACTCGTTACCTGCCTCCACGGCGACGTTCAAAATCGGCGGTTCGCAGGAACAATGCCTCGTGTTGGACGAATAGTAAGCCCGAGTCAATCTCTTCCACAAACTCTCCTGAATCGGCTATTTCATCGGCATTTCGAGGTTTCAGACCGCGAGTGCCGAACTGGCATATCCTTTGCGTGCACGAAGGGTGATAACAACGTCGACGACCAATGCCTGTGGCCGGAGTGGAGCCGACATACGGACGCAACTCGACCACACCTGGAGGAGCAATCATGGTCCTGCCTGGCGATGCACGAGACACTGAAGAGAAAGTCAATAAGACACAACACGCCGCATCCGGAGACCGGCACACCGTCATTGGCGTCTTCGCCGCATCAGACACTGCCGAAGAGGGACTCGTCGCCCTGCGCGACGCCGGGTTCTCGAAAGACAACCTGTCGCTCGTCTTCAGCCACAGCGACGCTGCCGACGAGGTACGCTCGCAGGCTGCATCGGAACGGGGCGGAGACGCGACCGTTCCCGGAGTGGTGGCTGGCGGCATCACCGGCGGCGTCGTTTCCGGTCTGATCGGCGCGGGGCTGCTGGCCATCCCCGGCGCGGGACCGTTCCTGGCGGCCGGATGGCTCGTCTCGGCGGCTGGTGGTGCCGGAGTTGGCGCGGCGGCCGGTGGCTGGCTCGGCGCCATCACGGGCATCGGTGTGCCGGAGGACGTCGCCAAACGTTACGAAGCGGAGATGTCCGAAGGGGCCTGGCTGGTCATGGCCCTGGCAGACGAAGGGGACGCGGAGGGCACGGCGCAGTCGGTGCTGCGCGACGTGGGAGCCCGACGAGTGGATAGCTACCCATACCAGGTGCGTCCCGAAGAGTTCCCCGGTTCCCAAACGCCGTACAAGGAAGAGCCGTCCCAATAGACGGTGAATAACCCAGACAAGTTCGTGAGAGCCAGACCGGAATATCGGCCTGGCTCTCAGGTTACCGCGCGCCTGGCTTCGCTTGCCTGCCTCCTCTACTGACGGTATCGTGCCGGTGACAGAAACACGAGGGCGGGTCGCACTAGCCAGAGCAAGGGGAGCCGTGATGGCAGAGACTGCGAGCAACAGCCACGCACCATTGAGCGGAATTCGCGTGCTCGATCTGGGCCGCCACCTGGCGGGACCGACCTGCGCGATGTTCCTCGGCGACATGGGCGCCGACGTCATCAAGGTGGAGAGTCCCGAAGGGGGCGATCATGGAAGAGAAGCTGGCCCGCCCTTTTTCAACGGCGAGAGCGCCTTTTTCCTCTCCGCCAACCGCAACAAGCGCTCGCTGACGCTCGACTTCAAGCGCTCCGAGGGGCAGGAGATCTTCCGGCGCCTGGCCGACACCGCCGACGTCATCGTCGAGAACTACCGCCCCGGGGTGATGGAGGCGCTCAACATCGGCTACGACACGATGTCGGCGCGCAACCCCGGCATCATCTATTGCGCGATTTCCGGCTTTGGCGTCGATGGTCCGTTTGCCGACCGGCCCGGACTCGACCAGATCGTCCAGGGCTTCTCCGGTCTGATGAGCGTGACCGGCTTCGAAGGGGGCGATCCGGTGCGCGTCGGCATCCCGATCGCCGACCTGCTGACCGGGCTTTACGGCGCCTATGGCGTTCTGGCCGCCCTGTATGCACGCCAGGAGACCGGCCGCGGCCAGATCGTCAACACCTCGCTGCTGGAGAGCATGGTCGGCACGCTCGCCTTCCAGGCGACCCGCTACCTCAACGGGGCGGGAGTGCCGCCACCCGCCGGCAATCATCACCCAATCAACGCACCCTACGGAGTCTTCCGCACCAAAGACGGCTTCGTCACCATCGGCGCCACCGGCGACAAACGCTGGCCCAAACTATGTGAGATCCTCGGCATGCCCGATCTGCCGAACGACTCCCGCTTCAACACCAACGGCGGACGCTACGCCAATCGCCTGGAACTGGCGGAAGTGCTCGAGACCAAACTGCGCGAGAAGACCTCCGACGAGTGGGAGATCATCCTCAACCAGAACAGCATCCCGTGCGGACCGATCTACGATGTCGGCCAGTCGCTCGATCACCCGCAGGTGTTGCATCGCCAGATGGTGGTGGAGAAACCGCACCCGACCATGGGGACGGTGCGGCTGCTGGGCCTGCCGGTCAAGCTGAACGACACGCCCGGCGACGTCTTCCGCGTGCCGCCGCTCCTCGGCGAGCAGAGTGACGAAGTGCTGCGCGAGATCGGCATCGACGAGGCCGACGTCGCCAAACTCCGGCAGAGCGGCCTCGTCGGCCCGCGTCCCGGAATTGAATTTGACTGACCAAGCGCACGAGCGACGGAGGGAAGATGGAAAACGACAACCCTGACATTCAATTTGAGCGGCGTGGCGCCATCGCCTGGGTGACCTTCAACCGGCCTGAGCAGCGCAACGCCATGACCTTCGCCATGTACGACCGGCTGGCCCAGATCTGCGATGAAGTCGAGCAAGATCGCGATATCCGCGTGCTGGTGCTGACCGGCGCGGGCGACCGCTCCTTCGTCTCCGGAACCGACATCAGCCAGTTCCAGACCTTCACCGATCCGCAGCACGCCATCGACTACGAATCCCGCGTCGACGGGGTCATCGGCCGCCTCGAGTCGGTGCAGCGCCCGACCATCGCCGCCATTCAGGGCTATGCGGTCGGCGGTGGTGCCAGCCTGGCCCTTGCCTGCGATCTGCGCGTCTGCACGCCCAACGCCCGCTTCGGCGTGCCCATCTCGCGCACGCTAGGGAATTGCCTCTCGAGCAACAACTACGCCCGGCTCGTCGACCTGATCGGTCCTGCCCGAACCAAAGAGCTGATCTACACGGCGCGCATGATCGAGGCGGAAGAGGCCAAATCGATGGGGCTGGTGAACCAGATCGTCGCGCCGGAAGAGTTGCTCGACAAAGCGCAGGAGCTGGCCGAGCAGATCGCCGCCAACGCGCCCCTCACGATTCAGGTGACCAAGGAGTCGGTCCGTCGCGTGCTGCTGCATCGTCGGCCGCCCAAGGCCGAGGAGCTGATCCTCAAGTGCTACATGAGCGAGGACTTCAAGGAGGGTGTCAACGCCTTCCTCGAGAAGCGCAAACCCCAGTGGCAGGGGAAGTAGCGGGGACAGACGCGGCGACTATCGGGAGCAATGCGGCTCAGGTTCCGCAAGTGACTGAACCATCTTCTCTCGGTATGCTAGATTCACTTGTTTGGGTCAAATTCGGAATGACTCGTGCTGCAGCCAATCGTGAGCGCCATTGCCTATGAAACCGATCAAGCGCGTCTATCTCGACACCAACGTCTTTCGATTCATCGAACGGTGTGATGAAGCCACCGCCGTGCGTGAGTTCTTGGACTCAAATGGGCTCAGGGTTACGGCGAATGACCACCATCTAACTGAAACATACGCAATACGTGATGACGACTTGCGTGAACAAGCAATGAAAACAATCACTGAAGTCGCCACGAACTTCGCGCGGGTCCCGGATACATTTCTCCACGCCGATGAACTGCTTGCCGAAGTCCGTAGATGCCGTCCAAGGGGGCTTTGCAGGAGGGCTGAAGAAGCTTCCCTCATTCCGATTCATTTGAAGAATCATCGGATGAAATGGAAGGAAGCAAAAGCTCAGCCACGGTATGTTCCGAGTTCATTCCAAACATATAAGCATGATTCAGATGCTGGCAAAAAGCATTTCACAATTCACCAGAAAGTTCTTCGCTCTGCAAGACTCCACGACGAATCTGTTGCACTCGTGTCTGCCGGGGGATCAAGCTTCGATCTTGTGACAACAGGGTACGAAACTGATGAGGAGAAGTATTGGCGCACGTCTTCTCTGTCGGTATGGTCTAACGCGCTCGTTCTCAGACTCCCGGCTAGCCGAGACTATGCCGACTGGGTTGCGCCGTATGTTGACACTCGATTGCTCCGAGAACCTGACTACTCGAGGTTCTGGCTTCACGAAGTGAAAGCCCGCAATATGCCCAGGAACCATATAACTTGCCTTGCCGAGTTCTTTCAACTCGACCATAAAATTGATGCGGGCGGCAACTCGGAGGATAGTTTGCATGCTGGCTATATTCTCGAGTCCGATGTCTTTCTGACAGCAGATAGGAGGTTTTTCTCTGTTCTCGAAACGATCAAAGCAAGGCATCCAAAGTCTGCCCGAGTTCGCGTTATTGACCGAGGTGCGAGCAGCGCGCTTGCTGAGATTAAGCAAGCTCTCACAAAGTGAGGTAGCAATGGCGGACGAAACCTCGACATCTCTCCTGATCATCTATGACGGCTGGGCTGGGTACCAGCAAGCGCTCATGAGCGCTGTGATGGGACTCACCCCGGATAACCTGGCCTGGCGCGGCGGCGATCATCTGCGCTCAGCCGGAGAACTCATCGGTCACATCGCGACAGGTCGAATTGCCTGGATCCACGACATCCTTGGCGTCGAGAGCGCCGAAGTGGACGAATGGGTCGAGGAAGCCTGCGATCCCGGGCCCGCCCACCGTCTCAAGCCGGGCATCGAGCTGGATGCGGACACGCTCTGTAGCGGTCTGGAAGCGACCTGGGGGATGATCGAGGAAGCCCTCTCCAACTGGACGGTGACAGACCTCAGCCGAACGTTCCAGCATCCCTATCAAGGAAAGACATACGTCGTGCCCTATCAGTGGGTCCTCTGGCGCATCATGGCGCACGACCTGCATCACGGCGGCGAGCTGGCGTTCGCGCTCGGCATGCAGGGGATCGCGATCCCGGACCTGGGCGATCAAGGCGGCCACATCGTCACGCCGAAGGTGGTGGGTGAGGAATAAGGCGACGACGAACTCCAGACATTAGCCATCACTCGTCAAACCGTCGGCGAGTTCGATTTCCTGTGCCGCGGCAGATCGCGAAATCGAGAAACTCACAGCCAGACAGACGATCATAAGCGGCATGATCAGCCCAAGTCCGACGTAGATAGCGTCGTACCCCATCACCGCGAGGAGTACGCCAGCCAGAGCGATTCCTGCCGCGCCGCCCAACGAGTTTCCGGCAGCGGAGAGCGACATCATGGCTCCGCGCACCGCTGGCAGGGTGTCGAGCAGCAGAATTGAAGCGTAGACCACAAGCGCGCCACTCGACACGCCAAATATCAACATGTAGAGAAATAGAGACCCATACGTGATGTAAAGAACACCGACCGCCAGCAAGTTCAGGCCGAATGCCGTAGCACACGTGATGAGCATGTATCGCGGCGACCGCCACGAGATCGCCAAAGGCGCTGCGTAGGTTCCGACGAGATCCGCGGCGCCGCCAACCAAGAGCAAAAGGCTGAGCTGATTCGCCGTCACGTGAAACCTCGTGTCGGCGAAGGCGCCCCAATATGTATAAGCTCCAAAGAAGACAACCCAAAACATCGAGATGCCAACAAGCAGCAAAACTGCGGGGCGGTATTCGAACACGGCGCGAAGTCCGGTTGTCTGACCGGTCTCGTCAGACCCACCGGGTATGTGAGTTGGAAGCCAATTGGTCCCGGCAAGAAGAATCCCAAAGGGAACGAGTGCTGACGCCATAGTCCAACGCCAACTCGCCAACGCTGTTATCTGAGTCAAAATCGGCAATCCCACAAGCAATGTGAGACTCGTTGCCGCCCAGACAGTGCTGACTGCGCGATTGCGCTTGACCGGATCCTCGAACAGATCACCTGCGGCGGCTATACACGTTGGCAAAATGAGTGCCCCTCCGACGCCGGTCAATCCCCGGCCAACAAAGAGCCAGCTGAGTGCTGGGGCAAGCGCGGATATCATATTGCCAGTGACAATGATCACTGCGCCGATACGCAACAACCGACGGCGGGAGAATCGGTCTATCCATTGTGCCGCGATCAATGCCGTGAGGCCGGACAGCACTGCGTTGATCGTCCCGATCTGGCCGGATACCGCATCTGTCGTGTCAAACTGATCCGCTATGGGCTGTAACGTGGGCACCAGGATCACAGCATTTACGGTCGCGGCGAAGCCACCGATTGCCAAAATCAGGACGAGGAATCGTTCACGTAGGCTCATATGAACTGTTCCAGACAGATCAGGAACGTGCAGCGAATTGGTCCAGTTGGCCTTGGACCGTCCGCGCCGACCGCGTACCCAGTTCGATGGGATTGCTTGTTCACCAGAAAAGTTGAGTGAGGTTCAGTATAGACGTTGAGCAAGTTTGCGCAACCACGACGTGGTGCTCACTTGCTACCCTACTCCCCCGCTTGGCGCTCCACGTCTCGCGGCGCCGGCCAGCAACGTAATCAATACGCCCAGCACCACCACGATGCCGAGCGCGCCACGCAACGTCAGCACATCAGCCGACAAGCCGATCAACGACGGTCCCGCCAGCAGTCCTGTGTAACCGGCCGTGGAGATGGCGGCGATGGACGGACCGGGCGCCATGCCGCCGGAGCGGCTGGCCGCGCTCACCGTGAGCGGGAAGACGAAGGACATCCCCGCACCGACGCAGGCGAATCCGATCAACGTGGCCGGCAAGCTTGAGAACGTGAGGGACAGGCCCAGCCCAACCGCCGCCACAAGGCCACCAATGCGCATCAATGCCGGCGCGCCCAGCCGCTCGGCCCAACGGTCTCCGAGCAGGCGACCGGCCGTCATGGTCACCGAGAAGACGGCGAACCCGGCCGCCGCCAAACCGGCGCCGGTGCCGATGCTATCTCTTAAGTAGACGGCGCTCCAATCGGACATAGCCCCCTCGTTCAACAACGCGCAGAACGCGATGACGCCCAGCGTCGCCAGCGCGCGAGTCGGACGCACGAAGACGGGACCGGTCTTGTGCTCAGAGGGTGATTCCGCCACGAGCCAGCGGGATACGTACGCGCCGAAAAGTCCGAAGGTCGCGCCTATGATGAAGAGGTGCAGGCGTGGGCTCAGGCCCAGCGCTGCCAACCCACCACCGATGATCGATCCGGCGATGCCGCCAGCGCTATACATGCCATGAAAGGAGGACATTACCGGACGGCCCATACGCTCCTCGACCGCCACCCCCTGCACGTTCATTGAGACGTCCAGCATCCCGGCCACGCCTCCGAAGACGAGCAGGCCGAGCATCAAGGTGATCTGGTTCACCGCCAGCGCGGGCAGGACCGGCGTGACGAAAAAGGTGAGGACCGTCGCGCCGCAGACGACCCGACTCCCGACGCGCGTCAGCAGCCAGCCGATGATCGGCATGGCGATCAATAAGCCAACCGTGAGGGAGAGCAGCGACACGCCCAGGGCGCTGGTGCTCAGATGCAGGCGGTCCTTGATTGCCGGGATGCGCACGAACCAGTTGGCGGCCACGAACCCCTGGATGAAGAAGAGGGAGCCGACCGCGAAGCGGGCACGTCGGAGCGCGAATCGAGCGCTCGCAGTGGTTTCCGCCGTTGACACGTCGTCCCGAACGACATTCACAAACCCGACTCCAATTGACTCTTCGTCATCATCTCCGCGTCGGTCCCGAAATTGGGACCGACGACCTGAAACGCCAAGTCTACCCACATCCCGCGCCCTGCTCGGCATCAGCCACTCGATTTTGATAGGCTGGCTGCGACATGCGATGCGCGAGGAATTTGACTGACCTTTCCTCCTACGCAAGAATAAAGCGAACGTACGCAGTGACGAGCTGGCAATGCGTTGCCAGATGCGCTATAATTGGCCCATAATGCGAACATCTGTTCTGGCTGGTGAGATCATCGGGTTCAGGACGGCATTCGAGATCAGCCAGAGGGTGGAGACGGCCGGATGACAACAGCAGCGAGGACAAAGACCAATCGCTATACCGGAGCCGATATCCGGGTGCTGGAGGGGATCGAGGCGATCCGCACTCGGCCCGGCATGTACATCGGCTCGACCGGAGCCACCGGCTTGCATCACCTCATCTGGGAGGCGCTCGACAACGCCACGGACGAGGCCATCGCCGGATATGGCAAGAACATCTGGGTCGAGATCGATGCATTGGGCTGGGTCACCGTGCGCGACGAAGCCCGCGGCATGCCGTTCGATCCCAAAAAGGTCAACGGCAAGACGCTTCCGACCGCGACCGTCATCCTGACTGTGCCCCACTCCGGCGGCAAGTTCGACCAGGGCGTCTACAAGACGGCCGGTGGACTGCACGGCGTCGGCGCCACCATCATCAACGCCCTCTCGGAGCGACTCGAGCTCACCATCTGGCGCGACGGACAGGAATTCAGCCAGAGTTTTGCGCGCGGCGTGCCGGAAAAGCACACCATTACTAAGTGCGACAAGAAGAAGCACGGCTCGCAGTTCCGCTGGCTCTTCGATCGGGAGATCTTCGCCGATCCGACGGTCGATTATCAGCGCGACGTCATCGAGAGTCGCATGCGCGCCGCCGCCTACCTGAATCGCGGCATCGCCTACCACCTGAAGATCTGGGACGACGACGCGCAGAAGATGGATGAAGCAACCTTCTTCTCCGAGCGCGGCCTGACCGATTACGTCGAGGAGCTACGGCCGCTCGATCGCGAAAGCGTGCCCCTGTTCAAAGAGCCGGTCGCGGCCACCGAAGAGCGAGACGGCATGCTGGTCGAGGTCGCCATTCAGCCCAACAGCGGCGAGCGCACGCGCATCGTCTCCTTCGCCAACGGTGTGCGCACCGTTGAAGGGGGCACGCACGAGAGCGGCTTCCAGGCGGCGCTGACCAAGGTCCTCAATGACCAGGCAATCCGGCTCGGCGTCACCAAGAAGCGCGAGTTCGATGCCGAGCTGATCCGCGAGGGGCTGGTCGCCGCCATCTCGGTGAAGCTGGCCAATCCGCAGTTCGAGGGGCAGACCAAGAACCGCCTGACTAACAGTGGTGTCGACGGCACGGTCCGTTCGATCGTCAATGAGGCGCTGACTCGCTGGTGTGAATCCAACGACTCGACCACGCGCGAGTGGGTGAAGAACCTGGTGCAGCGCCGCAAAGCGCGCGACGCGGCCAAGGCGGCCGCCCGCCTCATCATGACCGGCAAGAGTAAGCGCAACGGCCAGATCATCGACGCCGCCATCTCGGACAAATTCATTCCCTGCAACACTAAGGATCCCAAGCGGGCCGAGCTCTATCTGGTCGAGGGCGACAGCGCCGGTGGCTCCGCCAGCCAGGGCCGCTACTCCGATTTCCAGGCGATCTTGAAGCTGCGCGGAAAGCCATTGAACGTCGCGCGGGCCAACATCGAGCGCATCGCCAAGAACGAGGAGATCCGCACGCTGCTGCAGGTGATCGGCACCGGATCGCGTCAGGCGTTCGATCTGAGCCGCTTGAAGTTCGACAAGATCATCGTGATGACCGACGCCGACGTCGACGGCATGCACATTCAGGCGCTGCTGCTGACTCTCTTCCACCAGGAGCTTCCCGAACTGATCGAGCGGGGGCACATCTATCTCTCGGCGCCGCCCCTCTATTCGGTGAAGCAGAATGGCAAGCCGGTCTGGCTCCGCGACGACGAGGCGCTGCGCGTCTGGTTGAAATCCCACAAGGGCAATCACGAGATCAAGCGCTACAAGGGCCTGGGCGAGATGAATCCACGCGAGCTACGCGAGACGACCATGGACCCAGAGCGACGGCTACTGAAGCAGGTGATGATCGAAGACGCGGTGCTGTCACAAAATCTGGTCTTCAATCTCATGGAGGACACCAACGCTGAAGGCCGCCGCACCTTCCTGGCCCAGCGCGCCCGCAAATATACGGATATTGATGTGTAAGCCACCCGCCCTCACCCCGCCCCCTCTCCCGAGGATCAGGAGAGGGGAGACGAAGATTCAACGTTGAACGTTGTTCCCCTTCTCCTAGAATTGGGAGAAGGGGCCAGGGGATGAGGGCGGTAAGGTGAGGGCAATCTAGAGGGAACCTATGGCGACGACGGTTGTGATGAACGGAAATGGGCACCGCGAGGAGATCGAGACTGAAGAGTTCTCGAGTCTCTTCGAGGATGCCTTCGTGCAATACGCGCTGGCGGTGGTCACCAGCCGCGCGCTGCCGGACGCCCGCGACGGGCTGAAGCCGGTGCAGCGCCGCATTCTGGCGTGCATGCTCGAGAACGGCTATCGCTCTAACCGCTCGACCGTCAAAAGCGCGTCGATCGTGGGTGACGTGCTCAAGTCGTATCACCCGCACGGTGACGGTGCGGTTTACGACGCCGCTGTGCGCATGGCACAGCCCTTCACCATGCGATATCCGCTGATCGAAGGCCAGGGCAACTTCGGATCAGTCGACGGCGATTCCGCCGCGGCGTATCGCTACACCGAGATGCGCCTTTCGGCGATCGGTGAACTGCTGCTGCGCGACATCGAGCAAGAGACGGTTCCCTTCGCAGAGACCTATTTGCAGAACCCGAAGGTCACTCAGCCAGTCTATTTGCCGGCCCGCATCCCACCCATCTGCAACCCGGCCTCCGGCATCGCCGTGGGGCTCTCGACCGAGATCCCGCCACACAATTTAGCTGAATCGATCAAGGCGTCGATCGCACTCCTCGACGACCCGGAGATGACGCTCAAGGCGCTGATGAAGATCCTCAAGGGGCCGGATTTCCCCAGCGGCGGACGTGTCATGGGCACTGAGGGTATCGAGAGCTACTTCGAGACGGGCAAAGGTCGCGTCGTCGTACGCGCTGAAGTGCGGCTTGAAGAGGAATTGCGGCAGAAGAACCTGGTCGTCACCGAGATCCCACCCATTTCGCGGGCGCGTCTGGTGAAATCGATGATCAACGCTGTCAACGACGGCAAGGTCAAGGGCGTCACCGACATTCGTAACGAGTCGGATGAGGAGAAGGGGACGCGCGTCGTCATCGAGATGGAGCGGGGTGCGACGCCTGAAGTCGTGCTGAACCAGCTCTACAAGTTCAGTGATCTGGAAACCTCGGTCCCGGTCAACATGGTCTACCTCTTCGGCGATCCGGGACAACCGGCCCGCCAGCCGCGACAGACCGGCATGATCGAGCTGCTGAAGTACTGGAACCGGCACCAGATCGACGTCATCACCAAGCGCGCCGAATACCAGCTGCGTAAGGCGCAAGAACGACTGCACGTCGTCGAGGGTCTGATCATCGGCGCGGCCAACGCCGACGAGATCGTCAAGATCTTCCAGGCGGCGCGCGACCGCAACGTCGCCAAAGAGCAGATCAAGGTCAAGTACAGCCTGAGCGATATTCAGGCGGACGTCATCGCCAACATGACGCTGGCGCAGGTGACCAAGCTGGACGCCTCCAAATACGCCGAGGAGAAGAAAGAGCTCACGCGGAAGATTCGCGAGCTGCAGGCGCTCCTCAAGAGCGAGGCCAAGAAGGTGGCGCTGCTCAAGGAGGAGCTGGCCGAGATCCTGAAAGAGCATGGAGATGCGCGCCGCACCCACATCGACACGTCCGGTGGCGTGATCGAAGCGGTCGGCAGTCTGGTCGAAGAGCGTGATGTCCTGATCGTCGTCGCCGAGTCGGGCCGGGTCAAGGCAGTGCCGGAGAACGCGTTCCGCCGCAGCCGCGGCACCAAGACGGCCAAGGGAGACGGCATGAGCGCCATCGTCCCAGCTTCGACGCTCGACTATTTGCTGGTCCTGACCCGCAACGGGCGTGTCTACATGGCCAAGGGTCACGACGTGCCGGAGGGCACCCGCACCAGCGGCGGCGAACCGGCGCAGCGCGTCTTCAGCCTCAAGCCGGACGAATCGCTGGCAGCCTTACTGACCACCGACGATCTGCATGAGACCCGTCACGTTGTCTGGTTCACCGCTAACGGCAAGGTCAAGAAAACCGCCCTCTCCGAGTACCGCAGCATCAATTCGGCCGGACTCAACGACGTCAAGCTCCTCGGTGACGACGAGATCGTGGCGGCGGCACTGGTCGATGACGGCTCAAAGGGCGACTACTTCGTGGTGACGAGCGACGGGCAGGCGCTGCGCTTCCCGGATGATGAAGTGCGCGCCACCGGACGAGACGGCCAGGGCGTCAACGCCATCACGCTCAAGAGTGGAGCCAAAGTCGTCGGCGCCCTCTTCGCGGCTGGCGGCACCGACGAAGACCTGGTCGTCGTCAGCGAGAAGGGCATGGGAAAGCGCACGCTCATCTCGCAGTTCCCGCAGCGGCACCGAGCTACCGGCGGCATCGCGGCCATCACGCTGGCACGCGGCGACAATCTGGCCGTAGCCACGCTGGTCGGTGTCAAGGACGACCTGATACTGGCGTCGGCCAACGGCATCTCGGCCCAACTCAGCACCAAGACGATGCGGCGTCAAAACCGCGCGACGCGAGGCTCAAATCTCCTCACCGTCGAAACCGGCGACCGCGTCACCACCATCGCCCGGTTGGCGGAGGGGTAGATCTCGGTCATTCCCGCCTTCAACCGACAGGCCATCGGGTTGATCGTCAAGGAGTGACGCGGTACGCCTCATGCAGGTAAAGTTGGCACTGATGTGGCGGCTCAATTTGGGCCGTCCCACTATGTTGACTGCAAAGGAGACGCAGATGCGGCGCAGTGTCATCCTGGCGCTTGGTGCTCTGCTTGCCCTGACGATGTTGGTACCGGCTGCCACGATCATGCCGGCCTCGACGCTCGCGGCAGACTACACCGGGCCAAACCGCGTCTACTTCTCGCAGACCGGTCAGTACCTCAGCCTCGGCTTTCTCACCTCCTGGCTGGACAATGGCGGTCTCACCACCATCGGCTATCCAATCACCGGGGAATTCCAACAGGATCAGCCCCGGAATGGCACTCCCGTCACCGTCCAGTATTTCGAGCGCGCGGTCTTCGAGTATCACGCCGACGCGCCGGAAGGGAAACGCGTGCAACTCCGGCGGCTGGGTGCCGATCTCGCGGCGCAGGCGTCGGCTCGTTGGGACGCGGGCCAGAGCAAAGCCCGGGAAGTCGCCTCGGCACTCGGCTTTCCGCTCCCGGATGCATCCAACCCATTCGGTCCGGCGCCAACTGTTGAGGACGATTCCAGTTCTGTCTACTTTTCGGCCACGCAGCATACGCTGAGCAACGGCTTCTACGACTTCTGGGGCATGCACGGGGGCGTGTCTGTCTTCGGTTACCCGATCTCTGAAGAGTTCCGCGATCCATCGACCGGCTTCACCGTGCAGTACTTCGAACGCGCGATCTTCGAGTGGCATCCGGACGATCCGAATGGGCAGACGGTGCAACTGCGCTTGCTCGGAACTGACGCCGCCCGGCGTGACGGCGTCGACGCGAACTCGGTGGCGGTGTCCGACGGCACCCCCAATTACAGCCCCGGGCTCTGGACAGTGAATCAGCCGTCCGATCCAGCCGCGCTGACAACGCCGCTGCCCGGAGCGCCGAGCGGGTTTCCGAAGTGGATCGAGGTCAATCTGTCGCAGCAGTACATGCGCGCCTGGCAGAACAACAAGGTCGTCTATCAGGAGTACATTTCCAGCGGGTTGCCCCCCAACGTGACCCCACCCGGTTACTTCAAGATCTTCTACAAGCTGCCTTCTGATGAGATGAAGAACGGCAAACCGGGTGACCCAGACTACTATGACCTGAAGAATGTTCCCTGGGTGATGTACTTCCATGCCGGGGGCTACGCATTGCACGGCACCTATTGGCATGCCAACTTCGGCCACGAGATGAGCCACGGCTGCGTCAACATGTCCACCCCCGGGGCGGCCTGGCTCTACCAATGGGCTCCGTACGGTACAACGGTCTGGATCCACAACTGAGCCATCGGATCACCATGAGGACCGGTGGCTCACGGTCAGGCGATTGCCATTACAATGCTCCCATTGCACGCTGCATATATCGTTCGAAACGAAAGGGTGGGAGACGATGGCAAGCACAACCCCCGAATTTCCCGGCAAAGGCGAACGACAGGAAGGCGAGCTCCAGTCAGATCTGCGGATACTAGGCGGCTGGACCTGGCCTTACATCAGCATCACCGGGGCGCATGACGGCCCGCTGGCGACGATCATCGCCGGTATACATGGCTGCGAGTACGTCTCGATTCGCGCAGCGGTGCGTCTGGCACGTGAGATCGATCCGAACGAAGTCCACGGCCGCATCGTGGTCGTTCCGATCGTCAATCTCCCGTCATTCTGGGAGCGGACCGCTTTCTTCAACCCATACGACGGCAAGAACCTGAACCGTGTCTTCCCTGGGCGGGCCAACGGCACCTTTTGCGATGCTCTCGCCTACTTTATGTTCAACTCGGTCATCGCCCCCAGCGACTCGTTCGTCGATCTCCATGGCGGTGACATGGTCGAGGAACTGCTCCCCTTCTGCGGCTTCCTGGCCAACGCCGAAACCGGGGTGGCGGAACGTTCGAAGAAGATGGCCGAGGCCTTCGGACTCCCCTTCACCATGGGGCGTCAGGCCGATCCGAACCAGCCAGGTGGTATGACCTACGTCTCCGCGGCGCAGGCGGGCGTGGCCGCGTTGCTGGCCGAAGCCGGTGGCGTCGGTCAGCTCACGCTTGACGACGTCGACATACTGGTCGACGGCACCATCCGCACCTTGCAGGTGAACGGGAACCTGCCCGGCGACCCGGAAATTCCGGGGACCACCCACGCCACCCGTTCGCAGACCCTCTTCGCGCCTCGTGACGGCTTCTGGATCTGCGACGTTCGCGCGGGTGACGAGATCAGTACGGGACAGACCGTCGGGCACATCTTCGACCTGCTCGGCGAAGAACTCGACGAGATCAAAGCGCCATTCGACGGCACCGTCCTCTATCGCACGACGAGCGCGGCGGTCAAGGAAAAGGGCATCCTGATGAGCGTGGTCGCCTGACCGAGAGGCTCAAAGACGGCAGCACATGAGTGGCCGGTGGCCGGGTGATTGCGGCAAGACGATCACCACGTCACCGGCCACGTCCACGCCGTGACGACATCGCAACGCCAGGTCGACGAGGTGGGTAGGCCGCGCGGACACACTCTTCGTGGCCGGCGTGGACGTTTGAGGATGAGTTGAGGGTCAATGCAGCACCACGTCCGAGCACCGTCCACGGCTTCGTCCCATACCGCTCGCGTCAAATGGCACTGGAGATCCTCCCAGGCGGGCGTCTCAATTGTCCTCCTCCTGCTGATCGCCTCCGCCTGCCTCTCTTCCGGCAATCCCACGACTCCGACCTCCTCCGGGAGCAATGGCGCGGCAACCACAACAGGCGGGAGTGGCGCGTCGACTTCGACCACGGGCGTGACCGGTTCCTCGAACGGAAGTGGGAGCACGGCGACATCCCCCTCCAGCACCTCCGGACCCGTGTCGTCAAGCACGACCATCCCGACACCGACGTCGGCACCGGTCGATCTCTCGTCGGTCACGATCGGTCTCGAGCCAATCTTCGGCGGCTTGAATCAGCCCGTCTTTCTGACCGACTCCGGCGACGGACGCGGTGACATCTACATCGTCGAGAAGACTGGCAAGATCCTGCTGGTGAAGGGCGGCAAGGTGCAGAGCCAGCCGTTCCTCGACATCACCTCGCGCGTCCGCTCCGCGAGCAGCGAGCAGGGCCTCTTCAGCGTGGCGTTCCACCCGAACTACGCTGACAACGGCTTTCTCTTCGTCGATTACACCGATACCGGCGGAAACACCGTGGTGGCGCGCTTCACCGTCTCGCCCGATCGGACCAGCGCCGACCCCAATAGCTTCAAGAAGATCCTCGGCATTGAGCAGCCCTATGCCAACCACAATGGCGGCCAAATTGCCTTCGGTCCAGACGGCATGCTCTGGATTGGCGCTGGCGACGGCGGATCCGAGGGTGATCCGCAAGGGAACGGGCAAAAGACCAACACACTGCTCGGTAAGATCCTGCGCATCGACGTCGATCACGGCGATCCCTATGCCATTCCACCCGACAACCCGTTCGCCGACGGCAAGAATGGCAAGCCCGAAATTTGGGCCTATGGACTGCGCAATCCCTGGCGCTTCAGCTTTGATCGCGCCACGCACGACCTCTACATCGGCGACGTGGGACAGAGCCAGTGGGAAGAGATCGACTTCGTCTCGTCAGATCTGCATCCGGGTCTCAACTTCGGTTGGAAGACCATGGAGGGGACCCACTGCTACCGGCCGTCGAGCAACTGCGACACCTCCGGCCTGACCATGCCTGTGACCGAGTACTCGCACGCGCCCGGCAACTGCTCAGTCACCGGCGGCTACGTCTATCGCGGCTCGCAGTACAAGTCGATTGACGGCGCCTACTTCTTCACGGACTACTGCAGCGGCACCATCTGGGGGCTGACCCGGGACGCCAGTGGCAAATGGTCCCAATCCAAAGTGGCGCAGGGAAGCGCCGGGTATAGCTCCTTCGGGCAGGACGGCAACGGCGAGCTCTACGTTTGCGATCTCAGCAACGGCACCATCTATCACCTGACCGCCACCAGCAAGTAGCGCCTTTGGGGGGCGCTCATGGATGCCATTCGCGTGCATAATGCAGCGGGTGTTTGTGGTGGCAGTGGAAGGGACGGGGAACGGATGAGCCGCAAGGAGAACGCGGGCGACCTCTCAAGAGTGCAGCGCAGGATCGAGCGCTTCGTCGAGGATGGTGAGATCGCCGGAGCAGGGTTGGCGATCAGCAAATCTGGCGAGGTGATCGCCGACTGGTATACCGGTCAAGCCGCCGATGGGCTTCCCGCCGGACCGAACGTCCTCTGGCCGTTGGCGTCGGCTTCCAAGCTCTACAGCGCCGCAGCGGTCATGGCGGTAGTGGAGCAGGGCGATCTTACCCTCTCGACGCTGGTCAACACGGTCCTGCCGGAGTTCACCGGCGACGGCCGTGAGCATGTGCGTCTGCGCCATCTGCTGACCCACACCTCCGGCCTGATCTATGAGTCGCCTGAAATGGAGAAGCGGCTAATCGACCAAACGCCGATCGATGACATCATCGACGAAGCCTACTCGCATCCGCTCCTCTCAAAGCCCGGTACTCGCTTCGAGTACAGCGATTTCGGCATCGCCCTGGCCGCGCGCATGGCATGCGTCGTCACCGGTCTCTCATTCCCGGACCTGGTGCGAGTGATGGTGCTCGAGCCGGCGAGTTTAACAAACACCTTCATGCCGCCCGATCCCAGCGACTACGGCCGCATCGCCCACGTCGCCGGGACGCTCGGCTACGGCACCGACGGCGCCATGTACAACTCTCCCTACGCCCTGCAGCTGGCCCACCCGTCCTTCGGCACGGTCGCCAGCGCGTTCGACGTGCTGAAGTTCGGACTGCTATTTGCGCCGGGTGCCAAGAATCCGATCGTCTCGTCAGCCACGGCCAGAGCCATGACCGTCGATCAGACCGGTGGAACGGCGCGCGGCAACCTGGTGGGCTTCGAACTGCCATTGCCGCAACCCTGGGGGCTCGGCTTCGAGCTCAACTTCACGGCGGGCGGATTCGGTCTGGCCGAGATCGGCTCTCCAGCCACGTTCGGCCACGGGGGCGCGTCCGGCTGCGTGCTGATGGTCGATCCGATCAACGAGATCGGGCTGGCCTACGTCTCGAACAGCCACGCCAACATCGACATGGAACGCTGGTACTTCCGCCTCTCGGCCGTCGCCAACGGTGTCATCGCGGCGCTGACGCGATAGGGGCCGCGCGACGTGCCCTCTTCGTCTGTACGGGCGACGCATGCGTCGCCCAGCATTTACCGCACATTTGCCTTACCCACAATCTCTCATGCGCCCTGCACCCATGCCCATCTTTGGAGATCGCGCAACTCCCAACGCAGATGAACGAGGAGCATCCTCGAGGACCGTGGACATGCGAGCGCGCAGTGGGCGATGACAAGCATCGCCCAGCCGAGAGGGCAACGAAGGAGGTCTTCGAGCTCGTTAGAGGCGCGAGGACATGCTGGGCGACGCATGCTGTAGCCCGTTCACAGCACTTTCTCGCTCAGACGATCTCTTCGCCGAGGGCGATAGAAAGGAGCTTGACCGCTACCTGGGTGCTGGCGCCGCTCGGATCGAGCGTTGGGTTCAGCTCCACCCAGTCCAGCGAATGGATCGGCAACGTGCTCGCTCGCAGCCGCCTCAGCATCTTCGCCGCCTCGCGAAACGTCAGCCCGCCGACCGACAGACTCCCCGTTCCCGGCATGACCAGGGGGTCGAGCACGTCGACGTCGAAGCTCACGTGCACCGCGTCGGCTCCCGAACGCGCAATCGACGCGCATATCCGCTCGACAGCGGCATCGAGCCCATGGTCGTCGATCTCGCTCATGGTGACGCAGGTGAGCCTGCCTTCTCGGATCCAGTCTCTCTCAGCGAAATCGAGGCTGCGCACGCCGACCAAGTAGACGTCCTCGGCGCGAAGCTCCGGATTGAGGCCGATGTCGGTCAGTTCTCGCAGTCCGCGCCCCAGGCTGACGCCCAGCGGCATGCCATGCACCCGGCCGGACGGGCTCACCTCGGGCCAGTTCATGTCGCCATGCGCATCGATCCAGATGACGGCCAGTCGCTGGCAGGCGAGCGCGGCACCGACCACACTACCGATGGCGACCGCGTGGTCCCCGCCCAGGGTCAGCGCCAGATCACCCCGGTCGATCGCCGTTCGAGTGCGCTCGGCCAATCTCAAGCTAGATTGCGCGATCTCGTGCGCGTGCAATGCCTGACCCGGATGACGCTCCGGGTCGGTCTCCGGTAGCGGAGCGACGTCGATGGACTCGTCCTGGCGTAAGCGCCGAAGCAGGTCCTGATCGTGCCGCGCCTCCCAGCGCGCGCGCAAATGGCGTGATAGGTCGCCCGCACCCTGCTCGACGCCGCGGCGCAGCGAGCCAAGGGCCATCGGCACCAGGATCGGTTGGATCCCGGTACCGGTGAGCCAGTTGCGTGATCTGTCGGATTCCATGACTACATCACCCGTGGGGCGGCGATTCCCAACAATCCGAGCGCGTTGGCCAGGGTCTGGCGAGCCGCCTCGACCAGCGCGATGCGGCCGGAGCGCTGCGGCTCCTCGGCAGTGAGGACCGGGCAGGCGCGGTAGAAATCGTTGAAGCGCTTGGCCAGCTCGTAGACGTAGGAAGAGATCACCAGCGGCTTGTATTCCGCCGCGGCGCGCTCCACCTCGTTCGGGAAAGACGCGATCTGCTCGATCAGGTTGATCTCTTCAGGTGTCACCTCGGGAAATTCGAGATCGCCAGTTGGGAATTGATCAACCTTCTCCAGAATTCGGCAGGCGCGCGCATGGGCGTATTGGATGTAGGGCGCGGAATGCCCCTCAAAGGAGAGGGCCTCCTCGATGTCGAAGATGAAGACACGGTTGTTGTCACGCGCCAGCATGCCGTATTTCATGCTGCCGATGCCGACGTCCAGCGCGATCTGCTGCTTGAGCTCATCCGGAAGGTTCGGATTCTTCTCGTCGATGATCTCCCGCGCTCGCGCCATCACCGCTGTGGCGACGTCGTCGTAGAGGACGGCGTTACCGGAGCGGCTGCTCATAGCGCCGGTCGGGAGCATGACCGTCTCATAGCTCAAGTGGAAGCATTTGGCAGCCTGCTCGAAGCCCCATAACTCCAGGATCTTGAAGATCTGCTGGAAATAAAGGCTCTGGCGCACGTCGACCACCCAGATGGCCCGATCGACGCTGTAGGTCTCGAACTTCTCCCGGGTCAGCGCCAGGTCCTTGGTTGAATAGAGCGTCGTGCCATCGGAACGCAGGATCGGCAGGGTGCGATAGGTCTCCTTCTCGAGACCCAGCTTCTCGTCGATCTTGACCACCGGCAGACCGTCGCTGATCTCGGCGATGCCCCGCTCCAGCAGCTCCTTGACCATCTCGCGACCCGGTTCCTCGACTTCACTCTCGTAGAACCAGACGTCGAAATGGATGTCGAGCTGATCGTAAATTCGGTTGAATCCCTCCATGCTCCAGGCTTTGGTCTCTTCCCAAAGCTGCACGAATTCGGGATCCTTGCGATCCCACGACTGAAAGACCTCGCGAACCTCCCGCTGCCAAAGCGGGTTGTCGATCCACCAGTCGAGATGACGTCCGAGCTGCTCGGCACGTGCGAGACGCTCCCGGTAGGTCTCCACTGGCACCGGCTCCTGCTCTTCCGGGGGAGGTGGAAGCTCACCAGCCTCGGCCAGCTCAACCTCATGCGCCAGTTGCTTGCAGGCGATCGGCCAGAACTTGATGATGGTGTCGTTCTCATAGAAGGCGTCGGTCTTGATCTCTCGCTGGTGCGCGATCTGACCCAGCAGATAGGCGACGTCCTCGCCGACCTTGTGGGTCTTCCAGAGCTCCTTCATCATCCGATCGACAGTCTCGACGAAGACGATGTCCTCTTTCGAGAGCTCGTTGAGGAAGTCGACGACGTCCTTCCGGTAATTGAGCCGCTGAACCGACTCCGCGTAAACGTTCCCAAGCCAGCGGCCGCGCGCGGCTGGTGACGTTGGCTCCTGGCCCTTGTGGAAACTGAGGTAGCACCACAGGGTGCGGATGACGTGCATGCCGATGTCGCCGATGTAATTGGCTTGCAGCACATCATAGCCGGCGAACTTGAGCGTGCGGCTCATAGCGTTCCCCAGGCTGGTGCCACGCAGGTGGCCGATGTGGAATTCCTTGTGCGTGTTCGGCTGGGAGTACTCCACCATCACGCGGTCGGTCCGCGCCGAACCCCGCCCGTAACTCTCGCCCTCATCCAGGATCGAGCGGATCACCATGTTGCTGTAGTGGTTGGTGTCGAAGACGATGTTGATGTAGCCGTTGGTCGCTTCGACGTTGGCGAAGCCGTTATGGCCGCTCAGCCGTTCGGCGATCTGCTCAGCAATGTGCTGCGCCGTCTCCCGCACGATCTCCTGAGCGCGCCGCTTGCCCTCTTTCTTCGAGAGATCGGCGGTCTCCGACTCGATGCGCTCCGCTTCGATCTCATTGCTGATCTGATAGCAGACCGATGAGGCGGTTCCCCAGACGCCGGAGAAGGGGATGCCGCGCATGTCGAACTCGCGCTGGCCGTAGCCAAGCTCTTCCAACACGTCATTGATGAGATCCGCGGCCCGCTGCTCTTCTCGCTGGTTCATTACCCCACCTTGTGTGAATCGCTCTCTCTGGCGACTCACTCAGACCGGCATTCAGCCGATCTCCGCATTCATCGACTCTCGAGATTCCGCGTCCGCTTTCCAGCCACACTGGGTGGCCCAGAAACGGTTCGCGCGATGCAGGCTCTCGAACGTGCCCGCGTCGGTCCAATAACCTTGAAGCTCCTGCCAGCGCAATTTGTTATCAGCCAGATAGAAGTTGTTGACGTCGGTAATCTCAAGCTCGCCACGCGCCGAAGGCTCCAGACGATCGATGTAATCGAACACGCGGCCGTCATACATATAGAGGCCGGTCACGGCGTAATTGCTCTTCGGCGCGGCTGGCTTCTCCTCGATACGCAGGATGCGCGTCGGGTCCGCGTTGTCAAAGACGGGGCAGCCGAAGCGCTCTGGATCGGGGACCGTGGCGAGGAAGAGGACGGCGCCCTCAGTGAACTCCTCGACCATTGGGCGAATATCGGCATCGGTCGTGTTGTCACCCAGGATGACGCAGATGTCGTCGCCTTCAGCGAAATCGGCACACAACCCCAGCGCTTCAGCGATGCCCCCCTCTTGCTCCTGGTAGGTGTACTCGAGGTGGCGGATGCCGAGATGCTTGCCATTGCGTACGACGCGTAGAAAATCGCCCGCATGCGGTCCGCCGGTGACGATCATAATGTGGTCGACACCGCCATTCACCAGGGTTGCGATCGGGTAGTAGATCATCGGCCGGTCGTAGATAGGCAGCAAGTGCTTGTTCGTCGCGTAAGTGAGCGGATAAAGGCGGCTACCAAGCCCACCGGCGAGAATGATCCCCTTCATGCATCCCTCACAGCTCGGTACGTGATGACGGGTGACGCCCATATTCGAGCTGACTCATCCGAGCCCGTTTCCGGACACGATCAAAGCCCGCGCGACGCGCCAGAGCAACGAAAAGTATATCATCGGAAATTTACTGGTTTCGCGCTGGCCGAGTACTGACGAGCGCTAACGACGTTTGCGGCCGGTGACCGTCTTCACGAGGGCACGCACACCGGCGACTCGCGAATAGAAGGAGATGACCGGACTGGCGGCCTCTTCGCTCATGAACTCAGCCGTACCACGGACGCGCGTCACCGTGCCGGTGAGCTGTTCGAGGAGCGGAATCGCATGATCCTTAAGGAGCATCGAGATCCAGACGGCGAGCCCGACGAGCACGCCCATCAGGAGGACGACCAGGATCATCGAGAGGGTGATGAAGATGATCGAGATATCGGTCAAGCGCCGTAGTGCCGATTCGTCGGAGCCACCGAGGAAGTAGAGACCGACGCCACCCCCAATGAACACGACGAGGAGCAAGATGACCGAAACCCAAACCCATCCTTTTCTCATGATGTACCCTCCCCTTCGTGTGTCACAGATTCCGCCGGGTGCGCCTGGCGTTTGACTGGCAGTCAGTATCGAGAGTGACGACGCTCAGCTCATTGCTGCCGGGTAACCCGTCGCCTGCGTGTGCGCGGCTCTGGCGACGAGGCGAAGAACCAGCAGATGAACAGCCCCACAACGGCACCAGCAACGGCTGGCGCCATCGGGATGTTTCCCAGACGCAAGAATTCCACCCCGGCCAGAATCGCAAGGACCTCGCCAAGGTGGAACCCGACTACTGCCGCCAGCACGAAGCAAGGTAGCTGCCACAGCTTTCGCCCGAACATGCTATGGAACAGCAGCCCGCAAATGCTCGAGAGTAACAGCGAGAGAACAAGCGACGGAGGCACGACTCCCCTTTCCAAGACGCTGTGCCTGTACGGCCACCATCGCGGCGTGCCTGCATCTTAGCAGGTTCATGACGCAGGCGCTCGTCTTCGTCACGACCGTACGCCCGTTTTGGGGATGAACCGATGCGAGGCAACATCCCACGCCGCGGCGACGCGACTGCCGATCTCGCGAGCTGAGATCAGTTGCGCATCGTCGGGTCGAGGGTGTCTCGAAGCGAGTCGCCCAGGAGATTGAAGGCCACAACGGTGATGAAGATAGCCAACGTCGGATAGAAGAAGGTGTGCGGAGCGATCGAAATGTATTGCCGCGCCGTGCTCACCATGGCACCCCACTCTGGAATTGGCGGCTGTATTCCGAGCCCCAGGAAGCTTAAGGTAGCACCAACCAGAATCGCTGTGGAGATTCGTAGGGATGCAAAGACGATGATCGGAGACACCATGTTCACCAGAATGTGTCGCCGCACGATGGCCGCATCGCTCGCGCCCATCAGCCGCGCCGCCGTCACGAATTCGTTTTCGCGCAGGCTGAGCACCATCGAGCGAGTCAGCCTCGAGAATCCGGGGATCTCGTTGATGCCGATAGCGACGATGACGTTGAACAGCCCCGGACCGAGCGCCGCCACGATCGCGATTGCCAGCAAAATCCCGGGAAACGCCATCATGATGTCGATGATACGCATCACGACGCTGTCGAGACGCCGGTAGAATCCGGCGACGATGCCGAGCAGCGTCCCGATCGCGAAACTCACGATGATGGCCGCGAAGCCGATCGTCAATGAGTAGCGGGCACCGTAGAGCAATCGACTGAAGATGTCTCGGCCCAATTCGTCAGTGCCCAACCAATGAGCCGATGAGCTGCCAACGAACCGGTTGGCGATATCCTGCTCTTTCCAGCCGTACGGGGCGATCGATGTGGACAGAATCGCCAACACGATCATCGCCACGATCACGACCAGACCCACGACTCCTGGCTTGTTTCGCAAGAACTGTCGCAGGAATCTGCGCCAACCCGCCCGTGCGGGATCGGCCCGATGGGCGGCCTCGAGCGCGGCTAGCGACGCCGATCCGGCGAGCCGTGACGACTGTTCAGCCTGATTACTCACGCCGCGACCCTCTCATCCGTAGTGAATCCGTGGGTCGATAAAGGCGTATACGACGTCGACCGCCAGATTCACCAAGACGAAGAAGAGAGAGATGACCAACACGGTTCCTTGAACCAACGGGAAGTCTCTCGCCTGAATGGCGTAGACGGCCAGGCGGCCGACACCGGGCCAGGCAAAGACAGTTTCCGTCACGACGGCGCCACTGAGCAGGTAGGCAACCTGCAGCCCGAGGACAGTGATGATCGGCAGCATGGCATTTTTTAGGCCGTGCCTGAGGAGCACGATCGGTTCTCGCAGCCCTTTGGCACGGGCGACTCGGACATAGTCCTGGTTGAGCACTTCGAGCATTGCCGAGCGCGTCAGTCGCGCCATAGTCGCGACCGAGCCGATCGCCAGCGTGATGGCCGGGAGCGCCACGCTACGAAGGCCGTCCAGCGTCCAGATCGGCCCGCCGTACCCGCTGATCGGGAACCAGCGCAGCCGATAGCCGAAGACCCACATCAGCCCAAGCGCGATGGCGAAGACCGGGGCGGTGATGCCGAGCATCGACGTGATCATGAGACTGCTGTCTGTCGGCGTTCCACGCTTGGCCGCCGCGATGACACCGAGCGGTATGGCGATGATCGGCGTGATGATGGCGGCGGCCAGCGCTAGCTCAATCGTCTTCGGCAGCGCGTCCATCACGTCGGTAAGAACCGGTCGCTTGGTCCGAAGCGAGCGGCCCAGATCCCCATGAAGGACCCGATTGAGATAGATCGCGTACTGTTCCGGAAGCGGCTTATCCAACCCGAGCTGCTTCTCGATAGCCGCCACCGTCTCTGGTGGCGCATCCGGCCCCGCGATCACCTGGGCCGGATTGCCCGGCACCAGGTGAAGGACCATGAAGACCAGAACCGAAACCCCCAGGAGTACGATCGGCAGCACCAGTAGTCGCCGAATGATGTACTGGCTCATAGTGCGATCCTATTTCTTGATCGAGATGTCCAGGAAGCGATAGAGCCAGCGAGACGGATGAACTTGAACTCCCTGGACGGAGTCCTCTTTTCCGAGCGTCCCGAGCGCATGAATCAGCGGGGCGGCCGGCGCATCCTCGATGAGCTGCTTCTGGAGGTTCTGATAATCCTGAGTGACCGCGTCCTTGTCCGTATTCGATCGCGAATCCAGCAGCCACTTGTCAACGTCCGGGTTGCTGTAGGAGAAGCGGTTCGGCGCAGGCTGCTGTTTCGAGTAGAAGTAGAAGTAGAGGACGTCCGCGTTCGAGTAGAAGACGCCGATGATGTACCCGACCTGGTCGCCGGAGCGGGCGGCCGCGAACCAGGCCGTCTGCTCGTATTGCTTGGTGTCGACCTTGATTCCGGCCTTGCTCAGCTGCTGTTCGATGATCTGCGCTTGCAAGACTGTGGTGCTGTCGTTGATCACCCACATCGGCAGGGTGAGCTTGGTCCCGTTCTTCTCACGAATGCCATCCGAGCCTGGTGCCCAACCCGCCTGATCCAGCAGGCTCTTGGCCTTGTCCAGGTCGAATTTCGGCGCGATGTCCTGTGAGCCTTCCCAGTAATTGGGTGTCTTCGGCGCGAGCATGGTGTTGGCGGCAGTGCCGAGTCCGAAATTCGCACCTGTGACGATCTCATCGCGGTTCAGCGCGTAATTGATCGCCATGCGAACGTTGACGTCGTCGACCGGAGCCTTAGCGGTGTTCATACCGAGATAGGTCGTTTGGAGCTGATCGTACTTGACGATCGATACACCCGGCGTGGTCGAAAGCTGGTCAACCTGAGCCGCCGGTACGTCCTGTACGAGGTGGATGTTGCCGGACTGGAACTCGGCGATTCTCGTATTGTCTTCCGGAATGACCCGAATCTCGACGCCGTCCACATAGGCCGGGCCTTGATTCTTGAAGACCGCCGAACCCCAGTTATAGTCGGCGAACTGTTTCAAGGTCAGCTTGTCGTTGCGGGTCCATGAATCGAACTTGAACGGGCCGGTGCCTTCCGCGGTGGTGACACCGTAATCGGCCCCGGCCTTGTCGACCGCGTCCTGGTTCAGAATGACCGCCCAGGATCCAGCGACCTGGTCCAGGAAGATGTTGTATGGCTCCTTCAAGGTGAACTTGATAGTTTGTGGATCGACTATATCCGTCGATGTGATTGGTTCGATGGTGTATGACGTCGGTGATTTCTCGGTGGACACCCAGCGGTCAAAGGTGTACTTGACGTCGTCGGCCGTGAAGTCCTTGCCCGAGTGGAATTTGACACCTGTTTTCAGGGTGAATGTGTAGGTCAGTCCGTCGCCGCTGATGTCCCACTTATCCGCCAACGCCGGCTTGAACGAGCCGTCGTAGTCCTGGTCGACCAAGTTGTCGTGAATCATCGCGAGCACGCGGGCCGCAAGGAGTGCCGTGGTGATGTGTGGGTCGAGCGACTCCGGATCGGCGCTGAATGCAACGACGAGCGTTCCGCCCTTCTCTGCCGAGCCGCCAGAGCTCTGCGTTGAGGTCGCCGTCGACGCTGCGCCCGCCGACGTGGGGCTCGCCCCGCCCGATGCTGGCGATCCTGAGGACGTTCCACCAGACGTGGTAGAGGTGCTGCTGGCGGTGGTCGGCGTCGACTTACTGCCACCGCACGCCGCAAGCAATCCACCAACAGCACCGACGCCGACCATCGCAACAGAGCCGCGGAGCACCGAGCGCCGCGATGCGCTTCGTTGCATTATGTCGCCTACTACTGAACGCTCACGACCTTCGGGAGACATGGTCCCCTCCTCTATGTGAAATGAATGTCTAACGACAAAGAGGACATTCATTCCGACTTCTTGGTCGACGCATTTTGGTTCTTACGGGAAATCGCGCGATATATTGAACACCGGAATTTTACACCAGGGACATTATAGCGTGACTCACCTGTCACCGGAAGTGAGCAAATTGGGCTATCTCAATTGAAATTGTTGTCATTGTGCCTCCGAGAAGACTCTTCAACGAGACAGACGTCCGCCTGGACCCTCTTCCGCGCATCTCCCGGTTCATGCCGATTGAGGGCTCAGCCGCGATCTGACGCTGTATAACCATCAACTACGATAGACTGTTCCGCGAACGACCACCAGTGATAAACCAACAATGAGGTGCCTGTTCGATGCACTCAGTGACGGACGCGCTCAAAGACGCCGGGGCACAAGCGCTGCACAACGTCGGCGTGCTGGCCAGGGGTATCCCTACCTTCGTCATCGCCATCCTCATCGTCTTGCTCGCCGCCTGGATCGCCCAGACCATCGGGCGTTTGCTGCTGCGCGCTGACCGGATCTCGCCGCATCTCGACCCAAGCCTCAAGCTCCTCATCCGTCAGCTGATCGTGGCAGGAATCATCACATTTGGCGTCACCGTGGCATTCGGCGTACTTGGTGTCAGCATCGCTACCATCATCGCCTCCTTCGGCGTGGCGGGCTTGATCATCGGGTTTGCACTCAAGGACATCCTGGAGAACTTCGTCGCCGGAATCTTGATCTTGTGGCGGCGCCCCTTCGAGATAGCGGATCAGATCCAGATCGGCACCAATGCGGGGACGGTCAAGGAGATCAACTTCCGCAGCACGTCCCTGCGCACGGCAGACGGCATCGAGGTGCTGATCCCCAACGCACTCATCTTCAATCAACCAATCCAGAATTTCACGGAGGGTGGGTCCCGGCGCACCACCATCGTGGCGACCGTACCGATCGGAACCGATCTGGCGCTGGCGGCATCCGTGCTGAAAAAGACCGTGGAGTCCGTCGACGGCGTCCTGGTCTCCCCCATGCCCGAAGTGCTGCTACTCGGTTCGACCGCCAGCGATTATCAGCTTCACGTGCGCTACTGGACCGCGCCGACTATTCAGATCACCAGCGAGATCGAATCGGCCGCGCGAACCGAGATCTTGCGGGTTCTCGCAAGCCCCGAACTCAAGAGAAAGACGAACGAACCCATGGAGTCGACCCCGGGAACCTGACGTTCATGTTCAACGTCACCATTAAAGGAATCAGTTCACCCCAGAGTCGGTAAGCCTGACGCAGCCAGTGCTCCAAGAGGACGAATGTGATGCAATCCGCCACAAACAGACCGAATTCATCCCGTTTGCGATCAGCGCCATTGCGTCTCCTGACGATACTTATCGGTCTGCTGCTCATGACCGCGTGCGTTAATGGCGGTGGTGGGGCCTCCGCCACCAGTGAAGCGACACCCACAGGAAGTGGAACTATGACCAGATCACCAATTCAGATCACCAACGTCGATGTCCTCATCGCCGAGAGCTATCCGCCGCAGATCTCGGTCAGCGTGACCGGCATCATTCCGGATTCCTGCACGACGGTCCAGCAGCCAGAGGTGAACCATGACGGAACGACCTTTACCATCACCATCATGGGTGAGCGGCCAACCGGTATGGTCTGCGCGCAGGTCGCCACGACCTACCAAAAATCGATCGCGCTCGGCACGCTCGACCCGGGCGACTACACGGTGAGCGTGAATGGTGTAAGCAAGGATTTCACCGTCAGCTAGCAGTTCCTCCGAGGCCACAAGAGGCGTAAGCAGATCGAGCAAGGTCTGGTACGATACCGGACGATGTGTGACGCCAACGACCCGCACCATCGAGCGCGACCGACGCCCTCTCAAGGGATTCACCAGGGGAACGAGTTCGTATGAAACGGTGGCCGCCTTCGGCGTTCGCCGCTCTTGTCCATCGCGACTTCACGCTCATCTGGATGAGCCAATTTATCTCCAGCGTCGGGACGCAGATCCAGACCGTCGCGCTCGGCTGGTTGGTTTACGACCTGACCGGTTCAGCGGCTTTGCTCGGTGGCATCGCGCTGGCACGCGCAATCCCCACCATCTTCCTCTCCTTGTTCGGCGGCACGTTGGCAGATCAGGTCGATCGACGCGTCTTGCTCCTCATCTCGCAGACCATCCTGGCGCTTTTCAGCGCGCTGCTGGCGATCGCTATCCAGGGCGGTCTGACAAACATCACCATCCTCTATGCCTTCGCCGTCCTTACCGCCGCGGCATCCGCGGTGAGCGTCCCCACCACGCAAGCCTTCATCCCGGCGCTGGTCGATCGGGAACGCCTTGCGAACGCACTGACGCTCAACGTGCTGGCCTTCAATGTGGCGGCCGTGGTCGGCCCTGCCGTCGGCGGGTTGGTGATCGGTGGACTGGGAGTGGCGGCGGCCTACTGGATCGATGCGGCCTCCTTCTTCGTGGTGATAGGCGCATTGATCGCCATGCGTTCCCGCATCACGCCGGAACCGTTGCCACGTCGCGGTCTGGCGGCATTGGTCGACGGGCTGACGTTCGTGCGTGAGCGCCCGGTCCTCTGGCAGCTGATGGTGATCGACTTCCTGGCAGTCCTCTTCGCCTCGCGTTTTGGACTCTTACCAGTCTTCGCCGAGACGGTGCTCAAGATCGGGGCACAGGGGCTCGGATTTCTCTACGCCGCCGTCAGTTTCGGCGCGGTCTTTGGCTCTGCCCTCTTCACCTTTCTGCCCTTACCAAAGCGTCCCGGTCGGTTGGTCGCCCTGACGATCCTGGCCTACGGTGCGGTGCTGTCCGTCTTCGGATTGGTCCACTCCTTTGCGTTCGCGCTTGTCTTGCTGGCCATTTCCGGCGGACTCGATGCGGTCAGCTCGGCACTGCGGCAGACGGCACGCCAGCTAGCGACTCCAGACAACCTGCGCGGACGAGTCGGCGCGCTCGCATCCACGTTCGCCATCGGTGGCCCGCGACTGGGTGATTTTCAAGCCGGAATGGTCGCCAGCGTCGTTGGCGCGGGGAATGCCATGGTTATCGGCGGAGCGACCTGCTTTGCGATGGCATTCCTCTCGCGATGGTGGGCGCGTCCGCTCTGGAGCTATCACGGTCAGGAGCTGGTACCGGACGACACAACGCTTGCGGCGCAGTCCGCGACATCCGGCTCCTGACCCGCGCGTTGTTCGACCGGATTGACGCTCCACGCTCCGTAGTGGCACCATCATGAATTGCCGATCGGACGAGCCACGCCGGTTAGCCAGCTCACGGCAGTTCCGATCGACCAGATCAACGGGACCGACGATCCGACATGAGGCAATCTATCTTGCACCTGTGCACTGAGGAGACACCCGTCCTATTGTGAGTCGATTGAGTGACGTCCGATCCGAATTCGGCTGGACGCTCTGATCCATGCGCTCGAATCGAATTGGCGACGCTGATGCCCCGCACCTGAGGAGCCCGCTTCCCACTGAACGACGCGACCGAGCAGACAGGCACGCCCGTAATCCCCGCGTGTTCCTCGGCTATCACCGGGCCCCTGACTTGACTGACCAATCCCCTGAAAAGAACAGAGAGTCGACATCGTGCGGCATGCGAGCTTCGACCGTTCCGCGATGAAACGCGACATGCGCGTTCAATCGCCGCCAGAAATCCAGCCTCCAACCGCCCAGACGCCGTCCGCGAGCAGCCTTGAGAGTCACTCGTGGGCTCGCCCGCGCCCGTGGCTCATCCTGCTCGGAGAAACGATCCTCTTTCTGGTTGTAGCCGCAGGCGTCCTCTGGCCCGCGCCGATCCACTCTAGCGAGCTACCCGCCGCTTACCCCGACAGCGACCTGATGATCAGCCACTGGCCCAGCGCCATCTTGATCAAACGCACTATCTCGCTGGAGCACCGGCTGCCGCTCTGGAACCCGTTCTTCGCCGGCGGTCGACCACTCGCCGCAGACCCACTGGCCGCCATGTTCTACCCGCCGACTCAGCTGATGAACCTGTTCCCACTGCGAGATTACTACCTGATCCTGCTGCTCGGGCATCTGATGCTGGCCGGCTTCGGCACGCTTCTCCTGGCGCGCCGCGCGTTCCGCCTGACGCGCTGGCCCGCGCTGGTGGCTGCCGTCAGCTTCATGGCTACGCCACGCCTTATCAGCCATCTGGGGGCTGGACACTTCACCGTCGTCCAGACCGTCGCCTGGTACCCTTGGCTGGTCCTCGGCGCCTGGGCCACGGTGCGGCAACCACGTCGCTGGGCCGCGCCGTTCGGACTGATCCTCGGGCTGACTCTCCTGGCTGGGCATCCGCAAATGGCCTATTACGGCCTGTTCATGACCGGCGTCGTTGCGCTCTGGCTCCTGTTCACTCGCTACCGAGCGTCGACCTGGAAGGATCTGCGCGCACCCGTCGCCGGGCTGATCGCCGCGGGAATTACCGGCGTGCTGCTGGCTGCAGTCCATTTGCTGCCGCTGGCCCAATTCACTGCCCTCTCGACGCGCCAGGATTCGATCGCCGCGACCGATAAGTACCCGATCCTGCAATTTATGCGTGCGCTGATCGGCCATCCACCTGCTTCCACTGTCCCCTGGGAGAACGTCATCCAGCCGGGTGGCGTGGTCCTGATGCTAGCAATCCTGGGCGCGATCGCCGCGGGCAAGCGCTCACTTCCGCTCGTCGGCGGTATCGTGCTGGTCGCAACGTTAGCGATGGGGAACGCCTCGCCGATCTTCTACCTGGCCGCTCACGTACTGCCCGATTTCAACCGCTTTCACGGTCTATCCCGCATCTGGCTGGTGGCATTGCTCGGAATCGCCCTGCTCGCCGGGATCGGCACCGAAGCGTTGCTCGGGCTGATGCGCGGATATGACGAGCGGCTGGTACGCCGGGGTCAGCTCGCGGTCGGTCTCTTTGCGTTGCTCCTGGTGACGGCGACCTTGATCAAGACCGATCAGGGACGAGCCCAGGTCAGTTCGATCACGTTCGCGACCACACCGACGCCGAGGGCCAGGCGCGTGGCAGAGCTGGCCGGCTCCAGCCGTGTCTACGGAGTCCAACGCAACCTCTGGCAGCTGGGCGCGGTCGATCTGAGCATGCGTCTGGCCGACGGCTGGGACCCGCTCATGATCGAGTCCTACGTCCGCTACATGCAGGCCGCGGGTGGCTACACCTTAACGGGATATCAACTGACCATCCCGGCGTTACCCGGAAAGCCGAATCCGTATCTCCTTGGCCTGATGCATGTGGGTATCGTCGTCTCCGACAAGAAGCTCGATGACCCAAACCTGAAGTTCATCCAGGAGATGGACAAGCTCTTCATCTATCGCAACACGCTGGATGCCGGTCCAGCCTATCTGGTTCAGCCGGATCCGCAGGGGAACGCCCCGACACTGGGCAAGGTGCAGCCATCCTCAAATGGAGTGACTCCGACGCTCCTGAGCCGCGAAGAGGATGGATTCTCCGTGAAGTCGGCGAGCGCTACCTATCTGGTGGTGGCCGATCCCTATTATCCGGGTTGGAAGGCAACGGTAGACGGGCACAACGCCAAGATCACGACGATCGACAACGTACTACCGGCCATCAAGCTGGAGCCTGGCACGCACACCGTCGTCTATCACTATGAGCCGGGAGTCGATTATGCCGGCGCGGTCTTTTCCGGAGTGGGGTTGATACTGGTGGCAGGGGGGCTGATCTTCGGCTGGACTCAGTGGGTCGAGCCCAACATGTTCCGGCGACGATCCGACGATGCCGACGTCGAGGATTGGGATGATTCGGCCGACGAGCGTTAAGGGCTAATGGTTTCCGAACTGACGAATTGGCTGTGGCTTGGGCAGCGGCTTCACCTCGGTCAACGTCCCCTCACGTGGAACGAAGTCGAATGGCGTGGCCGCGTCAGCCAAGCTGCTGGGGTCGACTGGCAGACGCCGCAGACCGTCTTCATTGATCATCTCGAAGCTCTCGTGGAACTCGCGCAGACGGAAGATCTGCTCCGGCGCGGGCTCGTCTTCGAAGACAGCGTAGGCAACGGTGAATTTACCGCGCACGAAGTGAACCACTTGTCCTTGGGCGAGCTGCGTTTTATGCACCTGGGAGCCGAACATCTCCTCCGACAGACTCTCGAACGCGGTCACCATGCCGGTGATGATCGACTCATCCAGCGGGAAATCGCCATAGGTGCGTAGCGGCAACCCACTCGTGTCGACGATCGCCAAGGTCAGGACACGCGTATCCGGCACGTGGTCGATCGTCGGTGGACGCGGCCGCTGATCCTTGAAATCGATGCCGTCCAGCCGGCGCATCTCAAGGTCGCTCATCTCGATGCGCAGTACGTTGAGGTAGTCGATCAGATCGGCATAGACCGCGTTGAAGCGGGTCAGGCTGATCTCACCAAGGGACAGCATCCGGTTCAGATTAGCGATGCGACTCAGCACGGCGTCCTGATCGACCCGCACCTGCTCCAACCGCTCGGTGCGCCGTCGCTCGACCGCTGCCACCTGCGACGCTTGCCAAATGCGATCCAGCCGCTGCTCGGTCACTTCCTTAACCCGTGTGCGGTCCTCAGCCCGTTTACTGTTGGTATGGCGATGACCGTCGTTGAAGTCCTCATGAGGGTAGATCATTTCGCCCGACCAGTCAGCGCCAAAGCAGGCTTCCAGATCAACCGTTCGGCCGGTGGCCGCCAGATAGGAACCAATCAGACCGAGGATCCAGGTACACCCGATCGGGAGTGAGAGTGCCAGGGCCAAACGCGTGTCGATGCCGGACGGCCAGGGGATACCGGTTGTGAGGAGCATGCACATGTCGAGGAGCAGGTGATGGACACGATTCGACGACTGCTCGTTGGTGCTCAAACTCCAGACGATGATCGTGAGCATTGCCCAGACGAAGCGGATCAACTGGAGCCCACCGGCAACGGTGACGTGACGTGCCACATAACGGCTGCGCGGCCGGAACGGGATCAGCAGCAACGAGATCCCTCCAAAGTAGGAGAGCGTCGCCATGCGCCGATTCACGATGATCGATCGAGTTGGATACGACATGTCTTTCGATGAACTCCCTCGATGCCGCACACAACCATTCAATAAAGCAAGTATCGCGCGCCTGTTCGAACGCGATGCAGAGACGACGAGCGGGGCGCCGTCTCGCATCTTTGAGTATAGGGGGCCGGTCGTCAGATGCAGAGAGACTATTGGTAGCTGTACGGATGGGAAAGTCTTCTTGCATGCGAGTACGCAGGTCCCATCGTGTCTGAATTGGTCGGCCACGTCGAGATGCCGCTCGAATAGAAACATCTCGATTTATGTTATGATCTGACTTGGAGGTACAATGGCCGCGAACAGCAAACCGCATGCGCCGCGTGGGGTTACTCGTCGCAAGATTCTTTACACGTTAAGAAAAGTGACGGGCTGACTGCCGATCAGCTTGCGAGTTCGCTGGGCATCACCTCAATGGCCGTTCGCAAGCACTTGGCAGCGCTTGAGAACGATGAACTGATCGAATCCAGTGTTGTTCGACGTTCAATTGGACGGCCGGCCAACGTCTATCGAGTCGCGCCGCTGGCTGAGGATTTCTTCCCCAAACACTACGATCTGGTGGTCACCGAGTTGCTGACCGACCTGCTCCAGATCGACGGCGAACCCAAGGTCAATCTGCTCCTCGAACGCCGCTCCGAGCGAACACGCGAGTTCCTGCGGGAGCGGCTGAGTCATGCTCGCAACTTGCGTGAGCGGGTAGCTGCTCTTGCCGAGGGAATGGATGAGCTCGGCTACTACGCCGTCTGGGAGCAGTGTGACGAGACTACCTATATGATCAAGCAGTACAACTGCGCCATCAATCGCGTGGCCACCTGCTTCCCCGTCGCCTGCAACTATGAGGCGGACATGTTTCGTCAACTCCTCGACGCCGACGTGGAGCGCTCCAGCCATCTGCTGAACGGCGATCGCGTCTGCGGTTACGTCATCCGCCAGCGTTCCTGACGTCTCACCTGAGTGATAATAACGTCTCAACGTTGAGGCGGGACCTACGCCTGTCTGCGGGGACGAAGCCCCCTACCTCGGTTACATTGACGACCGCGACAACGGAATGGACGTCCTTCGGCCGGAGGCGGGCACAAGTCCCGCCTCTACCAACAATCGCTTATTCTTGTAGGGTCAGCCCTCCGTCAACCACGATGACCATCCCGCCTTCGTTGACATCACTTGATATATTTAACTAAGTTAGTTAATTATTCGATGCCTCGGCAGGGCATCATCGGATTCGACCCCAACGATAGATAGGCCACTATGTCACAACAACCGATGACCGACGAGTCGCCGAATCATGCGCAGCAGCAAGGGTTCGCACCCGCCGTTGGCCGCGCGCTCGATCTCTGGAACACCAGTCTTGGACGAGAGTTCGGACCACTCTCGCGCCGACAGCGACGCGCGCTCCTCACGCTCCATGACCTTAGCGTCGCTCGACCGACCGTACGCGTCAGCGATCTGGCAGAGCGTCTCGGAGTCACCACGGCTGGGGCCACTCGCATGCTCAGCAAGCTGGAGGAGTTCGGCTTCATCAGTCGCTTCCGCGAACCGGAAGGCGATCAGCGCGAAGTCTTCGTCGGCTTGACCGACGCAGGGAATCATGCGCTACGGCAGGCGAACGAGGTCTATTTCGCGCGTGTCGAACGGGCGCTGAACGGGCTCGACCCCGAGGAAAAAGCCGTGCTGGCCCGCCTCCTCGCCAAGCTCACGAACGACATCGATCGATGACCTTCAAGTATTGGAGAACCACAATCGTGAAATTAGAGACCATCCATGTCCGCTAATCGAGGCGGCTACGGCGGCGGTGGGATGCATCGCACTCCGGGGCTTGGCGGCGTCTGGCAGCAGCAGCGCGCGCTCCGTTATCTAAAGAGCGGCCCGCCACGCAGCGCGCGCCGCACCTTCGCTCGGGTGTGGCAATACGTCCGTAACTATCGCAACCGATTCCTCGCCGGCACCTTACTGATGCTTGCCGGGGTCGGCGTCGGCGTAATCCCGCCACTCCTGATCCGGCGACTGATTGACGACGCCATTCCCAACCACAACTTCCACCTGGCGTTGATCCTGGGTGCTGGAATGCTGCTTGTGCCATTGAGCAGCGCAATACTATCGTTGGGGCAAAACTTCCTGGCATCGATTGTGGCGCAGGGGATCATCGCCGATCTACGCCAAAAGCTCTACGACCACACGCAATCGCTTGGCATCGACTTCTTCACCTGGACACCCGCCGGCGAGATCCAATCGCGCTTCCTGAATGACGCGAGCAGTTTGCAGAACGTCCTGACACAATCCTTCTTCGGCACGTTCGCCAACCTGGTCACCGTTATCGGCACGCTGATCGTGATGACCTTCATCGACTGGCAGCTCGCGCTGGCAGCGGCGCTGGCCCTCCCGGCCTTCGCCTTTCCGGTGCTCCACTTCGGCAAACGACGCTATGCCGCCGTCGAGAACGCACAAGCCGCCATGGGCGACCTCTCGACCATGCTCGGTGAGACGCTCACCCTCTCCGGCGCGGTGGTGGTCAAGAGCTTCGGCACCGAGGATCGGGAATCGCGGCACTTCGCGTTCCTGAACGATGCGGCCCGCAAAGCGCAGATCACGCAGATCCTCGAAGGGCAATGGCTCGTCGTGGTGGTTCAGGGATTGGCCGCGCTTGGTCCGGCTGCGCTCTACACGTATGGCGCATATCTCGTCATTCACGGGCAGATTCAGCTCGGCACAATCGTGGCCTTTGCCACCTATCTGGCCCAGCTCTATTCACCCGCTTCATCCCTCGCCGGCGCCAACGCGACGTTGCTGGGTGGATTGGCCCTCTTCGATCGCATCTTCGAAGTCATCGACATCCCACCACGTGTGCCAGAGCCGACTGAACCGCAAGCGCTGCCGGAGACGCCGAGCAGCGGGATCGAGTTCGAAGAGGTCGGCTTCCGCTATCCGGCCGGGCTCGATGACGAAAATCTCGGTGCCGAAGTGCTGCACGACGTCTCCTTCAGCGCCGCACCAGGACGACTCGTGGCACTGGTCGGCCCCAGTGGCGCGGGCAAGACCACGATCCTCTCGCTGGCGGCTCGTTTCTACGACCCGACCAGTGGCTGCATCAAGCTGGACGGCGTGCCGCTGCCACAGATCGAGCGCACTTCGCTGCGCGACCGTTTGGCGGTCGTGACCCAGGACGTCTTCCTCTTCCATGCGACACTGCGCGACAACATCTGCTACGGAGCACCCGACGCATCGGCCGACGACTTGCAAGCGGTGGTCGAGGCGGCGCAGCTGAACGACTTGGTCACGCGCCTTCCGGAGGGGATCGAGACAGTCGTGGGCGAGCGTGGCTACCGACTTTCCGGAGGCGAGAAGCAGCGCGTCGCCATCGCCCGCGCGCTGCTGCGCCAGGCACCCTATCTACTCCTGGATGAAGCCACCAGCTCGCTCGACTCGCAGGCGGAACGGCGCATCCAGCTCGCGCTGGAGCGTCTGATCCAAGGACGGACCGTGATCGCCATCGCACACCGGCTCTCCACGATTCAGCGAGCAGATCAGATTCTGGTCGTCGAGCGTGGACAGATCGTCGAGCGCGGCACCCACGAGGAACTGCTGCGGCACTCTGGACTCTATGAGCAACTCTACTACGCGCAGTTCGCGCCGGATGCCGAGCATATTGACGCCAGCCTGGATGTCGCGGTGTGAACCAAACGCGGAGAGCGGCATGCAGGTTGCGCTCACGCTGAGCGAGGGTCGGCATCTGGCCGGCCCGTCAATCTCGGGAGCAATACATGCCACATCACAACGGATCAGAATCAGGCGACGGTCTCGCTCTTAGCGCCGCCGCCCTGGGGTTTGTCGCCGGTTTACGCTCGCAAGTTCCGATTTCGGCCCTGGCCAAGGCGGCCAAGAAGGGTGATTTCGCCGACCGAGCCGACGGGCCATTGCAGTACCTTCATTCGCCCTGGACAGGACCCGTGACGGGCGCGATGGCGGTGGGAGAGATCGTCGCCGACAAGCTGCCGTTCGTCCCCAGCCGCATCAAACCGCTGCCACTTGCTGGACGAGGTTTCATCGGCGGAGTGGCGGGCGCAGCCATCTTCAAGAACGCGCATCGGTCGATCCCGATGGGCTTGATCATCGGTGCGGCGGCGGCCACCGCCGGGTCGTTCGCCGGGTATCATGCCCGCTCGTTTCTCACCAAGCGAACCGGCCTGCCGGGCATCGTCTTCGCCGTCGTCGAGGATGCTCTGGCCATCGGAATGAGCCGTCTCGCCGTCAAACGCTATCTCGGCAACTAGCTCGAAATCGACCGTCGCAGCCCGGATCGTGTGATCCGGGCGCGATGAATCGTGCCCCGACGAAGGTCTTCCTGTCGGATGGCGTAGGGATGCCATGATCCAATCCCTGCCTGAATCGACCCCTGGATGTTTCCTTTGGGACCATTCAACGTCCGCACACGTGCTGGCACGCCGTTCGGCTCCGAACCACGCCTCTTACCAATCACATAAGTGCTGGTAAGAGGTTGGTAAGTCCCCGCCGCTAGTCTCGTCTCAATAACCACGACGCATCCGCGCATTCATATCGGCGGCGCGCACCGCAGCGCGACCCGCCCGTGCCTCAGGGTCGACGTCTCTGAGTAGTCTGAGTGCGTCCTTCGTGATCCCACATCGCCGTGGAGCGATCCGGATACAGGTTCGACCCTGGACGTGCTCTCGCTCGGGCATGCGCCGGTTGTCGTGGTGGGAGGAGATCCGTCTTGCTCGATCGCTGATTCGTCCGGAATTCACCGCATTCGCACCCGAATCGGATTGAAACCGGCCCTAATCAGAAGGAGCCAATCGCAATGCCAACCGCACTCAATTTGAACCTGACGGTGAACGGCGTGAACCGTTCGATCACCGTCGATGACGCCGCCGAGCCACTCCTGTATGTCCTGCGCAACCAGCTCGGCTTGAAGGGCCCGAAGTTCGGCTGCGGCGTAGCGCAATGCGGCGCCTGCACGGTGTTGGTCGACGGGGTCATCACGCGATCCTGCACGACGAAGCTGAACACCGTGAAGGATGGCGCCAGCGTGGCCACGCTCGAAGGACTCGCGAGCGTCGACGCACCACATCCATTGCAGCAGTCCTTCATCGACCAGCAGGCTGGTCAGTGCGCCTACTGCGGCAACGCCATGATCATGGGCGCGCTCGGATTTCTGCAGGAGCGCATTGACGCCGGCAATCGTAGCGTTCCGAGCGAAGACGAGATCAAGCAGTTCCTCTCCGGCGAAGCGGAGGGCTCGACGTTCGTCTATCTGTGCCGCTGCGGTTCCCACCCACGAATCGTCCGAGCTATTCAGCAAGCCGCCAAGGAGATGCTTTCATGACGACCACCATCTCACGCCGGAAGTTCCTCTCGCGAGCCGGAACTCTGGCCGTCGCCTTCAGTCTCGCCCCGATGCTGAGCCGCGTCCCGTTGTCCGGTGCAAGCGCGGCGGACTCACCTGGCGATATGGGCATCGATTCCTGGCTGGTGATCGGCCCCGACAGCAGCGTCACGATCTATAGCGGCAAAGTGGAGCTCGGCACGGGCGTGCAGACCGCCCTGACCCAGATCGTGGCCGAGGAGCTCTCGGTCGGCTTCGACCAGATCACCTTCATTCAGGGCGACACCACCTTGACTCCTGGAGACCAGGGCTATACCGCCGGTAGCCAGACGATCCAATCCGAGGGTCCGAAGCTGCGCGTGGCCGCGGCGACCGCATTTCAGTCGCTCCGCTCGCTGGCCGCGCAGCAGATCGGCGTCTCGACTCACGCACTCCAGGCGCGGGACGGCATGATCGGCATCGGTCACAACCTTAATCGGGCGATCAGCTATGGTGATCTGATTGGGCAACAGCAGATTCAGCTCACCTCCGATTCGAACGTCGCTGTCAAATCTCCGCGCGATTACTCCCTTGTCGGAACGCCGGTGGCGCGAGTCGATCTGCCGGACAAATTCACGGCGAACTTCACCTACGTGCAGGACGTCGAGGTCGAGGGCATGCTGCACGGGCGAGTAGTACGCCCAGCGGGACGAAACGCCACCTTCGTCAGCCTCGACGACTCGGCCGCGAAGGCCGTCCACGGTTTCGTTCAGTTGGTGCAGCAGGGAAACTTCGTCGGAGTCGTCGCCAGCGACGAGTGGGCGGCGATTCAAGCCGCCAAGGTGCTCAAGGTGACCTGGGATCAGGGCGCGCCATTGGCGGCTGAAGCGGATCTCCCGCAGGCACTTCAAGATGCTTCCAACATCTATCAATCCGGCCTCACCACGCCGGAGACGGGCAACGTCGATTACGCCAAATCCCGGGCCGACACGGTCCTGGACGCGACCTACTTCACCCCATTCCAGATGCACGCCTCGGTCGGTCCATCCTGCGCCGTCGCCGACGTACGCGACACGCCGGACGGCAACGGCATTCAAACGACGATCTGGTCCGGCACGCAGGGCGTATTTCCGCTGCGGGGCGCGCTGGCCGAATTGCTCGGATTGGAGACCGGCGCCATCCACGTGGTCTACGTCGAGGCCTCGGGCTGCTACGGGCACAATGGTGCGGACGACGTAGCGGCAGACGCCGCGCTCATGTCGCAAGCGGTGGGCGCGCCCGTTCGGGTGCAGTGGATGCGCCAGGACGAGCATGGCTGGGAGCCGCTGGGTCCGGCCATGATCCACCAGATGCAGGGCGGCCTCGACAACAACGGCCAGGTGTCGTTCTGGGAGCACGAGGTCTGGACGCCGACCCACTCCACCCGGCCGGGAGGCCACGCCGGGAATCTGCTGGCGGGGCAAGAGGTTGGCTTCCTGCCGCCCGCACTCGGCTCGCAGGCGCGAACCGGTGGACGTAATCAGCCGGTGAACTACGCTTTCAACAACATGAAGGTGACGGAGCATGGCGCCGCCAACTTCGTCATGACGCAGGGAGCGGATGGCAAGTCGCAGACCTCGTCCCCGCTCACCTACACGTTCCCACGCACGTCAGCGCTGCGCAGCCTTGGCGGATTCTCGAACAGTTTTGCCAACGAGTCCTTCATGGACGAGCTTGCCGCGGCGGCCGGAGCCGATCCCTATGAGTTCCGCATGCGCTATCTGCGGGACCCGCGGGCGCAGGACGTGATGCAAGCCATGGCCAAGCAGGCCGGGCTGAACAAAACGAAGCCGCAAGCTTGGGACGGGATGCTCAGCGGACGCGGTGTCTCCTACCTGCAGTACGAGAATACGCTGGCCTATGTCGCCGCCGAGGCCGAAGTGCAGGTCGATCCTGCCACTGGAGTGGTGCGGGTGACGCGGGTGGTGGTGGCGCACGACTGCGGCCAGATCATCAACCCGGACGGGCTCAGCAACCAGATCGAGGGGAACGTCATCCAGTCGGTCAGCCGCACGTTAAAGGAAGAAGTTCAGTACGACGCCAATGGCGTGACCAGCGTCGTCTGGGCGCAGAACCAGTATTTTCCCAACGCGAACCAGGCTTACCCCATCCTCCACTTCAGTGAGGTGCCTGACGTCGAGGTCGTGCTGATCGATCAGCCCAACGAAGCGCCGTGGGGTGCTGGTGAGCCGGTCACGGAGGTGATCCCGGCGGCCATCGGCAACGCCGTCTTCGACGCTACCGGAGCCCGATTGCGCACACTACCATTCACGCCAGACCGCGTATTGGCAGCGCTTGCGGCGCTCGGGGAGAGTTAGCCAGGAGAGCGAAATTGCAAGGAGCGGGGCCATTTATCGGCTCGCGCCCCTTGCCCACGCCAAAAAAGTAACGCAGGCTGACGTGCCCAACAGCCCAAACACCGCCAGCGTCAGGCAGCCGCAGGGGCAGCCCGCTCGCCAGCGTGGGCCTGGGCCGTACGGCCGCCGCATGTATGGGCGTCTCATCATCCGACCTCGCGGAACGGGTCTTGGACCGAAACGACCCGGACCCCAGCGCCGAGCAACAACCTGGTTCCGCACGAGTCTCACCCTTCCTGATTCAATCACCGACACATTTTGGCCGGTTCGCGAGTCATCGAGCGCCTCCCGGGTCGTTGCGCTGTTTCGAGCATAGCCGATCGACGTAAACGCCGTGCCATCTGGTGACGGCGCGCTTTCGCCAGTCCATCAGGGCTGGTGCCGAGTGCCAATTCCGTCTCTCGAGACGCGAGGTGATGCCGATTCCATGGACGGGGCTTGAGCGTACTCGTATCCACTACATACTGACCCGAAATGCCAGAAAGAGACCGAAGAGGTAGATGATCAAGCGAAATACGGCGTCGGGTTCGAGATACCAGACGCGCCGTTCCGACCGATTGAGGACTTCGAGAACCGTCAGAGAGGTCAGGAAGATCGCGAACGCCGCGCCGATTAGCACCGCTTCGTCGGCTTCCGCGAGGATCGGACCGTGTCGGTGGATCAATTCAAGCGGGATCAGGATCACCATGTTGAAGACGTTGCTGCCGAGCAGGTTACCGACGGCCAGGTCATACGAACCGCTGCGCAGGCACGTCACCGTGACGGCGCCCTCCGGCAGGCTCGTTGTGAGCGCCAGTAGAGCGATCCCAAAGAAACCGGTCGACAAGCCAAGCTGAACCGATAGATCGGCCGCCGAGCTTGCCAGAAATCGCGCTGCCACCAGGATAACGACCGTCGCCAGCGCAAAGCCGAACGCGGCGCCGCGCAGACCTGGCGCGGCAGCTTCCGCTTGCACAACCTCTCCTATGGTGGCGAAGGGCGGCCCCTCACGATTGACGTGGATGAGTCGCATTCCGGCCAGGTAGCTGAATCCGATGACGAGGGGCGCCCAGCCAATGCTGAAGAGTGAAAGGCCCGGCTGGGTCATCGCGCCGGCGACGGCGATCGACATGAGGATGACGGCCAGCGTGCCAACGATCGCCTGATTGATCGCCACTCTCGTCAACACTCGAACACGCGTCAGGACGATATCGGCCAGCGCCAGCAACGCCATGTTCGCCATGCTCGAACCGAACAGATCTCCTACGGCCAGGTTGGCGTGCCCTTGAACGACCGCGAAGGAGTCGGTCGTGAGCTCGGGCAAGGAGGTCGCCGCCGCCACCAGCACCGCACCCACCCAGGTTCGACCCATGCCCGTGCGATCGGCGATCACGTCACCGGCCTGTGCCAGCCGAATTCCGGCCAGGATCACCGCCCCGCCGCTCAGAATGAAGATCAACCAGGCAGGCACGAATCAAGACTCTCTCTCTGGGATCTTACTGACACGACTCCCCAGTCTGACCGACTCCGGACACGAATGAGCGTCATCCTCAAGCCTAACGATGAAACGTGGCAACTCCGTCACATGGGTGATGGAGCATGTGACAACGCTCTTACAATTTTCTGCGTACACAACAAAAACATAACTGTTCGCGAAACTCCGCTTAATCAACCGTGCCCGTTTTGGCCGTAGGGTGAGGTTAGGAGGCATCGCATGAACGCTCAACTCGTACACACCTTCTCACAGAGTGAAGATGCCGGACGCGATCTACGATGGGAAGCGCGTCCCCTCAATGTGCAACAGGGAGCCCAGCCGAACCTGACCAAGCCGTACGTGCCACTCAAGAGGTTGTACCGGCGCGGCTGGCCACTCTCAGTCCGAAGAGCCCCCTCCGCGCACCGAAGCTAGAACTCGTTCCCCACCCTCCACAAACCCCAGCCCCACGGCACAGCGGGATCGTCGATGCCGGTCGACGATCTCGCTGTGCCCTCGTGTCATTCCAGAGTAAAGATGCTGCGTTGACACAAGTTAGGTGTTACGTATAGTACCGTTACGTTTTCGCGTGACACGATGCGCGAAGCGGCCGCGAACGATCGCCGGATACCCGGATAGAAAGCGCTCGAGGGAATTCGTGACCGAGCCTGATGCACAGGCCGGCGGGAGCCAGCACCTACTGGACAACACCGGCATTCACGCGGCGCTCGACCGATTGGCCGAGCAGATCGCCAAGCGATTCGGCGAAGCCGACGACCTCTGCCTCATCGGCGTGCGGCGACGGGGTGACGTGTTGGCCGGTCGGCTGCGGGACCGGCTGCAAATCTTGCTGAGCGCCGACATTCCCACCGGCAGCCTCGACATCACCCTCTATCGGGACGACTTCGACAGCATGAGTCGCGACCCGATCATCAGCGAGTCCGACATTCCCTTCCAGTTGGATGGACGCACGGTGATTCTGGTCGACGACGTGATCTTCACCGGGAGGACCGTGCGCGCGGCACTCGACGAGATCCTGGATCTGGGTCGCCCAGATCGCGTGGCGCTAGCCGTCTTGATCGATCGCGGCGGACGCGAGCTGCCAATCGCGGCCGACCTGATCGGGCAGCACGTCGAGACCGCCGACGGGGACGAAGTGCTCGTACTCCTCAACGACACCGATGGCAGCGATGCGGTGATCCTGCGCCGCGCGGGCGACTGAAAAGTATGAGCGCTCCATCCGGCAGCCTACGCATCGACGTCGACCCGAGCCGCATCGAAGCCAATTTGCGCGCCTTTGCCCGCATCGGCTACAGCCGCGACGGCGGCATGAACCGCCTGGCCTTCTCGCGCAACGACCTGCGAGCGCGCCAATATCTGCTGCATCTCCTGCAAACCCTGGGTGCATCGGCGCGCATCGACGGCTTCGGCAACGTCTTCGGACGCGTCGACGGAAGCGAGCCGAGTCTGCCGCCGCTGTTGGTCGGCTCGCACCTGGACGCTGTCCCGGCGGGTGGACGTTTCGATGGCTCGGTCGGGGTCGCCGCCGCACTCGAAGTCCTTTCGGTACTGCGCGAGCACCGCATCACGCCACGTCATCCGATCGAGCTCGTCTCCTTCGCCTGTGAGGAATCGAGCCGCTTCGGCCGCGGCACGCTGGGGAGCGGTATCGTGGCGGGCGCCTTCGATCCAAACGAGGTTCTCAACCTGACCGACGCCCACGGAACACGGCTGGAGCGAGTGCTTGAGCGCGCCGGACTCGATCCGAATGAGTTGGCCGAGGCCCGCCGCGCGTCCGGAGACTACCTGGCCTACCTGGAGATGCACATCGAGCAGGGGCGTGTGCTGGAGGAGGTCGGGAAGGTGGTTGGGGTAGTCGAGGGGATCGCCGCGCCGACTCGCTTCCGCGTGCACGTCCAGGGTCAGGCCGACCATTCCGGCGCCACACCCATGACGCTGCGTCGCGACGCACTGACCGGCGCCGCCGAGATCATCCTAGCGGTGGAACGGCATGCGCGGGCGGCGGGCAACGTGGTCGGGACTGTCGGTGTGGCGACTGTCGAGCCGGGCGCCATGAACGTCGTACCGGGGAGGGTCACACTAGCGGTCGACGTTCGCTCCATCGACGCCAGCGCCAAAGCGGCCGTAGTGCGGCAGATCCGGGACGACATCGAGGCGACCGCTCGAGCACGCAACCTCAAGATTGACGTGGAGCTACTGACCGACGAGGAGCCGGTGCGGCTCGACCGCCACGTCATCGAGACGTTGGACCGTATGTGCGCGCTGCGGGAGACGCCCTCCCTGCACATCATGTCGGGCGCCGGTCACGACGCCATGCACATCGCCCGCCTCTGTCCAGCCGGGATGATCCTGGTGCCGAGCCGCAACGGCATCAGCCACCATCGCGACGAGTGGACCGAGATCGAGCACGTGGTGGCCGGGACGCAGGTCTTCGTCGACGCCGCCCTCGAGATCGCCACCAACGGCATCCCAAGAGATTGACCCCCGTGTCATCCTGATGGTTCTCTCCCTCCAGTGAAGGGGGAGCGAGTGGGATGATTGCAGTGAAGGACCTCTCTTCATGTCACACAGGTGCCAATTGATCAACGGAGAGATCCTTCGACTCCGCTGCGCTCCGCTCAGGATGACAAGGGGGTGTTGGCCGTCCTTCTAGGCACAAATCCTCTGCGATCGCCTGCTCACGATGACAACCCTGGGCTGATCCTCAACTAAACGGCAGAACCACTCTGGTCAACCACTACGAACCTCGTTCATAACTCGATTGCACTGAGCGTCACATTTCACGCTGTTCCCCCGTTGTATAAGGTAATGGGTGTTGATGTAGAGGGGATGGCTCATGCCGCGCGAACTGACCGAGCCAGACCGCACGGGGATTGAGTCCCTGGGCAACGAAGCCGCGTTGGTTCAGGCCGCTAAAGTGGACGGTGAGGCGTTCTCACGGCTCTATCGTCACTACCGCCTGCCCATCTATCGATACTGCCGCGCCCGGTCGCGCACCGACGAGGATGCCGCCGACCTGGCCCAGCAGGTGTTTCTCAGGGCGTTCGAGGCCCTGCCGCGCTATGAGGAGCGTGGATTTCCCTTCGGCGCCTGGCTATACCGACTGGCGCATAACGCCGTCATCGACGCGGCACGGCGGCCGGAGCGCACGTTGCCGATGGAGCAAGTCTTAACGCCCAGGGAACGGCACCTCCCCAACGAACCTGAGTCCAGCGCGCTGGAGGCGGACTCCCTGCTTCGATTTCAACAGCTCATCGCACCACTCACGGAGGAGCGACGTCACCTGCTTACGTTGCGCTTCGTACTGGAACTCCCCACCGCGGAGATCGCCGGGATCCTCGGCAAGCGAGACACCGCGATCCGCTCGCAGCTCAAACGCGCTCTCGCATCTCTGAAGGAGCAGCAGCATGGCCGATAGAGACGATCTTATCCAGCGCTACGCCGACCTGCTTGATTCCGAGGCCGACGGCGTTGAGGTGGGCGCTGTGGCACTGCTGGACGAAGCCGCTTCCCCCCATCGTCAAATCGAGCCACCCGCCAGCCTGGATCGTGAAGTCGAGCGATTCGTCCGGCAGCGTCGAGCTCCAGCGCTGAACGGCGTCTCCATCGAGCCCATCTCGTCAGAGCCGCACAGCAGCTCGGTGACACCGACGCGTCCACCAACACGCCTGCGCGCCAGCTGGCTGCGTCAGGGGCTCGGCATGGTCGCGGCGGTGCTGGCCGTCGCGCTCCTGGCTGGCGTACTGGCAGTCACGTTCCGCAATCAGACTGACAGTCACCAGGGCGGATTGGGTGGCGGTGCGACCTCAACCACCACGCCCGGCCTACCGATGACCGTCACGACGAATGGCGTTGCGGTGACGCTGGAGACGATCCAAGCCGGCGACGGCAGTACGCGAATTGAGTTCAGCGTGCCAGTGCCAGCCGACCTTACGCCCGTATCGGGGCGCAACGTTGTTGGTTTTAGTCCGACAACGGATATCGAGATCAATGGGTCACCGCTGTCACCGTATGGCTGGGCCAACGCGGGAGTTGCACAGCACACCGAGGGAGAGACAACAACGTCATTTTGGGTCGTCCTCGAATCGAAGGTCCAATTAGACAAAGAGCTGACCATCTCACTGAAGCAATTCGTTTGGCTGACGGCACCCGGCACGACACAGGCAGTGAAGGGACCATGGGCGTTCAAGATCACACAGGAGATGCGAGAGTCTCAGCCGTTGCCGACGCCCAACCCGGAAAACGCCTACTTCCCGATCAGCATGGCTGTGGCTCAACGCCTGGTCGATTTCCCGATCATTCAACCAAATCCGTTGCCCGGCGTGCTCCTGCCTGTCGGCGACAATGTGATGGCATCAGTGAGGAAACCCGGCACGGGTACGAAGCCGAACTTCGTGACCTGGCGTTACCAGGCCAAGGACTCCATGGAACAAGTAAATGGAGTGACGACCGACCAATTGGGTGCGGTGACCATCTATGAGACCACCAACAAGTCCGATGCGCCGACCAGCCCGCCCACGACGATCCAGGGGCCGAACTCGAGGACGCCAGAGCCGGTCAGCACGTCATCAACGTCGGGGGTGTCGATCCACGGCGTCACGGTAAAGAGACTGGAGGGCATTCAGGGCAACATCGACATCGTGCAGTACGTCTGGCAAGTAGGCCGCGTTTATTACGTGATCTACGCGCAGGTCGGTCCACAGATCACCGACGCGGTGTTGCAGCAGATGATCAGTTCGATGATCGAGCAGAGTAGCACATCATCGACGTCTTCCACCGCTGTTTCGGTGCAAGCCACGCCAAACCCATCAGGTTCCTCTTCGCTTACTTTCGAGGAACTACAGCAGATCGCGCCGTTCTACGTTGCTCAGCCATCGTGGGTGCCGCTGTATTTGATCGCGCAGGGTGGCGATACCGCTCCACACAGCGATCCATCACACCCGCCGGTTCCGATCCAGAGTGTCGTCCTGTACTATGGACCGGCGGAGTCGAACCAGCATTTCAGCCTCGAGATCGACGAGTTCGTCGACGGGAGGGATATCCAGATTCCTGGCCCTACCACGACAACCACGTTGAATGTTTCCGGCTACAGCGTTTCGCGAACGTCATCGGACAATCCAAACAGCAGTGTGCTCTTCAGATGGCAGGATCAAGGCACGACATTCCTCATCAGAGCTCAGATTGACGGTCCGCTCACCGAGCAAGACGTTGAGCACATGATCGCGTCGATGCTCAGCCAGGGGAGCAGCGCTGCAACGCCAGCGGCCGTCACCACACCCACTCCGGCGCCTGTTCCGTTCAGCCAGGCGGACGCGATCTGGAGCCAGGTCGTACGAACCATCAACGGCGGCATCGATCCGATCCTCAAGCCCAGCCAGCTTCCGGATGGCTTCGACTCGGTCAAGTTGGTGAGCATCGCCCCGGCTGATGTGTCGTATAACGGTCCGCCGTCCTTCGACGTGGAGTACTCCGGGCCGGATGTGCAACTCGACATCGTCGTCGGCATGTTGGCCCCATCACTCTGCGGCTCCGGCTGCACGCAGAGTCAGATCACGTTGCGTGGCCAGCAGGCGACCATACAGGTCAATGACGCCGTCCAGGGCCATATCTCTCGGTGGTGGCGCGAGCCCGGCACCTGGAATGAGGCCTCCAGTGAGCCACCGGTAATTCAGTACTGGGTCTTCGCCCAAGGGCTCTCCGCCGATCAGGTGGAGCAGGTTGTCGAATCAATGAATCCAGTGAACGATTGATGGACAGTTTCGCCAGAAGCATGCCGATGCCGCTGACGAGTCGGTTCTGGAGTCCGTCCACGTTCGCCCGGGAGTAAACTCGCCGGGCTACAAAACCGAAGTCCACTGAAGGGACTGCAAGAGGAATCGACCGTGCCGTGATCGCGCCTGTCCTATCATCTCGTTTGGTCGACGGCGGATCGAGAACCGGTCATCGACCAAACTCGTGGCAGCAATCGTGACGGAACGGGGCGCCACATCATGAACATGTTCGTGCTGCTCTACTGGGCATGTGTGCTCGTCGTGCCGTTCGCGGCCATCGGCGGACTCGTGATCGGCGTGCTCGCATCGCTGAGCGCTATACCCGAACGGCACCGGCTGACAATTTACGTCCTCGCGGCATACGTCGTGTTCGCGGTCTACATCGGGCTGTTCGCATACCTCTTCGTACCGGCCCATTACATCCTCGGCTGGGATCACACGCGCGGCATGGCGGATTCGCTCTGGGAGATGCACGGCGAGGAGCTCCTCTACGCCAATCCCAACGTCTCAGATGATCCGGCTCGCTATGCCGCCGTCATGCACCGCATCTGGCACGATCGGTTCATCTTTCTCGCGCTCTGGAGTTCGATCGCGGCTGCCATCGGATTCGCGGTCGGTTTGGCTCTGACGTCCGTTCGCAGACTCACAAGCGTCTAGGACCGCGCTGTCGGATGTTCTCACGCACGAACTCGCAAGCAAGTCATATTGCCATTTGTGTTATCGTGGACGAGCGAGCGTACATGACAGGAAGCGACGATGGGGTTCATGTTGATCGTGCTGGGGTTGATCGGGGCTGGCGTGACCGTGGTCTCGTCGTCGATCATGCGACGTCGCCGCCGCATTGACGGAAATCGGATGAATGACTATCGACCCGAAGAGATCGACGTCCAATCGCGGCCGCCGTTTTTCTAAATCAGGATGGAACGCGAATTCGTCCTCACATCTGGACCATTCAGTAACCGATGCTCAGCCCGTTTAGGGGCTTCGTATAGATTAGCCTGCGGTTTTCAACCCAGGCTGAACGCCGGGCGAACGCCGGGCGAACGCCGGACTATCTCGTCAAAGACCATAACTCGCAGCACTAACGTCGGACGCGACCAACGCACCTCATGGCACCATTCGTCCCGTGCATCCCCCCACATCCTTCCCCCACTCACCCCGCCTGTAACGCCCGCAGCTGAACTTCCGTTGAGAGGGATAGAGAGGAGCGGCGGCGAACGTGGGGGACGATCTGATCCACAAAGCGCAGCAGGGGGACCGGGACGCGGTCGAGGCCCTCTTTCGGCGTGAGTGGAAGCCGGTCTATCGCCTCCTCTATCGCACGCTCGGCAACCGCCATCAAGCGGAGGACCTGACGCAAGAGGTCTTCATCCGGGCCCTCTCCTCGCTGGATCGCTTCGAGCAGCGATCGACTCCCTTCGCCGGTTATCTAACGGTCGTCGCACGCAATCTGCTGCGGGACGAATGGCGCAAGCGCGGTCTCCGCATCACCGCCCTGGACGCCGCCGACACCGTTCCCTCGCCCTCCGACGGCCCCGAACGCGCCACGTTGGCGGGCGAGGAGCGGTCCAGAATCGACGCGCTGCTCGCCACGCTACCCACCGACCACCAGCAGGTCGTCCGACTGCGCGTCCTCGAAGGACGGCCAACCGACGAGGTCGCCAGCATCATGAACCGCAGCCCAGGCGCGATACGCGTTCTGCAGCACCGGGCCATTGCCATGCTTCGCACTCAACTTCGAGAAGGGACCCGAGGATGACGCCGGAACAGGAGATCATCGCGCTCGATCGGTTTATCGACGAGCGTCCAGCTGTTGATGGTGAGTCGTCCGATTTCGAGGACCTATTCGCTGTCGTGAGCGAAATCCGCGGCCTGGGTGAGCCGGAATGGCCGGACGCCGACTTCCCCGCCGACGCGTCCACCCACATCGCCGAGGTACTGCGGAGCAGAGCCCACCAAGAACCGGCCACGGCTCCGGCGCATTCGTGGACGTCGTACACCAACGGCCACACGTTGCACCTGCCCGAGACGCATCCAGCACACGAACCACGCGTGCGACTTCTTCGTCACCGCCATTTCCGCGAAGTGGCGCAAATGGCCGCGGCAATCCTGGTCGTCGTGCTTTTGGCAGGCACGCTGGCCGTCGTCTTCCGGAACCAGACCGGCGGTCATCAGGGCGGCATCGGCGGCGCCGCGACTCCAACCGCAGCGTCAGTCACGGACCCGTCCCTGAGCGCACTACAGGCCGAAGCGGGCTTCCAGCTCTACGCGCCGACCTGGCTGCCGCCAACGTGGAGCCCGCTGCCACCGAGCAAGCCAAATCGCTTCTCCGGCTACAGCACCATCCAGATGACCTACCTCGATGTCAGCCAGAGCATCGGCATCAATATTTTCGAAGCCTCACCGTATCAGTTCACGGCGTCGATGTTTCCCGCAAACGTCTTCGACAATTCGAAAGAGGTTGCCCTTGGAGGTGGGAAGACGGGTCGCATCTACCAGGAAGCGGGTTTGATACGACTCTGGTGGCAGGAAGGAGACGTCGCCATACAGATCCAGACCGGATACGCCAAGCTCGGCGGCGGCGACAGTTTCCCAATCAGCAATGCCGACATCATTCGCATTGCGAGCTCCATGCAGCCGGTGGCTCACACGCCAACGCAGTCCACGCCCACCACATCTGGCCTGCCGATGACCGTCACAGCGAATGGGATCTCAGTGACGCTGGAAACTGTGGAAGTGGGACCAAACACGATCATCGGCTTCTCGGTGAAGCTGCCGCCTGAGCTCGCCGCGCAATCAGAACTATCCGTTCAAAGTCATGGATCTGACCCGTTGCTTGACGTGAATGGGCTTCCAGAAGGCACCAAAGACCCGACATTCGAGATCGCGTCACACTCACCAGGGAATCCTGTCGCCTCGTTTGCAGCCGTCTACAGCACAGCTGCTGCGCAACACGCGACGCTCACGATCACGCTACTGAGCCTGCCCTATGTCGCGGCACAGTCGAGCACGTCTACGTATGACGGACCGTGGACGTTCGTGATTACGCCGGAGATGCGAGCGACGCCGTCAGCCTCACCCAACAGTTCGGGTTATTACGACAGAATCAGCATAGCGCAGGCACAGCAACTGGTCGATTTCCCGATCGTCGAGCCCAGCTCGCTACCGAGTGGGTTGACGCACATCGACTCCGACGTCATGGCAGGCAAAATCCTGCCGACGTCAGACACGAAGGCCGACATCGTCACGCTCGATTACCCAACGAGCGATCGCACCAATGCGGTCACGGTGTCCGAAACCAAGCTGAGCACCGCCATGCCGTTCGTGCAGAAGAACACGCTACGCTTGACCTCGATCGACGGCACTACCGCGCAGGTCCAACTGAGCCAATGGACCCAGACAAGCGTGTCGATAGGTGGCGTGGACGTGACGAAGTTGGATACGGTTCAGCAAGAGTCGCATGCGCTCTACTACACCTGGCAACAGAACGGCGTCTACATAGCAGTCAGCGCACAGATCAAGGGACAGGTAACCGAAGCGGTCCTTGAACAGATGGTGACATCCATGATCGATCTGCCGTCATCGATTACTCTGACGCCACCGCCGTCGAGCGCAACTCCAGTGCAGCCCCTGCTCTCGCCATCATCAAAGCTTCCAAGTCCTGCAGTCGCGGTGCATTGGGTCGTCGAATACGCATCGCCTCAGGATGGACCACCGGCAACGGTCATTCGGGTGGAACTCATGACGCTGACGAACGCGATGGCGAAGGCAAACAATCAAAGCTGGGCCAATTCTGGAACCACAAGCGCGGATTCGGACGCGCCAGTGTGGGTGATCGAGGTTGTGGGCGCGAGTATCGATCACTCTTGTCCCTACGGAACCACGCCCGCTGATTGTCAGTACAACCACGTCACGCTCGTCGTGAATGCCAACGCCGGCCAGTTTGTCGGACTTATCGATCCGCATTCCGACCCGGCCACGCCAGCGCCATGAAACGCACGTCTCCTGACCAAGATCTGGGTCGCAACCCACCTGGATCGCTGCTCGGTTGACGAGTCTCCATCCAGGGTTCTCGCATGAACATCGGACACCCGGCCGGCACAGGTCCGGACGCGACGTCGCACTGCCAGCAGTTAGTCCGTTTAGGGACTTCGTCTCCTCAGCCTGCGGTTTTCAACCCAGGGCGAACGATGAGCGCGTAACAACGGTCCTCGGCAAAACGCGTCGTTCCGGCAATCACTCCCCCTCCACATCACCGTGTTACAGTGGACGTGAACGGATCAACGTTGCGCGTCGCCTGGCGGACGTCGCTCCGCAGCAACGTTGGCGACGAGACGAGATAGGGGAACACATGGATCAGCTCATGCAGCAGCTTCAACAGCGAGCCGGGCTCTCCGAGGAGCAGGCGCACAAGGCGGTCGGCGTCTTTACCGAGTTCCTCGGCACCCACATGTCGGACGACCAGCTGAAGTCCTTCGCCCAGCAGGTGCCGGGCATCGGCCAATTCGCAGACAAGCTGCCTGAAGGAACCATGGACAAGCTCGGCGGCATGCTGCGCGGCTTCGGCCACAAGCCGGATTAGTCCAAACGACAATCGCCACCCGATTTGGGTGGCGAGAATTCGTGGATGTGGAACGGCGGAGATGTCCGCCGTTTCGTTTTACCGGCTAGCTTTCGGGACTCGCGGCCAATTTTTGCTGCTGCTGCTGTGGCCGTAGGACGCGCCAGCGGGCTGCCACGTAGGAACCGAGCACCAGCACTGCCGACATAAGCTGCGCGCTTAAGCCTTCCAGATTCGGGAAGGTCGCGAACCAGACGCCCACCCAGTCCGGGATCGGAATACCGACACTGTTGGTCGAGATCCAGCCGGCCTGCTGCAGTTCCTGCACGCTTTCGCCAACCATGACGACCAGCACACCCGCCAGCAGCACGCCGGTCAGAACCAACATCTTCTTGTAGGGCAGGTGGCGTTGCGCCGCGAAAGTCAGAACCGCAACGATCCCCGACAACCCCAGGCCGATCAGCACGCCGCCCAGCACCGTCGTGGTGTCCGAGCGCAGTCGCAGGCTCTGCAGGAAGAGGACGATCTCGAAGCCCTCGCGATAGACGGCGCTGAAGCCGAGCATCGCCATGCCGAACATCGCCGCTCGAGTGCGATTGCTACCCGATTGCATGATCTCGCGACGTCGGCGATTGTGATGAGCGATCCAGCCGGTCCAATAGATCCGGTGGAAGAACCAGTTCATGACGACGAGCAGGACGACGATAGCCAGGAGACCGGTGGCGGCCTGAATGTCGAGCGCTGGAGCGTTGATGGCGGAGATGATGGCGACGACGATGAACCAGGTAGCGATCGACGCCAGGAAAGCGACGCCGGATCCAGCAGCGATCGGCTTCCACTTTTCGCCCGGTTGTCGCATCAGGCTGGCGGTGATGGCGGCCAGCACGAGAATGGCCTCGAGTCCTTCACGGAAGACCAGAATGCCGCTCTCCACGATGACCGACGTCGGGCTCAGTCCATCTTTGGTGGGATCGGGCGCACCTTGCAGCGCGAAGGCTTGCCAGACGATGGTTCCCACAACGACCGCGGCCGACAGGCCAATCAGAAGCGGCAGAAACCACCGGCGTCGACTGGCGGCGCCTGATTCACTCATGTATCCTCCACCCCAAGGGAACCGTTCACCTGTGCGTCTACGCGGGCTAATCCCGATTTGTTTACTCGGGATTAAGATACCCACTCATTTCCTCGATGTCAAGGTCATTTTCCGTGCCGGCCACGACATCCCGCCGCGAGGCTGATCCATTCTTCTGGCTCAGACCCTCAGGATGCTGAACGATCTTGCTACACCGCGACACACATTCCTATCAGGACAATTTACTCATATGAAGTGACATCGCAGTGACTATGCTAGACGTGGGCGGAGTTGACGCATCGTTCGTCATCATCGCTGGACTGCTGGGTGTTAGCAGCGCAATGTGTTGACATACCAATACGCACGTGCTTGAGTATCTTCGTCGCGGCGTGATCGTTCGCCGTCACGTTCTCCGGTCCACGGGTTCGCGGGAAAGAGGTGTGCTGATGCCGGTCAATTGCCAGCTTCGAATTCTGCTCGCCAGGCTCAACCTGGAGCGGGCGCGGCGCGGTCAGCCGCCGGTCAGCTTGCGTCGCCTCGCCCGCGAGAGCGGCGTCTCGCTCAGCACCGTTGTCGCCCTAAACGGCGATCAAAGCCAACGGGTCGACTTCGCCACCCTGGATCGACTCCTGGCCTACTTCAGCCGCTCACTCGACGTCTCCGTCGACGACCTCCTCGTCTGGCAGCCAGGCGACGAGTCCTCGGCCGCCGCGGCCTAACGCCATGGATGAGAACGCCGGGACCGTGCCCCCGATCCTCCCCATCGATCATCCGTTGCTGCGTAAAGTCGCCGAGCCGGTGACGCAGTTCGACCAGACGTTGAGTAATCTGGCGGAGGAGATGTTCGCCACCCTGCACGCCGCCGAAGGAGTCGGGCTCGCCGGGCCGCAAATCGGCCAGAGTATCCGTCTCTTCGTGGCCGAATATGAAGATCAGCACGTGGCACTCTGCAATCCGGTCGTCACCCTCAAGGACGGTGAATCGAACGGGGCAGAAGGGTGTCTCAGCTTGCCGGGGTACGTCGGGATCGGCATCAAGCGGGCGGAGCACATCGAGGTTCAGGCGCAGGACGTAGACGGCAAGCGGGTCGAGCTGACCGCCGAGGGGCTGTGGGCGCGCATCCTACAGCATGAGATCGACCACCTGGATGGCATCCTCTTCCTCGACTACCTGGATGAACCCAGCAATCTCCGCCGCATCCGCACCGGTGAGCTCGATGAGCGCGCCGTAGGCGAACCGGTCCCGACCGGCTCGTGACGCTCGGCAGCGTCAACTCTCTCTGGCGCTATCCTGTCAAATCAATGGGCGGGGAATCGCTCGATTCAGCCATGCTCTCGGAGCGCGGACTCCACGGCGATCGCGTCTTCGCGCTCGTCGATCGAGAGACCGGCAAGGTCGCCAGCGCCAAGCACCCGCGCTTGTGGGGCAGACTGCTCGATTGCACGGCCGCGCTGCATTCGACCGACCCGCTGGTCGTCCAGATAATGGGAGCGGACGGACGGACACGCCTCAGTAGCGAGCCTGACGTGGATCAGGCGCTCTCCCGCATCATCGGTCGCGATGTAACGCTCGCGAGCGTCCCTCCGGAAGGTGCCGAGACGGAGCGGGACTACCCGACGGTGGAAGGCCTGCCGGTGAGTGGGATGTTCTTTTCGGCCCCGATCGCGGGCGGGGCGCCCTCCGGAACATTCTTCGATTTCGCGCCGGTGCATCTGGTCACATCAGCCACGCTGGGGCGGTTGCAGTCTCTCGCGTCTTCAGCCGAGATCGACTCACGACGCTTCCGGCCCAACCTCGTCATCGACACAGCGGATAGCGTCGACGGCTTCGTCGAGAATGACTGGGTCGGCACGACCATCGCCATCGGCGACGAAGTCCGGCTACGCGTGACCGACCCGACGCCACGCTGCGTCGTCCCAACCCTGCCGCAGCCCGGCCTTGCACGCGACACAGGGCTCCTGCGCCTCATCGCTCAACACAATCGGCCGCCAATCCCCACCCTCGGTGGCGCGCCCTGGCCCAGCATCGGGGTCTACGCCGTCGTCGAACAGGGCGGTACCATCCAGCGCGACGACCTCGTTCGCATCATCACGGGCTGACCTGCATCTGTACGGGCGACGCATGCGTCGCCCAGCGCGCGTTCGCGTCCTCAATGATCCACGAAGCCAACCGCCGTCCCCTGCCCGTTGAGCAAAGCTTGACTTCGCCCTGTATGTCATCGGCGCGCCCACTCCAAGAAAGGCCATCATCCTCGTTGTACGGGCGACGCATGCGTCGCCCAGCGCAGAGCGGCTGAGTGGCCGATCTGTCGAGTTCGAGATTTCGGCCGGCTAAAGTGTTTGGACATTCCAGGAGAGTAGCGGCTTGGGGGCGTGGTGGGCGACGCATGCGTCGCCCGTACAGACCAAGCGCGAAGTTGAGCGCTTGGCTGAGCCCGATGTTCTCCGCAACCTGACATTGATGACCTTCCTTGAAGACCGCACGCCTATGACGAATTGGGCGAAGGCAAGCTTCGCCCCTACCCGGTTTGGGATGGTGCTGGCACTCGAATCAGACGAGCGACGGCGGCGACCGACTGATGTAGACTGGCCTTCCGCGGGAAACGGCGTAAATTGGGGCTGAGGAAGGGACTGTCAAGTGCCGGAGCGAACCAGAATCGATGCAATGATGATCGTGGCGTTCCAGGGCGGCGAGCATCGCCTCCTGGAGAACGGCTGCATCGTCATCGAGAGGAACGAGATCATCCATGTCGGACGCGACTTCGACGGCACAGTCGATCACGTAGTCGACGCGCGCGACCGAGTCGTGACGCCTGGTTTCATCAACACCCATTCACACCTGGCTGGCTCACCGCTGGACAAATCCTTCATCGAGGATCGTGGGCGACGTCAATTCTCCATGTCCGGCCTCTCGGAGATGCTCCCGGCACGCAGCCAGGCCATCGACCCCGAAGGAACCGAAGCCTGCGTCGATTACTCCATGGGCGAACTGCTGCGCACCGGCACGACGACAGTCATGGAGATCGGCGGCATCGGCGATTACGTGGCGACCGCCGCTGAAAAGGCCGGCCTGCGTGCTTACATCGCCAACGGCTACCGCTCCGGGCGTTGGCTCACACGCGACGGCAAGAAGATGGAATACGACTGGGAGGAGGAGTCCGGCATTCAGGGATTCCACCGGGCCATCGAGTTCATCGAGCGAGTCGACGGTCGCGCCAATGGTCGCATCAAGGGCTTCCTCTCTCCGTCTCAAGTCGACACTTGCACCGAAGAGCTCTTGCGCCTGAGCCGCGAAGCGTCCGATCGCATGCAGGTGCCGCTGGCGCTCCACACCAGTCAGTCGGTCTTCGAGTTCGACGCCATCGTGCAGCGGCATGGTCTGACCCCGGTCGAGTGGCTTGAGTCGATCGGCTTCCTGAGCGAGTGGAACATTCTGGGGCACGTCATCATCATCGCTGGTTCAAGCTGGCCGCAGTACGCCGGAGACGACCTGTCGATCCTGGCTCGCAACAGCGCCTCGGTAGCCCACTGCGTCTGGGTCTTCGCCCGGCGAGGCATCGCCATGGAGTCCTTCCCGCGCTACATCGAGGCGGGCGTCAATATGACCCTCGGCACCGACACCTCGCCGCAGTCGATGATCAGCGGCATGCGCTTCACCGCCGTCATCGGCAAGATCATGGCGCGCGACAGCGAGAAGTCGACGGCAGCCGACGTCTTCAATGCCGCCACCCTCAACGCGGCAAAAATGCTGCACCGGGACGATCTTGGGCGCATCTCTTCAGGCGCCAAGGCCGATCTGCTGTTCTGGGACGCCGCGTCGACATTCATGGTGCCGTTACGCGACCCGATTAAGAACATCGTCTACAACGCCGAAGCGGAGGACCTGCGCGAGGTGATGATCGACGGCAACTGGGTCGTACGGGAGAATCGGGCACTCAACGTCGATCAGCCGGCGGCAAACAAGGCACTGCAGTTCGCCGGAGAGCGTATGTGGTCGGAGATGGGCCCCGGCGATTGGGCCGGCCGCGGCGCGGATGAGCTCTCCCCGCAAACCTTCCCGAAGTTTCAGGGGTAGGTTGAGCGGCCCTCATCCCCAGCCCTTCTCCCAATTCTAGGAGAAGGGAGACGAAAACCCTCTCCAAGAATTGGGAGAGGGTTGCGAGCTTGCGAGCCGAGGGTGAGGGCACCTCACGGCACCACAACCTCACAGTCGTGGAATTTGTCTCTGCTGTCGCCGGTGCCGATACAGACGTCGTTCCCGGCGTCGCCGAAGAATTGGTCGCCTCCACCACCACCGACGATGCAGTCATCTCCTCCGCCGGCGTGGATGTTGTCCTTACCGGTGCTGCCGATGATCAGGTCATTTCCTTCGGTGCCGTGGATGGCGGCATTGCCGCTGATGACGATGTAATTCGTCAGGTCGAGCGAGGCGCATTCGGGCGGCTTCAGCTGAGCGGCCGTGACCGGTATGCTGACAGACCCAATGAGCGAGGGCTCGACGATGTTGTCCGCCGCGAACGACCAACCGGTCGAGGCCAGGACGACGATCAGTAAACCGGCAATGAATGCGTATCGCCAGCGGCGCAGCGTCCGCATCATCGCAGCTCTCCCGTCGCCACGCGGGAGCGGTTACCCGCCCTTACCGGTTGTTCGCTCTGCTCCTCGACTCGATAGCGATAGACGATCGTATTCTCCTGAACGTAGTAGCGATGCACTTCACCGGCGAACTGGTGCATGATCATGCGCTCATCGCGCATGGCGAGGCGCAGCAGATCGTCGAACGTCGTCACGTCAATCACACGGCTAGTGTTCTCGAAATCAGCGTCGTCCACCGTGACCAGCATGGCACCGAAGCGCGTCCGAATGCGCTCCGCCTCACCGATCTGTTTGCCTCGCAAGGACATGAGGCCGACGATCGCGAGACCGATGAGCGAGAGGAGCAACGCCACAATGGCGATCACGCGCACCTTCGCCGTATCAAACGAGAACTTCAGCAGAGACATGCGGCTCGCCTTGGAGAGCGTATACGCCACCTGTCCCGACTTCGTCGGCTGTAGCACGGATGTATTCGAGTTGCCGTTCGAGCTGGACGGATTGAGCATCTGTAGCTCGTGCTGATCGAGACGGAACTTCAGCGACGGCACGAAGGAGTCGGCCAGCTTCTCGCCGGCCAACGATCCAGCAATCTGCACGTGCGGCACGATCGAGACGGTGTATTGCGGCCAAACTACGCCGGACGATTGCTGAAACTGGTCGATGACCGCGTTGACCTGGGATAGATCGAGCGTCCCCAGCGCGATAAAGGCGTTCCCCTTGAACGGCGCGGGCTGGAGCAGGACGATGGTTCGTTTCCAGCCGGTGGCATCGCTCACTTCAGCATCAAGCTCGGCGGTTCCACTCAGGTTCGACGTCTGGTCTGAGGTCAGATGGTACTCGAAGCGGACGTCGACGTTGTTGGTCACCTGCGGGTAGACCGGATCGCCCGTGGTGACGGTCGCGCTGTCATAGATCGTGCTCGGCCCACTGGCACTATAGCTGAATGTGCCCGCCTGCTGATAGTCGGCTGTGGCGGGAACGGAACGCGTCAGTGGCTGCCGAAACGCGAGGAAGCCGAGCGCGAGCGAGGCCAGCGCCACGGCCACCAGGACCGTGAGCATCGTCTGGCCGTTGTCACTTTGACTCGTCATCACAAGTTCACGCCTTTCACCTCGTGTCCATTCCCTCCTGCTTCGCCGCTTGCGCGATGGCGGGACCGCCATCGGCAAGAGGAGAATGATCCCTGAGAGTGCCACCATTCCGGCGATCACGAAGCGATTGCGCAGCTTGGTGAAGGGTTTCCCGATCGCCGGAATGTGAAACCAGAATTTGCCGATCAGCTCCGCTTGAGTTGGGTGGTACGAGTCGACGAAATCGTTGTTGTCTCCCTGAAAGATGAACGTGTCGCCGTCTTTGCCGATGACGCGATGGATGACCGGTCCGATAGTGGGATGACGATAGACGACGATGTCACCGACGTTATAGGAGCTGGAGGTCCGTACCAGCGCGAGATCGCCTTTGTGAAACTTAGGCTCCATCGAGATGCCGTTGACGATAACGTAGGACGTGCGCCCGCCGAACTTGACCGGAGCAAACAGAAACCAGAGAACAGCCAGTAGGGCAAAGAAGAGCCCGGCGACGACTGGTGATTCACGACGTTTTGCCAGCTTCATGATCGGCAAGAGAAGCGGAGAGCCGCAACGCTTCGGTCACGACTCTCCACCGCTATCTACAGTCGCCTACTGCGTCGCAACGACGTCGAGGCGCGTCGCACCTTTGACTGTCTCGGTGCCACCCGAGGTGTCGCAGGTCCAGTCATCATTCGTCGTGTTCGAGCAGTCGTACCACGCACCATCGTTGCTCAATTGGGCCTTCACCGTCGTTGCGGTGTCGTCGAGCGTGAAGTTGACCGCATCGATCACGGTTGGATCGGCATCGTTCAACTGATAGTTAATAGCCGTCACATCGAAGCCACTGATCGCCGTATGGCCGTCACCAGCTTTTGGTGCTCCAGCTGAGAACGTGTTCCCGGCCGCGAAGCCGTAGGCTGCGGTGGCCATGATTGCGATGATGGCGAGAACGACCAATAGTCGAAGATTTACTCGGCGAAAGCGAACTGTACCCAAGGTAGAAGCTCCTTCAGTGAAATCGAATGTTCGTAATGGATGGATTCAGGATAAGTGCGAATGGATTCGTGCGAGGTCATTTCAGGAGCTTAAGTCATAAGCGCTCGCCCTTTCGAACGAGCCGGTGCCTCCACGTATACGGACCGCAAAGGCAAAATCCGGCACGACACAATCGTCGGCCGGTTGCACCACTAGCTCAGCACAGGCGAGGTGCCCAGATTACAGCCCGCGCTTCAAAGCTTCCGTATGGAGTCGCTACGAACGTCGCAGCAACGTATGAACAGATTGTGTCGTACGTACGCATGCTCAGCAATGACGCTCCAGTCCTGCGCTTGCATCGACCACAGCACCCTGACGACGTGACGCACGTACTTGCGGCCAGTGGGACCGAAGCTCACAACTTTGCGCGCCAAATCTCGCGACTTTCCCATGCGGGCGCGTTTCCGTTGGTCCTGATGCGAGAGGATCCCCAGAGTGACGTTGTCGGGCGACGCTATTTGCCGAGCGTGCCGATATAGCTGAGGAGGAGGATCGAAATGAATATGACGACGCATAGGAGGAGGCCAAAGCCGATGCCCATCAACGCGGCGCGGCGCACGTCGGTCTGCATCCGAAACCACTCCATGAAGCGCGCGATAATGCGTGATATCGAGGACATCGCCGCACTGATTCCTTCCTGGACCGTCGCGGGAGCGTCCGAGCGCGAACGCACGATGCGGCAGATTGACACGGCCGCGGGGCTCGTTTCAGGATGCGTTAGCGGCAAGGAGATGAGAGCCGCACCTATCCTAACACCCTCTTAGCACAGCGGTTGGCTGCGGAACGAACATTCGAACGTCTCGGCCCGTTATCCGCCGGCCGGGCAATTCACAGACGCCGACAAACCACGCGATTGCGCACGTTGGCGACGGTTCAGTCCGGAAATCGACCAAATTTGCCCGCTGTCACGTACTATTAAGTAGGAGTGGGAGATTCAACAGGGGGTCATGCGTGCGCGAAAGCGACGTCACCGAGCTAGGCCAACGGATCATCGACAATGTCGATCGCGTCATCGTCGGCAAACGCAACGTCACCGAGCTGGTACTGGTGGCGCTCTTGTGCGAAGGGCACGTACTGATCGAGGACGTCCCTGGAGTCGGTAAGACGACCATGGCGCGGGCGGTGGCACGCTCGATCGGCGGGCAGTTTCGACGCCTGCAATTCACACCGGACCTATTGCCATCCGACGTCAGCGGCATCGTCTTCTTCAATCAGAAGACGGGCGAGTTCGAGCATCGTCCCGGCCCCATATTCAGCAACGTCCTCCTGGCCGACGAAATCAACCGAGCCACGCCGCGCACCCAATCGGCGCTCCTCGAGGCCATGGAGGAGCGGACGGTGACCATCGAGGGAGACACGCTCCTCTTGCCGCGCCCATTCCTGGTGCTGGCCACCGAGAATCCGGTCGAGCTCGAGGGGACTTTCCCCTTGCCGGAGGCGCAGCTTGACCGCTTCTTCCTACGTCTCGAGATCGGCTATCCCGGGCCCGAAGAGGAGCTCGAGTTGCTGGCACGCTTTCAGACGGCCAATCCGCTCGAGACGCTCCAAGCGGTCACGACGCCCGACGAGCTGACGGCTGCCGCGCAGAATTGCCGCGAGATCTATGTCGATGACGATCTGCGCGCCTACATCATCGACATCACCCGGGCGACGAGAGCCCACGACACGGTGCGACTGGGCGTCAGCCCGCGTGGCACCTTCGCCCTCTTCCGAGGGGCGCAGGCACTGGCGGCGATACGGGGCCGGGGCTTCGTCATCCCGGACGACGTCAAGACGCTTGGACGTCCGGTACTGGCGCATCGCATCATGCTGAGTCCGGAGGCGCGGCTGCGCGGGCGGCATGCCGGACAGATCATCGACGAGATCATCGCTGGGCTGAGCGTCCCGGTGGAGCAGGCCTGATCTCCTTCACCGTTTCTGGTGAATTGGACAGACGATGGAACAACATCGAGTCCGCAGCTACTTCTTCAACGCCATCTGGTTTTATGGCTCGGCGGTTCTCCTGCTGCTGGGTATGGCGTTGCGCCAGCCGGCCCTCTCGATCCTCGCCTTCCTGACGCTGCTGACGGCCGGATGCAGCAAGCTTTGGAGCCGCCACGCGCTCGACAACGTCACCTATACGCGACGCCTCTCAAATACGCGCGTCTTCCGAGGTGAATCGATCGAGATGACGGCTGAGCTGGTCAACCACAAATGGCTCCCCCTCCCCTGGATCGAGGTGGAAGACCAGGTTTCGGACCGCATCCGCCTGCATGACCACGAGGTCCTGCCGAGCAACCGCCCGGGAACGACCGTGCTGCGACTGACGACGTCGGTCCGCTGGTTTGAGCGGGTGAGCTGGACGTTCCGACTCGACTGTCCGCATCGCGGGGCCTATTCTGTCGGTCCACTCTCGCTTCGCTCGGGCGATCTCTTTGGCTTCTTCTCCGAGCAGCAGCGCTTCGACAAGGTCGACCAGATCCTGGTCTATCCGCACATCCTGCCGATGGAGGATCTGGGACTGCCGCCGCGTCACCCGCTGGGCGATTCGCGCGCGCTACAGCAGCTCATCGCCGACCCGACCCGCATCGTTGGGGTGCGCGAATATCGTCCGGAGGACTCCTTCCGCTTCATCAACTGGAAGGCTAGTGCCAAGCTGCAGGAGCCTCAGACGAAAGTCTTCGAGCCGACCGTTTCCCTCCAACTCGGCATCTTCCTCAACCTGGATACATTCGAGCGTCCCTGGGAAGGGATCGACTACAGTCGTGCCGAGAGTGCTATCACCGCGGCCGCCTCTCTAGCCAACCACTGCATCGAGGAGCGCTATCTGGTCGGCCTGTATGCCAACGGTGTGGTGTCCGGGTCGGACCAGAACTTGCGCATTCGGCCAAGCCTGGGTCCGAATCAGCTCTCCACCGTCCTCGAGGGTCTGGCGAAACTGACGCCGCTGGCAGCCACCAACTTCCAACGCCTGCTGCATGAGGAGGCGAGCCGCTTCCCCTGGGGGAGCACCATCGTGGTCGTCTCCTCGTTGATGACCGAGGCGCTGGTGAACACGCTGGAGGAGCTCCTCGGCGACCGACATCGCGTCATCCTGCTGCGTATTGGCGAGTTCGAGGTTCCCTTGCTGCCCAACCTGATCGTGCATACGTTGCCCGACGACCTGGTTGGCAAGGCGTTCGAGGGGAACCGTTACGCGCGCATCATCCACTCGGGAGCCTGACGTGATGCAGAGCGAACGGTTCATCGCGGCCTGGGAAACCCTGCTCGACGTCGTCATGGAGCTCGATTGGCGTGCGGAGCTCCTAACCTTCACACTCATTCTCGCCGAGAGCGCCATCGCCTTCCTCTTTCTGGGTCTCCTGATCCCGGCGCTGGAGTCGCCGTACCAGCCCTTCCCAGCCTGGTTGATCTTCGTCCTCTTCATCACCGGCTATTGCGTGCCGCACGCGCTCGATCTTGGGCGGGTCTGGGGTAAGACCTACCAAGCGGTCCTGATCATCGCGCTGATCCTCTCGTTCATCGTGGCGCTGAAGGTCGCCAGCTTCCCGGGTGAGTCGCTCTTCTCGACCACCTGGCTCAATGGGGCGGTCGACGCGTTGACCCTGCGCTCGACCAACTCCACCCGGCCGGCCTGGGCGGTCGTGATCGTCGTCAGCTACACCTGGTGGCGTGGCAGGCTGCGGGGCGAGCCGATGATTGACTCCGCCTATCAGATGCTGCGCTGGGGCACGCTGGCGATCGGCGTTGGGCTCGTGCTGGTGCTGATGGCGGCGCCGAAAGAGGCCGAGATTCGGGACGAGATGAGCGTCGCCGTGATCATCTATTTCACCGCCTCTTTGAGCGCCATCGCCATCGCGCGGCTCAGGCTCGAAGGTGTTCGCAGCGGCAGCCCGCTCGGCCCACGTTGGCTGGCGACGTTCGCGGCGCCCATTGCCAGCATCCTGCTGATTGCCATCCTGGCCGCGGCCATCTTCTCCCGACGCTTCCTGGACACGATGCTGCTGATCCTGACGCCGTTCTGGTGGGCGATAAGTCTCATCCTACGGTTGGTCGTCATTCTGGTGGCCCTGCTGGCTTTCGTGATCATCGCGCCACTCCTCTGGTTCCTGGAACGGGAGGGCTTTGGGCAGTTTGCCGCCAACATGCACATCCCCGCACTCTTCAGCTCGTTCAGTGGGTTCCAGCAGTTCTCGGTAGCGCGGCTCAATGTTGCCAACCCGCTCCGCTATCTGGTCGTCGGGCTCATCTTCTTTGGACTCATCACCATCCTGACGCGTTTCGTCTACAGACGGCGACGACATTGGCGGGATACGACCGTTGAGCAGCGAGAGACGGTTATGTCGATTGGAGACGCGGTCGGCTCACTCTCCCTGAACCTGCGCCGCTTCTTTCGCCCGTTGCGTCGCGAAGACTCTCTCGCCAGGCTACGGGGCGACCCACGCTGGGCTCACACCGTCTCGATCCGCGAGACCTATCGCCGGCTGCAACACTGGGGGGCCAAGCTAGGGGTCGAGCAACGGCTGAGCGCCACCGCCATCGAGTATGGGCCGGATCTAGCCGGTCGCTTCCCAGACGCGACGAAGGACATCCGCACGATCGTGATGACCTACACGCTAGCCCGCTACAGTGGCGAGCCCGCCACCGCCGAGGAAGCGGCTGAAGTACGTCAAGCCTGGGAGACGCTGAGGCGCCTCAAGCTCTCCTGATCGACTCGCACCGTATACTTGAGCATGACCGTTTCATCGTTTTCGCCAACCACTCAGAGGACCGCATACAGCTTGATCGCGCCATCACCGCCCGATGCCCCGTTCGGCATCTACCTGCATATCCCGTTTTGCGCCCGCATCTGCCCGTATTGCGACTTCAATCGCTACGTGCATCAGGAGCATCTCGTCCCATCCTACGTCGACGCCGTGATCGGCGAGATCGCGCTGACCCGAGCGGAGATCGGTCGGATCCGCGCCGAGACGATCTACTTCGGTGGAGGCACGCCCTCGCTCCTCGAGCCGGAACAGGTGGCGCGCATCATCAGTGCACTGCGTGACGCCTTCGACATCGAGCCGGACGCTGAGGTGACGCTGGAGGCCAACCCCGAGCGATTGGACGAGGCCAAGCTGGCAGGCTTCCGCGCCGCCGGGATCAACCGCATCAGCCTCGGGGTGCAGACGCTGCAGCCTCACGGCTTGCGTATCCTGGGCCGAGCTCACAAGCCTAAAGTGCCGGAGCAGGCGCTGCGTATGGCGCGTGAGGCGGGCTTCGACAACTTGAGCCTCGATTTCATCTTCGGCTGGCCGGGCCAGACCGTGGAGGAATGGCGCACCGATCTCCAGACGATGCTCGAATGGCAGCCGGAGCACCTCTCCCTCTACTCCCTAATCGTCGAGCCGGGCACGCCCTATCACGAGGCGGTGCGCACCGGGAAGCTGGTGCCGGTCGACGACGACACCACGGCAGACATGTACGAGCTGGCGATCGATCTGCTGGGTGAAGCCGGCTGGCAGCAATACGAGGTCTCGAATTGGGCGCGTGAAGCAGGACTGGAGTCGCGCCACAACGCCATCTACTGGCGCAACGGGCACTATCTGGGGCTTGGCGCGGGAGCGCACGGGCACCTCGGCAACGTGCGCGCCAGCAAGCTGCGGCTCCCAGCTAAGTACATCGCTGAAGTGCAAGAGGGACACCTGCCGATCGATTTCAGCGAGACGATCGACGCCCCAACGGCCATGGCCGAGACGATGATGCTGGGACTGCGATTGCTCCACGAGGGAGTCTCGGACGCCGCTTTCTCGGTGCGCCATGGCGTCCAATTGCGCGAGGTCTACGGCCGCGAGATCGCCTCGCTCCAGGAGCTCGACCTGCTGAAGTGGGACGGCGACCGCCTCAAGCTCACCCGTCGCGGCCTACTGCTGGCAAATGACGTCGCCGAGCGCTTCCTGCCGGAGCCCATCCGAAACGCAATGTAGTGGCGGGCGTCTCTGCCCGCCTTCGTCGAGCGTCTGCTGGCTGGTACGACGTGCCACCTCAATGCCCCGTTTGTAGCGTCGCATAACCGGGACTCGAATCGCATGTTGCCATGAACGCGGCCCGGTAGGTTGGTTGCCTCCGCGAAGAGAACCGCGGCGGGACCTGTGCCCGCCTCTACGCTGGATGGCCCTGCTGGTGCACGGTTTCGCCAGTCACGCCGTGGCGACGGACGGTGACCAGGTGGATTCACGGCGAGGCTCGCGCGACAGCCCGAGCGAGATGCCGTCGCGACACTCAATCAGCTCTTCGACTGAGAGGGAGAGAAGTGTATCGACGATGCGTGGATCAAATTGCCGTCCGCGTTCTCGCTGGATCTCGGCGAACGCATCCTCGAAGCTGAGCGCCCGGCGATATGGCCGATCCGACGTCATAGCGTCGAATGTGTCGACCACCGCGAAGATGCGCGCCCCCAACGGTATTTCCTCACCAGCAAGTCTGCCCGGATAACCAGACCCGTCGAATGACTCGTGGTGATGCAGCACAATGTCCGCCGCGCGTGTTAGGAAGGGTATGTGGGCAATCATGGCGTGACCGATGACCGGGTGCTTGCGCATCGCCTCAACCTCGTCCGCCGTCAGCTGGGCTGGCTTGAGGAGGATGGCGTCCGGCACACCGATCTTGCCGATGTCGTGGAGCAGCGCGCCGCGACTGAGGTGCGCGATCTCCCCTTCCGGCAGACCGAAGCGTCGACCAATCAGCTCAGTGTAGCGCCGGACGCGCTGGGAATGTTCTTCGGTCTCGGCGTCGCGGGTATCCAGAGCGCGAGAAAGCGCTTGCAGCGTTGATTCATAGGAATCACTGAGTTGCCGGTTCAGCCGCCGCAGCTCGTTGACGTATCCCGTTGTCCGCCGGATGAACTGGGTGATGGCCAGATGCATCAGCGCCACCGGAGATGCCATCACGATCGTGACCGCTGCCCCCATCACCTCATACGTAACGCTGAGAGTCATGCCAAGCAGACCCGCCATGACGTAATGTGGCCACAGCCAGCGGTAGTCCTCGGACCAGATGTCGAGCGCCCTGCGACGCTCTGCCATGGACCGAATCAGGCAAATCAGTAGGTGGTTGACAAGATAGAAGGTCAGTCCCGCCAGAAACCCCGGGACAAGCATCTGCACGTACCGCGCTTGCGCCAGTGGTCCATGCACCATTTCCCTAAAGATGAGCACCGCGGCTCCATCCGCCAGCAGCATGCAACCGAAGTTGAAGAGCATGCGGTGGATCGGGCTGTGAGCCTTGAACATCGCCACCAGCGCGAAGACCGCCGCCGCCACGGCGATCCCCGGACCGTTGAAAAGGAGCGACGCACCGATCATCGGCACGACCGCGACCGATGTGGTGCCACGCCCGTCGATATCGGCCGCGTAGCGGTGGGCTAGAAAGACCAGCATGGCGAAGATGGTCAGACCGATCCACGGTTGATGCGCTCGGGGATAGTCGAGGCTCGAGATGGCAAGGGTCGAGCCCAGACCGACCACAACGATGCTGCCGATCACGACCAGCATCGCTGGCGTTGGATTAGGACGGCTGGAGGCAGACTTGGCTGCCTCTTCTTCCGGCACAGACTCCTCATACACAGCGGCCACGAGATCGATCCCTGTGTCGATCGGAAGCGACCGACGTTCGCCCTCAGGATCGGCAATAAACGGAACCGGCGGCGGGGTGAGCCCATCGCGCACGCGCTCTGGCGCATGATCAGCTTTCTTCCTGATGTGGCGGAGGTTCGTCAATACCGTCTTCTTGAAAGAACCCATGCCCGTCCTCGAAAACCTGACCAAATCACAGCAATCGACTTAAACCAGGCAGTCGCACGTGTTGGCGCATCTCGGTGAGCGGCAAAAACGTGACATTCGACAATGCTCACATCCGATTATCGTGACCAGGCATTACCCCGTCACCTCCGCGGCATAGCTCTTATGTCCTATCTTGATCTAGTGTGGACTTTGTCATGCCCGTCTGGACGCGGAAAGTGAAGAGGAGGCGCGAATCTCGAGACGAGTCCCGCGCCTCCGGTGAACAAGGGGTAGTGGGTTGGTTCGACTACTGAATATTGGCGCCGCTGGACCAGGCCGAGCCGGACCAGGCGGAACCCGACCAGGCCGATCCTGACCAGGCCGATCCTGACCAGGCTGATCCGGACCAAGCAGAGCCGGACCACGCTGATCCAGACCAAGGTGTGTTGAACACGCTGTTAACCGTGCCGACCACCAGGTTGACGACCGAGCGGAGCAGGCCGGTCACCACGTTGACCACAACGGTGACCACGTTGTTATAGGTTGTGCTGCCGTTCGGGCCGACGAGATTCATATTGATCGTCTGACCCTGGTTGGCGAACCCCGGCGTACCCGCGTAGTTCACCGCGGCAGACGCGTTGATCTCGCCGGCGCCCTCGGTTACGGAGTCGACATTCAACGGCGTCGCCGTTTGCTCCAGCAGCCACTTGACCTGGTCGTTGGTCCAGTTCGGATGCGCCTGGAAGATGAGGACCGCGACGCCTGACACGACCGCCGTCGACATCGAGGTGCCGGACATCCAGACGTAGTTCTGATCGACCACCCGATCGGGGTATTCCTTTTGAAACTGACTGTTTGCCGCCAGCGTCGAGGCGATGTAGCGGCCCGGAGCGACCACGTCCGGTTTGGTGACGCCATCTGGACTGCTGCCTGAACTCGACCACGGGGCGATCCAGTCATCAGCTGGTCCGACGGTTCCGTTGGAATCGGTTGCTCCGACCGTGACGACAAAGGGATCGTCGGCCGGCGCGAAGACCATTGAGTTCGGTCCGTAATTTCCCGCCGCGACCACGACGAGGATGCCGTTGAACCACGCATGCTCAGCAGCGGCGGCCAGGACACTCGTGTGGTACGACTCCGGCACCGTCGAGGTCATCGAGAGATTGATGACTCGAATGTTGTACTGAGCTCGGTGCGCGATGGCCCACTCGAAGGCCAGGACGACGTCCGATGTGTATGTCTGGCCGGTCCCGTTCGCCACTTTCAGATTGAGCAGATTCGCATCGGGCGCCGTGCCAACGTACTTGCCCTGAACCGATTTGTTGGACCACCAGGAGTCGCCGCCGATGATTCCGGCGATATGCGTTCCATGCCCGTAGCCATCACTGGTAGACGACGTGTCAGTAAAGTTCTGCTGCGCGACGATGCGTCCCTGGCCGTCGTTCGGACCAGAGAAATCTTTGACCTGCGCGACCCCGGTGTCGATAACCGCGACGCCGACCCCCGTTCCAGTGACGCCGTGATCCCAGAGATCCGTGGCGCCGACGGTCTCAGGATAGATCGTCTTGAGCGCGCTGATGTTGGTCAGATCTTCCTGTCCCCGCGTGGCGGTCGTCTGCATCAAGGCGTCGGTCATGATGTAATCGACTGACGTGAGCTTCGCCAGCAGGTCGATATTGCTCCCCTGGAGGACGCCGACGAAATAGTCGCCGGGCAGATTCTCGATCTTGGTCCCGCCAAGATTCAGCAAGCCCGTGTCCGCGCCGGTGTCCCCATTGTGGCGCTTGACGATGACGCGATAGTTCGCGTTGGGCGCGCTCAGCACCTCAACCTGCAGAACGGACTGCACCTTGTCGAGCGTGTTTGAAACAGTATTCGTGAGACCGGACAGGAGATTGGCCGAAGACGCGGCTGGAGTTGCCCCAACCAGGGAGATGACCAGCACGAGAGTCGCCAGCGACCGAAGGCCGCCCGCGAACATCGCGTCGTTCCAGGATCTGCGTGTGCGGTTTTGATGTGAATGCGAGTGAGCGGCTATACGCATACCCAACGACCCTTTCCCGCCAAGCGCGCGACGCACTCAGTAGAGCGTGTGAGTCATTCGGCAGCGCAGCCATCGTTGCGGCCATTCCGCGGTAGATCTGTCGCTTTGCGGCCCCGCTTTTCAGCGAGTGTGCCCGTTCGAGACTTTCCACCAGAGATATGCATCCATCGTACGTACGTAGGACTTGAGGTTATAGGGCCGCTGGTCTGCGAATGATGAAGCCATTCGGATACGTCAGGAGGACCGATATTCCCGAACTAAGTGGCTGAATTTCCCAGGAGAAAAGTACCAGGAGAGTGTGTGCGGAGGCCGCGTGACGCATAACGTAGAGGCGGGACCTGTGCCCGCCTTTCTTGCCCCGTCGACAGACGCCGTTAGAGGGTACAAATTATCAATCGGTGCCGTAGATTTGGCGCACATTCGCTCGACGAAGGCGGGCACAGGTCCCGCCTCTACGACGGACGGACGAGAACTTGCTGCTCGTCCTCTTACTGCACCACCGCTCGCGTCAGGTAATAGGACGCGGTGAATGTGCGGAACGCCTCCAGCGCGTCGGCCGCCTCAAAGCGAACCGAGCGGTCGCCGGTCCGCTCTACCGTCGGCATCAACGACGACACGTCCGCCTCGATGCTGTGATAGAAGTTGACGTCGACCGTGATCGGCGTGCTCAGCTTCAGCGCCTCGCGACTCCCCAGCGTCTGTACCGCTTCCTTGGCAGCCGCCTTGATCCGCTCGCGCGCCACCTCCGGATGCAGGCTCTCGCCCGACAGCCGCGTGATACCCCGCTTGACCGAGACACCGACGTGCGGCGGCAGGGTGCGCTCGGCATCTCGCACGGCCGCATCGTCGCCGGTCACCAGCGCGATCGGCACGCCGTAATGTCCCGCCACCGAGGCGTTGATGCCCGCCTCGCTATAGACGATCCCGTTATAGCGCACCTCGTACGGGTGATAGGCATGGTTGAGAACTGCGTCCCGCACGCCGGCCGAGGCGTGGTAGCCGACGAAGAAGACGCCGTCGAAGGAGGAATCGAGCCCCTCCACCATGAACATCGGCTTGAGCCGGCCCTGGATCACCGTCGCCTTGGGATGGAGGAGCTCCGGAAGGAGATTGCGCATCTGGGCGTGGCTGTCATTGATGACGATCTCGGTGGCGCCCGCTTCGAGCGCGCCTTCGATGGCGGCGTTGGTCTCGAGCGTCATCAAACGACGCCCCAGCTCGAACTCGCCACCCGCGTTGATGTTGCCGTGGTTGCGATCGACCACTCCGGCGCAGCCCTCGATATCGATCGACATGTAGATCTTCATGTCCGCATTCCTCCAAGAGCGAGACCGATGCGATTATCGACACCACACCGGCCAAAGCGCGAACGTCGTTGAGCCTTATTCTCCCCAGGTGGCGCGCAGAACGCGCACCCAGTTACCATGCGCGATCTTCTTCAGCGCCGCATCGTCATAGCCGCGATCCTTCATGGCCTGCATCAGCTTGGGTAGTCCGGCAGCGTCCTTCAGATCGTTCGGGATGAGCGAACCATCGAAGTCGGAACCGAGCCCGACGCAGTCGATGCCCAGCTTGTCGACCAGATGATCCATGTGATCGACCAGCATGGAGAGCGGCGTATCGGCGTTCGTCGCGCCATCCGGGCGCGTGAAGCCGCAATGGAAGTTGAGCCCAACCATGCCATTGCTCTCGCGCACGGCCGCCAGCTGTTTGTCGGTCAGGTTTCGTGGCGCGTTGGAGACCTCCCAGGCGTTGGAGTGGGTGGCCACGAGTGGCGCGTCGGAAATCTTGGCCACGTCCCAGAAGGTTTTTTCGTTGGCGTGCGAGAGATCGACCAGCACCCGCTTACGATTCAGCTGTCGGACCAGCTCCTTGCCCGGGTTGGTCAGACCGTCGCCGATGTCAGGCGTGGCCGGGAAGATGTTCGGCACGCCGGCACAGTAGATGTTGCGGCGGAAGTGGGTCAGTCCGACCGAGCGCAGTCCGGCGGCATGAAAGACCTCCAGCGCCTGGCCGTCCGGATCGAGCGGATCGGCCCCCTCGAAATGGAGCTCGATGGCGAAGATGCCGTTGTCGAGGCAGTACTGCAGCTCGGCGGCGGTGCGCACGATCTTGCACTGGCCGTTCGAATCGCGCTCCAACTCGAAGAGCTTTCCCAACCGCATTAGAGCGTCCGACTGCGCCTCATCCAGCGGGATCGGTGGCGGCCAGCCACCCTCTGGCGCGTAGCTGGTGCCGACGCTCTCGATTGAACGCGCGCCCGAGGCACTCTGCGCCGGATCGGCGGTCGGCCGCGCCTTGGCACGAGCCAGCACGGCAAAAAAGCCGCCGCCCAGGCCGCCTTCACGGGCGCGGGGTAGATCGATATTGCCTTTATCTGCTCGCTCGAAGAAAGATCGACCGCCGGGGCCGTCGAACCCTTCACCGGCCAGACTGATGATGGTGTCGTTGTGTCCGTCAAAGATCGGGGGAAATGCGCTGGATGACGTGCCGCCGCTCATAGGTGCTCCTTACTCCCAGGGATTGCTGCTCCATATGCTTCGTGACTCATGCCCTTGTAGCGGCAGTTGGGAGCGGTGTCAATCGAGCGCGTGAGGACGGCCAAAACCACTGGTCCGCTTTTCCTCCCTGTTTCCCTTACTTCTCCTCGGCACGCTCGCCAAGATCGGCGAAGAACTTGGCCACGTCGTAATTGGCAACCAGTTGTGGTGCGCTCACCAGGGCTCAACTCAGGCACCTGAAAGCCCTTGTTTCTGGGCCGTCCAGGATGAGTACTCGACGCCGGTCCAGCGAAGGACCCCTTGTTAATCTTTTGCATCCCAAATGGGGGAGCGTCACTCCGTACTATATGTGCTATACAGGAGTGTACGGACGTTGTCGCGTTTATCAGTTCGTTCCGAGTATCGGCCTGAAGGCCGCGTGCGAACTCCGCGCTGAGCGGTGGCTCAGCCATGCCGTATTCGGCGTGATACCGCATCAATTCCGCTTGTGGTCAGGTTTGGAGGTGGGGCAGAGACGAGAACCTTGTGAAGTTGAGACATTGATTCACAAACGCAAGCGATGTCGACGTTGTGTGCGGGGGCTCATCGAGCGCACACGTGTCGAATCGCCGGGCTCAGTAAGGGGTAAAGGGATGAATAGCCGCTCCTCCACCACAACGAAGCGGTGGAGACAGACTGCCGCTCGTATCGCCCAGCGACGCATCGTGCGTGCTAGTGTTGTGGCCGCCATTTTGATCGTGGCGCTCGCCACCAACGTGTTCGCCGACATTCCGGACCAGTCAAACACGTTCCACGGCTGTGTCCAGAACTCGCCGTCGTTCATTTCGGGGTGGTTTCTGTTTGGGAACACCAAAGGGAGTCTGCGACTGATCGATACTGAGAACGGTCAGTCGTGCAACAGCAACGAGTCCGCAGTCTCCTGGAGTGCCAACGGCGCGACCGGACCGACCGGTGCGACGGGCGCCGTCGGTGCCACTGGGGCTTCAGGTGCATCCGGCCCGCAAGGTGCGTCTGGCCCACAAGGCGCCTCCGGTCCCCTGGGACCGTCCGGCCCGCAGGGTCCTTCGGGGCCGGCGGGTGACACGGGACCATCAGGTCCGACCGGTGCCGGCATCACCACCTTCGGATATGTCTATGAACTCGCTACCCTCGCTGACGCAACGGTTGTCGGTGGAGCGGACTTTCCACTCAGCAACAACGGTCCGTTGTCCGGTGTGACGCATACGGCTGGCACAACGACGATCACTGTGCCAGAGGCGGGTGTCTACCAGATAGCCTGGAACATCAGCATCACGGCAGGTATTGGTTCCCAGTTCGCGATTGCCGTCAATGGGACTGTTGACGCGTCGACGCCGGTTCCCGCACTTGTTGCCACTGGGCAAATCAACGGAACGTCGATGATGACGCTTGCGGCTGGCGACGTGCTGACGCTGCGCAACAACTCAGCCGTTGCGGCAACGATGACGTTGGCTCCGAGTGTCGGGGCGCAACTCAGCATCACGAAGCTTGACTAGCCGTGTCCCCTCGCTGGGGCGCGACGCCCGGACTGACGACGTCCTGAACGCGTAAGTTCGAGCCAAACACGCGTGACGGAACACCCGGTCGATCGCACTGATCGACCGGGTGTCGTTTTTTTCCGCGTTGAGGGTGACGGTCGTCGGTCCAAGCTCGTCGACAGGCAATCACATCTGCGTACGCCCAGCGGTCACGAATGCGTCACAATGGCAGCCTGGTCCTGCTCAAACACTCAATAACCCGGAATAGTACTCTCACATTGTGTGTGTTATACAGACGGTGTACTCACATTTGCGTGGTCTCTCCTACCCGTTTCGGCCACCGGTCGTGACGATGAATAGTCATCTTCATGCGATGCGGCGCGTGAGCTTGGCGTTGAGTTTCGCCTCAACCGAGCCATATCCGGCGCGTCAGCGGCGATCCCGTTTGTAGTCAGAACCGGAGGTGCGACCGAGACGGAATCCTCATGTGGATTGGATGCCGAAACCGACGATCCCGACGTCGCGCGCGTCGCAGATCGCGGGCTACGTTGAGGGGAATTGCATGAACGACCGATCGACCCACACTCCGAAACGCCGGAAGGACATGGTCCTGCGAGTGATTCAGAGACGCATCGTGCGTGCTGGAATTGTTGCGGCTGTGCTCGTATTCGCGCTCGCCACGAACGTGTTCGCCGACATTCCGAATCAGGGAGACATCTATGACGGCTGTGTCCAGAATGGGCAACCATTCCAGATCGGGTGGTTACCGTTTGGAAGTCCCAAGGGAAATCTGCGGCTGATCGATACCGAAAACGGCCAGTCCTGCAATGGGAACGAGACCGCGGTCTCCTGGAGTGCCGCCAGCGGATCCGGACAAACAGGGCCGACCGGCGCAACCGGATTGGCAGGCCCAACGGGAGCGACTGGATTGACCGGACTCACGGGCGTGACTGGGATCACCGGGCCATCTGGTCCGTCCGGACCCACTGGTGCATCAGGCGCTGGTCTGAATGCATACGGCTACATCTACGTGTTGGCCTCCCCGACCGGCACGACCGTCCCAGCCGAAACGGATATTACATTCACCAATAACGGACCGTTGGTGGGCGTAACGCACATCGCCAATTCGGGGAGCCTCGCGACGTCGACTGCGGGCCAATTCGAAGTGGATTGGAAAGTCAATCTCACGTCCGGCGTTGGGTCCGCGTTCGCGGTGGCCGTCAATGGCACCGTGGATCCGTCGACCAACGTCAACGTGTTAGTCGCCACCGGTCAAGTCAGCGGAGACTCGATCATAACTCTCGCCGCTGGTGATGTCGTGACGCTCCGCAACAACTCGGTTGTTGCCGCCACCCTCGATCAGTCACCAGGTGTCGGCGCAAGCATGACCATCAAACAGCTGGATGCATCGGTGCCATAATCCGGGCGCGTTGTCGCGCGGCGCCTGAGGAACACCCGACCGCGCGTGTTCAAGCCAACTGCCCTCGATAACGAAACACCCGGTAGATCGCTCTGATCGGCCGGGTGTCCTTTTGTTCCTCCTGTTCAGCGAATGGACCTTTGAACCACAGTTGTCCCGAATAAATCGCGGCGGCGCGCCAAATGGGATCGCAGGTGATGATCGGGTTGTTTCCAAAATAAACTCAACAACGGAGAGCCGATCTTCCAGCTGCCCCGACTCCATCCGCTCACTCGATCAGTGGAGCCTGGATGCCGGTGAAGCCTGCGGCCGTAGGCGGCCACAGGTGTCGCCTCTACGTGACCATGCGTACATCCAGTCCCTTAAGTGGACTTCGTCTTGGTGGCCCAGGACGGTCCTCTCCCTCCAGTGAAGGGATGCTCCCCTTCCGTGGGAAGGGGCAAAGGGGATGGTCCATCAGTGAGAGAGTAATGAGTCCTGGGCGGAAGTGACGCGGATCTCGGCTCATTTGACCAAACGCCGTTGGCCCCGCGCGTGCGTCACGAGCATTCCGATTTCACTCGCAACCAACCCTCACGCGCCCAGGGTGCTCTCAAGCTGCCCGCGCAATGCGCCCATCTCGAAATAGATGCGCGCGGCGACGATCTTCCCATTCTCGACGTCATAGGCGACGCAGAATGGGAGATCGACGGTGACGCCGGTTGGCGCAACGCCCAAGAACTCGCCGATGTGTCGTCCAATGAACCGATACTCGGCCATGGCCAGACCCCCATCGACGACAACGTTCCGCAACTCCGCGCGGGCGTCGAAGGCGGTCTGGTAAAGATCCTCGAGCATTCGGCCAATGGCGGCGCGCCCGCGGGCCTCCTCACCGGTCCCCATAACGGTGAAGACAGCGTCATCGGCAATGGTCCGCGCGCCATGTCCCTGCAAATAGGCCGACATGACCTCGCGCGTCTCCTCAGTGGACGTGGACATCGACTCCCCCATTTCCGGCTGAGCCTGCCCCGGGACGTGATTGAACTGTACGCGGATGATTTCCCCGCATCATAGCAGAGGATTAGAGTGACTCAACGGCGACCACTATTGCGCACTCTTGCCGCGACCCGCTCCAAGAACCGCGGGCTGAGGAACGGACGCACACCGTGCTCGTAAACCCAACTCAGCAGGCCAGGCAGGATCGATTGGTGTGTCGCATTTCTCGATAACGGCTGACATGGGGATCCTCTATTCTGCTGCGCCTACGTGGTGGATTAAGGTTCAAGTCGCCAATGCACCTCATTGATGCGAATTCTGTCGACCTCCATCGTGCCTCCGTCCCAATCGCACGTCCGATTCAAAATGCGACGGCGCATCGTTATGACGCGCCGTTCCTTCGATCATAGCGAGCACCCTTGTGCAGTCCCGCGCTACTTCGGAACGGTTACTGCACCAGATAGACTTTTGGTGTGGCTGTCGAGACATACTCCTTGTACTCAACCGTCGTGCTGTTATTTCCACTCAAGCTGAAGCTATTGGCGATGAACTGACCGATCATCACCTTGGCATTGCTCGCGCCGGTCATCACAACTGGCGCACTAGGGAGGTAGACCGCCCCCTGACTGACAGCCGAAGTCGCTCCGGTCCATGTGAAGGTCTGCGAGTCGTTGGCGTTGGCGTACATGAAGACGCCGGGATAGTAGCCGTTATAGATCTTGGTGGTCGGCGCCGTGAATCCAAACTTGGCGTTGCCGCTCGAGGTCAGCGCGCTCTTATGCTCGAAGTAGAGGAAAACGTCTTCACCACTTATCGTCAAGCTGCCTGAGCCGGTGAAGTTGCCGTAATCGAAGTAGTACTCACCGGACGGAATGCTGAAATCCGTGTTTCCCGAGATCGCCATGTTGCTGGGCTGCGAGCTTGAGCCCAGGAACCAGGCCTGAACATAGGAATCGGGGTCGGTATTGATGGTCGAGCCTCCGCTAAAGGAGATCCCGGCCCCTTTATCGAAGTAGAACTTGTAGGTTCCTGGCTCAAATGTCAGATGCACGTTCCCCGACATTGACAAACCAGGACCACCGTCGAAGATGTAGGTTCCCGGGTACAGATAGAGCGAGTTGCCGCCGCTCACCGTAATACCGCCGCCTCCGGTGAAGTAGAAGATGTTGTCGCTATATTTGGTTGCTCCGGTGCCCAGAGCGACTTTCTGGACGTTTCCTTGCATTGAGATCGTGGCGCCGCCCAAGAAAGCGTAGTTTCCGGCGTATGCCTCGAAGTCGGTGGGGTTCTGAATCGAGAGGCCAGACCCACCATTGAAGATCCAGGTACCCCCGTTCATATTCACTTTGCCGAAGCTGGACGACATTCCGGCGCCGTTGGTCAGCTTGTAGTGCCCCGATGGGAAGTTGTATGTGGTATACGAGCCTGATGTAGAACCGCCAATGTTGATACAGGACGAACCACCTCCGGAATAGGTCCCCGGCGTTCCAACGTAGTCGCTGGATGTCTGGCCGGACCATCCTGGTTTCAAGCCCGGGTAACATGCTTGGCTGACAGGGATCACATTCGCAATCGGATTGGGTGGGAAGGATGGCAGGGTTGGCGGGGAGATCTTGTCCTTCAGCGGATCGGGAACCTCCGGCGCGGCCGGATTGGTGCCACTACCACCTGTGATGGTAGTACTGCCCGAGGTGTGGAACCCGTCGTTCGCAGTCACCCATTGATCAGCCGTGATATGCGTATTACCGCTGGTGTTGATGTCGTAGTTCGATACGACGCTGCCACCGATCACGTTGATCGTCGAGCTTCCGGCCGTCTTGATGCCGCCGGAGTTGGAGTTCAAGGCTAGCAGGGCCGCGTCGCTCGACGCGCCAACCACGCCGGCCGTCGCTGTGGCACTCACCTTCCAGGGACCGCGGTAGACTACGCCGGTAAAGAAGCGCTGCACGTCTTTCGTGATCGACACCTGGATGAAGTTCTTGTCGTTGGCATGTGGGCCGCTGGTCGGAGGCCAATCGACCGTGACGTTGTCCGTCGGGACCGAGGCATTCTCCGCGCCGTACGCCTTTGCCGCGCTGACGATTTGCCCACCAGTGGCGTTGTCCATGGCCTCTTGCGCGGCAGCCAGCGCCGCGGAGTCCACCGCGGCCTGCACCTGACGGTGTTCAGCTTCGGCATAGCCGACGTCGACCGCGAGTGCGACGAAGCCAACGAGGACCACCATCGCGATCGCGACCATGATCATGACCTGACCACGGCCCCGTTGATCGGCTAATTTCCGTAAACCCCGCCACATATTCCGCTCCTTTGAGGAATGACTATCAATAATGAACAATGGATGTACTCGAAGATGAGAGCGTTATTGCGGCGCTTCCGAACGCGTACCCAATCAATGGATGATAGAGAAATGTGACTTTAACCTTCACCTTGTGCCCGGGAACCATGTCGCCGTCAGGCGCACTGACCGTCACGACGACGTTGTTGGCATCCGGAATGGAAAGGTGGTCGACGATCGCTGTCTTCACGTCCGCGGTTGGAACGATGTAGGTCGCGATGTCCGAATCGGCGACGTCCTCGGCCATCGTGCCGTGAACGGAGGCGTAGCGCGCCCCTTCACGCGCGGCGTCGGTAATCTGATTCTGGTTGTAGTAAAGCCAGCCACCTTCCATGATGCCGAAGAGCATCAGGAAGAGGATCGGTGTGGCGATGGCGAATTCCACCATGTTCTGCGCTCGAAAGCGGCGGTGACGTGTCTGACGCTTGTTCATGGCTATGACGATCCCATTACACGCATCTCCACCTGACGCTTGATCGTCAGTGAGGAGGGCATCGGCGGAAACGAGAAGATGGGATTGTAGTGGTAGGTCACCGTGACGATCACCGTTTGATAGGGAGTGGTCGTCCCGGGCTTGTTGAACGAGTCGTTGACAACCGATGAGCTGACTGTCGGAGAAACTCCGTAGATGGCGCCACTTTCACCGAGCGCGGCACTGGAGATGCCAGTGGTGTCGTCCGGGTTCTGCGATCCGTAATAGGCGCCCTGGCGCGCCATACTGCCGACCGTGTTGTAGGCCGACATCGCGGCGCCCACGTCAATCGAGATCATCAGGAGCAGCAAGAGTATGGGCGTCACCAAAGCGAGCTCCACGAGGCTCTGGCCACGGTATCGCTGTTTTGATTGATTCGTTACCTGAATCATCGTTCCTCCGGACACAAACAAAAATTGCGACCACCTTCAGTGTAGGACCGGGTCCCATGCCTGGCAGGACCTATAGGTACCCATGGAATTGGCTTAAATCCAATCAATCTGTACTGGAACCTGGGGAGCTATGTCCCCGCAAAACAGGGAGGATCGGGCAAGGGGCCGGTACTTAGATCCCGGCAGCATGGCGGCGGCGCGGGAATATTGGGAACAATGACGAGGGGCGAAGAATGCGAACGCGCCGCGGAAATTCGCGACGCGTTTTACATCCGGGCATTCAAGTACGATCGCACTGCAGAGTCGTTTGGGCTCAGCCGTGCGCGCGTTGAGGCTGGCCCCGCGGTTCAGGCTCCTGCTCATCGCCGGCCGCTCGTCGTGGCCATAGACTGGCCTTCCCAACCAAGGAGATGAGCGCCGGGACGAGGTAAGAACGCACCAGGAAGGAGTCGATCAGCACGCCCACCGCCATGGCAAACGCGAACTCGCGGAATGAGACCATTGGCACCAGCGCCAGCGTCGCGAAGCTCAGGCTCAGCGTGATGGCCGCGATGCGGATCGCGTGGCTGGCGCTGGCTCCCGCGGTGTCGACCGACTGTTGCAGCGGCTCCTCTCTGGCGCGCTCCCAGATACGACCAACCACGAAGAGATTGTAATCGGATCCAAGCGAGAAGAGGAGAACAGCCACCGCCACCAGGACGTAGAAGTCCATGTAGGAGTGGCCGAAATATCGTTCGAAGGCATAGATCGTCAAGCCCAGCGGAGCCGCCACCGCCAGGGCGCTCGTCAGCATCAGGTAGATCGGCGCGATCACGGAGCGCAGCAGAATGATCAGGAGGATCAGGTCGAGAACGGCTGTCGCCAGCGACACGGGAAGGATGCTCGCCACCACGGCATCGCGGATCTCAACCGCCACGGCGGTATCACCAGCGAAGCCTGCCTGTGCCTGTGGAAGACCCGCCTGGCGCAGCAGATCCGGCATGTTGTTCTCCAGCGCCTCAAGCTGATTGATCGCTTTGGAGCCATACGGATCGTTCTGCAGAATGATGATGTAGCGCGCGGCCGAGCCCGATTTTGACAGCACGACGCCGAAGTTGTTCTGCGTTGGTTGCTCGCGCGGGCCCGCAATCCCCGCCACACCCGGCTGCTGCTCGATAAGCTGCTCCAGCTTGACCAACTGGTCGCGTTTACCCGTGATTCCGGGCGCCTTCACCAACAGCTCAGTGGGGCTGATGATGCCGGGCGCGAAGCCAGTCTCGGCCGCCACCGCTGCCTGATGCGAAGTTGGTGCTTCGACGGCATATCCTCGACCACCGGCATACCGACGGCGACGTCACGCAGACCACTGGCCGCCGCCAGCAGGAGTGCGATGCAGAGCAGGATGATGCCAAAGGAGAGCAGTTTCGATACGCCTGGGTGGTCTCGTCGAATCCGCTGGCGCCAGTTGAGCTCCGCTTCCACCTCTTCCTCCACCTGCGGCACGTGTGGCCAGAAGACATATTTGCCGGTACTGGCTAACGTCGCGGGGACCAACGTCATCACCACCACGAGCGAGACGATGACCGCGCCTCCAAGCGTCGGTCCCAGGACGCGCAGGAAGTCGAGCTTGGCCAAAATCAGGCAGCTTGCACCAGCCGCCACGGTCAAACCCGCGATAGCAACCAGGGGCACGACCTCGGCGGTCGCGGTGCGCGACGCTTCGATCCGTTCGGAGCCACGGCGATACTGATTGCGCGTACCGGACAGGAAGAAGACGGTGTAGTCGGTGCAAATAGCCAGCACCAGCACCACCAACAATGGACGCAGTTCGACTGGAACGACGACGTCATAGTGGACGCCGATGAAGGCTACCGCCCGCTCGGAGAGGATATAAGCAGTTCCCGCGGCGAAAAGGGTCAATACGGGAGCGCCGATCGACCGGAAAGCTACGCCAACGATGATGGCAGTCAGCGCAATGGTGGCGATCTCCACCCATCGCAGGTTTTCGGTGATGATGTCGCCCTGCTGGGCGCGCACGGGCACGACGCCGGTCATGCCGACGAGTGAGTCGCCGGGCTGGTTGATCTGAGTGCGCTCGAAGTTCTGAGCGGTAATGTAGCGGTCATAGATGCCCATGCCCGGATCGAAGAAGAGGTAGGTCAGGGCGGTCGTCCCGGATTCCTGGGCGAAGGGAACGATCGGCTTGTCGTTGATAATGGGCAGGGCGCCGGCGATAGCTTGATAGTCAGGATAGTTGTGCTCGGTGAGGTCAGAGGCTCGCTGAATGACCCGTTGCTGGGCGTCGGACGAAAGCCCATTTGGATCGCGTTGAACGATGATCGTCCGGCTGGTGGCAGGCACGGCGAAGAGATTCGCCGAGTCCTTCTCCACCTGAACGGCTTGGGAATTATCTGGAGCCAGCACGCCAATCGGCCCACTCTCGGTGGCGCTGATCCCAGGAAGATAGATGTAGGCGGCCACCGCGGCGGCAATCCAGATAAAGATGATGAAATAGCGCACGGGGCTTGTCAGCACCCGTGCAACGTGACGTGATAACCCTGAATTCCCGCGCATCGCTCCTCCGACCCACACAGACCATTTGTCCTTGCCCTCTTGTCAAAATCGGTGCCACCCACAGCGGGAGCTCGGTCCCTCGCGTGCGGCTCCGCTAAGAACTGATGTTTCGGTACAACGAGGAAGGTATGAGTCGGGGAGATTGGTGGATCGAGGAGCGTCCGACCGGGCGACGGTCCGTCGTCACCCGGCCGGCAGGAAGTGAATACCGGACGTTACCGGGCGCGACGCAGTTTTCTCAAGCTCTTGAGCTCACGCGGCGGATCCATGTGACGGCCGCGAATGGTGAACGAAACCTCGCCGACGTAGAGGTCGCCACGCGAATCGACGGCCATGCCGTGCGGCGCGATGAACTTACCCGGCTCTTCTCCTTCGAGAGGGTCACCAATGTGCGCCAGCATCTTCCCCTCCGGGCTGAGTACCGTGACGCGGTGCCCCATTCCGGGCGGGTCTTCGGCGCCGCCGAGGTTCAGCTCGCAGATGTAGAAGTTGCCGTCCGGGCCGATCGCCATGCCGTCCGGCCGGAAGATGTTGTTCCACATACCGACCGAGTTCCCATCGGCGTCGAAGATCTGCACGCGATGGTTCTCTCTTTCGGCAACGTAGACCAGGTCGTTGGAGTCGACGACCACGTTGTGAGGCAGGTTGAACTGTCCCGGATCGATCCCCGGCTCGCCCCACGATTTGATCCATTCACCATCGGCGGAGAATTTGTGGACGCGCGCGTTGCCGTAGCCATCGGTGATGTAGATGTCGCCTGTCGTGGGTGAGACCGCCACATGCGTCGGCCGGTTGAAAGGCTCGCCGCCCCATTTGGTCGCTGCCTGATTGGGCGTGCCGAGGGTCATCAGGAGCTGCCCCTCGGGCGTGAACTTGGTTACCGTGTGGGTCCCATCGTCGACGCAGAAGATCGAACCGTCCGGCGCGACGTGGATGCCGTGCGTCCGTGAGCTGAACGTCCCCTGTCCCCAGACGCGGAGCAGATCTCCCTCACGATTGAAGACCAGCACCGGGTTCTCCGGATTACGGGTGATGACGTAGACCTGATCGTCGGCGTCCACCGCGACACCTGGGCATTCGATCAGCCGGAGCCCACCTGGAAGGCTCTCCCACTGACTCAAAGCTTCATAGGTAAAGCTGCCACTTCCGACCGTGACGCTCATGATTCGTCCCCTTCACACGCCAGCCAGCCGCGGAAGCGCCCGCGTACCTGGCGGATAACTCGCTCGACCATCGAATCTCGTGACTGGACAGATCGCTGATGAGGCTCAGTCTCTGCCAGTCCAGGACCGGCTGTCAACCGATATTGGCCGGCGAGTGAATTAGGATCATTTAGCTCATCCGATTGGCATGGAATTGTCATGTCTCGACCTGAAGCGCATCGAATTTGTGATCGCAGTCATGGCAGGCTGAGATCAGGTAATAGCGCTCGATCTCGACACTGGTGGTCGGCGGTCGCGACCTGCTCGAAGCTCGCCTGCCCCGTCTCAAGCCAGTGGCACCTACACGATCGAGTCACTGGAAGGGAGCCACATCATGCGCTGGCGTCTTCTCCTTTCGCTCCTGGTCATCAGCCTTCTGATGTTTCCGAGCGTGGCCCTGGCCGAAGGGGCGGGCTCGTCCGACGATCTCATGCTGCGCGTAAACGGGCCGATCACGGTCAACGCCAACGAAGAGGTCGGGACGGTCGTGGTCATCAGCGACAACGCGGTGATCAGCGGCATCGTTAGACAAGACCTGGTCGTGATCAGTGGTGACGCGACAGTCACCGGCACGATCGAAGGAAACGTCACGATCTATCGCGGCACGCTGGATCTGCGCGGCACCTCTCGCGTGGCCGGCGACGTCAATCTGGTCAACAGCACCCTCACCCGCGCCAGTGGAGCAACCGTCGAAGGCTCGCTGAGCCATAGCTCCTTCAACTGGTCCGGCTGGGAGTTCTTCGCCTTCTCGGTCTACCTTTGGATCAGCGCGACCATCGCGATCGTGGTGGCCGGCCTGATCTTCGCCGCGGTCGGCGGACGGCAGCTGATGGGCGCCGGCAACCTGATCGGCCGGAAGTTGGGCGCAACGATCCTCAGCGCGGTAATCGCCGGTATCGGCGTTCCGCTGCTGGCGGTTGTAGCTTTCGCCACGGTGCTCGGTATTCCGCTCGGAATCGGCCTGCTGCTCTTCCTGATCCCGGCACTCTGGTTCTTCGGCTACCTGGTGGCCGGAACCAAGCTCGGCGCGGTGATCCTGCGGCAGGAAGCCAGCGATCACCCGTACCTGGCATCCGTGCTTGGACTGGTCTTGCTGCAAGCGATCGGGCTCATCCCCTTCCTGGGCGGCTTGGTCAGCTTCTTCGCCGGAATCCTCGGAGTCGGCGCGCTGGTACTGCTCGGCTGGAACGCCTGGCGTGGGCCGGAGAAGGGCGAGCCGGTTGAAGCTCGCCGGGCCGAACCAGCGATGTGAGTCCGAATGAACGATTCCCGAAACAACCGATTGTGATCACACTGGAGGTGCGACATGACGACGACACAAGAACCGAAGCAGAAGCGAACCTGGACCGAGCAGATCGAGGTCACCGGTGACGAGTTGAAGAAGCGTGTCGAAGAGCTCGTCGAAGAGGGGAATGTCCGCAGGCTGATCGTGCGCAATGAGCACGGTGACACCCTGATGGAGATTCCGCTCACCGCCGGCGTCGCCATCGGCGGCGTCGTAACGATCTTCAACCCGGTTCTGACGGCGCTTGGCGCTCTCGGCGCGATGCTGGCACACCTCAAGATCGAGGTCGTCCGGACCGAGGCTGACGAGGACTGAGCAACATCACGCGCGCGGTCCGACAATCCGGCACCGCGTTATGGGGACGCCAGATGAACATGACGGCACCCTCCACCCGGCCGCTGCACTGCCCTGCTAGCCTGGCCGGATCTGGAGGGTGACCTCCCGCACCGCACCGAAGGCATCGCCACTGCCGATGTAGAGTCGTTTGAGGTCGTACCCCGCGACGTCCTTGACCGCCTTGCTGCCAAAGCGAACCGGCTGCCCATCCGGCAAGACGGCTTCAACCGCCAGCAGGCTGGCGCGCACGTCGGCGCGAGCAGCGGCATCGGAGAGAATCGAGCGCAGCGTGCGTGTCGGCTCTCGCGCACCATCACCGATTAAGGTACGAAATCCGCGCTCCGCCAGATGACGCTGAAGCTGGCGGAGCGACGCACTTCCCGGCGCGCTGACCGTCAGATTCTCGACATCAATCTCGATGACATCCCCGTCGCCGTTGTCCCGCGCGTTAGTCGCGACCGGTTCTGGCATCTGTCTTATCCGCAGACTGGAGACCGTCTCCGCGATCGCCTGGTTAAAGCGAGGCAGCGCCGGCTCGTCGTCCGATGGCTCCGGCAGCAGCACGCCGGGGTTGAGTAGCCCGTCCGGATCGAAGGCGCGCTTCACGCTCCGCATGGCCGCGATCTCCGCGGCGCCAAAGCGTTGTCGCATCAGCGGACGCTTCTCGCTGCCGACGCCATGTTCACCAGTGAGCGTTCCGCCGAGCTCCAGTGCCATCCCGGCCCACTCAGTCACCATGGTTCGCACGCGTTCGACTTCGGCCGGGTCATCCCCATCGAAGAGGACGATCGGGTGGATGTTGCCATCACCAGCGTGTCCGGTGGTGAAGACGTCCAACTTATAACGATCGGCGAGGGAGCGCACTGACCGTTGCATCAGCGGGATGCGCTCGCGCGGGACGGTCGTGTCGCCGATGTAGAAGGCGCGTCCGCTGGCCAGCGTCGCCTGGCCGATCTGCAGCCGCCCACGCCAGAGCGTGGCGCGCTCGGTTGGATCGTCCGCCCGCCGCACCTCACGAGCATGTTGGCGCAGGTTGGCTTCGATGGCGGCCATCTGTGCCGCGACTTCTTCATCGCTCCCCTCGATGTCGATCAGCAGGATGGCGTCGGCGTCGGTTGGGTAGCCGGTGGGAGCCATGGCTTCGGCCACTTTCACCGATGCGAGATCCATGAACTCGAGCGCGGCGGGAATGACTCCGGCGCGCAGGATGGTCCCGACCGCGTCGATGGCGACATCCAGATCGTCGAAGACAGCCAGCAATGAGCTCGTCATGGCAGGTAGCGGGCGCAACCGGAGCGTCGCCTGCGTCGTCACCGCCAGCGTCCCCTCGGAGCCGATCATGACGCCGAGCAGGTCCGGGCCGGCGTCGGCGGCGCTCAGATGAATCGCTTCGCCACCCAGCAGCACGCAATCAATGCTATCGACGTGATGCACGGTGACGCCATGTTTGAGACAATGTGGCCCGCCGGAGTTTTCGGCGATGTTCCCGCCGATGGACGACAGCGGCGCTGAGGCTGGATCGGGCGAGTAGCAGAGGCCAAACGGCGCCAGCCGCTCCTGCAGGTCGCCGTTCAGAACGCCCGGTTCGACCACCGCGATGCGCCGTTCGAGATCGATCTCCAACACCTGGTTCATGCCGCGCAGATCGAGCAGGATGCCCTCTTCGGAGGCCAGAAACCCACCCCCGACGTTGGTCCCCGCGCCCCGTGGAACCACGGGGATGCCGTGCATTTGGGCGAAGTGGAGCGTGGCCGCCACGTCCTCAGCACTATGCGCCCGCACGACAACGCCCGGTATCCCGCGCTGGGCCCAGAAGTCGCGACCCGCTTCAACTCGCTCATCGAGTCCGGTGACGACGCCACCCGAGCGAGAATCGTCGCGCGGAGGTCACGAACCAGGGCTTGCGAGAGTGACATGATCTTCCCGTCGGCTTCCCGTGCCGGTCGATACGCCTGAACACTTACGGCCGCATCATGATGCCGTACTGTCCCTGGCGATAGCCGAGGCTGCGGTAGGTGGCGTGCGCCAACGGCTTCCAGCGATCAGTCTCACTCATCTGATTCATCACATAGGCAAGCGCTAGGCGTTCACGCGGATCGGTCATACCGATGGAACCGCCCGCGCCGCTGTGACCGAACATGCTCTCCGGAAGACCGGTGGCTTCCGGCGCCTTCATGAAGCCGAGCGAGAAAGGGGCCAGGATACCACCGAGCGCGTCGCTCTCAAGGAGGGATTGTGTGCGGCCCATGCGCTCCACGGTCGCCGGGCTCACCAGCTTCACACCGTCGATGCTGCCGCCCAACGAGAGCGCCGCATACATGCGGGCAGCGGAGCGGGCATTGGTGACGCCTCCGCTGGCCGGGAGCTCCGCCGCGTGCGCCTCACGCGTGTTCCACCAGCCGCTTCCTTCGTTCACGCCGCTGCTGACCACGGCCTGTTCGAGCGCTTTATCAGGCGCCTCCGAATCGACCGCCTGCAAATAAGGCAGGAGGTCGACCGCGCGTCCCTCTTCGCTTTCCGGCAGGCCGATCCAGAAGTCGAGCCCGAGCGGCTTCGCCACCTCCTCTCGGAAGAAGGTGCCGATCGGTTTGCCGCTGACCCGATGGACGACTTCGCCAACCAGCCAGCCAAACGTGAGGGAGTGATAGGCGTAGTTGCGCCCCGGCTCCCAGAAAGGTCGCTCAGCGGCGATGGCGTTGGTCATATACTTCCAGTCGTACGGCTTCCCAGCGGGAATCTCGTGGCGAAAGCCCGGCAACCCAGCCTGGTGGTTGAGCAGCATACGAACCGGGATGGTCTCTTTGCCGTTGGCGGCGAACTCCGGCCAGTAGTGGGCGACCGGCTTGTCGATGTCGAGCTCGCCACGATCGGCCAGGATGTGGGCACAGAGCGCCGTGGCTGCTTTGGTCATCGACATGACGACGGTGATAGTGTCTTCCTGCCAGGGGGCACCGGTCTCCGGGACGGCCGATTCCGCCCCACAGATCGACGACCTTCTCTCCCTCGACCACCACGCTGACCGAGGCACCAACGTCGCCACGTTCGCTGAAATTGCGTTCGAACTCCTCACGAACTTCGGCGAATTTCGGATCGCAGATGCCTTGAATCTCCACCACATCCCACTCCGTCTTGAATCCCCGATAGATCGTCAGCAGTTAGCCCCGGAACGCGCCCGAGTATCCGATCCGCCATGCGCTCCGCGATCATGATGCAGGTCAGATTCGTGTTGGCGCGCGTCACCTCCGGCATCACTGAACCGTCGATAACACGCAGGTTCTCGACGCCCAACACGCGACAGTCGGGATCGACCACCGTTCGTGGGTCGTCGACCGCTCCCATGCGGCAGGTGCCGACCAGATGCCAGGTGTCCTTCACCGTCGAGATGAGCCAGGCATCCAGCTCTCGATCGCTCTTGACGTCCTCCGGCGTCAACCCGTCCGAGCGTGTCAGCGTGATCGATTGACTGATCGATTTCACCGCTGGGTGGCGACCGATATCGAACAGGCGCCGCGCGCCGTCTCGCAGACGAATCAGGTCCCGCTCGTCGGAGAGCATATTCTCATCGATCTCGGGTAACGCAAACGGGTCGGCACTCGTCAGACGCAGTTCACCACGTGAAAAATTCTGCCAGGTGATGACCGATATGCGCGCGGTATCGAGCCCAGCATCGTCGTATCCGCTTAAATTGATAGGGACGATCATCATGTCGTTGCGGCCGGCTCCGGCCAGCCCCGAGCTGTAACGGATGCACGCACTGGTGATGCGGTCGTCGCGATTGTCGGCGCGCGCTTCCGGCTTGAGCTCCAACGCCAGCGAGACGGAGGAGTGATCGCATAGGTTCTTGCCGACCGGCAGATCTCGCAACGGTGCGATGCCGAGCGCCTGGAGCTCGGCCGCCGGACCGATGCCGGAGCGCATCAGGATCGGCGGGGAGAAGACCGAGCCGGCCGAGATGATGATCTCGCGGCCATGGAAATCGACCGATCCCTCGGACGTGTGCGCTCGCACACCGACGGCACGACGCCCGTCGAACAGGACTCGGTCGGCGTGCGCGTTGCCGCGAATAGTCAGGTTCGTCGCGCCCTCGAGCCGGTTCGAGATAGGCGTCGTTGACCGAAACGCGTTTGTTCTCGCGGCGATTGACAGCGTACGGTCCGACGCCTTCCTCTTCAGGCGCGTTGTGATCGGGCGACCAGGGATAGCCCAACTCCAGCGCTGCCTGCAGCAGTGCCAGGTCGACCTTGCCCCATTGAGAGACCGGCACGCGCCAGACCGGAATCGGGCCGCCTTTGCCGTGAAAGGGAGAGTCGCCGAAATCGAGGTCGTCCTCGATGCGGTTCATCACCGGCAAAAGCTCCTCGCCCGACCAGCCCTCACAGCCTTGCTCCACCCACAGATCGTAGTCTTCGAGCAGTCCACGGTAAGCGACCTGCCAGTTGATGGCCGAGCTGCCGCCAAGTCCGCGACCGCGATCGTAGAGGTAGGGCTTCTGAGCGTGCAGCGCGGCGCGCCATCAGCTGCGGCCATTGGAAGTCTGGAAAACGCTCCGGGTTGGTGATCCCCAGCGGGTTGGCGCTGTGCATCTCGAGAGGCGCGTCGGCGGCACGATAGTCTGGGCCGGTCTCCAGCAAAAGCACTGAACTCGACGCGTTCTCAGACAGCCGGGCAGCCATCACCGCCCCGGACGATCCGGCGCCGACGATGATGTAGTCGTAGACGGTCATGCCGTCACGCTGATTCGGAAGCGTGCGTTGGAGCCATGAATGCTCCCTGTCGCTAAGTGCGAATCGTGGATTGCCTTGGTCTCGCTACTCCGCCTCTACCTCGAGGTTGAAGTTCACCGTCGTCGCGACCGCGACGATCTGGTAGAGGGGTCAGCCAGCCTTCCAGCGATCGAGCAAGGCTTCCCCCTGCTCCTGAGTGATGCCGTGCATCACGAAGTTTGCATCGACGTGATCGTAGATGACGGTGTTCGGCTTGGTCGGGCGGAACGCCTGCACCTCGACCGACATGCGTTTGAGCGGGATGCCCATCTCCTGCGCCGCGCCTTCGATGAGGGTCACGCCGCAGGAAGCCACGCCGGAGAAGAAGGCTTCACCGGAGGTGATTTCCTCACCAATCGACGGGCTGTCGATGATGATGTTGTGATTGCGAACCGAGGTGATCGTCCTTTTGAGCGTTCCACTGCTCGCCGAGCGGACGGTGTAGGCAGGTTCTGGCTGGCTCACGAACGCCATTCCTTCCCGACGCTGTACGTCAATCTTTTCGGATGCGACCTGAGTTGATTGGAACGACCTTCGCCAGCCTACCTTAAAACGGGAATGCTTTCGCCGTCCATTTTCAGAATAGCGACGACGGAACGCCAGCGTTGAATCGCGAATCACGACGCGAAAACCACCTCAAGCCGTTGTTGATCTGGCTTTATGCCAACAGGTCACGGCTATATGGAGCAATTGGGACCTTCGGGGCAATTCATACAGACGGCTCAGCTTTTAACATCATGACCGTTCAGATCGATCCGTGATCCGACCGACCTGGAGGTTATGTTGAGAGCTGTTGCGTGGGACTCGACTCGGGCGGAAAATCTCTGCCCACTGGCGCCGGACTTCTGATCGAGACGATGGAGCGATATCCTGAGCAGACACCGTGCATACGTCATGATCCTGTCATGGATCGTCTTCCTTGGCGCGACGGTCCGACTTCCGGTCATTATGAACAGCAGCTTCCCAGCCAACGACGGCGGCATGTTCATGCAGGCCATCGTGCAGCTGAAAGCCAACCACTTCGTCCTTCCGGCGTACCTTCATTACAACGGACTGCAGCTACCATATGCCTACCCGCCTATCGGCTTCTATCTCGCGGGGTTCCTCTCCTCCGTCACGCACATGAGCGTACTGAACACGCTGCGCTTCGTTCCATTGACGTTCAGCGTCGCGACCATCGTGGCCTTCATCTTCTTCGCTAAGCAGCTCCTTGAAGAACCGAGCGACGGTGATTGCCGCCACCATCGCCTTCGCGTTGGTGCCGCACAGCCACAACTGGGAGATCATGGGCGGCGGACTGACCCGATCGATCGGTTTCTTCTTCGCGTCCTTGCCTTTGGCAGATGTACCTCCTCTTCACCGAGCGCACACGAACGCACCTGTCTGACGATCATCTTCGCCGCGCTCGTATGTATGAGTCATCTGGAGATGGCCCTCTTCGTCGCGGTCAGCGCGACCGTCATGCTGCTGCTCTATGCCCGGACAAGGAAGGGGCTGCGCGACGCAGTGCTTCTGGGGGTCGGCGTCGTCGTCGCGACCTGTCCCTGGTGGGCAGTTGTCGTGCAACGAAACGGACTGGCCCCATTTGTTAGCGCCGGGGGGACAAGTGAACGCTCGATCGGGAATCTGTTGGCTCTCATCGTCACGTTCAACTGGGCTGATGAACGCTTGTTCCCGATTTTTGCGACGTTGTCCGGGCTTGGCTTGATTGTCAGCCTTATACGACGCAAGTTTTTCTCCCAATCTGGATCGGTGTTGACCTCATCCGCGGATCCAAGAAGTTTCAGACTGAAGCCATGATCCCAATGTCGATCTTAGCTGCGGTCTGTGTAGTGGAATTCCTCATTCCGGTGGTCAAGCGCCAGATCGATATTCGACCACTGAGCACGTTGCCACAAGCGACTCCGTCAGCGGCGTTCACCGGTGCATCGTCCAAATGGATCACCCTAACCCTCGTCGTCATCGTTATCGGCTATGGGTGGCTCGGAGCGATGATTGCCACCGCAACGGAAGACGTGAACCTGTCAGTCAAAGAGCGGCAGGCGATGGAGTGGGTGAGCGACTCAACGGACCAGAACAGTCGCTTCGTCATCATTAGTGGAGACTCCTGGGCGCGGGATAGCACCAGCGAGTGGTTTCCGGTGCTCGCGGATCGAGTAAGTGTGGCGACCGTCCAGGGCTCCGAATGGCTTCCAAAGAGGGCATTTGCGCAACGGCAGACGGCGTACGCCGACCTGCAAGATTGTGCCTCGGACGCACCCTCGTGTATCGCGACCTGGACCGCGCAATACGGCGAGACGTACGACTACCTCTACATCGCGCGTCGCGAGGGCCACGGGGGATCGGTAGTTCCTCACGTGCCGTGCTGTTCGGCTCTCGTAGATGCTCTCGAACGCGATCCCGCGTATTCGCTGATCTATCAGAATACCGACGCGACCATCTTTCAGATCCGTTCAGCGCTCGCGAGTCAGCGGCCCATCGACACCCGCAGTGGCGATACGCACGTCCGCTTCGGTGTGAGCGAATAAGATGCGGAACAAGCCCTATTCCTGGCAAGTCAGCCTTTTGATCGCGCTGGTCATGGGTGTAATTTCGGGAGTTATCTGTTACGAGCTATTATCCGGTCGCGGGCTACTTGCGGGCGATTTCACCTGGCCATATCGTGGTGCTCATCGACTGTTAGTCGGAATTGATCCGTACCATGACCCTGACCTTGGTCACGGCAATCCGTATCCGATGCCGGCTCTACTGGTCGCTGCACCATTCACAGCATTGTCTCCATACTAGGCTGGAGCGTTATTTTTTTGGGTATCATCCGCTCTTCTGAGTTTTGGACTAGCACGATCTGGAGAGCATCATCGTTGGTGGCTATTTGTGACTCCATCGTTTCATATAGCCGCGATGGTCGCACAGTGGTCTCCGTTGCTGATGGCTGCTGTCTTTCTGCCATGGCTGGCTCCGGTCGCACTTGCCAAGCCGAATATCGGGTTGCCAGTCCTCGCTTTGTGGCCACGAAAATTAAGGTGGTTGGTTGTTACCGCGGTGGTGAGGCTGATAAGCCTCATGATCTTGCCACTCTGGCCACTTGCCTGGCTACAGAGCGTTTTTGAAACCGGACATTGGCCAGCGATCATCGTACCACCGGGTATCGTTCTCGCTCTCGCCGTCAAACGATGGCGCACCCGCGAAGGGCAGTTACTTCTTTGGCCGGTGTTCGTTCCTCAATTCCAATTCTGGTATGACCAGCTACTGCTGTGGATAATTCCGCGAAACCATCGGCAGAGCCTCGCACTTGTTGCCAGCAGTTGGACTGGTTTCGAACTTTGGACTCTCTTTTTGCAGCGATCCAACATGGCGCCAAATGTCGTCACCGCAATGCCAGTCTCTATCGCAAACATGTACATTTCGGCGCTGATCATCGTGCTACGACAGCCTATTGACGTTTCTAGCGAGACTCCATATGGGGATACCTGGCGGAGTCTGCTCGGCATGTGGCGACGGCTTGAAGCCGTACGTTCTGTCATAGGTCGCGCACGACGGCGACAACGGATAACCGGTTCCCACCAACCTCATGTTGATGGTTGACTCCCGTACTGAATGCACTAGACCGCTGCATCACGAGTACAGTTCCACGCTCCGGGATCGATCATCTCGCGGTCACGAACATTCGCACATTCACTCGCCATCGCGCGGCATCTCGGAATAGCTCCGATCTCATTAGCCAAGATATCCTGATGACACCCGAACGAACTCCTCTCTAGTTCGCCCACTCCCACCCCCCTACGCTACAATCGAGGGTCAGGCGCCGAAGGTGACGGGCGCGGGATGGTCTCATCAGGTGGGGGTGACGTGAATCGGACGTGCGGGCAAAAGAACGAGCTGACCGGCCGTGATACGTTGCTCGGACTTCTGCCAGCCTCGATGCACGACGTTACCGAGCGCCTCGCCGAAGCCTTCGCCAGCCAGGGGCATGAGCTTTACCTCGTCGGCGGCAGCGTACGTGGCTTGCTGCTGGGCCAGTCCGTCGCCGATCTCGACTTCGCCACCGACGCCGAACCGGCCGCGACGAAAGTCGCCGGCCAGGAGGCCCGGCCCGACAGCATCTACACGGTCGGAGAGAAGTTCGGCACCGTCGGCTTCGTCTTCGGCGAGCACTTGGTCGAGATCACCACGTACCGCGAGGAGTTCTACCCCACGCCTGATAGACGCCCGACGGTGAGCCATACCACCGACATCACCGGCGACCTTTCACGGCGCGACTTTACCGTCAACGCTATGGCGATCGACGCTCATACCGGCAAGGTGGTCGATCCCTTCAAAGGGCACGAGGACCTCGAGCGCCGCGTCATTCGCGCCGTAGGAAACGGCGCGGACCGTTTTCGCGAGGATCCACTGCGCATCCTGCGCGCGCTGCGCTTCATCGCTCAACTCGACTTCGAGTTGGACCATGACACACTACTGGCCATGCGGGACATGGCGCCAGAGCTGGAGCGCATCAGCCGGGAGCGGATTGCCTCGGAGATGAACCGTCTCCTCATCGCTCCTGCAGGACCTCGTGCCCTGGCCCTGATGCACGAAGCGGCGGTGTTGCCGCATATCCTTCCCGAGATCGTGCCGATGGCGGGGGATACTGGAGAAGGTCGGCACAAGGACATATGGCAGCACACGCTACGGGTGGTGGATCAATCGCCCCCCCGGCTACCGGTGCGTTGGGCGGCTCTGTTGCATGACGCCGCCAAGCCGATGACTCGCTCACTCGACGAGAGCGGCGAAGTCCACTTCTTCGGTCACGAACGGGTCGGTGCCGGCCTGGCGCGCCGCACTTTGCGTCGTCTGAAGCAGGAGCGTGCGCTGATCGACCGCGTCTCGCAGTTGGTCGAGCTGCATCTGCGCCCCGCTGGCTATGACGAATCCTGGACAGACAGCGCCGTGCGACGACTCGTCTTCGAATCGGGCGATCTGCTCGATGACCTGCTCGATCTCGTGGCGGCAGACGTCACCAGCGCCCGCGCCGACCGGCAGCGCGAGGCAGCCAGGCGCATCCAAATGCTGCGCGAGCACATCGATCGCCTGCGCGAGCAGCATGAGCTTGATCAGCTACAGAGTCCACTCGATGGCAATGAGCTGATGCAAATCTTCCAGCGACCGCCCGGCCGCTGGATCGGCGACCTCAAGGATCACCTGCGAGACATGGTGCTGGACGGCACGCTCGCATCTGGGGACAAAACCGCCGCCCTCAAGGAAGCTCGCCAATGGATGGACGAGCAGGCATAGTACGTCGCTTGCGGATACTTCTTAGCATTCGGGCTACAAGACTGAATGCTGATCGACCTCACAATCTCGGGAGGTGCCGCATGTGCCACAGCGATGTCCAAAACTTGAACCACAGACCTTCACCTTTCGTGTTCGAATTCTCGGCGGCGGGATCCCTCCGGCACTGCCGTCGGACGCCTGGCGAGAAATCGAGTGTCCGGGAAGCCTGACGTTGGAAGATCTGGCGAGAGAGATTCTGCACGCGTTCGAGTTCGATAACGATCATCTCTGGTCTTTCTATTTGAGCGGTAAACCGTGGGACCCCCGCACGGAATACGCTTTGATCGCGGATTCAGGGCTGTTGGGCAAGCGTCCACCGAAACTGGCCGGCAAGCACAAGCTGCGCGACATCCCGCTCCCCAAGAAGGAGTTTCTCTTCCTCTTCGATTACGGAGATGAGTGGCACTTTGGCGTCACGCTCACCCGGACCAGTGGCACGTTGACGTTAGAGGTCAGCTATCCGCGCATCGTCGCCAGTCAGGGAGACCCACCGCCGCAATACCCCTTCGAGGATGAAGATTGGGACGACGAGGACGAACTCGACGAGGAGACTCGCTGAGGAATATAGACTCAGCTTTCCGCAGCGCAAGAAACCGAGCCTCGCGCGTGTCCGATCGCCCTACGAGGCTCGGTGCGCGGATGATGCCAACTCCAGATCGCTACAGCTGACTGGCGAAGTCCAGCACCGCCGCGGCGAATTCGTCCGGCTTCTCGGCATAGGTGACATGCCCTGAGCCCTCGAGCTCGAACCTCCCGCGCGCCAGGAATCTGCCTGAGCCAGAATGGCTGAAATCGTACGCATCAGTGGGTCACTCTCGCTGCCCGATACTGCCAGGCACGGGACATGGATTCGCGCTAAATCCGCTTGCGAGACCTCGTACGGCGGCATGGTCAGATCGCCGAACATCTCGGTTGCATTGGCTCGATACGCGCTGCGTCGCTGCTCCGACAGCGACGGCCAGAATCCCGGACAGACCAATGCAAAGAATGCATCCACCGCCGCCGCGGGCCCGCCCTGTGCCATCCCCGCTTCAACCGCCGACTTGATCTCCCCAATGAACGCCTTGCTGGCGGCCGGGTCCAGCGACAGGAGCGGTGGCTCCGACAGGACCGCGCCTTTGACCAAATCGGGGTAGCGACGGACGACGTCGAGTGTGATCCGCGCCCCGCTGCTCGAACCAACGATGATGCATGGGGCGAGATCGAGCGCCGCAATGAGCCCGGCCGCGTCGTCAGCGTGCAGCTCGACCCTGCGCTGCTCGAACTGCCCGAGCGGGCTGCGGGTGTGACCGCGACGATCGTAAGCGATACAGCGAAAGCGGGTTGAGAGACGCCCCAGCTGATCCGCCCATGTGCCAGCATCCCCGCACATTCCATGAATGAAGAGCATCGGCTGCCCCTTGCCCGCCTCGTCATAGTAGAGGGTCGTTCCGTTGACCTCGATCGCGTTCGTCGCGACGACCATTTCTGACCTCCTTCGATCGGTCTGGCACGGGCATCAATTGCTCCGATATCACGACCGTAGCCGGAATCCGTGCGGTGCACATCGGGCGAACACCCTATGCGCCCGCGATCGGCGGATCGATGAGCAGGTCATGCTGCATGGCGAAGAGGGTGGCCGCGGCGCGCGTGGAGACGCCGACCTTGTTATATATGTGCTGGATGTGGTGGCCGACGGTCTTCTGGGAGATGCCGAGTCGGCTCCCCATCTCGCGATTCGTCAGCCCATCCGCGACCAGCTGCAACACCTCTACCTCACGGTCGCTCAGCCCCATGGGCCAGGCACGACGAACCTGTGAATTCTGATGCCCGGCGGCCGACAGGACGGCGCTGACCGCGTCGGGATCGAGCCTACCGTCACGCAGCTCCTGTTGAAGCTGAGCGGCGGCCTCCTCCGGAGTGTGCGCGGGGCGATGCGGCCGGCGTTCGACCATGGCGTGGTAGACGTCAGCTGCCGCCAGTAGCCGGGCTGGCATCGAGAGCATCGTACCCGGAACACCGCGGAAGTAACCGGATCCATCAAGTCGCTCGTGATGCTGAGCGGCAATTGATGCAACGCCGGCCAGCGAGGGAGCCCGCGCAAGAATGCGCTCGGTATAATACGGATGGAGCCGCACCTGCTCCCAATCGCTCGCGGTAAGGGGACCAGCCGTCTCCCAGATTCGCGCGGAAATCGCCACCCGTCCCAGGTCGTGTAGATAGGCCGCCTGGCGCAACACGCTCGCGTCTGTTTCGCTGAATCCAAGGCTCAGCCCGGCTGCTTCAGCAAGCCGCGCCACGCCGCTCGAGTGACCCGTGGTGAAGGGTGATTTCAGATCGACGAAGTCAGCGATGGCTCGAGTCGCTCGCTCGCGCATGATCGGCATGAGCACTGGGCGAGGGCCAGGTTCGGACGCGAGGACAGCTTCCCATGCATCGGTATCGAGGAGACCCAAGAGCGATCGCGTATCGCGGCAGAAGCGCTCCGCCACTTCCGGGTCGTAAAAGGTCCCCGATCGCTCGCGTATCATGCGCGCGGCCGATTCCGGACCATCGACCCGAGAGAACAGCTCGGCATCTCGCGCCAGAATTACTACGCGTGCCGCGCGCATGATCTGCTCGCCTTGGCGCTGACCGGGCGAGCCCTTTCCATCCCAGCGCTCGTATACCTGTCCGACGCCAATGGCAACCTCTTCCCGCATGCCCAACCGGCGCGCCAGCCGTTCGGCGACCTCACAGTGCGCGCGGATAGTCTCGTTTCGCTCGCCGGGTCCGGCCGCCAGCGCCGCTCCGATCATCCGTGCCCGTCGCAGCACCGGCTGGCCCTGCCCAACATGACGCAGCAGCAGATCGAGCATCTCGCGAGGCTGTGTCACATCCATTAGCGCAATATGGGCATACGCCAGCAGCTCATCGCCAAACCGCTGAGCGATGAGATGAGCGTCCGAGACGCAACCGATCGCACGCAGCAAGGAGATGTAGAAGATGTCGGCGCATTCCTGGTCGTCCATGCCCAGCTGACTTCCAAGCTCAGTCGAGAGGTGGCAGACGCGCAGGGCGTGATCCATCGGCTGGCCGGTACCGAGATCGGTTGCCAGCGATAGCGAAGCGACGAGTTCCGCGAGACGAAGGGAGCCTGGCGGTAACGCTGTTGACATCGTGCCCCCAATTCTGACGTGGCACGGCGGACGACGGTTCACTCGCGTCACCCGTCATGCTCGTTTTTCATGGTGCAGGAATACAAGTATGCCTTGCTGGATGGCTGACGTCGCTCGCACGAATGCGTTATAGGGAGAGGGCATCTGACGCTACGGCACGCGCTGAGTCCAGATCGAGTCGGGGAAGCGCTCACGCAGCAGATCCCACACTTGGTACATCTCGTCGTTCGAATGCGTCTTGAGATAGACGGCAATTCCCCACCAGTAGAGCGCTTCCGGGGCCAGCAGCCCGTCTGGATCACGTTCGAACGTCTCATGCAGCAGAGAGATGGCGTGATCGGTGCGCGACCAGTGGAGGTCGACGTGCGCCTCGCCCATGTCGAGCAGCGTCAGAAAGAGGTCCGGCGGCAGGAAATTGATGTTGCGGTAATGGACGTCGCCGCGCCGGTCGGCGAAGAGGATCGTCGGAGTCCAGAGGACATTGAGGGGCCGGATCACCTCGCGCGGAGACTTGAACAGATCGAGCTTGACGGGCACGAAGCGGGCGTTCACGGCGTCGATGACAGCTGAGTTTGGATACGTCACGGCATCCAGCTTGTCACAGCCGCGTCAGGGGACCTTCATCACGTCGATGAGGAGAAGCTTGCGCTCGTGCAGCGCCCGCTCTCTGGCTCGTTCAAAGTCCCGTTCCCACTCGATCACGATGTTGAGCCTTCCATTTTAGGTCTACTCGTGGCCACGGTCGATGCGGACACCGGTGCGCTGCAAGCGCCAGGTTTCGAGCTGCTCTGCATGTTCGTTGACGTGCGCCGCCATGTCGAGCAACAGCCCCCGGAGTTTGCCCACTTCACCCCACGGATAGGGGCCGATGGCGCTGAGTTTTTCGTCGTCGAGGGTCGTGAGGAAGACGTCGGTCTCCGCGGAGATCTGCACAAAATCACCCCGCGTTGCCTGCCATGAGTCGGTACCGCGTAACGCGGCCTGCGCCGTGTTGTATCCCTGCCCGTCCTTGATCGGGTGCCAGCGCGGCTTGGGCTCACCTAAGATAGCCTTGGCCGCCCCGAGCATCTCCGACTGCCAATCGGCAAGATGACCGGTGACGTCGCGGGTCGACCAGGCTCCCACCGATGGCTCCGTCTCGAGCACGATCTCCGGAAATTCATCCACCACTGCCAGGAACCGGTCACGCGCTTCTGCCACGGCAGCGCGCACTTCATCTAAATCGCTCATGTCTCCTCCAAATCGCCGATGCCAGGGTACGTTGTCATGGTTATCCTATCAGGCACGCCGGATGCGAAAACGGTCTCTCACACTCGTGATCGGACCGCCTAGTACTCGTCATAACCATGCTATACTTCAGCCCTGACAAACGATTTTGTTGGATCAAATGATTGTCGAATGGTCGAGCCCCCGGACTCGACCAGCTAGCTGGTGTTCGCTCGTGACGAATTTCCTGGGCCGTCGTACAGCCATGATTGTCGTCCTGCTTGCCCTCCTCGGCGGTGCCGGGTTCGCCTGGTGGTCGTCGCGAGATCAAGGCGTCGCCGCGGAACGACCGGTCTATGCGGCTCTCGGGGCCTCGGACGCCGTCGGCGTGGGGGCCGACAACCCGTCCAGCGAAGGCTGGGTGCCGCTAATCGCCAGGGATCTGCCGGGGAACCCGGATCTGCTCAACCTCGGCATCAGCGGGGCGACGCTCAACGACGTGATCGATGAGGAGCTTCCAGTCGCGCTCGACGCTCATCCCAGCTGGCTGAGTATCTGGCCAGGCGTCAACGATCTCCGACACCAGGTCAGCCTGCGAGCGTTCAACACACAACTGAACGCGCTGCTCGACCGTATCAATCACGATACCCAGACGCGCGTCATCGTTCTCAACATCCCGGATCTGCGTGACGTACCGGCTTTCGCATCGCTCGATCCGCAAACGCTCGACGAGACGGTGCGGCTATGGAACGCCGTCATCGCGCAGGCAGCTCAGTTACACAACGCCATTCTGGTCGATCTCTACAGCAATTCCGAGATCGTAAACGGCCATCCCGAAGACATCAGCAGCGACGGGTTTCATCCATCAACCGCCGGATACAAGCGCATTGCCGATCTGGTATTGAAAACGGTGCATGACCATGTTCAACCTTCGCCGTAACCCATCCGGCAACAAGCGCGCCAACGGCCACGCCCGAGATCGTGACTCCGTCGTGCAGGCGAGCGCTCTGGGGAAGACCTATCGCAGCGGCTCGGTGATGGTCGAGGCGCTGCGCGACGTCGACGTGCGGGTCGATCGAGGCGATCTGGTCGCGATCATGGGGCCGTCCGGATGCGGTAAGACGACGCTCCTCAACTGCCTGGCCGGACTCGAGGGCGATTTTACTGGCGACGTCTGGATTGACGGTGTCTCGCTGCGCACCCTTTCCGATCGAGCACGAGCGCGCCTCCGCTCGCGCATGACCGGCTTCATCTTCCAATCCTTCAACCTGCTGCCCACCCTCAACATGATTGAGAACGTAGAAATGCCGCTCCTCATCTCCGGCACACGAGGCGGCGAAGCTCGACGTCGTGCACTGGAGATTCTGGACGCAGTGGGGCTCAGCGATCGCATCGATCACCGGCCTTCAGCCCTCTCAGGCGGGCAACAGCAGAGGGTGGCGATCGCCCGTGCGCTGGTCAACCGGCCAGCCATCGTCTTCGCCGACGAACCGACCGGCAATCTGGACAGCGAATCGGCCACTCAGGTGATGAGCCTGATCCAACGACTCAACGCTGATTTCGACCAGGCGTTCGTCATCGTGACGCATTCACTGGACGTCGCCGAGAACGCACGGCGCATCATCCGCATGCAGGACGGCCGCGTCGTCTCGGATGAGCCGCGCCAGCCACGAATGATCCAGCCGACTCCATTGAGCTTCGACGTCGCGGCTGGAAAGTAACCGGTGCAGGCGCTCACAAGCTGGCCCATGGGGCGCATCGCCGTGGGCCTGACGCTGGCCCTGGTCACACTGCTCTTCCTCACGTTCCTCATCGCCTGGCGCTCAAAGATCCTGTTCAAGCTGGGCACACGCAACGTCCCGCGCCGCCGGGCGCGCGCCGCGCTCATCGTGTTCGGGCTGACCCTCTCGACCACCGTCATCGGCAGCGCCATGAGCACCGGCGACTCGATGACGCACACCGTCCGCTCGCTGGTGAGCGAGAGCCTGGGGCCGATCGACGAGGTGGTGGTCTACGGTCCAGCCCGCTCCGGCAACGGCAATCCGATCAGCAATCTGACGCAACCTGGTTTCGGACAGCTGGCTAATGCCGACTTCACCTTTTTCGATCAATCACAGGCGAACGCGATCTCCGGCAGCGTGCGGGACTCTTCCGCGATCGATTCGACGTTACCGGTCATCGTCGAGCAAGCGACCGCCGTGCGGCCGGACACGCATCAAGCGCAGGCGTTGCTCACATTGCTCGCCATGCCCGCTAACTATCCCCACGCATTCGGGCGGATGACCACCACTGACGGTCAGCCCATCGATCTGACAATGCTCAAGCCGGACGAGATCGTGATGAACGATGCGGCCGCGGCCAGCTTCGGCGCGACTCCCGGCCAGGTGCTGCAGGTCGTGGTCGAGGGACGTACCTGGAACGTGCGGCTGGCGGCCGTCGTTAAGAGCGCCGGTCTCGGGGGGCTGGGGCCGACCATCATCGCGCCGCTGGATGCGATGCAAAGGTCCACCGAACACGTCGGGCAAGTCAACATGATTTTGGTCGCCAACCAAGGCGGGGTCGACAGCGTGACGCGCACGCAAGACGCCAGTCAGGCCATCCGTCTGCCGCTGGCCAATCGAGAAGCCGCCCAGGGCGTCTATACATTCCTGCACCGGCCGGAGATACAGCAGGCACTCCTCACCGCCGCGGGAAACGAATATGGCATCGACCGTTCCCGCATCCTCGCGATCCGTTCCGAAGCGGCGCGTCCGGAGATGAGCGACCACTTCGTCAGTGAAATCAGCGATCCGCAGACGCGCCACGAGCTCTTCCGGCTGGGATTCAGCCTGCCGGCCAGCGCATCCGATCGCTCGATCTTCGAGCAGCTCCGTGACGTCACCGATTACGCGGTCCTCAACGTCAAGCAGGACGCGTTGGATCGCGCCAACGAATATGGGACGGTCGTCACCACCGTCTTTCTGGTGCTGGGGCTGGCGTCAGTCGCGGCCGGAGTACTGCTCGTCTTCCTGATCTTCTCGCTGCTGGCAGCCGATCGTGGGCCGGAGCTAGCCACGATGCGGGCGCTGGGGATGTCACGCGGGCAGATCGTGAGCATGTTCCTCTTCGAGGGCCTGATCTACGACATCCTGGCGGCAGTTCTTGGTGGGCTGCTCGGCTTCGCCGTCAGTTATCTGACAGCCCGTTCGCTGGCGTCGTCGCTGGCGACCTTCGGCTTCCATCTCAGTTGGTATGTCGAGCCACGCACCGTGTTCATCACCTTCGCCGGTGGCGTGCTGCTGACGTTTCTGGCCATGCTCGGTTCTGCCTGGCGGGCCGGTCGCTCCGGGATCGCGGCGGCGACGCGGGGAGACGACATCGACGAAAACCGCTCCTGGATGGTGATTCCAGGCATTCTCCTGCTGCTGAGCGGCTGGTACATCTGGTGGCGCTGGCACACGCCAAGAATGATTTACGAGCCGCGCAATCCGCTGGTCTTGCCGGGAGCCGTCACCGTCGCACTCTTTGGAGTCGCCTGCCTTCTCATCGGCATCCAGGCGCTGCTGTCACGGCGGCTGTCGCCGCGGCGCGCCGCACTAGTGGAGTCGGCCGTACGCTGGGCGATCACGTTCGTGGGCGTAGCGCTCTTCGGTGTGTGGCTGCGCGCGTTGTCGCATCTGCCAACTCCACGCGGCAGCACCCTGGCCGACGCCACCACGGTCGCCATTGGCGGCGTCATGTTGGTCCTCTCGGCTACCTGGGCCGCCATGCGACTGTTGCGGCCAGCGCTGCGGCTACTCGACTGGTCGCTCTCGTCGTTGGCGCGCGTGCGCTCGGTGGTGCGTCCGGCGGTCGGCTATCTTGGCGATCGCCCCTGGCGTACCGGTTTCGCGGTCATCATGTTCGGCATCATCATCTTCACCATGGTCGCCTCGCTCACGATGATCAACGCGCTGCTGAACGCCTATTCCCCCAGCATGCCTCCGATCGCCGGGTTCGACATTCGCGCCGATCAGTCGGGTCCGACACTTATCCCGGATATGAACACGGCGCTGGGCGGGGCTTCGGCCGTCTCGGACAAGAGTTTCAGTCGCATCGGATCCATCACCATGGTGAGCGACGCCGAGGTGATTCAGCTTGGCGTCGCGCACGCTACGTGGGAGACGGCATCGCTGCAGGTGGTCGACAACGGCTTCCTGACCGAGTCCAAAGTGGCAGTGAAGTCGCGACTGCCGCAGCTACAGGGACCGGCAATGTGGTGGGCGTTACGGGATCAGCCGGGTACGGCGGTCGTCTCGGCGGCGCTGCTCAACTCGGTCATCGCGCCGCCCGAGAACGACGTCAACAACAAGCCAGCACCGTTTACTCTGTGGATTCGCCCGGGCAATGGCGGCCAGCCGGTAAAGCTCAACGTCATCGGCATCGTCGACAGCCGCAGCGACCTCGATCCCGGCATTTACACCTCGCAGGAAACCGCAAACGGCATGGGCGTATCGCTCGGTGATCCGTCCTCGTTCCTCTTCGCGCTCAAACCGGGCGTCAAAGCCGCCGACGCGTCCGAGGGACTGCGCCTCTCCTTTGCATCCAGCGGTTTGAACGTGACCAACCTCTCGGACAAAGCGCAGGTGGGACGCTCGATTCGCCTGCTGCTGACGCGCATCGTGCAGGGATTCATGGGTCTGGGGCTGATCGCCGGAATCGCCGCACTGGGCATGCTCGGCGTGCAATCGGTGATCGAACGCCGGGTGCAGCTCGGAACACTGCGCGCGCTCGGATTTACGCGCTGGCAGACACGGGCTACGCTGGCATTCGAGGCGGCCATCACGGCGGCGTTGGGCATCGGCGTGGGAATCGGACTGGGGCTGATCATGGCGCACACGCTGGTGCGGATCATCGCGCTGCAGCACCCAGAGGTGCACTATTCAGTCCCCTGGAGCCAGGTGACGCTGACTGCCGCCGTGGCGGTACTCGGCTCGATCCTCTCGGTCACCGTCGCCGTCTGGCAGGCCGGCCGCGTCTCCCCCGCCGAGGCATTGCGCGGGTAAACACTGATGCTGTTCGTCAATATGGACGGTCCTTGAGCGGTCTATCGGGACCCGTTCATCGTCAGAACGCACGAATCACTCGGCTCTCCAACGGATCGCTTTCTGTCGGCTCCCGTAATTACTCGCCTGCGTGACGCACGTCGTAGCGGACGAGGATGTTGTCGGAGTCCCGCCAACTACGTACCTCCATAAGTCGCAGCGCTGCGGGCGGCTTGCCCACGAAGACCGGGATACCTGAACCCAAGACGACGTTGCCAATCATTAGATGAAGTTCATCGATCAAGTCATGCGCCAGGAGATCGTTCCACAGCGTGCGACTTCCGGTAACCAGAATGTCTTTACCCGCTTGACGTTTGAGTTCGGCCAGCTGCTGGTGCGCATCGGCACGCCTGATGATGCGGACATTGGGCCAGTCGCCGGTCAGCGTATCGGAGACGACGATGGTGCGCACGGACGCGCCAGCGTTGCTGAGCTCACGTTGTTCGTCCGTCCAGCGCTCCGAAGTAGGATCCCTCGCGACCCCTGGCCAGAAACTCTTGAACAACTCAAAGGACACACGACCCACCAGGTGCGTGTCCGAGGCTCGCAGTAGTTCAGCCGTGTAGGTGTCGAAGACGCCCCAGCATGGGGAACATAACTGAGACATCGTTGTCTGGTCCGGTGTGATACCCATCTAGCGAGATGACGTCAAAGACAATGATTCTCCGCATGAACGTGCCTCTCGTTCCATTGCGATCGCGGTATCTGCCTCAGTGATGGATGCTGGCGGATTTACCACCTACGGGCCTCTCCTCCAACCTCTCGCCCACGCTCGCGATACCAATCGACCAATCCTTGCGCGGCGAGCGTCGCGACACGTTCTGTCAGGTTCTCGTAGACGATCATGACGCGGCTGGGATCGGGCCGCCCTTGCCAGATGCCGATCGCCAGGGAGCCATCAGCGCTGATCGTCTCGAAGACGAACCAATCGCCGACGAGGCTCTGCGGACCATCGAACGCCGCCAGACGCTCGCGCACAGTCGTGGGATCGTCGCGGAAGAATTCGGCATCGAACATGGCGATCATCCCGCCGGTGGGGTTGGAACGGACTTCGACGCGTCTTGCGTGCTCATCGACACAGTGCTCGGCGTCATCTCGTCGATAGTAACGTCGCCGTAACTGTGCAACACGCGTCGCGCCAGGCGCACGATCCGCAGGCGAAGCTCGTCGGGCTCGACGACTTCAGCATTGTGACCGAAGCTCAGGACGAAGCCCGTCGCCTCTCGCTCCGTGTCGAAGCGAAGACGTAGCTCGATGCGTCCTGCAACGTCTGGATCCGACACCTGTTCGACGCGCGCGCGGCCAATGGTGCCGTGGACGCCCCGGGCCTCATCCTCAGGCAAGCGGATAGTCACCGGATAACGCGGCAGGTTGGCCACGAAGTCAGCGCTCGCCTGGGTCCAGAATCGGGCGAGATCGAAATCGGCCGGCCGTGCGAAGGATTCTTCCGAGATGCGAGCTGAGCGTACCCGCGAGATACGATAGGTGCGAGACTTGCCATCGACCCGCGCCACCAGATACCAGAGGCTCCCCTTGGCGACCAGGCCGAGCGGCTCGACCAGTCGATCGACTTCGCTGCCATCGCTCCGCTCATAGATGATGTGAACACGCCGGTCCTGCCAAACGGCTTCCTGCAGGGCCGACAGCGCCGGAACGCTCTCCTCCGGTCGGTTCCAGCCGCTCGGATCGACGTGGATTCGCTGCTGTGCGAACTCGGCCCCACGGCGCTGACCGGAGGGCAGGGTCGCCAGGAGTTTCACCAGCGCCGCCTCCGACGCCCGACGCAGGCCGAGATCGGCGAGCAGCGAGGGCGGCGTGCTCATGAAGAGCGTCTGGATCTCCGATTCATTCAGGCCGGTGAGGTTGGTACGGAACGGTTCGGGCAAGACCCAGCCGCCATCACGACCGCGCTCGGCATAGAGCGGGATGCCAGCCGTGGAGAGCGCCTCCATATCTCGATGTATGGTGCGCGTCGAGACCTCCAGCCGCCTGGCAAGCTCGCCCGCCGTCATGCGGCGATTGACCTGCAGCAAGAGCAGGATCGAGAGCAGGCGATCTGCGCGCATGCGGCCTCCTCATAATCAGCGGGTGAATGGTTCGTGTCGCTATCGTACTATGCGGGGAGCTGTCCATTGCTGCCCAACATACATGACATGAGATGTCCTCTTTGATCGTTATCCTCATCCACGTGTGTGTTTTCAGGATTGCGATGCGACGAAGGAGAACCATGATGTCCAACTCACCGACCAGATTCGAGGACCGTGGCGCGCGGCGGAGTCGACCGGCGCTGGCGAAGGGCTACGGCGTCAACCTGGACGACGAGGGGATGCTCTCACTCGATTGGGTTCGAGAGCAGCTCGAGAAATCACGCAACTACTGGATCAGCAGCACACAATCGAATGGTCGGCCGCACGCCTGCCCGGTCTGGGGCGTCTGGCTCGACGACGACCTCCTCTGCTTTGGCACAAGTCGAACATCGCGTAAGGGGAAGAATCTGGCAGCCAATCCGTCCGTGGTAGTGCATACCGAGAGTGGCGACGACGTGGTCATTCTGGAGGGGATTGTCGTGGAATTGACCGACCGCGACCTGCTGCGGAAGTACGCCGACACTTACGACGCCAAGTACGCCATCCGTCCGGAAATCGATCAAAACGCGGATTCGGACGGCGTCACCTACGTACTGCAACCGGATGATGTCCTCGCCTGGATGGAGCACGACTTCCTCAAAACCCCAACACGCTGGCGCTTTGAACGAGGTTATCCGGCAATCCGGATGCGCGAGCCAAGTGATCGATTGTTCGTCTCAGGCTGTTAATTTAGTGTCGTTGCGTTATCCCGCTACCGGCATATGATACGTGGATGAAGATTCGTCCGCGTGCTAGCCAGCAATCGATCTCGGCCGTGCCGACCGTCGCTCCAGCGACAGCAATGGGTGTGCGCTCCTTAGGCCGCACCTTCAGCTCGCTTCACAACTACAACTATCGGCTTTACTGGTTCGGTCAGCTACTCTCGGTGATCGGCACCTGGATCGCGCGCATCGCCCAGGCCTGGCTCGTGCTTCAGCTGACGAACTCTTCCTTCGCGCTCGGACTGGTTACTGCGCTGCAATCCCTCCCAATCACCATATTCGCCCTCTTCGGTGGAGTGTTGGCCGACCGCTTTCCGAAGCGGCCCGTGATCGTCACCACGCAATCGATCATGGCGGCGCAATCGTTGGTCCTGGCGTTGCTGATCACGACCCATCACATTCAGGTCTGGCACATCTACTTACTGGCCCTGATCCTGGGGATGGCGACCTCCCTCGACAACCCCACGCGTCAGGCGTTCGTCAGTGAGATGGTAGGCCCGGAGAATCTGCCGAACGCGGTCGCGCTCAACTCGAGCCTCTTCAACACGGCGCGTATCATCGGCCCGGCCGTCGGCGCCGGGCTGATCGCCGCCTTCTCCATCGCCATCCCCTTCTACGTCAATGCGGTGAGCTTCATGGCGGTCATCGGCGGATTGTTGCTGATGCGTCCAGCCGAGTTCTACGACGTTCCCGCGCTGGTGCGCGGTCGTGTCTTCACCCGCATGCGTGAGGGGATCGACTACGCCACCAAGACCCCCTCGGTGTTGCTGCCGTTGATCCTGCTGGCCTTCATCGGCACCTTCGGCTACAACTTCACTGTCGTCCTACCGCTGGTCGCCAAGTACGTGCTCAATACCGGCGCGCTCGGTTTTGGTGGGCTGACCACCGCGCTGGGTATCGGCGCCCTCGTCTCCGCCCTCACCATGGCCTATCTGAACCGGCCAAGCGAGCGCTTGCTGCTATTCGGCGGCACCGCCTTCACCATCCTGCTTGGTCTGCTGGCAGTCTCGACCAAACTGCCGCTGACGCTCCTGATCCTGGTGATCCTGGGCTTCGCCAGCATCACCTACACCGCCACCACCAACACGCGCCTGCAGATCTCGGCGCCAGGTCAGATGCGCGGCCGCGTGATGAGCTTCTACATCCTGCTGAATGCGGGCATGACGCCGATCGGCAGCCTCCTCATTGGCACGCTGGCGCAGGACTTCAGCGTCCGAGTGGCGCTCGCCATCATGACCGCCCTCTGTGGCATCGGGGTAGTGGTCGCCTGGCTCTATCATGCGCGTCATTCCCGTCTGGATGCCGCCACTCCGACCACTCCAGTCACGACCGCCGCGGTCGACTGACCCTCACGACGACGCATCTGCCATCGCTGACGGCCCACTGGTTGCGGTACCCATACCGAGCCAGAGGATTGAGGGATGGAAACCGAACACCAGAAATCACGACACGTTCACGAGTCGCGATCATCAACCGCGCGGAAATCAGATGAGATAACAACGAACCGTTCAGTTGGCCGCATCTTCAGCTCGCTGCACAACTACAACTATCGGCTCTACTGGTTTGGTCAGCTCCTGTCGATAACCGGTACCTGGATCGCACGCATCGCCCAGGCCTGGCTGGTGCTGGATCTCACCAACTCCTCCTTCGCCCTGGGTCTGGTGGGAGCGTTGCAGTTTCTGCCGATCACCTTCTTCGCCCTCTTCGGCGGCGTGCTAGCCGATCGCTTCCCCAAGCGAGAAGTGATCATCATCACGCAAGCGATGATGGGCGTGCAGTCCCTCATCCTCGCGATCCTCATCAGCACCGGCGAGATTCGCGTCTGGCACATCTACATTCTGGCCATGGTGCTGGGCCTGGCCTCTGCCTTCGGTAACCCGACCCGTCAAGCCTTCATCAGCGAGATGGTTGGGCCGGACAATCTGCCCAACGCGGTGGCGCTCAACTCCGGACTCTTCAACACCGCGCGGATCCTGGGTCCGGCCATCGGTGGCGCCTTGATCGCGGCCTTTACCATCGACATCCCCTTCTACATCAACGCCGTCAGCTATCTGGCGGTGATTGGCGGACTGCTGCTGATGCGACCGGCCGAGTTCTACGACGTCCCCGCTCCGGTGCGAGGACGCGTGATGAACCGCCTGCGCGAGGGGATCGAATACGCCACCAAGACCCCGGCGGTGCTGCTGCCCCTCATCCTGATGGGGTTCATCGGCACCTTCGGTTACAACTTCACCGTCATGCTGCCTTTGGTGGCTAAATACATCCTGGGGACCGGGGCGCTGGGCTTTGGCGGACTGATGACCGCGCTGGGCATCGGGTCGCTAGTGGCCGCGATCGGTGCCGCCTACCTGAGTCGACCAACCGAACGCCTCTTGTTGGCAGGTGCGACCGCCTTCAGCATCCTGCTCGGGCTGCTGGCAATCTCCAGCGTCTTCCCCCTCACGATCGCCATTCTGGTGATACTCGGAGTGGCGAGTATCGCCTTCACGACCACCGCCAACGCACGACTACAACTCACGGCGCCGCCCGAACTGCGTGGACGTGTCATGAGCCTTTACATCTTTTTGCGGGCCGGTACCGCGCCGCTCGGTAGTCTGCTCCTCGGCGCACTGGCGCAGAACGTCAACGTGCCGGTCGCGGTCAGCACCATGGCGGCCATCTGCGCCGTCGGCGTCGTGCTGGCGTGGCTCTACCGATCGCGGCATCCCGGAGAGTCCGGTAGCCCGCATCCGAGGACCGTCAACGAAGGCGCCCCCGGCCATTGAGCTGTGTCCGGGAGTTGCCTAACGGGCAGCGAGGAGTAAGCGTCCACCGTGAATCGTGGCGGCTTCTTCCACCACGGGTGCGCGCTGAACTTCGTCGGAAATCAACGCGGCTTCCTTTGATGGTGGGACGATGTTGAGGGAAAACTCGATTCCCAATCCATCTGAAAGACGCACAAGCGTGTCGATCGTGGGAACGTGTTCGCCGGACTCGATGCGCGCGATGGCCGGCTGGGGCATTCCGAGCAACTTACCCAGCGCGGTCTGGGAAAGCCCGTGTTCCACGCGGTAGGCTAACACGCGATGAGCGACCGCCCTCGCTGGCGCGGTGCGATCCCATTCCGCGCGAACGTCCGGACTCTCAAGCTGGTCCGCCAATACATCGGTCGCTTTTCGCAGTTGAATCTTCGCCATGTTCTTATTCCTCGTCGGTCTCTTGCCGTTCAAATTCGCTGATCCGTTGCTCGGCTGCTTCAACCGCATGAGCAAATGCTCTCGAATCGACCTTCGCTTCCGGTCCGATCGCGCCAATGATCAGGAGATCACCAACTCGGCGATAAAATGCTCTCCAGCGGCTTCGTCCAGCACGTGGTCGCAGTTCACGCAACTTGGTGTTCTTCACGGCGCTACTGTGCGGATATGGAAGACGATCCTCAAGCTGCTCCAGCTTTTCGACCACGTTGAGCATCGCCACGCGCTCCCGTGTCTCCAACTGGTTCAACTCGATTTCCACATCTGGAAAGAAGGCAACCTCCTTTCAGAGATTATAACATCAATGTTATAGTCGAGCAATTCTTGGGTGAAGAGTTTGATCTGAATTTCGGAATCGTCGCCCGGCCGATGAGTTGTGTCGCGTGGCGGCACGCGCTAATCTCCTGCAGAACCGCAAACCAATATGCCTGAGTTCAAAGCGGACGTAATGGATGATTTAGGACGGAGACGCGGCATGCAGGCTGGACGCGACCACTGGCTTCACGTACGCGGAATCAAGCTGCACGTCCGGGAATGGGAAGGCGACGGCACGCCGTTCCTGCTGCTGCACGGCCTCTCATCCAACTGCATGACCTGGGAGGCGGTCGCCCAACGACTGCATGCCGCCGGACACGCCGTCGTCACCCTCGACCAGCGCGGACACGGTTTGAGCGATAAGCCTGATTCAGGCTATAGCTTCGATGAGGTGACCGATGACCTGCAAGCGTTGATCGAGGCGCTCAATTGGGATGAGCGGCCGATCGTCGCCGGGCAGTCCTGGGGTGGCGCCGTCGTGCTGCAGTTCGCCGCGCGACATCCGGAAACGGCTCGCGGGATCGTGCTGGTCGACGGGGGCTTCATGAGCATGCGTTCGCGCGACGCCGAGATGACCTGGGAAGAGCTGTGGGATCGGCTCAAGCCGCCGCAGCTGGCGGGTCGCAAGCGTACCGAGCTCAAGGAGCGCATGCGCCGCGGACATGCCGACTGGAGCGACCACGGGATCGAGCACACGCTGGCCAATTTCGAGACGCTTCCGGACGGCACTATCCGTCCCTGGCTATCGCTCGACCATCATCGCGAGATCCTGCATGCCATGTGGCAGCAAGACCCGGAGCGACTCTATTCACAGGTCACCACACCGGTGCTGGCCGTGGCGGCCGGTCCGCAAGATCCGGAACGGGCCGAGCACAAGCGCCAGGGGCTGGAGACGTTCGAGCAACGCATTGCCCATTGCCGCACCTATTGGTTTGAAGAGACCGACCATGACATCCACGTGCAGCGCCCCGATGAACTAGCCAAGCTGATGCAAGACACGCTGGCGGACGGGTTCTTTGGAGTTGGCGAGTAGATAATTCATTCAGTTATGTCATCTTGAGTAGACGATCACAGAGAATGTGCCATCCATAGAACGACCAACGCTCCCGTGTCGTCCTGAGCCACGCGAAGGATCTCTCAGCACTTCGAGTGAATGCCAGGTGTATCGGAGAGAGATTCTTCGGTCGCGGCCTCTGAATGACAAGGCTGCGCTTACTGCCTGATCCCCATAGGAGACACACATCAGCCAAGTCGGAACCGCAGCAGTCTGTTGGGGTCCCCTCACGCATCGCGGACGTACAGCAAGACGCCGCCGATGAGGAGGGCCAGCGCCGCCCAGACGACCACCACGCCCAACCCAGCCCACGGTCTTATCGGCAGACCAGCCAGATCAGTCGTGCGTTGGATGGCAAGCCCCGCGATCATCGGAGAGATCTGCTCCAGATGTCGATGCCAGGTCGGATTCGAGACCACTTGAGCAAGGATCGGGAAAAGGTAGAGCAGTCCGAGCACCACGCCGATGGATACGGCCGTGTCGCGCACTGCCGTCGCAACCCCGAGGCTGAGCAGCGCGATCAGGATGAGATAGACCACGCTGCCAACCGCGGCCCGCAGCGTCGACCCATGACTGAGGGAGATCAGTGCGTACCCGTGGGCCGCGTCCAGCCTGGCTCCTGGAAGTATGAATCGGCCGACGAGCAGGCAGCCGGCAACTGCCACCAGACCGGCAACAAGCACCACCACCGCCACGTTGATCGACTTGGCCGCGAAGAGCACGAGCCGTCGTGGTGTCGCGGTCAGGGAAACGCGGATCATGCCGTTGCCGTATTCCTCGGAAATGACGAGGATTGCCAGTATTGCGACGACCGCCTGTCCGAGATCGATGCCGGTAAGGCTTATGCTGGTCGGATCCTGCTGTTCAGCACTCGAGACGTGCGTGGTCGCGGCAACTGCCGCGCTGACCGCCACGCTCAGTGCAACTGTGCCGAAGAACAGCCATATGGTGGTCGACACCGTGCGCAACTTGGTCCATTCGGCGTGGAGCACCTGCATCACGCTGCCCGCCGACGAAGTAGCATGTTCGCCAGCACGAGGGTGGCGGCTGTCCACACAATCAAAAAGATGAGACCCAACGCGAAGGTGACCGCCGCTGCAATGAGCAACGCCATCGTGCCCGCGTCAAGTTGCGGTCCGCGCTCGATGCTAATCGGGCAAAAGACGGTGTCGCTCGCCTGCAGCATGTGCTCATGCAGCGGGAGCGCGACGGCCCCTACGCCCAGCCCGGCAACGAAGGTGCCAACGCCGAACACCAGGGCCACGACAAGGGAAATGGCGACTACTGGGCCAACGACGCCGCGAAGTTTGGACCATTCGGCGCGCAGAACGTCAATCATGCGTCTCTCCTTCTGAGTAGCAACGCTGCAAGGCTCAGGCTCAGCACAGCATAGGCGCACAGCAACGCAAGTCCGGCCCATGGAGCCAGCGGGTAGTAGCCCTTACCGAAGGTGTACGGATAGCTGACCTGTGCCGAGCGCGGGAGCTCTTCCAGGACGGCGAAGGCCGCGGCCGGTGTCCACCTGAGCAACCACTCCACCGCGCTCCCGGACACCACCGAAACGAATACGTATGGGAGCACGAGAACGACGATTCCCAGGCTCACCGCACCAGCGCTGTTTTGAAGAACCGTGCCAAGCGCCAACACGATGATAGCCACGAGCGCGAATACCGCCGCGGCGCCGATGACGATGCGCAACTCGGTCACGGTGTTGACTGGGAAGACGTAGTTTCCGTTGGCTCGGAGCAGGTGCGCGCTGAGCGGAACGGCAATCACAATGGCCACGAGGGCCGTCACGAAGCTCACCATGCCGACGACGATCGCCTTGGCGGCCAGCATTCGAGCACGCCGTGGCGTGGCCGTCAACGTCGCGTGGATCAGGTCGCGGCGGTACTCCGACGTGATGAATAACGCGGCTACCACGATGACCGCGATCAACCCCACTGAGAGGCCGAACCGCAGGCTATCGGACGTCGTGCTCGCTCCCTCACCAGCGACGACGCCGGGGGCGATATCTCCGGATCCGGTCACGACGAATGCATTCCCAGAGCGCTGATGATTACCGGGAGACAGGACAGGGTAGAAGCCTCCGAAGTCTGTCGGACCTGGCGAGCGTGTGCCGATACTCGTCCCCTGCCACGTGCCCGGAGATTGAGGGTCCTGGATATCGACCTGATCGAAGGTCGCCGTGGCGAGGGTGGGTTGGCCGCGATTTGCCGGTACGGCGGTGGCGAGGGCGGGTTGATTGGTGTTTGAGGTCTCAAACGAGACGGGAGAAGTCACAAACAATCCCACACTGACCGTGGAGGGAAGCCCGGATAAGTGCACGCTGTCGATCTTGGTCCAGCTCATCCCGTCTGCCGAATCGTAGCCGGTGATCGTCTCACCGGAGCGGACGAGTCGCAGCCAACGTGGCGACATCGCCGAAACCTGCCCCGGCATACCGGCGCTGTCGTGGGTGTAGTCGTATTGGAAACGGACGCCATGGCTACCGGTCACCATGACTGCCGCGTAGGCAGAGCCTTGTTTCGTGCTGGGGGTGATGAGGATGCCCGCCTTCGACCAATCAGCCAGACCCGGGCGGGTGTTCGAGAGCGAGGAGGCGACGTCCCCTGGATTGGTCGATATCTCGCCGGTGAGCGAGGTGACTCGCGCGGTGATGGTGCCGTCTCCGGTGAGCGGCTGATTGACGAAATAGAAGCTATCAGCGACGGCCTCACCATCGGGGCCGGTCGGCACAAAGGGATGGCCATTACTGCAGATCATCGACGACGGACTCTCCCCGGTACAGATTCCCTGGGTGGTTCCATTGCTCACCAGGTAGGTGAACAACACCACGAGCAGGACGCTGATGACGCAGCCGATAGTCCAGCCGCGTACCGTATGAAACTTGGTCCACTCGGCACGCACGACATTGCCGAAGCGATCGTGGTCGGGTCGGGTGGCTGAAGGACGTTCACGCACAATAGTGGTGGTCATCGTGCCGCGACCTCCTCGGCGCTTGCGCGGTACTCGATCGCTCCTGCCGTGAGCCGCAGATAGACATCCTCCAGCGTCGCCCGGTGCGTGGAAACCTCAGAGACGTGGACGGCATGTTTGCCGAGAAGGGTGACGATGCGCTCGGCATCGAGCCCGGACACGCGCAGCGTGTCGCGATTGAGCTCAACCACGCTGCCCCCGGCCTCCTGAAGGAACTGCGAGGCCACGGCTGAGGCAGAGGTGCGGATCGTCACCTGATTGGCCGCTTCTCCGGAGATGAGATCGACGACACTGGCGTTCGCCAGCACGTTGCCGCGCCCGAGCACCACGATGTGATCGGCCACGTCTTCAAGCTCTCGCATCAGGTGGCTGGAAACCAGGACGGCGCGGCCCTCGGCGGCCAGCGAACGGAGCAGTCGCCGAATCCAGATGATGCCGTCGGGATCCATGCCGTTGAACGGCTCATCCAGAATGAGCGTAGGAGGATCGCCTAGCAGCGCCGCGGCGATCCCGAGGCGTTGGCGCATCCCGAGGGAGTAGCCGCGCGCTCTGCGCCTGGCAGCCGTCTGCAGACCAACCTGCTCGATCACGGCGTCGACGCGTTTCGCATCCAGGCCCTGCGAGTGCGCCAGCCACAGCAGATGGTTGCGTCCACTCCGTCCCGGCTCCAGCGCCGACGCATCCAGCAGTGCGCCGACGTGCCGCAAAGGCGTGCGCAAATCCCGATAGCGGCGGGCGCCGATCAGTGCGGTCCCGGCATCGGGCGCGTCCAGCCCGAGAATCACGCGCAATGTGGTCGACTTGCCGGCGCCGTTAGGGCCGACGAATCCGGTCACCTCACCGGGGCTGACTGAAAAGGAGATGTCGTCCAGCGCCACGGTCGACCCAAACCGTTTGCTCACGCTTTGTACCGTGATGCTCGCCTCACGTTCTTGCTGCATATGGTTGCCTTTCCCCAGACGGTCGCTGTCATTCACGTCCGGTGTACGCCACTGACGGTGACAGGTCGGTGTCAGCCGTTGACACCAGATTGTCACCGGCAATCTGGCATCCTTGGGGCGGCATCAGACCGCCTCGCTCACGTGCGCAGGCATCACGTTGTTCAGGGATCGGAGCAGGTCATGCGCGTGCTGGTGGTCGAAGACTTCGAGGTACTGGCCCGCGCCATCGGGACCGGGCTCCGTCGCGAGGGGATAGCGGTCGACGTGGTGCTGGACGGCGGCGATGCGCTCGAGCATCTGGCCGCGAATCGCTACGACGTGGTGGTGCTTGACCGAGATCTGCCGCAGGTACATGGAGACGACGTCTGCCGGCAGCTGGTGGCCGAGCGTCCGGAGAGTCGGATACTGATGCTCACTGCGGCCAGCACGGTGCGGGATCGAGTGGATGGACTGGGATTGGGCGCCGACGACTACCTTCCCAAGCCCTTCGACTTCGCCGAGCTCGTCGCCCGCATCCGGGCGCTCGGGCGACGCTCGCTCGTGGCGCTGCCCCCAATCCTGGAGTGGGGAGACATCATGCTCGATCCGAACAATCGGATCGCGAGACGCGCCGGACGGCGCCTCGAACTCAGTCCGAAAGAGTTCGCGCTGCTGGAGTGTTTGCTGGCTTCAGGTGGCCGGGTCGTCTCAGCGGAAGAGCTGCTCGAGCGTGTGTGGGACGAAGCGGCGGATCCGTTCACCACCACCGTCAAGACGACAATCCGTCGTCTGCGAGGCAAGCTGGGTGACCCGCCCGTCATTGACACCGTACGCGAGGGGGGCTACCGGATCGGCGACGTGTGATGCGCGTTTTTCACGGCATGGCGTTGGGTTTGCCCACGCTCAGACGAACGTTGCGGTTGCAGCTAGCCCTGCTCTACGCCGGTCTCTTCTTCGTCCTGGGCGTCGTGGTCCTCGCCATCTCAACCGGATTCAGCGCAGTTAAATCGAGTAGCTCCGTCGCGGCCGGATCCTCTCCCGCGACTGACCCTCACTCCCCGACTCAGATCGGAGTCGGTTCCCACACACTCGTTGTCGGCGCCATGATCGCGCTGGGGGTCACGGTCGTCCTTTCGCTCGCCCTCGGGTGGCTCGTCGCTGGGCGCTTCTTGCGGCCATTACGCGCCATGAACGCGATAGCCCGTGAGATTTCGGTCACTAATCTGAACCGGCGGCTTGATCTGGGGGGATCCGGCGACGAACTGACAGAGCTTGGGAACACACTGGACGATCTCTTCGCCCGGTTGGAGGCGGCCTTCGCCTCGCAGCGGCGCTTCATCGCCAATGCTGCCCATGAATTGCGCACGCCGCTCACGGCGGAGCGCACGCTGCTCCAGGTGGCGCTCTCCGATCCTGATGCCGACGTCGCGACGCTCCGTTCGGCTTGCGACGAGGTGCTCCTCTTGGGCCAGCAGCAAGAACAGCTGATCGCGGCGCTGCTGACGCTGGCGAGCAGCGAACGGGGCATTGAGGCGTGGCAAGTCGTCGATTTATCCGACATCACCAAGGACGTGGTCGTGGTGCGTGAGGCCGAGGCCCAACGTCGCGGAATCCGCGTCAACGCATGCTTGGGCAAAGCACGAACAACCGGTGATTCACTTCTGATGGAGAGTCTGGTGACGAATCTGGTCGACAATGCCATTCGCCATAACCTCACCGGTGGATGGGTTGAAATCGAGACGTCAGCCGAGTGTGGAACAGCCACCATCTCCGTCCGCAACAGCGGAGCAATCGTCCCTTCACACGAGATCGACCGGCTGTTTCAACCCTTCCAACGACTTCAGGACGAGCGTGTTCGGCGAAGTGGCGGGCATGGGCTCGGCCTTGCCATCGTTCAAGCCATCGCGAATTCGCATGGCGCAACGGTCTCGGCGCGTGCACAGCCGGAGGGTGGACTCGACATCACTGCTGTGTTCAGTACGCCAAACGCCGCCCCGTATGAAACGTAAACGCGGGAAGACTTCCTGCGACTGTTTACGTGCGTCCGCTCGGAGCCCTCTCCATTATCTTTTCTTGTGCGCCGGGCACAAATGAACCGCGCGCGATTGGGGTTGCAGACCCTGGTTCACGTCCGGCGCAACCATTAGAGTTTGTGGTCACGGGGATTGACCCTCTTTCTTCACCATCTTGACAAAACTCTAAAGGAGCGGCGCGCGTGGTTCTCGAAATCGTTCCCGCAGGCAGACAGACTGTCTCTCCCGGACCCGAGGAGATATTGCGACGGGCCGAAGAAGAGGGTGTGCAGTTCGTCAACCTGCAATTCACCGACGTCATGGGCCTGGTCAAGATGGTCACCATCCCGATCGAGATCTTTCCGAACGTTCTGGAAAACGGTCAGTGGTTCGACGGCTCCGCGATCGCCGGGTTTGCCCGCATCGCCGAGAGCGACATGTTCCTGATGCCGGACCTCACCACGTTCGCCGTCCTGCCCTGGAACCGGGGACGCAACACCACCGCTCGTGTCATCTGCTGGGTCTTCAAGCCCAACGGGGATCTCTTCCTGGGCGATCCGCGCGCAGTTTTATTGCAACAGCTCGAACGCGCCGCCAAGCTGGGCTACTCCTATCAGACCGGCCCGGAGCTCGAGTTCTTCCTCTTCCGCACCACCGACGGCAAGGTCGACACTCTGCCGCATGACCGCGGCAGCTACTTCGACCTCTCGACCGATCTGGCTGGTGAGGTGCGCAAGGACATGATCCGCGCTCTCGGCGAGCTGGGGATCAAGGTGGAAGCGGGTCACCACGAGATCGCCATCGGCCAGCACGAGATCGACTTCGAGTACGCCGACGCCATGCTCACCGCCGATCAAGCCGTTACCTTCAAGATCACACTCAAGGCGATCGCTCAGCAACACGGCCTGCATGCCACCTTCATGCCCAAACCGATCGAAGGGATCGCCGGCTCGGGCATGCATACCCATCAGAGCCTGGCGTTCCTGGAATCGGGCGACAACGCCTTCGTCGATACAGACGACCCATATGGCCTTTCGAAGATCGCCAAGCACTTCATCGCCGGTCAGCTCAAACACGCCCGCGGCATGTCCGCCGTACTGGCGCCACTGGTCAATTCCTACCGGCGGCTCGTCCCTGGCTTTGAGGCGCCGGTCTACGTCAGCTGGGCGCGTCAGAACCGCTCGGCGCTGATTCGCGTGCCATCTATTCGGACTGGACGAACCGGCGCGACGCGCATCGAGCTGCGTTGCCCCGATCCCTCTTCCAACCCGTATCTGGTCTACGCGGTGATGCTGGCTGCTGGTATCGACGGCATCCAGAACGAGCTTCCGTTGCCGGAGCCGGTCGAGGAGAACCTGTATCACTTCACTGAGGAGGATCTGCGCCGCCGCAACGTGGCGACCTTGCCCGCGACGCTGGGCGAGGCCATCACCGAACTGGAGCAGGACGACGTGGTGCGGGACGCGCTCGGCGAGCACGTCTTCGAGCGATTGCTCGAGGCACGTAAGCAGGAGTGGGACGCATTCCGCAAGCACGTCAGCGCGTGGGAAATCGAACGCTATCTCGAGATCTATTGATCGCCTAACCCTTTGAACATTCCGGATCCCACACAGGCGGGGAGCATATCGCTCCCCGTTTGTGTTTGTGCTGACGAGCCCCCCGCGTACCGTGCCCCGAAGAATAGAATCGACGGCGCGCTTGTTCATGGATGCGAGACGACATTAGATCGCGAAGGGGATATGACTCATGGTCGACACAAGCACAGACACCGGCAAAGTAGCGGATGAGCAGCTACGCAATGACGACATCATCTGGTTGACGACGGTCACCCCGGCTGGGCAGCCGCAGTCAGTTCCAGTCTGGTTTCTGTGGGACGGCAAGACGATTCTGATCTAGTCTCAACCGGACCAGGCCAAGATCCGCAACATCGAGAACAACCCCAAGGTGGCCCTTAACCTCAACTCCGACGAGCAGGGCGGCCACGTGGTGCGCCTGCAGGGTCGGGCCGAGATCGATCGGTCAGTTGGTCCGGCAACGAATGTCTCTGCGATGATCGAGAAATACGATGCGGCAATACTGCGGATCGGCTATACCCCGGAGCAGTTCGCCCAGGGCTACTCAGTCGCCATCCGCGTCACACCAACGAAGCTGACTGCGTTTTAGCACGGAACAGGATATTCATCTCGGTGGCCTTTCAAATGGGCGCCATGAATGGCGCCCAGGAGTAGGCGCAGTCGACGCAGATAATGAACTCTCTGAACAGACCGAGGTTCAACCCTCAGCCTACCCCGGCAAACGCCGTGACCTCTTCAACTTCCGCCGGTTCAGGCTGCCGCTCACTCGCGAGGGGCAGCCACATCTCGAAAGTCGTCCCCTTGCCAATCTCGCTCTCGGCTCGCACGTCGCCACCGTGGCTTTGGGCAACCCATTGCACGATCGAGAGACCGAGTCCGCTGCTGTTATCGCCCGACTCAGTCATCCGTTCACGTGACTGGTCGACTCGATAGAAGCGCTCGAAGATGCGTGAGAGATGTTCCGGAGCGATGCCTGGTCCGTCGTCTTTCACGCGTACGACGCCGTGCGGCCGGTCGTCGGTTTCACGCTCCTCCGTCTCGATAAGCACCGACTGCCCCACTCCGCTGGTGTAGCGGATGGCATTGGCGATGACGTTTGTCAGCATCTGCGACACGTATGCTGGATCTCCATCCACATCGACCGCCGGGAGATCGCCAACCGCCAAGGTGATCCCTTCTGCCCTCGCCAGCGGCGCCAATCGCTCAACGGTCGCGAGCGTCACATCACTTAGATCGACTCGCTCGCGTCTGAGCGCGACGGGCCCGCTATCGGCACGCGCCAGCGTCAGCAGATCGTTGACCAGCTGCGACATGTGCTCGTTCTCACTCTGGATGGTGTCGAGCACACGGGCAATTTCCGGCGACAGAGTTTTCCCGGTGCGCGCATGCTCCAGCTCCAGCTGCACGATCGTCAGCGGCGTGCGCAGCTCGTGGCTGGCGTCGCTGGTGAACTGGCGTTGACGCTCGAAGGCGGCCTCGAGGCGGTCAAGCATCTGATCGAACGTAGCGGCCAAATCCCCGATCTCATCTCGAGTTGACAGATTGATTCGCCGGCCAAGATCAGTCGCACCGATCGAACGCGCCGTGGCGGTGATCGCGCGTACGGGTCGCATCGCGCGTGTGGCCAGCCAGTAGCCACCAGCTGCGGCGATCAGGAGTGTGATCGGCGCCGCGATGAGCAACGTGGCAAGCAGGCGATGCAGTTGAGCCGGTACCCGGTCCGGCACACCGGTCACCAGAGTGCCGACGATCGTGTCCTTGATCAGCACCGGTGAAGTGTAGAAACGGTAGTGCTCGGACGAGTGGCCCACGCTTTTCTCTATGGTGATGGCCTCGGTGAAGCTCGTCGTACCGGTCCGCGGTGGACCAACTGTCACTACCTGCGATGCCAATTGGCCCATCTCTGAATTGCTCAGCGGTCCGTAGTGGCTGAGCAGCTTCCCGTCCGAGTTGATCAGCAGCGCAACACCACTAGCACCGAGCGCATCCAGCGTTGGAGAGCTTTCCGCCGCGACGTCCAGGGGCGTACGCTGTCCTCCCGAGCTGGAGCTCGGCAAGGCGTTCAGTAGTCCAGCTTTCTTCAGGTCGGCGAGCTGCTGGTCAGTGAGCGGCGCGGCCGTCGTCGGTGCTGAAGTCGACAAGGTCGTCGTCGCGGCGCCTTTGGTGAGGTTGAACAGACCGGTTGATGGGTCATAGGACGCGGCCAGGTCGTCCGTCTGACGCCGCAGCTCGTCATTGAGCTGAGAGCGGATGTCCGCGGCTTGCGTCTCGTAGACGACTCCGCCGAACGCCAGCATGACCACGGACAAGATGAGCAGATACCAGAGTGTCAGACGCCAGCGAACGCTCAGGTTGGGCCGCCAGCGTTGAGTCGTCACACTGTTTCTCAGGATGTTCATGGTCGATCCATCCTCGCAGAACTCGCTGCTCTTAGCCGATACCCCGCACCCCGGACTGTAACGATCAGCTTGGTCGGAAATGGGTCGTCGATCTTGCGCCGTAGTCGCCGTACGTAGACGTCGACCACGTTCGAGGCGCCAACGTAGTCGTAGCTCCAGATATGCTCTTCAGCCATCTCGCGCGTGATGATCTGGCCTGGATGGCGCGCGAAGTATTCGAGAAGGGCGTATTCGCGCGAGGTCAGCTCGATCGCGTGGCCGGAGCGGGAGACTTCGTGGCTGGCTGGATCGATGCGCAAGTCACCGACCTCGATGGAGCCACCGCGCTGCGTCGATTGTCGTCGCAGTAGCGCCCGTAATCGCGCGGTCAGCTCCGCCAGCGCAAATGGCTTGACGAGATAGTCGTCGGCACCACTATCGAGCCCACGCACCCGATCCTCCACCGTATCGCGCGCGGTCAGCATGATGATGGGAACGTTGACCCGCGACGAGCGCAAACGGCGGCAAACCTCGATACCGTCGATGATCGGCAGCATGACGTCGAGGATGATGGCGTCGTAGGACGTGACGTGGGCGAAGTCGATGCCCACTTCACCGTCATAGGCCGAGTCAACGGCATAGGATTCGTCCTCGAGACACGATTTCAAGGCAGAGCTCAATCGCCGGTTGTCCTCAACCACCAGGATTCGCACGTGGCACTCCCGCCAAATGGTCCGAGCGGCAATCTCTCACATACAGATCCGCCGCTGAGAGTACCGCATATCCACATGACAGCGAGATGACGAATTGATGACGGGCGCCGTCGAGAGATGACTCTAGGCGTCATGTGCCTGTCATCTCGAACGCGCAGAGTTGAAGACGGATCGTACGGTCGGTCATTTCGGCGATCGCTGGAGTGTTCGAATCAGCGGCGCCGTTGCCAATCACTTCATGAAAGGAAACGGAGATAGATGACACCGACGAAATTCCTCATCGGTATGACCAGCGGAGCCGTCCTGGCGCTGTTGGTCGCTGGAGCGCTGCTGCTGGGACTGGGCCAAATCGCCACCAGCGCCCAGAGTGCGACCCCGACCGCCTCAAGCGCGGCTCCGACGGCGACACCCGTCAAACAGGGCTCGGAGACTGGTACCCCCGTCAGTATTGCGAAAGGTGCGCTCGAGCAGCGCCTACTCCAGCCTATCTCGGACGCGGAGTGGACCGCCGCTGCGTCGACGCTCGGGATAACGGTTGACGATCTCAATTCCCAGCTCAAAGACGGGCACTCAGTGGACGAACTGGGCTCGGCGAAGGGCGTGACCGTGCAACAGATCAAGGACGCCATGATCGCCGCCGGACAGTCAGCGGTCGCCGGCGCGGTACAGGCCGGCACGATTACCCAGGCTGACGCCGACCGCCTCAATCAGGGTCTCGTCCTAGCGATTGCCGATAAGGTGACGCGCGCGAACACCCAGTCCGATGGCACTCCTGGCCCAACCTCCGACCAAATCAAGGACGCCACCGCAAAGAAAAGTGCGGCGGGTCAGAATGAGCAAGTGGCGGACACGGTCACCATGGCTGAGCTCTCAGCGGCCGCGCAGACGCTTGGCGTCACCAATGATCAACTCAAGGAGTCGCTGGGTTCGGACAACGGTTTGAGTAGCTATCCATCGGTGCAGAACGTCACCGAACAGCAGGTGAAGGACGCCATGATCGCCGCCGGACAGGCTGCGCTCGATCAGGCGGTTCAGAGCGGCACGTTGTCTCACGCGGACGCCGATCAGGCCGGGAAGGACATCGTCCAACTCTTCGCAGAGAAGATCACAGACGGCTTGTTCGGTTCAGGTCAGGCAACACCGACCCCGTAGCATCACACCCACTTCGGATATGCGGCCGGCGATCTCGAGTCTAAGCGGATTCGGGCGCCGTCCGCTCTCGGTCAACGACCGATGGCATGAGCCCTGTCACTCTGCTTGAGCTATCAACACGCTCTGGTCATTCTGAGCGATGGTCCTCGCTAATAGGACCTCTTCTCCAGGCCCGCCTCGCGTTCCATTCTGCGCACCTGCATCGCGAAAACTCGACGCTCCACACCGATGCCCGAGCAATTTTCAAATTCGTGGTCGAACAATGTCGATTTCGTCCGCGCCCGGTCGACAACTATACAGAAGACCGGTCAAGACCCTGGGACGTCCCATTCGGATATGAGAAGCCGCGGAGAATGGCCGCGGCAACGACAAACGATAGGAGAAGTCACATGGTCGCACGAAGTGCCAAGGCAGTCGTTCACGTCGGGCGGGCGCCCAAGCTCGAAGGAAAGTCATCGAAGCGGTCCAAGGTTCTTTGGGGCGTGCAGGGATTGCTCGCTGTCACCTTCCTCTTCGCGGGAAGCTCGAAATTACTGGTGTCGACTGCCACGTTGACAAGTCAGTATCCGTTGCCGGGAGACTTTATGCGCTTCATCGGCGTCTGCGAGGTGTTGGGAGCGCTCGGACTGATTTTCCCAGCCCTGCTGCGCATCCGACCGGGACTCACCCCTCTGGCGGGCGCTGGTCTGGCCGTCATCATGCTCGGAGCCACGACGGTCACGGTTATCGAGATGTCGGTCTTCGCGGCGATCATCCCCTTCGTGATCGCTCTGCTCGCGGCTTCAGTGGCCTACGGTCGTTCGCGACCGGCCACGCCGCCGCGGGCGGCAGACGACTCTCGAACAGAGGAGCGTGAAAGCGCTTCTTTTTTGCCCGTTAGTTAACCGATTGGTTTATTACACGACTCGTGAAAGGGGAGTGAACCCAGAGCGCATCACGGGGAGCAAGGCACGACAACGAAGACAACTGAGCCTCTACAAACGATCAACAAAGGAGTGACGAAATGCAGGACCAGAATGGCATCGGGGAAGTGAAGATCGAGGGGAATCGAGCGACGCTCGTTTTCAATCGCGTTCTGAGCCATCCGACTCACGAAGTGTGGGACGCGCTGACCGATCCAACCAAGTTCAACGTCTGGTACAACGCGCAGGCCGCGATCGACGCCCGGGTGGGCGGTCTATTCGAGGTCCAATCAGGGCCGTTCAACTGGAGCGGGCCGATCACCGAATGGAGTCCGCCGCGAGTCTTTGCCTATGAGCACAACCACGAACCTCACGACGAGATGCCGGCTGGCGCGCGGACACTGGTACGCTGGGAGCTGCGGGAGATCGCGGGGGGCACGCACCTGACGTTCACTCAGCAAGAGTTGGCGAGCACAGACGGTTTCGCACCCGGCACGCATGTCGTCCTCGATTCGCTCGAGGCATTTCTAGACGGTGCGGAGCTTCCCGATTTCGGTGAGCTCTATGAAGCGGTCGAACCACTCTATGCGGTCTGGAACGCTGAGGATGAAGTGGAACGGAACGATTCGATTCAGTCCCAACAGCCAGTCGTCGGTCAGACTGCCGAGCTTCGGAAGCTGGACGTCTTCATCGGCAAATGGATCAACCAGGGCTATACCGTCGAGTCTCCTTCAGCGCCGTCACTCGAGATCCTGACCAGCGACGTCTACGAGTGGATGCCCGGTGGGTTCTTCGTCCTACACACGGCCTACGGGCGCATCGGCAACATGGACGTCGGTGGCACCGAGATCCTCGGATACGACGCGGATCGTGGCGTCTACTTCTCACGTTTCTACGACAGCCGGGGAGGCATCCACGAGGCGGACCTGTCAGTCGATGGGGAAGCCTGGACGTGGCGCGGCCACGGCACCGGCTGCACAGCCATCTTCACCGAGGCCGGCAAGGTGCAGACCGCGCACCACGTGATGCAGGCGGAAGATGGTCGGTGGGTGCCGTCCATGGAGGTCGTTCTGACCAAGATCGCGTAGGCCCAGTTGCGGACGAATCGCCGGGGCTGGTTGCGATGTTCGACCAGCCCCGGCCGCCTCATCCCAAACTGACGAGCACCACGGCGGCGGTCGACACCACCAATCCCACGGCTTGCAGACGCGTCCAGCGCTCTCCCAGAAAGGCCCGCGCCAGCAACACCGTGACGGCTGGATAAAGAGAGGCCAGGACCGCCACGATGGCCAGCGCGCCATGACCTGTTGCTGCCAGGAAAGCGAGATTGGCCGCGCCACTGAGTAAGCCGGCAACGACCATGGGCGCCGCCGCGGAACGCCAGGCGCTCGACGAGACGCTCACGCCTCGGACGAAAGGGAGAACGAGCAAGAGGGATACCGTCTGACCTGGGATCAGTGGCCAGGCACCGGCACTCGTTCCGGCGCGGTCGAGCGCGACGAAGAGGAGCGCGAAGCCAATCCCCGCCACAATCCCCTCCAGGAATCCGGCCCGTCCGGCGCTGGACTCGCCGGAGTCCTGCTGGAAGGAGACCAGCCCGATGGCCGGGATGGCCAGGAAGATCCCCGCCAGCGCCAGCGTCGATAGATGATCGCCAAAACTGACGCCCAGAGCGACCGGAAGGACGGCCGCCAATACCGCCGAAAGTGGTGCCACCACACTCATGCGCCCCACCGCGAATCCGCGATAAAGCGCCGTCGTCCCCAGCGCGCTGCCAACCCCACTCGCCGCGCCCCAGATCAGCACCGCTTCAGTGGGACCCGTACCAGAAAAGAGAAGCACACCGACGCCTGCCGCCAATAGACCGAATGCCTGCACAGCGACCGTCACAAGCCGATAGCTCACGCGACGGCTGGCGATTCCCGCAGCAAAATCGCAGGTCCCGTAGAAAATGGCCGAGACAAGCGCGAATAGAATCCCCATCGATCGCTTTCCACCGGATACCAGCTGTGTCGCGCGAGCACCGCGTGATCGCTACCGGCATCGACCGTGGCGTCAGAGCCGCGGAATTTCGATGGCGATCGTTGTCATCCGGTTCTAACAGATCGGCGCCCGGCCGTCATCCACGCGTCCACGCGGCATTGGATTTCGACACGCATGTCCAAGTCGGCACGTACACTGTTGGCATTCTCCGCGTTTACCATTGTCAGTCTGGCAATCTGTTCACGCTTATCGCCTACTTCAGATCCTGTACACGCCTCCCAGCGGTACTAATTACGACCAGTTCATCGCCGTGGTATTGCGTACCTACGCACCTCTATGCGACAATGACGGCAACTCTTGGCAGCGGTGATTGAACGACCGGTCGGGAACGTTGCATACATGTGACGACCCTGCCCGAATGTCAATATGGTGGACGCGGGTTTCGAACCGTTCTGCGCGGAACGGTCAGCTAGCCGAAAATTGCGTTGTTGGATCGAATCCCGTGTAGCGTTCGCGTCATCGTAGAACCGTGACGCGGATCTTGGATCCGCCCGCCATTGCCAGTGGTTGTCAGGTTTCGACGCACATCTGGTGGATCTCAAATCGGATCGGTAACGGTCGCGGATACGGGTCATCAACCGGATTCGATGAATCGGGTCGTCGGTGTGCTTTGCGTCTGTTTCCGTCAGGTCGTTTGCCCTCAGAGAAAGGAGGTGGCAACGGTGCCGTGGGATTATGCGTTCGAGTTCATCCGCCAGATGTGGTGCAGCTTCTACCAGCTGTTTGGTCTTGGGTCGAGGTGAGCCATAGGGATCAGCGCTGGAATCGCGGTTGATCCGGTAGTGGACCGGGTTCCCGATTCGTGGTTACTCAAGGCATTCAATCGTTACGTGATCGATGGCTCCGCCGCCATGGGGCCACAACAAGGAAAGGTGGTTACCCCAATGCCGATAGATTGGGCGTTCGAATTCATACGTCAGATGTGGTGCAGCTTTTACCAACTGTTCGACTTTATCGTCCCCTAAGCTGATCGCACCGTGATCAACATAGGCTTCTCAGCATGAGTCGGACGTCGCCGTCCGGTTCATGTGCAGTCGGAGAAGAACGGTTGCGGATGCCATGTATCCGGGTATCCGTCGAATTGACGAGACGTGAGGAGGTGAGACAGATGCCAATCGATTATGCATTCGAGTTCGTTCGTCAGATGTGGTGTTTCTTGTTCCAGTTGCTCGGACCTGCCTAGAATCGGCAGTCGAACAGCACCAGGTAGCGCTGATCTGAGCTGGGAGTGCCGCAGTGTGCTCCCAGTTCGTTTTGGTTCGCGCAAACGTGGCACGAGACACTCGATTGACCAGTGACCGCAGTCGCGGTTCTTCGATCGTTCACACACGAACCTCCAGAACTCAGCACGCACCGATTGTGAGCCAAGTCTCGACCTCATTTGTGAACCTCCACCGTGGCACCGAACCGACCGACCAAGAATGTCGCGGTACTGCAACGTCAGCATGCAAACGTCCACACCCCTGATATGCGCGGAGATCTATCTTGCTCATGGGAACCCCGATGCCGTGGTTCGTCCGGCGTCTCGGGATGCGCGATGTTCCCAATAAGGAGGCCCGAGATGTTTCGCGTACGCGTCGCGTTTCTCACCACGTTCATCCTCATTCTGATCGCTGGGGGGTGCACCACGAACGGCAAGGAGACCAAGCAGATCGGTACAAAGGACGCCGGTAAGACGATCAGCCTGAGCGTTGGCGACACCATCGAGGTGGCTCTGGAGGGCAATCCCACCACCGGCTATAACTGGGAGGCCGCCAATCTGGACATATCGATCCTCAAGCAAGTTGGCGACGTCGCCTACACGCCCGAAAGCTCGGCAGTTGGGGCGCCTGGTCAGGTGGTGCTGCGCTTCGAGGCGGTTGGTTCAGGAGAGACGGCGTTGCAGCTGATCTATCACCGTTCGTTTGAGACCGGCGTCGCGCCACTCCAGACCTTCGAGGTGACCGTGCAGGTCGACTAAATATTGCTGGATGAGCGACGACTCATGGCGAGAGGCGCTCGATGCTCCAGGATCCGTCGGGCTGCAAGGTGTAGCGCAGGCGATCGTGCAGCCGGTTCGGTCGGCCTTGCCAGAACTCTATCGAAGTCGGCACGACGCGAAACCCGCCCCAGTAGGCGGGCAAGGGAACCTCGTCCTCCCGATATTCTTCTTCCAGAACCTTCAACCGCTCCTCGAGCCATTCGCGATTGGGGATGACCTGGCTCTGGCGCGAAACGGAGGCGCCGAGTTGACTCCCGTGCGGTCGGCTGTGGAAATAGGCGTCCGACTCTTCTGGTGACGTGCGCTGAACCGTCCCGTTGATGCGGATCTGGCGGCCGAGCCTGGCCCAATGGAAGAGCAACGCCGCGTGGGGGTTCTCGCTGAGCTCACGCCCCTTCTGACTCTCATAGTTTGAGTAGAAGACAAAACCGCGTTCGTCGAACCCCTTGAGCAGCACCGTGCGCGCCGAGGGGACGCCGTCTGGCGTGGCGGTCGCCAGTGTCATGGCGTTGACCTCAATGCCCCCCTCACCCGAATCCATGACCTCTTCCATCCAGAGCGTGAACTGCTCGAACGGATTCTCGTGCACATCCGACTCATCGAGCGAGCGATTATCGTGCTCGCGTCTGATGTGAGCGAGTGGAAGGTTTGATCGCAAGGGACTGCTCATGCCTGGTTTCACCATCTCCCTCTTCAGCACGTCATCCGTCATCGCAGCGGCCACAAGCCGCGTCCGGCGCTCTGTCATCCTACTCCAGTTTCGATGGCGCGGGAATCTCTGGCGGCGTTCAGATTCCGGCCTCGGATCGGTATGATAGGCTGATCGCGCTTGACACCGAATGACACGATTGCCGCGATCGCGGCCCAGTGCCGATCCAAGGAAAACGATAGCCGAGACGGAGACGTGCATGCCTGAATCTCCCGCCGATCTTCAATTCACCAGCGAAGCCCATGCCCGCGAGCTCGACGAGCGCGATCCCTTGGCTCGCTTCCGCGGACGCTTCTACGTACCGCCAGGAACCATCTACATGGACGGCAATTCGCTCGGCCTCCTCTCGAAGGACGCCGAAGAGGCGGTCATCAAGACGCTGGGGGATTGGAAGAACCTGGGCATCGACGGTTGGCTGAAGGCCGATCCCGCCTGGTTCTACCTGGGCGAGGAAATGGGGGCACAGAGCGCTGCGTTGGTCGGTGCCGAGCGGGACGAGGTGATCGTCACCGGCACGACCACCGTCAACCTGCACAATCTGGTAGCCACCTTCTACCGGCCGGAGGGTAAACGCCGCAAGATCGTGGCGACCTCACTCGACTTCCCCTCCGATGTCTACGCTCTGGGCAGCCAGATCGCGCTGCGCGGCGGCAACCCGGAAGAGGACCTGGTGCTGGTGGAGAGCCGCGACGGCCGCACCATCGATGAAGACGACGTCATCGCCGCCATGACCGATGAGGTCGCGCTGGTCCTGATGCCCTCCGTCTTCTATCGCTCGGGCCAACTCTTCGACATCGAGAAGCTCACCGCCGCCGCCAATGCACGCGGCATCCCGATCGGCTATGACTGCGCACACTCGGCCGGGGTCATTCCCCACAAGTTCGATAAATGGGGCGTCGATTTCGCCTTCTGGTGCAACTACAAATACCTGAATTCCGGCCCCGGCAGCGTCGGTAGCCTCTATGTCAACCGCAAGCACTTCGACAAGCTGCCCGGTCTGACCGGATGGTGGGGCTACGAGAAACAGCGCCAGTTCGACATGCTGCACTCCTGGGAGGGCGCCGCCGGCGCCGGTGCCTGGCAGATCAGCACCATCCCGGTTCTCTCCTCGGCGCCACTGATCGGCTCGCTGCGCATAATGAGCGAGGCCGGGATCGACCGCATTCGGGAGAAGTCGCTGGCCCAAACCGAGTACTTGATGGAGATGATTGAGCGCTCCGGCCTGACCGGCCCTGCCTACGGCTATCACATCGGCACGCCGCGCGATCCGGAGCGGCGCGGTGGGCACGTTGCAGTCGAGCACGAGCATGGCACACAGATCGCCCGGGCGCTCAAGGCGCGCAACGTCATTCCCGATTTCCGGCCACCGAACATCGTACGTCTGGCACCGATCGCCCTCTACACCTCCTATCACGAGCTGTGGCAGGTGGTGCAGCAGCTGCGCGAGATCATCAACTCCGGCGAGTTCCAGCAGCTCGAAGCCGGACGAGAAATCGTCGCCTGAACCATGTCGACGCGCCTCGCCTCGCCTGCCGATGATGGCTTAGGCGGAGACGTCCACTACCGCCGTGGGACGCTAGCCGACATGCGGGCCGCGAATGCCGTATCCGAGAGCGCGTTCGACGACCTTGCGCGGCGCAACGGCTGGAGCGACGACGAGCCAATCGATGAGGCGGGCCTGGAGCGAGAGTTCGAGGCGCAGCGCACGCTCTACGAGCACCTGACGGAGACGGCCGAGCAGTTCTGGGTTGCAGAACTCGGCGGTGAAATCGTCGGAATGGCCCGCTCCACGTTGCGGGATGGTCTGCGCCAACTGACCGAGCTCTTCGTGGCGCCCGACGCGCAATCGACCGGCATCGGCGCGGAGTTGCTGCGCCTCACGTTCCCGATCGACGGGGCAAACAACCGCTGCATTCTGGCCACGCCAGATCTTCCCGCGCTGGCCATGTACCTCAAGACAGGCGTCTCGATCCGCTTCCCCAACTACGGCTTCGAACGAGCACCGGAGCCGATCTCGATACCGACCGATCTGTCGTTCGAACAAATGACGGTCGGCCCGGACGTGCTGGAAGCGCTGGGCCGCATCGATGATGACGTGCTCGGCCATCGGCGAGAGGTCGACCATCAATGGCTGCTGTCCGACCGGAAGGGTTTTCTCTATCGACGCAACGGTGACGTGGTCGGCTACGGCTACACGGGCGAGAAAGACGGTCCGTTCGCGCTGCTCGATCCGGCCGATTTCCCCGCCGTACTGGCGCATGCGGAGTCGCTCTCTGCAGCCGAAGGGCGCGATTCATTCAGCGTCGTCGTGCCCATGGTCAACGAATCCGCAGTGCGCTACCTGCTCGGGCGCGGCTTCCGCCTTGATCCCTTCTTCTCCTATCTGATGAGCGATTCACCCTTTGGCCGGTTCGCGTGTTATATCGAGACGACACCGACCTTCTTTCTTTAAATAGAAATAACCGCAAACCAGGTCGTGCTGGTGGACTATTCGATCTACGAAAGAGGACGTGACCGTGACGACAGACGTGATCCGCTGTTCCTGGGTCGGTAGCGACCCGTTGATGATCGCCTACCACGATGAGGAGTGGGGCGTCCCCTGCTACGACGACGATGAGCTCTTCGAGCGCCTGATGCTGGAGGGCTTTCAGGCCGGACTCTCCTGGTCGACCATCCTCAAGAAGCGAGAGAATTTCCAGCGCGCCTTCGACGCCTGGAACCCCCGCACCATCGCCACCTACGGCGACGAGGAGATCGCCCGGCTGATGGGCGATCCCGGCATCGTGCGTAATCGCCTCAAGGTGAACGGCGCGGTCAAGAACGCACGTGCCTTCCTGGAAGTACAGCAAAAAGAAGGCGGCTTCTCCACCTACGTCTGGTCCTTCGTCGGTGGCGCGCCGCTCGATCGCCCCACACCGCAAGGCCCCGGCGACGTCCCCTCCAGTACTCCTGAGTCGGACATCTTTTCGAAAGACCTCAAGAAGCGCGGCTTCACCTTCGTCGGCACCACCATCGTCTACGCCTTCATGCAGAGCGTGGGTATGGTCAACGATCACATGGTGGATTGCTTTTGCCGGGCGAGGTGAGGGGGTCGATGGCCCGCGTCAGCCTGGCGGATACCCAAGTCTCGAGATGGTGCCGTCGCACGTTCGCCCAGGGTTGATTGGTGGGTTAGGAATCGGATCGGCAAGCTGGCGAGGTTCACCCTGGGTTGAAAACCCAGGCTGTAAAGACGAAGCCCCTGAACGGGCTGGGTTAGGAGTGATCAGTTGTCACGATGGCGGCTGTATTACCACGTGGTCTGGGCAACGAGAGATCGTCAGCCGATCATCACGACCGAGCGCGAGGAAACGGTACATCGATGTTTGCGTGAGACCGCCGAGCGTCATCAGATCAGCGTTCACGCCGTGGGTGGGATCGACGACCACGTTCACGTGGCGGTTTCAATTCCGGCAACGATGACTGTGGCTGATGCAATGCACCGAATCAAAGGCGCCAGCTCACGCTCCATCAACGAGATAGTGGGCGGAGGTTTCCAATGGCAGCCCGACTACAGCATCGACTCATTCTCCGAACGGCATCTCAACGCGGTGGTCAAGTACATCACCGATCAACGTCGACACCATTCCGAGGGCACAATCTGGGAACGAATTGAACTCGCACGTGACTGATTCATCACCACGACTAATGTCGTGTTGCTTCCCCATATACCGTGAAACTCAGCCCGTTTAGGGGCTTCGTGTAGGTCAGCCTGGGTTTTCAACCCAGGTTGAGCACCGAGCGCCTACCGATCTATCTCGTCAACCACCCTTCAACCCAGGTGAACGTCGCCTGCGACCCCTCACTCCCCCTCCCGCAACCACTCCACATACTGCTCGATGCCGGTCTCGATGCGGTAGAGCGGCTCAAAATCGGTCTCGCGCCATATGCGGCTGTTGTCGAACGTGATTCGTCCCGAATCGGCCGAGAGGGGGACGTTGGCATCTTCCTCGTGCTCGACCCATTCGACCTGCGTCCCCGGCACGGCCGCTTCAACCGCCTTGATCATGCGTTCCTGCGATACCGGCTCTCCGGCCAGATTGAAGGTGTCGTGCTCCAGGATCGGCCGCGGTAAGAACGTGTGCGCGCACCCCGCGCGACGTCCATCGCGTGGATGAAGCTTTGGCTGATGTGTGGCGCGTTGGGCTTGAGCGTCTCGCCCGCCAGAGCCAGATGCGCGGCCTGATGCGGAGTCGACATGTTGATGCGGGCACCCGTCGGCCGCTCATAGGGACCGTAGACGGTGCCAGGCCGTACGATGCGCACGTCAATGCCGTAGTGCTCGACCGCCCAGTGGCACAGTCGCTCGGCCGTGATCTTTGAGAGGGGATACATGCGATCGCCGCGGTGCAGCGGACCATCCTCATCGAGGACATAGGTGGTGGCGTCGCGCCGCTCGTAGACCGAGACCGAGCTGAAATAGAGGAAGCGCTCGACGTCGTGTCGTCGCGGCGATTTGCAGCAGCGAGATGGTGCTGGCGGAATTCACATCCAGCACCAGGCGCGGGTCGGCCCGCTCCATCTCCAGGCTGGGCGTGATGGCCGAGGCATGCACCACGTGGGTCGGATTGATGCTCCTCAAACAGCCGGGAGAGTCCATCGACCTCGCGCACGTCCCCTTGCACGAAGGTGACGCGCTCCTGATCCGCACCAAGCTCGCGCAGCAGTCGCTCTTCCGGAGGATTGCGATCGAACGCGATCACCTCATCCCCTTGCTGAGCGAAATGCAGCACCAGATTGGAAGGAACGAACCCGGTCGCCCCGGTCAAGAAGATCTTCATTCACGCACCTCGCAGTATGTGTCTCCAGGCAGCAGTCAGTCGGTCAGTCTGTCGCAGTGTAGCGCGCGTCAGGGAGAGATAGACATTCACGTGCTCACCGAGAACCAATGACTAGTGGACACATTCGCCAACGTCAACTCAAGCGCATCTGTTCATGATTACTTATGTGTTGACACAATTTCTCGGGCATCCTACCATCGTACTAGTTCACAAGAGAATAAAGTACATCTCGGTTCACGCGGCAATCGGGTGAAGAGGAGAGGGATATTCCGCCGCAGGAGGATGTTGATTGCTCCACTCGGGGCAGTCTGAATGGGAGGAATTGAGGACGAAGATGCGTAAGTTGATCTCAATCGCCGCTTCCTGTGGCGATGCTCATAAGCCTGGCGATGGTCTTCGCCGTAGCGCCGGTTTCGGCGGCAGGCACCACAGTGACCGTGTATCCCTCCAATATGCAGGGATGGGCCTTCATTGATGACAATGGGCATCGGAGGCACTGGTCAGTTAGTGTCTGGCCCTGTCTCTGACCCCTCTTGGCAGCGGCAGCGCAGAACTTGCGGTGTCGAACAGCGAACAGGGATATATTCTGGCTGAGCATGGCTATATGCTGGAACTCCGCTTTCGTCAATCACGAACCTAAGTTACTGGAGCTACCAGCCGGGCCCGACCCTGGCGATTGCGCTGCAGTTCGACGTCAAATATCGGCCGACAGACACGAGCTACGATGGGCGACTCGTTTTCGAACCGTACCAAAATGGCGCGGTGACAGTCGGTTCCGGGCTGGCAACAGTGGATCCATTAGGCGGAATCTGGTGGGCCAGCCATCAAGGAGCGTCGAATGGGACAAATGGGCTCTGCCCGATGAGCAGCCCGTGTCCGTGGTCCAACAATCGCTGACCGTTTCCCTGAACGCCACGATAAGCGGAGCTGTCGTGTTCGAAGCGGGGACACTGGTGCCTCTTCTGGAACACGGAAACGTCTGATTGCGTTCGCCATCGGCGGTCAGGCCGGAGTTGGTATCTTGAGACAACTTACGACTTTGAAGGTACGTTCCTGCCATTCAGTTCACCGCTTCGACACCGCCACCGACCGACATGAATCAGTGCAAGGACGGCGGCTGGGCACAGTTCAGCAGCCCGACATTCACTAATCAGGGCCAGTGCGTGAGCTACGTGCAAGCCAACGAGCACGCGGACAAGCACTGATCAGTGCGTCCATCAGCGGACCCCGCTGAATAAGCGATCAGAGGCGGTCCTGAAATTCAGGACCGCCTCTCCTTATGCGCACAACACCGAACAAACTCCACATTCATAGCACGAGAACCTCAAACACTTGATTCCTCCCAAATCGGCGGGTGAGCGTTGTGGGGATGCCTGCAGCGTAGCCCTGAACATGACAATGGATGTCCTATTACCCTCTTACGCTTGGCTGTAGGTATCGAATGACGTTCCTACTGCCGACTATTGTGATGGGAAGGATCGTGCACATGCGTTGGGACGAGTTCATGGCGACGTGTCCGGAGATCGCCGAAAAGGGGGACGAGCGACTTCGACGCAACGAACTTCTGCTCATCGGCTCACTGCGCAAGGACGGCTCACCACGTATCAGTCCTTGCGAGCCGGACTTCGTCGACGGCGAACTGATGATGGGCATGATGTGGCAGTCCAAGAAGGCGCTCGACCTGTTGCATGATCCACGTTGCGTCCTGCACAGCTGCGTCTCCGACCGCATGGGGAGCGAGGGCGAGTTCAAGCTTTACGGCCGCATGGTCGAAGTGACGGACCCGTCCCGGCGCCAGCACTATCGTGAGACGATCAAGGCGCGCATCGACTGGGCACCCGAAGAGCCCAACTATCACCTCTTCACCATCGACATCGATTCGGCGGCCTTCGCCACATTCGGGAACGAGCACTACGCCCTCGCCTGGAATCCCGAGAAAGGATTGCGACGTTTCGCGTTGGAATGAACAGCATCCAGCTTGAGTACCAGTTGGCGGATCTCCCTGGCTCAATGTCTGACGACCAGCGCCGTCCCGCGATCACGATCAGTCCGTCGTGCTAGCAAACGCTTCCGTGTTCTCGAGTCTGTCACTAACGACGTCCGCAAGGAACGACGCAACCGTCGCGGCCGTATCGCGGGATTCGTCCGGCACGAAGTGACCAACCGCAGGAAGCTCGACCACGCGCGCATCGGTAAATGTCGTCCGCCAGCGGTCGAGCTGGGAAACGCCGAACGTCGGGTCCTTCATACCCCACAGCACCAGCGCGGGCTTCGCGGCGATCCGGTCGCGCCGCTGCCACAAGCCATCAAACCAAGCGCTCGAGCCGATCAGCTCGCGCGCCAGCACCCAGGGTGCCTGACGGTCCGTCGGACGCGGGAAGATGTCGGTATAGTGACGGTGGATCTCCGGGGTGAGCGTCGCACGTTCGCCCCAAGCCGCTCGCAACAGCACGCGCGGCGAGAAATTCAGCCGGGTGTACAGAAACTTACCGATCCGACCACCCATTATCCGGCTGGCTCGCTCAAGCGAAGCCTGCTCCTCGAGCGACCACATCCAGGTGTTGCAGAGAACCAACGCCCGCACATTCTCCGGGTGATCCAGCGCGTAGGAGAGCCCTACTGGGCCACCGAAGTCATGAACGACGAGAACGATGTCCCGCAGATTGAGGCGTTCGATGAATGCATGCAGCCTCCGCGCGTGATCCTCGGGTCGATATCTCCCGTTCGCGGGCTTGTCGGAGAGGCCAAATCCGAGATGGTCAGGAGCGAGACAACGATAGCGCGGCGAGAGTTGCTTGATCCAATGGCGATAAAGGAACGACCAGGTCGGCGTGCCGTGAACCATGACGACGGGAGGGCCCTGGCCTTCGTCGACGTAGCACATCTGACCCTCATCGAACTCCATGAAATGCTGGGCGAATGGATACTCGGAACGGTCAACCCAGCCGGTATCAGCTGATGTCATTTCCACCCTTCCTTCACTTCGGTGCTCTGTTTCTCTGTCGGATCGGTGAGTGGTGGGAATCAACGATTGATGAACCTCGTCACGCATTCGTCGACGACCTCATCCAGTGGATAGCGATCCGGCTCAAGCGCGTAGTGCTCCGCGATGCCATCGATCGTGGCGAAGAGGAGCTCTGCCAGAACCTCGGGACTACCCTCCGTGACCAGCCGCACATGCTCGGTCAGGGCATGACGGATCTGATCGGTCCATTCCTGAAGCTCGTTGGCGAGTCCGGCGAGAACGGCAGGCTGCATGCGTAGGCTATAGAACAGCCGCCAAAACTCGAGCCGCTCACGCAGGATGATGAAGCTGCGCCGAATGAACTGCTCCAGACGCACAGATGGATCGCAGGCTTCGTCCGCATCGACAAATGAAGCCTGCACGTCGCGCATCGAGGTCTCGAAGATCGCGCGCAACAGGTCGTCCTTCCCTTCAAAGTAGTTGTAAAGCAGTCCGAGGGACACACTGGCCTCACGCGCGATCATCCGGATCGAGGTCCGCTCGAAACCGAAGGTGGCAAACAACGTCAACGCCGCTTGGAGGATCTTCCCGCGGCTCTCTTCTCGGATGGCTTCAAACTGCTCCGCAGTGCGTGGCAACTGCTTCTCCTTATGTTGAACGAACGTTCAATCATTCTGATTTTGCGCTGCCGACGCGTTTTCGTCAAGCCTCCTCCAGGAACCCGTCTCGCGGCCTGCGCCGCTTCGCACTGGAGTAGCCTGTCCAATGCCGGGACTTGGTTGTTCTATCCCTCCGCAACCTCTGCGTTGCGCTCCTTTTTCAGTGCGGGGTTATCCTAGGCATTAGCTTGATAATCAGCTTGGCCGCGCGCCGGTTGCGCAATGGGTATCCCCAAACACAAAACCGACATGATCCCAGGATCAAGACGCGCGGCGGGGAGGTTCGCTGATGCCGAAGAAATACACGCGTCTGACCCAGCCGTTGGTGCGCGAGAACGGCGCGTTGCGTCCCGCTACCTGGGACGAGGCGCTCGATCGAGCGCGCAGACGGCTTCCGGGCGGCCATCGAGAAGAAGGGTCCCGACACGGTCGGCCTCTTCTCCTGCTCGAAGGCCACCAACGAGGTCAATTACAGCGTCCAGAAGTTCGCCCGGCAGGTGCTCGGCACGAATAACGTCGACTCCTGCAACCGTACCTGACACGCTCCCAGTGTCGTCGGTCTGACGGCAGTACTCGGAGCCGGTGGCGGAACCAGCTCCTACCGCGAAGCGGAGGAGACCGACCTCATCATCCTGTGGGGCTCGAATGCGCGCGAAACGCATCCGATCTACTTCCACCACGTTCTGAAAGGCATCCGCAACGGGGCCAAGCTCTTCGTGGTCGATCCGCGACGAACCTCATCGGCGCAGTGGGCCGATTTCTGGCTGGGGCTCGACGTCGGGTCGGACGTGGCGCTGGCCAACGCGGTCGGGCGCGAGATCATCGCCGCCGGGTTGTGCGACGAGACCTTCATCGCCCGCTCGACGTACCGGCTTCGAGGAATACCGCAAGGCGGTCGAGCCCTACACGCTCGAATACGCCGAGCGCGTCACCGGCGTGCCAGCGGACGCCATCCGCGCCCTGGCCCATACGTATGCGCGAGCCGGACGTGCGCAGCTCTGCTGGACGCTAGGCATCACCGAGCATCACAACGCGGTCGACAACGTCCTCTCGCTGATCAATCTCGCCTTGCTGACCGGGCACGTCGGGCGCTATGGCTCAGGGCTGGTGCCGCTGCGCGGGCAGAACAACGTGCAGGGCGGCGGCGACATGGGCGCGCTGCCGAACAAGCTTCCGGGCGGAGCCGACGTTGCGGATCCGGAGCAACGCGCGCCGTTCGAGCGCGTATACGGCAAGCCCCTCTCAGACAAGCCGGGCATGCACCTGTCGCAGATGTTCGATGCCATGGAGCATGGCGAGATGACCGCCCTGTATATCGTCGGCGAGAATCCGGCGCAGTCGGAAGCGGACACCGAGCGCATCATGCGCCTTATGTCCGGACTCGACCACGTGGTGGTGCAGGACATCTTCCTGACCAAGACGGCCGAGATGGCGGACGTCGTGCTGCCCGCCGCCGCCTCCTGGTGCGAGTCGGAGGGGACCGTCACCAGCTCCGAGCGTCGCGTGCAGCGCGTGCGCAAGGCGCTCGAGCCACCGGCTGGCGCCCGTGACGACATCGAGATCATCGGCGAGCTGGCGCGCCGCCTGGGCTACGACTGGGGGCAGCCAACCGCGGAGCAGATCTGGGACGAGCTGCGCGGCCTCTCTACCTGGCACGGCGGCATGAGCTATAAGCGTCTCGAGGAGCTGGGCGGCCTGCACTGGCCTTGCCCGACTGAGGATCATCCCGGCAGCCCGTTCCTGCATGGACGGCTCTGGGCCGATCCGGTCGAGGGACCACTGGCGCCCTTCCACGTCACGCAGCATGAGCCGCCGGTGGAGGCGCTCTCCGACGAGTTCCCGATGCGCCTGACGACCGGACGACGGCTCGATTCCTTCAACACGGGGGTTCAGACCGGCGGCTACAGCTCGCCGCTGCGGCGCGGCGAGACGCTCGACATCCATCCGGAGGATGGGCGGCATGCTCGGGAGTCGAAGATGGCGAGTGCGTGCGTGCCGTCTCGCGGCGTGGTGGCATCGAGGTGCCGGTGCGCTTCGACCCGACGCTGCGGCCCGGCCTGGCTTTCATGACCTTCCACTTCCAGGACGACGTCGTGACCAACATCCTGACGATCGACGCGACCGATCCGAAGTCGGGAACCGCCGAATTCAAGGCGGCCGCCATCCGGATCGAGCGCATCAACGGCCATCGCGCGGCGGTTCCGGCTGGTGCCACCGCTCGGGAGATTTGAGTGGACCAGCATCTCATCCCCAACGCGTCGCCGACCGACGCCGAACGTGACGCGGTCGATGGGCTGATCGGCGCGCCAGCCACCCTATGGGAGGGCGCCACCGAGCGCTCGCCCTTCGAAGGCCATGTACGGGCGCGGCGGTCACCACCTGCGCAATCAGCGGCAAATGCTGCTGCCGGCCTTGCAGGCGGTGCAGGCGCGCGTCGGCTATCTGAGCGCCGGCGGGCTGAACTACATCTGCCAGCGACTGGGAGTGCCGCCCGCTGACGCCTGGGGCGTGGCCAGCTTCTACGCGCTGCTCGCGCTCGAGGCGCAGCCGCCGGTGGTGGCGCACGTCTGCGACGACATCGCCTGCCGCATTCGCGGCGGTCTGGAGCTGTGCGCGCGCACTGGAGCGGGAGATCGGTCCCGAGGGGACGCCCGCCTGGATGGTCGGGCGACCTGGCACCGCAGCCCCTGCCTGGGGCTGTGCGAGCGCGCTCCGGCCGTGCTGCTACAGCAGGCGGGCGAGACCGCGGCCGAGATTGCCGTGGCGCCGATGCAGGCATCCGAGCTCTTGCGTGCGATGACGTCCGGCGTCGATCACGTGATCGCTCGGAGCGGCGGCAGCCGATTCCGTGCCGCAATCGCAGGGGCCGAGCCGCGTCTGAGCTGCGGCTTCTGCGACGCGTTGGACGCATCGATCCCGAAAGCCTCGACGACTATCGCGCCACCGGCGGCTACCAAGCGCTGCGTCAGGCGCTTGATCTCGGCCCGGACGGCGTCATCCGCGAGGTGATCGATTCTCGGCTGATGGGCCGCGGCGGCGCCGCCTTCCCCACCGGCCGCAAGTGGAACGACGTGGCTCACGCGCCTGTGCGTCCGCATTACCTGATCTGCAACGCCGACGAGTCGGAGCCGGGCACCTTCAAAGACCGCGTTCTGATGGAGGAGGACCCCTTCGCCCTGATCGAGGCCATGACCATCGGCGGCTACGCCACCGGCTGCGAGAAGGGCTACATCTACATCCGCAACGAATATCCGCTGGCGACCGCTCGCTTGCAGAGCGCCATCGACAGCGCGCGGCGGCGGGGGCTCCTTGGCGACGACATCATGGGTGAAGGCGTCAAATTCGACATCGAGATCCGTCGCGGCGCGGGTGCCTACATCTGCGGCGAGGAGACCTCCCTCTTCAACTCGATCGAGGGGATGCGCGGCGAGCCACGCAACAAGCCCCCGTTCCCGACCCAGGCTGGCCTCTTCCGCAGGCCGACGCTGGTCAACAACGTCGAGACCTTCGTCAATGTGCTCGACATCGTGCGCTATGGCGGTCCGGCGTACGCCGCCATCGGCACCGAAGGCTCAACCGGCACCAAGCTCTTCTGCCTGTCTGGTCGTGTGTCGAAGCCGGGCGTCTACGAAGTTCCGTTCGGCACCACGCTGCGCCAGCTGATCGATCTGGCGGGTGGCGTGCCGCAGGGACGGCCGATCAAGGCCATCCTACTTGGCGGCGCGGCCGGCAGCTTCGTCACGGCGGACGAGCTCGACGTGCCCCTCACCTTCGAGGGCACACGCGCCATCGGGGCGTCGCTCGGCTCGGGCGTGATCATGGTCTTTGACGATAAAGTCGATCTGACCGACACCCTGCTGCGCATCGCCGCCTTCTTCCGCGACGAATCGTGTGGACAGTGTGTCCCCTGTCGCGTCGGCACGGTGCGTCAGGAGGAGGCGCTGCGACGCCTCATCAGCGGCAAGACCATCGGCTCTGCTGCGGATGAAGTCAAGCTGCTCAACGACGTGGGACAGGTGATGCGAGACGCATCCATCTGCGGACTTGGACAGACGGCGGCTGGGGCCGTCCTCTCCGGTATACACAAGTTGAAACTCTTCGAGAATGGGAAGCGCTCATGACCGCGACTGCACAGGAACGGGCCGTGCGAACGGTGACGCTGACGATCGATGGCCAGACAGCCACCGTTCCGGAAGGAAGCACCATCCTCGAAGCCTGTAACACGGTCGCCATCGACACGCCCACCCTCTGCTATCTGGAAACGCTGACGCCTGTGAATGCCTGTCGCGTCTGCGTCGTCGAGTTGGAGGGCTCGCGCGTGCTGGTCCCCGCCTGCGCCCGTAAAGCCGAGCCCGGCATGGTGGTGCATACCGACAGCGAGCGCGTGCGCCACAGTCGTAAGCTGGTGCTCGAGCTGTTGGCCTCGTCAGTCGACCTGAGCTACGCCGATGACGAGGTGCAGGGTTATCTGGATCGCTACGACGCCGCGCCGTCCCGCTTCGGCGAAGCGGCCGAGCCGTCGACGGCGGAAGAGGCGGACCACGCACATACCGGTCATCATCACGCGACGTCGGACGGCATGGCCGCGACCGTGGCTCAGCCGGTCAAGATCGACAACGACCTCTACATGCGCGATTACTCGCGCTGCATCCTCTGCTACAAGTGCGTCGAGGCCTGCGGGGTCGACGCGCAGAACACATTCGCCATTTCGGTGGCCGGGCGCGGCTTTGACGCGCGCATCTCGACCGAGCTGGCGCTGCCATTGCCCGATTCCGCCTGCGTCTACTGCGGCAACTGCATCGGCGTCTGCCCCACCGGTGCGTTGATGTTCAAGAGCGAGTACGATCTGCGCCAGGCCAATGAGTGGCATGAAGAGCAACAAACCGTCACCGATACCATCTGCCCCTACTGCGGCATCGGCTGCACGCTTCAGCTCCACGTACAGGACAACAGCATCGTCAAAGTGACGTCGCCCCTGGATCACGACGTCACCTCCGGTCACCTCTGCATTAAGGGCCGCTTCGGCTTCCAGTTCGTCCAGAACCGAGCCGGCGGTGATGGGTCGGAGGGCTCCGGTGCCGGCGGATGAGCCTGCCGTCCAGGTAGCGCACCCCGTCATCCGGGTCCACGACCATGCCTGGGATCGCGGCGACGACGTCCTGGCCGCCGAAGAGCCGATGGAGATCCGTCTCCTCTGGGAAGCAGACGGCTGGACCGAGCGCAAGAGCGTCGCGATCACCATGCGCACGCCCGGCGACGACTTCGAGCTGGCGATGGGCTTCCTGCATGGCGAGGGGATCATCGACAGCCGTGAGGACGTGCTGGACGTCAACTACTGCCTGGACGAGGCAGAAGATCAGCGCCTCAACATCGTCACCGTCACGCTCCGTGCCGGACTGACGTTCGATCTCGTAAAGCTGGAGCGGAACTTCTACACCACTTCGAGTTGTGGCGTCTGCGGTAAGGCGGCGCTCGACGCACTCGATCTGCAGGGATATCAAGCGCTGCCCGACGGACCCAAAGTCGAAGCCAGCGTCATCTGCGCGCTTCCTGAGACGTTGCGACGCAAGCAGGAAGTCTTCCGCTCCACCGGCGGCTTGCATGCCTCGGGTCTGTTCGATCTCGAGGGAAACCTGCTCGATCTACGCGAGGACGTCGGGCGGCACAACGCGCTCGACAAGCTGATCGGGCATCAGCTCCTACAAAACGAGAAGGACCTCTCCGGACACATCGTCATGCTCAGCGGTCGCGCCAGCTTCGAACTGCTGCAGAAAGCACTGGTGGCGCGCGTCCCCATCGTGGCGGCGGTCGGCGCTCCCTCCAGCCTGGCCGTGCAGGTGGCCGACACCTTCCACGTCACCCTCCTCGGCTTCGTCCGCCCCGACAGCTTCAACATCTATAGCGGGGAAGGGCGGGTGGTGCGGGGGATGGGGGGGCAGATGACCTGATCAACGGAGGTGAGCGAGACCGTGCATGAACTCCAAATGACCGATTTCTGCCGGGATGACACTCCGTGGTGCTACTTCGTTGCCTCATCGCTGCGCACTGCGGACTGTTTCGCCAGTGTTTTCGACTATGAACAACGGGAGCGAAATCAAGCTATTGTTATTCGGGTCATGCGCGGGCGCCACAGTGAGACTTCAGAAGACGTGTTTCGGGAGTGGTCGGCTGCCCTTCAGTTCCCGTATTACTTCGGCCACAACTGGGATGCGTTCGACGAGTGCATCACCGATCTGCAGTGGCTTCCCGGTTCCTGCTATGTGCTCGTCGTTACTCAACTTGATCAGGTAATGCCGGAATTCGCCGACGACTTCAAGATCTTTGTCGACGTTCCTAAGAACGCGAACGAGGAATGGAAGATTCCGAACCGCTATACTGTGAATGAGCCGACCGCACCATTTACGGTTCTCTTCCATGCTGAGCCAGATAAGGCCGATGTGACTCTCGCTCGTCTTCGCGCGGCTGGCGTCGATCCGGTCGAAGCGCAATTCTCCGACGAGTTCATTCACCTGACATCCGACCGACTCTAATAGAGTTCGCAAATTGCAGCTGCCGAACCGCAAACGTTGACTTGGCCGCATGATCGCGCACTTCTATCCAGAGTGTGCAATCGATTAGCACCGTTACGCATTCCGCCGTACGCTTGCGACACAAGGGGTGCAGCATGAGCCCAGCTAAATCGAAAGCAGCCCGTCTTGAATTTCACATCAGTTCGGAGCAGAAGCAGCTAATTCAACGCGCCGCCGAACTCGAGGGGGTCAGCCTGACCGATTTCGTGCGCAGTGCCCTCCAGCGCGCCGCTGAGGAGACGATCAGGCGGCACAACATCGTGGAACTGACGACGCGCGGATCGGTCACGTTCGTCAACTCACTGCTGAACTCAAGCGGGCCAAACGAGGAATTGCAACAGGCGTTCGCGGAGTATCTGCGGTTTGCGGCTGAGTAGTCAGTGAGCGCGCATCGGTTTGTGTTCGAGCAGCTTAATTAGGTTACGGCTTCGTTCTCGATGCCAGATCTTCTGCATTGCAATGATCAGAGGTCTTTGAGCAGCCGATAGATATCGCGACGGTCTCCGACCAGAATGACAATCACAACGAGCCGGTCATCATGGATCTCATAGACCACTCGGAAGTCGCCAGTGCGGACGCGATAGAGGTTCGGATGGCCTGAGATCTTCTCGCATCCGGGTGGGCGCGGGTCGGCACTCAGTCCATCGATACAACGGCCTACTCGCTCCTGGGCATCTCGCGGAAGCTTCTTAAACTGTCGCGCAGCCTGAGGCGCAACCTCAATCTCGTACGACATCCGATCTATGAGCCGCGCGTGTCGGACTTCAATTGAGACCAGGAGATCGTCCCCTCAGCCTCCATCTCGGCGATGGCTTCGCGGGCCGCAGCGACGTCGATGAGGTCTTCGATCGCACGTAACAGTTCGAGATCTTCAATCGAGATGATGGCCGCCGCTGGCTTGCCGTGAGAGGTGAGAACGACGCGCTCGTGCGCATATTGCGCCCGGTTGATCAAATCAGCAAACCGATTTCGAGCGTCGGTAATAGTGGTAATCGTCATCCAGGATTCCTTGCTCAGGCTGATACCGCACCGTACATTACGTACAAATAGTACGATATCGCGTCAAGCGGGTCTTCGTAGTCCCAGATATCCCCACCACCCTCTATCTGACACATCTGTTATGGCGAAAACCCCTCCCCCGGCCCGGAATTTGCTTGCCCCATCCTCATAACGGTCGTCCTTTTTCTGGCGACGACCCACTGATCATCCGTCGAACAGAATAATGGTGGTGCTCATGGCGAAGCGGTTCTCCCTCTCTCGTATCCAGGATTACGTTGGCGTCGCGCCGGATAAGCCAATCAGCCGTGAGACGAAGTCGATTCGCTCGCGACTGGACGGCGCGGAAGTCGCCGTGAGTGTCTGTCCCTACTGCGCCGTCGGCTGCTCGCAGCTCGCCTACCATCGCGACGGCAAACTGCTCAGCATCGAGGGCAACTACGAGAGCTTCATCAATGGCGGCACGCTCTGTCCCAAGGGCGCCGCGACGTATGGTCTGGTGGAGAATCCGCGTCGCGTGACTACCGTCAAATACCGCGCGCCATACAGCGACCATTGGGAGGACAAGCCGCTCGATTGGGCTATGGAACGCATCGCCCAGCGCGTCAAGCAGACGCGGGACGAGACCTTCGTGCACAAGACGCCGGACGGCGAGACGGTTAATCGCACCACCGCCATCGCGCACCTCGGTGGCGCCACCCTCGATAATGAAGAGAACTACGCCATCAAGAAGCTCTTCACCGCCGGGCTCGGCATGGTCTACGTCGAAAATCAGGCTCGTATATGACATAGCGCCACGGTGCCCGGTCTGGGCTCCCGACTCGGACGCGGCGGAGCGACGACCGCCGAGAACGATCTCGCAAATAGCGATTGCGTCATCATCATGGGCTCGAACATGGCGGAGAACCACCCCGTCGCCTTCCGCTTCGTGATGAAGGCACGCGAGCGCGGCGCCCAGGTCATCCACGTCGATCCGCGTTTCTCCCGCACTTCAGCCGTGGCGACGCAGCATGTGCGCATCCGCCCTGGGACCGACATCGCCTTCCTGGGCGGGTTAGTCAACTACGTCATTCAGCAGGAGACCTATTTCAAGGAATACGTCGAGGCCTATACCAATGCCACCACGCTGATCAATCCAGAGTTCAAGGACACCGAAGACCTGGACGGGCTCTTCTCCGGTTTCGACGAGAGCAGCCATTCCTATTCCACGCAGACCTGGCAATACCAGGGTTTTGAGAAGACCGAAGCCTCAGGCGAGCACAAGCAGTTCAGCAGCATGCCCTATAGCGAGCGCATCGGGAACTCCGCCACCGTCTGGCCGCCGCCAAGCGACCCGACCATGCAGGATCCGAACTGCGTCTTCCAGATCGTCAAACGGCACTTCTCACGATACACACCGGAGATGGTCTCGAAGATCTGCGGCGTCTCCGAAGAGGCGTTCCTGAATGTAGCTCGCACGATCTCGGAGAATTCTGGCCGCGAGCGAACCTCCGCCTTCTGCTATGCGGTCGGCTGGACGCAGCACACCACCGGCCCCCAGTTGATTGGCACGGCTACCCTGCTGCAGCTTCTAATGGGGAACATCGGCCGACCGGGAGGCGGCATCCTGGCCCTGCGTGGACATGCCTCGATCCAGGGCTCAACTGACATCCCAACCCTCTACGATATCTTGCCCGGCTACCTGGCCATGCCCAACACCTTCGACGAGCACAGTTCGCTGCAAGCCTACTTGAAGACCGAGACGCCCAAGACCGGCTACTGGCACAACCTGCCCAAGTACATGATCTCGCTCCTCAAGGCTTACTACGGGGACAACGCGACTGAAGCCAACGACTACTGCTTCGATCTGCTCCCCAAGATCAGCGGGGACTACTCGGCGCTGCCGATGTTCCTGGCCGCCAAGGCCGGTAAAGTCAAAGGGATGTTCCTGATGGGCGAGAACCCCGCCGTTGGGAATATGAACTCCGGGGTAATGCGCGAGGCCCTGGCCAGCCTCGACTGGCTGGTGGTGCGCGACCTGTTCGAGATCGAGTCGGCCAACTTCTGGTACGCCGCTCCTGAGGTGACCCGGGGCAAGCTGGACCCAAAGTCGATCAAGACCGAAGTCTTCCTGATGCCGGCCGCCATCGTGACCGAGAAGGACGGCACCTTCACCAATACCCAACGGCTCATCCAATGGCACGACAAAGCTATCGAGCCGCCGGGAGACGCCACCACCGAGCCGTGGTTCCTCTATCACCTGGGTCGACGACTCAGAGAGATGTACGCCGGTGAGGATACGCCGCAAGCACGTCAGCTCCAGACGCTCACCTGGGAGTATCCGGTCGAGGGACCAAAAAAGGAGCCGGTGGTCGACGCGTTCCTTCGAGAGATCAACGGCTGGACCGTCAATGACGGCAAGCTGATCTCCGACTACAAGGTGCTCAAGGACGACGGCTCGACCGCCTGCGGCTGCTGGATCTACTCCGGCGTTTACCCGGAGGAGGGGAAGAACCTGGCCAAAGGCCGCACCAGCGACGACAAGTACTCGCTCGGCTGGGGCTTCGCCTGGCCCGCCAACCACCGCATCCTCTATAACCGCGCCTCGGCCGACCCCAACGGCAAGCCCTGGTCGGAGCGCAAGAAGCTGGTCTGGTGGGATGAGAAGAAGAAGGAGTGGACCGGCTACGACACGCCCGATTTCCCGATCAACAAGGCACCGGATACCCCGGCCAAATCGGACGGCACCGGTACGGATGCCCACTCCGGCTCCGATCCTTTCATCATCACCGCCGACGGCAAGGGTTGGCTCTACGTGCCAGACGGCCTGAGAGACGGTCCGCTGCCGGCCCATTACGAGCCGCTCGATTCGCCCGCGGAGAATCTGCTCTATTCGCAGCAGAACAACCCGACCGCCAAGTACTGGCCGCGAGATGAGAACGAGCTGGCCGGAGAAGAGAACGCCAACTACCCCTATGCGGTCACCACCTATCGCCTCACCGAGCATCACACGGCGGGCGGCATGAGTCGCTGGATCCCCTGGCTGGCCGAACTGCAGCCGGAGCTCTTCGCCGAGATCAGCCCATCATTGGCCCAGAAGCATCACCTGGACAACGGAGACTGGGTCGTCATCACCTCGCCGCGCGGCGAGATCGAGGCTCGCACGTTGGTGACGGAGCGCATTCAGCCGCTGAAAATGGATGGCCACGTCATCGAGATGATCGGCCTGCCCTACCACTGGGGTTATTCGGGCATCGTCAAAGGGGACGTCGCCAACGATCTGGTCTCGCTGGTAGGTGATCCCAACGTCAGCATCGAGGAGGCCAAAGCATTCACCTGCAACCTGCGGCCGGGGAGGTTAGACCGATGAGCGTGGATATCAGAGACATGGTCGCCAATGACGACGCGGTCGGTTTCCTCACCGACACCTCGGTCTGCATCGGTTGCAAGGCCTGTGAAGTAGCGTGCAAGCAGTGGAATCAGCTTCCGATGGACGGTCTGAGCTGGAAGGGGACCAGCTACGACAACACGCTCAGCCTGGGCGCCTCCACCTGGCGGCACGTCACCTTCTCCGAGATGCCCGGCGCTGGGAGCCCCGGCACGCAGTCGAACTGGCTGATGATGAGCGACGTTTGCAAACACTGCACCCATGCGGGCTGTCTCGATGCTTGCCCGACTGGCGCGTTGATCCGCACCGAGTTCGGCACGGTGGTGGTGCAGCAGGACGTCTGCAACGGCTGCGGCTACTGCGTTCCGGCGTGCCCGTTCGGAGTGATCGATCTCGATATGCCGAACGGGCAGGAGACGGTCTCCATGGCGCACGACGGCAAAGCGCACAAGTGCACGCTCTGCTACGACCGGCTTTCCGACGGACTGGAACCGGCGTGCGCCAAGGCCTGCCCGACCGATTCGATCCAGTTCGGCAAAGTCACCGAGCTACGCCAGCGTGCCAAATCACGCGTGCAGCAGCTCAAGGCGCAGGGGGCACCGGCCTACGTCTATGGAAACGAGGAGGTTGGCGGAACGGGCGGCATCGGTGATCTCAACGCCTTCTTCATCCTGCTGGATGAGCCGGCCAAGTACAACCTGCCGGAACACCCACGCCTGCCGCAGAAGAACGTACTCCCCGGCATCCTCTCGATGGCCGCCACGGCCATGGCGCTTGGCGCCGCAACAGCTCTTTCGCTCTGGCGCAAGTAAGGACGGATATGGAACAGACGCGACGATCGACGATGAAGACGGCCAGCAGCGGGGTGCGGGAGAGCTATTACGACGTCCCACCAATAAAGGCGCCCCACTGGGGCTGGCTCATCATCAGCTATTTCTTCACCGGCGGGCTGGCTGGGGCGTCCTTTGCCATCGCGGCGCTGGCCGATCTCTTCTCGAAAGACAAAGGGTTGGCGCGAGCCGGACGCTACCTCTCACTGGCTATGCTCGTGGTCTCGCCCATCCTGCTGGTGCTCGATCTGGGACGGCCGGACCGGGCGCATCACATGTTCCGCATCATCAAGCTGCGTTCTCCTATGAGTCAGGGCTCCTGGGCGTTGCTCCTGCTGGGGATGATCGCTGGGCCGCTGGCGCTGATGCAGTTCGTCGCCGACGTCACGCGACGCAACGTGTTCGTCACTTCCCGGCGGGTGCTGGGTGTGATCGGTTTGCCGGTCTCCCTCTTCGTCTCCGGCTACACCGGTATCCTCGTCTCGGCGACCAATGTTCCGATCTGGGCACGCAACTATATGCTCTGGGGACCCGCTTTCGTCAGCTCCGCCTTCTCGACCAGCTTGGCGACGCTCACCGTTCTGCTGCGCATCTCGGGCAGCGAACAACGTGAGACGGCGGATGCGCTGCGGCGCGCCGAGACGGTCTCGCTCATAGCTGAGATCGGCATTATCGCCGCGAGCCTGGTGCGGCTCGGCAAACTGCGCGAGCCGCTCACCAGCGGCCGCTGGGGCCGTCTCTTCTGGCCCGGAGTGATGGGGGCGGGCATGGCCTTGCCGCTTGGCTTGCATCTGGGTGCCAGTCGAACGCATCATCAGAGCTCAGTCGGCCGACGCCTCTTCGGCGCCCTGCTGGCGTTGGTCGGCGGATTCCTCTTCCGCGCGGTGGTGGTCTTCGCGGGCAAAGATTCGGCCAACAACCCCAAATACTACTTCGAATACACCCGCCATCCGAACGGAGCTAGGCAGGCGAAATGAGCGAGATCGACCAGCGGGATGCGCCGCGATTGACGATCCGTCGCGGCATGGACGTCTACGACACCGACCAGACCGACTACATCGGCAGCGTGATCGACGTGATCGCGAGCGAATCACCGGTGAACACCAGCGGCGAATCGAAGACAGCCGACGCGAGCAGCAAGGGTCACGTCTTCGGCGAGGAGCTTGGGCCGTTCCCAACCATCAGCGCGGGGAACACCGGTCCGGCCAGCCAATCGAAAGCGCGCCAGTACGGGACACGCAACCATGACCCCTATGAGAGTGTCACGGGCGTCGTCGTTCGGCCCGGACGCAGGAATCCAATCGCTCGCCCACTCTACATTCCGCTCGACGCCATTCGCTCCATTTCCATGGATCGGCTCATCCTGGACGTGCGGAAGTCGGAAATGCCGTCAGACTGGCGCAGTCCCAACGCGCTCGAACGCCGCTGAGTTAGTCTGTTCAGGGAGAGAAGCAATGATCGAACGAGTTGATATCGAGGTGCCGTCCCTCTCCGAGGAGCGCGAGGCGATCGACATCGAGACAGCCTTGACCGGCGTGACCGGTATCCAGCGCGCCAATGCCGACGTTCAACGGCACGTCGTCTCGATCGACTATGAGACCGACATGATCGACCGCTCCTATCTCGAGCGGGTGATCACCAAGACTGGCTATCCGGTCAAGAACGGCAAGGACGGCCAATAGGGATGTGCTATCCCAGCAGGGCACCTACACAGGATGACATGATCTCGTTGGTTCCCTTCCTCGTTACCAACTCGTCGGAGTCATCGCCTCATCCAATAATTTCCATGATTCGCTCGGCCAGACGCTCGGCCGCTTGCGGTGCCAGGGGAAGAAAGAGGGAGGGCTCGACCAGCTCGAGCTCCATCAGGATGGGCGGCTCGTCAGCGGGCGAGATCAGGTCGACGCGGGCGTAGAGATAGGGCCGCGTCACCTCGGCCAACGCACGTCGCGCCAGCGCCACCTCTTCGGGCGTGGGCTCGATGAGTTCTTGTGCTCGCTGCATCCGACCAAAGACATCACCACGACGCAGGGCATGCGTCAGCTCTTCCGCGATGAAGATCAGCGACCGCTCGCCCCTCTCGACCACCGGCGCGAGAAAGGGTTGCAGCATGATGTCGTCGATCCGCAGCAACGAATCCAGCCGAATCTGTGCCTCACGTGCGGTTGCGCGATCGAGACGCATGGTGCCAAATGAATCGGCCGAGACCGTCGGCTTGATGACCACCTCATCCCAACCGTGCTCCTCCAGAATCGCCGAGAAATCGGCAGGCTCCCCGCGAGGCAGCCAGACGGTCGTCACCGCCGGCACGCCAGCCTGCTCAAGATCCCGGAGATAATGCTTGTCGGTGTTCCAGCGCACCAGATCGAGACCGTTCCACAGCCGCGTTACCGCATCGACCCGTTCGGCCCAGGCGATGAACTCCTGAAGATGGCGGTGATAGTCCCAGGTCGAACGGATCAAACAGAGATCGGCAGCGGACCAGTCCACATTCGGGTCTGTCCAGACAGCAGGTTGCACCTCGACTCCTCGCTCCTCCAGCGCCACACGGAGCGGCTCGTCATCTGGATCGATCATTGGGACAGCTGCGCGGGTAGTGAAGAAGACCTTCAGGTTCACACGGCGCTCCTACGGTGATGATCTGGGCTATTACGAGGCATAAGAGTCGACTTCCGCGATGATAATCGGGCAGCAGCCATCTCTAACCCGTTCATATGGCCAGTTTCGTCCTACCAGCTTCCAAGATACTATTGTCATTACACCTTCGCGGGACCCTCCTTTGCACTTCGTCAGCGACGACGACCACTTAGGGAGCACATCCATGTCCAGTTACTACGATCTCGGCACGTATGGACGCCGGATCTCGACCTCGTCACCCGAGGCGCAGGTTTGGTTCGATCGCGGTCTCAACTGGACCTATGGTTTCAATCACGATGAAGCGGTCAAGTGTTTCGAATTAGCCATCGAGTGCGATCCAGACTGCGCCATGGCTTATTGGGGTATCGCCTATGCCGCCGGCCCCAACTACAACAAGACCTGGGAGATGTTCGATGAGGTCGATCTGGCGCAGACCGTAACCAGGGCTCATGGCGCGGCACATCTGGCCATGTCGCTGATGAACAAGGCGAACCCTGAAGAACGAGCGCTCATCGCCGCCTTGCAGGCTCGCTACCCCTCGCCGGTTCCGATTGAGGATTGCTCCGTCTGGAACGACGCCTACGCCGACGCCATGCGCGAGGTCTACCGGGACTTCGGCGACAACCTGGACGTAGCGGCCCTCTTCGCCGAAGCCTTGATGAACCGTATGCCCTGGCAGCTCTGGGATCTGAACGCGGGCGAACCCGCCGAAGGAGCCGATACGGCCGAGGCGATGCATGTGCTGGAGCGCGCGTTCGAGGACCGTGCCAGCCGCAAGCACCCCGGCGTGCTCCACATGTACATCCACTTGATGGAGATGTCCCCATTCCCGGAGCGGGCGCTGCGCGCGGCCGATTGGCTGCGAGGTCTGGTGCCGGATGCCGGACACCTGCAGCACATGCCGACGCACATCGACGTTCTCTGCGGCCAGTACCACACCGTGGTGGCCTCCAACTCGGACGCTATCGTGGCCGACAACAAGTTTCTGGCGCGCGAAGGCGCCATGAATTTCTACACCCTTTATCGCGTGCACAACTTCCATTTCAAGCTCTATGGCGCCATGTTCCTGGGGCAGTCGGAGATCGCACTGCAAACGGCCGACGAAGTCGTTGCGACCATCCCCAAAGCATTGGTGGAGCAGCAAGTGCCGCGCATGGCCGACTGGATCGAGGGTTTTCTCGGAGTGAAGATGCACGTTCTCATCCGCTTCGGGAGATGGCAAGAGATCATCAATACGCCATTGCCGGAGGATCAGAACCTCTATTGCGTCACCACTGCCATGATTCACTATGCCAAGGGAGTGGCCTTCTCGGCCACCGGTCGCGTGCAAGAGGCTGAGGAGCAGCAGGGATTGTTCGAAAAGGCGTTTGCACGGGTGCCGGAGAGCCGTTACCTTTTCAACAACCGCTGCATCGAGATTCTAGCGATCGCCCGCGAGATGCTGGCCGGCGAGCTCGAGTATCGCAAGGGGAACTTCGAGGACGCCTTCGCCCATCTGCACCGCTCGATCGAGCTGGATGACGATCTGACCTACGACGAGCCCTGGGGCTGGATGCAGCCGACGCGCCACGCCTACGGCGCGTTGCTGCTGGAACAGGGGCGAATCAAGGAAGCGGAGGCGGTCTACCGGGCCGATCTGGGACTCGACGGCAGCCTGGCGCGCGCCTTCCAGCATCCGGACAACCTCTGGAGCCTGCACGGCTATCACGAATGCCTGATGCGTCTGGGCAAGCACGACTTCTGCGGGATCATCAAGCAGCGGCTCGACATCGCCGCCGCCCGGGCCGACGTCCCAATCGAGTCATCTTGCTTCTGCCGCATGGAGACGGCCGCTGACTGAGGAGAACGTCTGAAATTGGCGGCGACAATCGAACCCCAGCGTTCCGTTGTGCCACGCGGCAACGGGCTCACCAAGGAGGACCTGATGTCGGACTACTATGACCTCGGCGATCATCAGCGGACAATATCGACGTCATCACGGGACGCCCAACTCTGGTTCGACCGCGGCCTCAACTGGACCTACGGCTTCAACCACGGCGAAGCAATTAAGTGCTTCGAGCGAGCCATCGAAGCTGACCCCGACTGCCCGATGGCCTACTGGGGTGTGGCCTACGCCATTGGCCCGAATTACAACCTGGAGTGGGACATGTTCGGGGCGCGAGCGCTGGTCAAGATGGTCGCGAAAGCGCATGAAGCCGCCCAGAAATCCCTGTCGCTGATCGATCGCGCCACTCCCGCGGAACGCGCCATGATCGAGGCGATTCAAGCGCGCTATCCGTCGCTGACCCCGATCGAGGATTGCTCCGTCTGGAGCGACGCCTATGCTGATGCCATGCGCGCGGTCTATCGGGATTTCGGCGATGACCTGGACGTGGCCGCCCTCTTCGCCGAGTCACTGATGAACCGCACTCCGTGGCAGCTGTGGAACTTAACGACCGGTGAAGCCGCCGAGGGAGCGGATACGATCGAAGCGCTGAACGTACTGGACCACGCCTTCGAGAATCCGACGAGCCACCGGCACCCCGGTGTGCTGCACATGTATATCCACCTGTTGGAGATGTCGCCGTTTCCGGAGCGGGCACTCAAGGCTGCTGACTGGCTCCGAAATCTGGTTCCCGACGCGGGCCATCTCATCCACATGGCGACGCACATCGACGTGCTCTGTGGAAACTATCATGACGTGGTCGCGTATAACGAGCTGGCTACGCGAGTCGACGACCAGTTCCAGGAGCGAACCGGCATCCTGCCGTACTACACCTTCTACCGACTGCACAACTATCACTTCAAGGTGTATGGTGCGATGTTCCTGGGGCAAAAGGAGATCGCGCTCAAGGCGGCGAACGAGGTTATTGCCAGTGTCCCGCGCGAAACATTGGAACAGGTCGAGCCGGTCAACATGGCGGACCGTATCGAGTGGTTCCTGTCGATGAGACTGCACGTGATGGTCCGCTTTGGCATGTGGCAAGAGATCATCGACCTCGCTCTACCGGACGATCCGGACCTCTTCCGCGTCACTACCGCTATGACGCATTACGCCAAAGGGGTCGCGTTTTCGGCGATGGGACACGTCGCTCAGGCGGAAGAGGAGCAGCGCCGGTTCGAGGCTGCCGCGGCCCGCGTACCGGAAAGTCGCTACCACGGTATCCAGAACAAATGCGTCGACGTGCTGGGCGTGGCGCGCGAGATGCTGGCCGGAGAACTGGAGTACCGTAAGGGGAACTACGACGACGCATTTGCCCATCTGCGGGAGTCGATCAAACGCTACGACGGCCTGGCCTATGCCGAGCCGTGGGGTTGGATGCAGCCGGTGCGCCACGCATTGGGCGCCTTGCTCTTGGAGCAGGGTCGGCTTGAAGAGGCGGAAGCCGTCTATGCAGCCGATCTCGGGCTGGATGGGACTCTCGCTCGTGCTTACCAGCATCCTGAGAACGTCTGGGCGCTGCATGGGTATCACGAGGCCTTGATGCGGCAGGGAAAGCATGACTTCTGCGGCATCATCAATCAGCGACTCAATATTGCCTCAGCCCGGGCCGACGTGCCGATCGAGTCATCCTGCTTCTGTCGCATGGAGATGGTGGGGTGAGGGGAACGCGAATTACGCCGGCAATCGCTGCGGGTTCTCCAGGTCGAAGGGCCAATTCGCCGGGTTATCGGCGATGTACTGCTGAATGCGGTCGGCGTCTCGGTCGTCCCGAACCACGTGCTCGAAATAGTTTCGCTGCCACAGACGACGATGATACGGGGACCAGCCCATCTGCCGTACTCCGTGCCCATAGTCTCTGGTCGTCAAGGTTTTGAATCGACGTACAATGTCCCCGAGAGACAACGCCTTTGCTGGTGATTCTGAAGAGGGCAGACCGGGGACCCGTGCAACGGGTGTTGTCTGCCCTCGTAATCTCGTATTGAACGTTCCTACGCCGCCTCCTGGAAGCGGAAGAAGCGGGCGGCCAGGAGGAAGCACACGACGCTGTAGGCCAGCAGGACCAGGATCGACGGTACCGCGCTGGTGAATCCCTTGTTGAAGATCATCAGGTTGTTGAACCCGGTCATTGCCCAGGCGCTCAACGTCACCTTCCCCACTTTCTGCAGCCAACCCGGCATCAGGAAGAGCGGCCACCAGGCGCCACCCAGGGCCGAGAAGGTAAGGACTGAGATCGTCGTCACCGGCTGAAGCTGCGCGCGCGTCTTGACGAACGAGACCAGCAACATACTGAAGGCGGTCGTCGCCAGCGCCGTCGTGACGATCACGAGGAACACGCCCAACACCGAGCCCAGGTTGATGCCGAACAGCAACCGACCGATGGCGAAGAGAAGGCTGATCTGGCCAACCGCGATGACGAACTGGGCCAACAGCTTGCCGCCCAGGAGCGACCAGCGTGAGATGGGCGAAATCAGCAGGCGCTTCCAGACGCCGGCCTCTTTCTCCTCCAGGATCGAACCGACGCCACCCGCCACCGCGAACATGGCGAACATCAGCGCATAGCCCGGAACGACCTGATTGTAGCCGCTGTCATTCACCGTCTGGTTCGCCGTTTCGGTCGACACACTGACGATCGGCTGCTGCGAAAGCTGCTGCGTGGCCTGCTGGCGCGCCTGATCCGCCACCGCGGTGGGGTTGGCCGACGCGCCTGACGACTGCACCGCGTTGACCGCGACGTTCGCCGCGACGTTGGCAGCCGTGAACTTCTGGGTCACGTTATCGACGATCGATTGGACCACCAGCGCACGGTAGTCCTGGCTGCTGGGCGTCTTGAAGACGGTGACGGTGGCTGCCTGCCCGTGCTCTACCGCCGACGAGATCCCGGCCGGGATGATGATCGCGGCCGAGCGATCGCCATTCTCGACCGGCGAACGAGCGTCGGCGGCGCTTGTCTTCATCTCCAAATTCAGGTTCGGCACCTGTTTCAGCGCCTGCATGATCTGTTGGGCAGCTGCCCCCTGATCCCCGACGTAGATCGGGGTGTCGACGACCGACGTCCCGGAGTCGCTACCGAATGAGCCGAAGACGGCACCCACGATCAGGATCAAGAAGAAGGGAACGACAATGCTCATGACCAGCGCGCGGCGGTCGCTGACGAACCGCGTCAGGTCTTTCTGCATGACGGCGAATGCGGCACGCACGAATCAGCCTCTCAATCTCGGTACTGTTTGCCGGTGAGCTGAAGGAAGACTTCGGCCAGACCATGCGGCCGCACGACGCGAACTGGCTCCTCAGTGCGAAGCTCGAGCAGTTCGTCCAGCGTTCCGCTGGCAACGATGCGCCCTTCGTCGATGATGGCGATGCGATCGCAGAGCCGCTCGGCCTCCTCCATATAATGTGTGGTGTAGAGCGTTGCCGTGCCGGAGTGCGCCAGCTGCTCGACCAGGTCGAAGATGGCCTCACGGGTCTGCGGATCGACGCCGACCGTCGGTTCGTCGAGCATCAACAGTTGTGGCTGGTGGATGAGCCCGACCGCCAAGTTGAGTCGACGTTTCATGCCGCCTGAGAAGGTTGAAACCAGGTCCTTCTTGCGATCCAGTAATCCGACGCGATTGAGAAGATCGTCGATCCGGGCCGTCAGTTCCTTACCGGAAACCCCGAAGAGCTCGCCGAAGAAGCGCATGTTACGTTCGGCCGACATATCGTCGTACAGGGCGATCTCTTGTGGAACCAGGCCGATCATCCGCTTGGCCCGCTGAGGATCGGAGATGGAGACTCCGGCGATGTTCGCCGTTCCGCTGGTGGGAGTGAGATAGGTGGCCAGCATGTTGATGGTCGTGCTCTTGCCGGCACCGTTCGGACCGAGCAGGCCGAAGATCTCGCCCTCCCTGATCTGAAAGCTCACTCCACTGACGGCCTCGCGGCCATTGAACTCTTTGCGGAGATCCTGAGCGTCGAGGATCGTGGTGGTCCCGATGCTCGATGTTCGCGTGACGATGTGACGCTCCTCTCATCCATGTGTCGAAGTCATATCGCGAGAAGCGCGCCCGGCGTTCGTTGCCGTTTCCGTCGAACCTGAGAAGGCAGCCGAGCGGCTCGGCGGCGCCCTGAAATGGGACATCCGCTCATGTATTCATCTTAAGGTCGAGGGATGGAGGACGGTAGTGGACGTTGTGGTCGCTTTTCAGTGACATTTGTCACGTCAGGCGAGAGTTGCAGACTTGATTGGCGCGGATTGAAGCGACCGTATCAGGCGGAGCCCTTTTCGACGGGCAGATCGGGATGCGAGGTCCATTCGTTCCAGGAGCCGCTGAAGAGTTTTACCCGGTCGTAGCCGATCAGTCGCAACGTGAAGTAGGTCACGGCCGAACGCACGCCGGTGCTGCAGTAGGGGATGATCAGCTTGTCGGTGCTCGCGCCGATCTGTTCATACAACTTGATCAGGTCGTTCTGCGGCTTGAAGAAGGGGGGCGTCCCGGCGATGGCGTTCTGGGTGTACTGCAGGTTGACCGCACCGGGGAGATGTCCGGCGGCGTACTCCTCGGGGCTGCGGGCATCGAGGAAGAGGACCCCGGACTGATTCAGCGAATTCTTGACTTCAGGCAGTGCGGCCAGCACGGAGGATGTCGCCGTGCCTGAGTAGGTCGCCACGCTGGGATTCGTTGAATTGGTCGAAACCTGACCGCCGTCGTTCTGCCAGGCCCCAAGACCGCCATTGATAACCTGCTGATTCTGCTGCCCGAGATAGGCGAGGACCCACCAGAGCCGGGTGGCGAAGAGGGTACCGCCATCGTAGGCGACGATCTTGTCCGACGACGAGAGCCCAAGCCCACCCAGCTTCTGCTGCACCTGCATTTGCCAACTCTGAATAGCGGCATCGCTGGATGAATCGCTCAATTCCAGGTCAGGCCAATCGATCTGCGCGGCTCCCTCGATATGCCCCTTAGCGAAATCGGCCTGCGGGGTGAGTGCCACGATCTTGACGCCGCTCGTCGCGCCGCGCAGCACGGCGGCATCGGACAGCATGGCTTCGTTAGCGTAGCGCGTCCCAGCGACGGTGGCGGCCTCGGTCTTGGTCGGCTGTGAAATGCCGCCACCCGTCGATTGCGTCCCACTGTTGCCCGATTTGGAGCTGTTGCGACTGCACGCGGCCAGCAGACCGGTCAATCCCGCCAGCCCGCCGAGAAACGCCCGGCGGCTGTAGCGACCAGCCCGATCCGACTTCTCCCGCATAGGCGACCCCTCTATCCGCTACGACGCGACGCCACGTCTCTTATAACTCTACGACGATGGTGCGGAATGAGCTTGTCTCCGTGAACATCGCGGGAACGCCGAGTCTGAATCCTCTCCTCGACCTATCCCCAAATTACGGAGTCCTCACGATGCGCATTCCGCCTCGAACAGCTACAGTGAACCCATCGGACACAGCCGTGCGGATGACTGAAGGAGGGCTACATGCGCCAGGTACTCTACGCCATGCAGTTCAAAGGCTCGGGCGGGCCGACCGAAGAGCCAAACGTGCTGCAGGCCGCGACCAGCTCACCCAGCAGCCAGGTGACCTCGATCGTCGGCGCGTCCGGGCTCGGCACCCGGATCGAGCCGGCCCAGGGCCAGGACGCGTCGTTCACCTCCGAAGTGCGACTGACGGGTGACACGAGCTTCACCGAGACCGGCAAGATTGTCTTCGGCGGCGGAAGCAGCCTGACCTTTAGCACCATCGGTGAGGGCTATCTCGCGCCCAGCCCGGAAGACGGCCTCAACCACGGCGCCGTCATGTGGAGGGTCGAGAGCGGCGAGGGGCAGTTTGCGGGAGCCTCGGGAATCATCACCTCCAACTTCACCTTCTCGGCGCAGGGAGAGGTGATCGACAACCAGTTTGGCCTTATCTGGGTGAAGTAGCGCGGCGTTCGCGCGATTGACCCGACAGTCAATGGCCACAGCGTGCGAACCCGAGGCCGCACGCTGTGGCCACGTCCAGGTTCGGCCTACGCCGACGCCCCTGTCGGCTGTGGCATGATGCCGAGCCGTACGAGCTGGCTCATCACATTGGCGTGCGACCAGTGCTCGACGATCTTGCCATCCACGATGCGGAAGATGGCCATGATCGACGCTTCGAACGGCTTGCCGGTAGGCGGCACGCCCATCAGATCACCGTTGTGCGTCCCGGTGATGCGGGCGATGCCGGAGACCAGCTCACCTTCACCCAGCACGTTCTGCAGGGTGAACGCCAGGTCTGGAAAGGCGGTGACGAAGTTGGAGGTCAGCTGCTTCTCCGCCTCGACACCCTGGGAATCGCCCATCTCCAGGTCATGATGCACGCAATTTGGCGCGAAATACTTCTCGATCGCGTCGATGTCGTGCCCCGTGAGGACCTCGGTCATCCAACTGCGGATGAGGTTCTTGTTTGCTTCTGACGACATGTGTGACTCCCTTCATATTCGCTCGTCCCATCAACCGATACAAGCAGCATAGGGAGATTCGCACGGGGCAACATCGTGCGTTCACACTATTTTTCGAAAGAATCTTGGTGAAAATAGGGCTGTGGTCGAAGCTCAGTAGGTGATCACAAAAGACGTGTCATCAAGGTTGGCGCCATTCGACCCTTGTCATTCTGAGCGATGGTCCTCGCTCCCTCGCAGGGAGAGAGTCAGTGAGAGGGTGGCAGCGGAGTCGAAGAATCTCTCCGTACTGACGATGAGTACATGTGTCGAGTATAGAGAGATCCTTCACTGCGGTTCAGGATGACAAATGTGCGCCTATTGCCGAGACAGAGACGACAAATTCCCTGAAGTCACCTACTCAATCAGCCGCCAGCGGCTCCGTCACCAGGCCATATTGCAGCGCGAACATCGTCGCGGCGGCGCGGGTGGAGATATCGAGTTTGTCGTAGATGTGCTGGATGTGGTGACCGACAGTGGCTTTGGAGATGGAAAGATCTTGCGCCATCTCGCGATTGGAGAGTCCTCGCGCGATGAGTCGAAGAACGTCGACCTCCCGCTCGCTCAGCCCGGCGGGCTGGACGCGGGTGCGTGCCGTGACGCGATGCCCGGCGGCGGCCAACACGGCGTTCACCACCTCGCCGTCGAAGACACCGCGTTTCACGCCTGACCGCAGCTCTTCGGCGGCTGCCTCAGGAGACATGGCCGGGCGGTGCGGCCGCTCTTCAACCATAGCGTGATAGGCATCCGCCGTGGCCAGAATGCGAACGGCGGGGGAGAGCATCGGCCCGGACAGGCCGCGATGATAGCCCGAGCCATCCAGCCGCTCGTGGTGTTGCGAGGCGACATTCCCTAGCCCCGAAAGCGCGTCGGAGCGAGCCAGAATGCGCTCGGTGATGTAGGAGTGCAGGCGCACCTTTTCCCACTCACCGGAATTCAGCGGTCCCGGCTTGTCCCAGATAGTGTTGGTCACGCCAGCGCGCCCGAGATCGTGCAGGAAGGCGGCCCAGGCGATGCCGCACTGGTCGTCTTCACCTAACCGGCAGCGTTCCGCCGCTGAACCGGCCAGCGAAGCAACCCCACGCGAGTGCCCGACGGTGAAGGGAGACTTCAGATCGGCGAAATCAGCCACCGCGGCGAAGGCGTCGTCGACCATCTCACCTGCGAGACGTCGCCAGGGCTTGGGCTCGCAATCCAGGATCAGGGGCCAGGGGGACATGTCGTCCAGATCCGCCAGCAGCGTGTCGGCTTCACGGCAGAAGGTCTCCACCAGGGCCGGATCGTGCGCCTTCCCCGCCCGCTCACGCAGCAGGGACAGCGTGGCATCTCGGCCACCCAACCTGAATGCGCCAACGGCGTCCTCAGCGATCTGTATGATGCGCACCGTCTCCAGGATAGCCTCACCCTTCAGCCCGTGCGGCATACCGCGACCGTCCCAGCGCTCGAAGACCTGACCAAGCGCCGCCTGCACGTCCTCATCCAGTCCCAACCGCGTGGCCAGGTTCTGAGCAACTTCGCAGTGAGCTGTGGAGCGGTCCTTGGGGTTCATCCGGGGCATGGCAGCGGCCAGGCGTGCCAGCCCGGCGGCACGTTGCGCCAGCGACGGCGCGCTCCAGACGTGCTGCAGCACGACGGCGAACGTGTCACGCGGGTTGGGGAAGTTGACTGAAGAGAAGCGCTCGCCGAAGGCGATCTCGTCCCCCAAAGCGGCGGCGGTCTCGTGTGCCGAGGCGGTGCAACCGACCGAGCGCAGCAGCGAGGCGTAATAGAGGGTACGTGCAGATCCTCGTCGGAGAGGGCGCGCACTTCGCCCAGACGCATGGCGACGATGGCCGACTGCAGAGCGTGCTCGAAGGGTTGGCCCAGGCCGAAGTCGGTCGCCAGCGACAACGCCCCGACCACATCGGCCAGGCGTAGACCGGATTCTCGGCTTGGCAGCGCCAGTCTTTGCATCTGACCTGCTCCGACCCGACGCGCCGAAGCGCGACGAAAGTACGAGATTAGCCCTCACCCCCGGCCCCTCTCCCGACGATCAGGAGAGGGGTGTCCACAAGGTACAGCTGTATTACTTCCTGTTCGTCTCCCTTCTCCCAGAATTGGGAGAAGGTGGCGCCGCAGCGCCGGATGAGGGCCACTATGCCGTCAAGCGCTCAATGGCGCTGACCACCTCATCCACGTCGCTCAAGTTCGCGAAGACGACGTCCGGCTCGTGCTCACGCAGATCATCCACGCTGAAGCGCCCGGTGGCCACGGCGATGACACGCGCGTCGTTGGCTTTGGCCGCCTCGATGTCGCGCGGCGTGTCGCCGAGGAGGAGCGTCTGATTGGCCGCGAAGCGCACGCCGTAACGCGACTCCGCCTCGTGCCAGGCGACCTCGACCAGATGGCCGCGCTCACGAGCCGAATCACCGAAGGCGCCGAAGGGAAAGTACTGCTGGATGCCGGAGGCCGTCAGCTTGACGCGGGCCACCGAACGCGCGTTCCCAGTCAGCACACCGAGCGCGTAGCTGGCCCCGCGTAGCCGCTCGGCGATCTCGACCACTCCGGGCAGGACACGCTCGATGCGGCTCTGCTCGGCGATGGCCTCGGCGTAATGCTCCCCCATGGTCTCGATCATCTTCTCCAGATCGGCGTCGATCTCGTCGTCGGTGAGTCCCTGGCGACTGAGGGCCAGGCGCGCGATCTGGCTATCGAGCATGCCGGCCAGCGGCACGCCGTCCAGCGTGGCCGGCCGATCGTAGACCTGCTTCATGGCGGAGACGAAGGCGCGTTGGTGGTCGCGATCGCCCGCCTGCAGCAAGGTGCCATCGATGTCGAACAGAATCAGACCGCGCACGTTCCCTCCAGAGTTCAGCTCTCCTGCGCGTGGCAGTAGTCGCAGACGATCTCGTACAGCACCTGGGTGCCGAACTCCAGATTGGAGATGGTGATGCGCTCGTCGTGCGAGTGGGCCAGACCGAACTCCTCCGGATTGTCGCGGGTCGGCATGAAGCCGTACACCTTGACACCGGGGATGCTCTTGGCATCGGTGCCACCGGAGACCAGGAACGGCACCACCGTGGCGCCCGGATCGAGATCCGAAATGGTGCTGGCGATGGCCTCGAAGAGGGCCGAGTTCGGCTCAGCTTCCAGGCCGGTCGAGCCGCGCGCCGACTCCACGTCGACGTCGTCCTTCAACAGCTCGCGGACCTCACTGACGAACGCCTCCGGATCCTGACCCGGCAGCACGCGGCCATCGACGTCCACGATCACTTCGGACGGGATGACGTTGATGCGATGACCACCATGGATGATGGTCGGCACCGCGGTGTTGCGCGTGGTGGCGTAGAGGGAACGCAGCTCGGCCTCGCCGATCGGCAGCTTGGCCAGATTCTCCCAGGTTGGATTGGCCAGAATCTGCTGAATATCATCGTTCATGGAGCCGCCGAGTGTCTGACCCATGGCCGCCAGCATCTGCTTGACCGTGGGCGTCATGATGGTGGGGAAGGTGTGCTCGGTCAGTTTGGCCACGGCGCGACCAGCCCGGCGCATGGCCGTATCCGGCAGCGGAACCGAGGCGTGCCCCGGAGCGCCGCGGCCGATCAGACGCATGCGGGCGCCACCCTTCTCACCCGTCTGGCAGAGGTAGAAGCGCTTGCCGCCGACGTCGATAGCGAGCCCGCCACCCTCGTTGATGGCGACTTCGGCGTCGATCAGGTCGCGATGGTTCTCCCACATCCAACCGGCGCCGTGGCGGCCGCCCGCCTCTTCATCGGCGAAGGTGGCCATGATCAGGTCTCGGTCCAGCGTCAGGCCGTTGCGCTTGATCATCAGCATGACCATCAGCTCGCAAGCGACCAGGTCCTTGGTATCGACCGCGCCACGGCCCCAGATCTGCCCGTTGACGATCTCGCCGCTGAAGGGATCGTGCGTCCACTTCTCCGGCTCGACGCTCACCACGTCGCTGTGCGCCATCAGCATCAGCGGGCGGCCATTGCCGGTGCCAGGGATGCGGGCCACGAAGTTGCCGCGGCCGGGCGTGCTCTCCAGCACCTGCGCCTCGATGCCTTCTCGCTCCACCACCTCACGCAGATAGTTGGCAGCCAGACTCTCGTTCCCTGGCGGATTGACGGTGTTGAACTGGATCAGCTTCTGCAGGTGTCCGGTGACCTCGTCACGGACGCTCTCCCATGAGATCGCCATTGATCTGCCCCTCCCGAGAACTGGTTGCGTCGTCATTCCCCACACGCGTGAGCCATCAGTTGTGCGACGCTAACCTGTCGATCCTACACGGGGTTGAACCGGGGCACAATGCGCCGGAGATGCCTCAAACGGGAGAGGGTTCGCTGCTGACGACGGGGCTCGGCTCGACCGCATGTCCGGAGGCCGGGAGGCGTAGCAGGACGATGGAGGTCAGCACGAAGGCGCCACCGACGATCCGGTAGACGCCGATGCGCTCTCCCAGGAGGAGCACCGAGAGGGCCATGGTGACAATCGGCTCGAAGGTGCCGAAGACGGCGGCGAAGGTTGGGCCGATGCGGTACATGCCGGCCAGGAAGAGCTGTACCGGCAGGACGGTGGCGAAGACCACCATGCCGACCATGATGAGCCAGCCGCTCGGCCGGAAGCTGAAATCGAGTCGACCGCTCCCCAGACCGAAGAGGAGGAAGGCGACGGCCATGCCGCTCATGACCCAGGTGCTGGTGACGCCGACCGGGATGTCACGCGTCAGGCGGGAGTTGAGCACGATGTAGAGGGCGTAGAAGGCGCCCGAGATACCGGACAGGATGAGACCGACGGCGCTCAGGCCGGAGAGGTGCAGGCCGAGCATGACCACACCGCCCAGGAGCGCCAGGCCCATCGCCAGCGCGCGCAGCAGCGTCAGACGCTCGTTGAGGAAGGCGATCGAGAGGAGCATCACGATGACCGGGTAGGTGTAGAAGATGACGGTGACGGCCGAGACCGGTGCGTAACGCAGGGCGACGAAGTAGGTGGCGGCATTGATGATGTAGCAGCAGCCGATCAGGGCCAGGACGACGACGCGACGCCAGGAGATGTGCCACTGACGGCGCGCGATCAGCACGGGCCAGGCGAAGAGAGCGGCCAGGACGAAGCGGATGGCGAGAGTGGTGGTGACGTTCAGCCCGGCGCTGTAGGCGTAGCGCGTCAGGATGGCGAGCGTGCCGAACCCGAACGTGGAGAGGAGGACGTAGAGCGACCCGACTGTCTGATCCCGGCGAGCCATTGGCCCTCACTGCGTCCCGTCACGTCACACCACTCAAGGACAAGCGGACGGGATGGTACTCCGTGGGTGCAGCCGTATTCAATGCCAGTCGCGATTTTCAGGGCTATTCCACTAGCAAGATACGCCCGTTAATGTTGGTGATGTGTTAGAAACGCTGGACACGGCTCATACTACGTGAATCGTCATGACCACGTGTAACGGCTCTCGCGAAAGGACCGACCATGGCAGCTTCATCTCTGGCAGATCTCAGTTCTCACATCGCGGGCACCCTGGTTCGTCCGGGCGACGACGACTACGACGCGGCACGGGCCGTATGGAACGGCATGATCGACAAGCGACCTGCAGGCATCGTCCGCTGCGGCAGTACGGCGGACGTCGTGGCGGCGGTGAACTTCGCACGTGATCACGGCTTTGTGGTGGCCATTCGTGGCGGGGGCCATAATGCCGCTGGCAACGCAATCTGCGACGACGGGTTGGTCATCGACCTGAGCGACATGCGCGCGGTGACCGTCGATCCCGATGCCAGAACCGCTCGTGCGCAGGGCGGAGCCACGTGGAGCGACTTCGACCAGGCGACCGGCGCACACGGTCTGGCGTCCACTGGCGGGGCGATCTCCACCACAGGCGTCGCCGGCCTCACGCTTGGCGGCGGTCTCGGCTGGCTGATGCGCTCTTACGGCATGGCCTGCGATAACCTGCGCTCGGTTGAGATCGTGACCGCCGACGGGTCTGTACGGCGCGCCAGCACTACCGAACACCCCGATCTCTTCTGGGCACTCCACGGCGGTGGTGGCAACTTTGGGGTCGTGACCGAATTCGAGTTCCAGCTTCACCCGGTCGAGACCGTACTCGCCGGCATGCTGGTCCACCCAGCCGAACGTGCTTCGGAGGCGCTCCACTTCCTGGCCGAGTTCCACCAGACCGCTCCCGATGAATTGGCGGTCTTCACGGCCCTGATGACCTCGCCTGACGGCATGCCGATCGTCGCGTTTCTGTGCTGCTACAACGGTCCCGTCGCGGAGGGAGAGGAGGCGCTCGCGCCGTTGCGCGCGTTCGGGCCTCCGGTAGCTGATCTGATCGAGCCGATGCCGTACGCGGCCTGGCAGACGGCACTCGATGCCGGTTTCCCGCACGGCATGCAAGTCTACTGGCGTTCCGACTTCATCACCGAGCTGAGCGACGCGGCAATTCAGACGTTGGTCGAGCAGTACGGGAAGATCACCTCGCCTCAATCGGCTCTTCTCCTCGAGGAGTTCGGCGGAGCCGTACGCCGCGTCGGTGCCGAGGAGACCGCGTTCGTCTCGCGCCATGCGGACTTCAATTTGGCGATCATCGGCATTTGGCCAGACCCAAGCGAGTCTGAACGGCATATCGCCTGGGCGCGCGGAGTGCACGCCGCCATGAAGCCCTACACGCACGGCACCTACGTCAACTACCTGGGTGAAGAGGGACAGGATCGGGTGCGGGCTGCCTACGGCGACGCCGTCTACAACCGGCTCGTCGCGGTCAAGAACGCCTACGACCCGAAGAATCTCTTCCACGTGAACCAGAACATCCAACCGACCGTTTGACCGATTTGGAGCTTGCGCGCTACGAACGCACGACTCAGACGCGCAAGCTCCATCCCCCACCTGCCGCACCGTTGATGACCATAGCCGCGTCACGCGTTTCAACTTCCAGCACGTCATGCATTGAGCGACAGTCTCGTTGTCCGCGCTCCGTTGCGCGGCCAAATCGTCGCTTGATCGCAGTTCAACAGACTCTTCAGTCGTGCGAATCATGAGGCCCCATATGGCACCAGGACGTCACGCACGGCGGCGGCCGTGCGACGATGCAGCCAGGATATGAACAACCCACGTGGTGGGGTTGTTGGCAACATAAGCGTACAGGTTGTAGCCCTGGGAACCCGGTGCGTTCGGCTGTACGGTGTCGGCTGAGAGGAAGCGGCCCAGCGTCGGATCGAGCTCACGGGCACGGAGATCGACGAAGCCGGTGCTGGGATCGGTCAGTTCGCCGGTGAAGCCCAGGGCGAGCGAGGTCCCCGTCTGGGACCGCACCGCGCCAAAGGCGTCGTAGCTCGTCGTCCCGGTGAGCGCGCCGGAGTTGTCAGTGATGCCCGTGACGGAGCCGAGGGCGTCGGGCAGTGAGATGCGGGTGACGAGAGCTAGTGCGCTTGACTGCCAAACGCATCGGGTCGATATGCCTTCAGATCGTAGCGCGGAGTTCCTTCTCGATGTGCGAACTCCTCAGAAATCTCCGTCATGACTGGCGCCGCCTGCAGCACCTCGGTCATCTCAGCCCACACCGTCTCCCAACGCTGGCTCAGGTCCTCGAATGCTTCGGCGCCATCCCCCCAGGTTACCTCGAGAACAGATGAGTAGAAGTCAGGCTCGATGCGGAGCCTGCGAACTGACTCCGGGACATTTCGTCCCCAAATTGGATTCACGGAGACGGTAGTCCCAGTGAACTGACTTATCCAATCGCGGAGTTGATCAGCGGGAACGCGTGCAAAACGAGCAGGCATGCCAAATGAGTAATTGAATCCGCCCTGCTTCATTAATTCCCGCTCTGCAGCATGATTCCAGTACACGGCACGGAGAATCGCTATGTCCTCGCTGTCATTGTGGATAAGGCCGTAAACTGAGCGAGACTCCAGCTCAGGATCCATTCCGTGATCAGTGCGCCTATCCAGCGATAGCGTCTGCCACCCCCAAAACTGAGTCGTGGCATCAATGACCGCCTCAATAGCTCGTGGCCCACGCCAAACGGAGAAAACCTGCCGTCGGATGAGCATATTCATCGTCCGCGGTGATCCCAACGTTCCAGTTCTCGGCCTCTTGGCCCGCTCATCATCGTGACTCATTTCCCGTCCCTCCTCCAAGAAAATTCGGCCACTAGCCGTTACGGGATGTCGAATGATTGTAAGGGACCGTTGCCAGGTCCCAACCACAGTCGGCGCTCCTGGGATCCTTGTCGTGGACTGACCTCTTCGTAAATGTCGTCTGTTGCGGAGCCGCCGATTGCCTCTTTTTCCTTCTCCAATCCGCGGTTCTTGACCTCCCTCGGAGATAGCTTGCGCACTCTCACACGCTCGCCGGTGTCTGTTTCACGCCACTCGGCTTGATAAACGAAGTCGCCTGCGCCTGCGGACGATGCCGTATCTCCATGAGAATTCTGATTGTTCCGTTGCGTGAAGTACCGATACTCGTTGATGACCGATTGCACCACCGGAATGACTGGGAACGCCCAGGCCGCATTCCGTGCGTCGCCCGGTCCTCCACTCCACGCTCCCGCTACGGCTGCAGATCCGTAGGCCGTGATGGTCTGCCCAATCTGCTGCGTCGCGGCATAACAGGCGGCGTTGAGGGAGCACGCAACCTCCGCGAACACCGCGATAAGCAGTCCCGTGAGCACCAGTAGTCCGCCGGTCGACGAGAACAACGCTCCCGCCACCAGGAACGGACCACACCCGATAAAGGCAAAACAGGCCGCTGCCAATGAGGTGAACAGCAGGAGACTGAAGATGCTCACCGCCGCCGCGGTACCAGCCGCTCCGGCGGCATCCCCGTTCGTGGAATGTCCACTCGGATCCACCCAACTGGTGGGGTTGTTGGCGACGTAGGCGTAGAGGTTGTAGCCCTGTGAACCGGGGGCGTTGGGTTGCACCGTGTCGGCCGAGAGGAAGCGACCGAGCGTCGGATCGAGCCAATTGTGCACGCCGTATCGAGTTGTCGGGTGCGTACGTGCCAGCTACGTGATGATGCTGAACCTAGGACTCCGGCAGCCGATCGAGAGCATCTAAAGTGGTACGTGCCTCTTGGCGAAGTTGTTCTTCATCGATAAGCACATCTGCCAAACCCGGTGAAGGTGGCCAATGTTCAGTGAATGCCTCAGCATCCTCAAACAAATCCTCAAGAATGAAAAACATGTCCCGGGGCATGCCGCCAGGCTCACTCAAGAATGTATCCACGAACCTCTCCTTGAATTCCGGCGCACTAATCTCGCTGCTAAGGAATGTGGAGATGAGTGCCTTATATTCATCGATTCGCACAGAACGCCACCTCTATTGATGAGACTACTGAACGTTGCCGGTCGTTAGAAGATATCGCTCCTGGTCGGCTGATAGTTTCCAGCCCGCGATGAATTCATCATTGCTGTTGCGAACCAACACGCAGAGCTTTGATGCCGAATCGTAGAAGAATGTGACGGGGATATTTCCGCGATAGGTTCCTTGAATCGCTTGGGTATTGGGGTTGTCGATAACATTTGCAAGCGCTTCACGGAACTTCTCCCAGTTCGCCGGGTTGCTGTTCCCGGTGACACCAAAGTCGGGCGCGTGTTTGAACTTGTCCCTGAGCTGATCCTGCGCAAACTTGACTTTACTGCTCCGACTCGATCCCCCGCCGCTGCTTCCACCACTACCACCGCTGCCACTCGTGGCACAGCCCCAGGCTGCCGCCATCGAGTAATCGCTCGCTGAGCCGCGGCTCCAACTCGCCGCGTTCTGGACCGAGGTCACCGCCATGCTCTCGGCGGCACCCAGGGCACAGAACACCTGCTGCGGCAGCTTGGGGAAGTTCTGCGCCGCATTCCGGGCCGCCTGTGCGCCTCCGGCCCAGGCTCCGGCCGCCGCCGCTGAGCCATACTGCTTGATGGGATTCAGTGGGTCCAAGAAATGCGCACGGCACGTTTCGTCGAGCATACACATGATGAAGACGACGACGGCAAACAGGACGACCGCCACCACCACCCCAAGAAAGACGACGTCTGCGCCGGAAAGTCCGACGATAAAGGCGGTGATCAGCTCAAGGAGCCCCGCACTTCCCGCCGAGGCACTGGCGGCAGCTTCGACTTCTTCGATGGTGTCCATCGCCGCGCCAACGCCGTGCCCACTCGGATCCACCCACGTGGTGGGGTTGTTGGCCACGTAGGCGTACAGGTTGTAGCCCTGCGAGCCGGGAGCGTTGGGTTGCACGGTGTCCGCCGAGAGGAAGCGACCCAGCGTCGGATCGAGCGCACGAGCACGCAGATCGACGAAGCCCGTGGTAGGGTCGGTCAGCTCACCGGTGTAGCCGAGGGAGAGCGAGGTGCCGGTCTGGGAGCGCACGGCCCCGAAGGCGTCGGCGGTCGCCGGGAGTTTTGTTCTCGTAGCCTACAGTGATGCGCAGGATGACTGTGATAGTTCCGGTAACCAACCTCGCTATGGCCGAGACACACGGAGACTCGAGCAGACGATGTCTATTCTTTTGTCGGTTGGTGCTTCGACTTTATTCCATGTCCAGAGAATAGATATTTTGTGAATCGGTACGTTGAGATGAGCGTACTTTCTGCGGGTGGCATCGTCAGTTTGGACCGCTATCTTGGAAATCTCGTTCCAGCTCCAGGTTGCATGGTCCATGTGCGTCACTTGTTCGGCCGTAAGACCGTTTTGAAGGTGAAATTCAAACACGGGGTAGAACGTCAACCGATATAGAAGCGGCTGTTTGTCGACGTCCTTTCTCACCAGTCCAGCATCGTCCCATGTGTAATCGACATCAATGTCCAGTTGCGTTCGAAACTCCGAAAACGAAACTCCTACAATAAGGCACTCCTCAAACTGTCGATGTTGCCTCAAGGCCGCTTCAATTTCGGCACGCTGGCTCTCGTTCTCACTGAAATTCAAGAGTACGTTCCTTCCTGATCTCTTCAGCGTGCATCAAGTACTCCAACTATTTTGAGAACAGCAGAATACCGTGAGAACCGGATCTGTCTTGGGCAACGTTGCCAAACTCATCAAGGTAGTTTCCATCAGCGTTCATAATGCGAATCTCCCAACTCCCCCCTTTACTCATAAGTCTGACGGCTTCCCCCGTGCCATTCGTGAAGAGATATCCTTTGCCATTTTGGCTGATGGTTTGACTGAATCCATTCTCTGTCAGAGTTGCCCGAACCTCGATAACTGACTTGCCCTTCACGCTCCCATCAGCAAATAACTCGCGAAGACCGGCGCTGGCTCTATTCAGACCATTTGGAAGCTTTTTGGAGGCACCCCCACCACCACCACTCGTGGCACAGCCCCAGGCCGCGGCCATGGTGTAGTCACTGGCGGAGCCGCGGCTCCAACTCGCCGCGTTCTGGACCGAGGTCACCGCACTAGACGCACATCGCCTCGTGGCATCATTATCTGCGTGAAAGGTGGTCCTGCCATGACATCAATGCCAAAAGTCATTCACGTGGAACCAGGCAGCGCGCTCGACCGTGCCCTGCAAGACGCGGGAGACACCACGGTGGAGATCGAGCGAGACGGTGTTCGCTATCGCCTGGAACGCCTCCCGGACAAGCCAACCGGGGAACTCTGGGAGGAGTACGACCCAGAATTGACGCTAGCTGGTATGCGCGCCGCGGCCGGAACGTGGAGCGACGTCGATCCCGAACACCTCAAGGCGGAGATCTATCGAGCTCGGGAAGAGGGCTCGCGCCCGTCTGACCGTCCGTGAGCTACCTGATCGATACCGACTTGATCATCGATGGACTCCACGCAGTTGCGTCAGCCCTCGCACTCCTCGAGGATTTGGCGCCATCGGGACTTGCCGTAAGCATCTTGAGTCTCGGCGAGCTCTATGAAGGCGCATATCACACGCCCGATCCAGAGTCGCACCGACAGGGTGTCGATCTGTTCCTGCACGGCTATCGCCTTGTCGGACTCGACCAGTCGACGATGGTGCGTTTTGCTCGTGAGCGGGCGGAGTTACGTCGGCAGGGGCTCATGATCCCCGACTTCGATTTGCTCATTGCCGCGACCGCGCTGACCCACCAGCTCACGCTTGTGACCCGCAACACGCGCCACTTCCAGCGCATCCCGGACCTGCAGATCCATCAATAGGCTATCCGGCTGGACCACATGCTCGCAGAGCAGTCGTAACTCCACTGGCTCGGCGCCTTCAGCAAGGTATTCTCAACACCCGCCAGTGAGGCGCCGAGCAAGCGCGCCGGTTAGGATCGAGCTCGCGGGCGCGGAGATCCACGAAGCCCGTGCTGGGATCGGTCAGTTCACCGGTGAAGCCCAGCGCGAGCGAGGTGCCGGTGTGGGACCGCACCGCCCCGAAGGCGTCGTAGTTGGTGGTTCCGGTGAGCGTATCGCTATATGAATGGCATCATAGGCGTCGTCATCGCGGTGGCCGGAAATTACGTGGCCAACGTCATGCTATCTCACCCTCAGTCTGACACGTCGGGGGATTGCACCTGCCTGATGCGCGCGGGATGCGGCTCCAGATGCGGATGCTTGGCCGTGATTGAAAACGTCCAGCGGGCGTTCGACAGGTAGTTCCAGCTCATGGCCATACCGATGGCGAACGCGTTGGCGATGAGATAGTGCAAGCCAAGCCCGTAGGTGAGCAGCCCCAGGACCGTGACCGAGACCAACAGACCACCCAGCCCAAAGGCGTTGTAGCGCGCGGCCCGGATCAGGACTGGCCGGTGCCGTCCGGCATCACCGAACGTCCACAGGTTATTGAAGAAGAAATTGGTCAGGATGGCCGTCTCGCTGGCCAGCGCCACCGCGATGAGCCGGTTGAGCCCAAACACTTCGATAAGGAAGATCAGGACGGCATAGTTCACCAGCACGCCGCCGGTACCGACCAGCGCGAAGCGGATGAAGCGGCCACCATGCGTGCGGCGCATGCCACGCAACCAGTGTCCCGCGTCGTTCACCGTTCCCTCACGCATGGGGATACGCTCCGTTCGGGGCCGTGACAAGCAACGCCTGCCCTTGGGCAGTTGACATGCGAATCATCTCCTCTATCTGACGTCAGATCGATCACGACAATTGATTGAATGCAAGCTGCCATGCCGGTGTCGTCGCCGACCCTTTGGTTGTCTCTCTTTTCAACTTACGTGCCACAGCCGATTTTGCGCATCTCAACGCGCGGCACGACCCACCACGGGGATGCGATAATGCCCGTAACCAATAGACGTTTCAATCCTGCAAAGGAGTACTTCAATCTCCGAATCCGACGCACTCCTCCGTGTCCTCATCGCCGCGCTGCTCGGTTCGGCGCTCGGGCTCGAACGTGAGCTGAGCGACAAACCGGCCGGGCTTCGCACCCACATGCTCGTCACCGAAGGCGCCGCCCTCTTCATGGTCGCCTCGCTGCTGCTGGCGGACAAATTCGGCGGCGGGCCGAACGCGATCTCGCTCGATCCGACCCGCGTCGCCGCGGGCATCGTCACCGGCATCGGTTTTCTCGGCGGTGGTGCCATCCTGCAATCGCACGATCGGGTCAAGGGCATCACCACCGCCGCGAACATCTGGGTGGCGGCGGCGATCGGGCTCCTCGTCGGCGCCGGATATTACATCGTGGCAATCGGTGCAGTCGTCATCGCCGTGGTAACGCTGGCGGGCCTGACGTTTCCGGAGCGTTGGCTGGGGCGAACGAACACTGACCGCTACCACTTCCACCGCACCGATCGGGACGATTCTTCACCACCTACGGACGAATGATGCGGCGCTCGCGGCGCAGCCAGCGGTCCAAACGCGTGCCGATCTCGCTGCGCGATAGGCGAGGTTGCTCGTAGAGTCTGGCGGCACGCCGCTGGCGCAATGCCTCGTAGAGGGTCACCGCGCAGGCCACCGAGATGTTGAGGCTCTGCACCATCCCCATCATCGGGATGATGACGGTCCCATCGGCACCTGCTACCGCCTCTTCGGAGACGCCTCGTTGCTCGTTGCCGAACACTAACGCCGTGGGCGCGGTGAGATCGAGGTCGAAGAGCTCGACCCGGTTTTCGTCCAGGTGCGTCGCCAGAATCGTGAATCCCTGAGCGCGCAACGCCACATAGCAGTCGGAAATGCTCTCGTGATCCACGACGTCGAGCCAGCGAAGCGCGCTTGCGGAGACGCCGCGACTGAGCTCGGGACGTTCCTCTATGGTGTAGACCAGGTGGACGGTGGCGATGCCGACCGCGTCGCAGGTGCGCAGCACAGCGCTGACATTGTGTGGGTCATGCACGTTCTCCAGGACCACGGTCAGATCCGGCTGGCGCCGCTCCAGCACCTCGACCATACGGCGACGACGGCGCTCGGTGATGGGACGCAGTGGCGGTTTCTCGTGCTTCATACCCTGATTCTACGTATCCTCCACGGCTGGCAACAATCGAGACGTAGCCGGCTAGCTGCCGGAGCCAGGGTACAATCGTCGGCATGAGCCAGCAGGACGCCCGCACCGCCAGCAACCCAGAACTGGTCGACGAGCTCCGCGCAATCTTGGAGCGTGAGGGCCGCATCACCTTCGCGCACTTCATGCGGGACGCCCTCTATCATCCAGAGCATGGCTATTATCTGAATGCGGCCGCGCGACCCGGCCCCAGCGGCGACTTCCTCACCGCACCGGAGGCGGATCCCATCTTCGGACAGACGCTGACCCGCCAGATCGCCCAATTTGACGAACTCCTCGGCCGGCCCGATCCGTTCACGCTGGTCGAATATGGCGCCGGTTCGGGCACGTTAGCCCTGGCGATCCTGGATGCGTTGAGCCTGGATTGCCCCGCGCTGCTAGAACGCTTCCGCTACCAGCCGGTCGAGATCAACGAAGCGCGCGCCGCCGAACTGCGTGGACGGCTGGAAGAAGCGGGCTACGGCGAGCATCTGTCGATGATGAACGAGAAGCCGGTTGAGGGCTGCGTGCTGGCCAACGAGTTTCTAGACGCGCTGCCGGTGCACCGCATTGAGCGCAAAAATGGCAAGATCCGCGAGCGCTACGTCGTCTGGCGCGACGGCTGGTTCGCTGAGGAGCCTGGCCCCCTCTCAATCGAGGAGCTCGCCCGTTACCTGAAAGAAGGCGACATCGAACTGGTGGACGGTCAGCTGGCCGAGATCAATCTGGGCCTGTCTGACTGGGTAGCGCAGGTGGTCGGACGGCTAAGACGCGGCTACGTGCTGGCCATCGACTACGGCTACCCTGCCGAGAAGCTCTATGGGCCGGACTATCCGCAGGGCACGTTGCGGACCTACGCCCAGCACGCGGTGGGGGGCGATCCGTTCAGTGCCGTCGGCAAACAGGATCTGACGGCCCACGTCGATTTCAGCGCGCTGCAGCGCGCGGCGCGGGAGCAAGGATTGCAGCTGCTGGGCTTCACCACGCAGGCTGATTTCCTGGGCGGCACGGGCATCGGCGAACTGCTGGTGCGTACGCAGCAGGAGCCGGGCATGTCCTATCAGGAGTACGTTGGGGTGCGCTCGGCCGTCATCCGCATGATCGACCCAGGCGCCATGGGTCGCTTCGGGGTCCTTATCCTGGGTCGCGACGTCCCAGCGTCACCGCTCATCGGACTGAGCGCCTCGTTCTAGCTTCGCTTCGAGTCAGGAGGAATGCATGACGATCGAATCGACTCGCACGATCGCAACCGTTCCGGCACGCGGAGATCGGCTGCCGAGCTTCACCGGCACGACACCGACGGGCGACCCCATTCGCCTGCGCGATTTCTATTTACGCCGCAACCTGGCGCTGATCTTCACGCACGGAGCCGAATGCGGAGCCTGTCGCGACTACCTCACCGAGCTGAATGAGAGGCGCGCCGCCATTCACGCTGAAGCGGCCGAGATATTGGCGGTCATCCCTGACGATTCAGACGCAGCCCCGTTCCCATTCCCGATTGCACTTGACGCCGGCAACCAGATCCACCGGCGCTACGGACTGGTCGATGCGGACGGTCGTCCACGGGCAGCGATCTTCCTGGTGGATCGATACGGGATCGTCTTCGAGGTCTCGGTCGCCAGCGATGAACATACGATGCTGGCCGCTGAAGAGGTTCCGGGCTGGCTGGAGTTCATTGCCTGTCGCTGTTCGTAAGACTGGTCACCTCATCGCCGAGCACCTCATGGGATGCGGACGTTAAGCATCCCCACGAACTCCTAGCCCAAATCTACCTAGACATTGACAGAGTCACTCTCTATCATTTCGTGACCACGACACCGCGACGTTCATCTCGAACAACGAGGGGGAACCAATGCAGCTATCACGCATCGCGCGATCACAGCAGTTCCGGGGTAAACGGCTCATTTCGGTGGGCGCCGTGCTGGTGACGCTCGCGCTCGCCGCCTGTGGCGGGTCGTCGAAGACGCCAACGAGTACGACCGCTTCATCGGCCAGCACCAGCCAGCCGACCACCGCCGCCACCAGCGCTACGTCCGGTGGGGCAACCGCGACCACTACGACTGCCGCGACGGCGACGGAGGCAGCCACGACGGCAGCCACGGCCACGACTGAAGCGACCGAAATCGCCACCGCCGTTACCACGGCGACGGAGATCGCCACTGAAGTCGCAACCGCCACCCAAGCCGCTTCCGGCGGCGGATCAGGCTCCGGTAGCGCGATTATGCTTCAGGTCGCCGACGCCTGGAAGAATGTCAAGTCGTACAAGATGACCATCACCTTCTACGACAGCGGGTCGACCACGCCGACCGGCACCGCCACGGTGGAGAACGAGAACCCTGACAAATCGCACTGGGTGATCGACTCTAGTGGCCAGAAGATCGAGACGATCACCATCGGAACCGACAGCTACCTCAATCTCGGTGGCACCTGGACAAAGTCTCCGAGTGTCGACACCACGGACATCCCTGGAATGAGCAGCCAGGACATCGCCAATGAACTCTCGACGCCGATTCCGGACGATACAAAGTTCAGCAGCAAAGGCTCCGACACGGTCAATGGCGTTGATTGCAACGTATATGAGATCACCGAGACTGATGGGACAGTCTCAACCTTCTACGTTGGGAAGAAGGATCACCTGCTCTACAAGATTGAGGCGAGCGGTAGCGACGGCACCAAGACCGAGATCCTCATCTCGGACTACAACGCCGATTTCAACATCACCGCCCCGATCTAGGGACGCGATTCCACAGGAGACCAGGACGGGACGCTCAATCGGGCGTCCCGTCTCGTTCCTCCGCAGTAGACACCCTGCCAAGCGCTCGGACTCACCGCATCTCGCGCCGCCGTGGTTCAATCGAAACCGTGCGATTCGCGGATAACCCCCACATGCTGGAGGATTGCTGATGCGTATTATCGTCGGCGCCGACCACGCCGGATTTCCGCTCAAGGGAACGATCGTCGCGACGCTGCGCGAGTGGGGGCATGAAGTCCAAGACGTCGGCACCCACAACGGCGAGCAAATCGACTTCCCTATTGTGACCCGACACGTCTGCGATCCTTTGCGGGCGGGTGAGTACGAACGTGGACTGCTCGTCTGCGGTACCGGCATCGGCGCCTGCATCGCGGCCAACAAGATCCCAGGTATCCGCGCGGCCCTCTGCCATGACGTTTACTCGGCGCATCAGTCGGTCGAGCATGACAACGCCAACGTCCTCTGCTTGGGCGCGCAGATCGTCGGCGACCGCCTGGCGCTCGACCTCATCCGGGCCTATTTGGCAGCGGAGTGGAGCACTGAGGAACATTTCCAGCGCCGGGTGGGGATGCTGAGCGATATGGAGCAGGCCGCGGCAGAGGAGCTTCGGCCCGCGAATGAGGGCCGCTCATGAACGAGCACTCGCCGGACCTCTTCGCCAGCACGGCCCCCTATTATGCCCGCTACCGGCCGCCTTACCCTGACGTCTTCTTCCAGCACGTCGTCGAGCGCTTCGGTCTAGACAGGACGGGTCGACTTCTCGACATCGGCTGCGGCACCGGCCAGATCGCCATTCCGTTCGCCCCCTATTTCGCTGACGTGGTCGGACTCGATCCGGAGCCTTCCATGCTGGCGGAGGGGATGAAGGTGGCAGAGGAATCCAACGTCCGCAACATCCGTTGGGTTGAGGGGAGTGATCGGGATTTGCTTCAACTCGTGAACGAGATCGAACCGGTGCGGCTGGCGACGTTCGGTCGCGCCTTCCACTGGGTGGATCAGGACGCCGCGTTACAGGCGCTCGACCAGATCATCATGCCGGGTGGCGGAGTGGTAGTCTGCTCGGACGCGGAGCGTATCTGGCACATCTCAGAGGGCTGGCAACGGGCGACGCAGGACGTGATCCGCCGCTGGCTGGGTGATGTGCGACGGGCGGGAAGCGGCACCTACAACGTACGGCACGCGCCGTTCATCGAGACACTGGAGGCCTCGGCCTTTTCGGACGTCGAGTTGTACAGCGTCACCGTGGAGCGCTTCCCGACGATCGATGACATCCTCGGCTACCTCTACTCCACCTCCTTCTGCTCGCATCGCGTTCTCGGCAACAAGCGGGCCGCGTTCGAGGCCGATCTGCGTCAGACGTTGAGCGCCATCAATCCAGAAGGTTGCTTCTCCGAGCGACTCGGCTTCGACGCCTGGCTGGCGAAGAGAGCGTAGGCCTCAGCCCCTCACAACGTAGAGGCGGGACCACCCCTTAGAACGGTGCGGTGACGCCAACCTCTTTCCCCAGATCGCGCAGTTCGTCCAACACGCTCGGGTGGACCGGGATGCCTCGTTCGCGGCGATCCGCCTCGGCGATGTCCTCCGGATCCCCTGGCACGTAGACGCGGTCGTGCCCTGCCGACGGCTCGAGGGTACGCAACTCCTCCAGCATGCTGTCGATATCGGCGTAGAACTCCTCCTCCGGCCGGAAAGCGTCGATGCGCCAGGCCATGAAGGCGTGACCGGTGTCGGACGGGCGTGGTGGAGTTGAACGGGACCCACCGACGTAGCGGCTCCAGGAGGAGCCGGCCAACTGGCCGCAGAGGACCTCCACGAAGAGGGAGAGGCCATAGCCTTTGTGGCTACCCAGCTCGCGGGTCCATCCCAGTGGCGTGAGCGAGCGGGCGGTCCAGGGGTCGGTCGTGTCATTCCCGTCCGCGTCGTAGGCCCAGCCGGCCGGGATCGGCTTCCCCTCACGCCGGGCGATCTCGACTTTGCCCCAGGCGACCGTGCTAGTGGCCATGTCGATCACGATGGGTCGCTGGTCGCGCGCCGGGATGGCGACTGCGATCGGCGCAGTGCTGAGGACCGGTTCGGAGGCAAAGGTGGGCACCACCAGCGGGGTGGCGTTGGTCATGGCTACGCCGCACAGCCCCTCCTGCAGCGCCATCATGGCGTAGTAACCGGCGATGCCGAAGTGGTTGCTGTGCCGCACCGTGGCCATGCAGAGGCCGGTCTCCTTGGCCTTCTCGATGCAGCGCTGCATGGCGCGGTAGGAGGCGGGATGGCCCATGCCGTTGTTCGCATCGAAGGCGACCGTCGCCGGGGTCTCGGTCACGACCGTCAGCTCAGCCTTGTCGTTTATCAAGCCCTTACGCAGGCGTTCGGCGTAATAGACCATGCGCGGGACACCGTGCGAATCGATGCCGCGGATGTCGGACGCCACCAGCACTTCGGCGGAGATGCGCGCATCTTCTTCACTCAGGCCGAAGCCCATCAACACGTCCCTCGTATATACCTCGAGCATCTCCGCATCGACTCGGTTCGCCTGCTCGGTCATTCCATCCTCCCGACGTCAGTCTTATTTCACTCACCAATTGATCAGAACCCGTGCCTGAGATGCGATCATAGCGCAGCCGGGTCGAGTGGGGCACGCCGACCAACTCTGACATCGGCACATGTGGACGTAACACCGAGGACAATTTGCAACGCTGTTGTCACGTTTGCGGCGATGGTGCTGTTTCTCCGTCACGCGTCCTCGGATAGACTAAGCGTTGACGGCACGCGGAATCGACAAATGGGCGCGTCGTTGATGGCTGCGGCACCGGTCAGGACGCGACGTTTCGGGACCGGGCTTCAGTCGTCTCCAGAGAGATGAAGGAGAAGAGATGATTGGCACTGTCATCGTTCCGCTAGATGGCTCGGACCTCGCCGAGCAAGCCCTCCCCTATGCCGAGGCAATCGCGCGCAAAGCCAACGCCCCCCTGCACTTGATGCGCGTCGTTCCGCCGGACGCACCGGCATCGTCCGAGAGCGAGGCACGCAGCTACTTACGTGAGCATGCCAAAGGCTATGGCGATCGCGTCCAGATCAGCGTGCGCATGGGCCAACCGGCCGATCAGATCGTCGACGGGTCCGACGAGATGACCGACCCTGTCATTGTTATGACAACTCACGGCCGAAGCGGCATCGGACGCTGGCTCTACGGCAGCGTCGCCGACCGGGTCGTCCGCGGTAGTGGCGCGCCAGTGCTGCTGATCCGTTCCGGTACCAAGGACCGCCGCGCCGAGACGGTTTCGACCGTGGTCGTCTCGCTGGACGGCTCGGTCCATTCCGAGGCGGCGCTTCCTTATGGTAAAGAGATCGCCCAGGCTTTTGACGCCGAGCTGGTGCTGGTGCGCGTGGCCGAGACGACGCAGCTCTACGGCATGCTGGGAAGCGAGCCGATGGCGCCCGCCTCCGCCGACACCTTCAACGAGATCGGCCTGCGGCTGGTGCAGGAGGCGCAGAATTATCTGGCCGAGGTGGCCGAGCCGTTGCGCAAAGATGGCGTCAAGGTGCGCACCGAGACGCTGGAAGGCTTCGCCGCCGACCAGCTTCTGGCGCTGGAGCGGGAGATGTCGGTCGATCTGATCGTGATGGCCACCCACGGCCGTAGCGGGCTGGGCCGATTGGTCTTCGGTAGCGTGGCCGAGCGCATCCTCAAGGTGGGCACCACGCCGGTCATGATGATCAAGCCCAAAGGGGAAGTGAGCGGCAACGGCGATAACGCCTGATCGGCTCAGCCAACGGGCGGCTCAAGGGCCTCGTCCCCGTTCGAATCATGCAAGACGTCATTCGCGCCGGACTTTTCCGGCGCGATCTTCTTTTCGGACAGACCGTTACCGTCGACGTCCATATCCTCCATCGGCGTTGACGCCTTCCAGATGGGTGGGCTGACCGTCGGTACGACGTTGAGCGTTTCCTCCTGGTCCGCCGCGTGTCGGAATTCACGCGCGGCGATGTGCCCCGCGCGACGACTGCGCCGGAAGAGAGAGCGGCCATCTTCACCAGCCAGGTAGACGATGATGAGCAGGGCCAGCACAGTCCAAATCGGGAAGACCGCCAGGGCTGGGACCGCCAATACGATCGCTCCGATCCGCGCCCACTCCTTCAGCATCAGCAGGCCAAACCCAATGATGCCGGACGCCACGGCGAAGCCGAAGATGATGGTGAGGGAGACGCCGATCAACGCGAAGCGGGCCGCGAACTGGCCGAAGCCGTCCGACGCGAAAGGCGTGATCAGGAGAGCGATTGGCAGGACGATGCAGGACGCGATTAGCAGCATGGCGGCCATGACGAACTCGTAGACGGCGATCAGGATCAGGGCATCCGGTCGTTGCCGCATGTCGCCCTCCCTTCAGTCTCTCGGTTGAACGTGGCGATGAGCGGTTGGGCTCATTGGCATGGGTGAAATCCGTACCGATCTGGCTCTCCGGACGACGGCTGAGCCGAGCAACCTGCCTCCCGCCTTCAGACCGTGGATGAGTCCCTCAATTTCGGTTCCACTGATGATGACCGTGCCATTCACGTCCCTCCCATTCAGCGCTTATACCCCTTTCCGTACTGACCAATCATGGCGATTGACACGCGCTCCGACGACCCATAAGCTGCTCTTCATTAAAAGGCTTGATGTTTGGGCGCAAGCGATAAGACGGATGGTGCTTGGTTTTTCCAATACAGCTTCGTACTCGCTGCCGCGAATCGCACTGAAAGAGAAGAGATCTCGCTATGGGACAGGATGAGAGCCCCTCCGATCGACCAGACGCTGAGGATTCGTCCAAGACACCGGAAACAGATGGGCCACCGATGATCACCCGTAGGCGTGCGCTCTCACTGGGAGCGGCGGCCATGGGTGTCCTGGGACTTGGCGTTCCCCAACTAGCCGGGGCTGCACCGGTCAGCGTGGCAGACGGCAGCACGCTCATTGCCGACGTCATTGTCGGAACGGGTTGGATCAGCCCACGCTCCGCCAGTGTGTGGATTGCGGAACCGGCTGTCACCGGCGACTGCTTCATTTCGATCACGCTCATGGGGGATCCGGGGCCGTTCGTTGGTCCGCACCTTTGGGTGAAGCTCTCACCCGGCCAGGGATTCACCGTCAATGTCCGGTTCATCACGCTGCATAATCTTCCCTTCAGCTATCTGATCGTCTTCCCAGGGGCGTCGATTCCGACCGGTCCCGTGGGTCCGGCTGGACCGACGGGCGCTGCCGGCCAAATGGGTCCAACTGGCTACACCGGGCTAGCGGGAGCGTTGGGACCGACTGGACCAACAGGATTCACTGGCCCAACCGGACCGTCTGGACCAACAGGGTTCACCGGACCGACCGGACCAATTGGTAACACTGGGGGAGCCGGAGGAACTGGCGGGACTGGTGGCGATCTCTTCGGCAACGGTGGAGCCGGAGGAGCCGGAGGGAATGGCGGGACCGGTGGTGCCGGGGGCACTGGCGGCACCGGAGGAACTGGTGGAACGGGCGGTGATGGCGGCACCGGAGGAGCTGGCGGCACCGGAGGAACTGGTGGTACCGGCGGGAAAGGTGGCGTCGGTGGCACTGGTGGGATTGCGGGGAACTGATCCACCCAGTATCAGACGTTCAAACGTCATTCCGCGACATCTGGCTCGTATGTGCCTGCACGGGCAGCGATCGCTGATGATGGAAGGACTCAACAGGTGAACCGAGCTGGTGACGGACTCTGTGAAGACCACACCTCGGTTACCGAGGGAGCCAATTCACAAACGCGCTGAAAACACGAGCGCAGCATTCAGATTCACCCCATCTTGGCGATTGACAGGTGAACGTACGGGGTCTATGCTGCGATGAGTCAAGCATTGACTCATGGGAACAGCGCGGCGAGCTCGATGATGACCGGCCGGTTCGGATCCAGGCATCGAACCTACCGCCGTGGCTCGCGTTGCAAGAGAAGAGAGCTCGCTATGGGACACGACGACCGCTCCGGCGACCGACCGCTCGCCGCGGATTCTTCACCGTCTTCAAATGAAGCCCGCTCTCCACTCATCAGCCGGCGACGAGCGTTGGCCTTGGGGGCCGCCGCGGCGGGTGTATTGGGACTGGGCAGCACGCAGGTCGCCGGAGCCGCCCCCGTCAACATTCAAGACGGCAGCACGCTCATCGCCGAGGTTATTACCGGCACGAGCTCAATTCCCCCTCTCCGCTTCTCCGTCTGGATCGATGAGCCACAGATCACGTCCGATGCCATCGTCTCGATCACCTTACTCGCCAACCCTGGCTCGTTCATCGGTCCCAACTACTGGGTGACCGTCTCGCCCGGTCAAGGATTTAGCGTCAACTTTCGCTTCCCCGTGATGCACACCACTCCCTTCAGCTATCTCATCGTCTTCCCCGGCGCCGAGCTCCCCACCGGTCCCATAGGACCTGCCGGGCCGACTGGGCCTGCTGGGCAACTGGGTCCAACCGGATACACCGGCGTAGCTGGGTTATTGGGACCAACCGGTCCAACGGGTCCCATGGGTATTCCCGGATCCACCGGATGGACCGGCGCCACCGGGTTCACCGGCCCAACCGGTCCAACGGGCGATTTGGGCTTCACTGGCGCAACCGGGCCTACCGGACCAACCGGGGCCGTGGGACCAACCGGAGATACCGGGACAACCGGGCCAACTGGGGTGACCGGAGCTGTCGGGTAGTAGGACGCCGACCAATTGGCGTGCTGAAGGACGACACCATCTCGGTCAGAGCAGATTTCTCTGAGCCATATCGGTTGTGGAAGAAGAGAGTATTCGATGGCAAACGGGGATCAACCAAACAACAATTCAGCTTCCGCCGGTGCGACAAACACCGATGGCGAATCGCCGCGCATCAGCCGGCGCAGGGCATTGACGCTCGGCGCCATGGCGGCGGGCGTGATCGGGTTGGGCGGCGGAGCGGCCGTGAGCGCGGCTCCCGCGAACATCGCTATCGAGGATACGCCGGTTTCGGCGACGCTCTCAGGGACCGGTGTGCTGCAGCCGGGCCATCCGTGGACCTGGGTCAGCGCTCCTGAGATTACGATGGATAGCTTCGTAACAGTTATGCTGCAGAGCGACCCCGGCAATTTTGTCGGCCCAGCGCTCTCGGTGCAGATCCGTCCAGGATCCGGATTCTTCGTAAACCTCGGAACGTGGGTCCCACGCTCGACCACCTTCAGCTATCTGGTCGTCTTGCCCGGTCAGTCCCTTGCGATGGGTCCGACCGGTGTCATCGGGCCAACTGGTGAGGCAGGTGCGACTGGCTGGACAGGTCCGGTTGGAACGTCCGGATCTACGGGAGCGACTGGTCCCACTGGTCCAATCGGGATCTCCGGAGCGACCGGGCCGACCGGAGCGATCGGCGTCACAGGCGCCACGGGATCGCTTGGTCCGTTGGGACCCATTGGCTTCACTGGTCCAACCGGTCCGACCGGAGCAACCGGCTCCATTGGAGCGACCGGGCCGACTGGAGACACGGGAGGGTTTGGCGCGGTCTAATCTTCTGGCGGACTTGAAGCGGCCAAATCGAACCGGATACGATCGGCGATGAACCGCCCATCCAGGCACGTCCTGTGGGCGGTTTGGTTTGATTACCGTGCTCAAATCGCGTTGAGAGAGGACGCGCACTTTTGACTCAGAGCGAGGCAACCAGGCGCATTGCGCTCTGCATGATCGTCAAGAACGAGGCGCAGGTTCTTCGGCGCTGTCTGGAGTCGGTCCTGCCCGTCATCTCCGCGGCCTGCATCTGCGATACCGGATCGAGCGATGAGACGCGATCCAAGGCGACTGAGTTCTTGTCGGCGAATAGCATCCCCCACATTGTCCCGGCACATGAATGGGTCAACTTCGGCACCAATCGCACACAGGCGTTCGAGGCGACCAGGGCGTTCGCGCGCGAGCTCGGCTGGGATCTCGATCGTTCCTACGCATTGCTCCTCGACGCCGACATGCTGCTCGAAATCGGCCCGGATTTCGAACCCGACGCGCTGACAGCAGACGGATATCAGCTGCGGCAACGAGATGGCACCACACAATACGCGAACGTTCGCTTGGTGAAGCTCTCGCTCGATTGGCGCAGCGTCGGGGCGACCCACGAGTATTGGACGGCTGACGGCGCCGGAGATTTGCCGCTCCTCTCTTCCCTCAGCATCGCGCACATTGGCGACGGGGGATCCAAAGCCGACAAGTTCACGCGTGACATCGCCCTGCTGGAAGGCGAGCTGAACTCCGGCCAGAACTTGCGCACCGTCTTCTACCTGGCTCGCTCCTATGAGGATGTTGGACAGCTCAAGGAAGCGCATCACTACTACGGTTGGCGCGCGACAGGCGGGGGTTGGGAAGAAGAAGCCTGGTACGCCGCGTACCGCATGGGGATCTGCTCGATCCAGATGGGCGAATGGCAGCGGGCCGTCTTCGAGCTGCTGAGCGCCTGGGAACGCCGTCCGCAGCGCGCCGAGCCGCTCTACTGGCTGGCCAACGCCGCCCGGCAGCGGAGCGAATCGCACCTGGCGATGCTGGCCGCCGAGCGCGCTCAGCGCATTCCGTTTCCCGAGGATGAGCGGCTCTTTGTGGAGACGCACGCCTACGGCACTGGTCCCCTGGAAGAGATCTCCATTTCCGCCTACTACACGGATGAGCAGCCGCTCGGCATGGCCGCCACGGACGCGTTGCTGCATGGTCGCGATGTGCCCACCAACACGCGACTCTTCGCCGGGTACAACTCAACCTTCTACGCCCAATCGTTGCCCGCTGTCTGGTCGATCCCCATCGAGATCGCAGCGGAGTTCGACGAGCCGCAATATTCACCGGGCAACACCACCATCGGCCGGACCGACGACGGCTATCTCGTGGTTACGCGGCTACTCAACTACGATCAGCAGGGCGCGGTCTGGTTCGTCGCACGTGATGCCGACGGTCGGTTTCGCTCCAAGAACGCTCATCTCGTGCTGGATCGGGAACTCCAGATTCTGTCTTCGATGGAGATTGACGAAGCGTTCGTGCAAGCGGTCCAGCCCAGCTACGCGTCCAACGCCTACGTTCAAGGCATCGAAGATCTGCGGCTTACTCGCTGGCGTGACGCCTGGTGGTTCACCGCAACGTCGTGCATGTTCGACCCGGCTGGCTATCCGCGTGTCCTTCTGGGGCGACTGAACGCGTCGGCTGACGCCGTCGATCATCTCGTGCCGCTCGATTTCGCTGAGGGCAATGAGGCCGAGAAGAACTGGCTCCCGTTCGTGCACGACGACCGTTTGCTCCTCCTCTATGCCTGCGACCAAACGATCATCCTGGAACCCAACCTGGAGACCGGATGCTGCCAGGAAGTTCATCGCTCGGTCACCGAGGCGCAATTCGACCGCTATCGCGGTTCAGCGCCGCCGATCCCCTTTGGCGAGCGCTACCTCTTCACCATCCACGAGGTGACCTTTGCCGACGGCAAGCGCGTCTATCTGCATCGGTTCGTCGAGATGGACCGCACGTTCCGCATCACGCGCATATCGCGGCTCTTTCGCATTTGGCACCTGGGAGTGGAATACAACTGCGGCATCTGTCTGAGCCATTCCGGCGACGCACTGCTGATGACCTGCTCCTGGGAAGACCGCCAGTCCTGGATCATCAACGTCCCGCTCGCCGAGGTGGAACAGATGCTCCTGCCGGTGGAGATGGTGGCTGGGATGGGTGAGGTCGAGGGCGCGCATCGCACTTCCTGAGGTTGACTAGTCGCTTACGAACAACGCTAGCGTGCCCTCGCGGTTCGCCCTGGGTTGAAAACCCAGGGCTAGTTACCCGAAGTCCCTAAACGGACTGAGCGGTGGGCTTTCGTAGAGGCGGGTGTCTCTGCCCACTAGCGGGCCGTCAGGCCCGGAACCTAAGTGGACACCCTCCGGAACGGTTCGCGCCATAATTCAATTCTCTGCAAGAGGCGCGCTGTGTCGCTCACAACCCTTGCAGTGAACCTACCTTGGCTTACGAAACCAGATCGAGGACGTCATGCCAAAAGTGACGAGCAGGGGGCAAGTGATGTTGCCCAAGTCCATACGAGATGAACTTGGACTGGTGCCGGGTTCGGAAGTCGAGTTCGAATTCAAAGATGGAACGGTCCTCCTGCGTAAGAAGATCTCGGAGGAGAAGTTCGCTCACTGGAAGGGGTACCTGCGCGGGAAGTTGCCAAATAGCTCCGTCGACAAGCTGGTAGACGAACTGCGCGGCGAGCGTCCCGCTGGGGCTTCCTGACACAGGGCCGAACGTATTCAGACGCTGATTTTCGCGACAAACTTTAGATAGCGATTGGGCACTACGAAGGCTAATTGGCAGCAGCTATCGCGCATCTACCGGACACCCAGCGAACATCATCGGACTTGATGTTATTAGTTAGTGTGCAGCATCATAGCGATGATCTCAGGTCCCGAATCGAGGCGCATGAGCTAGATGATCTGGATAAATGAGCCTCTCTCGCAAACCGTTGGGGTATTGATATTCAAGAGAGGTGGTATCGAAATGCGCGTTAGTCGCGTGAATTACACGGTGATGATTCGGACACACCACGATGATGTTGGTGCTTAGATCTCGACCACCGTCGCTCAGATATTTGATGTGATGTGTGTCGGCGACATTGACGTCATATCGAGGCTTGAAATCCTGGCCGCAGACTTGGCACTTGAACTCGTAGTAGGACTTGAGTCCGTCAGCCAACATCGGGTTCCTTTCAACCCTCTCGGAAGTGACGAAATAGGAACTGGGTTCTTCCCGAAGCTGAAGAATCCGGTCGTGATTGTAGATCGCTGACAGGGTCTCCGGACGCCCAAATTGCTGTGCGAGACCACCTGCAGGGACAAGCTGCAACTCTGGCCGTGGATGTTCCGCAAGTCCCCACTGGATTAGAGGAAGAATGACCTGCTCATCCGATGAGTCAATTGAACGCGCGTTATCCTGTCCCTCATATGCCCTGGAAAGATGCAATTCTTCAAGGCTGAATGGGATGGTCGGAACCGTGGCAGAGCCGTAGATTATCCACGGCCAGGTTCGGCCCTCGTGTGGCCAATGCAACCGGCTGATTGACCCATCGTGATCACGCTCAAGATGGTCGAACACGAGAGCGAAATCGATTCGACTGTGAAGTTTGTTCAGCCGTCTAGCTTCTTGTTTCACCAGTTGGAGTAGCAACGGTTCGCCCGGCCGAAGTTCGGGTTGTCGCGGCTGAAAGCTGATGGCAAACATCGATTGTTGGATGCATTCGTCAATTTGTGCGTAGCGAACGTTCAATCGTCGCATCCCGGGGTCCTGGCATCCTTCGTCACAGAGTTTTCTGCACGACGTTATTCGACCGGATCAAACTTGAAGTTCGCCTCGTCCCGGACGAATTGAGTCCAAAATCATTGTTCCTCGGATCGTCGAGAGAGATCAATGACCTATTTGAGTCACAAGCCCTCACGAGTCTGAAACGGGGGCTATTTGATGCAGCATTCTGGTTAGTACTTTGGCCCCGCCAACAGCCCCAGAACCACAGAGGTGTCACGAATTACATTCATTCTACTTCGCTAATCTCATTTGCAAATTCCAAAGCCATGATTAGATATCGCTCAATCTAGTAGGCACTAGTTGAGCTCACCGCACTCGCACAAGGGGTCGCTCTCATGAGGTTTCGGACCCAACACCGCGGAGGCAGCCAAGTGCATTCAGTCCGTTTAGGGGCTTCGTCTGCGTAGCTCTGGGTTTTCAACCCGGAGCGAACGCAACGCGCCGACCAAGCCAATTGAGCAATGCTTCCGTTCCCCCTTCCCATCCCCTCCCCGCTCTGCTATGATGCGTTATGTCCCTTTGGTAACGTGTCCGTACTCCGGGCACGTCGATTCGTTAAGGTTCACCTCTGGAGGACTGATGGATACCATCACCCGCTTCGCCACCGTTGCCGACTTCACGGGAACCTTCGGCGTTGCGTCCTCCAGTTCCGCTAGTTCATCCTCCAGTAGTAGTACCCACAGTAGTTCGTCATGCTCCACTTCTTTTGGCCTTTTGACGACTTTGGGGGTACTACGACATGAAGACCACAATCCGCATCGCGCTCGATCTTGACGGCGTCCTCACCGAACACCCGCGCCCATTAGCCCTCGCCGCCAACGCTCAGTACGGACTCGATCTGCCGGATCACACCTTTGTCGATTCGGCTGGCTTGAACGTCCCGCTCGAGATTCGCGAGTGGGTCTACAGCCCGGACGGTCCAGCGCGCGAGCTTCAGCCCGCCGAAGGCGCGCAGCAGTTCGTCGCCGCGTTGATCGAGTTCTTCGGCGCCGACAACGTCTCGATCGTCACCGCCCGGCCAGGTCGCTGCGGCGTCTTGACGCTCGACTGGCTGCGTCGACACGGTTTCCCCGCCTGCAACGTGCGTTTCGCGGACGACAAAGTCGCTGAAGCACGCGACCTGGGCATCACCCATGCGGTCGAGGACAGCCGGAGACACGCCGGCGCCTACGCGGCCAATGGCGTCACCTGCCTTCTCATCTCGCCTGAAATGGCTGAAAACGGGGAATCTCCTGCCATCGTGCGCGTTCCAAACCTTGTAGCCGTAGAGAATGAGCTTCGCGCGCTGATGCGCTCAGCCACTACCGAACTGGAACAGGAATCCAACATTATGACGACTCAGCCCAGCCGCCCGCGTATCGTCGTCAGCGACATCATCGACGCCCAGGCGCGCGCCACGCTGGCGGCCGAGGCGGAGATCATCGACGTCGACGGCACCGATCTGGACGCCCTCCTCTCAGTCCTGCCGCAGGCCGACGCCCTCATCGTGCGCAGCGAGACGCAGGTCACCGCGGAGGTGCTGGCGGCCGGGCATCGGTTGCGGGTGGTGGCCCGGGCAGGAGTCGGCATCGACAACATCGACGTCCCCAGCGCGACGGCTGCCGGCATCCTGGTCCTGAATGCGCCGGGCGCCAACGCCGTCTCGGCGGCGGAGCACACCATGGCTCTGCTGCTGGCATTGACCCGATCCATCCCGGTCGCCAACACCTCCACCCACTCCGGTAAGTGGGAGCGCAAGCGCTTCAAGCCGTTCGATTTGACGGGCAAAACGATCGGCATCGTCGGGCTCGGTCACGTCGGCTCGGCGCTGGCGCAGCGGCTGCACGGTTTCGAGCCGCGCCTGATCGGCCACGACCCCTACATCACCCGCGAACGTTTCCAGCAGTTGAACGTCGAACCGGTCTCCTACGAGACGCTGCTCGAGACGGCCGACATCGTCACCTTCCACGTCCCGGCCACGCCGGAGACGGTCCACATGCTGGATGCGGCAGCCATTGTCCGGCTCAAGCGCGGCGTCATCGTGCTGAACTGTGCCCGTGGCGAGATCGTCGATGCAGACGCGCTGGCAGACGCCCTGCTCGACGGCAAAGTCGCCGCGGCCGGAGTCGACGTCTACCCGCACGAGCCCGCCCGCGAGAGCCCGCTCTTCGGACTGCCCAACGCCGTCCTGACGCCCCACATCGGCGGATCGAGCAAAGAGGCGCTGGCAACCGTCGGCCAGATGATCAGCACGACCACCCTGGCGGCGTTGCGCGGCGAGGCGGTGCCGAACGCGGTCAATCTGCCACCGGCATCGCTCAACGCACCCGACTTGCAGCGATTGACCCGCGTGGCGAGCGCGGCCGGGCACCTGCTGGCCGTGCTCCATCCGGATCGACCCGCCTATGTGCGCGTCACGACGCACGGGCTAGTGGCCGCCGACGTGGTCGAGCACGTGACCGGCGCGGCCCTCTCCGATGCGTTGGCCCACTGGACCGATCGACGCGTGACGCCGGTCAATGCCCGGCTCGTGGCAGGCGAGAGTGCCATCGCCATCACCAACGTGGGGGCCGATGCCAATGCCGAACGCACGCCGGAGTTCACTTTTGAGGTCAACGGCGGCGATCCACACCGCGTCACGGTGCGTTGGGACCGTGTCGATGCCGGCATCCTGGAGGTCGATCGCTTCTCGCTGGAACGGCCGCTGATCGGCGACCTGCTCATCACGCACCACCGCGATCGTCCAGGAATCGTCGGCCGCATCGGCATGATCCTGGGGGATTACGCCGTCAACATCGCGGGGATGCAGGTGGCGCGGCACGAGCGAGGCGGTGAGGCCATCATGGTGATGAACGTGGACGACGCCATCCCGGCGGACGCGACCGAGGCGATCCTGAGCATCGACGGCATCGAGACGGCCTACGTCGTCTCCCTACCTCACAGCGATGAGCTGATCGCCGCCGGAGCGAACGCGTTGGCGCGCGGTGCGTGAGTTGGTTTCCACGCAGATTAATGGGCAGGTCAGGTGGTGGATGAGGTCGGAGTTGGGTGGGCGCGCCAGTCTTCCCCATAAAGGGCGACATTCATGTCGCCCAGGCCGTCCGGCCGTCCCAACGTCATCACGAGAACCGAAGAAGTAACTGCGCCAACGCTTTGGGCTCGGTGAACGGCACGGCGTGGGGCGCCTGCATCTCCCAATACGTCCAGCTGGGCTCGCTCCGTATCCGCGCATCCTGACGCTGCGTATCCTCGTCGGTTGGGTCGCAGCCATCCAGGCAGCGGATATAGGTGGTCGGAATCGAGTCGGCCGCGCCCGCGAGGCGTATCGGCTGGAGCCAGGTCTTGAGCGGTTGCGGCGTATAGCGCTCGGCGATCCAGCGTGCGTCCGCCTGTGGAAGCGTCGAGAGGATCCGATTCTTCACATTCGTCATCACCGGCGGAACCGGCAGCAACCAGCCGTCACCGTGCAGCCGTGCCAATTCCTGTCGTGCCGCAACCCGGCTGTCCGGCGAGCTCATCTCGCCATCGCGCGGAACGTCGGCATCGAGGTAGACAAGCTGCGCAACGCGTTCCGGTTCACGGTCGGCCACACCCGCAACCACCATCCCGCCATAGCTCCAGCCCACCAGTACGACCTCAGTGAGATCCTCGTAGCGGAGCATATTGACGACGTCCTGGATGTGCGTATCGAGATCGACACTCGGACTCGCCAGGTGAACGCGCTCTCCCAGTCCCGTAAGTGTCGGCGTATAGACGTCGTGTCCCGCGGCACGCAGCTCCGGCGTCACCCAGCGCCAGCACCACCCGCCGACCATCGCACCGTGGACCAATACGTAGGTCGCCATTCGACTTCTCCTCGTTTATCTTCAGGGCTACCACCGATCGACGGATTGTGTTCGTGATAGCGACATTAGTATCACATTCGCCAATCGCGCAGCAGCGCTATCGACGCTGTCACCAAGTCACGACGACTTTCTAAAGGGAGCGATTCACGTGGCACACCTTGAGACACCTTCAGTGAGGTGGCAGGCGAGTTTTCTGGACGCGTTGGCCGAGTTTCATGGCGAGGGAAACCTACTCAACTACGAGATGATCGCGCTGCGACGTGACTTCCCTGCGTTTGTCCGCCTCATCGTCGGCTACAGTCGTGGCGAGAGATTGCCTCCGGGCTTCATTCCCTCAACCGACTTCTGGCTGATCGATGACGACGAGTTCATCGGCCGCGTTTCGATCCGCCACGAGCTGACCGAGGGACTGCGCCGGATCGGCGGTCACATCGGCTACCAGATCCGCCCATCGAAACGGCGAAAAGGCTATGGCACGCGCATCCTGGCGCTGGCATTGCCAAAAGCCCGCGAGCTGGGACTGACACGCGTGTTGGTCACCTGCGACGAGACGAACATCGGCTCCCGGAAAATCATCGAAGCCAACGGCGGCGAATTCGAAAACGCCGTCGATCTCGAAGACGGCAGCCCGCGCAAGCTCCGGTACTGGATCCAAATCGACACCGAAATACCACCCTCTTCCGGCCCCTGATCCCGTTGCAAAACGGCGACTTCGACGCGTTTTGTAGGGGAGTCGGGTACCCACGACGTGGGTGTGCTGCTCCCGCCGTGGATGTGCCACAAGTGAACATCGAAGGCATGGCTGTCGGTTACGTCCGTCCACTCCATGCCATGCCCGGGCGCTCGACATTTCGGGAGCAGCACACCCACAGGGTACCCGGCTTTCCACATTGCCAGGTCAATCGGGTTGCATGCGCAGATCGATCATCCAGTGGTTGCAGTGGAGTATGCGATCGGCGAATTCCACCTCGCACTCGCCCAGGTGCGTGAAGCCGCATGAGCGGCAGATGCCGTTAGACGGCGCGTTGGTGACGCCTGGGAAGGCGTGGATGGAGTCCCAACGGCCCGCAGATCGCGCCCGTTCCAGCACCTCACGCACCGCCCTGCTGCCGAGCCCGCGCCCCTGATACTCCGGCAGCACCATCCAGCCGATCTCGGTCAGCGGCTTACCCTCATGCTCGCCGTCCCAGAGACAGACCGTGCCCGCTTTCGCCGTTGGGTCCTCATCCGGGACGATCACGAAGTACCAGGAGACGTCAGCTTCCACGTCGGCGGCGACCGTGCGGACCTTCTCCGGCATGCGCTCTTCCGGCAGCGGGCCGCCGAGCTCTGCCATCATGACCGGATCGCAATGCGTCCGCAGGAAGAGGTCGAGGTCGTCGACGGTGACGTTGCGCAGCTTCACGTTCAATCCCCTTTTCGTAGGTGCCACGTACGGTGTTAGTCTCGGCCGGGTCGCAGACGTCGACCGAGCAATTCCTGTAGTCCACCGGTCTGCTCGGCCAGGCGGCGCAGCGCGTCGATCAGCTGGGTGGTGTCGGCCTCTCCCAGCAGCGCACGCGCGTCTTCATTGATCTCGACCCGAATCCTCCGAGTGGCGTTGATACCGTCCCAGCCATGCTCAGTCAGCTCCACCATCCGATTACGCTGATCGTCCGGATCGACCCGCCGCCGCACGTAGCCGAGTCCCTCCAGCTCGATGACGAACTTCGAGGCCCCTTGCGGCGTCATGCCGAGCTTATGGGCCAGATCGCTCACCCGTATCGGCCCCGGAACGAGGTGCTGAAAGACGTAGCCATGAACCTGCCGCAGATCACCGAAGCCCGCCTCCGCCAGGCGCGTGAGGGTCTTCGTGTCGAACGCGGCATGCAGAGCAGTGACGAGGAGCGTCAGGTCTTCTTCTGGCGTGATTGACGTCATAGGCTCATGGTATTATACTCAACCATAGTTGCGCAACTATGGTTGAGTACTATCGTTGGTCGATACGTATCTGCAACGCATACGTAAGGAAGAGTCAATGCGGACAACCTCGTTCGAGCAGATCAGGGATACATTCATTACCCGCGTTCACGCCGCCGTCTGGTGCAACTTCATCACCATCGACGAGCGCGGCCACCCACGCTCGCGCCTGCTGCACTCCATCTGGGATGGGCAGACTGGCTACGTCGCCACCCGGCGACATTCGCCCAAATCGCGGGACATCGCCCATTCACCGCATGTGTCGGTTGCCTACGTCTCCGACGCCGTGCATCCGGTCTACGTCGACTGCGTGGCTGAGTGGGCGGACGATCCGGAGACCAAGGCGCACGTCTGGAACCTCTTCCTGGAGGCACCACCACCCGTTGGATATGACCCGGCATCCATCTTCGGCTCCGTCGACGATCCCGATTTTGGGGTGTTACGGCTCATCCCGCAACGCATCGAACTGGGAGACGTCTCCGGTCACGGTGAGCGACGCATCGTCTGGCGACCGGCTGACACACAGGCTGCGCTCAGTTCGACTCCGGTCGCCGTCGTAGCAAGCTAGCGGCGCGCAACGCGTCTGGACGGGCTTCCTTACGCCGGGACTGAAACGACGTAGCATCGGGATGCTCTCCCTGCACCGCCACGGCGGTCAAACCAGTTTGCCCACCGCTCCGTACTTATGACGTGCGACATTCGTGGTATTCGCTCGGAGGGAGGGCAACATGCGTAAGCTCCTCGTTGTACTCGTCGTTATGGCCGGACTCAGCATTGGGGTGGCGGCTCCGGCTTCGGCTCACGTGCATGGGATCACACCGTTACGATGCACGCCAGCTTTCCAAAACACCGACAACACTGGCGCGAACGCGACCGACAATACACCGGCAGCGGCAGCCAACGGTGGTCCGATTTCTGGTTTGATTCCGCGTGATACCGGTAATGCACCGCTCACCGTAGGCGATGGCGGTTTCGACGCGGCGGTCTGCCAGTAAATAGCGAGAAGCATCGCACGAAGTTGCCAGAGCGCCGCGGCTCTCGCGGCGCTCTTCGAACATCTCCTCAGCACGACACGTAGAGACTGGAATACGCGACGTCATGCCAGGTGATCCATGACCAGGGCACCCATCAGACCCGCAACCGCGTACGCTATTTCCTTACGCGAACGACGATGCGACTCCGCGCCTTACTGCGGCGTCACGATCAGGCCACGCTGCAGCGGCGTCAGCAGGTCATAACCATCGTCGGTCACGCGCACGACGTCGCAATGGCGGTAGAACCCGATTCCCTGCATGTACTGAGCGGCCGTACTGGGCTCGATCGCCAGTATCATGTCGCGTTTCAACGCCTCGTCACTGCTGGAAAGCAGCGAAGGCTCCTCGTGCACCGTCAGCCCAAGGCTATGACCGGCACTGACGGTGCGCGGCGCGTTCGGGTAATAGCCGTGCGCCACTTCATTGGCCGCATCCGCCAGATCGCCCGCTCGAGCGCCGGTCCGAATCTGAGCCAACGCCGCCGCCTGCATCTCCACCGTGCGCTGCCCGCTCTGCACCGCCTGCTGCGGCGGCGTGCCATAGAAGAACGTGCGCACGATGTCGGCACAGTAGCCGCCCGCCATGGGCCCAAAGGCGATGGTGACGATCTCGCTGGGCTGCAGCGCCCGTGCGGTCGGCGGTGCATGGGGCGCCATCGACTTGGGACCAAAGCCGATCAAGGTGGGATAGGCCCAGCCGTCGGCACCGGCCATTCGCGCGCCACTCTCGAGCGCATTGGCCAGATCAAGCTCGGTCATGCCCTCATGCAGAACCGACGGGATCGTGCCGAGCACGTCAACCGCGATCTGGTTGGCGCGAGTCATGGCCGCGATTTCAACTTGCGACTTCACGCTGCGAGCGGCATGCAGCACCGGCGTGGCATCGACCAGCGTCAGCTCCGATTTGCGACCCAGCACCATCTCGACGTTGCCGTAGCTGGCACCGTGCAGATCGATTCCGACGGTATCGCCGGGCCGAAGCACCTGATCGAGCAGATCACCGGGGTCGGCAATCAGGCCGCTCCCAGCTGGCGCGCCACGATGATAGATCTCGGTCCGCTCCAGCATGGACGGATACCAGACCGGCTCCTTCGCCAGGCGTTGGTCGACCGCCGTGGCGATGAGCATGGCCTCCTCCGGCTGTGACGTGCGGAGAGCTACTCCCATGAAGCGTGTGTAGAGGGTGGTGCGGAAGCCGGAGAGGTAGAAGATGTGGGCCGGCTCGAGCGCGACTAAGCTGTCGATCCCCTGCTCCGCCGCGAGCGTCGCCACCGTCTTGACGCGTCGAGCGATCTCCTCTTTGGTCGGCAATAAGCTGTGCGTGTCCGCCATTTCACTTCCCTTTCATGTGCCAGGCAAAACCTTCGCACATCGCCGACCCGGCGTACAGCTGGAGGACCAAAGGGGATTATCGGAGCGACGTCCAGTCACAAGACGTGCCTGAAGGGCGTCTCAAGCAAGATCGCGAAGGAACGGATCGTCGCGTTACGTCAATCTGTTGGGCACGGATCAGTCACCCATCACCCGATGACGCGGGAAGTCGAGCGCGTGATGCATCGCGTGTCCGGCGATAACGTAGGCGAGCGCCCGCACGCTCATGATCTTCCCGTCTGCCGTGCCACGCCGGTCCCAGGCCGCGTCGTCGAAGCTCCTGAGGAGCGTGATCGACGCGCGTCGCACCGTCGCCAGCTCCTCAAGCACGTCGGCCAGCGGACGACTGGAGAAACCTGCCTCGAGCATGAAGCCATCGGGATCGACGCCCGGGAGCGGCGTCGGATCGTTTCGCGCGAAGCAGAGAGCTCGGTAGGCAAACGAGCGCTCGACGTCCGAGACATGCCCGACGATCTCGGTCACGTTCCATTCGCCGGGGGCGGGACGCCATTGCGCCTGCTCCTCCGAAAAGGCGGAAAGCGCGGCCACAGTGGCGTCGATCTGCTCCTCCAGCGTGGCGACTAAATCGGAGTCTGGAACCAGATCGATATAGGTATCGTAGTAACGCGGAGATTCCTCGGGAGTTGGTCGACTCAGTTTCACGGGGCCTCCTTATCGGTCCGGGCAATCCCGAACACACGCCCGCGATGTAGCCATCAACTGGCGCATCGTCGCATTTGAGCGATCGGGCGGGATCGCAGACCGCCAGCCTAGCGACCGCCGTCTCGGATTGCAACAGGGTTAACGGGGGATAACACCATTCTCTCTCTCCCTCACTCCAGCCCATCCTGATCCTCCAAGTCGTCGGCGTGCTGCCAGAGGGAGCGCATCTCGGCGCAATTGGCCAGCAGCGCGTCGAGCGTCCCTTCCGCTTCCACGCGACCGTCTTTCAGCACGATGATGTGATCGGCCCGCACCAGTGCCGCGCGCCGGTGCGAGACCGCCAAGCAGGTGACGTCGCCCCGCTCGAAGAGACGCTCCCAGAGCAGGCGCTCGGTCTCGACGTCCAGCGCGCTGGATAGATCGTCGATCACCAGCAGTTCGGGACGGCGCATCAACATGCGAGCCGCCGCCGTACGTTGTACCTGCCCACCGGAGAGCTTCACCCCGCGCGTACCAATGGGTGTATCCAGTCCCTCTTCGAGCGTGGCTACGTCCTGCTCGAGGACGGCGCCGCGGATGGCGTCTGCTACGGCCTCCGGGTCGTCCGGCAAGCCGAGCAGGATGTTCTCTTTGAGCGTCTCGCTGAAGAGCCGCGGCACTTGCGGCGTATAAGCGGACCGTGGCGGGGTAAAGAAGGCGGCCCGATCTTCCACGGCTGTGCCGTTCCAAAGGACGTCACCCGTTTCGGAGGGGAGCAAACCGAGGAGCGCGCGCAGCAGCGTGGTTTTACCGGCTCCGACACGGCCCGTCACGACGGTCAGTGTGCCGCGGGTCAGCTTCAGGTCGACGGTGCCGACGCCCCGCTCCGCGCCAGGATAGCGATAGTTCAGACGGTGCGCCTCCAGCAACGACAGCCGGTCGGTCGGACTACGCTTGGTCGCGGGGACATCTGGCAATGGCCCGCGCAGATAGAGGGGCGTCGGCGCCACTACGGCCGTCAGCGGAGCGCCGGCCAACAACGCACCCATACGCGTGAATGCCACCCCGGTCTGCTGGTAATGCGCCAAGAACTGGCCCAGCCCGTCGGCGAACTCGGCGATGAAACCCAGGTAGGTGACGAAGAGGACGAAATCGCCGATGGTCATGCTGCCATTACGCAGCGCTCCAGCGGCCAGGAGCATGATCAGGCCGATCCCGATGCTGACGGTATTGGAGGTAACGGCGTCGACGGCCTGGGTCATGAGCCGATCCGAGAGGACGGCGTGGCGGCGCCGCTCGTTGAGCTTGCGGAAGTAGGCCACAGTCCGCTCCTCCGCGCCCGCCGCCTGGAGCGTCTCAACGGCCGTGAAGATGTCGCCGATGGCACCCGTCACCTGACTGCCTGCTTCGCTGCTGGCCTCCCGATAGCGTCCCAGCGCGCCGCTGGCGCGCCGCGCGATGAGCGCCACCGCCAGAACTGGCAGGAAGATGATCGCCGTCACCTTCACATTGATGAACAGCATGATGAGGAAGGCGCCGATGGCGAAGAGCCCAGTCCCCAGGACGTCATTGGACCAATCCAGGTTGTCCTCGGCCTCGTGCGCGTCGTCCCGGAAGCGGCTGATGGCCTCGCCGATCGAGAAGGGAAGCGCCGCGGCGCCCGGCTGACTCAAGATGTGACGCAGCAGGTTACGTCGCAGCAGACCGTTCATCATGAAGCGCATGACGGTCTCGACGTAGCCGCCGACGAGCCAGATTACGGCGCGCAGCAGCGAGACCGCCACGAAGAGGAGGATCAGCCCGTTAGTACCGATGCGCAGGTGCGCGTTTCCGGTGAGCGTGTCGAAGAAGGCGCGCGCGATCAGACCCGGGATCAGCGGCATCGTCGCCAGGATGGTCCAGAGGAGCGCGTGCGCCACGTAGAGCCAGGGCTTCGAGCGCGCCATCTTGGCCAGATAGCGCCAGGTCGGTAGCTGTCGCTCGCTCACGTGGCGACCTCCTCTTTGGCGATTCGTAGTAGCTCGGCGAAGCGTGAATTACGGTCGGCCGCCAGTTCCGTCCGCCGCCCGTGCTCACGAACCCGCCCCTCTTCCAGTACCAGGATGTCGTCGGCGTAGGTGATGGTGCTAAGCCGGTGCGCCACGATGATGCCGGTGCGCCCTTCGAGCAATCGGCCCAACGCGTCGTGGACCAGCCGCTCCGTGGCTGGGTCGAGCCGAGACGACGGCTCATCCAGGATGATTAAGTCCGGATCGAGCAGCACGACGCGGGCGCAGGCCAGCACCTGCGTCTGTCCGGCCGAGAGGCCGACACCGCTCGGCCCGAGCAGCGTCTCCAGTCCCCGGGGCAGACCAGCGAGCCAGTCACCCAGACCCATCGCCTGAAGCACATCGCGGATACGCTCGTCGGGCACGTCATCGTCGAAGAGGGTCAGGTTGTCCCGTACGCTTGCGCTGAAAAGGTGCACCTCCTGGGTCACCAGTCCGATGCGGGAGCGGACCGCCTGGAGGCTGACTTCACGCAGATCGACGCCTCCCAGGCGCACGACACCCCCGGTTGGATCGAAGAAGCGAGGGAGCAGCCGCGTCAGCGTCGTCTTGCCGCTGCCGGTGCGACCCACCACGCCAAGCACGCGGCCCGCATCCAGGTCCAGGCTGACGTCTTGGAGCACCGGCGCACCCTCTCCATAGGCGAAGGAGACGTTGTCGAATTCGACCGCGAGCGCCCCCGAGGGTAGGGAAGACCTTGGACCATCGACGAGGCGCGGCGAGATACGCATGAGCGCCTCGATACGCCCCATGCTGGCGTCCGCCTGCTGCAGATCCTGCACCTCACTGCGAATCTGCTCGGTTGGCTGGCGCAGCACCGTGGTGTACTGGAAGACCAAATAGACGGTGCCGATCGTCAGCGAACCCGATCGATAGAGCATGGCACTGAGGCCAAAGGCGATGGCGGTGCCCAGCGCGAAGAGTCCCTGACTGGTCGAGACGAGCGCGTAACCCCACATCTCGGCTCTCGTGTACATCGCTAGCCAGGAGCGCATCACCTCGGCGCAGCGCCGCAGCACGAAGGGCCCCGCGCCGCTGGAGCGCACGTCCTCAGTCCCCGCCAGATACTCCCCCAGGAATCCGTAGAAACTTGCGCTCGATTGACGCTCAGCAGCCCAGCTGGGGATGGCCGCCTGCCGGATGCGCAGCATGGCGATCAGGCCAATGAAGACCAGCAGAGTCAGCCCTAACCCAATGCGCCAGTCGACGCCGAAGAGAAGGGCCAGCACCGAGAGGATCAGAATGCTGTTCCCCAGGATGTAGACCACGAAGCGGGAGAAGAAGCGGGCCAGCATGGCCACATCCCCATCCACCCGCTCGATCAGCTCGCCCGGCGTGCGGGCGGTATGGAACGAGGCGTCCAGCCGCAGCAGGTGCGCGACGAGGTCTGAACGCAGCTCGTTGGTCGCGGACCAGCTCACGTTCTCGGCCACGTAGGTCTCAGCGATCGTGACGGCCTGTCCAATCAATGCCAGAGCCATGGTGAGGAGCGCCAGCACGATCAGTCCGCGCATGGCGCCGCCCGCACTAGCTTGATCGATGAAGCGGCTGGCGATCAGGGGAGAGACGACCTGTACGCCGATCATCACGCTCAAGATCAAGAACAGAATCACCAACCGCGGCCGGTGGGGTCGCAGGTAGCGCGCGAGCAGGTGCCAGTAGCGGCGCGTTGTTTGAATCGGTTGCATCGTCACTCCTCGCCTTACATCCGCGCCACGTCGGCCAGGTAATGCGCGCGATTGAGCGGATTCGGCCCAACGCGCGCCCTGACCGGCGGCTCACCTGACACTGGGATGTATCCGGCGAAGCTCGACTCCCAACTCCCGTCCCCGCGCGTCAGTCCTGGTAGCTGCTGCTCGACTCCGCGCAGTTCGACCGTGGGGATCTCACAGACGATACGGTAGGAATCGCCGTTCTGGAACGCATTGCGAATCGTGGCCCGCGCGTTCACGAGAATGCCGCAGACCGCACCGAAGGTATCCTCCGGAATCTCGATCTCCAGCTGGTCGATCGGTTCGCACGTCTCGGTGCCCGCCCGCTCCAGCGCCTGCATCAGGACGAGAGGCGTCAACTTGCGGAAATCGGTCCCCGTGCTGAGGACCGAGCTGAATCCGGCTTGGGTGAGCGTGACCAGACAATCGGTCACCTCCCAGCCGGTCAGACCCTGGGCCAGGGTCTCGTGAAGCGTCTCCTCGATGGCGCGGTAGAAGGCCAGCGGCAAGGAACCCAGCTCCCGTACATAACGGATTCCGCTGCGTTGCCCGGCCGGCTCGATGCGGAACCCGATGGTGGCGTAGAAGGGATTGGGCTCCTCGAAGACGATCTCGACCGCTTCCCCGACGCCGATGGGACGTTCAATGCAGACGGTTCGGCTCGGCCCGAAGTGCACGCCGACGCCATATTCGTGCGTAAGCGTCTCGGTGAGCACCTCCTTCTGCACCTCACCGAAGAGGCGAACCGAGATCTCACCCGACTCGTTGCGCTGGCGCAACGTGATGAGCGGGTCCTGCTCAGCCAGCTGCTCCAGCGCCTCACGCAAGTGGGTGATCTGTCCCGGATCTGTCGGACGTGCCACGCTCTCCAGCGCGGGGGTTGGGAAGACGCGCTCGACCTCGCCCATGTCAGTGCCGTCGGACCCGATGCGATCACCGATACGAGCCGAGCGCAGCCCGTGAAGCGCGGTGATCTCGCCCGCCCGCATTTCATCGACCGTTTTGGCGGTTCCGGAGGCGAAGCCCTCGATGCCGGTGATGCGCTCCTCGATCTCCTGCAACTCGCCGAACTGGTCGCGCCGCCGCAAGAGCACGCGCTGTCGCACACTCAGGCTCCCGTCGAAGAGTCGCACGTAGACGAGCTTCTCGCCCGAATCGCGTCGCATGATCTTGAAGACGGCGCCGGATGCGGGGCCGTCGCTCTCCCGACCGGCTCGCGGCAGGCACTCCTCGATGCCGTCGAGCAGTTCCTGAACGCCGACACCAGTGATCGCCGAGCCGAAGTAGACGGGTGTCACGTCACCCGAGGCGACCTGCGACTGCAGCCGTTCGGTCAAGAACGAGGTGCTGAGCACGCCTCCAGTACGCTCGAACTCCTCGATCACGCGCTCGTCTTGCTCAGCCAGCAGGTCGATCAGCGGATCGCGCCACTCCAGGCTCTCTCGATCGCGTGCGTCAACGGTCGCGGTCCGTTCGCCTAATCCGCTGGCGACAGTCATTGGAACGACGCGCAGGTTCAGCTTTGCACGAATGTCTTCTAGAAGGTCATCGCCGCGTGCTCCGAGCCGGTCGATCTTGTTGACGAAGATGATGAGGGGCAGGTGAGCCGCGCGGATGGCGCGCGCCAGGCGTCGTGTTTGCGGCTGCACGCCCTCGACGGCCGAAACGACCAGCACCACGCCATCTAGCACACCCAGCGAGCGCTCCACCTCAGCGATGAAATCGCTGTGGCCGGGCGTATCGATCAGGTTGACCTTGAGATCGTTCAGCTGGAACGAGACGACCGCGGACTTGATGGTGATGCCGCGGGCACGCTCAAGCTCCATCGTGTCGGTCTGCGTCGTCCCTTTGTCGACACTCCCGACCGATCGGATGACTCCGGTCTCGAAGAGGATGCGTTCTGTGAGGGTAGTTTTACCGGCGTCTACATGCGCCAGGATTCCGATATTGACAATCTCCATGCACGACTCTCTCGTTGAAGAACATTCCGGCTGCAAAGCTCTTCAACGTTTGCCGCATGAGACTCTCCTTTTGCGTCGCGCAAAGGTGCCAATATCGAACCGTCTCGCGATGCGGAGATCGCATCTCAAGGACGAGACAGGGTCAGATTCTAACAGCATGAGGCCGGATGGTGCCAATTACCGGCCACGAAACCGGCTGTCGTAGATTGACAGAACCGATGAACGGCGTATGCTGGAGTTGCATCTGATTAACCTCGTGCGTCCCGAATTGTCATTCACGGCAATCTTTTCCGATTTCTGCTGCAGCGGATGGATCTATGATGAGTCAGTCTGCGCGCCTTCGTCTCGGGCGTTCACGACGTGAACGTCACCCTGAGCGTTCTCTCATGTCCTCGGTCGATTCCGCCACAGGGAATGAGCCTGCCCATCCCGTCGGAGGAGGACTGAGTAGTCGCCTCGACTACGATCTCGCACACATTCCGATCAATCCAGGGGGTGAGTCTCCCGACGGTTCGTCCATCCAGCGACAAACCGAGGCGTTGACTCGGCCGATCGGTCCTGAAGGAGGAATGCTGGACGACTCGACCAGCGGGAGAATTGAAGCAGCGAGAGATCGGGGTGGTGCTCCGCTCGACGCGAGCGCCCGCATCGAGATGGAACCCCTCTTCCACTACGACTTCAGCCAAGTTCGGATCTTCGCCGACAGCGAGGCCGATGCACTCAACCGCGACCTCGGTGCCAGTGCCTTCACGAGTGGGAGCGACATCTTCTTCCGTGACGGCAGCTATGACACAGCCGGCCAGCAAGGTCGGGAACTCCTGGCCCACGAGCTCACGCACGTGGTGCAGCAGGATGGCGCCTCAGGCATGCCGTCCAGCGTGGGTCCGGCTGAGGATGCACTTGAGCAGTCGGCAGTCCGGTCGGCCGAAGGAGCGATTAGCGTACCGCCGAGTCAGCTATCAGTCCAATCGCCCAATGATCCGGGCGCCATCGCCACGCCGTCGACAACCCTCCAAAGACAACCGTTGCCGGCAGCGGAGAAGCAACAATCTACAAGTGTTCAGCCATCCGAAAAGGACAATTTTGGTAGTTTTCCTGGCCCGATGCCCGGGCCAAAGCCCGAGTCAGACGCGGAAGGCAATCACGAGCACCAGTTCCCGGGGTGGTCTGAGTATGTCCCGCCGATGCTGGCCAGGACACCGTTACAAATTCCGGGCGATTCAGCCCCCGGATACGAACAACCACGACTCGGCTATAGCGAAGCCGACATACGTGATCTCATGCTGGCGACGGATGAGCGCGACAGCCAGAACAAGCAGAACGCCGGTCAGTTCATCGCGGATTACGGCGCAACCCTGTTGAGCATCTGGAGCGACTATGTAATGGACGCTGTGGAGAAGGCCGGGAAGAAGGCCGAGTGGTCAGTATTCGGAGACATCCTCGGGTTCGTCGCCCGAAAGGGGCTCGAGGTGCTCTCGGTCGAGCTCTTCATGGCCGACGTGGCCGGGTCCGCCTTCATGAAATTCTTGGAGGAACTGAGCAGCAAAGCCGAAGGCGTGGTGGAAAAAGGAGTCGAGAATATCGGCGGGTTTGGCCTCGAAAAGCAACAAGAGTCCCTTAAAGAGCAGGGAGGCGAATCAGAGGTCGAGAAGGAGAAGGAAAAGCTCAGACACGTGACGCGTACGCTGTCCACCAACTTTAGCCATCTCGCGTTCGAAACGATTAAAGATCTCCCAAGCCCGGGACCGTACTACTACTGGCTCAGTGCGATCCGGGAGAACCACGACTACGACAGCCTCGCGTCGTACCGTATCCCACCGTTGTTCCCGGAGGTCAATCCAGCGGCCATCGAGACGAGCATCGCCGGTTCGATTGTCAACGAGCTCTGGCGCCTTGATAGGACAGAGCTTACTATGGGTAGCTCCGACGAGGACTATCTCAACACCGAAGACACGGTCAGGCCCGGCGATGACAATATCATCTCCGTCGGTGGTGCTGGCTTGGACAAGGCCACGATGCGGGTTGGCTCGCCGGCTCTGAGGGAGGCGCTTGCCGGCAAGTCGATCCACGATCTTCCGATGATTCCGCTTTTCATCAGCATCAATGACGTTATGGATATGGAAACGGCGGCCTCGAAGCTAATGACGGCCTATCGAGGTTCGGCCCTCGCCAACCAGGTGGAAATTTACACCCTCATGTCGGCGCTTGGTCAGGAAGCCGTCGAGCCTGTCAATTTGATGCGGGACGCCGATGGCGGGATCGGGTGGTATTCAAAACAAGGGCATATCCTCGGAGCCGTCGGAGCGGATAAGGTCAAGACGGATTACACGTTCCCAGCGAAGCTCTTTCTCTATCAGTATGGCGCGTCCGATTGGAATCTCACGCAGCTCGCGGACTACATCCTCGAACGGGCGCCGGTCAGTATCGCAGCACACGAACAAGGCGTAAGCGAGCTTGTACCGACCGAGACGCTTGCCCAGATGACGCGCGAGTACTTCGACAGTGCGAAGATGGGCGAGCTGATTGATAAGGGAGTAGGGAACATGCTAAAGAATCACATTGAAGCGCTTGTCCCAACTGGAGGTTAACGAACGCTGGAAAACAACGTTAGCTACCGGGCTTCTGCTCCCACCTCGTGGCGCTGACGTCGTCATGGCGTAGGGAGCGGGACGCGACGCGATCGATGCGCATGATCAGGCCGCAGGCGGGATCGGGGCAGGTGACGCGGGAATCGGTCTCCATCCAGTCGGCCTGGTGGTTCTGGCGCTGCTTGGTCGGCAGCAGCGGCAGGACGGAGTTGAGGGCGTAAAGACAGAAGTCGGCGCCGTCTGGAAGCGAGAGCTTGCCGCCGCGTAGATGGAAGCGATCGCCAAGCGACATGGCGCAGGTGCAATTGCCGTTGATCTGTTCCACCACCACGTCCAGATCGTAGAGCGTGAACTCGTCGTCGCGTCCGTTAAGCTGCTGACTCATCCCTGATCCCCACTTTCGCTTCCGAACATTCGCATCATCGCAAAGTCGGCAAAACTCGTTCGCCGAGGAGGCGCAGGCCGTCCTCTTCGTTCAGGCCGTGTGGCGTGCCGAATTCGACCCGATCGACGCCCGACTCAAACAGCTCCAGCGCCTGCGCGGCCACCTCGTCCGGCGTGCCGGCGAAGGCGATGCGGCGCAATAGCTCATCGGAGATGTAGCGACCGGCCGTCTCGAAGTCATACGTCTCGGCCGCTGTTCGCACGCCGCTCAGGATCTCTGGATCGATCTCCAGCTTCGGGCCCAGCTCCGCCACGACGGGCAGATAGAGCGCCACCTCGCGCCGCGCCAGAGCACGCGCCCTATCTCCGTCCTCATCCACCACCGTCACCGCGCCGACGACCAGCTTCACGGGAGCGTCGCCGACCAATGAGCGGAACCAGGGGCCAACCTCCGGATTGGCGCTGCCGCCCAGCTTGACCTCCTCGACCAGCGGCAATCCCTCGCGCAGCATACGCGGTCCCCAGCTACCCAGCAGGAAGGGGATGTCGGATCGAATCGCCGCCCAACGGAGCGCATCGCCGCCCGCGACGCTGAAGAACTCCCCCGGCAGTGGCGTGGTCGAGCGGCGCAGCAGATGTCGCACACAGCGCATGGCCTCAGTCACGGCCGTCACCGGTCGCTGCGGCTGCAGGCCGACGTAATCGAGCCAGGCGCCACGGGCGAAGCCGACGTAGGCGCGACCATCCGATGCTTCGTCGATCAGGGCGATGTTGGCCGCGATGTTGACCGGATGGCAGGTGAAGGGGTTGACCGCGGCGGGCCCGATGCGTACTCGCGTGGTGGCGCGAGCGATCTCCAGCAGCGGCAGCCAGGCGGGCTGGTAGAGCATGTCGTTGAAGACGCTGACGCCGTCGAATCCGTATCCCTCCGCCGCGGCCGCCAATGGGCCATAGGCCGCGAGCGGCTTATTCGTCTGAAACGCGATGCTGACGGCGCGTTGGCTCATACCTGAATATCCCCTCTGCACCTAGAACCGTACTGAAGCGTAGCATGGCGCAGATGAGGGGTTCGTGGCTGAAATATTGACCATGCTTTTGGGCCGCACGGAAATGTTCTGATGCTCAGTCTCATGCATCCGGAAACTGCGTACGCAACAGATTCTGCCTACATTCGGCGCGTGATAAACTCGATTCACTTAGCCTTGTGACGACGATTTTCCGATCCCTCAAAGGATTTGCTCGCGACATGGCCGTCTCAGGAGTAATGAAATCGTACATCGATGAAACGAACTCGTACACCGATGGATCTCTTCGGATCGTCAACACTCAGATCCGGACGATGTCAGGATCGTCGACTACGGTGTTTCGGTATGGGCGGTAATCGGATACCTCCCCGCAGTTCATGGCAAGGTAGACCGAGCCGCGCATGATTTCGGCATCCCGGTCGACGCTGTTGTTGCAGCTGTTCCTATTACGATCAGAACCGAGATGTCATTGACGAGCGCATCGCCGCCAACGTAAGCCACAATTAGGCGGCATGGCCAACTTCCTCCTTGACCACAATTTCGTTCATAGGGCGGCGATCCTCTTGAGAGAGCGTTCCCAAGGAATTTGATGGCGCGTCCTTCCGTGAACGTGAAGGTGATCGCGCAGTCTGGTGGGTCTTCACAAAACGTCTCTGAGAACCTTGAACGTTGATGATCCGGTTTCCGCTAACCACCGAGCCGGTCGACGCGGTAATGATCACGGCGACAATGGGTGACTGTCGAGGTCGATGCGTTATACTCGTGATGGCGGGACCGAAGCCGCGGAAGACGGCCCTGAGTATTTCGTCCAGAGCAGCGACTCACGAAGAGATCTGAACGTCCTTGGTCAAAAACACTCTTCGAACGGCAGGGAAATCGTCGGGCGATCCGAAATTGAACGCCGTTGGCACACCCTCCAGATTTGTCGCTTTGAGCAGAATGCTCCCGCCTTGGTCAGCTGCCACCTGCACATTCTGAACGTCCTCGGAAATTCGCCCGCTGGACAGATGGTGTGATCTGCTGGGCAATTGCTACGCAGCCGCACTTTCATCACGGCGTGAATCTCGATACCCCAGAACCAGCGCTGGGACGCGAAATTCGAATAGCGGCGAAGAGGTTGGCAACTTCATGATGAGGCGGCTATCCGCTTCAAAACGAGCTCTACGAATGGGACGATGGCGGCGGCTGGAAGCGCTATGATCACGATGGTGGTAGACCTGTCAGACGCCATGACGCCACGCGCTGAACTCAACACGACGCGGACGCGAGACTCCTGAGCGGCAAAAGACTTTTAAGACCTCGTCCAGAATGAATAGGGTGGATCCTACCCCTCGGCTGCCTCGAGCAGAGCGGTCAGCTTGCGCAACGACATCTGCCAGCCAAGCTCGTTGTCGGCTGGCGAGACCACGGCCGGCAGACCCTCATGTACGGCGAAGAGATCCGTCCCGCCGTCCGCATCGACCAGCGTGTAGGTGATGATCATCTCGCCCTGCAGCGCCGGGTCGTCCGACTCGAACTCATCGATCTCGATGATCTGCTCGTTCGGCACCAGCTTGGCGAAGTGGCCGTGGTAAGTGTCGGTATGCGCTGTCGTCTTGCCGGTGCTGGCCGGCTCGTCATAGGTGAGCGAGATGCGGAACGTGCCCCCTTCACGGGACTCGAATGCGTGCACGTCACACGTCATCCCGTCCGGCACCTTCCACTTCACGATCGCGTCGGCGTCGAGGAGCGTTTGGTAGACACGCGCGCGTGGCGCGTTGATGTGCTGCTGGTGTCTGGTCGTGTTGGTACTCATTGGTGACGTTCCCTCGTGATAGGTTCAGCGCGATGCGCCAATAGGTGACATGCTCGCGAAACGTGATATCACATGGTGAGGCCGGTGGGTCGGCCTCACCGAGCCGGTAACCGGAACCGAGCATTCAGTGTTGAGGGGTTTGTTTGCCTGAATCGATGATCCTTTTTGCCACGCATGCGGAGTATCTGCCGGCAGCCATCCAGGAGCTGCATGAGGCCTTCCCGGACGTCAAGCTCGAGCGCGTCGGCGTCGATACGGGACGTCTGCGCGGTGCGGGAATCGATATCGCCGATGTGGCACGTGCCTGTCGTGAGCGAACGATCTTCTTCGTGCGGCATTTGATGCGGCAGGTGGCGGAGCTACCAGTCGAGACCGTCGACATCGACCCCGACCTGCTGGACTCGACCATCATCGACGCACTACGGAGCGTCGACACCGGCCACGAGATCGCCCTGCAAGTCTGGCGTGCGGAGGACATCCATACCGGTCCACGCACTGACGAACTGTGGCGCTCTCTCGCCGAAATGCTCGCTGGCAGAGGGTATTCCGTCGCGCGTGGCAATCGGGAGCAGGTCCTCTCCGTCCTACTAACGAACGAGTTACTCATCGTTGGACTCAACCAGCGCGAGGACGCCCTGGTCGACTGGCCCGGCGGGCGGCTGAGCCTGGCAAAGCGGTCCGAACAGGTCTCGCGCTCCGAGTTCAAGCTGGAAGAACTCTTCCAGGTGTCGCACGTGCCTCTCCCCGCCAAAGGTGCGGCGCTCGATCTGGGGGCCAGCCCCGGCGGCTGGACCCGCGTCCTGCGCCGTCGCGGGCTGCACGTCTGGGCGGTCGACCCCGCCGACTTAGACCCGCGCATCGCCGCCGACCGCAATGTTCACCACGTGCGTAGCACGGCGGGAGCGTTTCTGACCGATACCAGCCAGCACTTCGACTTGATCGTCAACGACATGCGCATGGCGCCGACCCGCTCGTGCGGGGTGATGCTGAACGCCACTCGCTGCCTCAACCCAGGAGCGTTGGCTATCTTGACGCTCAAGCTTTCTCCGCGACAACCATTGCAGACGGTTCGTAACGCTCTGGAGCTCCTCAGTCGCAGCTATGACATACGCTTCGCGCGCCAGCTCTATCACAATCGGAATGAAGTGACGGTCGTCGCGGAGTTGCGTGATGGGACGGATCAGCCGGGGGCCAGGAAGCGGCGTGGGCCGTCATTGTAACGGCCCACATGTGAAGGTGCGGAACTGGAAGCGTCGTTACTCCCTCACGGTCGCAGGGTTTCGCCGCCCGCCGTGGGCCGTTGCTCCGGCTTTGGCGGTTTCGGCGCGGTCAACTTGAAAAAGACGTCGAACATCGGCTCAAGCAAACCCCGTAGACTGATCCAGTAGATGCGTCCAAACATCATCTTCATCAGATGGTTCAGACGACTCGGCTGCAGCTTGACCACGGGCGCGTCATACGACCCGATAACGAACGTCCCCTTGCCATAGGCCAGGTCGACTGGGCAATGCGTGCGCCCGCCGAAGGCCGCCGGCTTACCGGCCAGCATGCTGGCCACAACTTTCGCTTCCAGATGCGCACCAACTCCCGACTTCGAGGTCGGCAGGTTGGTGCCGTCCCCGATGGCGTAGACGTTGTCAAAGCCCATGACTCGCAGTGTCAGCTTGTCGGTCTTCAACAACCGGCTCTGATCGAGCACTTCCGCCGGCTCGTAGCTGATATTCGCCCCAATGAAGGGTGGGATGATGATCGGCAGATCGTACTGGATCTCATCCCCTTCGATGGAGTAGATCGTTTTGGTCTCTGGATCGATACGGTCGAGATCGAAGAAGGTCATGATCTCGACGCCCCGCTCACGCATGATCGGCTCAACGATTTCGTTCATCGGCGCGGCCGGGTACGGTCGCGGATAGGGCGAGAAGAAGACGAGTCGCGTCTTGTCTCGAATGCCGCGTTTGGTCAGCAACTCATCGATCAACAGGATTCCCTCGACCGGCGAGGGCGGACATTTGCAGATCGGTGAGGCTTGGCCCAGAACGATCGTGCCGCCCTGGAAGTTCTCCAGATTGGCCCATAGTTTGTGCGCCCATGCGAGCGTCGAATGATAATCGCCAAACTGAGCGTTGACTTCCGTCAGGCCCGGTATCTGCCCCGGATCGGTGCGTACGCCGGTGCCGACGACCAGATCGTCATAGCCATACTGGGAGCCGCTCGCCGTCGTTACTTCTTGCTTGCGTAGATCGATGTTCGTCACCCGGTCATGCACCAACCGGACGTGGCGTGAGAGGAGCGAGCGCTCGTCACGCACGGTGTTGACCCGGGAGTCTTTGAAGGCGACGTAGAGGAGCGCGGGCTGGAACATGTGCTCCAGCGACGACGTCAGCACCGTCACCTCGAACGTGCGTTTGTTGAGCGTATTGGCCAGCATGGTGGCGCCGGTCCCGCCACCAATGATCAGGACTCTGCGCGCCACGTTACCGCCTCACAATCTCGAGCACGACGACGATCTTGTCGGGTTCATCGTCGATCGACACGATGCGATTGCCGGTCTTGGTGGCCCAGGCCTGAACGTCCGGCTTGACGCCGGAATCGGTCGCCCAGAGCTCAATCACGTCGCCGACCTTCGAGCGGCGATAGGCCATGGCCAGGTCTGTGATCGGGCCGGGGCAGGACGAGCCTCGCGAATCAATCATGGTGTGGGGTGTCGTCACTTCGTTCATCGATCCACCTCCTTGGTGTGTAGATGTCGGGCTTAGATGAAGAAGGTCTCGCCATGCTCCGACATCAGGACGAAGCTGGCCGCACCGACGACGTCATCGACGAGATCGTTGAAGTCGTCACGCTTCAGGCCCATCACCTCGCTCATCATCGAGCAGGCATAGACCTTTGCACCCAGCTCCTTGGCCTGGCGCAGCATGACGTCCCACGGTGCGACGTTGTGGGCCTGCATGCCCTGCATCAGCATAGGAGCCATGGCGGCGAACTCAGCCGGGAATGGAAGATCGTGGTGCTCCTTGGTAAAGGCCATGAGCGCGAACCCGGTGACGAAGACGTTGACCTCCATGCCCATGGCCGCCGCGGCCTGGCTCATGACACCGAGCGGGATGAACTTATCGACCGTGCCGCTGTACATGACGATCGAGAACTTGTTCGCGGTCTCTTTGGATTCGGTCTCGTTGCCGACCTTCTCAACAACTGGGAGTGCCATTTCGTGTTCCTTTCGGCGGAGCCGGGGCGGCCGGAGGGCCGGTCGCGATCGTTGTGCCGCCCCACCCACATGCGATGGAGCAGGTCGGCATGGGCGGATTGCATCGTCCAGACGGCCTACCGTGAGACTAGCATCGCCCCCGTGACAACCGTGCCGACATCCGTCTCTCGATATGTCAAGGGTGTGACAAAACCGTCTCAAGCGGCACAGACCGCCTCAAACGCCGTCTTCGAGACCGCGAATTGGCTATTCCCGATGACCCTGAATGAAAACTGAGCAGGAAATGAGCTGTTTGGTGAATACCGCGTGGTTCTACTCTCTTCACATCGGAGGACGATTCGGTACGGGGAAGGAGTGGTGCCCGGCTATTGCGTAGAGGGAGTGGTTGACGGGCTGAGACTGACACGTTGGTTGGACGCCAAAGAAAGGACTGACGGCATGCCACGTTATCTCACCATCGGATTGCTTACCATGAAACCGGGACATCGCAGCGTTGCGGAGCAGATCGCGGATCAGGGCGCACAGGGAGTGGCGCAGCTGCCCGGATTCGAGAGCGTGACCTTCTTCCTGGATGAAGAGCGCAGCGTCTATGGCGCTGTAAGCGTCTGGAACTCACTCGAGGCCGCCGAGAAGGCGGACGAGATCTTGACGCCGCAGTTTCAGCAGGCGTTCGGAGATTACATCGAGGGGTCGATCGATTCACGTCTCTACGAGATCTACGAGCACAAACGCTGAGTTGGACGATGGTCATGACGCCACGTCCGGCTGGTTCCCAGCCGGGCGTGGCGTGTTTACGTGTCTCTGAACGGGTCAATCGAGATATCGCTCCAGCCAGGCGAGCAAGTCGGCCGTGACTGTCTCGTGGCACAGGTCGTTATGCACCTGGTGGTAGGCGCCGGGGTACTCGATAAGGGTTTTGTCCGGCTCCGTGACGTTAGCGATGAAGCGACGGCTGCCATCAATCCCGGCGATGCGGTCGGCTTCCCCGTGCTGGATCAGCAGCGGCAGCCGCAATTCTGCGGCGTGGGAGTGGATGAAGTCGACGATTCGCTCGCTCTCGACTCCCAGCCGCGCCGTGCCTCGATCGTGCACCAGCGGATCGGAGCGATATGCCGCGACCACCTCTGGATCGCGTGAGATGGCGCTTGCTTCGAGCCCCGTTCCCAGCGAGAACGAAGGTCGGACGCGCGACACCACACGCGCCAAAGCGCGCAGGGCCGGCGAGATGCCAAGTTCGCCGATAGCTGGACCGAGGGCGATGACACCTCGCAGCCCATCGGGATGACGCAGGGCGAAATCGAGCACGATGATTCCGCCCAAGCTGTGCCCCAGCAGGAAGTGCGGCTGCCCCGGCTGCTCCTCAGCAACGAGATTCAGGAAGGCGCGCACGTCTTGCCGGTAGTCATCCCAGGAACGGATGAAGGCCCGCTGCCCCGGCGATCGACCATGTCCGCGCAGATCGAAGCCATACACGGCGAACCCGGCTGGAACGAGCCGCTCGACCACATGCTCGTATTCGCCGCTGTGCTCGCCGAGGCCGTGGACGATGCCCATCACGCCACGCGTGGGTTGATCCCTAGAGACCCAAGATTGGACGTAGAGCTCCACCCCGTCAGGCGCGCTGAACGTGCCGTCATGGTGCTCGATCTGACTCACCGACCCTTGGCAATCACGTCTTGCGCGGGACAGCAGCGACCACCGCATCCTCATCCGGCCCTAATCGCCAGACCATCAGCGTGCTGTAGATGCCCCCAACGAGGATCCCCACGACGTAGAGGAGATAGAGCCAAGCTCCAACACGGCCCCATTCCACGCTCGAGTGAAAGCGGAGTAATGCGAGAAATTGCAGGGCGCCGATCAGCAGGTAGGGGACGGTCCCGACTCGACCGCGCACCCAGCCCTTCTCACGAACGAACCAGACGGAGGCAACGCCGATGGTCAGAAACCCGGCGCCAACCGTCTGCGCGGTGAGCTCGGTGAGTCCCCAAGGCCAATGGGTGAAGACCCGATGCGGGATCAGGGTCAGACAGAGACCGACGATCAGAGAGATGACGCCGTTCAAGCCGAGGAAGGCTCGCACCCAGTCCGGCACCGGCGCGCCATTGGGCGGGTCGCCGCCGGGTGCCCGCAGCTGGAGCAGGAGAGTTGCCGCCAGGATGAACGGAACGGTGACGTAGACGATCAGCCAGGCCCAGGCAGCAACGCGTGCGCCCAGCAGATGACTGTGGAAGTGGAAGGGGTCGAGGTGCATCAGTGTGGCCAGCACCATGAGCGGAACGAAGGTCACCACCGCGGCCACCGCCACTCGCACGTTGGCCCAGGCCTCCTCACGAATGGCGAAGAGGAGCAGGATCGTGCCGGCCCAGAAACCGGTTCCGACGAAGGCGGCCGAAAGGGGATTGCCGATCGTCCAGGCGAAGTAGCGATCGGTGCGCGTCGCCAGAACGTAGAGCTGTATGCCCGCGATGCCGGCCAGGACGACCGAGATGGCGAAGACCAAGCGGGTCAGTGGCAGGAGGTGTTTCACCAGGGTAGGAGGTTGAGACGACATGGCTTCCTCGAATCGCGCACGCCCTCACCCGAGGCCGCAGGACGACGCGGATCGTCCTATCCCCGGTGATCGAGCTCGAAGGAAACAAACCAACGAACGGTCGCTTGAGCTGCGTGATGGTGATTCTGCGCTTGGAGGAAAGGGCTGTCAACAAGACACTGATGGGATCGCGGAGTCTGCGATCCCATCGAACCAGTTATTCAATTTGTGGAGGCCTCACTCCATCGCCAGCGCCGGGGTTCCCGTCACCTTGCTGATAGCTGGTTTGACGAAACGCAGCAGGCGTAGACCATTCATCACCACCAGAATCGTGCCGCCTTCGTGCGCGATGACGCCCACCGGCAGCGGTACCAGGCCGACGACCGCTCCCATCGAAAAGAAGAAGATGACGCTGAGAGCGAACGTCATATTCTGTGTGATGATGCGCCGCGCCCGGCGGCTGAGCTCCACCGCATAGGGGAGCTTGGTCAGGTCGTCCGACATGAGCACGACATCGGCCGTCTCCAGCGCCACGTCGGTTCCTGCCGCCCCCATGGCGATGCCGAGTGTGGCCGTTGCCAGCGCCGGGGCGTCGTTCACGCCGTCGCCGACCATGGCTACTTTGACGCCCGCCTCCTGTAGCTCGCGGATGACGTCCAGCTTCTCTTCCGGCAGTAGCCCGGCACGCCACTCGTCGATTCCTACTTGCTTGGCGATGGCGCGGGCCGCACGCTCGTTGTCGCCGGTCAGCAGGATCGTCTTCTTCACGCCGATGCGATGCAGCTCCTTGATGACGGCTGGAGCGACCGGACGAATCACATCGGCTACGCCAATGACGCCAAGCGGCGCATCGTCGGCCATGACGTACATGGTCGTCTTGCCGTTCTCACGATAGACGTTAGCCTGATCCCGCAATGCCTCCGGTAGGGACATGCCTTCGCTCTCAAAGAGGGCGTCGTTGCCAATGCGGATGACGCGGCCCTGCACGCTGGCACGCACGCCGCGGCCCGGCACCGACTGCAGGTTCGAAATGTCCCCTTCGTCGATCAAGCCACCGAAGCCATTGCTCTCCGCGTACTGCACTACGGCCATACCGAGCGGATGCTCCGAGAGACGCTCTACCGCCGCCGCGATCGAGAGCATCTCCCGCTCATCGACGCCGGTCCAGGGCATCACGTCGGTCACCCGTGGACGGCCGAGCGTCAACGTGCCGGTCTTGTCGAAGGCCACCGCCGTGATCGTGCCGGCATTCTCGAGGTGGACAGCCCCTTTGAAGAGGATGCCCTGGCGCGCGCCGTTGGCCAGGGCCGAGAGGATCGAGGCCGGGGTCGAGATGACCAGCGAGCAGGGAGAGGCGACCACCAGCAACGTCATGGCCCGATAGAACCAGGTATGAAACTCGTGGGTGCCGAAGATCAGCATCGGGATGGTGAAGGTAACGACCGAGGCACACATGATGGCGATGGCGTAGGCGCCTTCGAAGCGGTCGGTAAAGCGCTGGGTAGCCGATTTCTGGCCGCGCGCTTCCTCCACGATGCGGATGATTTTGGCCAGTGTACTCTCGTGCGCCACGCGATCGACGCGTAGACGCAGCAGTCCATGACCGTTGATGGTTCCGGCAAAGACGTTGTCCCCGGCCATCTTGCCGACCGGAATCGATTCACCGGTGATGGGCGACTGATCGACCGAAGACTCGCCGCTGATGACCTCGGCATCGGCTGGGATGCGCTCGCTCGGTCGCACCACTACCACGTCGCCGATGACCAATTCCTCGACCGGGATACGGCGCTCTTCGCCATCGCGGACGACCAGGGCGTCCTCCGGACTCAGCTCCATCAGCGAGCGGATGGCCCGATGGGTTCGGCCGAGCGCGAAATGCTCAAGCGCGTTGCCGAGCGAGAAGAGGAAGAGGAGGATGCCACCCTCGACCCAGCCACCGATGGTCGCCGCGCCGATGGCGGCCACCACCATGAGCAGGTCGACCTCGACGCTTCCGTGGCGCAGGGCCTTGATCGCGTCAATGGTGGCGTAGGTACCTCCGGCCAGATAGGTCAGGACGTAAAAGCCCAGTTGCACGTTGTGGGGGATGAGACCTAACGCGCCGAGTCCCCAGCCGTTCATCAGGAAGATGGCGGTGACGGCCGCCAGCACCATCAGCTTGTGCTCGTCCCACCAGCTCTCTTCCTCCTCCATTTCTCCACGCGGATGAGATGACTCCTCGGTGGGACGTACCGGCACGCCCGACTCGCCGATCTCTTTCGAGATCTGGGGCAAGTGCTCCCGGGTGCCGACGTACTCAAGGCTCAGGCTGCCGCTGGGAGCATTGGCGCTGGCCCAGACGATGTCGTCCCGTCCCGCGAGACGGCGCTCGATGGCCAGGCCGCAGGAGCGGCAGGAGACGCCGTCCATGCGCAACGCGCAGCGGTGATAGCGCTCGCCGAGCTGCGCGCCGACTCGCTCGGCCACCCGCTCGACGGCGGAGAGCGAGACCAGATTGGGATCGTAGCTCAGCTTGATGGCGCTATTGGCGGAATCCAGCTCCACCGCGCCGATGCCTTTGTGCGAGGTGAGCGTCTTGAGCAGTACCTCCGCACAACGCGCTTCGTTGTCGTCTTCAAGGGAGATCGGGATGGTTCGTTCGCGCATGCTGCCTCACCGTAGCTTCGTTGCCAGCAGGTTGTTCGTTGAACTCAACCTTTTGAGAATGAGTCCTATTTCTATGGCAGCTTACTGAACGTGCGCCCCCGTGTCAATGGAATTCGAAACTCTAATGTTGACTAATTTTGTCGGATTAGACGCGGAAATCAGACCATTGCGGCGATCGGACGCGGCATGCCGCGGTCGATCAGCACCGTCCCCTCTTTGATCACGCTGAGCAGCTTTGAGCGGTCCTGCAGGACGGTCAAGTCACTCAAAGGGTCGCCATCCACAACCAGCAGATCGGCCATCTTGCCGATGGTGAGACTTCCGGTTATGTCGCCTAATCCGATAGCCGCCGCCGCGGCCGAGGTGGCTGCCATGATCGTCTCCATCGCCGTCATGCCGATGCGCTCGTGCATCAATTGCAGCTCGCGCGCATGACCGCCGAAGGCCATCGTGTTGCAGGAGTCGGTCCCCATGAAGATGCGCACGCCGGCCTGGTAGGCCTTGCGCATCGACTCCTGGCGGTAGCTGTCTGTCTCCCACGACTTCGCCATCGATTCCGCCGGCACCCCCCGCTCTTCACCGTGCGTCAGGATGAAATCGCCAATCGCCAGCGTCGGGCAGAGCCAGGTATCGCGCTCCAGCATCATCTCGATCAGCTCGTCGTCCAGATGCGTCCCATGCTCCAGCGTGTCGACTCCCGCCACCAGCGCCTGATAGATGCCGTCCCGCGTGTGGGCGTGCGCCGCAACCGGCTTGCCCAGCGCGTGGGCCTCGTCCACGATGGCTTGTGTCTCATCCATGGTGTAGTTGCGCCACTCCGACTTGTCCCCGATTGAGAGGACACCGCCGCTGGTGCAGAGCTTGATGAAGTCGGCGCCGTCTCTCGCGTACTCACGGATCAGCTTGCGGCAGGCGTCGATACCGTCAGCGGGCGGCCACATACGCTGCTCGATGGCGGCCGGGACGAACATGTCGCCGTGCCCTGCCGTCATGCCGACGAAGCCGCAGACGACGATGCGCGCGCCGGGAAGGATCCCCTGCTCCATCACGTGCCGCACGGCGATCTCGGGTCGTCCACCGGCCATATCGCGCACGCTGATGATGCCTGACTCCAGCGCCGTGATGGCGTTGGCCGCGCAATGGACGGTCTGCTCCTCGATGAAGGTGAGGACGTTCCAGAGGTGCACGTCCTGATGACCGCGTCCGGCAAAGGAGCGCAGATGGACGTGGCCATCGATTAGGCCGGGCATGACGGTCGTGCCGGAGACGTCGTGGACTGGTAGATCGCTGGGGAGGTCGATAGAACTGGACGGCCCGACCGCGGCGATGCGGCCGTTCACGACCAGCACCGTTCCATCTGGGATCGGGTCACCGCCCATACCGTCGATGACGGTGCCGCCACGCAAGGCAAAGGTGTCGTGCTCAGCCATGTCTCACCCTCCTCAAAGCCGCCCGAGCTGTCGGTCCTGCGCCTCGAGATCGCCCAAGCGCTCGGCGAAGACGTCGGTAGTCTCCTGCCAGATCGCGCGTCCGCCCTCCACCGTAGCCGGACTGGGATCGCCCAGCGCGCCGGTGCTCGACATCTCCGCAAAGAGAAACGCTTCGCCACCCACCCGGTAGCGCTCGTCGAGCATGGTCAGATCCGGCGCCATCATGCGGTCCCGTTTCACCAGATGGGATCGATCGGCCAGGCAGAGGGCCGTCTCCATAACGGCCGCGTGGCCGCCGTCGCTTCCTGGAAAATACTTCTCCTGTAAAGTGCGCCAGTTGTCATCGACGCTCAGAATGCGCAGGGTCACCTCTTTGCCAGCGCGCGCCGCCGCCGCCTTGACGTCCCAGACCACGCCCGGCACGACCCAATGTCCGCCGCAGCCGCGCACCAGCCCGATGCGCTGGAAGCCGAGATCGATCACGCTCCAGATCAGGTGTTTCAAGAGCGGGACGTAGACCTCGTTCGGCATGCTGATGGTGCCGGGAAGGCCGAAGTGCTCCGACGCCGGTCCGAACGGGAGGGCCGGCAGCACCAGCACACCGACGTCGGAGCGCTCGGCGGCCTTTGCGGCTCCCTCCACCGTCAGGCGCTCCACCTGATAGGTGTCGGTATCGACCGGCAAGTGCCCGGCATGCTGCTCGGTGCAGCCCAGCGGCAAGAGCACCAGTGGGTTCGACGCTACCGCTGCTGAGAGTTCCTCCGCGGTCAACTCTCCCCACTTCACCGATGGCATGGTTGCTTCCCTTCTTTGGCCGGCAATGGCGTGACGGTCAACCTGGGTTGAATGGTGATTGAGAAAATAACCCGGCAATTGCTCGCCGTTCACCCTGTGTTGAAAAGACCCGCAAGCGGGTGCCCCGGCTACCTGAGACGAAGCCCCTGAACGGGCTAAGAGTATGCGAATATTCGTAGGGGCAATCGGGGTACCCACCGGGAACCCACGAAGTGGGTGCGGTCTTGGTTGCCCTTCGGCCGCAGGCCGACCATCGTGGCCCGATACCGATCCAATTCTTCACCTGCTACTTATGTCTACACAGTAGGCGCGTTCTCACCACACCCGCAGTGTCAGTCGCTCCTCGTCCCCCTCGCTCGAGCGTCCATATTCGAATCTGGTTCCGGCAGCGGCGGCGCCGAAGACGTCGAGCAAACGGTTGAGGTCCTCACGGCTCACACCCATGACCGCCAGCAGATCCTCTTCACTCTGCGATACCTCGAAGCGATAATCGAGCTCTTCCGGTACATGATCGCCCGGCAGGCTCTTGACCACGACTTCGGCCCCTTCCGGGTTCACGGCTCGCGACGTGATCTGCCCGCCGATCGCCTCGACGTTGAGCAGCAGACCCAGGAGTGCGCTCTCCACTCCACCACCGGGCACACCCATCGAGAACCGGGACAGCCGCTCACTCCACCACTCGACCAATCCATCAACGTCACCCTCCCGCTCCTTGGTATACGAAAGAGCTGATCCGGCCAGCGAGAGCGTCAGCAGGCGACACCAGGCCAGCAGCTCGTTCGGCGAATAAGGTCGTTGCTCCAGCATCGCGTTCTTCCTTTCCCGTAAAGACCCAGTTTCTCTTGACCAAACGTCACCACACCGCCGAACACCGGTTCTAATCCACCGATTCTGTGGATAAGTTCTGGCCCGCTGTGGATAACATCCGAAAGCTGTGGAAAGCCTTGTGTATAGCCGCCTTTCGCCTTTGGATAACCTACGTCGTTGCGTGGGCTGCTTGCGGACAGTTTGGCATGTGACAATTCAGGCACGTCCTGGTCCACACGCACGCTGTGTCTGTGTGGACAAATCGCCCACAAACCGACGTCACCGTTTTTCGCGTCCAGTCAGGAAGCGCACCGACTTTTCCCCGTCTCCACAGGCTCTACTATTCTCTACGAGATTCTTTAAAAGAATAACGTTCTTAATCCCCAGGAACGGTGATGGGGATGACTCAGTAATAGATGGTGCGTGTCCGGTGATAGGGAAGGACATCGGCCGACAGATCCTGACCCAGCTGCCACAGCATCCAGTCAAGCTGATACGGAGGGATGCGGAGACCCAGTCGATCGAGCGCTTGCCGCAGGGCCTCGACGCTCCAGAGGGTTGCTGAGCGGATCTCGAGCTCGTAGGCGTGGCCCGGTGGGATCTCTTCCTGCTGCTCCAGGATGTTGGTCAAGGTCACGTCATAACGCAGCACGCCGAGTTGCTGCAGCACCTGGGGAACTTTGTAGTCGGCGAAGGCGGTCAGCTGATTGAGGTCATGGAAGTGGCCCAGTCCCTTACCATCGAACGCGCCGGCGAGATCGCTAGCCAGGATCTGAGCTCGTTTGTAGAAGCGCACTTCGCAGCCGCTGAAGGTGGCTACGTCGTTGAAGGATCGGACCTCGGCCACGACCCTGCGGACGAGGTCGATTGCGCTGCTGTTGCAGTCGGCGATCAGGTGTGCGAATTGGCCTTGATATGAATCGACGAGCACGCGGCCGACCTCGCGTAGATTCGCGACCCGCTCCGGCAATAGCGGGATCATCCCGTCCCCCGACAGGACCGATGCCAGATCCGGCTCGCTGATCTGGGCCAGGTACTCTGCGTCGGTGAGAGGTATGCCCTGGCGCATAGAGCGGGTGAGGGCGGCCGCCAGCGCCCAATAGCCGTTGTAATGCTGTCCCTCGAACGTGACCATCCAGCGTGGCTCGCCCCAGAAACAGAAGTTGAGTGCGTCGAGGAGAAGAATGAAGTTGGCGGTCTCCTCCGGTTCGCCACGCCAGTGCAGACCACTCTCCCACTCAGGCGGGCTGAACTCATGGTTGGCGATGCGTCTAGCCAGCAAGTCGACGCCGGTGAGCTCGATGCGTACCGACCCGGCCTGCTCGACCACCGGCAGTGTGCTGCTGAGGACGCCAAGCGGATCTGGGTTGTCCAGCAGAGTGAACACGAGACGTGACTCCCGATTACGAACGGGTCTGGCACGTGGCGAGCATAGCAGATGAGTTGGATGATACCGTGCCTCGCCACGCTCGAAGGACGGCCGCGGCCGTCTGCTATGATCTGGCGCAGTCGTGGTAAATGACGCGAACGAGGAGGTTCCCATGACGCCGATACTTCTCCATCGCATGCGCAAGCGAAGCGGCCGAGCACGTGCCAGCGACTATCTGCTGGCAGCCTCGATGTCGGCCATCCTATGCGGTCTCGGCATGCTGCTACTGTTGCTGAATTTCTAATGACGTCGCGGCCGTAGGCTTGGCTGTTCAGACGCCGTAGCGCTCGCTGAGTACCTTATTCGTCAACAATAGGCTGTGACGCGATTGGACCATCCGTGACGGCGTGAGGCGGAGAGAGACGGATCTGGAGCTCATTAAGAGCCATTTCAATCTCACTTGAGGGAACGTGTGCGTTGAGGAACTCGATAAGATCCTCTTGCCTGGGCTGACCGAACGCGAGCCGATATACCGCAAGAGATCGGCGGAGTTGGTCGAGTTGTTGGCGATCACGACTCAGGGGAAGTGCGGGTACGTGGCGCTCGATTTGAGCTCCTCCCTCGATCGGAAAGATCCAGTAGGGGATGAGATCGGACGCACTTGGCTCGCGGGTTCGCTTGCCAACATCGAAGAGATGCTGCCATGGATCAGCTGATAAGAGATTGACTCCAACGGGCTGAGTCTCAGAGTGAAATACCTGCGAGCGGTAGCTCATCGCGAGATTCTTGCGTACCGCATGTCCCTTATATCTATGGACTCTCCCCTCGCGCTGCTCGAGGTCAACCGGGTTAGCCGGAAGGTTCCAGTGAACGACCGCGTGACAATAGAGATGAAAGTCCAACCCCTCCTGTCCCACTGAGGTCGTCGCTAGGACGAATGGCCAAAATGGAGAGTTGAAAGCTGTTCGCACCTGACCCCCGCGAGCGACGACTTGGTCATTTTCGGAACGCTGATCGCCAAAACGGATCGCAAATCTGGCCCTCATCGTGTGTCGAATGGGGGGTACAACCCCGCCTTCGGCATGAGCGCGTAACTCGTCCAGACCGAGCGCGGCCGACCGCAGCGTGAGTGCGGCTGAAATCTCGTCCGCGATTGACTGACAGGCATGAGCCGACTCGCCTCCGGTGAGCCCAAGAGATTCGTAGAGCACATGGGCATACTCATCGAGCATCGCCTGAATTCCGCCATTGATGCAGTAATCGAGAACCATGCGCCAGTACGGAGTGGATTGCCTTTCACTTCTGACATGCGCCATTACTTCAGGAATGTTAAAGAGGGACCGAAATCCTCTGGCCACGTTGAGTGCGGCGCTTCGTATGCCAGAGTCGATGTGTTCAGGATCCCGGCGTAGTAGGCAACGGAGCGACGCCACACCAGGTCCGGCGATGCCAAGACGGGCTATCACTTCTTCAAGATCGGCTGGACGCCGCCCAAGTTGAACCTTGCCCTCTACGAGGCTTTTGGCGTGTGCGACGTGGTCAGACCACCCCGTCTTGTCATCTTGATCTTCATCGTCCGGGTTCGATTCCTCGCCGATGTTCCCCTTGCTGATTTGGTCGAGCCAATCTCCTGTTGCCGCGCCATCGGCCCAGGAATCGAGCAGAAGCGGAGCTGCCCAGTACCAGGCCTCGTCCTCTGGACCTGATTCATCACCGCTGGGGAGATTGGCGAGAAGGGCATGAACGCGACTCTTCGCCTCTTCGAGCACGCGTTCGATGGCGTGGACTTCGGATGTGTTAGCGGTTGACTGGAGTGATCTAGCGATCTGCAGGGGATCCAGATGACGCGCCAATTCGGTTGAGGGATACAGTAGCGCGAAAACGGGCATTCCGGTCAGTCGACCTTCCGCACGTGTGAAGCGTAAGAGCGCGCGGATTCTTCGACGTGCCTCAGTCGAGTTCTCGGGCGCTTCGTCGAAAGATCGCATCATGTTGCGTTCTGCTTCATAGCTGAGCATTGCGGCGATCGTCTTGGGGGCGACCACCCAGCAACTGAAGATCAGGCGCTTGGTCACCTTCATGTGGTCGAAGTCTCTGTACACACCGCCGAGCTGGTGGTACGGAAGTGAACTTGGTATCCAGAGAAGCCGCCAGAGTCCACTCTCGATCATCTCGGATTGGATTTGGCGCAGTCGTGAATTGGCGGGAGCGACGCTCTGATATGTTCGCCATTCGTCGATAGGGAACAGCGAGGTGCGACTCTCGTCGATTGCTCGCGCAAGATGAGATGCATAACCCGGTTGTTCCCTCGCGTTGTTCAGGGCTTCCTTGAGTTTGTACCCTTCCATGAAATTGAGAAGATAGGGAGCTGATTTCCAGTACTCTAGAAGATCACCCTGATCGAGCAACCGGGACAACTCTTGCAGCTCTACGAACGCGTCAACGTCAGTGGACTCCAATCGCATATTGGCTGGTTCTACCTGGGCGAGCATCCCGTTTCGATCTTCAGAGACCGCCAGCCTCTCGGTGCGCACCATAACCTTGTGTAGCTGGGCCTCAAGCTCGGATTTGATGTGTCGTAGCCGCTCGATGGCGTCCTGTTCTTCACCGCCCAGACGATAAAGCGATTGGCGGAATTCGTTCAGCAGTGCTGCGACGGCTTCCGTATTCACCTCATCGTGATGAAGGAATTTCATCGTGTCGATGAAATCGGAATAGTGGTCTTCCTGACGCTCCTCGCTACTCAGGGACATCATCTTGTAAGGCGTGGCGGAGAGGAGCAGAACTCGCGCCGAAGAGACTTCATCCGCGTAATCAAAGAGCTGTTTTGCCAGCTCACTCGCCTGATCTTGACCGTTGAGAAGCGATTTGAAGCGCTGAAACTCATCCAGGATCACGAGATCCGGCTCGAGCGCCTCGAGGCAGGTCTGCGCGAGGATTCGTCGGAGAAGCCCTATGAACTCCCGCCTTTCCTGCCGATCAATGTCCGGGATGTGAATTCGACGCCGTCGGAACCGAAAGCACAGGTCTTCGAAGCGCTGCCGCAGGTTCTCTGCCTGGTCAAGCTGCGACACTCGCTGCCGAAAGGCTTCGGCAAGGGCGCAATCGATCGTGTTGAGAGGGAAATCGCTTACGAGGTCGCGGAAGCGCTGTGCGCCAGCCTCATCCTGAAGGACGTTGAGCGGCCCCATACGCCCTCGCAGGCCCCACAAAGGATCAAGCAACCAATACAGGAGTGCTCGTTCATCCATCACGCCTGTCTTTGAGCGCAGATTGAAGGAGGTGCCAGGGGTAAAGGAGACGAAGTTGATTTTGTTCTTCTTGAGATTGCCGATCTTCAGTGGGAGAAGTGTGATGCGTGAAGCCAGAGCGAACTCGTCGGCGCCGACGTTGAGTCGCTTGATATTTTGTCGTGCGATCTCCGCATTCGAACAGATGTAGACCACATCGATGCGTTCGACATCGTCCCAAAGATAGTCGATAGCGCGCGCGATTAGCCCGCGCGCCACCAGAGTCTTACCGAGTCCAACTTCGTCCGCGACCAGAAAGCGCCGGGTCTGGTCTTCATCGGAGTACATACGGCGGTAGACGTAATCAACAGTGTCACGCTGAAAGTCCTTGAGAATGTGGAGAACGCTGTTGACGTTTGGACGCTGTGTCGTTCCGGTCATGACGTGGCCGACTTCCGGGAGGCCCAAATAGGCTCCCAAATCGCCGAAAATCCCCCAGGCAGCAGCGACTCTTCAGATCTCCCGGCATTGAGGTCGTGTACCAGACGTGCGATCTCATCTAGTCGCGAGGGGTTCTGGTACAGCGCACGCATTAAGGATTCGAACAACGGCTTCTCGGGACTTTCCCGAACGCCATCAATATCACTACCAGCCTGAGCGGCGGATTCCAGCATGAGTGTGGCGGTCTCTAGACCGCTGCCCGCCAGGAGCAGTTGCAAATATCGCATGACCTGCTGTCGATCTCGCAAGACCGCGCGGAGGAGCCGTTCATGCCGGTCCTCGGGGGCGCCATGAAGAGGCAAATTGAGGACGAATTCGCTGGTTGCCGAATGCCCGTCCACACGATGTTCAACACGTACGGCAAAGAACGATGTGAGAGCTTCGAATGAAACCTGTGAAAACCTTGCCAGGAGATGCTCATGGTCGTGAAGTGGGGCTGATCGATCGATCTCAACAGCGTTGCCATCTTGCAGCATGATCGGTCGGATCCAGACTCGCATTCCTTGTGGGAATGTCATACGCGCCGCCATAGGTGCGACGACTGTGAGTTTAAAGAGGTCTGGCTCTTCCAATTCATCGACCCGTGCGAAGAGCTTCGTCCGCGCGAGCGTTCGTCGAACCTGATCGACCGCCTTCTCGAGATCCTTCTGCCATTCCTCGGGGACATCGACCTCATCGGGGTTGTATTCCTGCAATAGGTCGGCGAGCGTGGTCGTGTTGTCAGACTGATCGATCATCGACGCGATGCCATACTGGCCCTTCTTACCGGTTAATTCGACCATGAATTCCACATTGCCGTTGAAAGCCATCTCCGTCGCGTTGGCTGACCCAAGCCAGATTCTGGCGTTCCATCCCGCGTCCGCGATGTATGCCTTGGCATGGAGCCCGGTAAGCGGAAATGAAGCTCCCTCAGCGGCTGCCTCGCTGACAACCATCGATTCATCGCTGGATGATTCGGAAGGATCACTTTTCTCCGGTTCCGCGGTCTCGGCGAGAACTTTCAGGCTTGCGAACCGACTTCGAGTCTGGCGGTCAATCGCGGCCAGGCTTTCCGGAATGGAGAGAAGGATGTCGCCACGCCCGGGCCGAGAGATGCGCTCGAGAGCTCCGGGCGCGAGAAACGGTGAAAGAACCATCATTCGGTCAACACGGCCCGTGAACGGCCAAGTGCGCTGCCCTTTATGGCCGATCGGCCAGAATTTGAATTCCGTGATCCCGTCTGGCAATTCGAATTTCACTCGACGAATCTCATACTGAATCTTTGAGATATCGCTTCCAATCGAGTCGGAAATGGACCGCAGAGCCATTGCGGGGAGAACTTCCACGAAGTCACCTAAAGGATGATTCTGCGAGAACGCGTTGCGTCGTGACGAGAGGACTCCGTCTAACCGCAGCAGGGTATCCCAGGAGCGGTCAAACGTGAGATTTCGGCTGAGCACCAATAGTCGATAGAGAACTGGACCAGGCTCTTCGTCATTGCTTGGCTCAAAGCGTAGGATCCATACCTTTGGATGGAATACGCCATGTTGCGCTGGCGCATTGACTTCGATCACCGAATTCTCAAGATATCCAAACAGTGTCTGATTGGCTCGCGGCACAGCGATCCGGCCAGATTGGCAGAAGATGCTGATACGGTTGGCGTTACGACGAACGGCGTCGAGCAGAGCTAGCGGATCGCTGGTTGGACGACCGTCGCGATCCTGCCAATCAAATACGGTGAACGCCAGCGGAACGGTGAGCAACGTCAGCAAATCGAGCGAAAACGTAGTGCCGATAGCTCGATCGAGTCGATAGCCGGGATCAGGGTGCAAGGCTTCCATGAGCAAATGGCGGTTGTGCGGTTCAAGCATGGTCAGCAGCTTCCAAACCGTCGAGGATGTCGGTGATTATTCGCCGCGCTTGCGGCCATCGATACGTTAGGCGTATTGCTCCCGCGGCGCCGTTCCAGAGTTCGAGCGCCCGCTGGTTGTCGAGCCTGGCCTTTCCACGCTTGAGCGAACGCTCCCGTTGATGTATCAAGCAACGAGCCTCTTCGCTCTGGCATAACAGGGCAACTGTCTCTCGGGAGGTAGTCGACTCGATGGCCATATTGAGCCAGGTGTCGACGAATCGGCGCGTCAAGAGTGGAACGCGTGCACCGGCTTCCTCGAGAAGTTCCCAAAATTCAGCGCAGTTCCACTGCCGCAAGCGATCGCCGTGGATGTGCAGCTCAACTGACCATTCATCCAGGAGACCGTGATACTCATGGATGCGGTCATCGTTCTGAAGCGCCAGGGCGAGCATCAGGTTGTAGAGGAGCGCCGCTCCCCACATTACGAGAGAGAAGTTTTCGGCGTGCAGAAGCTGCCATTGAATACGCGGAGTGAGATCGTGTGATTCCGTTAACTGCCACGGAACCTCAACGTCATCCAAGCGCCTGCCGCTTTGGATGAGATGCGCGAGCATTGTCCGTGGAACACGCGTGATGATTCGATCTCGGAGATAAGCTGCCTCCGCGGTTGTTAGGTTGAAGGTGACATCCTGTGGAAAGCCATCCGGAGCATGTACAAGCTCTGGATGCCAGGTCTGCGTCCTGGTCTCAATTGGAGCGGATCCGTCGTCTCCATATTCGTTTCGTGTCGCGGAGTGGTAGGTCGTGTCGATCGTTCGGATGTAATACTCGCGTGAGACGGGTGGAAGCAGAATCCCCCAGCGCTGTAGTCCACTCCAATAGATCACGCTCGGGAGCCTTTGGAGTGCTCCTCTCGCGAATTGCCCGATCACTCCATCTCGCTCACCCGATTGGAGTAAAGCATCTATAAGCTTCGTCTCTTCCCGTCGTGCTCGCGATTCAAATTCAGGTAGCGATACTCGCTTGCCTTCGAGATCACGATAGATCCAAGGGATGAAGAGGAAATACTTCGCGCGTGTCTGGATGGTGCTGGTGCCGGGAAAGAGGATGTCAGAGAACGTGTCACGAATGACTCCGACGCCGAGTTCGTCCCGGGTATCGCGCTCGCGGAACAGGTCGACTATGTCGAGTACCTGACGCCGGTCGTGTTCGGAATAATCCAGCCAACTCAACGTTGACGGCATGCTGCCTCATCTTCGTTTCTAATGGGAATCCGCGGTTCTCTAGCATAGTAATGTTGAGTGTGCGTCAAACACAATGGCCAGGAAGTATTGCCTGAAGCATCGGTTGTCCGTTCGATGATAGATCGAGATTCCAGCAGCCGAGCGCTCTGTTCCCGTTGTTGAATCAATCACCAGACACTTGAGGAGGCCTTATGGTGGTGACGAGTCAGGTGGAGGAGTTCATTCGGCGTATGCCGAAGACGGAACTGCACGTCCATCTGGAGGGGTCGGTGCGGCCCAAGACGTTGCTGGAACTGGCCGAGCGACACGGCGTGCGTCTCCCTGCTCGGAACGAGGAGGAGCTGCGGCACTATTACGCCTTTCGCGATTTCGACCATTTCATCGAGATCTACATCGAAGTTAACCAGTGCCTGCGCACCTCTGAGGACTTCGCGCTGATCACACGCGAGCTCGGTGAAGAGGCCGCGCGACAGAACACGCGCTACCTCGAAGTCACCGTCAGCCCGGGTGGTCCTGTGCGCCGCGGCAGGCTCAGTTATGAAGAGTTTCACGAAGGGATCATCGAAGGGGCACGTCAAGCTCGCGACGAATGGGGTGTCGAGATGCGCTTCGTGGTCGACATCGTACGGGTCAATGATGTCGAAAATCGCTGGTCGGCCGCGCGGTATGCCGTCAGCAAGGCGGGAGACGGGATCGTCGGCATCGGGTTAGGCGGCACCGAAGTCGGCTATCCCCCCGAAGCACACGTGGACGTCTTCGACTTCGCGCTGGCGAACGGTCTTCGCAGCGCGCCACACGCAGGAGAGACGGTTGGACCCGGGAGCGTCTGGGGTGCGGTCCGCGCGCTCAAGGCGGAGCGCATCGGCCACGGCATCCGCTCCATCGACGATCCGCTCCTGATCGACCATCTGCGAGAGTGCCAGATCACGCTCGAGGTCTGCCCCACCAGCAACGTCTGCACCCGCGCCGTGACCTCACTCGGAGAGCATCCCATTCGCCGCCTCTATGACGCTGGTGTACCGATCACGGTCAACAGTGACGACCCGCCTATGTTCGGCACTACCCTACTGGACGAACAGCTCCTCCTGGCCAATGAGTTTGGGTTCACCATCGACGATATCGAAACAATCAACATCCAGGGAATTCGCTCAGCCTTCCTTCCAGAATCTGACCAGCATCGGCTTGAGGCGGAGTTTCGGGACGAGTACTCGCGTCTGCGGCAGGAGCTCGGCCTGACGTCCTCCGATTAGAGCTCGCCGGCGTCGCCCGCGACGATTGGCACGCGTTCCGGTGGACCGAGTGACCGCAGAGCCGGCGCGCCCAGCACCATGAGCGGTATGAGGAGCGAGAGTCCAGTCACGGCCGCCAGCGCGCTGCTGAGGCTGAAGACCTGGATGGCATAGCCGGCCAGGATAACGCCCGCGGGGGCGGCCAGACGATGGACGGCGAAGAGGGTTCCCAGAACGCGACCACGCAGTTCAGCCGGGATCCGCTCCTGATAGATGGTGTAGGTGAGAGGGCCGATTACCCCGAAGGCCAGGCCGTCAATCGAGAGGGCCGCGGAACTTATGAGCAGACTTGGTGTCGGCACCAACACGAGCAGCCCGATGAACGAGGCCATGAACGCACTGAAGAGAGAGGCACGTCGCGGCCAACGGTGTCCGACCGCCCCAAAGACGATAGTTCCGATCAACGCTCCGGCGCCGTCCGCAGCAACCATAACCCCGAGACTCACCGAGCTGTGGAAGACCCGTTCGCCAAAGACGGGCAGTACGACGGTGACGAGCGCTGCTCCCACTGCATTGACATAAGATCCAAGTAGCCCCATGGAAAGGATGACGCGATCCGCCATAATGAAGCGCACCCCTTGGAGTGCTTCCGTCAGATAGCTTGTGCCGGAAAACATTGGACCGGTGCGAGGCAGGGGGACGAATGCGGCAATGACCGTGGCCGAGAAGCCGAAGGTGACGGCATCGACCCATAGAACGTTGCGCGCCGCGATGCTGGCGATGAGCAGTCCGGCGGCCAGGGGGCCTGCCAGCAGCGAGAAGTTGCGGATGGCCTGGTCGAAGGAGGTCGCTCGCTCCAGCCCCATACCGGCGCCATCGGCCAGATCCGGTAGGATGCTGCGTCTGGCGGTGCCGCCCGGCGTGTTGAAGATGGCAACGGAGAAGATGAGAACGAGTAGTTCCCAGAACGCCAGCCCCACCAGGCGATCGAGGAGGGGAATCAAGGCGATGGTGATGCCACTGGCACAGTCTGCCAGCACGCTCGAGCGGCGAAAGCCGATCCGATCGATAAGCGCGCCGCTGAAGAAGGAGGAGAGGATGATGCCGACTACTTCCACGGCGGCCGCCAGCCCGACGCGTCCGGCGCTGCCGGTCGTCTGTAGCACGAACCAGGGGAGCGCCAGGAAGGTCAGCTGGTTCCCTACCATGGAGACCGCGTTGGCGCTCATGAGCGCGTAGATCGGTATCCGTCGTCGTTGCCTAGACGTTGTCGTGTGCATTCCTCTACTTCACCGGATCGCCCAATTGACGGACGGCTTGAATACCGTCTTCGGAATTGGGAGTATTAGGCTACCGGGGCAGCTTGAGCTGGTCAATTTGAGATTCTTATACTGTACGCTACGTTCATTGTGCCTGGCGGTCGACGGTGTTCCACCAGGCGGTATCGAAAGCTCCATGAGAGCTCGAACTGCGACGTGACGCATCCATGCCGCACGTGATGTCGAGAGAAGCGAGGTTGCAATGGCCGCCCGTCCACTGAGTGAAGCAGTCCAGCAGGCAGAAGAAGCGATCAGCGGCGGAAATTACCGGCTCGCCGTAGAAACCTGCCGCCGGGTGCTGGGGCAATTTCCGGAATTCGCGACCGCCCATCGACTGCTGGCGGAGGCGCATCTCGAAGAGGGAGACGTCACCGCTGCGGAGCGCGCCTTTAACGAGACGCTGCAGCGTGATCCGCAGAGCTCGGCTGCCTATGCCGGGTTGGCAACGATCGCCGAAGAACGAGGCGATATCAACACCGCCCTGGCCTATGCGCAGGCGGCTTGGGAGATTGCGCCCCAACGTGCCGACTTGCGCGATCGCGTGGCCGGTCTCTCCGAGCGTGTCTACGGCAAGGGTGGGAGATTGCATCTGACCCGCGCCGCACTGACGTCGCTCCATTTTCGGGCAGGTCGCTGGTCGCGAGCCGCAGCCGAGGCTGCCGCGGTGCTGGCTGAGCATCCGGCCCGAGTCGACGTGCATCTGCGCATGGCTGAAGCGCTCTGGCGACGTGGGAGTCTGCCGGCCGCATCGAATGCCTGTCGCGCGGTGCTGGAGTCGGCTCCTTCAGCCGTAATGGCGTTGTTGATGTTGGCCGATATCGAGCGGCGTCAGGACAATCAGGAAGCGGCGTCACAGCTGCTCGAGCGAGCCCGTGCCATCGATCCAGATGGCGTGCGCGCGGCTGACCTGGTCTCGGTCGGTGAGAACGACCTGGCCGAGTTCATCTTGCCCGTCGGTATTCCGGAATTCGACGATACCGCTGAGGTGACCGCTGAAGTCGAACGACCACGAATCGCTCCGGCTCCTGACTTCAGCTGGACAGAGCCGCCCCAGCCGGAGGCCCGTGCCGAGGCTGGCGACGATCGTGTGGTGGCGGAAGCGCCCGCCGTGCAGGATGCCTCCGCCGAAACAGAGGAGAGTGTCTTTGAGGTTGGTCTGCCGGATGACGCCGAGATCGACGCAGCCCGGCCGCCTGCCGGGCCGCAGCACGGCTATACGTCCATGCTGCAATCGCTGGAGGGCGAGGGGCTGACGCCTTTCCGTCTGGAAGGTGACGAAGGGAACGAGTCCGATCAGGCAATGGTTGCATCAAGTGATGAAGGCGACGATGACGACCTCTTCAGCTTGGTGAGTGACGAGGAGATCGACGCTGCTCGGCCGCCAACTGAGCGACCGCACGGATATACGACACTCCTCAATTCTCTGGGCGAGAGTGGCCTCTCCCCATTTGAGATCGATGGCGAACCAGGTTATCCAACCGAGCCGGAGGATGCGACGGACGCGACTTCCGCGTCAGTCGCTCCAGAGGCGCCCGCCGCGGCCCTCGAGTCGGTCGATTACGGTACGGACCTGACTGCTGGATGGGACGACATCGATGCCGAGATCGAGCGAGCTACCCCCACTGACGATTCAAACTTGTCCGGCTTTACCGGTGATCTGCGCGACCTGGATGAGATCGGCGTGCAGCCGTTCTCAATCGACAGTGTCGAGATGAGCGGCTCGACTGAGCAAGAGTTCGCCGATGATGTGGAGCTCGATGCCGCCTTTGGCAACGACCTATCCTTCTTGGACAGCGCGCCGGAAACGGAAAGCGCCGCCGCGGAGCCGGTCAATGCGGAGCCAATCGAAGTTGACCTGACAGACGGCTGGGCAACCATCGATGAAGAGATTCAGAATGCCATTCCGGTCGAGACCCCACCGGGTTACACCGATGAGCTGAATGAGCTGACCGAGAGCGGCGTGGAGCCTTTCTTCGTCGACGCCGGGGAATCTGAGCTGTCAGTATCGGAGGAAGAGAACTCCGCTGAGGCTGACGAGTCCGTTCCGGATGATCTGGCGGCTGGGCTCGACCTCTGGTCGATTGAGGGCGAGCAGCCTGGAGAGACCGTGTCCGAAGCCTTTGAGATGGTCGAGCCGGTTTCCGAGCCGGAGCCGGAAGTTGCTGCCGAGACCGTGAGCGAATCGGATCTGTTCGACTTCGCTGATACCGAAGCGCAGGACGAAGAGCCGGTTGCGCCGGTCGAGTCGGAAACGGACCAGATCCTCGGCTGGGGCTCTGTCTTCGTGGAAGAGACTGCTGCTGAAGATGAGTCTCTGGCGGCATCGCTGGTCGAGCCGGTCGCTGAGGACGTGGTGGTGGAGGACGCCGGGACGTCACCCATTGGCCGCTCAGATGGGTCGGTTCTTTCGGCTATCAGCAATCTCGGTGTGGACGCATCCCTCTTTGATCGCGCACGTGAGAGCAAAATGGAGCTAGTGAACTCAGGACAGCTCGAAGGGAACCTGCTTCTCCCAGGTGTTGAGCCTCCGGGACCGACGCTGGAAGATCTGGAGGAGATGGTTCAGGAGACTCCAGAGGATCAGGGGCTTCGGCGTCAGTATGCGGAAGTGCTACTGGAGGCTGAGGCGTTCGAGCGAGCCTTCAACGAGTATCGCTGGATGTTCCGTCAGCGGTTGGATCTAGACGAGAATGACCGGGCCAATCTAGGTCGCGTCGCGGAGAGTGGCGGTGCACACGAGGTCGCCGGGCATCGTCTGTTGGGCGCGGTCTACCGGCGCTCGGGCAACTTCGGCATGTCGGCGCGACATTACCAGATGTCACTGGTCAGCCAGAGTGCTGATGCCGGAAAAGAGGCGTAGATGGAGCAGGAACTGCGGTCACTATTGAATTACCAGGACGTTCTTGGCGCGGTGGCCAGCACGCAGGATGGTCTGGTGGTGGCTTCAGCGGGGCTCGACAGCTTCGATGCTGAGACCATCGCGGCCGCTGGCTCGGCGCTGGTGAGCGGTGCCGGCGGGAGTGATCCAGCACTGGCGATCGACCTGGATGGTGGATCACTCTTTTTGACCCGAGGCGAAGAACTGATGCTGGTGGTGCTGGCTGAAGCCTCGGTGCCGCAGGATCCGCTGGCGAACGTCATGATCGAATCAGTCGCAAGGCTCGATTCGCGACTCGCGGGTAGCGGGGTATAGTTCAGCCATAGGGCTGTGGTAGGCTTCGGACCGCTGGCCATTCGGCCGGCGGTCTTGCTGTTAACTGGGTCGATCGTGAAGGAGTCGGTGTGGAGCGAACGCTCATTATCGTGAAGCCGGATGGTGTGCAGCGTGGATTGATCGGCGAAGTGTTGAGCCGATTCGAGCGCCGCGGCGTCAAGGTCGTGGGTCTGAAGATGATGCAGGTCTCACGTGATCTGGCCGAACGGCACTACGGCGTGCACAAAGGCAAGCCCTTTTTCGCTGGCCTGGTCGACTTCATCACATCTTCGCCGGTGGTGGTCGGGGTGCTCGAGGGGCCGAACGTGGTCGAGATCACGCGTGCCACTGTGGGAGCGACTAACCCAGGTAGCGCTGCCGCCGGGACCATTCGCGCCGAGTTCGGTTTGACCATCGGCCGCAACCTGATCCACGCCTCCGATGGCCCCGATACGGCCAAGAACGAGATCGAACTCTTCTTCAGTGCCGACGAGTTGGTGAGCTACGAGCGCGCTGTCGACCGCTGGTTGATCGAGGACTGATGCGTTTCACGTGAAACGTGGGCGCGGTTCAAGAGTACAAAAGACGTTTCACGTGAAACGTTGCAACAGCTTGAGATGCACACCACGGCGCCCCTAAGGCGCCGTACAACTCTCCACCACGTCCTCCGAAACCGACCAATAGGAGGCAGCGCCATGCTCGACCAACTCGAACTTCGAGAACGACTCGCCCACGTTCTCTGGATCGGCGGTCCGCCCGATTGTGGCAAGACGTCGATCGCCGATCTACTGGCGGAGCGACACGGCCTGCAGGTCTACCACTTCGATCGGCATGAACCGGCGCACTTCGCTCGTGCCGACGCCGCTCGCACCCCGGCACTCTATCGAGTGCATCCAGACCGAATGACGACCGAGATGCGTTGGCTGGGCTCGCCAACCGACGTCATGGCCGCGGATACGATCGCGAGCTGGAGCGAACGCTTCCCCATGGCCCTTGAAGAGATACTGGCAATGCGGACCGAGACAGGCATCGTTGCCGAAGGCCCAGGCTTTTTTCCGGTGTGCCTGGCGCCCATTCTCATGAGCCAAACGCAGGCCGTCTGGTTGATCCCAAGCGAGGAGTTCAAACGAGCGTCTGCCATCCGCCGCAATAAGCCGGGCAGCCGCTTCGAGACCTCCGATCCCGAACGCGCTCAACGCAACCTGATCCAACGCGACTTATTGATGGGTGAGCGCATGCGGCGTAGCGCGGAAGAACTTGGGTTCACCGTCTATGACGTCGACGGCTCAGGTGACATGATGGCCGACTTCGCGGACATTGAGGCCCATTTTGGACCCCATTTGCGTACGGACGGGTGACCGGTACGGGCGCAATGACGGTGTGTGACGAAACACAGGGGGATCAGCCCAAACCTCGCCACATGATGCTTGACACATATTTGCCGTAGCGGTGGCAAACCGTGTCGCGCTCAGCCGGCCACGTCGATGACGTCCTCAGGAAATAAGCGCGGCTGCAGCGCAGCACCGTCGCGGCGTCAACGACATTGCGCGTATGGCTCGACCTTGATCATCGTGAGCCAGTCATCGGCCGCCAGATCCCAGAGGGGTGGTTGCGGTGACTGATAGTGCGTCTCGAATCGCTCCAGCTCGGTGACCGCGGCCAGCTGGTGCCGATCGGGCTGGTAGCTAACGGTGAACTGCGCGAGCGCCTCGTCGGCGAACGAGACGGTCAGCGTCTCGCCATACAGCCAGACGGCCGCAGCATCGCCGGCCAAGCCGCGCTCGCCATACACCCACCAGTGACGGAAGCGCACGTAGCTGGCCCGAAAAGGCATCGGTTTCGGCTCCCGCGCCGCGCGTGCCGGACCTCGCAGCCCGTAGAGGCGGCGGTTGACCGCCAGGATGCGACCGCAGGTGCAGGGAGCGAGCTCGATGCCCAGCTGCTTGAGGGCGGCATGGATCCGAAACTCGCCTAACTCGGGGGTCTCCTGCAGCTCGCGCACGGTGCGCATGGTCGAGAGATCGACTTGGCGGCTCCCCGGATGCGGTCCCCGCGGCTTATCGTCGAGCCCGGCGAGCCCTTCGGCGATCCAGCGCCGCAAGGTAGTGTGCACGGTCTCGCGGCTGGTTTCGAGATAGCCAGCGATGCTCTGCTTGTTCCAGCCTTCGCTGTGGAGCCGGACGATGGCTAAGCGCCGCTCAGCTGCATCAGGAATCGCATGGTACGGCGGAAAACGGCGTGCAATGACCGGCAGCACGTCGGTTGCCAGCACACGGCGAATCGTGCGATGGCTGGGCCGACGGCCGAAGCGCACCTGACAGATCGTGGCGAGCTCATTGGGCCGAAAGGCGGTTGAGGGTGCGAATCGCCTCGCGGATCTCCGAATCCAGCCGCGGTCGTGTCGTGCTCGGCAATGGGGCAAAGAGACTCGCCATCTCCGTCGCCTCGAACGCTGCCGCTTGTCGGGACAGGGTCCGGTGTGGCGTGGCGGACTGTCGGGCCCGCTCAGACGGCGATTGGCCGAAGCGCACGATCGGGCGAATCAACTCATAGGTGCATTGCTCGGGGAACGCCGTCAACAGCTGGAGTTGCTCCCAGTCATCCGTCGGAGCGTTTCGTTGTCGTTGGCGAGCCGGCACCTGCTGCTCCAGCACCACGTTGTCAGGTCGATGGTCGGCGCACTCCGTGCGGCATCATACCCATATCCTCCAGCGTCAACGATGTGTCAAGGAATTAATGGCGAGGTGTCTGACGCAGACGTGTCCGCGCGTGGGCCGCCGCCCGCCGATCGGACCTGCCCGGTAAAATCGTCCGTCGGTCAACCGGGTGTACGGTCATGCTTCTCGTGAGAGAACCGGGGCTGGGGAAATGCATTCCCGAGCGCTGTGCCATGGTAGCAGCGGTTGCCTACATACTGGCGCGGCAGTGCGCTGGTCCGCATGCCGATGATGCGCCGTTCGAAGGGCCGCAATGCCGTCGAGCGCAGACTGCCGCGCTCCACCTCGTCCGTCGGTCGCCACCGGCCGAGCTGTCACGACATTGTCACATCACTTGCGTCGTTTCTGCTGCGCGTGTCACCGGCTTGGCCCTACAGCAGGCGGATCTGGCCCTGATCGAGCGCATCCGTGCCGTCCATGACGGCAGCCGCCAGGCATCTGGCAGCCCGCGGGTGCATGCGGCACTGCGGCAGGTGGGCCTGGCCTGGCATGCGGCGCCACCAGTGTTAGGTTCGAGGTCGACCACGTAGTGCCGCTTGTGGCCGGCGGCTCGAACGGGCTCGCCAACCTCCGAACGCTTTGCAGCCCGTGCCATCGAGCGCGACGCCCCCGCCGGCGGGGTGACTGCGAACTAGCGCAAGGGTTGGCCAGGCCCACGATTCCGCGTGTGTCCTTGGCCACGAAAGCATCCCAAGCGCTTTGAGGACGGGCGTCTCGCCCATCCGGCGGGGCCAGCCACGCATCTCACCTGGGCGGAGGTGTATCGCGACTGACGACAACTTCACCCACAACCGCGCTACAACGGACATTGCTCGTTTTTAGGGTGGCAAAGTAGCTGACATCCAGGTTCGGGGGACATCCTGTTCGATGACGCGGTCGTAGCCGCACAGGGCTCTTGATCGTTCTCGTGAGGTTCGATCGATCAGGCGGGCGCGGGCTCCGTGCTCCGCAGCAGCGCGATGCTGGTGGCAATTGTCCAAATAGGCAAAGCCATGAGCGGGAATCTGAAGACGGCGAAGAAAAGCGCAAGGGCACAGACCAGGCCAAGCCATCCTACCCACGGAGCGAGCGCAGTCCGCATCTGCCAAGACAGGAGGCCGACCGCCAGCGCCATGGTCGGCGCGCCCACGACCACGACGACGCTGAAGGCGAGCGATGCCATCGCCCGAATGGTGTCGGCCGTCGGATCGAAATCGCCGTTGAATGTGCTTGCGGCCCACAGCGAGACATCGCCCTGGAAGCCAATCGCCATCACGACTATCGCGACGACTCCAAGGAGGACGCCTGTGTGTGCGAGTTGCGGTGCGCGTCCATGAGCCACACACCTGGCGCGGAGGTGTGACAGGAAGAGCGCGAATGCAAGCACCGACGCCGTAAAGATGTACGCGCCTGCGATTGTCACCCCCGTGTTGGCGTTCTCCCAATCCGCAAGCACTTTGGCGTCGCCGTCATTGAGGAAAATGTTCTGACCTGCTGTCATGAAAACGCCAGCCCCGTAGAGGACCGCAAAGAGAACGCCCGCGATGGCAGCGGTTCGATTGGATATCATTACGCTCCCCATGCCCTCAATGGTGCGTGATAGTCAGGTATACCTTATAAAGGATGCGATGATGCGACGTCAAGACCCTCCCGAAGAAATGAACACGATCGCCATGCTTGGGCGGGCGTACAGCCTGCTCGGCTTCAAGATTGTCGATGGCGTCGTCGGCTCGGGCTTCCCCCAGAAACCGTCCCATTCGGCAGTCTTCTCACAGATCAAGCCCGAGGGGTCGCGGCTCACCGACCTCGCGCGCGGAGCCAGCATCACGCCACAGGCGATGGGAGAGCTGGTGGATGAGCTCGAGGCCATGGATTACGTCGTCCGCCGGCCGGACCCGACCGATCGACGCGCCAAGTTGGTCGTCCTTACGGACAAGGGCCGTGCATGTATCCAGGCGGGGAGGGTCACCATCGAGGGCATTGAGGAACAGCTCACCGAAATACTGGGCGAACGCGGCCACCAAACCCTCCGCGCTCTTCTTCGTAAACTCCTCGCCGCCGGCTGAGTCCAACAAAAAGGACAGCGTTCCCACGCGATCCGGACCGTGTCTAAAAAGGCCGTTCCCTTGCGCAGCTCCATTGGTTAGGCTCGGGACTACTCGCAGGGCACGCCTCGCCACGTGATGTGCCCCGTATACGTGCAGTCGAGGTGGCAGATTCAACGAGCGTCTCAACCCGTCGCCACGTCAGCCAGATCGTCAGCGAACAACCGAAGCTGATGGATGTCCAGCCGGGGACGCGGACGGCGCGGTGCATAGGGCGCGACGCGTACGACCGTCAGCCATTCATCTGGCTGCGGATCCCACAGCGCCAGTTGTGGTGACTGATACGGTGTCTCGAAGCGGTGTTCCTCAACGACCGTCGCCAATCGGCAAAGGCGATCGTGAGATGCTCACCATAGAGCCAAAAAGCGACGGCATCGCCAGCCAGTCCTCGTTCCCCATACAGTCGCCAATGCCGAAAGCGCACATACCCGGCACGGTTGAGGACACGACCGAAGCGGGTCGCGTAGAAGATGCGATGGAGTTCCTCCGGCGTATAGTGCCGGCCATGGACCCAGCCCAACACCTCGGCGGGACTATGTCGCTCATCCTCGCGCTCCCGATGCGCCCAGTGGACCTGGTAGTTGTAGTCGGCCACCCACTGATCGTGCAGCGTGAGCAGATCCGCCCACGTGGTGGCCTGCGCGAAGTGCCAATCGGCCATGCGCCGCTGTACGTTGAAGGCCGTTTCGATGTAAGACTGCCATGATTGCCGCGGCTCGATCATTAGTTTCAGGATGCCCAAGCGGTCGTAGATGTGCTGCGCTTGCTTGGCACGGAACACCCCGCCGCCGTCGCTGACGAGCGCTTCCGGTGCGCCGTGCTGGCGAATGGCAGCGAAGAGGACCATCAGGTAGGCGGAGAGATCCTGCCGACGCGAGATGCCACTCGCCAAGATGGCCCGGCTGTAGTTCTCCAGGATGGAGATGCAGTAGATCCGCTCGTCATCGAGGTGGTGGTCCAGATACCGGATATCGACGGTCCAGTACTGGTGGCGACGACTCGCCCGAAACGGCATCGGCTTGGGCTCCCGCGCAGCGCGTGCGGGACCCCGCAGGCCATAGAGCCGGCGGTTGAGCGCCAGGATGCGACCGCAGGTGCGGGGAGCGAGCTCGATGCCCAGCTGCTTGAGGGCAGCATGGATCCGGAACTCGCCCAGTTCGGAATTCTCCTGCAGCTCACGCACGATGGCCATCGTCCGCAGGTCGACCTTACGGACACCGGGCTTGCGTGCGTGGGACTTGTCGTCCAATCCATAGACGCCCTCCGCGATCCAGCGGCGCAGCGTGACGTGCACCGTCTCACGGCTGATCTCCAGATAGCCGGCGATGCTCTGCTTGTTCCACCCCTCACTGTGCAACCGAATGATCGCCAGGCGCAGTTCCGCCGGATCGGCGATCTGGTGATACGGCAGATAGCGGCGGGGCATGCTGCTTGGACGTGACTCTTCAGCCAGGATGCGCTTGATCGTGTGTGCACTGGGTCGGCGACCGAAGCGCACTTCACAGATCGAGGCGATCTCATTTGGTCGGAAGGCGGGGTATTCGGCCTTCAGCGTGAGGATCGCCTGACGGATCTCGACTGGCAAGCGGTGCGGTGCGGCCGGCGTGGAAGCGAAGAGGCTGGCCATGCCGTGGGTATCGAAACGCGCGGCCTGCCGGTAGAGCGTCCGCTCGGGTGCGCCGGTCTGGCGCGCCCGTTCGGCTGCGGAGTGCCCGAAGAGCACGACCGGGCGCAGCAGCTCATAGGTGAGCTGCTCGGGGAAACGACTGAGCAACTGCAATTGCTGCCAGTCGTTGGTTGGTTCCACACGCGGACGTCTGGTTTTCGGCATGACCACGCTGCTTCCGACGATAGCAGGTCGCCGTGCTACGGTCTCGTCACGGATACTGCAACAATGTGTCAGGTATCACGTGGCGAGGTGTCATCAGCCAACCGGCGCCGGCCTGCACGGGAACACGGTCCAACGCCCTCAATCGACGTCGATCAGCATTCCGTCGAAGGCGAATTCGATCGCCCGACCCTCAGCCGCCAGCTGCTCCTGTAGGCGCAGTAAATCGTCAAATGAGAGCCCGTCCGGCTCCTCAACGTGGGAGAGAACCGTTCGTTTGGCGCCAAGCACATCCACGATTGAGAGAGTCTGCGCGAATGTGGCCTCATGGCGCAGGATCGGATGGTCGGCTGGAACGCGGCGCTCGCCCGTAAACGGCTCGAACTCCACCACGCCCATCGGGAGGACCGCCAGGTCCAGACCTCGTACCCGCTCTGGTGGAACCCAGCCAAGCGTTTCGTCCGGCGCGAGCAGCACGCGTCGATTCGACGTCTCGATCAAGAACGCGTAGACGTAGTCCTCAGCCAGGCGGAAGGGTTCGACCACCGCATCCCCGATGGTGACATGCTCGCCGTCGGCGAGCTCGATCAGACGTACCGTCCCCTGCTTTTCCATGAAGGCCAGGTGATCCCAACTCGCCAGCCGATGGCGGAAGTCGATAGCGACTTGCTGTGGCAGGTAGATGTCGGTCCGCTGCTGAAGCGGTGGCCAGTTTCGCCAATCAACGTTGCGCGTCTCGAACACCCGGCGACCCATCACGTGATCCGGATGCCAGTGGGAATAGAAGCAGGCGTTGATGGTGGTGACGCGTGAGTGGTTGAGCTGATCCTTGATCTCTTCTGGTGTGTCGATGAGGATGTCCGGCCCGTGCAGAAAGACGCTCGGCCCCGACCTACTATAGGGGACGCCTTTCTCACGTGCCTCGACACACACGGGACATTCGCATCCTGGCCGGGGCGTAGTGATCGCGCCGCCGGAACCCAGAATCTCGATCTGCATGCGTCACGCTCCGATCAGGTCATGCGGAACGATGCATCGACGTGCCCACCCGCATCCTGATTCGCACTCTGCGTGCGACCGCCGCTAGCTGTCACTCTGGTGGATGAAGAGGGGCTGCATGTTCCAGTGGGAGAGGAGCTCAGCAATGAGGTTGCGCAGCTGCTGGTCGGTCAAATCTGACGGCACCGGCCGAACGCCGCCGAACGGGAGCCCGGCGAACTTCTCTTTGTTGGCGCTGGAGCGGACGTCGTTGCGCCACCCAACCATGTTGATCTGCGCGAAGAGTTGCTGCCCATCGGTGATGAAGTAGAGCCCGTAGGCCGGATCGAGCATCAATCCGAAGTAGCCGCCGTATTCGACGTTGTCCATGACGACTGGGTAACCGGGATCGGTTCGCGTCTCGTACGTCTTCGCCACTTCACGCAGCATCGGCATGACTCGAACCCGTAACCGCTCCAGGTCGGCGACTCCACGCATCTCCGTCGATTCAGCGCTCATTCCAGATCTTCTCTCCTGCCCGACTCGATTCAAGGGCCGGACGATTCTCAACGCACCGAAAGCGCGCGTCAATTTCCAACGTCGCTTCGCATTCGCCGGCGAGAGCGCGGGACGGCACCTTTCCCGCCGCGGGTCGAGAGCCCAAAGACGCGGAAACCGATCCCCACCGCTGGGCCGACCACCAGCGCGAAAATAACGGTACCGATCCCGAAATCCCCGCCCAGGATGATCCCGATGATGACAACCACTACCTCGATCATCCAGCGATTGACATGGACCGGCAGACCGGTGATCTCGGTGAGTGCCAGCATGAAGGAGTCACGCGGCCCGGCGCCCAGCCCGCTACTAATATACATGCCGGACGCCAGACCAATCACGATGACGGCTGCTACCAGCATCAGAATGCGTAGTGGATAGGGACCGGCCTTGTCCATCAGCCCCGTTCCCAGGATGAAGTCGACGAAAAAGCCCACCAGAACCATGTTGAGGACGGTTCCAATGCCAGGAGCGATGCCGACCGCCCAGCTCACCAACAACATAATCAAACCGGTGATCTGGGTCGCCTGTCCAATGGTGATGGGTGTTTGACGCGAGATGCCGTCGCTCAGGACGGTCCAGGAGTTGGCTCCGAGATTGCTCTGCAGAGTCAGCACCACCGCGCAAGCAAAGAAGAAGAGGCCGGAGATCAGGATGATGAGGCGGGCGGACAGATTCAGCCAGGTGGCCATGTCCCAATGGCGTACTTCTCGCAGACGAATCTCTCTGCTCCGGTCCGCCACCCTCAACGCCGAAGCGCGCAAGCCTGCCATCAAGACGAAATCCCCACCCAGGTGCATTCACGTGCGAGCCACGCTCCACCAGTCGCGGCTCGCCGCACTATACCACGCACCATCAGCCGGTCGAGGATGTCGATCGGCATACACTGAACACGTGTCAGGGCTCATACTTGCGGCATCTGAATTGCCCCAATGACTCAGAGAGGATAGACAGCATGAAGGATTCGCATGAAGACACAGCGGGCATCATCGCGCCGCCGCCCTTGATCTATGGCGGCACCCTGACGCTCGGGATCATCCTGCACCGACTCATTCCGATCCATCTCCCTCCGCAGCGATCCGGCTCGTTGCGGCGCGTCCTCGGCATGATCCTGATCGCGGGAGGCCTGTTTCAGGCGCTCTGGGCGGCTTTCACGATGTACCGGTCAGGCAATAACCCGGAACCGAGCCATCCCGTCGTCTCATTGGTGGAACATGGTCCTTTCCGCTTCAGTCGCAACCCGATCTACGTTGCACTGACCGCCTGCTATCTGGGCATGAGCCTGCTGTTGGGGACACTCTGGCACTTGATTCTCCTGCCAGGACTGCTGTCGATCATGCAGTGGGGCGTGGTGCGGCGTGAAGAGACGTATTTGGCACAACGATTTGGAGACAACTACCGAGACTACAGCACGCGGGTGCGACGCTGGTTGTAGCGCGCATTGCGGGTGTTGTGCTCGTCTACGCGCCACGACCTCAACCACTTGTGGGGATCACTGGTTGCACGCAGGAATCGGTGGACGGTTGGCGGAAAACAGCGCGTCGTCAGCGGCGTGTAGAGTAGGGAAGCCCGGCCTGAATCTGCCGTTCCGAGGTCGGTCGCACGAGGTAGTGGAGGGTGATGGCGCCCAGTGTGATCTGATCGCCGTCCCGCAAAATGGCGGAGCGCACCGGACTGCCGTTGATGCGCGTACCGTTGCGACTCTCGCGGTCGACAAGCTCATGACGGCCATCGGGACGCAGCGTGACCTCGGCGTGATAAGCGGAGACCGTGGGATGGTCTAAGACCACGTCGTTATTGGGGTAACGTCCGATACGCACGCGCTGCTGGTTCAGGGACACGCTCTTGCCGGCGACGATCAGCCGTGGCGTATTGTCCTCCCCCTTGGGGATGAAATCGAAGCGCACGAGCCGCTCCCAGAAGCCGTCCATCACGTCGATGACGTCGGGCGCATAGAGGGCGACTGGAACCGCCAGGACGAAGAAGAAGGCGGCACCCGAGACGTAGCCGAGCGGATCGTTCTCTTCAAGCTGGGCACGACGATAGAGCCAGACGAGTTCGCCAGCCCAAACGATGACTCCCAGGAATACGAAGATGGTCAGCACCGTGTGCCCGCTCATGCCTTTCTCCCTTCCTGCCGGTGAAGGGCAGTATAACGTCAATTGTAACGATCGTCGCGCCAACGTGACCGTATGACAACGATCGGGTACGGACTCTTTGTCACAGTATGCTTGAGCGAGAGTCAATCCCGGAGGGAGTGGACACATGGAAGATCGAGATCGGGCCGAAATCCTCGCAGAGATTCTGCGCGAGCGGATGCCCTCCGTTCAGCACATTATCGACGAGTGGAGTGTGCCGGAAGCCGAAGCGGTCAACCACGCTCAGATCAAGGACCTGATCTGGCAGATTGCCGCACCGCTGGGCCTTTCTATGCTGGGGTTCAGTGTGTCGGAGCGAGCCCGCAACGAAGATCCTGGTGACATTGACTTGATGCAGGCAAGAGCCCTCTTCGCCAGGGCGGGGGAGGAGTCGGGCGCGCTACTCGAGCACTTCCTCACCGTCGCTCACGGACTCCGCTTCTAGCAGGGGATCGGCAGGGGTATCGACGCTCTCCGCGTCCTCTTCATGCTCCTCAGAGGCTTCGTCCTCTTCGTCGCATCGTTCCACCAGCAGCCGAATCGAGGTGATCACGCCCTTGTCGTTGGCGGGCGTTGCCTCAAGGCGCGCGATCGAGCGTAAGAACTCTTGAGCGACGATTTCACCTCGTTGGTGATAGGGCGCGTTGGAGGCGTTGTGCCAGGCGTCGGCCAGGCAGACGAGGAGCGTGCGCGCGTGCTGAGGCATCAGTTCGTTTACCACCATGGCCAGCGTGGCCCTGGCGGCCTCATCCGATTTGGGATGGCCGATGAAGGTGACTGAGAGCCCGAAAATGGCTGGGACGCCAATGTCGGCGGGGACGCGACCGACCAGAAGTCGTAGAAGCTCGCGCTGATCGGAGCGCACGACGTCCCAGAAGAGGGGCGAGTAACGCAGGAAGGCGCGTCGATAGTCCGTTTCTTCCGACGGCCCGCTGAAATAGGCGATCCACTGCCGCGCGCGTTCGTCACGCAGTTCCGCGGTGGTGGGAAGTTGGGCGGATTTTTCCTGCCGCGGCCGGCCGAAGATCGGCACAGTCGACGTCCTGCTCTCCTCGGATCGCGCACATCACGCGATCATCTCTGATGTTGCCGCATAACGATAGCAGACCGCGGCGGGCAATGCCGTGCTCGAGTCGCGAGAAAGTGGCGATCGCGGTTGGCCTCCGGCAATGATTTCATCCTGTCGCTCGTGATGGAAGGGCCGACGCCCAACTCTATGCAGGTGAAGATCCTTCCCTTCGGAGCGATCCAACCACTGCCGTCATGCCTCAAAACCATTCGCCATTGAACAGCCCACACATATCTGCTCTTGACATTTTTTACTGACACCTGTAAATAATAACTGACACATAGAAATTGAGGCTGACATGGATGGCTCGACGTTGTCGGGTGACGAATTGCTCCAGGTTCTGAACGCTATGGCCAATCCGCACCGTTTGCGTATTCTCGCTCGACTTTCGGCTGGGCGCGACTATGTCAGCCACCTCGCGCGAGAGATCGGGATGAGTCGTCCGCTGTTGCACATGCATCTGCAACGTTTGGAGGCGGCGGGGTTGGTAGTTGGGGCGCTAGAGCTTTCGGAGGACGGGAAGGCGATGAAGTATTACTCGGTGACTCCGTTCGCGATCGGTCTGACCCCAGAGCGCGTCGCTGAAGCGGTGCGCACGCTGTCTGACGAAACGCGGTCCGGAGATGGAAGCTCACGTGAAGTATCGGGAGGAGATCGATGACCGTCGTGAATCTGGTTCAAGCGGCAGCTCCACCACCGTTGTTGGACTCCGCCGATTTCTGGAATGGATGGGGGAGTGTCGTCGTCGCCCTGGGCATCGTGCTCTCCGTTGCGATCCTCCTCGGGATTGTGAGTTGGCAATTCTTCACAGTGTGGCGCGCGCGCACCAACGCTCGCGTTTCATTGGCCGAGCATGACGCCTATCGTCAGCTGGCTGAGGATGCCACAGCGGCGCAGAAGCTGTTCGCGGAGCAGCAGCACAGAATCGTGGAGGATCTCGCCGAACTGCGAGACCGAGTCGCGTCAATTGAGCAGATGCTGCGCGAGGTTGATTGAGCTCAGCCACATGAGCGGAATAGGGACCGGTTGGGAGGCCTGACCATGTGATGAAAAGAATGCGTCTGGCGAAGTGCGGTTACACCTCGCCAGAACTCGTAACCCTCGAGTCCATGTTCGCGTTGAGCGATGCCTGGCCCCAAAGGCTTCCACGAAAAGGATAGCCAGGTTGACCTCCACGCGCTAGTGGCGCGTCATGTCCAGTGGTCCGAAGACCATGGGATTCATGACGCGTAGGAGGTCTATCTGCGACCATGACTACTCATGATGATCGCTCAAACCCAGACGCAACGACTCGGAACCGCCCACGGTTTGCGTTCCTAACGCTACCCGCATCACGACGCGGCAAATGGCTCGTCCTCGTCATCTGGTTCGTCGTCATCGCCGCGGCGAGCCCCTTCGCAGGTCGGCTGAAGTCGGTCGAGCAGAACGGCACATCAGCCTGGTTGCCCGGTAACGCTGAGTCACTCGTCGTGGATAACCTGCTCGCCAATTTTCCCCAGGGAGACACCACGACGGCGGTGATCATCTATCGTCGGGATAGCGGACTCACAGCGGACGACCAGGCATCCATCGACGCCGGACGGCAGATGCTTTCCATGGACCTGGGCCTGACCGCTATCGGGTCAGTGGTGCGTTCCGAAGATGGGACGTCGACGATCTACTCGATTCCCCTCAGTTCTGGAGCAAGGGGTGACATCTCCGATCAGGTGAAGCAGATCCGGGAGCGGCTCGCTGCTGCGGCACATGACGGACTCACCGTCAAGCTGACCGGTCCGGCTGGGTTTGACACCGACATGTCAAACGTGTCGAGCGGCATCGACACGACGCTGCTCCTTGCCGCAGCACTTGTTGTCATCATCCTGCTCTTATTCACCTATCGGAGCCCGTTCGTTTGGCTGATTCCGCTCGTCTCAGTCGTGGTGGCCAGTCAACTGGCGAACGGCGTTTTCTATGGCCTGGTGCGCCTGATTGGGCTCTCGGTTAACAGCCGGAGTGGGGGTATCCTACCGGTTCTCGTAGTCGGCACGGGAACCGACTACGCGCTGCTGCTCATTGCGCGTTACCGCGAAGAGCTACGCCATGAAGAGGACCATCATCTGGCCATGGCGAGGGCCATGCAGCGCGCTGCACCGGCGATCCTCGCGTCAGCCGCCACCGTCATCATCAGCCTGCTGTGTCTCCTCGCCGCCGACCTCAACCCGACGCGGGGCCTCGGTCCGGTCGGCGCCGTCGCCATCTTCATCACACTGTTGGCAATGCTGACTCTTTTGCCCGCCCTGTTTGCCATCTTCGGACGCCGCGTCTTCTGGCCCCTCGTGCCGGTTGCTGGTTCGACACGAAGTGAAGCGTCGAGTCTCTGGTCAGGCATAGGCCGTCTGGTCGCGCGTGCGCCGCGGCTCGTCTGGGCCACTACCGCGCTCGGGTTGGTTGTGATGTCCGCCGCGTTGCTGAGTCTAAACGCAAACTTGCCGCAAGCAGACCAATTTCGCAGCACGCCTGAATCGATCGCGGGGCAAAAGCTCATCGCGCGGAGCTTCGCGGCTGGCTTGGGTGAGCCGGATACAGTTGTCGCCAACGCGGTCACCGCCGCTCAGGTAAAGAACGCGATCTCAGCCACAGGAGGCGTGGTTGATGTACAGCAGAGTGGCCAGAGCGGCAATCTGGTTGCCTTCTCGACGACGCTGTCCGCGCCACCCAGCAGCCGGGCAGCCTTCGAAACGATCGACCGGCTGCGTGACAATGTCCATGCGGTTCCAGGAGCCAATGCACTGGTTGGCGGATCGGACGCGATGGATCTGGACGTCGCACGAGCAAATGCCCGCGACGAATTGGTCGTCATGCCGCTTGTCTTAGTGACCGTTTTGATCGTCCTGGGCGTACTGTTGCGCGCTATCGTTGCGCCGCTCGTTCTGGTCGCGACCGTCGTCCTCTCGTACGGTGCGGCGCTCGGCATGAGCACACTCGTCTTCAGCCGGATCTTCGGATTCGCTGGTATCGATCCATCGATACCCCTCGTGTGCTTCGTCTTGCTCGTGGCGCTGGGGATCGACTACAACATCTTCCTGATGAGTCGCATCCATGAGGAATCGGGGCATCTCGGTACTTGGCAGGGAACGCTGCGAGGGTTGTCCGTGACCGGTGGGGTGATCACGTCAGCGGGCATCGTGCTGGCGGCTACCTTCTCGGTGCTGGTCGTGCTGCCGTTGGTGCCGATGAACGAGCTCGGATTCATCGTCGCGTTCGGTGTGCTGCTCGATACCTTCATCGTACGTTCGATATTGGTACCGGCGCTAACACTGGATCTCGGTCGACGGATCTGGTGGCCCAGCAGTCTCTCGCGGCACTCACGGCTGCGCGTAGAACGACAGGAGACGATCATCGAACACTTCGCGGAGACTGACGACTGATCCAGCGTCAGACCGGCTCTTCGATGAGCGCAGGCTGGTGTACGCGCACCGAGCGATGGATGAGCTGTAGTCCCAGGCTGAGCGGAATGACCAGGAGGAATCCGGCAATCAATGGCGTGACCGGCTTGAACTCGTAGAGCCACCCAGCCGCGAACGGCGCCAGCGCGAAGCCGGTTCCTCCCATGATCTCGGCCAGGGCGAACGCTCGCTGACGGTAGCGCTCGTCGACGATCTCGCCGAAGGCGGCCGAGAAGAGGGACCAGGCAACTGGGTAGCCGCCCCGCAGAACGTAGGCGATGGCGAAGAGGAAGATCGACCTCCCCAGGACCAGTATTCCCAGCGTCCCACCCACCGCCACGATCGAGAGGCCGATGGCCAGTAGTGGCTGATCGAAGGGCCGCACCCGGCTGATGATGAGCCAGATGCCGATGCTGCCGATGGCCGAAGCTGAACCGAGGATACCGATAGTGCCAGTATCGATTCCCCGCACGTCCTGCAAGTAATTGGGGACGAGCGTCATGCCGAGCGTTAGCGTGAAGATGGTCGCCATCTCCAGCAAGCAGAGGAGTAAGATCGGCCGCTGTGAGATGGTTGAGCGATAGGTGACGGGCGGCCCAGAATGTTGCTGGATCGGTCGTGGCGTGATGGTCGAAAAGACGCTGACCGCCACAGCCGTGAAGCCTGCCGCCACGAAGAGGGTCGCACGCAATCCGAATAGATCGGCCACGATGCCGCCGATGGCCGGAGTCGCCAGCAGAGCCAGGGCTGGCCCCACCGTATAGATCAGCGTGAAAGCCCGCGTCCGCTGCCGGCCCGACCCGGCGACTTCGGCGATGGTGCTCGAGATACTGGGGAAGGCGATGTTACCCACCGCCATGATCATGCCCATAGGGATCAGCTGCCACCAGCTCTGCGCCACGCCGAAGAGGAACATGCTGAGGGCCGTCATCGTGCGGGCGCCGACGATCAGCCGCCGTGGCGGGATGTGATCGCTGGCGATGCCGCTCGGCATCAGGGCGAAGAGGCGCAGCACGCCCATCAACCCCAGCACCACGCCGATCTGCGCCGGATTAGCGCCCAACGCAGCGATATAGAGGGGCCACAGCGTCTGATAAACGCCGAAGGCCCCCTCATTGAATGACATGGCGACGAAGATTCGGGTATTGTCCCGACTGAGCCCCAGACTTGGCTTTTTCACCCACGTTGCCTTCACCACGCGCCGATCAGACGCGATAGTATAGCGGCTGTTCGACCGCGATGCCGCGATTCTCCGCGGGGTGTGATTTTCGGGCACAATCAGGCCGCCAGGTCTGGCTGGATGAGACCCGAGAGGTCATAATGGCTCTGCGTTCGAGACCGTGCATAAAGGGAATGGGGAAGCCTGATGATCGACCTTGTGAGTGATACCGCGACCCGTCCGTCGGCGGAGATGCGCCGCTATATGGCCGATGCTCCGGTCGGTGACGAGCAGATTCGGGAAGACCCGAGCGTCAACCGCCTGCAGGAGATGGTGGCCGAACTCACCGGCAAAGAAGAGGCCCTCTTCCTGCCATCGGGAACCATGTGCAACGCCATTGGCATCAAAGTCCACACGCAGCCCGGCGACCGTATCGTGCTCGAGCGTTACGCACATCCCTTCACGTCGGAGGCAGGCGGGCCCGGATTGCTGGCCGGCGTCATGACCATGCTGATTGAGGGAGATCGTGGCGTCTACACGGCCGAGCAGCTCGAAGAGGTGATGCCGGCCTACTCTTACCACTCGGCGCCCACCACGCTGGTGCTGATCGAGAACACTCACAACCGTGGCAGCGGCAAGATCTGGCCGCTGGAGGGAGTCAACGCGGTGGCCGAGACGGCGCACCGGCTCGGCGCCAAGACGCACATGGACGGTGCGCGGCTCATGAATGCCGCCGTTGCCAGCGGGATCCCGGCCAGCAAATGGGCCGAAAACATGGACACCGTTTGGATCGACCTGTCTAAGGGGCTCGGCGCACCGGTCGGCGGAGTGTTGGCAGGCGATCACGAGACGATGGAGCGGGCGCGCCGCTACAAGCACATGTTCGGCGGCGCCATGCGCCAGGCCGGCATCATCGCCGCGGGCGGTGTCTACGCCCTGGAGCACAACGTGGATCGTCTGGCGGAAGACCACGAGAACGCCAAGCGGCTGGCACGCGGCCTGGCCGACATGCCAGGCATCGGCATCGACCCGGACGACATCGAGACCAACCTGGTCTATTTCGACGTCGGCGAGTCCGGCAAGACGGCGGCCGAGATCACGGCGGCGATGAAGGAGAAAGGCGTGCGCATGGGCGCCGTCGGCAAGCATCGCATCCGCGCCGTCACGCACCTGGACGTCACACGCGATGAGATCGATCAGGCGATTCAGACCGTGGCAGAGGTCGTCGTCGGGCGAGGCTAGACGCACCCGGGACGACGCCGAGAGTGAAATACGCTGAGATACGTTGGCAATCGCCGGTGCCCGCGCGGGGCTGAAGCCGCAGCGCTAACCTAGACGAAGCCCGCTCAAGCGGACTGAACATCCGTGGGAAATCGTAGGGGCAGTCCCTCCGTGGCTGCCCTTCCACCGCAGGCCGATGACCGTCACCAGATTTCCAACAAATTCATCAATCTCCGCCAACGAAGAGAGATCCCCCGCTGCGGATCAGGATGACATAAGTATTTTTGTCGACCTTCTGGGGTGCCTCAGTCCGCCGTCTCGATCTCGGCGATTGTCTGCCTGTCAGCATCGGAATCTGATCCGGTCCGTGGCTTGTCCAATGCTCGCAGAGTCGGGTTGACGAGGACTCCCAGGGTCGTGAATGCCAACGCCCCCGCGATCAGGCCCAGGGTCATTCGCAGGCTGCCGTACTCGATCAGTAGTCCGGCCGCCAACATCCCCACCGGCATCGCCACCCAGGCGATGGCCGTGATCATCCCGAAGAGGCGTCCACGCATGTTGGCGGGTGTTCGCTCCTGGAAGACTGTCATCAAAAGCGGATTGATCGGTCCCGAGGCGATCCCGATGACCACCAGCGCGGCGATGGTGATCGCTAGCCGTGGGGTCATCACCAGCACCCAGGCCGGAATCATCGAGAGGAGGAAGGCGCTCACGAAGGTCAGGCGCCGCGAGACGCGGTGGCCGATGGCACCGTACGCCAGCGTACCGATCACCGCGCCGATGCCGAACGCTGCCATCATGATCCCCAGATCCAGTGCGCTGCCGTAGATCTGCCGGGCGTAGACCGGGAAGATGACGTCGAAGAGGGGCGCGGTAATGAAATTGACCAGCGCCACGATGATCAGCATGGTGAAAATGAGCCGATCGCCTAACACGAAGCGAAATGACTCGCCCAGCTGCGTGAGATAACGCTCCGAACCGTCTTCGTTAGCCGCCTGCCGCGCTGGCGACGGAATGATCGCAACAATCGCAACCGCCGAGAAGGCGAAGGTCGCGGCATCGATCAACAGAACGTTGCTCGCCGAGAAGAGCGCGATCAGGACTCCGGCGAGGGGCGGTCCCAGCAGCATCGACGCGCGCTGGATGCCCGTATAGGCCGCGTTGGCCCGCTCCAGTGGCATTCCAGCAGGCTCGGCGAGATCGGGGAGCAGGCTCTGGCGCGCCGTACTGCCGGGAGCGTCGAAGAGGGCACCCAGGAAGACCAGGAGCATCAGCTCCCAGAAGTGGATGCCGATCGTACGGTCGAGCAGCGGGATGAGAGCCACCGCGCCACCGCTCGCGATGTCCGCCAGCACGCTCATGCGCTTGAATCCGGTGCGATCGACAATAGTGCCGCCGAAGATCCCGGCGATGATCGTTGGTAGGGCCGTCAAGGCGGCCACGATGCCGGTCTTGGAGGCACTCCCAGTCGTCTGGAGCACAAACCAGGGGATGGCCACCATCGTCAGCATATTGCCGACGTTGGAGACGGCGTTGGCGGTCAACAGGGTCAGAAGCGGGAGGCGGCGTGAGACGGATGGCGCGGACACGTCACCCTCTTTCTAGTACTTGGCGCATTCCGCTGCTTTCCGTGCAGGGAGCGGCTTGACGAATTTGGCCTCTCTACAGGCTATCGGTTGCGCCCGTAGAGGACAAGACGGACCGCGGAAAAAGAGACGACCGGCTCGCAGTGCCGGTCGTCTCAACTGTCCTCGGAAGATTGGTCGTGGAACGTTCGACTGCTACGGCGAACGCACCTCGACCCAGTTGCTCTGATTGAGCTTCAACGCCTGGAAGGTGTTGTATGACAGCTCGATCACCCAGTGTGCTTGCCAGCTTGCCAGATCCTGGCTGGCGACCGTGTCACCCACCGTGCACCAGAGCGTCACTCCGTTGGCGGTGAGCTGGATGCGCTGGCCGGGGATGTAGCCCGGATGGACGCAGTAGTAGCCGTTCGGATCGAGCGACCAGCCCGCCGCGGCCTGCCCCCAGCTGGAGTACTTTCTCAGTGTGTTGTTCCACCAGCCGGTCGTGTAGCTCGGCGAGTAGAAGGCAGCATGGCCGGTGCCGATCAGGCTGAGCTTTTGGCTCGCCAGCGTCACAAGCGGCTGCTTCAGGTCCGAGATCAGCGAACCTTCGGTCCCCAGCACGCCATTGACGAAATCGTTGAGCGTTGGGTCTTGCCAGTTCGGATTGGCCGAACCGGTGAAGTAGTCCGCCAGCACCGCGCGCCAGTCGCTGTTGCCCTGATGAAGCTCCGAGAGCTTCTTGGCGGCGAAGTCGGCGTTGACCAGAGGATCGAGCCGATAGGCTTCGTCCCCGAGGTAGTCGCTGCGCACGCCGAAGTATCCTTCGCGACCGTCGCTAGATTGGAAGAGCGGATTGTAGCCGCTCGACACTTTGGCGACGGCGGCCAGCAGATACGGATCGATGCCGTACTGCGCGGCTTTGTTAGTGATGATCTCACCCCACGGAACCTGGCTTGCCAGCGCATCGAGATTCGCGTCACTCGGCTCGGTCAGACCGTGCCAGGCGCGATATTGCAGACCGACGTTGCCCGACTCCACCTGCCAGTTAGCCGGATTGTCCGGCGTGTAGGTGAGGACGCGGCGCTCGAAGGCCTGCATCAAGATGCGCTTCTGCTTGCCTCCAACCATGGAGTCGACCCAGTAGGGCTCCGTCAGCGGATGTCCCACCAGGTACTGCTGAGACACCGTCTGGCTGGAGAGCCAGTCGACGAAGATCTTGGGGATGTTGTGACCCAGCTGGTCGTCATAACCAGAAAGAATCACGTTGCTGTTGGAGACCGCCCCCGACTGGACGGTGCCATCCGCGCCGAGGAGGGACGTGACGTTCTGCCCGGTAAGATTTGAGCTTCGATTCTTATCGATATTTGTCCCGACGGATGCGACGGACGCGATGGCCGCGAACGTCGGCGCGACGGGATTGTTGGTGATATCGCCAACGACGGGGATGTAGGCTGGTTCAGATTTGACGAACGAGTTGTTGCCGACCTGAATCTGGCCCGCGATCAGATCGCGCACCAGGAGCCCGGCCGTGACATACCAATTTGACTGGGGATCCCGACTCGGGTCGGTGATCTCCATACGACCTTTATCGAAATAGAACACGGATCGATATCCATTGGGAGACTCTTGATATGGCTCACGGGTCATGGCGCGCATCGCCGGACCCCACAGCCACGCTCTGCTCTGGCCGGATCTTGCGGCCGCACCATCGGCTTTTGACCACAGCGCTGCGACAGCTGTTGGAGCCGATTGTGGATCAAGACTGAGTTCGTTCCCGAGGACGGTGGCTGGTGCCGCGAACATCGTCATGAGGGCGACGATGCCGCCAAGCAGAATCCACCTCTTCAATGATTCCCTCCCTCGCCACGTGCCGCTCCGTAAGCGTTTGCGAAATGCAATGCAACCACGGATACGCGCGCGACAACGCCTGTAGGGAAATCCCCGCATTTCCACAACATGCGTCCGGCTCAATTGCGAACCGGTGCGATCAGCAATCGCGTACCCAGGCCCAGCGGCGGGCAGCGCATATCCTACAGGGGTATTTGACGAAAAACAAGGAAATGAACGAATTGGTAGATTTTGTGACGGGAAGACACCGAAAACGGCTTCAAAGTGGTGCGTACGAACGCGAGAGCGCAAGTGACTCGCGGACACTTTTGCGCGAGATGGTCAAGGTGACAGTTCGTTAATCGGTTTTTCGGGAGCCCAACGACAGTTAGAGTTCGACGCTTTCGTACGAGGCTTGCGCGATTTACGGCTTCGAACAATAGATGTCGGCCGCGCGAATCCGGCTATCCTACACCGTCACGACGTGCCGCATTCACGCATGAATGTAACGATTTCAGCGGGTCTCCTCCGCGATTGGCGATCCGCAAACGAATACGTGCGCAACTTGAATGCCGCGGTGTGCATCCTGCTGACAGGTGCGGAAGAGACGGACAACGATGAAGCGCGCCGCGTAACGTAGAAAGAGGCGGTATGACGCGACTGACAGAGGCAGATCTGGGTCGAGAACTGGCACAGCTTGAAGGCTGGCAGATGGAAGAGAGGGTTCTACGCAAGGAATTTCGCTTCAAGACCTTCTCCGGAGCCATGAAGTTCGTGAATCAGGTGGCCGATATCGCTCGTTCTCAGCGCCACCACCCGGAGATCTGGAACAGTTACAACCGGGTGCGTCTGTCGCTAACTACGCACGACGAGGGTGGCATCAGCGATAAAGATGTAGCATTTGCTCGGGCGGTCGAGGATTCACGTAATCCCGCGTAAGTGACGTGGAACCAGACAGCTGAATAGCGCCAGTGCGCAATATCCGCTGCGTGATGTGCCGGAAGAGTCGGGGCCGCCATGGCAGGCTATCCGGACCGCGACGCGCGCAGCAGGTCGCGCGTGAGCTCCGCCTGGCCCAGATGCTCGGCCGTATGGCGCGCCACCACGATCAGCACCGCGAGTCCGGTGATCTCGCCGCGGCGCGGGTGTGAGTAGGTACGCTGCAGATCGGCGTGCGTGAGCAACGTAAGCACAGCCTCCAGGTTGGGTCGCAACGTCTCCCAGCGTTGCTGGATAGCCGCAGTGGAGGGTCCGGCCGCCTGAAACTCGGCTTCGCGCTGGCGATTCACCGGCTGGCCCCCGAGAATCTCCACCACGTTCTCCTCGACGGTGCCAAAGGTATGAATCGCCAGAGCGTAGAGGCTGTTGGCCTCCGGTGCGGGCGGTCGCCAGTTCAGCGCCGCTTCGTCAAGGCCGTCCAGCGTGGCGACGAGCCGGTTCAGCGAGCTGGTGATGAACCGCCAGAAGGAGGCGACCTCTCGGCTGGCGAATCCCGCATCATGCGCGATCATCCGCATTCCCCTTCGCTTGAGACATGACAGAGAGCCTGGTCGCTCTGTTCCGGCCGATCCGGTCCTCGCTGTGGGCCACTGCCGAAATGGTGGACGCACCACCATCCTTGTAAAGTACGGGCAGAGAGCCGGTCAAGCAGTGACACCGGCCGATCCAGAGTGAGCGTGACAGAGAAGAGGACGTGAAGACCATGCGAGAACCATGGAATGAGGGACCACCCGCGGTGCAGATGCGCATCGCTCGGCCGACCGATCAGCTAGATGTCGTGGTGCGCTTTTATCATGAGGGGGTCGGCCTGCCAATCATCGGTTCATTCGGTGGTGAGGGTCATGAGGGCTACACCGGGGTGATGCTGGGCCTGCCGAACCACGACTACCACCTGGAATTCACCCAGCACGAGCACGGCAGCCCGTGTCCCGCGCCGACCGACGACAACCTGCTGGTCTTCTACGTGCCGGATCGATCTGCCATCGACGCTATCGCGGTGCGCCTGGCCGGGATGGGTTTCCCAGAAGTGCCACCCGAAAACCCGTATTGGGAGGGGCGCGGCGTCACCGTCGCGGACCCGGACGGCTGGCGCGTCGTGCTGATGAATACCGTCGGCATCTAAGGGGGCACATCTGTGAGCGGAGAGAGCGTGTCGGACAGTCCGAGCCACGGCAGCGAGCAGTCCATCGTCAACATCGTTGGGCAGAAGGTGGCGTTGGGACCGATGCGGCGTGATCTGATTCCAACCTACTGTCGCTGGCGCAACGATCTCTCAACGAGTCGAACCCTTGGTCTTTCGTGGCCGAGGACGCTACAGCAGGAGGAGGTTAGTTTCGAGAGCCTGCAATCCGCGAGCGAGCGCATCGACTTCACCGTGTATGAGAACTCGTCGCTGCGGCCAATCGGGACGACGTCTCTGCTTGGCGTCGACTACCGGCACAGTCGGGCTGACTTCGGCATCATCATCGGGGAGGCGAACGCGCGGGGGAAAGGGTATGGAACCGAAGCGACGTCGCTGACGCTGGACTACGCCTTCAACGCCGTGGGGTTAGAGAACGTGATGTTGACGGTTTACGAATTCAACGTGGCCGGGATTGCCGCATATCACCGTGCCGGGTTCAAAGACATCGGACGTCGCCGTCGCTGTAGCCGTCTCGGCAGGAGTCTCTGGGATCTGATCTACATGGAGTGCGTGGCGGATGAGTTCGAGAGTCCGGTTCTAGCGAAAGCATTCCTAGCGGACGTGCGGTAATGGCGACAGGCATGCGCGGCTCTGCCGGTCAGTCATGATCATCGCCCCCTCCAGCCAGTGCCGCGATCGCCTCGAAGGTGACGGTCTTCACCACCCGATTCGCTTTGGTCAGCAGATCGGGCTGACCGGAGCGATCGACCGCCAGGCAGCGCATCCTGGCCGCGACCGCGGAAGCGACTCCGGCCGGGGCGTCCTCGATCACCAGGCACGCCGCCGGGACCACGCCCAGACGCTGGGCGCCCAGCAGATAGGGGGCGGGATCGGGCTTGCCGATCGGCACCTCGTCCCCACCGACCGTGACGTCCAACAGCCGGCCAAGCGCAAAACGCTCCACCACTGCATCCACCTCGCTGTTGCGCCCACCCGAGACGATCGCCAGGCGGTAGCCGTGGACGGCGCAGGCGTGCAGCGCGTCGATGGCGTCGCGGAAGGGACGCACCTCGGTTGGAAAGCGTTGCGCATACTCCACCGCGTTCGCCTCGATGAGCACTGGAATTGAGAGGTCGGTCCGTCCGACGGCGGTGAGATAGTCGAGAAAGCCGCTGTAGTCGGTCCGACCGTAGAAATAGCGGGCGAAGACGTCCGGCGTGACCGGCGGCAGTCCGTAGCGCCGCGCCACCACATCGGTCGCCACCTGGTGGACTGGCTCGCTGTTGATCAGCACGCCATCCATATCGAAGATGATGGCGGTGAGGTCGTTTGTGGCACGGGGTTCAGCCATCGCGCAGCCTCCGAAAGTTGATCCAGCCCTGGAAAGCGACGTGTCGCAACAGCCTGCCTGGGATGCGTCGGTGCATCTCGGGCGGCCGGAAGAGAGCGTAGCGACGGTCTTCGATGCCGAGGATGCGTTGGGCCAACAAAAAGCCGAAGAAGTGGGTCGGCATGACGCCAGAACCGTTATAGCCGGCGGCGATGTAGAGATGCTCGTCGATCTGGCCACTGACCGGCCACCAGTCGCGCGTGCGTGCGGTCAGTCCGTGCCACTCGAACTCGATGGGTACGTCCTCCAGCCAGGGATAACGACGCAGCATGGTGTCCATGCCCGCCTTGCGCGAACGGTTGTCGATCTCCCAATCGGGCGCCTCATAAGCACGGTGCCCGAGGACGTGACGAAAGAAGAAGCGCCGGTCGGGCGTGGAGCGCACGGTGTTGGTGGCGTAGTCGCCTACCTCGAAGCGGAGCGGCCAGCGCTCTAGCCCGCTCGTCTCCCATTCGGTGGGCGTCAATGGACGGGTCACCATGACTCGGTGATGCATAGTGAGGAGCAGATCCTGGGCGATGCCCAGCTGTTGGGTGTAGGCGTTGGTCGCCAGCGCGACGTCGTGCGCACGCACGCGACCGCGTGGAGTCGTGAGCGTCAATGGCTCGGAGCGATCGATGGTGACGACCGGTGAGTGCTCGTAAAGTTCCACGCCGGCCCGATCCGCAGCCTGAATGAGCCCGGCCACCAGCTTGCCGGGATGGACTGAGTTGGTCGTGGTGACGTCGGCCGCGACGTAAAACCGTGAGCCGATCTCACGAACGAGCTTCTCGCCGGTGATGTCAGGATTGGTTCCGCGCGGCGGACGGTGATGCAGGTAGATGGCCGGCTCCGATTCACGTAGATCGAAGTCGATCTCTTCCTTTTCAGCGAAGCGTTTGAGGAGGTCATAGGCCGCACGAGACGCATCGCTCGGGTCCTGACCACGGAACCGGGGCGCCACCGCGCCAGAGTTGCGCGAGCTGGATCCGGATCCGAGGCGTTGAGACTCGAGCAGGGCCACACGCAGGGAGGGATCGCCAGTCTTGAGGTAATAGGCGATCGCCAACCCGGTGAAGCCACCGCCAACGACAACCACGTCGACCTCGACGTCGTCATGCAAGGGCGCGAAATGGGGCGGGTCCGGTATAGTGGCCATCCAGTAGCTGGTGGATCGTTCCGGTTCCGCCAGGATCGCAGGGTGATGCAGGTGAAGCCGCTTCATCGCCAGCGGAATCGCCGCGATGGTTGAGCTCACCCCTGCCCAGCGGATCCAGCGTCGAGACGTCATGCGGATCTTCCCCCAACTATCCCGGGGTCTACTCCGTCCGTGGTCAGACAAGCGCGCCAGGCGCCAAGTATGAACTCTAGTAAGCCAGGGATATTCGCGCCACCGGTACTTCGGTCAGCGCATCGTCGTCGACCAGGTCGCGTAGACAGGTGTGCTCCACGCGAGCTCCCCATCGGCTTGCGTGAGCCAGACCCAATATGGGTTGAGCCCGTCGATGGGCGAATCATCACGCCAGGTGAAGGAGACGTCATGCGGACCGGGCTCATTCGCAAGCCGCCGTACAACCACCTGCTGTTCGAGATCAGGACCGCGATGCTCGATCGGTCCCGCAGCCAGCTCGGCCAGCGTGCAGCCGAAACGCATCGTGGGCGAGTCGAACTCCAGACGAGTCGCGCCGTCGCCATCGAGCTCGACGATCACCCCATCCCAATCACCGCAGGTGTGGCTGCGCCATCTCACTCGGCTTGCATCCCAGTCGATTACGCCGTCATGCGGGCTGTCGATGGCATGGTTCTCGACCGAGGTGATCTGGCCGTTCCAGACGGTCAGGCCACCGGTCCAATCCAGGTCACGGGTACGATCCCGGTTGCGGGCACCACGCCAGGCAAAGCGGACGCGCCAGGGCTCTTCCGATTCCGGCTCGGGCATCGACGAGTGGGTGTACAGCGTCTGCTGGCCACGCCGCAGTTCGATGCTGTCGATCGGGGCCGTGCCATGGGCGCGGACCGCGATCTCGGGCGTGCCGCTCAGGCTCGGCTCGGAGCCCATGGGGTGACCGTCGACCGTCACATCGAGGATGATGCGTGGGCCACTGGTGCCGTAGCAGCGCCGGGCCTTGAGCGTCTCCCAGATGCCCTCATGGGTGAGCTCATGAGCCAGGTAGGCGGTGAGGCCGCCGCGCACGCCGTGATGCGCCAGCGTGGACGTGCTCCAGCCGGGTCGGCCGCTATGGTCGTCGGAGCCACCGATGAAGGCGACGCGCATGCCCCGCTCAAGGGCTTCGCGCGCGAACCACTCGAAGCGACCCCACTGCGAGGCGATCTCGATAGCCGGCTCGAGGGACGGATCGTGGTAGGCGAGGCTAGCGCGCCGGCCGCCGATGTGGGGCGTGATGATGACGTCGTCGCGATCGGCATTGGCGGCGTAAAGCCGGTCGATCGGATAGCAGTCGGTCTCGATGTCGCTCTTGTCGTCGACCTCGGTATGGCTGGAGCGGCGAATCGGCCCGTCACCAAGGTAGTAGACGTTGTGGTCGCCGCCCGCGGGAGTATTGCCGGACCACTCGTAACCGTGAAACGTGACGAAGCGACCAGGCTCGTAGAAGCGCTCGGCGTTCTCGCGCAGTTGCTGGTAGACCTCGGCGGTGATCTGGAAGTCGTTGCCGGAGTGGGCCGTGGCGTCGACCGCGGCGACATCTCGCGCGTAGCTGAAATACTCCGGAATCGACCCGGTGCCGACCGTCTCCTCAGTCTGGCCATGGAGATCGGCCCAATAGAGACGGCGCTCAGGGGCCTCTGGATGGCAGCGGATTGCGTTGCTGGTAGCGCTCAGCCCGGTATCATCCGCCACGCTGACGCGCAGCAGACCGGAACCTCGGTGACGCAGATTCTCGAATCGGTGCACCCCCGCGTCTTGATCAGTGAACGTGAAGGTGGAGGGAGCGCCATCAGGGACGTCGCCGGAGAAGCGGATCGTGCCGCGATAGGCAGGATCTGGGTTGCCCCAGGCATCGAGGGCACGGACCTGCAGCCAGCTCTGCTCGCCGTCGACCACGTCGCTCGGCGCCACCACGACCAGCTGCGTTGCGCGGCCGCCGATGATCGGGAAGCCGAGATCGGCCACGTGCTCGTAGAGGCCGGTGCCGAAAGGATCGATCTGCAGCTTGAAGTGGAAAAAGGTCTGCGGGTACGTCTGCGCGCGCATGCCAGTCCCGCCGGAGAGCGTATCACCGAGGACGATCCTCACGCGGTCTCCCTGTGCCAGTGCCCCGCTGGTGACGCCGACAGTGATCGTCTTGGTCCAGGGGCGGATGCCGCCGAGCGCATAGCTGGGCGTGAGCATGACCGGGCGCGAGGCGTGTGCCGTGACGTAGTTTTCGGCTTGCGGGTCGCTAAACTGCGGCGTGGCCCAGTCGGTGACGCTGCGGAAAGCGAGCCGAATGCGGCCGCCATCGTCGATGCCTGAGACCCCGACCGTGTACTCGACGGTCCACGTTCCAAGTTGCGCCGATACTACCGGCACGTCCGGCGTGATCGTACCGCTGCCACGCCAGTCAGCTTCGCTCCAGACCACGTCTACCCCCAGCCTTTGCTGTATGTGCTGATTGCTTGCTTGCCGGCAGTCTACAGCAGGTGATGGGAGATGTCCTTGGGGAGAAGGCGGAGTGCGGAAGAAACGTCAGGCGACGATTGTACGTGATGGGAGGTCGGGCGCGGCGTTGACTGTCAACCGCGCCCGACAAACGTACGCGCTCGGAAAGGCCAGCGAGCATTACTCGGCCAGCGAATTGCTCGGCTTGATGTTCTGATTCACACGGAAGAGGTTGTTCGGATCGTAGGTCGCCTTGATCCGCGCCAGCCGGTCGTAGTTGTCGCGATAGGCTGCCTGAATGCGGTCGCCGCCTTCTTCCATCATCATGTTGACGTAGCCGCCGCCGGCTGAATAGGGATGCAACGCTTCCCACGACTCACGTGCCCAGGCGATGGCTTCGCCCTGTTCCGCTGGATCAAGGGTGATGCCTGAGATCACCTCTGTCCAGCGAGCGTCGCGATAACTCCACGCGCTGGCGTCGTTCGGAACGCGGCTCGCCGCGCCGTCGATCGGGTGGAACCCAAGGATTGAAAGTCCCACCGGCTTGCGGTCCACGGCCTCACGATAGAGTGCAATGGCCTCTTCTCGGAGGTCGTTGACGAAGTCGGCCTTCCAGTAGGTCAGAATTCCTGCCGGGAAGACCGCATCGAACATGCTCTGCAGCATCGGGAAGGGCATCGGGCCGACCCAGTCGAGCGCGGGCGGTCCAAATTGTGCCCGGATGGGTGCGAAGACGGCTTCCGCTTGCTCCAAGGGACCGCTCCAACACCAGACGATGGCGCACATCGTCAGGTTGTGGAGCGCCTCCGGAAAGGGAGCCCCGGGTGGCACCGTCATTGCCATCAGCGTCCCATTGAGGTGCTCGGGCGAGCTCGGCTCGAAGTCGTTGTACCAGCGCAGCACGTCCTCCATCTGATCAATGTGCCAGAGCATCGGTCCGGCGTAGACCGTGCTGACCGGATGAGCGCGGAAGAGGAACGAGGTCACCACGCCGAAGTTGCCCCCGCCGCCCCGAATGGCCCAGAAGAGATCGGGATGCTGCTCGGCGTTAGCGGTGGCGATGCGGCCATCGGCCAGCACGAGATCGGCTTCGAGTAGATTGTCGATCGAGAGTCCATATGGACGCGTCAGATGTCCCATCCCGCCGCCGAGCGTCAAGCCGCCGACGCCTGTGGTGGAGGCGATCCCGAGCGGAACAGCCAGGCCGTAAGCGTGCGTGGCGTGGTCGACGTCGCCCAGCGTGCAGCCGCCCTCGACGCGTGCGGTTCGAGCCGCTGGATCGACGCGAACCGAGCGCATGCGCGACAGATCGATGACCAGGCCGTCGTCACAGGTGCCGAGGCCGGGGCCGTTGTGTCCTCCGCCGCGAATCGCGAGCAGCAGGTCATGCTCGCGCGCGAAATTGACCGAGGCGACGACGTCCGCCACATCGGCGCAACGGACTATCAGCGCAGGATGCTTGTCGATCATGCCGTTGTGAACTTTACGGGCCGTCTCGTAGTCTGAATCGCTCGGACGAATCAACTGGCCACGCAGTGCATCCTTGAAAGTCTGCAAAGCCGCTTCATCGAATGCCGGGCTCGTGACGGGCTTTCTGTCCATGGTAACCATGGGCGTCCGCTCCTTTCGGGGCGATAGGCTGTCGTTCGCTGTCCGGAGACTACGTTCACTGTAGATGCGTACAATGCCGGGGACATCGTCAGGATTGACGATATTTGGCGTCGACTATGCCGAACCCTTGGAACGAATCTCTGCCGAGGTCTGCTCTGTCAGGCCGACTTCGACGGCCCAGGTGGCGATCTGGGTACGCGAGGTGAATTGAAGCTTTTCGAGGATGTGGCCGACGTGGGTGGCAGCAGTCCGCTCACTGACGAAGAGCCGCTCGGCGATATCCCGATTGGGCAGTCCCTCGGCGACGAGGGTGGCGACCTGTCGTTCGCGCGTGGTCAACCCACCGAAGGCCTGCTTGGCGGCACGGCGCTGAGTCGCCTTGCGTGGCGCGGGCATCAGAGCAGACGTCTCGCGCAAGAACGTGCAGCGCAGGTCGGGGTCGGGGACGCACTCGGCCAGCTCAGCGATCACGCTGCGAGCTTCGGAAAAGGCAGCGTCGGCCTCATCGTAGCGGCGCTGTTTACGATAGAGATGACCGAGGGCAACCAGTCCGCGCCAGAGAAAGGGACGGCGCCCCGTATCTACCGACCCCGCTTTGCTCGCGAGGAGGGCTCGCTCGGCCTCGTCGAAGCGACCCAACTGCGTGAGAGCCTCGCCACGAATTCGGGCGAGCCGGGGCACCTGCCGCTCGTCGGCGAGGCCGGGTGCGGTCGCGATGAGTTCATCGACGATGCATAGCGATTCCGCCGTCTCGCCGCGCGCCAGCAGAACCCCGGCGTGAACCATCCAGCAGTTGCGCTCGCTGAGGCTGGACGTCGCAACTGGTCGCAGCTTGGCCGAGTCGATGAGGGAGAGGGCTTCATCGAGGTTCTGGTCAAGCAGATACGCGGTAGCGAGCCCGGGAATAGTCGTTAGCTCAAACCAGCGCGTGCCGATATCGCGTGCCTCGACGAGGTTTGGCTCCAGAATCTGCCTGGCCCTCTCCGTCGCGAGGAGATCGACGTAGAGATGACCGAGCGCGCATGTTGCGGCGACCTTCCATTGCCGGTGGCCAATCTCCTGCGCAATCGGAATGCTGGCGTTGAGGTATTCGTAGGCGCGACCGTAGTTCCCCAGGCCTCCGACGTATAGGCCAAGAGCCTGGTGAGCGAAGGCCTCACCCGCACGCCAGTCGATCTCTCGCGCGATTCTGATCGCGAGCTCTCCGAAGTGGATGGTCTCATCGACACTGGTCGAAGCCGCCATTGCCGCGTCGGTCAGGTAGCTACCGGCCGTGACTGGTCGAGAGAAAGCAGTTTCGGCAAACCCCATGCGATTGTCTGTCTCTCGAAACAGGTCCATCGCGCGCAGGTAATAGCCGGCAGAACGTGGTGGGTCACCGGCCATTAAATAGCCGGTACCGAGAAGGCAGACGGTGTCGGCGACTCCGCGTTGGTCGCCTTGGTGCTCAAGAATCTCGAGCGCCTCATGGTGATAGGGAAGCCCCTCGCTAGGCCTCGCTACGTTTGTGTACCAATTGCCAACGCGATTGAGACTTTGGGCCAGTGCTGATGGATCGTCCAACGTCCGTGCCAGGGAAAGAGCTTGCTGGCAATAGGCGCCGCACTGCTCGTAGTCTCGTGAGGCCCAGAGGAGTCCGAGGGCGATCAGCGCCTGCCATTCCGCGCGTCGGTCCTGAATCTTCCGAGCAACGGTGAGTACCGCTTCATAATCCGCACGAGCATGCTCGAAGTCGCCCAGCGTGTCGTAGGCCAGACCGCGGGCACGAAGGAGTTCTGGCGGACTTATACGGGCCATTCGTCGTGCGGCGTCGAGCGCGCGAGAAAACTGGTCGACCGCCGATTTCGGTGCAAAGAGGTCTTGAGCTCGCTCACCAGCCTGCGCGCCGTAGTCGAGGGCGCGCGGCCATTGGCCCGCCTCATAGGCGTGATAAGCGAACTCCGATAGATGAGACTCCACGTCACTTCCGTAGAGCTGCTCGAGTGCGTCGAGAATGGCCTGATGCAGCTGGCGCCGTTCACGTCCGAGCAGCGAGGAGTAGATCGCCTCGCGCGTCAATGCATGTCTGAAGACAAAGCGATCAGGGGCTTCCTCGATCAGCAGCTGGGCCTGAATCAGCTCCTTGACCAGCGACAGCAACGCAGCTTCATCGTGGCCGGTGAGCGTCTCGAGAAGGGTGAAGTCACACCGTCTACCGGCGACCGACGCGAGTAGGAGAAGGTCGCGAGCGTCAGGCGTGAGCCGCTCAACGCGCCGTTGAACGGCATCTTGCACGCTTCGGGGAACCTGAAGCTCGTCAAGAACGAGACGACTCAAGTCGCCCATCGAAGCGGATTCGCTGTCGCTGCTCGCAAGCCCTTTGAGGACCTCCTCGATGAAGAACGGGTTTCCGTCGGTCAGCGTGTGCAACGCGTCACGGAATTCCGGACCCACCGACCTGCGATCCGCGAAGATCGCAGCGAGCATGTTGCCGACCTCGTCCCGCGTCAGGCGGCTGAGCTTGATTTCGGACGCGAGTCGCTCGCGGTCGATCGATGCCAGGAAGTGCCCGAGCTCGGGACTGACCTCGTCGTCACGAAAGGTGAGCAGGAGGAGTACTGGCACGTCACGAATGCGACGGGTGAGCTGAAGTAGCACGTCCAGGCTGGTGTCGTCGCTCCAGTGCAGGTCCTCGATGACTACGAGCACCGGCTGGCGTGTCGTCAGACGGGTGATGAGCGTCGAGAACCCCTGGATAATGAGGCGTCGTTCCTGGGCGGGATCAAGCAAGGGGCCGGGCGTGAGGTCCGGCAGCCAGCGTCGCAGCTCTGGCAAGACCTTCGCCAGATCCGAGGCGCTCTCGCCCAGCAATTCCCTCATCTCAGCCGGGTGCATCGGAGCGAGCAAGTTGCGCAGGAACTCGAGCAGCGGTGCATAGGGAAGCACCTGGTCTGGCTCAAAGCAATGCCCCTCAACGACACACCAGCCATGTTCCCTGGTCGTCGCTCTGGCGTCGGCGATCAGCCGAGATTTGCCGACACCGGCCTCGCCCGCGATGAGCAGGGTCTGTCCGTGGCCGAAAGACACCTGCTGGACAGCATGAGAGAGGACCGCGAGCTCGGCATCGCGGCCGACGACCGTGGGACAAAGTACGAGCCGGTCGAACGACGAGGCCATGTCATCCCATCGCTAACGATGTGGCTGGAAGAGCTCCACTGGGTTGCCTGATGGGTCCTCGACCAGGATTTGGCGGCCGCCGATGCCATTGACGATCTCGTTGCGGAACGCGACTCCGGCCTGGCGCAGTGCCTCGACGGTGGCGTCCAGGTCGTCGACCTCGATTTCGAAGCGGTTCCAGCCTCCCGGCTCCGGCACTCGACCGTCCGGCATGGCTTGAGAGCCGCCGCCCTGACCTCCAGGGGCGCTCAGCAGCAGGCGCAGATCACCGCGGAAGAGCATGGCGAAGTTGGGCGCTGGATGCATCTCTAGGCGAAAGCCGAGATGCGTGGCGTAGAAGTCGATAGCGGCGTCGACGTCATGGACGATGTAGCGAACCGTGACGATGGCCATGCTGTGGCACTCCTTGGCTCGATGTTGCCGATAGTCGTGGCTTCAACATAGGTTCTGACGCGCCCGCTGTCAATCGACGGGACTGTCAGTCCGGATCGTCACTCATCTCGGCCTCCATCTCGCAGAGGAGGGCGCCGAGCAGGAGGTTGAGGTAGGGGATCTCTTCTGGGTCGATCGCTCGCGTGTAGAGGCGCGCCTCGAGTGACGTCCGCTCATCGGTCGCCGCGCTCCAGCGACGCGCGCCTTCCTCAGTCAAACGGACCGGGCGCGAGCGCCCGTCGCCTCTGCCGTCGGCCGGCTCGAGCAACCCGGCCTGAATCAGACGCTCGATGCGTACGCTGATCGTGCCAGAGGTGACATTGAGCGCCTGCACCAGCTCCGATGGCGTCATCACATAGGGCTCGCCCGAGCGCCGCAGCATCGAGAGCGTCTCCCAATCACCGAACGTCAGTCCGTGATGCTGGGCAATTACGGTCAGCATGCGTGTCGTTTCCTGGCCGAGACGCTTCAGCCGCATGTGCGCCATCTCGATCTCTCGATCGACGCCGGGTAGCTCTTCCAGCCATCTGGCGGCGTCCCGCTCGACCGAATCTCCCTGGCAATGCTCGTCGCGTGGCTCATTGGTCATGTTCACGCTATTCCTTCCCCGGTTTGGCGCTCTCTTGAGTGTCATGATAATAGACGACGGACAACAATGGTCGCGCTACTGGAACGATCGGACGGAACCGCCGGTCTTCACCTCATGTAAGATGAGCCAACAAGGATCTCATCTGGCCTGCTCTGGTGCGAGCCAACGTCCCCGACACCTGAGCGCACCCGAAGTAAGGGAGACGCGAGCCGTGCGTGCAACCACACCTGATTCGGCGGTTATCTTGAGCGCCGCGCGGACTCCCGTCGGCAAGCTCCAGGGCGCGCTCAGCTCGGTGTCCGCCGCGCAGCTTGGCGCGATCGCCATTCGGAGCGCCGTCGAACGTGCCCGCCTCCCTGATCTGAGCGAGATTGACGAGGTCATTCTGGGAAACGTGGTCTCAGCTGGACTCGGTCAGAACATCGCCCGGCAGTGCGCGATCGGCGCGGGTCTTCCTGCCAGCGTGGGCGCCATGACCGTCAACAAGGTCTGCGGTGCCAGCCTCAAGAGCGTCATGCTGGCAGCGCAGGCGATTCGTGCCGGAGACGGCGACCTCTTCGTCAGTGGCGGGGTCGAGAGCATGAGCCAGGCGCCGCACCTCGTCTATGGGCGCCTGAATCAGCTGCGCTACGGTAATGTCGAGATGAAGGACTCGTTGGTCGTCGATGGTCTCTGGTGCGCCTTCGAAGACTGGGCCATGGGCAATGCCGCGGAGTTCATCGCCGACGAGTTCGGGATCGATCGTGAGGAGATGGATCGCTACGCGTTCGAGAGCCAGCGCAAGGCGATCGCGGCCATCGACGAAGGACGCTTCGAGCGTGAGATCGTCCCGGTGCCGGTACGAGATCGCCGGGGCCGGGAAACGACGGTCAGCGTCGATGAGTCGCCGCGTCGTGATACCTCTCTTGAAGCGCTGGCCGCGCTCAAACCGGCGTTCGCTGTCGGTGGCAGGGTCACGGCTGGCAACGCGCCAGGACTGAATGACGCGGCTGCTGCGGTCGTCGTTGCCAGCGAAGCCAAGGCGCGTGAGCTTGGCGTCATCCCGCTGGCGCGCATCGCGGGCTATTCACAGGCCGCAGTGGAACCGAAGCGCATTTTCGCCGCTCCCGCGGTAGCAATCCCGCGCCTGCTCGAGCGCGTCGGCTGGACGCTCGATGACGTCGATCTGATCGAACTCAACGAAGCCTTCGCGGCGCAGGTGCTGGCCAATGGCCGAGCGCTGGCGGATAGCGGTTGGGACTGGGATAAAGTGAACGTCAACGGTGGCGCCATCGCCCTCGGCCACCCACTCGGCGCGACCGGTGCCCGCCTCCTGACGACGCTGCTGTACGCGCTCGACGCGCGTGGACTGCGGCGCGGTATCGCGGGTCTCTGTCTCGGCGGCGGTGAAGCGGTCGCGCTCGCCGTGGAGCGCATGGACTAATCTCGGCAACACTGGATGATCGGTCGCGTGTAAACAGGAGCAGCGGAGATGAGCTCCGATACCAACGTCCTTGTCATCGGCGCCGGGCCGTTTGGGCTCTCGCTCGCGGCGCAACTGCGAGGCGATGGGACCGATCATGAAGTGGTCGGCCGGTCGATGGAGTTCTGGCAAGCGAACATGCCGGCTGGCATGTATCTGCGCTCCGAATGCGACTGGCATCTCGATCCTCTCGGAATTGACACCATCGAGGCGTATCTGCTGGAGCTGGGGAAGACCCCGGCCGAGGTGCTGCCGATCTCCCTCAGCTTCTATCTCGACTATGCGCGCTGGTTCCAGCAACGGAAGGAGATCGCTCCGGTCGATGTGCGCGTGCAGCGCCTCAATCGGGAGCAAGGTGCGTTCAACGTCGAGCTCGACGACGGGCAGTCGATCCAGGCGAACAACGTGGTGCTGGCCCTGGGATTCGAATACTTCCAGCACATTCCGAACGATCTGGCGGGAATGCTCTCTCCCGAGCGCTTCAGCCACACATGTGATGCGGTGGACTTAACGCAATTCGCCGGGCAACGCGTCATGATCGTTGGCGGTCGTCAAAGTGCGTTCGAGTGGGCGGCGCTCCTGCTGGAGCAGGGCGCGACGGACATCTACGTCACACATCGCCACGATTCTCCGGCGTACGCCGTGGCGGACTGGTCCTGGGTCAATCCGCTGGTCAGCTCGATGGTTGCTGACCCCGCCTGGTTCCGACGCCTTCCCCGTGAAGCGCAAGAGTCGATCAAGCACCGTATGTGGGTCGAGGGCCGCATGAAAGTCGAGCCGTGGCTCGAGGACCGTCTGCGCGACGATGCGGTGCGGATCTGGCCGCGTACGCGGCTGAATGAGGCCGTCGATGGGGTTGATGGCGGGGTCGAGATTCGACTGGACAATGGCCAGTCGGCTGTCGTCGATCACGTCATCTTCGCCACGGGCTATCAAGTGGATCTGAGCCGCATCCCGCTACTGGCAGCAGGCAACGTCCTCGACGACATCGCAACCTCCAATGGCTACCCAGTGCTCGACGAGTATTTCCAGACGTCGGTGCCGGGTCTCTACATCACCAGCCTGGCGGCCAGCCAGGATTTCGGTCCATTCTTTGGCTTCACAGGCGCCGTTCGCACCTCGGCCAAGCTGATTGCGGCGAGCGTTTCGGCCTGATCACCTCTGCCGAAAACAATGTTCGTGGCGGTGGGACCTGCGCCCGCCGACGGCCATCGCGCCCACGCAAGAGTCAATTCCTCGGGGACCGAGGACCTCATCGACACCGGCGGGCGCAGGTCCCGCCGCTACGTCTTCGTGGGTTACGTAGAGACACACCCGCCACCGTCATCACCCCACCGTTCCACGTTTGTGATATTCTACCTTGAATATCAAGATAAGGAGTTGCGCATGAATGAGATGCAACGAGTCGTCGTGGTGACGGGCGGAGGAACCGGTATCGGTAAGGCGATCGCCGCTCGATTTCTGGCTGATGGGAATCGCGTAGTGATTACCGGCCGACGCGAGCAGGTGCTTCACGATGCGGCCGAAGAGCTGCGGTCGTCTGGGAATGGGGAGATTCTGTGGCACGTGTGCGACGTCGGGGACGGCGAGCAGGTCGATGCCTTCGTGGCCTGGATCGCGGAAGAAGTCGCGGAGACGGTCGACGTGCTGGTCAACAATGCGGGCGGCGTGCTGCATATCTCCGACGATGCCAGCACGGCCGAGATGGCGCGCTATGCCAACGAGACGTTGTCTGGCAATCTGGTCGGCACGTTCTTGATGGTGCATGCGCTGGGATCGAAATTGCGCCGGCCTGGAGGACGCATCGTGAATCTCAGCTCGATCGCCGCCTTCCGGGGTGGTGGGGACATGTACTCGGCGGCCAAGGCGGGCGTGGTCGGCCTGACCTACTCGCTGGCTGGAACACTGGGTCCGGAAGGGATCACGGTCAATGCCATCTCGCCCGGCGTCATTCTGGGAACCGAGTTCTTCGGCGATCGCATGACCGATGAGCGTCGCCAGCGCACCGTGGCGCAGGTGCCGGTGGGCCGACCGGGACATCCGGAGGACATTGCCGAGGCAGCCCACTACCTGGCGTCGCCGGGCGCCTCCTACGTCAATGGCGAGGTGCTGCACGTCAACGGCGGTTGGCTCTACGGGCGGTAATCAGCTCGCGACCTGATGCCGGTGGTAGTAATTGCGGGCTTTGTTGCGGTTGCCGCAATACTCCATCGAGCACCAGCGACGACTGCGGTTGCGGCTCATATCAAGGAAGAGCCAGCCACACTTCTCGTCGGCGCATTGCCGAGCACGGTTGAGCTGCGCTGAGGCGAGCAGCTCTGCCGCCGAACGCGCCACCGGCCAGAGCATGCGATCCAGGCTGATCTGGTCTCCGGCCCAATCCCAGGTGAAGCCGTCCTGCCCCTCGACGATGCGAGCGTTGGCCAGCGCCGGCCCAAGCGCGCCGTTCAGCAGCTCCAGGTCGTCCACGTCGGGTCGATCGTCGTTGGCGATGCTGGCGAAGATGCGGTAGATGGCCTCACGCAGTTCCACGGCTCGAGCGCGAACGGCTTCCGCATCAACCGGGCGAGTGCCCGCTTCGCTCAGCAGCTGATCGGTTTCCTGCTCGTTCAGGACGCCCGAATTGCGGCTCCAGTCGATCAGATCGGAGTAGCTGTTGAGGAGCTCGATTGGTTGCTCGCTCTTATGCCAGTTGGCGGTATTGGCGAAATCGAGACAGAGTGACCCTGCGAGGAGCTTCATGTTGCCGGCGGTCAGGACGTTGTCGGTCATTTGGTTGTTCTCTCTCGTAGCGACCCGAGTCCACGCATTCGACCAGATTACTGCACCCAAGTATAACCTGCATGGGGCATGTAAGGGGTAAAGTATAGCAGATACTGTTTGTAGAACGCGTAGGTGGACGGCACGATGAGTATGTTCATTGAGGCAACGCTGTCCGCGTCCTCACCTCAGCTGGGACCGTGAAGGAGCTCCGCTTCGTCGGGAACATAATCCGGATTCGCGGCGAGAAGGGCAGATCGGGGGATGGATGGACCGCTGACGTGATCTGCCCCGTTTTCCGAATCTGCGACGAACCGAAACAGATGGGGAGCTTACCGAGCGGGCGTTACGTTCTGGTTCATGCGGAACAGATTGGTCGGGTCGTACTTTGCCTTGAGCGACGCCAGTCGCTCGTAGTTTGCGCCGTACGCTGCCCTAACGCGTTCTTCTCCTTCATCTCCCAGGTTGTTGGCGTAGACGGAACGTTCTGCGAACGGCTCCAGTGCCGTAAAGAACTCGCGCACCCAGGTGATATTGGCCGGGGAGTCGCCTGGATCCTGCCATTGCGCCAGGATGTTGCAGTCGTACTGGCGAGCGCGATGAGCGAACGCGGTTGCCTGTGGATCGATACGGCTCGCGACGCCGGACATCTGCTGCAGGCCGACGGCCGAGAACGAGGAAGGCATGCGCGCGGCGTGATCCAGCAGCACGTCGATGACGTCGTCGGAAAGCTCGTTCAAGAAGCTGGCTTTCCAGTAGTGCTGTCTCCCTTCGGGAAAGCCGCCGTCTCCGCCCGATTGAAAGGCGCAATACTCCATTGGGCCGACGGTATCCTCGCTTGGCGGCCCGAACGCTCTGAGGGGCCGTAACGCCCGTTCTCCCTCCGCGATCTCGCCGCAGTAGCAGAGGGCCACACCGAAGACGGCGTGACCGGCTCCGTCCGAGGCAATCATGCCGGCGCTGGAGAGTTCGTCGGGAGCGCTGCCACTGAATTCGTGGTAGAAGCGCATTGCCTCCGCCGCTCGCTCGGCCGGAAAGGTGAGCGCTCCGGCCAGGACCGTCGCCACGGGATGCAGCCGGTAAGTGAAGGAGGTGACGACCCCGAAGTTGCCGCCTCCACCGCGCAACGCCCACAGCAGATCGGCGTTCTCCGTCTCGCTCGCAGTCTGCACCTGGCCATCGGCGGTGACGACCTCCGCCGCGAGCAGGTTGTCGCAGGCCAGGCCATGCTTTCCGTTGAGCCAGCCGAGCCCGCCCCCCAATGTCAGTCCAGCGATACCGGTCACCGAGACGATTCCCAGAGGCGTGGCTAGCCCATGCGCTTGGGTTGCGCGGTCTAATTCCGCCAGGGTGAGCCCAGGCTGGGCGACCGCAATCTGCATGGCAGGGTCGACCCGAATACCTTTCATTCCGGAGAGATCCAGCATGATCCCTCCGTCACAGACAGCGTTTCCGGCCACGCTGTGTCCGCCACCTTTGATCGAGAGTGGCAGGCCATGGCTGCGAGCGAAGTCGACACCACGACGGACGTCATCCTGCCCGGCGCATCGCACGATCACCGCGGGACGGCGATCGATCATCGCGTTGAAGACGTGCCGTGCCTGCTCGTAGCTTTGATCGCCGGGCAAGAGCGCCTGTCCTGTCACGCTTCCGGCAAAGGTGCGGAGCATCCGATCGTCGATCGCCCCGCTCATGGTGCTGCTGCTGCGCAAGTTGACCATTTCGCCACTCCTTCGTATTCGTCACGTCGGTTCATCTGCACCCGACTTTAGGGAGTGGAGAGCGTGGGGACATCTGTCGTATGGCGCAATTGAGGTACGCGGAGAGGTCTGCGTCGTTCGACGCATACCCGTCCGTCAGGGGGCCTGGTCGTTCGATTGGCTCAGACGATGTCGTGCTCGAGCGCGAACCGCGCGGCGGCGGTGCGTGAGCCCACGTCGATCTTGTTATAGATCGAGCGGAGGTGCTGGCCGACCGTTCGCGGGCTGACCGAGAGCCGCTCGGCGACGTCACCATTGGTCAATCCCTGCGCCACAAGCCGCAGTACCTCGACTTCACGTGGAGTGAGTCCTGCCGGGGTAGGACGGTCGGATTGTGTAGGTGGCTCGGAAATAACTTCACGCAACAGGCTCTTTTAATGGTTGCGCCCGGGACTCTTCCCACACGTGGCGCCAGCGCTCCTCGCCGATATGCTCGCGGGCGACCTGCTGATGACGTCGATGGACGCTCTGATCGGTTGGAGTAAGGGGAGCTCCGATGATCTCGCGAAGTCTCTCCGCCGCAGACCAGCGTCGTGCCGCCAGGAGTGCTCGCTTCCGGCTCGCACCGAATGAAACATCGGCGATGGCGAACGTCTCGAGGCAGGCCGCGATGCCCCAACGTTCGCCGATCTGCTGGAAGAGGATCACACTTTTGGCAAGGCGCTCCCGGCATTCAGGCTCTTCCCGCTGTTCCAACGCGATCCGTCCGAGGATGTAGAGGGTGTGGGCCAGTCCAAGCGTGTCGTTGAGCTCACGCCGGAATTCCAGCGCTTCCTCAGCCACGTCACGAGCTCGGGCGAAATCCTCCTCAAAAAGCGCGGCCCAGGCGAGGTTGGTGAGGGACGCGCCGATGCCCCAATCGTTGCCTGCCGCACGACTCATTTGCAGGCTCTCCTCGTGCAGGTGCCGGGCGCGCGCGTAATCACCCTGATCGTGTGCCACAAGCCCGAGATTGATCAGGGCCAGGATAGAATGCCAAACGTCTGACCACTCACGGCTGAGGTGTAGCCCCTGCTCCAGAGAGCTCTGCGCTTCCGTGAGATTGAACTGCCGGTGTGCCAGCGCCCCGATACCAATCAGTGCTTTGGCGGTGACGGCCGGATCGGTCCGGTCATCTTTTGCTAGAACGAGCTCGAGCCAGTGGCGCCCTTCGCTCAGGTAGCCATGGTCGTACCAATACCAGGCCAGTGCAGCGGCCAAACGCAGCGCCAGCGCCGTCTTTCCGCCTTCCCAGGCGCCTTGCAACGCCGTCCGGAGGTTGTCGAGATCCGGCTCCAGGCCAGGCTCTTCCGCATTTTGCCGCCCGCCGAAGAAGCCGGGCTCTGCAGCCTCGATCAAATCGAGGAAGTACCGCGCGTGACGTGCTTGCACGTCCTCCGCTTCCTGGCTCTGCGCCAGGCGTTCAGCGGCATATTGTCGAATCGTTTCCAGCATGGTGAAGCGGAGCTCGCCAGCCGTCTCAATCGGAAGGATCAGGCTCTGTTCGACGAGGGAGGTGACGCTCTCCAGCACAGCCGCGGACGGCTCTGTCTCCGCTTCACCAGTCCCGCCGATCACCGCTGTCGCCGCGTCGAGACTGAAACTGCCCGTAAAGCAGCTGAGACTCCGAAACGCGCGTTGCTGCTCGAGCGTGAGAAGGTCGTGACTCCAATCGATCGTGCCGCGCAGTGTGCGTTGCCGATCAGGGAGATCGCGCGGTCCGCCGGTCAGGATGGCCGTCCCGCGACTCAGACGCGCCAACAGAGCGGTGGGCGAAAGGATGCGTAGTCGCGCGGCCGCCAGCTCGAGAGCGAGTGGCAACCCGTCGAGTCGAACGCAGATTTCCGCCAGGTCTCGAGCGTTGCGCTCATTGAGGGTGAAGTCGGGAGCTGCCGCCGACGCGCGACGCAGCAGGAGCATGACCGCCGGATAGCGCGCCAACTCCTCCATTGCCGGAAGCGCGTAGAGATTTGGCAAGGCCAGTGGTGAGACGGGGAAGACGTGCTCGCCGGTAAGCCGCAATGCGACGCGGCTGGTCGCCAGGACGATGAGTCCCGGACTGTTTGTCAGCAGATCGGTCACCAGCGGAGCCGACGAGACCAGGTGCTCGACGTTATCCAACAGCAAGAGGAGCCGCTTGTCACGCAGATAAGCGTGCAGATTTCTCAGCACCGGTTGGTCACCCGCTTCCTCGATGCCGATCGCGCGAGCAATGGTGGAGGGGATCAATTCGGGGTTACGAATCGGGCTCAACGAGACGAGATGGATGCCGTCGGGAAATTCGTCAACAAGTGCACTTGCGACCGCCAGCGCCAGCCGCGTCTTTCCCGTTCCACCCGCACCTGTCAGTGTGACCAATGCGATGTCGTCACGTCTGACCAGCTCGGCCAGGAAGGCCACTTCCCGCTCACGCCCGATCAGTGGTTCGCGATGCTCCGGTAGGGTGGAAGAAGTGGATCGGTGCACTTCAACCGGCCTCTGACGGGCCACTACTGATCTCCTCGAAGGATAATTGCGTGACAGGAAACGGCGATTCAGGGTGCCTTACGATTGGCGGGTAGGCCATCTGGCGATGTTTGAGGACATCGTGGCCCAGTGGAATTCTCGCATAGGCCAGAAGACGGGCCAACTGATGAAACAACGCGCGAGGCCGCTCGTCCCAACACCCACCGGCGCATCATGCGCATCGACTTGCCGGCGACTGCCGCGTCAGACTCGTAAGCGAGAGCGTTCTCGTTCACGCACCAACCGAATCATGTGTGCATAGCTGCGCGAATCTACCACCTTTGGCGTATTTACCTTCGCGTTCCGTGACGTAAAGTGAAGACGTGTGAGGTGACGTTTTTCTCTGGATCGGACGTTACCTACACCACGTGACCCCGTCTGGCTCCTCCTGGACAGGGTTACGTGCCCGGGCGGACGCTCCGACCAACCCTCTTCGGAACGACGTCGCGTCTCCCGGGTCGTCGGCCCACCACCAACGACCAGTGTCGAATCTGACCGGTGTTTTCCTTCCGTAATACCTGTAGGAATTGTGATGGTGTGTACGCCTTTTGGCGTATTTCACTCGTCAATTCATGTCGTTAAGGTGGAGAACAAAGGCTTCGTGCAGTCCCTCGTGGATATTTCCGCGAGTATCGAACTTTCCCGCAACGTTACGTCGGCCCGGCTACACTGACCGCCCCGACGTGGTGTTACCGGAATCTTCTCCTTGGGTAGTCAACGCGTGGTGCGTTCATACGGGGTCCCCTCGGCCCGCACATGACCAGGTTTTCCTGATCCTTCGAGCCCACCTCGCACGAGAGTAACCCTATTAGGGTCAACCCAGGTTTCCGCGGAAACAGACGGGACTGCGTTCCGGCATGTGTCGTTGTGTGACGACCACGTGGCAGACGCGTGTGCCGGAGTGTCTGCGTGAGGAGGTGGAGACCGAGGGATCCCGTGCTTCGGGCCCACGCGATCGACCAATGGGTCGGGCGTGGCTCCCATGATGATTATTGTAGGAGGAGACACTTCATGGACGACCCGAGGATTCAGCAGCTCTATGATCAGGCGATCACGGGCAGGAGCACCCGGCGCCAGATCCTGAAACGGGCGGCCGCGCTTGGCCTGGCTGCCCCGGTAATCGCCGCCTTGCTCGCGGCTTGCGGCAGTTCCAACAATTCCACTCCGACGACGTCGGCTGCCTCAACCGGAACGAGCGCGGCGACCACACCGGCCAGCGGCGGCAGTGGCGGCGCGACACCGGAGTCCACCTCAGGCAGCACGGCAACGTCATCGACTCCCACGCAGGCGGCTTCCGGAGGTGGGACTCGAGGCCAGGGCGGTCAGCTGAAGCTTCTCTGGTGGGAAGCGCCGACCATCCTGAACTCGCACCTCTCTCAAGGCACGAAGGACTACGACGCCACTCGCCCGATCCTCGAACCTCTGGCCGACTTCGATCCTGACGGCAAAGTTGCGCCGATCCTGGCCGCTGAAGTTCCCAGCCTCGACAATGGTGGCGTTGCCCAGGACGGCATGAGTGTCACCTGGAAGCTGAAGCAGGGTGTCAAGTGGTCCGACGGCGAGGATTTCACTGCCGATGACGTCAAGTTCACCTACGACTACGTCTCCAATAAACAGACCGCGGCTACCACATCGGCCAACTATGTGGTCATCGATTCGGTCGACGTGGTCGATCCGAATACGGTCAAGATCACCTTCAAGAAGCCGACTCCTGGTTGGTTTGGCGTCTTCTGCGGCGACTACGGGCGTATCCTGCCGCAGCACATCCTGAAAGACTCGATCGGCACCGCGGCGCGCAACGCACCCTTCAACCTCAAGCCGATTGGCACGGGTCCATACAAAGTGGACGACTTCCAGCCCGGCGACCACGTCTCGTACTCGATCAACGAGAGTTTCCGCGATGCCAACAAGCCCTTCTTCAAGACGGTCGAGATGAAGGGCGGCGGCGATGCCACCAGTGCCGCACGTGCGGCCATCCAGACCGGCGAGATGGATTACGCCTGGAACCTGCAAGTTGAGTGGGGCGTGTTGCAGTCTCTCGCGGCCGACTCCAATCCGGGTGAAGTCAATATCTCTCCGGGTACCGGCATGGAGCGTATCCTGGTCAACCTGACCGATCCCAACCAAACGGTCGACGGCCAGAAATCGCATCTGGGCACGCCGCATCCGTTCCAGGCAGATCTCAACGTACGCAAGGCCTACGCGTTGGCCATTCAGCGCGACGTCATGGTCCAGCAGCTCTATGGCGACACGGGAACCGTCACCACCAACGTGCTGGTGGCGCCGCCAGCGTTCGTCTCCAAGAACACGAGCTGGAAGTTCGACACCGATGCGGCCAACACGCTGCTCGATGATGCCGGTTGGGCCAAGGGTGGGAGCGTGCGCGCCAAGAACGGCGTGCAGATGAACATCACCTATCAGACGTCGGTCAACGGTCTGCGCCAGAAGGAGCAGGAGATCGTCAAACAGGGCTTCGCCCAGATCGGTGTAAATATCACCATCAAATCGATCGACGCCAGCGTCTACTTCTCGTCGGACGCCGGGAACGATCAGACGGCTTCCCACTTCTACGCGGACATTGAGATGTATACCAACGGCCCGACGACGCCGTATCCGCTCGACTACATGGTCTCCTGGTGGGGTGATCCCACGAACATCCCCCAGAAGGAGAACAGCTGGGCGGGCGGTAACGTTGAACGCTGGCAGAGTGCCGACTACGACAAGGCGTACGCGTCGGCACAGACGGAGCTTGATCCGACGAAGCAGGCACCCCTCTTCATCACCATGAACGACCTGGTGGTCAATCAGATAGTGGAGATCCCGCTGGTGCAGCGGAACAACGTTCAGGGCGTGAACAAGAAGCTCAAGAACCTGAACCTGTCGCCGTGGGTGTCGCAGCTCTGGAACATCGAGAACTGGACGATGTCGAGCTAGTCCAGACAGCCCCTCCTCGCGACGGCGGATTGTGCCCGTCGCGGTAGAAAACTGCCGAAACGGCAGAGGCTCCACCAATCGCGGTGGGGCCTCTGTTCGTGCCCGTCATCCCGAATAGAGCCTGATCTGTGCGAAAATCACCCCTCCGACTTTGCGTTGCCGCCATTATGGCAGTCACAGAGAGCGTTAAGAGCTCGGCATGAAACCAGCCGATTCAGCACAATCGCCTTTGAGGTATGGATGATGCGGAAGCCATCAAGGCAATTGCGTGCCGATTCGGGTCCGCAAGCAATCTGAACCGATGAAGCGCGACTCATGCGCGTGAGCCGCGACGTCCCGCCTCAGAGAGTGCTTCTTCACGCTGCTGGATGCGCTTGGGGAAGTATCGACTTCTTTAACTATGGAGGTACCGCGTTCCTGTCTACATAACAATCATGGGCAACCTTCAGCCCCGACTCAAACCAAATCATTCAGGTCGAATCTCTGCGACATAACCCATCAGCGGAGTGCGCCAGCGGGTCTTCGTCCCCGGAACAGTCGCTCCGCGATTCGGCACGCCGTGAATAAGGAGACGTGCTGCAGCGGCACGCAGACGAAAGCCAAATCGGTCGGCAAGGGCTGATCGAAGAGGTGAGGAGGAGATGGTCTCTCGTCGACTCGCTCACGGACAGACCATCGAGAGTAAACGCTAGAGGAGTTTCTTTTCATGGATACTCAACGGGCTCAACAACTGTATGAAAACACACTCGGCGGTGCGCTCAACCGGAGGCAGGTATTGAAGCGCGCCGCCGCTCTGGGCTTGAGCGCACCGGCCATCGCCGCACTCGTGGCCGCCTGTGGTGGGGGTGGCAACTCGACGACCACGTCGTCCACCTCAACCACGTCTTCAGGCGCCGGCGGCGGCACGGGAACCCCCTCCTCGGGCTCGGGTTCCACGCCAGGAACCGGCTCGACAGCCGCGGCCGGACGAGCCAAGGGGGGCGATCTCAAGCTCCTTTGGTGGCAGGCGCCGACGATTCTGAACTCGCACCTCTCGCAGGGGACCAAGGATTTTGACGCCTCCCGTCCAATCCTCGAGCCGCTGGCCGACTTCGATAAAGATGGCAATCCCGTCCCGATTCTGGCCGCCGAGATCCCCAGCCTGGACAACAGCGGCGTCTCCAAAGACGGTTTGAGCGTTACCTGGAAGCTCAAGCAAAACGTCACCTGGTCTGACGGCCAGCCCTTCACAGCGGAGGACGTCAAGTTCACCTATGAGTACGTCAGTAACCCCGACACCTCCGCCACAACGGCTGGCAACTACGTGGTGATCGACTCGGTCGAGGCGGTGGACCAAAATACGGTCAAGATCAACTTCAAGAACCCGACGCCGGGTTGGTTCGGCGTCTTCTGCGGCGACTATGGGCGCATCCTACCGCAGCACATCCTGAAGGATGCGGTCGGGGCCAACGCACGCAACGCGCCGTTCAATCTGAAGCCCGTCGGTACCGGTCCGTATGTCGTCTCCGACTTCCAGGCGGGTGACCACGTTTACTACGCCATCAACGACAAGTACCGGGATGCGGGTAAGCCGTTCTTCAAGACGGTCAACCTCAAGGGTGGTGGCGATGCGACCAGTGCGGCGCGTGCGGCTATCCAGACTGGTGAGGTCGACTTCTCCTGGAACCTGCAGGTTGAGGCTGACGTCCTCACGTCCCTCTCCGGTCCCGGACGCATGGACGTGATCCCGGGCGTCAGCGTTGAACGTGTCCTGATCAACATGACCGACCCCAATCAGACGGTCGACGGTCAGAAGTCGCACCTGGGCACGCCGCATCCTTTCCAGTCGGATCAGAAGGTGCGGCAGGCCTATGCGCTCGCTGTACAGCGCGATGTGCTGGTCAAACAGCTCTATGGGCCGGCCGGTTCGACGACCTCGAACATCCTGGTCGCGCCGACCGATTTCATCTCCAAGAACACGAGCTGGAAGTACGACACCGATGCGGCCAACAAGCTGTTGGACGACGCCGGTTGGACCAAGAACGGGAACACGCGCGCCAAGAACGGCGTGCAGATGAAGATCATCTACTCGACCTCGGTCAACGATCTACGTCAGAAAGAGCAGGAGATCGTCAAACAGGGTCTCACGCAGATCGGGATCGACGTAACGCTGAAGACGGTCGACGCCAGTGTCTTCTTCTCGTCGGACGCCGGAAACGTCGATACCGCGGCCCACTTCTACGTCGACATCGAGATGTACACCAACGGGCCGACGATCCCGTACCCGTTAGATTACATGGTCTCCTGGTGGGGTGCTCCCTCGAACATTCCGCAGAAGGAGAACAATTGGGCCGGCAACAACTACGAGCGCTGGCAGAACGCCGACTTCGATAAGGCCTACACCGACGCTCAGACGCAGCTCGATACCTCCAAGCAGCCGGACCTCTTCATTCAGATGAACGATCTGGTCGTCAATCAGGTGGTCGAGATCCCGTTGGTGCTGCGGAATACCGTCTCCGGCGTCAACCAGAAGCTACAGAACCTGAACCTGTCGCCATGGGTATCGAACCTGTGGAACCTGGAGAATTGGACGATGTCGAGCTAGCATGACGCTGCTGACAAAGGGTGGAGGGTCATCACACCCTCCACCTTTTCTCTTCCGCGTGATCGCATGGACTCATCCGATCCATGGCGAGATACCATTCCGTCGTTTGACGTATGTAGCCGTCACGAGGAGTGGATTTGCTGCACAGCCGCCCGGCGGATGACGCTATCCGCGCGTTCGTCGCTGATCTCTTCCCCACGACTCCGCCGTTCGTCGAACCGGTCGCCGGCGGGGTCTCGACGCACGTCTACCGACTGCGATCGCGGGACGATGTCTTCTACCTGCGTGTGCTTCCGGAGATCGGCGCGCGCTTTAGCCCGGAAGCGGACGCGCACCGGCTGATGCACGAACGCGGAGCGCGCGTGCCCGAGATCCTCTTCATTGAAGATCACAACCCTCTGCTGCAGCGCTCGGTCATGATCACCAGCGCGATCAAGGGTGCGCCGGTGACGGAGAGTTCGCTGGGACCGAATGCCCTACGCGCCGTCATGCTTGAAGCTGGACGGGATCTGGCGCGCATCAACAGTGTTCGCGTTGCTGGGTTCGGATGGATCCAGCGCTACGGCATGACGCAGGCCGGTCTGCGTGGCGAGCACCCCACCGAACGCACCTTCGTTCATGCCATTCAGCAGGAGATCCTGCCGCTGCTCGATCGACTCGAACTGTGTTCGGACGAAATCCGTGCGGCTCACGGGCTCCTGCGACAACCCCTCGGCGATCTCAATGTCACTGCCTGCCTGGCGCATGGTGACTTCGACTGCTCCCACATCTACCAGCATGACGGTCGTTACAGCGGGATCATCGACTTCGGAGAGATCCGTGGTGCCAACGCCTGGTACGACCTGGCCCATTTCCGCCCGCACGACGGAGAGCAGATGCCGCCGGTGTTCCCTTGGCTGCTGGACGGCTACGCCTCGGTCAACCCGCTGCCGCAGGAAATCGACGAGCAGCTGCGTACCTGGAGTCTGCTGATTGGCTTGCGAGCGCTGGCGCGCAGCGTCGCGAAGGGCGCGCACCGGAGAGGACGCGCGTCGACATTTGAGGGCGGCCATCCGGCGCGATCTCCACGCGTTGCCGCACGCGACTGGGCGATGAGATTCGAGCCCACTCCAGCCAGCACCGCATATTGACATGACAACTCGTGGCTGTTACCGTGAGTTCGTGACATTTCAGGAGGAATTGATTGACATCTCATACCGGCATCACGCCCGACCAGCCGTTGAACGTGGCTGCGTACGCCGCCATCAAGCGAGACATCGTCCGTTGCGAGCTCAATCCGGGCGACCTGGAAACCGAGACCGGGCTGGCTGGTCGTTACGGCGTTGGTCGAGCGGCGGTGCGCTCAGCCCTGAACCGCCTTTTTCAGGAGGGGCTGGTACAACCGGTGCCGCGCCAGGGGTATCGCATCACGCCGATCACCCTCAAGACGGTGCGCGATCTCTTTGCCGTACGGGTCCTGCTGGAGCCGGAGGCCGCCCGCTTGGCCGCGGCCCAGGCCGGTCCGTCCGAGCTCGAACGGCTAGCGGAGCTGTGCGATGCGGCGCGTTATCAGTTGGGTGATTCGGCCAGCGCCGAGGAGTTCTTGCGGTTGAATACCGCCTTCCACGTCGGGATCGCTCGCGCCTCTGGCAATGAGCGCCTGGCCGGCATCATCGCCAGCCTCCTCGATGAAATGGAGCGGCTCTTCCACCTCGGGTTGATGCTGCGTGATCGCAACGATGAGATGTATCACGAGCATCACGACCTGGTTGATGCCCTCACGGCGGGCGACGGCGAGCGCGCGGCGCGCGTAGTGGTCGAGCAGATCGAGGCCGCGCGCACCATGGTGACCGACGCGCTTCTCTCCAGTGACAGCATCTTGACGGTGAATCTGGCGGCCGATTAGTCCGTCACCAAAACGAAGCGTGGGCGCTAACCGCCCAGCAGAAGGGAGTCCGCGATGGCTATGACACCGACCGTGATGAGCCCGGTCCTCACTTCGCTGATCGAATCGATCCGTGAGGTGGTGAGGTCGGGCGTTGATGACGCACGGGTGGCCCAGCACGTGGCAGACCTGCTTCAGCCCTGTCTCGGCGGGGGCTCCTTTTTGACCGAGGCGCAGCGCGAGCCGGATCCGAACCACTACCGCCAGCACGTCCTCCACGTGGAGGAAGACGGCAGCTTCTCGATTGTCGCCCTCGTCTGGCTGCCCGGCCAGGAGACCCCGATTCACGATCACGTCTCCTGGTGTGTCGTCGGCGTGCACGAAGGGCAAGAGTACGAGACGCATTACCAGGTGGCGAAGCATGAAGACGGCGAAAGCTGGCTGGTGGAGGATGGCCAGTCGGTCAACCCGCCCGGTTCGACTGCGGCGCTGACGCCACCCGGCGATATCCACAAAGTCGTCAACAATGGACAGAATCTCGCGATCTCGCTGCACATCTACGGCGCCGACATCGGCAAGCTCGGTTCGAGCATCCGTCGCCGCTACGACCTGCCGGTGCGGGCGGGCTAAGGCCTTTTAGCAGCCGACGGACGTGCCGCGTCGCATGAGTCCTGTCCGATTCCAGAAAGGGATCGACCCATGAGCCTACGCGCGCGGCCCTGTTCCGGTCCGGCCGATCTGGCCGGTATCATCGAGCTTCTGCTCGCCTGTCAGCTTCACGGTTACGCCGAAGCCGAGCTCCGCTCGATCGAGCTTCGGGTTTTCCTCAACAACCCCGCGTTGGACGTCAATCGACTGACCCTCCTCCTTGAGGATGGTGAGCCGCTGCCTGCCGCCTTCGCCGTCCTGTGGCAGGGTCGCTATCTCGGAATGCTGGTGCGCCCCGATCAGCGTGGACGGCTTGAAACGCGCGTGATCGAATGGGCCGTCGAGCAGGCGCGTGCCTCAGACTGGCCGAGCGGGCGGCAGCCGACGTTGACGGCGCTGTGTCGCGACGACGACGCGCTGAGTCGCGAAATATATGAGAGTATCGGCTTTTCGCTCCGGGATCTCGAGCTGCGCATGGTCCGTGACCTGCATGAGCCGATTCCAGAGCCCACGTTCCCCGAAGGCTTCACCCTGCGCACGCTCGATTCCACGACGGAGCTGAAAGACTGGCTACGGCTTTACAGTAACGAGATCGGGGACCGCGCCCCGATTCTGGAGCGCTGGCGACGTACGCGCGATGATGAGGACCACGACCAATCGCTCGATCTGGTGGCGGTTGATCAATCAGGAAAGCTGGCCGCCATGTGCTACTGCTCCATCCCGTCGATCGAAACCGCTCGGAATGAAGTCAAGGAAGGGCGGACCGAGCCGATCGCCGTCGCCGAGCCCTACCGGCGGCGCGGTCTGGGCCGAGCCATGGTCCTGAGCGGTCTGAATCTGCTGAAAGAACGCGGAATGGATCAGGTGCTCCTCACCACCGAATCGGACAATCTACCGGCGCATCGGCTGTATGAATCACTCGGCTATCGGGTCACGTACAACGCCTGCTGGTACGTGAAGCCGATCTAAGACAGTCCGTACGGGCGACAGGGGTATCCGCGTGCGGGTCATCGTCCAAGACATGGTGCAGCGACACTTGTCGGCACTTCCTGCAAATCTCTCCATGTGAGAATCAGATGTTGCACATACGCGATTGCGACGCTAGGATGCTCCTGGCAAGATCGTAACGTTTTTGTTCATTGGGCGATCGCGCTGGATTGTGTGGAGACAACGTGCGGAGCCGCCGAAACACCACCATACTCGGGGCCATCATCGCGGTACTGCTGATTTTCGGCGCGTTCAGTTGGGGACAGCCGAATGGCGGGGTGACCGATCCTTTGCAGCTCGCGAGCCAGTCTGGTGCCGTCTCAGGACAGGTGCAAATGATTCACGCGCCGAATGAGATGTTCGGCTGTAAGCATCTCTGTCCGCCATCAGGGTGGTTCTGGGCCTCGCCCGACAGCGCTGTGATGATCTATCCGACGAATGCCCAAACCGGCCAACTGGACACTGGCAGCTTTTCCTGGGACGTCGTAGTGGAGTTTGATGGAAAGTGGTACGACATTGCGGGCGGCGGGGCGACGACGGTGGGCAACGCCGCGTCAATAGGCTCGCTCGTCAGTTACGTCAGCCAGCCGATCCCCGCTTCGTCGCTCAGCTTTCGTTACGGCATCAGGTCGGGCTACGTCCTGACAGTCGGACAGTCTCTCACCCCATCGGCATGGTCGGCGGATCTCCAGTATGACACAGGGCAGACGATCCACCAGCCCCTCATTGTGAGTAAGGACGGCGCAACGGCGCCATTTGGCGTCGTCGCCAAAGCCAAGACGCTCTGTTCGATTCGACTTTTTGACCAAAACGGGGCGTTACTTCAGCAACTCGATGCGCAGAGCGATACACATTTGGCGTTCGACATTCAGCGCTACGCGCCGGGAAGCTGTGGATCTTAATCCACGTGCCAGCGCACGTCGAACGCACCACGGAACGTGTAGTAGCTCATGTCGATGGAATAGAGGCCGGTGTGTTTGACCGGAATCTCGACGTGGTGCTGCCGATCCTGCTCGATCGACTCATAGTAGAGCGGGTCCTCGCTCAGATTCAGGTTGTTGTAGACGTTGATAAAGGCTGAGCCGCTGTCGACCGTGACGCTGTAGTCGAGCACGATCTTGTGCCCGCTTTTGACGTAGGCCGTTCCGGTCGAGACGTCGGTTCTGCCGCCCGCATAGACCTTGGTCGAGTAGTGTCCGTTACTGATCAGTTGCCAGCCGCTGTTCTTCTCGACTCCCCAGTTGCTGAAGCCGGAATCGACGCCGGTGATGGTGAGGGCGCTCATGAGGATTAAGCTGCCGACCAGTGCCAACAGTCGATAACCTCGTGGAGTCTGAGACCACAAACCTGTCTCATTCTCGTTGGAATACACGCTGTAGAGACCCAATCTGCGTAAAACAGAACTCTCTCCTCCAGCATATGCGTCGATGCGTGGCGCGGACACGCCCGTTCGTCCTGATCCGTGCAGGAAACGCTTCCCATCCCACGCGACTCCTATCCCCAGCGCGATTGCCTCGACAGGAGCGGCCCACACGGGCAGAATGACTGAAGGCAGACGTCAAGGTGAAGAAGAGAGGGAGCTCACATGGCGGGGATGACATCACGAGAGCGGGTCGAAGCCGCGTTGGCCGGCAATGAGGTCGATCGGCCACCGGTGAGCCTCTGGCGGCACTTCCCGGAGCGAGATCAGACGGCCGAGGCGCTGGCGGACGTGACGCTTGAATGGCAGGGGAAATTCGGCTTCGACTTCATCAAACTGATGCCACCCGGCGACTACGCCACCATCGATTGGGGCGCCGTGAGCGAATATCAGGGGGCGGTCGGTGGGACGCGCCAGACCACCACGTTCCCGGTTGAGTCGATCGACGACTGGGCCAGGATCAAGCCGGTGCCGGTGGATCAGGGTCGCAACCGCGAGGTGATCGAGGCGGCGAAGTTGGTCGATGAGCGGCTGAACGGCGAGATCCCGGTGCTGCAGACCATCTTCAGCCCGCTGACCATCGCCATGAAGCTCTCGGACGGCAAGGTGCTGGCGCATCTGCGTGAGGATGCGGCCGCGGTGCACGAAGTGCTGCACGCCATCACCGCCGTGACGCGCCAGCTCACCGCCGCCACGCTTGAGCGGGGCTCCTACGGCATCTTCTTCGCCACCCAGTGCGCCACTACCGACCTGATGTCGCGCCAGGAGTACACCGAGTTCGGAGCGACCTACGACATCCAGATACTGGAAGCCGCCACCGCCTCACGCTTCACGATGGTCCACATCCACGGCAGCAACATCATGTTCGACATGCTCAAGACCTACCCGGCCCACGCGCTCAACTGGCACGACCGGCGCACGTCACCGACTCTGGCTGAAGGCGAAGCCTCCAGCGGTCGCTGCGTGATCGGCGGCATTCACGAGAAAGATATCGCCAGCATGACGTCGCAGCAGGCGGCGGCGCAGGGACGTGACGCGGTGGACGCGCTCAATGGCCGCCATGTCATGATCGCCCCCGGCTGCGTCATGCCGATCAACACGCCGGAGGCCAACGTTCAGGCTGTGGTGGATGCGGTGCGAGGGTAGACGAGAGCATCGGGCTGCGGTGAAGCAACTTGCTCGCGGCCGTGAGAAACGTCATTTCTGCCTTACGCAGTGCGGAAATCTCATGATGGTGGAACTCGTTCGGGTCGATCGCCGTTCAGAGGTGAAGAGACGGGCCCGGGGGAACCCGTCTCACAAGGGAAGGGTAGCCTCGCCAACGGTTGGATCCCACGGGAACGAGACCGAAGGGACGTCCGCGATTCCCGGGCACGGTCGGAGCCGGTACCAGATGCGGACGCCGTGACGCTGGAGAGATAACAACTACCATAGCGGACAGGTCGGAAGTCGTCATGAAGTTTCTTCATCAGCCGGAGATTTGAAGGAGAGCCGACCCATACGATTGTCGGCATCATGGAGCGTGAGGAGAGAGCTGAATGACGGCTAGTCCGCCGCCATTGGAAGAAAGCGATAGCCTTTACCTGGGACGGTCGCGATGTACCGAGGTCGCTTCCAGTCGTTCTGCAACTTCGCCCGCAAATTCCGGATATGCCGGTCGACCACGTTGCTCTCGGAGATGAAATCCACCCCCCAGAGGTAATCCAAGATCTCGTCGCGCGTGATTACGCGTCCGGTATTGGCCGCCAGCAGGTAGAGCAGGCTCTGCTCGAGCGAGGTCAGGTGCAATTCGTGCCCCGCGATGCGCACCGAGCGGCTGAGGATATCGATCTCCAGTTCCCCCACCTGCAACGCGGGCGTGAATGCCGCCGGTTCACGATAGGTGCGTCGCATGATCGCCAGAACACGGGCGACAAGCTCTTCGGGAGAAAAGGGCATCACGAGGATGTCATCGACGCCCCGCTCAAACGCCGCCAGCTTCGTCTTGAGGTCGCCCCGCCGGGTGAGCGCGACGACCGGGACACGTTCGGCAGCGGGCTCGGAATACTTGAGTCGGTCCAGGATCTGTGCCGCAGCGAGATCCATGTCGATGATCAATAGGTGAGGATGCCATTCCCGGAGCGCGGTCAAAACGTCGTCCGGCACATGGGTGACCTGGACGCGGAAGACGCCATGGTTGAGGGCCATCTTGATGACTTCGGCGAGGATGGGCTGATCGACCACAAGCAGCACACGGGCCGGACTACGCAACGTGCTGGACATCGATGCTCTCTTTGCGCTTGTGCTCCACTCCAGTCAGATACATCACCGGCAGGCTAGGTCACGAGTCATGACGCTGGCGAACCTGAGGCCAGTTCTGCGAACAGATCGGCCCGGGGTGCTCCACTGAGGTGAGCGATGTTCATGTTATCAACGATAGAGTCTACTACGCATGCTCCTGGTCACTCAAACAGGTTGACGCCTTCGCGAGTGCTCGAGCACCGGAGGCGTCATGGCACGACTAGATGTCGCAGAATGACGTTAGCCACGACATCCTCAGCCTGGCACCTCCGCGCGATGTTCCAATCGCTCAAGCACCTGAAGAATCAGGTCATCTTGGTATTCAAGGTGTAACAAAATGCCCTTGATCTCCTCCTCGGCTTTGAGGTTGATCTGGTAATCGTGATCGGCCGCCAGGCGATCTTTCTGCGATTGCCGATTCTGGCTCATCATAATGATCGGCGCGGCATAGGCCGCCTGAAAACTCATCACGAGGTTCAGCAAGATGAATGGGTAGGCATCCCAATGGCTGATCCAGGCGACCACGTTGAGGAAGATCCACAACGCGAGTAGACCGGATTGGATGAGGATGAAGCGCCAGCTGCCCATGCTGTTCGCGACGGCATCAGCAGTCCGTTGCCCAACGGTCAGACGCTTTTCCATCTCCACATTGATGTTGCGAATAGGGAGTGGTTTGGGGACGACGCGCGGGCGCAGCCGTGCGAGCTCCGAGAGTTGCTTACGTAACAGATGCTGTTCACCATGACTCATGAGTCACCTCCGGTAAAGCGGATCGGCCAGTTGACGGGGGTAGGGAAGCTTCTCGCTGTTTGTCCGTCTCAGCTTGTGCCATTCGCCTGCGGGCGCTCGTGACGCGTTACGCGCAACAGCATGAATGGCAGGTTCACGTACCACAGGGACCTCAGCCGGATCGGCTCAAGGGTGACTCGATCTCCGATCAGGGTTGGTAAGAATTGCGTTTGAAGAGTAATTGCGTCTAGATCATCATTGAAAAACTCACATATTGTTAGACTTGCAAGTTCACTCACGAGGGTGTACCATTGAAAAGTACGAACATATACGCCAGCCGGGTTGTCTCGTCGCCCCTGGCCCGGGGATAGCACTCTGATTTGAGCATGTCGCTCCTCTCGCTACCCTGCTACCCGTACCGGAGGTACATTATGACAACCTTTGCACGCATCGTCACTGGCCAACTCAAGACGACGACCATCGATGAGGGCGTCCGCGTCTTCAACGAGAAGGTAACCCCGAACCTCAAGAACCAGCCAGGTTTCAAGAGTTCGGAACTCCTCGTCAACCACAAGACCGGGAAAATGGCATCGGTCAGCCACTTTGCGACGGAAACCGACGCCCAGGCCGGCGGTCAAGCGGGCCTCAAGGAGCGCGTCGCGATGATCGAGCCCTATCTGGATGGGCCGGCCCATCTCGAGATTTACGAAGTTGACGCACGCTCATAGAGCGTAGATCCGATTCTCGGGCGGGTTCGATCAACCCGCCCAATTACGTCAGGCACTACGTCATGCCCCGCCGCGAGTATCAGAAGTCGTCGGAATCCGCGTTACCAAGCGTCGGCTGTATGTGACCTCTGCCTATATCCATTCAGCCGGAGTTCACGTGCCAGTCCAGTGTCCACGATTTCCAGCTCGACGATCTGAGCGCCCCATGACGACAACGCTCCTACGGCCAAATGTTCAATCCGTGGCACATTGCAAACATGGCGAGACTTCGGCGATTTGGGTGGGGCGGGCCTCCGTGGAATAAGCCCCAGCCGAACGCTTGCTCGACAAGGGCCGCGCGGTTCGTCAGGTCCGACTTGATTGCTGGTCCGGCGCCATCCGATCGACGCGATGCGTGGGAGTCTCTCGCACCAACGACGTGAATGCTCAACACTAAGTCCATGAAACGGAGTTTCCAATGATGATTACGACACACAATTCAAAAACGCGCAGTCTCATCCCGTGTACGCCGGAAGAGACCACCGATCGCAACGATCGCCTGCAGCCAGAGATGTGGGTTCTCGGAGACCACGACAAATCACTTGGCACCCTTGATGAGCTTCAGCGTGATCCGGCGACTGGTCACGTGAGCGGATTCATCGTTCGGCGCGAAATCGTGAGCCAGCGACGGCTGATTCCCGTGAGTTTGGTGACGGCAGTCACCTCACGTTCGGTGCAGATTCAGATGAGCAGAGCGGACTTCAAGATGCTACCGCAGTTGAGCGCCCGCTAATCTGTGTCTGACCCGACGACCAACCTTGAAAAGAAGGAACGTACAATGAACGCGAGCGACATCAAGGATATGACCATTGTCTCGCTGCAGGAGGGCACGAAATTGGGTCGCGTCGACCAACCGCTTTTCGACCTTGCGGCTCGGCAGCTTGGGGCACTGCAGGTGAAGGGTGAGGGTGGCACGTTTATCCTCCCGTTTGCTCAGATCCAACACATCGGAACAGATGCCATTACGGTCGCGAGTAGCCAGGTGACCCAGACCCCAAGCAGCGGCGGAGTCACTGATGCTCTTCTCGATCTACAGGCGCTGAAGAGGCTGAAGATCGTCGATCAGACCGGGACCTTCCTGGGCACGATCAGCGACGTCGACGTCGATCCCATCAGCGGGGAGGTCACCAAACTGATAGCTCACAGGGGTGGTGTACTCGGCATGGGCGGAACGAACACGCCAATCGCGTCAACCTCGATCGTCATGGTTGGGGAAGAGTTGCTGACCGTGACGATGGTCTCCGATTCGCCACAAGAACAGTTTGGTGGAGGAGACGCGGCAGTGGCAGCGTTACGACCAATACATCAGCGACTTCCAGTGGAGATTGAATAGTCTTTGCGCCCAAGATTCGAACAGCCGCAATATCGGCTGTGTCGTTCTGATCAACACGCCGGAGGCCAACGTTCAGGCGGTGGTGGGGGCGATGCGAGGGTAGTGGCGAGTTCGAGAGCCCTTGCTGTCTGAATCGAGATCGTGATGGCTGACCTCGCCGATTCGGGCGTCAACGACATTGGTCAACGCCAGGCGTTCCTGGGGACCGTTCCGCTCTTCCGCCAGCTGTCGACGGATACGCTGAACGCAATCGCAGGTCGGATGCGCGTGCTTCAAGTTGAGGACGGCGACTTCGTCTTCCTGGCCGGTACGCGGGCCGACGCGGTCAACTTGCTCGCCGATGGACGGATCAAAGTCATCCGGGAAACCGAGGCGGGCCAGGAGGTCATTCTTCGCATGATCCAGCCGGGGGATCTGTTCGGCGGCGCAGGCGGCTGGGGTGAGGAGCGCTATCCGGCCAGCGCCGTGGCACTCGGGCGGGCGGTCGTGCTTCGCCTGCCGGCTCGGGCATTCGCCACACTTGTCGATGACCATCCGGATTTCGCCATGGCCGTCATCCATCAACTCGCCGAACGCTTGCGGCTCGCCGAGCGCCGCATCGAAGAGCTTCAGACCCAGCGCGTGGAGCGACGCCTCGCCCACACGCTGCTGCGCCTGGCGGACAAGGTTGGAGTCAAGACCGACCAAGGGATCAGGATCGACCTGCCGCTCTCGCGACAGGACCTGGCGGACCTAACCGGCACGACGTTGAGTACCGCCAGCCGTACCCTCAGTACCTGGGATCAACGTGGGCTGATCTCCTCCGGACGCGAACGTGTCACGATTCTCCAACCGCATCAGCTCGTGGCAATCGCCGAGGACCTCCCCGAAAATCCAACAGCAGACACATAGCCACTTCTCCCTCCTCCTGTTTGCGCTAGCGCAAAGACGGCAGCTGCACCCCATGCCATCCTCCTGATAGCGCCGCACGGTGCGGTGGCCAGTTTCAGGAGAGGACGAAGGTGCCCGCCCAACATCCCAGCATCACTGCCGACACCAACGTTGACCTGCTGATCGATCGCTTTCCCGGCGTTGTTCCGGTCTTCGTCAAACGCCGCATGCACTGCGTCGGCTGCCCGATGGCGCGGTTCGAGACGCTTGCCGACGTCTGCAGCATCTACGGACTGCCGATCGGCCCGTTGCTGGCCGAACTGCGTGCATCCGCGATGACCGGAATGGACCGCTCAAAGGAGCCGCTATGACCTACGTGATTGCCCAGCCGTGCATCGGCGTGAAAGACGGATCCTGTGTCGAAGTCTGCCCAGTCGACTGCATCCATACGGACGACGACGCAGAAATGTATTACATCGATCCAGACGAATGCATCGATTGCGGCGTCTGCGCCGAGGTCTGTCCGGTGGAGGCGATCTTCTTCGAAGACGACCTGCCCGAGCAGTGGGCCAATTTCCTCGGACTCAATCGCCAGTACTTCAACCGCAAACCGTGATGACTTGGAATCTCTTGGCTCGCCGCGCGGCATGCGAGACGGAATGAGAAGCGCGTGATGACATCGCTGCTGCTCTCAAAGGATATCGTCTGGTCCGCACTCTCCGAGGTCTACGATCCGGAGCTCGGAATCAACGTCGTCGACCTGGGTCTCATCTACGGCGTGGACATCAATGATGGAGACGTGCGCGTGACGATGACGCTCACCACTCCCGGCTGCCCGCTGCATGACAGCCTGACCGAGGCGGTCAGCGAGGCCGTGCGCATGTTCGTGCCGACGGTCGAGCGGGTCGAAGTGAATCTGGTGTGGGAACCACGCTGGATACCGGAAATGATCACCGAAGCCGGGCGTCGCGAGCTTGGCTGGTTCGACTAGGAGTGCCGCAATGAGGTCATCGAACACAACGCAGCTTGAGCCCATTCAGGCGTCCTGGAAGATCAGCGACGTGATCGGCCGCTATCCGCAGCTTGTTGATGAGCTGGCCGGCTTGAACGCCACGTTCCGACTGTTGCGCAACCCGGTCGCGCGTCGCGTGCAAGCCCGTCTGGTGACGGTCGCCCAGGCGGCTCAGATCGCGGGTATGGAACCAGATAATCTCGTCTCCGTCCTCAACGCGGCCATCGGCGTGACGGCAACGGAGCCAGTCTCCGCAGATATGCCGGCCACTGCTCAATCCGTCGACGTGCCGGGATGGATCGCTCAAACGCCGGTCGTGGAGGTCGACGCCCGAGCGCTTCAGCGTCAGAGTGAAGAGCCGTTCAGCGCGATCGCTACGGCCATGCGGAAGGCCGCGCCGGGTGAGGTGGTGCGGCTGCGCTCGACCTTTGAGCCGGTGCCGCTCTATTCGGTTCTGGGACAGCGTGGCTTCGAGCATTTCAGCCAACAAGTCGGCGAGGACGACTGGGAGGTCCTGCTGTACAACGCCGGCCGAACCCGCGCGCCGCAGGCTGCAACGGCAACACCCCCATCGAGCGCCGTTCTCGACGCGGACTGGTCCGCGCCGGATGCCACGATCACGATCGACGTCAGCGAGCTGGTGCCGCCGGAGCCGCTGGTGCGCATCATGGAAGCGCTCGAGCAGCTCCCGAGTGGTGGCCGCTTGCTGGTGCATCACGTGCGGCGTCCGGTTCACCTCTACCCACAGCTCGATCAGTCCGGCTATCGCCATCAGACGCGCGAGCTTGGACCCGGGAGAGTTGAGCTGCTCATCGAGAAACCAGGGGCGCGATGAGCTCACCATCCCTGTCCGGTCCTGGCATCTCCTCGGCCCACGCGCCGGGGCTCGATCTTCCGGCTCGCTTCATGGCGTTGGGGATGCTCTGCCTGCTCGTCGCTGCGCTCCTCTTTCCGTTTGCACTGCCGTCACTGGCAAACGGCTATGGCGCGCCTGAGGTGCTCGCCTTCGTGCATCTGAACACGCTCGGGGTGGTTGCCGCCGTCATCGTGGGCGCCAGCTATCAGCTCGTTCCGGTGGTGCTGCAGACGCCGCTCGTCTCGCCGCGGCTCGGGCGGCTCTCGTTCTGGGTACATCTCACCGGTCTGTCGCTCTTCGTGCCGGGGCTACGTCTGAGCTGGCTGCCGGGGATCGGGCTCGGCGCTTCACTCCTCTTCATCGGGCTGCTCCTCTACGTCAGTCTCATCGCGCGCACGTTACGACGTGCTCCACAGCACGACGTGGTGAGCTGGCATATCGTCGTGGCTCTGGTGGGGCTAAGCGGCGGCGTCCTCTTCGGGTTCCTGCTCGCGCTGAATGAGGGGACCGGATTCCTCGGGGCCCTGACCGGCCGCTTGCTGGCGGCGCACATCACGCTGATGTTCGCCGGTTGGATCGCCGTCATGCTCACCGGCGTCGCCTATCGCCTGGTGGGGATGTTCACGCTGGCCGAAGACAGGATCTGGACGCGGGTGGCCTGGGCGGAGCTTGCCCTTACGGCTTCCGGTGCCTGGGGCCTGGCGCTGGCGCTGGTGTTTGGTGCCGGACGCAGTGGACTCATCCCCGGCGCGCTTGCGCTGCTGGCTGGCCAGGTACTGTTCGCCGTGCAACTCACGCATATGTATCGCGTGCGGCGGCGACGCGGCAGCGACGTGCATATCCCCTTCGCGCTGGTTGCGGCGGGATCCGGCCTGGGGGCGACGGCTCTCGTGGCCTTCGGGCTGGGCACCGGCGTGAGCGTCGGCTCGACGCTCTGGATCGCGGTCGTCTGGCTGGCATTGATGGGGATGGCCGAGACGGCGATTCAGGGCTTCCTCTATAAGATCGCGACCTTCCTGGTCTGGCTGCACCGCTACGCGCCGCTCGCCGGTCGGCAGCGAGTGCCCAGATTGGAAGATCTGTTCAGCCGACGACTGGCCAGTGCGGGTTGGGTGTGCTGGACCGCCGGACTTGCGCTGGCGCTGGCCGGCATCCTCGCCGGTAGCAGGTTCGTGTGCCTGCTCGCCGGATTGGCGGACGGAGCAGGGCTCTCCCTGTTCCTCCTCAACATGGCGCGAATCGCGCTGAACTGGCGACCCGCTGCCGTCGATCGATTCCGCCAGATGCGCCGCATCTGGACTGTGGGCATACCCCAGAAAGGGAAGAATCTGTGAGTACCTCATCCGAGAGCCACGTCACCATCGACGTGCGCAACATGATCCCGCGTGAGCGGCACCCGCTCATCTTCGCCACGTTCGATGACCTCGTGCCAGGCCAGGCCATGCTGCTGGTCAACGATCACGACCCGAAGCCGCTCTACTACCAGCTGGTGGCCGAGCGCTCTGGTCAGGCGGGCTGGGAGTATCTCGAACAAGGGCCGGACGTCTGGCGCGTGCACATCACCAAGCTCGATGCGGCCTAGAACACAAACGGCGAGAGGATAGGAACCACGATGCAATCGACGCAGATTCTGAAGCAGGAGCATGACGCTGTTCTGGTCGTGCTCGATCAGTTGGCTAAGGCGGTGGCCGCGGCTGAAGGTGGCGCGCCCGTGCCGGCCGATATCTTCCGCGACATTCAAGAGTTCTTCACGGTCTTCGTGGACCAATGTCATCACGGGAAAGAGGAAGCGGCGGTCTTCAACGAGCTTGGGTCTGGAACCGGCCGGCAGGTGACGCGTTCACTCACTGACGAGCATGCACAGGGACGCAAACTGGCGGCACACTACTCTTCAGCGGTTGCGAGCTACGAACCGGGTGACGTCCAGTCTGCCCACCGGCTGGCCGACGCGGCCAATGCGTATGACGTCATGCTGCGCCAGCACATCGACGAGGAAAACACGGAACTGTTCCCGTTGATGGAGCAGTCTCTTGCCATGCGGGACGCAGATATCACTGCGGAGTTCGACCGGATCGAGATGGAGGAACTTGGCGAGGGCACGCACGAGCGACTTCACGCGATGATCGACACCCTTCCAGCACGCATCGCTCCCTGGGTTTCGCCCTCCGACCGAGGCGCATAACGGCTCGCGATATGATCGAGTGGCGCGATAGCGAAGTGGTATGTGCCCAATGGCCATGCTGGGGAACGTCGCGCCACGACCCCGATCAATCCTCGCGGCGTCTTGCTGGAGCGTAGGTCGATTGCACCTTCGATTGGATGGGAAACCCATGCGTGAAAGAAGTCGAATCGGCCGTCGGGGACTGGTTGCGGTGAGCGGGGCGCTCGTGAGCGGCGTGCTGGCGGCCTATGCGTCATACGACGGTGCGTGGCCGCCTCGCCGTACTCCAGGATATGAGCGGCACCTGCGACGCTGGCTGCCGATCGCAACCGAATTCCGCGCGCGCAGGCTCGGACTCGCCCGTCTGCTCATCAAGCTGACGCGCACCGCCGGTCAGTACGGTCTGCTCACACCCTCAAGAGAAGCCAACCTTGAGACGAACGTGATGCGCTGGGTACGGTTCGAGTCGCGACCGATCTACCCGAGCGGCCGTCGCGGCGAGTGGGGAGATACCGGCATCCGCTGGCGTCTCCAGAGCTGAGGTGGGGGCGGGCGACGCGCGTTGCACTTGGGCAGATTCGTGCCAAGCTGCTGGGTAAGGTTTCAATCCTCACCCTTTTCACCGGTAGGGTGCGACGCACCGCGTTGTGCACTGCCCACGATCTGCAATCGGGGTTTCAATCCTCACCCTTTTCACCGGTAGGGTGCGACCCGGTCATCACGACGCAATCGCCTGCTATCAGCTGTCACGTTTCAATCCTCACCCTTTTCACCGGTAGGGTGCGACGACGGTGGTCGCGCCGTATGAACGGCCGTACCACTCGGTTTCAATCCTCACCCTTTTCACCGGTAGGGTGCGACCAGTTACGACATAGCCGCCGCCGTTTGCCCTGGGTCTTGAGGTTTCAATCCTCACCCTTTTCACCGGTAGGGTGCGACGACTTGGCGCTGTCGTGCGCTCTTGCGTGGCCGAAACGTTTCAATCCTCACCCTTTTCACCGGTAGGGTGCGACCATGCTGATACCGCTGTTGATGCTGAACAAGTTCGTGTTTCAATCCTCACCCTTTTCACCGGTAGGGTGCGACGTCGGTTCTCGGAAACCGCCCTTCCTAAGATCAAAGAGTTTCAATCCTCACCCTTTTCACCGGTAGGGTGCGACCGCAGCGAATGAGACCGACGATCCAGTCAATCGTGTTTCAATCCTCACCCTTTTCACCGGTAGGGTGCGACCATTGCGGCATGGTAGCGGTGGTCCGAGTCTCCGCGAGTTTCAATCCTCACCCTTTTCACCGGTAGGGTGCGACGTTGCGATGACACGTGCCGGTCAATCGTTTGACGTAGTTACCCGGCAATGACGGCGTTTCAATCCTCACCCTTTTCACCGGTAGGGTGCGACACGTTGAACTCGTGACGCTTAGCGCCGCGCATATCGGTTTCAATCCTCACCCTTTTCACCGGTAGGGTGCGACATGGCGAACGCCGAGCGACAAGCTGAACACACTGAGTTTCAATCCTCACCCTTTTCACCGGTAGGGTGCGACGTCGGCACGTCATACGTGGTATCGCCAGCACTGACGTTTCAATCCTCACCCTTTTCACCGGTAGGGTGCGACGTCTACGACATTCAGCCGTATCGCGGCGCGCTGCAGGTTTCAATCCTCACCCTTTTCACCGGTAGGGTGCGACCGGTCGGATCACGATATCGACGGATTCAGCCTCAAGTTTCAATCCTCACCCTTTTCACCGGTAGGGTGCGACCGACAGCCATCGTGCGCGACTCATGCGACGATACCGAGCGGTCGTGATCGAGTTTCAATCCTCACCCTTTTCACCGATAGGGTGCGACGGCGCGATGCACGGCATCAGTTCGATGTCACGCACGTCGACAGATTACGTTTCAATCCTCACCCTTTTCACCGGTAGGGTGCGACGCGCGACCGTGACGCGTGCACAGCCGTACTGCATCGCGATGTTTCAATCCTCACCCTTTTCACCGGTAGGGTGCGACTCGCCAGCGTCGCCGCATACGGCGCATCGCAACAGTGTTTCAATCCTCACCCTTTTCACCGGTAGGGTGCGACATCGCGCGATGTCGCGACTGTCGGCATGCGTATGACGTTTCAATCCTCACCCTTTTCACCGGTAGGGTGCGACGCACGTGCTGACTTCGGCAGCATGATCGCTGCGACGATCTACGACGTTTCAATCCTCACCCTTTTCACCGGTAGGGTGCGACGCGCGACGTGCCGATGCGACGTTTCAATCCTCACCCTTTTCACCGTAGGGTGCGACTGGCAGGCATGCGGCACTCGTTTCAATCCTCACCCTTTTCACCGGTAGGGTGCGACTGCTTGCGCCAGAAAGCCTATTCCGGCGCGGTTTTCAAGCCTTGTCGCGCGAACCGGTTCCATCGCTTGTGCTCGAACCGGCTCAGTTCTCCCCCCTTTCCCAAAAATCTGCAGTTCTTACGCGAAATTCGCCTTGCGCGAACCCCTCGCCTTTTGATGGGACCGTCAGGTTCGCGCGGGCCCCTACAGGATGAGTGGCCCATGCGGATCGTAGCGCTTGTCGACCCCGTATGCCTGCACGTGCTGTTCGCGGGGTTCCCTCAGCCGGTAAACCCGCAAGCTGTCAACGTCTTTGTCGATCGTTTTCAACAGGTGGTTGAGAAATAGCGCGTGTTGTCGTTCATCCAGGGAGCATTCGAACACCGATTTCTGAACGCGCTGGCCATAACTCTGGCAAATTGTTGCCACCTTACGAAGTCGCCGTTGCCCGGCCTTCGATTCGGTCGAGACATCGTAGCTCACCAGCAGCTCCAATTCAGAGTCTCCTTTCGCATGTTCATCGCCTGACACGGCTACCGGGAGAGGTAAGGCGGATAGTGATCAATGTCTCCTCTCAGGTGCCTGGCAAGAAGTCGTGCCTGTAGTTGTGGAATGAGTCCGATCGCTACCTTCTGATCCAAGAACCGATGAGTGACGTCCTGTCGTTTTCGCTCCTGGTAGGCAGCGAGCACGGTCTTGCGTCCGTCGTCGCTGAGCCAGACGCCACCTCCCGGTCGCTCGGTGAAATCTCCTGGCTTGATCTGTCGCCGGTTGACCAGCGTGAGCGCCAGTCGATCCGCAATGACCGGACGGAGCTCCTCGACGAGATCCAGGGCTAGCGCGGGGCGGCCAGGCCGGAGCGTGTGCAGGAAACCGACTTGCGGGTCGAGCCCGACTGCCTCGGCGGCCGAGCGGCAGTCACCGGTCAACAGTGTGTAAAGGAAAGACAGGATGGCATTCATCCGATCCCGGGGCGGTCGCCGCGATCGACCATTCAGCCGAAACGCGTCCTGTTCAGCCCGCACCATCCAATTGAACACGTCATAGTAGGTGCGGGCCGCGTCCCCTTCGTGACCGCGCAGTGTCTCGACGCTCGCTGCTGCCTCAATGGCTGCGAGCTGTGCCCCGAGCATCGCCGCCGCGGCCGACAACACGCCCGCCGCCGCACCATCCTGTGCGTCGCGAGCCGACCGCTGCAACACGAAGCGAGCATTTTGCACTTTTCCCGCAACGCATGACCGCGCGATCTCGAGCGACCGGTCTGGATCGGAAAGCGCGTCGTGTTGCGCGCGGCGAAGCAGGACGTTGCCACTGGTCGGTCCCTCCACTCGCGCCTGAAAGCGTCCGGTACGGCTGAGCAGCACCAGTGAGCAGCCGTCGGCTGCGCAGCGCGCGATGAGGGCCGGGCTCACGAACGTCGGTCCAAAACAGACGATGGCGCCAAGGTGGATCATGGGGAGCCGCGTGCGGGTTTCCCGATCGATCTCAACCCTAACCGTATCGTGATCGAGGTGAAGGGATGCGTCCGGCGTGGTGACGTACAGGGTATTCAGTAACTGTGTCATAGACGCTCCTCGTTCGACACGGTCAGATCAGCGTCGAAGCGCGCGGATTTCCAGTAGCGGATGTGAACCGGCTGAGCGAGTGTCTCCGGCAGGCATTGGTCATGGAGCGAGCACTGGCGACAGCGTGCATCGGCGATAGGTGGCGGAAGCTGCCGGGAGTCAATCATCGCCCGAACGGCGAGGGTCGTTTCCTCGACAGTTCGGCGTAGCGCCGCATCGAAGTCCACCTCTCGCCGCGCGTGCGAACTGTGATAGTAGATCGCGCCCGCTGTAACCGGCTGGCCGAGCATCTCTTCCAAACATATGGCTTGTGCGCAGAGTTGAATCGCTTCATGCCCCCAATTGCGTCTCCTGCCAACCTTGTATTCAACGGGGAATGCTCCCTCCGGCCCGAACTCGATAAGGTCCGCACGGCCGGTGAGTCCGAGCCGGTCGGACCACAGGGGCACGGCGAACTCACGGCGAATGTCCGTCCGGGATTCGTGCGCGAGCTCGTCAACCCGGGCGTGGACGAGCTCGCCTCGCGTCGTGGCGAGGTTCTCACTCCACACCTGTTCAATGTGAATGAGCCCACATTGGCGCGGGCAGTAGGAGTAGTGCTCCAGCGCCGAAATCGGAACAAGCTCGTCGTCCGCCCAGGCCATCGCTATACCAGCCGGCTGAGTGTGACCCCTGGAAACTCGGCAAGTTCGCCTGGGTCGGGTGCGCTCACGTAATAGTCGGTGAAGCTGCGTGGCGCCTCGACGCCATCGAGCCGTCGCACGCTGATGGTGTCGAACAGCCGGTGAGCCGGTGCATTGCCCAGCGGACTCTCATGACTGAAGACGTGCAACTCACGCGTAGCCATCATGCCGCGAGCCGCGGAACGGTCGACGTCCCACATGCCGATCAGCGCTTCCCAGAAGAGCGCCAGATCCTCTGCATCGACTCCGGTCTGCTGTGCCAGGTGTGGATTGAAGAAGCCATACGCGCGGTAGAGCCCGTAAGGAACGATGGCCTTGCGCCCCATTTCAGTCTGCTTGCCACCTCTCCCCTCTCCGTCATCATCACCAATAACGACCTCCGCGTCCGCGGCGTTTGTCACCGCGACACGCGTGATCGACACGTCAAGCGGAACGATTTCGTCGAACGACCGTGCAAAGGTGAGCTGGAGCGGTCCGCGTACCTGGCCGGCGTTGACCCTAACGGTCATCACCGCTCCGAACATGCGAATGTCGTAGAAGTTCTGGCACATCCAGGATCGTGCTTGATCCACGTCCCCACGGTTCTGCTTGACGCCGCTCGATTTGAGTCCGAGCGCGTCATAGGCCCGTTGATGCTTGGTCACCAACGCCTCGCCGCTCTGAACGTAGATCTTGAAGCGTCCCTGGTCGCCACATTTGACGTCAACGTAATCGCGGACTTTGCGCTTGAGTGCGACGTCGGTGACGAGCCCTTGCATGGTTTCCGGATCCACGCGCGGCATGTTGCCCGCGTCCGGGTCTCCATTGGGGTTGCCATCCTGCACGTCGAACAACAGGACGAAGTCGTGACGCCGGTTGACATCCAGGTGAGCGTTAGCGGTCATTGTCGGTTCCTCTCTCCACGATCGTCTCGTCGGCAGATCCATTCATTGCCTCGGTAGCAACGGGCTCGTCGGCCAGCTGCCGTTCTCTGGTCGCCCGGGCCTGCGCGCGGTCAAAGGCGCGTTGGTGGTAGTAGCCAAGGGCGAACAGTCCTTGCTCCCGCAGCGAGAGCGTTGTCGGGAAGCCTGAGAGATGACCCAAGATCTCTTCGAGTCGACCTTGCAACGCCACGTAGGCGCCGCGGCGATCACGCTCCAGCTTTGACAGATGTGGCTGCGCGCCTCGCAGTAGGCGGGAGAACACGGACGCCGGGGCCGTTGAGGCTGTTCCGTAGAAGCGATCGACGATCGTGGCATTCACGCCAGGCATGGCCGCGCGCTGGATTTCCTCCAGGATGGCCAGCACACGGCCGCACTGATACGCGGCGCTTGGGTGCTCGGGATTGAGCTGGACCATGGTCTCCTCCTCGGTAGGGGGCTCGTTGCTCTGCAGTACGAGCTTGATAAGCGCCGCATGCTGGCGCGTGACGCGCTGCTCAACTCGACAGCGGTGGACTGCTGCAGCAAGGAGATTCCAGGGAAGCGGGGTGCCGGTCACTGCGGCGCGAAGGAAGATACGCGGAACCGTTGCGGGGACGTCCTTGAGGTCTCGGACGGTCGCCGCGGCCAGCGCGTAGGGTCCGAGATGCCGCGCCGGTTCGCCATATTCAGTGACGATCGACTGGTGAGAGAACCAGGCCCCGAGTCGGCGCTCGACCTCTCCGACCGTCGTGTCCATCCAATCACGGACGACGGTGCGACCACCGCTCCCTGACAGCGTGGCCGCAAAGAAGGCAGTCTCGTCCACGTCAGGGATGGCTGACTTCGGGTGCCAGAAGGCATCGATCAGATCGAAGAACTGAGCAGGGGCGGGGTCGAAAAACGAACCAAGGAAGTCGAACTGGATGTCCTGACGGGTCCAGCAAACCATCACTGAGCCGCCCAGAACTCGGTGGGACAGCTCCTCCTTGAGGAGCTCGTTCAGCGCCAGCGTGAACTTCTCGCCGCAGTCCGCGCAGGTTGGTGCGATCAGCGAGGCGTGCAGCCCATAGGATTCAAAGGCGGCATTGTTTGCCGAGATGATGGATGTGCCCGCCGTCTGTCCGCCGGGGACCCCCTTGATCTTGGCTTGCAGGCGCTGGAGAACAGGTCGCTCCTCACCGCACACGATGCACTGCATGACATGCGTGTCCGGATCGTTGGCGTCAGGCGCGTTGTCTGCCGCCCAGAACCTTTGAACGGTTGGCAATTCAGCCGGGAAGACGCCGTCGACGCGGAAGACGGTGAGCCCGCCAGGATCGAAATCCGGGCCCAGGGACATACGTTCGAGCGGCGCGCTTCGCAGGAACGTGAGCACAGCCGACACCGTCGGCTCGCCGGTCGCGATGGCGCAGCGCTCCAGGAGATCCAGGTAGGCCGCATGGCACGCAGCGACGCGCCGCTCCTTCCGCTCACGTTCTGCGGCGGTCTGGTCATCGGAGGCGAGGAAGTATCCGAGCACGTAGTCCGCTTTGTCGACGAGCAGAAGCGGCTTGATTCCGGCCGCTCGTTGGATCTGTGGCACGAGCCGTGGCACACCACGGCGGGACGTGCGGCTGGCGGGGTCGGCCGTATCGATCGGTGTGGTCGAAAGCAGCCGACCGTCTATGCTCAGATCGATGATGTAGCGGACTGGCGTGCGGATGTAGAGAGTCGGCGGCACGTCTTTCATGCGCTCTTCGGCGTAGCGCTTCAGTTCTCTGAGAAGCATGCGGCACCTCCGGTGGGACGCGATGGGACCTTGAGGATGCCGCGCTCGATGCGGGCGTCGAAAAAGATCGGGCTTCCAGCGCCGCTGCCGTCAGTGGCGTAGTCCAGATCGAGCAGCATGGGACCGAGGTCCTCCGTCCGGTCGATCGGTTGCTCGGAGCCATCCGGCTCGGCGAAGAAGGCCGAAAACTCGCGGCAACCGAGGTATGGGGTGGAAAAACAGCGGCCATTGCGCACGCGGCGGCGGAACTGGTCGCGGAACTTGGCAATGTCGTCGCTGACACCGGGGTTGAGCCTAATTTGAGCCCGGATCAGATAGGCCACGTCACGCAGCGCTAGAGTGTGGCGTTGCGCTCGGTCGGCGCTTGCGTCGTAGCCGCCGCCATGTGCCTGCCAGCCGGCGGCAACACGCTCACTCGCCCGGCTATTGACTTCATTCCGCATGAACGATGCGTACTTTATCGGATTAAGGACGGCGATTTCGAGGATCTCCCAGCTGATCGCCGGTCTCCAAAAGATCGCCTCACAGGCTCCACGTGCGGCCGATGGCGTCATCAGCGCATAGCTGACACGTTCGACCTTCATCTCGGGCCTGGTGAAGCACGCCAGATCTCCCCACACCTTGACCTCCAATGGGGGATAGTCTGTGTTCACGGGTTGCCTCCTCTCTCCGCCGACGGTCGCGACCGTCCGGCAGATACGGAAACCGGGTGTTACTGACTTGCCAGCGACACGGTTTCAATCCTCATTGCGTTAACTTTCCAACTACACGCAATGCGACCGGTACTTACATCTTACGTGCATTTTTGCTTTGTCAAGAGGCTAGATGATGTACGCTTCGCCAGTTTCGGCTACAATGCCGCGTCTCTCATCATAGCGTCCGTGCCATTCGCCGATACCGGGCAAGATCGGAGAGATAAGCTGGCGAGACCGGTAGAACTCGGCCTGGTACACGGGCAGGCTGACCATATACGGCTGCAGTTCGCGCAAGAGGATTCGAGACTGAGGGGTGCCACGGCGGAGCTCGTCGAGATATCTGAGAACTCTTCGCTGATCGTCGACGGTGCCGTAGGAGGTGATGATCACGTTTTCCGACGGCTCGATCATGCGGAACTCTTCCGCCACTCGGGGATAGTCCAGTGCCTGTCGCAGCGGCTGAATCAGATGGTCATCTGTTGGTTCCAGGTCGAACCATTGGCGGAAATATGTGTCAACTATGCGGGGATCGTCAGGGTCGAGATTCCCACGGTTGACGAGAGACTGCGTAACTCCAGTCGCACGTTGATATGACCCTTTGGGGAGTCGCATCATCTGGGGCTCGAACACGATGACTCTGCCGCGTTCCAGCCGTCCTTCGCGATTGCAGCGTCCAGCGCTCTGGATGATCGCGTCGAGCGGGCCGAGCGCGCGTAAAACGAGCGGGAAATCCAGATCAACACCGGCTTCTATCACCTGGGTAGAAACTAGCCGGCACGGCTCTCCGTTTCGGAGCCGACTACGCACCTTCGTGATGACCTCCCGCCGGTGCGCGCCGCACAGCAACGTCGAAAGATGCAGCGCGTCACGGTCGTCGAGCGCGTCCAGCAGGGCGAGGGCGTCTGCTTTTGTGTTGAGTACGGCCAGCGCTTGTTCTTCCGGACGAATCAGGCCGACGACATCGGCCCAGCCGAGTTTCGGATCGGTTCGCCATTCGTAGGTCACCCGCCGCAGTCGGTCGTAATACTGCCCAGCGTTTTGCACGATGTCCGCCGCAGGTAGCGTGTTGAAAACCGGGACGGCGTCAAATGCGGGCTGCGTAGCAGTCGAGAGGACGACGGTCGTGCCGTAGTGCTCGCATAGTTCGCGGAGCGCATGGAGTATCGGGTCGAGCAACGTCGCGGGAAGCGCCTGGACTTCATCCAGGATGATGACGCTGTTCGCCAGCCGGTGCAGTTTTCGGCTCTTGCCACGCATGTTCGAAAAGAGACTTTCGAAGAGCTGGACGGTTGTGGTGACGACAATCGGAGCGTCCCAATTCTCGGCAGCCAGGCGATTCCAGACCGCGCGCTCCTGGAAATCCTCGTCGTCGCCAGACTGCTGCGCTCCACTGTGGTGTTCCAAGACGACGGGGACTGGATCCGTTGTGCGTTCGAAGATGCCGCGATAGGTCTCGGCTGTCTGTTCGGTGATGGTGATGAAGGGGACCGCCACGATGATGCGTTGCTGCTGATTGCGAAGTGCGTGGCGCAGAGCGAACGCCATGCCCGAACGGGTCTTGCCGCCGCCGGTCGGAACATTCAAGCGGAAGAGCCCAGTGGGAGATTCGGCGGCAGCGAGGCAGTCATGGTAGACGGCGTTACGAACGTCCCTCACAGCTTCGCTCTGTTCGGAGATGCCGTCGCCCTGAGTGAACGAGCGCTGGTCGTCGTTGAACCGTTGCCAGAGGTCGTCCATCGTGGTTCGTCGGCCGCGTCTGGCTGAGACCTCCGGGCGCCAATGGTGTTCGGTATCCAGGCTGTCGGCATCGACAAGCGCGGAGTAGAGGAGTCGTAAGAAGAGTTCAGCGGCGAGACGATCATGGAGTATCCACTTGGGAACGGAAATCGGCCCGGTTGGCTCCAGGATGGGGATGTCCACGCGTCCATAGGCCAGGGCTTCGTCAATCGGTGTATCGGATTCCTTTGCCTTGAGCCAGGTCTTCATCTCGTTGACGGTCTGTAGACCACCGTGATGCCCCTGGATCAGGAGAGCCAACGGTCCGAGCTTCGGCAAGGCAATTGTGGTCCCGGCGGCTTTATGATCGGGTCCGCGCTGGCGTCCAGATGGGTCGGTTGCGCATCGTCTCAGATACTCTTGAAAGGCGTTCGAATACTTCCCGACGTCATGCCAGAGCCCGAGCCAATATCCAGCATCCCCGGCATCAAAAGCAGTACCGAACTCAGATGTCAGATTAGCGACGTTCTCCAGGTGCTCCTTCAGTGGCTGCCAGCGTCCACTTTCGTTTGGCGTATGTGCATATACCGTCACTCTTGAATTCTGCACGCTGCGTCCCATCTGAATTGCGGACAGGCGACCCGAAGACAAATGGATCGCCCATCACGCCACATCACGGAGCCTCGCTCGTCGACGTCCTCTGCGTCTCATGTCCCTCGAATGCCAGTCGCAGGCCGAGCGCGAGCCCAACCATAATGAGGGCGCCGAGAACCGGAACTCCGACCAACATCAATCCCAATGCGATGAGCCAGGGGACGACGTCCATCGCTTCCTCCCTCGGTTTACTGAATCCAGACCAAACAATCGGAGAAACGCTCAACCATTCTGGTTCGCGGACGGTTCAGACGCTGGCGCGGCCCAGACGGGATAGGGCAGTCCGGCCAGCCGGTTGATGACGAAGGCCTGAATCGTCAGCAGCAGGACGGCGACCATCAGCACGACCATCTGGTCGAAGCTGCGCAGAATGCCCAGCGAGACGATCAACGTGGTAGCGCCCGCTGGTGGATGTGGGGCTTTGAGGAGCACCATGAAGCCGCTGGTGAGGCCGAGCGAGAGGGCCGCCGCCGCCACCCGCGGTCCCGTCACGCCGGTGGAGATAGCCGGGCCGACGTGCTGCAGGCCAAAGACGAGCAGGCTGGTCCAGCCCGCCACCACACCGATGAAGTGACCAATGAGCGCGTTGCGCGGGCTGGCAGGTGGCGTGAGCGGTGTGTAGAAGAACAGGAACGCGGTGGGACCCAGTGAGGGAAAGATGAATGGCTGGCCACTGACCAGCGCAGCCAGCGACATAATGCCGATCGAGAGGCAGCCGTTGACGAAGCTGAAGAGGCTGATCACGCCGAGCGAGTGTTGGCGTTTTGCCAGATTCACGAAGCGGGTACGGATCAGCAGTCCGCGTACGATGTTCGCCAGTTGCCCGCCGATCGGCCCCGGCTCGAATTGGCGTCCTGGCTCAATCTCGGACGGTGGCTCCCGCGTCATCAGCGATGACCGATATGCGGGCCGCGATCCAGCAGCCAGAGCATGCCGACCACACCGAGGAAGACCAGCCCCGAGATGCAGGCGATCACCAGCGTCTGAAGCCGTTCGCCGGACGAATAGAGGTCGAACGCCAGCGTCAGCAACCAGAGCTGCAACACCATCAGCAGCAGCCCGACCGAGAGCCCGAACATGATGAGGGCGAGGTGCGAGCCGAGCGAGCGTTCGTCCTCAGGGTCGGTTCCGGCCCGTCTTCGTTCGTCCCTGCCGTTCATCATGACATGACCTCTTTCACCGCGTAGACCATCCCGTCCTGTTGGTCCAGCAGGATCTTCGGCAAGGGACGATTGGGTGGACCGGCGATGGCGTCACCGGTTTCCGGCTCGAACTCACCATTGTGGCAGGGGCAAAGCAGTCGCTTCTCCGGCTGATTCCAGTAGACGGCGCACGAGAGGTGGGTGCATTTACCGCTGTAGGCCACGAAGCGGCCATCGCTCAGGTGGAGCAAGAGCGCCTGGCTGCTTTGATCTGGATAGTTGAAGTAATGGACGCCGCCAACCGGCACATCGGCGGCTTTGACGATCGGCTGTCTAGTGCCGCGACTGCGCTCACGCACGTAGCCGATCCCCGCCAGCACTCCCGTCGCCGCAAAGAGGGCTCCTGAAGCAAGCACCGCGAAACGCAGCATCTGACGCCGCGAGACCAGGTCGTCGGCATCCCACGCATACGGAAACTGCGTCTCCCAGAGCGGACGCTTGCGCGGCTGCGAGCGGCGCCGGTCATTCTCAGTCGAAGCTCACAGCACCCATGCCTCCTCACGCTCTTGCGCCAAACGTCCGAGGGATGCCTCCGCTTCGGCGAGGAGCATCGCCACATCCAGCCGCTCGACCTCCATCGGCAGTACGTGATAGACCCGCGTCCGTACCGTCTGGCTGCCAAAAGAGGTGACGTTGACGGGTCGGCCCTCGCGTTGGTTCATGAACTCCTCGTAATCACCGTACCAGAGCGCCTGCGTCGGGCACGCCTGCGCGCACCACGGTTTGAGCCCGTGACTGGTGCGGTCATAGCAGAGGTTGCACTTCTTCATCAGCCGCGCCTCGATATCGAACTTCGGGACGCCGAAGGGGCAGGCATAGACGCAGTTACGACAGCCGATGCAGCGGGAGGGCTCTGCCTGGTGCACCACTCCGTCAGGCGAGATCTGGATCGCCAGGGCGGGGCAGACCTGGGCACAGGGAGCGACCGGGTCCTGGCAGTGCATGCAGACCGTGGGCTGGGTCGCCACGCTGGCGCCACGGTCGATGAAATCGACCATGATCATGCTTTCGCCCTTGTGGGACTCGCATTCGCGGCAGGCCGCTTCGCAGGCGCGACAGCCGATGCAGCGCGATGGATCGACGAAGAGCGTCTTGACCGCCATGCTCGCTGGACCTCCTTTCGCGCCGTCAATCAGTGCGTGCTTGACTGCCCGGCTTGAAGCTTTCGCGTCTCTCCGACCGTATACGGGAACATCTTCGGAGCGTTCTCCGGCGTGAGACGCTCGGTCGCGCTCCCAGTCGCGGCAGACGGCGTATCGAGTTTCTCGAGCGCCGCGGCGCAAGCCTTGAACTCCGGAATCTTGACCGTGGGCTCGATGGCCGGGTTGGTCAGCTGGTTCACGGCGTGCTGGCTACCGTAGTGAAACGGGATGAATAGCGTGTCGGGCCGGATCGTCGGTACCACCAGCGCCTTGATCTCCATCGATGCACGCGGCGTCTTCACTCGCACCATCTCTCCGTCCTCGATCCCGATCTTCCGAGCTAGCTGGGGATGAACTTCCACCCAGGGCAGAGGCGCTTGCGAGTTGAGGAAGCCAAGACGTCGGGTCTGTGTGCCGCTGAGGTAGTGATAGACGACGCGGCCGGACGTGAGTCGCAGCGGGAAATCGCCGCCCGGCTCTTCAGCGGGAGTCTGATAGGGAATCGGGAACATGTGGGCCTTGCCGTCGGCGTGGTAGAAGCGCTCGGCGAACAGGCGCGGCGTTCCCGGGTGCTCCTCGGACGGACAGGGCCAGAACATGCCCTGTTCCGCGTCGATGCGCTCCCAGCTCATGCCATAGTAGTCGGCCACGCTGCCGCGCGAGGCGAGGCGGAGCTCGTTCCAGATGTCGTGCGCGGATTGGTAGGGAAAATACTGACCACGGCCCAGCCGCTGGGCGAGCTCGATCAGGATCTCCCAGTCGCGGCGCGCCTCACCGAGTGGCATCACCGCCTGGTTGATCTTGATGACCCGCCCCTCCAGGTTCGTGGTCGTGCCTTCGTCTTCACACCAGACGGCGCCAGGCAAGACCACGTCGGCACGCTGCGCTGTCTCCGACATGAAAAAGTCGATGACGACCAGCGGATCGAGTTGATCCAGCGCTCGCGCCACCACTCCGTTCTCCGGCAACGACACCATCAGGTTTGAGCAGAGGACCAGGCAACTGCGGATCTCGCCCTTCGCCATGAGGTGGATCATCTCGGTGGCGGAGGCGCCTTCTTCGGGGATCTCCGGCTCGGGAATGCCCCAGACACCGGCGATGTACTCTCGGTCCGCTTGCACGTCGATGTGGCGGTAGCCGGGGAGCTGGCTGGCCTTCTGCCCCATCTCCCGGCCGCCCTGACCGTTCCCCTGTCCGGTGAGCATCATGCTGCCACCGCCCGGTTTGCCGACCTGCCCGCGCGCCAGCGCCAAATTGATGCAGGCCAGGCAGTTGTCGACGCCGTGCGTGCTGTGTTCGATCCCCTTGCCGTGCAGGATGAGTGAGGTCGCGGCTCCGCCGTAAATGCGCGCCGCGGTGACGATGCGCGCGGCCGGCACGCCGGAGAGGCGCTCGGCCTCTTCGAGGGAGAAATCCTGGACTGACTCCAGCACTGCTTCCCAGCCTGTGGTGCGTTCGCGCAGATAATCCGTGTCGACGTACCCCTCGTCGATCATCACCTTGAGCATGGCGTTCAGCACGGCGATGTCGGTGCCGGGACGCACTGGCAGCCACAGATCGGCGGTGCGAGCGATGGGTGTCTCACGCGGGTCGATGACGATGAGGGATGCGCCGCGGTCGCGAGCACGCCAGATCCACTGCATGGCGATCGGGAAGCATTCGGAGATGTTCGTTCCCGCCACGAGAATGCAGTTGGCCAGCGGGAAATCGGTCATCGGCATCGGACCACGATCGACACCGAACGCCTTGGCATAGGCTCCCGCCGATGAGGACATACAGAGGCGACCGTTGTAGTCGATGTGTCGCGTGCGCAGCCCAACACGTGCGAACTTCCCTGCTACGTAGCACTTCTCGTTGGTCATGGAGGAGCCGCTGTAGACGGCGACGGCATCCTTACCGTGCTGGGCTTGAATCTCCTTCCAGCGGGACACCACGTAGCTGAGCGCTTCGTCCCAGCTGGCGCGCTCAAGCTGCCCGCCCTTGCCGCCCCGCCGGATCAATGGGTGCAGGATGCGCTCCGGGTGGGACTGCTGCTGATAGGCCACGATGCCCTTGGGGCAGAGCGACCCCTGGTTGTGCGGATACTCCCGCGGCTCAACGCCGATCACTTTACCGCCAGAAACACGCAGGTTCATGCCGCACTGGACGCCACAGAAGCAGCAGTGGGTGGGAACGAGCCCGTCCGCCACCACGTTGGCGTCGCCCCAGCCGGGTTGTGGCGCGCCAGTCGACTGGAAATCGTAGTTGAACTCGCGGTCGCGTTTGAAGAAGTCCTTGTTGACGGACATCGACCCCTCCTAGAGAAAGCGTTTGCCCAGCAGCGCGTAATAGGCCTGGCCGCGCATGACCCGTTTGCAGGTGGGGCAGTAATCCTGCAGCCGTCCGCGATTCTCGCCCAGGTCGTAGTCCTGATCGAGATCGCTCAGCACCCCCTCCAGATCGTGGATGAACTGCGCGGAAGGGAAGGGCTGGCCGCAGCGACGACAGGTTCGCGGTTGCGCCTCGCGTTCCGGATCGTAATGCTGGATGTCCTGATTCACCGTCTGGTACAGCGTGACGCCCATGCTGGCTGGGCGTTGCACGATGTGAAAGAACTTGCCGAATGGCAGCGAGATGAGCCAGAGGACAACGACCACCTCGTGCGTCAGAGAGATGAAGTCATAGTAGCGTCCGGACCACCAGGTGTAGGAGAAGGTCAGCGCGAGACCGGTGATAGCGATGGCGAAGAGCAGGACAAGCGGCACCAGATCGAACCCGTAGCGCTGAATCGAGACCAATCCGGCATCGCGAATGCGGCGCCAGAAGGCGATGGCCAGCCCGATGATGAGTAGTACGGCGGTGAAATCGAGCACGTGGAAGATGGCGAAACCGGTGCCGGCCGAGATCGGGAACGTCGTGATCGAGACACCGAAGAACCAGGCGCGGTAGCGGTCCGGCGGCACCAGCGTGAAATGAATCCATCCGAAGGTGAGCGGAAAAGTGACGCACAGAGAGAGGACGACGCCCCAGAAGATCGACATGTGCATGAGCCAGCGCGTCGTACCGCGCCTGCGGATGAAAGTCTGGCCGAAGATATCTGTCCACCAGGCTTTTGGGATGAGCAGCGTGTAGCGCCGGAAGTTCTTCATGGAGAGGAATTCGGCCCAACCGGCGCGGAAATAGCGCCAGGTGGGTGGTCGACTGATCCAGAGCGTGTAGCGATAGGTCATGGCGGCGATGGCGAAGACCGAGCCGACCATATAGCCGATGAGGGCTGAATCAAAATCTCGAAACTGGCGTGAACCGATGTAGATCAGAAGCAACAGAATGGCGGTGACGACGACCGTCGTGATGGTGGCGCGTCTCTCGGGTCTGACCATTGATTCGCCTCCATTCGTCATCACGTCGTTGCGGGTCCTGGAGAGATTTTGTTGAAGGTGAAACGCTATCAATGTGGTAGCAGCACTCGCGGGGGTCCGTCAATAGCTGAGCAACGCTTGACGGGGTAATCCGGACACAGCCGTTGCTTCGTGGCCGCCCTGGGTTCAATGGTCTTTGACGAGTTAAACCGGTATCCGTTCGACGTTCGCCCTGGGTTGAAAAGACCCGCAAGCGGGTGCTCCGGCTAACCGAGACGAAGCCCCTGAACGGGCTGGATTTGTGCACTATACGCAATCTCGCGGAAATACCTAGATGATCTCGTAATTGAAGTCCAGTCCCTTTAGTGGACTTCGCTTCTGTAGCGCTGCGGCTTCAGCCCGGCGTGAACGACGGATGATCGCAGATCTCACTTGCCAATGCCCATCAGATGATGGCGGGCGTGATCGCTCATTGCCCCGCGATCAACGTTCTGAACCCCTTCACACCAAGTGCACGATCTCGACGTCACCCCACTTCTCCTTGAGGTACTCCGCTACCAGGCTGCGGTGGCATTCCGCTGGCTTGACCTCACTGCAGAGGAGGCAGGCACCATCGAGGCTGGCGGGATCAAGCTGCGTCTCGATCCTCCGCTCTCGCATCAGCGCCAGGAAGCGTTCGGCAAACTCAGGTTGTTTGATGCGCTTCTTCTTGTAGTCATCCATGATCTCTTCGGTCGGCGCCAGGAGCGGCTCGTACTCGTAGCCGATGTGGCCAATGGCGTCCAGGAAGTAACGCAGATCGTCTCGTTTGGCAAAGCCGGCGAGCTGCGAGGTGTTGTGCAAGCGGATATCGACCACCTTCTTGACCCCGGCGTTGGTCAACAAACCGAAAAATTCCTCAGCCGATTTCTGCGTGAACCCGATGGTGTAGAGCTTCATAGGACTGCCCCCTAGCGTGGAATCCAACATATTAGGTCTCCGACTCCGTCGCCTGAATAGGGACGTCTTCGTCATCGTCCCCCGTCGGTTCAGCGAACAATGCGAGGTAAGGGCGGAAGCGGAAGCGGCGATTGCGTTGCGCGCCGGTCATTTCGTCCAGCAGGTCGAGTTTTAAGAATTGGTTGACGAGCTTGCTCGCGGTCGTGAATGAGATACCAAGCTCCTGACTGATGAACCGAACATTTATGATCGGTCGAGCGTAGAGGAGGTCGAGAAAGGCATGCCCGTTGTCTCCCAAGTGATGCTCTTGAATGCGTGTGCGGTGCTCCTCGCGTAGCAGAACCATCGCCCGTGCCATATTCGTTGCCTCGTCCGCGGTCTGTGACACGCCTCTGAGGAAGAAGCGCAACCAGCCTTCCCAGTCGCCATTCTCTCGGATTGCCATGAGTCGATCGTAGTACTCAGCGCGGTTGCGCTTGAGGAAGTAGCTCAGGTAGAGCAGTGGTCGTTGAAGCACTCCACGGTGACAAAGAAGAAACGTAATGAGGAGACGTCCGACGCGACCGTTGCCATCGAGGAATGGATGAATCGTCTCAAATTGTGCGTGGGCCAGACCGCAAACGATGAGGTCCGGCAGCTCGCGTTCTTCATGTAGGAACCGCTCGAGATTGTCGAGTGCGCGGTGCATGTCGGAGACAGGAGGTGGGACAAACGTTGCCTGGGTAAGCGGCGTTCCCGCCGGACCAATCCAGTTCTGGGACGTTCGAAACTCCCCCGGAGAACGATCCGCTCCGCGTACATCTTGCATCAGCTCGGAGTGAATCTCCCGGATGAGTCGGAGTGACAGAGGCAGAGCCCGAAGCCGATCAACCCCATAATTCATCGCGCGAACGTAGTTCACGACCTCTTCAACGTCGCGTGGTAATTCCCTCCCGGCTGAATCGAGTTCGTATTCGAGGACGTCGTCTAGAGTACTTTGTGTTCCTTCGATCTGTGAACTGTAGACTGCTTCGCGACGGACATACATCGCTACGAATAGATCGGGATTTGGGAGAGTCTGAGCGACTCCGTCGAGCCGGCCCAGTGCCTGATCGGCGCGGGAGAGGAGACTGATCGCGGAGAGGTCGATTTCGACAGGTGGTTCTGGTGGAAGATCCGCCGGCACGAACGCCCGAAATCCTGCGGACTGTTTCAGATAGTGCCCTGCTCGAGTAACAAGGCTCATCGTTCCCCCTTATTCCAGCGCCCGATAACACGCGGAGTTTGTTGCTACGCTTATTCTAGTCTATGGCTGAAAATTGGAATAAAGATATGCCACCGATGTCCTTATTCCAGCGCGCGTGAACATGGACTCGGCGTCGCCGACTATATTCCAATCTAAGGACCAAAACTGGAATAAGAGCGGCGGCAAACGTCCCTTATTGCAGCGCGCGAAAATAAGGAACCGCGAGATGTCCTCGTATTCCATCAAACCGGTATCTTCTGGAACAAGGATCGCCAGCAGACACACAGAAGGCGTTCCCAGTGAGATAGGAACGTCTTCATTCTCACCGATAGAGGTTGGGTGACGGCGCTACTCCATCGCCGCGACAACGGACGCGTGGCCATTGTGGTAGGCGTGGATTGGATCGCGCGTCGATTCTTCCAGCGCCGTGGGAAAACCGTTCTCGCACATCCAGTCATCGTCGTAGACCTTGGAGAGGTAGCTGCGGCCGCCGTCCGGCAGGACCACCACCACCAGCGTCTCCGGTCGATTGCTCCGTCGCGCCACCTGTAACGCGGCGCAGACCGCCGTGCCGCCCGAGCCGCCGATCAGCATCCCCTCTTCGCGTGTGATGCGCCGCGCCATGCAGAGCGAATCGCAATCGGCCACCTGGATGAACTCGTCGACCAGCGAAGGATCGAAAGCTCCCGGCCAGAAGTTTTTGCCGATCCCCTCGACCTTCGAGGAGTGCAGATCGTCCGGGTTGGAGGAGTAGATCGAACCTTCCGGATCCGCGGCGATGATCCGCACGTCCGGGTTCTGCTCTTTCAAATAGCGAGCGATGCCGCTGATGGTGCCGCCGGTTCCGGCTCCGGCGACCAGATGGGTGATCTTCCCCTCCGTCTCGCGCCAGATCTCGGGTCCGGTCGAGAGATAGTGGCTCTCCGGATTAGTCGGGTTGAAGTACTGGTTCGGCTGATAGGCGCCGGGGATATCTCGCGTCAGGCGGTCGGCCACATCGTAGTAGGTCCCGTCGGAATCGTGTGGCACCAGAACGACTTCAGCGCCAAAGGCGCGCAACAGTGCCACCTTCTCGCACGATACTTTGTCCGGTAGCACGAAGATGGCGCGATAGCCTTTGACGGCCGCGGTCATGGCCAGTCCGGCACCGGTGTTGCCGCTGGTCGCCTCCACGACCGTTCCGCCCGGCCCCAACTGGCCGCTCGCTTCCGCTTCTTCGATCAAGCGCACGGCGATGCGGTCTTTGATACTGCCTCCCGGATTGACCATTTCCAGTTTGGCGGCCACTGTAGCGCGCAAACCTGACGTGACCTTATTGAGGCGGATAAGGGGAGTCTCTCCAACGGTAGAAAGCACGTTCGGGTAGATCATGTTGGTCGGCCCACGCGGGCCAGCTCCTTTCAATCCCGGCGGTCGGTCGTCGTTCGCTCATCCGCAATCCGCCGGTCTGAAGCGTCAAGGCTGGGTCCGTGCCCAGCGCCACTCACCGGCAAGCGTAAAGACGCTGTGTAACCAGCGAGTAAACCGGAACGGTGGGTCATTCCGGTCGCTATCGAGTGGCGGGTACGCAAGGATCGTGCGAAGTGACGACAAGCGCGTAACAGAGCGGTTTATTCGCTTGGGAAATTGACGAAATTCAGGGACCGGGGCGCGATATCGTGCAATCGGGAACGCCGGGCGCCACGCTCGGTCAGGAGGTGGCGCGCAATGGGCGGTTCATCTCTCCCAGGGAGCGGATCTGGCGGCCGTCTCCATCAAAATTCTCGGGAGAGAGCCAGGCCTCGAAGTTGGCGCGAATCGCCGGCCACTCCGAATCCAGGATCGAGAACCAGGCGGTGTCGCGATTGCGGTTCTTGACGATGATGTGCTGGTAAAAAATTCCCTCGTAGCCGAAGCCGAGCCGTGCGGCGGCGTTGCGCGATGGCTGGTTGCGCGCGTCGCACTTCCACTCTAGCCGTCGATAGCCGAGGTCGTCCATGGCGTAGCGCATCATTAGATAGAGGGCTTCGGTCGATTCACGCGTATTCTGCAGGGCGCGGCCGAACCAGATGTGGCCGATCTCGATCACGCCATCTTTGAGACGGATATTAAGGAAGCTGGCCACGCCGCATGCCGGACCATTCTTTTCTTGCCGTATGGCGTAGAAGGTGGGGTCGGCCAGGGCGGCGTTGTCTCTCGTCCAGTTGCGAAAGACTGCGGGGTTGGTGAACGGGCCGTAACCCAGGTAGTCCCAGATCCGGTCGTCTTCGGGGCCGGTATGGCTGGCGTCCCATAGCTCGTCGGCGTGCCGGCGTGGGTCGAGTGGCTCAACGCAGGCGTAGCGGCCCTCGAGGGGTGTGCGAGTCGGGTAGAGTCCTGGTGGTACAGGATCGACCTTCGCGCCGGAGAGGGCTCGATCTGGGAGAGCGTCAGACATGCACTATGTTCCTTTACACGTTCACCTGTTTGTCGGCGCCGTCCACCCGACACGCTGTTCCTGGGCGGAACGGCCATCGCTATCCTGCGATGAAACCCCAATTCGGGACAGGGCCAATTGCCGGCCGTGCCAGGGCTCCAATCGCATCACGGTGGGTGTTGTGACGCGAACGAAAAACCTCCCGGGGCGAACCGGGAGGAGTTTGCGTTCCTACGCGTCAGGAGAATCTCGGGCTAGCCTTCGGCCTCGATAGTGAAGAACTGCGAGCTGCCCGACTCCAGCATTTCCACCCCAGTCGCGATGGCGGCCAGGAATTCTGGGTTTTGGAACATCGCGCTGCGTGTCTGCTCCCAATCGGCCAGACTTTCCGTCTCGATCTCCAAAACGACGGTGTCGAAGGTGCCTGAGAGATCGGTGAGGATCCGCCAGCGGTGGTTCCGTCCCAGAGTGCGCGAAATGACCTCATTGCTCTCGCGCATCTGCGCGGCAACGGCACCTGCTTTCCCGAACTTTGCCTGGAATGTTTGTCGTACGAGGATCATGGCCCGCTCCAATCCTGTCGAAACCGGCATTTCGATGATGAACGACGCGCATACCATAGCATCCATCCGGCCCGTTTAGAAGAGGTCAGCCAACAAGATTGTGTTAGGTGCCCGCCGCCAGCGGCGCCGCGGAGCGGGTGGCTGTACGGATCCAGCGGACGCCACCCTCCAGTCTACGCGCGTGCCCAGGTCGCGCGACGACCAGCGCAATGCGGTAACATGTCTACAAACCTAATTCTTGGTAGGTGATTGAAGCAACTTACCAAGCTGGATTGTCGCAAACGCCTTGGTTGAATCGGCTGAGTGCTAAACTCAGCGATGGCCGAGACGCTGCCGTGATCTGATCCAAAGCGGCGTGAAGGCCGTACTAACGGGAGAGGAACGAACTGGTTGGTCGAACGGGATGATGGAGCCGTTCTAGAATCGATCGCCAAGAGCGATCCGGATGCACTGGTCATGTTATACGACCGCTACGGCCGGCTGGCCTTCGGGCTTGCCTACCGCATCCTGGGAGACGCCGCGACCGCTGAAGAGGTGGTGCAGGACGCATTCATGAACGTTTGGCGAAGGCCGAATCGTTCGATGCGGAGCGCGGCAATATCCGAACCTGGCTCCTCTCGATCGTGCGCAATCGGGCGATCGATCAGCTTCGCGGCCGCTATGGGCGGCAGCGAGATGAGATCGATTTCGACAAGCTCGAGCCGGTCCTCTCCGGTCAGGATCTGTGGACGGAAGTCGTGCGAGGGCTGCGCGCCGAAGCAGTGCGCGGGGCGATCATCGACCTACCGGACGAGCAGCGCAGCGCCATCGAGCTGGCCTATTTCGAGGGGCTGACGCATCGAGAGATCGCCGAAAAGACCGGTATTCCACTCGGAACGATCAAGAGCCGCTTGCGCCTGGGATTGCGCAAGCTGCACGAGACGTTGACGGTATCCGGCAATTACAGGATAGACGGCAGCGCGGATGGTCACTGAACGCGAACATCACGAATATCAAGAGATGCTCGGTGCCTACGCGCTGGGGGCGTTGACCGACGACGAGCGCGAGTCGCTCGAAGAGCACCTCCTGACCTGCGATGAATGCAACGCCGAGCTGAACGAGCTCCTGGTGGCGGCCCGCGCCTTGCCGCTCAGCGTCGCGGAACGCGCGCCGTCAGATGGCTTGCGAGAACGGATCCGGGCGGCGGCCATGGCTGAGCCCCGGTCGGAGACTCCGGATCACGCGGATACCGTCGAGGAAAAGGCGTCCAACGTCACTCGACTTCCCGCTTCACGCCCACGAACGACGCGCTTCGGCGGCGGTTCGATTTTGCCGTGGGCGGCCGCGGCCGTCTTCCTCCTCTTCGGTCTGGGGATGCTCGGCTGGAACCTCTCGCTGCGAACGTCGAACAACACCAACGAGCAGGTGATCGCTCTGCAGGCCGCGCCAGGCGTCACCGGGGCCGGTGGCCAGCTCATCTATCTCAAGGACAAGCAGGTCATGATCGTCAAGCCGCGGGGACTTCCGCAGCTGCCGTCGGGACAGGTCTACGAGCTGTGGCTGATTCAAGGGAATACGCCGATAGCCGCTGGCGTTTTTGATACGGCGAACGGTCAATTGGCTGTCTCGGCGAACATGAGCCAGTATCAAGCGGTCGCGATCACGATTGAACAGGGTCCATTGGGTAGTCCAACTCCGTCTGGAGAGCAGGTCATCGTCACTCCGTTCTCGTAGCTCACCATCGTGGGTTTGACGGTTGCTATCCTCGGAAGGCCGACCAACAGGCAACACGGAGCGGCGTACCGACGTGACATCTCGCGGTGGTTGAACGCTAGCTTCGTGGGGTGAACGGCACGGATCTGGCAGGCACGGCACTCGATCGAAACGATCAGAGGACTGTACAACAGGCCAGGAAGCCTTTATTTCATCGCCATCTCTCCCTGTACGACTGGTCAGGTACCCCCAAAATAAACTGTTTCGGCGTAAATCCTTGTTATACTTCGCGGGCTAACTTACCGGTTAGTCAGCCCTCCGTTTCGTCGATCGCGAACTCTTCGTCATTTGGTCCGTAGTTTCAGCGTCAACGGCACGACGCACGCAGATTGGGATGGAGCTGCCGTGTGAATGTGAGATCGATTCCGTACAAGTGGCTCGTCGCCATTGTTTTCGTGACGGGTCTCTTCATGGACATCATGGACTCGACCATCGTCAACGTCGCCTTGCCGACGCTGGGTCGAGAATTCCATGCTCCAACGACCACGCTGGAGTGGGTGGTGACGGCCTATCTGCTGAGCCTGGCCGTCTGGATTCCAGCGTCCGGTTGGGTGGGAGACCGCTTCGGCACCAAGAAGGTCTTCCTCTTCGCGCTGGCGATGTTCTCGCTCGGCTCGGCCCTCTGTGGCCGTGCCTGGAGCATTGATTCGCTAATTTTCTTCCGTGTTCTACAGGGTGTCGGCGGCGGCATGATGACGCCGGTCGGAACGGCCATGCTCTTCCGCGCGTTCCCGCCGCACGAGCGAGCCACCGCCTCGGCGGTTCTGGTGGTCCCGACAGCCATCGCACCGACGGTCGGCCCGATTCTGGGTGGCTGGCTGGTCGATCACGCCAGCTGGCGCTGGATCTTCTACATCAACCCGCCGGTTGGCATCGCCGGATTCCTCTTCGCCCTCTTCGTTTTGGAAGAGCACACCGAAGAGAACGTCGGACGTTTCGACGTTCCGGGATTCATGTTGGGTGGTGCAGGGTTACCGTTACTTCTCTACGCCCTCTCACAGGGGCCTAGCGCCGGTTGGAGCTCGCCAAGGGTTTACATCGCCGGCGTAGCCGGGCTGATTCTGCTGGCCGCGCTCGTTCTCGTGGAGATGCGCACACGCGAGCCGATGCTCGCCCTGCGGCTCTTCAAAGACCGCATGTTCCGCAACGGGAATCTCGTCGTCTTCATGGTCTTCGGCGCCATGATGGGCTTGCTCTTCCTGCTCCCATTGTTCTTGCAGGATCTGCTAGGTCTCTCGGCCTTCCAGTCTGGTTTGACCACGTTCCCTCAGGCGATGGGTATGGCAGCGGTGGCGCAGGTCTCGAGCCGTGTCTATTCACGCGTCGGCCCGCGGCGCATGATCATGACGAGTATGATCGGCGTCACAATCGTCTCATCCCTCTTCCTGCTGGTCGGTCTGCACACCAACCTCTGGTGGGTGCGCGGACTTATGCTGCTGCGCGGTGCGGCCATGGGTGTCGGTATGGTGCCGATGCAGGCGGCGACCTACGCCACCATCAGTCGTGAAGACACTGGACGGGCGTCGGCGCTCTTCAGCACGAACCGTCAGGTGGCGGCCTCGGTTGGCGTGGCGTTGATGGCGACAGTGCTGGTCGACCGCATCCAGTCGCACGTCAATTCTGCCGTGCAAGGGGTCACCGGACAGGCGGCCATCCAGGCCGCGACGCAGCGCGCGGCGTTGCTCGGCTATCACGACGCCTTCCTGGCGACCGCGCTACTGGCGTTTGTCGGCATCGGTGTGGCATTCCTGATTCGCGACGAGGACGCGGCGGCATCCATGCGGCGGGCTCCAGTTCCAGCCAGCGCGAATGCTGAACGAGAACGAGCCACTTCACGTGAGCCGGAGCCCGTACCGGCGGGATCCGTCGATCACGATTGAGCGGGCTCTACCCGAACCAAACCCGAACTTGAACGAAAGGCGCCGGTGCGTTCCGGTGCCTTTCTCGTTGCCCGGGAAAAGCCCCCTCATTTGCACACCCGATTAATCCAATCCCTGCATTGACTCCGTACCCATTGTCAACGATGCCGCACGCGGCGTTGGCGACAAGTCGGTGGATGGGCCCTCCGCGGATTTGCCGCAAGAACATCAAGCCCCAGCAGAAGAACGCCCGCGTTGTGGCTACAGGATGGAGGAACGCCGACACGCGCGTCGTGGATATCACTCGAGTTTTCGACGCAGTCCACCGATGGACGTCACACAGCACGATACATGAAAGAGGGAGTGTCCAATGGCTCAGTACTTCAGCAATGACATCGACGTTTTGAACTACGCGCTCACGCTTGAGCACCTGGAGGCGGAGTTCTACCGGCAGGCGGTGGCCTCCGGCAAGCTCCAGGGAGACGTGCTCAACGATTTCAACACCATCAAGAGTCATGAAGAGGCGCACGTCGACGGCCTCACCCAGGCGATCACCAACGCCGGTGGCACACCGGTCAAAGCGCGCGCGTCCTACGACTTCAGCGTTTTAGGCGACATGAGCACTCAGGACGGCCTGTTGATAATCGCCGGGACACTGGAGCCAGTCGGCGTGATGGCGTACGACGGCGCCGCGCCGGACATCCAGAACAAGGACTACCTAACCACCGCGGGCTCAATCGTCCAGGTCGAGGCGCGTCACGCGGCGGTCATTCGGGCGCGGATGGATCCGAACGCGAATCCGGTGCCGAACGCCTTCGAGGGCACCCTCACCCCGCAGAAAGTGCTCGATACGGTGGCCCCGATCCTCGGCCCGGAGCAGTAAACACCCCGGTGTCATCCTGAGCGGAGCGCAGCGGAGTCGAAGGATCTCTCCGCCAGACCTCGCAACGCCCGCCTTTACTTCGACTGCGGCTCACGATGACAAGAAGAATGTGGCGGCCAACCAATGGTGACAACGGCCAGGACGACCGTGGCTAACCAACGAACCTGACGTCGACCGATAAACAACCGAAGGGATGAATGATGACCGTGTATAAAGATGCGATGTTCAGTGGACAGGTATCGCGCCGGAGCTTGCTGAAGAGAACCCTGGCGATGGGTGCCGGAGCGATCGCCGTTAGCGCGATTCCGATGAATTTCTCGCGCGGAGGCGCCACACTCAAGCTACCAGGATTTGGGAACGCCGCCGCTGCGGCTGCTGCCCCGCTTGACAGCGACCTCGACATTCTCAACTACGCCCTGACGCTGGAGCACCTCGAGGCCGCCGCCTACCAGGCGATTCTGGACGCCAACGTCCTGACGGGCCGCGCGCTGACCTATTTCCAGGCATTCGGAGGCCATGAGAAGGCGCACGTCGATGCCATCACCGCGACGATCAATCAGTTGGGCGGAACTCCGGTGCAGGCGCGGCAGTACGATTTCTCGAGCGTCCCATCTGACCCCACCGCCATCGTGAAGCTCTTCCAGTACGTCGAGTCGGTTGGCGCCAGCGCCTACCTGGGTGCCGCCGCCTCGATTAAGAATTCAGACGTTCTCAACGCTGCGTTAAGCATTCACGCGGTGGAAGCGGAGCACGCCTCGGCGCTCGCCGACATTGTCGCACCCGGCACCGATCTCTTCGCGCCGGATGCCTTCGCCAAGCCGCGCACGCCGGACGAAGTCATGGCGATCGCCGCACCCTTCTTCGGCAAGGGCTCGGGGATGCCGGCTCCGGGCGCGGTCTACCTGCCGATGGCGCCCAAGAGCAACGCCCCAGGAAGCACTTACTTCGACATCACCGGTCATAACCTGGGCGGCGGCTTCCGCGCCTACTGGGAGAAGTTCGGAGGTCTGCCGATCTTCGGTTATCCGATCACCGAAGAGATGCAGGAGGACGGTATGACCGTCCAGTACTTCGAGCGCGTCCGCTTCGAATGGCATCCCGGCACCTTCGCGTCGCACTATGACGTCCTGCTCACGCTGCTCGGCAGCTGGAAAGCACAGCAGGAGGGCTTGATGGACACCGACCCGTTCAAGTCGGTGCAAGACAACCACAGCGGCGTCTATTTCAAGGAGACCGGTCACAACGTTTCGGGCGGATTCCTGCAGTACTGGAAAGCCTTCGGCGATCTCGCGGTCTATGGCTATCCGATCAGCGAACCATACGTCGACAAGAGCACTGGGCTGACGGTGCAGTACTTCCAGCGGCAGCGCTTCGAGTGGCATCCCGGCGTCTGGCCGGAACGCTTCGACGTGCTGCTGGGTCTGCTCGGCGACGAGTACCTTCAGTCCAAACAGAGCTAACTCCCAATCCTTTTCCTCCCTCGTGGGTGTCTGTCTGCCTATCCCAACCAGGCGGGCAGACACTCTTTTTCTGTCCTCTGTGAATGCGATTGTGTCGTGCGACGTGCGTGCCGGTTCTCAAGAGGGATCCGGACTTCATTGCTCGAGGGCAGCCACGGAGGGCTAAGTTGTGGGGCCGACCAGGTCGGCCAGCAGGCTTCTGGCCGCACCGCTGAGGAAGCTGTTCTTGCGGTGGATGGCCACCACCGGAACGGTCAAGCTGAGCGCCGGGATGTCGAGCGCCACCAGCGTTCCCATCCGAATCTCCTCCTCGATGGCGCTGGCCGGCAGGAGCCCGAGTCCAAAATCGGCCTCGATCATTCGCTTCTGGGCGGTCAGGCTATCGATGGTCACTCGTTCGGCGTCCTCCATGCCCCAGATCGCCAGGAGTCGCGTCAGCAGTCGGGCGTAGGGTTCGTTCGGAACGCGGGGACCGGTCGGGAAGGCCACCCAGGGGACACCGATCAGGTCCGCTGGGTCGAGCCGTCCCTCGGGCACCAACCGGCTCTCTGTGGAACGAGCGATCACCAGCGGCTCCTCGGAGACCAACGCCGAGGTGATGACGGGGTTCGGGTCATCGAAATAACGCAGACCGAGTGTGGCGTCGCCCCGCAGCACCATCTCGCTCACCTCATGACTGCGAGCCGTGTGCAGCACCAGACGAGTGCGCGGGTATGCGCGCCGGAACCGATGCAACTGAGTCGTAAGTGAGGTGCTTGCCAACGTGCCGATGAGGGCCAGTACCAATGTGCCGACGCTCCCCTCGATCGTCTCGCGCACCGCCGCGGCACCGTCTCGCGCTTCGGCCAGGATGCTTCGTGCGTGCGGCAGGAATGCGACGCCGGCTTCACTGAGGCGCACTCCTTTCGGAATGCGATCGAAGAGTGGTGCCCCAAGCTCCTGCTCGAGCAGGTCAATGCGGCGGCTGATGGCGGGTTGTGAGATATGCAGTGTCTCCGCGGCCCTTGTGAAGGTTCCCGCCTCGGCGACGGCAACGAAGGCTTCTATCTCGATCATCTCCATTATCATCAGTTTAACTGATGATAATAAGAGTTTCTATCTATTCGACAGATGGAACGCCGTTGCCTATGCTCGGTTGGCGGACGGCCCCGGGATGAAAGTTCGCAATGAAACGTAGAGGCGGGACCTGCGCCCGCCTCCGGCCGAAGCCCGGGTGATAGACGTCGCGGCCGTGCTTCGCACGGAGGACAGACACAGGGATTTGCCGCTACGAACGGTGTTGGTGTGCAAACGCACGTGATCGTATTCGCCCAATAGTCTGGAGAGTACCTTGAACATCACGACAACCTCACCGCAAAAGACGTCAGTCGATCGCGCGAATGCCTGGAAGACGAACGCAAAGCGCCTGATGGAGCTGCATGCCGGGCCGGACGTCCTCTTCTTGCCGAATCCGTGGGACCGCCTCAGCGCACGACTCCTGGCCGGACTGCCCGGCTGCCAAGCGTTGGCCAGCACCAGCGCGGGTATCGCCGCCGCGCTCGGCTATCCCGACGGTGAGCGCGTGCCGCTCGACGAGATCCTGGCGGTTGTGCGCCAGATCGTGGAGTCGGTCGATCTGCCCGTGACGGTCGATTTCGAAGCCGGTTACGGGTCTAAAGCGGACGAGGTCGGCCGCAACGTGCGGCGCGTGGTCGAGCTCGGTGCGGTCGGCATCAATCTGGAGGACGGCATCGGCGACGGCATGCACGGCGAGCTGCGCGATCCGGCCGAGCAGGCCGAACGGCTGGACGCGGCCCGCGAAGCGCTGACGATCGACGGCGTTCCTGGCGTGCTCAACGCGCGGGTCGACGTGATGATGCAGCAGCACGGCGCGACCGAAACGTGGATGCCGGAGGCGATCCGGCGCGGGCAGCTCTATGCCGAACACGGGGCCGACTGTATCTACGTGCCGGGTCTGCCCTATCGAGGCCAATCGGCCGAAGAAGCTCGCAGAGACATCGCATTGTTGGTGCGGGAGGTTGGCCTTCCGGTGAACCTGCTCGCCTCGCCGCTATTGCCACCGGTGTCGGTGTTGCGCGACCTTGGCGTGTGCCGCGTCTCGGCTGGCTCGGGGCTCTTCCGCCTGGCCTACGCGACCGCTACGGAGATCGCCGCGCGAACACTGTCTGACGGCGATTTCGGTGGCTTTGCCGCGGCCGGCAAACTGCCGCATCCGGAGGTCAACCGACTCTTGAGCGCGTAGGTCCGCGTTCAGTCTCGGCGCGGCAGTCTCAGCGGAAACGGAATCAGCATGGGCGTACGTCTTCGGTAGGCGTGATATTGCTGGCCATACCAGCGCAGCAGATCCTTCTCCTCGAATCGAAGTCCGATCAGGATATAGACCGTTATCGCGACCGCCAGCACGACCATGTCGAGCGTCATGGTGGGGTTCGCCCAGAAGAGAAGTACGAAGCCGACCATCATCGGGTGCCGAACCAGGCGGTAGAGCATTGGCGTGCGGAAGTCTATCGACTCCGGTTTCTCATCGCGAAAGAAGTTCCAGGTCTGTCGTAGCCCGACCAGATCGAAGTGATCGATGAGGAACGTGGAGTAGATCACCGTCACCCAGCCGATGCCGAAGACGGCCCAGAGAAGCAAGCGCGGGAAGCCGGTGACATGCCACGCCGTCGTGTCGACTGCTCGCCATTGCCAGAACATGATCAGGAGCAGCAGACTCGCCAAAAGGACGTAGATACTCCGTTGAATCGCTTCGGGTATCGTCCTGGACCACCACTGCTTGAATTCCTCGCGCGCCATGATCGAGTGCTGCAAACCGAAGAGAGCAAAGAGTCCGAGATCGAAGGCAAAGGTGGTCGCGCCGGAGCTCGCGACCTGAGGATGAATGGCGCGCGCAGTGAAAGCGATGGCGACCACGGTCGTCGCCCCGAAGACGGCATAGACGGCCAGTCCAAACAACAGGACACCCATTCGCGCCGTGCGGGACGTCTCCACCTGCAAGGCGTGATCTTCCATTGTAGTTCTCCCTTGAATGCTGATGTGGACGCCTTGCAGGCAATCACGCCCAGGAGACCCGAATTCATCGGAAGACAACTCGGACGGTGAAGGCCACGGAAAAGGAATGGGGTGACCGATCTCGACCTGGAGTCATCGCGGTGCGCTCGGCGGGTTGACCTGAAGCGCAAATTGACGATCATGGCTGGCGCCACAATTCGTAGAATCGATGGTTCCAGACTACAACACGAGCATGAAATTGTTAAGTGATTGTGGGAGAGCGTGGAATAGGGTGAAGGATGTGAAACTCCGATTATCTTGAGTTATGAGGCTGAAGAATGCGACGGTTGCACCCTTGGGCGTCATGAATGTCGCCCCTACGGAGATCGCGTCTAGAGCGGCAGTCCCGCCTCGAGGTGCACCAGCGCGTCGTCAAAGAGCTTGCCGATGTCGGCCGATGGGTCATCAGCGATGGAGAGCATGACGGCGAACGCGACCCCGATCACTGCACCGGCCAGATTACGAACGGCCGGATCATCTGGTTTGCGACCGGTGCGATCAGCCAGGACCTCTGCTACCAACTGAACCGTACCGGTGAACTGCTCCAGCGCACGGGCACGCAGCTCCGGCACGGAGACCATCAGGGTCGTCCGCTGGAACTGCTCGGCGACATCCGCCTCTGACATTTGCTGCCAGACGGCGAGGAATGACTGGCGCAACGCCCGGATCGGGCTCACGTCGGCAGGCTGCTCGCGAATGGAGTCGACGATCAACGGATCGTAGTTGTCCCACAGCACGACGTCCTCTTTGGTGGGGAAGTAACGGAAGAACGTGCTCGGGGAAACTTCGGCTGCGGCGGCGATCTGCTCGATCGTCGTTTCGGTGTAGCCCTGCTTCTGGAAGAGGCGCAGCGCGTGCCGCTGAATGGCGACACGCGTCTTGGCCTTCTTACGTTCGCGAAGACTGAGGGCTGGGAGCTGGGCTTTAGTCTGCGGTTTCATGTGCTGATTCTACTCGCGGGACGATGGTTTCCTCAATTTCAGCCGTTCGACGTGGCAAGAAGGCCAGCGCCAGCACAATCCCGGCGACGGCGAAACCCGCTGATACTACGAGCGCGACGTCCATGCCGTGGATGAAGGCGTCACGGACCGATGCCAGCAGCGCGGCCGATTCTGTCTGCTGCGCCACGGCCACCCCGCCGAAGACGCTGGACCGAACGGTGTCAGCTGTCTGCGCCGGCAGGTTGCCGAGTTCGAGCCGCGCCAAATAGGCGGAGTTCAGCGCGCTCCCCAGGATGGCCGCGCCGAACGGCCCGCCCACCTTGTTCATGGCCTGCATGACGGCCGAGCCGACACCACTCCGCTCTGTCGGGATCTCGGCCAGCGCAGCCGAGGCGGAAGTCGCCATGGCGAAGCCCATGCCTACGCCGACGATTGTCATCCACATTGCCACGAAGAGTTCGGTCGAGCCGGAGCTGGTGAGCGATCCAATGAAGAGTCCGATGGCCAGCAGAACGAATCCAAGCGTGGCGGTTACCTTGATCCCCACGACAACAGCTAGCCGGTCGGCAAGCAGCGCGCCAACCATCAGGCCGCCGATGAGGGGCAGTAGCCGCAAGCCGGAGCCCATGGCGTCCGTCCCTAGCACCGCCTGAAAATATTGCGGCATGGTGAAGAGGACGCCGATCATGGCCAGCACCGCTACCGAGGAGAGGATGACACCCCATGTGAAGGCGGCCGAGCGGAAGAGCGCCAGATCGACCAGTGGCTGACCGCCAGAGCCGAGCGTCAGACGTCGTTCCCAGAGGAAGAAGCCGAATAGGATGATCACACCCGCGATCATCGGCACAACCGCCGCGATGTCTCCCCAGCTGCGCTGACCGGCTTCGATCAGTCCGTAGGTGAGCGTTGCCAGTCCAACGACCGATGAGACGATCCCGATTAGGTCGATGGCGGGGCGTTCCGGCGCGCGTGATTCGGGGATCATGATGAAGGCGGCGATGAAGCCGATCAATGCGACTGGGACGTTCATCAGGAAGACCCAGCCCCACCAGTAGTGGGTCAGGAGCCAACCACCCAGGATCGGTCCGATCGGGAGGGAGACGAAGTTGGCCGCCGCCCACACGCCGACCGCGCGTGGGCGCTCCGCCTCGGTGAAGAGGACGGTGAGGGCCGAGAGGGCCATGACGATGATCCCGGCGCCCGCCACGCCGAGTATGGTACGTGCGGCGATGAACCAGGCGGGCGACGACGCGTAGGCGCAGGCGGCCGAACCGGCGCCGAAGAGGACCAACGAGCTCAGCATGACCTTCTTGCGGCCGTAACGGTCACCGAGCATACCGGCCGGCAGCATGGCCGCGGCCAGGACGAGCAGGTAGCCGGAGGTGAACCATTGCAGATCCGACTCCGAAGCGTGCAGTGAGGTGGCTAAAGTCGGGAGCGCGACGCTGAGGATCGTGCCGTCCAGACCCACCGCGAGCACCGCCAGGGTAAGAGCGCCCAACGCCCACCACTTGTGATTTGCCGAATTCTTCATAGCGGTTACTGCCTTTCGTAAGCATCTACCGCATGACAGACTCTATCAAAAGATGGTGAATGTCAAGACCGATATAACGAAGACCTGGCTGAGTCACAGCCAGGCGAGAATTGGTGTTGCAGGTGGACGCGTGATTGTTAGAAAGAAGCGAATCCCGGTCGTAATCGAGTGAGGTAGTCAGAGAGCTTTTCCGGCACGATAGGCTCGCAGCGATAGGCGATGTAGCCATCGGGCCGGATCAGATATAGGCATTCACCCCGCGCTCCATAGCGATGATGGAGAGCGCCATCTACATCCTGGATGACCGTTCCCGTCCAGGATGGCTGACGTGGGCGCTCGGAGCCCGGAGTCACCAAGATCGGCTGAATCAGGTCTGACTGCGTCGATGCGAGATGATCCAGGAGCGGTTGGATACGAGGCGAATCATCGTCCGCGCCGGATGTCTCGTGAGTGCCTTCGAACAGGAGCAGCGCGTAACGGCTGTCCCGCAGGTGATCATACAGTTGTTTCGTATTGCGGTTCTCATGCAACAACAACCGCTGTGCGACGTCCGGCGCACGATCGCCCGCCTTTGGGCCGCGATCGAAGGCGTAGCAGTCGGCCAAACTGGGATGTTTGGCGTTGCCGCTCAAAAAGATGGACCCAACGTGATCTTCGTGGACCAGCGGGCTGTGACGGTAATGGTACGAGAGCTCACCGAGCACGCGCGCCAGCATGCGGCGTGCGATTCGCGAGTGATTCAGCTCTCGCAGGGCGTGATCACGCAATGCCAGCATGAGTCGATTGCGTTGATCGAGCTCGGACTGCAACTCAGTTGTCAGTTTCAGAACGTCCCGGCCGACGGGGTGGCGTTCCGCGTGATAGCTGTCGAGCAGAGCATCTGGCGCGTCACCCCGGCACGCGTGCGCCAGCTTCCAGCCCAGGTTCAGTGCGTCTTGCATGCCGGTGTTCATTCCCTGTCCGCCCGCCGGGCTATGGATGTGCGCGGCGTCACCGGCCAGGAACACCCGTCCCACACGATATGCGGATACCTGGCGGTGATTGATCCGGAAGTAGGTGGCCCATTCCGGCTCAGAGAGCTTCGCCGGGACCGGCGAGCGAGCGTCCATGATCGCCTGCATCTCACTCAGTGTCGGAGCGTCTTCCACTCCGTTCGTCCATTGGCTGGGATCGAGCTCGAACATGATCGACCAGAGTCCATGCGGCAACGGCGTGATGATTACCGTGCCGCTGGGAGCGTGAAACTCGAGCAACCGGTCTGCCGGAAGATCCCACTCAATCGGGAGATACGCCACCGCGAAGTGGTCGGTCGTCATCGTCGCGCCGTCAAAAGAAAGACCAAGCGTCTTTCGGGTGAGCGAGTGAGCGCCGTCACAGCCGACGAGATAGCGAACCTGGACGGTCTCTTCCGAGCCGTCGGGCAGTTGCAGCGTTGCCAAGACTCTCTCGCCATCGTCCGAAAACGCCGTCATGCTCGTCTCTCGCTCGATCCGCACGCCAAGCCGCTCGGCGTGGTCAGTCAGGAGCGCTTCGGTGCGGAACTGCTCCAGACCGAGGACGAAGGGGTAGGGTGAATCGATGTCGTCACTGGCAAGCTGGAAGATCTGGCGCTGACGCGAGTAAATCGAAAGGCCGGAGAGCTTCACGCCTGCGGCGAGAAACGACTCGATCGCACCGGCGCGGTCCAGCATTTCGAGCGTCCGTGGCATAATCGCCGTCGCCTTACTGATGGCCGGATGCTCGGCGAGCGTGTCGATCAGGCGGACCGACGCTCCGTGCCGGGCGATCTCGCTCGCAAGCATCAGCCCGGTCGGGCCGGCCCCGACGACAAGGACGTCTGTGTGCCCACGTTCATGTCTCATCAAGCTCTATCCTTTTCCCTTCAGATAGAGTCTGGCCCCGGTCCCTCGAGGACTAGCGTCGAAGACTTCCGACCAGATTGATCCCTAGCTCAGCCAAGGGCCGCAGGAACAGCGCGTCCCGACGTTGTCCGTAACGAGATTGTTGCTGCACCAGACCTCGTACGCGCCGTCCCCGGAACACTGACAGACGCCGTTGTTCAGATACGAGCCTTTAACCAGGTCACCCGGCTGGCAGCAGTTCCCGGCCATGCCTCCGAGGCCATCTGGTGACGATCCTGGAGCGACGCACCATGCGCCCGTCTGGCTATTGACTGTCACCTGTGGACAGCAGCCGTCCTGGCAGCAGGCCCAATCGGTGCTGTTGTCGCAGCAGTCGCCATTGGAGCAGGGAAGCCCGGGACAGGTGCCGCACGTGTCCTGGCAGACGCCACTGCAACAGACCTGGTCCGTTCCGCACGCCGTTTGATCTTCCACCTGGACACAGTCACCCGAGGTTGGGTCGCACGTCTGGCATTCGCCGCAGGTGACGTTGGTGCAGAGGTCGACGCATTGGCAGGAATCTGGGTCGAGGAGCTGACCAGTCGGGCATTCGGTCGGCGGACATAGGCATTGGCAGCTTTGATCGTTGAAGACCTTGGGGGATGGGCACTGATTGCTTACACACTGATGGTCACAGCATTCCAGGTTCTCGCCGCAGGCTGCGCCGTTGATCTGGTCTTCGCAGATATTGCACTGGCAGGTGGTCGGGTCTGGCGCTTCTCCGTTGGCGCACGCAGCGACGCAGGTGCCTTGGCAGCAATAGCCGTTCCCCTCACAGCGGTTCACATCGGTGCGTGGAACGCACTGTTTGGTCCCCTCATCCCATTCGGCGCACTCGCCACAGCCACACTGTCCGTTGGTGCACGGCTGATCGCCGCATTTGTGCCGACACTTTCCGCAGTTTTTCGGGTCGACCTGCAGATCGGTGCAAACGAGTGACGTTTGCGGATTGAAACGATTCCATCCTGAAAGGTCGATGTCCAGGCAGCAGGTGTTTCCTACCGGGCAACAGCCGTTATCACAGCAGGTGCTCCCAGCGGGGCAGCAGATGCCGCCAGTGTCGGAGAATCCGGGACCGGAACAATAGACCTGTCCGGCTTCACAGCAATCGGGGCCGGCGCAGCAGCGATTGTCGACGCACCGGCTGCCGGGCGGACAGTTGGAATATTGGATGCGACATTGTTCGAGCTCACGTCCATAAGCTAGGAGTGCTACGGCGCCGCACATTGCTGGACCGAAAGGACCGTCGCATGTGCCATTCAGTCTCTTCGCGGCATTGTACTTTTCGTCCGCAGCCGCTACACACGCCTGGTACTCTGCGGTAGAGCAGCTCGAGTCCGCGACCGCCGCGCGACGTGTGGCTCCGCCGAGGAGCGCGGCGCCCAATGCCCCGACCAATCCCTTGAGAACCTGTCGTCTCGACGTCGCCGTTCCCAGCGTCCGCGTTAGATCGTCAAAGCGCCAGCCCTGCATCTTCACCCCTTTCAGCGGTCTGAGTGGCTTTAGCTCAGGCCGATCTCTGTGAGTATCAGAGCGGGACGCTCGATCGCGTGATGCCGTAGACGTCGTCGACGCCGTGGCGGCTGTCCGTAACGAGGCGGTAGGTCACGCAGAAACCAAGCGATGGTCCATCGACGAGTTCTTCGCCTTGGGCCGTCGGCTCCTGGGCTCAATCCATGACCGCATCGTAGCGGACGAGACTTACCAATCACTTACCACGGCCAAAACGTGGCATTCATGCTGTTCGTAGATTGCGGTTAGGGAGTCGCTTGTCGCCTCACGCTTCGCCCCAGACATAGCAGGTGCCTTTGGTGCCGGGTTGCGTCGCGGCGATCAGTTGCCTTTCTGCTGCGAGCCGCTCCAGCCGGGCGCGCAACTCCGGCTCCGGCAGACCGAGGTGTTTGGCCAGGGTGGTCGGGACGACGTAGACAGCGGGTGGCAAGTACGCGTCGAGCAGTTCGTCCAGCGCGGCCTCCCGCGTGAGCTTCTCGGCCGTCGCTCGAGCCTCCGGATAGCGCGCGCTGACCAGCGCGTGGCTCATGTCGGTCGAGTCAGTGGAAAAGACCTTGGCCACCATCAGTCGGCGGTCGAGCTCGTCGAGCGCCTTGAGGTAGGCGGCGCGCTGCTCTTTGCCGGTCGGGAAACCCGCTTCCTGGCGCAATTCTCCGGTAGAGAGGGCGCCGTCGGTTGCTTCCAACGCCTCGGCGATGCGCAGCGCGTTATTCGAGAGCTCACCGGAGCGATAGAGCTCTCCCGCCGAGCGCATCTCGCCGCGCAGTCGCAGCACAGCGGGTAGCAGGCTCCAGCGGACCCAGGTGGGCCGGTTGCGCACGATGGTGCCGTAGAAGGCGACCTCTTGACCGCCGAGCGTCCAGCGCCAGGTGTAGACATGACCGGAGGGGGAATCATGGCCGGAATCGACGGCCGCCTCGGGATCTCCCATGAAGGCGTGGTAGAGGTTGGGGAACTCAGGCGAGGTCGGGAAGAGCGTTACCAGGCCGAGTTCCTCGATGAATTCTGGTGCATCGTTTGCCCCGGCAAGCTTGTTTGCTGGAGTCTGATGCCAGCCGGTCAGCCTACACCGCGCAAAGCTCTCGTCGATCTCGATCAGCGCTCGCTCGGTCGTCATTTGTCATCCAATCCGGCCATAAGCCCGTAGCGTCTGCAGTACGTGAATCGTATAGGCGCCGCACGATTCGATGGTGGTGGCCTCGTTCCACTGCCCCCAGTTGAACATCCAGCCACCGTCTGCGCATTGCTCCCGCTCGAGGTCGTGTAGATTCTGCTCGATCTCGGCGTCGGTGAACCAGCGGCGCGCCAGGCTCGAAGGGTGCCGCGCGTAATCCACAGGGTAGTGAAACTCGCCCGGCGCGTAGCCAGACGGCGACATGTCGTCGGTAGCGCTCGCCCGATCCACGATCACCAGATTTTGCTCGCGAACCAGTTTGCCCACGCGTTCGGCCTCGCGCTCCGCTCGCTCGCGCTCCGGCGCATGGTCCAGGAACGTGAGGGCGAACTTCACTTCGTAGGGGTGTGTCGTCTCGATGGCGCCGATCGCTTCCCAACAGAACGCGCTGGCCGGTTCAAGCCAGGAATGTTGGACGCCATGCTTGTGCAGGAGTCCAGCGATTCCGCCGGTGGGTAGCAGCGATCCCGGCGGCGTGCCTTCTGGAGAAGACATCCAGGGGGCATGGGGCACGTCATGGCCGGTCGGGACGAGCGCGGGCACTCCGCCGTCGGGGGCGGTGACCGTCGTCAGGTAGTCCGACGCGGTTCCCAGCATCGGGTCGTTGAACGCGCCGATCTCGTCCAGGATGAGCAGTGCGGCGTAAGCCTGGAGCGGCTGGCTCTCTGGACCGCGAATATCCGGCTCCAGCCCATGCCCAAAGCCACCGTCGTCATTGCGATAGGCCCGCAGTGCATCGATCACGTGATCGGCGGAGCCGTCATCGAACAGAATCTCGAAGCGTCGTCGATCGACGACGCGCGCGGCACGCCACATGAACGCTCTCGCGTTTTCCAGCTGAATTTGGTGCAGCACTCACGATCTCCAATGGTGAATATCCCAGACATCGTTCGGTCATGTTCCCACCGTAACGTAAGATGATGACAGAAAACGACACTAATGTATGAGATAAAGAGTCATGTCACGAGCTGCCCGTCTGCTTGAGCTGATGATTCGCCTGGAGGCCAGGCCGCGCTTCGCGGTAGAAGAGCTTGCCGTGGAGTTTGGTGTCTCGCGGCGGACCATGCTGCGTGATCTGCAGGCGCTCTCGAAGATGGGCGTGCCGCTGGCATCCAGTCCCGGTCCGGGTGGCGGCTACTGGTTGATCCGGGACCGACGCGTGCTGCCGCTGCGTCTGACAGTGGATGAAGCGCTGGGGATGCTCCTCTCCTACGAGAACCTGCTCAAGTACGCCGAATCTCCCTTTGCCGACGAAAACCTCTCAGCCATCACCAAGCTGCGGGCCGCGCTGCCGGGACAGACGATCCAGGAGCTCGATCGCATCCGGCGCCACGTGGCCATCATCAGCCAGCCACCCGACTACCGCGCGCCGCTCTTGACCGAGCTGTTGCGCGCTTCACTGGATGAAGTTCATCTGCGCATCGAATATGACGGACGCTCGGGTCGCTCGACGCGGGTGATCTACCCCTTCGGCCTCTTTGCGCGGCATGGGTTCTGGTATTGCGCCTGCCACGATGACCGTCGGGATCGCAAGCTGACCCTGCGGGCCGATCGCGTGCTCAGCGTCGAGCGAGTGGAGGGTCGGGAGCCTCTGGAGCCGGTCGACCTGGATCATTGGTTCGATACGGTCGAGCGGGATGATGGGAGCGGGTTACCGCTGAAGATTCTGGTGACGGCCCCCGGGATGAAGAATTTCGACCTGCGCAAGCTCTTTCCGGAGGTACGTGAGGCGCTTGAGGGCGGCGTGATCGAGGGGACGCTGCCACGCTCCGAGGTCGGCTGGTTCGCGTCGCAGCTTCTGCCGGTCGGCCTTGACGCCACCGTGGAATCGCCGCCGGAATTGATCGACGCCATGTGGGCACAGGCGCGGGCGATCCTGGATCGGTACGGCGGTTGATTGGGCGGTCGCAGGGGCGGACGCAATCCGCCCACACGGGCTGTTCGTCAGGTCGTGCGTTTCACGATGCCGGCAATGAGATCGGCCATTGCCACGGCCTCGGGCTCTCCGGTGGCGCGCAGGCCCTTGGCCGCGCCTTCATGGTCGATGGGGAGGCGATTCTGGCTCACCTTCCATTTGCCAACGAGCCGGCTTATCGGGATCTCGATCCCCACGATCTCGCCGAGCATCTGCCGCAGAAAGTCCTGCGGCGCGTCGCCCATCTTCCAGGGTCGCGGCTGCGCCGCCTCCATGCGCTTGGTGAGGCGGCCCACGAAGCCGCGCAGCCATTTCTCATCGTCGTGAATCACGAGAGGGCCGTAGGCGTGGACCACCGCGTAGTTGTAGGTCGGCACGTGGCGGTGCGTCTCCGCCTTGGTCGGGTACCAGTTCGGGGAGACGTAGGCGCTCGGACCCTGGAAGATCACCAGCGCCTCGTGCTCGGTGGTAGTGTCTTGCCAGACGCGATTCGCCCTGGCGACGTGCCCAAGCAACGCCCCGTGCTCGCCCGTGTCGGCGGTCAGCAGGAATGGGAGGTGGTTGGCGTTCAATCCGTCCGCGCTGAAGGTCACCAGCGTGCCGAGGGGAAACGCCGCAATGAGATCGTGCAGCATCGCAGTGTCGTTCTCGGCGAACTGTTCGGGGAGATACATCCATGACTCCTGCTCACGTGAGGTAGGCGCTCGAATCTACGGTCGAAACCACAGCGTTCCCGATGCTCGGCGCAGTCATTCACGCGCCGAGATTGCGGCGGGGGCGATCGTGCTCAGGGTCACCACATCGCCGATCGTGATCTCCCCGTCGAGCAGGATCTCGGCCCGGATGCCACCGCGATCGGTCAGGCCGCGGTTGACGCCACGCTTGCCGGTCACCTTCTCGAGATAGCCGCACGGAGGGCAGAGGCGTTCGCCATAGCACTCGATCTCCCCGACGCGAAAGCGCCTGCCGATCAGATACTCCAGGCGAATGCCCCGCGTGATGAGATTGCGGCGGCACGCGTCGGGACCGAGAACAATCCCAGTCTCACGCTCCAACGCCTCGAGCGACTCGCCTTCGATCAGTGTCAGGCGTCGCCCGGTGAGGGGCTGCACCTGCGAATAATAGCCGTGCCCGTCGAAATAGCGGTCTCCCTCGATCCCCCGGCCCGCGACGACTCGCGCGCGCTCCAGCGTCTCCATCGGCGCACCGGCCGTCTTGGCAACGTAGATGCCTGTCACCGTGCCCGCTGCTCCAGTCATTTGCCTTGCTTCGGTGACGGCATTCATCAAGACCCCTCCGGTGGCACGAGCGGTATCCGCTCACGTGTGGTCGCCACTCGCCATAGGCGGGCAGACCACGCCAACAATGTATAACCCGCGTTTTGCATCGCGGTGAGGCGCTTCGCGCCGGTGACGAAGATCATGACCGGGCTTACCGGCTCATGCAAGAGCAGCGCGGTCGACCCGAGACCGAGGGTGATTCTGGAGCGGTATGACGGTTGAGTGGGTGGACGCGGTCCGCCCTCGAGCCGTTAGGCTTCCACCGGGCACCTGGCCGCACGACGCCCGCTCTCGGGTGCTATGCTCTCCGCTCGTTGGGGACGGTGTGTCCCCGAATGTGCAAAAGCTTCCCGTGCGGAAGGAAGGACCTGGTTCATGCTGCAGGAGCAGTCCACTGGTGACGCCTACGTGCTCGGACGCAGCGACGCCGAGACGCGACGGCTGATTCAGCAGGGAGCCTTTCAACGACTATTCACGCATCGATTTCTGGCAACGGCTGGAATCGAGCCCGGTATGCGTGTGCTGGACGTCGGGAGCGGCGCCGGTGACGTGGCCCTTATCGCCGGTGAGCTGGTTGGCACAACGGGCTCGGTCGTCGGGGTCGACGTGAATGGTCAGGCACTCGAGGTTGCCCGCGCTCGCGCGAACGCGGCCGGACAGACCTGGGTTTCGTTTGTTGAGGGTGATTGCCGGCAAGTTGAGCTCGATGGACCGTTCGACGCGGTCGTCGGGCGTCTCATTCTCGTGCACCAGCCTGACCCCGCCGCCTTTGTGCGTGCGATGGCCACGCGACTTCACCCTGGCGGCATCGTGGCGTTTCAGGAATACAACTTCGCGCCGGAGTCGCTGATTCAGTACCCGGCGACGCCGTTGTGGGGTCAGGTCTGGACCTGGCTGACCGAGACGCTACGCGGGGGCGGTATTTCCTCTCACGCGGGCTACGACCTGTACCGCATCTTCCAGGAAGCGGGATTGCCGGCACCGCGGCTCGATCTCTCCGCGGCCATCGGTGGGGGTCCGGACTGGGGCGGCTACGAATATGCGGCGGCGACGCTGCGCAGCCTGCTGCCCCTCACGCTGAAACTGGGCCTTGCCACCGCTGATGAGGTGGATATCGATACGCTGGCGGATCGCCTTCGCGCGGACACCGTGGCGAGCGGCGGCATCGTCAAGGCGGCGGATTTGGTCGGCGCCTGGGCGCAGGTGGCCTGAGAAGGCGGCCCCTTTGTCATCCTGGGCGATGGTTCTCGCTCCCACACCCAGAGGGTACCCGGAGAGACAGAGAGAGGGTTACAGCGTGGTCGAAGGATCTCTTGTTCGATACGGCAGGAGCGGCGTGCTCTGACAGAGAGATCCTTCGACTGCGGCTCAGGATGACAACCCGGCGACGATGGCGCCCACGGCCCGCCGGGCCCGGGGCATCGCATGCGTCGCCCGTACGAGCGTGGCTAGAGGCTGGGTGCGATCGCCAGGACGCGTACCGGGCTGCCGCTGCCGTCCACGATCTTGAGCGGCGCTGCGATCACCACCGCACCGGTTGGTGGGAGTTGATCCAGGTTGCAGAGGCTGGCCAGCCCGAACTTGCCGTTCCCGTGCATGGTGGCGTGGTTGGGGAAGGGTGGGTTGAACGTTCCGGCTTGACCGGCATCGGTTCCGACCGTCTCGACGCCCACCCCCAGCACGTCCCGCTCGGTCGCCAGCAGCAACGACGTCGCCTGATCGAAGCCCGGCGTGTGCGAGCCCTCGTCGTCGACGTTGAAGAAGTCTTTCGGGTCGGTCCGCTTGCTCCAATCGGTGCGCAGCAGCACCCAGGAGCCGGCCGGTATGCGTCCATGTCGATCCTCCCAGGCGAGTAGCTCCTCGACCGAGAGGAGATAGTCGGGATTCTCGGCGCTCTCGCGCGAGACATCGATGACGCAGGCGGGTCCGACGAAGCGTGAAGCTGGGATGGTGTCGCAGGCGTTGTTCGGCAGATCCTTGCCCGTTACCCAGTGGATGGGGGCGTCGAAATGCGTCCCAGTGTGCTCGCCGAGGTGGATCGTGTTCCAATACCAGCCCGGCCCGGCATCATCGTAGCGGGAGATCTGCTCCATCGAGAAGCCGGGCGAGGGGGCGAAAAACGATGGCAATTCAATGACGGGCGTGGTCGACTCCAGCGGCTGGGTCAGGTCGATTACGTTCAATCGCCCATCCGCCAACGCTGCCACGAAATCGGTCAACACGTCAGACACCGGACGCTCCTTCTCTCTATCCTGATCACGATTCGGCCCGGACGCGAATGTCCCGCAAATGTCGCTGGAACTGGAAGCGGTTTTCGAGCATCGGCAGATCGGTCAAGAAGACCGGCGGCCCCTTGGCTTCCACTTTGGCCACGATGGTGCTCAGATCATCAGCGGCCAGTGCGCTCGAGAAGGCGTCCTTGAACGTCTCAAGCGTGTTCACCATGACCGCGTGGGGCACCCCGGCCGACTTTGCCATACCGGTGATGTCGCTGCCGGTGGCTGTGGCGGTCGGGAAGCCGCCGACCGAGAGTAGGCTCTCATTGTCGAAGACGACGTGGATCAAGTTCCTGGGTCGGTAGCGTGCCATCGTGGTCAGACTGCCCAGGTTCATCAGGATCGAGCCGTCGCCATCGAGGACCACCACCTGAAGCTCCGGGCGGCTAAGGGCGATGCCGAGCCCCATGGAGGAGGCCAGACCCATGGCGTGCTGCAGGTAGAAGAAGTTGGGGCGATGTCCCAGCGACTGCAGCTCGGCCGAGACCGCGCCCATGATGGTGACGACGACGCACTCTTCGAGCTGGGGATAAATGGCTTCCAGTGCCCCGATTCGCAGCATGACCGTTACTCCTCCCACATCAGGTCGCGGCCGAGCAGTAGCGCCACCGGCACCAACGCCGATTCCGCCAGCGTCTGCGCTTTCTTGATGCGCGCGGCCACGTGAGACGGATCGTCGAGCCGCTCGTAAGGGATGTTCAGGCTTCGCAGCAGAGGCTCGGTCGACATGCCGCCTTGCGTCTGCCAGGGATCGCGCTCGCCAAATTCGCCGCGATAGCTGATCAGCATCAGGAGCGGGATGTGGTAAAGGTGCGCCAGCGAGACGATGCCGTTGATGCTGGCCAGAAAGCCGTGATTCTGCATCAGCATGGCCGATTTCACTCCGGCCAGATGCGCTCCGGCTGAGATGCCGACCCCTTCCTCTTCTTTCGCCAGGCGCACGAGCGTCATATCCGGATCGTCTTCCGCCATGCGGATCAAATGGACCAGCCATGTCTCCGGCAGGGCCGAAACGAGCTGAACGTCGCAGGCTTTGAGCGCGTCATAGATGGTCTGAGAGCTTTTCACCGAGACAGGCATCGGGGGCACACTCCGTTGGGATGGTGTGATGGTCGTCGTCGTCGAGCCGTTTCTGGCTCGAACATCAAACGAAATTGTCTCTGCAATAGAGTCGTAGCGTAGGCTGCTCGTCCGGTGGAGTCAAGGTCGCCGGCGGGCTCAGCGAACCGAGGCATTCGGCAGATCCAGCACGCTGTCCGCCAGCGTGGCGAACAGCGACCAGGCACGTTGGTGATCCCGGGTCTCTTCCGGATCGCCGCGATAGGTATCGAGCAGCACATAGTCCGCGCCTAACTCTTCCAACGTCGCCAGATCCGCATGCACCTGATCGAGCGTCCCCTCGCCCGCTCGACGCTCGTCATCTGGCAGTGGGTCGTCCGTAAGATGGAGCTTGATGCGTGGACAGAGCGGCGGAACTGGGCGGTCAAGCTGATCAGCCAGAGCGCGCAAATGCGGCAGAGCTTCGTTGCGCAGCCAATCCATGCGAATCCCGATCGGGTGCCAGGCGGCACCGAAGCGCACGGCCCGCCGCCGTCCGGCTGGTCCATTGCCGCCGATCCAGACCGGCGGATGCGGACGCCGCACCGGCTGTGGGCTGTTCCATACCTTGTCCACCTGCACGAACGTCCCGTGGAAGCTGGTGGTTTCACCTGCCCAGGTGCGGTAGATCAGCTCGAGATATTCGTCGGTGATGGCGCCTCGCCGCGTGAAATCGACGCCCAAAGCCGCGAACTCTTCCCTGGCCCAGCCAACTCCCACACCGAAGATGAAGCGGCCCTGACTGAGCTGATCGAGATTGCTGGCCAGCCGGGCGACCTGCAGCGGATGGCGGTAGGGCAGGATGATGACCGTCGTCCCGATCTCGATCGATCGCGTCTGCGCGGCCAACCATGCCAGGCTCAGGAAGGGATCGTAGAAGGGGGCAGGGTAGATCTGCGCCACGTCCGGCGTGATGGTGACGTGGTCGGAGATCATCACGAAGTGATAGCCTAAGGATTCCGCGATCTGGGTCCAGCGTAGCAGCGCATCCGGATCGGCACCCGGCCCGAAATTGAGAAGATTCACCCCAACCTTCACCGAATCGTCCTCTCTGGTGACACACCGGACCCGACCAACGCGCTCATTTTGACGCGTGAGGAATGAAATCGGTAGACGCATCACACCCGCGCTGGTTTGGACTGTCTACCAAATTGCCTTTTCAATCACCACTATGAACGCGTCTCTCACTCGTTTCTGCCGAGGATGATAGTCGAGCCGAGCGGATCGGGGAAACAAAAGAGGCGCGGAATCAATCCGCGCCTCCGAGGTTCGTGTGAATGCTTGGCTAGGACTGCGACTCCGGCCGCGTGCCCAGCGTCACCTTGATCTGCTGCGTCTGTCCGTCACGGACCACCGTGAGCGTGACGATGTCGCCCGGCTTGTGGTTGTCGACCATCTCCGCGAATGAGGAATCGGTCTTCAAGTCCTGGCCGTCGATCTGCGTGACGATGTCGCCCTTTTGGAGACCGGCAGTCTCGGCCGGTGAGCCGGCGACGACGTCCTGGATGTAGTCACCCTGGGTGTAGCTGATGTTGAGCTGCGCCGCGATGGCCGCGCTCAGCGGCACGTACTGGACGCCGACGTACGGGTGCGTCGCTTTGCCGGTCAGCACGATCTCATTAGCGATCTTCTTGGCCGTGTTGATACCGATGGCGAAGCCGATGCCCTGAGACTGCACGCCTGGCTCGGCCGAACCGGCCTCCAGCGTGTTGATGCCGACGACCGTGCCGTCGAGCGTCACCAGCGGTCCGCCCGAGTTACCCGGGTTGATGGCGGCGTCGGTCTGGATAACGTCGAACAGATACGGACCGGCCGTTTGGCTCTGCGAGAATGGGTTGTTGCTGGAGTTGTCGCTTGGCTCCTGAACGGAGCGGTTCAACGCGCTCACCACGCCCTGGGTCACCGTCGGCTGGCCTTCGAGGCCGAGGGCGTAACCAACCGCCACGACCCACTGACCGACCTGAAGCTGGGACGAATCGCCCACCTGGATGACGGGGAGGTTGTCGCCCGTGATCTGCAGCACGGCGAGGTCCGTGAGCGGATCGGTGCCAACCAGCTTCACGTCGTTCCCCTTGAAAGTGCGGCCGTCCGGCAGCGTCACGACCAGGCTCTGCGCGCCCTGGACCACGTGATTGTTGGTCAGGATGTGGCCCTGATTGTCATAAATAAAACCGGAGCCGGTGCCGACTGGAACGGGCTCGGAAAGCTGCGAGACCGAGGTCTGCTCGTTGGTGATCTCAACCACGGCCGGCTTGGCCTGATTGACCACGTTGATGATGGCGTTCGAGAAGTCAGCGGTCGATGGCGCCGAGCTCGTATTGCCGGTCGAGGTTGGCTTGGTGCTCTCTTGCGACGTCTTGATCGTCTGGCTCGAGCTTGTGCTGGTCGCCTGAGTGCTTGAGCTGGTCGATTGCGATGTCGACTGAGCCGACGACGTTGGCGTGTTGGTAGCGCTCGATCCCCCGCCGATGGTGCAGGCTGTGGCGAGCGTCAGGACGACGACGAGGGCCGAGATTCGCCGTCCAAAACGACGTAGACGTTCCGAACCCATGGAAAACTCCTTTAAAGGTAGAGAAGGCATTGCGCATGCCCATCGAATGGGGACGATGGGCATGCCGTGCCGAACGCAGTCTCGGTGCCTCGACGCTCGCACAAAGTCAAGTTGGCAAGCATGGCCGCGCTCGTTTGAGTCATCTGGTGCCTGGTCCCACACATACGGTCGCTCGTTGATCGGTGCGATCCACGAGTGGTCAGAGTTTACGAGAATCGCGCAGCGCCCTGGCGACTATGCGGAGCCGGATGGCCCAGCGCGATCTACAGTTAAGGTAACAACCAAAGCTGTGAAAATGCTGAGGGAAACATAAATCGGGGATTAGTTTTAGGCGGATTAGGAGGAGTTTCGTCGGTTGCTCGCTGGGTTTCTTGAGTTTGACTATTCGACGCGGCGTTCGCGTCGCGTTCACCCAGGACTGATGACACCCTCACTGACGGTCCATCCCCTTTGCACCTTCCCGCGGAAGGGGAGCATCCCTTCACTGGAGGGACCGGACCATCCTGGGCTACAAAGGCGAAGTCCACTGAAGGGACTGGATTTTGATTGCCAAATAGGGTAAAGCAAGAGCAACCCGAGTCGGCTATGGCGTGCCTGAGGTCAGCACCTCAAAGTCGTGTTCTGTCAGCTTTCGGGTTCCCTGGACAAACCAGGACCAAGACCGCTGCAGCTCACGCCCACGGAACGCTTCAAGCTTTGCCCGAATCTCGCTGTCAATAACAATCGGTTGATCAAAGAAGTATCGGACATCTCTCACCTTAAACGCCCAAGGGTACTTTTCCGCGTGTCTGACGTGAGCAACCTTACGAAGTTCCGGACTGGATGCTACCTCGGCACACGCAACTACTCCTCTACCGCTCTCGTAAAACGCGAGCTTGTCGCCAGGCTTCAAACTCTTTCTCCCGGGTGTCCGATCACCGAAGACGTATTCTCCATGCCCAAGCAGTGCCTGGATCGTCTCTTCGGCAGTGGAGTCTTCATCGTCAGACACTGGTGTCAAGAGATATTGCCGCGCTGTAGCGAATGAGCTTGATTTCCGGACTCGTTGCTGTGACGTCTTGTCTTCCTGAATGGGCATTGTCCGAGGAGTGCTGGCTGAGTACGTGTCTGGAACAACATCGTCAGGTGGAAAAGGACTGGAGGAAGCGACACGTTTCAGCAGTTGGACCGTAGTGCCCACACGAACGCCCACCGGGCGAAGCAGCGTCATCGCTTCGTCACGGGTCAGGAGTTCGTCTTGTACGAGCTCAGCCAACGACAGAATGTCGTCAACGGTTGACAGTCGGAGTTTCTGAGCATGTCCTCCGTGGACGATAGCCCCTTCGACTGGCTCAAGCTCAGAGTTCTGTTTGCCAAAGACGTAAAGACCAATCGCGTTCTCGGAATTCGCAATTCGTCCGGAATCAATGAGCTGATTGATGTATCCAAGAAGGGTCGAAGTCATTATCGAGTAGGCATCAGTCGTCTTGACCTCAACCACAACGGAGAAGTTGTCCGCACGCCAAAGCCCATCGTGTCCAATATCATTCGTAACGCCAGCATAACGACCGAATTCGACTTCGAAGCCCATTAGACGTCCGGTGTGGTTGACGAGGTCCTGAAGGGCTCGATTGTACTGAGTTCCGGTGGAGCTAAGGCAGGCGTTGACATAGTCGCGGACGGTACCAAGTGACGTGACCGACGTTTCCAGGAACTGACGAAATCGATCGCGCGGAGTGTCATTCCCCGGTTGGTCATTCAACTCCCCAACGAGCTTGAGCAGTTGATCCAGGGAGAGTGTGACTCCAGACATCACTTCCCCATTCCATCATTGCGGCCAATACAAGCAGATTACCACATGACTAATCGGGCGAACGTATATTATGAAGGCAACTGGTTCATCGTCTCGTTACTCTGAAAGAGGTTCGCATGGCAGTCGATTTTGACAATAAAGGGCAGCTTGAGCGCATTCAGGGTGGCCTTGTTGATGATGAAGAGCTCTTTGCGGTGTATGACATGAAAGGCGGCGGAACAGGATTTATTGGGCTCACCAGTCGCCGCCTCATATTGCAAGATGAAGGGGTGATTCGAAAACGCAGGTCGCTCGTGTCGATCCCATACAGCCACATTTCGATGGTTGCGTCGGCCGACGAAGGCGGACTGATGCGTAAGACCAGTCATCTCACCATCATCACGTCGGCTGGCAAAGAGTTCGCTATGGAATTTCGGTCCAGCGACAAAGCTGAGCGTGCCTACGCCTTCATCATCCGTCACCTTCAGTAGTGAGGGCGTCATCGTGATCAATGGGATTTGATCCGTCATCTGTGACGTCTCCCGGCCTGCGGTCAGACGGCGGCCGCAGGTGCCGCCGCTACGTTTCCGCATGTGAATGCATCCCGTTCACGCTCATTTAGATCAGCCATGAGTATTGAACCCAGGTCGAACGGCTGGCGTGTACCGTTAAAGCACCGCCTATCTTCCCTCTTCCCTTGCTCTTATCAAATCCCAATCTTTCGGTGCTATCGTCTCCGCAAGATGGATTTCTGCTGCGCGAAAGAACGTTGACGATGCACATTCTGGTGGTTGAGGACGAACAGCGGCTAGCGCGACTGCTGCGCCGCGTCTTGATGGAGGAACGGCAGACGGTCGATCTCGTCCATGACGGCGCGAGTGCACTCGAAATGGGGCTGAGCGACACGTTTGATCTCATCATCTTGGATCTGATGCTCCCCGATCTGGGCGGTATCTCGATCTGCAAGGAACTACGCGCGGCTAAGGTCATGACGCCGATCCTGATGCTGACCGCTCGTGGCGCGGTCGAGGACCGTGTCGCCGGGCTGAACGCGGGCGCCGACGACTACCTGGGCAAGCCCTTCGCCATGGAGGAGCTGCTGGCGCGCGTCAATGCGTTGCTGCGACGTGGCAGTCGCGCTACCGAGATCAACACGGTGCTGCAGGTGGGCAATTTGACGCTCGACTTGATGCGTCATGAGGTGCAGCGAGATGGACGCGTCATTGACTTGACACCCAAGGAATTTGCCCTGCTCGAATACCTCATGCAGAACGCCGGACGCGCCCTCTCCCGCACCCAGATCATCGATCACGTCTGGCGTTACGACCTCGAGACCCTTTCCAACGTGGTCGACATGTACATCCACTACCTGCGCGACAAGATCGACCGTGGCTTTGGCCGCCCGCTGATCAAGACGGTGCGCGGGGTGGGGTATAAGGTCGAAGGGTGAGCGCCTTTGAGCGGCCGATGAGTCGGGTGACTGGCTGGCTGGGCCAACTGACGCATCGCGCCCGCGGTAACGAGCGTCGGGCCGAGGCTGAAGCGCGCCTGTTCCGTGGTCTGCGCCTGCGGCTTACCCTCTGGTACAGCGGGGTGCTGGCGGCCTCGCTCATTCTGGCTGGAGTCGGACTATATCTCATCCTGCAATACTTGCTGCTGCAGCCCATCACCAATGACGTCTCGCACCAAATCAACTTGATCGCGGAGCAGTGGGTGCGCAATCCGGAGCGCGCCTGCTCTTCACCGCCGGGTCAGCCCCGCTTCGGTGCCAATCCTCCCTCATCTCCGATCCCGGTCTACGTGGCCTGTTACGACGCACAGGGTCAGCCCCTGACGAGCAGTCCGTTCTCGCTCAACAGTGATGACAGCGACACCCCCGATCCTTTCCTTAATAGCTCCCTGGCCATGCGTGCGCTAGAGCAGAATTCGGCGTCCGACCAGGTGGATGGCGGCACGGGGATCGGCACGATCTATCGCTCCGCGCGGGTGGTGCGCGAACCGGGGACCGGCGAGATACTGGGCGTGGTGCAAGTGGGCCGCTCGATTCAAGAGCAGGTGTCGGCCTTATCCCTGCTGCGCGATTTGCTCTTCGGGCTTGGCTTGGTCGCGTTGATCATCGCCACGGCGGGCGGTCTATTCCTGGCTCAGCGGGCGCTGGATCCGGCGCGGCTCGCCTTCGCCCGACAGCAGGAGTTCGTCGGCGACGCCTCCCACGAGCTGCGCACGCCGTTGACACTGCTGCGCGCCAACGCCGAGATGCTGTTACGCCACCGGGAACGGCTCACCGAAGATGACGCTGAGGTGGTGCAGGAGATTGTCGAGGAGACTGCGCACATCGATCATCTCTCGAGCGATCTGCTCCTGCTGGCGAGGCTGGATGCCGGGCAATTTCACCTGGAGCAGGAGGTGGTCGATCTGGCCGACGTGGCAAACAGCATCGCGCGTCGGGTGACGGCCCTCGCCAGCGAGAAAGGGATTGAAGTCGACGCGCGCCCCGAGGGTGAAGTGCGCGTCATCGGCGACCGGTTGGAGATCGAGCGCGCGGCGCTCATTCTGGTCGACAATGCGCTGAAGCACACGCCCGCTGGCGGGAATGTCCAGTTGTGGGCATCGGTACGTGAGGGCGTGGCTACGCTGACAGTTGAGGACACGGGGGGCGGGATCGCAGCGGAGCATCTGCCGCATCTGATGACGCGCTTCTACCGGGTCGATAAGGCGCGCAGTCGCGAGACGGGCGGCGCCGGGCTAGGGCTCTCGATCGCGCAGGGGATCGCCGCCGCGCATCACGGTACGCTGAGCATCAGCAGCGAACCCGGCAAGGGAACCACCGCGACGATTTCGCTGCCAGCGGCGGAGTAGGGAACGGCCGAAGAGCCCTCACCCCCGACCCCTCTCCCAATTCTGGGAGAGGGGAGACGCATTCGGTATGGCACGGCTATAGCCTATGGACACCCCTCTCCTGATCGTCGGGAGAGGGGCCGGGGGTCAATAGTGTCGCATTAACCGCTGGAGGCAGGGATGCGAGCCAGTTCAATGGCTAGGACCCGCAGCCAGGCGACCGCCGAGACCTGTGCCGGACGGAGATTGTCGAGAAGCACGGCGAGGATCGCGACAATGGCGGCCAGCAGGATGGTGGCCCAGACGGCCTCGGGGCTGGTCCCCAGCGGATGGAGCATGCCGAGGTGGCGCTTGAGCCAGCGAAAGAAGAGCTCGATCTGCCAGCGCTGGCGGTAGAGCATGACCACGTCCTGGGCGGAGAGGTCGTGGCGACTGGTGACGAGGTGATGCGTCTCGCCGTTGGCGTTCTGGCTCGTGACGAGGCGCAGGTTCGGCAGGACGGCCCCATTGCGGTTGGTGGGACTGCCGAGGGTGATGGTCTCATCGGCGACGATGGTGTCGCCTGCCTCCGTGGGGGTGTCATTGACCGCATGCTGCGTGGTCGCCTCAACACGGGCCTGCTGGTGCAGCGGACAGAGGAAATCGACGTCATGGTCCAGGAGCCGCTGGAACTGGCGATGTCCGTAGTAGCCGAGGTCAATGATGAGCGTCCAGCCCGCGATTGGGGAGAGGTCCTGCTCGGCCAGGGTGCGGGCATCATGGGTATCGGCCAAGGTGAGGTGCAACGCCGTGGGAATCGCGGCGACCAGATCATAGTCCAGCTGGAGACGGATCCCCGGGGTGTGCTGACCATAGCGGCACCACGGACTGAGTTTGCCACTGAGTTCCAGGAAAGTCCCGTCCCGCAGCGCGACGGGCGTCTCCGTGACGGGATGGTCGTCGCGCGGCACCTGGTCCGCCAGGTCGGTGAAGAGGTGTTCGAGACAGGCGCTCGGACGGCTGGTGGTGGAGCGAGCCAGTTGACTCAGGCTAATGCGCTGGTCGAGTCCCACCTGCTCCCACCCGTGCTCCACGAGATCGAGTTGGGCATGCGTCTGGCGCAGGCTCGGACTGGCTGAGACGCCGTGACTCAGCAGGATCCAGAGATGCGCCGCCGCCGGGAAGTGTTTGCGGTAGCGATCGGCGCCGGTAACCGAGGCGGCCCGCTGCACGGCCGGGGTGAGCAGACGACGCAGGCGGCGGGAGAGCAGCGTGGGACGTGATAGCATGACGGTGGGCTCCTTCGATACGACTCGGATTCGACACCCAAAGTCTATCGAGAGCCCCTTCTCTGTTTATGCGACACCATTGGGGCCGGGGGTGAGGGCCACAAAGGAGACAACACAATGTCTCAAACTCAAGCACTGCAAGCCTGGCTGGAGGCACGCGCCGATGAGATGGCTGCGTTGCTGATGCGCCTGGTGGCGATGAACACCGAGAACCCACCCGGGCGCGGGCTGGGGGAATGCGCGAGGACGTTGCATGACGCCATGGAGCGGCTAGGATTTGCAACCGAGCTGATCCCGATCCCACAGAGCGGGACGCTGGAGGAGCCGTGTATCCTGCGCGCTGAGGTTGGCGAGGGCCCTCGCACCGTCTATTTCCATGGACATTTCGACGTCGTTCCGGCGCAGAGTCCGGAGCAGTTCGAGCCGAGTCGTGAGCATGGCCGCATCATCGGGCGTGGCACCGCTGACATGAAGGGCGGTTTGGTCAGCATGCTCTACGGCACGGCCGCAGCGCGCGACCTTGGGCTGTTGCAGAACGGCCGGATCGTCTTCCACATCGTCTGCGACGAGGAGACGGGGAGCGTCGCCGGATCCGGCTACCTGCGCGAGCACGAGATGATCGATCCCAGCGCGCTGGCCATGGTCACGACCGAGCCAACCGGTGGCGCGGTCTGGCATGCCAATCGTGGCGCGATCACCATGCGCGTCAATGTGCGGGGGAAATCGGCTCACGTCGGTCAGGCCTATCTGGGCGTCAATGCCTTCGAGCAGATGCTCGGCATCGCCCGGCCGTTGGTCGAATTGGGCAATGAGATGTTGGAGCAGCGTACGTCCTTCGCGCTCGAAGAGGACGACGCGCGCGGCTCGATGCTGGTGGTCGGAGGCGCGGCAGGCAGCGGCGCGAACTTCAACGTCGTGCCGGATGCAGCCTGGTTCTCGGTCGATTGCCGCTTCAACCCGGAGGAGACGCTCGAAGGCGTCCTCGCGCAGATCAACGAGACCATCACCGAGGCAGCTCGCGAGATTGGCGCCGATGTGTGGATTGAGGTGCTGCAACGACAGCCCTCCGCCTCGACCGACGTGAGCCATCCAGCCGCCGAGATACTGGCGAGGTGCGTCTCAGACGTCGAGGGTGATCCGCCGCGCTTTCACCTCTGTCCCGGCGTGCTCGAGACGCGCTGGTACGCGCAGTTGGGCGTTCCCGCGTTCGCCTATGGCGGCGGACGGCTCGACGTCTCGCACGGCCCCCATGAGTACATCGATGAAGCGGCCATGCGTCGCTGCGCGGCGGTCTACGCCCGCTACGCTTCGGAGATGTTCAAGAGCGACAAATGATGCGGTCGAAAGCATCACTTCGGCCGATCAACGCGTTCCGCAAATACACGTAATAGGAGTGTGGCTGGAATGATCGGAGTCGAAGCTCGTAGACCCAACCCCGCGCTCAAGGCTCTGGAGCCATTGGTCGGTGTCTGGAGCACAGTAGGCACGCACCCGCATGTCCCCGGCAAAACGTTCCATGGCAAAGCAAGCGCCGAGTGGATCGAGGGAGGTGCGTTCCTCTTGATGCGTTCGGAGATCGATGAGCCGGAAATCCCCAGTGGCATCGCGATTTTCGGCAGCGACAACGCCAGTGGCGAGCTGTTCATGTCCTACTTCGACGAGCGTGAGATCTCTCGCAAATACGACGTCGCAATCGAGCGCAACGTCGTACGCTGGTGGCGCAACTCGCCCGATTTTTCGCAGCGCATGGTACTCACCATCGCGGAAGATGGCAAGACGATGTACAGCCAGGGCGAGATGAGCAGAGATAGTGGCGCCTGGGAGCCGGATCTCCAGCTGACTTATTCTCGAGTGGGATAGTGACGGATTGAGGATGACGAATCCGCGTGTCCAAAGCTTGGTCCGCTGTCGTAAAACTTCCCGGGATACCCATATTTCCTATGCGACGTAGGACTTGACGCGTATAAGATGGCGGCCCTACGATCCACAGTGGTGGATTCATCATCCTCTGATACGACATAAAAATATTGTAGTTAGTGCCGCGCCGCTCGATTAGCTTGTGCTGAATCGTTTGATTTAGCCTTGCTCCTCAATCGGTGGTGCCCCACTACCATATCCGGGGGAGGTAGGGCGTTGCGTCGCACTTGTGGGACTCTACTCGCGGTTGTCACGATTTTCGTCATGATTTTCGCTCCGATTTCCACACAAGCCCAAAATACTTCAGGTTCCGATCAAATCGCCTCACAGCTCGGCCTGCCCTCTCAGGGTTCGCCATTGCAGACTGATCCGAATGCGCTCCAGCAGAACCTCTCGGCCGATCCTGGCTCGAACATCTCCCAAATCGCGCCGCCGGATCCGAACAATCAGGGAACGGCGAGCCTCTCCTACCCGATCGAGGTGCCGCCGGGCCGAGGTGGTACCCAACCTAACCTCTCGATCGCCTACAATTCGAGCAACGCCGATGGCTGGCTCGGTCTCGGCTGGGATCTCTCTACCCCGGCAATTGCCGTCGACACCCGCTGGGGCGTCCCGCGCTACGATCCCACCAACGAAACCGAGAGCTACGACTTCAATGGCAGCGAGTTGACACCGCTGGCTCATACCGACCAACTCCAACCTCGCCAATCCAGTCCTGATGGGATCACATTCCACCTGCGTGTCGAGGGCAGCTTCGATAAGATCACGCGCTACGGCGACAATCCAACCAACTACTTCTGGGTGGTGACGGACCAATCAGCCGCGCAGTTCCTGTACGGCGCAACCCTTCAGCAGACGAGTAATGGCTTGGTGCCGGTGCTCGACACGAGCCAGGTGTTAACCGACGCGAACGGCAACATTTACAAATGGCCGCTGCTCGAGGTGGCCGATTACAGCTCCAACCTCACCACCTATACCTACGCGCGCGTCAATGACCCAGTCTCGCCCGCTGATCCGAACAGTCCGGACGGCACACAGCTCTACCTCGCCAACATCAACTACGACGGCGAGAATGACGGCAGCACGACATCGCCTGGTCCGTACAACGTTAGCTTCAGCCTGACGCCGAACATCACCAATGGAACGCCACGGCCCGACGTGCTCACCGACGCTCGCGGCGGCTTCCTCATGGTGACGGCGCGACTCCTGAGCAAAATCACCGTCAGCTACAACAGCCAGACGATTCGCAGCTATGACCTCAGCTACAGCCAGGGTGAGTTCAGCAAGACGCTGCTCCAGTCGATCACGGAGAACGGCTCCGACGGAAGCGCGCTCGCGACGCACAGTTTCAACTACTACGACAACGTCCACGAAAGCGACGGTAGCTACAACGGGTTCAGTTCGTCCTTACCCTGGGATACCGGCAGTGATAGCGTCTCCGACTCGTCGCTGCAGGACGCGAGCGGTCTGAGCGGCGCCGTGGCCAACAGCTATGACGGCCACATCTATATCGGCTTCAATCCAGTTGATGGCACTAAGGAAGGCTCGGTCGGCGTCTCGGTCAACTACAACCACGTCGACAGCAACGACACGCTGGCGATGCTCGACATCAACGGCGACGGCCTACCTGACAAAGTCTTCGAGAGCGGCGGCACGATAAGCTATCGTCTCAATCAGTCGGCGCCGGGCTCGACCAGCAGCACCACCTTTGGGCCGTCGGTGCCGGTCGCCGGACTCAGCACGCTCGGTCAGCAATCAAGCGATGCCGTCGGTGTCGGGCCGGAGGCCTACGTCGGCGTTTCGGTGCTTTACAACCATTCCTGGACGTTCACCACCGCCCCGGTCTACTTCATCGACGTCAACAACGACGGTTTGCCAGACCTGGTGCAGAACGGGCATGTCCTCTTCGATCACCTGGTTGACGGCGCTCCAGTGTTCAACACTGACAGTTCGACCACGCAGGTGCCGATCGGCACGAGTCAGGTCGACGCGGCACCGCTCTTGCCGGGACTGCAATCGGTCTACGACCAGGAGTTGGCAGCCTCGCCATTGGTCGACACGGTGCGTCGCTGGGTCGCGCCATACGCGGGGACGATCAGCGTCGGCGGCAACGTCAACCTGATTCAGGACAACAGCACCGCCCGCCAGAACTACACCACGGCGGATGGCGTCACGGTCGCGATCCAGCACAATGGCGATCAGCTCTGGTCGCAGGATATCGGCGCGACCGATTACAGCAGCTACACGCCGAGTGGCGTCGGCAGCATCTCTGTCCAGGCCGGCGACCGCATCTATTTCCGGGTCGAGTCGGGTTTTGACGGCAAGTACGATCAGGTCAACTGGGATCCAACCGTAACCTACACCGGCGTCAACGCGGCCACCGATGCAGATGGCCTGAACGTTTATAGCTTCGATGCGACCAGTGACTTCACGCTGGCGGGCCGGCAACACGTTACCGTATCGATGCCATTCGACGGCACCATCAGCCTCAGCGGTGACTTGAGCAAGACGGGCGTCACGAGCGACGACGTCACCTTGCAGCTGCTTCAGAATGGTAATCAGGTCTTCAGCCAGACCATTCCCTGGAACCAAACGGGAACGATCACTCCGCCCACCACGCTTGACGTTCAGAAGGGCGACACGATCGAGCTTCATGTCAAGCTCGACTCGCGTATTGATCTGAGCCAGATCAGCTGGGATCCAAGTCTCTTCTATACCGCCGCTACCGACGAGAGCGGAAACGCGATCACCGTTACCGACTCATCCGGCAACTATGACGTCCAGCTGAACCCGCCCTACAGCATGGATATCTTCCCGCGCTCGAACGTCGCTCAACCGGACACCGGCCAGACGATCTCCGAGTCCGGCTCCGCGACCGTCACCCCGTCGATGACTGGAACCGCAATCTCCAGCAGCACGTCCGGGCAGATCTCCTTTACGGTGAAGACGACCAAGCAATTGCTCGGCAAGGAGACGCTGACCATCACGAGCGGACAGATCACCGCCTGCTCGATCGAGATGCCGGATGGGTCGACGACCGACTGCGGCACGACCGGCTGGCAACCTTTCTCGGTCAATCTTCCTCAGAATGCGCCGATCTTCTTCGATTTCTCGATTACCGATCCGGTCCTCTCCGACGACATCACTGCGGGTTCCGTAATGGTGACGCAGGGGAGCACGTCAAACACCTATCAGGCTCGGGTTGATGGTCTGTACAACCCCTCCAACACGATGGACAAGGGGCTCTTCGCGCAGCCGTATCGTGGCTGGGCGGTTGCCGGATACAACGGTGGCAGCACCAGCGACGGCACGGCGCTGGACGAGTCGAATCTGGTCTACAAGCAGAGCGACTACCCGACGCCCAGCAATTACTACCATCCCGACCTCAGCACTGACTCGACTGGCTACCCCACTCAGAACTACGACCCGAACACGGGCTTCGTCGATGCCGCCGGCAGCGCCAACCCGATCGACGCCAGCGCCTGGGCGCTGACGCCGAGCCCGGCACATCTCGATACCCTCGCAAACCCACCGGTGCAGGTACCTGACCAGTGGCTGGGGCAAAAGAACGAGATCTGGGTGCGGGCCGGCACCGCGAGTAGCTCACGTCTGACGCAGGACTTCGTCAGTGTTCCAGACGCAAGCAGCTTCCAGGGAGCCAGTGCGGTCAGCCAGATGAGCGAGACGCAGCAAGACGCGATTCAGGGGAGCTTCCTCGGCGTCGGCGGCTCGTATTCATGGGGCGCCAGCGATGGCAACCTCGATGAGATCGACATGAACGGCGACGGCTTCCCCGACGTCGTGGGCTCGAACAGTATCCAATACACCAACGCGGTTGGCTCGCTCGACCAGAGTGCGACCAACCAGCCGGCCTTGGATGACAACGTGCGCGAGAGCCACTCGATGGCCTGGAATATCGGATTCGAAGGCTCTCCGGCGAAATTCAGTTCCGACGCTAAGGGAAACACCAATGCGCCGCAGCAGCCCGATCCCAATTCGGGCACGACCAGGCAAGCCAGTTCGTCCGGGTCGGGCAGTTCCGAGTCCACCTCGGCGGGAGCGCTGACCGAGGGCGAATCAACCGCGCTAACAACGCGGCCGGGCGGCTCCGGCAACAACGGCTCAGGAGAGGGTGGCTCCGAAGGTGCGGTCACGTCATCGTCCTCTACCTCGAGCACACGGTCCACGCGCGGCGGCAGTTCCACCGGCTCCGAGCCGGATGGCGATGCGCCGCAGACCGAGTCGGATGGCGGCCAGGAGCTCAATCTGGGCGTCAGTGGCCAGTATTCCCAGGGAGAGACGAACCAGAATAGCGACCACGCGGTTGATGGTGATCTCGTCAATACCGATTTGATCGATATCAACGGCGATGGATTACCGGACAAGGTCTCGACCTACAGCGACGGCCACATGGAGGTTGCGTTCAACCTGGGCTACACCTTCACCGCGCCGGTCACCTGGAGCAGCGACGCCGTCACCCAGCGCGGCACCAGCCAGTCCTTCACCGTCGGCGGCTCGATCGGCTTCAACGACGGCGCGTATGGCTTCGGCGGCGGCGTGAGCGGCGGCCAGGAGACCGATAAGGACAATGGTGTCCTGGTCGACATGAACGGCGACGGGCTGGCCGATTACGTCACGCAGGGCAGTGGCAACCTGATGGTCGCCATAAATACCGGCGACGGCTTCGCGCCGTCGGTCGTGTGGCACGGCGCCGATTCCGATATCGCCACCAGCAAGAGCACGACGCTCGGAGGCGGAGCCTATTTCACCATCGGCATCGGACCGCTCTGCTACCCGACCGATCTCTGCTACATCATCATCAATCCCGGCTTCGATTACAGCCGGACCAATTCGAGTCAGCAGCTTCAACTGCGTGACATCAACGGCGACGGCTTCCCGGATGATCTTTCCAGTTCGTCCAACGACTCTATCAGCGTCGCCCAGAACAATACCGGCAACACGAACCTGCTGGAGTCGGTGAGCCGGCCGCTCGGCGCGTCCTTCACCATTGAGTACACCCGTCAGGGCAACACGACGGCCGCTCCCGCGTCGGTCTGGACGATGTCCAAGGTAACGGTCAATGACAACACCCCGGCCACGAGCGCGAACACGCAGGTCACGACCTATTCCTACGCCAACAGCTTCTACAATCGCGAAGAGCGCGAGGTCTATGGTTACAGCACGGTGACCACAAATCAGCTCGACCCGTCTACCAGCGCGGTCTATCGCACCATCGTCGACACCTACGCCAACGACAATTACTACGATCAAGGGCTGTTACTAAGCGAGAAGGTCGAGGACGGAAGCGGAGCCATCTACGTCGAGACCGACAACAACTATTCCCTGTTTGACGTGAATACGAACCAAACAGTCACCAACGGGCAGGCCGCGTCGCTGACGCTCGACGAGATCTTCCCCCGCTTGGACCAGACGATCCAGAGCTACTATTGGGGACAGGCGACGCCTGAAAAGTCCGAGACGGTGACCTATCAGCACGATGCCCTTGGCAACACGACGCAGATCAGTGACAGCGGCGACGGTTCGTCGAACGCGCTGACCGCCACGATTCAGTATGTGAGCTGTCCAGACGTCTACCTCTTCAACGTGCCGACAAACACGGTTGTGACCGATGCGAACGGCACGGTGCTGCGCCATCAGGAGGCGGATGTCCCCTGTGGTGAGGGCGCGCCGACTCAGATCCGCCAGTATCAGGCTGACGGCAGCTTTGCCCAGACCGATGTCACCTACTACGACGGCACCGGCGAGCACTACAACATCAAATCGGTCACCTCACCGCCGAACCTGAATGGGCAACGCTATGAGGTGGACTACGCGTACGATCCGACCGACACGTACGTCGCCCAGACGACCGACAGTTTTGGCTACTCTTCGAGCGCGACCTACGATCCGTTCTGCGGCACGATCGCCTCATCGACCGATATCAACGGCAACACAACCAGCTACAGCTATGACGTCTTTGGGCGACTGGCATCAGTGACCGGGCCATACCAGCAAGGGACGGGCAACGCGTCCGTCACCTACGAATATCACCCGGGCGATCCCATCCCCTGGGCCGAGACGCACGCGATCGACACCCTGCATGGCGGGACCCTCGACAATGTCACCTTTGTCGACGGACTGGACCGAACGCTGGAGACGAAGCACAACGCGACGGTCTTCACATCCGCCGGTAGCCAGCCGGATGAGGAGATGGTCGACTCCGGCCGGGTCACTTTCGATTTCCTTGGCCGGGTGATCCAGCAGTATTACCCGACCACGGAACCTCTCGGGACACCAGGCACCTTCAACGCGACCTACGACAGCCAGCCGGCGGCAACCTCGAGTTACGACGTGCTCGACCGGCTTACTCAGTACGTCGCGCCGAACGGTGGTATCACGAGCTACGCCTATGGTTTCGGCGCGGACCGCTCCGGCGCGACTCAGTTCATGACGACCGAGACGGACGCGCTCGGTAACCAAACGGCGACGTTCACCAACGTGCGTCAGCAGGTGACATCGATCGACATGTTCAACGGCAGCCAGCCGGTCTGGACCAGATACCAGTACAGTCCGCTGAACCAGCTCATTTCGATGACCGACGATCAGAATCATGTCACCACCATGACCTACGACAACATCGGGCGCGAGACCTCGATCAACACACCCAATTCCGGGTTGACGACGATGAGCTACGACCCAGCCTCGAATCTGACCAGCAAGGTCACCGCCAATCTGGCTCAGGAGGGTCACGGAAAGTCGATCAAGTACAACTACGACTTCACCCACCTGACGTCGATCAGCTACCCGGACTTCACCGGCAACAATGTGAGTTATTCCTATGGCGGGCCCGGCGCGGCCAACAACGGCGCCGGCCAGATCGTCCAGGCGGTCGATCAATCCGGTCAGCAGGCCTACTCCTACGGCAAAATCGGGGAAATCACGAGCGAGGCCGATACAGTCAACCAGATCCACGGCCAGCCGCTCGCCACCTACATCACCTCATATGTCTACGACACCTGGGATCGATTGGCGTCGCTCACCTATCCGGACGGTGAGGTCCTGACCTACGGCTATGGTTTCGGCGGGTTGGTCAATCAGGTGACTGGTGTCAAGGGGAGTAACAATTACACCTACGCGAGCAGCCTGCAGTACGACAAGTTCGGTCATCTGGCGCTCCAGCAGGACGGCAACGGTGTCCAGACTGTCAACAGCTACACGCCGAACTCCCAGCGACTGCAGACCATCCAGACGGGCAACGGTGCCGGTCTCTTCCAGAACCAGAGCTACACGTATGACCTCGTCGGTAACGTGACCAGCCAGACGAACGACGTGCCGGTCCCGGCGGCCTCGCAATATGGTGGGCCGAGCACACAGAGCTACACCTATGACCACCTGTACCGGCTGATCAGTGCCAACGGAACCTACCACTACGCGCCAAACAACACGCGCAACTACACGCTGGCGTTCACCTACGACTCGGTGGGGAACATCCTGACCAACACACAAGCCGACACGATTACCGTGCCGGGAAGTGCGACGCTTCCGCAGGCGGCGACCAGCCGAAGCTGGACCTATGCCTATTCGGGCACGCAGCCGAACGCGGTGAGCCACGTCGCTGGTGCTGGCACACTCTCCGGCAACAGTAACGGCAAGGGGAGTGGCCATTCGCCGGGAAGTGGCGGCGTGACGTACAGCTACGATGCGAACGGGAACGAGACAGGCTGGACGGACGACGGCAGCAGCCAGAAGCGTTCCATCACCTGGGACGAGGAGAACCGGGTCCAGAGCATCAACAACAGCGGCCAGAAGACCGACTTCCGCTATGACGATCAGGGAAACCGGATAGTTACAGTCGGGCCGGGCGGCGTGACAACCAACGTCAACCCGTACTACACGGTGATCAACGGCGACAACGCGGTAAAGAACATCTTCGCCGGGTCGCAACGTGTCGCCCAGCAGGCGGTGACGACCGACGGAACGTACGAGAGCGGGCAGTACTTCTACCACCAGGATCTCAGCGGCAGCACCGCCTACGTCACCGACGTCAGCGGCAATCTGTTCGAGCACCTGGAGTACTTCCCAACCGGTGAGACGTGGGTCGATGAGGTAAGCAATCCGCACGTGATCCCTTACCTGTACACGTCACACCCCTTTGATAGCGTGACACAGCTCTACTACTTTGGCGCGCGTTATGAGGACCCTCGCCTGAATCAGTTCATCTCGCCCGACCCGACGCTGCAATCGGATCCGCAAACGGCGATTGACGACCCGATGGCGCTGAACCCGTACACCTATGTTGACAACAACCCGGTGCGCTACGTTGACAACAACGGTAAAGCGCTGTCGAGTGCTCAGGAGCAGTTCCTGCGTCAGGCGTTTGCCAACCCTCAGACTCGGGCGGCGTTCCTGCAGGCGAGCAATAAGATCATCAAGTCGTATCTGAGCCAGCAGCCCGCGATCGTCAAGCTCGCCGGGAGCCTGCCGGACAAGGAGTCGGTCGTCAAGGGGTATAAGAAGCTGGCGACGCTTTCGCTGCCGCCGCTGATCGAGATTGGCTTCAAGACGGGCGGGGTCCAAGTGAAGATCATCGGCTTCAAGGTACCGAAGTCGACCGCGCGCCACTAAGGCAAGATTCAGTGACTACGCCTGACAGCCCTCATCCCCTGACCCCTTCTCCCGTCCGGACGGGAGAAGGGGAACCATCGGGAACGCGAGAGCCTATCCAGATCTCGTCACCCCACTTCTGATCGTCGGGAGATGGTGCTCCCTTCTTTGGGAAGCGAGTCAGAGGGATGGATCGGTCGGGGGTGAGGACTGCCAGGGCAGGCAATCCTTCTGCCCGCAAGTCGCTCCCCTACCGCGTTCCGGCGCCCTCGACCTGCCGTTCGGGTTTGTGGCTTGGCTGCGGCTGGATCAACTGCAGGCGCAGGCGCAGCAGGCCGATCAGCGAGCGGGCGATGACGCGCAGATTGGCGCCTGATTGCTCGCCTGCCTGCCGTGGAAAATGGCTCACCGGCACTTCGGCGATAGTGAATCCCGCGCGGGCTGTCTTGGCCAGCAGTTCCGGCGAGACGACGGCTGCTTCACCCTGCAAGGTGATGGTCTCCAGCACGCGACGATTGATCAGCTTGAAGGCGCAATCGACGTCGTGCACGCGGATGCCGAGGAGCAAGCGCGACGTTGTGCTCCAGAGCCAGGCGTTCAGCTTGCGCACCGTTGAATCGGCCCGATGGGTGCGATGCCCAGCCACCAGATCAATACCACGATCTCCGGCGATGTCGAGCAGCAGATCGAGCTCGCGGATGTCGAACTGGCCGTCAGCGTCCAGCAACACCACCCAGTCGGAGCCGGTCTGGGCGGCGGCCGAGAGGCCACTGCGCACCGCCGCGCCATAGCCGCGATTGACCTCATGCGTCACCACCAGCACGTGCGCCGGGTCCGCGCGAGAGACGAGCTGAGCGACGTCGGCTGTGCGGTCGGTGCTGCCGTCGTTGACGATCACGATTCGGTAGTTGGCGACGGTCTCAGCAAGGAAGCTGCGTGCATCGTTGACGACACGCTCCAGGTTCTCTTCCTCGTTATAGGCCGGGAAGACGACGGAGACGCTGATTTGGTGTTTCATACGTGGGTGTCCCTTCGTGTGCGCGAAAGATCAGAAAGTGTTCGACCAGGTAGTTGATCGGCGCCGCGATGGCGATGCCGAGGACCCCGGCCAGCAGATAGGGCATGAACTCATCGGCGATGGCGAAGACGCCCTCGTTGATCAGCAGCGTGGTGATCGATATGCCGTTGAAGGCGATCAGGCGTTGCGTGATGGTTCTGACGCGGTCACTCGTGACCGGCCGATCGGGCCAGATGATGAGCGAGCTGAGCAGGAAGTTGAATTGGGTCGAAAGGGCGAGCGCGATCAAGTTAGCCGAATCGTGACGCACGCCCAACTGAACGAATACCGCCAGCAGGCCCAGCTGAACGGCGCTGCAGGTGAGCCCAACCGCGCCGAAGCGCAGCGGCCGGGCGAGGAGTTGAAGGACGCGACGATAGGGACGCGCCCAGATCATGCGTGTCATGGTTCTCATCTCCAGTGTTGACGTGTGAGCAGTCATGGGGCTGTCGCCCGGCCCCGCGGATCAACCGGCTTGTGTGATCGAATCGGCTCATCTCGTTGCAATCCCCGAATTTCTCACGTGAGCCGGTGGACATCCGTTTCGACGCGACAGCCACCGCAGACCGAACTGCTCTTCACTTCACAGGCTACCTGGGCGTCATAAAAGCTCTCTAAGAAGGAAGTAAGAGATTTCTCATGGTACTGAGGCACCGAGGTTCAGCGGAGAAACGAGGCCGAAGGATTCGCATGCGTCGCGGCTCAGTCGAACAGGCTCGTCCGATCGGTGCGAAAGGCGATGTCGATGACGTCGTTGGAGAGGAACTGGCGCGAGAGTCTATTGAGACCGACCAAACGGTCCTGGCTGGAGGGGTCGGATTCCAGGATCTCCTCGCAGTAGGCGGCGATATCTTCCACGATCCGTTCGTAACGGTAATTGGCGATACCGATGGAATCGATCTCGTCAGCGCCGTAACCCTGGTAGAAGTGCTCGATGCCACGCGGATCGTCCCAGCCTTTACCGATACCGGCCCCGATGAACATCAGGTCACGCTCTTTGGGCGCCAGGATCAGCGTGTCCCAATCGACGATGAAGAGCGCGCCCTGCGCATCAATCAAGATGTTGCCGCCGTGCAGATCACCGTGGCAGAGGACGAACGCGGAGGAGCGCGAGCTCATCTCGTCGGCCAGCACCTCGGCGCGATGAAGCAGTTCGTCGACGATCGCGCGCCGATCGCGCATCAGTTCCGCGAGTTGGGCAGAGACGACGTCCGGGAAGGTGCCGTCGAGCATCTGCTGATATTCACGCACCTTGTCGCGCCACTGGTCGGAGTAGGTCTCGTGCGGTAGGCGAGCGGCAACCTCATACGGCAACTCGGCGTGGTGGATGCGCTTGAGAGCCCGCCCGAGCTCGACCCATTGCTCGTCGCTCATCTCGACGCTGAAGCCGTCCTGAGCGCTGACGAACGGGGAGAGGATAACGGCGAAGCGGTCCAGGGAGGTCCAGAGATGTCCATCGTTGGTTGGGATCGGAGCGATCAACTGCGAGATACCGTGGGTCTCAAGGAAGTGCGGCACGACGATGGTCATCTCGTCGAAATCGCCGCCGCGCAGCTTCACGAAGTAGAGTGTCTCGTTGGTAATGGCCCGGTAGACGGCCGTATCGGCGTCCGCGCCGATGGGTAGGAACTCGAGCGATTCGACCGTCAGCCCGAACTCGCTACGTATATGATCAGTGATCTTCTCGTCTGGCAGATTCGGTTTCTCCAGCATGGGCCTTCCCGACTCGATGAGATCATGCGTGCACGCGAGTGAACTGCTTTATGCCATTCCGCCGACGGCTGTGCTGCGTGGTCCTTTGGCAGTTCTCACTCCCTCCCCGTCACCCAGTCGTAGCGCGGGTCGTCGTCGATGACGCTGTGAGCAACTTATTCGCTGCTGCGCGATTTCAGCGACTTGCTCTATCACAACTTGACGATTCCATCGTGGCTAGTAAGAATTGTTAGCGCGTAACATTCACCATCCCAAATCAACGATAGTCGACGAGGCAATCAACGTGGACGACCCGACGCAGAGACCGGCTCGGGAGGAGCGATCTGACGGTGCCATACCGTTCGTCGGTCGGACGCGCGAGCTAACCATCCTCCGTCACGCACTGAACGAAGTGAGGTCCGGTCAGCGGCGCGTCGTTCTGCTTTCTGGTGAGCCAGGGATCGGCAAGACACGCATATCTGAAGCCCTCGCTCTCGAGGCCGCGGACCGTGGCCTTCAGGTTTGCTGGGGCAGCTGCATCGAGTGGGAAGGCGCTCCGCCGTTCTGGCCCTGGATTCAGGTGATCCGTTCAATCGCTCGTGTGCAGGACATGGCAGCGGTTGAACGGGAGCTTGGCCCGCGATTCGTGAATCTCGTCTACCTCGTGCCGGAGATCGGCAACGCGCCCATCCCTCCAATTGATCCGCAGTCGCGCGGTGGAGACGCTGGGCGATTCCGCCTCTTTGAAAGCATCACGGCATTGCTGAGCTTGGCCGCGCGTGACACGCCAGTTGTCCTGATATTCGATGACCTGCACTGGGCCGACACTCCTTCTCTTCTGCTGCTCCAGTTCGTGGCGCAACACACGCGCGACGTACCGATATTGCTGCTGGGTACGCATCGCCACGCGGAGGTTGACGCTGATCACCCAATGATGGAGCTGGTCAGCGATCTTGTTCGTATACCAGGGACTGAACGGATCCCCTTAGAGGGGCTCGATCCAAATGAGATCCGAATGTTGATCGAGGCGGTCGCCGGACGGACGTTGCCGGCCGGATCCCTCGACGCGGTCCGCTACCGAGTCGAGGGGAATCCATTGTTCGCGGTAGAGATGAGCCGCTTTCTGTTTGCCCAGGGTGATCATTCCTTGAGCAAGGTTGACGGTGGTCTCTTTTTCCTGGTCCCAGAGGGCGTCCGCGATGTGCTTGGACGGCGCCTGCGTCGACTGTCTCATGACTGCCAGGAACTCCTCACTGTCGCGTCGGTTATCGGCCGCGAGTTCTCGACGCGTCTCCTCACGCACGTCAGCGACCGATCGTTGGACGGTGTCGTGACCTTGCTGGATGAAGCTGTCCAGGCTCGGCTGCTTGACCTGTCGACAACCGTCGGAAGCTATCGGTTCCATCATGCGCTCGTGCAAGACGTGCTCTATGCCGGCCTGGCGCCGAGTCGACGCATGCACTTGCACCAGACGGTAGGAGAAGTGCTCGTCGCGCTTCACTCCCACGATCTCGAACCCGTGCTGGACGAACTTGCTCGCCACTCTTTCAATTCCCTTCCGATTGGTAATCCGGATCGGGCGCTCGAATACTTGACGAGCGCAGCGGAACGATCACTCGCGCAGCTTGCCTGGGAGAGCGCCGTAGACCACTACGTGCGGGCGCAGCAGACCTTCGACCTGACCGCGAATCAGGATCTCCGATCAAAATGTGAGCTGTTGCTGGCCCTGGGCGAGGCGCAAACTCTTGCAGAACGGAGCAATTGGGGATCACCCGCGGCGCGCGACACATTCCTGAGGGCGGCCGAATTGGCCCGCGCGGCAGAGTCCGCCGAGCAATTCGCCAGGGCCGCGCTGGGTTTGTCGGTCGTAATCTCATGACGACTCCTGGTCAAGAAAAGCAGATCGATATGCTCGAAGAAGCACTCGAACGACTCGGAACCGAGGATTCGACGCTGCGCGCTCGAGTGCTGGGACGCCTCGCCATCGACCGCAACCTGATCGATTTACCGCGCAATCCTCTCGCGCGAACGGATCCATCAAGCCGAATTTCGCAGCTCAGTGATGAGGCGATAGCCGTCGCCCGGCGCCTGGGGGATCCCTCGACACTCGCCTTCACGTTACTGGCTAAGCGCGTTGCGTGCGCGACCCATGATAATGTCGAAGAGCGCATCGCGCTCACTCATGAAGCAGTCGTACTCACCGAGTCCGCTGGAGATGTTGACACTGGTTGGTGGGCGACCCTGCTCAATTTCTGGGATTGCGCCGAACTCGGCGATCTCGAGAGAGAGTTGCGTGCCTTTGAACGGCACATCGAAGTGGAGAAACGAGCGCCGACACCGTTCAAAGAATGGGGTCTCAACGGTAAACGTGGTCACTACGCGTTGCGCGAAGGTGATTTCAAGACCGCGGAAAAATGGGCGCAACGGTCAATAGGCGATCTCCCGTTGCTTGACTCTCCGTGGGTTCATTTTCACCTTCGGCGTGAGCAGGACCGTCTCCACGAAATTGCGGGGGATCTCGAGCAACTGGGATCGCACCACAGTACTTCCTGGATGTGTCGCAACGCGCTGGAAGTGTTACTGGCGGTCGAAGTTGGTTGGGACGATGCACACCAGCGCTTTGAGGCGATGTCGGCCGATGATTATCTCGATGTTCCCGATACTGAGCGCCGACTCGATGTCCTCATTCTCCTGACTGAAGCCTGTCTCCTGTTAGGGGACGACCGGCGTGCGCAGATCCTTTATGAACTGCTGCTTCCGTACCGCGATCGGGTGGCCGCTATCCTCGCTCAATTCACGCATTATGGCGCGGTTGCTCGTTTCCTCGGCATGCTCGCGACAGAGCTTTCCCGATGGGATGAAGCGCAGATCCACTTCGAGACCGCGCTGGAGATCAACGAGCGACTCCGCTTGCGACCTTTCGCCGCGCATACCCGCCACGAATGGGCCAAAATGCTGGTCCTACGTGGCGATCCATCCGGTCTGACTCGAGCTCGCGACCTCAACAACCAGGCGCTTTCCGCGGCATGCGAGATCGAAATGACTCGGCTCAAGCGCATGGCAGAAAATTTGAGGTCACGCCTCGTGTTCACCGAACCCAGCGCGGCCGTCGCGATTGTCGCGTCGCCCACTGGTCTCTTCCTCACTCCACGTGAAGCAGAGGTACTGCGGCTGGTCTCGACTGGAAAAGCCAACCGCGACATCGCTGAAGAGCTCTTCCTCAGCGTCCGTACGGTCGAGCGCCATGTCGAGAATCTGTATCGCAAGCTCGACGTCCACACCCGTGCTGAGGCCATCGCGTTCGCGCTTCGACACCTTTCTCGTTGATCATCATCTGGGTAGTTCCCGCCATCACCCATCGCCGCCCTTGAGCCAATTGGGTACGTCCACGGAAGTCCCGCGAGTTGTGTGACGCTAAAGTCGAGCCATCGTCAGCACGCTGTCACGAATGTCGTATCCCGCCCTGGGATACGAGATTTGGAGAAATACGATGGCTACGACACCCGTGATTCGTGATGCCGCTCTTCTGGACGATGCAGCGCTGCAAGCTTTCAGAGACCAACTGCGCGGTCCGCTCCTGCTACCGGAGGATCCTGACTATGACGCCGCTCGAATCGTCTGGAACGCGATGATCGACCATCATCCGGCGCTGATCGCCCGCGCTCGCGGAGCCGCCGATGTGATGGCGACGGTGAACTTCGCGCGTGACCACGATCTAGTTCTCTCGATCAAAGGCGGCGGCCACAGTGTCTCGGGCAAGGCGGTGGCCGAGGGTGGCCTGATGCTCGATCTCTCCTTGATGAAAGGGATTCGGGTCGACCCCAATCGACGTACGGTTCGCGCCGAATCGGGGGTCCTTTGGCAGGAACTGGACCGAGAGACTCACGCCTTCGGGCTGGCGACGCCCGGCGGCGTGGTCGGTACCACTGGCATCGCCGGGCTGTCGCTCGGCGGCGGGCAGAGCTGGATCGTCTCCAAGTACGGTTTCACCATCGACAATTTGCTCTCGATCGACATCGTGACCGCCGACGGCCAACTGCGCCATGTCAACGCCGAGGAGAACCCCGATCTCTTCTGGGCGATTCGCGGTGCCGGGCACAATTTCGGGGTGGCGACTTCGTTCGAGTATCGACTGCACGCGGTCCACACCGTGCTCGGTGGAATGCTCCTCTACCCAATCGACCGGGCGGCCAATGTGCTGCGCTTCTATCGGGAGTTCAGCGTGACCCAGCCGGACGAGCTGACCACCTATGCAGCTCTGCTGACGGCGCCGGACGGTAACCTCGTCGCGGCGATCATCCCGTGCTACACCGGTGACCTCGATGAGGGAATGCGCGTACTGGCTCCGATCCGTGCCTATGGTCCGCCGATCGTCGACACGATCGCCCCAATTCCTCATCCAGTCATGCAGGGGTTGATCACGGCTGCCTATCCGGAGGGCCGGCAAAACTACTGGAAATCCGCCCTGAGCAACCGGCTCAGCGACAAGCTGATTGACACGCTCATTGACCATGCGGGAGAGATGCCGTCCCCTTACTCGGTGATCGTGATCATTGATTGTCACGGGGCCTATCGACGCGTCGGCAAGACGGAGACGGCCTACTACCATCGCGATAAGCAATACGACGTGGTGCTGACGGCAAACTGGGAGGATCCGGCGGAGAACGAGCGGAACATTGGGTGGACGCGAGCCTGCTTCGATGCGATCAAGCCGGAGCTTGAAGAGGGTGCCTATGTTAACGATCTCGGCGACGATGAGGCGAATCCCGCCGCGCGGGCCTATGGCGGCAACTATCCTCGCCTGGTCGAACTGAAGACCAAGTACGACCCGACCAACCTCTTCCGTATGAACCAGAATATCAAGCCCGCCGCTCAATAGAGCGAATGCCGATCACCGGATTGTCCCACGCCCCGGCCATTGACCGGGGCGTCCGTCCGCGGCGCAATAGTTCGGGTGTGTTTTGGAGCCGTTGCATGAGTGAGGGCAATTTTCAGAGCGGCCTACTCCCGCCCCGTCACCCAGTCGTAGCGCGGGTCGTCGTCGATGACGGGACTGGTTGGTCGACGCCCCAGCGTCTCACCGCCGTCGACGCTGATGACCGCGCCGGTGATGTAGCTGGAAGCGTCGGAGGCCAGGAAGAGGACCACCGAGGCGACTTCGTCCGGATCGCCGGGACGCGCGAGCGGCAACGTCGGGATGCGCTTTCCCAGACCTTTGGCCATGGTCGGTGGCAGGGGCTTGGGCTGGGTGTCGATCAAGCCGGGACTGACGACGTTGACCAGGATGTCGTGGGGCGCCAGCTCGATAGCGGCTACGCGCGTGAAGGATTCGGTGGCGGCACGACTGGAGGCGTAGGCGGCCGAGCCGGGCGATCCCTTGACGGTGACGCCGGACGAGAAGTTGATGATGCGGCCACCGCGTTCACCCGCGATCATGGCTTTGGCGGCGGCGCGGGTCATCAAGAAGGTGCCACGCGTGTTGACGGCGTAGATGGTGTCCCACACCTCCTGTCGCTCGTCGAAGATGGAGGCGTGTGGTGCCACTGCGGCGTTGTTGACGCAGACGTCGAGCTTGCCGAAACGCTCCACGGCAGCATCGACGATGGCTTGCGCTCCGGCCTCCGTGCTGACGTCGGCCACCAACGACGCGACACGCTCCGGATCGAGCGAGACGCAGGTCTCGGCCAATCCCGCTTCATCCCGATCGGCCGCCAGCACCGAAGCGCCCGCCGACGCGAAGCGCTGCGCCATCACGCGTCCAACACCGCGCGCGGCCCCCGTCACGATCACGACACGATTCGAGAAGTCAAACGAAACAGTCATGGATGCACCGCCTCATCAATGGATTGATATTCGCCCACCGTCTGCACTGGGTTGAAACCGCCGCGCTCATCTAACCGAAGCAGGCTGAGCAGACAATTCTTTCGCCATATCGCCACGATGCGCCGCCGTTTCGGCCATCAAAGCTCAGCCCCTTCAGAGGCTTCGCATAGAGTAGCCTGGGATCTTTAGTCCAGGGCGATTGTGGATGTGATTCCGGAGGCTTCGAGCCTCGCAATCCGCCGGCGGCCACAGGTGCCGCCGCTACGTCGCACGGTTCGCGCGACTATCCTCTCACATCACCCCTCGACCCGCATCTCCAGAAAATCGTCGACCTTTAGCAGGCCGAGGATCACGCCAACCGCCTTGGGGACGTTTTGGTGCTGCGGGTCGTGGAAGAGCCGCGGTTCGGTCAGTTGCCACATGCGGCCGCGCGTCTCCAGTCGACAGCCACCCTTTGCCAGGACATTGCGCACCCACTGCGAGTCACGCCCGTAGGTGAGGGCGAAGACGAATCCGCCCGGACGCTGAAAGACGTTGACCGGTGTCCGATACGTCTTACCGCTCTTGCGACCAGTATGGATTACCACGCCGAAACCGGGCAGGCGAGGTGCCAGCGGCGATGTAATGCGATTGGTGGCGTGCCGATTGAAGCGGGCGAGCCAACGTGGAGCGGGCATGGTTGGGACCTCCATCTCAGTCGTGGTTGATCCGGATCGTACTGACTCATCATCACAGGTTCGGTGCCCTCGCTCACCCCACTTGCCCGCTTGCATGGCTCGGTTCGCACGGCGATACTCGTCCATCATGACCAGCAACAGACGAGTGGGGGTAGCGATGCAGACCGAAACCAGCGGACGAGTGACACAACGTAGCGGCAAAGCGATCATCGAGGCCTTGAAGGCGGAGGGGGTCGAGCACGTCTTCGGACTGGTTGGCTCGCACGTTCTGGAGATCTACGACGCGCTGGCCGACGAGCCATCCATCCGCCACATCACCGTCAAGCATGAGACCACCGCCAGCGGCATGGCCGACGCCTACGGCCGCCTGACCGGCAAGCCAGGAGTCGTGCTGGTGACGGCGGGGCCAGGCGCGACCAACTCTCTGACCGGCGTGGCGCAGGCGTACATGTCCGCTTCGCCGATGGTCCACATCTCCGGAGCGGTTCCGCGTGGCGCATCCTACGAGTCCTTTCATGGCGTCGACAAGGAGAACTTTCTCGTCCCCATGTTCGCCGAAGTGACCAAGTGGAGCGTCTCGGTCCAGCGCCCGGAGGATATCCCGCACGTCCTCGCGCGCGCCTTCGCCATCGCCCAGAGCGGACGACCCGGGCCAGTGCACGTCGAGATCCCGCAGGACGTGCTGTTGGCCGACGCCGTTGAGATGGACGTATACGAGCGTGCCGAGATCGAACCGGAGAGTCTGAGTGACGACGACCTGACCGCGCTGACGGCTCGCATTCGTGAGAGCAAGCGGCCGGTCATCTGGGCCGGCAAAGGCGTCAAAGCGCGCTTCGCGCATGAGGAACTGGCTGAACTGGCCGAATTGCTCGAGGCGCCGGTGATACTCTCGGGCGATGCGTCGGGCGGCATTCCCGACACCCACCCGCTCTCGACCGGCCAGCTGGCTCTCTACGACCGCACCCCGCTGCAGAAGCAACTGGCCGCCGAAGCGGACCTGATCGTGGCAATCGGCGAGCGCGGAGGTACTGGGCACGGCGACGTCATCTTCAGCCTGAGTGAGGCGCCCGTGGTTGGCATCTGGCTGGGGAACGAAGGCGAAAAGCACGATCCACGTTCGCAGGCGGGCGCCGTGGCCGATATCAAGGTCGGACTCGATCAGCTGCTGGAAGCCATCGGAGATCAGCAGCGGCCGGTTGACCAGACGCTACGTGACCGCATCGTTCGTGGCAAGACCGGCCTGCGCCAGCACATCCGCGAGCAGATCAAGCGGGACTACGGTTTGGACTCTCCAATGCACTACGGTGTGGCCCTGGAAAGCCTCTCTGACCTGGTCGATGCCGACACCATTGTGCTGGGGGACATCGGCAGTCACAATCAGTGGACGCGCATGCTGGTCGAGACGCTGAACCGCACCACGTTCACGCCGGAAGGCTACTGGGGAGCCATGGGCTTCGGATTACCTGCCTCGATGGCCGCCAAGCTGGCCTTCCCCGATAAGAAGGTGGTAGCCGTGACCGGCGACGGCTGCTTCCTGATGGCGAGCGCCGATTTCTCCACCGCCGTAGAGAACGACCTCAACCCGGTCATCATCATCCTGAACGACCGGCAGTACGGCATGATCGTCGGCATGCAGCAGGGTTACTACGGACGCAAGAGCGAGACGGCGTTGGACGGTCCCGACTTCGTGGCCTACGCCCGCTCGTTCGGCGGCGACGGCATGCGGGTCGATCGACCGGAGCAGATGCGCGAAGCGCTGGAGCGCGGCTTCGCCAGCTCGACCATCTTCGTCATCGATGCCGGCTGCGACTACCGGCACCCGACCTACAACCTGGCCAAATCGGCCGAGGAGATGGGGTAGCAGGTTCTCCGGCCAGTGCCACCCTGACGCCTGTGGCGCTGGCCAATCCTCAGGTTGCGTCGGAACGTTTCAGACGCCAGGAAGAGCGACTTGCCGGGACGGACGCTGGTCAGTTCGGTGTAAACAACGATGCCAGCGATTCGTGCCTGGACACTCTTTTCGCACAAAACAAGATTGTGTATAAGAAATTCGTCAAATTCTCAATTGTTCACACTCTTGTAACGAGATTCACCCTGGTGTATTCTTGAGGGGCAGGAGCAATTCAGCCTTCCTGAAGGGCTCGGTACCCGCGGCTTTGCGCAGCCGATCACCGGGGATGCAAACCTCGCCACGACTTGACACTCGCACTTGGGTCCGTCACTAACCGCCGCTCGGTCCATCATCTTGGTGCTGAGTGATTCAGCGCTCGTGGTCAGGACACCCTGACTCGAATACAGCGAGCGCTTGGTGCTGGCTCAGGACTGACCGATGAATGCGTGACGTGTCTCGTGGAATCCTCAGCGTCCACTCGCGGCACCGGACGTCTGCCTTTGGGAAAACATTGTAGCCCTCCATCGGCTCGAGAAGTGCGATCCGATGTCTCGAAAGGATCCTCACGTGACCGATGAAGTACGCGAACAAACCCCAGGTATGACGCCCGAACAGATCGCGGAGAAGATCGACCCTAACGCGCACCTGCATCCACGAATGCGGGTTATTGGCGCGCAGGGCAAACAGCTCGGCAAGGTTGAGACGCTCGACCACGATACCGATTCGGGTCGGCTCCTGTCTCTGGTCGTGCGGCACGGCATGTTCAGCAACAAACTGACCACCGTGTCTGCTACGCGAGTGAAGTGGGTGAACTCGGACTCGGTCATCCTTGACATCAGTCCGACCGCCTTCAATCAGCTTCCTCGATTGGCGGCAAACTGAAGCCCCAGTCGACGACCAGCATCTTGGCTGAGCCAGCAGTGCCCAGCAGCAGCCCGCGGATCGTCCCCTTCCAGGAGGTTCGCGTCTCAACCAAACTCTTGAAGGAGCGTTCCGTGAAAACTGATTCAAGCAATCAATCCGATTCGAGCAATCGTCCGAGCAAACGAGTCACACCCGGGAGGGTCGCTCTGCTGGCTCTGTTGGGGCGACGCGGCGATCGATTGCAGTCCGGTACAGAGGCGGTTGAGACAGGCGAGCTGACCGACGAGTCGCAGTCGGCGGTCAATGAACCGGCTGAGGCTCCTAGTCGCTTTCCGCTCCTGTCGAACTTTCGCTCGCGTTCGCGTCATCGCCGTGGGATGCCGTCGCCGATGTCGGGACGCCGATGATCGCATTCATCTTGAAGTGTTTCGTTGCTTCTACTTTGGAAGCTCTCTGAGAGGTATTTCTCCATGTCCATTGGGCTTAGCCGCAATGCCCAGATTCTCCTGAATCAGCTCGTTCAGGCCCGTCACAGCGGAGAGCAAGACGGTCTGAGTGGCGAACAACTGTCCTTCACCTTATCGGCCGGTCCGAATGGCACGACCGTCGAGTTTGCCGCCGGGACTCCGCCGATTGAGACGTCCGATGCGAACGCGATTCTGGTGTTGCGTGCCAACGGTTTGATCGAAGAATTCACCACCATCGCGCGAACCCCAGGCAAGTCGCGGTACATGGTGACGCAAGCCGGCATGACGAGAGCCGTGCACGCAGCCGTTTAGAGTCGGTCGCCAGGCCACCATGACCATTCGCCCTCTGGTTCGTCACGCGCTTCGCTCAATTTGGAGCCGGTACTGGACTCGCCACCGGCCGCTCTGTGTATCGGCGATGGCTGGCAAACGGGGTTGTTCCCCAGCCTCATGATTGGACCAGGCGGATCGGTCGAGCGAGCTGGTGTGACACCTGGTGGACGTTGCCGAGTGACTCGATCCGCCTATCCGCTCCACGTCATCATGCCGGATCGGGCGGCTTGACGCCGCTGACCAGGATGTAGCCCAGGTAGGGGACTGCGCGCGCCATTCGCGGCATCAGCCAGGCCATTTTGCGCATATACGACCAGCGCGTCAGCGTGCGGCCGCAGACGGCGAGTGCGTTGAGCAGTCCCTCGTCGTGCAGGAAGCCGGATGGCGTCATCATGTCGAAGGGACCGGTCGTCACCTCGACATTTCTCAGCCCCGCGTTGCTGTAGATTCGTACCCACTCATCGATGTTATCGAACTGCATGCCCGGGCAGACCTCCCCGAAGAAAATCTGCCGCGCCTCCTCAGTGGGCGGCGTGCGCCAGTAGAACTCCGTTGCGAGTACCAACCCGCCCGGTACGCACACCCGCACCAGTTCTCTCGCCGCGTGAGAACGATCGACAAACATCGTGACGGCTTCAGCGATCACGCGGTCGAAGGCGTTATCCGGATATGAGAGCGCCAGGATGTCGCCTTCCTCGACGCCAATGCGATCAGAGAGTCCAGCCTTGCGTACATTGGCACCGGCGCGCTCGAGCATGAGTGGTGAGATGTCGACCGCCGTGACTGTGGCGTCAAAACGGCTGCCGATACGCATGGCAGTGGTTCCAACGCCGCAGCCGACGTCGAGCACGCGTTGGCCTGGTCGGAACTGGCCGCGCTCGAGAAGCGCTTCAGTGGATCGGCGCCCTCCCGGGTGAATCACCCGTTTGCCAAGTACCGCGAGGAACGCGTACGGGTCGAGCGTTTCAACCGTGTCCAACGCGATCTGAGCCATGCTCCCCCCTCTCTTACGGCAGCGCCTTCCAGCCGCGGATGTTGACCCCGCGGGTGCCGAACTCCTCGGCGCTCGACGCGCTGGGAGCATCGCTGAAGACGTCGTAGCGGTGTGCAGAGAACGTAATCTCGGCAAACCCGACCGTGGACAGCATCGCGGTCAGCTCTGCTTCCAGCAGAGCACCGGCAATTCAGCCGGTCCAGAGGTCGATATCAGCCCTGGCATCCTCGGGAACTGATTGCTGCACCACGATATCGGCGATCTGGAGCCGGCCACCGGGCTTGAGTACCCGGAAGAGTTCGGCACAGACCGCGTGCTTGTCCGGGCAAAGATTGATGACGCCGTTGGAGATGACGACGTCGACGCTCGCGTCGGGCAGAGGCAGGTTCTCAGCAAAGCCCTGGCGAAACTCGACGTTGGTCACACCCAGGACTTGCGCGTTGCGCGTGGCTTTGGTCAGCATCGCCGGGGTCATGTCGACACCAATCACCCGGCCAGTCGGGCCGACCTGCTGCGCGGCGAGTAACGCATCGAAGCCTGCCCCAGAGCCGAGATCGAGCACGTGCTCGCCAGGCTGGAGCGGGCCGAACGCGAAGGGGTTGCCGACGCCCGCGAACGACTCGACGGCCGAGTCGGGGAGCGTGTCGACCTGATGTGTCGGATAGCCAAGTCTGCTGGCAAGGAAGCGACCGGTATGAAAGTGGAAGCCCTTGGTGGGGCAGGCGGCGACTTCCGCATATTCGGTTTGAATTGCTGTGCGAAGCGCCGTGAGATCGAGGGTAAGCGTCTGGTCCATCCTTTTCTCCAATCGCTGACATGTGCTGGTGGCCGCCCCGCCACCGGCGTGACGAGCGGAACCAAAACATAGAGTGAAGAGAACCGGGTTCAAACGGAATTTGCCTTGACGTGTACCGACGAAGCCATCATAATGGTGTCTAATCAAAGAGTCAATAGAGTTATTGAATAACTGCAGAAAGGTACAACCGCTCGTGGAGAAACGCACCTTCAAGGATCGGCTCTATACCGAGTTCGCGTCGATCGGCAAGGCGCTGGCCAATCCGCATCGATTGGAGCTTCTTGATTTGCTCGGCCAAGGGGAGCGAAGCGTTGAGGATCTGGCGCACGAAGCGGCGCTGAGCCTGGCGAATGCCTCGGCACATCTGCAGGTGTTGCGGCGAGCGCGACTGGTGGAGGCCGACAAGCGCGGCTTGAACGTGGTGTATCGGTTGGCTACCCCGGAGGTCTACTCGCTCTGGCGCATGCTCCGTGACCTGGGTACCGCACAGTTTTCGGAGATCGACCGGTTAGTGGAGATCTATATGGCTGATCGCCAGACGCTCGAGCCAATCAGCAAGGACGAGCTGCGACGCCGACTGGCTGAAGACGCGGTAGCCGTAATCGACGTTCGGCCCGGCGTGGAATTCCAGCAAGGGCACATTCTCGGATCGCGCTCAGTGCCGATCAGCGAGCTCGAGCAGCGCCTGGCGGAGATTCCACACGATCAGGAGGTTGTTGCCTACTGTCGCGGACCGTACTGCGTCTACGCGGACGAAGCCGTGCGGCTGCTCCGGCAGCATGGGATTCACGCCTACCGGCTCGACGAGGGATTTCCGGAGTGGCGGGCTGCGGGCTTTCCCGTTGCCGCAACGAATGACGCCGCCGGCGAGTAGGTCGATTCAGGGTAGGCAGCGTGTAGCGAATTGGGCAGTTCTCAGGGAAGGAGAAACCATGCTTTTCCGTCAGTATTTGCGACCTTCAACCGGGTGCGCATCGTATCTCATCGGCTGCACCGGCAAGGGTAAGGCCGTCGCGGTCGACGTCGTGCCCGACTTCGTCGAACCAATCGAGCGTGTGCTGGCGGAGACCGGCATGCGGCTAGTCAACGTTGTAGAGACTCACACGCAGGCTGACCACGTCTCAGCGGGGCGCGATCTCGCGGACCGAACCGGAGCAGCGTATGCAGCTCATCACGCCGCTCCGTTGACCTTTTCCTTCACCGATTTGCGCGATGGTGACGTCATCGACGCCGGAAACGTTCAGGTAACCGTGTGGGAGACGCCCGGACATTCCGATGACGGCATCTGCCTGCTCGTGAGTGACCATACTCGCGCCGAAGAGCCGTGGCTGGCATTGACTGGCGACACGCTCTTTGTGGGTGATGCCGGACGTCCCGATTTGCATGGGGCCGGCAACGCCGAGCGGCTCGCGGGGTTGCTGCACGGTAGTCTGCAGCGATTGCTCACCCTCCCCGATTACGTTGCGCTGTATCCGTCGCACTTTTCCGGCTCGGTCTGTGGCCGCGGCCTCAGCGCCACACCCGCTTCGACCGTTGGGTTCGAACGGCGACACAACCGGGCGCTTGAGCCACGAACCGACGACGAGTTCGTCGCGTTCATGTTGAGCGATCTTCCGGTTCAGCCGGAGGAGTTCGCCCGCAACCGTTTGATAAACCGCGGCATCGGCGCGCCAGAGCCAATCGCGACCACAGACTGATTGAGTCGCGCGCTGGAATTCAAGGGGATCGGATGTCGCAACCATCAAATGTGACGCTCGGCTTACGTGCCAACTGGCGTCAGTTCGCCCTGCTCGTGCTCGTCAACGCCTTTGTCGGCGGTATGGTCGGGCTGGAGCGAGCGGTCTTGCCGTTGCTGGCCGAGCACGATTTCGCCATCGCTTCGCGCACAGCCATTCTCTCGTTCATCGCGAGCTTCGGTCTGGTCAAAGCTCTGGCCAATCTCTTCGCCGGGCGCATCAGTGACCGGATCGGGCGAAAACAGATCTTGATCGCCGGCTGGCTGCTTGGTCTACCAGTGCCGTTCCTGGTCATGCTTGCCCCGAGTTGGAGCTGGATCATTGCCGCGAATGTGCTCCTCGGTCTGAATCAAGGATTCTGTTGGTCCACGACGGTCATCATGAAGATCGATCTGGTCGGACCCGAGCGGCGAGGCCTTGCCATGGGATTCAACGAAGCGGCCGGTTACGTGGCCGTCTCCCTGGCGGCCTTCGCGTCTGGATATCTCGCTTCCAACTACGCGCTGCGACCACAACCGTTCTATCTCGGCGTGGTCTTTGCCCTCGTCGGATTGTTCCTCTCGATCTTCTTCGTGCAGGAATCGCACGGACATGCGCGGCACGAATCCCGCCTACTCGCGCGAGCCGAAATCACACGGGATCTTGAGGAGCCGAACCCCAAACCGTCGTTCTCACATATCCTGCTGCTCACCAGTTGGCGCGAGCGATCCCTCTTCTCGGTGAGCCAGGCGGGCATGGTCAATAACTTGAACGACGGCATGAGCTGGGGGCTCTTCCCGCTGGTCTTTGCGGCAGCCGGCCTCGGCATCGAGCGAATCGGTCTGCTCGCGGCAGTCTACCCCGGAGTGTGGGGTCTCGGGCAACTAGGCACGGGTGTGCTCTCGGACCGGATCGGGCGTAAGCCGCTCATTGTGGCCGGCATGTGGGTCCAGGCCGCCGGGATCTTCCTCTTGCTCCTTTCTCACGGGTTCTGGCCCTGGCTGGGAGCCATGGTGCTGCTGGGTTTGGGAACTGCAATGGTCTACCCGACGCTACTCGCGGCGGTCTCCGACGTCGCGCATCCCGACTGGCGCGCCTCGTCGATCGGCGTCTACCGTCTGTGGCGTGATGGCGGCTACGTCCTCGGCGCGCTGCTTGCCGGGATTCTCTCAGATCTCCTGGGCGTCTCCTGGGCGATCGGAACGGTTGGCGCACTGACGTTTGCCTCCGGCATCGTCGTGGTGTTGCGCATGTACGAGACCCTCCCAGCCAGACAGGCGTCGTCCAGCACACAGATCGATTCCTCCGTCTCGGCCACACAGCTGCCTGTAGCGGACTGACAGGCGCGGAGCCTGTCGGTCGCGAACGAGACTGGAGAATCTCACACGGCGTCTTGGCTTGACGGAGAGCTCCAATGGTTGGTGAATCGATGACTGACAGCGTGTTCGAGCAGAGCGCCGCCCGCTACGACGCCTGGTATGACACGCCGAAGGGTGCGGCCACCTTCCGGGAAGAGGCCGACGCACTGCGTCCACTGATCGGTGACCTGCCCCGACCGTGGCTGGAGGTGGGCGTAGGCAGTGGTCGGTTTGCGGCGGAGTTAGGCGTCGACGCTGGCATCGATCCGGCCCATCAGCCACTGCTGCTCGCGCGCGGTCGTGGGATCTTGGTGGCACGCGGTGTTGGTGAACAGCTTCCCATCCGGGATAGCTCGGTGGGCGCGGTGCTGCTCGTCGTGACGCTCTGCTTCGTCCAGGATCCGGCAGCCGTGCTGCGCGAGGTGCGAAGAGTCTTGTCGGCTGACGGAGGCGTGGTGATCGGAACCGTCTTCGCCGAGTCCACGTGGGACAGCATTATCAGCAGCTGGCCGCCGCCGGGCATCCGTATTATCGCAAGGCACGATTCCTGACGCGGTCACATCTGGCTGCATGGCTGTCCAGCGCTGGACTTGAACCGGTCGGCTGGCGATCGGCATTGCATTGGGGACCTGAGGATGAACTCACTCAACTAGGCATAAACGATGGCGATGATCCGCTTGCCGGCTTCTCGGCGATACTCGCGCGTCCGCTTGTGTCTGTGCACTCAGTGTCGTGAAAGTCATCGCGTTGCCACCAGCGCCAGAGTAAGATGGAACTTGCTGCGCCGCGCAGCCGGGTGTCGCGTGACATCTGTCCTCAGGCGTTTCCGGATCGAACCGGTGCGTCGCTCGACGATTGCTCCGTCCTCAGGAGGTGTCTCATGCGGCTGTACGTGATGCAGCTTGGCCTCAGTGATATTGGATCCCCGGTTCCCGGATATCTCATCCAGACCGACGACGGCAAGAATGTTCTGGTCGATAGTGGCTATCCTGAGTCCGACTATCGCGGATCGACGGCCACGCGTCCTGAATCAGACTGGGTCGTCAGTCGCCTGGCGGAGATCGGACTGAAGCCGAGCGACATCGACGTCGTGGTCTGCTCGCACCTGGACGTCGATCACGCCGGGAGTCATGATGTGTTCCCCAACGCCGAGTTCGTGGTGCAGCGGGAGCATCTGGCGGCGGCCAAGACTATGCCGCGCTTTGAGGGGATTCGCGACCATTGGGGAGACCCCAGACTGAACTATCGTGAGGTCGATGGCGACGTCGAACTGCTCCCAGGTATCGAGTTGATCGAGACGAGTGGCCACGTTCCGGGGCATCAGGCGATTCTGGTGCGATTGCCCAAGACCGGTCCGGTATTGCTGGCGGTCGACGCCATTCCATCCGATTTCAGTGGATTCACACCGGAGACGCGCCCAACCGGCACATACGATAACGACGTCGAGGGGACGCGCAAGAGCACGCGCAAGCTGGTCGATCTTTCCGAGCGAGAGCAGGTGGCGTTGACAATCCGCGGACACGACTCGAAGCAGTGGCCGCAGCTGACAAAGTCGCCCGAGTATTACGAGTAGAGAATCGCCTACGCCTGATCGTTGGCTTGTCGAGAGCAGGCGTAGGCGCCACCGTCACACCGCGAAGCGCGTCATCATCGCGTTGAGGACGGCGCGCCACATGCGCATCAGCTCAAGCCCATCTCGGGCGGTGAAGACGAAACCACGCTCGCCGGTACGCTCGGTGCCCGGAATGATCGTGGCCAGATCCGCCTGGGTCTGATGATCGACTTCGATATCGACCCGGCAGGGCCAGCCCGGGTTGTAGGGCTGAATCTGTCCGGCACGCTTCACTGCCTCGGCGGCGCCTGCGCGGATCATTTCGCGCGCTTTCGTGGGCTGCACGCTGATGGCGGAGGTGGTGCTGAGCCCCCTCTTGACCGCTACGCCCACAACCTTCTCTCCGAGTAGTTCCTGCGCTTGGCGAATGGTGAGGTCGTCGCCCGTCACCTTGATGACCGGCACGCCGAAGTGGCCTGCAACCGCCGCGTTGATGCCACACTCGCCGACCGACGTGCCGTTGAGGCGAATGTCGCGAATGAAGCCGACGTAGGTATGGGCCAGCACACCGTTGGGTGTCCCGGCTTTGGCGTGATAGCCGGTGCAAATGAGTCCGCCGACGCCCGGCTCATCGACCCCCTGGGCCATGCTGAGCGGCTTGAACGCGCCACTGATCAGCAAGGCGTCGTGGTGTAGCTGCTCTGGCAGGAGGTTGCGCATGCCGTCGTGCGACTCATTCACGATGACCTGCTCGGCTCCGGCTTCGAGCGCTCCCTCGATGGCGGCGTTGACTTCCTGCGTCATGGTGACGCGCGCCCAGCCGTATTCGGCGGCGCTTGAACCAGGCGGATTGGCGTGGTCCGGCGGGCTCGTGTGCACTCGCTCCACCACTCCGGCTGTGCCTTCCATGTCTGCTGAGATGACAATCTTCACGTGGACGTTCCCCTCCGAAGAATCTCGATCAACCGCGAGGTCGCAGGAAATCGGCGAGCCCGTCGCCCAACAGGCTGAAGCCGGTACCGACGATGAGGATGGCGATTCCGGGAAGCGTGGTCAGTTGCCAGGAGCGCAGGAAGAAATCACGTCCTTCAGCGATCATCAGTCCCCACTCGGCGTTCGGCGGCTGAACTCCCAGTCCGAGGAACGAGAGTGACGACGCCACCAGAATGTTGAGAACGAAGTCGGCCATCGAGTAAACGACGACCGGCGTGATCACGTTGGGCATGATATGGCGGATGATGATGCCCCAGTCGCTGTGCCCCATCACTCGTGCCGCTTCGACGTATTCGAGGCGTTTGACGAGCAAGATCTCTCCGCGCACGATGCGGGCGTAGGTGAGCCATCCGACGAGCCAAATGGCAATGAAGATGTTGTTTTGTCCGGGTCCAAGCATAGCGACGATGGCGATCACCAGCACAAGGAACGGGAAGGCGATGGCGATATCGACCGCCCGCATGATGATGACGTCCCACCACTTACCATAGAAACCGGCAAGTGCGCCCAACAGGCTGCCGACCACCACCGTCACGCTGGTGGCCAGAAAGGCGATCAGCAGATCGATACGCCCGCCATACAGTATGCGGGTCAAGATGTCACGTCCAAAGTTATCGGTACCCAATGGATGATGCAGGCTGGGTGGCGCGAACGTCTCGCTGAGCGAGGTTGCGGTCGGGCTATAAGGGCTGACGATCGGGCCAAAAATGATCAGCAGCAGGACGATACCGATGATGGTTGTTCCAATGATCAACGGCCGTGTGATGTGACGACGCTGGCGCAGCGAACGTCGTCCGCCATCCCCGGATATGGTATCCGCTTGAATGTCCGCCGACGCGGTCAAGATTTCCCCCCGCCTTACTCGAGACTTACCCGCGGGTCGAGTGATGCATAGAAGAGGTCAGTCAACAGATTGACCAGGATCACGAGCACGGCGTAGACGAGGGTGATCCCCTGCACGACCGGATAATCGCGGCTGAAGATGGACGTCAACAAGAGCTGACCGACGCCCGGTATCGCGAAGACCTGTTCGATGATGACCGTGCCACCCATGAGGAACCCCAGGTTGAGACCCATGATGGTCACCGTTGAGAGGGCCGAGTTGCGCAGCACGTGCCATGTGAAGACGGTGCGGCTCGAGAGCCCCTTAGCCCTGGCGGTGCGCACGTGATCGGCCGAGAGCGTCTCAATCAGGCTGTTGCGCAGATTTCGAACGAGAATTGCCGAAATCCCAAATGAGAGGGTGAGGGCCGGCAGGAAGAGGTGCCGCAAGTGCTGCACGAATCCTTCACCATAACCACCCGCCGGGAAAAGGTGATTTCTCACGGTCAGAAAGAGAAGGAGGTTGATGCCGACCCAGAAGGAGGGCATGGCCAGCCCGATGAGTAGGAACCCGCGCACTGCCTGATCCGCAACCCGGTCCCGCTTTAAGGCGGCGACGGTCGCGAGCGGTACGGTGAAGATGACTGCCAGCACCATCGTATAGACCGAAAGGAGCAAGGTCGTCGGGAGATGATGCAGCACTAGGCCGAGAACTGGCTGGCGGTAGATGAGCGAATTGCCCATGTCCCCTTTGCCCAGATTCTTCAAGAAGAGAAGGTATTGCAGCGCCAGCGGTCGATCCAGCCCGAGACTGTGACGCAAACGCGCCACGTTCTCGACAGTCGCCCGCTGACCGAGCATGATGGCGGCCGGGTCGCCGGGAACCAAGTGGATCATGAAGAAGTTCACAAGGGTCAGCCCGAAGACAACCGGCACCATATGTATCAGGCGTCGGAGTATGTACCTACCCATGCCAGGTGGATCCCATCAACGACTCCGGAAACGCGGAGTGGACAACTGTCACCCAGCAACGGGCTGGGTGACAGTCATCGCCGCTCGAGCCCGGTGCCGTCCGGTCATCAAGCGTAGAACGTAGGTCCACTAGGATCGCCAAACCTCCCACATCCGATAGTTGCCGGTGGGGAGAATGTGGAAGTTGTTGACGTACTTCTGTAGGGCTGTGCGCCCGGTTGGGTAGAAGAGGAAGATGACCGGGGCGTCGTCGGTGCTCATCTCCTGCATCTGATGGTAGATATCTTTGCGCTTGTTCTCGTCGGTTTCTGATTCGCCCTTCAGCGCAAGCTGATCGACCTGATCATTCTTGTAGCCGGTCCAGACTGACTGCGCGCCGCCCGTGCTTACGAAGCCGAAGGTCGCCAGTTCGTCCGGGTCGATGATGTCCGTCGTGTAGTAGGACTTGCTCCAGTCGTAGTTCAGGGCGTGAATCTCGTCCGTGGCGCTCCCTGGCTCGGCCAGACGAATGGTGACGTCACCCTTGATCTTGGACAGTTGATCCTTGATGAGCTGGGCCACCTGCTGCCCGACCGGATCACCGGAGCTGACGATCAACTCGGCCTTGAACCCGTCCTTGGCGCTCGATTTGGAGAGCAGGTCCTGCGCCTTGCTCAGGTCGAATGGATACCCAGCCAGGTCGTCCGCATGATAGAGCATCTGCGGGAGCATGGTGTTAGCAGGCTTGCCGTAGCCGAAGAGGACCGTCTTGATGATCGCGTCCTTGTCGATGGCATAGTTGATCGCCTGACGCAGATTCTTGTCGTCGAACGGCGCGCGGGTGTTATTCATCGCGATGTAGTCGAAACGCGCCGCGCCGTCGGTCAGGATCTGGTAGTTCGAATTCGACTTGAGCGACTCAAGCTGACTGAACGGCACGTCGGTGGCGATGTCGAGCTCGCCAGCCTGGAACTTGAGCATGCGCGTGTTTGCATCGGTCAGGACGAAGAAATCGAGCTCATCCAGGTAAGGCTTGCCGTCTTCCCAATAGACGTCAGACTTCTTCAGTACGATCTGATTGGTCTTTTCCCAGCTATCGAACTTGAACGGACCGGTGCCAACTGGGGCTTCAAAGAGTGCATCCTGCTTCTGCGTATGCAGTGCTTTCGGGATGATCGACGCGCCGTAGATGGCACAGTCCGCCAGGAATGGAGCCCATGCTTCCTTAAGCGTGATCTTGACCGTCTTGGAGTCCGGCGCCTCGAGTTTGTCGAGGGCTGCGAAGAGCCAGGACCACTGCGAGTCCTTGGAGTGCGCGGCGCGGTCGATCGAGTAAATGCAGTCGTCGGCGGTCGCCGTGCTGCCGTCGTGGAACTTCGCGTCACGCAAGTTGAAGGTGAAGGTAAGGTTGTCGCTCGACGCATCCCACTTCTCGGCCAGACCTGGCTCGAGGGATGTACCGTCCGAACCCACTCGCACAAGTTGATCGTAAATGAGGAGCATGGTCCAGATCGACATGTTGTCGGTCGGAATGATCGGGTCGAAGTTCTCGACATCGTGATCCGACAGACTCATCGAGAGCTTGCCGCCCGATTTTGGTGTTCCGCCGCCTCCGCTTGCTTGTGTGCCTGACGCCGCCGTCGATCCGCTGCTGGAACCGCCACCACCTGACGTGCTCGTCGACTTGTCTGAGCTGTTCCCACACGCCAGCAGCAGCGGCGATGCGATCGCTCCGACGCCGATACCGGCGCCAACCTGAACCAACCGCCGTCGCGACAAGCGATAGTTATCCTGATTGAACTGGTCAGCCAGATTCATATCACCGGCTCCCTTTCTCCTCATACCCGCGAGTTGACTGTGGGTAATGCGGGAATCTTCCCCCACGCATGCGTCACCAAGTGATGAACTCTCACCCGTCGAATCGGTTTGGCAGCCAGACACGTGCCCCAACGCCGAAATTGATTCACGGCGGATGAGTATTGCTTGCTCGGTGACTTCGCGGCGCCACGATAGCACAGGGGTATGCGGACGTAAACGAACGGACGACAGATGTTAAGAAATTCGCCAGTTGTTGCCAGATGGTGGAAACGATTGGCCGTTTCGGGGGTGGTGAGATGGCCCCGAGCAGCCAGGGCCACCTCGTTTTCGCCAGCTTTGTCAGCTCACCTGATCAATCGAGCCACGTGCAACCGGCAGCTTGATGCGGGATGCATGCACCGCCGAATGGTGAATCGTGTTGGTCGCCACGAGCGGGTCGGCCAGCGTATTGATCGGTCCGAAGCGGTTGACGTTTCGCGCGAACCAGGGGAAATCGCTGCTGGTGATCGTCACGCGGATGCGATGGCCGGGGAGGAAGGCGTGGTGCGTTGGCCAGAGCTCGACATCGAAGCGCGCCACCTCGTTGGGGGTCAGCGGTTCTGGTTGCTGAAGCGAATTCCGGTATGACGCCCGCAGGCAGCCTTGCGTCACCTTGAGCGAGCGGCCGTTTGCATCGACGTCGGTGATCTTGACGTGCCAATCGGTGTCGTCACAGTCGCTCGAGGCGAAGAGTTCCAGGTGTGTCCAGCCTGAGATCGCTACTTCAGATGACAATGGCTCGCTGGTGTAGGTGATCACATCGGGCCGCGCCTCGACCTCCGTCTGATCCAGGGGTACGTCCTCAATCGGATAGAGCTTGACGTCCATCTGAGTCGGCGCTGGGTCGGTCGGGTCGTAGCGATAGGAGCGGGATCGGTCGCCGTCTGCCGCTGACGTGCCCAGCGTGCCGGTCTGGCCGTCGAAGCGCAGATAAAGGGATTCCTCACGTTCGCTCAGCGGCCAGTGATCGACCTCAAGCCAATGATTGGTGCCGGGCTCGAAGATGCGGACTTTGCTCGTCTCCAGCGCGTCATTCTTGACGCCCTTCAGCCAGTAGTCGAACCAGCGCAGATGTTCCTGATCCATGTCGAGCGCCGCGGCAGGGCCAAAGTCGATTCCGGCGTAGCTGGAGTCGGGGAATCGCGTATTGACGTGACTCCAGGGCCCGACGATCAGTCTCTGGCTCTCCCGCGCGGGCGAATCTCGCACCATGTGCTCGTAGTGATGAAACGCGCCGAGCAGATCTTCCAGGTCGTACCAGCCGGTCACGTGTAGGCAGGGAACGTCGATTTTGGAATAGCGGTCGTCGAAGCGCAGGCTCATCCAGAAGTCGTCAAGCGTGTCGTGATCCATCATGTCGCGCCAGGTCTCGCCGGACGGGTTGATGAAATCGCGGATCGCCTCCAGTGGCAGACGTCGCAGGACTTCGTCCCAATCGATCTGGCCCACGCTGTAGAACTCGGCGATCCGACGGCGCACTAGATGCACCCACCAGCCGAAGTAGAGCTGAAACACCCCGGAGGTGTAAGGAATCTCCTGCTGCCAGCGACCGGCTGCCGAAGAAGAGATCATGCATTTGAGGTGTGGCGGGTATTCCGAGGCGGCGGCCCACTGCGTCCAGCCCATGTAGCTGAGGCCGGTCGTCCCGACGTTGCCGGTGCACCAGGGCTGCTGAGCCACCCACTCGATGATGTCGTGGCCGTCTTTAGGGTCGTTGACGAAGGCGCGCCACTCACCTTCCGATTTTCCGCGGCCACGTACGTCGACCACGACGAAAGCATATCCATGGCTCTGGTAGAACTGCCCCTCCGTCGGGAAGAAAGTTGGGTTGCTCTTGTCGTAGGGCGTGATTTGGACAATGGCCGGAGCCGGAAGTTGCGTTTCGACCGGCAAGTAGACGTCGGCTGCCAGTTCCAGCCCGTCCCGCATGGGGACGCTCACCTCAATGATTGGGGTTGGCGAGGATGCGGCAGCAATGGCCGCTTCATTGAATCGCCGTCTGGGTGTCTTGGGAGCGTTGCCGGCCATCAATTACCTCCATCGGTTGGATTCGTGGGAATGAACGACACTCAGAGATTTTGTGTGGCCCGCGTGCAACCGCTGACTGTGCCTTCGGAAAGGGTCGGTTGCCCCGTGGCATTCTGAGCATTGGCTCGGGGCATGATAGGAACGCGGCTGAAGGGTGTCAACCAGACCATGAGAGAGAGACGGACGTCGATCTGGTGACGGCGGGCACGCCGATTGCATTAACTCCTTCGTAGACGATGAATTATTAGCTTTGGAAGGAGCCGCCGATGAGTGGCACAAGTGACAAGCTCAAGGGCAAAGGCAACGAGTTCAAGGGTAAAGCCAAAGAGGAGTGGGGCAAGCAGACCAACGACCCGGATACGACCGCCGAAGGTCAAGATGACCAGATCAAAGGCAAGGCCCAGCACGCCAAGGGCGAGGTGAAAGACAAGATCGACGACGTCAAGGACAAGATCAGCCACTAACGTTCCGTAGTCTGGCAAGACAGAGCCCGGGCGGAGATTTCTCCGCCCGGGCTCTTGAGGTATTGGTGTTATTCGTACCGGAGCGCTTCGGCTGGCGCGATCCGGCTGGCTTGACGGGCCGGGATCCAGGTCATGAGCATCGACACCAGAACCGCGAGAATCACGATCGGGACGATGATCGACCAGGGGATCACGAAACTGATATCTGGCGAGAATCCTTGGTTCGGATCATGGATCAGCTTACGCGCGAGCTCGATCCCGAGCGCAACGCCGGTCAAGATTCCCATGCCGACAATGAACGCGGTCTCGACCATGAACGAGAAGGAGACCATCTCGCGGCGATAGCCGATTGCACGCATGACACCGATCTGCTGGCGTCGTTCGACCACCGAGCGGAAGGCGATCACCCCCACCGCCGCCATGCCAACGACCAGACCGAGTCCCATGAACCCTTCGATGATGTACAGGAACCCGCTCTCCTCGCGCTGCGCATCGCGCAGCTCGTCGCCGATCGAGGTTGCCTGGAATCCGTTGTGCAACAGCGTTGACTCGATCTTCTTGGCCACGTCACCGGCGTTGGCCGGATCGCTGAGCTGCACGTAGTAGGAGGTCGTGACCGTCATCGGGTAGACGGCGTCGACCGTGCGCTGATTGGTGTAGAGCCCTTGCAGGCTACCGATCTTGCTGTCCAGGATCCCGATGATCGTCACCGGATGAACGCTTCCGTCACGCGCGTCCGACAACTCCACCGTCACCGGTGCGAAGGTCTTGTCGCTGCTCTTCAAGCCCGTCAGCTTCAGGTAATCCTGATTTTCACCAACGTTGCCGTCTTCCGGCACCGCGAAGGCGTCGATGACCGCCACATCTGTCTGCGTCTCGAGTGCCCGCATGATGTCGGCGTCACTGGTATACCCCTCGGCCCGCTGACCGAAGGTGAGCTTGCTGTTCTCCAGGAAGTTCTGGTCGACACCTTTGACCGGCCAGATCTTCCATTCTTCCTGTCCGGCAACGCGAACCGGAGACGCGTAGTCGCTGGGATTCGTCACCTTCCCGACGGCGGTGAAGTCACTCGTGTCGACTCCCTGCTCCTGGAGGGTGCTCACGAGATTGGCTGGTGGGTTGGCGGCCAGCGTATCGGCGCGGATATCCCATCCAGCGTTCGATTCGTTCCCGAGCGCCGAGGCGCTGTAGTTCACCTGCATGGTTGCCATCATCACCAGCGAGAAGATGATCAGGCTGAACATAGCGATGGTGAGACCAGTGCGTCCGCGCGCCGCGCCGGGATAGGCAACGCCGGTGCGCACGGCCGGCAGCTTGGAGCGGAACAGACCGCCCAGCGCCGAAATGGCCGCTAGCAGGAGATCGGAGTTCTGCACCACGATGACCGTGGCACCGATCACCAGGAAGATTCCAGCCAGGAAGAAGTTCTCCAGGCCGAAGTTGTGCTTACCGAAGAGCTTGTCGAAGATGCTCTGTGGCAGCAACCAGAAGCCCACGAGATAGGCACCCACTAGCGTAAAGATCGGGCGGCTCGGCACACCGAAGAAGCGCAGGAAGAGCGCGACGCCGAAGGGGAGCAAGCTCATCCCGATCGATAAGAACGCCGCAGTCGCCGCTCCAGAGCCCATCAGACTCAGCAGCCCTCCGCCAATCAGGAGAATGCTCGCCCAGACTAGGGTCGACTTCTTCCGCTTGGGTGAGCTGCCGTCCGGGATGTCTCGAATTGCCGCCACGATGTTCAGCCGACTGATCTTCCAGGAGGAGATCACCACCGCCAAGAACGTGATCACTGTGCCGAGCGCGTAGGCTACGACCACGCTGCGCAACGTAACGTGCGGTGCGATCGGTGCGTATTGGCCGAAGATCAACTTCATGCCCTCGGCGATACCGACGGCCGCCAGCACGCCCATCGCCGCGCCAACCAGACCGGCAACCAGGGCATACCCGGAACCTTCGGCGACGAACTGCTGAATAAGCTGACGCCGATGCGTGCCGATAGCACGCTCCATCCCCATCTCCGAACGTCGCTCGGACGCGAGCATGGTGAAGATCAGGACGATCAGTAGCACACCGGACATCACCGAGAACATGCCGAGCAGCACGAAGACACTGCTGAAGGCGGTGGAGATGCGATCTGCTTGATCGACGCGATCCTGCTTGATGGTGGCAACGCCCATATTGTGTCCGGTCAGCGCCTGACGCAGGGTGCTCGTCACTGCATCACCATGCTTCAGTCCACCATGGACGCCACCGCTGTTGGCGACCGCGATGGCGGTGATCGTGTCGGGCTGATTGGTGAGAGCCTGTGCGCCTGCCAGCGACATAGCCAGTCCCGAGTACTCGACCGAGGTGTTCAGGCTGCGGCGTGTCCCGCTCAGATAGGTGTCCTTGGCGATCGCCACGACGTTGAGCGGATGCGCGACATCGTCAACGAAGACCGTGATCTGGTCGCCGATCTGAGCGTCGACGCTGTCCGCCAGCTTCTTGCTGACGACGACGTCGTTCGGCGCGAGCGCGCTCACGTCGATCGACTTACCCGACGTACTGGTCAGCCCGCCGAAGGTGGCAAGGTTGGTTGGGTCGATGCCGACCAGCACTGCGTCCGGCTCCGCCAACTGTCTCGTGTCATTGATCGTCGAGACGCGGGTCTCGAGCAACGACAAGGTACCGGCGACGTTTGGGTCATTCGCGACCGTCTGCTCCACGAATGAGCGGGACTCGGCGCTCAGCGGTTCGCTGGAGCTGAGGTCGAACGTCGCGTCGGTCTGCTGGCTGGCGACGATCAGCTCATCGACGTGCCCGAGATTGCTGTAGACGTCGGACGTGATCGATTGGTTGATCGTATCGCCGGTGCCTAATGCGGCGGTCATGATGAGAGTCGAGAGCATCAACCCCGCCACGATGAGCATCGTCTGCGCCTTACGGCGCGGGATGTTGCGCACACCGAGCTTGAAGATGACCGGTCTGCGCCAGGCGACCCATACCACCGTGAGGAGGCAGAGGCCGAGTGTGGCGATCAGGACGATCATGATGGTGTTCATCGGGATACCAAAGACTTCGTTCATGGTCTCCTCCAGATTAGCTGAATCGCGCGTATCCGATGCGATCGGTCGTAGGTGTCAGTCGTTTGCACGTTGATCGACGTCACCGGTCGCTCCGATGGGTGGTGACGGCCAGGGATTGCTCGAAGACATCATGGGCGACTTCGCCCAGGATCTGACCGTCCTCCATGCGGACGATGCGGTCGCAGCGATCGCCGATCCCGGCGTCATGGGTGACGATGACGAAGGTGAGACCGGAGCGCTGGTTGAGATCGCGCATCAGGTCGATTACGTCGTTGGCGGTGCGGGAGTCGAGTGCGCCCGTCGGCTCGTCTGCCCAGATGATGGCGGGATCGGTCACCAGGGCACGAGCCACCGTGACGCGTTGGCGCTGACCACCGGAGAGCTGGGCTGGCCGGTGTTTGGCGCGCTGGGTCAGATCGACCGACGCGAGCGCCTCCAGGGCTCGTTGCCTGGCGACCTTGGGCCGCACCCCGGAGACGAGGAGGGGGAGTTCGACATTCTCCACGGCGCTGAGGACCGGCAACAGGTTGTAGACCTGGAAGATGAAGCCCATGCGCCGCGCGCGGTAATCGGTGCGCTGCCGATCGGAGAGCTTGGTCAGGTCGACGTTCTCGAGGGAGATGGTGCCGGAGTCGATGTTGTCGAGACCGGAGAGACAGTTGAGCAAGGTGGTCTTGCCGCAGCCGGAAGGCCCCATGACGGCCACCATCTCACCGCGCGCCACCGAGAAGGTGATGTTGTCGAGGGCGGTGAATTGCTCCGCACCGGTCGCGTAGGTCTTGACCACGTTCTCGGCCTGAATCATGAGTGGTGCTCCTGTCTGATCGTGCTTGGTTGAGTTGGAAGATCCGACCCCGTTTCGCTGTAGCAACATGTCAATTCCTTTCGGTCATGCTGATCATGGTTGTGCCGGCAAGAGAGCGGAGCCCCGTGGGCGGCGTTCTTTAGTCGGATGATCCAGACCGTTGGTCCCACGCGACGCCACGTGCGCGCCGGGGCCAGATCCCTGGTCCAGAAAGTCGTTGATGTTGGATCCATGCATCACGCTCTTTCACTGAACCCGGTTCCGGCCCGGCTACCGGCATGCTCCTATGGTGGGTGTTGGCGCCCGACGCCACACCGTGCGGATTACGGGGATGAGGTGGGGCGGATTACCTGTTTCCGGGTAATGGGTACAGACGAGGAATGTTCCGGGCTGAGGCGGGAATGGACCCCGGAAGCGATCTCTTGAGTGTCGAGGGATTGACTTCGTGGTGAGGTGATGGGGAGGTTGTAACGTGGGCGAAGTCAAGCTGCGCCCCTACCGCAGGGTTAGGGCGGCGGCCTGCGACGAGGTTTGAATGTGTGGGCGCACGTGGGCCGCCCGTACAAAATGAGGCATACGTTCATAGGGCAGCCCTCAGTGGTCGCCATCCGTCGTTTCGGGTTTGACCAAGGACTGCGGGTTGGCGGTCTATTCACGATGTATTACGAGAGAGTCGGCTCCGGACTTACGAGGCCGTCACGAATAGCGGCGGTCGCGGCGGCAGTGCGGGAATTGACGCCGAGCTTGTTGAAAATGCCGGCAACGTGCCCTTGCGCCGTGCGGCGACTGATGAAGAGCTCGTCGGCGATTTGCCGGTCGGTGTGGCCGGCCACGACGAGCCGTAACACGTCCATCTCCCGGTCCGTCAGGCCGTAGCGCTCTGGTTCGTTGTCCGGTGTCGAAGCGGCCGCCGAATCCGCCGTGGCTTGCTGGGCGAGTGCCTCGGTAATGGCGTCATCCCAAGACATGGCTCGCCCGGTTGCCCAGGCGTTGGTGAAGGTTTCCGGATCGAGCTGTTCGAAGGCAGGCTGCAGCGCGCGCAGCCTGGCCGAGTCGTCAGTGAAGGACTCGGAGACACCCAGCGGTTCGTTCAATGCTTCGGCCGCTCCCAGCAGTCGGGCGGCTCGTTCATATTGCCCGTGAGCGCTGGCAACGTCCGCCAAATCGACCAGCACCCGCGTCATGCGCCAGTGATCTCCCAGCTCCCGCCAGATGGTCAGGCTCTCGGCATACAGTTGCGTCGCGCGCGAGTCGTCCCCACGATGGGATGCGATGCGCCCCAGCCGGTTGAGGCACATGGCTCTGCCCCAAATGAACCCCTGCGCTCTCGAGAGTTCCAGCGCTTCATTGACCAATGACTCGGCAAGCTCGTTTTCTCCGCGGCGGTGAACGAGAAGACCGAGGAAGGCGAGGGTCGTGACCTGCCAGATGTGATCGTCGACTTGCCGGAACAGCTCGATCGCTCGCCAGAGGAGCGGTTCGGCTCGTTCGTAATCTCCTTGATTGTCGAGGATGTCTCCGAGAACCAGGAGTGCCATGGCCGTCGTCTCCGGATCATTGAGCTCGGTCGCGATTTGGAGGCTTTCGTCGATGTACTCAGTCGCGATGCCAAAGTCACCGAGCGCCTCGGAGAAGAGCCCGGCAACACGAAGCGCGTGCGCGCGGAGTGGAGTCGATCCGCTCGGCAGCTGAGCGAGGACGCGCTCGATCCACATCCGTGCTTCCTTAAAGTAGCTGCGATAGAACCAGAACATCCAGAAGGCCAGGACGAGCTGCATGCTCTGTTCGGCCTCGCCTTGCTCCAGCAGCCAGCTCAACGCGGCGCGGACGTTGTCATGCTCTCTTTCCAGCCGATTGAGCCAGGAGACCACATCGCTGCGGCCGAACTCCGGCTCGGCACGCTTCGCTACTGTGATGCACCAATCGGCATGTGCCCGCCGAGCGGACTCCTCCAGTTGACTCGCCTCGAGCTGCTCGAGGCCGTACTCCCGGATCGTCGAGAGCATACGGAAGCGATGATCGCTATCGGGCTGCTCGTACTCGCGCACCAGACTGCTATCGACCAGCGTGGCGACTCCATCGAGAACGTCGATCGGGAGGTGCGCATGCTCGACCACTGACTCGGCCGCCTCGAGCGTGAAGCCATTGGCGAAGACAGAAAGAAGCTGGAATAGCTGTTGCTCGGCTGGATCGAGCAGGTCATAGCTCCAGGCAATCGCATTACGTAAGGTGCGTAGGCGCTCTGGCTGGTCGCGAGCCCCGCCCGTCAAGACCTGCAGGCGATTGGTAAGCCGGGTGAGGAGTACGGACGGCGTAAGGATCTTGATCCGGGCGGCAGCCAACTCGATCGCGAGCGGCAAACCGTCAAGCCTCGTGCAGATCTCCGAGACCGCTAGTGCGTTGTCGTCGGTGAGCGCGAAGGTAGATTGGACGCTCTGGGCGCGCTGAACGAAGAGGGCGATGGCATCGTAAGTCGTTAGCTCGTCGAGGGGCGCTACGTGCCAGGTTCGTCCGGGCCCGCGCGCAGGAGTCGTCAGCGGCGGGACAGCAAATTCCTGCTCTCCCTGAACGCGCAGGACGACCCGGCTGGTGACGATCACCTCGAGACCAGGGCAGTGCGCCATGAGGTCAGTCACCTGTGCCGCGGCGTCGACCACCTGCTCGAAGTTGTCCAGAATCAGCAGCAGGCGGCGATCTCGCAGCGACGACTTTAGTGCGTCCGGAAGCGGCCGGTTGCCGATATCCGGGACGTCGATTGATCGGGCGATGGTCGGCAGGACCATATCGGGATTCGTCACCGCCGAGAGGGGCACGAAACAGACGCCGCCGGGGAAGCGCGGCGCGAGCTCAGTCGCCAGGCGCAACGCCAGACGCGTCTTGCCGATACCGCCGGGCCCGGTGAGTGTCAGCAGCCGCACGTCCTCCCGCTCGAGGAGCTTGATCGTCTGCGCGATCTCCGGTTGGCGTCCGATAAACGGAGTCAGATAGAGCGGTAATTGTGGAAGCGAATGAGGTCGATCCGCCGCTGACGAGTTCATTACATGACGGGCAGGGTCGTCGTCAGTGAGCGATGTAGCTGCCATGCTCTGGTCCGATCGGCTCGTTGACGGATTCGATGGTCGTATCTTGCTATGCGAGTCAGAGCGTGTCAATCAGGCTGGCGGGCACTGGAAGCGGAATCGACAGCGCTGACGCTCATTGCCAGCGTGTCAGGAGTTGTTTTGATTAAGCCGGTTGAACGTGCCATGCTGAGTAGGTGGCCACAGTTGATGTGCCAGATTCCGCCTTGGCTGACGTGCGTTTTCTGTCGGGGTTGGGCAGCCAGCGCAGCCTTGTCATCCTGAACCGCAGTGAAGGATCTCTCTGGATTCGACGGACGGTGAGATCCTTCGACTCCGCTGCAATCCTCTCTCTGACTCTCTCCGGGTACCCTCTGGGTGTGGGAGCGAGGACCATCGCTCAGGATGACAGTGAAGCGGAGCTGCCGACAGGGAATGACGACTGTCAAAATCACTGTGGTCGCCTGCCGAGGAATCGAGGAATGCGATCCGGTAGGAACATGAGGCGTGCCTCGCCGGGATCGTAGGAGCATGGAGTGACGCGCGTGAACGATGATGTCGGACGCGGGGAGCATACGACTCCCGGCGATCACGCTGGCGGATGGAGCCCGTATCCAGTAGAGGTGGATGGCGAGCATCTGAAGCTGTACCAGGTGGTCGAGGTGGCACGACTCGATGGGGTGCCTGTGACGCTGACGCAGTCCGCCCGGGATGCCATCGCCAGCTCTCGCGCGCTGGTCGAATCGATCGTCGAGAGTGGCGAGACCGCCTATGGCATCAACACCGGCTTTGGCGACCTCAGTACGGTCTCGATCCCCACCGATCAACTTTCGGACCTGCAGCACAACCTGATTCGTTCCCATTCGGCGGGCGTCGGACCAGCTCTGCCGCGCGACGTCGTACGCGCTATGCTGCTGCTGCGGGCGAACGCCCTGGCTAAAGGCTATTCCGGCGTGCGTGAGGTGGTGGTTGAGCGGCTGATCGACCTGCTCAATCATGGCGTCACGCCGGTGGTTCCTGCCCAGGGCTCGGTCGGCGCCAGCGGCGACCTTGCACCTCTGGCGCACCTCTCGCTGGTGCTGCTGGGTGAGGGGGAGGCGACACTTAAAGGAAGTGACGAGGTTCTCCCGGGTGCCGAGGCCCTGAAACGAGTCGGACTGGAGCCGATCGAGCTGTCGGCCAAAGAGGGACTGGCGCTGATCAACGGCACCCAACTGATGACGGCGGTCGGGGTGTTGGCGTTGCATGACGCCGAGGTGCTCCTCGCGACGGCTGAAGTGGCGGCGACCGCCAGCCTCGAAGCGCTGCGCGGCACCGACACACCGCTGGATGAGGCCATTCAGGCGGTGCGGCCGCATCCCGGACAGATTCGCGTCGCGATTCGCATGCGGGAGCTGCTGGAAGGCAGTCAGATTCTCCCATCACACAAGAGCCACGAGGACGATCCGCGCGTGCAGGATCCCTATTCGATCCGTTGCACCCCGCAGGTGCTGGGCGCCTCCTGGGACGCAATCGGGTATGTGCGACAAGTCCTCGAGATCGAGATCAACAGCGCAACCGACAACCCGCTCTGCTTCCCGTCCGATTCCGGCCGTGGCCGCGTTCTCTCCGGCGGCAATTTTCACGGTCAGCCAGTGGCGCTCGCCATGGATTTCTTGAAATTGGCGGTGACGGAGCTGGCCAGCATTTCAGAGCGGCGCACCTATCTGATGCTCGACCCGTCGCGTAGTGGCCTGCCGGCCTTCCTCTCGCCCTCGCCTGGTGTGGAATCGGGCTTCATGGTGGCGCAGTACACCGCCGCGGCGTTGGTCTCCGAGAACAAGGTTCTGGCTCATCCAGCCAGCGCCGACTCTATCCCGACCTCGGCCGGGATGGAGGACTACGTGAGCATGGGACCAATCGCGGCCCGTGGCGCGGCCGAGATCATCGCCAACGCCACTCGGGTGGTCGCCGTCGAGCTCCTCTGCGCGGCACAGGGGGTGGAGCAGCACGAGCCGTTGAAACCGGGGCTCGGTGTGATGGTTGCCATCGATCGGCTGAGAGCAGACGTGCCACGCGTGACGCACGATCGGGTGCTGTCGCACGACATCGAGCGAGTGGCGGAGATGATCAAGGCGGGCGAGCTCCGCCTTCCGGATTTCGGGGTGCAAGCGTGAGCGAGAGCAGGAGGCGAGCATGACGGCCAGCGAACATCGGGAGATCCATGCGCCACGCGGCACCACCTTGAACTGCCAGGGCTGGGAGCAAGAGGCCGCCATGCGCATGCTGATGAACAACCTGGATCCAGCCGTGGCCGAGAAGCCGGACGAGTTGATCGTCTACGGCGGCACCGGTAAAGCGGCCCGCAACTGGGAGTGCTTCGACGCCATCGTGCGCGAGCTCAAAGCGCTGAAGAATGACGAGACGCTCCTGGTGCAGTCCGGCAAGCCGGTCGGCGTCTTCCGCACGCACGAGATGGCGCCGCGCGTCTTGATCAGCAACTCGATGCTTGTGCCGCAGTGGGCCAACTGGGACGAATTCCGCCGTCTGGAGGGGCTCGGCCTGACCATGTATGGCCAGATGACGGCTGGTAGCTGGATTTATATTGGCACTCAAGGCATTTTGCAGGGGACCTACGAGACGTTTGCCGAATGCGCTCGCCAGTACTTCGGCGGTTCCCTCGCCGGCACGTTGACCGTCACCGCTGGTCTGGGCGGCATGGGTGGCGCTCAGCCGCTGGCCGTCACCATGAACGGCGGCGTAGCACTGATCGTCGAGGCGGATCCGGAACGCATCAAGCGCCGGGTCGACAACGGCTATTGCGATGAGTGGACTGACGATCTGGACGACGCCCTGCGCCGGGTTGAGGCGGCACGTAAGGAGAAGCTGGCACTCTCCGTGGCCCTGCTCGGCAACGCCGCTGAAGTGCTGCCGGAGTTGGTCAAGCGGGATGTGCGGGTCGACGTAGTGACCGACCAAACCTCGGCCCACGACGCGCTGGGCGGCTATATCCCGGCCGAGATCTCCCTGGAGGATGCCATCGCGCTGCGCCAATCGGCTCCCGAGATCTACACCGAGCGCAGCATGGCGAGTATGGCGACCCACTGCCGCTCTATGCTCGCGTTCCAGCGGCGCGGGTCGATCGTCTTCGACTACGGCAATAACCTGCGTGGTCAGGCGCTGGTGGCAGGCGTGCAGGACGCCTTCGATTATCCCGGCTTCGTGCCCGCCTTCATTCGCCCTCTCTTCTGCGAAGGCAAGGGTCCCTTCCGCTGGGCGGCCCTCTCCGGCGACCCAGAGGACATCTACCGCACCGACGAGGCGATCGGACGTCTCTTCCCGGAGAATGAGTCCCTGCAGCGCTGGATCCGTCTGGCTCGCGAGCGCGTCCCTTTCCAGGGGCTGCCGACCCGTATCTGCTGGCTAGGCTACGGTGAGCGAGATAGGGCGGGATTGGAGTTCAACCGCTTGGTGCGGGACGGCGAGATCACGGCGCCCATCGTCATCGGGCGCGATCACCTCGACACCGGCTCGGTCGCCTCTCCGTATCGCGAGACGGAAGGCATGCGTGACGGTTCTGACGCCATCGCCGACTGGCCCATCCTCAACGCGCTGGTCAACACGTCGGCCGGTGCTTCCTGGATCTCGGTGCACCACGGTGGTGGAGTTGGAATCGGGCTTTCGATCCATGCGGGCATGGTGGTGGTCGCCGATGGCAGCGAACGAGCCGAGGAGAAGCTGTCTCGGGTGCTGCTTACCGACCCCGGCAGCGGCGTGATGCGCCATGCCGACGCGGGCTATCCAGAAGCCATCGACGCGGCCAAGCGCCTGGGTGTCAAGGTGCCGATGCTGAAGCAGGATGAAGGGAAGTGAGAAGGGGAGCTTGAGGGAGCAGCATGGACTATCCCTATTCGTCTCCCCTCTCCCAATTCTGGGAGAGGGGACGGGGGCGAGGGCCTCCAATGTCCCGTCAATATCCCAATGGAGCGTGAATTGAGCGAAACTCGACTCCAAACCCTTGTGATCGAGCACGCTGCCGAGCTGTTGACCATTGCGCCGAATGCGCCGGACCGCATCGGTCGCGTCGTTGACGGCAGTCTGCTCATCGCTGGCGAGCGCATCGTCGCGGCCGGTGCGGCGGCCGACGTCGAGCAGCAGGTCGATCGCGCGTCATGCCGTGTCATCGACGCCCGCGGCAAGGTGGTCATGCCCGGCTTCGTCGATTGCCACACCCATCTCATCTTCGGCGGCTCGCGTGTCGAGGAGTACGCCGCCAAAGTCGCCGGGCGAGACGTAGCAGAGTTGGCGAAAGCGGGCGTGCCGGTCGGCATCACCGGCACCATGGCAGCCACGCGGGCGCTCAGCGCGGAGCAGTTGGTCGAGCAGGCGCTGCCGCGCATGGCCGAGATGCTCCGGATGGGGACGACCACCGCCGAGAGTAAGAGCGGCTACGGGCTTTCGGTCGAATCCGAACTGCGCATGCTGCAAGCCAACCGGGCGCTGGCACATCGGCAGCCGATCGACATCGCCAGTACCTTCCTCGGTGCCCACGCTCTGCCACCCGACCAGCCGCGCGAGCACTACGTGCGCAGCATCGTCGAGGAGATGATCCCGCGCGTAGCCGACGAGGGATTGGCCGAGTTCTGCGACGCTTTCTGCGAGGAGGGCTATTTCACGCTCGATGAGACGCGTGAGGTGCTGGAGGCGGGGCTGGCGCATGGTCTCAAGCCCAAGCTGCATCTGGACCAATACCACTACAGCGGCGCCGCGCGTCTGGCCGCCGAGCTGAAGTGCGTCTCGGTCGATCACCTCAACTTCACGCCGCCGGATGAGGTGCGGGCATTGGCCGAGGCAGGCGTGGTCGGCGTAATCATGGCCGCCATCGACTTCGCGGTGGCCCATCCGCGTCCCGTCGTCGCGCGCGATCTGCTGGCGCAGGGTCTGACCATCGGCATCGGGACCGACCTCTGCCCCGGCTGCTGGCTCACCAGCATGCAGTTCGTCATCGCGTTCGCCTGCCGCCTGCAGGGGATGCCGGTGGAGGAAGCCATCCGCGCCGCCACGCTCGGCGCGGCGCAGTCCATCGCTCGTCAGGATGAAATCGGCTCCCTTCAGCCAGGCAAGCTGGCCGACGTCATCATCCTGGATGTCGCTCGCTACGAGGATCTGGCCTATCGGCTGGGGCGAAACGCGGTCGAGACCGTCATCAAGCGGGGTGAAGTTGTCGTGGAACGGGAGGCGTGATGTCCATGTCTGGCCGTATTGCCCGGCGCTATCGCGTCGCTCACCTGCACCAGCCGGAGGGCTGGCTCTCGCCCGCCTACGTCGAGGTCGGTTACGACGGCATGATCGTGTCAGTCGACGCCGAGCAACCTGAGCATTGGAACGACTTCGAGCGCTTCGACGGCTACGTGCTGCCGGGCATGGTCAACCTGCATTCGCACGCCCATCAGCGAGCGCTGGCCGGCCGTACCGAGTTCATTGGGGCACATTCCGCCGCCAGCGCCGACGACTTCTGGGCATGGCGCAGCCGAATGTACGAGCTGGCCGGCGTGCTGGACCCCGATCAATTCCAGGCCATCGCCGCTCAGGCCTATCTGGAGATGCTCGAGGTGGGCTACACCAGCGTCGGCGAGTTCCACTACCTGCATCACGACGTGAACGGTCAGCACTATGCGGATGCGGCCGAGATGTCCGAGCGGGTTATCGCCGCCGCCAACCAGACCGGCATCGGCCTGACGCTGCTACCGGTCCTCTACACGCATGGGGGCGTGGGCAAACCGCCGAGTGAGGGCCAGCGCCGCTTCATCTTCAGCGACGTGGAGGATTTTCTGCGTTTGCTCGCCGACCTGAAGCGGCATCTGGAAAACTTCCCGCAGCTGCGGATCGGCGTGGCGCCGCACAGCGTCCGGGCCGTCAGCGCTGAGAATTTTTCGCAGCTCTTCGATGGACTTCATGAAGCGCTACCTGAAGGCCCGATCCACATCCACGTCGCCGAGCAGACCGGTGAGGTGGCGGAATGCGTGGCCGGATTGGGAGCGACGCCTGGACGCTGGCTGCTGGATCGCTTCCCGGTCGACGACCGCTGGACCTTCATCCACGCCACCCATTGCGAGCCGGACGAGCTCGAGGAGCTTGCGCAGCGTGGTGCCACGGTCGGTCTGTGTCCAATCACCGAGGCCGATCTGGGTGACGGCATCTTCCCGCTTGTCGAGTATCAGCGGGTTGGGGGTCGCTGGGGCATCGGCTCCGACGGCAACACCGTCATCGACCCGACCCAGGAGTTGCGGTTGCTCGAGTTCGGACAACGGCTGACGAAACAACACCGCGCCATTCTCGTTTCGCCTGAGCGCGAGACGACCGCGCACGCGGGTCGGCGCCTGTTCGATCTGGCGCTGGCGGGCGGAGCGCATTCGCTGGCCCAGCCGGTCGGCGTCGTTCAGCCGGGGATGCGCGCCGATTTCATCGAGCTCGATCCGGATCACCCCGCACTAGTGGGCCATTCACCCGAGACGATCCTGGACGCCTGGGTATTCAGCGGGCCGACCGGCGCGGTACGTAACGTCGTCGCCGGTGGCCGGTGGGTGGTGCGCGACGGCCACCACGTCAACGCCGAGGTCATCACCCGCGACTTCCGCACCGAGATGACGGCCGTCGCCAAAGCGTTCGGGGGGTGAGCGGGCGCTCGGCTCGATCAGCATTTCCTACCAGCGTACTTGACGCAGTGGCATTTGCACGAGATAGTATGGGCATTGGAACGGAATTCGCGAGGTATTAGGTGGATAAACGGTTGGAATTCAGCTAGAATTTCAATCCAGACGCATCAGGGAGGTATTCGTCAATCATGACTACAAAGATGCCGTCCACCATTAACGATCAGGTTTATCGCGCATCTGTGATGACCCCGCTCAGTGAGATTGCCCGCACACTGGAACAGGTGCTTTCTCGTCGGCTAACGGCTGTCATTGTCGGTTTAAAAGATGGCAAGACGATTGCCCGCTGGGCCGCGGGAGATACCCAGGAGATCCGTAACGAGGACACCGAGCAGCGGCTCCGCATGACCTATCAGATCGTCTTGCTCTTGCTACGTTCGCAGGACTCACAGCAGACGGTCAAAGCCTGGTTCATCGGACTCAACCCTCAGCTCGGCGATGTCTCGCCGGCCGAAGCCATTCGAAGCGGACAGCTCCAAGAGACACTCGCTGCGGCTCGGGCATTCGTGATAGGCGGATAGTCGCGTGAGCGAGTCGGTTTCCGGGCAGATTGCGGCACACGCGCTTCAATCGGTCGGAGCGCCTCCCGGCCCGATCTACCGAATAACCAGACTCGATACCGATCCGTTCGAGCCTGCCCCATGGGAATACTGCGGCAGCAATCGATTCGATGATCCCCAACAGGAGTTCAGGGTCATCTATTGCGCATCTGAGCGATCCGCCGCGTTTGGCGAAACATTAGCGCGATATCGCCGGTCGCTGTCGTTGCTCGCGCTGTTACAAGAAGTGGACGACGACGAGGAGTCACTCGAGGACGCTCTAAGGGGATTGCTTGATCCGAGTGACGAGCGTTGTGGCGTCGTTCCGGCGGACTGGCGCTTCAAACGCCAGATCGGAACAACGGTACTTGACTCAACGTTGAGGTTCGCGGCAATCAGCGAGCCCGAGTCAGTTGCATATCTGCGAACAGTTCTTGCACCTGCGGCAACTATGCTCTCCCTAGCCGACGTCGACCTTGGAACCATCTTCAGCAGTAACCGGGGCATCACACAACAATGTGCCCGCCACATTTATGAGCTTCACAACGAACACGGTACTCCGCTATTCGCGGGTATTTGTTATCCCTCTCGCATCAACCAATACTGGACCTGCTGGGCCATCTTTCACGACCGTATGTCACATACACCAGGAATAGCAGAAACAACAATCGACCCGCACGACCCCGGATTTCTCGACGCAGCTCGTCTACTTGATCTGAGCATTGAGGCCGTACGCGGTCAAGGAACTTTCATCCGGCCATAGCTTTAGCGCACGGTGACGTGGGCTCCTTACAGTATCTTAGGTTCTGCCCGCCCGCTCCTCGTTCAGCTTTAGCAGCCGCGTGAGGATCGTTTCCTCGTCAACACTCTCCGGTTCGCCGTCGTCCCAGCCGTAGGCTGCCCACACGGCGCGGTCGAGTTGCGCGTGCAGGTTTGCCAGCCAGGTTGGGCGCGCGTTGTAGAGGTTCGTCAGCGTGCGCTTCTTGAGTTCGGCGTCGCTGGCGTCCGGCGGATTGAGCCACGCCTCGCGCTTCTCGTTCAGTTCCTTGGCTGCCGCGGAGATGGCCTGGACGCGCGGGTCGTCGATGGGCTCGGTTCCCGGCGGCCAGGGGAATGGGAAGGTCTCGAACGTCGTGGTTGGCGTGTAGCGGGGATCGTTGCCTTTGCCAAGCCATGTGCCCATCCGCAACGACCACACCTCGTGGGCTCGGGAATGGAGCACGCCGAAGAAATAATTGTCGTCGCGAGCGAAGGCAGCAACCGCATGATTCGCGATCACGCCCACATCAAACCATCTGAACAGTCGGAACTTCGAGACAGCCGGAGTGGCAAGGTAGCGGTTCAAACCAGCGAGGGCGCTGCGCATTTCTGGACGCGACCACAACGGCAACCACCATCGTGAATCTCTCAGACTGGAACGCGACGCTTCACGCATCGGTTTGACAGTTTGCCGAACATATTCAAACGGGGCCTCATATAGGCTGGCGTCGTCCTTCGAGGTATCAACGCCAAAATCCACCATCCAAACATCTCGCGGGCGCCGAGTGATGTCGATCCCATTGATCATTGGTCGTAGAACATCGCTGTTAGAGTCTGTTATGCACTCGATGGCTCGCTCAGCAAGGCAAACAAGCGGTGCAACATCAGCGTACTGAAGGCGACCAGATGCACGCCGACGACCGTCTCGGCCAAACGTTCGTAGTCCCGAACGAGCCGCCGGAAGCGCGTTTTCCAGGCGAACGACCGCTCAGCGACCCAGCGGCGGGGCAAGAGGATGAAGCCCTGTTTGGCGTCGGGAAGCTTGACCACATGGAGTTCGATGCCCTCGGCGGCGGCCGCTTCGGCGGGGACCTCGCCCGTGTAGCCCTGGTCGACGTAGACCAGTTCGACGTGGTCGCCGGTCGCCTCCTGGACCGCGTTGGCCAAGGGTTGGACCTGGGCCCGGTCCTGTTCGTTGGCCGGCGTGACGTGCAACGCCAACAGTTGCCCCAAGGTATCGACGGCCAGATGGAGCTTGGTCCCTTTCCGTCGTTTGTGCCCGTCGTAGCCCGCGCGGTGCCCGCTCTCCGGCGTGCTCTGCAGGGTCTGACTATCGAAGATGGCGGCCGAGGGTTGGGCCGTACGCCCCTGGGCTAGCCGCAAGACGAGGCGCAGATCGTCGGTGATGGCCTGGAAACAGCCCGCTTTGATCCAGCGCTGGGTCTGCTGGTAGACCGCTTCCCACTGCGGGAAATCATGCGGCAGCATGCGCCAGGTCGCCCCAGCCCGGACCAGCCAACGGAGGGAATTGAAGACTTCCCGCAGTTCGTGATGCCGTTGCGGTGCCTGCTCGGTCATCAACGTGAGATAGGGGGCGACAAACGCCCATTCGGCGTCACTGACATCGGAGGGATAGGGTTGGCGGTGTTCATGGGAGATACTCATCCATCAAGTCTAACAACCCACCTCAACCAAGTTCATAACAGGCTCTAGGCCGACCATTTGGATTTAGTGGCATGGACAACATCTCACGTGCTCGGTCGCCCGGTAGATCGAACGGTCCGCTCAACTGAACACCGAAGTAGCATATCCCGCTGTTCTCAATTAGCGGTGTTGCTGATGTCAGAGAAATACCGCCGGTAAGATGAGAGTTGATCGATTCGACACGTGTGCCATCGAGAGTTTTGATCGTCTCGCCACCGTCGTCGAAGCCAACAATTGAGATTCGAACGGCCGCACCGTCAAGAACCCACGGTTCGTCATCCCAGGCCATAAAGATGTCGCCCGACGCTTTGATCCTATCGAGCACGATTTGGTTGGTTCCGACTCGAATCGAGTTTGTTGCGAGAAGCCCGACCCGTTTAGCACTCCCAGACACTATTTGTTCTCTAGCTTTTTCGAAAAAGTAGTTGCAAAGGTCCGAGAAACCGGGAAGACGCCCGTCAAAAACTCCATGAAGCTTGTCCACATAGGTGTCTCCGAGATCACGACGCAGAAATTTGGCGCCCAAAAACGGTGGGTTGCCGATGATGAAGTCGGTTGCGGGCCACGTCGCTTCCTTGGGATGATCGGGGTCGCTCAGGTCGAGCAGCGAGTCCTGCAGCCGGATCGTCTCAAGCGGTTGCAGCACCGGATCAACCGAGGGCTGGAAACCGTTGGCGTTCATCCATTGCAGATATCCGATCCAGATGACGGTCTGCGTCAGCTCCCGCGCGTAGTCGTTGATCTCCAGCCCGTAGAGCTGGGTTGGTTGCACGCGGGGCAAGAGCATCGAAAGTCCGTTGGTTGTCCCGTAGGCCACCACCTCTTTCTCGAGGTCTTTCAGGGCGGCTAGGGCGACGTAGAGAAAATTTCCGCTCCCGCAGGCCGGATCCAGAATGCGGACTTTGGCGAGCTCATCCTGGAATCCCAGCAAGATATTCGCGAATGATTGGCGTGCCTGGTCGCTTCGTCGACGGGCGTTCGATTGAGTTCGCCGATCGCGGGCGGCGGCGAGGGCCGGTAGCGTTTCGTCCCACTCCGCCTTGGCTTTGTCCGCCTCGTCCCGAACCTCGTCCCACCGTCGTCGTAAAGGCTGCATCACCACCGGATCGACTACCCGTTCGATATCGGCTCGACCGGTGTAATGCGCTCCAAGCTGGGCACGACGACCGGGGTCGAGCGAGCGTTCGAAGAGTGTGCCGATGATGGCGGGCTCAATGCTGGACCAATCGAGCGCCGCCGCGTTCTTCAGCGATTCGATTTCGCCCCTATTCAGCGCCTCAACGCCGATCTCGGCGAAGAGTCCGCCATTGAAGCGCAGGATCTCCTCATAGGCGGCATAACCGCCGTCTCGCATCGCCGTGAACAGTTCCTCGATCTGCCGCGGAAATGCGTCGGGATGGTTCACGCCGAGTGCGAGAAGCTTGCTGAAGATCTTGTTCGGTAGCAGCCCCACGTCCTCGGCGAAGAGACAGAAAAGAATCTGTACCAGGAAATGGGCCACGCGGTGCGGATCGACGCCCCGTGCTTGCAGGCTCAGCGCGAGCTCCCCGAACCGGATAGCCGCTTGCTCCGTCACGTGCTCGCGTGTCAGCTCGGGTCGCAGGCGATCCGGATCGGTGAAGAGGCTGCGGAGCGTAACGAGGTTTTCTTCGCGATCAAGTTCCTCAAGGCTGAAGGCATAGACGCGCTTGACGGTGTTGGTGAAGTTGGTGTGGATTTCGAAGTGGGTGAGGTCGCAAACGACGAGCAACGGCGGATTTTCCAGCGCCTCGCGATATTGAAGCAACTGTTGGTAGGCGTTGGCCAGGTTGGCGTGGTTGCCCTTGTATTCCCAGGCGAAGTGCTCGCGCATCCAGACGTCGGCGAAGCCGGAGCCGCCCGCCGTCTTTCCGGCGCCTTTCTCAAACGTGTACCAGGCCCCCTGGGCGTCCGCTTCGGCAGGGGTTGGCTGCCCCAGCATCTGGCACAGATCGAGAAAATGCTCCTGAGCGGCCGAACGTTCCTTGAGCTGAGCGCGGGACCACTTGGCGATGAATTGTTGCGGGGTCATAACCATTGGCGATTGTTCATTCCACGACGAATTGCACCAGATTGTTCGCCCGTATGATACGAACAGGGTGCGCCGCTGTCACGGACATGACAAACAAAACCGGGGAGGCACTGCTGCCTCCCCGGTTCTCGTTGCGCCGATTTACGCGTGTCCTATTGTTCCTCGGACGGCTCCGGACCAACGATGACTCCCACGTTGGTGTATTTGTTGCCGAGCGAGTGGAGGCCATTGACGCCGTTGAGCGCCAGACCGATCTCCTCGTTCGTCACATGGTTACCGACGAGCGTCGTGCCGGTAAGGACCGCTCCGGGGGCCTCGGCGCCGATGATGGTTCCGATTCCCGGATGCGACGCCATGTCGCTGCCGAGCCAGTTGAACAGGATGTGGGTGTTGGTGACGACGTCGCCCGGCGCGTTGCTGTGGACGATCATGTCAGCAAACCCACTACCGTAGGAGGTATTGAAGCTCGCCGTGTTCTCATGGACGGTGGTGTCCGGCATATCCGCCGCTATGACGATGCCAGCCGGATTGTTGATGACCGTGTTGCCCGAGATGTAGTTGAAGCTGACACCCTCACCAGGGATGTACGCCGACACGACGATGCCGCAGCCGTTGGTGTTGTCCTGGATCCAGTTGTTGAGGATACGGTTGCTGTTGCCGGGGCTCGCCATTCCGGGCACTGGACCGCCCGGGTTGATGCTGACGGTCTGGGTGTCGTCGTTCGGATCCGGCAACACCAGCGCTCCGTCGTCGGTCACGGCGATGCCGCCTCCACCGTTATTGTTGACCACGTTATTTTGAATCACACTGAACGAGGTGCCCGTCAGCTGAATGGCTTTGGTCTCAGGGAAGATCTCGTCCGGAGCGTTGTTCGAAACATTGCTGTTCTGGACGGTGACGTGGGATGTGTCCTGGGCAAAGACACCGTGCAACGTAGCACCATTGATGGTGGCTCCGTCAACCATGACCCAGGTCGCATCCGATCCGATGTAGACACCGATATCGCAGCCGGTGGCGTCGATGGTCCCAGTGATCATGTCACCGGAATTCGCGACGATGGCGGCGGTCATTCCGGACGTTCCGGCGTCAACGCAGCTGGCGGCCAGGGCCGTACCGCCAAAGGCGGCCCCGCCGATTAACAGCGGCCCGATCCCCATCAGCGTACTTAGCAGCGCGACGATCGCTCTGCGCATATGCTACCTCCCACGTAACGTCGAGGCTGCGAGACACAGCTGCAGCTTCGACAACATAACCCAACTCATCCCATCTCTCCATCATCAACCACCATGCGATTCGGTATTGGTGCACGACGCACCTGGACCAACACGGTCATCGAAATTGGGTCGCATGATTCGACCTTATAGCGACAACCGCTCGCGCCACAAATCACCTGTGTGGTCGGCACAGCCATGCCAGAGAGATTAAGTCAGCATTCTAATGCCACCACGAAAGAAATGAAATACGCAAAACTACGTAATGCACTAGTGTTAAGAAAACTTGGCCGATTTCACATAGCGCACCCCCGGATGACCAACGGTCGCCTAACTGCATAACTCCTATTAAGATGGACAGGTTCTCCTGTTCTGAAAGCCAATCGCACCCAGCGCTTCGGCCAGTATTCGCGCGAATCGAAGAACGCTACGCTGCTTCAGGTGCTCGTGGTGTGTCTATCTCGAGCCATTGTCGATTCAGGAGCAGGGGAATGCGCGACATGCAGAAGAATGAGTTACACAACGCGCCAGGGTGGCGCATTGATCGGATGGAACGCGGCCCGAGGGTGCTCACTGGCAGCGGTCCTCAGTTTGGAGAGCAAGGAAGACCCGTGTACGCAACGAAGAAGAGGTATCGGCTGGCGCAAGCTGTGCTTGCCTTGGGAATGACATTGACGATGAGTGGCGCGCTGCTCGGAAGCGCGCAAGCCGCGAGTGGGGCGCAGCCGCTCTTTCCTGGACTGAGCCCGCGGACCGACGGCACGACCGTCGTCTATCAGACGTTTGCTGGTCCCGGTGACTCGGATGTGGTGGCGGTCGACCTGGCCACGCGCCAGCAGTTCCCGATCGTGGCCGGTGATGGTCAGGCGCTGACGCCCGACATCGATTCCGGCATCGCCGTCTGGGTTCAGGAGAATCCGGGAGGCAACCTGGATATCCGTGGTCGTAACATCGAGACTGAAGTCAACTTTCCGGTCGTGACAGGTTCAGGCAATGAGGTCCTTCCGGCCATCTCCGGATCGCACGTGGCTTTCGTGAGTGGTCCGGAGGAGGTGACGCCTGGCTCAGTCATGACGCTGCAGGTCGTCGACCTCACCGATGGAAGCATGACGCCACTCGATTCAGCTCCCGTAGGTAACGGTTCGGGTGGTTTCCTCCAGCCTGCCATCAGCGGAGACCGTGTGGTCTGGGCTCGACTCGAGCAGACCGGCGACCATCAAGTGCACTGGCAGCTCAAGACGCAGCGGCTCTCCGATTCGTCGGCTGCGCTGGTAGCGGAAGAGGATCTGAACATCGGCACGCCGTTGGGTGCGATCAGCACGCCGTCCTACGACGTCTCCGGTGACACGCTGGTCTACGCCTACGATCTCAACCTGTATCAGCTCAACCTTTCAAATGGTCACGGGTCGACCATCGCGTCGGTGGCGGACGGAAACTACAAGCCGTCGCAGAATCCGACGACCGACGGTCGCTACGTCTACTGGCAGGACTACCGCGTCACCGGCTCCATCGCCAATCTGGTCGATGAGCTCCAGGCGACGACGCTGCAATCGAAGATCATGGGCTACGATCTGCAATCCGGCAGTGAGTTCCCGGTGGTAGTCGATGGGGGCTACAACGTCGATCCGGAGGCACGCAACGGCGTGCTTGTTTGGGAGCACCATGATACGTTGGCGAGCGACCCAGTCGTCTACTCGGAGCCGATCGCGCAGACGACGCCGTCGATCTTCTTTCCCGAGACCGGGCACGCCATCTCGGGCCGCTTCCTCACCTTCTGGCAGAACGACGGTGGTCTGGCGGTCTTCGGCTATCCGTTGACCGATGAGATGTCCGAGAATGGATTTACTGTGCAGTACTTCGAGCGGCAGCGCTTCGAGTACCACCCAGAGCTGGAGGGGACACCCTACGTCGTGGAGCTGGGGCTCACCGGCGTCGAGGATGCGGCGCGACGTGGACTTTCGGGTACGTCGCCCTTCATACCGCTTCCGGCAACCACCCAGAGCGATAGCCAGACCGAGTTCTTCGCTGCCACCGGTCACCGGCTGGGGGGCGGGTTCAAGGGCTACTGGCATACCCATGGGCTCAACCTGGGAGACGACGGCATCTCGGAGCGGGAATCGCTGGCCCTGTTTGGCTATCCCATCAGTGAAGAGTTCACCGACCCGGCCACCGGCTACACCGTGCAGTATTTCGAGCGTGCACGCTTCGAATACCACCCGGAGAACGCCGAGCCGTACACCATCCTGCTCGGTCGATTGACGGCCGACGCCCTGGCTCAGTAACAGTTCGCATCACGGGAGCGCGTGGAAAGTCGCGCGCTCCCGTTCCCCACCATCGCAATCCCGTTGGACTGACAACCTGTGCTCCGCCAAGACGGAGCCGCTTTGTTCTGCGCGTCTCGCACCATCTTCGTACGGCGTCCGTCGTACGCTACACTGTCCCGAGACTACGTGAGAGACGAGCGATGCTGTCGCAATAGGGAGGTTCCGAAATGTCCGGATCGTTTCAACTGAAGACCAAACCCGAGCTCAACCACGTCGCCCTCAAGGTGACCGATATGAGCCGCGCGATCCACTTCTACAGTGAGGTGATTGGCCTGCCGGTGACGCGCACCCGAGGGCCGGAGGGCGATCCGGACGCGGTCTGGCTGCCCGGTGTGCAGCTGGTCAAAGGGGAGAGTGGATTGAGCCCGTCCGGCACCCTCGATCACGTTGCGCTAGGGGTCGACAACCTCGAGGAGCTCTGCCAGCGCCTGGATTCCATGGGCGTCAAGGTCGATCGCTCCCTGGCCGAGATTCCGGGCTCCGATGGCAAGCCGTTCGCCCTGGCCGCCTTCTACTACGACCCCGACGGCAACCGGGTGGAGATCTTCAAGTACCTCTAGCCGTGGAAATACGCGGTGACATCGAGGGAGGCGGATCGACCGAGTGCTCCATCCCGGGCATGTAAACACAGGGGATTTGCAATCGGAAAGGCAACCAATGCCCCTTGTCATCCTGAGCAGAGCGATGGTTCTCGCCCTCGGGTCGGCACTCCCCTTCCATGGGAAGGGGCCGGGGGGATGGACCAAGAGTCAGTGACGATGAGAAGTCGAAGGATCTCTCCGTTCGCGGTATTGGTCGGTGCGTCGAGTACAGAGAGATCCTTCGACTGCGGTTCAGGATGACACGAAGAACGGCGCCGCCTATCGAGGACGATGACTGCCAACGTCACTGTGGATACCCGCTCGCGGCTCACTCGTCGGGTGGCGTTGCGAAAAACAACATCTGCCGGGAACTCTGAGCAATGGCCTTTCTCCGTGCGTTACGCCAGAGACATCTGGCAATCCTCTGGCTGAGCCAGGTCCTCTCGGCCATTGGCGACAACTTCTACGCCATCGCCATCGTCTGGATGGCCGTCAACGTCGCCGGTAGCGGCGCCGGGTTGGTCGTCGCGGCGCAATCGCTGGCGGGTCTGGTCTTCGGGTTGTTGGGCGGTGTCTACGCCGACCGCTGGAATCGGCGCACCACCATGATCGTGGTGGACGTCATTCGGGCGGCGGCAGTCGGGATGCTGCCGATCCTCTCGATGCTGGGCCGCCTGCAGCTGTGGCACATGGCGGCGGCTGGAGTGGTCATCGGTGGGCTGGGAGCCCTCTTCGATCCGGCGCTTCAGGCCAGCCTGCCCGCACTGTCGGGCGACGTGCAGGTGCTGCAGGCGGCCAACGGGCTGATGGACATGACGCGCCGCCTCGCCCGTGCCATTGCGCCCAGCCTGGTCGGGCTCGTCGCTGCCCTGCTTCCGGTCTCGCAGTTCTTCTCGCTGGACGCAGTGAGCTTCATCATCTCGGCGGTGGCCATCGGATCGCTCAGTCGCCGCTTTCGCTGGCAGCCGACGCGGGACGAGCAAGCAGCGCGGGCCGCCACCGGCGTGCTTCGCGAGATCAAGCAGAGCGCTCGCGAGGTCTACGCGCACAAACCCCTCACCTGGGCGCTGGCCGGCTCCGGCATCGCCAATCTTGCCTGGAGCATGGCGTTCATCGTCGGCGTGCCGCTGCTGGCACAACGAGTCCTCTCTGGGTCGATCGGCGCCTTCGGCCTTATTGTCGGTGCCTATGGCGCCACCAACGTCATCGGCAATTTGATCATCGGCAGCCTCACCATCCACCGACGCGTGGCGGTCCTCTTCGCCGGGCGCCTGATCATGGGTGGCGGCTTCCTGATCCTGGCCGCTGCACACAGCGTGACGATCGCCGTCATCGGCTCGGGCATCGCCGCCTTTGGCGGGCCGATGGGGGATCTGGTGCAGCTGACGATGATCCAGACAGATTTCCCGCCCGATCAGATCGGCAAGGTCTATAGCTTTCGTTCGACTATCGCCATGGTAGGCGGATCAATCGGTCTGTTGCTGGCCGTCCCACTCTTCGCGCACGTCAGCGTGCCGCTGGTGATCGGTGGCTGTGCCGTCTCGATGTTGATCGTGGGCGCGGCCGGATTCGCCCGCTTCGGCATCACCGAGCCGGTCATACCCGTGCGTGAGGAACAGATGCGGCTGTCCGAATCGAACAGAGTTTAGTGACCGCCCACATCAGACACGTCGCCATCTTCAAATCGATGATGTCGATTTCCGCGTCGACGATTCGACCATAAGCAGAAGACGCTGGTCCAAATGGTTGAATGCTCATTGAGCAAGGAGGATTAGACTATGGCGCAGAAAATCAAGACCTTCCTGTGGTTCGACAATCAGGCCGAAGAGGCCGTGAATTTCTATGTCTCCATCTTCAAGAACTCCGAGATCACCAACGTCAATCGATACGGTCCGGAGGGACCTGGACCCGCGGGCAGTGTGATGGTTATGGAGTTCACGCTCGATGGAGTTGAGTACATCGCGCTCAACGGCGGACCAATGTACCAGTTCACCGAAGCCATCTCCCTCTCGATCGACTGCGACTCACAGGAGGAGGTCGATTACCTCTGGGAGAAGCTGAGCGACGGCGGCGAGCCGGGGCCGTGCGGGTGGCTGAAAGACCGGTTCGGACTCTCCTGGCAAGTCGTTCCGTCGGCGTTGCCCCGCATGTTGAGCGACCCGGATCCGGAGCGCGCCAATCGCGTTATGAGTCGCATGCTGCAGATGAGCAAGATCGACGTCGCCGAACTGCAGAAAGCATACGACGCGGCGGGGTAAATTCGACCACCCTCATCCCCTGACCCCTTCTCTCCCTCACTAACTCTCCCTCGACCCGAGGGAGAGGACTTGACCAACCTTCCCTTTGACCCTGGTTCGGTTAAATGGACGCAGTCCACCATCTCCCGTCCGAACGGGAGAAGGGGAACTATCGGGTACGGTTGTTCTGTTCTCTTGAGACGTCTCCCCTCTCCTGCTTGGCGGGGCTGGGGATGAGGGCCGTCGAGCAACTCGACTCACTTCACTCCCCAGGCACATCCACCACTGCCGTTACGGGTTCGGGCTCGGTTCGGAAGCTGGTGCGGAGATAGAGCACCAGCGCCGGGATGAGCGTGACGCCGGATGCGATCATGGCCGCGGCCAGTGAGACAGCCGTTCCGATGAACCCGATCACCGGACCGCCAACCACCTGTCCCAACGCGTCGAACTGACTGCTCATCGAGAAGACGGTTGCGCGGATACGCGGCTGCAGGCTCTGGTTCATCCAGGCCGTGTAGAGGGGCTGGTTGGCGGTGCGCATCGAGTAGGCGGCCCAGTAAGCAGCCAACCCCATGGCGAACCCTCCGGCCACCCCAAAACCGGCCACGCTGAGTGCCAACACTCCGTTGATCAGCAGGAGCATGCGGGTTACCCGCTGGTGACTGGTGGTATCGACGCGTCGTAGCGCGACCTCGGTCACCACCAGGCTGAGCGCCATGGCGCCCGCGTTGATGATGCCGAACCAGACGATGGCGCTCAGGTGGCCGCTCGACGGGAAGCCGAGATTTGCCAGGAAGTGCGCTTCCCAGAGCCGATCGAAGGCTTCAGACGACATGCCGTAGAAGAGCCCAATGAAGAGGATCGTGATCAGGATCGGTCGACCCCGCACCACCGCGAGCCCGTGCAGGAAAGTGCGCTTCATCTCGGCGAACGGGAGACGCTCCGGGTGCGGTATGGGGTGGAAGTTGCGCTCCGGCATAATGAGGAGCATCAGCACTCCGAGCCCGACCACGCCGACGCCGGAGACGATGATTGGCACGTTGACCCGGATACTGGCCAGCCCCACGCTGATCAGCATGCCCACGATCGACGAGATCTGACCAAGCTGCGCCGACCGCAGGTAGAGGCGTCCGACGCGTGCCTCGTCGCCCAGTTCATCGGCGATCCAGGCCTCACGCGCGCCGCTGATGAACGTGTAGCCTACGCCCCAGATCACCTGGGCGATCAGCACCGTGGCGAAGAGGGCGATGGCCCCTTCAAAGGCGAACCCAATCCCGATCAAGATGAACCCGATGATGATCGACGTGCGGCGGCTGCGGACATCGGCCACCACGCCGGTTGGGATTTCGAAGAGGAAGGTCGACGCCTCAAGGACCGTACCGACCAGCAGGAGCTCAAACGGATTGAGTCCAACGACCACAAAGCGATAGACCGTGGTGTATGTGGCGAACATGGAAAAGAGAAGGGAGAAGATCCCCACCATCAGTAGGTAGACGCGCGTTGGAGAGATCGCGTGCGAGAACATCCTCTACCACCATCGTACGAGTGGCCCGACGTCAACCGGCGTACCGTGACGAAGGGGCCATGCGACGTTCGTTTTCACACCATGCGGAAACGAACCGGAACGGACCATCGTCGCGGCATATGCCGTCAGACGCCCATCCGGTCGGGTGGCGTATCGCTCCAGAAACAGTGGAGACGATGAATTAGAGGACTGACACTCGCTTTGCCTATCGCGCCTGGTTCGAAGATTTCGTGGCAGGACTATACACCATCTTCCCGGACGTGTCGCTCCCAGTTGATGGAAAAAAGGTGGCCGCCGGTGATTCCACCGGCGGCCGAGGGAAAAGAGGGACGGGAATGGGGAAGGCTTAGTTGCTGGCCAGTCCCGTGGTCGACGCCGGAAGCCCACTGATAACCGTTACGGAGCTGAGGCTGCCGTTGGAATGAACCCGGAATGCGCCGATGGTGCCGTCGCCATTATTGACGTACAGGAAGTGACTGTTGTTGCTCAACGCCATGTCGATCGGGCTCGTTCCAGCGCCAGTGCTTGCGGTGACGCCATCGGAGTTGAGGATGGTGAGCGCGCCGTTATGGGCGATGGAGAATCCGGTGATCGAACTCGAGCCGGCGTTGGTGGTGTAGACGTAGCGGCCGTTCTTGGTGATCACGACCCAGCAGGCCGCATTCTGGTAGGTCGGCGCGGCCGCGGTGATGGCGCTGATCGTGCCGTCACGACTGACGGAGTACGGGGTCACGAAGCCGGAGGCCTCCGAAACGATCAGGTGCCCGCGATTGTCGAAGCCAAAGCCATACGGCACGGCCGCGTTGGAGGCGAAGGTCTGCGGCGGTCCGGCGCTGCCGGAACGACTGACGACGTAGCTGTCGAGCGTGTTTGAGGCCTTGCCGGCGACGATCAGCACGTGTCCGTCAGGTGAGAAGCCGATCTGCACCGAGGTTGCGCTCGTCGCTGGTTGCGTCGATCCGGGGATATGGAACAGGTTGCCCCGAGGACCCACGAAGAAGCCGCTGATGTTCGGCGATCCACCTTCGTTCAGGACGTAGAGGAGATTGTTGTGCAGGGTGAGACTGACCGGAGTTATTCCAGCAGAGTCGATGGTATCCGCTAGATCGAGACCCTGGGGCGTCACCCGGAAGCTGGAGATGCTGTTGCTTCCGGCGTTGACGGCGAAGAGCCAACGACCGTTGTCGCTCAAGATGACGGCGCCCTGCGAGCCGAGCTTGCTGCCCGTGCCGTTGCCGCCAGAGTTGACGTAACTGTCGAATGCCAAATCACCGTTGGCGGCGCGATTGAAGATGGCGATGCGGTTACCGCTGGCTTCGTTGGTGATGGTGTAGACCTGTCCGTCCCAGCCGCGCGCGCCCGCGCTCCCAACGAGAGCGGCGAAGGCACTGGCGAGCAGGCCGACGACGAAGAGTGCTCGAATCGTTCGAGTGAAATGAAATCGGTGCATTCAGTCCTCCAAAGATCGCGAAACACAGATGCCGATGCTGGCCAGGATGTGTCGTTCGTCTCCCTTCCGGTCCCGTCCTGAGTGAACGTCGATGATTCGCACTCTGCGCTTTGGGTCTTACGGAGGTCTTACGAGACTGAAGGGGATGTGAACGACTTCGAAACAGACTGGAAACACGCGTGCGTCCGGATGGTGGGGTATGAGCGAGCCCATCCGTGGGCTACGTTTCGGGTTAGAATCGACCGAAGAACGATTTGGAGGCAGTCGTGACGGAACGTTGTCCGTTTTGCGGACAGATCAGCCAGATGATCTGGGTGCGGGCGCATTACCAATGCGCGACGTGCGGTCAGATCGTCGTGCCGTGCTGCAATGGCGAGACGGCCGATTGTCGCGATCTGACGATTTCGGAAACCGGCGCGAATACACCCCTCGATAGTCAACGCAATGGGAAGGACGCCTGAACTCATGTTCCGTCGCGGAATCTTGGTGGCAACGACGAATCCAGGTGTCTCTCGTTTCGTGCGGCGCTACGGCATGCGCATGGGCGCGGCCCGTTTCGTCGCCGGTGAGACGCTGGACGAGTGCGTCGTGGTGCTGCGTCGACTGAATCAGCAAGGTCTGGCCACCAATACCACGCTCCTCGGGGAGGGTGTGCGGGACGAACAGATGGCCGGCGCGGTGGTCGATGAGTATGAGCGGGTTCTGGACCGCATTGCCGACGAGAAGCTGCGAACCAACATCGCGCTGAAGCTCACGCATCTCGGTCTTGACATCGACGAGGAGCTCGCCTACCGCAACCTCGCCCGGCTGTTGGAGCACGCAGCGACGAAGAATAACTTCATCCGCATCGATATGGAGGAGTCGGCCCGGGTCGATCCGACCATGCGCATCTATCAGCGCTTGCGTGCGGATGGGCATGAGAACGCCGGTACGGTGCTGCAGTCATATCTCTACAGGACGCAGCGCGATCTGGGCGATCTACTTCCCTTGAACCCCAATCTGCGCCTGGTCAAGGGCGCCTACCTGGAGCCCAGTAACGTCGCCTATCCCGAGAAGGCCGACGTCGACCGCAACTATTTGAGCCTGGCGGAACGCATGTTGACGGGCGGCGGCTACACTGCCATCGCCACGCACGACGAGGCGATCATCAACCACGTCATCAACTACACGCGTGATCTGGGGATCGGCAACGATCGCTTCGAGTTCCAGATGCTCTACGGCATCCGTCCGCAGTTACAGCTCGATCTCGTGCGCAAGGGCTATAAAGTGCTGGTGGCGACACCGTTCGGCCACGAGTGGTACTTCTACCTGATGCGTCGCCTGGCCGAGCGCCCGGCCAACAGTCTGTTCCTGCTGCGCAACTTGGTCCTGAAGTAGCCCGGTCGTCCAGTTGTCGGATACGGCGACGTTCGGTAGACTCCGAAACCGCGTGGTGCGACTGCCGCGCGTTGGAGCACTGAAGACATGAGCATGAACGTGGTGGCGCCTGCCGTCCTTGCATGGCGCACGAAAGAACCCTTCATCCGAATGCAAGATCTTCCGCTGTCCTGAGTAAATCGCGCAGAGGACAGCGGGGGAGGGCGCAGTTGGTGACCTCCTCCCAGCATTGTTGGGGGTTCGACGTTCATGTTCAAATTCATACGCTTTCGCGCCGCAGTTGCCGACGCCGTGCGATCTCGCGGCCAATCTCCTCGCAATAGAGCTTCACCTTCCAGTGACCGGTTAAGTCGCCGCCGCTTGCCGTACGTCCGTCTGGCAGGCCTCTGGCAGCATCGTGACTTCATGCGCTTCTGGGCCGGCGACAGCGTCTCCGAGATCGGCTCGCAGATCACGCTGCTGGCGCTGCCGTTGATGGCGGCCCTCTCGCTACATGCGTCTGCCGCGCAGATGGGTTTTCTCACAGCGGCTGGGACGGCTCCCAATCTCATCTTCGGGCTTGTGGCCGGCGTCTGGATCGATCGGGTACGACGACGTCGCCTGATGATCGCGGTCGATTTCGCTCGCATGTTCTTCCTGTTGAGCATCCCGGCCGTCTGGTTCTTCGGTGATATGCGCATTGAGCTCCTCTACGCCGTCACCTTCGTAAACGGCGCGTTGAAGGTCTTCTTCGATGTCGCCTTCATGTCCCATTTGCCGGAGCTCATTGGGCGCGAGAATCTGCTGGAGGGGAACAGCAAGCTGCAGTCATCCGCCTCGTTCGCCCAGGTGGTGGGGCCGGGCATGGCGGGCGTTCTTGTCGGCGTGCTCGGCGCGGCCTACGCCGTAGTGCTCGACGCATTTACCTTTCTCATATCGGCGATCTTCCTGCGCCGCATCCGCACACCCGAATCCGAGCCGGATCGTTCGGTCGATCGCCCAGCGCTCCTTCCGGCTATTCGTCAAGGTTTTGGATTGGCGATCGGCAATGCGACGCTGCGAGCCATGCTCCTCAGCGCAGCCATGACGTCCTTGTTTGGCTACGTCTTCATGGCCGTTTACGTCCTGTACATGGTCAACATTCTGGGCTTGAGTTCGACAGCGGTCGGTCTCGTTTTCGCCCTCGGCGGCGTGGGAGCGCTGATCGGTGCCATGATCGCGGCGCCGATGGCCCGGCGCATCGGCGTGGGACCGGCCATCATCGTCGGTCGCGTACTGTTCGGGCTGTGCGGTGCGCCTGTGCCGCTGGCGGTGCTCTTCCCCTCGGTTGCGTTGCCCATGGTGCTGGCTGCCGAATTCCTCCAGTGGCTGACGTTGCTCATCGCCGACGTCAACTCCATGAGCCTGCGCCAGGCGATCACGCCGGACCGCTACCTGGGGCGGATCAACGCCACCAGCAAGTTCGTGGTGGGTGGCGGGATTCCGATCGGATCCTTGATCGGTGGAGCGTTGGGCGAGTTGATTGGGCTCAAGGCGACACTCGTTGTGGGCATCGTTGGGTTCGTACTAGCCGCCTTCTGGGTCTATTTCTCGCCGCTACGCCACCTGCAGCACCAGCCGGAGCCACTCGAGCTGGATGAGCCGGTCGCCGCTGATTGACGCTCAATTTCACGGCTGCTACCGTGAGCAGCGTGTGGGATCAACGAAATTGGTTGGAGCGGTCCGCGATGCAATGTCGCGGGGTTCAACGCCATTAATGACGGGACGGAGCAGGCCATGGAGCTGACACGAGTTTTGTGGGAAGAACGGGATGGGGTCGGCGTCATCACCCTCAACCGTCCCGAGCGCCTCAACGCGATCGATCTGCAGACGATTGTCGAGGTCGATTATCTGGTCGAGCGGAGCTGGAACCGGGAATCGGTACGGGCGCTGATCATCACCGGATCGGGCCGCGGCTTTTCCGCGGGCGCCGACGTGAAGGAGTGGAGCAGCGGAAGCGGCGGCGAGGACGAAGCGGATATGGATGGCTGGGCGCTGCGCATGCACCGGCTCATGTCGCGCCTCTACCGCATTCCCAAGCCGGTCATCGCGGCCGTCAACGGCGTGGCGGTGGGTGGCGGCTGCGACCTCACGTTGGTCTGCGACTTCCGCATCGCCTCGACGTCGGCGCGCTTTGGCGAGGTCTACATTCGGGTTGGTTTCTCGCCCGATGCTGGCGGTACATTCCTTCTACCAAGGCTGATCGGCCCGTCGCGCGCCGCCGAGATGATCTACACCGGCCGCATCATCGACGCGCAGGAGGCGGAGCGCATCGGATTGATCAGCGCGCTGGTCGAGCCGGACGAGCTCATGTCGACGGCAATGGAGTGGGCCACGCGGCTGGCCTCTGGACCGACGGTTGCCATCGGCCTGGCCAAGGAGTTGATCCGCCAGAATGCCGAGCTGGCCTTCGAGGACGCACTGCGTAACGAGCGCCGGGCCGGACAGATCTGCGGCGACACGGAGGACCACAAAGAGGGCCTGCGCGCCACCGTCGAAAAGCGCCAGCCAGCCTTCAAGGGGCGGTGAGCAGCGGGACGAGGCGCGGAAGACTCCGGAATGTTCGGGCGTCTCTCCTCGAATGACCCGATCAATGTGGTTCGCTCGAGGGAGGCGCTTGGGTGGTGTGCTATTGGGCGGCTATGGCCGTTTGGTGGGCGGGATCCTCGTGATGTACGCGGACTTCAATCGAAAAGCCCTCACCTAGCGCTTCAACGTAGCGCCGTAACGTGGTCAACGTGTAGGAGTCGTAGCCGCGCTTTTCGATGCGAGCCACCTGTGCCTGCGAGACTCCGAGCCGCTCTGCCAGTTCGACTTGTGTCAGACCGGCTTCCTGTCGTGCCTCGACCAGCTGCAGCCAAAGCTCCTTCTTGGCGGATTCCTCTTCATATGCAGCTCGAAACTCCGGATCCGCCATCTGCTGGTCCCAGTAGTCTTCATAAGCTTTCTGACCAGTTCGCTTACCGGGGTCAGTCATGTTTCCCTCGCCTTTTCCTGCTCAACAAACCTGTGATGTCGTCTACGTGCGATCTCGAGCTCTCGTGCGGACGTCTTTTGTGTCTTCTTCTGAAAGCCGTGCAGCAGGACGATTCGTCGACCGGCGACGAAAACATAGATGACGCGATAAATGTTCGTCATCGATTCTTCCCGCAGTTCCCAAAGATCACCCTCAAGGTGTCGTACCAACGGGGCTCTTGCCTGCACGTTTCGTATTCGAAGCTGTTCCAACGACCAACGGAATCGCGCTCGAGTCTTGACGTCGAGGCTATCAAGGAACGCCGCAACAGGGGCACGCCCCTGATCATCCAGATAGAACTCGATTGTGCACTCCACGACCATTATACGGATTTTAGTATATTGAGCTTGTCTCGGTCAATGTCGGCAGCCCGACTTTACGGGGCGCTAGGGCGGGAGGACGTCAACGTTCAGACGTTCGTCGTGGCGGGACCTGTGCCCGCCTTCATTGAGCACGTTAGTGCCTCTCGATCGGCACCAATTGCCCGGTGAGACGCTCTCGAATCGTGATAGCGAATGGGCTACAAAGGCGCACAGGTCCCGCCACGACGATTGCTTGGTACCCGTGAGTCCGTAAGAGTACTAACCCTTCTCCAGCTTACCGCCATATCATCAGAGCGGACCCAACATTGATGCTTATTTCGTGAGCTTCTCAAACTCGAATTCGCGCACTGAAGTAGGAAACCACCAACGGCTGAGAAGCAAGATGCCCGGGAGACAATCCCGGGCATTCTCACGTTCGTGCATGTCTGAGTGCGGGGCTAGCAGCCGTGAGGCGGCTTTGCGCCGATGCCGCGCATGAAGCGGTCTTTCAGTACCACCGGATCGAACTCAGGATGCGACTGGCTCGGCCTGGCTTTGATCGGCGCGGCGATGAATGCGGGCCCCGGCGACCACAGCGCCTCTTGCATCAACCGCTCGAATTGAGACTCGTCATGCGCCCAGTGACTGTTGGCAATGCCTGAAGCAGTGGCCACTTGAACCAGGTCTGTGCTCGTACCGCTCGGCGTTCGCTGTCCGCCGGTCATCTGATAACAGCCGTTATCCCAGATGACGATGGTCAGATTTGGCGGAGCGACCATACCTACGGTCGCCAGGCTGCCCAGATTCATCAAGAGGGAGCCGTCTCCCTCCAGCACGATCACCTGACGGTGTGGTTGAGCCACCGCGACGCCGAGCCCGATCGGCACGGCCATGCCCATGCTGCCCAGCATATAGAAATTCTCGGGCCTGTCGCCCGCGCCGAAGAGGTCAAAGTTGCTGTTGCCAATCCCACCGATGACCGCTTCACCATTATGAAGCACGCTGACCAGACGCTCGGTCAGTGTCATCCGATCCAGTACGTTTGAACGTACGTCGATCCGCTCGAGAGTCTGCATGAGGTTGGATCCTTTCGCTGACGGAGACCAATCAGGCCGCTCGTTTGCTGGGAGCCGAGCCTGGCGCGGTCTTTCCGCCGGTCAGAATCGGGGAAACGATGATTGCGGCCGGATGTTGCGTGTTGAAGCACTGCGACGCCATGCGGTCGACCAGGAATTCGACCCGATTGGGGTCGTCGAGGGTGACGTGCGGAATGCTCAGCCCGTCGAGCGTCGAGCGCAGCACGCGCGTGATCGGCGTCTGCACTGGATTGAACTCGCCAAGAATGCCCCGCTCAGTGACGATCATCAGCACGGGAATCTGATAGGGGGTAGCCAGCGATGCGAGGACGTTGGCGATGTTACCGAAACCGCTACTTTGCATTAGCGCCACAGAGCGCACACCGCCCATCGCACCGCCGCAGGCGATCGCCACGGCTTCGTCTTCACGAGTCGCCGTGAAGCAGCGCGTCTCAGGGTGCGTTTCGAACCCATCGATCAGCTTGGCGAGCGCCTGATCAGGAACGTAGCTCACGAGGCGTACGTCCTGGCGCAGCAGGCGATCGAGCGTGATCTCGGTCCAGTCCATTTAAGGGCCTCCGTTCACTTCCCAATCCATCTGGACGTGGGAAGCTCCTTCTCCACTACGCCGTGAGGCGTCGTCATGGATGCTCCTCTCACTCATTTCGAGTGAGAGGCAGTGAGGGAGAGCGTAGCAACGGTCTGTAACACCGGCGTTAACTGACCGGCCGACGCAACATTTCCCTCGGGGGATCGGCGCGTGTCCTCGACGGAAGTAGTCACGCGTTGTGTCTCGCTCGCCCTGCCGACCCTGCGGGCGCGGTTGGAGTACGCAATCGACGTTCCACTTACGGTAACGTGCATTCGTACGAGACTTTGTGGTCATTTGTGCTGAGCGAAGAGCCATGAAAAGAACCCAGGTGTCGGGCTTGGCTTGCCCATGATGGTGTATGGCGCGAGCCAGGCTCCGTGTCCCATGTTGGTGAACTCGGTGTAGCGTGGGTCTCCACCCGCAGCTCGGATGGCGTTGATCATGTCCCGCGACCCGGAAACCGGCACCGTCGTATCGTCGGAGCTATGGAAGTCCCAGATCGGGACGTTGACCAGCAGATTGGCATAGGTCGGGTCGCCAGCCCCTGCGATCGGTGCCAGTGCCGCCCAGTAGTTCGGCCAACGCTCGGCCGCGTCCCAGGTGCCGTAGCCCCCCATGGATAGGCCGGTCAGATAGATCCGATTCGCGTCGATATTGCTGTAGACGAGCTGCAAGGTATCGACGATCTCTTTGGAAAGACGTAGAGAGTCGTTCGGCTGGGGCGTCATCGAATAGGTTCCATAGTTGGCTGGCACGTCGACGAAGCGGTTGGGAACCTGGAGCTGTGGGATCACGATGAAGCTGGGCCAACGTGCTTGAACGTCCTCGCTGTACGGCTCGGGAAAGCCTGGTCCCCAGATCTCGGAGTAGGGATCGTTGAGGATCGCGTCCCGGTTCTGCTGCGCGGTTTTGGTGGGTACGGCACGTTCACCGCCTCCCGCAAGAAGGAGGACGAGCGGATACGACGTCTTCGGCGAGAAGTTCCGCGGCAGGAACAGATAGAAGGTCATTGAGAAGCCGCTCGGCTCATTGGCCTCGCAGGTGAGATAGTCGTAAGCCGAGCCCGGATCGCACCCCATGCTGATCCCATTCGACTCCGTCATCATTTTTGGAGTCACTTCCGGGGTACTGGTTGGCGCTGCAGAGAGTGTTGGTGATGGAGAGGGCGTTGAGGTCGGCGAGGCGGACGCAGCCTCAGTTGCGGTCACGGTCGGTGTGATTGCTTGAGTGGGACTCGCCATTGGGGACGTGTCAACCTTACTCGTGGGACTCGAGAGGGCTGTTGGCGATGGTGTCTCGGTCGCGGTCGTCTTGGCGAGGCTAGTTCGCTGCTGCAGCGTCCGCTTGGGAATCGGCACGTGAGAAGAGACCAGAACGACGACAAGGATGATGCCAAGAACCGCCAGCAGTGCGGTGATTATGGAACGTCTCAAACTCTTCCCCGTCGTTCGTTCGACAGATCAGCGCGCTTCACTCATTCAACATGCGGTGAGTCGTCCTCATCGGAGGAATGCCCGATTCTCTCGTGTCCGAGCATTATGTCAGATCCGTGTAGATCGAACGCGGTGCGTCAACCTATTGGGAGCCTGGACGACGGCCAATTGCGGCGTCACGGCGAGTCGTCCTTCAGTCTTCAGCCCGGGCGATCTCTTCAACCGACTGAGCCTTGCGTGACGAGTTGGTTCGGCTCGACTCGCCGGAGCCGCTCACGGCAAAGACCTGTTGGGCGCGAGTTCGCGTCCACTGCCACGGACCGAAGTCGGTTGGCAGGAGTGACGGCCGGCCAATGAGGCGGCTGAAGCCCGGAGTGTAGAGGAGGACGGCGCAGATGGCAGTGGTGATCGACGCGACGATGAACCAGACGCTGAAGACGCGGATAGCCACCGGCCAACCCAGGAGCAAACGCGGCACCACGTAGGTGAGCACGTCGTTCAGGACGAAGGCGTGAATCAAATAGATGCCAAATGAGCAATCGGACAGCAACGTGACGAAACGACGCCCGTAGGGGAGTCCGTCGGCCGATCGGTGCGTGGCCCATTCGCAGCCCAGCCAGTAGAGGAAGAGAATCGCGGTCAGACTGTAGAAAACCATTACCGGCTGGAAGACGTGTGTGGCGTAGCCCATCGAGGCGTGCTGCACGTTTAGCGCGATGGCGTAGCGCCCCCAGAGGGTCGCAATCCCGGCACCCAGACCAAACACGACAAGCATGCTGTGTCGCATCACGAAGGCGCGGAGTTCGTCCAGGTAGAGGGCGGCATAGGCGCCGATCATCACGTAGAACTGATATTCCGGCAGCATGCGCCATTGATATTCGTTCATCCACTGGCCGAAATGAGTCGAGGCAAGTGGTCCGGTCAGGATGTAGTTGAAGTCAAAGTACATCAAGGCCAGCTGCAGCGCGGCGCTGATGCCGAGTACGCGCCAGGGGCGATGACGGTAGCGAATGACGAACCAAAGCAGCAACGGCAAGGCCAAATAGAACTCGATTGTCAGCAAGATGTAGTAGAGCTGGTACGACGCGTTGCCGGACAGAATGTCGGCCAGCGCGGTGTGGACCCAGTTGCCCACCGGATCATGCGGAACGTTGACGTAAACGTAGATGAGGCTCCAGATGATGTAAGGCACGACCACGCCAAGGCCACGTTTGCGCCAGAAGGTCCCGAGCTTGAGTGGTCGCTTGGTGTAGTTGTGGACCATCACCAGCGCCGTGAGGGAAAGGAAGACCTCACGCGTGAAGTGGAGCGCCGAGACCGCCGCGTTCTGTACCTCAGACCCGAATTGAGTCGTGTTGAAGAAGACGGTGAAGGCGGTGACGTGCACCGCTACCACGGACAAAGCGGTCACGACCCGCACCATGTCGATCTCGTGCAGGAAGTTGCGAGACTTGCGTGTGACCTTGGCTGACATCCGTGACTAACCCTTCTGGAGCGCCCCGGTCAGTGCGACGTCCGTTTGCCGGACGTCACGCGACTCCATAGCGGACGTTCCGGTTGCCACGGGCATCGGGAGAGATGCCAACCAGGTGCCGGCGGATCTTTCCGGTTCTGGTACGCGGAAGCTCGGCCACCGGCTCGAACCGCTCGGGAACCTTGTAGGCACTGAGTAGTGATGCGCAGTGCTCCCGAACCCCGTCGAGCGCGCCCGGTTTGGCGTTCGGCTCCAGTACAACGTAGGCGATCGGCCGTTGCCCGTAGATCGGGTCCGGCTCCGCGATCACCGCGGCATCCCGCACGTTGGGGTGAGCCAACATGATCTCTTCGACCTCTCTTGGCGATATCTTCTCGCCGCCACGGTTGATCACGTCTTTGATCCGCCCCGTGATGAAGAGGAAGCCATCGGAGTCGAGATAGCCCAGGTCACCGGTGCGGAACCAGCCGTCCTGGAAGGACGAAGCACTGGCGCCGGCATCGTAGGCGTCGATCACGTTCGGACCGGAGATGCAGATCTCGCCTTCTTCACCGGTCTTGACTTGCTTCAAGCCACCGATCGGCTGGTCCTCAAGCGGTCGACAGACGCGCAGCGATACGCCGATCGGACGGCCAACCGAGCCCGGCTTGTAGTGTTCCGGCGGCACTGGGTTGGCAGCCACTGTGGCCGCCGCTTCGGAGAGGCCGTAGGTCTCGATGACCGGGATGTCGAAGCGCTTCTCGAAGGCCATGAGTTGCACCAGCGGGAGCGGCGCCGAGGCGGTACGCACGAAGCGTAGGGTGCCGGGCAGCCAGTCCGGTCGTTCGGTTTGCAGCAGGACCGCCAGGATGGTCGGAACGATGCTGGCCCAGGTGACCTGGTAATCCTGGATCCAGTCCCAGAACCGGGTGCGGCTGAAGCGTGGCGCGACGACCAGTGTGCCACCGGACATCACCGTCGTGCAGAGGCTCACCACCGGAGCATTTATATGGAAGAAGGGGAGGACGGAGAGCCCGCGATCATCCGGGGTCAGGCGGTGACTGATGCGGATCTGATCAGCCGTCCAGGCGAACTGATCGGCTCGCAGGCATACCCCTTTGGGCGACCCGGTGGTACCGGACGTCGTCAGGCGGACGGTGCCACGATCGACCAGCCCATAGACCCGGGGTGTGAGGAGCGGGCCCGGTTGATTGGCCCAGTCGAGAACCTGCTCATCGAGCTCTGACCGCGTGATGACGCGCTTGACAACCGGCCCGAAGCCATCGGCCGCGCTCGCTTCCTCGGCAACTGCCAGATCGGGCGTGAATGACTCGGCTAAACGCGACTTCTCGCTGTCGGTCGCTTCGGGCGAGCAGGGGACGAGCTGATGCCCGCCGGTCAGCGCCGCCAGCCAGACCACAGCGGCGCTCATTCCGCCCGGTAAACCCAGCACGATGCTGCGCGCGTTCGAACCAAGATGCTGCTGCAGACCGCGCATGGCCTTAAGCGTTTGCAGATAGGTGAGTGAATGGCCGGTTTCGAGATCGGTCAGGAACGTCGTGTCCGGTTGGTTGTGAGCCCAATGCTCCAAACGCTCGGTAATCGATGGGGCGTGCATACCCCGTTCCTTTCTACTCCGAATCCGAGACTCCAGAAGAAGATGGAACGAGCCTGTCAAAGTGCATCGAAGACGATGCCTCTGCCCAGGCCGTATCAGGTGAGGGAAATCTCGTTATGTATTCGTCTCGTTCAAACACCAGGAGATCAGTCGATCCTCTCGTTTGTGCTGCACTGCACCGTAGCCCGCCCATGTAAACGGCGTATTACACGTCGCCGCCACCGATGCCAGAACGTGGCGCGTCCGGGCCATGGCCTTGGGTGCCGCTCGACAAATCACGTCGGCGAGCGGCAACGTCACCATTCCGCACCACATACGGACAGAGCACTACGCGAGAATCGTGCCGTGATCGACCGACGCAGGTTTTTGCCTTGACGACGCTGAAGGCGCCCGGTATACGCGCCGCGGGCGCGCCGAAGGGCCACCCGATTTCGTAGAGTTCTACGAGCGTGGAGAGTGGGACGTGCGATGTCGCAAGGGCGAGCGTCGTCGAGAGTGTCTCGTATCGGGCACGCATTTCGGAGCAACTGAGCATGAACGCCATCATTGAGACAGAATCACTAACCAAGTTCTACGGTGCTAGCCTGGGAATCAACGCCCTCACGTTCTCGGTCGATGAGGGGGAGGTCTTCGGCTTCCTGGGCCCCAATGGTGCTGGGAAGACGACTACGATTCGCTTGCTGATGGGCTTGCTGCGTCCGACTTCAGGCTCCGCCCGCATAGCGGGGATGAATTGCTGGTCGCAATCGACGGACGTGAAACGTCTGATCGGCTATCTACCAGGGGAATTCAACGTCGATCCGGCTCTCACCGGCGCGCAGGTCATCGAATACCTGGGCCATCTCTCCGGTGGGGTTGACCAAGCGCTCGTCAAGCGACTCGTGCAGCGCTTCGAGCTGGACCCCAGCAAGCGCTTTCGTGACTATTCACGCGGCAACAAGCAGAAGGTCGGGTTGATCCAGGCGTTCATGCGCCGGCCCCGCCTCCTGATTCTCGATGAGCCGACCGCCGGGCTCGACCCACTCAACCAGCAGGAGTTTTATGCGCTGGTGCAGGAGGCACGCGAGTCGGGGAGCAGCATCTTCCTCTCGTCTCACATCTTGCCGGAAGTGGAGCACACCTGCGATCGGGTCGGGATCATCCGGGAAGGCGAGCTGGTCAAGATCGATCACGTCTCGACGCTCAAGGAAATGCGGCGCCACGTCATCGAGATCGTCTTCCCCGGAGCGCCGGAACTCGAGTGGTTTGCCGGGCTCCCCAACGTGAGCGACGTCAAGCTGCTGAACGACGGCACTACGGTACAGCTGACTGCACAACAGGAAATGGCGGACGTCATCCAGGTGGCGGCGCGGCACCAGGCGACGTCGATGACGGCGCGACAGCCGAGCCTTGAAGAAGTTTTTCTGCGCTATTACGAGCCGGACTCCAGCGAGGGACGGCTGGAATGATGTTCCGTTCGGTCTTCCTCAAGACACTGCGCGATCAGCGCTGGCCGGTCCTCATCTGGAGCGTCATCGTCACGCTGGTGACGGTGGCGGGCTATGAGGCCTACAAGCAAGTCAACCCGACGCAGATTGCCAGCCTAGCCAACAACAAGGCGTTCGTCTTCTTCAACGATCCGGTCGAGGTGGGGACTGCCTCCGGTTTCGTCACGTTCCGCTATGGCTTTTTCTTCTCGCTGGTCCTCTGCATCTTCGTTGTGATCCTCGGGGGGCGACTGTTGCGGGGCGAGGAGTCACGCGGCTCGCTTGAGCTATTGCTGGCCCGGCCGCTCTCACGTGGGCGACTCTTCGTCCAAAAAGTTCTGGCAACCGTCGTCTCTATCCTGATTCTGGGACTGGCCTTTTCAATCGGAGCGCTCATCGGGGAGGATCGGCTCCATCTGACCGTTTCCGTGAGCGGAGCTCTACTGGCCGGCCTGAACGTCAGCGCCCTCCTCTTCTTTTACGCCATGCTGGCTCTCTTCATCTCGCAATATACGCAGACGGCCAATGCTGCAGCCGGGATCGCGGGCGGTATCTACGCGCTGGCGTTCGTCCTCGATGGGACCGGCCGCGTCTACCCTTCGGCTGCCTGGGTGCGCCGGTTGTCGCCCAACTATTACTACAACCTGAGCAAGCCGCTGATTTCCAGCTACGGAACCGACGCCGCCGCGCTGACCTTCGTACTGGTGCTTGGCCTGGTCCTGCTTGCGCTCAGCGCCGTCGTCTTCTTGCGGCGGGACGTGGGGTCGGTGGCGGAGCTGCCGTTCATTGGCGGACGAATACGCACGAATCACCAACGGTCGGAAAGTGTGCTCGAGCGATCGGCCCACGATCGCTGGTTGACGTCGGTGCTGATGCGGTCGCTGCGCGCTGCCGCGCCGGCGTTGGGCTGGTGGACGCTTGGCGTCTTCATATACGCCGCCTATGGCACCGGAATCGCCAAGTCTTCGGAAGATCAGTTGCGCGAGGCGCTCAAAGGCTCGCCGATCGTGAGCAAGGTGTTCGGCGACGCGCTGCTGGCCTCGAACAACGGCTTCCTCTCTCTCATCGTCTTTCTCTTCGCGGCCATCATCGCCATGCTCTACGCGTTGATCAGGGCCAACCAGTGGCCCAGCGATCAGGACAACGGACGGCTCGATATGGTGCTGAGCACGCCGCATCCGCGCTGGATGGTGGCGCTGCAGTCGTATCTGGCGGCGTTCGTCGCCTTCCTCGTACTGGCGGTGGCGACCGGAACGGGGGTGATGGCGGCAGGCTGGGTCACGCATCTCACCATCGACGCCGGGCGGGTCTATGGAGCGGCCATCGCATTCACGCCCCCGATGGCGCTGATTGCCGGCGCGGTCTATGCACTGGGCGCACGGCTGCGCTCCGGAAGCGTGATGGGGATCGTCGGCAGCTACCTGGTACTGGCCTTTTTCATGGATCTGCTGCGCTCGCTGCTCAACTTCCCGAGTTGGGCGGACAACCTCTCGATCTTCAACGCTTACGGACAGCCGATGCTGGATGGCGTGAACTGGCTGGCGTCCGGCACGATGCTTGGGCTGGCCATTCTCTTCACCGCCGTCGGCGTCTACCTCTTCCAGATCGGGGATTTGCGGCAGGGCGGGTGAGGGGGAGATTTGCCTGGAGTCAAGTCAGCCGCGCATCGACATTCGCAAATCGGATCGGTGATCGGTCACCATCGCCTTGGGGAACGTGGTTTTCGAGAAATTGATTCGGTACTACGAGCGTGTCATCCTCATGCATTTGCCTCTATCGGCCGTGGCACACCGATGAGCATCACGACTACTCGACGAATCCCGTATTCAACCAACTATTTCGTTAATCACCGTTGGTCCCGGGCAACGTTGATAGGCCATATCATAGCCATTCGTCAGTGGTTCCGCATCGTCTTGATTTGAGCCGCGATGAGATAGAGATAGCACAGTACACAGATGACAGGCACGGCGATAAGCAAACTTCGCTCCCGAAGCTGATCAATTCCAAACCACAGCATGAGTGTGAACGGGATCGAATACAAGATGAGTGTCGACCATTCATCCAGAGCTCGATCGCGACGCGAATTCGGAGTCCAACGAACGCGACGGCGTAATTCAAGAGTGACGATGATGACGGTTAGCAGCATAACGATAGGAAACGCCATGAAATAGAAATAGATCTGCTTGCCGATGCCATCCGGCAGAAGAAGGCCGAGGCCGAACACAGTTGCCGCGACGAGAACGGAAACAAAGAGCCCTATGAGCGCGGCAAGCGAGCGAGGCATCATGGCGTCGGTGCCGATTCGTGACGGCGCTTTTCGCGATGGAGGGTCACGACACCCACGATCATGAGAATCAACGCAATGATGGCCATTGCCAGTGAAACATCGGGTGATGGACCAGCTGTGGAGAGCAATTCCGCGCTTCCTATCAACAAATAGGAGAGGCCGGCCGCAATTCCGCCATAGGACAGCCCTGTCGACACCCACTTGAACGCGAACACTGATTTTGGCAGAACTCCTGGACGAATGGCGTCAATGAGCCAAACTCCTCCAAGTATGATGAAGAGAACTTCCGAGGCGATCTTAATCAAGACAGCCTTCCTTCGTTCCAGAACCACGTACTGCAGATTACTCCATGAATGAATCATGAGCAAGTGACAATCATGTCTTTGATCGACTTCTGTTTGGCCGAGACTGTCGTGCTCCTGACCGCCTGCCGCTACAATGGCCAGACGGGATGGGAAGTCGCCGAAATTGGAAACGAGGAAACAACAATGCGTGATCTGAGTCAGACGCTCCGAGGCAAGTACGTCAACGTGGAGAACCTGCGCAAGACGGTGGACGACGGTCCGTATGACGCCGTCATCGCCATGTCGCCCGAGAACGTCCCCTACTACAGCGGCTTTTACAACATGGACCTGCGTACGTTGCCGGAGCGCTTCCACTTCGTCATCTGGCCGCGCGGGGAAGAGCCCGCTTTCGTGGTGGTGCAGCGGCGCGCCGACACCGTGCGGCCAGAGGAGACTTTCATCACCGACGTACGCGGCTATGAGGGTGAGGGACTCGACTCGATGCGCGTGGTGGCTGAAGTGCTGCAGGGGCATGGCATCACCAGCGGAAAAGTCGGCATTGAAGGGCGCAATTTCCCGGGCGGCCATCTCATGGAATTGCAGCGGCGCCTGCCCAACGTCAGCTTCGAGGACGCCTACTACTTCCTGGAGAGCGTGCGGCTGATCAAGACGCCCGCCGAGATCGAGACGATCACCCGCGTCAATCTCATGACGACGGCCGCCATCGACGCTGCCTGGAAGGCTGCCACACCGGGCGAGACCGAGCGCGCCATCATGGCCCGCATGCAATTCGAGCTGATGAACCGGGGCGCCGACATGGTCACCGCGCCGCTCCTCGCGGCCGGATCGCGCAGCGGCATGTGGCACGCGACGGCCGCCGACCTGCCGGTCGAGAGCGGCATGATTCTCAAGACTGACTTCGGCGGCACGCTGGACGGCTATTACTCCGACATCGCGCGTACGGCGGTCATGGGCAAAGCCAGCGACGCCCAGAAGGAGATGCACGCCAAGCTGACTGAGATCAAGGACCGGGTCATCTTCGGCATCAAGCCCGAGATGCCGGCCTCAGCTATCGCCAACCTCGGCATGCAGGCTTACGCCGATCTCGGACTCGAGTTCAAGTGGAGCATCATCGGCCACAGCATCGGCATGGGGCTGCACGAATCGCCGCAGATCTATAGCTGGGTCGACGAGCCGGTGCTGCCGGGGATGGCCATGATGATCGAAATTGGCTACAACGAGTACCCCGAGGACAGCTTTCACGTCGAGGATCTGATCCTGATCAACGAGAACGACGCCGAGTATCTGACCGACCCCGAGTCGCACCGGCACATCTGGGAGCTCGGCGTATAAGCATCTAAGCGGTCGCGCTCGAACCCTCGCGTGGATTTGGGGCGGTCAACAGCGGACCGCCCCATTTATTTGGAGGATCAGCAGCCGCGACCGACCACCGCCTCGCAGGGTGATGCTGGGAAGATCTCGACCGTGCCAACCTGGCTGAACGGCCGCATTAACTGGCTGATCTGCTCTTCCCCGGGTGCGTCCACGATCAGATAGAGCCTGTGCGCACCGTTGATGACCGCTTCTCCATGAATTTTGACATCATGCGCCGCCGCGTTCTTCGCGGAGAGGTGCGTGAGGAGCATCGGACCCATCTGTGGGTCCCGCGCCGGACAGGTTTCGGCCGAGTGTTGGTGCTGAACGACGAAGAGAGACATAACGCTTTCCTCCCCAAAAAGCTGGAATCTTCATTACCCAACTGGTTCGATGCGCCCGGTATTGACGTCATAGATGAAGCCGCTGACCGTGACGCCTTCGTCGATGAACGGGTGGTTGCGAATGGTTGCGACATCATCTCGAACGCTTTGCGCCAGGTCGGAGAACGGCAGAAAGTCGATGTGATCGGCTGACGCGCCGAAGCGGTCCGAGAGCTTCGCTTGCAGGTCCTCGTTGCGGAAGCTCAGCATGCCGCAATCGGCGTGATGAATCACGACCACCTCGTTGGTACCCAACAACTGCTGCGAGATGATCAACGACCGTAGGGCGTCCTGATCGGCACGGCCACCGGCATTGCGGATGATGTGGGCGTCTCCCTCTTCCAGGCCGAGGAAGCGGGCGGGGTCAAGCCGCGCGTCCATGCAGGTGAGGACTGCCACCTGACGAGCTGGTGGAACAGGGAGATCTCCCTTGTCGAAGTTCGCGGAGTAGCGTGCGTTGGCTTCCTGAAATTCTGGAACAACTGACACGATAATTCCCTCTCGTAGCGAGCGGAGCGCGTCGACACACGTGCCCGAATGCGAGGCAACCGGCAACGTCTCCACAAATGATGTTGTCTTCAGACAAACCGGTGAGAGCCTGGGCGACCGTCCGGTGCGCTCAGGCGACGGTACAGGAGCAGATTCTGGGCCAGATGGCAAACAAGGCGGCAACCGAACGGGAAGCATCGGCCCGTGTCGTGATCAGCTTTGCGGTGATGTGTAGATCAGTGGTGCTCATCGACGGCCTTCGACCAACGAACGAGACGGGCCAATGTACCCTCGTAACGACGAGCAGCGTACGTCTATTCCACCTTGTTCGCCGCGGCACAATGCGACTGTCAAGGGTCTGTAACGGTGTCGTGCGGGGTGAGGCTCGAAGGGCGAGGACGTTGATCGACGATCGACGATGCGCGCCACAAACAGTGTCGTTCTCCCCGGCAGCGGGGCTTGACGGGATACTGGCACTACGGCTGTGAGCCGTCGCCGTAGCCCTTTCCGGCCACGTACTCTTCGCCGGTCAGCATGGTGATGACGGCGATGGCGTGGTGCAATTCACGGCCTTTGGCGAGCTGCGCACAAGCGATCTCAGCTACTGTTTCATCGCCCAACGACATCTGCAGCAATAGGCGCGCTTCCAGCGGTTCGACGCCGTGCGTCATCGCCAGGCGCTGCACGGCGGATTCTTCCCGTTCGGCCACCTCACGCAGCTTGCGCGGTAGATCCTCGCGGTCGAGCCCCTCGTCGCGCATCTCCTGATAGATCTTGCGCGCCTTTAGTCGAGCCAGTCGACTCCAGGTAGATTGATCGTACATGGTGTTGCTCCCATCTCACGGTTGTGGTGAAAGATGAAACTGGTGGAACCGTGACGAGTGCATCCGTGATAAACGAATGCCGGGAATGGTGCGACATAATCACCTATATCTGTCAAATTGTACCAAGGCTGTCCAGTTTGACCCGGCATGACGGCACGTTCGCTGCTATCCTGTGCCGAATGGAATTGGCAGCATTGGAGGTCGACGTATGCGCGTGCTGGTCATCGGCGGGACCCAATTCATCGGTCCATATGTGGTGCGGCGTCTCAGCCGTGATGGGCATGAGGTCGCGGTCTTTCATCGCGGGCAGACCGAGGCGAAGCTCCCGCGTGACGTGCGGCACATCCACGGCGATCGCGCGGATATGGCGCAATTCGTGGATACATTTCGCGACTTCGCGCCGGAGGTCGTCATCGATATGCGCGCGCTAACCGAGTCGGACGTGTGCCACACCGTCGACGCCGTGCGCGGCATCGCGCGTCGTATCGTGGCCATCAGCAGCATGGACGTCTACCACGCTTACGGCATCTTAACCGGCTTCGAAGAGGGCCCGGTGCAGCCGATGCCGCTTACCGAAGACTCGCCCGTGCGCTCGAAGCTCTATCTTTATAGAGGTACGCAGAATTCGCGGCTGCCCGACGTCGACAACTACGACAAGATCATGGTCGAGCGAGTCGTGCTCGGCAACGACGATCTTCCCGGCACTGTGCTGCGCTTGCCGGTGGTCTACGGACCCGGCGACGGCCAGCATCGGTTGTGGCCGTACCTCAAGCGTATGGATGATGGTCGAGCCACAATTCTGCTCGGTGAACGTGCGGCTAAGCGCCGATTCGCCCGTTCCTTCGTCGACAACGTCGCCGCCGCCATCGTCCGGACCGTGACCGACGAGCGCGCCGCCGGGCGGATCTACAACGTCTCCGAGCCGGAGTCTCTGGCTGAGGCCGATTGGATCGCGCAGGTTGCGAAGCAGGTGGGTTGGACCGGCCAGGTCGTGACGTTGCCGGACGAGGAGATGCCCGAGCACCTGCGGGAATCGGGGGCGATCGAGCAGGAGATGGTGGCCGACTCGACGCGCATTCGCCACGAGCTTGGCTTCCGGGAAGAGGTCGGGCGTGAAGAGGCGCTCGATCAGACGATCGCTTGGGAGCGCCAGAGCCCGCCGCCGGAGGATCCGGCCCGCTTCGACTACGCCGCGGAAGACGCGGTGCTGGCCGAACGTTAGATTTATCTCCTTTCGCAACAGATATGTTGTTTTCTGAAACGACTTTGTCACGACTCCCCACTTACCATCGAAAGTGCGGGTGGGGAGTCGTTCTGCTCATCGGTCCCTCACACTTCCAATGGCAAGCAATCCCCCACTCGCGCAACGTTTCACGCCTACTGCCAGCCGAATGTAGCCGAGCGAGGACACGCAAATGAGCGCTTCACACGTCGATTTCATGGTCGTTTCGGCCCATCCCGATGACGCCGAGGTGCAGATGGGCGGCACCATCGTGAAGCTGGTGCGCCAGGGGATGCAGGGCATGCTGATCGACCTGTGCGACGGCGAGCCCTCCGACTTCGATGCACCAGGTGAGCGGGTGCTGCAGGCGCAACGTGCGGCCGAGATCCTGGGTGTGGAGCGCATTCTCTTGCCCTTTCAGGACCGCATGATTCAGGACACCATCGAGATCCGATTGGCAGTAGCGCGTGAGATCCGCCGTCTGCGTCCGCGCACCGTCTACTCGACTTCAGCGGCCTGCGTGCATCCGGACCATGAGGCCATGGAGCCGATCGCCCGGGCGGCGGTGTTTTACGCGCGGTTGAAGCACTGGGATCGTGTACCGGGCGGCGAGGCGCTGGCCGACACCGAGCCGTGGGAGGTCGATCGTCTCTTCTTCCCACATTGCAAGCTCGAGCCGGTCTGGGGTGATTTTGCCTTCGCGGTCGACGTCTCGGAGACCTACGACGTCAAGCAGCGAGCGCTGGCGGAATATCGCTCGATCTTCAAGGTAGATGAAGGGGATCGGCTGCTGCAGCTCTACGAGGCGGAGGACGCGCACATGGGGCGACTGGCTGGTGTGCGCTACGCCGAGATCTTCCGAGCGCACAGTCCGCTAGTGGTCGATGATCCGACCATCTTTCTGCCGGGCGTCCACGCCTGAGTCAACGGCATCCCTCGATCTCGGCCGTCACATCCTGGTCATGACGCTGGCACGGCTCGGTTTCAGGAGTCGCATCATCACTCGAGCCAATACTTTTGACCGATCGCGTCTGGACCGGCCAACAAGAGCGTATCCAACGCGGTGGCGAGACGTCCGACGGTGCGAGCATCGGAGCGTGGGTATCGTCGATGGCTCGTGAGAATCAGTCCAGCATGAGTTTCGACGCGTTCATGGTGTGCCGCAGCCAGTGGCAGGCAGTCAGCGACGTTCTCCGTCAACACCGTCCATCCTTCGACCCGTGCAGTCGCGAAGATGACGTCGTCTGGCTGTCCGCGGAGATCGGGTCGCTTCGCCACTCCTATCACGTCGTGGCCGCGACGGCGCAGCTCGACGGCGATCGCCAGTGGCCACATCTCGTCGAGTAGGAGCTTCACGAGCCGAGGAGAGATCGCTCGCGGCGCCAGCGGGTTTCAGCCAATGTCGCTTCCTCGTCGACGTGGCGGATCCAGGCGTTGATCTCGTCAGCGTACTCCGCATAATAGCCGACCGCGGCACGTACCTGGACAGGGGTGAGGCCACTCAATTCGGCGGTCTGTTGGATCCGATCCTCAGATGGAGAGAGCCCCAGGAAGAGACGGATCACCTCCCAAACATCCGGCGCGTCCGCCAATCCAGGCCGGCGTCCTGCTGGCCCGGAGCGAAAGACGATACCGGGATGAGCAGCCATGCGCAAGCCCTCCTCTAAGAGGCGCTTCGCCAACTGGGAACGGTTCTCACCGGTCCGTCGGCTCTCCATGTCAAGCTCCGCAAAGGTGTCAGCATCAAGTCGAACTGAGAGATGACGGCTGCTCATGACGCGTTTCCTGTTTGTTGCCACGAATGTCACACAGTGTAACACAGTGTAACACGAGCGCCGCACACGTTAATGAAGCCTTGGATCATGCTCAGCGGGACTCGATGAAAATCGAACCATACGCTGCCGTTTGGCCGCGTCGATCGTCTGATAGGTGCTGAAGCTAGGCGCCGAACGGATCGCGCGACACGAAGCGTGCCAGCTCAGGCGGGATCTCCTTCATGCCGCGCCGGATCGCCTTGGCCAGCGCGTAGCGCATCGAACCCGCGTAGCGCTTCTGCACCGCGTCCGACACCGGCACTCCGAGGCGTTCCATCTGCTCCAACGCGAAATCCCAGGCGAGCTGCTCCTCGCGCCAGCGAGGCCGCAGCTTCCCCAGCGCCTGATGCCCGACCTCATGCGCCAGGATGGCGAAGCTGAGGGACGAGCGCGGGTGTGGCGCCTCGATGATCCGATCCGGAAGCCCGAGCCAGGCGATGCCGGTCATGTTGCTGCGCCAGTGACAGACGCGCACGTTGTGCTCACGCAAGAGCTGCATAGCCTGTGTCGCATAGCGCCCCTCGATCTGCGCCGTCACATCTCGCTCGCGTCGCTGCCGCCGCTCCCGCGCCGTGGTCATGGGTGTTCCTGTCTATAGCCTGAGCATGCGAGCGTGTACGGACGTGATCATACGATGGTGGGGTCAAAGGATAGTGGAACGCGGGTGACGTTCGTGCGGGAGGGCTGAAATGAATAAGGAAATTAGTCCGCATTCCTCCGCGGTAATCGGGCTGCCCTGCTTTGCCCAATCGGTCATGTACTGCACCGGAGAGAAGCAAACGACCAAGTCGGGTCTTCAACCTAGTCTCGCGGCGGCGTCCATCGCCGCGTCGGCGATGCGGGTCAACGCTTCCCCGTAAGATCTTTGGTCAAGTCCGAGATGCCAACGCTCACCATACAACTCATCCGCGACGGCCACGAGCAGACCGGCGCGCGCGCCACGCACCTGTGCGACGGCGAAGATTGCTGCCGCCTCCATCTCCACCACTGCAACGCCAGCCGCACGGTGACGGCTGATCGCGACGACCGTCTCTCGGTACGGAGCGTCCATTGTCCAGGCACGACCTCGCACTGGCACCGCCCCGCGAGCATCAGCACAACGCTCCAGCAGGGCAGAAATTTCGGGGTCAGCCGCGACGACTTCGCCAGCAGGTAGGTAATGATGTGACGTACCATCCTCGCGTTCGGCACCCTCGACGATCACTGTGCTTCCGACTGGCAAGTTTGGCTGCAGACTCCCTGCGTCACCAACCACAAGAATGTTTCGAACGCCGCGCGCGATCGCGTCCTCAAGAACAAGCGCGGCCGCCGGGGCTCCGACGCTAATGCGTGCGAGCGCTAATGGAACTCCGTCCACCGCCCCCACGGCCGACTCACCGCGTGAAGTGCCGGCACGCTCACCTTCTGAGAGGGTGATTCCAGCGCGTTCTAGCAGCCGGTCGTAGATCAGACGCTGAAATGTCGCTACAAGCGTGGTCGGAAGCGTCCACTCTTCCGGTGTCAGGCCGAGCCGCTGGCGCCGATGCTCTGCCGCCTCTTGCGGTGTGACGAACAGATCAGAGGTGTCTGAACGGCCAACTCATTTGTCCTCGCTTCGCATCTTTCCCATTATCGTCCCGCCACTTCCACTATTCTTCGAATCCTGATCTTTCTTCGGTCGATTACCCGGTATATCGTCGCACGCGACACACCCAACGTCTGACAGATATCGTTGATCGTGTGGGTCCCTTGATTAACGGGGGATTGCGTCATGGCGATCTTCGTTGGTCCAGAACCCTTCGGACCTCTCGCTCCCGCGCCGTGGTCATCCGTGCTCCCTTCATCTCAATCCGTGTGATTGCATGGACGTGATCATTCGATGGGGGGGTGAACTGAGCGATTTCACAGCCGTCCAGACGCTATAGGGCGGTAGTGCGACGACCCCTATAACCCGCAGAATCTCGGCGTTGGTCTCCGAATACCAGGCTGACCACTGGTCATCATAATCCCAGATTTCCACCGAACTAGATGTTCTCGACGGCCTTCGGCATCCAAACCTCTCAACTGCGGACTGCTAGGATATGGCTATGAACAATCCGCTTCTGATCGCTCATCGAGGTGATTCAGATCACTTCCCTGAAAATACAATCCAGGCGTTTCAGTCTGCATTTGACTTGGGGGCGGATGGAGTCGAGTTTGATGTGCACCTCACTGATGGCGGTGAGCTGATAGTAGTTCACGAATATCTCTACGACAGAACAAAGATCTTCCCGACCTTGTCAGAGGTGCTTGAACAGTTCTCACGGCCAGGAAGACTAGAGATTGAGATTAAGTCATTTGACCCGCAGTGTGTGGAGAAAGTGTCACAGACAATCGAGCAACATTCTGTTCAAGACTTCGAAGTCACCTCAAGCATATTACCTTTGTTGCCGGTGATAAGAAGAAGACTGCCGCATGAAAGAACGGGCATCATCTTCAATTCCAATCTCCTATCATCATGGATGACGCCCGACGTCGTATTCATGTTTATCTCTGGCTATCTAGAGTTGACGAAGACCAATGTTCTCCATATGGATTTAGACAAGTACACCCCTGAAATAGCTGACGGACTTCATAAGAGGGGCTACATCCTTCACACTCATTTGAAGACCGCTGACTTAGCTGCTTTTTGCAGAGCCAAGAATCTGGGGATCGACCAATGTTCATTTGATGACATAAACCTCATTGAACTTGCGAAACGGTGTTAGAGCCTGCCAACGCTTCAATCATCGTTTCGAGTTTGCTTGTAACGACGGCACCGAATCATGACACTTCGATATAGGGTCCTGAGCGCTTCAAGATGAGCCTCGCGAGACCAGGTTCTGAGACTACTGGAGAGTCGTAAGGCATGGGGAAACTAAGAGAATCAGATGCGATCATCTTTGACCTCTTCGGTACGCTCGTCGAATTCCGAATGAGCTGGATGCACGATCTGCTCCACGCCATGGCGGCCAACTTGGAGATCCCGTTCCACGAGTTCCTCGAGCGTTGGTCATCTGGCTACGCGGTGGCTGAAGTATCCGCAACCAGGACGGCAGATCACCGACTGCGTGAAATCGTGGATGCCGTTGGAGTTCAGCCGGATCCTGATCAGATCCCACGTTGGCGCGCTGCCTGGCGTCGCTTCCGACACGACCTACTCAACTCATGCCAGGGTGCGCTCGAGACATTGCGAGATCTGCGTGACCGCGGCTTGAAACTCGGTCTCTTGAGCAACTGTCCGTCGGATGTACCGATTCTCTGGCAACAATCGGTCCTGGCACCGTTATTTGATGTCACTGGATTCTCATGCGAGATGGCCGTTTGCAAGCCTGATCGACAGAGCTACCATCTCGTGTGCCAGCGACTCGCTGTCCCTCCGCATCGGGCTCTGTTTGTGGGCGACGGTGGAAGCCACGAGTTGAGCGGAGCTGCCGTCGCCGGACTGCGCCCCATTCAACTGCGACCCGCCGCTGGAGCGGATGATCCAGACCTGCGTCGTGAGCAGTGGCCTGGCCCAACTATTGGACATTTGCGAGAGTTGATACCGTTGCTGTCCGGGGAATAGGCAACAACGGGTGCGAATCAATGACTGGAAACGCTGCCAAGTCGTGACGGCTGAGGACAACGGCCTCAGAAAGGCTGTCTCGTGCTCTGGTCTCCCATCACTCCGCCAGCATGCCAATCCATGAATGCCCGGGGTGGACGAGTGCGAGTGACTCGGCCAGCCAGCGACGACGCGCGGGATTGAGTTGGGGAAGCGCGGCGGCAAAGTCGGACTGGTTCTTCGGCAGGTGTGCGTGCTTCGCTTTGAAGAGCAGCGCTATCTCCGGGCACAGGTAGGGGATGCCGTCTGGCGTACATTCGAACACGTCGCAGTATGGGCGGCGGATCCGTTGGTCTCGACGACAGATCCACGTGTCGCCATCGGAGGGATCCCGGAAGATGTCCACCCGCCAACGGTCGGTGGACGGCTCTCTCACCCAGGTCTGATGAAGCTCCTCATCGTAAGCGGCGTCCGCATCAAACGGACAGACCAGGCCGTTGCCGTCCGGTCCCTCCATCGGGACGAAGAGCTCGAATCCGATGAGCGCGGCGACGACCTCACCGACGCGGTTATGCGGGACCGCCACCTCAAGGTCCTCGTGTTCACGTCGCTGCCCACCGAGAAAGAGGTCGATGGACCAGCCTGCCGCGACGTACCACGGTGCCTTGATCCCGGCAAACCGCTGTGCTACCTCAGCAGGATGCCAGGCATCCCATTTCGTCAGGTCAGGTTCGAACGCTCCGGAGCAAATCACCGTCACTCTCCGTTCGTGGAAACTTCGCCCATGGTGCCTGACACTTGTTCGCGTTGAGAGACAGGATTGTAGCATCGCCGCGGAATGCACGAAGAAGCCGGAAGCAATGAGGACCTGGCTCGCCTGTGTCGCAAATCTCCTGGAGAGACAACGCGCGTGATTCGGGTTCGGCCGCCGCACCTGTACCCGTGGTCATCGGGACTCCGCGGTTCGTCCCGTCTTGCGAGGACGGCCTCCCATTGGCACTAACGAGCGGCACAGTCGGCGAACGCAAGATCGCGCCAGCGGGTACACCGGTGCGAAACATGAGCGGACGTCCGCTCAGCGTGACGGGTGGTCCGCTTGTTCCCACGTCAGACCGTACCACTTGGCTCGACCAAAACGATCACGGATTCGTTGAGAACCCGCGGCGTTACGCACGATGTAGCCGGCCCTCGACACGAGTGCGCTCGTTCATGCTTCAGCCTCACATCCAGTCCAACTCTTACGCCAATTTCGGCTACTGGTGCGTGCAAACATCAGTGATCTGTGTTGGTCGAATCACTGTCCGCGGTCTCTATGGTGATTGACGAGACAGACGGGTAGCCGTGTGCGGTCTCTCGACCTTCGGTCGAAGGGCGAGCACCGATCCCTCCCCTACGTTTGCATACGTACGTTCAGCCCGCTTGAGCGGGCTTTTTTCAGTTCAGTGCTGCGGCTTTAGCCCTGCGCGGGCGTGGACGCTTTACCGAACTCATTCGTCAACCACCAATCAGACAGCGGTTCGCCAACACGATGTTCGGCTCCTCATGATGACGTTTGCTGAGCCAGTTTGACCCGGCACGGGGCGGCGATATGGAGCGGACTCGGATCTCCCAATCAAATTCGTCGATAGATGTCGAATTCACGCTATGCCAGTCGACCACTCTCTAGAAGCCGGTCGAGACCTTGGGACGTCCCAATCGGAATGCAGGAATACCAACGGATAGCCGGAAGTTTGGACAGGAGAAGGTCACATGATCGCACGAATTGCGCATGCCGTGGTTCTCAGCGGACGGGCTCGTGAGGGCACAGCGCGGACGGTGCAGCGCCCCAGGACTGTCTCGATCATTCAGGGAATACTGACGAGCGCTGCCATTCGGGTGCGGGAGCACGCCGAGCGGCCCGGAACGGGCGTCGATGTGGAGCGTGCGTACAGGACGCAGCAACGGTGGAGTCAGTTCGACGAGGAGCCTCGAACTCGGCGGATCCAGGTCGTGATGTCGACGGCGTGGGTGGGAATGTAATTACGCGGTTTGCGGTGGGGCGAACGGGCTGACGCCGTCGACGTTGTGCTTGGCAGAGCCACATTCGCCCATCGCACCATGAACTCTAGCCCCTATGAGACATCCCACCACGTGAGTGGGAAAGGAAAGAAGGAAACAACCGTGACTACAGATGATCAGCGCAATCTACACTCGGACAGTGACACCTCAGCGCTCCCGGTCGTGGTCGATCGGGCCACGTGGCAGGCGGAAATGGACGCGCTGCTGGTTCGAGAAAAGGCGCATACGCGCGCAGGCGACGCGCTCGCGGCATCTCGGCGGCGGCTCCCGATGGTCGAAGTCGATGCCACCATCCGCCTGATCGGCCCACAGGGGCCTGTCACGCTGCTGGAGACCTTCGAGGGGCGGCGACAGTTGATCGCCTACTTTCACATGTGGAGCACCGGCCAACCAGCCGCCGACCAGTGCGAGGGCTGTACGTTCTTCAACGGACATATCCGCGAGTTCTCCTACCTGCATTCCCGAGATGTCACCTATGCCACGTTCTGTGAGGGGCCGTACGACGAGAGTATTCGCTATCGCGATTTCTTGGGCTTGGATATGCCCTGGTATTCGGCACAGGATTCCGCCGAAGCACTCCTGGCGGGACGCTGGTTTGGCATGCTGGTGTGTTACGTCCGCGAGGGTGACCGCGTGTTCGAGACCTATTGGAACGGCGGCCGCGGCGTCGAGGTGATGGCGCCAAGCTATGGGTTGCTGGATCTGACCGTGTTCGGTCGTCAGGAATCCTGGGAGAATTCGCCCGCCGGCCGGCCAAAGGTTGCGAAACACTTCCGCGTCAACGGACGTCCCATCGCCCAATGGCCCCGGATCGAGGCCGGACGCTCCGTCGACCTCAGCGGAAACGACAAATCCAGGTAGCTGATGGTCTTCACCAGATCACCCGCGCGTAGAACAAGCGCAGGCGAATCATCGACCGCAACAGCCTCATAGTAGCTGAAGGTTGGCGGGGCTGCGGAGAGCGAGGCTGCACTGGCCAAATCTGACTCGACGTATGAGAAAGGCGTCCTCGTCGAACCACCCGACGAATCAGCAAGCGGTAAAACTCACGCCGTACTACACGTTGATCCACAGGTCTTGACCACCCCTCTCGGGGCGTGTGGCAGTTTCCCCTGATCGTTATCTGCCATTGTGCGGTGGCGAAGCGGGTAGTTGCACCGTGACGCAGAGCCCGCCCGCGTCCCGCGGGGTGAGGGTGAGGGTTCCGTCGTGGGCGTCAGTGATGCTTTTGACGATTGCCAGGCCGAGGCCGACTCCGGCGTGGTCGCTGCGTACGCGATTGGTTCCGCGAAGAAACGGTTCGACAAGCGTGGATACGCGCTGTGGGGCGAGATTCTCGCCGGTGTTCTCGACCGTCAGCGCCACGCTCTTGGGGTGAACGCTGGTCGTGACCCAGACGGCGCCGTGTTCAGGCATATTGTGGACGATGGCATTGTGCACGAGGTTCGTCGTCAGCTGCAGCAGGAGCGCATGTGAGCCAACGGTGAGAGTTACCTCGCCGCATGTCTCGATGGTGAGGCCGCGTTCTTCCGCAAGGGGCAGGAGCGTTTCGGTGGCTTCTTCCGCGATGAGGGACAGGTCGACGCATTCTGGGGTGAAGGACCGTTGATCGGCGCGACTGAGCAGGAGCAATGCTTCCGTGAGGTCGATCGCTCGGGTGTTGACGGCGTGGAGACGGTCGACGAGTTCGGCGTTGTCGCGGTTCGGATCGTTGCGGGCCACCTCGAGAAGTGTCTGCGTGATCGCCAGTGGGGTGCGCAGTTCGTGCGAGGCGTTGGCTGCGAATCTCTGCTGTTCGGCGACGTGTGCTTCGAGTCGCGCGAGCATGGTATCGAAGGTGTCGGCGAGTTCGCGGAACTCGTCTTTGCGGCCTTCCAACTGGATCCGGTGGGAGAGCGATCCGTTCGCGGCCAGGCGTGTCGCGTCCGTGATGCGGGTCAACGGGGCGAGCATGTGACCGGCGAGAATCCATCCTCCCAGCAGACCAAACACCAACAGGAACGCCATCACGCTGGCCGCGATGAAGGCGAAATCGTGCAGGAGGGCGGCGTGGCTGCGCACCATGAAGATCACACCAGGATGCACACCACGCGAAAGGGAAAAGTACCCGGCGACGAGCAGCACCGCCCCTGCGAGCATGAGGAAACCGGCGTAGCTGAGAGTCAGTTTGAGGCGAACGCTCAAACCAGGCGCTCTATCCACGCGCTCCGCCATTCCCGGTGCCGGGTGTGGCGTCGATGCGGTATCCGACGCCCGCCACGGTGGCGATGATCCAGGGCTCGCCGAGGCGCTTGCGTAGTCCCGAGACCGTGATACGCACGGCATTGGTGAACGGGTCTGCGTTCTCGTCCCACCCCCGTTCCAGTAGTTCTTCGGCGCTGACGACACCGCCTTCGGCAGCGACGAGGACTTCGAGTACGGCGAACTGCTTGCGGGTCAGCGCGACGTAGCGGCCGTCGCGGTAAACCTCGCGGCGGAACGGATCCAGCCGCAGACCCGCGATCTCTTGTATGGGTGGTCGATTGTGGGCACGCCTGCGGTCGAGCGCTCTGAGCCGGAGGACGAGTTCCCGGAGTTCGAATGGCTTGGTGAGGTAGTCGTCGGCGCCGAGCTCGAATCCGCTTGCCTTGTCGTCGAGACGGTCGGCAGCGGTGAGCATGAGGATCGGCATGCCACTGCCGGAGCCGACGATGCGTTTGGCGATCTCGTCGCCGGACGGGCCGGGAATGTCTCGATCGAGGACGGCGATATCGTAGGCGTTGATGCGCAGCAACTCCAGAGCGGTGTCGCCGTCACCGGCAATATCGGCCGCGATCGCTTCCAGACGTAAACCGTCGCGGATGGCTTCCGCCATATAGGGCTCGTCCTCGACGATCAGCACACGCATGCTCCGATTCTAACAAGCAGGCGTATATCGTCCGCGTATCGAAAACCACATACGTGCTGGCAACACTATGCTGCCCAGACTGGAGGCATGAACTATAGAGAACCACCACGAACAACAACCCGTCGGATTCCGAGGATCTTTGTCGTGGGCCTACTCGTCGTCACGGTGACGATCGCCGCGGCCATCGGTTATCAATCGTTGGAAGCATCGTCCTCGCCGTCCGCACCGCCCACTACCACAACCGTCGACTACCAGTTGCTGGCGCCCGCGTCCTCGACGTCCGAAATACCCATTGTCACGGAGCCGGTCGTGCACCGTCCGCACGGCAGTCTTCACAGCGACCAAACTGGCGCAGTTGGCGTGGCTGACGGTGTCGTCCCTGACGGCGTGACGATCTTCGATGACCAATATCCCGCCGTGGCCAAGCTCGATCCAGCTCTCCTCCGTGCCCTGCGCCAGGCTGCAACGGATGCTGCAGATGACGGAGTCGAGTTCTACGTCAACAGCGGCTGGCGTTCAGCGAAATACCAGGAGCAACTCCTCCAGCAGGCGATTTCGCAGTATGGCTCAGAACAGGAAGCCGCCCAATGGGTCGCCTCCCCCAACACCTCCGCTCACGTGACGGGAAACGCGGTCGACCTCGGACCCTCCGATGCCACGGTGTGGCTGTCCGAACATGGCGCCAGGTACGGGCTTTGCCAGATCTACAGCAATGAACCCTGGCACTACGAACTGCGCCCGGAAGCCGTCGATCGCGGTTGCCCGCCCATGTACGCCGACCCTACGCAGGATCCGAGGATGCAGCAGTGATCAGCACGCTGGGCACGGAGCCGATGTCGACGCAATGACCGCACGCGGGAAGAAGACATGAGTGGGAAACCTCGGCCGCTGGCCGCCCTTGCCATGCTCGCGGTCATCGGCGGCGGGGACGTGCTGGCCCGGGCAGCGGTCAGCTAAAATGCCTCGAGGAATTCAAGCCGGTTGCCGAATGGGTCGGTGACGTAGAAGCGGTTGTAGCCTTCGATCTGCTCGTCCATGGCCGTGTCGAATCCGGCGTCCTCGAGCCGTGTCCGCAGCGTCTGCAAGTCCTGGACGAGCAACGCAGGATGCGCCTTCTTCGCTGGTCTGAAGTCGTCCTCGACTCCGAGGTGCAGTTCCAACGCACCATTCCGAAACCAGCAGCCGCCACGGCCGGAGAGGTTCTCCGGCTTCTGAACCTCAGACAGGCCGAGGATGTTGCCATAGAACGCGCGGCTCTCGTCCTCTTTGCCGCGTGGCATCGCAAGCTGCACGTGATGGATCCCTGTGATGGCGCCCGCGCGTACCTGCACCAGATCGCCTCCTCGGCACATTGACGGTCGTATCGACTCCGCATCAGAGCGAGTCGGCCAGGCCGCCCAGTCGCTGCTCGACGGTCTCCACGTGCGGCAGACAGGCCCCTTCACCCTCGCGCAACAGCTCGCGGACCGACGCGATGATCGCCTGAGGACTGGACGGCTCCCGGCGCGACGCTGGCGCGCTATCCAACATCGATTGACGGATAGAGATTCGCGCCACGACTCCTAGAAACTCTTACAATGACGCGAGATTGTCAATCTGCTCGGGCAGACCGTCGCACGTCAATCATGTGTGACAGAGCACTAGTCGCCGTTCGTGGAGTACTTCACGAACACGTCGTCGGCCAAGTCGAGTTCGTCCAGGACGCGCTGCACATGTGCCAGCATGTACTGCGGGAACAGACCCATAAACAGGTAGTGATCTCCCAGTTTTTCCCAACGGCCGGGCCACTCTTGTGTCTTGAAGACGGGGTATTTGTGTGCGGCGCTGTAGTCGAGCACCTGACGTTGGTTGGTCTTCCAAAGGCGCTCGAAGGTGCGTTGAAATAGGCTCTTCGCGTTTCGGACTTCCCAGACTTCGCCGTGGAACATGACGTACTCGAACTCGGTCTGCCATCCCTTGTAGTACCCGGGCTTCCTCTGGGCGTCCAGGATCGGTACGAGGTAGTCGGGGTCATCGGTACCGGCGATGCTCGGACGTTGCCAGATCTCGAGGAACCTCTCGGTCAGTGCTTGGGTCCGATCCGCGATCCTCTCCAGATTCCAGGAACGCGTTCCTGCTAACTTCAATGTTGAGGGAACATCGCTCGCCTCGTAGTACTCGGTCTTTTCCAGGAACGGCTTGTTGCTGGCCGCCGCGTTCAACGGTGGCTCCAAGAGCGCAAGGTTGCCGATGGTCGGCAGTGCTTCCCGATACGCGGCGCGCTCCACTTCGCTGAAGGCTCCCCATTCTTTGACTCCGTCGCCGCCCCTCCAAGTACTGCTCGGAAACTGCGGGAAAATGTGCTCGATCTGCAGGACCCTCAGTTGGTCCAGGTCGTGTGGCTCTTCGATCCGGCGCAGAACGTATTCCGAGTGCGGCAGCGGATTATGCTTCAGTGCCTCACGGATCCGTTCATCTGTGGGCATCCGTCGAGCGATCTCGCGAATTGGATAGCCGTACTGCAGCCGCTTTCGGCACAACTGCGCAGCGAGGTGGTCCCGGCTGGCGCCGACCACCATCTTGCGCAGATACAGCGACTGAAGCTGCTCCAGGATCTCGAGCAGCGTGCTCCGGTCGATCACCCTGAGCTCGTAGTCGCGATAGACCCCGAGCAGTAGCGGGTACATCGCCGTACCGAACGTATTGCAGTGCCCCAGCTGTCGAGCGATCTCCCTGTCGGCGCATCGTGCGGGATCGAGAAGGACACGGTACACCTCGGAATAGGCCCTCCACTCCGCAGCGTGCGTGGTCAGCGACTGGTACCGCGGTGCCGGGAACTCTCTCTTGAACACCTCATACACGCCGCGATCACCAGTGAAGTCGCTGTCCCGTCCGGTCTTGAGGATCAGGTAGTCGCGCAGGAAGCTGTCGATGGCGTCGCCGGTGTTCTCCTCGATGGGAATCCAATACGAGTCCTCGATCTCGCTCTGCTGCCACTCGGTCAGACCCATCAGCACGTAGTTATGAATCAGCTCGTGGTTTCGCAGTGGCGTGCCGGTGGAGTTGAGGCTCTCGAAGACCTGCTGTGGGTTAGCATGCTCTCCAAGTGCAATGGCCACGTGTACCAACCTCTGCAGACCACTCCAGACCTCCAGGGCGTCGTCGCGGATCTCTCGGAGAAAGAAGTCGTAGTTGTCCTGCAGGTGGGAGACTGCCTCACCCACCTCCGGTAACGGGCGGTCGAAGACGATGCCAGCAAGCTCGCCCTCACCCTCCCTTCGGAGCCTTAGCCTCGTCTGTCCCACGCGCGTCGGATGCCGCATCATCCGGTGCAGCACTCCAGAGATCGCCTCGTCGGTGCCGGCGAGCGTTTTGTGGATGGCGGCCAGGAGAAGCATGAGCGTGGTAAGCCGCTGCTGACCGTCGACCAGCATCCATTCGGAGCCCTCGCGACTGCTCGTAGTCGTGTAGAGAATCGAGCCGAGAAAGTGGGTCTGCCCGGCATCCGCCCTCGCGACAGCACGAAGGTCCCTCAGAAGACGTTCGCACCCATCGATCTCCCAGCGGTACTGCCGCTGGTAGACAGGGACGACGAGGGTCGTGCCCGCGGTCGACAGCCACTCGGTCGTGACGACGGCGTCGGCTGTGACATTGGTGAAGGTCATAGTCGTCTGCTCCTGGGTCCATTCCATCTTCTCATCCCGGCGTGCGTCTGGGCACGGGCGGCGGCTTTGCCCGCCGTGATCAGGTCAGTCAGCAGCGTGCGTTCGATACCGGACGGGCGGACAATGCACTTCTTCGCCAGGGCGGGCTTCCGGGGCGAGAGATGCGGTCGAGTCGATCCACGCCTTTACCATCGCGAATCCGCGCCACCGTCGTGAACGACCCGATGATGCGCAGTCGGGCGTCAGGCGCCAGTCTCTCCGATGGGGCGCAGCAACGGCAAAAGGACCTGATCGACGATTTCGGCGACCACCTGGTCTGGGACGGTCTTCACGCCATGGGTGACACATTCGTTGCGCAGCAGCACCAATTCCACGGTGGCGACTCGTGAATGCAACGCGTCGCATGCTCCCGGGTCGCGGTCATCCCATCCTCAAATCTGCCGCTTCAGTCATCGTCTCAGATCGGACGTGATCATCCGACAGTGCGGGGCTTCTGGTGGCCGCTGAGCAGCGTTACTGCAGAAACTGGAACGACTTCAGCATCTGGTTGAATTCAGCGAGTGCTTGATTCGAGTACTGTTGATCCGCGTCATCGCTGATACTCAGCGTGATCTGCCAGCCGGTCCCATCCTTGATGAATACTGCCGTCCGCGCGTCGATCTTCATGCATTTCATGGTCTGGCAGCTGACCGCGTTTCCCAGGCCTCCCTGTTCGGTGAGCGTGTAGATGAAATCCACAAGAATCACCGACTGTCCACCGGCCATGATGTCCGTGGGTGTCAAGTTCCCGGAAGCTGCCAACTGCTTTGTTCCCTGAGCGAGAATTGTGTTGGCGTAATCGATGGTGGTAGCTCCGCTATCAATTGGAACTGCGATCACGTTGATGTTGGTGCTGAAGCCATTTATCGGCTGGTCAATGAACCCATCCGCGATTGTCCCTGCGACAGGAAGCTGCTGATACCTCCAGCCTGAGGGAACGCTGGCCTGATATGGCATTAAAAGTGGAGCGGAACGAGACCATGCCACCGGCGCCAGAATCAGCAGACTGAGCCGGTGATACAGATTGAGCCCGCGTCACCGCAGGGGTGCCTACCAACGTTGGTGACGGAGTGGGAGTCGCCGTTGGCGAGGGAACGGGAGTGGACACTTCCGTAGGGGTTGTCGTCGGAATCGGATCAGTTGGTGAAGGTGATGCCGCGATCACCTGTTGAGATGAGGTCGTGGACGATGGTGAACTCGTTGTGCTGGTTGCGCTGTCAGTCGGAGCAACGGTACTCGCGTGCGTCGTCGAGCCACAAGCAGCGACGAACATTGACAAGACCAATACCAGCGTCACCACCGGAACGATCGGTCTTCTCATCCAGACCACTCTCATGAATCTACTCCGTTGCTCACCGATCCCTCTCGTCGTCAACTCCTCGCAACTCGAGATACCCGGCTCTTTGCAGTGGTACAGCCGCGTTGCCGAGTTCACGAAACGCACGCACCAACGATCAAGAGACTGATCTGCCGTTCCTGTGCGCGTGACCTAACTCTCAATCTTTGACAGCACATTCGGCATGCGTCTTTGTGGAAATTGTCGCGCTATGTCGGTCGTCTGGTTATGGGGCATGAGGGTGATACGGTCGCGGGACGGAGGACCTCTGATGCAGTCACAAAGTCCCGATTGTGGTCGGCGAGCAGAGCCGTCGTCCCAAAGATTAGAGGTCATCGAATACGACGCGACCGGTCCGGTACGTCTCAACGCCGATCTCGATCGTGACGAGATGAAACAGGTCGTCTACCTACGGGAGGTCCTGAACGTCTTCAACATAGAGGGGGTCGACGCAGCGTTTGTCTACACCTTCGCGCGTTACGACCTACCGCATCGCGACGATCCCCGGATTGACCTCGACTGAGGGAGTTATGGCATCGTCAAAGTGCTCGAGGATCGCCACGGTGGCACCTACCCCGACATGATGTGGGAACCCAAAGCCGCGTTCCGGGATCTCGCCGAATACTATCGCGGTTGATCACTTTGTGCGGTCGGCCCCCTGGCCACAGCCTGCGACCTCCTGAATAGATCACCACAGGAGTTTTGCTTCCGACAAGGGACCAACAATTGACCGTTATCCGGAGTCACAGCGGAGGATCTCTACATGTTCGAACCAGCTACCGGCGTTGAGATCAGAGAGACCCCAGGGCAACTGTGGCTGCGGACCGAGTTCAACAACTGGCAAGCTCACTCTGGTCGACAGGACCGGCACAGGGGTTCGGCATGAGCCCACCATCTTCTCCTGCTATGCTTTGCATATGAGACGGATATTGCCACGACACTCTCTTGACCCGCGCGCCGGGGAGTTGATGGACCTCTTCCTCGTCAGCGCGGTGAGCACTGTCCTGCTGGTCCGCCTGTTTCTGAGCCTCACCGGCTATCCGACGGTCGACAACGGGACGCTGCACATCGCCCATGCCTTGTGGGGCGGACTCTTGATGATGGTCAGCTGCGGCATCCTGCTGGCGAGCCTGGGCCATCGCATGCGAAGCGCTGCCAGCCTCATCGGAGGTGTCGGATTCGGGCTCTTCATCGACGAACTTGGCAAATTCGTCACCCACGACAGCAACTATTTCTTTCACCGCTCCGTCGCCATCATCTATGTGATCTTCGTTTGCGTGTTCATCTGGTCCTGGTCGATCAGGCGGACACGTCCCCTTGCGGAACGCGACTATCTCGTTCGCGCGCTCAAGATTGCCCAGGACGGAATTCTCTATCGGGTCACGAGATCGGAGCGAGACGAAGCACTCGCGTATTTGCATCACTGCGACCAATCAAACCCGACGACGATCCACCTGATGCAGATACTCACCGGTCTGGACGTCGCGCCCGCGATTCCCCTCAGTCGCCCGCGACGGTGGTTCGGTCAAATGACGCGTGCCTTCCGGCAGCTGATCCAGCGTCGACTCGCCCTTCTCGCCATCGACGCCATCTTCATCGTCAAGGCGGTGACCCTTCCAATCATCGTGGTCACGGTGCTCGTCGGGGAACCCCTCTTCGATGCCAACATGGCCATCCTGCAGCTCATCTCCACGATCATCGCGGGCGGCTTTGCCATCGCCGGTGTGTGGTGGCTGCGCTCCTCACAGACTGAGGCGCTCGAGCTGTTCGCCAAGTCGATCCTCATCGACATCTTCTTCACGCAAACGTTTCTGTTCTACCGCATCGCGAACGGCGGAATCGTGATCCTGGCGCTGAGCGTACTGCTCTATTTCGCGCTCCGCAGCCTGATCTATGACCCCGCTTGCAGCCAGCTGACGCCCGCATGGCCCTTGGTGGGGCGGACCCCGACCCGCTCAGACACATGACTAGGTCGGTTGGTATGCGCGTCCGGGACCCCTTGCGTCGCGTTATCAATCTCCTATACTGGCCGTGAAAGCGAGATCCTTCGGGGCAGGGTGAGGAGCGATGGCTCCAATTCCCGATCGGTGGTAAAGCCCACGAGCGCGGTAATTCGCGCATGATCCGGTGAGACTCCGGAGCCGACGGTACAGTCCGGATGAAAGAAGACTCGCGGCGGACCTGAGCGGACGGCGACAGCCCGTGCCTCTTGCGGGATCGGTTCGGTGGATCATCCTCCATGCCGTCCCGCCTCAACTGGTTCTGCTGGTGCACCCCGAAGGCGTTCGCCTTCGGGTTTTTCGTGTCCACGGAGCGTGATGGTTGCAGACCCTGCTCCCTGGTCAACGATCGTGTCATCGAGCAGAAGGGGTCACACGATGTACAGTGGCATTGTCGAAGAAGTCGGACAGATCGGTCGTGCCGAGACGACTGAGCACGGATGGACGATCGATATTTTCTGTCGGACCGTACTCGAGGGGACACGAATCGGCGATTCGGTTGCTGTGGACGGCGTCTGCCTGACCGTCGTCGACTTTGGCATGGATGCGTTCACCGCCAACATCCAGCCGGTGACCGCGCGTCTTTCAACACTGGGTGAGAAGCGCGTCGGAGCGTTCGTCAACCTGGAGCGGTCGGTCGAGATCGGCGGGCGGCTTGGTGGTCACTACGTGCAGGGGCACGTGGACGGCATGGCTCGGATCGTCGACAAGCGTGCCGAGGGTGCGTCGGTGATCGTGGATATCTCGCTACCTAAGGACCTCCGGCGCTACGTCGTGGAGCGAGGATTCATCGCGGTGGATGGCGCCAGCCTGACGGTGATGGCCTTGCAGCCGGAGCGCTTTGCCGTGTCGCTGGTCTACCACACGCAGGAGCACACCACGCTGTCGCGGCTGCCGATCGGCTCATCGGTCAATCTGGAGGTGGACGTCATCGCCAAATATGCTGAGCAACTGATCGCGCCGTATTAGCACGGTTCGGACTTTCGCGCTAAAGGTGATGGCGGGCGCCGATCGGACCGCTGGGATTCATTGAGTTTCCTACTCAGGGTGGGAATGAGTCTTCGTGGCGCTTTCGCTCTGGGGTGTCTCCACGCCCAGCGCCTGCGCGACGAGTTCCTCAATCGACAGCGCGGCGCCTGCTTCCCACTCAGTAGTGAAATCGGACCCATTCAAGATATTGTGTAGTGCGGCGAGCGTCGGGTCGTAGAGCTGCGCGCGATAGCCGTCCGGCAGCGGTGACCGTGCCTCGGAGCGAATAGCGCAGCCACGGCCAAGCAAGCGTGCGGCGAGCCGGCCTTCACCCCGGCTCGTCAGGATGGCCGCGATCTCCTCCAGGCAGAAGGCGGTGGTCACCGGGGCTTCGAGCTCAACCGAGAGCCGCAAGCTCTGGCGGAGCAGCTCGATCGCTCGATCGTCGTCACCGCGATGGTGCGCGATCTCTCCCAGATTCTGCACTGCGACCGAGATGTAATGCTTGTTCTGCAAGCGTTGTGACGTCGCCAGCCCGTCCATGAAATAGGACTCCGCCTGTTCCAGATCTTCCTGAAGGAGCGTCGTGAGTCCGAGGTTGATTTGTGCCATGGCCTGAATGTTATCGTCGCATTGCTGCTCGGCGAGTCGCAACCCGTCGAGAAAGAGCTCCGCGGCACGGCCAAGCTGGTGTTGGTTCAGCTCCTGCGCGCCAAGGTTTACCAACGCCAGCGCCATTCCCGATACATCCCGTTGCTCGCGGAAGATCTCGAGACTCTCCAGATGCAGCGCCGCCGCCGCGGCGTAGTTCCCAGTACGCCAGGCGAGCGTTCCGGCCGCGGCGAGGACCCGTGCGCGTATCGGCGTCCGGGACTGATCGGCCCTCAGCGCTCGCTCCATCCAGACCCGAGGTTCGTGAAGGTGAGTCCGCAACTCCCAATAGCGGGCAAGAGATGCGACCAGGCGCAGAGCCGCTCCCGGCTCGTGTGCCAGCAGCCAGTCGACCGAGGCGCGCAGGTTGTCGTTTTCGCGGTCGAGCCGTGCGAGCCAGTCCGGCTGCGCGGCTCCTTCGAGTCGAGATTCTGCCACTTCGCTCAGCGCGAGGTAATGATGGGCATGGCGTTCGAGCGTCGCTTCTGCGTCGTCGCCGGCCTCGAAGCGTCGCACGACATACTGGCGGATCGGTTCGAGCAGGCGATAGCGTGCCTCCTCGCGGCTCAGATCCACCAGGACCAGCGATTTCTCCACTAACGCGCTCAGGAGATCGAGCGTGGACCACTCTGGCCGATCCATATTGATCGACTCGGCGGCGTCCAGCGTCCAGCCGCCATGAAAGACCGCCAGGCGTTCAAGGAAACAACGCTCTTCGGATTTGAGGAGCGCGAAGCTCCAATCCAGAGTTGCGCTGAGGGTGCGCTGGCGATCGGGTCCGCACTGGCCTGCCGAGAGAACGCCAAGCGCATTATCGAGACGCGCGGCGAGCTGCGGCAGGGAGAGGATGTTGGTGCGCGCCGCCGCAAGCTCGAGGGCCAGCGGCAAGCCGTCCAACCGATGGCAGATCGCCGCGACCGCGACGGCGTTGTCCGCGGTCAGGGACTGATCGGCACGATGACCTCGTGCGCGATCGAAGAAGAGCCGCACCGAGTCAATCTCTGCCAGCTTCAGCAGGCTCAGGTTCGGGCCCGGAAGCGGTAAGGGTCGCACGAGCCAGCGATGCTCTCAAGGGACGCGCAACGCTTCCCGGCTGGTGGTCAGGACACGCAGGTTTGGACAGCGCGGGAGGAGCGTCTGGACGACTCCTGCGCACGCTGATATGAGATGCTCGCAGTTGTCGAGAATCAGGAGGAGCGAGCGATCGCCGAGCTGCGACGCCAGCGCGGTGAGCGCATTCTGTCCGGCTGCGCGCCGCACGGCCAACACCCCGGCGATCGTTTCGGCGACCAGTGATGGATCGGTCAGAGCCGCCAGTTCGACGAACCAGACCGGGAGGGATTCTTCGCTGAGTATGTGCCACCCAACCTCCTGGGCCAATCTGGTCTTCCCGCAGCCGCCCGTTCCCGTCAGCGTGACCAGCCGGTTGGCGCTGACCAGATTCATGACGCCAGCCACATCTCGATCCCGTCCGACAAAGCTCGTCAGGGAGTGCGGCAGATTGGTCTTCACCTCGCGAGCCGCACGCATTCCGGTCGATACCGCAGGGAGGTCCGGATCTTCCTGATTCCCCGTTTGCGGCGGATAGGATCCGTTCTTGATCGCGTCGAAGAGCTGCCGCGTCTCTGGCTCCGGCGTCGCGTCAAGTTCGCGCTGTAGTGCCTGCGAGAGCTGTCCGTACTGGCGCAGTGCCAGGGGACGCCGGCCGGTGCGAGCATAGAGCTGCATAAGCCGGACGTGCGCCCGCTCATCACCCGGCTCGAATTCGATGATGCGTCGCAAGGCCAACAACGCCGAAGCATGATCGCCCCGCACTTCAGAGAGGCACGCGAATTCATAAAGCAGCGTCAAGAAGGTTGACGCGAGCGACTCGCGGCGCGCGGTCGTCCAGTCTTCGTAAATATCCTCAGGGAGGAGCGGGCCGCCGTAGAGGTGTATCGCCGCCTGATAATCGGCGGGATCCCTGGAACGGCGGGCATCCCGCGCTGCGAGCTCGAATGCCTCCGCGTCGATCCAGAGGTGGTCCACCGGATAGAGGCACACTCGATCGGCCTGGCTGGTGAGTAGCAGGCTTGCATCGAGATCCAGCGCGCGGAGCTGCCGCCGCGCCAGGTGCAGTGTCTGACGCAGGTTGTTCGCGGCTGAGTCGGCAGGGGACTCGGGCCAGAGAGCTGCGCAGATCTGCTCGCGAATCAGCATGTGTCCGGGCTCGAGCGCAAGCAGCTTGAGGAGCTGAGCAGCCCTTCGGCTTCGCTGGAACGTGAACGCCGATGCTTGCTCTCCAGTTGAGAGGTGAAATCCGCCGAGCATGGTGATCCGAAGCAACGGCGCCTCGAGGGCGGCCTCGGAACCTTCGGTATGCTGATTCGGGGGAGTGGCTCTCGAGGTCATCCAGCGGTCACTCGCTTGGCAAAGGAAACAGACTCGAAGTGTGAATAGTACCGAACCCAGGTTTTCCCGTCGAGAAGATGGGTCCTGTCCATGTGGAGGACGCTTCGCCCTCCACATGACCCAGATTCTTGACGCCTTACGGCCGTCGGCGAGCAAACCCACTGTCCCATAGCCCTAGCCAACGATGAACGTGCCGATGACGCCGAACGCGCTCAGCATGCCGATCGTCGTCATGATCGCGACCGCTATGAGACCGGTTGCCAACCAAAGCGTGCGGCCGCGGGGGGATCTCAGCTGGAACCAGCCGAGCGCGCCCCACAACAGACCTTCAGTAAAGAACCATGGCTCGTTGAAGAGCACGTCCTGCAGATCCGACTCGCGGACGTTTCTCGATGCCCAGAACGGCAAGTCCATGTGCAGTACGCCGGCCAGGCTGAGCAGGCGTTGAACCTCATCGATCATGGCGTGCATCACGCAGCCGACGGCAACGACCCAACAGAGCGCCAGCAAGAACTGCCGTGCTCGTTCACGTCGCCAGAGCGGGATGATCGCGATTGGCAACACGGCGCCGAGCAGGATGATGGCCGCCCCCGCGCCGTTGATCACCCGCCACTGATGCATCGAAGTTGGCGTGCCGAACATACCGATCGTGCCGCCCAGTGCGTAGTAAGCACGGTAGGCGGCGTACGCAAGCGCCCAGGCAAAGGCGACGTATGACAGCCGTGCGGTAAATCGTTGCGAGTCCGCCAGTCGGTTGTCGTGCGCTTTCAGGTACATTGAGTTCATCTCATGGTCCCTTTCCGAGTCTTTGTTCCAAGTGTCCAGGCCGCCAGGCCGAACAGGATTCCTCCCATAAGGAAGTAGGTGTCGATTGCGGCGCCTGACAACAGCGTGTATGCCGATGGATGTGCCTCTCCCAGGACCTGCTCGTATGACAGCCCGGTTAGACCGTTCGGTAGAACGCCCGTTATCCGGAGCAGAGAGTCGATATCACCCGCTCCGCCTCGCACGGTTAGCACTCCGGAGCCAAGCCAGGTCAGGGTGCGCAGTATCCATCGCGGTACGTCGCGTCCCCATGGCCGAACGAGCGCAAGCGGGACCACCAGACCAGCGAAAAACATCGCCTTTGTTACGACGTCGAAGATCCAGCCGATCACGCTCGACGGTGGACCAGGGATCGACTTGGGCGCGTCACCGATACCAATCTGGCCCCCCGAATACCAGTAGACGTGGAAGAGGATGAACAGGAGCGTCCATGCGAAGGCGGCGTACGCCGGCCACGACGCTCGTTGCGGACGCAATCCGGACACTCTTGCCGTTGTTGTAGTCGCGTTAATCATGTCGTGTTCCCTTTTCGAGCTCATGCCGCCGCGTTCATGTGGGTCGGCATCAGTGAAATCGCGATACCCTGCGGCATCGGATTCGTCGCAATGCCGGGTTGGGCTGTTCGGACCGGTCGCAGGATGACGACGGGGATCTCTCGACCGGTACGCCGCTGATAGCCAGCGGCTACCGGATACTGCTGGAGGACGCCCTGCCACAGCCGCGCACGTTCGCTTCGGTCCGCGCTGCGGGCCAGCATCGTTCTGGTGGTGCCGCCCTGTTGGATGCGAACGCGTGGGTTGGATTGCAGGTTCAGGTACCAGGCCGGGTGATGTGGCGCGCCCCCGGCGGACGCAATCAGCACGAGATTGTCGCCGTCACGCAGATAGGAGACCGGACGGGTTCTGGCCTGTCCGGTCTTGCGTCCGGTAGTCGTCAAGAGCAGGACGGGACCTCCGCGGAGCTTGCCGCCGATCCTCCCACTGGTGCGGACATACAGTGTGCGGTGCAGTGTCCCGGTAACCCGTAACGCGGCATGCAGTCCGCGCGGGCTGCGTGCGTTGGGGCGGGACTGCTCCCACATCCGCCGGCTGATCGTGTCGATAACCGCTCGCCCGACCAACACACTCTCTCGAAAGATGCTCACCGCTACTTGACCGTTGGTCCGGATCGCCGGATTCATGTCGACTCCTCATGAGCGAAAACCAGGTCTTGGCCACTGTTTGGCCTCCACTCACGATGATGTCAGTCGAGAGGGTGTTGCCGCGTCTGGCGAAGGTCGCGACGACGTACGACTTGAGGCGTATTTCTCGGGTTTGAGGGTCAGACTTGAGGGAGATGCCAGACGTGCCAAGGAGGATTTGTCGCCGGTTCTATGGGGGTTGATCACATAGTTGGGTGTCTAATAATGGCCGTCAGTCCCTCATCGTGCGAGAAGGTTAGTCGCCGGGGCGGACCAAGTGGTGCTCGTAGGACCAGACAACTGCCTGGACTCGATCGCGCAGTCCGAGCTTGCTGAGGATGCGGCCGACGTGGGTCTTGACCGTCCCCTCCGCCAGGAAGAGATGGTCGGCAATCTCGGCGTTGGAGGATCCACGTGCGACCTCGCGCAACACGTCTCGCTCCCGTTCGGTGAGGTCGGCCAGCGGATCTTCATCGTCTTCCGGGGCGGGTAAGGTCGTGGCGACGTGGTCGAGCAGTCGCCGCGTGGTCGACGGCGCGATGACGGCGTCGCCCTGCTGGACAGTACGGATGGCTGCCAGCAGATCTTCCGGAGGCGCGTCCTTGAGCAGGAAGCCGCTCGCACCGGCACGCAAGGCGGCGAAAGCGTATTCGTCCAGATCGAACGTGGTGAGCACGATGACGCTCGGCGCCGTTCCCGGACGTGCCAGAAGCTGCCGCGTCGCCTCCACGCCGTCCATCCTGGGCATGCGTATGTCCATGATGACCACGTCGGCGGGTGTGCTGGCCAAGCGTGCAAGAGCCTCGGCGCCGTCGATGGCCTCGCCGACGATCTGCATGTCGTCCTGCGCGGCGATGACCATGGCGAATCCGGCGCGAACCATGGCCTGATCGTCGACCAGGAAGACGCGAATGCTCATGCGGGCGCTCCTGCAACTGCCGTGCGATGCGGAATCCAGGCTCGGACCATGAATCCACCCTCCGGCCCTGGACCCGCTACGATCGATCCACCGATCAAGGCAAGCCGCTCGCGCATTCCGATCAAGCCATGCCCTTTTCCGTCACTCTGCGTGGGGCCGGGTCCGTTATCAAGCACCACAAGCGTCAGCCCTTCTTCGGACCAGTCGAACCGGACTGCGGCTACGGCGCCGAGCCCCGCGTGCTTCAGCGTATTCGTCAGGGCCTCCTGCACTAGCCGGTAGATGACCAGCTCGGCGGATGGACCGAGCGGGAACGAGGAGCCATGCTCCGAGAAGTCAACCGAGAGTCCGCTGGCGCGCACGCGATCGAGCATTTCCGGCAATTCACGCAGCGTCGGTTGCGGATCCCAAGTCTCTCTAGAAGGTGGCGAGGTGTCGGGCCGCAGGACGTCGAGCAGTCCGCGGGTATCGGCCAACGCTTCCCGTCCCGCCCGCGCGATCGTCTCAAGCACTTGGGCCGCCCGTGCGGGATCGGAGCGCGCGGCGTATTGGCCACCCTGAGCCTGACTGACGATCACGGCCAACGAATGCGCGATGACGTCGTGCATCTCCCGCGCGATGCGGGCACGCTCATCCAGCACCGCGCGCTGTGCCCGTTCCTCGCGCTCCGCCTCGGCGCGCGCGGCGCGCTCTTCCAGGGTGCCGACGTAGACCATCTGGGCACGGCGGACCAATGCCAGGCTCCAGGCCGCCAGCGCCACGCCGAAGAACGTGCCAAAGAGCTCGATAACCGGCACCTGTCCATTCGCCTGCTGCCCGTTGTGCGCCACCTGGGCCGTCACGACGCCCGCGCCGATCGCCCCGATCGCGAGTCCAATCACCGCTGCCGCGCGCTTGCCATAGGCGCAGTAGGCATAGAGGGAGAAGAGGAAGATCGTCAGGGACGGTAGGGTCGGTGGAGCTCCAGGTAGCGCCGCCTGCACCAGCGACATCACGCTCACGGCGGCGAATGACCAATCCGGTGAGGAACGCCGGAACACGAGCGCGATAGGCTGTCCGATGACGCTCACGGTCAGCACCGCGGCGAGCCAGATCGCCAGGTTGTCGGGTGGTCGTGTTGCATCGAAGATGACGTAGAGAGACCAGGCGCAGAAGAGGACGGCGACGGCCAACGCGAGCAGGATGTCCATCGCCAACGGGCGCTCACTGAACCGCTGAATGGCCGCCTCGACGCGACGTCGTCCGTTTCGCCAGCGTGTGTTGTTTATCACCATTGGTACACCGTCGCGCTCAATCTGGGGTTCGGTCGGGGCGGCTTGACTCGTCTGTCAGCGCTGACAGCAAGAACAGAGCCGACAGAACAAGTCAAACGCAGATGAACATACAAAGCGAGCGATGATTCGCCCAGACACGTCGACTGAGATGTCTGCGGCGTCCTGATCGCACAACGCGATGGCGTAGTCGAGGTCCTGGTCGAGAAAGTCTTCGTCGTCACCATCGTTGTCGAGACTTTGGGCCGTCAACTCATGGACTTCCCGGCCGTCGTCGTATCGGTCCTCGTGGCCGCGCCAGAAAGGATGTGGGAGCGGATTTGCAGCGCGGCCAATGTCGCGAGCATCGAGGCAAACATGAGGGTCCAGAAGACCGGCGTATAACTGCCGAAGGCGCTGAAGATGAGGCCAGCCACGAAAGGGCCAAGCGCGCGAGCGACGGTGACCCAGAGCGCCAGCACCCCGGCGATGCTCCCGTAGTTGGCTGGGCCATAGAGCTCAGCCACCAGGGCTGCTCGAGCGGGTGTGATCGCGCCGAACCCCGCGCCGAAGAGGGCCACAAACGCGAAGATGCTGATCGTGCTGTGCCACAGCAGTAGCACCCCGATCGAGAGCGCCTGCAACAAGAAGATCAAGGCGGTGACGTAGCGGCGATCAATTCGCCCGCCGAGCGGCGTGAAGATCAATCGGCCTGGCAGCGCGAAGAGGCCGACGAGGCCGGCAACCGAGGCGGCAAAGCCGGAGCTGTAGCCACGGTCGGTCAAATAGGGGATCAGGTGGACCGTTACGGCTACCGAGGTAAACATGACCAGAGAGAATGAGCCGGTCAACCACCAGAACGCGGGGTCACGCACCGCCTGGGGCACGGTTGCGCTCGGGGCGATCACGCTCGCCCGCGCGCGTTCCTCTCGTATGCCACCGTCCGGCTCGAGACCCAGATCGCGTGGATGACGACGTAGCAGAAGCACGTCAATCGGGAGCGTGCCGACCAGAAGCACCGCCGCCAGAATCAGCAGGGCTTCGCGCCAGCCGTAATTCCGCGCTAGCCAGCCAGCCAGCGGCAGATAGATCACGCTGGCGAAGCCTCCGATAAAGGTCAAGAGCGTCAGCGCACGACTGCGCTGCTGATTGAACCATTGCGCCACCACAAAAAAGGCAGGCTCATACAGGACAGTCGCCATGACCACCCCGATGCCGATCCAGATTGCGTAGAAGACGAGAAGATTGTGGACTGTGGCCCAAGCCACCAGTAGAAGGGCGCCGGCCACTGAGCCGAGACTCATCAGCAGTCGAGGCCCGCGCCAATCGAGCCAGCGGCCGACTGGGATTGCCGCGAAACCGGAGAGCAAAAGCGCCAGTGAATAGGCGCCGGTCAGTTCAGCGGTCGACCAACCCAACGTCTCGTGCATCGGATTGAGAAACACCGAGAATGAATAATAGAGGATGCCCCACGCGGTCACTTCAGCCGCCGACAGCCCCAGGAGCATCCGCCACCCGTAGTAAATCGATCGTCGACGTCTGAGATTTGTCACGCACCCTCCTCTCCCAGTCACGCAAGCTCACCCGCGGCGCCGCGCGTGAGCTTGCAATCCGGCTTACTAGTGGTTCTTCGATGTGAACGTCATCCGCAGCATTGAGCAGCACCGTCGCTGCCGACTCCCGCCAGTGCCAGTTCCCGCGACTCGACGCAGCAGTGATCGCCGTCCGTGGGCAGCGGAGTGCAACAAGAAACTTCGGCGGTTGGGGCGATGTCACAGCAGGCCGCGGCTTCAGACGGTCCCTCGGTATCGAGGGAGCAGACCCCACTCTCTGGAAGGATAAGCTCGACTTTGCGCGCTGCATCCCAGTCTCCGCGAATTGCCGCGACCACTGAACGGACCTGCTCGTAGCCAGTCAACATCAGGAAGGTCGGCGCGCGTCCGTAACTCTTCATTCCGACGATGTAGAGGTCCGCCTCCGGATGCCGGAGCTCCTCAGCGCCATGCGGTGGCACAGTGCCGCAACTGTGGACGTTCGGATCGATCAGCGGGGCTAGGGCGCTCGGACTCTCGAGTGCTGGATCGAGCGAGAGACGCAGTTCGCTCAGCATCGCGAGTTGCGGTCGAAAGCCCGTCGTCACGACGATCTCGTCGAATGGGCCGATGATGCGCCCGTCCTGACTCTCGACCATGAGTCGGCTGTTCAGCTCGCTCAAACGCTGGATCTTGAAGCCGGTCTCCAGCCTGATGTCGCCACGCTCAACCTCCTGGCGCACCTGCGTGCCGATACTCCCACGGGCCGGGAGAGCGTCATAGTGCTCGCCACCATACATGTGTGGTGTTGGCGCCCGGCGCACCGCCCAGCTGATCGTGGCCCCTGGCGTCTCACGCGAAAGCTTGACCAGATCGATGAGGGCATTGAAGGCGGAGTGACCGCTTCCGACGACGAGCACCCGCTTCCCGGCGTAGCGCTCGCGATCGCGGCCCAGAACGTCCGGAATCCCATAGAAGAGCTGCCGCGCGAACGACGTTTCTCCGATCGCGGGAACACCGCCGGAACCAAGGGGATTGGGAGTCGCCCAGGTTCCAGACGCGTCGATGACGGCCCGTGCCAGGATGCGCTCCTCACCCGTCGGGGTGGAAACGATCAACAGGAAGGGGGCGTGCTCGCGATCGGGTGTCTTCACTTTGTCGAAGCCAGCGCGGCTCACGCAGACAACGCGTGTGTTGACTCGCAGGTGCGGTGCGATTTGCGGCAAGGCGGCGAGCGGAGCCAGATAGTGGTCAATGAGGTCGCCGCCGGTCGGATAGGCATCGCCATCCGTCAATTGCCAGCCGGTCTTGGCGAGCATGGCAGCGGCGACGGCGTCGATATCGTAACGCCATGGCGAGAAAACGCGCACGTGCGCCCACTGACGCATCGCCGCGCCAACCTCAGTACCGGCTTCCAGCACGAGAAACGACTCTCCAGCATTTGCCAGATGCGCCGCCGCGGCCAATCCAACCGGCCCGGCACCGATAACGACGACCGGCAAAGCAGTCTGATCAGTCTCCATGTTCGTCATCCTCTTCACTCCGACCGCTCCTTCATTTGTGTCCGCGGTCAATCCATGATATCGTTGTATATAACAACGTTGTTGGTGACAACAATACATGGAGAGAAAAAGGATGTCAATAGCAACGACTACGGCACTACTGCGAGACGTCGCTCGCCTTCATACGCAGGTACAACGGGACGGAGCTGCCTGCTGTGGTGGCACCACGAACACCCAGTGCGTGATTCTCACCGCGCTGGGACGATGCGAACCCACCACGGTCGCGGACTTGAGCCGGCAGCTAGGACTGGACAAGGGTTGGGTGAGCCGCGCCGTTGAGACGCTGGCGCAGGAGGAATTGCTCGTCAAGACGCCGAGCGATGAGGATCGTCGTGCCGTCCTGATTTCGATGTCACCGCAGGGTCACGAACGATTCGACGACCTGGAGCGGACGCTGAATGCGCAATCGGACCGAATTATGGAGCACATTCCGGAAGAGGAGCGTTCCGGAGTGTATCGCGCGCTCGAGCTTCTCCGAGAGGCACTGCTGGTCGAGGCGGAAATGGGCACCACGTGTGAGTTGCCGAACGCGCGGTGATAGCGACAAGGGGTTACGCGGGATCTTCAACGGGCGCCGTCGGTGCTTGCCGCTGCGTCAACGGCAGCTGCAACCAGGTTCGAAGCCGAATTGCCAGTTGGGCGCGAACCTGCATCGAAGGCGCGCAGTCGCTCTTCCTCAGACCCTTTGGCCGCGCTGGGATCGGTGAAAGACCAGTGAATGCGCTCGGGATCACCGGGAAAGAGTGGACAGGTCTCGTTGGCTTGATCGCACAACGTGATGACGTAGTCGAAGTGCTGGTCGAGAAACTCGTCGACCGACTTCGAGCGCGCCCCGGAAATATCGATGTCGATCTCTTGCATGGCCTTCATCGCCAACGGGTGGACACCGCCCGGTTCGGTTCCCGCTGAGGCAACCTCGATTTGGTCGCCCGCGTATTGGCGCAAGAGGCCCTCGGCCATTTGCGAGCGGGCGGAATTGTGCGTGCAGAGGAACAGAACGCGAAGCCGACGCTGGTTCAAGGGGCACCTTCCTTATTGTCGAATAACTCGCCGAATCACATGGGCTTTTCGAGCCCACGTTGACGGTATGTGTGCGTCGTGATCAGTCGCCCGGAACAACCTCTCGCGTTAGGTTCGCTAATGGCACTTCGCGCGTGAAGAGTCGTCGTTGCAGCCAGAGCGAAACGTAGACCAGGCCGATCAGGACCGGCACCTCGACCAGCGGACCGACCACGGCCGCAAGCGCCTGACCCGAGCCGATACCGAAGACACCGATGGCGACCGCGATCGCCAGTTCGAAGTTGTTGCTGGCCGCGGTGAATGAGAGGGTGGCGGTTTCGGCATAGCGGAAGCCCAGCAGGTATGAGCCGCCGAAGGCGACGGCGAACATCACGGCGAAATAGACCAGCAGCGGCAGCGCAATACGCAGCACATCCAGCGGCAGCGACAGGATCACGTCTCCCTTGAGGGAGAACATCATGACGATGGTGAAGAGGAGTCCGATGATGGCTGTCGGACCGAGCCGCGGGATGAAGCGAGTGTCATACCATTCCTGGCCCTTGGCACGGCCAAGGAAAAAGCGTGTCAGGAAACCGGCCGCCAGCGGAATGCCGAGGAAGATCAGGACGCTGCGGGCGATGCGCCACATGGAGATATCGACGGTGGCGCTCTCGGCGCCGAACCATCCCGGGACCATTGAGAGATAGAAGTATCCCAGAACCGTATACATCATGATCTGGAAGACGGAGTTCAGCGCCACCAGCACCGCCGCGTACTCGTTGTTGCCGCAGGCCAGCATGTTCCAGATCAGGACCATGGCGATACAGCGGGCCAGCCCCACCAGGATTAGCCCGGTGCGGTATTCGGGCTTGTCGGGGAGGAGCAACCAGGCCAGACCGAACATCAGCGCCGGGCCGAGGATCCAGTTGAGGAAAAGGGACGTCCCGAGTAGCTTCACATTGCTCAGTCGCCGCCGGAACGCGCTCGTATTTGACCCTGGCCAGCACGGGATACATCATCCAGAGGAGCCCGATGGCGATGGGTAAGGAGACCGTATCGACCTGTAGAGAATCGAGCGCGTCGGGAAGTCCGGTAAACAGCTTGCCCAGTGCGACGCCGATCGCCATGGCGACGAAGATCCAGATTGGCAGGAACCGATCAAGCGTCGACAGCCGATGGCTCACCGATGCGGTCGACGGCAATGTTCTCGATTGAACCTGTGCCACCCTGAGCTCCTCCTCACGCTCGTGCGGACGTTGCATCGCTCCGCTGCCCATGTCTGAACCTTCTGTGGCGATTCGACGATGATCTCGCCGTCGACGTCGCAGATCGCCGCCAGGGTGTTGTAGATCGTGCCGAATTTCTTGATGTTGCGATGCAGGAGATCGACCCGTTGCGCCGGTTCGTCCGTCTGCAGATGCAGCGTGTAGCTGACGCGCGTCATGCGTGGTGGGGATGCCTGGCGCTCGGACGTCACGTCGATCGACGCGCCCTCGTACCGGAACGGAACATGCGCGAAAACCGCTCGACGTTCTTGAGCACGCAGGCGGCAAAGGCGAGCGTCAGCAGGTCCGCCGGACCTGGTAGGACGTCGCTCTGGCCATCGGACGTATCGAAGACGATCTCGGTCTCCTTGATCGTCGATGTCGACTTGCCCGCTCCAACTACGTGTGCTTCGACGTGGTATGCGTGTTGCTGCTGGCTCATGCTCTGTGGCTCCGATCGGTCGACAACGAGACTTCCGCAGGTGCACTGTAGTCCAGTTGACATAGCAGCGACGTCGCAGAACGACGCGGCGGATTGCATTCACGTGCCAATCAAATGATCCGTCATCGGCTATTTGCTTCCGCGTGGACCAGCGCGTCGAGTCCCCGGCTACCGATGCCAAGCTCGGGTTGCCACGGAATGACCCACATTCGTCGCGACAGCTCGTCCTGGACGTTCGCGATATGCGCCTGTTCCCGCTCGATGCGTCCGGAGAGGACCGGATGCCGGGTGCTTCGTCGCGCTGAGCGACTGGTTGACGACCCATCCGAAGGGCTCGATGCTTGCTCGCCGGAGATCCTCCTGCAAGCGCGCGGCTTCCAGGATCGGCGTGCTGTCCGGTAACGTCACGATCAGCAGTGCGCGCGAATGAGGGATCTTGCAGACGCATCAGCGGCGTCGTCAATCGCCCTGACGTGCTCGAGGAATTGCGCAAAATCTCGCGATGATAGGCGCCGGTCGTATCGAGCAAGAGGAGCGTGTGGCCGGTTGGCGCCGTATCGAGCACCACGAAGCCGCGACGTGCCAGTCCGAGCGTGCGAGAAAATGCGCGGAAGACGGCGATCTCCTCCGTGCAGGGCGAACGAAGATCCTCCTCGAGCAGCGCGCGTTCTTCCGGCGAAATATCGCCGGCCGCCTTGAATGACGTCGTGCGTGTAGTGCTGGACTTCAGACACTGGATCGATGCGCGTGACCGCCAGCGTCTCGGGTGCCAGATCGCCCAGGGCGTCGATCAAGTGGGCGGCCGGGTCGGTCGTGGAGAGATGCACCTGATGACCGCGCTCCGCCAATGCCACCGCCAGCGCCGCCGCGACTGTGGTCTTCCCTACGCCGCCTTTTCCCATCGTCATGATCACGCCGGGGCCCTCAGCCTCCAGAGCGTCCACGAGCTCGTCGATGCCTGCGTAGTGCGGTTCCGGGGATATTCTTGGTGGAGGAGACTGCCGCGAATTCGCTTCCGGATGCGCCAGCGCACGGAGCGCGCCGACGCCGGTCAGGTCATTCGCTACCAACGGAACGGCCGTTGTGGGTAGATCACGTAGCCCTTCCGGGAGGCCGTTCACGGCCTCCCTCTGCGACCGAATGAGCTCATTGGCCACGCGATCGTCATTGGATGGCCCATACAATACGCCGTTGAGGATGAGCCGCTGGTTGCGCATGCCAAGCGCCGAGAGTTCCGCACCGGCTCGTGCCGCCTCACGCAGCGCGCTGACCTCCGGCCGGCTTACCAGCACCAGCGAGGTGCGTTCCGGATCGGCCAGGGCATCGACCGTCGCCACATAGCGATCCCGCTGCTCCGACAGACCGGCAAGCGGACCAAGACAGCTCGCGCCGTTACGGTTGGATTCGATGAAGCTGCTCCAGGCACGCGGCAGGCTGAGCAAGCGCAGCGTGTGGCCAGTCGGCGCGGTGTCGAAGACGACGTGATCGAACGGCCGCTCAAAATCCGGAGCGACGACCAGGCGCGTGAAAGCGTCGAAAGAGGCGATCTCCACGGTACAGGCGCCCGAAAGCTGCTCCTCCATGGAGCGGATCTGTTCCGGTGGGACACTGCCCCGATATGGACCGACGACCCGTTCCCGGTAGTCGGCGGCGGCCTGATGCGGATCGATGTTCACGATACGGAGTCCGGTGACGCCCGGAACGTCCCTCGGCTCGTCTCCGACCGTCACGCCGAAGACGTCGCCCAGGTTCGAGGCCGGATCGGTGCTGACGAGGAGCACTCTCCGACCGGCATCCGCCAGACGGACCGCGACGGTGCTCGCGATGGTCGTTTTGCCGACTCCCCCCTTGCCGGTGAAGAAGAGGAAAGGCGACGTCCAATCGTCCCAGTTCATCGCTGGTGGTACATCCAGGATTGCCGTTGAATCTTCGGCGACGTTGCCGCCATGCGTGGGATTTTTCGGTTTGCGCTCAGGTAGTTCAGTCATCGTTGAACTATTTGTCCAAATGTAGGGCGCGATGTCGCGCCGGCCAATCTTCCTTCTCGAGCCGCTCGATCAGCGATCTGTCGCGATCCCGCAGCGTGGTTCGCGGTGTTGGATGCGCGCTGGGTCAAAGGTCGCGCCCAGGACGCCGTGCAGGTCGCGCAGCATCTCCGCGTTGAGCGAGTAGTAGACCCAGCGCGCATCAATCGGATCACGCCGGGCGACGATGAGGTCGGCGCGCCGCAGAACGCCCAGATGATGCGAAATCAGGTTGGGGGCCAGACCAAGCTCGTCGCCAAGCTCGCAGTTGCAGAATTCGCCCTCCATCAGGAGGGTGACGATCCTCAGCCGGGTCACATCCCCGAGGGTCTTCAATGACTGGGCGAGTCGCGGCAGGCTCTCCACGTCTTTGGTTGTCGTGACCATGGTGTGTCGCCTTCCGCTGGTCCGTCTAAGTAGTTCAACACTGATTGAACTATAGAGCGATGAGAAGAACCATGTCAAGCATGCGGCGTGAGAAGGAGGACTGAAGGCGCCGGATCAGCTTCGGCAGTTCGTGCAATCGACGGCAGCCGGACGCACGGCTCCGCTCGAACGCATGGTCGACGTAGCGGTCGCGGTCTTTCTGGCAGCCTACGGCTCGTCGAGGCCGCTCGCGAGATCGATCACAGACGCCGTCAGTTTGTCGTGGGGTTTGTGATTGAGTGTGCGTTTGGCGACGCGATGTCGTCCAGGTCTTCGCCGAAGTAATGACGCCGGGCCGCTTCGTCGGTCACCAGGCCGTCTGGCCCAGTGACGTCCATGCGGGCGAAGCCGCCCCGGTTGGGATCGGCCTCCCGCGCCCGTCCCACGCGTTCTCGACGTGCATCCGCTTCTGGCCCGACCTCGGTCATCAAGATTGCGAGCCACTGCAGGCAATCGCGCAACACGCTGTAGTAGGTCGCGCGCTCAGCTTCGTAGGCGCGTAGCGTCGTATCCCAATCCTCCCCGCTAGTAAGGCGATCGCGGATCACACGGACGTCGCGGAAGCAGAGGGATAAGCCATGCCCGCCACTTGGATCATTGGCGCCGGCCGCGTCGCCAATCAAGACGACACCATCGTTGTACAGACGGTCAGACCAGATATCGGCGTTGGGGAAGAAGGCAAGTGGACCGATCGGGCGTGCGTCCGCGAAGGCCCCCTCGGGAAAGACCGAAGCGCAGCAGGCGATGTAGTCCGCGATATGCTCCCGGCCACGTAAGGGGGCGACGACCTCATCGTTGCCGACGACGTATGTGCGCACACGACCGCCACCTTGCGGAAAGAGAAGAACCATCCCACCAGCGAGCCCGGCGGTGGCGAAGGTGTCGTCTGGCAGCGCGACGTCATCCAGCAGGCAGCCACCGACCTGATGATGGGCCGGCTCGCGCACGGTTTTAGCGCCAACCCAGCGCCGGGCAACTGACTGGCGGCCGTCGGCCCCGATCAGGAGTCGCGCATGTACGTCGTACTCACTGGAATCCGTCTCGACGTGCAGACGAGGCGACGGGCCGCGAGAGAAGCCAGTGACGCGTGCGGGGCGTAGCACGCGCACGCCGCTTTCGCTGGCGTGATCCAGCAACGCCGACTGCAGGGCCGGATGGTAGACAGCCACCTCATTAGGGACGTCAGGTCCGAGGACGGCGTAGCGCCCACCACCGGCAGGAGTGCGGTTCGCATAACCCTCCCAGAGAGGAAGCTGATTCGCTCCGGCGCTTTGCAGGACGTCGGCAAGTCCCAACGCCTGGACCTCACGCATACCCCACGGATGGATCGATTCGCCGCGGACGCGATCTCGAAAGCGCACCTCCCGTTCGATCAGCACCACGCTCAGGCCTGTACTCGCCAGGACGGCGGCGACGCTGGATCCCGCCACGCCACCGCCAACCACGGCAACATCGGCGATCAATCGGGTGGAATCGACGGTCGTCCGCATGGTGGTCTCAACCTCGTCATGTGTGCAGGGAAAACGACACGCAGATTATGAGTGATCGATGTTACCGGGTAAAGACTGACGAACCCTGTTGCGTTGCCGTTGGTTGGCTTCGCGGCCCGCTCACTCGCGGTGCACCATCACCTCTCCAACCCAATGTTTACGTGCCCGCCGGCGCCGTGAAGATCGGGCATTCAGAGCATCTGGAACAACTCCTGCGTTATGGCGGTGGTTGTGCATTCACGGAATGCGGGACTTTTCGGAAAGGAAGTGACAAACATGCCACTGATATTGGTGATTATTCTGATCGTGCTGATTCTGGCGGTCATCCCGGTTTGGCCATACAGCAATCGTTGGGGTTACTATCCTGGAGGAGGGTTGGGCACCATCTTGCTCATCATTCTGATCCTCTGGTTGCTCGGAGTCTTCTAAGAATGACGACCACACGCCGGGGCGGTTCGCCCCGGCACGTTATCTCTGCCTGGTCTGTGTTGCGTGTGAGCGATCTCCTGATAAGCTACTGGTCTCGCGCAATCGCGGCGGTCTCGGAAATTGAGCGGTCGGCCGGAGCGCGCGCCGTACCGTCTGGTCGATTGGCAGGGCCAATCAGTTCAGTGACCATCGTCAATAATTCTTGAATATCAAACGGCTTCGCCAGGAAACGCTGTCCCCCAAAGCGATGCTGCTCCATCACGGCCCGATCGAGCAAGGTTTGATCGGTCGAGAAGACGATCACCGGAATATTGCGGGTGTTCGCTTCTTGCTGCAGGTGCTCCAGCAAGTCCCAACCGACCTCCTGGCCAATCACCAGATCGACCATCAGCAAGTTGGGCTGCAATGCGGAAATCTGATCCCAGGTTCGGGGAACGTAGTTCGTCGTCGTGACGTTATAGTGCTCCGCTTGCAGCAGCTCGCGAATGAAATCAAGCACCATCACTGAACCGTTGACTACGAAAACGTGTTTGTTCCCTGGTTCCAAATGTTGTGCATCACGAGCCATCAATTCCTCCCAGGCATCTATTTGACGGCTTATACCAGGTGCGGGTTAGGCACCATGGACGAATCGCCGCGCAAACGCGCGACATGTGAGCGCGCCCGCTCCGAGCGGGTCATTTGCGCGAATATTACGACAACCCTGCCACCAAATACACGTCAACTTCGTGCGACAAGCACGCGTCAAACGCCAACGTACGCCCATTCCGGATCATGACACGCGCCACTCACTCTATAAGCGCGTGACGCTCACTGTGGTTCCACTTGTTCTCAGAACTCCCGTGCGGATGCCCAGGTTTCTAGACCGTAATAATATCCCAGAGCTACGCAGTTTTGGTTGTGGTAACAGTCATTTCGGGCCGTTGATGTGTGATGGGAAGGAACCTTACGGGGTCTGAGGTCGTCAGCTGGCGTCGTCCGGGCATTCCTGGCTGCGCTGCTCACGGTTCTTGATCTCCGACGAAGCCTCATGGGCGTTCGTGCGTTCCCAATCGGCCAGCATGCTCCGCATTCGCTCGATTTGGCCTTCGAGCGTCACGAGATATTTGCGGCAGCGAGGGGTGGCATCAGATTGGTCGAGCTCACGACGTGTGAGTTGGGCGTAGCCCTTGATCACGGTGAGGTGTGTTCGAATGTCATGCAAGTTGCGCGGGCGCCCACACGCGTCCATGAGTGATCCTGTTCCATACCAATTGACCCGATACCCGGCGACTCGCGAGGTCGCCTCACCACTCACAGAGTGGCAAGACTCCTGCCGCGATCTCAATACGAATACATGCCCGGATTCACCTTGATGCTCGGTCGCCAGGAACACGGTTTCGTAGAGTTCGAACGCGGCAGCTTCGCCCGCGTGCCTTTCATCCAGCCGAAAAGATGATAGGCTACCGGCGCTACGCGACAACCAGACTGACACGTTCGCTGTTGCTGGCAAAGGGGGAAGGGCGATCGATGGCACGGGTTTCGGTGATCAACGACGACACTGCGTTCCTGGCTCTGATGCATGACGTCCTCGAGGATGCAGGATATGAGGTCTTCCTGCATCGAGAGGGTGCGCAAGCGCACCCACGAGTCAAGGAGGAACAACCCGATCTCATTATTCTGGACATCCGCATGGAGCACCCGGACAGCGGCTGGTTGGTCCTCGAACTCCTCCGACTGGATCCGGCCACATCCGACCTGCCAGTGATCGTCTGCTCGGCGGACACGATCGCGCTGCAAGCAAAGGAAGAGATGCTGCGTCGGCAGGATTGTCAGATTCTCGAGAAGCCGTTCGATCTCGACATGTTGCTCGCGATGGTCAACGAGAAGATCGGCCTGCCAGAGGAGCAACTCGCGGGCGAGGGATGACGACGGGTGATCTGCCCAACGCAACAGACAATCGTGCCTCGAATTCGCGCTCGGTGAGTTATGAGGTTGTCGGCTGACCGCTGATCACGGTCTTTCGCGGGTAGAATCGGTCGTCTCGGTACGCCTTCGTGACGTGTCCACGAATTCGACCGTCAGAGTTCCGCTCGACGGTTTGGGCTGGCTCGAGAGGCTGCCCGTCGCTCGACGAAGGCGGGCAGGGACGGCCGATTCTACACTGCTGGCAGCGACGGAAGGCTGTGGAGAAGCGTTGAAATAAGGTGAAGCTCTAGCCTATCACTAGCGCGTCGACCGCGCTCACGGCCCCTGGCTGGGCGGCGAGAGGATAGTGATGGCGATTAGCGGCGTGACGTCCTTCTCGTGCGCGATGACGGTCCGCTGCACGTCGTTCGTGATGCGGTCTTTGAGGGTCTGGTCGGAGGCTGTCGCACCCGGTTTACGCTGCGCGTAAATCTGGATCAGCAGCGTGTTCTGGTTCTGAATGTTCGCCCGGGTGAACCGCACCGTTGTCGAGGCTGCCTCGACGCTTCCATCCTGCTTGATGAGGTTCAGGACGTCCGATCGCACTCGCTGTTCGACCGTCGTCCGCTGCAACGTCGGCGAGGTGGTGCCGAATTGCAGCAGCATCAGTCCAGCCAGAACCGTGATGGTAACCCCGAGAGACAGACAGACCACCCAGCCCCGACCGCGACTATAACGCGGTCCGGATGGACTCAACCCAAAGAGCCGGAAGACGACCGCGCCGGAGAGGTTGATTCCGACCAGCTGCAATCCGAGCAGGAATCCGCCACTGAGGGCCAGTTCCCAGCGACCCATCACCGTCGCCATTCCGATCAACGCGGCCGGTGGCGCAAGCGCCGCTGCCACCAGGATGCCGATCGCCGCGCCCGAGACCAGGCTGCTCCGCTGCGACTACGTCAGGCTGAGAGCGCCCGCCGCTCCGGACGCCAGGGGCAGCAGCACCGACGTCGCGGAGATATTCGCCGTAGATGCCATCGATTGCATGACCGCAGACTGTCCAAAGATGATGGAGAGTAACCCAGCGGTGACGATGGTGACGCTCAACGCGACGATGTAGCGCAGAATGGTGTGCCACAGGAGCGAGAGGTCGCCTCTGGCGGTCGCGATCGCAGTGTTCATCGCCGGACCAGCGAAGGGAGCGATCAGCATCGATGCGACCAGCAGGAAGCTGCTGTTCAACAGAAGACCGAGCCAGACCACGACACCGGCCGCCGTGGCGTACCCGATGAACCCCTGCCAGGAGCCGATCGACTGCAGGCCTGCGATCAGGATCTCCATCGGACTGCGCGCGGTAACGTCAATCGCCTGTTGCGCCACTTCAGAGGCCGGTGGTTTCAACGTCAGCACACCGGTCGGCAATATCGAGGCATGCATATCGTCAAGAGACTCAATGGAACTGAGGAACGGTCCGACATTGTGGTTCGGCAAATAGACCACGACGAGATCGAGCATGACGCCGCCGCTCCCGTGCGCCTGCGTCATGCTCAGGTTAGTGCCGCTGCAATCTTCCGCCGCTCGCAGTACCTGTTCACCCGCACCCCGTGGGACCTGCACGACTACCTGGCGCACATTGCCTCCTCATCTCAGGCGCCACAGTCGTCGCGCCGCCCGACGACGCGAGTCGCAACGGCTATTCCGTGGGTTCATCGTTCCTTTCGAGTGGTCTGGCAATCGGACAGCATGGCAGGTCGAGATTTTCTCAACATGCCCGCCACTACGGTACGGAGAACGTTGGAAGGCTGACGGGAAACGTTGGACTAGGGTGAATCGCTAAACTACGACCAGCGCGTCGACCGCGATGCAACTCTCGCCGTCGGCGCCGACCAGGACCGGGTTGAGGTCCAGTTCCTGGATTTCGGGGAGCTCGATCAGCATCTTGGAGACCCGGGCGATGACATCGGACGCGGAATCGATGTCGACTGCCTCTCGACCGCGGAACGCACCCAACAGCGCTGAACCACGCAACTCAGCGAGCATTGCGCTCGCTTCGTCAGCATCGACCGGCGCAAGTCGGTTGGAAACGTCCTGCAACGCCTCGGCCAGCACGCCGCCGAGTCCGGCGACGACTACCGGTCCAAACAACGGGTCATTGCGCCCGCCGACGATGAGCTCGATGAGTCCCGATGCCATGCGCTCGACTCGAACACCGCGCACCCGTGCCTCTGGAGCGCGTGTGGCAACCCGCTCCAGCAGCGCGGCGTACTCGATGCGGAGCTGTGAATCGGACGTGATGTGCAGGGCGACGCCGCCGACCTCGGTCTTGTGGTGTATTTCGTCGGCTTCGATCTTCAGCACGATTGGATAGCCAACCTCGTGCGCGATCCGAATAGCACCATCGGCGTTAAGTGCCAGCCCACCGGCGGGGACCGGGATGTCGTAGAGCCGCAGAAGCTCCTTGCCCGCTGACTCGCCGCCGCCGCCGCTGCCGGGCTTGGGTAGCAGCGCGAGCGCGCGTGATCGGCGGTCGGCTTCAACCTCGTGCGTGATCTCGCCGCGAAAGCTCTGTCGCCATTGGGCGTAGCGGCCCGCGTGACCCATGGCGAGGGCGGCGTTGCGGGCGCCGGAGAGGTGGATCACACCAAGTTCGGCCAAAGCGTCGGTCATCTCGTAGGCCACGTCGGTGAGGGTGTTGATGACTGCCATCGGTTTATCAGTCCGCGCCTGGGCGTCGGCCATGCCGGCGATCATCTTGTCCCAACCGGTGGCGTTCAGTGGGCCCGAATTGCGGGTCGTATCGCCGATGCAGGCTACCATATCGACGCCGGGAGTCTCGGCCAAGAGCGCGGCCACGTTGCCGTAGATCTCGCGGTTGCCCCAGCCGGAGGCGGTGATGTCGAGCGGATTGAGTGGATTTGCGAACGGAGGCAGGAGCTCGAGCAGCTGTTCGCGGGACTCAGGATGCAGATCGGGGAGCGTCACGCCGCTGGAGGCCGCCAAATCGGAGATGAGACCGCACTCGCCGCCGGAGCTGGCGAAGACTCCCAAACCGGGACCGGCGGGCCGCCGATCGGCCGAGAGGAGCTTAGCCGTCTCCATCAGCTCCTCGGAATCGTCTACGCGGATGACGCCATACTGCCTGAAGAGGGCGTCGTAGAGCTGATCCGAGCCGGTGAGAGAGCCGGTGTGGGCCACGGCCGCGCGACTGGCCTTCTCCGAGCGTCCTAGCTTCAACGCCACGATCGGCACGTTCCGCTCGGCCGCTTGCGCCGCGACGCGACGGAATTTTGCTGCGTCGGAGAGCCCCTCGATCACCGCGGCGATGACGCGCACGTCAGGCTCGGTTAAATAGAAGCTCATCACGTCGACCGCATCCACGACCGCCTGGTTACCGGCCGAGACGACGTGCGCCAGTCCCAGACCACGGCTGGAGGCCATCAGCGTCAGCGCCATATTGCCGCTCTGCGCCACCAGGCCAACTCTGCCCGGTCGTCGCGGCACGGCCAACGGGATGGCCCACAGGGCCGCGCCGCCGAGATAGCTCATCACGCCCAGGCAGTTGGGTCCTATTAGAGGAAAGCGATCGCCGCAAAGCGCGCGCAGCTCGGTCTGCAAAGCTTGGCCCTCGTCACCCGCTTCGCCGAAGCCACTGCCGAACGCGATACCGCTCTTGGCCCCGGCCACGATCGCCTGCCGCACCACTCCGGGAACGGCTCGGGAGGGGACGGCGATCGCCACCGCATCGACCGTCTCTGGGATCGCACCGATCTCCGGATAGGCACGTAGCTCGGTGATGGTGTCGTAGTTGGGGTTGACTGGATAGATCGATCCAGTGAAACCGGATGACGTCAGGGCGCTGAGGACGCGTAGGCCATAGCCGCCCTTTGGAGACGCACCGACGACGGCCACCGAGCGGGCGTAGAAGAGGGGATAGAGCGGATGGGACGCGACGTCGGCCCCAGCCATGCGCGTCCAGTCGACGGCGGGCACTGGTCGATCGATCTCCATCAGCTCACCCTTCTTGCAGGTTACCCGCGCGACGCCTGCGCGCTGCTGGCGATCCGGTCGGCGCGCACCTCTTTCGGCAGACCGAGGACGCGCTCGCCGATGATGTTCTTCTGAATCTGCGATGAACCGGCGTAGATCGTCTCGGCGAACGGAAGCATGAAGAGGTAAGGCCAATGGCCGTGCTCACCTCGATCGTCGGTTGAGTACTCGTAATCCGCGGGCACATCCTCCATGAGCTGACCATACGGGCCAAGTATCTCGAGGATCAAGATATTCAGCCGTTTGTCCAGTTCAGAGTAGTGCAGCTTGGAAATCGAGGACTCCGGTCCGGGGTGTCCGCCCTTCTCGAGCGTCGAGAGGATACGCAGCGACGAATAGCGCAGCACCTCGATTTCGGCCATCATTTGCCCCAGCTTTTGGCGGATGAGCGGATCGTCAATCTGCTTGCTGCCGTCGTGGCGCGGGGTGCTGACGATCTCCAGCACCCGTTCGAATGACTGCTGCAGCCGCGCCACGATGCCCATGGTGTCGCCGCCACGCTCGTATGAGAGGGTGGTTTGGGCGATGCGCCAGCCGGTATTCATCTCACCGATCAGGTTGTCGGCCGGTACGCGCACGTTAGTGAAGAAGACCTCGGCGAACTCATCGGCGATGCCGGTGATCTGCCGCAGCGGACGCACTTCAATTCCCGGCTGATGCATGTCAACGATCAAATAGGAGATGCCCTGGTGCTTGGGCGCTTGCCGATCGGTGCGGACCAGCAAGATGCCCATGTCCGCGTCCGGCGCGGTGCTGGTCCAGATCTTCTGGCCGTTGACGACGAATTCGTCGCCGTCGACGTCGGCTCGACACTGCAAAGCGGCCAGGTCGGACCCTGCGTTCGGCTCGGAATAGAGCTGGCACCAGACCTCGTTGCCCAGCAGGATATTGTGAAGGTAGCGTTCGCGCTGAGCGTCGGTGCCGTGATGAATCAGGGTTGGACCGACCAGCCCGAGGCCGGCCCAGTTGATCGATCCCGGCGCGCTGGCGCGGGCCATCTCCTCGACCACGATCGCTTGTTCAATGGGCCGCGCGTCCTGACCGCCGTAGGCTTTCGGCCAGCCCATGCCAAGATAGCCGGCCTCATACAGCTTGCGGTGCCAGGCTTTTTTCTCGGCAACCGATCGCAGGGGCTCGCGCGGTGCGTTCTCCGCCAGCCAGCGACGCACCCGCGAGCGAAACGCCTCGTCCTCTGCCGTGTAGCGCAGGTCCATCGCCGCTCATCTCCAACTTGCGACCGCCGGTGGGAGGCGGAATGACGAATGTTCGACGTGTCACGGAGTATAGCGGGATCGGACGAGAGTGGCGATGAGAGGAGGGGCTGGACCGCACCTGCCACCCGCTCGTCAATCTGAGCGAAGTGAAGGATATCTTTGTACGGTGACGTAGCAATCGGTCGGAGTTGGAGAGAGAAACTTCGGCTGCGATTGCCCACTAACTTGCCCTTCACAGAAGGCGCAGCCGAAGTTTCTCTTCGTCAAACCGGTTGTGCCTGACACTCGGAGACGACTAGCGCCCTGCACCCATGCGCCAGAGCGACTTCCAGGCGCGCGGCGGCTCGAAGCTCCACAGGCGCTGGGAGATGGTCGGCTTTTCCGGATACTTTCCCGTCCGTTCGACCTCTTCGTTTGCCTTGTAGCGGCCGCGCCGCACCATCGAAAACCCCATCCAACGAATCGGCTCCGGCTCCCAATCGACCGGCTCGTGCCGCGTCATCGGCAGGTGCGTGAGCTCGGTGTCCCGTTCGGTGATCAAGTCGGCCAGCACACGTCCGGAGAGGTTGGCGGTCGCGACCCCCTCGCCGGAATAGCCGTAACCCATGGCCACGCCGCTGCTCCGGTCATAGCGCATGATCGGCATGTGGTCGCGCGGGACGCCGAAGACGCCGCCCCAGGAATGGGTGAATTTCACACCGGCCCGCTGAAGCATCGGGAACCACTCAAGCGCTGATCGACGACCGTGCTCGAAGACGTCCTCGCGCAGGTTGATGGAATCGGTGATGTTGGAGTTGAACGGGTATTTGCCACGGTACGGCCCGAAGGCGATGCGACCGTCGGCGGTGTGGTTCAGATAGGCGCCGGTCGTGCCGAAGCCGCCGACCACCTCGCGGCGCTCCCAGCCGATCTCATGCCAGAGGTCGTCGGAGAGGGGCTCGGTGATGACGATGTGGGACGTCGCCGGAATGATGCGGCGACGTAGCTTTGGCAGTTGCGAGAGGTACGCCTCGCCCGCCAGCACGATCGTTTTGGCCGAGACGTTGCCGCGCGCCGTGTCGAGTCGCGGTAATGGACCAGGGACGAAATCAGTGACCTCGGTCTGCTCGTAGATCGTCCCGCCGTGGCGCTCGACCGCCCGTGCCAGCCCGCGGGCCAGTCGAGCCGGCTGAATCGCCGCGCCCTCCTTGTTCCAGAAGGAGCCGACAGCGCCAGACACGCGCATGCGCTCTTCCGTCTGAGCGGCGTCGAGGAGTTGGTAGTGGTCCTCAAGCCCGATGGCGCGGTACTCCTGGTACATCTCTTCCAGCATCGGCAGGTCGTAATCGGCGCGGGCGATCTCGAGCTCGCCGCCTTTCGCGTAATGCGCGTCGATCCCCTCCAGTTCGCAGACGCGGCCGACGTCGTCGACGGTGTCGTACATCGCCAGCGAAACCGCCCTGGCGGCGTCTTGCCCATAGCGGGCCGTCAGTTTTTCGGGCGGGTACGGAAACCCGGCGAAGCACCAACCACCATTGCGTCCCGACGCGCCGAACCCGGCAATCTCCTTCTCAAGGACGACGACGTTCAGCGACGGCTCCCGCTCCAACAGGTGATAGGCAGTCCAGAGGCCGGTGAAACCAGCGCCGAGAATGGCGACGTCTACCTGAATCGAGCCCTCCAGTGGCGGGCGGGGCGTCAGATCGTCGCCGCTGTTGGCCAGCCAGAAGCTGTAGCCGGAATAGTCCTTCATGACCACCTTCTTGTCGTTCACGCGGCCGCGAGCGCTGCGCCGGGCCCGCAGGTTTACCTGACAAATGGGTATGTGCGTAGGGTAGGGGCGGACACGGAGCAGCGTCAACAGGTGGAAGGGATTCGACCTGCGTGATGGCGATGTCGTCGATGGCGCTCGTGAGTCGAGCGGCCACTCGTGCTACTGAGACAGATAGCCCCCGTCGATCACCAGGGGCTGGCCGGTCACGAACGAGGCGGCGTCTGAGCAGAGGAAGACGACCGCGTCGGAGATCTCTTCAGGCCGCCCCATACGGTTCATGGCGTGCATCGAGGCGATCGCTTGCTCAGCCTGGGGATCGTTCTGGAATGCCGAGTCGACCATCGGCGTGTGGATGAACCCTGGACAGACCGCAGTGACGCGCACGCCCAGAGGAGCGGCCTCCAACGCCGCCGTCTTGGTGAGGCCGAGGACGCCATGCTTGGCTGCAACGTAGGCTGGTGAGTTGCGGAAGCCGACCAGGCCGAGGATCGAGGCGTTATTGACGATCACGCCCTGCTGGCGCGGCTGCATGACGCGCAGCTCTTCCCTCATACACAGGAAGACGCCGGTTAAGTTGATGCTGAGCAGCCTGTTCCATTCATCGATGGGGTAGTCGGCCGTGCTGGCTTGCGTACCGCCGATCCCGGCATTGTTGAAGGCACAATCGAGCTGTCCGTAGCGCTCGACCGCGCTCTGAACGAGATGCTGGACGTCGTTCGGCTCAGCCACGTTGCAGCGGACGAAGGACGCCGTCCCACCTTGCTCTTGAATCATGCGCACGGTCTCTTCAGCGCCGTCCGCGATGTCGGAGACGACGACCTTGGCTCCCTCGCGCGCGAATGAGAGAGCGGTGGCGCGGCCGATGCCTGAGGCCGCGCCGGTCACCAACGCAACCTTGCCTTTGAGCATATCCATCTGAGACTCCTTTCATATTGAGCGACACTTGCCCGTTGGGCCTGCAGATCTCGTTCCCGCCGGACGGTCAGGGCTTGGGACGATCGGCGCTCGGTTACGTCACGAACTCGCTTCGCTCGCGTACCAGTCGATGACGCGGTCGGAGTCGGACGGGAGGATCGTAGTGGATTCGAATACGGGAACTTATCCGCACGAACTGGCAAGAGCCGGACACTGGCTCGACACAGGGTAACGGTTAGCTCGCCTTGACGGGCATTCTGAAAATTGATCCGATATTTGTGTACGCAGGTGTGTCAAGGAGTCGCCGTGCCCAGCGACGTTGCCGGACGGTCCATCATCACGGCGTCCGCGACTGTTTCCGATCATCCGCAGCCGCTTGTTGCCGTTCCCAGTCTGCCTTCTCCAGCGCGTACTCGACATCGTCACCTTCCCAGATGATGTCGGGATCGAGGCCATGAGCCTCGAGCTCGGCGGGGGTCATACGGAACGTCCTCACGAGCGTCATGCCCGCCTTTTGCATGACCCGCTGGGAGCCGATATTGTCTTCGTAGGTCGAGGCGACGACGCGCCGCACGCCAAGCTCGGTGAACCCCTTGTGAATCAGGGCGCGCGACCCTTCGGTGGCGTACCCCTTGCCCCACGCCGCTTGGCGCAGCCGGTAGCCGAGCTCGACCTCTTCGGTCGGTCCTGCTTCCGGTGGCCGGAATTCAAACCACCCGAGAAACTCGCCGGTGGACCGCTCGATTGCCGCCCAGAAGTCGTGCCCCGCGAACCGCTCGTTGGGGCGGAGGAACCGCGGCAGCGTCTCGTCGCGGATTATCTCGGGAGGGGTGGGGAGGCCGCCGCTGATGTACTGCATGACGGCGGGGTCACTATCGAGCGCGCACAGATTGTCCAGATCGTCCGGGGCGAAGGGGCGCAACAGCAATCGCTCGGTTGTCAGGAAGACCTGCATGACTGGTCCCTTTCGCGGATCCGACCGTAGGCGGGCAGCATATCAGAATGGCCGCACGCGTCGCCGATCAGCGCGACGGCCGTGGCACGGATGACTCCAACTTCGAAGCAGTATTTCGATTCGTGCATGTTGCCGGTGCCGCACCGACACAATGGTTGAATGACGATTGGGGAAGATACTGAGTTGAGTCTTTGCGTCACCGGTCAGGACGGTGAAGCGATACCTATATCCTATTCATGACTGTTCATTCGAGGTGAACACTTCAGCATAGGTATTGGCATTGACGTACGCTGGTCGGCCTCGAGTAAAGAGTGAATGCAGTTGCGACGCGGATAGACCGACTCACCAACCGATTGCCCGATGACCTCGTCGAGCGAACCCGAAGTCTCTTCCTCGCGCTTGGATTGCTCACCGCTGTCCTGGCGGTGCCGCCACTCCTCTTCGGCCGGAGAGATAACCTGGCACTTGATTTGGCGGCAGTGTCGCTGCTGGGCCTCCTATGCTGGCGTTGGGTTGCCTGGTTCGAACGAGGCGTGCTCGCTGATTACGATCCTTTCATCGAGGTCCTCTCGCTGACGGCCCTGACGTGGGCGCTGTCAAATCCAACGATTGGCCTCGGTGTCTTCTACGTTGGTCTCTACTACCGCTCCCTCTTTGGGAATCGTCGTCAGGCGATTCTGGGAGTCGTGACATTCACGGCTTCATTCTTTACGGGAGTGGCCCTGCATGCTGACAACACCACGTCTCTTTTGTCATCAACGGCAATGGTTCAAGTTCCTGGCTTCGTGCTGACCGGATCCGTGATGTACGTCATCGGTCGTACCTTGACGACGCATCGCGAGACGACCGAACAGCTCAGCTTTGCCGAACAGCGATTCCGGACACTCGTCGAGCAGCTGCCTGTCGGCGTCTATCAGGCTGAGCTTGATGGTCGAGTAACCTACGTCAGCCGGCGAGCGCGGTCCATTTTTGGATACATGGCAGACTCCGTTCGAGACGATGTCGACTGGACGATCCACACGCTGATACATCCCGACGACCGGGAGAGCGTGATGGCGGCCCGAGATCTAAGTGCTCTCGAGGCCGTTCAGACGGACGTTGAATTTCGCATGATGGACGTGCACAACGAGGAGCGCTGGGTGCGGGTACGCTCATCCGTGGTGCACGGAGTCTGTGGCCGATCAGACTTCTGGCAGGGAACCATCGAGGATGTTACCGATCGCAAAGCCGCCGAATCGGCGATCCACACGGCTGAAGAGCGCTATCGCACCCTGGTCGAGCAACTCCCCGCCGTCACCTACGTCTCGTCTCACGACGATTCGGGTACTCCCAGCTATGTGAGTCCGCAGATCGAAGAGATGCTCGGCTTCCCCGCGGAGGAGTGGGTGAGTACGCCGTCTCTCTGGATCGATCGACTGCATCCGGATGACCGCGAGCGCGTCATCGCGGCTGTGAGGGACGCCGCCGACTCCTCGCACTACAGTCTGGAATACCGAACGCTGGCGCGTGATGGCCGGGTCGTGTGGGTAGAAAACATCGCGACGTTGGTTCGGGATCAGGAAGGCGTGCCGCGCTACTGGCACGGCGTGCTCCTGGACGCCACTGCGCGCAAGAACGCTGAGGACGCCGTCCGTCGCAGCGAAGAACGCTTCCGAGCGCTTATCCAGAACGTCTCCGACACCATCGCCATCCATGAAGTGGATGGGACGCTGCGCTACATCAGCACGACTGTCGAAGGGATGTCTGGGTATCACCCAGATGAAATCGAACATACGAATCAGACCGAGTGGATCCATCCGGATGATCGCGATCGCTATCTGGAGTTCATGCGGCGCACCGCGGATGCTACCGACGACATAACGACGGTGGAGTTTCGCTATCAGCACGCCGATGGTAGCGAGCGAGTTATGGAGATGGTCGGCAATAATCAGCTGAAGAACCCCGCCATCGAAGGGCTCGTGGTCACCAGTCGCGACGTCACCGCGCATATTCAGGCGGAGGTCGTGCAGCGCCAGCTCGCCGCAATCGTCACCTCATCACATGACGCCATCATTGGAACGGCGGTCGACGGTACGATCATCAGCTGGAACGACGGCGCTCAGGTCCTTCTCGGATATTCCGCGGAGGAGATGGTTGGCAATCCGATTATTAGCGTTATCCCGCCTGAGCATCTGGATAACTTCCCCCTCTATATCCGGCGCCTGCGCAAGGGTGAATCGATTACCGATCTCGAGACGATCGCAATCACGAAGACTGAGGAATGCGTCGACGTGTCACTCACGCTCTCCCCGTTGGTCGATGATCTCGGCAAGCTGACCGCTATCTCGGCCATCGCGCGTGACATTCGCGAGCGTAAGCGTCTGGAAGCGGAGTTGACGCACCAGGCCTTTCATGACAGCTTGACTGGACTTGCCAATCGCGCCCTGTTCAACGATCGCCTGGCGCATGCCGTCACCCGCAACGAGCGTCAGGGGCGCATGCTGGCGGTCCTCTTCATGGATCTCGACAACTTCAAGGTGATCAACGACAGCATGGGACATGAAGCAGGTGACAGGTTGCTGGTGTCGGTATCGCGTCATCTCGCGAAGCAGCTGCGGCCTGGGGATACTGCCGCGCGCCTGGGCGGCGATGAGTTCACCTATCTGTTGGAGGACCTGAAGCATCCGCAGGAAGCGGTGGATGTGGCGCAACGCCTGCTGAAAGCGCTGCAGTTGCCCATCCTGATTGACAATCAAGAGCTCCTGGTCTCGGCAAGCATCGGCATTGCCGTCGGCATGGATGGCGGCGTGACTCCGGAGGACCTGTTGCGGCATGCCGACGTTGCCATGTATCACGCCAAGCATCAGGGAAAGAATCGGGTGGAACAGTACGAACCGGAGCTCGAGGCGCGAGCCTGGACGCGTCTTCATTTGGAGCAGGATCTTCGCAGGGCACTCGATCGGGAAGAGTTCCTGCTCTTCTATCAGCCGATCATGCGGCTATCGGCCGATCACCTCTTCGCGGTGGAGGCGTTGGTCCGCTGGCAACATCCGGATCAAGGGCTCATCTCTCCCGCCCAATTCATTCCGCTGGCCGAGGAGACGGGCTTGATCCTGCCGCTCGGTCAATGGGTGCTCGAGACCGCCTGTCGTCAGATGCGACAGTGGCAAGACGTGCTGAAGGAGCGTGCGCCGAGGATCATCAGTGTGAATCTCTCCGTGCGCCAGATGCAGGATCCAAAGCTGGTCGAGACCGTGGCGAGCATCCTGGACAAAAGCGGCGTCGACCCCGGTAGCCTCGCGCTCGAGATTACTGAGAGCGCCTTGATGGATGCGGATGCGTTGGGAACGATTGAGAGTCTGCGGCAGCTGGGCCTGCGCTTGGGCATCGACGACTTCGGCACCGGTTATTCTTCGCTCACCTATTTGCAGCGTCTGCCGGTCGACTTCGTCAAGATCGATCACTCCTTCATCGACGGTCTGGGCCGAGACTCGAATGACACGGTCATTACGTCCGGCATCATCGGCCTAGCGCACGCGCTGAAACTGAACGTGATCGCAGAAGGGGTAGAGTTCAGCGATCAGTTGGAGCGGCTACGTTCGCTCGGCTGCGACTTCGCTCAGGGCTATTACCTGGCCACGCCGATGCCGCGATCGGATCTCGATCAGCTGATGATTGCCACCACAACATGGCCGAACGTTGAGCCATCACCGATGACCGGCGACAGCGCCGAGTCCAAGGCGTAGCGGGTGTTGCACGATCGCCGCACCCTCGAGTCGCTCGATGGCGCCACGGACAAGGAACTGGACTGATCCTGCGGATAATTCCCGCGCGCATGACTGATCGGTTCACGGATGATCTGCCATGGTCGGCGTCGCGATGGTACCTGGATCAGGAAACCATACGGTAGTGAAGATGAACGCAACCGCTCTGGAATCGGCGCTCGTCTATGAGCTGGAGCCGGATACGGACATTGTCGGGTAGCGCCTTCTTTCCTCCACCGATAATTGTCGGTACGACCAGGAGGTGGAGTTCGTCGACCAAACCTGCGGCAATCGCCTCGCCAGCAATCTCGGCACCACCGATGGTGATGTCCGATCCCGAGTTCTGCTTGAGACGGTTAATCGCATCTATGTCGAGGTCGCGTTCGATTCGCGTTCTCGCGCTTGACACCGTCTGGAGCGTGCGAGAGAACACAATCTTGTCGGCAGTCCGCCAGATGTGCGCGAAGTCCGTGGCCGCCGCGTGCTGATCGCCTGCGGTGTCCACGGTCTCCCAGTACACCATCGTCTCGTACATTCGCCGGCCGTAGAGGTGAACGCCGATCGGACGCTCGAGGTCGTTTACGAACGCGTGCACCTCTTCATCAGGCATCGCCCAGTCGAACCCGCCGCGATCGTCCTCGATATAGCCGTCAAGCGATGTGATCGCGGAATAGGTTAGCTTCGCCATGGAACTATTCCTTCGCCGGTCGATCACTTCTCCTGATCGGCAGTGGGAGCGAATCCGGCCGCCTGCTGCACGTCGGGCGGGAAGTCCTCCATATCGAACACCTGGCGCAGCTCGATCAACGCGCGCTCGTCCTCAATGGGGACTCGCTTGGCCCACTCGATGGCTTCTTCTTTTGAATGCACCTGGAGCATCCAGTAGCCGCCAAGGACCTCCTTCGTCTCGGTGAATGGGCCGTCGGTCACCTGTGGCCGACCGTTCTTGAACCGAACCCGAGCCCCCTTCGAGGTCGGGTGGAGCCCTTCACCGGTCAGCATGACTCCGGCGTCAAGCATCTGCTGATTGAACTTCATCATGACGGCGACCTCTTCGGCCGACGGCATGGGGTAATCCGTCTCAGTCTCCGGGTTCGGGTAGATGAACATCATGAACCGCATGCAATCGTCTCCTGGTTCGAGCGATGCCGCGCCGGGACTTCCGCACGCCGCGCTCGCGCCTCTTCATTTGTTAGTCGACTGAGCCCACACGGATTCGACAAATCGCACTTGGGGAATTTCCAGGCATCGAGATCAGTGACCCGTGACGCTGATCGCGGCCAAGCAGATGTGAATCGAATGCATGCTCCCGGCCGCTGGTCAGGCTCGAACCAGCGTCTCCAGCAACTCCGCCAGGTGGCGCAGCGTCTGGTAGCCAAGCTCGACGGCGCCAAACGCAACCGTGGCGTCGCGCGATTCCGTCGTCGGGAAGAGCATGCGCATGGTGAGTCGCGTGCGGCCGTCGCCGAGATCGTCAAACGTGGTCGTCACCTGGAAGCTGTGCAGGTCCTCGTCATCACCACTGTGCTTGTAGACCAGTCGCTCAGGACGCACCACCTCAGAGTAGACGACGTAGTTGGGAAAGTCTTGACCGGTGGACGCCAGCATGTTGAAGCGGAGCGTTCCGCCCGCCCGGACGTCCATCTCGTGAATGGTAGTGGTGTAGCCGTCCGGCCCCCACCACCTGCCCAGGTGCTCAGGATTGGTCCAGGCCTCCCACACCAGCTCACGTGGCGCATCGAACTCGCGGGTAAGGACGATCTCGCGATCCTCTGTGCTCGTCGGAACGTTCTCGCTCGTCATCGTGTCTGCTCCTTATCGTCTACGACTTCGTCGCTGCGGTGCTCCTGCATCTCTTTCAGGTACGCGTCGAGTCGGTTGAAGCTGGCATCCCAATAGCGTCGATAACGTTCGGCCCAGTCCGATACGTCCTTGAGGGGCGCCGCCTCGAGTCGGCAGGGGCGCCACTGCGCATCCCGCCCGCGTGTGATCAGTCCCGCTCGTTCCAGCACTTTGAGGTGCTTGGAGACAGCCGGGAGGCTCATGTCAAACGGCTCGGCAAGCTCGGTGACATTCGCCTCGCCCTGGGTCAGGCGCTCGAGAATCGCCCGACGGGTGGGATCGGCCAGGGCGGCGAAGATCTGACTGAGCTGATCGGACGGCATCTTGTTTTTAACCGTTCCTGTAATTAACCAATTGGCAAAATACAGTGTAGCGGATTGCTCCGGTGTGTCAACTTATGTTGGCGATTGGCGCGTCCAATGGATGAGGAATCAGAAAAGTGGACGAAGAGACGCGATATGCTGCTGTTCTGGCTACCGTTCACTCCGTTCCTGGCGTTCGAGTTCGACTTTCTGGCGCGTCGTCTCTTTCACCGATATCCGGGGGACGCTGAAATGGTCCTGAAATCGTCTCGACCGCGCGCGCAATAGCGAGTAGTCGTGCGTCGTTCCAGCGCCGCCCGACGAGCTGCATCCCGATCGGCAATCCATCGTGATCCGAACCGCAAGGCAGGACGACGGCCGGATGGCCGGTGTAGTTGAAGAGAGCGGTATGCGCGCTCACGGTCCAGTAGCTCACCTCTTCACTGTCGACGAGGAGTGGCGAGCCGGTGTCGCAATGCGGGAAGGCCGTGGTCATCGCTGTTGGACACAGGAGCGCATCCCACTCCGCGAAGAATCTCTCCCAGGCAGAGATCGACTGATCGCGCCGGTGCAGGGCGGCCAGATACTGCCTCAGCGTCGTCGGCTGGTCGCTGGGGCGGTTGGCGCCGGTCAGCATCATGATCAGCTCGGTCACATTGGCCAAGTCGGAGGCAAAGTCGATCTCCGGCAACGTGGACTCCTCGACCACCGCTCCGTCGTCGCTCAGCCGCTGCGCTAGCCCTGTCAATGTCCGCTGGATGTCCTTAGCCACTGGAAGTCCGGGAAAGGTCGGCGCGACCGCGATCTTCAGCTGCTTCAGATGGACGTCGCCGACCTCCGCCCGCACCAATGGCGGCACGTCCGTATCGAAACCGTCCGGACCGGCGATGATCGAGTCGATCAGGGCCAAATCCTCGACTGAGCGCGCGATGGGACCGAGGCAAGACATGATGCGAATCGGTCGCGGCGGAGGGAGTCCAGGAACCAGTCCATGCAGCGACACACGGTGCTCGGTCGGCTTGAAGCCGAAGACGCCGCAGAAGTGAACTGGGACGCGGATGGATCCAGCCAGGTCGGTCCCTACGTCGAAAGGTGACATCCCGGCGGCCACGGCCGCTGCGGCGCCACCGCTCGATCCGCCGGAAGTCCGCGTGACGTCCCATGGGTTATTGGTGCGGCCAAAGATCGGACTGTTGCACTGATAGTCACCGAGCATCATGGGGACATTGGTCTTGCCGAGTAGAATCCCGCCCGCGGCTTTGAGTCGCGCTGCGACCGTGCTGTCCGTCTCGGCCACATAGTCAGCTAGTTGTGGATAACCAGAAGTGGTACGCAGACCGGCGGTGGCATGCGCGTCCTTCAACGTGAACGGTACGCCGTGCAGCGGCCCCCAGACCTCGCCACGGGCGAGCGCTTCGTCGGCCGCCACGGCCTGCTCCCGAGCGCGTTCCGCGTTGGATACGATGATGGCGTTGAGTGCCGGATTGACCTGCTCGATGCGCGCTAAGTGTGCCTCAATCACTTCGCTTGCCGACACCTGGCGCGTTCGGATGGCGTTTTCCAACGTGACGACGCCTTCGAATGGAGACATCGCCCGATTCTCTCGTTCGTTCCCTACGACCACGAATCAACCTCCCCTTTATTTCTCGTTGAGTAGCTCATACCACTGGATCCGGCATCTCGGAAGGCCGACCAATCTAACCTGTCATTCTGAGCGATGGTTCTCGCTCCCACACCCAGACGGTACCCGGAGAGAGTCAGTGAGAGGGTGGCAGCGGAGTCGAAGAATCTCTCCGTCCAGCGTACAAGGAGATCCTGAACCGCGGTGAAGGATCAATAAGAAAACTGGGACGGCCTGCGACGACGATACCTGCCAATGCAACGATGTTCGACCACTCAGCTTTTCTGTAGCCAGGCACGTTCTCGTACACGTAACGTGAGGTGGGTATCTCCGCTTGCCACAACCAGCCTGGTCCAATCCAATCGCTCAACCGACGGTGGCGGTGATAGTGGCTCGGTTTTCATCTCGGTCCGGACTCACTGAGAGCGCGTACTTCGATGGTGCCAATACGTGCCGGCGGCATCTTCTCCACCAGGCGGAGCGCCTCGTTCAGGTCACGCGCCTCAATCAGGTAGAAGCCACCGATCTGCTCTCGCGTCTCGAGGAACGGTCCGTCGGTGACGGTCACGTTGCCGCCGCGAACCTGGACCGTCATGGCTTCCGACAACGGCTGGAGGGGTGAGGACGTGACGTAATGTCCGCTCTGGCGCAGCTCCTCGCGATAGGCTCGGACCTCGTTCATGATCTCGTCGTATTCATGTTGGGACATCGCTTTCACTTTCTCTTCGTCCTGAAAGATCATGCAGAGGTATTTCATAGACTCCTCCTCTTGCCGGGCGATCGGCAGGCTTCATGAAGTTGTCGAGCGACGAAGTTCCAATTCGACATGCTCAGCGTCGAATCGCCCGAAACAAGCAATAAAGGCGAGCACCGCCAGCCTCGAGAGGCAGCGATGCTCGCCCATAAGGACCGGGCGTTGTGGGCGACGAGCGACGTCAGTTGCTAACGGCCGCGTAGCCCGGAGAGCTCGACAACCGGACGTATCTCGACAACGCCGCGTCGCGCGCCAGGGATGCGGCCGGCGACATCAATCGCCTCGTCGAGATCGTTTACGTCGATCAGATAGTAGCCACCGAGCTGTTCGCGCGTCTCGGCAAACGGCCCGTCGGTCACGAGCGGTTTACCATCTCGAACGCGAACGCTGGTGGCTGCGGCGGTCGGCTGGAGCGGAGCAGTGGCCAGGAACTGACCGTTCGACTGCAAGCGGTCGACGAGTTGCAGCGATTCGTCGTAACAGTGATCTCGGATCTCGTCGTCCAATGCCTGCTCGTTCTCGTAGATCAGCAGCATGTATTTCATGGATTCACTCCACTCCAGTCGCGTTAACCACCGGCGACTGAACCGATGATCAGAAACGGTTCGTCGCCCGAGGCGACCGGCTCGGGCAGCGGTTCGTCGGGCGATTCGAGCGACAGATCTCGCTTGCAAGCATAAAACCGCAAGAAGGGCCGTCGCTGCATGGTCGCATGATCGCGGATCGCGCCACGCAGCATTGGATAGCTCGTCTCGAGCTCGTCGAGGACCGAGCGTTGCGTCACCGGGCCGTTGACCTGAAGTTCGATCTCCAGGCCGACTTTGGCGATGGTCCGCAGATGCGGTGGCAGTTTGACGCGAATCATCGCAACGTCTGGACTTCGACCGACGTAACGGACGGCAGATCGTGGACGATCGCTTTCCAGGTGTCGCCAGCGTCGGCCGACGCGTAGACCTGGCCGCCGGTCGTGCCGAAGTAGATGCCACACGAGTCGAGCGAGTCAACCGACATCGCATCACGCAGAATGTTGACGTAACAATCCTGCTGTGGCAACCCGTTGGTGAGCGCCTCCCACTCGTTGCCGCCGGTCCGGCTGCGATAGACGCGCAGCTTGCCGTCCGGCGGGAAGTGCTCGGTGTCGCTCTTGATCGGGATCACGTAGACCGTGTCTGGCTCGTGCGAATGGACCGAGATGGGAAAGCCGAAATCGCTCGGCAGGTTGCCGCTGATCTCGTACCAGGAGTCGCCAGCATCGTCAGTGCGCATCACGTCCCAGTGCTTCTGCATGAAGATGGTGTTTGGCCGAGAGGGATGCATGGCGATGTTGTGGACGCAGTGACCAACTTCCGACTCGGGATCCGGCAGCTCGAACATCATCTGCAGACCGCCGGTTGCTGGTCGCCAGGTTTCTCCGCCGTCGTCGGTGCGGAAGCAGCCCCCGGCGGAGATAGCCACGAACATACGGTCGTGATTGGTGGGGTCGATCAGGATCGTGTGGAGGCACATGCCACCGGCGCCTGGCTGCCACAGGTTGCCCTTGACCGAGCGCAGGCCGGACAGTTCTTGCCAGCTCTTGCCACCATCGACGGAGCGAAAGAGGGCGGCGTCCTCAACGCCGGCATAGACAGTATCAGGGTCATGCAGGGACGGCTCAATGTGCCAGACGCGCGAAAACTGCCAGGGGTGCTGGCTGCCGTCGTACCACATGTGGTTGCCCGGAGTGCCGTCATAGGTGAACTCGTTGTTCACAGTCTCCCAGGTCTGGCCGCCGTCGTCCGACCGCTGGATCATCTGGCCAAACCAGCCATTGGACTGTGAGGCGTAGATGCGGTTTGGATCCACCGGCGAGCCCTTGAGATGGTAGATCTCCCAGCCGGCGAAATGCGGCCCGGAGACGTCCCAATCCTGGCGCTTCTCATCAGAGGTAAGGACAAACGCCCCTTTACGGGTGCCAACTAGAACGCGTACCCCGCTCATCCGTTTCCTTCCTTTGGCTCCGGAGCGATGCTCCGGTGTGTGTGATCGCCTTTCGGCGACGAAGGCTCAACATTCATGTGTGCTCGTGGCGCGATGTGAGCCGATCGCCTGGGCTCAATCGCCGACGCCGTTCTCATTCCGTGAGGCGCCGTGAACCCTTTCCCGAGCTGGAGTGAAGCCAGATTATACCGCGTACGTTCGCATATGTCAGCCGCCATAGGTCCTCTTCGTCGAGGTTTTGTTTCTCGGTCGTTTGGCCGTCTGCATGTACTCAAGAACCTGTCACTCCCCGCTGACCAGGAAGAATTCGTTGCCATCCGGATCGTAAAACCATGCGGCCCTCTGACCCCACGGCATATCGGCGGGCGGATCCTTGAACTTCACGCCTTGCCCGGTCAACGTCTGGTACGTTTCGTCGACATCGTCACAAATAAGCGTGATGCCGGTCTCACCGCCCGGTTCTCGATTTGTCCCCATCCAGTGGGCTGGTGCCAAGACCAGCTGCGTCGTCGCCCCGGGTGGGACCACCGTGAGGAATCGATCCTCGCCCATCGACTGGTCGAATGCCTTCTCCCAGCCGAGAGTGTTGACGTAGAAGTCGAGCGCCGCGCCCTGGTCGGATACCGGCACGGTCGTTGAATGGATGTAAGAAAACAACTCCATTTCCTTTCACCGGTCTTCCAAGAGCCTGGGCCCTCTCGGGCCGCTGTTTCTGTAAACCGTCGAGATCATTTGCCGCTCACTATTGAGTTGTCGAATGGGCGTGACCAAAATCGACAGCCCGGAACTCGAATGTCGGAAGATCGAGGGCTTGCTAAGAGCCACCACCCTTGAACGGCGTTTCTCCTTCCTTGAGCGGTCGAAAACGTAATGCGGACCAAACATCGTCGATAGCCACTTGACTGTTGGGTCGCATGCCGAACTCGGAGAGGATCGGCCAGAGGCTGTCGCGGTTGATGTCAGTCCGGTTTGCTTTGGGATAGAGGACCCAGAGGATGCTCAATTCCGACAGGTGCTCCTGCTGCGCCTGAAGAATCGCGCGCAGACCGGCTGAATCGTCGGCGTAGACCAGCGCGATGCCAGTCCGGCTCAGGTCATCCGATATGGTCACGTCATCCGGCAGCGGTTCGACCAGATGCAGCCGGTCCGGGTGTGACGACCAGATCGTGGTTCCAGGTTTGATCTGGAGCTTTGCGGCCACAGTCTTGGTGCTCATTGGCGTCCTATCGTTTGATACCGCACTAGTCGTCCAGCGCGGCTCGCATGCTGGATAGATGCATGCGCGAATGACCGACGACGACCATTTCGACGAGCTGCGCCAGGCTGAATTCCCTGCCGCCAAACGCTGTCGTGGTCTGTTCAAGCTGCTCCTCGTTCAGGTTCTGAAGGAGCCGAACCATGCGCGGACCATGCGTAGTGAGGAGATCGAGCACCTCAGTCTTGCCGACGTCGGCGAAGGCCCGGGCGTGCTTCGCGTTGCTTTCGTTCACGACGTCCGGCGAGACCCTCGGTGTCAGCGGATCAGCGATGGATAGCTTCCGCACGAAATCGTGGAAGGCGGGTAGCCCAGAGGCGACGTGATGGGAGACGACACCCATCGTCCAGCCCTCACTCGGGCAGATGCGGCGCCATCCCTCGTCGCCGCATCCCTTGACCAACGCGATCATGTCGTCGTTGACCTCCTCGAATTGGGCGGCAAACCGCGCTGAACGAGTCGCGACCGGCGTCTCGCTGATCACCCGATCCTGATCCGACGTTCCCTCTTGTCGCACCTTGCTCGACATAGTTCGTGCTCCTGATTCTCTGACGTATCCAGCTGCGGCGTGAGCGGCTAAAGCTTGCCCTCGCACAGCTTGCTGACGGATTTCTCGATGCGACGCTGGCGCGTTTCGGCGGTCTTGGCTTCATCGATCAGCATCACCACACGCCGTTTGTTGCTGTAGGAGAGTCCCTCGAAGAAGGCTTTGGCGGTGGGCTCGGTATCGAGCGCGTGTTGCAGGTCGTCCGGAACGACGACCTCGCGAGGCGCCGTATCGAGCTCCAGCCCGACCTCCACCCGATCGCCCGCGGCCACACCCGCGTTCTTGCGCACGTCGCCGCTGACCGGGATCAAGAAGCGTCCGCCCATGGTCGCGATAGTGCTGCGGTAGGTGTAGCCATTGATGGTGACCGCCACGGCGGGTTTCTTGGTCGGTCCAAGAGACGCGACTACGTCTGGCGGAACTTCGATGCCGGTGGCGGTCTTGCCGTTGAGATCGATGTTGGCCGTGAATTTCATCGGTCTTCCTCTCACGTGATGGCTCGCTCGTCGACGCCGCATCGAGGGGATTCGAATTTCCAATCAGGCGTCGTTGTGCTCGAACTCATAGGACAGGATGACGATTCCGGACTTGAGCGTGACGTTGTCGACGAGCTTGAGCTTCGTCAGTGTGCACGATCGAAAGAGCAGATCTTCCGGGCCACCGTGGCCTACGAAAAACGGATGGATCCACAAGCGCAGCTCGTCCAGGAGCCCATGCTCCAGCAGCGCAAACGCGATCGGCCCAAATCCGTACTGCACGATGTCCTGGCCCGGTTCTGCTTTCAGTCGTGCGATCTCGTCTACCACGTTGTCAGCGATGACCGTCGTGTTGTTCCAATCCGGATTCTTCAGCGTCGTGGACACGACGTACTTCGCCATGCTGTTCATGCGGTCAGTGAAGGGATCTCCGGAACGTGATGACCACACCGGCGCAAAGGATTCGTAGGTGAGTCGGCCCATCAGGACGGCGTCACACGACATGAGCAGGTCGGTCTGGATCACGCCGGCGTTTTCGTCCTCGACGTCCGGTGACGGCCAGTGATGCGGATTCTGAATCACGCCGTCGAGCGAGATGTAGGTCGAGTTGACGATCTTACGATTCGTTGAAGCCATTGGAGGCACCTTCCCGTCATTGGATGATCGACTTGAGACGACATTCGCTCCGCGGAACTGTCAATCAGCTGTTCTGCTTGTTAGTCGTTCGACACGGCTCCAAATCGACACGCGTTTCGACGTCACGCCCAAATCGAGTCGCAAATGGCGTCATTGCGTCAATTCGTCTATTCGCCGGAGAAGAAAGCGCCGTTCCGGCTCCTGCTCAGTGAGCTCAAGCGCCCGTTGATACGCTGAACGTGCCTCGTCAAATCGGCCAAGACGACGGCAGAGGTCGGCGCGAGCGGAATGGATCAGGTAGTAATCCTGAAGGTCGCCTCGCTCCAGGATGGCATCAATGAGCTCCAGCCCGGCGGCCGGACCGTCCCTCATGGCGATCGCCACGGCGCGGTTGAGATCGATCACGGGCGACGGAGCCACGCGGGCCAGCACGTCGTAGAGCCCGACGATCTCGCCCCAGTCCGTGTCGTCTGGATCCGTCGCCTCGGCATGTACGGCGACGATGGCGGCTTGCAGCGTGTACGGGCCGAATTGGCGTGACGTCAGGGTCTGCTCGATCAGCGATATGCCCTCAGCGATTTGCGCGCGATTCCAGAGCGAGCGGTCCTGATCTTCCAGTAGGATCAGATCGCCTTCGGGCGAGCTGCGTGCGGTGCGACGGGACTCGTGCAGCAGCATCAGAGCGAGCAATCCGGCGACTTCAGGCTCCGGCAGAAGCTGCAGAAGAAGCCGAGTCAGGCGGATGGCCTCGCCGGAGAGATCGGCCCGTGTCAATGAATCGCCGTAGGATGCGGAATAGCCCTCGTTGAAGACCAGATAGATGACGCGCAGGACGGTCTCGAGCCGGTCGGGCAGATCAGCGCGTGACGGCACCTGATAGGGGATGCCGGCGTCCCGAATCTTGCGTTTGGCACGCACGATCCGCTGCGCCAGAGTGGCGGGCGGAATCAGGAAGGCGCGCGCGATCTCCTCGGTCGTCAGCCCACAGACCTCACGCAAGGTCAGTGCGATGCGCGCGTCCGCGGCCAACGCCGGGTGGCAGCAGGTGAAGACCAGTCGCAGCCGGTCGTCCTCGACACCGTCGTCGTCGATCTCGAACTCGTCACCAGTGTCATCGTCGAGCTGCTCGGCCAGCGTCGCCAGTGAGGCGTCGAAGCGGACACGACGCCGTATGCGGTCGATCGCCTTGAAGCGTCCGGTCGAGACCAGCCAGGCACGCGGGTTGTCCGGCACGCCGTCTCGTTGCCACTGCTCGAGGGCCGCGGCGAACGCGTCATGCATGGCGTCCTCAGCGATGTCGAAGTCGCCGAGCAAGCGGACGAGCGTGGCGAAGACGCGGCGCGATTCAGCCTCATAGACGTCGGAAACGACGCGGCTGGAGTCAGGATGGTGCTCATCGGGCATGTATATCGGGCTTTCCTCTGAACTTCGGGCGGTCGTCCTAATTGTTGAGACGCGCTGGCGGTCTGGATCGTTGCCGTTATCGCTGTTGAGACGTGATCCAGCAGAGATCCGCTGGGTGGTCACCGCGGCGAACCGAATCGCTGGGCGGAGCGGGCACGGGCTCTGATGGCCTCTTCCTCCCGGTTCTTGGGATCAGCGTTTGTTTCGAGCAGAGCGAGGAGTCGAGCCGATGCCGCGGCTACGTCGTCAACCGCCGCCTCAAACGCGGCTTCGTTGGCCCGCGACGGTGTGCGAAACCCACTGATCTTGCGCACGAACTGGAGCGACGCAGCCCGGATCTCCTCCTCGGTGGCGGGCGGATCGAAATTGAAGAGCGTCCGGATGTTGCGGCACATAGGCGGAATCAGCTCCCGTTCGGTTGGCTCAAATCCACGTGGGGAATCGAGTTGGCTGTAAGCGTACTGTCGGCTTGATTACGCGGAAGTGTCGATCGAACCGCTCCTCAGACCCGTGTTCGGACGGCGTTTCCAGAGGGTGATCGGAACCGGCCTCATATTGGAAGAAGCGCAATCCCTGTCCAATGAGGACGGGAACGACGTCGAGATTTAGTTCGTCCACCAGACCGGCACGGATAAGCTGCTGAGCGGTTTTCGCGTCGCCGATGACGGCCACGTCCTTGCTACCAGCGGCCGAGCGCGCACTGGCTACGGCGGCCTCGATGTCATCGCTGACGAAACTGACCCGCAGTTGATCGCTCCGGCCGTTGACCGCCTCTACAGGTGGGCGGCGCGTCAGGACGAAGATCGGCATTTGAAAGGCGTAACCGCTGGGATCGCAGGTCGATTGCTCGAAGGCGCGACGGCTCATCACCACGGCCCCACTGCGCGAGGCGACGTGCTGGAGGACCTCAACTCTACGCTTCGCGTCCAGGTCTAACTGGACAATGCGCGTCTCTTCGATCCGATTGTCGACCGAGCCACTCGATATGAGCGTCATATCAGGCACCACCTGTCCCACAATGTCGACCTCTTCACAAAACCGGCGAAACCATGAAGTTGGAACGGCTGTTCTGTTTAATCGTCGATTGGGGTGGAGCGAAATCGACATCATGTTTCCTGTGTGTCGTGTGCCCAGGTCTCTTCGACCATCGCCTGAGCTGCTTTCCAATCAGGGAAGGCTGACTCGAGCTTGGAGAGGCCGGAGGGCGTCAGACTCAACACGTGCTCCCGGGCATCCCGAGCGGACTCGTCACTGGCTACCCAACCGTTACGCGCCAGCAGCGCTGCGCTGCGACTGAGGCTGGTGCGCTCGAGACCAAGTGCGTCGGACAGTTCCCCGCTCGTTGCTGGACCCATCTGGGAGAGGGCTGCCAGCACGGAAAATTGCGTTGCTCGCAGTCCATGCGGGCGCAGCTTCTCCTCATAGAGACGCGTGAGCTCACGCGCCGTGCGGCGGGCGGCCAGGCAATGACAGTTCCTGGTCTCGGTTAGATCAAACGTTCTGTACATACACATGAGTGTATATACACGGTTGACTGGTGTCAAGACAGAATCATTAAGAGATGGGAGTTCCCAGAGCCAGCGACCCTTCAGCCGCCCCAGGACCGAGACACCCTGTTGGCCATCTAGCCCCTATTCCGGCAGTCTGGTATTGTTCAGCGCATCAGGCGATGCCGCGTCCGATCAAGCGCGCGGTTTTGTCCCCGCCACAAACGGCACCAACTTTGATTCCCGGGGGAGAGACAACGGTGTCCGAGCAGCCGGAGCATGAAGACAAGCCTAACGAAGAAGCGGATCTGTTCGAAGATATCCGGCGCTTTCTGGGTGAGCAGTCGGGCGACGACATCTACGAGGATTTTCGCGCGGCGTTCCAGGGCGCCCGCGGCTTCGTGAACCGCGAACTGCGGGACATGGAAGAATACAGCCGCATGGTGCGCACATTGGAGCGCGTGCTTGAGGATGAGTTCCCCGGCACCTTCAGCGCGCCACTGCGTTCCCGTCTAGCCGAGACCCTCTACATTTACGGTCTGGCTCACTATTCTCTGCTGCAGCAATCGACGGGTGAAGATGAGGATGAGGCGTCAGACGAGGATGAGTCGGAGACGGCCCGCCCGCTGGTGATCTACGACCTGTGGTTTCCACAGGACGTGGCCATTGAGCAGGCGCAGGACGGTTTCTACTTGCACCTGAGCGACGGGCGCATCGATCTCTCCCTCTACCTGGGAAGCGACCCGAACGAGCGTGGAGCGTTGGTCGACCTGGTCGATCATTGGGGCTACGCCGCCGCCAACACGCCGCCGGGCGAATCGGTGCAGCCACCGGGCGAGCGCATCACGCCAGTGCTGACCGTCGAGCTCGATTATGGCGGCTCCGAGATGGTGGACGCCGAGGATCACGTCGACATCCTCTTCCTGGACAACAATGGCGAGCCGATCGTGCGCATGCATGCCCGCTCGGGTGAGCTGCGGACTATCGTCGACGAGCTGCAAAACGTTGGGCGCGACGGCCCGATCTAGGCCAACAGCCACCACCGTGCCGGCCGGTAGGGGCGAAGCTTGCCTTCGCCCACGGCGTAATGGGCGTGCCAATCCCCTCGAATGCCACCATCTTGATTCTTGATAGTACGGGCGACGCATGCGTCGCCCTGCGTGGGACGCCTGGTCGCCGCATCCGGCAGCTACCGGTGCTCGGCCAACTCGAATGTTTGAGCACTCCACGGGAATCGATGCCACCTGGAAGGGGCGACGCACGCGTGGTCCACTACGAGATCGCGCCAGAATCCCTCAGGTAGGCTCGATCTCATGTGGGGGCGAAGCCTTCGCCCTCGTTTTGCGTGCCGCCGACAATCAAGGTGGCCGGCACCGCTGCCTTCCCCCGAATCAAGTGGATGGTAACCGACTGTATCGGACGATTTTGGTTGGGGCCGGTTGTAGATGAGGCGGATGGCGAAGCGCTTAACCTCGTCGTGCTGGGCGAAGGCAAGCTTCGCCCCTACCGGCAGGGAGCGTTGGTGGCCCAGGAGGAGCGTCGGTGGCGAGAGTTCGTCGTGGGCGACGCATGCGTCGCCCGTACACGTGAAAGAACGCTTGAGAGACATTGGTGTACTTTTGGGGGACCATGAAGATTAGGATGGGTTTGTGTTGCCGGTGATGATTGAGCGTTCGACTCCGGTGCGGGCGAAGATGAGGCAGACTTCTTTGACCGGCATGTCCGTCGCGGCGGCGATCGAGGCAGCCAACCCGTCGGCCCGGCGCTTACTTTCGGGGCCGTCGATCTCACTGACGTGGAAGTCGACCAAGACCAGCTCACCATCCTCGACGAAGAGGAGGTCGGCGCGACCCTCGACGAATCCTCCGCTCGGTGAGGGTGCCGAGAACTCCACCCCGCGCTGAATCGCATTCGCCGCGCGTGCGCGCTCAATGACTGGACTCTCAAGGGTGCGGCGAGCAAGCGTGACGAGCGTTTCCGTGTCGCCATCGGGCCAGATGCGTTCCGGGAGTCGCTCGCAGACGCGTTGTACGTTGCCGCCGTCCAGATCGACTCGCGCCATCACCCAGCGCAGCGCTCGATCCAGCGCATGCTCTGTATCGGTTGAGCCGCGTTTGAGTCCGTCCTCGTCGTCTTCGGCGTCAGCTTTCGAGACGTCGAGGTCATCCAGCATAGTCAGCGCGAGCCCGCGCGATGCCCGGCGAATCAGCGCCTGTCGATGCTCGATCCACTCGCCGCGCTTGACCTCCCAGCGATCGATATCATCGTCCTGGACCTGGTCCGGCTTGTCCGGAGGAGATGGTTCGCTCGAGATGAGAGACGTGTCGTAGACGTGCATATTGCGCGCTTCGATGGTCGCGCCGCCGTCGGGCGACAGGCAGTTCAACAGCGCCTTTAGCATGCCCTTGGATTTGTCGCCGTTGCGCACGGCCGGCAGGATCAGGTAGTCACGCGCTCGCGTGGCGGCCACGTAGAGGAGTCGCCCCTGCTCCGCCTCTTCGTGCAGCTTTTCCCGTTCGTAGTCCTCTTCGAAGTTCGGTGTCTTGAATTCGCTTCCTCGCGCGCCGATGCTCAATGCCAGCCGACCGCTGTTGGGATCGGGGATAGCGAACGGGCTACGATTGCTCCGCTCGGTGTTGAGATTGGCAAGCGCGACGATAGGGAACTCGAGCCCCTTCGAGCCGTGGATCGTCAGGATGCGCACGACATCGTCGCGCGACTCCGCCACGGCGGCATCCGCTTCATCGGCATGGCCGCCGCTACTAGTCGCCAGCCAACGCACGAAGGCGCGCAGACCGCCGCCGCGCACGCCGCTGAACGCGCGTGCCTGATCCGCCACTTTGAGCAGGTTGGCGGCCGCCTGCTGACCTTGCGGCAATGAAACGGCGTATTCGACCAAACGCGTCTCTTCCAGCACTTCGCCGATGAACCGTGGCAGCGTGATTCCCCCGCGCCGGTCGTGCAGCCGACGCAATGTTGCCAGTGCTTCGACTACTTCGGGCACGTTAGCGTCTGACGTCATGCGGATGTCGAACTTGCCCTTGCCCTGGACAAATCGGTAGAGCGCGTCGTCGGAGCAGCCGAAGGCGCCGGAGCGGAGCGCGGCGACCAGCGAGAGCCGGTCGGTCGGGTCGTCGATCGCTCGCAGGCAGCTGATCAGCTCGCGTACCTCCTGGCGGTCGAAGAAGGAACGACCCCCTTCGTGGCGGAAAGGGATCTCGCGCGCCGCCAGCGCCCGCTCGTAGTGCTCGATGCCGGTACGGGACGGGAGCAGGATGGCGACGTCGCGCCAGAGGGCCGGGCGGTCGACATTGTTGTCGTCCACGATCCAGGGCTCTTCCTTCACCAGTCGCTCGATGGCGCCGGCAAGGAGGCGCGCTTCCTCTTCGCGTTGTTCGTCGGCATGCTCTGCCTGGCCGTGAATCAGCACGACCGAGGGCTGGCCGGGCTGATGATCGGCCCGCGCCGAGACGAGTTCGCTGTATTCGGGTTGGATCCCCTCGATCGCCTGAATCAATTGACCGAAGACGTCGTTTACCCAGCCAATGACGCGGGGGACTGAGCGGAAGTTTTGCTTGATCCTCAAGAGACCGTCGGCCAGAATCCGGGTCGTGACCCACTCATAGATGGCAATGTCGGCGCGACGGAAGCGGTAGATCGACTGCTTCGGATCCCCAACGACAAAGAGTCGGCCCGGCAACGGCTGCAGCTCACGCCAGTCTGATGTTTCCTGGTCACCGCTGGTGAGATACAGGACGATCTCGACCTGCAACGGATCGGTGTCCTGGAATTCGTCGACCAGAATACAGGTGAAGCGCTGCTGGAAATAGGCGCGCACTTCTGCCTGATCGCGCAGCAGATCACGAGACCAGATGAGGAGGTCGTCGAACTCGGCCGTCCCGGCCTGTCGGCGACGTTCGGCGTAGTCGATCACGAAGGCTTCGACGAGTGGGAGGATGCCGACCAGCGCTGAAGTCCGCAGCGCGTCCTGCACCGTCTGAAGACTTTCCTTGATCTCGGTGCAGATCTCCTTCTGCCGCGTGCAGGATTCACCAGGCGACCAGTTCTTCTTGGCGCCTGCCGTCTCCGAGATCTTGAGCGGCTTCAGCAACTCGCGATCGAGCACTTCGGGGCGATCAGCGAGTTGCCGGTAGTCCGCGAACCTATCCAGGATGCGCTCGATCTGTTGTGAGCCCTTGTCGGAGCGGTCGGAGCAATGAGTGAGCAGCTCGTGCAGATCGTCGATCGAACCTTCAACCTCAGCCATGAACTGGCTGGACGAATGGCTCTCCGCCTCTTCATGAGGCAGCGGCAACAGCGAGCGGTGCGAATGCAGTAGCTCAGCGATCTCCTGCAACCGGTTGAGCTCGAGTCCGCGGTTGAACGCGCGCCAGAGCTCGGGAGATTTGCCTGCAAGTGTCTGACTAAGCCAGCTCCGATAAGCTTCATCGAAGCTGAGGGACGAGCCCAGGGCGTCCAGCACCTCGAAGTTGGGATCCAGACCGGCTTCAACCGGCCGTTCCTTTAGCAGGCTGCTGGCAAAGGCGTGGATCGTCTCGATGCGCGCCCGGTTGAGCTGGCGCAGCGCGATCTCGATGCGCTCCTTCTCGTCCGGATCCTCGGCGCGTGCGAGCGCCATTTCCAGGCCCTCCCGCACGCGCGCTGAGAGCTCGGCGGCGGCTTTTTCGGTGAAGGTGATGACCGCCAGTTCCTCGATGCGGGCCTGGCCGCTCCGCAGGATCTCGACGATGCGGGCCACCAACACGGTCGTCTTGCCCGTTCCCGCGCTGGCCTCGACGCACAGGTTCGTCTCGAGGTCGTGCTCGATCCGCTCGCGAACGTCTTGATCGATCAGTGTCATAGCCATCTCAGTCGACGTCCAAAATGCGCAGGAAGCGTGCGTCGCGCGAGCCCGCCTTGCGCTCCGACAGGTGTAGGATGCGGCGATCGCAGACTTCACGACCGAGACAGTACTTGCAGTTGTCGCCGTTCTTGCCCGGCTCGGCGTGGAAGTCGCCCCGTGCGATCTGCCCGGTCATGTCGGTCAGAAGCTGCTCGAAATCCTCTTTGCGGTGTTCCAGCGTCCTCCCCGTGAACTTCACCTGGCTGAACTCGCCGCGCCGCGTGGCGTAGAAATACTCGGCTTGGCCCGACTCGAGTGATACCTCGATGCCGTGCTGGCGCAGCGCGTGAGTGGCGGCCAGTAGATAGATAGGAAGCTGCAGCGTCCTCCCCTGCGTGAACTCGTCGCGTCCGTCCTTGCTGGCGCGGCCCGTCTTGTAATCGACCACGCGAAAGGCGCTGGTGTCGGCGTTCCAATCGATGCGGTCGATGCGCCCATGGAAGCGGACCGTGCCGCCTTCGAATCGCACCTCCAACGGATCATCCACCGAGAAGCCCGTGGCTGGGCTGTTGTCGCCGTTCCAGCTGCGGCCGAAGCGCACCTCGAAGGCATGCGGCTGCAGTTCAGTCCCCGCCTGCTCTGCGAGCTCAAGCTCCAACCACTGATCCAGATCCTCGAAGATAGCCGCTTTGTCGAACTCCCAGACGAGCGGATAGCCCCCTTCACCGCGTTGCTCCGCCGCTTTGCAGCACTCTTCGGCGATGGCGCGCAGCTCTCGTCTGAGATGGGCGGACTCCGCTTCACCATTGAGCTGATCGCTAAAATGCGTCAGGAACCGGTCCAGGATGTCGTGGATCAGCGAGCCACGGTTTAAGGCGCTGAGCCGTTCGATCGTCTCCGGCTCCTCGACCTCTTCCAGACGCAACACCGACTGCAGGAAATAGCGATACGGACAGGCGGCGTAGCTCTCGAGTCGGGTTGGCGAGATCGACATCTCGTCACGCGTGATGGCGACCTGCTCACTGGATTCGAGCACGCCGTCCCAAACCGTGAGTGCATTCGAGCGCCAACGCGCCTCCCAGGCCCGACGGGCGCGGTCGAAACTTGGGGAGCGGCGAATAAGGCAGGCCTGTCCCAGCTCTGGCTGCGTGCCGATCAAGGTGCGGTCGAACTCGCCGTCAAATAGCGCCTCGTCGGGCGTGGCGGCGCCGAAGCGGTTGGCGGGCACCCGCTCGAAGAGCTCCGGCGGAAGGGAGTCGATATCCGCAATCGGCACGGAATGACCGGTCAGCGTCTCGGCGGCGGCGCGAAAGAAATAGGAAGGGAGGTGTGCCCGCGTACCACCGGCCTCACCGCGGGCATAGCTGAGCTGCAGACGCTCGCGCGCGGCGGCGATGGCCAGCGTGAACTGCAACGGCTCGGGATCCGGCCCCTTCTCGCGCGGTGGGATCTCGCCGGCGATCACGCGACTCAGCGCCAGCCGCTCGGCATCCAGCAGGAGCGCGTCCTGACGCGGTGGCGGCGGGAAGGCGCGTTCGGTCAGTCCGAGCACCGCCACCGCGCGGAAGCGGATATGCCGCAGCGAGTTGACGTCGAGCACGCTGACCCCTTCACGGCCAAAGGCCCCCGACCACTCGTCGAAGACGTTGCCGCTGTCGGACCGTTGCAGTACCCCGCCGACGGTGCGCATGAAGCGACCAAACGGGACCTCTTCCGCGACTCTCGTCAGATCGTCGAGCCCGCGGAGATGCGTGATGATCGGCTCGACGTCCTCGATATAGTCGCCAGTCAGCTCGTCCAGCCGTTCCAAGTACGTTTCCCAGCGTGCCTGGTGAGGCCAAGCCTCGAGCCGCGGGAAGAAATCGCTTACGAACCTGCGGAAGCGGTCGACCTCCTCGATCTGGTTGGCGATGTGTTCGCTCGGTTCCCCTTCACGTACGTCAACGGTGGTCAGCCGCTGGCGGTGATGATCCAACTGCTCCAGCCAGCGATCCCGCCCCTCGATGATGGCGGCTTTTCGAGAGATCTGATCCCAGGCGGAGGGCTCGAAGCCTCCGTAGCGCTCGCGAGTGGCCCAGGGCAAACGCGTTTCGGTGAGGAACTCCATCACCGACGCCCGGGTCAAACGCGAATCGATCAGCGCGAGCAGGGCCGCCAAGCTGCGGCCTGCAGGGCGCTCAACGAGCGGACGACCATCGTGCAGATAAATGGGGATGCCCGCTAAGCTGAAGACTTCGTCGATCAGAGCGCGATAGGGGTCCGGCCGCCGATAGACGACCGCCATCTCATGGAAGGCAATGCCATCCTCCGCCCACTTCAGGCAGGTGCGGGCGGCCTCACGTACCTCACGCGGCGGATCGGGAGCCGAGAGGAGGCGCACACTGCCGTCGTAGATGGCGTTACTGCCTCCGTGTGGTCCGAAGAGCCCGCACCGTAGTCGTGCGAGCGCTGTCCCGGAGCCCTCCGGATCGGACAGGTCAATCTCCTCGGCATCTTTGGACGAGAGCCAATCGCGCAGCGCCTGATGTGCCTCGTCGGAGTTGCCGTTCCCTTTAGGCAGATAAACACTGACATTGGCGACGTCAACCAGCCCATCGAGCAGCTTCTGCTGCAGCGTCGTCAGGCTCCACAGACCGTAGACGAAGAGGTGGGAGCCCCTGAAGCGAGTTGGATCGGCCAGGCGCAGCTTGTCGTCGGCGCCGTGGAATCTCGCCCGTTTCTCCTGCGCGGCTGTGAAGAGGCTCGCCAGCGACGACAGTTTGCCGGCGTTTGGCGGGTTTGTGTCGGTCAGCTTGGACACGGCTGTCGCGAAGCTTTCCGCGTCCAGATCGGCCTGGCGCAGCTCCTGGAAGAGTCGCGACAGCACCTCGGCAAACCCAGGCGATTCGGCCACGCGCTCGAAATAGCCGTCTGCTTGCGTCGCGACTTCCTCCGCGATGATGCGATCGCCCTGGGATGGCAGCGGATGGGTGCCGTTGCCGCGTGTTGTGCCGTATGAAAGTGTGCTGGCGAGCTCTCGCATGGTGAGGAAGTGGACGTTGATCAGCCCCCCGTGCAGCTCGGTGAGTCGCCTGCGCAGGTAGGGACGCAGCAGGGTGCTGCCGATCAGGATGGTGAGTGGCGCGAACGGGGCTGATTGGCGATAGGCGCGTACGTCGTCGGCCAACCGCGCTTCGAGCGCGGCCAGCGGTCCGCGAATGAGCTGTGGCTTCACGTCGGTGGTCCCCTCGATCATGTGTCGCCGCCGCCGGGCACTGGTCGCACATCTGGACCGGAGCGGTCATCTCACGATCAACCGCAGCCTACCACTGGTGTACAGACGGTCGCAATGCGCAAATCGTCACATTCACGAAACAGCAGACAGAGGGGCTTCCGGAGGACGCCGACCTCTCGTATGATGGTGCCTCGCGACTAGCCGTTGCCGTCCAGCGCGCCCGATGTGAAGAGAGAGATTGCATTTCATGGGAACTGATTCGAGCTCGACCTATACGCCCGAGATGGCCGTCAACCTGCGGGTTCCGTCCGACGTACAGACCTCGCCCGATGGCAGCCGGGTGGCCTTCGTCGTAGCACCCATCGCGCACGAGGAGACCAGGCCGAAGTCGGAGCTTTGGCTGGCTGACGTCTCGGGCGATGGCGGAGCACGTCGCTTCACCTTCTCCAATGCCGAAGATCGCATGCCGCGCTGGTCGCCGGACGGCACCAAAATCGCCTTCCTGTCGGATCGGGCTGAGCGCGGTACGGCGCAGGTGCACATGATCGACGCGGCCGGTGGCGAGGCGCGACGCCTGACCGACGCCAAGCGTGGCGCCGATGCGATCGCCTGGGCGCCGGATGGGCAATCCCTCACTTTCACGGCCGATCGCCTGGCATTCGCGGGACAGCAGGATCCGCCGGGTGAGATCTACGTCGCCAGCAAGGCAGATCGCCCGCGCGTCATCGTGCTCATCCCTCTTGAAGGGGGCGAGCCGCGCGTCGTCGGACCGGCCACCGGGCACGTCTGGCTTTATTCGTGGAGCAGTAATGGCAAGTACATCGCGACGGTCACCACCGGCTCAAACCGGCTCGACGACACCATCGGGAATGTGCGGCTGAGCGTCATCGACGTCGCCACCCACGCCGAGCGCACGTTACGCGTCCTCCCGTTTGTGCCGGACGTACTGCAATGGTCGCCGGACGGCTCGCAGCTTCTCATGCTCGACGACACCGGCGAGCACCCGGACGATACGCGCGTCATTCTGATCGAAGTCGACACCGGCGACGTCCGCACGCTCGAGCCAGGCGATACCACGCCATCCTGGGCGGCCTGGGTGGGGGATGGCTCGCGCCTGCTGGTCCTCACCGCCGAGGGGTACTGGACGCCGCTGGAATTGGTCGATATGAGCACGCATCACACCCGGCGACTCGAGCTGCTGCCGGAAGGCGGCAACATCGCGGGCGCGTTCAGTCTCAGTGCGGACGGCAGGACGGTCTCGTTAGTCTGGCAGGATCCGCAGACGAGCGCCGAGGTCTGGGCCGGTTCACTCGATGGCGAGCTGCGTTGCCTGACGCATCTCAATCCGGAGCTGGACGGGCTGAAGCTGGCGACGATGGAGCCGGTCGAATGGCCCGCCAGCGACGGCATCATGATTGAAGGCTGGCTGGCTCGGCCGCACGGCGCGGACCCATCGAAGCCGCTGCCACTCATCGTCCACGTGCATGGCGGCCCGACTGCTCGCTGGGGCGCCAATTTCCGCGGCAGCTGGCACGACTGGTGGCAGAACCTGGCCGCCGCCGGATACGCCGTCTTCCGGCCCAACCCGCGTGGCAGCACGGGTCGCGGCGCGTCCTTCACCGCCTCCAACCGCAACGATTTAGGCGGCATGGACTACGACGACATCATGCAGGGGGTCGATTGGCTGATCGATTCCGGCGCGGCCGATCCGGAGCGCATCGGCATGCTCGGCTGGAGTTACGGCGGCTTCATCGCGACCTGGACGGTCACGGACACCGACCGCTTCAAGGCGGTCGTGGCAGGCGCGGCGGTCACCAACTGGCCCAGCAAAGTCGGCACGACCGACATACGCCCGATGAACGAGGCGCGCTTCCCCGGGAAACTGCACGAAGAGCCGGACGCCTTCTGGGAGCGCTCGCCAATCCGCTTCGTCGGCAACGCCAAGACGCCGACGTTGGTGGTGCATGGCCAGGCCGACCCGCGCGTCCCACCAACGCAGGGGGTTGAGTTCTATCTGGGTCTACGCTCAGTTGGCGTGCCAACCGACATGGTGACGTATCCGCGCCAGAAGCACGGCTTCCACGAACGCGCCTACCACCTGGACCTGCTCAAACGCATCATCGCCTGGTTCGACCAGTGGATGGGCGAGGCGTAGAGGCTGAGGTAGCGCCTACAGCAGGCGTGACGATGGTAAAGCGCTGCGTCCCGACGCATGCACGGATTGACAGTTCGTGGACGGTGACAGAACATGAGGTACTCATTCTGTCCGTGGAATTGTGCAACGACGATGTGCTCGATAGGGAAGGTGGCCCCCATGGCGTTGGGTCAGTCAGATGTTGCTATCTCCCCCGCTCTGACGACGGGGAAGATTGCAACGAATCGACACAAATTGGTCCGCCTGTCGGTCGTTGGACAAGTGACTTCGCCGAGGTATCCGCCCCCGCCCGCGAATCCATATCGAATCTCGATTCACGGTGAACCCATGGTCCTACCGGGTACCGGCGGAGTGACCTACAACATTCGAATCGGCCACCGGGTTCAAGATATTGTCGGTGATCATGTAGAGCCGGCCGTGACTATGAAGAATCCTGATGAAAACGCGAACGGCGGTCTCAACATCCTGGCGTGTATAGGCAACAGGGCAAGCATCCTCTCCGGTGGTGCTGCCGGCTCGACTGGAGTCGTGACCGGCAAACATGGCGGAGCCGAGCACGTTATGGTCGATTTCGCCTTTGACGTCCTCGAGCGTATGGTGCCAGGAGATAAGATTCTGGTGAAATCGTTTGGCACCGGGCTCGAACTTGAAGGGCTGCCCGATGTCAAGTGCATGAGTATCGACCCCGATTTCTTCGATGCGTGGATAAATGAGATTCGTGGCGGGAAGCTCGTCGTGCCAGTAACGCACCGTATCCCGGCTGGCGTGATGGGTTCCGGACTCGGGCGAGACAACGCCTATCGTGGGGATTACGACATCACCATGTTCGATGAGGCTACGGTTAAAGAGTACGGGCTCGACACTCTGCGCTTGGGTGACATTGTGGCCATTGTCGACGCCGACTCGACGTATGGTCGCTACTATCATCAAGGCTCGGTGACGATCGGGATCATCGCGCATGGCGATTCGATCATCGCTGGCCACGGTCCAGGCGTAACCTGCTTGTTGTCGTCACGACTAGGCGCGATCGATCCCACAATCGATCCCAATGCGAATATTGGGAGCATCCTCGGGTTGATCTGATCGAGAGCATCGACCTCGTTCGACGTCTGCTTGAGCCCAACCAGTCCGCAATCTCGGCTGGTTGGGCTCAATTGAGTCTGTCGTCTAGTGGGTCATCCAGGGATCGAGGGCGTCACGCAGTCCGTCGCCCAGGAAATTGAAGGCTAACACGGTAAGTGACAGGATGATGGCCGGTGGGATCAGCATGTGGGGAAAGGAGCGAAGATCGGGTATGGCTTCACTGATCATCAGTCCCCAACTTGGCATTGGAGGGATCACGCCGAGTCCAAGAAAGCTGATACCCGCCTCGTAAAGAATCGCGCGTGGAATTCCCAGAGTGGCCGCGACGACGATGGGAGCCAGGGCGTTGGGGAGCATATGCCGGAACATCAATCCTCGGTTCGAGCTGCCCAAACTTCGTGCGGCCTCGACAAATTCTTTCTGCTTCAGCGACATTGTCTGTGCCCGGACAATACGTGCGACCGTCAGCCAGCTGATCAGTCCAAGACCGATGAAGACACCCATCAGTCCGCCAGTTACCTTGTCGACGCTCTCAATGGCATTCACAATGCCTCCATGTTTGGTCGACAGGACGGCGCGTAGGAAGGTCATGGTGATAATGACGACTAGAAGGCTTGGCATCGAGTAGAGAACGTCGACCGTTCTCATGATGACCGTATCGATCTTGCCGCCGTAGAAGCCGGCAATGAGCCCCGCCGGCACTCCAATCAGCAGAATGACGACCTGAACGATGACTCCGACCGCAAGTGAGATCCGCGCGCCAAAGACAAGCCGCACCAGAATATCGCGACCGAGTTGATCGGTTCCCATAGGGTGCGCGAGCGTCGGTGCCTGCGTCACTGCGTTGTAGTCCTGCTTGGCGTAGGAGTATGGAGCGACCATCGGAAACAGGACCGCCGCGACGAAGAGGAGCAGGATGAACACCAGGGAGATTGTGGCAAAGCGGTTCCGGCGCAGTCGCCGAAACGCATGACGCCACAGGTTGTCACTAGGTTTCTGGGACGCATTATCGAGCGAGGTCGCCCCGATCCTCGCAGCCGGTGTTACCATCGACCCATCCCTCTAGTTCGACACGAACGGTTGTTGTGGTCTGCGTTCTGGTGGCGATCGCCCGCACCTGCGCTCCTTAGGGGGAGGTAGGGCTGAATTTTCAAGATCACGTCTCGATTCGAGGATCGAGCAGCGGGTAAAGCAAATCCACCAGCATGTTCATCACTGAGATGATGAACCCGAGCAGCAGCACTATGCCGAGAATGACTGGGTAATCGCGGCCGCTGATACTCTGTACGAAGTAGCGCCCGATTCCAGGGACCGAATAGACGACCTCGACAAAGAACGAACCAGTCAAAACGTCGGCCATGACGATTCCCCCGACGGTAAGTACAGGTAAGAACGAGTTCCGCATGGCGTGTTGGGTGATGACTCGAACTTCGCGAAGGCCCTTCGCGCGCGCCGTTCGAATGTAATCCATGCCCAGCACCTCGAGCATACTTGCGCGCATGTAGCGGGCGAGAACCGCCGCCGGGTAGAGCGCCAGAGCCACCGCGGGGATAATGGCTTTCGCGCTCCAGATTCCCGACCATCCCTGAGTAGGGACGAGATGGAGACGACTTGCAAACACCAACACGAGAAGCGAGGCAACGACATAGGGCGGGGTAGAGATGCCGATGATCGACGTAGCCGTCGCGAGGTAGTCCATCCAGGTGTTGTGCTTTATGGCGCCGATAATCCCAAGTGGAATACCGACCAGTATGGCGATGATCATCGCCGAGAATCCGAGTTTCAATGATATTGGTAGCGCGCCTTTGACGATATCCGTCACCGAACGAGAGCGATGCGTAAACGATGGACCGAAGTCTCCGTGTACTGCCTTCCCGAGGTAATCTACGTATTGACGCCAGAGAGGCTTATCCAAACCGTATGCCTTGTTGAGCTGCGCCACGACCTCTGCTGGCAGTGGTTTCTCACCTGAATCCCACGGACCCCCCGGCGTCGCGTGCATCAACAGAAATGTCAATGTGTAGATCGCGAAAAGCGTGGGTATCAGGAGCAACACTCGACGTATGATATACGCGTTTCGATTCCCCATCAGTCACACACCCGCAGACCGGCTGACTGCCGGATTGTTACGTCCAGTGTCATCGTCACGAATCGCTCTCTTCAGGTTAGCGTTCGACCATTTCCAGCTCAGTGCTGTTCGATCTGTACGTACTTCAGATAGGTTCGGCCGAGAATTGGGTAGTGAATGATTCCTTTAACGTAGGGCTTGATCACGAAGATCCGGTTCAAGTGATACATCGGAATGATTGGCTGCTCCGTATTGATGATCTTCTCAGCCTGCTGATACTGCGCTGTCCGCTTCGCCTTATCGGTCATCGGTCGTGCCGCGGTCACCAACTGGTCGAACTGGTCGTTCTTCCAATGGGTGAAGTAGAAGTCAGCATCAGAGGCAAAGAGCTGATTGTGCCAGTTGGCAGGATCCGCCCAGTCAGAACCCCAGATGCTGAGATACATGCCGTATGGCTGGGTCTTGCGGGCCACGCGCCAGTCACTGAATGCCTGCGGCTCCATGGGCTGCAGCTCGACGGAGACCCCGAGATTCTCCTTCCAGACGTTCTGCAGATACTCGGCAACGTTCTTGTCGGTTACCGAGCTCGAGTTGTAGGTGAGCGTCAACGGTGGGAACCCTGCTCCATCCTTGAATCCAGCTTGCGCCAGGAGGTCCTTGGCTTTTGCCGTGTCCTCGCCGAGCGCGGCGGACGGATCATTCCCGGGAATGTCAGCCGGGAGCAATGACGGTGCAGCCGTGAACTCCCCCTTGAGAATGTTGTCAGCCAGCGTCTTGCGCGCGATCACCATCGAGAGCGCCTGCCGGACCTTCACATCGCTGGTCGGAGCGTTGGAGCAATCGCACGAAATGAACGCCGTGCCTGATCGTGGGAAGACCTGGACCAGCTTACTCAGAGTCGCATCGCCCTTAGCCCGCTGAAGGTCGGCCCCGATGACTTGAGCCTGATCGACTTCGTCGTTCTCGAACGAGACCAGCGCTTGTGCGACCGGATCGGAAAAGATTGTGTAGTCCGCATGGGTGATCGTCGGCTTCGTGCCCCAGTAATTTGGGTTTTGATCGAGGGCCATGCTTTGATCGTGCTTCCAATTGGTGAGGACATATGGACCGTTCGAGACCATATTGCCGCCCTCGACCCATTTGTCACTGAACTTGTCGATCGTCGCTTTCGGCACAGGAAAGTAGGTCCAGGTCGCCGCGAGAAGCGGGAAGTATGGGGTTGGGCCAATGAGGGTTGCCTTGAGTGTCTTGTCGTCAACCGCGGACACGCCGAGTGTGTCAATCGAGCCACTGCCTGAGATGATCTCTTTGGAGTTCTTGAGCGGCAGGAGGGCCGACGTGTAGTTCGACTTGGTCGTCGGCGTCAGCACGCGTTTCCAACTGTACTCAAAATCCTTCGCGGTCAGAGGCGAACCGTCGGACCATTTCATCCCGTCTCTCACGGTGAAAGTAAATTCAGATGCGTCCGCATTGGCCTCCATCTTCTCGGCCATCAGCATCTCAACGTCGCCGGTGCGCTGGTCGATACCAATCAGCCCCTCGAAGAGATTCTGAAGTTGTTCCAGGCCCCAGCCGCCCGACGTGACGCCGGGATCGAAACTCGTCGGCTCACCCTCGGGCAGGCGGATGACTTGCTTGTCTGCGAGCGTCCCGGTAGCGGTCGACCCCGACGTGCTCGCCGCCGATGGTACTGACGTTGCGCCACCGCCGCTTGAACTGGTGGTGGCGGTGCCACTCTTGCCCCCGCAGGCAGCCAGGAGAGAGGCGAATGCGGTTCCACCCGCGCCCAGCACCATGCCTTTCTTGAGTACGTCGCGACGTGATAGGGAACCTACCCGTGAAATGATCGAGCGCTGGAGAACCTGTTGGCGACTGTCAAATTTAGCCATCCGGCTAGCTCCTCCTCGTATCCGAGCGGTCACGAAAACTTGTTGCAGTTCGCCTGAAAGTCGGTCGGGGTATCATTCCCGGTGGAGTGGTCGATGCCTGAACGTCGATGACGAGTTCTTTCGTCGTCCCCACTCACCCATCTACATTCAATGATGGTGACAGTCCCCCTTTCATTCATCCCCCTGAGGAAATTTACCCTGTAGCGAGAGAAATAGATAATGGAGACGATCGTTATAAGTGTTCGATCAAGGCTTGTGTCCTTCTCCTGAATCCGCCAGAGAGCCCGCCGGTCGTCCCTGTTCTCTCGGTTTGTTCGTATCGGTCTCGAGCGATCTGTATTCATCCGCACGGTTCGTCATTTGTCTCAATTGCTCGGTGACAGTTGATATCGCATCGACTTTGCAACCGGCGTAGCGAGCGAAAATCGATGATGATGCAGGGTGCCAGTAGCGAACGGAACATCATCCGGCCTGTTCGCACGCGTCGCAATCTGTACGGCGGTCACGACATTCTAGATTGCGAACTCGGACTCGTCAAGCGAATTGATCGGACTTGGTGTCCCCAAAGTCTTGCACGGATCAACTCCCTCAGCGATTGCCGCTCATTTGAACTATGAACGGACCAGATTTGCCCACGTCGTGCAGATCGAAGGCTGAATGTCTGGCCACTTTCAGACGACGTTATGGCGTGAAACGTCGCTCTGCAAGAAAGCGTGGAGCACCCGGCCAGAATCAAACATGGCCAGGTTGGGCTGCCAACGGCGCACTCTTCGACCTCTAGCTCGCGAATCCGTCCCCCCTCCACCCTCATGGCACCTCGTCTGCGCAACACGGGGTAAGGCCGGTTGCCGGTCGGGTCGCCTGAATCAGCGCGGCCGGACCGTTGCGGCCCTTTCATTTCCACGCCCATGCAAGCGACGCAGAACCCGCACACCGGAGGACTCAATGCCTACCAATATCGACCGAGATCAGGTGCGCCAGCTTGCGCGCGAAGGCGCCACGGTGATCGAGGTGCTCCCCAAGGCGCAATACGACAAGGCGCACATCGCCGGTGCCATCAGCATCCCCCTTGCCGTGGTCGGCAAACAGACGCCAAAGCACTTCCAGCTCGATCAACCCGTCGTCGTCTACTGCTATGACCGGCAATGAGATCTGAGCGCGCGGGCCGCGTGGCGGCTCGAGTCGCTCGGTTTCACCAAGGTCTATCGCTATCTTGGCGGCAAGCTGGATTGGCGGGCGTTCGAGCTACCCATCGAAGGGGAGCAAGCCGATCAGCCGCGGGCCGGCAACCTGGTACGGCCGGACGTCCCGACCTGTAAGCCGACCGATTCCATGGCTGCCGTGCGTGAGTGCACGCGCGGAACCGATTGGAACGTCTGCGTCGCCGTCGTCCAGGATCGTGTGGTGCAGGGAATGGTCGATCTGGAGCGACACGCCACTGATTCTGGAGAGGTGCAGCAGTTCATGCAGGCCGACGCGCGCACCTTCCGGCCGTACGCCGAGCCAGAAACGATCCTCGACGCCATGCAGAAGAGCGACCTCGAAACGATGCTGGTGACCACGTCGGCCGGTCAGTTGTTGGGCGCGTTACGCCGAGAAGACCTCGCGAACGTCGTGGAATCAGCTAACGATCAAGATCAATAATAGGGAGGCACGCGTGACCGATATCAAATTCGGCTTCCACCTATCGACCGAAGAGCATCCGCCCGCCGATCTCGTGCGCTACGCGCAGCAGGGGGAGGCTTCCGGATTCGACTTCGCCACGATGTCGGATCACTTTCATCCGTGGCTCGATTCGCAGGGTCAGAGTCCCTTCGCCTGGAGCGTCCTCGGCGCCGTGGCGCAGGCGACCACGAATTTGCAGGTCGGCACTGCGGTCACCTGCCCGATCATGCGTTACCGGCCGGAGATCATCGCCCAAGCCGCTGCGACTACCGAGGTCATGATGCCGGGCCGCTTCTTCCTTGGTCTCGGCACCGGGGAGAACCTCAACGAGCACATCACCGGAGACCATTGGCCGCGGGTGCCGCAACGGCGTGAGATGCTCGAGGAAGCGGTGGACGTCATCCGTGCACTCTGGAGCGGTGATCTGACGAGTCATCACGGCAAGTACTACACGGTCGAAGACGCCCGTATCTACACGATGCCGGATGATGCGCCGCCAATTTTTATCGCCGCTTCAGGGCCGCGCTCGGCTGAATTGGCTGGACGCATCGGCGATGGACTCATCACTATCGCACCGAAGCCCAAGCTTCTCGAGGAATTCGAGAATGCTGGTGGCAAGGGCAAACCGAGCTACTGTCAGATGACGATGTGCTGGGCGAAAGATATGGCCACGGCACGCAAGACCGCATACAAGTATTGGCGGACGTCGGTCGTTCCTGGTCCGCTGCATCCGAACCTGCCACTGCCCAGCGACTTCGACGCGATCAGTAAGCTTTCCAATGAAGAGTCGCTTGCTGGGAAGATTCCGATGGGTCCCGACCCGGAGACATACGTTAAGAAGATCCGTGAACGGATCGACGCCGGGTTCGATCACGTCTTCCTGCATCAGATCGGCCACGAACAGGACGGCTTCTTCGAGTTCATCAGCCGCGAGGTCCTGCCGCACGTGAGGCGGGATCTGGCTGGCGCAGGATCAGCGAGGCACCGCGCAGCGTCGGACTGAGCTGCAGCGGCCACGCCCTTCGTCGAACCAAGGCCGCTCCATCCGCGGAGCGGCCTTATTCGCGAACACCCATCGCGCCGTGTTTCGTCAGCGAGCCCGCGTCGACCAATGAATGCGGGCTCGTTTTCGTTGTCGCGCTCTCAATCGATTGCCGGAGGGCCGACAACGGGCGTAGACTGCGGCTCAGCGGTTCGCCACCACACGTCTGAGAGGTCCTCGTGTCTGAGTCGCAGCCCCCTCGAGCACCGTCAGAGATCGTCGGCCACTATGACCGAGGAGTCGAGGCCGGTCGACTGGCGTCCAGCTACGGCAGTCTCGAGCTGCTGCGCACGCAAGAGATCCTGACGCGCTTTTTGCCCGATCCACCGGCGACCATCTGCGACGTTGGCGGCGGCTCCGGTGTCTACGCCGCCTGGCTGGCGCGCCTCGGCTACGAAGTTCACCTGATTGACGCGGTGGAGCTCCACGTTCAGCAGGCGTTGGACGTTTCCGCGGAGCAGCCCGAAACGCCGATCGCCTCCTGCACGCATGGGGACGCTCGCCAACTGGAGCTGGAGGAGAACAGCGTGGATGCCACGTTACTTCTCGGGCCGCTCTATCACCTGACGGAGCGAGTCGACCGCGTCGCGGCGTTGCGCGAGGCCTGGCGCATCACCCGGCCGGGCGGGTTGGTCTTCGTCGCGGCGATCTCACGATTCGCATCGGCACTGGACGGGATGTCCCGCGGATTCATCGCGGATCAGGAGTTTCAAGGCATCGTGCGTGAGGATCTGCGCTCCGGCCAGCACCGCAACCCTAGCGATCGCGACCACTTCTTCACTACCGCCTACTTCCATCGCCCGGAGGAGCTACGCATCGAGTTCGCCTCAGCCGGACTGACTCACATGCAGACGTTGGCCGTCGAGGGGCCAGCAGGGATCATCCAGCGCGTGACGGACCAGTGGGAAGACCCGGAATGGCGGGCTCAGGTGCTGGCCACCATCAAGCTGATCGAAGTGGAACCGGCACTCCTCGGATCCAGCCCGCATCTACTGGCGATCGGCCGTACCTAGAATCCGCGTCAGCTTAGCGAAAACAGACCCCTTTAGGCGCCCGAGGCGTTTGATCCAACGGAGCGCCTGTCACAAGCTCCAGTAATATTTGTAAGTTAATGTTGTGCCCCATTGACACATCCGAACGTATGTCCTAGTATGTCCGTACACCTTAATCGTTGCCGCTCATTGAAAGGAGCGACGCGCATGGCCCAGTATCCGATCGTTCACGTCGAGATACCTACCACCGATCGGGAGGCGTCTGGCAAGTTCTACTCAGAGCTTTTCGGATGGGAAGTACAACAGCATCCGGAGATGAGCTATGCCACCTTCGCTGCTGAGGGTGGACCAGGCGGCGGTTTCCCCACGATTGACGGCCAGCTGGTGAAAGCCGGCGAAATCAAGGTCTACGTTGGCGCTTCAGACATCGAAGAGACCTTGCAGCGCGCCAACGCGCTTGGCGCTCAGACACTGGTCGAGAAGATGGAGATCCCAGGCTATGGGTTCTTCGCATTCTTCATGGACCCATTTGGCAACGCAATCGGCCTTTTCTCGATGTAGCACCCCAGCACTCAGCGTATCCCCCGGCACGCTGATGCGATCTCCCCTCCTCTGCCTCAGCGCCCGCCCCATCCACTTCGTGGGTGTATGGTGGGCGCGGCCCCGTCTTCATCCGACTCGACACCGATACCCGACCAGACCGTGTCGACCAATCGCTGCAGTCGCTGCGGCAGATCGATGACGTCGAGTCGCTGAAATAGGACCTTGAAGACAGCCGTCCCCGCGATCATGTCCATCACGAGATCGATGTCGGCGTCGGTCCGCACGTCGCCCCGGGCGATGCCGCGGCGCAGCAGTTGCCGGCCAATCTCCTGGCGTTTGGCGATCAGATTGTTCCAGACGATCTCCATCAGCTCTGGGTCGCTCACTGCGGCGCCCGCCACCCGGCCGATCATTGGGCCGAGGACTGTGGAGGTCGAGACGCGTCCGAAATCCTGCACCAACGCCAGCAAATCGTCGCGCGTGCTGCCGGTATCCGGCGCACGCACGTCGTCATCGATCGAGGAGAGCGCCGCGGCAACCAGTTCCCGCTTGGAGGACCAGCGGCGATAGATTGTCGCCTTGCCTGCCCCGGCCCGCGCCGCTACCCCCTCGATGCTCATGCCGTCGAACCCATGCTCCACCAGCAGTTGCAGCGTCGCGTCCAGGATGGCCCGGCGGGCTTTGTCGCTGCGCGGGCGGCCTGGACTACGCGTCGTCGACTGGCGTTGCCCGCTCATTGAGGAGTTCCGCTCCACTCCATGGCGGGCTCGTTCTCGATAGGGATCTCCTCTCCCTCTTCTTCTGGCTCGCGGGCAGGAAGGAAGGCGAGCGAGATAAGCGCGCCAAAGAGGGCCACGCCCGCGGCGGCCACCAGCGTGACGTCCATGCCATGGATGAAGGCACTGTTTGCGCCGGACATCAGCAGGTTGCCGTCGAACCCACCGACCTGCTGGGCCACTTGCGCCGCCGCGCCGATGGAGTCGCGTACCATCGCCTCCTGCGCTGGTGGCAGGGCTGAGGCGACATCACCGATGCGACTGCTATACGCGGTCGACAGGATGCTGCCGAGCACGGCCACGCCCAATGCGCCACCCACCTGGCGGGTGGTGTCGTTCATGGCGGAGCCGACCCCAGCATTGGCACGCGGCACAGAGCCCATGATCGAGTCGGTAGCGGGCGCCATGGTCAGGCCCATGCCCAGGCCAATGATGGGGATGCTGAAGCCGATCAAGGCGTAGCCGCTCGTTGCTGTCGCGCGGGACATGATGAAGAGTCCAATGGCCACGATCGACAGTCCACCGGCAACCACCACCTTGGAGCCGAGCAGTCGCACCAGCCGCACGCTCGCAGGGGCGCCGATGAGAATGCCAAGCGCAACCGGCGTGATGCGGATGCCCGCCTGAAGCGTGCTGAATCCCAGCACTACCTGCAGATACTGCGTCAGGAAGAACATCGAGCCGAAGAGGGCGAAGAAGACCAGCGCGATAGAGAGGCTGGCCGCCGAAAAGCGCGGATTGCGGAAGAAGCGCAAATTGAGCATCGGTCTTGGGTTGCGCCGCTCCCATAGAGCAAATGCTGCCAGCAGTAGGGTACCGGCGACGAACGCGACCCAGCTACGTAGGCTGAGCCAGCCGTAGTTTGGAGCCTCGATGATGCCGTAGAGGAGCACGCCCAGCCCGGCAATCGAGAGGACGGCGCCGATCGGATCGAGCGATGCGTGCTCCGGATCTTTGGATTCCGGTACCAGGAAGAATCCAGCGATCAACGCCACGGCGATGATGGGCACGTTGACCAAAAAGACCGAGCCCCACCAGAAGTGCTCAAGAAGCCAGCCACCGATAACCGGCCCGAGCGGAATAGCGACTCCGGCCGTCGCGGTCCAGATGGCAATGGCTCGACCGCGCTCCTTCGGTGGGAAGATGTTGGTCAGGATCGAAAGGGTCGACGGCATGATGAAGGCGCCACCGAAGCCCATCAGCGCGCGGCTGGCGATCAACTGCGCGCCCGAGCCCGAATAGGCCGAGAAGAAGGAACCCAGCACGAAGACCAACATGCCGAAATTGAGGGCTCGCTTGCGACCGAAGCGATCGCCGAGGCTGCCGGCCGTCAGCAGCATTCCGGCGAAGACCAGGACGTAAGAGTCGACGATCCATTGCAGCTCACTGGCGGATGCCGACAAATCCTTGACCAACGTCGGCAGCGCGACGTTGAGCACGGTGTTGTCCAGTCCGATGACCAGCAAGCTTGCGCAGAGGACGATCAGTGTCCACCATCTGCGCTCGTACGATTCTGGTTCCATGTACCTCTCCAATTACGAAACGATACGTTCTCGTCTCGTAGTATAACAGTCGTGAGTTCGTCTAGCAAGAGGGTACGGCGGGAATCGTACGCCGTCAGCGTGCGCTATGCTGGGGGCGAAGACGATCAGGACACGACCAACAAAGGAGGCGCCCCGCATGTTTTCTGAAGCCGAGCGAGAGTTGCTCGATCTGCCGGCCTTTGCCTCCCTGTCGACGCTCCTGCCGGACGGCACGCCGCAGATGACAGTGATGTGGTACTGGCTTGTGGGCGACGAGATCCACATGATCACGCCCGCGTCGACGCGCAAAGCGCGCAACCTGGCGCATGACGGCCGCTCCGCGATCGTCGTCAGTGATCCAAATAGTGGCTATCGCTACGTCGAGATGCGGGGACACATTGAGTGTCGGCGCGATCCGGAGGCGATTCGACAGGCGCTGTTGGGCATCGCGACACGTTATATCGGTGCCGAGCGGGCCGTGCCGTACACCGACGCGCGCGATCCGAGCCAACGCGTGCTGATGGTCTTCCATCCCGAGCACGTTCACGGCCATTTTGCCAACAAGCCGTAAGCCCACGGTCTGTACGGGCGACGCATGCTGTCATGAGAAGATAGAGGGAGCAGAGGAACGCGAAAGGAAGAGGGAGCAGGAGGGGGATCAGAAAGAAGGAGTCACCCATGGAGTCCCTCGCACACAAGCCAACGCGGAGCGAGACGGACGTGGCCGCTCGACAGCAGATGGTGGCATGGGCCGAGCAGGGCTGGACGTACGCGGCGATTGCGGCGGCGCTCGGGTGCAGTCTCTGGACGGTAGGGCGGTGGATCCGGGCCGCACGACGCGGCGGGGACGCGGCTCTCGGCTATAAGAGTCGCCGGCCGCACACCCCGCATCCGTTGACGACCTCCGTGGCCATCCAAGAGCGCATCCGGGCCATTCGCCAGGCGCATCCGGGCTGGGGACCGCGGCTCATCCGCCGGCAACTGGCGTGCGAGGAGTCCCCCACGCTGCCCTCGGAGGTCACCATTCGGCATTGGCTGCGCATCCAGGGCTTCCCCACGCTCCGTCCCGCCGCGACCAAACCGCTTGGTTGGTCCACCCCACCGCCCGAACCGGGACCGATCTGGCAAGCGGACTTCAAACAAAAAGGGGGGTCTCGTATCTAACGGTGGTCGTCGGACCGCGGGGAGGACCGGCATTGCTGGCCGAGCCGGTCACCGGCGAGCGGACGGCCGAGGTGGTGGCGCGGCTGGCGCGGCTGCTGGCCCAGCGCGGGGAGCAGCCCGCTGAGGTGCAAACCGATCGCGGCGCGTGCTTTGTGGGGGCGGACGGGGGCAGCCGGGCGGCGGTACCGGGTCGCCTGACCTTGTGGCTCTGGGGATTCGCGATCAGACATCGGATCTTGCCACCGGGCAAGCCGTATCGCAATGGCGCGGTGGAACGCTTCAACGGAGCGATTGAACGGAATTGGCAGGGCGAAACGGACGGGCTCGCGGCACTCCAAACGGTCTGGAATCATGGGAAGCCAGCGGGGAATACGGGGCGCGTCTATCCGGGACGGGCGGGCTTCCAGATGGAGCAGGTGTGGACGGGGCTTGCCACTGTCCGCGTCAAACGCCGCGTCAATGACCAGGGACGGCTCAGTCTGTGGGATCGACCGGTCTCCATTGGACAGGCGGCCGCCGGGACCGAGGTGGTGGTGACGTTTGACACGGAGCGACGCATGGTGGTGATTCGCGACAAACGGGACCGGCTGATCGCTGAGCGCGCCCTCACATGGCTGACCATGGACTGGTTGTGGGACGGCGTGGATCCCGATCCACGCCCATGCCCGTGCCGCATGGCACCTCCAGCTTTCGACATCGCGGCCAGCTCTATGTTTCGATGACAGCATGCGTCGCCCACCACGTCATCGCGCCCGAATCCCCATGGAGAGGCGACCGAGAGCCTCTAGCGCGGCGCGGCGACGACTTCGATCTCGACGAGATAATCGGGATGCGCCAGACGGGAGATCACCGCCAGAGTGCTTGCTGGCACGTGCCCGATCGGAGCGAAGACGCGATCACGCACTTCGCGAATGGCCGGGAGATGATCGGGGTTGGTGATCAGGATGTTCATCTTGCCGATACGATCGAGTCCCGAACCGCACGCAGTCAAGACCGCCTCGAGATTACGGTAGATCTGCTCGGCCTGCGCCTTGGGATCCCCTTTGCCGACGATCTCTCCCTGCTGGTTTTGAGCGACCTGTCCCGAGACGAAGACTAAATCGCCCATGCGTACGGCGTGGGAGTAACCGCGAGTTGAGTGTACACCAGCCGGGTTGTCGAAGATGTGGAACTCCATAATTCCCCTTTCTTGCGCGTTCACCGCGTCCTCAGTCCTGATCCCCCGTGAGGAGACTGGTCAGCCGCAATCCCGGCGGCACTTCAGGCCACGCGCGAAAGAGCGTGGCGACCGTCTCCGGCTGCTGGCTGAGCTGCTCGGAGCGCTCACGCGCGTCCTTGATGTGTCGCGCATGGAACAGGAGCGCTTCCAGCTTGACGCCCGAGGTTCCGTTGACGTCGATCCAGGTGTTGGGCTGTCCGTCCGGTAGCTCTTCCACATTGAACTGGCGTGCCCGGTCGGGCCGCACCGCATCGTAATAGAGCTCGCGCACTCCGGCACCCTCGGCACGGGCCCGATGGAAGGCGGCAGTCGTCGCGCGCGAGATGACCTGATGATCGGGGTGACCGGTGATGCCACCCGGCCCGAAGGTGAAGATGATCTCCGGCGCATACCGGTTGATGGCGGCGAAGATGAGCGCCTCGATCTGTTCCTCCGGAACTTCACTCAACGAACCGTCGGCATAGCCCAGTAGTTCGATACCGGCATAGCCGATTACCGCAACGGCGTCGCGCAAATCCTCCTCACGCAGTCTGGCGAGGGACGGGCCGCTGGCGCGCACTCCCGCGATCGGTTCTCCCTGCTCACCGCGCGTGGCGAAGACGCCGTGGATGACGGCGCCCCGCCGAGCATACTTCGCCAGCACGGCGGCTGGACCAAAGCTTTCGTCGTCTGGATGCGCGTAGACGGTGAGTATGCGAGGCGAAAGTAGTGCCGCGTGTACAGGCTCCATGAGAGAGTCAGTCATCTGCTCCGTTATCCCCATTAATCGCGTTTCAACGGTTGGCGCTGTAGCGCCTCGGCTCGAAACGGCACCGGGCTACAGTATGATTGCGAGTACGTGAACCGGTTCCATCCCACTGAAAGGATGCCAGAATGCGGATCGTCTCGCTCCTCCCAAGCACGACCGAGATCTGCTACGCACTTGGCTTGGGAGACCAGCTCGTCGCCGTCACGCACGAGTGCGACTTTCCAGCGACAGCTCGGCAAAAACCGCAGATCACCCGCAACGTCCTTCCAGCCGACGTAACCGAAAGCGCCGAGATCGACCGTCTGGTTCGGGAACGCCTGAGCCGCGGCGAAGCGATCTACGAGTTCGACGTCGAGCTCCTCACCCAGCTCAAACCTGACCTCATCCTGACGCAGGAGCTCTGCCCGGTCTGCGCCGTCTCCTACGAGGATGTGCTGCAAATCGCACGCACGCTGCCACGCCAACCACAGGTCCTCTCGCTCGAGCCGTCGACCGTCGACGGCGTGCTCGATTCGATCGTCGCCGTCGGCAAGGTGGCGAGCCGTGAGCGCGTAGCTGATGCGGTGGTCCGAGCACTACGTCATCGCGTTGACTGGATCGGTCGCCGCATCGAGGCCGCCGCGGGCTCTACCCGGCGTATCGTCTGCCTCGAATGGCTTGATCCGCTGATGGTCGGCGGCCACTGGGTGCCGGAAATGGTGACGCTCGCGGGTGGACAGGACGTGCTGGGAACGGCTGGCGGACGCTCGGTTTACGTCGACTGGGAGCAGATCGTCCAGGCGGCTCCCGACGTGCTGATTTTGATGCCCTGTGGCAATGGGCTGGACCACACCGTTGCCGAAGCTGAGAAGCTTCGCGAGCTTCCTCGCCTGGATGCCATCCCCGCCGTGCGCAACGAGCAGGTCTACGCCGTGGACGGCTCGAGCTACTTCAACCGGCCAGGTCCGCGCCTGATCAACGGGATCGAGGTCCTGGCCGAGATCCTGCATCCCGAGGTCTTCGGCGGTATCGCGCCGCAGAACGCCATGCAGCCGGTACAGCTGTTGCACCACGAATCGCTGCGATGACGGGTCGTCGCCGACCGTCCTTCTTGGTGGTCTTGGCCAGCATCGTCGGTGGAATGACGATCCTCTATCCGTTCCTGCTTCCATTGATGGGGCAGCAGGATCGACTCGCCCAACGTGGCGTGGATGTGCCGCTCCTCTTCGCGATCCTGAGCGGCATCTGCCTGCTGACCATCCTGGTCCAGATTCAGCAATCGACCAGCGGGCCCGGGGCGTCCGAATCGAAGCTGGTTGCGCTGCTCGGCGTACTGGTCGCGACCGACGCCGCCTTACGCCTGATCCCGACCGTGCTGGGCGCCTCGCCCATATTCCTGCTGATCATCCTGACAGGCTTCGCCTACGGTGCCGACTTCGGCTTCCTGATGGGCTCCCTCACGCTCCTCGTTTCCGCCTTCATCACGGGCGGTATCGGGCCCTGGCTCCCGTTCCAGATGCTCTGTGCCGGTTGGATCGGGCTGACTGCCGGACTCCTGCCGCGCAGCGGCGTGAAGCGAGAGATCGCCATGCTGGCCCTCTTCGGGGCCGTCTGGGGATTCCTCTTCGGCGCCATCATGAACCTGTGGGAGTGGCCCTTCGCCGCTCCAGGGCTGCAGGAGCAGGTCGGACTCTACTGGGCTCCCGGGATGAACCTTTGGCAGACGCTGCACACCTACGCCCACTACTATCTGGTCACGTCGCTGATCTACGATCTCTTCCGCGCGGTCGCCAACGTCGCCCTGGTCCTCCTGCTGGCGCGTCCGGTCTTATTGCTGCTCGATCGCTTCCGAGAACGCTTCAGCTGGCAGGCGTGGACACCGTTTGAAGCGGGAGCCGAGGGGACCGTCTCGGCGGCTACGCAAGACGCCTGAGACGGATCAACCGAGGGCTGTCGGAGACCATCGTGACTGACCTTGAGCGGATCGTTTGTCATTCAACTGGAAGGACTCCAGAAGCGTGACCGAAGTCGAATCGCCATCGCTTATCGAACGCATCCTGGCCATGCTCGAAGAATCCGGAAAAGACCTCGGCAATCTGACCGAGCACGACCTGGCTCCGCTCGATCAGTTCCACAACGGCGGTACCTGGGCGACGCGCAAGCTGATGGGTCTGGCCGAGATACCGCAGGGGTCGCACGTGCTGGACGTCGGCGGCGGGATTGGCGGCCCGGCGCGCACGCTGGCGCGCGAATTCGGCGTCAAGGTCACCGTCCTTGACCGCTCCAGCGACTTCTGCCTCGCGGGCGCCAGGCTCACCAGCATGATCGACACGAGCAGCCCCGTCCGCTTCGTCTGCGGAGATGCGCTCGCGCTTCCGCTGGCGGACGCCAGTGTGGATGCCATTCTGCTGCAGAACGCGGCCATGAACATTGCCGATCGAACGCTGCTTACCACGGAGCTGTTTCGTGTGCTGCGACCGGGCAGACGTCTGGCGTTGCAAGAAGTGACGACTGGGCCGGTCGAGCCGGTGCGTTATCCGACACCCTGGGCGGTCGATGAGACTGAAAGCTTCCTACTCAGCTCCGCGGATGCCCAGGCGGCGTTGTTTGGAGCTGGTTTTCGCACTCTTCACTGGTTGGACGCCAGCGGGCTGATCCAGTCCTGGGTCAAGGCACGCATCGGCAGCAGTCCGGGCAAGCCTCCACTGCCACCGATGACCGCGTTCACCATACCCGAGCAGTGTGACGAGGCAATCGCGAACATGTGGCGCAATTCAGAGGAGCGCCGCACGCTGACGATCTGGGCAGTCCTCGAAAAACCAGAAGGAGCATCAGCTTGACTGAGCCGGCACCGAATCGGCCTAGCGCCGCCTTCATCGACCCAACCGGACGAAATCGGGCTGAGATCGAGAGGCTGGTCGATCGCGTCGTCTCGCAGCTCCTCGATTTCCTCTGCGACGCCGCCCAGCAGACGCCGATGCCGTCCGAGAGCCCGCTACCGGGGCCGATCGAGATTCCGGAGGAACCGGTCGAGCTCGACGCGATCATGTCCGGACTCGACCAGCTGGTGCGTGGATCGATGAACACCGCCAGCCCGGGCTACATCGGCCACATGGACTCGATGCCAACCACGTTGTCGATGCTGGGCGAACTCGTCACCGCCTCTTTGAACAACAACATGTTCACGTTGGAGATGTCGCCCGCCTTCTCTCGTCTGGAGCGCAGGCTCTTGCAGCAGTTCGGCCTCCTCTTCGGATTGGGATCGCAATCGGGCGGCGTGCTGACCGGCGCCGGTGGAATCGCCAATCTTGAGGCGCTCACGGTGGCGCGCAATCTCGCGTTCGACGCGCGCGAGCAGGGCATCGTCGGGCTCGACCGACAGCCCGTCCTCTTCGCCTCCGACGTGGCACATATGTCACTCCAGAAAGCCGCCATGCTGCTTGGTCTAGGGACAGACGCGGTCATCCCGGTCGAATCAGACGCCAATTCCCGCATGATTCCCGGACAGCTGCGTCAGTGCATCCTAGACGCACGTGCAGCCGGGCAGGCGCCATTCGCGGTCGTGGCCACCGTTGGCACGACCACCAGCGGCAACATCGATCCGCTGCCGGAGATCGCGCAAATTGCCCAGGCGACCGGGCTGTGGTTTCACGTCGACGCTGCCTACGGCGGTGCAGCCATCTTTTCCGATACGGAACGGCACCGTCTGGACGGCATCGAGTGGGCCGATTCGATCACGTTCAATCCACAGAAGTGGCTCTACGTCACCAAAACCTGCGCCATGGCCCTCTTTCGCGACTATTCGGTGCTCGATCGCGCCTTCCGCATCACCGCTTCCTACACGCGCGCCGCCGACGATTTCATCAACCTGGGCGAGATCGGCGTGCAAGGGACCAGGCACGCCGACGTACTCAAGCTGTGGCTGGCGCTGCAGCACGTCGGCCGTCGCGGCTTCGGAGATCTGATCGATCACGGCTTCCGGCTGGCGTCGCGCGTTGCCCACGAGACCGAGCAGCGTCCCTTTCTTGAGCTGGCCAGCCAACCGGAGACGAACATCGTCTGCCTGCGCGGTTGCCCGGATTGGCTGCCGTCCGAGCAATGGAACGACTGGACCAGCGATCTGCAGCAATCGCTGCTGCGGGAGGCGGTCATCTTCGTCTCGCTTCCGCTCTATCGTGGCAGTCGCTGGCTGCGCGTCATCCTGCTGAATCCGTTCACCGACGACGCCGTCATCGACCGCATGTTCCGCCACATCGACGAATTCGCCGACAGGACGAGGACATAGATGGGCCCACCCGTGGACGCCATATTCTTCGACGATCAGGACGAGTTCCGGGAGTGGCTACTGGAAAATCATGACCGGGAGACCGAACTGTGGGTCGGGATGTACAAGAAGAACTCCGGGCGGATCGGAATCGTCCATGGTGAAGCGGTCGATCAGGGACTCTGCTTCGGCTGGATCGACGGGCGCGTCAGGAGCCTGGGTGAGATCAGCTATGCCATCCGCTTCACACCGCGCAAGCCGAACAGCATCTGGAGCCAGGTCAACATCAAGCGCGTCGGCGAGCTCATCGAATTGGGAATGATGCACCCGTCGGGCCTGGCCACGTTCACCGGTCGCCGCCCTGATCGCGAGAAGATCTACACCTACGAGATGGACCCGACCGATCTCACGGACGAATATAAGGAGACGCTGCAAGCCAACGAGGCAGCCTGGACTTTCTTCTCGGAGCAGGCGCCTTCTTATCAGCGCACGGCGCGCCATTGGATCATGAGTGCCAAACAGGAGAAGACACGGGTGAAGCGGCTGAACGATCTGATCGAATCCTCAGCCAATGGCAAGCGCCTGCCCCAGTTCGTCAGTCCCGGAACTCGCAAACGGGAGTAGGACGCGGCGGCAACTTTGCCGTTTGTCATCCCAGATAGATGACCAAGGCGCTGCGGGTCGTAGCCCCCGTTATTGTGTTTGGCGAGATAAACTGCCATGCGCGCCACGTTCGCCCGCGAGTTTACTCGCGGGCTACAAAGCCGAAGTCCACTCAAGGGACTACCACAGGAGTCGGCCGTGCCGTGGTCTCGTCTCTTCTATCACCTGGTCTGGTCGACGGCGGGCCGGGAGCCGATCATCGACCAAGCCCGTGAGCAGATCATTCACGACCATATGAGAGCAGTTGCCAATCGCCACGGCATCATCGTGCACGCCATTGGCGGTACCGACGACCACGTCCATTTGGCCGTCTCGATTCCCCCGACCCTCGCGGTGGCGACCGCGGTCCAGCGCATCAAGGGCGGGAGCTCCCGGGCGATCAATGAGGAGTTCATGCGCGAGTTTCGTTGGCAAGCCGAATATGGCGTCGACACCTTTTCGAAGCGACATCTTGGCGGCGTGGTGGGCTACATCTCCCATCAACGCCAGCATCACGCCGATGGATCGTTGTGGGCATCGATCGAACCGCACGACCACGATGATGCAACGAAGTGACCATGCCCCCCATCGTAACAACCTCGTCAGTCCCTTGAGTGGACTTCGCATTTGTAGCGCTGCGACTTTAGTCCCGCGCGAACGTGGTCGCGTCACTATCGCAACTTGTTCGCAATGTAATTCCCGCATGACCGCTGCTTACGTATCAATCTTATTCGGCAACTGCCATTCAACCCCCGCGCGGACGCAAGGCGATTACCGATCCACTTGGTCAATCCCCATCACCCCAGCCTCTCCGCGAAGCTCAGGATATATCCGCTGATGTGGTCGTCGACCTCCTGGGGGTAGACGAGTCCGCTGTGTTGCTCGATCTCCTGACCGAGTCGCCGCACCAGCGTCATGCTCACCAGGAGCGCGCGCCAACTGTCGGCCGCATCGAAGTGGGCGAAGGCCTGCTGCAGCTCGGTCCAGGTCCGCTCATCCACCCACCGGTTGGCATCCGTCCCGATGTAGCGCACGTCGACCGGCTCGTCGTTCCGGGCGATGGCATGCCACTCCAGTAGCTTGAGCAGATCGCACTTCATGGTCCAGTCACGAAACTTGACCACCCACAGCTCGCTACGGAGCAGGTATTTGGGAATGTGTGCCGCCTCGAACCAGAATTCCTCGACAACGGTCTGAAATTCCGCTTGATTTGGTAACGGCACCAACGGGAAAGTACCCGTCGGCTCGGGCAGATCACGTGTCAAATCGGTCTTGTCAACCAGAACCTGATAGCCCCGCTCGTACAGGTCATCGAGCCGACCGACGTCGACCATGTCGAGCACGCGCCGCGAATCGGCCAGCGTGAAGTCGACCTTGTGGCCACCTTCGTAATAGACGAGACGCGTGGGGTAATCCTGATCCTGGAAGAGCGGCTGGTAGACCCAGAGCGGAGCGAATTGGCGTAGCCATGCGTCGTCTTCGGCGAACGGCTTATAATCGAGGAAGATCAGCTCCAGATCACGATCGGAGAGGCCGTCCTCGGCTTTGTCTCGCTGCGTTTGAGCGCCGGTCATGATCAAACACAGGACGCGATCTTCCCGTTCGGCCCACTCCACGATCTTGCGCAGCAGATGTTCCGGCTTCACGGCCGCCTCTCGATCCGCACGTCCACTCCCCGAACGTAGTGTACCGGCATCAAACCAACCAGGAGGTTGCGCTCTCGCAATCGCATCCGACCTACGGCAATCTGTCACAAAATGCCGCCGGGCAGTGTCTGGTTAAAAGGGGCCGGTCGGCTTGACTCTCCTGTAAGGGGAGATCGTAGCCTCCAGAGAGTGGGCCAGAACGAGGTCTGCCAGTGACACGATATCTGACGCGAAAGGGTCGCCCAATGTCGAACGTCATCTCGAAACTACACGCCGGTCTCTCGGTCCTCACCTTACTCGCGGTGATCCTCCAGTTCTTCCTGGCTGGTCTGGGCGTCTTCGGCGCCGAGCCATACGACGCCCACGAGACCAACGGCTATCTGATCGCGGTGAGTGCGTTATTGTTGCTGATCTTGGGTCTTATCGGTCGACTCAATCGAGAACGCCTCGGAACGTCGGCGGGACTCCTGGTGCTGATGATCCTGCAGATCGCGCTGATCGAGTCGAAGAAGCCCTGGATCGAAGCCTTCCACCCATTGGTGGCGCTGTTGATCCTGGGTGCCAGTTTCCAGCTGGCGCTGCGCGGCCGGGCCTCGTTGGGCGGTTCGCGCGATCGTGCGACACGCTCAGATGCTGGGGAACCTCGAGTATCGCCAGGCCGGTAGCGGCGGGCAGGTTCGCTGAACTGCACGACGACCGATTCGATATGCTGGGTGTAGCGGTCGGTCGTCAGCATGTTTCGGAGGATCCATCCTATGACAACACCGCTCGACCATGCAACGCCAGGACCGTTGACTGGACGCATCGCGCTCGTCACGGGCGTCAGCAGACGCATTGGCATCGGCTTCGCTATCGCGCAACGACTTGCTCGTCAGGGCGCAGACGTCTTCGTCCACTCGTGGTCACCCTTCGACGCGACACAGCCGTGGGGCGCCGACGAAGGCGGCATCGAAGACATCCTCGCCGAATTGCGTGAGACCGGACGCCGCATCGAACACTTCGCCGCCGACTTTCGGGATCCGTATGCACCGGAGCAAGTCGTACGCGCGGCCTTCGACGCGTTCGGTCATGTCGATATTTTGGTCGCCAATCACGCCTACAGCACGATGGGAGCGCTTGAAGATCTGACGGCGGAACAGATTGACACGCACATGCAGGTCAACGTTCGAGGCACGCTACTGCTCATCAAGGAGTGGGTCACGCGACACGACGATTCTCGACGCGGCGGTCGAGTCATCCTGATGACTTCTGGCCAATATCGCGGAGCGATGCCGGAAGAACTGTCCTATGTTGCCTCGAAAGGGGCGCTGCAGCAGCTTACGCTGAGCCTTTCGGCCCATCTGGCTCCGCGGCACATCACGGTCAACACGGTCGATCCGGGAGCGACCGACACTGGCTACGCCGATGACGCCCTGCGCGAGCGGATCGTCGATTTCGAGCCGATGGGACGCTGGGGTGAGCCTGACGACGCGGCGCGACTCATTGCCTGGCTCTGTGGCGACGATGCCCGCTGGATCACCGGTCAGGTCATCGCCTCAACCGGCGGAGGTCCATAATACGGCCATCGCAGCGAGATGAATGATGTGTGGGTGCGATCATCGCGGGCTAACGAGTACCACGGTTGCGTCGTCGTGCGTCCGGCCCCAACGCTCGAGGAACTCAGCCGGCCAATTGCTCGATTCCGCTTCCTCCTGAAGCTCGTCGCGCACATTGAATCGATCCCGGACGCCATCGGTAAACAGAAGCAATTGCCAGGGTTCTTGAAGTGGAATGACGACTGAGCGGATGGTCGGCAGCTTCGTGCCGACGATGCCCCGGTCGCTCAGAAGGCGAGTGGTCACTCCCTCGTCACCGATACGTATTAGTCCATCGGTGTTCCCAACCCCAGCGTACGCAACCGAGCTATCCCGCAGGTCGATATTAGCCACGCCCATGACGACGCCGCGCGTTCCACTCAACGCCAAATTACAACGCCTGATGACCTCGGCGGGTTGGACCGGCCCCAACGACTTCAGCGTTTGCAGGGCGACATCTGTTGCGCTCGCGGCATATGGTCCGTGTCCGAGACCATCGATGAGCGAGACGCGACATAGACCGGGGAAATGAGAAACCGACCAGGCATCACCGTTCTCAGTCTCGGCGTAGTGAGGGCGGCTCCCCGCGACGATTTTCAAGGGGCAGGTTTCCATTTGTGCGCCACAATCGAGGTTCCGGCGGGACTGCTTTCGATTTTCGACTCGTCCATCAGACGCCGAGCGATCGGCAGACCACTTCCGAGTGATTTGCCAGTGCTGTAGCCATCCATGAGCGCGAGTTCGACGTCGTCGATTCCGGGGCCTGCGTCCAGACTCTCAATCCGCATTCCGAATCGTCCAGCGCAACTCACCAGCGAGAATGTCATCGATCCGTCGATGGCGTACCGCAACAGATTGGTCGCAAGTTCCGAGACCGCCACCACGATGTCGTCGGTTTGATCCGCGCTGAACCCACCGTCGAGCGCGAGCGCGCGAGCGCGCGAGCACCGCGCCGGGCAATCTCCACGTCGACGGGCTGAGCGATCGCCAGGCGAATCAGCGACTCAGCGGGTTCCTCGGCGAAGCCACTTTCGAATGGTGATGGTGGTTCCGCGGCCAAGTTCACTCTCTATTTCCATTTCGTCCATGAGACGGCGAGTGCCGGACAGGCCAAGGCCAAGTCCGCGTCCGGAGGAATAGCCTGCCTGGAGAACGAGATCGACGTCCGCGATTCCAGGTCCGCTATCGGTTACGACGATTTCGATACCGTCACGGTCCGAGACGTTGCGCGCGACGCGAATATCCACCTCGCCCCGGCCGTTGTCCGCGTAGCGCAGCACGTTCCGGGTCAATTCCGAAACGGCGGTTGCGATGCGACTCTGATCGACGATCCCAAAACCGAGGTGTTGAGCGATCGCACGTGCCTCAGCACGCGCCGTCACCAGGTCTTGCTCGTTGCTTACGGTCAAAGTCAAATCGGTGAATTCGTTCACGCTCACGGCACCGCTCGACGGAGACTATCCACGTTTGGTCATCCGGTTGAGCATCTTCAGTCCACGCTCCGCGTTCAACGCCGTGTGCACTCCGTTGAGCTCCAATCCAAGTTCGACGAGCGTCATGGCAACCGCCGGTTGAATTCCGGCGACGACCGTTTCGGCTCCGAGTAGACGTGCGCCGAGCGCGATCTCATGCAGGGTTCGTCCGAGAAACGAGTCAATGAGCTGCATAAGACTGACGTCCAGGAGGACTCCGCTCGCCCCCGACTGCTCGATGAGAGTGGTCAATTCTTCTTGAAGCTGCGTGGCGTCTCGATCGGTGAGTTCATCCTGAACGCTCGCAATAAGCACACCGTCGACGCGAATGATGGGCACCCGACCCATCTACGACCCCGACTTATCAGACTGATGGCCGCCGAATGCTGCACCGCCACGACGCACAACATCCAGACCAAGGCGGTCGAATGCGAGCCGTAACCCCTGTGCCATGGTGGTTCGGGTAATGACTCCACTCAGGTCAAGTCCGAGATGCACCATGGTCATGGCGGTACGTGCCGAGAGACCGACAATGAGAACCTCGGCGCCGAGTAGACGCGCGGCCGAGACCGTTTCGAGCAGGTGCTTTGCCAGCGCCGTGTCGATGACTGGCACTCCAGTGATGTCCAGGATGACGATTTCGGCACCCGTATCGACGATACGCTGCAGCAGCGCCTCATTCATCTCTTGCGCCCTGGCGGTATCTATCGTTCCCACGATCGGCATGGCCAGAACGCCGTCCCAAATCTGGATGATTGGCGTCTGTAGCTCCTGGATCGTCAGGCGCTGCTCGTCGATCGTTCGCGTCCGTTCATCGCTGGCCTCTGTGCGTCCAGTCACGCCTGGCACGCTCCTCTCACACAACTACGACTCTTCGATGGGGAAGATCACCCGAAAGCGACTCCCGTCTCCAGGCACGCTCTCGAGCTCCAGCCGGCCATTGTGCGACGTCACGAACTGCTGCACGAGCGTCAGGCCAAGCCCGAGTCCTTGAGAGTTGGCGCGACGGGCGTCTGGACTCCGATAGAACTTGTCGAAGATCCGCTGCTGGACCTCGGGAGGCATCCCCATCCCACTGTCCTTGACGTCAACCCACACTTCGCGCTCGTCACATTCACATCGCACGGCTACCGAGCCTCCAGCGGGAGTGTAGCGAATGGCGTTGGAGAGGAGATTGCCGACGATGCTCAGCAGCGCGCCTTCGTTGGCGATGATCTGAATGTTTGGAGGATCGCCGTCGAGGAACAGGTCGACACCGTTCGCTCTCGCGCTGGGCTGTGCCCAATCGCATGCTTTCGAGAGGATGGTGGAAAGCTGGAGTGGCTCGCGGTCCAGATCGATGGGCTCTCCGCGGCTTACCTGCACCAGGTCAGCAGTCATTCGGGTAAGGCGATCGAGCGCCTCCTGCGTCGAACCCAGCAGTGGACTGAGTGCCTCAGTCCGGCCACTTCGGATGGCACGCATCGCTAACTCGAGGTGCCCTCTCGCCGCCGTCAATGGCGTTCCAAGCTCGTGCGCGATGCTCGCAAGAATCTCCGACTTCTCTTGCTCAATCCGCTCCGCTTCCATCGCCCGCTCCTGCTCGAACTGGGCGCGCGCCTCCGCCTCGCGAATCGATTCGTAGAGCTTGAGCTCCAGATATTCCTTGTATTTCACGCCGTAGGTGATCATCACATCGAGCAGAAACTGATGCGCATTGCCGACCGCATGAGGCTGCGAACGGGGAGACAACTGCGGCAGAATCGACTCGAGTCCTTCGAAGTGCAGCGCGATGATGTCATCAGGGCCGAGGCCAGACTCGACGAAGTACTGGCTCAACAGCGACGCTTGAAAGAGAGCGTGCTCACTCTTTGAATTGAGGTAGTCTTCCAATGCGGCCAGGTATGAATCGGTTGCCGCTTCATGAGACTCCATACCTATCTCCACTCGCACTGATATTGTCAAGCATGCGCAGATAACCAAGCGGTCGCAACCGCTCGCGAGATCGCAATGGCATGTGGGCGGCAGGTGCGTTCCGGAGGAGGGGGATGTCGAGAGGCGCGTCCACCTCATCCCCGGTGCTGATGCGAACGACTGAGTTCACCGGTGCCGAGTTTCGGTATTTGCGAACCGGATCACGACACATGTAGCTTTTCTGTCCCTCTCTAGATCGATTATGACACCTCGGCAACCGAATTGGAAGCATTGCGTACGTTGCGTATTCGCTTCGGTTGATCTTTGGCCCGCTCGTGGGAAGAGAAGCACTGCCGAAATGGAGTGTCATTGAGGTCAGCGAGGTGCAAGCATTCCCAGCCTTCAGCGGATCCCCACCGCTGAGTACTTTCAACCATCTTCAAGCAAGTACTTTGCCGAGATGACGTCATCCACATCCTTTCCGGCAGGTGATGGGTGCGAGAATGAGCGGCATCGCCGTCAATCGACGAATTCGCCCTGCGAACGATTGGCATCGACAATGTGAGCGGACGGAAGATCCTGGCGGACGCGGTGACATGCGAGGGATCGAATGCGGACGATTGAGATTGGTCTCGCCGAAACAGTGAGCGCGGTTGACGTCGAGCGGGCGCTCGCGGTGACGTGCGCGGAGATGGGGCTACGAATCGGTTTAAAGAGTACCCTGGCCAGCTATCCGGGGAGTCTTCATTGGCATTTGACGCGAGAGGATCAACGTGGAACGCTCGAGGTTACCTTCGTCCCTCAGCCGACCCGAATGTGGATCGCAGTTCACGCCAACCGGCAAAGCAGCTGGACCGACGAGGCTGTTGCTCGTTTCCCAGTACTGCTCCAGCGCTCCCTGGCGCAACCCGCATCGGAGGAGACAACCTGAACCACGCACCTTGACGCTCGTCGGGTTAAGTCGCCGTTAGCCCTCGAAGCGGCCACTGTCGCGCAGCCACTTGAGAAACACGAGGCGCTGCCACTCAGCATCTGAGTCGAGAAACTCGGCGAACGGATATTTCTCGCTCAGAGTCTCCAGCCGATCGATGACTTCATCATCCAGGCCGCTCTGCTTGAGATCCGCTCGCGTCATGGTGGTGGCCTTCTTATTCAGTGTCACCGCCATTTCAGCCTCCTCTCACGACTGACCAGCGCATGAGACCGCTTGAACCCAGATACCTCACCATGCGCGTGAACGCACGTACGTATCCACCAATGTGATACGTGATGTGGGCTGGATCGTGCATATGACTATCGTCACTTTCTCGCCCGAGAGCACGTTCCCGACCGGGAGATTCTGCGGGCACACGCCAGCGGCGAAACCGGACCCAAGACGCGGCCACTGCCGCGCCGTTCCAGCCTCGTTGCATGCGTCCCATTCGTTTGACGTGGCCATTGAGATCATTCTAACCCAGACGTACTCACCATGAGCAACCTGTACCAAACCCATGAAGCCCTCGAAGTGATACGAACCTGTAATGTCCTTGTTACCGCCGTAACGACGCCGATATGAGTCAACATCGAAAATATGCGATGGAGAGAGGCAATACCTGACTGTCGCAACAGTCAGCGGCCGGGAGGAAAGGTGGACCCATGCGTCGCGGATTGGTGGCGGCGTTTCTGGTGCTGGCTCTCTTCGCGAGTGGACTCATGGCCAGTTCGGCGAACCCTGAGTCCTCGGCGCAGGTAGGTGCCACGCGGGCGACGAGTCCGTCCACTTCAACGGGCGCTATTCAGTCTCCAGCAACACCCGGATCAAGTGTGTCGTTCACGGCGGTCTCCACCTGGGATGGACTCCGTGGCGAGCTCACGGCGCTCGTCGCGGGATGGGGTGGACAGAACGCGGTCAGCGTCACTGACCTTCAAGCCGGGCAGACCATCTCGATCAACGGCGCGCGTCCACAGCTGGCAGCCTGCACGATCAAGATACCGATGATGATGGTTGTGGCACACGACATTGAGGCCGGCCGCTACACCGCGGCGGAAGTCGAACCATACGTCCTATCCGCCATGGGTCCCAGCAACACGGCGCCCGCTCGGGAGCTGATTCGCCTTGCCGGCGATGGTGACATCGGCGTGGGCATCAACCGTATCAATGAACTGATGCAGTCGTTAGGCATGACGCATTCGGTCATCGCCCATCCTCCCGGTTATTCATGGGAGTCGTATGGCTACGGCGACGAGAATCTGCTGACAAGCGACGACCTCAACCTATTGCTGACCAAGCTCTATCGAGGAGAGGCGCTCTCGCCATGGGCCACGAACTACGTCCTCTGGAGCATGTCCCTCGCGCCTGATTGGGTGAATCAGTCGCTCGGCGGCCCTCTGCCTGACGACGTCACGCTCTATCACAAGTTTGGCCAGCTCTACGACCCTGAGAACACCTGGAATGACGGCGGCATCGCCGAATTCAAGCGCAACGGCACCACCTACGCCTACGCCATCACCTATCTCGGCAGCTATGACTCCAGCTGGCAGTCTTCCTACACCCACGCTTATCAGGCCTCGGCGACCGCCTGGAGGTACTTCAACGCGGTTTACACGGGTGATCAACCAGGGAGCCTGCCCGACGTTCGCTACTTCCCCGAAACCGGATTCAGCCTCGGAGGAGGTTTCCTGCGCTACTGGCAGAACTTCGGCGGCTTGGCGACCTTCGGCTATCCGATCAGCGGCGAGATCCAGGAGCGCAATCCAGCCGATGGCAAGACCTACGCAGTGCAGTACTTCGAACGAGCACGGTTCGAATGGCATCCCGGTGCGTGGCCCGAGCGCTATGACGTCGAGCTTGGCCTGTTAGGAGTGACCGTAGCGAATCAGAACGGGCTGACCGGTACCGCGCCTTTCAGACCGGTGCTGGCCGGGAGCGACGCAAGCTGCACCTACTTCGCCGCGACGGGTCACCGGCTCTGTTTCGGCTTCCGCGACTTCTGGCAAGCGCACGGGGGTCTGGCGATTCTCGGCTATCCCATCAGCGAGGAATTCGTCGAGAACGGCTACACGGTTCAGTACTTCGAACGACAATGCCTGGAGTATCACCCGGAGAACTCAGACCCCTGGACGGTCCTTGGCGGACTGCTCGGGCGGCAAGTGTGGAACGCATCACACCAATAGGACGAGGAGGGTATACGCATGTTCAGCGTTGAAAGAGTTCCAGGGTTTATTGGCAACGGTTCATCCTTGGTTCGTCGTGGTTCGCTGCGATTCGTCATAGCGGCCGTGCTGGCAGTATTGCTTGCCGTGACTGGTCTGCCCTTATTCTCGGCGTCGGCCGCGTCGCTTGGCCCCGACCGCGTCTACTTCTCGCAGACGGGACATTACCTCAGCTACGGCTTCCTCGAGTATTGGCGAGCAAACGGCGGTCTGATGCAGTTCGGTTATCCGATCACGGAAGAGCTCAGCCGCAACGGGCTCTCAGTCCAGTACTTCGAACGGGCGGTCTTCGAGTATCACGCCGACGCGCCAGCTGGCTGGAAGGTGCAGCTCGAGCGGCTCGGCGCCGAGCAGACGGCGTCCCGGATGAACGAAGCGGCGTTCAAGTCGATTACCGGGACGAGCGACGCGAGCAGCACCTATTTCGCGCAGACCGGTCACACCCTCTCCAATGGCTTCCGCACGTATTGGCAGGAGCATGGCGGGCTGCGGATCTTCGGCTATCCGATCAGCCAGGAATTCAGTGAAGGCGGCTACACGGTCCAGTATTTCGAGCGAGCCCGCTTCGAATACCACCCGAACAACCCGTCGCAGTACCAGGTGTTGCTTGGACTCCTCGGGAACAGCGCGGCCAACACGGCCAAGGTGGACCGCTCACGGGTCGCGCAGAACACCATGATCCCCGAGTACGATCCGTCTCTCTGGTACGTGGCGGTTCCGGATATCTATCGACCGGAGGCTCGCACGGCTCCGACCGGCGCTCCAGTAACGCAGGCCAAATGGATCGAGGTCGATCTCTCGGCCCAGCATCTGTGGACGTGGCAGTATGACCAGGTCCTCTTCAGCACGGCAGTCTCTACCGGGACGTATCTGCATCCGACGCCGACCGGCATGTTCCACATCTACGCCAAGTACGCGGCGGACGACATGACCGGAGGAACACTCGGCTCACCCGACTATTACTACCTGCCGGATGTGCCCTACACGATGTATTTCTACGAGGCATACGCGTTGCATGGCACCTACTGGCACCACAATTTCGGCACGCCGATGAGTCATGGCTGTGTTAACCTGCCGACCCCGGCCGCCGAGTGGATCTTCGGTTGGGCACCGATCGGCACGACGGTCTGGATCCACCAGTAAACGAGGACGTGACGACTGATACGCGAATGATCTTGGGAGGACCATTCGTCCTCCCGATTTCATCCCATACGATCGACCTAAGCAGTACATCTCGACGTCAGCCGGTATCGATCATCGCGCTATACCCGCCCACGATAGACGTCCGCCAACCAGGTCTGTTTGTCAGCTTCGGCTCGATCGGAGAAAAGGTAGCGATGCCAGGCCATGCGCTCGTGACAGAGGACGCCCATCTCCCAGACACAGGCGCCGGGCACGTCCTCACCGCTGGTGTCGATACGTGCGAACGGTTCGGATGTCGACAGATCCTTGATGTAGTGCCGCAGCCACAGCTCGTTGCGGCCCCGCCAGACCCCGGCGATCACGAAGGCGTGGGTGGTACTCAGGTGGATCAATGCGATGTTGAGGCCGTATTCAGGATCCCAGCGTCCAGCCGAGACCGCATCGGCGATGAGTGCACGCCCCTCCTGATCCATCTCGTCCGGCATACTCTCGCCGACGCGCCGGACGTGGTACCACTTGAAGACCGCCTTCGGCAGCGCCAACGGCTCGCATGGCGTCGCCTCGCGCCATTCATGTTCGTATGGCGTGCCCAGGTTACCGAAGTCAGCGAGCACGAGTGAGGTGGAGTTGGTCGCCACGATCGTCTCCTCTCAAACTGAATCGGTTCGCGTGAACGTCATGGTCCAGTTTGTCTCCCACTTATCGCCTTGGTCGGTCGAAAACGCTTGCTCCCAACGGGCGGAGTCCGGTCCGTCGTGGCTCCAGCGGAAGCGAACCAGCACGTCCTGATCGCCTTCCTTGTCGCGTCCGTAGAACTCTCCGACGCCATCCACGAATTCTCCCACTACCGGCGGGAGGAGCCGTGCGCCGCCGGTATCGGCCCAGTAGATGCTCCACTTGCCGGACTCGCGGTCGAACAGACGCAGCGAATAGCCCTCGAAGCCTCCTTGCCAATTCGTGCGAAGGCTGTCCGCATTCCCGAGACCATTCAAGATCGACTCACAGCGGCCCTCGGCCTCAAACCGCTCCCATTCGTTGCTGTTGGTCAGTCGAGATGTCAGCCGTTCATTGACCACGTTCCAGGAGCCGTGGAAGAAGTCGAAGTCGCGTTCGCCGGGATGCTCGTCGTACATGGATCCGATGCCCTCTCGCTATGGCGTGCAGTGGAGCGCCGTTCGCCCCCAACTTCACCATAAGCCGATCGATCCACGGGTCGAGAGCCACTTCAGCACATATGTGCGGATCCACTCGTCAGAGGTTGATTATTAACGACATGTGGTGCACTGGAAGCCGATTGGGGCTCGAAGTGGGGTCAACACTACATATTGTGGTCGGTTCGAGAGCAATCGGGGCCAAAAACTGACTGAAATGCACAGGCCTTTTGACGGCTGAGGGGGCTTGTCAACCCGAAAGTGGCGAATTAGACTCGAAGAGGGCCGTACGTACAGATCGGATGTTCGGGCAAATCGTGACTATGAGGCAATGTCTGGACAGAGAGACACACGGCTGCTACACTAGATGTTGCGGTTCACCTGGCATTCAGCACAAGATCTTGCTGAGAGAGTCCTTCGGCCGCGAGCCGCGCCCAGCACAATGCAATACGATTGCCGACATAGCGCTTCACGCACGCCGGCAACCGCGGCGCATTCGTGATTTGGGACTATTGTCTCATCTGGGAACGCAGTGTGCGTTAGCGAAACGTTAAGTCTTCGCCGAAAACCTGGGCGCTCGTTAATGGGATGGACGGCGCTCATCTGGTGCAGCGGAGCTGGGCAGACCGGTAGGTAGTAGCGATTGAAGGGGCCGCATGCAGGAGCGCGAAACGCGGAAGCAGGCACCGGCGCGAACGAAGAATCGAAAGGGGAAGGGGCTCCGCGTTCAACGCCACTTCACCCGGCAAGGACAGGACCCGTTCGACACCATCGCCTGGGCCAGTCGCACCTCGAGGATTGCCAATCCGGACGGATCGGTGGTCTTCGAGATGAAGGATGCCGAGATTCCGGCCTCCTGGTCGCAGGTGGCGACCGACATCATGGTCTCGAAATACTTCCGCAAGGCGGGTGTTCCCCAGTATGACGATGCGGGCGAGCCGCTGCTGGATGAAAACGGCAAACCGGTCCTCGGCGCCGAGCGGAGCGCCAAGCAAGTCATCAACCGTCTGGCCGGCACCTGGCGCTTCTGGGGCGAGCAGAACGGGTACTTCGCCTCCAGTGACGACGCGGCGATCTTCGAGGATGAGCTGAAGTACATGCTCGTTCATCAGATGGCGGCGCCGAACTCGCCACAGTGGTTCAACACCGGCCTGCACTGGGCCTATGGCATCAGCGGCCCGGCTCAGGGGCACGCCTACGTCGATCCCGCCATTGGTGAAGTGGTCAGATCGACCGACGCATACAGCCGTCCGACCCCGCACGCGTGCTTCATTCAGTCAGTCAACGACGACCTTATTAATGAAGGCGGCATCTTCGACCTGGTGACTCGTGAGGCGCGCGTCTTCAAGTACGGCTCCGGTTCCGGCACCAACTTCTCGATGATCCGAGCCGAGGGAGAGCCCCTCTCCGGTGGCGGTACGTCCTCCGGCTTGATGAGCTTCCTCAAGATCTTCGACCGTGCGGCCGGCGCCATCAAGAGTGGTGGCACCACACGGCGCGCCGCCAAGATGGTGGTGATCGACATCGATCATCCCGACATCGAGAAGTTCGTTATGTGGAAGGCCGAAGAGGAGCAGAAGGTCGCCGCGTTGATCGCCGCCGGCTATTCCAGCGACTTCAACGGCGAGGCCTACGCCACCGTCTCGGGCCAGAACTCGAACAACTCCGTGCGCATCACCGACGATTTCATCAAGGCCGTCCAGAACGACGAAGAGTGGGAGCTGCGCTGGCGGACCGACGGCCGCGTCATCCGTACCGTGCGGGCGCGCGACCTGTGGGACAAGATCGCCGACGCCGCCTGGCAGTGCGCCGATCCCGGTATCCAGTACGACACGACCATCAATGACTGGCACACATCGCCGGCGTCAGGCCGCATCAACGCGTCCAACCCGTGCTCCGAATACATGTTCCTGGACAACACGGCGTGCAACCTGGCCTCGCTCAACCTGATGACCTTCTACGACAGCGAGACCCAGACCTTCGATCTGGACGCCTACAAGCACGCCATTCGCCTCTGGACGTTCGTGCTGGAGATCAGCGTACTGATGGCCCAGTTCCCGAGCGACGAGATCGCGCGGCTGAGCTACGAGTTCCGCACGCTCGGCCTCGGCTACGCCAACCTTGGCTCGCTCCTGATGCGTATGGGCCTGCCGTACGACTCCGACAAGGCACGCGCGGTCGCTGGCGCGGTCACGGCCATCCTGACGGGCGAGTCCTACGCTGCCTCGGCCGAGATGGCCGCCGAACTCGGACCGTTCCCGTCTTATCCGCTGAACCGGGACGCGATGCTGCGGGTCATCCGCAACCATCGCCGGGCCGCCTACAACGCGCAGGAAGGCGAGTACGAGACCCTCTCGGTCACGCCGGTGCCGCTCGATCCTGAGCTCTGCCCGGCAGACATGCTGCAGGCGTCCCGCGCTGCTTGGGATCGAGCGCTGGAGCTTGGCGAGCAGCACGGCTATCGCAACGCTCAGGCAACGCTGCTGGCGCCGACTGGCACTATTGGCCTTCTGATGGACTGCGACACCACCGGAGTCGAGCCCGACTTCTCACTGGTGAAGTTCAAGAAACTCTCCGGCGGTGGCTACTTCAAGATCGCCAACCAGGCGATCGCCCCAGCCCTCAAAGCATTGGGTTACGATCAGGCGCAGATCGACGACATCCTGCGCTACGTGCTCGGTTCCCTCTCGCTCGAGGGCACGCCGCACATCAACCGCGAGTCCCTCAAGGAGCGCGGATTTACCGACATCGACGTCGAGCGCATCGAGAAGGTGCTGCCGACCGTCTTCGAGCTCTCCTTCGCGTTCAACGCCTGGACGTTGGGTGAGGAAGCCATGGAGCGGTTGGGCATCACCAAGGAGCAGTGGCAGAAGCCCGACTTCCGCCTGCTGCGTACGCTCGGCTTCACGCAGCAGCAGATCGACGAGGCCAACGACGTGGTCTGCGGCATGCAGACCATCGAGGGCGCGCCGCATCTCAAGGCTGAGCACCTACCGGTCTTCGACTGCGCCAACCGGGGCGGCAAACATGGCAAGCGCTTCATTCATCATTCCGGGCACATCCGTATGATGGCCGCGGTGCAGCCGTTCCTCTCCGGCGCCAGCTCCAAGACGATCAACATGCCGAACGAGGTGACAGTCGACGACATCAAAGAGGCCTACATGTCTTCCTGGCGGCTTGGCCTGAAGGCCATGGCGCTCTACCGTGACGGCTCCAAGCTGTCGCAGCCGCTCTCCTCCAAGAGCAAAGATGAGAAGGAAGACGTCAAGGCTGAGGCTGAAGCGGCACCGGTCGAGACGCGCGTGGTGGTGGTCGAGAAGCCGATCCGCCGGCCGATGCCGGCTAAGCGCCACGGCTTCACACAGGAAGGCCGTCTGGCCGGCCACAAGATCTACCTGCGCACCGGCGAGTATGCCGACGGCACATTGGGCGAGATCTTCATCGACATGCACAAAGAGGGCGCGGCCTTCCGCAGCTTGATGAACTGCTTCGCCATCGCCATCTCCAAGGGTCTGCAATACGGCGTGCCGCTGGAGGAGTTCGTCGACACCTTCACTTTCCAGCGCTTCGAGCCGCAGGGGATGGTTGAGGGACACCCGAACATCAAGATGTCGACTTCGATCATCGACTACGTCTTCCGCGTGCTGGGCTACGAATATCTCAATCGCACCGACTTCGTGCAGGTGAAGCCGATTCATGCCGACGTCGATGATGAGATGGACGGCGGGGACGAACCAGAGGAGAGCCACACACCGGCAACGACCTCTCAGTCTGAGGTGGAGTCTGTCCAGGCGCCCTCACCACAGGCCGCGGCGGCGATCGCCACCAAGGTGGAGAATGGCTACCACACGAACGGCCTGAACGGGAGCAATGGTTCCAACGGCAATGGGCACGACAAGGCGCAGGTTGCGGCTGAGTACGTCACCATCGCCCAGACGGCGGAGCTTCCGCAGTTCGACGGCGGTATGAACGAGCAGCTTTCGCAGATGATGGGCGACGCCCCGTTCTGCGACGTCTGCGGCCACATCACCATCCGCAACGGCTCCTGCTACAAGTGCCTCAACTGCGGCAACAGCCTGGGGTGCTCGTAGGTCGCTCGCGACGTCATCAGTAACGCATGCACGGGGTTTGAGGTCATCTCGGACCCCGCTTCATTTCTGGCTGCTGCTACACTCTCAGCAATGACCCTCGACTGGAGACGACCAATGCAGCGAGACGACGTACTTTCCATCCTGACCAACCACCAAGAAGAGCTCCGGAACACGTACGGGGTCAAGTACCTTGCCCTCTTCGGCTCCGTCGCAAGGGATGAAGCTGGGCCAGACAGTGATGTGGATATTCTGGTCGAGTTTGACCGGCGCCCGGTGGGGCTCTTTGAATTCATTGATCTGCAGTTGTTTCTCGAACGCATACTGGAGAGTCGAGTAGACCTGGCGACGCCAAACTCTCTGAGTGATCGAATGAAACCGGGTGTCGAGCGAGACTTGGTCAATGTCCGCTAGAGATTGGCGAGCACGCGTCGAGGATATTCTCCGGAGAATCGATGACATCAAGCAGTTCATTCAAGGGATGACTCAGGAACAGTTCGCGCACGACACTCGAACGATTTTTGCAGTCAGCTTCGCGCTGGGCGTGATTGGCGAGGCGGCACGAGCGATTCCAATAGAAGTCAAACAAGAGCATTCGGCGATTCCTTGAGAGCAGATGCAGGCAATGCGAAACGTGCTGCTACACGAGTATTTTCGGGTGGACTTGACTATTCTTTGGGATACCGCAACCACAAATCTACCCCCACTCGTTGAACCGCTTCAACAAATTCTGGTTGAGAACGAAAGAGGCTGAGCCCAGTTCGGCGGAGACGACGTTCTTTCCATTCTGTCCGGGCACCAAGAAGAACTCCGTGATAGTTATGGAATCAAGTCACTTGCCCTGTTTGGATCCGTCGCCAGAGACGAACTCGGACCGGATAGTGATGTGGATATCCTGGTTGAGTTTGAACATCCCGTTGGATACGTCACCGTCGCTCGGCTCCAGGAACATCTTTGCATATTGCTCGGTCGGAACATCGATCTCGTGATCCAAGACGCGATCAAGCAACAACTCCGGGAAAGCATCCTCAAGAACGCCATCCGTGCCGCTTAGGACGTTCCCTCAGCCTTTCGGGTCACAGGTATTGGCATCCCACAACCCCGCCAGCAACGTAGAGGCCGGACCTGTGCCGGCCTTCGTAACCCATTTGCAACACGGTTCTTCAGGGTTCCGCCGGTCAATCGCAGCCGATTCGAGAGGCTGGGTACATACATGGCGAAGGCGGGCAGAGACGCCCGCCACTACATCACTGGGTTCGATTGAGGGGCGCTGATGACACCCACGCCCGCTCGACGACGGATCCTACTCAGGATGCTCAACTTCATAGCGCGTCAGGATGACGCCGGAGCCGAGCGGCTTGGCATCGACGAGCTTCAAATTGATGCGATCCCCTTCCGGGAAGACCTTCTTGCCGCCACCCAGCACCACCGGGTAGACCAGCAGATGGTACTCGTCGATCAGGCCATGCTGCGCCAGAGTGTGGATCAACACGCTGCTGCCGTCGATGGCGATGTTCTTTCCCGGCTGCTCCTTGAGCTTGCGGATCTCGCCCACCACGTCGCCACTGATGAGGGTGGAATTGCGCCAGGCGTCGGCTGACTCCAATGTGTTTGAGACGACGTATTTCTGTATGGTGTTCAGCGGGCCCATCATGGGGTCGTCATCCGGCAATGGCTCGAACGCGCCACCATGAGTCTGCCACGTCTTGCGGCCGAGGAGAAAAGCGTCGCATTGGCTCATCAACTGGCCAAAGTGGGCGCCGATCTCATCATCCCAATACGGCCAGGTCCAACCACCTTCGGCGAAGCCCCCATCAGTATCTTCGTCCTTGCCGCCCGGCGCCTGCATTACGCCATCCAGCGATACGAACTCTGAGACGATAATCTTGCGCATGTCACCTCTCCTTGATCTCATTTGGAACCGTTGCCCCTCGCTCAGGAGCCTTACACAGGTTAGTCGCTTGGGACGAGGTGAAATCGACAAAGCTGAGAATCTGCTCCCCAGCGTCACTCGCCTTCGTTCCATTTCACCACATGACCAGTCGGTTCTGTACACCAGCGTGGCCTCCTGCGATCATCCGGTCAACTCGTTTGATCATTGGAACGGGGAGGGCGCGCGATGACGACCGGGCTCGACCGTGAACTGACGTTGGAAGAGAAGGTCGGGCAGCTCTGCTACAGTCTGCACTACCAGCAGCCGGACACGGTCGAGCGGATGGTGCGCGAAGGGCAAATCGGTGGCCTCTATTTGAACTGGCCCGATTTCGTGAGCCCGGGCCAGACCACGTCGATGCTCAATCAACTGCAGCAGCAATCTCCCTTGCCATTGTTGGTCAGTGCCGACTTCGAGGCAGGAGCGGGGCGACTGCTCCCGGGTGCAACGAATCTGCCGAGTCTCATGGCGCTGGGAGCCACGCGCTCGACGGAGCTAGCTCACGAGCATGGCCGCGTGACGGCGGTCGAGGCCCTGGCTGTCGGTGTCAACCACATCTTCGGACCGGTGGCGGACGTCAACGTCAACCCAGACAATCCGATCATCAACATCCGCGCCTTTGGCGGCGACCCGGCGCTGGTCGGCGATATGGTGCGCGCCTGGATCGACGGCTGCCAGCAGGCCGGAGCACTCGCCTGCGCCAAGCATTTTCCCGGTCACGGTGACACGTCGATCGATACGCACCTCGACGTCGCCCAGGTCCCGCACGATCTCGAACGCATGGAACGGGTCGAACTGTCCCCGTTCCGCGCCGCCATCGATCAAGTTGTCGCCAGCGTGATGACGGCCCACATCAGCTTTCCGACGGTCGACCCCTCTGGATTGCCGGCCACACTCAGCCGCCCGGTCCTGTCCAGCCTGCTCCGCAAGCGCATGGGATTCGGCGGACTGATCGTGACGGACGCCATGGACATGTACGCCATCGCGCGTCACTTCGACCCAGGCGAGGCCTCGGTCCTCGCCGTGTTGGCTGGAGCCGATCTCGTGTTGACCACTCAGCCGGAGGTCTGCTTTACCGGCCTGCTCGAAGCGGCACGCAGCGGGCGACTATCTATCGAACGGCTCGATGCCTCGGTCGAACGCATCCTCGGCGCCAAGCGGCGGCTCGGGCTGTTCCAGCGATGTGAAGTCGATCCGGACCGCGCTGAATCGATCTGCGCTAATCCGGAGCACCAGGCCTTTGCCACGCGCGTCGCCGAGGCGGCCTTCACCAGCACGTCGGGCAAACTGGCCCGACCGGAAGGGGCACGCTGGCTGCTCCTGGTTCCCGACTTCCGGCGTCCCTCCAGCACCAGCATGGTTCGAGACATCGTCCAGCTGCTACGACAAGGAACGCTGCCGGGAGCGAGGCTGCTGCAGATCAGCTCGAACCCGGGCGATGGGGAGATTGAGGTCATTCTGGGCGAGTCAGGCGAATCACAGGGCGCGACGTTGCTGACCGTCTCCATGGTCCACGCCAACGTTCCTTCCAGCATCGATCCGCTTGCCGGGCAGATCAAGCTTGTCGAGCGTCTGAGCCGAAAGATGCCGGTCTCAGTGATCAGCCTCGGAAGTCCCTACGCGCTTCCGGCCTTCGCCGCGGCAAGCGCATTCGGCTGCGCCTATGGACCGGATCCAGCAAGTGTCCACGCCGCGCTGGACGCCCTCGCCGGGCGACTCATTCCGCGGGGACAGCTTCCGGTCGAGGTGCCGGGTCTGTAGCCCGCCAAACGAAACGGCCCGTTCAAAGCACGAGTCGTTGTCGGCATGTGGATCTGGAGACTTCGCGAGATCTAGCTCCCTGTGGGAAATAGCAAATCGGACAAACAATCGCCGATGAGGCTGCTTGCCGTGCCGCTCTTCGGGCGTTTCGACCTCGGTTAGGCAAGCGTCGCCTTCGCGCTGGTGATGCTCGCGATCGGTGTCGTAGGCTTGATCCGCTTCGGCTTCACCGCGCCGGAGGTGCCGGCAATGCAGCTGGTTGGTGTGGAGGCAGTTGATTGGGGACAGAATCGATGGATCAGCCAGTGGTCAATATTGTGGGAGACCGGATCGCGCTCGGCCCGTTGCGGCGAGATCTAGTCCCGCTCTACCTGCGTTGGATCAACGATTTCCACCTCCAGCGCACGTTCGGTGATCTCCCGAAGCCGGTGACGCTGGAGGAGCGCGAAGCGCGGCACGCGCAGCAGGCTACGACATCCAATGCCTACTGGTTCAATATTTACGAGATCGACGGCTGGCGGCCGATCGGCCGCACCGATCTCTTTGAAGTCGATTGGCGCAATCGCACGGCGCGCTTCGGCATCATGATCGGCGAGGCGGAGGCGCGTGGCAAAGGCTACGGCACCGAGGCTACGCGTCTGATGCTCGACTACGCCTTTACCGCGCTTGGCCTGCACAGCGTCATGCTCGAAGTGTCGGAATACAATCTGGCCGGGCGCCACGCGTATGAAAAGGCCGGCTTCCGCGAAATTGGCCGCCGCCGTCAAAGCGATCTTCTCAACGGCCACCTCTGGGATCTGATCATGATGGATTGCATCGCCACCGAGTTCGAGAGCCCGGTGCTGAGCAAGGTCTTCGCGCCGGACGAGGAGCGATAACGGGAAACTCCCTCACCCCCAGCCCGCTCAGGCGCGAGGAGCGCTTTCAGTTTCCGCAAGGCGCCTGAGCGGGCTCAGCAGCGCACTGAGGAGCACGACGCTGCCAATGTTGGCTCAGCGCTCGGCGCCCTGGCTAGACGCCTCACTCCGCGCTGGCAGCTGTCCGTGGAGATACCGGGACGCTGAAATCCGTCCCTGATCCGCCGCGTCTGTCTGGACATACGCATCACATGTGAGACGATAGCGAGCATTCCAGCCATCCGAGAGGCGATCAGTCCATATCGGGCAATCGCCTCCGATCAACGTACTGGCTATCTCATGCGGGAGGGCGGAAATGCGCGGTCCCAACGAAACGCTCCGCGGCAAGTACACGGATATCGATCGCATTCGTCAGACGATCGACAACGGGCCATACGACGCGATCATCGTCACTTCTCCTGAAAACACGCCCTACTACTCCGGGTTCTGGAACTACGACTTGCGCGGCATTCCCGAACGCGCTCACTTCGTAGTCTGGCCGCGCGGAGGCGAGCCGGTCTGGGTGGTCTTTGAACGACGCTTGCGAAACTTGAAGCCCGAGGAGACATTCCTGACCGAGGTCGTGCCGTATGAAGGGGAAGGCACGGACTCGATGCGAGCCGTCGCGGAAGTGCTGCACAGTATGTCCGCGGAACAGGGACGTGTCGGCATCGAAGGTCGCAACTTCTCGAGCGGTCAGTTGATAGACCTTCAGCAGCGGCTACCGCAGGCGAAGTTTGAAGACGCACAGAAATTCCTGGAGAGTGTGCGGCTAATCAAGACACCGGCCGAGGTTGAGCTGCTCACGCGCATGGCTCGCTGGACGGCGGAATCGATCGACACCGCCTTTGGTGACGCGAAGCCGGGCGACACCGAGCGGCAGGTAGCGGCGCGCATGCAATATGAGCTGCTGCTCCGCGGAGCGGATCTCATCGCGTTTCCGGTCTTTGGGGCCGGCGAGCGAAGCGGTGCGTTCCATACCATCGCATCAGACCACGTGCTTCAGTCCGGCATGGTGCTAAAGACCGATTTTGGCGGCTTCCGGGATGGCTATTTTTCCGATTTAGCTCGAACGGTGGTGATTGGCCGCGCGTCTGACCGTCAACGTGATCTGCACGCGAAGGTTACCGAGATCAAGCACCGCATCGTGGACGCGATCCAACCGGGCATGCTGGCGTCGGAGGCAGCGGGCGTAGGGCAACATGCTTACGAATCGCTCGGACTCGAATACAAAGGCAATGTCCTGGGGCATAGCGTCGGTCTTGGAATCCACGAATCACCGCAGATCTATCCGTGGGTAGAGGAGCCGATCCTTCCGGGCATGGTCATGATGATCGAGGTTGGCACTACAGACGTGTCGGGCGATAGCTTTCACGTCGAAGATATGATCCTGATCAATGACCGGGGAGCTGCATACGCGGAAGGCATTCCTCAACACGGCACGCTTTGGGAGGTTGGCGCGTGACTCCACTCGGAAAGGACGCAACAGGGTGCTGACGAAAGAGATCGTACTCCGCAAAGTAGAGCAAGCTCTGGCTGAGCATCGGCTCGATGCCCTGATCGCGGCATCTCCCTGGAACGTCAAGTATTGCTCCGGTACCGCGTTCTTCACACAACGAACGATTCCGGAACGCCTCGGGTTGGTCGCCATGATGCCAGGTAAAGAGCCAGTCTTTATCTACTGCACCATCGAGGATGAGCACGCTCGCGGCGAGTCCTGGATCCAGGAACTGCGCGGCTACACCGAGTTCGCCGAGCGACCGATCGACATCCTCGCCGACGTCCTGCGGGAGCATGGAGCGGGGTCGGGGCGCATCGGCATTGAAAAGCGCTTTCTCGTCACCAAGAACTATGAAGAGCTGCGGCAGGCGCTTCCGGAGGCGGAGATCGTCGACGCGGACCCGATCTTCGATCGCATGCGTGCCATCAAGACTCCAGGTGAAATCGAGTTCCTGGCACAAGCCGCTATGTGGACGGACGAGGCCATTCGGGACGCTTGGGAACACGCCCAGGTGGGGGAAACCGAGCGAGAGATCGGCGACCGGATGATTGCCGGAACGCGATCTCATGGTGCTTCCGGGGTGGTGCATCTGGTCCTGGCGACGGGACCCAACGCCAGGAAAGCGCATGCCGAGCCGGGAGAGACGCGCCTAGAGCCAGGTGGCGTGCTTCGTACCGATTTCGGTGTCTTCTGGGGTCAGTATGTCTCCGATCTCGCGCGGACAGCCTTTGTGCATCCGGTCGATCCCCGCCAAATTGACACGTACAAATCTCTGGAATCGGTCCACCAAACCGTCATCGCGGCTATGAAGCCAGGCGCTCGCGCCTGCGACCTGTATTACCTGTGCCGGGACGAGTGCCGTCGTCGCGGTCTCACGTTCAACATGCCGCACGTCGGTCACTCAATTGGGCTTGGTGTCCATGAGCAGCCGATGCTCCACCCATACGACGAAACGCCGCTCGAGGTCGGCATGGTGATGATGCTGGAGCCGTTGGTGGTTGAATCGGATGGTCTTTATGCCGTCGAGGACATGATCGAAGTGACCGAGGCAGGTCCGAGAATCCGCTCCCGTTGCCGGGATTGGGGCGAGCCGCTGATCATCGGTTAACGGCGCCGGTTTTGCCGCGATTGGAACGTGTTTTCTGCGCCACTCTGCCAGGGAATAGATGTGTACCGCAACTGCCTTGAGATTTGCCGTTATGGTAGCCAACCCTCGCCATTTCTCAATACTATGCTATTCTAAACCTATTCGGTTCTAAACCCATTCGGTTCCAAAGAAGGATCTGCATTCGAATGGGCCACGACCGTGGTCGTGTTCCTTCGGAGAATCCTTCAAGCGCTTGAAGGTTCTTCGGTTCATCGGCAAACCGCCGATTGATGAGGGCAAGAGGATTCGGAACGTGCACTGCGCCATGCGGGACGTCGTTGCTTCATCGATTCGCGATACGAACTCTCCTGTTGAGCAGTCCCTGCGCGGTCTCACGAATTGGGTTCCGATTTCCAATTCCAAGGAGTGAATGCCGAACAAGATTAGATCGACGTTTTCTGACGCTCAGACTGACCTTCATCCCACACGTTCGGCACCGTTGAGCGGTGCCCTTCGGTGTGTGTGGTCAGGTGCCCGGGTCAATCACCCACGCCGTTGAAATCCACAAAACGACTCCTAGACGAGAGCTATTCAGCTACCGCAAGGCATCGCTGCAGAGGTTCTGAGTTATGGTGGTAGGTGGGTCACACAGAGAGGGGACGAGTTATGGACGAGCAGCGAATCTCGGGAATTATTCAGCGCATCGCAACGGGTGACGTCAGTCGACGCACATTTTTGAAGAGACTGTCCGCCATTGGTGTCGGCGTTCCCGTCGTGTCCGCGCTTCTCGCGGCATGCGGGGGTAGCAATAACAGCACGCCAACGCTCGCGGCGACGTCAGGGTCAAGTAGCGGCGGATCATCCCCGACCCCGACAACTGCGATTACCGTGAACCAGAATGCGTCGCCATCCGCGGCCGCATCTAGCGCGGCAACCACTGCTGCATCCGGAAAGTCGGGTGGAACGGTCACATTCACCCGTTCAATCGACTCCACCAGCTGTGATCCGACGCTTTGGCACAATCCCGATATCTGGCCCTTCCTGAACGTCTATCAGCCGCTCGTATCGGTTGACGATAAGGGTCTCGAGATTACGCCGAGCATTGCGGAGAAATGGGACGTCGCCGCTGACGGTCTCACCTACACGTTCCACATCCGCAGCGGGGTCAAGTTTGGTGATGGCTCGGATATGACCGTCGACGACATCAAATGGACGCTTGAGCGAGCCAAGGCCGATGAACGAGGCGGCTGGAATTTCACGCTGATGCAGGCGAAGGACATCTCCGCTCCGGACAGTTCCACCATCGTCATCACGCTAACCGGCGCCTGGGCTCCATTCCTGTCAGACATCTCCATGTTCAACTCGAGCATCATCTCAAAGGCGTTCTTCGACAAGAACGGCGGTGACGACTATCTCGCGTCGCATTGTATGGGGACCGGCCCGTTCGTCCTCAAGGAATGGAAAAAGGCTGAGTCGGTAACACTCACGAAGAATCAATATTACTGGGAATCCGGTCTACCCTATCTCGATGAGATCGTGCTAAAGCAGGTTCCGGACACCAACAGCCAGATTCTTCAGCTTCAGGGTGGAGAGACACACGGCATCATCGGTCAGAACGACGTGCCCTTCAACCGCGTGCCGGATCTGGAGAAGGACCCGAAGCTTCAGGTCATGAAATTCACCTCCACCTACAACAACTTTGTGGTGCTTAACTGTCGCAATGCCCCGTTGGACGATCCGATGTTGCGTCAGGCACTGAACTACGCGACCGACAAAGACTCGTTGATTCAGACGCTCCTCTTCGGCAACGCCGAGGTCTCGAACAGCTTTATGCCGAATGGGATGCTCTTCTGGAATCCAGATCAGGAGCCATATACATTCGATCTGGATAAAGCCAAAGAGGTGCTGGCGAAGTCGAAGTCTCCAGACGGTGCGAAGATCTCGATGGTCGTGAGCTCGGGTAATGAGCAGCAGTCTCAGATCGCGACCGCGCTCAAGTCGATGTGGACCAAGATCAACGTCGAACTCGAAATCCAGCAGATGGACTCGGCCGTCTCTCGTGACAACTACTTGCACAATCAGTTTGAGACAAACCTGAGCGGCTGGACCAACGACATCATTGACCCGGACGAGCTCGTCTCATATGCGATCTTGCCCGAATCCAACGAGAACTATCACACGGGTTGGACGAACCAGCAGGCGATCGACCTCGCGCATCAAGCGCAGACAGAGCTCGACCCGGACAAACGACGACAGCTCTACTATCAGGTCCAGCAGATCCATAAAGACGACGCCCCCTTTGTCTACCTGTACGTGATCCCATATGTCGACGTTCTGGCCAGTGCGGTTCAGGGCTACTTCCACCACCCGATGGGCCAGTACGTCTTCAAGAATACATACCTCGAGAGCTAGGTAAGGCGGGGGAGGTTCGTCTGGACCTCCCCCGACACGAGGAGAGACGGGTGACACGGGGACAGTACATCATTCGCCGGCTGGTTCAGATGCTACCGGTGCTGGTCGGCATCACCATTATCGTGTTCGTCATGATTCGAGCCATCCCAGGAGATCCGGCGCAGTTGATGCTCGGAGAGCACGCTCCGGAATCGGCGCTGGCTGGTATCCGCCGCTCCATGGGTCTCGATAAGCCGATGGTTGTGCAGTACTTCTACTTCGTTCGAAACCTCGGGGAACTCAACCTGGGAACGTCACTGCACTATGGCATTCCGGTTTCATCCTTGATCTTCAAACGACTTCAAGTGTCGCTTTCCGTCGTTCTGGTGACGCTGATCATCACGATACTCATCTCACTTCCCCTCGGGATTCTTGCCGCGCTCAAGAAAGATAGCTGGATCGACAACCTCGTGCGCAGCTCGCTGATGATCACGATGGTCATGCCATCCTTCTGGCTCGGCATCATCTTCATCATCTTCTTCAGCATCAAGCTCGGGCTGTTTCCGGTATCGGGGTACGGTGATGGAATTGGCGGACACCTTAAACATCTGTTCCTTCCGTCACTCACGATCTCTCTGAGCATTTCACCAATCCTCATCCGCACGCTTCGCACAAGCATCCTGGAGGCGATGCAATCTGACTACACACGAACCGCGCGCGCGAAAGGTCTGGGCGAACAACTGGTGATCACCAGACATGTCCTGCGCAACGCACTGATCCCGACTATCACTTTGCTGGGGATCAGCATCGGACGGCTCATGGGCGGCACGGTCATTACGGAGAAAGTGTTCGCGCTGCCGGGAGCGGGTGCGTTACTGATCGACTCGATCACGGCCCGCGACTATCCTGTTGTTCAGGCAGCGACGTTGATCTTCGCGTTCATGGTCATCATGGTCAACCTGCTTACCGATCTCGTCTATTCGTTTCTCGATCCCCAAGTAGAGTTCGAGTAAGAGAGCCAAGAGGGCACGGAGGTACATCTGTATGACCGTCGGAATCTCTCAACCCGAAGGGCTCGCACTGGCAAGTGAGGCCACTCGAGGTCGAAGATGGCAGCGCATTCGGCGAACTCGCAATCTCGTTATCGGCTTTTGCATGCTGCTGGTACTCTTGTTGATCGCTCTTCTCGCTCCAGTGATCGCTCCCTACGACCCCATTGAGCAAGACTATTCCGCCACTCAACAGGCGCCGAGCCTCAGTCATCCGTTCGGGACGGATAACTTCGGCCGAGATATCTTCTCCCGCGTTCTTTACGGGACGCGGATCGACTTGCGAGTCGGAGTCATCAGCACGATTCCGCCCTTTATCATCGGCATCTTGCTCGGCTCACTGGCAGCCTATTACGCCGGATGGATAGACATCTTTGTGATGCGGTTGGTCGATACCGTTCAGGCGTTCCCCTTTATCGTCCTGATCATCGCGATCGTCGCGGTTCTTGGTCCCGGTCTGACCAACATGTACTTCGCGGTCGCCGCCGTCGCATGGATCGTCTACGCTCGACTCATACGCAGCGAGATCCTCTCAGAGAAGAAGCGAGAATACGTGATTGCGGCCAGAGCCATGGGAGGATCAGACGGACGAATCATCTTTCGTCATTTGATGCCAAATGTGATTACGTCGTCGATCGTCTTCTCGATGGCTGATATCGCCCTCTATATTCTGCTGGCGGCATCGCTTAGCTTCTTGGGCCTCGGAGCGCAGCCACCAACTCCCGAATGGGGCGCGATGATCACCGAAGGGAAGAGCTTCATGACGACCGCCTGGTGGATGAGTGCGATCCCCGGCTTTGCGATCGTGATCACCGGCGTCGCCTTCAGCTTCATTGGTGACGGGTTGTCGGACGTGCTACGGCCGGGCGCGAAATAGCGTTCGTTTCCGGCAAATCCTTACTTGACCGGCGCCCCCAATCATTCGCTCATCACGGGATCCTCATTGCGACCACGTGAGGGGATGAACTCCACCAAAACGAAGCGGCTCGCCTACTAGGCGAGCCGCTGTGTCGTTCTGTATCCGAACGGTGGTCTCGAACTATCTCCCAGACGGGCGCAGTAGATCGGAGAGTCCGTCGCCGACCATGCTAAGGCCGATGCCGGTAATGATGATCGCCAATCCCGGCAGCGCGCTCATCCACCAGGCAGTCGTGATGTAGCTTTGCCCCTCGGTGATCATCGCGCCCCATTCCGGAGAGGGTGGTTTCGCTCCGAGGCCGAGGAAGCTCAGCGCGGCGGCCAGCAAGATATAGAGGGCGATGTCAGCCATTGAGTAGATGATGCAGGCGGTGATCGTGTTCGGCATCAGGTGCTTGGTGATCACTCGCCAGTTCGATCCGCCCATAGCCTGAGCGGCGAGGACGTACTCTTGCTGCTTCTGCACCAGTATCTCGCTGCGGATCAACCGGGCATAGACGATCCAGGCGGTCAGCGCAACCGCGATATACATGTTGTTCAGGCCGGGACCGAGGATGGCGACGATGGCGATGACCAGCACGATGAAGGGGAACGCCTGCACGATGTCGACCAGGCGCATCACAATGGAGTCGACCCAGCCGCCGAAGTAGGCTGCCAGTGAGCCGAGCAAGATGCCGATGATAAAGGGTGAGATCACGCTGATGACACCGACCCTGAGATCGATGCGGGTTCCGTACATGACACGCGTGAGGATGTCTCGCCCGAACTCATCGGTTCCGAAGGGGTGGGCCAGCTGTGGCGACAACAGCGTGATGTTGTAGTCCTGGTGTTGAGGATTGTACGGCGTCAGAATCGGCGCGAAGACGCCGATCAGAACCATTACCAGTAGAATCCCCAGGCCGATCACCAGATTGCGAGTTCTGAGAATCCGGCGCCAGCGAGGCGGACGGCGCGACTCGAATGCATTCGAGGCGAGCGTCTCCGCCGTCTGCGTGCTTACCGCCATGCCGTCCGTTCTCCGGGTATTTGCCTCACTCTGACTAGTCATAGCTAACCCTCGGGTCGATGAAGGAGTAGACAATATCGGTCGCGAGATTTACCAGGATTACCAGCAGCGCGAAGATCAGTGCGGCTGCTTGCACGACCGGGTAGTCCCGCGCCGAGACTGAGTCGATCAGAAGCGCACCCGCGCCGGGAAGCGCGAAGACCTTCTCCATGATCACCGTTCCGCCCATCAACCCACCCATGGTGATGCCGAGGAGCGTGATCGATGGCATCAAGGCGTTGCGCAGCACGTGCGTCACGACGACGCTGCGCTCGTGCAGTCCCTTGGCCCGTGCGGTCTTGATGTAGTCCGTGCCGAACGACTCGAGGATGCTGTTGCGCAAGGTGCGAATCAGGATTGGTGCCACTCCCAGAGCGATGGTGAGCCCGGGCAGAAAGATGTGCCAGACGTGGTTTCCGAAGCCGTGTCCCCAACCCGCCACCGGGAAGAGGTGCAACCGGATGGCGAACAGGATGATCAGCATGATGCCGACCCAGAAGGAAGGCATCACCATGGTGACCATCAGGGCGGAGCGCACGACGTTGTCGAGTATAGAATCCTTCTTCAGCGCCGAGAGGATGCCAAGCGGCAGCGAGATGATGATGGTCAGGAGAATCGTCATCAACGCGACCGACATCGAAACTTGCAGCCGGGGCCAGAGGAGCGTTGAGACTGGCACGCCGAACTTGATCGACTGACCCAGGTTCAACTCAGCAAGATTACGCAAGAAGTAGCCGTACTGCACATACAGCGGCTTGTCGAGTCCAAGCCGGTGAGTTGCCGCGGCGATCATGCTATCGGTGGCACGGTCGCCAAGCATGACGGCGTATGGATTGCCGGGGATCAGGTGGACCATGAAGAAAATGATGAGCGTGATGCCGAAGAGTACAGGAACCATCTGCACCAAGCGGCGGAGGATGTACTTGCCGCGGTTCAACGATCGCTCTCCCCTCCAGTTGGATGGTGATCAAGGAGCGGTTGGGCGAATCCCAACCGCTCCCAACGAACTCAGCTTGAAACCGACATCCGCGTGAAGTCGTACTGTCCCATTGGGTGGTGGAAGAAGCCCTGAATCTTCTTGTTCAGCACGTCAACGTAGGGCAGCACATAGAGGTAGACGAACGGCGCGTCGTCCATGTGGATCTGCTGCATCTTGTAGTAGATTTCCTGCCGTTTGGTCGGGTCCAGCTCCGCCTCGCCCTGATGTGCCAGGTCGATCGCTTCCTGATTGGTCCAACCGGTGTGGTAGTTCTGGTTGACCTCCGGCGTGATCGCATAGGAGACCAGCTCGTCCGGGTCGATGATGTCGTTCGTCCAGCCGGTGAGTCGCAGCTGGAACAGGTTGTTGCGGTAGCGATCGGATGCCACCGCCTGCTCGTACTGCTGGATGTCCAACGTGATGCCGGCCGGCTCCCACATTGACTTGAGCGCGGTCGCGATCTGCTGCTGCAGCTGATTACCGGAACCAACGTCGATCGAGATGCTCACGCCGTCGGGTGAGGACGACTGGGAGATCAGCGTCTTGGCCTGGTCGATGTCGTATGGATACCCCTTCTGATCCGGGTTCCAGTAAAGCGCGCCCTTCGGCATGAAGCTATTGGAAACGTCCGCCTGACCGTAGAGGATCGTCTTGATCAGCGATTCCTTGTCAGTGGCGTAGTTGAGCGCCTGGCGCACTTTGACGTCCGTGAGCGGCGCGTTGCGGCAGTTGATCACGATGAAGTTGTTATAGGTGGAGGTGAAGTTGATCACCTGCAGGTCAGATTGACTCTTCAGGTCGGCTACCGAGCTCAGCGGGACGTCGTTCTGACCGATGTCGCCGTCGACCTGACCGCCCTTGACCTGGAGCAGGCGGCTGTTGCTGTCGGGCACGACGTTGAGCGTGATCTGGTCGACCAACGGCAGGCCGTCCTGCCAGTAGTGCTCGTTCTTGACCAGGATGATGTTCTGAGCCTTGTTCCAGGCCTTGAGCGCGAACGGCCCGGTCCCCATGCACTGCTGTGTCAGATTGGCCTCTCCGATCTTGTCGGCGAAGGCTTTCGAGATGACGCTCGAGTTGAACATCGAGATGTCGGCCAGGAACGGGGCCCAGGCCTGATTGAGCGTGATCGAGATCGTGTTGGCGTCCGGCGCGGTGATGTCCTTGACTTGTGCCAGGGTGAAGGTCCAGTCACCGTCACCCGTTTGGGTTTGCGCGCGTTTGAGCGAGTAGATGATGTCGTCGGTCGTCATGTCGCTGCCGTCGGAGAACTTGACGCCCTGGCGGATGTGGAAGGTGAACGTCATCCCATCAGCCGACGTGTCCCACTTCTCGGCCAGGCTGGGTGCAAGGTCGAGCCCGTTGTTGGCGACCCGGATCAACTGATCGTAGATGCTCATGAACACCCAGATGTTGATGTTACCGTCGTTGGTCACGGGGTCGAGATTGTCCGAGTCGGCACCGCGCACAAACGTGACCGAGCCGCCAGCCTTGCCGAGCGGTGCGGTCGTGCCCTCTGCAGCCGGGCTGGATGAGGGCGAGGCGTTCTGATTCACCGTAATGGCTGTGGTTGGCGTTGTTGCGCCGCTCCCACCACCGGAAGCGGTCGTGGGGGTTGAATTCTTGCTGCTACCGCAGGCAGCCAACATGCCCGAAATCGCCACGGCGCCGACGCCGAGCGCCGCGGTGCGCTTGACGAAGACACGACGACTAATTTTCCCAGCCATGAGCTGCTGCTGAAGGAGTTCTAATCGAGAGTTATCGCTCATTCGAATTGTCACCTTCCTCATCAATCCGCGGTCGCGCCATATCAGGCCGCGATCACGCGTTAACGTCCCCAAGAACAGACCACTTCTCTAATCGGTTCGCGTTCCTTGACGCGGGCGTCGCCCCTCGTGAGCGTTCATCAGTGCTCGCGGCCGGAGGCGATCCTGCGGTGATCACAACTCTGCCGAACATCGAATCACCGTGGACGCAAGGTCCTCATCCACCTCCGTTTCGGCATTCGCGATGCAGGCACGGCAGAACTGACGCACCAGCACATCAACTTCCACCAGGGCGAGAATTTGCCGGCACTCGATGCCGGCGGTCGATCACTCGCGCGTTGTTGGTCGCGCCCACCGCCGCGCGGCCCCCACCAGGTCAGCTTCGACCCTACCATTAGTACGCGGATACCTCATGTAAGGATGCGAGCAATCGGGTCATTCCCCGGTTTTGACACTCTGCGCCCGGGCATTGTTGGCCGGTCTGTGTGCAGGATGCGAAACTAGCAGATTTCGGTTCCGCAGTCAATGGGGTGCGTAATCAAATTGCGCATTCGACTGCTTGAGAGGATCGATTTCACCACGATTGGCGGGTCGCGTGGGCGATGTGCTCAAACGATGACGGCCCGGACAAGTGCCCGGGCCGCTATCCTGATTCATGTTGCTCTGTTCGTTCCGGAGACGACTGGGGGGAGGCTCCGGCGGTGAACTGGCTGCTACCCGATCGCGCCGACCGGATGTGGTCCGAGCAACAAGAAGGCGAGCGTGAGGAGTACCGTCGCCGCAATGAATACCTGCAAAATGTGCTCGGCAACGATATGTTTAGTGTTCTGCATTTTTGGTTCCCCCTCCCGTTCGAATCGATCAGTGAACTGAATGATGAAAAGAGCAAGAGATCTGTTTTCCCTGTTTCTAGTCTAGGAGAGGAGAAGGATCACGAGTATCGACCAGGGGTCCAAAATACCTTCAGGACGAAAGGGAGTGCCGATCGGTTCGGTACTCCCAGTACTTTCGATTAATCTGGGGCCTGAATGACGACAAGCGCCGCATTCAACGCCAGAGTGCGCGCATCTGCGTCGTGATCTCGAACGGGTCCTCGCCATGTTGGGCGGCCAGAATTGCTTGCGCCTCTGGATCCTTCCAGTAGAGCGGCTCACCAGCGCTGACGTAGCGGTTCCATGAGCGTGCGAAGGCGGTTGCCCGTTCCTTGTTCGCCGCCAGCCAGGCTGGCACGGCGTGATAGACCACCGTTGAGCCGCGCCACTCGCCGAGCGAGAGTCGTATCGCAAGCCAGGCGCTGTGCAGCAGCGATTTGGGTGGCGTCATCATGTAGCGGGGGATGAGGTAGCGTGGCGCGGCGAGGGGCGAGAGAAGCTCGTCCATCGATTCGGCGAAGAGTGCACTTTCCTCGGCACTGGCGCCATCCAGCAGGCAGCGATAGAAGCCGTCCGGCTGCACCACAAACCGGACCGATTTGGGTCCGAGCGCCTCGGAGATACCGCCGGTTGCCGCGAGCGCTTCTGCCACCGCCGATGCCAGGTCCTCGAGCGCATCCGACGGCGCCACCCGTTCAACTGCGTCTTGGAACGAGCGGCTCACCCAGAAACCGCCCCCACCAGCGACCGCCAATCCTCCAGCCGCGCCGAGCAGGTCCGGGCCGGCCAGTCCCACGCCGACGCCCGCGATTCCCGCTGCCGCCAGCACGCCGTAGAAACGCCAGCGCAGCCCTTTTTCGGCGCCCGACTCATGCCGCAGCAGACGCCGGTTCGGTAGGCCGATCGAGCGTCCGAGCTTAATGCGCACCGTGTGGAGCTCGGCGTTCTCGTATGGCTGACCGATCTTCCAGAGCTGGTAGGCCGTCTCACGATCGGTTGCCCGGTTCAGCATGGATACATTCAATCCGCCGAACGCAGTCGCAGCCGGGGGTCCGTACGGCGAGAGGGATGGCTGAACGTGTGAGACGCCCGACTCAATCTCGCCAGACGGCGTCGGCGCGAAATAGTTACGGTGCTTGCGGACGAAGCGCTCGTAGTCAGCCGTCCCCTTGGGGTGCTCGGGTGCGACGCAGACCACATCCCAGTTGTTGGCCACCTTTCGGGGCAAGTTCGGATCGAGTCGCAGCGAACGACCGCGCATCTGATGCACCGACGTACTGGTGCTGGCGGCGGTCAGATCGAGCAGCACATTGACGCGCTCGGCGTCCCAGCCTTCGCCCAGGAGACCTCGCGTGCCCACCAGCACGTTCGACTTCCCTTCCTCGAAATAGCGCGTCAGGAGCGGGACGTAATTGCGTGGTCGCCACCAGGAATGCCGCGGTTGAACGGCAACCACGTCTTCCCATCCCTGATCTTCGTCAGTGTTGGTGAGTTGGAAGAGGGAGGAGGTTGCCAGGGTTCCGGCTAGATCAGGCACCTGCCGCTCGATCCAGGGGAGCAGACTGGCCGCAGTGGCGCGCGAGCAGGCGACGGTGCGGCCCGTTACGAGCAATGGATCGAGTCGCGCAACGCTCGGGCTGGCGATCAGCTGTCTCAGCAGCAGGCCGGCACTTCCAGCCTGCGGATCGAGCACTCCGCGCAGTTTGGCCAGGACGTCGCCCCCCGCCCGCTCGTAGTCGCACAGGATCAAAGCCCGCAGTTGCGTACCAAGCGAGGCCTGCTCCTCATCCAGAATCGACATGGCCGCCACCGCCTTGCTGGCCGACAGGGAGAGGACTCGATCGACCGGCGAGACGTACGAGCGGATACCCTGACGGGTAAGGACGTAGCCGAGCGACGGGAGCGCGCGGCGGATCTCCTGCCAGGCTTGCGCATCCCGCTGGTCGCTGCTGTTGCGTAGGTACCCGGTGCAGTAATCGCCAATCAGAGCCACCCAATCGTCCGCGGTCGGCGCCTGGCGATGGCGCTCTCCGAGTCGCGCACCTTCCGGCAGCTCGATCTGCCTCTCCCAGAAGAAACGGAGCGCCGCCTGGGCGAGCTCAGGCTCGTCACGCTCGAAGCGCGCCCAGCTCACCTGAGCGCCGTTGCGCCCTTTGCGCTCGACAACGCGCGTACGCACCCAATCGATGAAGGGCATCGCGGCGAAATCGACATCCATCAGCTGCGTCAGCAGCTCCTCGAAGCGTTCGTGCTGCGCCGCGATGTAGGCCGCCTCATGCTCCAGCGGCTGGGTCAGGAAGACCAGTTCCTGATATGGAGCGAGATCTCCTTCCTTGACCACTGCCGGTGTCGGCACCTCGAAATCGGTCTGGCCGAAGATGTCGCGATAGAGCGTCTCCTCACGCGCATCCATCTCTCCAGGCGGAGTGGCGGTCAGGCCGACCACGAAGGTCTCGTCGCCGATCTCCTGCACGATGGCTCGCACCAGCGTCCCCCACATTTGCAGTAAGTGGTGGCACTCGTCCAGGACCAGCGTCCAAGGGCCAGATTGCTTCATGCACTCGATGATGGCACGGCCGTTGGGGTGAAGTAGACCGAGGAGGTCGTCCGCATCTCCCGATTTGACGATCTGCGTGCGCAGCTGACGCCGGAAGCCCGACATGGCGTCCTCATATTGCCGTGTCCGAGCCGAGGCTAGCTCGTCGATCTTGCGGTCCGCCTCCTCGGTCGTCAGACCCGATTCGCGCTGGAGTTCGTCACGCCACAGCGCGCGCGCCTGCTCTTCGAGGTCCTGATCATCGCTATTCACGTTGCAGATCGCCTGGTATGTGAGGATCGTCAATGGCGAGGAGAGGTTGACCTCGGCGCTGGCATCGACGCTGTGCGGCTGAAAATCTTCCCACTGTCGCAGCCACTGCGCCTGAACCGCGGTGTTGGGACACAGGACCAACGTGCGACAGCCACGTCGCCGCGCGATCTCCAGACCCACCGCCGTCTTTCCGGCTCCGGGCGGCATGACGATGTAAGAGCGGCGAGAGTCAGTGACGCGCCCACGCTCATAGCCTCCCAGCGCCAGCGTCTGGTAGTGGCGAAACGGCCAGCGAAATGCAGTGATGGCGAACGAAATCGCGAGATCGCCGGACTGCGGAGTGTTGGCGTTCATCGCGCGGCTGCCTCGATGCGTCGATATGAGCGGCGAACGGTCGATTCAGGTGAAGATCGCGCTCAAGCGTAGCGGCTGAGGCGGCACGACGCAACGACGGACGTACTAGTCGGAAGCGGCTGGAGTTGGCACAGGCTTTTCCCGTCGCCGGATCTCCGGACTGAAGACGGTGATGCCGGTGACGAAGGCGGCCAGCAGCAATCCCGCGATCCCAACGGTGATGGGCGCACCAACACGATCGACCATGATCCCCATCGGCACCAAGGAGATCGGCATAAGTGACCAGGTCATCATATAGACGCTCATCACGCGACCGTAGAACGCCTTGTCCGTCTCGAGCATCACCAGAATACGGTTGATGGTGAAGTAACCGTCCGTCATGAAGCCGACCACCACCAGGAAGAGGAGCGCCATGACCAAATTGGTTGAGAAGGCGAAGAGCGCTAGGCTCACGCCGATGGCGACACCGGCACCGAGTTGGATCAAACGTTTGTTGGGCGATTCCGCTGCCCAGACCGCAGCCAGCGATCCGAAGACCGCGCCCACGCCGACGGCGGTGTACATCACGCCAAGCGCGGTGGGGCCAACGTGCAGCACATCGATCTGGAAGACCGGCAAGAGCTGCTGGAACGGTCTCCCCAGCAGGATCAACACGAATGCCATCCCAATCAGAAGCATGAGCGTTGAGTTGGCGCGAAGATAGCGGAACCCAACCATCATGTCATTCATGATGCCGCGGGAACGCGCCTGCACCGATTTCGCCGACGGGAGACGCAGTAACGTCAGGCCGGCCAGTGCGTAAAAGATGGCGATGGCGTAGAAGGCAAGCGTCGGGCTTACCGCGATGAGCAGCCCACCGAGTGACGGCGCCACCACGCGGTTGAGATTGCGCCCCGTCGAATCAAGCGCCAACGCGTTCGAGAAGCGACCCTCATCCACGATGTCGGAGATATAGGCGGTACGCGTCGGCATGGTGAAGGGGAAAATGATTCCCTGCACGAACCCGATTACCACCAGGTGCCAGATCTGGATGACGTGCAGCTGCACCAGCACGGCGTTGGCCAGTGAGAGAACGACCAATGAGAATTGCGAGATGATCAACAGCTTGCGTTTGTCGAAGCGGTCGGCCGCGGCGCCGCCAATGGGTGCGAGGATGAGCTGCGGTGCGCCACGGCCGAGCGCGACCAGCCCCAGCGCCAACCCGGAACCGGAGATGTGATAAGCCAGCCACGAGCGCGAGATGATGTTCATTTGCATGGCGGCCATGGAAAAGAGCATGCCAAGCCAGAGGACGCGGAAGTTCGGAATGGCCAGCGAGTTGAATGAGCTCAGCCGGCCGTTGAAAAGCTGGTTGAACCTGCCTGAATCGCTCGACGTGTCATCCTGCTCAGGCTCGTCGGTGGCCGCGCTCCCCGCCGCGTCTTCCGACCGCCCTGATTGATTCGACATGATGCCTGTAGGTACTCCTCCCAAGGGATTTCTTCCCAAGACCTTAATCCTACAACACGAGTAAATGATTAAGTGTTCCTGCAGCATTTTCTCCCGATGTACGGGTACAATTGCGTCATGACTGTTGACGACGACAACTTGATGCGTGAGACGATCACCCGCTACTCACGGGCGGCGCGTTTGCTTGACCCGATGCGCCTCCAGGTATGGGAAGAGATGGGGATCAACTTTCCGCAGCTGCGGATCCTCTTCCGGGTGCGGGCACAGCCAGGGATCGATCTACGGACATTGGCGGAGCAGATGGGGATCAGTGCATCAGCCGCCAGCCAGCAGGTCGACAAGCTGGTCGATCAGGATTTGGTGTTGCGCAAGGACGATCCGGGCGATCGTCGCAGGCTCAGCCTGGAACTGACCGAGCGCGGGCAGCAGGCGACCGGGGAGATCTCCCGTGCATCCCGCTCCTATCTCGAAGCGGCGCTCTCCTCGCTGTCTCACTCGGAACTGACCGATCTGCACCGCATCCTCGGCCACATTCTGGAAACCGCACCGGGACCTGTCAGCACCCCACGCCGCTGAGCATCCAACGCGCCAAACGCCAGAAACGATGAACGGCCGCCAATTTGGCGGCCGTCTTGATATTCTTCGCTCTTTGAGTCGAGCTAATCGGCGGCGGCGGGCACCGCCACTGGTTCGTCTCGACGCCGCACGTAGGGACTGAAGGCGGTGATCCCGGTGATGATCGCCGCCAGAATGAGACCGGCGATGCCAACCGTGATGGGCGCGCCGACGTGATCCACCATGATCCCCATTGGCACTAACGAGAGGGGCATGAGAGACCAGGTCATCATGTAGACGCTCATCACGCGACCGTAGAAGGCCTTTTCGGTTTCGTACATGACCAGAATGCGATTGATGGTGAAGTATCCGTCGGTCATGAAGCCGACCACGACCAGGAAGACGAGAGCCAGGACGTACGAGGTCGAAAAGGCGAAGAGCATGAGAAAAACGCCGACCAAGATACCTGCACCGAGCTGGATTTTGCGCTTGTTCGGAGATTCAGCGGCATAGACCGCCGCCAGCGAGCCGAAGACGGCGCCCAGCCCCACCGCCGTATACATCACGCCGAGCTCCGTCGGCCCAACGTGTAGCACGTCAAGCTGGAAGACCGGCAGGAGCTGCTGGAACGAGCCGCCCAACAGTACCAGCGCGAAGGCCATGCCGATCAGAAGCATCAAGGCGGTGCTGTCACGCAGGTAGCGGAAGCCGACAACCATGTCGCCCACGATGCTGCGCGAGCGAGCCTGCACCGATTTGGCCGATGGCAGGCGGATCAACGTTAGTGCGGCGAGCAGGTAGAAAACGGCGATGGCGTAGAACGCGATCGTCGGACTGATGGCGATCATGATGCCGCCAAGAGACGGGGCAATGACACGGTTGAGGTTTCGGCCGGTCGAATCGAGCGCCAAAGCGTTGGCGAAACGGCTTTCCTCCACCACATCAGCGATGTACGCCGTGCGGGTCGGCATGGTGAAGGGGAAGATGATGCCTTGAACGACCCCCAGAACGATCAAATGCCAAATCTGAACGATGCCGAGCTGAACCAGAACGGCGTTGGCCAGCGAGAGGACGACCAGAGAGAACTGCGAGAAGATCAACAGCTTGCGCTTGTCGAAACGGTCGGCCGCGGCGCCACCGATGGGAGCTAACAGGAATTGAGGAAGACCTCGACCGAGGGCGACCAGACCGATCGCCAGACCCGAACCGGAGATGTGATAGGCCAGCCACGACCGCGAGATGATGTTCATCTGCATGGCGCCCATCGAGAAGAGCATACCCAGCCAGAGGAGACGGAAGTTGGGGATAGCAAAGGCGTTGAAGGTTTTCAGCCGGCCTTCGAAAATGCTGGACTCGCCATTGGCCGCATTGGAGTCAGCCTCACCAGCACTCCGAGAGCTGGAGCGCCGAGACAAGATCTTCATGATTCCGATAAACACCCTTCGTGGGCCATTCATTCCCAGGGTCTAAATAATACTTCAGGTTCCAATGATTAAGGAGCGTTACAGCATATCGGTTTCTTCGAGACGAACAAGGCGCCCGTGAGGGTCAAGCGCCTCCCCGCGGAAGTCTCCGTGGCATCCGAGATTAAGGAGACGAGCTTCAACTAGCAGGCGTGGTTATGCGGTCCGGTTAGTTCCGAGGATAAAGCGGTCGCAATACTTTCTGCTGAATTCAATCAAGTGCTCGTAGGTTCGACCGGTAGGCTCCCGGCGCAACTCGTAAATCCTGCGCTTGGTCATTTTCTGATCCTCATTTGATCATTGGTGCCTCTGTAAAGATGAAGAACCTTAGAGTTTTCGTTGCTCTAACGCCGCATCGAGGACTGAACGGATATAGCGAGCTTTCGCCGTCGGGCCGAGTTCGACCTGATGACGCAACTCAACGACATGGGCGGTCACATCTTCTGTGTCGGTAAACGCATACAGATAGAAATACGGGACCAGCGTTTGTCCATCCGCCACCATCGCAATACAATCCTCCGTAAATGGTTTGCCATTGAGCCAAAAATATTCGAAATACCGTGGCCAGAACGCTAACTCCGGATGCTTACCGAACTTCACCTCGGCGTCTGCTGGTAACTGAAACATTCGGTTCCAGGCTCGCTCCAGAAACGACTGAGGAAGATGATGATGCGCGGCGCACCCCCCATCGTTGCAGACGAAATACAAGACGGCAAGATCAACATAGGTATCCATGGAGACGCCTTTTTCAGAGCATCTAAGCGCGTCCTCATACGCATCGGCCGCCTCAACTGGCCGATCTTCGGAATCGAGTCGTCGCGCAATTGCGAGAAAAGTCATCGCCAAGCTCCAGGAGGGTTCACTTCGACGTCTTGTATTGGACCTTGTCGGACATAAACCCAAACTTGATCCCCTGTCTGCAGCACCTTGGTGTATGCCTGCATTCCTGCCGAGACCGCCCCTGCGGCAGAAAAGAGCTAGGACGATACACTGCGGTACTCGAATCCATCTTCTCAGAGAATTGCACGTACTAACCCCAAACTCTTGTCGTACTGCTTGCCATCATGGCGCTGATCGCTATCTCAGGCTCACCGCACTCTGGGACGGCAGAGCGGAAAGGATCACGCAATGCTCCGATCGAAACGATTTCTTCCGGCCCGCCTCACAAGGGTAGACGTTTACTGAACCCAAACCGTGGTCTCGTGGTTTACGTGTCGCAGTAACTAGACAACCAGCTTTTCACAGAGAGGCGAATGTCACACGCACCCCTCTCTTCTCGTCTATATGGTGAGAACAGGTTGCATCGGACGAAAGGTGAAAGGCATGACCGCGACCACTGAAAGCCAACCAAAGAACGTAAATTTGACGTCCGTCGATCGCCTCTTCAACTGGGCACGCCGATCGAGCCTCTGGTGGCTGCAGTTCGGTCTGGCCTGCTGCGGCATGGAGATGATCGCGGCGTCGATGCCGCGCTACGACTTCGGCGAGCGCTTCGGTATGCTCTTCCGCGCCTCTCCACGACAGAGCGACCTGATGATCGTGGCCGGAACCGTCACCAAGAAGATGGCGCCGGTCGTCCGCCAGCTTTACGATCAAATGCCTGACCCCAAATGGGTCCTCAGCATGGGAAGCTGCGCCAATATTGGTGGTCCGTTCGACACCTATGCCGTCGTGCAGGGAGTCGACCAGGTTGTTCCGGTCGACGTCTATGTGCCTGGCTGCCCGCCAATGCCGGAGTCACTCTACTACGGCATCCTCGAGCTCCAGAACAAAGTGATTAAGTACGAGACGATCGCCAAGAAGCACGGCGCCGACGAGGCTGAAGCTGACCGCCTGCGATCGCGCGAGGAGGCTCGGGCTGCCCTCGGACCGCGACGCTAGCAATTATGGACGACGCAGTCGGGTCATGGGCGAATCGATCGTAGCGGCAGGTCTTGATGGCTGACGAACTCTTTTCGGCATTAGGTCGCCGTCGTCGGCCTTCGGCCGGAGGGCAGGCACAGCCATCTGCGCCTACGAACGAAGGCGAAGATTCAGTCCGTTTAGGGACTTCGGCTCGATTAGCCCTGGGTTTTGAACCCGGGGCTAACGAGAGGTGCCGAGCAACGTAATTCCTCAGGCAAGTTGTAACCACCACGTTCGCCGCACGCCACGTCCCCGCTACTGGATCCGCTCAGCGATGCGGCGCTGAGCCTGGCGTAGCGACCAGACTAGCCGGTTCTGCCCGCGCGTCAGATGGGTGCGCAGCACGTGATAGCGATCGCTTCCCGCAGGGACGTTGCCGAGCTCTATGGCCGGCGCCAGATCCGGGATGGCTGGAATCGAGCGTGCCGGATCCTGCCGGAAACGACCATCGCGGCTGTAGCCGACCGTCACCAGCGAGCGAGCCAGCAGGCGCTGCGAGGCGTTTATCTGCCGTACTGACGGGTCTTCAACGGAGTGATCCATCATCGAATCAGCCTCGTGATAGAAGCGACCGAGTGTGTTGGCCAGATCGGCACAGGCTTGCAGCGAGGGGCTGAAATCGAATGCGCTTCCGGCCGCCTCCTGGTAACGCATCAGGTCCCGTTCGATGTCTTGAACAGTCGCGCGGTAGTCGAGCGGAACGATGGGCGAATTGAGCGCCCGTAGCAGCGCCACTGCATAGACGCGCATATCCCGAAGTAGGTTGTCCGCATCGGCGATCTCCATGGTGTCGTCTTCCGTGTGCCAGGCGATATTGCCGCCACAGCCCCCCACCGCGTAGTAGCCCTTCTCTTTCGCCAACTCGATCGGCATGGTGGAGGAGAGCATGAAGAAGGTACTGATGCCCAGATTATTGAAGGAGCAGTCACCAGCGCGTAGCGGCCGGCCACCGGAGGAGACCTGACCGGTCACATCCTTGACCGTCGCCTGCACGATTGCTTTCGCCTCCGGCATGAAGAAGACGTCGCGATATTCGGTCGCCCAGCGGCAGCCGGGTGAATCGCAGTTGACGTGTGCAACACAGTTGGCGGTGATATCTTGCGCGAAGCTGTCGGCGTACCAGGTCGAACCGGCGTAGCGGCCGTGCGAGTGGCCCGACCACCAGGCGATGCGGATGGTGCGCGCCAGATGGTCGCGGTGCTTGTGAAAAACCCGCGCCATCTCCAGTAGCGTGGCGTCGCCGGTGGCGTTGTCGCCAATACCGACGTGCCAGGAATCGAGATGGCCGTGAAACAGGACGAACTCGTCCGCCGCCTGATTTCCGGCGATCTCGGCCACGATGACCGGGATCTGCCGCCAGCTGGTGTCGACCCGGTTGGAGACCGCGACTGTCACCGGCCCGTTGGCCAGCATCGCCTTGAGCGCTTCGCCGTCCGGCTTGTTGATGCCGAAGACCGGAACAGGCGGCGTGCGGCCAATCGACTCGAGATCCGGCGAGCCCCAGGACGTGGTGGTGATGCCTTCATGGATGCGCTGACCCGGATTGATGAAGACGGCCCCAACCGCGCCGCTGCCAGCCAGATCGATGCCACGCGCCGCGATGCCGAGCCCCTCGGTCATCACGATCTTGCCCCGCAGGTCACCATGCGAAACCGTGCGTCCCGCCCCGAACAGATCATTGATGCCGCTGGCCTGGCTGCCCGGAACGTAGACGATCTCAGCCGTCAACTCCTCGCCGTTGGTGGATGGCGAGAAGGAGGAGGTCTTTACTGTGAAGCTCTGGCTGTCGGTTCCGACCGTGCGCAGCGTCGCCGGTCCGGGGATCGAGATCAGGCAGGTTGGTTTGTGGACCAGATAGGGAACGCCCCAGGAGGAGAGCTTCCCGGTGATGTAGTTGACCGCTTCCTGCTCCTCGGCGCTGCCGGAGAGGCGCACGAGCTGGCTGAAGCGTTCCAGCAGTGCCCACGGCTCATCGATCGAGATGTCGTCCAACACGATGCGTTCGATCTCGGCGTCTCGCCAGCTCAATACCATGTCGTTCCGTTCCCTCTCGCGGTCTTTCCATATCAGCAATGTAGGTGGCGCAGCGTGGTCTGCGGCCCATCCCGGAATGGTGATGATGGCCGCGATTTTTCAACCTTCAGCGCGCACAGGCTACTATAGCGCACCGTTCGGCCCTGTCGAGGCGGCGCAATCTGCGCGTCGAATTGGGCCGTGAGCGCCTCCGCTTCAGTCATCGTGGCGACGCGAATTATGCAGCGACGCTTATGTACCCGACTGATTGGCGAGGTGACGTAGCATCATGCTCGCGCCTGGTTGCATCTCAAAGCGCCGGTAGAAGGGCTGCAGTTCCGGATCGCAAACGAGGTCGATCATGTAGAGGTGCTTCAGGCGCTCCAGCATCCGGCGCATCAGCTCGGAGCCGATGTCGCGTCCCTGCCACTCTGGCTGCACCTCGAGCAGCGGGATATAGGCGCTGAGCACGCCGTCGCTGATGGCCGTGACGAACCCCACCACGTGGCCCCGCTCATCGTCGATCGCCAGCACGACGTGATCGCTGCCACGCAGGACGCGAAGGTGCGTCTCGGGCGTGGGTGGGTCCGGCCAGCCGGCGAAGAATCCATCGAGTTGGTCAGCGGTGATCCCATCCAGATCCTCCTGATAGACGATCATGTGCCCCTCCACTTCGCCAGGTGAGATCGATCCCGCGACTCTGGTATGCTGCGAGCCTGCCAATCATGCACGATTCACCGAACAGGAGCATGGCGTGACGACATCGACTGGATTGATGCGGTTCTATCAGGGCTGGGATCGTTATCAGGATCTGTTGGTCGAATCGATCGGGTCACTCACTGAGGAGCAGCTGGCTATGGGAGCCTCGCCCACGTTGCGACCGATCTGGACACTGGCCGCGCACATCCTCGGCGCCCGCATCGGTTGGTTTCGCGACGTGATGGGTGAGATGACCGACCATTCTGAGTTTGAAGCGATGAATCATTGGGATGAGGAGGACCAGCCGCAACGGACCGCGGCAGAGCTCGTGCACGGCCTTCGCGAATCCTGGCAGATGATCGCCGATTGTCTGGCACGCTGGACGCCGGACGATCTGGATAGGCAGTTCACAACGCAACGCGGCAACACATTCACGCGCCAGTGGATCATCTGGCACGTCCTCGAGCACGACCTACATCATGGCGGCGAGCTCGCCTTCTCGCTCGGCATGCATGGCCTGCCGACGCCGGATCTGTAGCCAGCTGTCCGCGAATGGACTCAGGAGCTTGGCGTACGCGAGGAATTGGAGCAAGCGTCGGGGTCGGCGTCCCACGGACGCGCTGGGTCAATGGTCTTTGGCGAAATAGATCGGTCGTTGCTCCACGTCGGCCCCGGGTTTTCAACCCAGGACGAACGCTGGGCGATTGACGAATCACTTGGTCATAGTCCATGAGCGGACTTCACTGAATCTAGCGCGGAGTAGTCACCCGGTTCTCGGCGGACATGGCCACATGGACGGACCGACGGATCAGGGTCAGACTCCGGCCAGCCAGTAAGGTTCACAGACTCCGTTCCAACGTCGCACAACGGTCATCTTTCCTCCTCAGGCGTGCACCCGTGAAAACGGGTGCACGTTTGTGTGTGGGAGCCGGAGTGGGGTTGAGCGCGGGGCCCTTCGGGGGGATGGCGGTTCATGCGAGGCGGGAGGACACAAGGTCCCTCCCCTACGAGATAGGCAGAGATGCCTCGTTTACGTCGAGATTTCGTCCTTGAGGACTTGGAAAAACCGGCCGCGGGCGCGGCGTTCGATCCAGGGGAGATGCCCGCACTCTTCCAGCAGGATGAAGCGAAAATCGCTGACGACTCGGGTGAGCGGGTCGCGCACTCCCTCCACCGGGTGAGGATCGTAATCGCCGTGGATGGCGACGACCGGACAGCGAATGTCGCGCCCCAGTTCCACGAAATCGCCGTTGGCGCGATAAGTGGCGGCCTCGCTCCAGACGCGCTGATAGACGTTGAAATCGGCGCCGATCATCTCGGTATCGAGCGTGATCGGGTCGAGCGCGTCCGTCTTCGTGAAGATGTGACCCATGGCAGCGAAGATCGCGTTCTTGTCGGTGTCAGGCTCGCTCATCTGAGCTTCCAGTCGTTCGAGTTTCAGGCGATCCTCGGGAGCGAGGCGGCGCATCCGCTCGGGGTCGATCCCTGCTGCGTACGGTGTCTCGAAGACGCCGCTGCCGATCAGGACCAGCTTGCGCACCAGCTCCGGGTAGCGCGCCACAACGATGAAGGAGAGCATGGCGCCCCAGGAGGAGCCGATCAGTGTCACAGGTGGATCGGCATGGGCCGCAATAGCGTCGTGCAGCTCTCGCACCTGCCCCTCGAGCGAGTCTGCCGTCTGCAGCGGCTCAACCACACTCCATTGCGCTGAAAGCTCGCGTGCCACCGGCGCCATGGTTCCGGGCGCTCCCGGTCCGCCATGCACCAGTACGACGACGTAGGGTCGATGACCATACAGCCTCGGATTCTCCACCGTCACGCTCCTTCGACGATCACGAGCATAGCCGAACTAGAGAGCGGCCGCGACGTCAGCGAGCGAGTGATGAGTGATCCAATGTGGAAGCATTTCGAAGTTAAGAACGTTTGAACACACGGGTCATTGGTGACGGGTTTCGTCTGTTGGATGCGGCCGAACTCGCCCGGCACAGCATAGCGATTCAGTGCATAATGGCCTGTACGCAACGGCACTCTTCCCCGGAGGAGACCTCGGAAGATCTGCCTCCAGCAAGTCCGGCATTCTCATTGACCGCCCTTGCCCAGTCTGAATACTTGGTCGACCACATGCTCGCGAGGAGCCGCTTTTTTTGACTACTGGTTTTGACGATCAAGGCTCGGATTTCGCCTCAGATGGACTCATCCACCAGAAGATCGTGGTGGCTATCGTCTACATCTGCAGCATGCTGATGAACTCGATCGACTCGACCATCGTCAACGTGGCGTTGGCGACCTTGAGCCGTCAATTCAACGTGTCGGCGGCGCAGATCGACCTCGTCGTCGTCAGCTACCTCGTCAGCCTCGCCGTCTTCATCCCGGCCTCTGGCTGGCTGGGCGATCGCTTCGGAACCAAGCGCATGTTCCTGATCGCGCTCGCCATCTTCACCTTCGCCTCGGCAGCCTGCGGGCTCTCCGGTACCTTCAATGAGCTGATTCTTTTCAGGGCACTGCAGGGTATCGGCGGCGGCATCCTGACGCCGGTCGGGATGGCTATGCTCTATCGAACGTTCCCCCCGAAAGAGCGGATCAACGTTTCGCGCATCCTGATGTTCGTCACGATTCTTGGTCCGGCCCTGGGTCCGGTGATCGGCGGACTGCTGGTCGAGAAACTCTCCTGGCACTGGGCCTTCTACGTCAACATTCCGGTTGGTGTGTTGGCCTTCATCTTCGGGTTCATCTTCCTCCACGAGAATCGTGAGGAGGCCCCCGGAGGGTTCGACTTGCTCGGGTTCGCCTTGGCTGGGGTCGGCTTCGGGACTTTCATGTATGCCGTGAGCGAGGGACCGGCCCACGGTTGGGGCTCGACCGACATTCAGATCACCGGCGTCGTGGGCATCGCGCTCTTGGTCGCCTTCGTGTTCAACGAGATCCGCGTCCGGGAGCCGATGATGCAGTTGCGGCTGCTCGGCGATCGCCTCTTCCGCACCACCAATATCGCGTCCCTCTTCGCCTCCACCGCCTTCATGGGTGTCCTCTTTATGATGCCGCTGTTCCTGCAGGAGGCACGAGGCTTCTCGCCGTTGCAGTCGGGTTTGACAACCTTCCCGGAGGCGATCGGTGTCGTCATTTCGACGCAGCTCGTGGCGCGGCTTTACCCACGGATCGGACCACGGCGCTTGATGGCGGGTGGTCTAACGGGAGTCGCGATCATGATGGGGCTCCTCTGGACGATCGATCTGAACAGTAGCGCTTGGCTGGTGCGCATCTTGATGTTCTTCATCGGCGTGGGCATGGCTTACGTCTTCATCCCGGCACAGGTGGCCGGATTCGCCACGATCTCCCGCTCCGATACCGGACAGGCCTCGACGCTTTCCAGCGTGCAACGGCGCATGGGTGGTGCGGTCGGCGTGGCCCTCCTGAGCACGGTGCTGGCGTTAGTCGGCCCGACCGTCGTCTCCGCCGGTGGCGGTGTGCGGCCGAATCTGACGGCCTATCACGTGGCTTTCGCGGTTGCTGCGGTGTTGGCCGGTCTGGCTGCCATCTCGGCGCTGCGCATTCCGGACGAAGACGCGGCCGAGACGATGCGGCTGCCCGCCCGTCGCCCGGTTAAGACCGAGACCCAGGAAGCGATCCTGGCCGTCGAGGACGACTAGCACCAGCGCACGATCAGGCGACCGAATTCGGCGTCATCCAATCACGGCTACGGAAGCCGTAGCTCGAATTGGGACGTCGACCAACGCACAACCAGGTCGTCACCACGGAACGGTTGGTCATGCGTTCCACGCTTGTCGCGGCCGACGCCCCAATTCGTGGGCCAGGTGATGCGCTCGGCACCCCACGGAGACGCCGCCTGGAGAGATGTCCAGGGTGCGTCGTCATCTTCGCGCCACATTACCCCTCCCGGTCCCATACCTGTGTGGATCCCGATCTGAAGGTCGAAGGGATGGTCCGGCGTGAGTGTTGGGCCATGCCACAGGTGCGGGCTTCGGCCTGGTTGTGGACTCAACAACACGGCCAGACGCTGTTCCGGACCAATCAGCCCGATCCAGACGGTCGCAAGGCCGGATCCGGCCTCCCATCCGGCGACCAGTGTTTGTGGTTCACCCAAGGAGCGTTCTGGCGAGATGCCGGAGAACCGCCACACAAGTAGGTCGTCCTGGGTCGCGGCGTCGCTGGAAAGACTGAGCTCGGCGGCGGCGTCGGGAAACCGCGGCCAGTCGCTCGAATCGCTAATTTCCAGTGGCCACATGAGCCATTCACGCAGTTGCCCGTGGTTGTCGAGCACCTGATAGCGCAGCCCCGCCTCGTCCAACGCCAACTGCACGCAGTGGAGGTACTCGAACTCCTCGGGCATGCGGTGGGCCGTTCCGGCTCCAGCGGTCGTGATCTGCAGGATTCCCTGATGCACCTGAACGTCGAAGGCCAGAATGTGGCTGCAGAGATACGCGATCACGTCATGCCGCAGCAGCACTTGCCAGAACGCAGCGGCATTGTCAGGCGCAAGCTCGCGCTGATAGGCACCGGAAAAGCCGTTGACGGGGAAGGCTGGGTGGTGTCCGCAAACCAGCTTGTGGCGCGCGTCGGCGTTGGCAGCAAGCGTTCGGTCGAGCCACTCGGTCTCGACACGCCCTTCGCCGCCGATCCCCGACCAGAGCGTGTTGACGACGACGAGCAGCAGATCGCCCCGGCGCACGAAGTAGGAGAGGCCCTCCTGCCCGGGAGCGCCGTTGCGTGGCAGTTGCGGCAGCATCTCGCGGAAGATTGCCTCGCTGGCGGCGTCGTACGTCGTGTGGTTACCGGTGGTGTGGTAGAGCGGAATGGACTCGTGGTCGAGCCAGCTCATCTCCCGTTCAATCCAATAGCGCCACTGCTCGCGCAAGGCATCGTCGTCCGCAAGCAGCCCTTGAATCTCATCGCCGGGAAAGCAGATGAACTCCGGCTGTGGATGGAGCCGTGCCACCACGCGATTGACCTCGGCGAAGGTGCGTTCATGCAGCGCGCCCGGCACGCCGGAACAGGAGTCGGCATAGCAGACGAACTGATGTCCAGTACCGCGAGGGCGCAGCGCCGGAATTGGGTCGTCAGGGGGCCCGTGTTTGGTAGTCATGAAATACGTCGCCCTTCGACGGCAAACGAGTGGGTCACTGCTTGAGTGTGCGACAGCAAGCCCAGCATGGCCAGTGGGCGATTGAAGCGTTCGAGGTTCGGTCAGATGGTGTCGTGGATCAGAAAAGGGGAGCGGAGAGAGTCAGGCGACCATCGGCTGGGAGACTTGGTAACGGCCTGTACCGGTCGCTTTCGCCTGGTACATGGCGCGGTCCGCTTCCCTGAGCAGATCGCCGGAGAGGGACTCACCGGTGGGACAGAAAGAGATCCCGATGCTGACCGAGATCGTATAGACCATGTCGCTCATGATGAACGGCCGAGCCAGATTGTTCGTGAGCCGGTGAGCCACCTGCTGCGCGACGTCGAGTTCGACGAGATCCTCGAGCAGAACAACGAACTCATCGCCACCGAGCCTGGCGACCGTATCGCCCACCCGCACCGTCTCCTGCATGCGATGGGCCACGGATTGAAGAAGCAGATCCCCTATGGCGTGCCCGTGTAGATCGTTCACGCGTTTGAACCCGTCAAGGTCGAGAAAGAGGACCGCCACCGAGGAGTCTCCGCGCGACGCTCGCGCGATGGCATGCTCCAGCCGGTCGGAGAAGAGGGAGCGATTCGGAAGTCCGGTGAGTGGGTCGTGGAAAGCCTGGTGCTGTAGCTCGAATGCGTATTGCTTCACCTTACGGTCAAGATCACCCATGTGGCCCACCACCAGCCCCATGACGATGAGGGCGATGAAGCCGAAGAGCGCGCCGCGTTTCAGATTCTCGATAACGGAGGTATCGCCCATGAAGTGAAACAGTATCAAGTTCTCCGCCGCAATGAATGCGCTGGTGAATAATCCGCCCCATGGCCCGAACCTCCAGGCGCCGACCAGGACGGTTAATGCCGCGAATGGAGCGCCGGCGAACTTGAGATATGGATAGAGCGCATAGAAAACGACGCCGTAGACGAGCGCGAGTCCGGCGAGATAGATCAGATTCCAGAGCCAGTGTTTTGACGGCTTCAGCATCGATTCCTTACCTATCCTTGGTCCAGGATTGTAGCGATCCATGCCGTCGGGTGGGATAGGTGAGGAGTACTGATTAACCTGGCAAATTTATCAGGGATGGACTACTCGACGTGGATGTGACGAGGAAAGAGACCACGCTGTCGGGTGTGGGTCCATTGATGGCGGTGCGATCGGCCCAGCTCAGGGTGACGTTGGCGGGATGATGACGATCGGCAGACTGCTGAGTCGGATGACGCTCTCAGTGACACTGCCGAAAATCCACGGGCGCTGACCCCTTAGCCCACGCGTGGCTATGACGATGCCGCGCACTCCAGCCGTCTCCGCGGCGCGGATGATCTCGGTTGCTGGGTCCCCGAACCGGATCTCCCAGCTCACGTTGACCCCTTCCTGTCGCAGCTCGGTGGCAACCTCCAGAAGCACGGCTCGCGCGTCGTCAATGGCGGCGGCCGCCTCATGGTGAACTGTCAGCCCGGAACCGTCCTCCACCGGCGTCACCACGCGAACCAGGCACAGCCGACCCGTCTTCCCGACGAGCTCGACGGCGTGTGGCAACGCCGAAGCAGCCAGACCGGAACCATCGAGCGGTACAAGGAGCTCGTCGAGCTCGTAGTTAGGATCGCTCATTTCTTCGTCTACCAGCATGACGGGGATCGTCGATTGCCGCAACACACTCATCGCCACACTGTCGGCACGGTTGCGCCGCAGTGACGTGTGGCCGTGCCTGCTCAGGACGATCATCCCGTTGGAGCCGCCATCGATGAATTGGATTAGTGCGTCGGCAGGTTCTCCCCGCAGCACGTGGATGTCGGCGGGAACGTCATCCGCGTGAAGCGTCGCCAGATCGCGAAGATAGTGCTCGGCGTCGGCGCCATCTAAGGTCTCATCCGGCTTGAGGACGTGAACGAGACAGAGCTGAGCATGATGATGGCTGGCCAAACGCTTACCGTACTGCAGCGCGGATTCTGCCGATTGTGAGCCATCGAGCGGAACGATCAGTCTCTGCATGCGGAAGATCCCTCGATCAATCGGCTGATTCGTACAGTGCCGATGTGCCATCGCCTTACAGCGAATCAGAGCCGAAAACGTTGACCATCAGCCTATGTCGAGCGGCCGTCGCGCGACAATGTAAATGCGGCCTAAACCCGCAGCAATGCCGTATCAATCGGAGCCCGGAGCGTTACAAAATTGTGACGATGCGTTTTGCGTGCTCACGAATCGTCCAATAGTCACCTCTGTTGACCCTGATTGACGGGCTGCGTACGATACGGCTGCGGCCCACCGGCCACATTGCACGCCGATCGATCCAAATCACCAGGACTGGAGCTCGCCCGATGTCCAGCACCCATCAGCCGGACGGTCACGATGAGACCGTCCATCGCCAGTTCGGCTTCGACACGCGATCGATCCACGCCGGCCAGCGGCCCGATCCCTATACCGGTGCGCGAGCCATGCCGATCTACCAGACGACCAGCTTCGTCTTCGAGGACGCCGACTCCGCGGCGGCCTACTTCAACCTGCAGGAATACGGCAACATCTACACGCGTATCGGCAACCCGACCGTGGCGGCTTTCGAGGAGCGCGTTGCCAATCTGGAGGGTGGTGTCGGAGCGGTCTCCTTCGCCAGCGGTTTGGCGGCACAGACCGCCGCCCTCTTCACGCTGCTGGAGCCTGGCGATCATGTGGTCGCCTCGCAGGCCCTCTATGGCGGCACCATCGCCCAGTTCAAGAATGTGCTGGGCAAGATGTCGGTCGAGTACACCCTGGTCGATCCAGACGATCTTTCGGCCTGGAGCGGCGCCGTACGCCCCAACACCAAGGCACTCTATGCCGAGACCATCGGCAACCCCGGCGCCAACGTGCTCGACATCGAGGCGGTAGCCGAGATTGCGCACGAGGCTGGGGCGCCATTCGTCATCGATAGCACCTTCGCCTCTCCATATCTCTGCCGGCCGATCGAGTGGGGCGCCGACATCGTGGTCCATTCGGCGACCAAGTTCATCGGCGGACACGGCACAAGCATCGGCGGCATCGTGATCGATTCGGGCACGTTCAACTGGTCGAACGGCCGATTCCCGACAGTTGCCAGTCCTTCCGCCAACTACCACGGACTGGAATTTCACGAGACATTCGGGATTTACGGCTATCTGATGAAGCTGCGCGCCGAGACGCTGCGCGACCTGGGCGCGGCTCTCAGTCCCTTCAACGCCTTCATGTTCCTGATGGGACTCGAGACGTTGCCGCTGCGCATGGAAAAACACGTCGCCAACGCGCTGGGAGTTGCACGCTTCCTCGCGGATCATCCGATGGTCGACCGGGTTCGCTATCCGGGTCTGGAGACGAGTCCGTATCACGCACTGGCGCAGAAGTATCTACCGCGAGGCGCGGGTGCGATCTTTGCCATCGACGTCAAAGGCGGGCGTGAGGCGGGTCGGCGCTTCATTGAGACATTGCAGCTCTGGAGCCATCTGGCCAACGTCGGCGACGCCAAGAGCCTGGTGATTCACCCGGCCAGCACGACCCATCGCCAGCTGACAGACGAGGAGTTGCTGGCGGGCGGCATCACGGCCGGAACGATCCGGCTGTCGGTCGGTCTGGAATCGCTGGACGATCTGATTTGGGATCTGGAACGTGGGCTCGCGGCGGCGAAGACGGCCCTGCCGGTTGCCGCCGGGGCGGAAGGTGACGCATGACAGCCAAGGACAATGGATTCGACATCAGCCAGTATCAGGATCCCAAAGTCATTCGCGACATCATGCTTAACGCCAGGACCATCGCGATCGTCGGTCTGTCGTCCAACGAGCTGCGCCCAAGCCACTTCGTTGGCTTCTATCTAAAGAGGCACGGCTATCGCGTCATCGCCGTCAATCCGCGCGAGACCGAGGTCTTGGGCGAGAAGAGTTATCCCACACTCTCCGACGTGCCGGAGCCGATCGACGTGGTTGACGTCTTCCGTGCGCCACAGTACGTGCCGGAGATCGCCAGGGAGGCGGTCAAGGTCGTCGCTAAGGCGCTCTGGCTGCAATTCGGCGTGATCAGCCCAGAGGGTGCCGAGATCGCCAGACAGGGCGGACTGCAAGTTGTGATGGACCGCTGCATGAAGGTGGAACACGCCCGCTCGGTCGGCCGCATGCACTGGTACGGCCTGAATACCGGCAACGTCAGCGCCCAGCGAGAGGTGATGGAGTAACCGGGGATCTTTAGTCCTGGGTGGCCGCGGCGAACCTGTTCCTATTGTGTGTCAATCACACGTACAATTGGGCAGGTTGGGTGTAGGGTCAAGCGCCAAGCAGAAGGCACATCAATGCCGGCGACGTCCAAGACCGAACGGGTCGACGCTCGCGTCACACCGGAAACGAAATCAGCGATTCAGCATGCTGCTGCGCTCGAGGGACTCAGCGTCAGCGATTTCATCGTGCAGGCCGCGAAACGCTCCGCGGAGGAGACCATTCGCAGCCATGAGGTGATTACCTTGAGTGCCGAGGCGAGCAAAGCGTTCGCGGAGTCTGTCCTCAACCCTCCGGAACCGAACGACGCGCTGATCCAAGCGCTGCGATCGGCCCGATCCCGGTTCCACAACTAGCTTACCCGCATGCCGGACTACCGAATCGAGCGCTTGAAGAAGCATCACGTTCGAGCAGGATTTTCCTGTGGCAGTCCGCCATTAGATCGCTATATTCAGCAACAGGCGAGACAGGATCAAACGCGCGGTGCCGCAGTTGTTTACGTCCTCTGTCCTGTAGAGAACGATCAGGTAGCCGGATTCTTCACGCTCAGCGCTTGCTCGATCGAGGCGACCGGGCTGCAACCTGATCACGCGCGTCGACTGCCTCGCTATCCTCTGTTGCCCGCGATCCTCCTCGGCCGTCTGGCGGTCGATCTTCGGTTCCAGGGCCAGCGTCTGGGCGTAGCTGTCCTCGGAGAAGCCCTGACCACATCCCTATCCGTTTCAGATCGGATCGACGCGGTCGCGGTAATCGTCGATGCCAAGGATGACGAATCGCTTCGTTTCTATGAGAAGCACGGATTCATACCGTTCCTGAACGACGACCGGCGGCTCTATCTCCCGATCGATACGCTGGCGAAGGGGGTGCTCCTGGTCTAGCTTTCGTTAAACGGACCGCTCATCGAAAGATCACTCGTCTGCCCCATCCTCGGAGGGAGACTCATCGGACGAATACGGGAAAGACTTCTCACCGGCGCGGATCGGCACCTGTAGCCAGTTCTCGAACGGTGGCAGTGGGCAGCTCCAGCGCGGGCCGTAGGCGCAATACGGGCTGTAGGCATAGTTGAAGTCGACGATCAGCGTGTCCTTCGGAGTGATCTGCGGATCGAGATAGCGCCCAGCGCCATACGTCTCTTTCCCTGACGTGGAATCCCGAAACGGCAGAAAATAGCGTCCGCGTCCGGGTTCCCGGTAAACGAGTAGGCGCAGTGACTGCCCCTCGACCTCGATCTCGACGGTACCGGCCGGGATGAAAGTCTTGCGCTCGGTGGTCGACGTATCGACCTCAACCGGCGTCTGACTGACCTCTTCGGCGTTGAGAGTCGCCTCAAGGCGCAGCGCCGGATCCTCCGGGTAGTAGCTCAGCCCCTCGAAGACCGCCTGTTGCTCCGGAAGGAGGGGCGAGCGAGAGTCGGATTTGAAGAACTCGTCCCGGTGAGCGCGAAAACGCTCGAGGCGCGTTGGCTTTCGATCAGTTGTCGTCATGTTCACCCTCCGCTTCGGAGTCATTGTGCACGCGATCTTCCGAACGTCGCGCGGATCGCATCGTCACCGGAGTGTATACCCTGAGACCAGCACACGGACCTGCTACCCCTCCACGAGCGTCTGTCCCCAATAGCCATTTCCGTCGACTCCGGGTGGGATCGCGAAGATGGCGCTGCCGTTGTGCTGGATGTATTCATTGAGCTTATCTGATGCGAGATTTCGCTGGATGGCGACGAACCCCCGCTCCGGATCTCGCTGGAAGCAGATGAAAAAGAGCCCGGCGTCGAGCTGTCCGGTGCGCGTGTCCATCCCGTCGGTGAACGAGTATCCGCGTCGTAAGATGCGCGCGCCGCCCACCATGCCGTGATTGGCTAGCCGGATGTGAGCGTCCATTGGGATCCGTAGGTACCCGGAGGAGTCGCGCGCGCTCAGATCGACCGTTTCGAACTCATCCTTCTTGCCGATCGGCGCGCCGCTGACCTTCTCGTGCCCGAAGGTCTGCTCCTGATCGGCCAGCCCCGAGCGATCCCAGACCTCGATCAGCATGCGGATGCGCCGGGCCACCATATACGTTCCGCCGCGCATCCAGGCGGGGCCGTCGCCCGGCCCGACCCAGACCTGCTCGTTCATGACGTCGATCTCTTCCGCTTTGATGTTGTTGGTGCCGTCTTTGAACCCCATCAGATTCCTGGGCGTCGCCTGCTCCTCGCTGGTGCTGGATGTGCGCCCGAAGCCGAGTTGCGACCAGCGGATGACCGCTAAACCGCGCGCCTGGCGCGCCAGATTGCGCACGGCATGGAATGTGACCTGGGCGTCGTCGGCGCAGGCCTGAATGATCAAGTCGCCACCACAGCGGTTTGTGTCAAGCAGATCACCCGCGAAAGCCGGCAGGTCGATCAGCGCGGACGGCCGCTCGCTCTTCAGTCCAAAGCGATCGACTCCCTCTTTCTCGAAGAATGTGGGTCCGACGCCAAAGGTGACAGTCAAATTGGCGGGCGACAAACCCAACGCTTCACCTGTGTCTTGTGGCGGTGTCAGGCTGGTCTCCGCCACGGGTCCAACTGGATGACCCAGGCACATTCGTCGCGCCGCGTCGGTCCATGTTCGCAGGAGGGATTTCACCTGCTCTCGATCGTTCGTCGTCAGATCGAAGGCGGCGATGAAGAGTCGCTCCTGCTCCGAAGTGGCGATACCGGCCTGATGCGGTCCATCGAATGGAACGAGCGCGGCCGGTACACCGGCTGCGCTTTCCACTCGACCAAATCCGATCGTTCCCGCGGTCAGCGCCAGGCCGGCCCCGGTGGCTCCCAATGAGCCCAGGAACTTCCGTCTTGATACGCGTGCCATCGCGACCTCCTAGCTTCCTGCCGTCACGACGATCTCGGCGACGCGCGACAGCGGTTCGGCCAGTGCGTCGATCGATTGGCTCAGCTGACGGGTGTCGCTGTCGGAGAGTTCGGTATACGTGACGAACCCGTCGCTGGTGCGATACGGCTGCAGGCCCGCGTACACCGCGTCGAACTGGTCGTCGATCTCTGATGCCAGATCCGGATTCTTGATGGTGAGGATCGGCTTGACAGCGTTGAAGCCGGCGTACGATCCATCGAGATTGGCCTGGAAGTCGACCAGATCGACGTGGGAGTAACGCTCCTCTTCCCCAGTGATCTTCGAGGCGGAGACCTCGTTGAGGAGCTCGACCGAGCCGTTTGCGATCTCTGCCGGGTCGAGGATGGCGTTGCGCACGAGTCCATGCAACTGCGTCACGTCGATCAGCAGCTTATCGGCAATCGGGGCCATGCCCTCAAGCGAGTTATCGGACCAGAGTGCCTTTTCGATCCGATGGAATCCGGTCCAGTTTTCGTCTGGCACGTCGCCTTCACGGGCGTCGATCGAGGGATCGAGCCCTCCGAAACTCTCGGCAACGGGTTCGACCCGCTCGTACGGTGCCCGGGCGCTGGCGTAGAGCGTCTTGGATCGCTCGATATCTCCAGCCTTCACCGCCTCCACGAAGTCGGTCGTTCGATCGATCAAGATCGCCGTTTGATCCTCGAGATACTGGCGATACGTCTGGACAGCTTGATCGATCGCCAATGCAGGGACCGTCGACGAGGCTTCGGCCGACTCTCCGGTCACGTGCAGCGTTCCAGTCTCGGCGGTCGTTCCGTTGGGGCACATCAGCGTATAGGTCCCGGCCTTGAGGTCGAGCGAGAAGGAGCCATTCAGACCCGGAGTGAGGTTCTCCTTTTCCCCGAGGATCCGGGTGCCGTCCAGGACTTCGAACTCGGTCACGGCGCTGGCGCTGCTGTTCGTGATCTGGAATTTCGTTGGCCCGGCTGGAGTCGTAATCTCCGCCGGGTCGCAACCTGCATCGGTCAGCGCGATTTGCACCACGTTGACGTCATTGGTCGTGCGAGCGCCCGGCGTGCCAATTCCGGCCGAGCCGCAGGCGCCGAGCAGGAAAGCGGTGACTGTCATTACGACAGCGGCGGTGACGCTGGGAACACGCCGTCCTCCGGATGAGTTGCCGGACCTGCCGCGGGCCGGCCACATGACGTAGAGGGTGAAGGGGATGGCGTAAAGAATCCAGATGGCGACCTCGGCGACCACAGGCTTGGGTTGCAGGCCGAGCATGCCGGTCAGCAGCGAGGAACGAACCGACCCCGGGGCCACCAGCCAGGAGAGATCGAGCGCTCTGGTCTGCAGAGCGTCGAACCAACCGGCCTCGTGGGCAGAGTGCAGCGCCGAAGCAGCCAGTCCGGCGGCAACCAGGACAAGCACGACGCCGGTCACGCGGAAGAACCGATTCAGGTTGATGCGCACCCCGCCTCGATAGAGGAGATAACCCAGGATCGTCGCGAGCAACAGCCCGAGGATCACTCCGCTTCCGGCCGCGGTCGTGTTGTTGGCGCTCTGGAAGACCGCGAGGACGAAGACGGCGGTTTCAAAACCCTCGCGCAGCACGGCGAAGAACGCCATGGCCACGAAAGCGGAGACCGTGTTGCGTGCCAGCGCCGAGGATGCGTCCTCCTCCAGTGTCTTCTTGATGCCTCGTGCGTGACGGCGCATCCAAACTACCATGTAGGTGATGAAGGCGATGGCCACCACGGCCACGATCGTTTCGAGCCCCTCCTGCTGTCGATGCGGCAACGAGCGTTCGAGCGTGTGAAGGGCGATTCCAACCGCCAGGCAAAGCGCCGCGGCCAGGCCAACTCCGATCCAAACCCAGCGCAGCGCGTCTTGCCGTCCGCGCTGGCGCAGGTAGGCCGCGATGATCCCCACGATCAAAGCGGCCTCGATCCCTTCTCGGAGTCCAATCACGAACGTTGGCAGCATGCCGCTTTTCCCTCCCTGACCATCCGATTGGCGATTCGCGCTGTCTGTTCTTAATCCCGAGCGTTTCCGTCGGGATTAACGCAGGTGACAAATCGCCTGTCAAGGGGGATCACGAAGATGGATGTTGTGACTGTCGAGTCAGCGGCCGACAGGTGGGTGGGGATTTGGTCGAAAAGAAGTAGCGGAAATGATGCTGGCGAGCAAGAACAAGGAATGCGCAGCGTCTGGTCGTATCCTGTTGAAGGTGGTCGTCGTTCTACTCTCCTCCAAGTCCAGCCTCACGCGCGCGGAGGATCGCTTCGGCGCGATCCGCGACCTGCAGCTTGCTGAAGATGTTCGAGACGTAGTTCCGAACGGTCTTCGGGCTCAGATAGAGACGTTGGGCAATCGTCGCGTTTGTGACACCTTCGGCCAGCAGCGCCAGTACCTCGCGTTCTCGTTCGGTGAGCTCTGGGAAGGCGGGAGCGGGTAACGTAGAAGGCGGCGCGGCAAAGTAACTTTGCAACCGACTGGCAACCGCCGGACTGAAAATCGCTCCGCCGTTCGCGACCGAGCGGATGGCTCTTACCGTTTCCTCCGCGTCCGCATCCTTCAGTAGATAGCCTCGTGCCCCGGCTCGCATGGCTTCGAAGACCGAGTCGTCATCGAACATCGTCACGATGAGGACGGCCGATCCTGGAGCGGCGTCACGCACCTTTCGCGTCGCCTCGATGCCATTCATCCCCGGTAAGTTGAGGTCCATCAGAACCACGTCCGGAGCGTGGATAGCCGAAAGGTCGACCGCCTCTTCGCCCGTGCTTGCCTCAGCGACCACGGCGAGATCCAGCTCGGCGCTCAGGCGTGCCTGCAAACCGAAGCGGAACATCGGATGGTCGTCCGCGATCAGAATGGTGATCGGATCCATGCGCTCTTCAATCCTAAAGCGGCAATCGCGCAACCACGGATGTGCCGCCCTCTGCATTGCTTATGATCGAGCATGAGCCGCCCAGCTCCTCGGCACGCTCACGCATCGAGGTCAGACCGACGCCCGCACGACGATCCGTCGGAATGCCACGGCCGTCGTCGCTGATCGTTAGGGTCAGACCCTCGTCGACGCTGATCGCGATGGTGCACGTTGTCGCTTGGGCGTGTCGAACGACGTTGGTAATGGCCTCCTGTGAGATGCGAAAGACCGCGACTTCGACTGCCGCCGCGAGAGACGGGAGTGACGCTGGCGCCTCAACGGTGACGTTGAGCCCCCGTCCGGCGTACTGGCCGGCGAGCTCCCGCAACGTTCCCACCAGGCCGAGGTCGTCCAGCGCGGGTGGTCGAAGCTCGTAAACGACGCGACGGATTTCGCCCACCGCTGCCTGCGTCTGCGCCTTCGCGTCTCGCAGCAAGTCGGCCGCACCCTGCGGGTCTCGTTCGATCAGCAGTCGCGCGGCGTCGATGGTGAGCGCCTGACTAGCCAGCGTTGGCCCAAGACCGTCGTGCAGATCTCGACGCAGCCGTCTTCGTTCTTCTTCGCGTCCCGTCACAAGGCGGACGCGAGCTCGATGCAGATCTTGCGAGAGCTGGACGGAATGAACGACCACACCCGCCTGGCGAGCCAGGTCGTTCAGCAACCGGCGATCGGCCGGTGCAAGCGTTGCCTCGCCGGGGCGCGGGGCCAATCGCAGTTCGCCGACCTGCTCACCTTGATGCATTAGTGGCACGATCTCGAGTGTCGCGGATGGTTGCTCTCCGCGCTCGGCGGCGACTGAGAATTCATCGCCTCGACTAAGTGCAATCGCGACGTACGGGAGTTTGAGGGCGCTGGCAACGGTCTCGACGATCGTTGGCAAGACCGCGTCTGGAGCCAGAATCCCTTCGAGGCGTCGCCCGAGACCCGCCACCACGGCATAGGGCTCATCACGCAGTCCCCAGAGCAAGCGGTTCGCGCCCCGCTGCATTCGCTCGCGCAGCGGTTGGAACATGACGGCCACCAGAGCTGTCGCGAGAATCGAAATGACGAGGTTCCCACCGGTTCGGAACAATGCCCCAAGGTAACCGACGACAAGAACGTAGATGCCAACCACACTGATGGATAGACCGACATAGACCAACGCACGGTTGATGACCAGATCAAGGTCGAAGAGGCGGAATTTCAAAACCGCAATTGCCAAGGCGACCGCCACACAGATGCTGGCCAGTGTCGTGACCACCTCGAAGACGGGCCAGATGATGTCGGCGCTGGGCGGCGGCACGTCATTGAATCCGCCGGTCAGACCGAGTACGATGTTGCCCCCCACGAAGGTGACCAGAAGTAGACCCAAGCCGGTGATGAACCACTTCACCTGCTGTTTCTGAACCGGTCCCGAAATTCGTCGGTAGCGATAGATCTGCGCGAAGACCGCCGAGGCAATCAGCAGCAATGGGACGGCCAGCGCATACCAGCCGCTTTGGGATCCAAGTGCGCGCACGACAAAGAAGGTCCACCCGAGCGAGCCTGCCAGGTATAACGCGGGGATGATCGTCCAGCGCGGTGTGAAGCGACCATCCGGGAAGATGTAGAAGATGACCAGGAGCAGGAACGGGAAGCAGAACGTCACGATCAGTCCGAGCACAGCACGGACGGGATGGGTCGACATCATGTCGAAGAGGTTGGGTGGGAAATTCGCCGCCGACCCGGCCATTAGGAAGAGCGCTACGACGAACGCGATGACCTCACGGGAGCGCCAGACCAGGAGAGACGCGACCGCAAAGAAGACGAGGATGCGGACAAACTCGATAGCTCCAAGGGCGATGAACGTGAAAAGGTCTGTGCCGCCGTTGGCTACCGCAGTCTGAGCATCTCCGGAATCACCGATTGCCGCCAGCCAGTATCCATTGGCATCCCGTACCGAATCGACCGAGGACATCACGGTCAGCCAGATGGCCACTGAGGCGAACACAACGAACGCCAATCTGGCTCCAGTGAGCCAGCTTCCCTGGAGAACCACAGCCGGGCGGTTCTCATGCTGATCCGCCGCGACTGTGGTGCGCATGGTTTGAAGTGGGTGAACGATCCGCATGTTGGCCTGGCCCACTTTCATCCGTGTCGGGAGTCCAAGTATTGTATGCCAGTTCGCTCGTTCTGACGAACGTCTCGCTCGTTCAGCCGGCTCGTCCGCATGATCAGACGTAGGATCGGCGCGAGCTTGGCAGCGCGAGTAGCCCAAGCGTGGCGAGACCGATGCCGATGAAGGCGATCGAAGCGACGATATCAGCCCCACTCGGCGAGTCCGACAGCGTCAACGCGCACAGCAGCACGTCGACCAACGTCGCTGAGAATCCAACGATCATCGCCCATCTACGGCAGCGCAAGAGTCCGATGGCTCCGGCAAGTTTGAGGCTCGCCAGCGTCGCGGCGATGGCGATGAATGCAGCATCAAATCCATCCATCGTGAGGATGACGGCCGGAGCCGTGAGTGCCACGGCTACCAGCAGGAGCGAGATGGCACCGGTGACGGTCGAGGGTCGATCTTTCTCGTCGGTAGATACCGTAAGGGTAGACAATTGGTGACCTCTTTCTTAGCGAACTATATGTCCGCACTCGTGATCCAATTTGGTTTGTCACGGGCGAGATGTGCCAGCGTGACGCGGAGGTTGTGGGACCCGGTAATCTCATTTGGCATCAAGTGGGCGAACGATCCACATTCCCGCCTCGCCCACTCTTGTACGTGCCCCGGGAACCGGGTCCGGCGACGATCAGACGTAGGCTCGCCGCGAGCTCTGTCGCATGAGAAGGACGAGCACGACCACTCCCACGATCGCGTTGCCCAACATCAGCACGACGGACGCGGCTCCGTTTGTATCGAGCATGCTCCCCGCGCTCAAGAGCGTATCGATCGCCACGGCGGCAAAGGCGACGTACATTCCCCATTTGCGGCAATTCCAGAGGCCTGCCACGCCGATGAGCTTCAAGGTCGCAAACACCGAGGCGATGGCGACGAATGCGGCGTCAAACCCATCCATGGAGACGATCACGGTTGGTACGGTGATCGCCACGAGCAAGAGGATCAAACCAATCGCCGCGCTGACGGTGGCTGGGCGTGCGGTGGTGACGGCTGGTGCGGACATAGAAGACATTTACTGCTTCCTTTCGGCTTCAAGTCTGGTCGACATTCAAGGCTCCGGTTGATCAGCCGCGTGGCGCGATGAAAACTGTGATGACGTTGGTGACGGTGAAGTCCGTTCCTTGATCGTCAGTAAAGGATTCGGTCTCGGTACATTGAATGGTGTTGGTGATGCCGTTGCGGTTGCCTGGCTTCACCTGATCGAATGACTCGTGGACGACTCCATCTGAATCAGTCAGGGTAACCTGGAACTCCAGCGGGATGCCGATCCCACTCGCTGGCTCTCCGTTGATCGCGACGATATGGCCCGGGCTCCAGGACCCGCTGTTATCCATCACGATAACCGTGACGATGTCGATGCCGAGGTCATTTGCCGCACAGGGAAGATCGATAATCTGCGCGTTCGGTGCGTTTCCCGGCGCGGCGCTGGCTATACCAAACGTGCTCAACAGGGCAAACAGCACGGCACCAACGACAGAAGATGCTCGGCGCTTCATGGATCTGCTCCTTTGGCTTGTGAGCGTTTGCGCTCGCCAATATGTGTCGTTCTCACGGATCCGTGAATTCAGACTAGCGGGCATGCAATCCCAACAGCTAGAGACCCGCATCACGAATCGGTAAGGACGCGTTGTCCCAAGAGCATCCATGGGAGAGGTCGCGAGCCCTACTCGTGCGTTGTGCGCGTTCGCATTGCGCCCCGATCGACCCAGCGCTAGCATGGAAGCTGCGCACCTCACGACGCGTAGACACGCGAGCGACGACCACACCGGACAGCCAGTAACCTGAAAGGCGGGATCTCGATGCAGCAGCGACGTTTGGGCCGGATTGGCCACATGGATTCCGTGTTGATATTTGGCGCCGCGGCGCTCAGCGACGTGACGCAGGAGGAGGCCGATTCCACTATCGAATTCGCACTTGAATCTGGAATCAACCACTTCGACGTGGCGCGCAGCTACGGCGATGCGGAGCTCCGCCTCGGACCATGGATGCCGAAGATCCGCGATCAGATCTTCCTTTCCACCAAGACCGGTAAGCGGGACAAGGAATCGTCCTGGGCCGAGATCAACGAGTCGCTGGAGCGGCTGCAGACCGATCACGTCGATCTCATCCAGCATCATGCGGTCGGCGATCTCGAGCAGCTCGACCTGCTGACTGCATCCGGCGGCGCGCTTGAGGCGACCATTCAGGCGCAAGAGCAGGGGATGGTGCGACACATCGGTATCACGGGACATGGGCACCAGGCGCCGCGGACGCACCGGGAAGCGCTCAGCCGCTTTCCGTTCGAGACGGTCCTGACACCGCTGAACTACGTCCTCTATCAGGACGAAGCCTATCGTTTGGATTTGGAAGCGCTTACGTCGGAGATCAAGCGGCAAGATGCCGGACTGATGGTGATCAAGGCCATTGCTCAGCGTCCTTGGCCCGAAGGCGCGCCACACAACTACGACACTTGGTACGAGCCACTCGACCGCCAGGAATTCATCAACGCCGCCATCGCCTTCGTCCTTTCCTTTCCGGAGGTGACCGGTCTGGCAACCGCGGGCGACATTCACCTGTTGCCGCTGATCGTAGAGGCGGAGAAGCAAGCCGACTCCATGACGTCCGAGCAGGTGGAGCAGGTCATGGCGCGCGTGCACGAGTACGTCTCGCCGTTCGCCGCGGGCGGTCCAGGCTGACCGGGAGCCAGCGAGCGATCGGCGAGAAACGGGAGGACACAAGGTCCTCCCCTACAACATGTGTCAAATTCTAATTCTGTATGGGACGCGGGTACCCGCGAAGCGGGTGTTGTCCTCCCGGCACACGTCCATTGCGCTCTTCAGAAAGGATGGACGCGGTGGCGTCGGTCGAGCAGATCAAAGGGAAACGTGCTGGAGTCGAGCTACGAGCGCACGATCCGGAGCGCGTCTTTCCCGGCTTCACCCTCTTCGCACCACTCACCGGTGGTGGCAAGGTCTACCTGATCGACATGCATGGCGAGATCGCCCACACCTGGTCACTCCCTTATTCGCCCGGTCTATATGGCTACCTCACGCCACGGGGAACCCTGCTCTACAACGGCAAAGTGCCGGAGGAGTCGGAGCGCTTCATTGCCGACAAGGGTTGGAAGGGTGGTGCCATCCTCGAAGCTACGTGGGACGGCGAAATCCTCTGGGAGCTACGCCAGCCGGACCATCATCACGATGGGATCCTGCTGCGCAACGGCAACGTCCTCTTCCTCTGCCTGAGGGAAGTGCCTGACGCGATGTGCGACGAGCTTCGCGAGGGCCATCCAGATCCGAAGCCGGACGGTCCGATGTTCGCCGATTATTTCGTCGAAATGACGAAGTCGGGCGACGTCGTCTGGGAGTGGCGTTCCTGGGAGCATCTCGATCCAGGAGTTGACCGGCCCATGACGCCGCGCGAGGATCTCGCGGAATGGACCCACGGCAACACCATCGCCGAGATGCCGGACGGGGACATCCTGACCAGCTTTCGCGACCTCTCGACCATCGCCATCGTCGACCGCGCCACCGGGGAGTTCAACTGGCGATATGGCTCACCGAATCTGGCGCAGCAACATGCGCCGACTCCGCTCGAGAACGGCCACATCCTGGTCTTCGACAACGGCACGCGTCGTCCGGATGCCATCATGCCCTACTCACGCGTGTTGGAGATCGACCCGGCCACCAGTGAGGTGGTCTGGAGCTATGAAGAGAAGCAGAACGTCGACTTCTTCGCGCCGCACCTCTCCAGCGCGCAACGTCTGCCGAACGGCAACACGCTCATCTGCGAGGGGACCTTCGGTCGCTTCTTCGAAGTGACGGCCGAGGGGGAGACGGTCTGGGAGTACGTCAACCCGTTCTTCGCGTCACCACCTGGCAAGCCGGATAAGCCGGTACGCAACGCCGTCTTCCGGGCCTATCGCTACAGCGCTGAGGAGATCGCCGCGACGCGCTGACAGCTTGCCGGGTGTGTGCCCAAAGCGTGGGGCTTGCACGTCCACTCCTTTCTCATCCATGATTCAAGCGTTCCATTCGCCCCGATCGGTGCCGGTCGACGCATGGGCGATCACAATGACATCCTCGAAACTGGAGACATCCATGCCGGTGATAGCGTAAGACTAAGCAACACCACCAACGAACTCTGACCGGAGCTTTTCGCGGGAGAGCGCTCCTGTGATCTGACACCGCGTATTCGCCATGCCTTCGCTCGGCACGTGCGCGCTTTTCGCTTTGCTCCGATCTTGACTGTCCGCAATGAAGAGCCGAGATTTCATCGGCTCTTCAGTCACCACATGGAGAAGAGAATGGATCTCGAATACATCCGCTTGCTCTACGCCTACAACCAGTATGCAAACACACGCCTCCTCGATCAAGCTGAGAAGCTGACGCCGGAGCAGTTACATGCTCCGAACAACAACGCGTTTGGCGGCGTCAGCGACACGCTGGTCCACCTGATGGAGACGGAGTTTTTCTGGGCGAGTCTTATCTGGCCCGGTAAAGCCATCGACATCGATTGGGAACCATACGAGTTTGACCCCAAAGACTACCCAGACGTTCCCGCCATCCGAACGCGCTGGGCCGGGATCGAGTCGGACCTGGTCGCTTTCATCGACAAGCTCACGCCAGAGGGTGAGTGGAGCCCCGCGCGTATCATCATGTGGACTGATGGAGGACCAATGCTGCACAGACGGCTCTGGTTGTCGATGCTGGACGTCTTCGTCCATGCCACGCAGCATCGCAGTGAGATCGCCATGGCGCTGACTCAATATGGGCAGTCGCCAGGCGAGCTCGATCTCTCGCTCTTTGTGCGTGAGCACGTACCGGAACTGGCTTCCTAGCCTCGGCTTATCGCGCTGCCGGAGTCGATCTCCGGCGGCGCCTACCTGGCCCGATTCCGCCGGTCTCGCCTCGCAGAGGAGCACGCTCGATGTTCGGTTCTTCGGCGAATCCGTTGCAAGGTGGATTAATCCGCAAAGAGGAGCCGAGGCGGCTTCCGGGAATTCGGCGTGTCCTTGCCGTCGCCAGCGGCAAGGGAGGTGTCGGCAAATCGACCGTCGCCGTCAATCTCTCGCTGGCCCTGGCGCACCTTGGCTATCGTGTTGGACTGCTTGACGCCGACGTCCACGGCCCCAATGTGCCACTTATGCTGGGTGTGCGTCGGAAGGCGGAGGCGCGTGGCTGGGAAGCGATCCTGCCCCTTGCCAGTCGTGACGTCAGCAATGCGCCCAGCGAACGTATCCCGGCGCTCGATCGCTACGGAATCAAAGTCATGTCGGTCGGGCTACTGGTCGGTGACGAGCAGGCGGCCATGGTCGACAACGCCGCGTTTGTCGGAAGGCTGGTCTGCAACCTGATGCAGATGGTGGAGTGGGGCGATCTGGATGTCCTTCTGGTCGACCTCCCACCAGGAACAGGCGAGCCGCAAGCGTCGCTGATCTCGACCGTCGTCATCGACGGCGCCGCCATCGTGGTGACTCCGCAGGACCTGGCATTGCTCGACAGCACCCGTGCGTTTCGCGCCTTTCAGGCGGGTAAAGTACCGGTCCTCGGCGTCATCGAAAACATGAGCTATCTCCTCTGTCCCTCCTGCGGTGAGCGCATCCAGATCTTCCACCGCAGTCAGACTCCGCGCGCACTCACCAGTGGCGAAGTTCCGTTGCTGGCTGAGATCCCCATCGAGCCGTCCATCTCCGAGGCGGCCGACACCGGTCGACCACTACTCGTCACCGATCCCGACGGCGCGCAGTCCAGGATTTTCCTCGACCTCGCCGCCACCATCGCGGAGCGTCTAGGGATGGATGGTGATGAGTCGGACGGAGCGGTGCGGAATTGACTTTCTAGAGCAGATTCCACTGGTGTTGCCAAACCACCCTCATCCCCGGCCCTTCTCTCCCCACAACCTCCCTCGACCGAGGGAGAGGACATCCCGTTCGAACGGGAGAAGGGGGATCATCGGGCAAGGCCGCAAACATCCAAACAAAAATCCACCCGGGACCGGGGGGTCCCAGGTGGTGTAGAGGAACGCGTTGGGGAAGTCGAACGCGTCTGCGTGATTCGCTTTACGAGCCGGACGGTGTCGCGACCTCGTAGCAGGTCATCGACGTCGTATCGGGCGCACCCGACCCCATGGTGACGGCGCCCGGCGGCGGCTTGATGCTGTCACAGGGCACTTGAGTGGCACCGGCGGGCGGTGTGCCGTCATTGCTGATCATGTAGATCGAGTTGCACGTTGGGGCGGCGTCGCCGGATTGCGAGTCCCCCGTTGTTTTGCAGGTCGTCAGTACACCGGCGGGTCCGCCACCGGCTGAGAAGGACTGCTTGTCCAAACCGGGCGGCGGTACGCTATCGCAGTCGACGACTGTGGCTCCGGCCGGTGGTGTGCCGTTCTCCACCATCGTCGACGTTCCGAACTCGGCCTGCTTGCCGCCGGAGACGTTGAGAGGAGCCTGCGACACGACGCACGTCGGCCCGCTGCCGCTTCCAGTGGTCGATCCGTCGTTGGCGGTGGCCGGAGTGGCCGCGACGCCGGTGACGATCATGGTGGCCAGCAACCCGCCGGCCATGAGTGCTTTCACGAACCGTTGTTTCAATCTGCACCTCCTTTGGTGTGATCGGTCGTTCTGTGCACCTCTCTCTTATACGCCAGCAGTGGTTTCGACACGGTTTCACCGGGGAAGCAGAGCGAAAGCGGAAGTTGTGAGACTACGCCGCAGGAGATTTGGGGACGTGCGGGGCCAAGGCTGCGAACGAGACCGTCACTTGCAGGCCGCCGTCCGGGAGTGCCAGGAGATCCAGTGTGGCGAGGTGAGCGTCGGCGATAGCTTTCACGATCGAGAGCCCCAGTCCAAGGTTGGCGCCGTGACGGGTCCGCTCTGTGCCCAGACGCTGGAACGGCTGCAGTAGACGCTCGACCATCGCCGGTGGAACGATCGGGCCGGTGTTGAGAACCGAAACGCATGCCTGACCGGCTTCTTCCTCGACCCTCAATTCAATACGACCGTCATCGACGTTGTAACGGATGGCATTGTCGATCAAGTTGATGGTGAGCCGCTCGATCAGGCGAGGGTCGCCGAGCGTCGTGGCGGGCGAGATATCCGTCTTGAGAATGAGTTGCCGCTGATGCAAGTCGTCCTGTAGCGCAGCGAGCGCTGCCTCACTGACGGCGACCAGGTCGACCGACTCGTGCCGTTCAGGCCCTGCCTGGCCACGCGTCAACGTGAAGAGGGCCTCCAGAATCCGCTCCTGCTGCTCTTCAGCCACCAACACGCGTTCGTGCGCGGCGCGCAGTGAATCGACGCTGGCATTGGGATCGGAGACGGCCACCTGAATCAGCGCACGCTGTCGTGCGAGCGGGCTGCGAAGCTCATGGGACGCGTTGGCGACGAACTGACGCTGCGCGCGGAAGGATGCCTCCAGCCTGGCCAGGAGTCCGTCGATGGTGTCACCAAGCTCCTTGATCTCGTCGTCCGGCCCCTGAAGGTTGAGTCGCTGGATCAGGTTCGAGGCGGTGATGGCTTGCGTGGTCGCCGTCATCATCCGCAGCGGATCGAGCACGCGTCCGGCCACGATCCAGCCGAGCAAGATCGAGACGAGCGCCATGGCACCGAGGGCTAGTCCCGAGTTCATCAGAAGTTGATGGAGTTCGGCCGCATGTTGGTTCGTCGCCTGGGTGCGGAGCTGGTCCGCCTGCAACTGGAGCTGCTCAGGTGTCAGGCCGGAGTTGGACGTGATCTCGGTTCCGCTGACGCTCACGTGAGGAGAATGTGAAGTGGAGTTCAGGAACGATTTCCCGCCTGTCCCGATGTCCCCCTGGCTGGCGACAATGGTGGTCGAGCCATCCTGGCTGGTGCTTACGAGTGGGCCGTCGGTGGCGTGCTCGACCAGGACGTAGGTGAAGCCCAGCAGGCCAGCCCCAGAAAGGAGGAACAGGGTGCCAAAGAGCAGCGTGAGACGCAAGCGGACGGTCCAGCGCGGCAAGTGCGCGCGAATGTCCGGAGCGGAGAGGCGATGCAGCGTGAGGGCTTTCATGGGATCCGATATCCCGACTTGGCCACGGTCTCGACCAGAGGCGGGTCGCCCAGCTTGGCGCGTAAGCGACTGATGGTGATCTTCACCGCGCTGGTGAAGGGATCGGCCGCCTCGTCCCACACCCGTTCAAGGAGCTCCTCGGCCGAAACAGACCGTCCCTGCGTCGCCAGCAGCAGCTCGAGCACGCCGAACTCCTTCGGCGCAAGTTCGAGCACTCGATCGCCACGCGAAGCGCGGCGTCTGGCGGTATCGACTACCAGATCACCACGTGTCAGTACTGGCGGGAGACCCGGTTGCGCGCGTCGCATCAGCGCTCCGATGCGAGCGATGAGGACGGGGAAGTCGAACGGTTTTGCCAGGTAATCATCGGCGCCGAGCCCGAGCCCCTCAACCAGATCTTCAGTGGAAGAGGCGGCGGTCAGCATCAGTACGCGGCTGCGACAGCCACCATTGACCAGCTCGGTGCAGATCTCGTCGCCATGGGTACCGGGAAGGTCACGATCGAGGACGATGACGTCGTAGTCGTTTTCCAGGGCGCGTTCAAAGCCGGACGTGCCGTCGTAGGTCACATCGACTGCCATACGTGCGCGACGCAGACCAACCGCGACCGCGTCGGCCAGCTCCGTGTCATCTTCAATCACCAGCACCCGCACCGCCGGTCCTCCAGGTTCCATAACGTCGGTACGGCAGATAGCTTCCATGGAATGCGCAGCCCTTCGCCGCGAACCGGCATGGGCTCGCGGCCAGTCTAGCGGACCACTGGTTTCATTACGGTTTCAACGAATGAAGCGGGTGATCGGTACGGTCGGCGGGTCTCGCAATCGCGTGAGACAAACCGCACGTTCTCAACGGCCGAGGCTCCTGTCGTGATTGCCAGGCATGCATCGTCGAGATCAGGCCCCGTCGTCGCGAGGATGTATAGATCATCCGTGCCGGAGATGGTCTAAGATGGGCGAATCGCCGGAGCGTGAACCACCCAAAAGAGGAAGACGTCTGGCGTGCTTATGCGAACACGATCGACAGCCAATAGGAGGCAGCCCAACATGGCCAGTCGGACCACGCCAGAGGAACTTACATATGACGTATGTCAGCCTGGAGACCCGCAGATCTCGCCGGACGGCCAGCGAATCGTCTACACGCTGACTCAACCGGACCGTGAATCGAAGAAGACGCTCACCCATCTCTGGCTCTGCAATCGAGATGGCGACAATGGGCGGCAGGTCACCTTTGGCGGACTGAAGAACGACAGTCCGCGCTGGTCGCCGGATGGATCCAGCATCGCCTTCGTCTCGGATCGCGTGGCAGCACCGGCCAAGTTCGGCATCTTCGTGCTGGACGTTGCTCAGCCCGCCGAGCCGCGACAGGTGACCGCGCACAACCAAATAATCAGCGAGTTGGCCTGGTCGCCGGATGGTTCGTCCATTGCCTACACCACCAGCTTCGATCCGGAGAATCCAGGCGAAGAACCAGCCAAAGAGGACGAGCCGGCTCGAGTGCGAGTGACGCGACGACTCGACTACAAGTGGGACGGTCGTGGCTTTCTCGGCGATGCGCGTAATCACACCTGGCTCGTCGATGTGGCGACCGGCGAGCGCCGCCGTCTGACTACCGATCTGGTCGACCACTATCTGCCGACCTGGTCGCCTGACGGCCGCTCGCTCGCCGTTGGCAAGCAGGCGGCCGATGGCTGGAATGCCCACATCGTCACCATCGACGTCGCGTCTGGCGAACAAACGCCGGTCGGCGATCCGGCCGTTGGAGACGGCAGCCATCCGACCGCCGCCTGGTCTCCCAGCGGTAACCGGATCATCTTCACCGGAGATCCGGGGCACACCTACCAGCCTGATCTCTATCTCTTCAGCGTCGCGGACGGCGAGACGCGCCAGCTGACCACCGATCTGCCGGTGCTGCCGGTCGACGGCGTTGGCTCCAGCTCGATGGTCTGGCTCGACGATCGGCGGGTGCTCTTCTGTGCGGCGGAGCATGCACGGCACGGCCTCTACGTCATTGACGTCGAAAGTCGTAAGCTCGAAAACCTCTCCAGCGGAGATGCGACCTTCACCGGCATCAGCCTGGATAGGGACCATCGGTTCGCGGTCAGCGCCTACAGCGCGTTCGACGCTCCGGGAGAGATCGCGCTTCACGACCTGACCAATAACACGACGTCGATCATCACCAACCACAATGCTGATCTGACGACCCGCATCGGGACACCTGAATGGGAACGCTTCGAGATCGAGCGCGGCGGCTTTACCACAGAATCCTGGCTCCTCAAACCCGCCGACTTCGATCCTAGTCGTCGCTACCCCGTTGTACTGATGATCCACGGCGGTCCGAATGGCTTTTATGGCTATCGGTACATCCCGAATCAGCCGCTCCTGGTCAACCACGACTATCTGGTCGTACTGCCGAACCCGCGCGGCTCGACTTCCTACGGACGCGAGTTCTCGGTTCAGGTGCTGGGAGACCGGGGCGGTGAGGATTACCTGGATCTGATGGCGGTGGTCGATCAGGTCGCTGAGCGACCCTACGTCGATGCCGACCGCATCGGTATCTTCGGCTACTCATACGGCGGCTTCATGACCTCCTGGATGATCGGCCAGACCGACCGCTTCAAGGCCTGCGTCTGCGGAGCGCCGTCGGTCGATCTCAAGGCGCAGTTCGGTACCAGTGACATCGGCTGGCACTATGACTCGACTCAGTACAAAGCGCAGCCGCACGAGAATCCGCAATGGTTCGAGAAGCATTCGCCTCTGACCTATGCCCACCGGGCGACCACACCGACGCTGTTGGCAAGTGGCGAGAACGACCTGCGCTGCCCAACAAGTCAATCGGAGGAGCTCTTCGTCGCTCTCTGTAAAGGCGGCTGTGAGGTCGAGTTCGTGCGCTATCCGGGTCAAGCGCACGGCTTCACTAGCGCCGGCCCAGCCGAGTATCGCGCCGACTTCCTCACGCGCACGATCGAGTGGTTCGACAAGTTCGTATAATCGGACGTCGCACATAGGGATCACGTCAACGAGAAGGCGGGCAGTGATGCCCGCATTCGACGTACTAGCTTTGTTGGGGATTCCGATGGCTTCTTCAGTAGGTACGTGCTACACCGTTGCAGCATCGCGACTGGAGGGTCCTGTCGCCCCCGTCAGTGCGCGATGAGAATCTGCACCTTCGGGTTGAGTGAGTCGACGAAGTCGGCGAGTGCCTGCGACTGCCAGTCTCCGCTGCGTTTGTCGGCTGGGATCGTCGCCAGGACATAGCGCTGGACAGCCGCGAGTGTCAGACCATCGCGGTACTGCTTGATGACCTCTGGCTGCTCGAAGTAATCAGCCGGGTCAACGCCAAGCTGTTTGGCCAGCTCTTTGGTGAGTTCTTGGCTGTTTGGGTCCTGTGCGGTCTGCGCCTTGACCTGCTCAATGTACCCGCGGGCGTCATCGTCGCTGACGCTGATGCCGTAATCGCCTGCGTGCTCCAACAAGACCTGGTTCTGGATGAGCCAGTTTAGCGCCACGTTCACCGCGTCGGCGCGGAAGGCGACGTCTTGCGGATTGTGCTGGATGACGTAGATCTGCTGCGCCAAGTTCTTGCCGGAAATTGGGTTGCCGTCGACATAGGCAACTGCCTTGGGGTACTCGTCACCGGTGACCTGGACTGCTTCTTTCAATAGCGCTTGCTGATCCGCTCCGGAAAGAGCCGTAGCTGCTGGAGATGCCTGCGGGGCTGCCGCGCTCTGGCTCACCGGGGTTGGCGTTGGCGAAGACGGCTGCGCCGCGATCGACACGGCACCAACGACGATGCAGATTGCCAGAATCCCGAAAGCCGTGAGCCACTTTCCGATTCGATTTGCCCTCATAACCTCACCATCTCGATACGGGCGCTCATCGGTCGCAACGATATCGCGAGCCGTTTCGTGTGTCGAATGGGAATCGGGGAGAGCGCCGAGAACTCAGTCGAGTCCCAGTTCAGAACGAAGAGACCGCGCGGCGGATTCGACTGTTTGAGATCGGGCGCAAGGGCAGCTCGAGTTGGGCGGCGGTCTCCTTGAGGTAAGGTCTCGCAGGACGTGGGTGTCGCCTCAGGGGACGCGCCCGAACGATGTGAGCATTAAGACACACGTGAGTCACGCTCAACCTGGACAGCGTGCCTGAAGCTTCGGACAATCATGCCGAGAGATGATCTACATAGCGCTGCGCGTCCAACGACTTGGAGCGTGAGGTTGGTGAGCCGATGAGCTGTTATACGCGACATCTGGAAGCACCGATGTGGGCAGCCGGTCTGGCGTTCGATCCGGCCGGAAAGCGAGAAGCCGACCGTCGGATTCGGGCTGGGCTGAAAATGATTGACGAGGACTGCCCGGTCATCTGGGCCAGGCTCAAACAGCTTTCGGCCGAGGAGATTCTGGATCTCTTGCGCGTGACCGAAGCCGGATGACGTTGACTGGCCCGATTTCAGGGTGTGAGTTCGTGAGATGGAGGGCGTTTGGTGAAGGGACTGCCTGAGGCGTCGAGAATATTGGTCGTCGGAGCGCATCCGGATGACCCCGATTTCGCCTGTGGAGGCACGGTGGCGAGATGGGTGGCCCAGTGCGCCAAGGTCAGATACGTGGTAGTCACCTCCGGAGACAAGGGCATGCCGGACCCGTCCTTCGATCCGCACGTCTTCACTCGCACTCGCGAGGGCGAGCAAGAATCGTCGGCACGGCTGCTCGGTGTCGAGGGCGTCACCTTCTTGCGACTGACGGACGGCGAGGTCTTCGACACACTCGATCTACGTCGCCAGCTCGCCGCCGAGATGCGGCGTTTCCGGCCGGATCTGATCGTGACGCACGACCCCCTGACGCGCATCTATCGCCAACACCCCGACCATCGCGCCGTGGGGTTCGCCACCATCAACGCCGCTTTCCCATCAATCCGCTTGGCGACCTTCTTCCCGGAGCAGGCGGCAGAGGGACTCGAGCCGCTAGACGTGCACGAGATGCTCCTCTTCGGGTCGGATCAGCCCGACACGTTTGTCGACATCGCCGCGGTTTTCGAGCGCAAGCTCGAGGCGCTCACCTGCCACGTATCGCAGGTGTCGGCGTTTCCAGGTGGCGTGTTTGATCGGGTTCGGAGCCGTGCCGTCGAGGCGGGATCCCCTGCCGGGCTCGAGCTCGCGGAAGCCTTCCTGTCGGTTCACATGGAGTGAGCGGATCGACTGAGCGGTGATCGCGCCATGGCGGCCACCGCTGAGTCACGTCACCTTGTGCTGCGAGGCTCAGGCGAAGGCCCGAACCGCGGCCTCGAAGGCTGGCTGCGCCTTCATCAGATCCTCCGGCAGCATGACGGGCATGAGCTCGACCGTTCCGCCGAGCGCCAGATAGAGAGGCTCTCCAACAGATGGAATGTCCGACGCCGACGGGATGTCGACGATGAGATAAGCCGTGCGATCTCCGCCGGTCTCGGTGAAGTAGACCGCCTCGGGTTTGATCGATTCCAATGCGGTCTGAATGTTCTTGACGAAGGTTCCGGCCTTGATCGAAGCATTGGCGGCTTCCGTGGGAACGACCGCCTTGATCAGGAAGCGCATGATAACCCTCCACGTTGAATATGGCCCGCACGCAAGACAGGCGAACGGGCGTCGACGACAAGAGTTCCCGTTAGAACGGCATTCCCTTAAGACCTTGGATGCCCTTGGTGACGGCGATCTCACCCATGTGATCCGCGACGTGTGAGGTGACGAAGACGAATACCGCCCAGTTGAGCGTCTGCGTGCCTAGCCCAAATGAATTGAAGTCGAGCTGGCGGTCCAGATCGTCGTCGTTCAGTCCGGCAACGTATCCGTCGGTCGCGGCATAGACGGCCTGCGCATATTCGCGAAATGCGGAGATGTCGATCTCTACGTCACGCACCCAGCTGTCCCAGTCGGGCGAGCCGTGTGCGCCAGGTGGCGGGATCGATAGACCAGTTTTACCGGCCCAGGTGGTGGAAGCCAGGGTCGGTTTCCCTTGAAACAGTCCTTGAACGGTATCGTCTTCGCCAATTACCGTGTGCAAGTAGTTGTCGGCGATCGAGTTCGCGGTTCCCGGCGGCTGCCAGCGAAACTGTTCGGGTGTAATCCCCTCAATCGTCGATTCCATTGCCCAGTGCGCGACTCCGAGCTGTTCACGCAGCACTGAAATAGCGTTCATGCCATACCTCTTCCGTTCACCAAGGACTTCTGGCCACGTTGGCCTCTGTCGGCGAATCCGCACCACGTTGATGTCGAACGAGTCGCGTTCTGCTGGCCGCCGTCAGCCCGCGATGCTCAGGATTCCTCCTCCTCACCAACGAGGCGGTCTGCCGGTCCGGTCGCGGTCGGGTCGGAATCCGACTCGTACCGCATCACTTTGTTACGCGCAGGGATACCTTCGAGATTCCACTCTCTCGCTCTTTGCTGGTCCATGAGCGGCGCGATCAGGCTGAGAAGCTGTTCCTTTTGTCCAGGCGTCAGTGGCGAGAAGATGTGTCGCTCGATCTCATGCACCATCGGTGTTGCCTCATGGACTCGTCGACGCCCCTCGTCGGTGATCTCGATCAGGATCTTGCGTCGATCGGTGGGGTGCGGCACGCGGCGAGCCAGTCCACGTCGCTCCACCGTATCGATCAACGACGTCATCGTGCTGGTGGCAATGTAGAGCTGTTCGGCGATCTGATGCGGCGAGAGGGGCTCGTCGGCGCCTTCGAGGATACCAACCACGTGCGCCGATGCGGGCGTCAGCCCGTATCGCTGAAAGAAGTGGCTGAGCTCTCGCAATATCAGATCTGCCACGCGCATCAGGTTCATCGCGCACTCGCTCGCCAGCTGATCGGCCTCCGGAAACTCGGACAGAAAGTTGTCGGGAACACGTATTAACGGATCTTCACTGGTCATTCGATGTCTCCTAACTAGATATCTATTTACTAGATGTCTAGCGAGCTGTCAATAGGGCGACGCGAGGGGTTAGCTTCGCGGAATTCAGACAGGGGCAGGCGATGGTGGTTAGGGAGTGGACCAGAGGGGACGAGCGCTGATTAGAATGGATTCAACGACAGCTACGGCGCTGGTGGCGCTCCGACCCGCAGCAGGAACGACGCCCAGCTCCGAAACCCGCTCCAGCGCTCAGATATCGAGTGGATCTCGGCATCGCTCGGTTGGTGATCCAGGTCGTAGGCGTGCTGAATTGCGTTGACGAACCGTCGTTCTCCATGGGGCAGCAGATCTGGAAAGCCGACACCGCGGATCAACGCGAATTCGCTGGCCCACGGACCGATACCGGGGCTTTGTTGCAGCCAGCCACGCGCCTCGTCAACCGGCATTGCGCCGAGCAGGTCGGCATCAAGATCGCCAGCCACGCCACGTTCTCCGAGTGCCGCGAGCCGTTCGACTTTGACGGCGGGCAGTCGCAGCCGGTCCGTGTCTAAAGTCGTGTCGAGGTCACTCAACGTCTCGGGGCTTGGGAAGGCTTGCCATCGCTGTCCGTCAGCCTGCATGACTGGTCCAAACGTCTCGACCAATCGCGTCCTGGCGCGAGTCGCCTGCGCGAGGTTGGTGCGTTGGGAGATGACCGCCCAGCAAAGCGCTTCAAGGAGGCTGCCGAACAATACTGGGCGCAATCCGGGAAAGCGTCGCTGTAGCGCGCCGACTACCGGGTCGTCGACCCCGATGCGTTCGTAGAACGGAGTAGCGTCGATCGTCAAACTGAAGATCCGGCTCACCAGATCGGTCGCTTCGGCCAGATCCGAGTCGTCGACTCGTTCACCTTCAACCGTCAGTCGCACCCGATTTGTGGCTGGCTGGGTCAGCCGCACGAGGAGCGGTCGACCCCGCACCAAATGCGCCGAGCGGAACTCATGGTCTTGCTGTGGGAGTCCGGCTGGTGGAAAGCCGCTTAGAAATTCGAGCGCCTGCTGAAGCGAGAATGGACCGCGGACATCGATGTCCGTCTCCATGCGTGCCGTAGTGCCCATGCAGCTGGTCCCTTCCGTGAGGCAACGCCGATCCATTGTGTCGGTTAGAGAATGCGGTTAGCGCCCGGTCGTCAAGCCTTGGTGACGTGTTTACCAGGCGGCGGGAGGTGATTAGGACGAATTGCATACCTTACTCACATTGAAACACTCCACTCTGTTCACCACACTCGATTGGAATGATGCTCACGCGTCATCGATGTCGACGGCCTGGCCGAAACACGTGATCCGTCATGAGCGGGATCAGAGGATCGTGTTGAATCTCAGAAGCACAGCACTGAATGCATCGCGGCCGGAAATCGATCACGATTCAGCGGAACCGGCCGGACGATCTAGCGGCCAACGAACTACGACCGCGCTGCTGCTGATCTGGTGCATCGCCATCATCTTTCTCTGGATAAGCTACGTCTTCTCGTCCATTCATCTCTACGGCTTGTTTGGCAAGGTGGGCGGGGACTACGAGTCGTTCTGGGCGGCCGGTCGTGCCTTCATCCACAGTGGTCCCTCGTCGGTCTACAATATAGACACGATCGACCATTTTGAAGCTGCCTTTTCGCGTTTCCATGGCGTCAACGGTGGTCCGATCGAGGTCCCACCCGGCCTCTATCCGCCCCCTTACTACCTGACGGTAGTTCCCTTTGCGTTGCTCTCGCCGGTCGTCAGTTTCGTGATCTGGACGGCGGTACAGGTACTCATCGCGGGATACGTCGTCATCCGCCTCGTCAAGCGTTTCAGCAACCCTTCGCCGGTGCTGGCAATCGCGCTAATACTCTTCTTCCCGATCCCGTTCAGTCTTTTCTACGGCCAAGCCACAATTCTGCTTATGTTTGCGGTGTTGCAGGCATATGATGCGTTTGAACGAGGAGATGAAGGACGAGCGGGCATGTGGTTGGCTGTGCTCTTCCTGAAGCCGCAGTATGCCATCGCCTTCCCCCTCATCCTGCTTTACAAGCGTCGCTGGCGCGCGTTCGCTGGATTGACTGCGATTGCCGCAGCCATCGGCGTCACCAGCCTGTTCATGATGGGTATTGGTGGGATACGCAACTACCTCGATCTTTCACACCTCTACACTGGTTTCCACAACCGACATCCAACTGTTCGGCCCGAACATATGATGAACTGGCATTCGGTGCTTATCAATCTCTTCCCCAACCTTCCAGATGGGACCGGGACGGCGCTTACGTGGCTAATGGCTTTGCTGAGCTTCGCGGCCTTGCCATTCCTCTGGCGAGGTGAGTGGAACCCCAGGTCTGTTCGTTTTGCGGAGCAGATGCTGGTGTCGATGATCATCGTGCTGATGGCAAGCTTCCACTCCCACATCCACGGAGCGGTTCTGCTGCTCGTGCCGGGCTGCGTGATTATGGCAAACGGATGTCGATCCCGCGCTCTTCGACTCTCGATTCAGTCGGGCCTGATCGGAATCCCCATCTTGCACTTCGGCCTGCTGATTGCCCTATCAAGGGACTCTTATAAGATCGTGGTTCCGCTTGCGGGCGTGGTACTGTGCTTGGTGGCGTCCGCGTCGGTCTTGATTCGTGGTGTTACACAGTCGGCCGATGTTAATCAGCCAGTGTCGACGCCTCAACTCGAGCAAGCCGTCCCACCCCAGGGCTCGTTGGCTGCTTGATCCGCTGATCAGCGCTCCATTCGTGGGTAGGGCTTGCCGTCCGCACCGACGCGGATGAAGGGCTCGGCTACTTCTGGCGAAGCGATCGCGCCATAGCGGTGCGGTCGCCGAAATGAGTTGCCCCAAGCTTCTCGCACGCGGTAGTCGCGCAGTTCATCGAGTTCGAAAGTCGCCAGATAGACGCCCTCCGCTTCGCCCGCCTCGACGACCAGCATGTCTCGCTGCGCACCGTTCTCGTCGAACGCGATCGGGTGGTAGGCAACCGAGTGGCCATTGAACCGCGGCGCGGCGTAATTGGTCATCGCCACTCCTACCATGTTTTCCATGGCCCGAGTTTGGAATTGCATCAAGCGGTTGGCGGGCAGATCGCAGGCGTTCGGCGTCAGGATGATCTCGGCTCCCTTAAGCATGAGGACACGTGCGCTCTCGGGGAACTCCCGGTCATAGCAGATCATGGCGCCGATCTTGACCGGCCCCGTGGCCGCATCCAGATCGACCACGAAAAAGTCGTCGCCAGCGGTGGTGGAGGCTTCTGGCTCGTCGAAGTCGCAGGTGTGGACCTTGGCGTAGGTCATGACGATGTCGCCGTGGCGATCGATCAAGGAGATCGAGTTGCGCGGCGCACCGGGCCAGCGCTCCAGATAGGTCAGCGCGATGGCGATGTCGAGCTCACGAGCAAGCCAACGGAAATGCTCGACAAACGGACCATCCCGTTCGATGGCTCGCTCCTGCCAGCGCCGTCGATACGCGGGTGCGACGCTGGGAACCGGTTTCCCGTCCCGCTGCCAGACGGATGGAGCGCGCCAGATGTCGCCTGAGTTCGGCGGCCGGCCCTCCATCGGCGCATAGCCGACGTTCCACATTTCGGGGAAGAGGGCGATGTCGGCGTCCATGGCCTTTGCCCGGCGCACGAATTCATCCCCTTTGCGCTGGTTGGCGGCTTGATCGGCGCCGCAGGCGTCCATCTGCAAAAGCGCGATGCGCAGGTCGGGCATGGTCTTCCTCCACGGCATGGGTGCGGTCAGGAGCTAAGCATAACGTGCCGGGAGATTCGCGCGTTCATTTCTGGCTGGTGGTGTGATTCTCGATGTGCGTTCGCTGCTGGAATCTGGTGAGAAAAGAAGTGGCGTGATCCTCATCGATTGGGATCACGCCACTCCTGGGGGAACACTCTGGCGGTTTTGGTGCGCTAACGGACTTCGCTGTCCGTGGGCACCTCTCTTTGTGCCCGCCATCGGTTAGGCCCGCAGGTGTCGACCGATTCGGACGAGCGCCGCACCAGCGGAGTGCTGGATTGACCGGCGACTACCCTTCGGGACCACGGAATAGCTCTCGCGTGGCGAGCTCATCTGGATTCCCTTGGTCAGATCCCGCTGTCGCTCTAGGGCCAGCTGAACCATCGTGGTGGAATCGAGAAAGTACATCTGAACCTCTCTCTCGGGCCGGAGTTCACTTCCCCTACCCGCTCTTTCGACCTTGCGCTGCCGGACCATCCGGGAGCTTCGGTTCGATGTGTATAGAATAGCCCGGGGACCTATGCGGGAGCGTCCGGCAACTGGACAGTCATGTGATGCCGAGGGTGCAGGTGCTTTACCCGTCTGTCAGTACAGGTAGCTCGGTACCTATGACGCCCTCCCCATGAAACCTTCGTTTTCGCCGTCTAAATGGGCAAAAATACGGGTCGAACTTGGCTTGATCGGAGCATCATGTGAGCGGCTTAACCTCGGCACAGCTGCGCCGCCAGCTCGTCGATTCGCTGCATCTTGAAGTAGGGGTGCGCGACGGCCCGATCGCGGCGGCCTTCCTCCGTGTTCCGCGTGAGGCGTTTCTGCCGGGGCATGAGCTGGCAGATGTCTATCGTGACCAGGCCATCACGACCAAGCAGGAGGCGGGCGTTCCGGTCAGCTCCTCGTCTCAACCGGGAATGATGGCGGCGATGCTGAGGCAGCTCGAACTGCGGCCAGGCATGCGGGTTCTCGAGATCGGCGCTGGTACGGGGTACAACGCCGCGCTGCTGCAAGAGTTGGTTGGGGACTCAGGAGAAGTCACGTCGCTGGAGATCGATCCCGAGGTGGCAGGCTGGGCGAAGACTCGCCTAACGGAGGCGGGATACGATCGGGTTCAGGTCATCGAGACGGACGGCGGAGGGGGGTGGGATGCGGGCGCGCCCTACGACCGCATCGAACTGACGGTCGGTACGGCGGATATCTCCTCGGCCTGGTTTGATCAACTGGCGCCCGGCGGAATCCTCGTCGTGCCGTTGTGGATCAGTACCTACCAGATCTGCATCGCATTTGAGAAACGTGACCGATCGCTCGTTAGCCAATCGGCTGTCGCCTGCGGATTCATGCGCATTCGTGGCCAGATGGCGGGTGCAGACCAGTATAGAGTGCTTCTGCCGAACGTCATGATCGCGACGGGTTCTGCTGCGCCGGGTGACGATCTGTTGCGTGATCTCATCGCCCAGACCCCCCGCACTCAAACGCTAGAGGGCCGGAACTGGCACGGCTTCGTTCTCTTCATGGCGTTGCACGAGCCGTCGATGCTGATGCTCGCGTCGACCGACGCGCGGGTCACCGGATTCAGTGGCGGCGTCTTCGGAGTGACTGACGAATCGGACCGTTCTCTCTGCCTGTTTAGCTCGTCGATCGAAGGAGAGGGGGAGGCGATGCTCTACAGCTACGGCGGCGAAAGGGCTCACGAACGGTTACTGACGCTCGTCGAGCGCTGGCGGGCGAGCGGAGAACCCGGCGAGGGTGACGTCGAGATTCAGTCGTGGCCTCGGGCGGTCGTTGCGCGTCATCCAGCCGACGCAGTGATTCGCGAAACGGATAGGTGGCGCTACGCGTTCCGTTTTCGACCCGCGGCAAGTTAAACGGGGCCGGGCCGGCGAATCGCTTCACCGGCCCGGGGAGCAGGACGTTATTGTGCTTGCTTGACGGCCTCGACCTCGAGCTGGATCTTGATCTCAGGTCCAACAACCACGCCACCCGCCTCGATGGCGGAGTTCCAGGTCATGCCGAACTCGTGCCGGTTGATCTTGCCGCTGGCGGTGAACCCGGCGCGGATGCCGCCCCAGGGATCCGGATGCGCCCCCTCGAAGGTGGCGTCGAGCGTGACCGGGTTGGTCGTGCCTCGGATCGTCAGATCGCCGGTCGCCTTGTACTCGTTGCCCTGAACGTGTTCCACCTTGGTGCTCACGAATTTCATGCTTGGATGATTCTCGGCGTCGAAGAAATCGGCGGAGCGCAAGTGTTTGTCGCGTGGCTCCTGACGGGTATCGACACTTGAGACGCTGACCTCAACGTCGATCTTGGCCGATTCGGGATCGCTCTCGTCAAAGTCGATGAACCCCGCAACGTCGCTAAATCGACCGCGCACGTTGCTGATCATCATATGCTTAGCGGCGAACCCGATCTCGGAATGAGCCGGGTCGATGTTCCACCGCGTCAGTGTGGTGGTCGCTTGACCCTGCTGTGTCTGACTATCCATTGCTTTTCCTCCGGAGTAACTACTAAAAACATAGCGACTTCACAAATGGTACTATTGATGCCGGAACCTGTCAACTGGTTTGCTATACTGTGGTCACAGCACACCCAAGGAGCGGCGTTATGGCACCGATACGACATGAAACGCAAGAGACCGTGCCAGCGTGCCCCATCGCACGAGCCGCGAAGATTTTCGGCGATCATTGGACACTCTTGATTCTGCGCGACCTCGAAGGTGGATGCCGCAGATTTCATGCGCTCGAATCATCGACCGGCATGAGCCCCGGCGTCCTCTCCGGGCGTTTGCGCAACCTGGAAGCAGCTGGCATCATCATTCGCCGCCAATACAACGAAATCCCTCCGCGGGTGGAGTACACCTTGACCGAGAAAGGCCGGGCGGCGCTACCGATCATCGATCAGCTGCGAACGTTTGGGGAAACCTGGCTGTCTGATCTTGACGAGACGGCCTGTTCTCGGGTGGAATAGCATTCCGCCGGGGTCACGTTGGAGTCAGATAACGGCACAGTCGTCATGGAGATGCATCGGCTCGCACGGGTCGGAACCGGCTCGGGCGATTTCTGTTTCAGTTGAAATCAACCCGGTCACAACAGCGCGAACGTGCAACAATACCCAACCGTGATGAGGCAATCGTAGAATCGTTCAGATTAAGACCGGCTGGCGCAACGAGGAGCAATAGATGGCCAAGAGCTCGATTCTCGGGTACCCACGTATCGGCAAGCATCGTGAGCTGAAGAAGGCAGTCGAAGGATTTTGGTCCGGCAAGATCGGCGAATCGGAGCTGGCCGAGACCGCGCGCGAGATCCGCCGTGCCGCCTGGCAAGCCCAGTCCGATGCGGGCATCGATCTAATCCCCTGCAACGACTTCAGCTATTACGATCAGGTACTCGATACCATCTGTCTGACCGGCCTGGTGCCGGCTCGCTACGGCGATGTCGGTGACACCGTCTCGCTCTCGACGTACTTCGCCATGGCTCGCGGCGACGACAACGCTCCCGCGCTCGAGCTAACCAAGTGGTTCGACACCAACTATCATTACCTGGTGCCGGAGTTCGATGCCGGAATACCTCGACTGGCCAGCACGAAGGTCTTCGACGAGTTCGCCGAAGCGACGGCGCAGCTCGGCCGGCCGGCCAAGCCGGTTCTGCTCGGCCCAGTCTCCCTACTCTTGCTCGGCAAGCACCACACCAAGTCACTCCCCGAGCATCTGAGTGAGCTCCTGCCGGTCTATCGAGAAGTCCTGAGCCGCCTGGGCCAGGCGGGCGCGGAGTGGGTGCAGATCGATGAGCCGACGCTGGTGCAGGACCGCAGCGCGGCGGAGCTTTCCCTCTTCAAGACCGCTTATGCCGAACTGGCCAAGGTTTCGGGCCGACCGAAGCTGATGCTGCAAACGTATTTCGAGTCGCTCGATGGCAACTGGGAGACCGTCTCGGCGCTGCCGGTCGAGGGTATTGGCCTCGATTTCGTGCGTACGCCCGAGAACCTGATGCTGCTCAATCGACACGGGTTCCCGACCAACAAAGTGTTGGGTGCCGGTGTCGTCAACGGGCGTAATGTCTGGCGCATCAACGTCGAGGAGACACTGAGTCTCCTTGAAGAGATCTCCGAGCGGGCGATTTCGGAGCACATCTGGGTCCAGTCCTCCTGCTCCTTGCTCCATTTGCCGTATGACGTGGAGCTCGAGACGGACCTCGACGAGGAGATCAAGCCGCTCCTCTCCTTTGCCGAACAGCGCTTGAGCGAGATCGCCACGCTGACGCGTGGACTGAACGCCGGACGACACGCCGTCCGCGCCGAGGTCGAAGAGAACGCCGCGATGTTCCAGTCGGCGCTCGATTCCTCGCGCATCCATCACCGCCCGACGCAGGAGCGGATGCGCGCGCTGACCGAAACTGACTTCCAGCGAGATCAGCCGTTTGAGACGCGCATCACGCGTCAGGAAGAGCGGCTCAACCTGCCGCCTTACCCGACCACGACCATCGGCAGCTTCCCGCAGACGCGCGAGATCCGCGCGGCGCGTGCGCGATGGCGTAAGGGGAGCATGTCGGAGACGGACTATCGCGACTTCATCGCGGATCGCACCCGACAGGTCATCAAGCATCAGGAGGAGATCGGGCTCGATGTGCTTGTCCACGGCGAGTTCGAGCGGACCGACATGGTTGAGTTCTTCGCCGATCAGCTGGGTGGCTACGCCGTCACCGAGCATGCCTGGGTGCAGTCCTACGGCAGCCGCTGCGTCCGCCCTCCGATCATCTACGGCGACGTCCACCGGCCGAATCCAATGACGGTCGAAAACACCATATTCTCCCAGTCCGTCACCGATCGCCCGATCAAGGGCATGCTGACCGGCCCGGTGACCATGCTCAACTGGGCCTTCGTGCGTGAGGACATGCCACGCAGTCAGGTCGCTAATCAGATCGCGCTGGCGTTACGTGATGAGGTCGCCGACCTGGAGCGAGCCGGAATCGCCATCATCCAGATCGACGAACCCGCCCTACGTGAGGGCTTGCCGCTGCGCCACGAGGATTGGGACGAGTACCTCGATTGGGCAGTGCGATCGTTCCGCCTGTCTTCCTCGGGCGTCCAACCCAGCACACAGATCCACAGCCACATGTGCTACAGCGAGTTCAACGACATCATTGAAGCCATTGAGGCGCTGGATGCCGACGTGATCTCGATCGAGAACAGTCGTAGCGGCTCGGAACTGTTGCAGGCCTTCATTGATCACAGCTACGGGCGGCAGATCGGTCCGGGAGTCTACGACGTCCACTCCGAGCGCGTTCCAGCGACCGACGAGATGGAGACGTTGCTGGAGCGGGCCAGTGAAGTCCTCAAGCCGGGGCAGATCTGGGTCAATCCGGATTGTGGCCTGAAGACGCGTGGCAACGACGAGGTTTGGCCGTCGCTGGAGCATATGGTCCATGCGGCTCACGCGCTACGACAGCAACACGCCGAGCTGGCTAAGGCGTAGCAGAGGCGGGCTCTCCGAGGGCGGACGGCAATCACCTTGAAATACGCTCTACCTCACTCCCAAGCGTGGGTGTACTAGCGTAGAGGTCCGCTAGAAACATGAGGGTATAGATGGTTCGCGCCTCGGCTCAACGACTGGCTGGATTTGGTACCTCGGTCTTCACCGAGATGAGCCGCCTGGCCGTCGAGCACCGCGCCATCAACCTGGGCCAGGGATTTCCCGATTTCCCCGGCCCTGACCTGGTCAAGGAAGCGGCGGCGCGCGCCATCCATGCCGATATGAACCAGTACGCGCCGAGCCATGGCACGCCCAGGCTGCGCCACGCCATAGCCGCCACGTTCGGAAACACCTACGGCCGCGAGATCGATCCGGACGCCGAGATCACTGTCACCACGGGTGCGACCGAGGCGTTGCAGGCGGCCATGTTGGCCTTCGTCGATCCGGGCGAAGAGGTCATTTTCTTCGAGCCTTTCTACGACGCCTATCCGGCACAAGCCGTCTTCGCCGGTGGTACACCGCGGGCCGTGCGCCTTCAGCCTCCCGACTGGTCCTTCGATCCGGATGAGCTACGACGGACGGTGACGTCGCGAACCCGCGCCATCGTCATCAATACTCCACACAACCCGACCGGCAAGATGTTCAGCCACGAGGAGCTTGAATTCATCGCTCAGGTCGCCGTCGAGCACGATCTGCTGGTGATCACCGACGAGGTCTACGACCGCATCACATATGATGGTTCCGTTCACGTACCCATCGCGCTCTTGCCCGGGATGTGGGAGCGGACCGTGACGATCAACAGCACCGGCAAGACCTTCTCGATGACTGGCTGGAAGATCGGGTACGCCATCGCCCCGGCCGAGCTTAGCCGCGCGATCCGCGGTACCCATCAGTTCATCACGTTCGCCACCGCCACCCCATTCCAGGAAGCGATGGCTGAAGCGCTAGAGGTCGCCGAGTCGCAGGGCTACTATCACGATCTCGCCCTGAAATACACCTATCTTCGCAATCAGTTGCGGGACGCCCTCGAATCGGCTGGCCTTCCCGTCCTGCCGATCAACGGCAGCTACTACCTGATGGCCGACATCAGCGGGCTCGGCTTCGCGGACGACGTCTCCTTTTGCCGCTATCTGACGAGCGAGATAGGCGTCGCGGCCATTCCCCCCTCCGCCTTCTACTTCGATCCATCCACCGCCCCACTGCTGGCCCGGTTCTGCTTCGCCAAGCGGACCGAAACTCTGGCGGCGGCCGCGGAACGACTCGCCGGACTCCCAGCGGCGCGACCATCTCCAGGCACGTGACCCGACGCGCCACTTGATGGATACTCTCCGACAGATGATTGCCCGCGTAGCAGCCGATTCGGAGGGAAGTTACCAGCATGCCAGATTCACAGCCGCGTACCGTCGGCATCCTGATCTTTGACGACGTCGAGGTACTCGATTTCTGTGGGCCGTTCGAGGTCTTTGCAACGGCACGCCCACTCGAGGACTCCAGCGACGAGGCGCGACTCTTTCAGGTTGTCACCATCGCCGAAGAGGACCGCATCATCCACTGTCGCGGCGACCTCCTGGTGCAGCCGCATCACACCATCGACGATCACCCGGCACTCGACATCCTCGTCGTCCCTGGCGGACAGGGCACTCGACGAGAACGGCTCAACGGGCGACTGCTCGATTGGATCACGGCTCAGAACGAATCCATCGAACTGACCACCAGCGTCTGCACCGGCGCCTTCCTGCTGGCTGAGCGTGGCCTGCTCGATGGTCGTCGCGCGACGACGCATTGGGCCAGCGTCGACTGGATGCGCGAGCACTACCCGTCGGTGACGATGCTCGCCGATCAGCGAGTGGTTGACGAGGGACACGTGATTACCTCGGCTGGCGTTTCCGCCGGGATCGACATGGCGCTGCACGTTGTTGGTCGGCTGCACGGTCCGGAGGTCGCCGCCTGGACGGCTCGGCGCATGGAATATGACTATTTTCTCCCTCACTGACGGTCCATCCCCCCTTGCCACTCCCATAGAAGGGGAGCATCCCTCGACTCGAGAGAGAGAACCATCGCGCCTGAGTCGTGATTCGTAGCCCATAGTGAACTTTCTCTGGTAGGATGTGCCGCACAAGTATCACGAACGACGAATAGCGCGGGTAGAGGGAGATGGGGTCATGGGCTCAGGGATGCTGGTGATCGGACTGATCGCTCTTGCGGTCGGTGCGCTGCTCATGTTCTTTGGCCGCCGTGCTCAGGCCAAGACGAATCTGATCAAGAACGTCGTCACCTCGACAGTCAAGGATCTGCCGAACCTGTTGCCGGGAGAGATGGTGGAGGTCAAGGGAACGATCCGCAGTGATTCACCGTTGATGAGTGAGTACGCCAACAAGGCGTGCGTCTGGTATTCGTCGTCGATGGTTCGGGAATATGAGAAGCGCGAGCGCGACTCCGACGGGAATATGCAAACCAACCGCACGAGCGAGACTGTCTCCTCCAATTCGCAGCAGACGCCCTTCTTCGTGGAGGATGCCACTGGCAAAGTGCAGGTCCAGCCGGACGGCGCCGATATTGATGCTCCAACCATCCTCAATCGCTTCGAGGATAAGAACAGCACCGGCAACGGCCCGACCATCTCGTTCGCGGGGATCTCGATCTCCGCGGGCGACAACGACCGCACACTGGGCTATCGCTACACCGTCAAGGCGCTTGAGGTCGACAAACCGGTCTATGTTCTTGGAGCGTATCGCGAGGATGGCACTATCGGCAGGCCAGAGCACGGCGACAAGAACCGCAAATTCATCGTCAGTCACCGCACCGAGGAAGAACTGCAAGCCTCTTGGGGCAAGCAGGCGTTCTGGCTCGGCACCACTGCCATCGCCATTTTCGCAATTGGCGCGATTCTGGTGATACTGGGGATCATCTTCACCATCGTGTAGGGCCGACGCGGAAGAAACGGCACAAGGAAGGCCTCACCGATAGCGCTGGTGCACCGGAACCGTCCCGGGGATCCCGAACTTGATCGGGGACTCAAGGAGTACGAGCGAGGTAACACCGAGCAATGCTCAACGCTGCGCTCTCCCGATCCGGCATGCTAGGCAACGGCGTTCTACCGGCTAATCTCACGCTCGCGCAACAACCCCAGAACGATCGTCTCATCTAGGTGCAGACCGGCTGCGGCGTCTTTCTGGGTGCTGTGTTCAAAGGTTGACAGCAGTGTTCCATCGATATAGGCGTCGAGCACCTGGGGATGCACGTAGGACTTGCGGCAGATGGCGGGCGTGTTGCACAAGTGCTCGGCCGCCGCTTTGATGGCCGCAACGATATTGTGCTTGGCCTGGCTCTCTGAGTCGAACTCGCCGAGATCCGCCAGCGCCTGAGCGGCGCGAACCGTGCCATGCCAGGTGCGGAAGTCCTTGGCAGTGAAGTCCTCTCCGGTAATTTCGTGCAGGTACTGATTCACGTCGGTCGACGTGATGGTGTGACTGTCACCATCCTCATCGACATATTGGAAAAGCTCCTGCCCCGGCAGGTGTTCCATCCGCTTAACGACTTTGGCCAGGCGACGATCCCGAATATCCACCTGGTGCTCCTTTCCCCCCTTGCCGACGAAATGGAAATGCAGGGTGTCGCCCTTCACATCAACGTGCTCGTTCTCAAGGGTCGTCAGCCCGTAGTGGTGATTCGTCCGGGCGTATTCCTCATTGCCGACCCGGATACACGTTTCGTCCATCAGCTTCACGACCGTGGCCAGGACCCGTTCGCGCCGGAGCCCAGATAGCCTGAGGTCCCGACCAGTTTGTGCCCGAATCGTTGGTAACGTTGCCCCGAAGGCGACCATTCGGTGGTATTTCGTCTCATTTCGCACTTCGGTCCATTGCGGATGGTAGCGGTACTGTTTTCGCCCTTTGGCATCCCGCCCAGTTGCCTGAAGATGGCCGTTTGGAACTGGCGAGATCCAGACATCAGTCCAGGCCGGGGGGATGCTCAGCTTCTTGATCCGCTCCAGCTTGTCCTCCGCGGTGATCGGCGCCCCGTCGACGCCGATATAGCGAAACTTCTTACCGATCCGTTTCCGCCGGATGCCCGGTCGCCGATCCATTACATAGCGCAACCCGGCTTGCTTCGCGACGAGAGCCGGTTCAACTACGTCAACGTCATCCATCCTTCCCTCTTTCGGTCTTCAGTAGCGCCGCCGTCTCAACTGGCAAATCGTGGGTCACGAGGAACACGACGGAAATCTTCGTCTGGGTGACAGATGCAAGCGTGATGCCGCTGCTCGAGGTTAAGTGCCGAGAATGGAATTCATTGACGAGCGATTCGCGCGTAGCCATCCCGCTGCATGGTTGCCGAAACGTATCGGTGCATCAGTAGTTGATCACACGGCGATTGTGCGAACATCGCTGGCGTGTAACGCCAGGTGTAGTAATGCTGACCAACGTCTCAGGGTTCGATTTTCCATCGATTTCGATTCGATGATGTGTGTCGGCAGGCGAACAGTGTCACACGCTATTGATCACGTAGCTCAACACGTGATGAATCCTGGAAGGTACGGTGCGAGATTGACCAATGAACGGGACTCCTTAACCGCACGTTTTGCCACACAATGTGCCGAGTTCAGCCACGATCGTATTCCGGCCGCTACCCAGAATCGGATGAAGCTGATCCTGCTGGACACCCTCGGCGCCATGCTGTCGGCTTCGCGCTCCAGCTTTCACGGAACCACTGCACTGGCGAGCTTCGTCGAGCAGGAGGGTGCAGACGGCCCGTGTCGCGTGATCGGAACATCGCTGCGAACCAGCCCGACGAACGCCGCGCTAATGAACGGGTATCTCGGCTATGCGCTGGACGTCGAGAGCCATCACGGACCCGCCGTCGCCCACGCCGCCGCTGCGGTGTTGCCCGCCGCCCTGGCCGTTGGCGAGCAGACGCACGCGAGTGGACGTCAGTTGCTCGATGCTCTCGTTCTGGGCATTGAGGTGGACTGCCGGGTGTCGCTCGCCATCGGTCCGAACGATCTCTACGCACGAGGTTTTCATCCCACCTCCGTTGCCGGCAGCTTTGGCGCCGCGGCTGCGGCCGGGCATCTGCTGCACCTGGATTCAGCGGGCGTTGCCTGTGCTTTCGGATTGGCGGCATCTCAGGCGGGAGGGCTCCTGGCGTGGGCCGACGATCACACGGAAGAATCCAGACCATTCAATCCGGCACTTGCCGCGCGCAACGGGGTGACGGCATCCCAGTTAGCAAAGCTGGGATTTGGCGCGCCACGGACAATCTTCGATGCCACGTCCAAATACCACGTCTTCCGTGCCTGGGCGCTGGATGGATACGGACGTCCCGATGCGCTGGTCCGGGGATTTGGCGATACTTTTGCGATCGACGAGCTCATCATCAAGAGACACGCCTGCTGCGCCTTTTTGCATCCCGGTCTTGACGGCCTCTTGTCAATCATGGGTGACGAGGAGGTTACTCACGAGGAGATCATCGGCATCACCATGCGTTATCCACGTTCCGGCGCGCCGATCATCGACCAGAACGAGCTGCGCTCGCACCGGGCGCAATACATCCTGCCCCTGGCCTGTGTGCGTGGCGAAGTGCTGTTTGAGGACGTGATCGCAGACCGGTCGAGCGAGCCCGACGTGCAGCGGTTGGCCGACGTCACCACGCTCATCCACGACGATGAGCTGGATCGAACCTATCCCGAGAAGTACGCCACCATCATCGAGGTTGCGACGCGTGACGGCCAAGTGCATCGCCGGCGGGTCGACTACGCATTGGGTTCTCCGCAAAATCCCATGTCCGACTCGGACATCATCACCAAGTTTCAGCGGCTGGCCGGTCAGCGGTTTTCGGCAGAGCGAATCGCCCAGATCGAGCAGGTCGTACTGACACTGGATGAGTCCGGCACGGTCGACGAACTCATGCGAGCCGTCACGGAAGACTGAGCTCGGGATCGCGGCGGTCACATTCGTTCAATCGCGCACGTGAGCAAGCACAGCCCATGTTCGACCAGGCGCTACTCGGCTGGAATGGGCGTCAAGACGAAGACGGGAATCTGGCGGGTGGTCTTCGCCTGGTAGTCGGCGTAGGGTGGATAGGCAGCCACGGCCCGCTCCCACCACACGGCCTTCTCTTCCCCGGTGACCTCCCGAGCCAGGTAGTCGCGCGTCACCGGACCGTCTTGCAGCTCGACGTGCGGGTTGGCTTTCAGGTTGTAGTACCAGACCGGATGCTTCGGTGCTCCGCCGAGCGAGGCGACCACGGCGTACTCCCCCTCATGCTCGACGCGCATGAGCGCGGTCTTGCGCAGCTTGCCGCTCTTGGCGCCAACCGAGGTCAGCACGATCACCGGCATACCGCGCAATGTCGTCCCCTCTTTACCGCTCGATTGCTCATACAGCTCGGCCTGCTCGCGCGCCCAGTCCGACGTGCTCGGTGCGTACTCGCCCTTCAGTGGCATCTCCACACTCCTTCGTTCGTCAACTTCTGCTCTGATCCGCATCCGACGTGCTTCCCGATGGTCAACGCGGAGCAGCACTGACCCATTCCCATCCCGGGCAGACTAGCGCACGCGTGTCGTGAGCTACGGCTACGACGACGCGGGCAATGGCACCAGTCTCACGCTCACCGGCACCAGCGACTACGACGCCTCCGGGGCCGTGCGTTCGCAAACCGGCACCTCCCTCTCCCTGGACTTCACCGGCGAGCTGACCGATCCCAGCACCGGCTTGGTGGGTCTCCGTGCCCGCAAGCTCGATCCGACGCTGGACCGGTTCCTCTCGGCCGACACCGTGCAGCCGAACGCCCCCGGCTCGCAGGGCTACAACCTGTACGCCTACGTGGCCAACAACCCCACGAGTTGGGTGGATCCGAGTGGCTATTCCACGACAGGGAATGCCGCCGGAACGGCCGGCACGGCCGCGGCGATGAGCATCTTGAGTCTCTTGATGTTCACCTCGGTCCTTTCTGAGACACCGCCTCTGCCATCACTTGCACAGTCTCATATCAGCATTGCCGCTGTCACATAGTCGCGTCGCGACATCCGCGTTTTGGTGCTTGCATCTGACTTTGAGTTTTGAGACGCCTCCGGCAGCCCTAATGTCCGTCCCCTCTCGCAAAGTAGGAGAGGGGTGTCCACGGGGACCAGTACCGCTGTTCCCGATTCGTCTCCCCTCACCCAGAATTAGAAGACGGGCTCTTGCTCTCCAGTGGAGGGAGGGTTAGTAAGCGCCGAGACGGGCGTGAGAGCCGCTCAGTTACCACCGTGCCAGAACAACAACGGGAGCGCATCAGACGCTCCCGTTGTGACTATTCAGATCGTTGCTGTTGCCCGCTCATTGCGGGTTGGCTGAGTAGAACGAGTCAATGACCTGGCGGGCAATGGGTGCCGCCACGTCACCTCCTTCTCCGCCATGCTCCACCATGGCAACGGCCGCCACTTTGGCGCCTTCTGCCGGACTGAATGCGGCGAACCAGGCGTGCGGGTCCTTGGTATCGCTCTCGGCGGTGCCGGTCTTACCGGCAGTCGAGTGCGTCTCTCCGGCAAAGGGTTTGGCGACCGAGAGTCCAGCGGCCGTGCCGTTGGGGGCCGTCGTTACCTGAGCCAACGCCGCGCGAATCGCGGCGAGTTGCTCCGCGGTCGCCGGGAGCTTGCCCCGTTCCTTCGGTTGGGCGGTGTAGACCGCCTTGCCGTCGATGCTCTTCACCTCTTGCACCAGATACGGCTGCCACAGTGTGCCGCCATTGGCGATCGCCGCGTAGGCGTCGGCCACCTGGAGCGGTGTGGCGAGGAAATATCCCTGGCCGATGGAGAGGTTGATGGCGTCGCCGCGCGCCCAGTAGTCGTTGATCGCCTGTAGTTTCCAGGCGGGATCGGGAACCGTTCCCGCGGTTTCCGGCAGCTCTGGAAGTCCCGTCTCCGAGCCGAAGCCAAACGCTTTGGCGGCATCCGGCAAGATGTTCGAATCCTTCTTATCCAGCTGCTCGGCTATCTGATAGAAGACCGTGTCGCACGACTGCACCAAAGCATTGTGCAGCGTCAATGTCCCTTGACCGTTGGCGCTCCAGTCATGCCAGACCTGACTGTTGTTGGGCAATGAGAAGGTCGCCGGGCAGCTGAACGTGCTTTGCGGAGTCAGCCCGAGCGACTGCATTCCGGCCGTCATGGTGACGACCTTGAAGGTCGAACCGATCGGGTACGCCTGCTGCGTCGCGCGATTTTCGAGCGGCCGTTTGGTCTGATCGTTCAGGTCGGTCCACTGCTGGTCGGACATGCCCAGAATGAACTGGTTGGGGTCGAAGGTCGGATTGCTGACCATGGCGAGGATGCCGCCATTGGCCGGGTCGATGACCACGACGCTGCCCCACTTATCACCCAGCGATTGCGCGGCGGCCAGCTGCACGTCGAGGTCGATCGTCGTCACGATGTCGTCGGCCGGCTCGCTCTTGATATCCTTGACCGTTCTGCGCTCGGTTCCGTCAGGACCGACGATGACGATGCGGCCGCCTCGTTTGCCCGCCAGATACTTTTCGCCCCAGGCCTCGAGCCCGGAACGCCCGATGCGGTCACCCGGTCCAAAGCCATCTTTCGCCAGCGTCTTCAATTCGTCGGCTGTCACCTCGCTGAGATAGCCGACCACCTGTGCAGCGGCGGGGCCGGCGGGATAGACGCGATCGGGCCACTTCTGAATGACGACGCCGGGGATGGCCTGGAACTGCGACAGCAGGTTCGGGTCCATATTGTCCGGGTAGCTGCGCAGCGGCATGAACCAGTCCGGCTGACCGCCCGCATAGAGCGCCTTGATCTGATCCTGCGGCATGCCGAGAAGCTCACTCAGCTTCTGCAGCATCGACGCTTCGTCTTTGATCTGACCCGGCTCAACGCCCACCTTGGTGATCGTGCCGAGTGCCGCGAGGGGCCGTCCCTTTCGATCCAGGATGCGACCGCGTTGCGGCACGTCCGGAATCCAACGCACGAACCCGTCACCGAGGTCAGCGAAGATCATGGACGGCGTCCAGTCGATGCGCCACGCGCCGTTGTCCTGAATGAGCGTGACGACGTTGTCTTCCTGTATTTCGCCCACTTTGCCGGTCTGCCACACCACTTTAATGGGGATGCGGGAATTGTTGTCGCCGGTTCCGTTCCCGGAGACGGTCGCGACGAGCGACGTCTCGCCAACTTCGGTATTGATGCCGTTGTAGCGGTCGACGAAGTCCTTCTGGCTGATTACCTGCTTCGAGGTTGTCGAGAGGAGTTGGTACATGTCTGAGAAATCAGCGGAAGACCAGAGCTTCACATACGCCTCGGCGACATCTTTCGGGTTATGCAGGGCAGAGGTGTTGATGGCCGTCGGTGAAGCCGATGCCTGGCCGGCACTGGTGGCGGTCTGGTTTCCGCTCGTGCTGGTAGAGCTTGCACCACCCCCGTTGCTCGCTACTGGGGAGCCGGAGCCGCCGAGGCCCAGGTTGCTGGTGCGACCAAGATGATCGGCTACCAGGAAGAGGGCGAGGACGACGATCATGAGGCCCATCAGACTCATGATGAGTTTCGGTACGACGCTCCGAGAAGGCGGTCGCCGTGAGTAGGGAGAACGATATCGAGGCACGATCAGGGCCTTCCTGGTTCGACGGGGCACGTCCTTGTTTTGGCGCGCACGACAAACGTTCGACCACCGGTCGTCTGTTCGCTCGCCGCCGACATATGCGGGCACAACTCTGCCATCGCTGTGACTGTACAGTCAAGTTTCACGGGGGGTTAGCGGAGACCTCTCGTATGCTGAGTGCTTCGGTACGCAAGGCTGACACTCGCCCCAGTGTGGATCCGTTGGATCGATTCACCGAGGAGTGGCGCGATCGAGAGCACGGTGATCTTGTCGATGCGCTTCTCCGGCGGCAGCGGTATGGTATTCGTCACCACGAGCTCCCGAATCGGACTGACCGCCAGCCGCTCAATCGCCGGCCCACTTAGCACCGGATGCGTGGCCGTTGCGTAAACCTCCGTCGCCCCATGTTCGATGCATACCTGCGCGGCCTGCGTGATCGAGCCAGCAGTGTCGATCTCGTCGTCAACGAGTACCGCCTGGCATCCCTCGACTGAGCCGATGAGGTTCAGCGTCTCACTGTGATCATGGTTGCCAATTCGGCGCTTCTCGATGATCGCCAGGCTGGCATCGATCTCTTCCGCGAAGTTTCTGGCGCGTTTGGTATTGCCGAGATCGGGTGAGACGACGACAGGCTTTTTGAGCTGCTTCTCTTGGAAGTAGCGGGCAACCAGGCCCATGGCCGTCAATTCGTCGACGGGAATGTTGAAGAATCCTTGGATCTGTCCGGCATGCAGATCGACCGTCAGCACGCGATTGGCGCCCGCCACTCCGATCAGATCGGCGATCAACCGCGCCGTGATGGGAACGCGCGGCTGGTCCTTCTTGTCTGTGCGGCCATAGCCGTAATAGGGGATCACCGCGGTGATCCGGCCCGCTGAGGAGCGCTTGAGGGTGTCGATGATGATCAGCATCTCCATGATGCTCTTATTTACGGGCGAACTGAAGGATTGGATGACGAAGGCGTCGTTTTCCCGCACCGATTCGCCGATGCGCACGAAGATGTTCTCGTTGCTGAAGGTGAAGACGTCGATGCGGCCGGGCGGAATGTCAATATACGAACAGATCTCCTTGCTGAGATCGGGGTTCGCGTTACCACTGAAAATGGTCAGCTCGTCATAGAGACCGCTCATGGGTTCAGCTCACCCCTTCTGCCAAGAGTCGAACGAGCGCACGCCGCGCCGCCACTTGCTGAGCCATCCGCTTGCTGCTCCCGGCGCCCACGCCCATTGATTCGCCATCCACCAGTACTTCGACGGTGAAGGTGCGATCGTGCGCTGGACCTTCTACCGATAGCGTGTCGTAGACCGGCGTGATCCGTTTCCATTCCTGCACCAACTCCTGGAGCCGACCCTTGTAGTTGGTCTCCTGACCGACGCTGATGATCTCCTCGGCATCTTCCTCCAGCAAATCGTGAAGAAAGTCGCGCGTCGCCGTCAGCCCCTGGTCGAAATAGATCGCCGCGATGACGGCTTCGAAGGCCCCGGCCAGGATGCGATCTCGGATCTCCCCCTCATCGGCCGATTCGCCGCGGCTCAGATACAGGCTGGTATCTAGCTGAAAGCGCCGAGCCCAATCGGCCAGCGTCTCGGTGCGGACCAGCGCGGTGCGATAGGCGGTCAAGGCTCCCTCCGGCAGGTCCGGATACCGCTGATAGAGGAACTCCGCCGTGATCATGCCGAGAATGGAATCACCGATGAATTCGAGTCGCTCGTTTGAGTGATGAACGGCCTTCAGTTGCTCGACGCCTTGCTCGTTCAAGTATGAGCGGTGTGTCAACGCAAGCCGCAGCAGATCGAGATTGTCGAACGAGACGCCTAACGACTCTGCCGCCTGCTCGGCACGTTCGTCGCTCCAGATCGGCGGGAGGTCGTTGGATGATGTCTCGGATGCGTGCTCGCTCACGTTGGTCACTTAACCGCAGCGCCCAGGTCGACCCTGGCGTCACGCGCCACCGAGTTGAGCCGGGACCAATCAACCGAGACGGTATAGATGTAGTGGAGGGGTTCGGTCTCTCGTGTGGTCGAGTTCGCCAGGCCGGTACCAACCAGGAAGTGGATCATGGCATCGGCGATCCGATTGTCTTCGGGAACGCGATCGTCGAGCGAGATAGCGTCTCCACCGGCACGGCGCGCGTCGCTCGCGCGCTTCAGGCCATCGCGAAAGGCGTCGGAGAGGAGATCGGCGCGTTGCTGCACTTCACGAAGCGCGCGGCGACGGCTCGCCGCGATATCGCTGCCTTGCTCAAGCGGAGACGCATCGAGCTCGATATCCTTGACTTCCTCGCGCCACGTGTAATGTTGGACGATGTATCGAAGCAAACGCTGCAAATCGTCCGACACGATCTCTCCTCCGTGCAGATTGATCTCTATCACAGATTATAGCCCGGCCATGCGACTACCGGCGGACCCGAAGCGGGTCAGTCGCCGGCCGTAGTCTCTCCTTCCGGACCGAAGAAGCGGACGGCGTCACCTTGCTGCACCTTGCCATCATCCAGCCCCCGCTTGACGTTGGAATGAGCTTCATCAGTCGATATGTAGGACCAATGCCGTGTGTCTTGCCCGTAGACGCGCACTTCGTCCGGATAGTGATCGTCCCGGCCGAACCAATAGATGGTGCCGTCTCCGGTCTGAATCTTGAGCTCGCCGCTCATGTCTATTACCCTCTCGATACATCGGCTTTTTCCGAGGGGAACCGCACGACGGCTGCCTCGATTCAGTCCGTGCCATCAGCAAGGAACGACCGGGATCTATTCGCTGAGTCTAGCCATTCTCGAACCGGTGGAACTGTTCGGCGTATTCGATGCCGTGTTCCTCACCCGTGCGCGAAGCCCACTCACGGACCCACTTTTCGATTTCGTCGAAGTGGTCGGCAAGCTGACTCTCATGGGCGCGCAGCGCGGCGACTTTCTTGTCGATGGACGCGCTGATGTCGACGTGGAAGTTGCTGACCGGAGCTCCCACGACGAAGATTTCACGCACCTTGTGCGGTTTCAGCCCCTCGGCCAGCAGTTCGGGGAAATCCCACGCATTCTGCGAGGCGGGATAAATGGCCGCGAGCACCGCTTCACCACACGCGAGGTGATCGGGATGATGCCGGCCAATCGAGTAGCTCGGCGTCCAAACCCGGTCCGGACACTGGCAGATGACGCGCGTCGGCCGGTAGGTGCGCAGCAGGCGGGTAATGTCACGCCGCAGTTCGAGCGATGGCTCCAGGGTTCCGTCGCGGTAGTTGAGAAAGAGGACGTCCTTCAGTCCGAGAATCTCGCCGGCGGCGCGCTGCTCACGCTGGCGGGTCTCAGTCGTCGTTCGGCGCGCGTCGACGCTCAGTGAGGTGGCCAGGTCCTCGCCGCCGCCCGAGGCGTCGGTCGCGATGACGTAATAGACGTCCCAGCCTTCTTGCACCCAGGTGGCCACCGTGCCCGAGCTCCCGAACTCGGCGTCGTCGGGATGCGCGACGACCACCATCGCCACCTTGTCCATCGCTTCGTCCTGCATGAATTCTCCGTTTCGCTGCTAAATCCATAGCGCGTTTTGCGTAAGACCCAACCCTCAATACTACCAGGGATTGTGCCGAAACCGGATAGTTGAGACGCTATTGCCTTGATCGCACGGGGGCTGTGGCTCATACTTAGATGTTCATGGCATGACTGCCGCAGTCCGAGGGAGACCGATCTTGAGCGAGAACAACCGGCGCGTCCGAGTACGCATGGCACCTAGCCCGACGGGTGACCTTCACGTCGGTGGGGTGCGTACGGCCCTCTTTACGTGGTTGTACGCCAAACACACCGGCGGCGATTTCCTGTTGCGCATCGAGGATACCGACCGCGAACGATTCGTGGGCGAGAGCATCCAAGGCATTATCGAGGCGCTACGCTGGCTCGGGCTGGATTGGGATGAAGGTCCGGAGATCGGTGGCCCCTACGGCCCCTACATTCAGAGTGAGCGGCTGCCCCACTACCAGGAGCACGCCAACTGGCTGGTGGAGCATGGCCATGCCTACCCCTGCTTCTGTAGCAAGGAACGGCTCGAGCAGGTGACTTCCGAACAGCGACAGCGGGGCGAGCCACCCGGATATGATCGTCATTGCCGAAATCTGTCGCCCGAGCAGGTGGCGGAGTATCGTGAGCAGGGCATTGTTCCGGTCATCCGGCTCAAGGTGCCCGAGAGTGGCGTAACCGTGGTGCCCGATCTGATTCGCGGCAACATTGAGTTCGAGAATCGCGTGCTGCAGGATGCTGTGCTGCTCAAATCAGACGGCTTCCCGACCTATCACCTCGCGGTCGTGGTGGACGATCACCTGATGGAGATCACCCACGTCACCCGTGGTGAGGAGTGGATCCCATCGTCGCCGTTGCACATGCTGCTGTATGAGGCGTTCGACTGGGAGCCTCCAATCTTCGCGCATCCGCCGGTCATCTTGCGACCGGACGGCAAGGGCAAACTGAGCAAGCGTGACGGTGCCGTCGGCGTGCTGGAGTACAAGAAGAAGGGCTATCTGCCCGAAGCGATGATCAACTACCTGGCGCTGCTGGGTTGGTCTTCCGGCGATCAGGAGATGTTCAGCCGCGAGGAACTGATCGAGAAGTTTGATCTGGCGGACGTGCATCCAAGCCCGGCCCGCTTCAGCTTCGAGAAGCTGCTCTGGATGAATCAGAAGTACATCAACCACGTGCTGACGTTGGACGACTTCGCCATGCGCTCGGTGCCCTTTCTGCAGGAGGCGGGCCTCGTGACCGAGGCGGCAAATGATCCGGCGAGCTCGGAGTTTGCCTTCGTGCGTGAGGTCGTCGCGCTGGTGAAGGATCGGGCCAGAATCCTGACTGAGGTCGTGGAAGATACGGACTTCTTCTTCATCGATCAGCTTCCGGATTACGACCCAGACAGCCTCATCCCACGTAAGGATCACCCGGAAGAGGTCGAAGACGCGCTCAAGTTGGTGGTCGCGGTGGTTGAGGGATCAGATCTCAACGACGAGGCGGACGTCCAGCTCAAGCTGCGCGAGCTCGCAAAAGTATTGGACTTGAAAGCCGGGCAGCTCTTCATGTCGATTCGCGTCGCCATCACCGGACGGACGATCGCGCCCGGTCTCTTCGAGACGATGCGCGTAATGGGTCGCGATCGAGTGCTGGAGCGACTCAACCTGGCCATCGAGAAGGTCCACGCGTACGTCGCTCAGGGAAACGTTGCCCGCTACGTACCGCCGCACACCCACCCACGAATGGCACCACCGGACCGCTAGTCACATAGTTACAAACTCGAGAGGGCCGTGTTCGCGGCCCTCTCTTTGTGTGCCCGGGCTCAACGCGTGAAGCATCATGGCACGCTGTTTCGCTGCGCAGATGTAAAGCACTTTACTGCACCCGCTGCGGCGCGCTGTTAGCCTGACCTCGAGGTTCCCTCGACGACATCTCGAACTGGAACGTGCCAAGGGGAGCCGCTCCAATTTCGCCGCGCCAGATGATCGCGCCTATCTACGCGTATTGACATGATTCTTCGTGCCACGTACGGTTGAAGCGTCTCACTGAGAACGATTGTTTACGCCTCGCCGATTTACCGCATGAGTTGCCCACCGGGCGCTCTGACGTTGCAACCGCGTTTGCCGGTGGCGGTCAGACCGTAACGACGTAAAGGTCGTTGCGCCGTGCACCGTGTGGTGAGTCAACGAAACCGATCGCGCAGTACCCATGACGGCTACGTCAGTGGCGTGCTGTGCCGGACTAACGTGACGAGGGAGCGTATATGAGTGCAGGTGAAAAGAGAGATCAGGCTGAAGCGCGACGCGGCCCAGTCGCCTTGATCGAGATTCCGAGCGACAAAGCGTCGCAGGTGCTCGACTTCATCGCCAATCTCGACGCAACTGACGACGTAAGCGGTCACATGCTCCGGTTGGGAGTTGCGGCGACTCGAACTGAGTTGACCAATTGCCATCACACCGGAGAGGACAATAGCGATTGGTCCTGTGCGGACGTGACGACCTGGTAGTTCGTCGATCCGCTGCCACGAACCGTACATAACCACGAGGAGCTTATCCATGAGCGAATCGAGCGAGTCCAATCGAAACATATCTAACGATCAAGAGGAAGGCATTGCCATCTTGCCGATTCCGGCGGAGCATACGCAGGCGCTGATTGACTTCGTCGAGCGTCTCGAGGGCAGCGACGATGACGTGAGCGGGCACATGATCCCGCTTGGCAATGCGGGGCGTCGCGAATACACGATGACGAAGTGCTACTCGACGATCAGCAGCGTGCTCATCTCCGACTGGACCTGCGGCGACAGCGACATCAACCAATCTTGAGTTGTGGGATCGATCGCACCGCTCATGAATCCTACGGATAAACGTACTATCGAGAAAAGGAGCCTATACGTGAGTAACAATCTACCGACCGATTCCCAAGACGCCGGCCAGTCGAGCCCGGATGGAACCTCCGTCGTCATGGTGAAGCAGTCGAATGTTCAGGCGGTCATCGATTTTCTGGCGGACCTGCAACGTGGCGACGACGAGGTTGTCGGGCACATGATTCCGCTCCGAACGACAACCACCTCATCAACCAGCGGAACCGGTTGCATGCAAACCACGACCGGGAACCTGGGCACGGATCTGAAATGTAACGACTCCGATCAGATGCCGGTGTAAGACGTTCTTCGGATTTGTCACGCGGCAGGAGTCGTCAGGATGGCTGCTCGGCGGACATGCAGGAATCACGGGCGTCGTTATGGTTTTTGATGAATTATTTCGGTATCTGATGACTATTGTCGGCCTACGGCCGAGGGAGGGCAGAGGTCCCTCCCCTACGTCTACATGCGTACGTTCAGTCTCCGGGGCACCCGCTTGCGGGTCGGACTTCGCTTTTGTAGCCCGGAAAGGTTCTCTCCCTCCGGTGAAGGGATGCTCCCCTTCCGTGGGAAGGGGCAAAGGGGATGGACCGTTAGTGAGGGTGTGATTAGTCCCGGGTGAGCGTCGAACGAATACCGGTTCATTTCGGCAGCGACCATCACGGCGGACCGCGGTTTCGTGCTCACATCGGTGCCCGCCGCATCGGTAAATTTGACAACTTCTGGCCTCCTTTTACACTATCACCCAAAGCCGATGAGAGAGGATTCCCACCAGATGGACGAACATGCCGCGAATCAGGGTGACGAAGCCCTGACGCGCGCTCAGTCCACCATCGAAGAGCAACGGGCGGAGATCGACCGATTGCGCCGCAGACTCGGCGAGGAGCAGCTCGCCGACGAGCTTCGGCGCGTCTTCACGCTTGCCGCGACGACCGGGATCGTTGCCGCACCGGTCGCTCCGACGAACCTGCTCCGCATCATCGTTCAGGTGGCGGCCGACGTCATTTCGGCACGGGCCGGATCTCTCTTCCTGATCGATCGAGATCAGCAGGACCTTGTCTTCGCCGTCGCCATCGGACCCAAGGCGGAGGAGGTCGAGCAGTTCAGGGTGCCGCTGGGCCATGGCGTGGCCGGGATCGTGGCGTTGACCGGTCAAGCGATGGCCGTCTCCGACGTGCAGTCCGACCCGCGACACGCTTCCGACATCTCGCAGAGCGTCGGTTACCTGCCGCAGAGCCTCCTCTGCGTGCCTCTCTTCTATGGAGACGAGATCATCGGCGTGCTGGAGCTTCTCGACAAAGAGGGTGATGCCTCCTCCTTCGGCCCGACCGACATCGATCATCTGGGGCTCTTCGCAGGTCTTGCTGCCGTCGCTATCGAGCAATCCCGCGCGCATCAGAACTTGGGCACGCTGCTCGGCGAGCTACTGACTCCCACGGACGACGGACGCGGCATTCAACCGGACGTAGCCGAGCGGGTCCGCGGCATGATCCAATCTCTCGAGGGGGACGATGCCTATCGGGAGACGCTGGAGATTGCTCACCTGATCGAGGAGATCGCGCATCAAGGCGAATCCGAGCGTGCGGCGGTCCGAGCGATCTTGCGCGGCTTTTACGAATATTTGCGAGCGCAGCGCGAACCCGCCTCGCTGCTGGGACTCTTCCAGTGACCATCTCCCAACATCATCCGGCCTGGAGCTGGCAGTTCGCCATCGATTCGTTGACGGAGCTTGCCCGTACCGAGCTCATTGACGACGTCACGCCGGACTGGGCCTGGGGCGGCAGCACCGGTGCCGGGGTGCGCGTCGCGGTCATCGACAGCGGTATCGACGCAAGCCATCCCGCCATTGACGGACGAGTCAGCGGCTACGTTTCGGTGACCGAAGCCAATGGCGAGCTTGTGTTCGACGAAAGCCCGCACGAGGACGCCTGTGGTCACGGCACAGCTTGCGCCGGAGTTATCCGCTCGTTCGCTCCAGATTGCGAGCTCTACAGCGTCAAGGTCCTCGGCTCGGCCATGACCGGCCGTGGGACGGTCTTCGCGGCTGGCCTGCGTTGGGCCATCGAGCATGGCATGAACGTCTGCAACCTGAGCCTGGGGACCACCAAACGCGAGCTGCTGGCGGTGTTTCACGAGTTGGCCGATCTGGCCTATTTCAAACGCGTAATGTTGGTCACCGCCGCCAACAATATGCCGGTGCCGAGCTATCCCTCGATGTTCGCCTCGGTCCTTTCTGTCGCTTCGCACAATCTTGGCGATCAGGATCTCTTCTTCTACAATCCGGACCCGCCGGTTGAATTCGGGGCGCATGGGATCGACGTACGCGTTGCCTGGCAGCAGGGACAGTGGATTACGGCCACGGGGAACAGTTTCGCCGCCCCGCACATTTCGGGTATGGTCGCGAGGCTCCTCGGCAAACATCCTGAGCTGACGGCGTTTCAGGTCAAAGGGGTCATGCGAGCGCTCGCGGCAAACGTCGGGGGCGCACCTTCGCACCTGAGCAACGCTGAAGCGCGAACCAAGGCGTAAGGCATTGCTTTGCCCCGGTTGTGATTGCCGCAAACAAAGAGACCTGTGCACGCGGGTATGCGGGGATGTACCCTTCCGATATCGTCAACTGAACAGGACATAAAGGGCGCCGCAGCCCGTGCAGCGCGCACATGAATGGTGGTCAGCGACAATCGCATCTATGACGCGGGAGCCCATTCCAACAGCAGTTCAGTCGTGTGGGCCGATGCATCCTGTCAGGGCTGTACTTCTCGTTCCGTTGGCCCACTCATGCACGTGCAGAGAGAAAGTGTTGGGCCGGAGCGGTGCGGTGCGATGTGATCCCAGTTGTCTCTAATGGGTGACTGATTTCATCAACAAGGCTGGGAGCCTTTCGATGCTCGATGGTCAAGGGTTTGAGGGATTGGTTGGGCGCTCTTTTGGCGGATTCCGCGTTACGCGGCTCATCGCGCGCGGAGGCATGGGCGTCGTCTTCGAAGGCATGCAGGAGTCGCTCGATCGTCCGGTCGCCATTAAGTTCCTCTATCCGCATCTGAGTGACGACGATCGTTTCCGCGATCGGTTCGAACGCGAGGCGCGCGCGGCAGCCCGCCTGAACCACCCCAACATCGTGCGCATTCTCGATTTCGGCGTCGATGGTGGTCTCTACTACATGATCCAGGACCTCATCGTCGGTGAGAGCCTACGAGAGCGGCTCACCGAGCTGCATTCGAGCGGCGGTACACTGCGCACCGACGCGGTTCTCGCCATGGTCGACCAGGTTGGTCGCGCCCTCTCGTATGCGCACGATCACGGTTACGTCCATCGCGACGTCAAACCGGGCAATGTTCTCCTCAGCGGCGATGGACAGGCCTATTTGACCGACTTCGGCGTGGTGAAGATTGCCGGTGCCAACTCGCTCACGGCAGCTGGCATGATTATCGGCACGCCCGAATACATGGCGCCCGAACAGAGCGCGGGCGTGATCGATGTTGGGCCGGCCGCGGATCAGTATTCGCTGGCGGTCGTCACCTACGAAATGCTCGTCGGCCGCGTCCCGTTCCAGGCGCCGACACCCGCCGCGGTCATGCGCATGCATCTGACCGATCCACCGCCGCCGCCGCGTACCGTCGTCCCCTGGTTCCCGGAAGAAGTCGAGAAGGTCCTTACCCGGGCACTGGCCAAGGAGCCGTTCGACCGCTACCCATCCGTGGCGGAGTTCGTGGCGGATCTGAAGGCTTCTGTGGCGCGAGCTCAGCAAGCGGCCGGCGGAACGATCTCTCACCCGCCCGTCGGTCCCGTGGCACCCGTTCCGGCTGGTGCTGCCGCGGTCGCGACCGACGCGGCCTCCCAAGCCGGGGAACCGACCGGCGTGACGCCCCCTGAAAATAGCCCTCCGCGCGGAGCTCCGCCGGGCGAGGGTGCCGCCATGGCGGCCGCGAGCGGATCGTCCGGTCGTTCCGGCACGGGCAAAGGGCCAGTTCTCATTGTCGCGGGCGCCGGTGTCGGCTTCTTCGCCATTGTGATTGCGCTGGCAGCCTTCTTCGTCATACACGGTCGTGGTTCGAGCGGCGACACGAGAACGCCGGTTGTGGGCAACACGCCAACAGGCACCACCGCAGTCGTTGCGGCCACTTCACCCACATCCGCGCCCGCCCTGACACCAACGGTCACAAGCGCTCCAACGAAGACGCAGGTCGCCGTTGCCGCTACTCCCACTGCCGCGCCGACTCCCGCCGCAACTCCGTCCACGGTCGCGGTCGTACCGACGGCGCCGCCGGGTTCCACATTGGCGATCCTCTTCTCCTCCCACCGTGGAGGCATTCACGACTCTGAGATCTACGTGATGAACCTCGACGGGTCGGCTGAACGGCAGATCACCAGCAACCGGGGTCATACGTGGGGACCGCGAATCTCACCGGATGGGACTGAACTCGTCTATTCTTCGACGGCACCAGGCGAGCATTCCGTCCACGACGCGGAAGGGGGTGGCCTGACCGGGTCGGGGAACCATGATGTGTACGTGGCGGACTTCAGCGGCGACTCCGTCGCCAACGTGCAAACAATCAATGCCAACAACATCACCGCGGGCTACACCTCCTGGGACAACGGCTGGAGTTGGTCACCAGACAGCAAGTGGATCGCCTTCACGTCGGACCGCGCGGGCAACTGGGAGATCTACAAGATGACGACCGATGGGAAAACCATCGTTCGTCTCACGGAGAATCCGGCGCAGGACGGCTGGCCCTGGTGGACTCCGGATGGACAGCACATCCTCTTCTCGTCGGATCGCAGTGGGCAGTCCGAGATCTTCATGATGGACGCCGACGGTTCGAACGTGGTGCAGCTGACCAACATCCCCGACCGCTCAAACCTCTATCCGTCCGTTTCGCCGGACGGCATGAAGGTGGTCTTCTCATCCCAGACCGCCGCGGTCAACGAGGGCGACATCTACATCATGAACATCGATGGCAGCGATCTGACGCGCCTGACGAACACCGTAGCGTTGAACAACATCCCCTCCTTCTGTCCCGACAATCAGCACATCGTCTACGAGTCGGACCAGGATGGGAACGCCAACATCTATATCATGAGTGCGGATGGTTCGAAACCTACCAGGCTCACCAACGACCCTGGAGAAGATACGACCGCTAGTTGCGGATATTTCAAGCAGTCGAGTCCGTAGCTGTTGTGATTTGTCGCGGCGGCGAGCCAACCAGGTTGGAGAGGAGTTCAGATGAACCACGAAGCCGAGCTTGCACAGCTTCTGATCCAGATGGGGACCGATCGCGGAGTTGACCTCGAGACGATCCTGGCGGAGCTATCGTGGGCGCAGTTCCCCTCCTTCGTGGATGCGGAAGCTGTGCGGGCCTCGTTGGTCGACGCGGTCGAATCCTGGTGGCGAGCCGATCTGGAATCGCGCATCGACCAGCTGCGCAATCAGTACGTGGCTGGAGCAGGCGGATCGGCACAGTTCGGCGCCAACCCTGTCTATGAAGACTCCAGCTATCAGCAACCCGCTCCAATAGGGGTGACTCCCCAGGTCGAGCCGACTCCGGACCCGATCTTAGAGACAGACCCAGAGCCCGAACCTGCACCCGTATTTGACTCAATAGCCCCCACGGGACCCGCGGTGGAGGTCAATCCGATGGCCGAGACGGCGTCGGCGGTCGAGCCCGAGACGTTGATGCCGATCCCTGAGCCGGTGGAGGACGCGACGATCGAGGGGATGGCGGTGGATGTCGCCGAGACTCCTCAGCCGCCGAAATCGATGCCGTCTGACGCGACCATGATCTGGAATACGCGGGGCGGTTGAGGTCGGACGGGGGTCAGTCTTCGACCTGCATCACCTTAAAGGTCGTGACCGGTGACGTGCGTCCCTTGACGTAGAGTGAGCCGAGTTCCTCGGCTTGTACGTGACCGGCCACCAGTTTCAACGTCGTATCGGTAATGAGGATCTCGCCCGCGCGCGCTTCCGACTGAAGGCGCGCGGCGACGTTTACCGCGTCCCCAATCGCCGTGTAATTCATGAACTGAGGCGAGCCGATATTGCCGATGATGGCCGGTCCGGAGTTCATGCCGATTCCGAAACCGACGCGAGCTCCCGTATCCCGGCGCAAATCATCGATGTGCGATCGCATCGCCACAGCGGCCCGCAACGCGGACAGAGCGTGGTTCGGGAGGGTCAGTGGTGCGCCAAAGATGGCGAGGACCCCGTCCCCCAAGAACTTATCGAGCGTCCCCAGTTGCGCGAAGATCTCGGAGGTCGCCAGCGTCAGATATCGGTTGAGCATCGCGACCACCTCTTCCGGCTGCCGCTGCTCGGAGAACCCGGTGAACCCGCGGACGTCGGCAAACATGATCGTGACGTCCTTACGTGCGCCGCCTAGCTGCATCGCGTCTGGATCGCGCAGCAGCTGTTCCGCAACCGAGGGGGCCAGGTAGCGATTGAAGAGCCCGCGCATACGCTCTTGCTCGGCCGCCTCCGCGCGTCGCATCTCTTCCATCAAGACGGAGTCTGTGCGGTCGTTGACCACGAAGACGATTCCGCGTATCTCCTCCGCGGCTCCGCGAATGCGAGCGACGCGTCCGGCCAGAATCACCCTCGGTCGCGGACCTAGGGGCCCTTCCCATTCGTGGCTCGTCAGGATCGTCTGATAGCTGACCTCAACCTGTCTCGTCAGATCGGTGAGCCAGCGCGCGATGCTCACCGGGACGGCTTCCGACAGCGGCCTGCCGACGACTTCTGATGCGGATCGCCCCAGGATTTCGGTCGCCTTTGGGTTCCAATCGGTGACGAAACTGCGTTCGTCAATGGCGATCAGTGCGCTGCTGAGGGAGCGGATGACCGCGTCCTGGCGTCGCTTGCCGATCTCGATTTCATGCGCTCGCAGCAGGAGTTCGTCGTGCAGTCGCGCGTTCTGGAGTGCGGTGGCGGCGTGGCTGGCGAATGAGACCAGGAAATCGAGGTCGGCCTGGCTGAACCGGACCGTGGCCGTGGATGAGTCGACATAGAGGACGCCGATGGCCTCGTCGGTGACGATCATCGGCGCGCAGAGAATCGAGCGGATCGCCATGTCGATGATGCTCTCGACCCGGCCGAAGCGTGGGTCGTCCAGCGCGTTCGCAACCAGGATGGCGCGCTTTTCGTGCATGGCCTCGTCCGCCACGGTGTGGCTGAACATGTCGCTGAGCGGATCCATATTGTGCACCACGCGTGCGACTAACGGTCCGTCTCCATCCTTCATCAGAATCGCCGCGCGTTCACCGCCACTCACCTGCAGGAGCTGGCGTAGGACCGACTGAAGCGTCTCGTCCAGATCCAGGCTTGCGGCAAGCTCTCGGCTCATACGCCCGATCAATGCTACCCGATCGATCGTCGCAACGTCACGGATCGGCGCCGCGACGCCATTCAGCGTGACCGCGGTGACGTCGTCCGTGGCGCCGCCTCGGCCGGCTTCCTCGATCAGTAAGGGTGCGGCTTCGGCACCATGTCGACGCAGGATGGCGGCGATGCGAGCGTCCTCGAAATGGCGATAGAGCCCGTCAGAACAGAGGAGGATCACGTCACCCGGGTTGATCTCGCGTTCGATGCAGTCGACAGTCACCGTCTCCCGGATGCCGAGACAGCGGGTGATGAAGTTCTGACGCGGATGATCGACTGCTTCCTCAGGTGTGAGCAACCCCTTGCGGACCTGGCGCGCCACCCAGGAATGATCCTCGGTAAGCTGGGTAAGCCGGTCTTCCTGGAGGAGATAGGCGCGCGATCGACCGACATGCGCCAGATGCAGCCGCCCATTGACGACGACGGCCGCGAGTATCGTCGCGCCGACATGTTCGCCGCCGTCGGTTCGCGCTCGATTCTGTTCGTGCAGGAGCGAGTTTGCGTGCTCGACCGCCCCACGCAACCGGCTCATCGTGTCCGGAACGGCCGAGGTCCAGTAGCTGTCGACCACGGTCTGCGCCGCGTCACGGCTGGCGCGTAGTCCAGCCTCCTCGTGCCCCAAACCGTCGGCGATGGCCCAGATCCAGCCCTCCTCGACCCGCTCAAGTGCCGTCGTCGGTTCGCGCACGCCGAGCGTGTCGCCGTTGACGGCCTGAGCCGCTCCGGAGGTGGTGGCGGTCGCTGCTTTGAGGACTAATGGCGTCTGCATCGCCACTTCGCGTACTCCGTCGACGTGCCGCGCGTGCCCTTTCGGTCACCGTATCGGCTGGACTCACTCGGCGCAACGTCATCACCGCATGGTCGGTGGCGGACTTTATGATACTCCAGCGCGATGGAGCATCTGGTCCCGTTTTTGGCGGGACGGAACGTGGTTGCGAACATTAGGCGCAGCCCGTACGCTCAGCTGAACTTGGACAACGGCATAGAAAACGAGGCAACATATGAGTGGATCCAACGGACGAACGTCATCGGTCGAGGTCGCGATCATCGGTGGCGGCATCATGGGCTGTTCGCTGGCCTATGATCTGACCAACCGAGGCGTCAAGGTCATGCTCCTCGATCGACATCAAGTGGCGCGCGAGGCGAGCTGGGCCTCTGCCGGTATCATCTCACCCCCAAGCGCCAGTTACGGTGCGAAAGCGGATATGGCCGTCCGCTCCTTCAGGCGCTACCGCGGATTAGTCGAGGAGGTTGAAGCCCTCAGCGGAGTGGCGACCGGCTGGGTGCAACGAGGCATCGTCCATGTCGCCGCAGGTGAGGAGGTCAACGCGCTCCGAGATCGCATCACCTGGCAGCGCGAGCAGGGCTTTCAGTCCGAGTGGCTCGATCCGACGACGCTCGGCAAACGCGAACCCGCCTTGAGACAGACGGATGATGGAGTCGCGTTCTCGGCTGGGCTCTACAACGCGGAAGCCTCCAGCCTGCTGCTGGGGGAGTTCTCCCGCGGTCTCGCCCGCGCCGCCGCCGTCAACGGAGCGGTGATCCGGGAGCACACGGTGGTGACCCACATCGAGTCGGACGGCTCACGAGCGGTCGGGCTCAAGACGTTGGCTGGTGACATCAGCGCGGATCAGGTGGTCATCGCCGCGGGCGCCTGGAGTCGACTCTTCGGTGAGGACGTTGGCGTGCCTATCCCGACGCGTCCCGTGCGTGGCCAGATGATCGCCATCGCTGACGTGCCCATCCCGATCACCGGCGTCATTCAGGGCGAGGGCGGCTATCTGGTCCCGCGCGCCGACGGAACTGTCGCGGTTGGTGCGACTGAAGAGCACGAGGCCGGATTCGTGGCCGACGTGACGCCTGCCGGAATCGACTGGCTGGCGGCCTTGATCGATCGGCTTGCTCCCAGCCTGAATCAAGGGCGCCTCGTCTCGCTATGGGCCGGCCTGCGTCCGGCATCCGAAGACGGTGAGCTAATCGTGGGTCGCATCCCATCGCTCGACAACGTCTGGGTCTCGACCGGGCACTTCCGCGCCGGAGCGCTCCTGGCTCCGGGAAGTTCCGAACTGCTGGCCGAGAGCATCGTGGCGGGTAAGGTCGTTCCCGGCCTGGCTGCCTTCGACCCTGGCCGCTTCGCCTGAGCGCTCATTGAAGGAGAGAATCGTGGCAGGCTTTCCCCCTCCGACGACCTTCCGGCCCGGTGTCACCGGCCGACACTACGTGGCGGCGTCTGGGCACTACCTGGCAACTTTAGCGGCGGTGCGCATGCTCGAAATGGGTGGCAACGCTATCGACGCGGGCGTAGCGGCTGGCCTATGCACCAACGTGCTGCAGCCCGATATGACCAACATCGGCGGCGTCGCTCCGATCATCCTCTATCACGCCGGAAAGAAGGTCGTACGCACGATCAGCGGCCTGGGAACCTGGCCCGCCAGCGCCTCGGCTGAATATTTCCGTCGCGAGCATGGCGGGCGCATTCCGGGTGGCGTCCATCACTGCGTAATGCCTGCGGCCATTGACTCCTGGACGACGGCGCTCAAGGAGTTCGGCACCCTTTCCTTCGCGGAGGTCGCCGCGCCGGCCATCGAGATCGCCGAGAACGGATTCGAGGCCTACGATTTCTTCTGCGCGAACATCGAGGCGGACGCCGCGCGGCTGAGACAATGGCCAAGCAACGCTGAGATCTTCCTTCCCGGCGGCAGCCCGCCTCGTCCCGGCTCCCGCTTCGTTCAGTGTGATCTGTCGAAGACGCTTCGCATGTTGGTCGAAGCGGAGGTTGGTTCCCGGCATGCCGGTCGTGAGGCGGGCATCCAGGCGGCTCGCGATCGCTTTTATTCGGGTGACATCGCCGAGCGCATAGCGGCTTTCTTTGCCGAGCAAGGTGGGTTCCTGACGCTCGATGACCTCAAGCAATTCCACGTCGATATCGAGGAACCGGTGACGGCACGCTATCGCGGTCACGACGTCTACAGTTGTGGACCCTGGTGCCAGGGACCGGTCGCGCCCCAAGCGCTGGCGATTCTGGACGGCTATGATCTGACCTCCGCCGGCCACAACTCTGCCAGGACGCTGCATCTGATCATCGAGGCGTTGGATGCCGCCTTCGCCGATCGGGAGCGCTACTACGGCGACCCGAAGTTCGTCGACGTGCCGATTGATGGGTTGCTCGACCCCAGCTACGCGGCTGAGTGGCGCGATCGCATCAGCCTCGACCGAGCGTTCGGCGGCATGCCTGAGGCTGGCAATCCCTGGCGTTTCCAGGGCGGTGACCATGGTGGCGAGCATGGTGAGGTGGGAGCTCCGCGGGCCTTCCGTGCCAAGGTCGATCCCGACACCAGCTATCTCTGCGTGGTCGATGAAGAGGGGAACGCCTTCTCGGCCACCCCGAGCGACGGCGTGACCAACACGCCCGTCATTCCCGGACTTGGCTTCATCGTCTCCGGCCGGGGTGGGCAATCCTGGACTGAAGAAGGTCATCCCAGCGTCATTGCGCCCGGAAAACGCCCACGCCTCACACCGAGCCCGGGTCTGGTGATGAAGGACGGGAAACTCTTCGCGCCCTATGGCACGCCGGGGAATGACGTACAGCCGCAGGCCATGGTGCAGCTTTTGGTCAACATGATCGATTTCGGTAAAGAGCCGCAAGCCGCCATCGAGGCGCCGCGCGTGGCGAGCTTCAACTACCCACGTTCCAGCTCACCGCACCCCTATTCGCCTGGCCTCGTCAACGCCGAGACGCGCATCGCGCCTGACGTGCTGGCAGAACTGAGTCGCATGGGACATCGCATCGAACCTTGGTCCGACTGGGAACCGCGAGCCGGTTCGCTCTGTACCATCGTCGTCGATCAGGAACGTGGATTTCTGCGCGGTGCCGCCGACGCGCGTCGCATGGCCTACGCCATCGGCTGGTAGGCGGGCGCCAATTGGGCCGTTGACTTCGTAGGGACGACATTTATGGCGTCCGCGTAATGGGGCACGCCTACCGTTTCTTCAATAACCATTCAACCTGGTGGGTGCTCTCGGCCAACCGCTTTGCCCGGCGACTACTCGGCGACATTGAGGGCGCTGCGTAGTCCCTCGCCGAAGTAGTTAAAGGCGCTGACTGTGATCAGGATGAGGACGCCGGGGTAGATTGCCAGAAGCGGCTCGGTCCAGACGTAGTTCTGCGCGCCGGTCAGCATGTTGCCCCAGCTCGCCTGCGGCGGTTGGACTCCCAGCCCGAGATAGCTCAGGGCCGACTCCAGGATGATCGCCACACCGACCAGCACACTACTGGAGACGATCACGGGTGAGACCGCCTGTGGCAGCAGGTGCCGGAACATGATGCGCCAGTCCGACGCACCAATGGACCGCGCGGCCAACACGAAGTCCGCGTCCCGATGGCGCAGGAACTCTCCGCGTACCAGGCGGGCGACCGTCATCCAACTCGTCAGCCCGATGGCCAGCTCGATCTTCGTCAGAGTTGGGGTGAAGAGTGAGAGGACCACCAGCAACAACAGAAAGCTGGGAATGGCGAGCATGGCGTCGGTGATTCGCATCACCACCTGATCCGTGATTCTGCCGAAATACCCGGAGACCGCCCCGAGGATAACGCCGACCGAATCGGCAATCAGCACGGCGAAGAGGCCCACCACGAGTGAAATGCGGCCGCCGTAGACCAGTCGCGCGAAGACGTCGCGTCCGTTCTCATCGGTGCCCAACAAGTGATGAATAGACGGGCCGGCCAGCATGTTGGTTAGGTCGAGTTCATTCGGGGAGTAGCGCATGACCAACGGCCCAGCGAAGGCAACGAGATAGAGCAGGATTAACAGGACCAGTGAAACGAACCCGGGGCGATAGCCTCTCAGGCGGTTCAGGAAGACCCGAAACGCCCCCTGCGCATCGCGAGTCGAGGCTGAGACCCGAGGGGTGAGCGTTGTTTCAGCCATCTACTGCAACCTCACTCGCGGATCGACCAGCATGTACGTCAGGTCAGTCAACAGATTGATCACAATCACGAAGGCCGCAACCAGCACGACGATGCCCATCACCATCGGGTAGTCGCGCGTGAAGGCCGCATCGACGGCCAGACGCCCCATACCCGGCCAGCCAAAGACGCTTTCGGTGATAGCCGCACCGGTGATGACCACCGGTAGCGTCACGCCGACGACGGTGATGATCGGAACGAGCGCGTTCCGCAGCACATGGCGGTAAACCACGCTCGACTCGGCCAAACCTTTCGCCCGAGCCGTTCGCACATAGTCCTGACGTAGTACCTCCAGCACGCTGGCCCGCACGTAACGAGTGAATATGGCGATGTTGGGTGTGGCCAGGACGATCGCGGGCATGATCAGGTGTTTGGCAAGATCGGTCAGTGTTTTCGGACCATTGGTCGTGTACATGCCGGACGACGGCAACCAATGAAGTTTCACCGAGAAGATGATGATCAGCACGATGCCGAACCAGAAGACTGGAATCGCAAGGCCAATGAAGCTGGCCGCGCTTACCACGTTGTCGGCGGCACTGCGAGCACGATTTGCGCTGAAGATTCCCAGCGGAATCGAGATGATGAGGGATAGGACGAATGCAGTCCCGGCCAGGATGAGCGTGTTCGGTAATCGAGCGCCAATCTCGGTGAGGACCGATCTGTTGTCGGTGTAGGAGATGCCGAAATCACCCCTGGCGAGTGCCGTAATCCACTTGACGTACTGAACTGGGATCGGCTGATCGAGCCCGAGATTCGCTCGCATGCGTGCCAGCTGCGCCGCGGGCAGCTTCTGGTCTGCCATCACCGCCGACGGACCGCCCGGCGCGGCGTGGATCAGCCCAAAGACGATAACGGTGACGATGAGTAAGAGCACAATGGATTGGATCAGGCGGCTAAGAACGTAACGGGTCATTTTCTCTGCCGTCGTTCCTCGTCAACTATGGGAGCGCCCGGCACCGCCTCGTGCGGTGCCGGGAGACTCGTCGATTCGTATTAGCCGGATATCGACATCTTGTAGGTGTAATAGAGCGCGTCACGGATACCGATGCTGCCAAATCCCTGAACGCGCTTCGCGACCGCCCGAAACTCCAGCGGATAGAGGATGAAGACGTCGACCTGATCATCGTACAGCTTCTGCTGGAGCTGTGCGTAGATCGGCTGGCGGTCATCCTGCGACAGCGCTTCACGGCCCTGCAGGAAGAGCTGATCCACGTCCGCATTCTTGTACTTGTCGGTGTTGTCATCGGAGTAACCACCGTACAGAGAATCCGGATCTGGCGGGGTGATCCACCAGAAGACGCCGAGGTCGTAATCGCTGTTCGAGGTCATGTCGTACCACTTGTTGAACTCTTGCGAGTCAATGGTGGGGTTCATGCCGAGCTTCTGGTAGTACTGCTGCGCGGCCAGTGCGAACGCCTGCCGGGTCGGATTACCGACGTCGAGCAGGATCTTGAACTCGAACTGCTTGCCGTCCTTCATGAGCTTGTCGCCCTGAAGCTGCCAGCCAGCCTGCGTCAGGAGTTCCTTGGCTTTGTCGACGTCGTACGGGTAGGGCTGCTGATCCTTCGGATAGGCCCAGCCCATCGGCGGCGAGATCGGCCCGTTCGCAATCGTCCCCTTGCCACGCAAGACCGTCTTGAGAATCGTCTCGCGGTCGAGCGCGTAGGCCAGCGCCTGGCGCACCTTCGCGTCGGAGAAGAGGGGATTGCTGTTATTGACACCCAGATAGTAGTAGTTGGTCTGATTCGCCGTGTTGATGACGACGTTGTCCAGGCTCTGCAGTGCGTCGGCCTGAGAAGGCTCGATCATGACGATGTCGACTTCACCGGTGCGCAGCTGGGCAACCTGGGTGTTGACGTCCGGCAGGATCTTGTAGACCACGGTGCCGATCTTCGGCGCGCCATCCCAATAATCCTCGTTGGCCACCATCGTGATGTGATCTCCGGAGACGAACTCTTTCCACTTGTAGGCGCCTGTGCCAACTGGGTTCTGAACGAAGTCGACCGGCTTGTTCAGATCGACGCCTGTCAGGACCTTTTTCGGGATCATCATCACGTTGTACTGAAGCATGACGAGGAACGGGGCGAAGGCCGTGCTCAGGCTCAGCTTGACCGTCGTCTCGTCGACGACCTCGGCACCGGTGAAAGGCCCGAGGTTGTTCAGAAACGCCGAGTTGACGTTCTTGTCCTGCATGGTGTCGAAGGTGAATTTGACGTCGTCGGCCGTGAACGGATCGCCGTTGTGCCACTTGATGTTGTTGCGCAAATGGAAAGTGTAGGTCATCCCGTCGTCTGAGACGTCCCACTTTTCGGCATGATCCGGCACCGGCTGATCGGTCGTCGAGTCCGGGCGTACGAGCTGGCCAAACAGGTTCTTGTTCAACAGAATCGACGACAGACCGCCCGGAAGTGTGATCGGGTTCGGCGTCGGATTACTGATGAGCGGTATCGTCAGAGTGGCGTTCGAGTCCGTTCCGCCGGTCGAGCCAGATGAGCTGGTCGAGGCGGAACTGGCGGCCGTCGTCGCCGCGGGGCTTCCGGCGGCGCTCGTGGCCGTGGTCGCGCCGGAGCCCGAGCTCGAGCCCGATGTGCTTGCCGAGGTGGCGGCTGGCGTATTGTTGCTGCTGCCGCAGGCACTCAGCAACGATCCGACGATGCCGACCATGCCGATGGCACCACCGGCCTTGGCGGCCTGGGTCAGCAGGCGACGGCGGGTAACGGAATACTGCGTCATCAAACGATCCCCCGGGTTAACAGGGGTAGGTGAATCTTTCTCAGAGTGGTTCACTTGCTGGTCACTCCTCCCAAACTCTCGTACCTCGGTCTTCTGGTAACGGACATCGGATATAACCGACGACCACGTTCCAATAATTCCGTTCGGCGGGCGTCCGCTCGCGAAGAGGCGCTGCATACCGCCGATATATGACTGCCGGAGACCGCTAGCTCTCCCAGCGCGTAGCGGGCAGAATGTGCGGTGATCCGTGAAGCTACCAGCCGCGAATTTTCCTCACCATCACGTCCAGATGGCCCAGCCAATTCGCCGCGGGTTCAGACCTGACACGTGACGCGGTGTCAAACAGCTGTGCAGCCATCCCTTGCCCGGTCCAACCGTGCATCCCTCGGTCGCTTCAATAACGATTGGCCACACGAGGTCCGGTGGTGGCACGACAGTATACACCGTGTTTGCATTCGTTTCACCGAATTGTCCGACAATCGGACATCGCGTTAATGATCCTTCCGTATGGTGACACCGGGGCATGGATTCGACGCGCGGAGGCGACCCCAGGAGGCGATTGCAGGTTTCCCTTCCGGACCGCCCAGTGTCTGTTGGAAGTGCCCGTTCGAATCGGGAAAACACGCTTAGTATGGAACTTGCGCGCCGGCCCGTGGGAGGTGAGATGAATCCAGCTTCGATGATCGAAGTAGACGGACTCGAGAAGCACTTTGGCGACGTGCGTGCCGTCGATGGTATCAGCTTGTCGGTCTCCGAGGGGGAGATCTTCGGGCTGCTGGGCCACAACGGCGCCGGAAAAACCACCACTATTCGCATGCTGACCGGGCGTACTCTTCCGAGCGCTGGCCAAGCGCTCATCGCCGGCTTCGACGTCGTACATCAGCTCGATCGAATCAAGCCCCTCATCAACCTCGTCTTCGAGGAGCCCAATCTCTACGAACGTCTGACCGGGCGGGAGAACCTGGGCTTCTTCGCCGATCTCTACGGCGTCCCCAGCAAGCGAGTTGAGGATCTGCTCGAACGTGTTGATCTCCTACCGGCGGCCAATCGCAAAGTGAAGACCTATTCGAGCGGTATGAAACAGCGGCTCCTGATCGCACGAGCGCTGGTTAACGAACCCAAGCTCCTCTTCCTCGACGAGCCAACGCGCGGACTCGACCCGACCTCGGCCCGCGAGCTGCGCGATCTGGTCGCCCAGCTCAGCCATCAGGGAACGACCGTTTTTCTGACCACTCACTACATGGAAGAGGCTGACGAGCTCTGTCATCGCGTGGCGTTCCTCAGCCAGGGAAAGATCGTGGCGATCGATGAACCTCGAGAGCTCAAGCTGCGCTATGGACAGCGTACTGCCCTCGTCTTGCTGAAGAACCGGGAGGAGAAGACCCTGCGCCTGGACGACGCGACCGACGCCGAGCAGTTGGCCCACTGGATGGAGGCCGGGGACGTCCTGACCGTCCACTCGCAAGAGGGGACGTTGGAGGATGTCTTTATCGAGCTCGCGGGACGACCGCTCTAGGCGATTGGGGATCGAGCCATGCATCTCAACATGATTCGAACGATTTTTCGCAAGGACCTGCGCGACGCTATCCGGGACTCGCGCGTGCTGGTGGCAGTCCTTGTGCCGATCGGCATCGGCATTCTTTACAATTTCATGTTCAGCGACACATCCGCTGTCCAGAACGCCAAGATCGGCTGGTATTCACCGGACAGCACACAGCTGATCAAAGACATCAGTGACGTGGCAGGGACCAACGTTCAGCTCTCGTTCGTTCAGGAGCCGAGTCCGGACGCCGTGCGCACCGCCGTAGGCAAGAAGAACGTCGACATCGGAATTATCGTCCCAGCGGGATTCGATGCGGCGGTGCAAGGAGGTGCGACGCCTGGACTGACCGTGCTGCTGCCCGAGACGTCCAACTTTGGGGGCGACTATGTTTCCGCGGCGATCGAGGCCGCGCTCAATCGGATGGCCGGCCGCCAGCAGCTCGCGCAGATCAACGTCTCGCGCGTCTCGGCCGGCGAGGTGACCTCCGAAGCGATCTTCAATCGGCTGGGTCTACGCAAGTACTTCGTGCTGGTCGCCATCGCCCTCGAGATCGGAATGATCAGCATGTTGGCCGTGCCGATTATCCTGACAGAAGAGGTTGAGAAGCGCACCATCGACGCGTTGGTTCTGGTGACGTCCTACCTGGACATCGTGGTCGCCAAGGCATTGGTGGGACTGGCCTACATCGCGGTGGCGGTGGCACTGCTCCTGAGCATCACGCGCATCGCTCCGGAGCGGATTGCCCTCTTCGTGGGTGCTCTGCTGGCGCTGAGCGTGACGCTGATTGGCTTCGGTCTGTTGATCGGCGGGCTCTTTCGTAGCGCCAATCAGCTCAACACCTGGGGCGGCGTCATCATGCTGCCCATCCTCGCGCCTGCCTTCGCCGTCGGTCTTCCGATTCCGGACTGGCTGAACACCATCTTTGACTTCATCCCGACCAGTCAGGCGACGAAGATGATGATCGACAGCATGACGAACCAACAGTTCTTCGGCCAGGCGTGGATGGCGTTCGTGGTGATGATCGTCTGGGCGCTGGCGGCATATGCTCTGCTGGTCCGCCGGCTTGGACAGCGAGTGACCTAGCCGGCCGAGCATCCAGCGAGAACGTGTTCCTCGTTGACGTACAATTGCGCGCATCTATCTACTCTGGATATGCATCTCAATGCGTCGGAGAAGACGATGCGCACGCGTGTAGCTAACTCTGGAGTGCGACTGCCCGAACTGATGGCGGCGCTCTCAATGGCCACGGACCTGGGGATGGGTCAGCCTGTTGAGTCGGCTCTGTCATCCTGCGTGGTGGCGATGCGACTGGGCGACTCGCTGGGCCTCGACGAAGAAACAATGCGCGACGTCTACTATCAGGCGCTGCTGCGATACATCGGCTGCAACGCCGACACGCATGCGCTGGCTGCCATCTTTGGCGATGAGCTGGTGCTGCGACATGACTTCGCCGCGCTCGATCCAGGTGAGCCGGTTCAAGTGGTGGAGTTGGCGATCAGCTTCATTCGACAAGCGAACGCGGCCGAAGCACCCGAGCGTCTGGCGGCGCTCGTCTCACGCATCCTCATGACGCTGCCCGAGATGATGCACGAGAGCTTCGCCGGGCACTGCGAACTTGCCCAAATGTTGGCTGAACGTTTGGGTCTTCCCGAATCACTCATCGTCTGCCTCGGTCAGCTGTATGAGCGCTGGGATGGCAAAGGCCAGCCAAACGGGCTGCAAGGCCACGAAGTCGCGGTCCCCGTCGTGGTGGTGACGCTGGCGCAGGATGCCGTCATCTGGGCGCGCATTGGTGGTGTTGAGGCGGCCGTGGCCACGATCCACAAACGGAGCGGCGCGGCCTATCATCCGGAGATGGCCGAGCGCTTCTGTCAGGAAGCGGCGAAGCTGCTGGACGGGTTGGACCAGGAGCCGACCTGGGAGTCGGTTCTCGCGCTCGAGCCCGGCTCTCCGGAGCCACTGTCGGACGAGGACTTCGATCGCTGTTGCGCGGCCATGGCCGACTTCGCCGACATCAAGTCTCCCTTCACGCTGGGTCACTCGTCGGGAGTTGCGGAACTGGCGTCCGGCGCCGGAAGACGTGCAGGGCTCATCGACGCCGACGTGACGACGTTGCGACGAGCCGGCCTGCTGCACGACATCGGACGTGTCGGCGTCTCAGCTGGGATCTGGGGACGGCCCGGACCACTCTCCCAGCGGGACTGGGAGCAGGTTCGCCTGCATCCGTATTACACCGAGCGCGTGCTGGCGCGTCCCGAGTCGCTCGGCAAGGTCGGACTGCTGGCGTCGCAGCACCATGAGCGCACGGATCGGTCCGGCTATCACCGCGGGAGCGGGGCGTCAGCTCTTTCAATGTCGGCGCGAATTCTGGCTGCGGCCGATGCCTACCACGCCATGACCGAGGAGCGGCCATATCGAGCGGCACTCACGCCGGAGAGAGCCGCAGAAGCGCTTCGTGGTGAGGTGCGAGCTGGTCGGCTCGACGGCGATGCCGTGCATGCGGTCCTGGCAGAGGCAGGTCATCGAGTCCCGCGCACACGGCGTGTGCGCCCGGCCGGACTGAGCGAGCGTGAGGTCGAGGTGCTGCGGCTCATCGCTCGGGGCCTGTCCAACCGTGACATGGCCGAGCAGCTTTACGTATCCCCTGACACCGTCAAACACCACATTCAGCACATCTACGACAAGATCGGACTCTCCACACGCGCGGGCGCAACTCTCTATGCCGTGGAGAACAACCTCTACTGAAATGGCCCGTTCGGGCGATGTTTGCGCCTCCTGATCGACGGACACTGTGACTGTCGCAGCGACAGTACAGAAATCGTTCGCACGCACAAGGAGGCCACATCGATGACCGCGCAAGACAACGCCGCCACCTACCGACGCTGGTTCGACGAGGGCTGCAGTCAGGGAAATCTCGGACTGGTCGACGAGCTCTATGCTCCCAATTACGTCACCCACGCGACCCCGCCGGAACTTCCGTCCAACCGTGAGGGGCTGAAAATGTTCATCGGCGCGTTGCGAGAGGGCATTCCGGATCTCAACTGTCCGGTCGAAGAGGTTGTGGCTGAGGGGAACAGTGTCGCCGGACGCTTCTCGCTGGTGGGCACGCACGACGGCACTCTGCTCGGCATCCCGGCGACCGGCAAGAAGGTCGATGTTGGCGTCATGGTGATCGCGCACTTCGACGACACGGGCAAGTGGATCGAGGACTGGGCCTGTTGGGATCAGCTCGGTCTGCTGCAGCAGATCGGCGTCATCCCTGCCGCCGCCGCGGTGTGAGCGATCTGCCAGAGTGGGGCGAGCGATAGGTTGCAGCAAAGGCAGCGAACGCCCGCCGGCCATCCTGAGCGAAGCGAAGGATCTCTCCGTAGTAGAAACGGTGACGCTTGTATCGAAAGAGAGATTCTTCGGCTGCGGTCTCAGAGTGACGGGTTCACGCAAGTGCCCGGGCAGATCACGGCGAATCGTATCTCAGTTCTAAACGACGTATGAAAGGGGTTCGGAACATGACCATGCGGACAACGCAACTCGGGGCCAACAAAGCGCTCGTACGCAAGGCCGTCGGCTACAATCACGGATCGAGCGACAGCGCGGACGAGATCTTCGCTCCTGACTTCGTCGCCTACATGCCGAGCCAGCCGCCGATGGATCGGGCTGGGATGGAGCGTTTCATCGGTGACTTCGCTGACGCGTTCCCCGGTTACACCTACGAGATCCACGAGCAGGTGGCGCACGGGGACATGGTCTTCAACCACACCACCTGGCGCGGCGTCCATAGCGGCACGTTCGCGGGTGTCACCGCCACCGGACGCAGTATCGAGTTGGGCGGGATCAACGTGTTCAAGGTACGTGATGGCAGCGTGGTGCGAATTGGACCTTCTCGGCGTGCTGCAGCAGATCGGCGCCGTTCCGTAGTCATAGCGGTCGCGATTGTTGTGCGCACTCCAACGTTGTTCATGGCAAATCAATTCTCCCCCGTCAGGTTCCCAAAGGAACACTCTGGTAGGGGAGATTCCATGTCCGGTACGCGAACCCTGTGCGGAACTCGATGATTCGATTGGCGCTCTGCGGTGTTCGATCCCGCCACAATTCCACAATCGGGATCATCGGTCACCGTAGCGCGAGTGCGGGGATCTCTGTTGCCGGAGGATCAAACAGGCTCCAGAACGTCTCTGCTGTCCCCTCGGTACCGCGGCTGATCATCGCTGAGCCGTTCTCGACGGCCCGCGACCAGGTGGTGCGGCCCATCAGCAGTCCGCGCAGTGTCGGCTCGGTGGTCTGTATGGCGATCGCCGCGTCGGTGGATGCGTCTGCAAGCAACTCCACCACCTCGGAGCGAATCACGAGTCCATAGTCGACGCCGGTATCGGTGCAGTGTATGGCTACCTCGACGTGTGTCCCGGTGCTGCGGTCCGGGTTGATTCGAGTCGCCAGAGCGCGCAGCAGCAAGGGGATGGGCATGATTGCGGCCAAGTCTGGATTCCCCATGGCGCGTAGCGTGTCGAACAGAGCATTGCGGTCGAGCGTCGCGTCGAGCTCCCTCGCTCCCATCAGATAGTTGTTGCGCCATATCGGGTTGACCGCCTGATAGCCGAGCTGCCGCAGCGCGTCGGTTTTGAGTTGGCGTGCGTCCGGATCGTCGGGGTCCGTGCGGAGCACATGCGTGAGGATCTCTGCCACCCAGCGGAACTCGCCGTCGGCATGTGCTTGCCTGGCTTGGTCGATGACGGCGTCGCGTCCGCCCATGGCGTCGACGTAGCGGGCGGCTCGTTCGCGCCGTGGCAAAGGATCGATGAAGGTCGGATCCCCCTCGAACCAGCCGAAGTAGCTGGCGTAGACCTGCCGCGCCGTCTGTTTAACTGTGCCGTAGAACTCGCCCAGCCAGGGGTGATCGCGTAGTCTGGGCGGCAGCTCCGCAACCTTCTCAACCAGCTCGTCCGGCGTGAGCCCGCGTGCCGCCAGCCGTACCGTCTGGTCGTGGACGTATTGGATCGCATCCCGATAGGACGTGAGCAGATTTCTGACTTCGTCCTGGCTGATGAGCGGTCGACCGTGCCCGAAGATCAACGCTTCGGCGTCGAACTCGCGCAGCAGGTCGACTGCGCGCATCCACTGGAGTGGATCGCGGACCGCGCCGCGCAAGGCGTACAGGTTGCAGAACGTCTCACCTTGAATGACGTCGACGACGTCCAGCACGCCATGATCCGGGAACCACAGCACGACCTCGTCATCCGATTCGCTCGGCGCCTCATGCAGATGCACGCGGATACCCGCGACCTCGATGTCGAGTGACCCGTGGAAGACTTTCGTTGGCGGAATGAATCCGGTGGTGCCGATACCGAATTGCGCCCCCAGGCCGGTCTCAACCCAGCCCTCCGGACCGCGCTCCAGCCCGAGGCCGAAGGTGTAGGCGAGTCGCAGCGGCGGCATGAGCCCGAGGCTCGGGTTGCCACGAATGCCGGTGAGCAGGCGCTCGTGCGCGTAGATCGCCACCTCGCCGCGCTCGACGGCAGCCGGATCGATGACGCCGCGCACTCCGGAGATGTGGTCGGGATGGCTGTGGCTGTAAATCAGCGCCTTGGTCGGCTTGTCGCTGATCTTGCGCAGATCACCCAACGCGTGCCGGGCATGCTCCTCGGTCTCCAGGCAGTCGATTAGGAGCACGCCATCGGTGCCGACCACCATGGTCATATTGGATTGACCGTAGCCGATCGCGACGTAGAAGTTCTCGGCTACCTGATAGATGCCCTGCTCCATCGTCCGAGCGTGAGCGGTCAGACGGGCGGGAATCGTGGCGGCGTTCTCGGTGAAGGCCTGGTTCTCGCCGGTCAGGAAGAGTGGAGCGGGTATTGGCATTTCACACCTCGCTTCGTCTATGGATATGGATGGGCCATCACCAGGTGCGACGGCACAAATCTCCCTGGTGTCTTGCTGAAGTCAGCTTGCTGCCGTGCCACGACGTCTCTGCAACGAGTCGACGGCGATCACGTCGGACCGCCGGTGCTGGTCGTCTCAAGAAGACGTCGGACGAGTTGATGCATGTTCTGCTGTTGCACAGCACTGAGCGCGGAATCGAGCACGTTGGCTATCTCGGACTCGTACGTCGCGCTGGCCACTTTCAGCACGCTCCGGCCGCGTTCGGTGAGACTGACTCGGCTGGCACGGCGGTCGGTCGGGTCAGGCTCGCGGCGCAGGAAGCCAGCACGTTCGATGCGATCCACGATCTTGCTGGCTCCACCGACCGTCAATCCCAGCGCTTGGGCGATTTCACCGACGCGCAGACGTTCGTTGCTCGAACAGCCGACCACATACAGCGGCCAGAAGAACGCCAGCGGTAGTCCGTGCTCTTCACGTAAGCACCTGTCGACACGGTTCCAGAGCGTGATCTCGAGATGAACGAGATCGCTTAGCCATTCGATTCGGTTGGGTGGCATCTCGCTCACAGCCTTCTTACTCGTCGCGTTTCAGATCGCTGCCCTGGAAGTATATTCCAGAGAAACTATTCTAACCATCAAGCACGACCGCGACTCCATTAACTGGAAACGGGACGGAGTCAATCCGTCCCGTTTGGCAGTCTGGACGTGTTGAGATCGACCGCTACATATGGATCTGCACCGTCGAGCCGACGTTCAGGAAGTTCCAGAACCATTGCGCGTCGCTGTTCTGGAGACCCACACAGCCATTGCTGGTGAAGCCGCCATAGTTTGCGGGATCGGTCCACCAGTTCCCGTGCACGGCGTAGCCCTCATCCTTGAAGTACTGCGTGTACATCACGTGCTCGAGGTAGTAGTAGCCGGGCTGCCCCTTGGGGATGCCGACCGTAGCCGAGTCCATCGTCTCGTCCTCGACACGGTATTGAATGTGGTAGACGCCAAGCGGCGTCTTGCCGTCTCGTCCGGCAGTGATGATGGCGGCATAGACCGGCTCATCACCGTTGTAGGCGATCGCGTAGAAGTTCGTCAGGCTGACGTCGATCCAGTGACCGCTATAGGTAGCCGGTGGCTTCTGCGGTACGAATGGATCGACCCACGAGGCTGAGACGAATTGGCCGTCACCGATCTGGTACCAGATGGGAGCGCCGTCCACGTCCTGGCCACTGACGATGTTTTGAATCTCGACGGGGTGCCTCTTGTAGGTCGTGCCGACGACTGACGCGGTCAGACTCGGCGCCGAGCGAATCGAGAGGCTGTCCGCCGTCACGATGCCCATAGGCCAGCCCTCTTGGGTGCGTAGCGCGCTTGACCAGCGGGTATCGAGCACCGCGGACGAGGCAGAGATAGCATCCGGCAACTTATCGACCGGACTGATGTCGACCCCACGAGCAGCGGCATAGTCAGCCCCGATGCGCCCGAGGAGGACCTCGAACTGCGTTCCCTGATTCTCCGGGTGGTACTCGAAGCGGGCACGCTCGAAGTACTGAACGGTGTATCCACCCTCTTGGAATTCTTCAGAGATGGGATAGCCATAGACGTAGAGTCCGCCGTGCCCTTCCCAGTAGTCCTTGAAGCCGTAGGCCAGGGAATGCCCGGTTTCAGGGAAGAAGAGACGATCAGAGTCGCCACCGGTTCCGGTGTCGGCCGGGAATGGTGTAAAGGCGGGGTCGGACTTCACGTTTTGCGCTGCCCAGGTGCCAAGCAACGTTGCCTGGACAGCCCATTTTGTTCCGGCGGCGTCTGGATGTTCCTCGAAGCGGGCGCGCTCAAAATACTGCACGGTCATGGGGGTACCCGTCCCGGACGAGTCCTGCTGAATCGGATCGGTAATCGGGTAGCCAAAGGTCATCAGACCGCCATTTGCCTGCCACGTTTTCAAGAAGTCGCCACTCAGGTGGTGACCCGTTTCGGAAAAGTAGATGATGGGGCTCGAAAGATCGGCAGCGCTAGCTGGGCTGCTCGTCATGAATGTTCCGGCGCCGAGAGCGACGGCAACAAGAAGCGCCGCCACGGCCGTCGAAAGCCGCGCTGGTCGTGCCACTGCGTATCCCTTCCCTTCCGGCTCACCGCGCCTCGTCTCAGACGCGGGAAATCGCCGGCTCCTGCCTCACTGCGGAGACGTCCCTCAACTTCTTCGTCTCGGAGACGTCCTTGATAGTACTCCCACCCATATACAACGTACGAGCGAGACGAACGTAACGATTAACCTCACAGATTCATTTACGAGTGGTGCGGTGCGCGTACATGTCGGGGTTTGACGATCCACGCGAATGCCCCCAGTGCGATCGCAATCGCCACTCGCGCGAGGAGCCTGCTCTTTCCGCCCCGACCACTCGTTCGATTCATCTCGTCGCTCCCATCTCGCGTTCACGTCGAGAGGCCCGCGGCGACGTCACGGGCTATGACTGAGCCGCCATACCCCAACGGGCCGTGGCGCTCATTCGGTTTGGCCAAATAGTACGTGACAACCAGACATCCGACGAGGGGGTTATGGAAATTTGACTGACTGATTTGTCGTGTTGGTCTGGCAGCGAGCCTGGAGGACCGATTTCCGGCGATCGCGATTGGGAATGAATCAGTCTTGAGCGCGGGCGGCGACTGACCGGCCGAGCGAGGTGAGTCTGAAGTGTCGCTGGTCTCGTGTACTGCTGTGGTCCTCCTCTAGCAGATACTGGCTCAGCTTGAGGTCGTTGTAGATTGCCAACGAAAGGTCACCGACCAGCTGGCTGGCAGACGTCATGAGGGAACACCGATGCAGCGGAACCTCGAAGCAGAACTCAGCGAGATCAATCCCGTTTTCACAGCTCGCGATGTGGCGTAGCGCTCGTAGCGCCTCAGTGTGATGGTTGGTCTCGTCTGTCTGTGAACCACTGAGAGCCATGGCTAAATCCCTTGCACGAACGACTCGCAACTTGAATTGATCGTAGTCCTCCGATCGTGTCGCCAGTGTCGAATTTCTCCCTGTTGGCATTACAGAGCCATTACCATTTCACTGGCACTAGATTTGGAATCAAATCGTCGTACGTACGCAATGGTATGCGCAAAAGACTGGATCTATGGGTAGGTGCGGCGCCTGCAATCGTCTCCGAGTGGCGCCTTTCAGCACGAAACGGGTCCCATCTTGACCAATTCTTGACCGATCAGCCAATCGATTCTTGAGGTCGCCCAACTACAGTGGAACCAGATCGGAAACGAAGCCGGTCCAGAAGAAAAGAGCGGAACGGGTACCGGAGTCCATCGGGAGATGGACCGCAAGATAGGAGAAGGCGATGACCCGCCTGGTTCTGATCGCAACCGTTATCGCGGCCATCGCGGTAACTCTGGTCGTTAGTGTGGCAGCGGCTTCCGGACCCGGCATGGGCCATGGACCGCAGGCGGGGCAAATGGGTGTCATGCCAGGCGCGGGTGACATGTTGCAGACGCATGATCGTATCCAGTTGCACGTCGACGCTCCGGATGGCGTCGCGCTCCAGGTTCCAGCCGGCCCGTATGCCTGGCTGCCGGAAGGCGCGACCATCGATTCGATGACGCGCGACGTTCAAGTGGACGGCACGGTTCGGACGGTGACCGCGACCTTTGCGGTCACGCTCGCGGACGGAAGCCAGACCACGATCGAGCGGGTGCACGTTTGGGAGCAGCAGTCGGACGGAAGCTGGGAGCTGACCTCGGCACCTGATTGCCCGTATCGGTAACGGAGGTTGACAACTGAATCTGCACAAGGCGACGGTGGCGGATTCTCCCGCCACCGTCTTTTTTGCGGTTCATGTCAGACGTGCGGAGCGCGATCCACCGCGGTCAGTGATCCGATTGGCTCACCCGCCAGAGGGAGAACCCAAGGACCAGGATCACGGCGAGCGGCATCAGCCACCAATCATTGATTCCGCCGTGGGCCAATAGCGCCGTCACGATGAGGGCCAGCACGACTCCCGCTGCGACCGACCAGTCATCTCCGACGATGAAGTCGTACCAGAAGCGGGCAAAATTCACGACGTAGCTCATCAGGCAGTCTCCCCTTCAGCCAGCACCAGCCGGGAACGCTGACGTCGCAACGAGGCGACGAACCCGAACGAGACGAGCAAGACAAAGGCAAGGACGCCGAGAATGGCCAGGTCGCTTCCGGGCCAGTTGATGCCCGCCCCTTCGGCGCTCCAGAAGGTACCGAAGGTCGTCAGCATCACGCCGACGGCGAACTTCATAGTGTTCTCTGGTACACGGCTCAACGGCGCGTGGATGGCCACCCCCGCGACACCCACGATCAGGATCGCCGCCGCCGCGCCGGCCGCGGCCAGCGGGATGTTCCCTTGCGTGCTGCCGAAGGTGAGGACGATGAAGGCCACCTCCAACCCTTCCAGGAAGACGCCCTTAAAGGAGAGGGTGAAGGCGTACCAATCGAGGCTCGCCCGCACCACGACCCCAGCTGTTTGGGCATCAACGATCTCTCGCTGGAAGATCGCGTCCTCATCGTGCAGTGCTTTGTAACCACTGGAACGCAGTATCGCTTTTCGTAGCCACTGAAGGCCGAAGATCAGCAACAGCGCGCCGACAACGATCCGAAGCCCGTTGATCGGGATGCGCGTTAGCGCCGGACCGAGCAGCGCGACCACGATGGCCAGAGCCACGATCGCCACGCCGACGCCCACCAACGTTGCGCGCCAGCCGCGTGTGATGCCGACGGCCAGCACGATGGTGAGCGCCTCGACCATCTCGACCGCCGACGCCAGGAACGCGGCGATCACCAGAAATGCCGCACTCATGAACCCGTCTCCTCCCTCTGAGGGCCGACTGAACGCTCAGCGGAGTCATCGCGCGCTACGAGTCGTGGCACGATCGGCGATCGCAACAATTCCGATCCGTCACCAGGGACATCGTCCGGACTCCGCTTATAAACCTCGTGCTCGAATTCACTCAGTAGATCGGCACAGCGCTCGATCCAGCCCTCGACGTCTTTCCGCCCAGACGCGTCAAACCAATCGCGCGCCACGATGCGGTCAAACCAGCGCCGGATCTTCTCAAGGTCCTGGCCGATCTCCTCCGCCTCCTCGAACGTGTAGTTCTGTCGAAAGTGCTCGAACTCGATCTCTTTGACGAACTTCGTTTCGCACTCCTCGACGATCTCCCGGTATTCCTTATTACGCAGCGACCGAAATGACTCGACGATGTGTTCTTCGTCGGCTGGACGCAGGTGCGGGATCTCGAAGAGCGTGCACTGGCCTTCGAAGGCGTCGATCTTCTCGACGATCCGCTCAACGTCGGTGCGCAGGTCGGGCCGATCCGGAAGAATGCAGACGCACTGCTGTAAATAGAGGGAGCCGAGTCGCTTGAGCTCACGCCAGACAGTCACTCGCCGGCTGGCGGGCTCGGTGGGGACGCGATAGACGAGAAGCATCCAGGTAAGTTTTGACATTTCACACTCCAGGGATACAACTGTTGCGATGTTACACCTGTACATCGATATTCACAAGTCGGTGATCCGGATTCAACGCGACCGGCGATTCAAGTCTCGTAACCATTTGCGGGGTCAATGCGTCTTCAATCGTGTATATCGCGTCACGCATTATTCACTTCCGTGGACCAAAGTTGGCGAGATCAAGTGTGTCGTCGGATCGGATGAGCCTATGCGACGATCGGACGGTTGTCTCGATGGCACCTGGACAAGAAGAGGAATGAAGAAGAGGACATGAAGAGCATCTTGAGACCGATGACAACGGTGGGGCGCATATTCCGCTTGCTGGGCGGCGTAATCGTCCTGACCGTCCTGGTGGCCGCCTGCGGCGGTTCTGGCGGTTCGAACAGCACCGCCACCGAAGCGGCCGCGTCGACTGCCACCAGCACGCCGACCTCGACGAGCGCGGCATCCACTCCGTCGGAGACTGCGGCCGCCACGCCGACCAGCATGTCGTCACCCAGCGCGACGGCAACGGGCACAACGCCGCCAACCGCGACATCAACGACAGGCGGCGGTAATCCTCAAGGGACGCCCGGAGGGCAAAGCGACTATCTTGACGACCGCAGCACGGCCGAAGCGGTGATCCGCTCCTACTACAACGCCATCAACGCGAAGGAGTACGCTCGGGCCTACTCTTACTGGGAAGCGAACGTCGATTCGTCGCAACTTCCCCCATTCGATCAGTTCCAGCAGGGTTATTCCACAACGGAGAGCGTCGATCTGACCTTCGGTCCGGTGGGAGAGGGCGTCGGGGCCGGTCAGATCTACTACACGGTGCCCGTCCAGCTGGATGCCACATCGACTGACAATGGCAAGCAGACCTTCATCGGCTGCTACACAGTGCACCTGGGGCGACCGGAGATCCAGACCAATCCACCATTCCATCCGCTAGCGATTCAGTCGGCCAAGATCGATCAGGTTGCCAGCATCGCCAGCGTGCAAAGCATGCTCGATTCAGCCTGCAACGGAGTCGGTGATGCCAGCGGCACGGTCACACCGGTTTCGAACCCGAACGACGTCGGCGCCGGCAACTACCTCGATAACCGCAGCGACGGCGCCGAGGTGATCCGCTCCTTCTACAACGCCATCAACCGGCAAGAGTTCGCGCGCGCTTATTACTACTGGGAAGGTGACGTCCCCGCGTCGCAGCTCGCGCCGTTCGACCAGTTCCAGCAGGGCTACAGCGACACCAAGTCGGTGCAGCTTACCATCGGTGATGTGAAGGATGGCGCGGCCGCCGGGAACCACTACTGGTCGGTTCCGGTCACGGTCGTCTCAAGCATGACGAACGGCAGTACGCAAACGTTCGTGGGCTGCTATCAGATTCACCTGGCCAGCCCGCAGCTTCAGGCTCAGCCGCCCTTCCAGCCCGCTGGCATCCAGAAGGCCGACGTGCAGAAGGTGGACAACAATGCGGATACCGCCTCGTTGATGGCACAGGCCTGCCAACCGTAGGGACGGTAGTCCAGAAGCGTGGTTAATTGGCGAGTGCAGCGATTTTGTCGTCTCTTCAGGGCACCGACGCAAAATTGTCATTCTGAGCGGAGCGCAGCGGAGTCGAAGAATCTCTCCGTCGATGAACCAATCGGCGACTGTATCTGGTGAGAGATCCTTCGACTGCGGCTCAGGATGACAAAGGGTACGGCGGCGGGCCGCCCAAATACACGCATTCTCGAATGTTGTCTAGAAGTATGAAATCGCGACACCGGATACCGTCACCCTCCGCCGCGATCGCTCACGCTAGGCCCGAGAAGAAATCCTTCTTTATCTGGCGGCGTCCGATGCCCAAGTCTCTCAACATCCGTTCGTAGGATCGCACCATGTTGGGCGGACCCGATAAATAGAAGATACGTTCGCGAAAGTCGGGAACCGCCTCGGCAATCATGTTGGAGTCAACGCGACCGACATACCCCGCCCAGTTGCGCGGTGCCGTGTCTGCGTCGGTCAACGTGTAGTAGGTCGGAATTCCCAGCCTGCGGTTGGCATCGTCCAGAACGTCCGCGTAGGCAATCTCCTCCACACGACGAACCGCGTAGAAAACGACGACGTCCCGCTGCTGCCGCGTGTCGATCAGGTACTTCAATATGCTGCGGAAGGGCGTGATACCGATCCCTCCAGCGATGAAGACCAGCTTACGGCGTGGGTCGGACGGCAAGGTAAAATCACCGGCGATCTGTCCGGCCAGGATCGTCGAGCGCCGGTTGAGTCCCAGCAGCGCCTTCTTGAAGCTGCTTCCATCCTCATAGAACTTCACTCCGAGGTGCAACACATTCTCCGTCGGTGATGACGCCAGCGTGAAATAGCGTCGATTGCCGCGGCTGTCGGCGCCCGGATATCCCAAGGTCCACTCCATGTATTGACCCGGCGCGAAGGCCAGACCATCCGGCGCCGCGAAGGAGAAATCGACGGCGTCGGGCGCGAGCCTGGTCTTGCGCTGCAGCGCCAGCACGTATTTCCGCTTGGGGCTGACCAGATAGGAGAAGACGTTGCCGATCACCAGCGCCAATTCAGGAGTTGAATAGGTCGAGCCCAAATGCACCTGTGGGATGAAGAGGAGACCCGTGATCAGACCGTAGATCGATTTCAGCAACCTGGTCGGTGGCGCGGTAAGGGGCTCGGTTAGCATGATCGAAGCGAAAAAGAAGAGAGGAGATTCGGCCAGGAACCGCCGCATCTCAAGTGACATTGGCGTGCCGTGCAACAGGGCGAACAGCCCCTCACCGATGGTGGCCGCGAGGAGGAAGGTGCCGACCATCGTCTCCTGACGCACTTTACGAACAATCAGGAGTCCGCCGATGAGCACCACCGGCAGCATTCGTGAGGTGCCGACCCACCAGCTGGCGGGATCCTGCAGCGCGTAGCCGATGATTACGGCCGAGACGGCAGCTGGATTGAAGAGATGCTTGCTGTGGAGCGCCAGAATGTACTTGGAGGCCATGGCAAGAATTGCGGCCCAGCCCAGCACGATCAGGTCGCTGGACGTCTTCGGCGGGTCGAAGATGAGCGCCAAAATCAACGCCGTCAAGATGGCCGATTCGACATTGGTCGGAACGTTGAAGATGGCTCCGAGGATGGTGTTCGACGTCCAACACATCACCACCAGGAAGACGGCCGAAATGAGGAGGGCGCCGGGCGAGAAGGCGAGGTTGTGGGTAAAGGCGAGGACCACGCCCATGAAGATCTCGACGAAGAGGATGTACACGAGGAGACGGTACATCGTGATGTGATCGATCACCGCGTCAATCGGTCGCATCATCACTGGGCCACAAACCTCTCGAACCCTGCCGTAAAGGTTGCGTGTCCCTCCGCGTCGATGAGATAGCCCTCGAAGTCATCCAGTCGTCCGATGAAGATGATGCCCTGACGACCCATGGCGAATGCGGCGGTGGCGAAGCGGTCGGCTTCGTAGACATTCGGGCCGACTACGGTCAGGCTGACGACCTCATTCAGCGGCTCACTGGGGCGAAACGGATCATAGATGTGTTGGCCTCGAACGGCTGTCCCCGAGGTCGCCACGCCGCGGTCGCTGATCGAGAGGACTTTGACAATCTCCTCGCGGCAAAACGGGTTGCGGATGCCGACGCGCCACGGGCGGCCTTCCTTTAGTCCACACGCCTGCACGTCTCCCCCGGCGTCGATGTGGAAATCGCACCAGCCGGCTCCTTTCAGACGCTCGGCCGCCTGCTGAATGGCCCAGCCCTTGACGATACCGGAGGGGTCGATGACGCCGTCTCGAGTCGCGTTGAAGTAGCCGTCGGTCTGAAGGCGCGTCTCTTCACACAGCGCCAGAATCTCGCGCACCGTTGGGCTGCATTCGGCCAGATCGATCTGGCCGCAATTGAGCCGGGAGATCTCGCTCGTTTCCTTGTAGGTGCTGAAGGTCTCGTCGATCTCCGCGAAGTAGGCGAAGACGTCGTCGATCACCTCGGTGGTGACCGCGACGTCCAGGATTTCGACGGTGATCGGCATCCCCATCAGCAGGCGCGTCTGCTTCACACGAAGGCCTTTTCAGCCCTGCGCCTGCGAGAGCGCGTCGGAGAGGGATTGGATGAAGGCTTCGCTCGAGTCGGTTGCGCCGGTGACGATGTCGACCTGCGCGCTCTGTGCCTGGATGGCTTCCTGGACCAGGACCGGGTCGGCGTACCGATTGATGCGCACTGAGCGGGAGCGATCACTCGGATACTTGAGAAACTGCACCTGCGCGATCCGACCCTGCTCGACGTTCACCTGCACCTGCACGTAGCCCCATTGCGCATCGGCGGTCCGCCCAGTGTAGGAGCCGTCATTGTAGGTTCCTCCGATCGCACTCGTTGGAGTGGGGCTCGGAGTCGGGAGCAGGAATCTGGTCGGCGTAGGCGACGGTTCAACGGCGGTGGTCGCCTTTTGGATGCTGGCTGGTGTTGGACTGGGTGTTGCCGTGGGAGGGGCGCTGGAGGCAACGGCGGTGACGATGGCGGTCGTGGCAACGGCGGCGGTATCGACGGTCGGGATCGGAGCAATCGCCGAGCTCCCGGGTGGCTGGTGGGTGAGGCTATAGAGGGTGAACGCGCCGATGATCAGGACGGCGACCACGACCTTCTTCAATTCCCGAACCCGTTCTCGCTGATCCCTCAGCGTCGATCCACGATGTGCACACGCACTACCCTACGACACCAACCTTTGAACAAACTTAGAACGTTGAACCGAATGCGCGTTCTCAATTTGGGGACTCACCGATCAACACGGGTGGTACGATGCCGAATACGAGACCCTCAGAAAGTGAAGAGGAGAGGCAAGTGGCGGAAACTGGTCACGATACCAACGATCGCGTCGAGCGTCTGGGTGGCTTCTCCACCGTGCGTGCTGGCGTTGAAACCGACCAATGGAGTGCCGCTCACTATCAGTTGGGCATCTCAGCGAAGACGGTCGGATCGACAGGTCTCTCGATGAACGTGGCCCGCTTGCCACCGGGAGAGTCGATCGAGCCACACATTCACGACGGCTATGAGGTAGGGCTCTACGTAGTCGAGGGCCATCTCGAGCACCGCTTCGGTCCTGGACTGGCGCAATCGTTAGTCAACGGCCCTGGTGATTTCATCTTCGTTGAGCCAGGCGTCCCTCACAGCGCTCACAACCTGTCCGACAGCGAGCCGGTGATCGTGATGGTCGCACGCACGACCGCCGATGAGTGGGCACGTGCGATCCCCTACCAGCCGGAGGAGTGAGACCGATCGGCGCTAGTCGTCGTGCCTGATCTCGGCAGCGGTGCTGCCGACTGGGTGCGGAACCACGGCGTCCTGATAGCTCCACAGATTCGGCGCCCAGATGCGCGACGTGGCGACCATCGCCAGGCAGGCCAATCCTCCCGCCACCATGGCCCCCGGCGCGCCGATCACACTCGCCGCGAAGCCGGCTTGAAACTCGCCCAGACGTGGACCACCCGCTGAAAAGACTTCGGCAAGCGCGCCGACCCGTCCCCTCAGCTCATCAGGTGTCGCCAGCTGGCGCACGGTATGGCGCATGGCCATGCTGATGGCGTCCAATCCCCCACCCAGGCCGAGGAGTACGAGCGCCAGTCCGATCCAGCTCGAGACGCCGAAGAGCGCGAGCGCGGCCGCGTATCCGGCAATCACGATGGCGACCATACGTCCCGGGCGCCGCGGCGCCGGTGCGATGGCCATCATCGTCGCGCCGATGACGGCGCCCGCCGACGGGGCGGCATAGAGGATCCCCAAGCCCGTCGGCCCAACCGAGAGGACATCCCGCGCGAAGACCGGCAGCAGGCCGGTCGGCGAGATGAAGAGCGTCGCAAGGAAATCGATCACCATCAGCTGCCACAGGATGCCGCGCTCCCGCACGAAGGTGAGCCCCAGGAGCAACGCGCGCATCGGGTGCCCCTCTGCTTTCGGAGCGGCGGCGCGTGTCCGCATACCCACCAGCGCCGCCACGACCGCGAAGAAGGAGGCGGCGTCGATCCAGAAGGCGGCCGACACGCCCAGGAAACCAATGGCGATGCCACCGAGGGCCGGACCCACTACGGCGACGGTGTCGGTCGAGAGGACGTTGAGTGTCAGTGCGTTGGCGAGATGCTCTCGTGGAACTAGCTGCGGGATGAACGCCTGGCTGGCCGGACCTTCGAACGAGGAGGCGGCCGCCGTCAAGACGGCAAAGGCGTCCAGCAACAAAATGCTCGACATGCCCGCGCTGACGGCGATGGCCAGCAGCGCGGAGAGGGCGGCCAGCACCCCCTGTGAGATGATCAGCAGTTTGCGGCGGTCACGGCGGTCGGCCAAGGTGCCACCGAAGAGGGAAAGAAGGATGGTCGGAATGGCTCGTGCCAGGCCGATTCCGCCTAGCTGGGCCGCCGACCCGGTCAGGGAGTAGACCAGCCAGGCGAGCGCCACCGTCTGCACCTGTGTGCCGAGCAACGAAACCGCCTGCCCAGCCCAGAGCAGGCGAAAATCGCGATGACGCAGCGCCACCAGCGCGGAAGAGCGATTCATGAAGGCGTGGAGATCCTGGCCAAGAGCGTTTTTCCGTCCAGCGTAACTGCGCGTTCCACCAGACGCAGATTGTAGCCGGTTCCGCACGATCCGGCCCGCGCGCAACGAGTTCCAGTGAGCACATTGTCGATTCGGAACGCTGCGAACGCGCCGGGACGACGGTCAGCCGCAAGCGCCGGTCGTGCCCGGCAGTGCGCGCATCGAGACAGAGGAGTTTTTCGGTGCTAGGCGAGCAGCGCGACTACGAGTGGACCAGCCATCGCGAGTAAGACGAGTGGGACGAAGCCGATCAGAACGCCGATGAAGCCGACGATCATGCACGCGAGGAAAAGGAAGAGAACCTCGTTCGGTGAGAGTGCTGGGGTACGTGCCGCTGCCGCAGGTGCCTCTTCATCGATGGTCGGTTCGATCGGTTCAGGCTGCTGATCCATGATGGCATCTGTCTCTTTCACTGCGGGCGTCGTCGTCGCACGAGCCGTTGCCGACACACATCGATTGTACCCTCGTTGACACGACCTGTTCTGGGTGGTCCCATGGAACCGTCGGGTGCACGTCTCAGTGGATCTACGACGTCATCAGCATGCGCGTCTGTGGTATCACCATATGAAACGCAGGCCGCGCCCGATTCGGGTAACATCGAAGCGGGCGTTGCTGCGCGGCGGCTGCATGCCGCCACCCGATGACCGACTTTCTGGGAGCTTCATTCATGCATCCTGGCTCGACCCTGCCACGCCGGTCTCTTCCGGCGCTCATCCTACTCATGACCAGCATTATTGTCGCTCTCTTCTTCCTTCCCAAGTCGACGAGCGCACATGCGGAGCTCTCACGAAGTGAGCCGGGACAAGGTGCCGCGCTGGGGAGCGCACCCTCAAAGCTGGAGCTCTGGTTCACAGAGGGACTGACGCCGTCCGGCTCATCAGCCAAGGTCTATGACGCGCAGCGGCACGAGGTCGACAAAGGAACCTACACCGTCGATCCGAACGATGCGACGCTCCTCGTCGTTCCGCTCGAGCCGCTTCCGGATGGCACGTATACTGTCGCCTGGACGTCGATCTCGAGTGACGACGGCCATGTCATCCATGGCACGTTCACCTTCACGGTCGGCGTGTCGCGCCTTCCGGGCGCGGCCGCGTCGAGTAACGGGCACCCTTCCGCCGAAGCGGTGGCTTTGCGTTGGCTGGTCTTTCTGGGATTGATGATCCCGGCCGGCTGGTTCCTGCTCGGTCTGCTCGGCGTCGGTCTGGAGGCAACTCGACGTTGGGCCGTGCTATCCGGAGCGCTGCTGGCTATTCTGGCGGATCTGCTCCTGGTGCCGGTCACTGCCTTCTGGCGCGGGCCCGGTCTCCCCACGCAATCGCTCGCCGACGCCTACTCGATCATGCCGCAAGCCTGGCTGGCTCGACTGGTGTTGGAGGGCGTGACACTGCTGCTGATCGTGGCGATCCTGGTCGGCCGTCGCAAGGACGGCTGGATCAGTCTCATTGGGATGCTGCTGAGTGCTGCCGCGCTCTTCGAGCTGGGGATGACGACGCATGCGGCGGCACGCACGAGTGATCGTTTCGCATCGATTGCCTCCGAGATCGTGCATCTGGAATCGGTCGCCTTCTGGATCGGTGGGCTGGCGTTACTCGCGCTGCTACCCAGGTCGGTGCGAGCGGCCCATGCGCTTCAAACGCGTCGCTTCTCCCGGCTGGCGTTTGTTCTGGCGCCTTTAGCGATCGTCTCGGGAATCGTGAACGCCGGAATCACCTTCCCGTCGTGGTCCAGCCTCTCTCAGAGCAGCTATGGCAAGATCCTGCTGATCAAGATCGTTTTCGTGGTGGGGATCATCGTCTTCGCCTGGATCAACCGGCAGTCGGTTCACGCCGGGGTGATGCGTGCGCTCCTCTTTGTGCGCGGGCTGCGCATCGAGCTTGCCTTCGGGGCTACCGCCATCCTGATGGCCTCGATCCTCTCGCTCTGGACACCGCCACAACCAAAGAAGGTCATACCGTTACGGTTGAGCCAGACGACGACGAACAATCAGGTCGTGCACGTCGTGATCGATCCGGTCCATGACGGCCCGAACGATGTCGACGCCTGGCTGACCGACGATCAGGATCATCCCGTCCCCGGTGTGATCCAGACCGTGGCGCAGTACAGCATGCTCGAACGAGACATCACCATACCCGATCGCCGTATGCAGCTGACATCCTCGGAGCACTATGTCGATCCAAACGTGCCACTGACCGTGCAGGGCTGGTGGAGTCTCAATCTGATCTTCGTTCAGGGATCGGGGGCGTCGTCGAATGCTCGTTTCTACTTCATGGTCCCCGACCCGCTCCTGGCGGACGGTCTGCATCACCGAAAGACTGATCAGGACGCCAAGCAGGTCTTCGATCAGGCTATCGCCACGATCGGGACGCTGACGTCGTTACAGGCAGAGCAGCAGCTTTCGGACGGCGTCGGCAATAGCGTGGAGACGACGATGGAGTATGAGGCCCCCAATAAATTTGCCTATCAGACCAGCTCAAAATCCTCGTCGATCGCCATCGGCAATACTCAGTGGTTCCAGCAGGACGGCACCGCCTGGACAAGCAATCAGCGGCCACATGCGTTCCAGTTCCCGCACACGTTGACCACCTACTATGACGGCGCGACCGAGTTCACCCTGGGGCAGACTGAGACGGTCGACGGCGAGGAGTGCCAGATCATCACCTTCTCAGTTCCAGGGTCGGTGGGTCAAGGTGCCGCCTGGTACGCGTGGTGGGTCGGGACGTCGACGCACCTGCTGCGACGCGAGGCCATGGTTGCAGACCACCACTACATGATCAACCACAACGTCGAGTTCAACTCCTCGTCGATCGCCATCACACCACCCAAGACGGCGACGCCGTAGCGCCAACATATCGCACTCCCCCGGAAGGCGAGACCGTTGAGCGAGTATCAATACTGCGAATTCCAGGCGGTCGACCGCCCGCTCACGGCGAAAGAGATGAGTGAGCTGCGTGCCATCTCCACCCGCGCTGACATCACTCCCACCCGTTTCCAGAACTACTACACCTATGGAGATTTCAAAGGCGACCCGCAAAAGCTGATGGAACGCTACTTCGATGCGTTCGTCTACGTGGCGAACTGGGGGGCAACTGGTTCATGCTGCGCCTTCCGCAACGCGCCCTCGAGCTGCACGTGGCCAATCAGTATGCGGCCCATGGCAGTCCCGCGGTTCAGACAGGTCCATCCGCAGCCGATCTGAAACATTGGGTCCGATCACTCTCGATGGATGAGAAGGATGACGTGCTGACTCCGGCTCGTGCAGGGCGACCATCGTCATCTTCACTCCGAGATGGCACGCCGCTTCCGCGAGGCGACCAAGCGGACAACAATGAATCCCGGAGAGCGGACCGTTGCAGAGTTGCTGGCGAAGGCGGAAGCGCGATCCGAGGTACGGCGCCAACAAGAGCGCGAACGGCAGGAGGCGGAGCGCATTCGCCGGGAGCAAGAAGCGGCGGCTGCTCGGACGAGATACCTCGACAGACTCTCCGGGCGAGAGCCTGCGTTCCGGCAGCAGGTTGAGGCACTCATCGAGACGAAGCAGCCACTTAAGTACGATCAAGCGGTGAGGCTTTTGAGCGACCGGGATTGGACGTCATGAATGCCGCCCCTACGAACGTGGGTCAGACTCCGTAGGGGAGACACTTATGGCGACCGCGGGCCAGCGCACCCGTCTTCCATCTGGGAATCGAAATCGATCGTCAATCGCCAAAATTACGTCTACGCGAGCGCGCCTTGTCCATTGTTGACGCTGTGGACATACGTAGCGGCGCCGTTGCGGTGCAGCTGCAGGGTCGGATTGAACCCGTCGGGGTGCGAGGTCGCCGGACGAATTTCCGTCATCTCCTCGTTGCCCGGCTCTCTCTGTGGAGCGTTCATCATCTCCCAGAGGACTCGGCCATTCATGTAGGTGGGAACGTCGATGCCGAGGAGCGTCAGAACGGTGGGTGCCAGATCGATCGCTCCGGTGGCCAGGGTACTGTTCGCGCACTCGCGCACGTCGGGACCGATCCCCACGGCAAAGGCGTGGAGATCGAACGGAGATGCCGAGCCGTGCGTCGACTTCAGTGCCGCCTGGTCGGTCAGTGCCGCGATGGTTCCAGCCACTCCTCGATCGTTGCGACGTTCCGACCAGGTGGGGCTGACCGAGAGGAGTGGCATGCGCGCGTTCGAGATGCCGCCCCACATGGACGCCAGCGGCAGGACGCCGGGCAGGTTGGCGATCTCGGCGGTGCCGCCGAAGACGGCGCCGGCCCATGGCTGTTCCTGAATCCAGCGCACGATTGGAGCGAGTTCTTCGACTATCGGTATGGCATGATCTGGCATCGCGTAGACGTAATCTCCGGCCGAGATCACTGATGGCCAGTTTCCACTGCTGGCTGAACGCAGTCGATCGAGGTGCTCGGTGAGGGAACGGTGCGCCTCAACTGTGGAGTGCCCGTGGTCCGAGATTAAGAAGACGTCGAACTGGTCGCGAATTCTGCGCCTGTCCATGCCGTCAAGGATGCGCGCCAGCGCGGCATCGCAGCCGCGCAATGCTTCAGCGACTTCCGGCGATCCCAATCCAGCGAAGTGGAGCGCGTGGTCCGGCTCGTTCATCCAGATAACGATGACCGCGATCTCCTCGTCACCCAGATAGAGGTCGGTCACGGCCCGCGCGGCGTAGTCGAGTCGATTGAGATCGTCGGCTGCCGGAACTTCGCCCAGTTTGTCACGCAGCGAATAGAGATCGGCGCGGCCGTAGGCGGTGTTGGTGTTCACCACCCGATAGGGGTGTCTGCGGGTCCAGAGGATACCCGCGCCTGGCGACGAGGTGGCGGACACGGCCAGGCGCTTGCCATGGTCGGCCAGAATATCGCCCAGCGTTGGCACCTGCACAGCGCAGCCGCCGGTCGCCAGATCGAGCGCCTCCAGATGCTGAAAATTGGAGGTGTCGATGATGCCGTCGTCCGTCGCACCGTGGAAGCGCATCACGTTGGCGACGACGCCGTGACGGCCAGGAGTCGTGCCGCTGGCCAGGCTCGAAATGTTGACGCGTGTGTGGGTGGGATAGACGGCGTGGTGCTCGGTGAGACGTGTTCCCTGTGCGATGAGCTTGGTGTAGGTGGGCATGAGTTGTTCATTGACGAGATCTGGGCGCAGCCCGTCCGTGCCGACGATCAGGATGCGGCGGTTCTCCTGGGATGCAGTCATCGGACTCTCCTCGCTGAATGGTGAAGTGCAACAGGTGGATCAATCGACCTTCAGAGTGGCGTGAGGGCGTCAACCGAACGAGCGGTGACGCCCTCTACGACAGGTCGCGATTAGCTGAACTTGAGGTTGTCCGGACGCAGGTCCATGTAATAGAAGGAGTAAGGAAGCCAATCGATCCCCTTGCGCACCCCATAGTTCTCGACCGGGATGTAGAGGACCGTGCCAGGCGCCTCGTCCTCCCAGATGTCGAGCATCTGCTGGTAGGCGTCAAAGCGGAACTTCTTGTCGAGCGTCTGCCGCGCCTGCTGACCCAGCTCGTTGAACTTCGGATCGTCTGGCGTCCACCAAGTCTTCTGCGCCCCGGTCTGTTTGCCCCAGCGCAACCAGAAGGCGCCGTCCGGGTCGGCCACGAAGGAGGAGTTCGACCAGTTCCAGACCATATGCTGGTCGTTCGGTACCGTGCTCGAGTCCTCGATTACCTGCACCTCAGCCTTCAGCCCAATGTCCTGCCACATCTGCACGATCGCTTGCGCGGCCTGGAGGGCGTTGGTGTAGTAGTTCGACGCGGTCATGAAGGTGATCGTGTCTCCTTTGTAGCCGGAGTCCTTGACGAGCTGACGAGCCTTGTCCGGATCGTAGGGGGTGTAGGGACGGTTCGCGTTGTACATCTCGCCATATTCGGGGAACTGATGGCTGCGCATCTGTAGCGCCGTGCCGTTCCAGAGGGTGTCGATCAGGAGCTTTCGATCGATGCCTAGATTGAGCGCCTGCCGCAGCGACTTGTTCGCTAGCACCGGGTGGTGCGTGTTGTATTCGAGGACGTGGCAGTTGGCCAGGGGCACGCTCTCGACCGTCACGTTGTCGGCCTGCTTCAGCGTCGGCACCTGATCGGGCGGGATGTTGGTGATCATGTCGACTTCACCACTCACCAGCGCGGTGATGCGTGCCGCGATCTCCGGAATGACGCGGAACGTCACCTGCTTGGCGGTCGGCAGACCCATCCAATAGTCGTCGTGAGAATCGAGGACCAGTTTGTCATCTGGCTCCATCTCGACGAATTTGTAGGGTCCGGTGCCGACCGGTACCAGCGCGAACTTATCCGGAGCGGCTTCGTACGCCTTTTTCGGCATGATCCAGGTGGCCCAGGAGGTCAGCCGGATCTCCAGGAGTGGATCCGGATCGCTGGTGACGAAGCGGAGCGTGTGGTCGTCGACGATGTCGACGCTCGTCAACGTCGAGATGTAGGCACGGGCCTCTTGCAGATCGTCTGGCGTGTTGACCAGCATGCGATCGAAGGTGAATTTGACGTCCTCTGGCGTCAGCGGGTCGCCGGTGTGGAACGTCACGTCATCTCGCAGAGTCATCTCGATCGTCAGGTCGTCGATGCGGTTCCACTTGGCGGCCAACATCGGCTTGACGGTGCTGCCGGTGCCGGCCGGATCGCCATCGCGGAAATCACGCTCGAGGAGCTGGTCGAAGAGGACGTAGGTGACGCGCGTCCCGACGTTGGAGAGTTGCATATAGGGATCGAGCGCGTCGGGCAAGCCTTGCACTCCCACCGTCAGAGCAGGTCGATCGGCAGGATTGACGCTGGCGGCGGAGCCGGAGGACGTCGTGGCTGTCGCCGCGCTGGTCGAGTCAGAGATTGTGGACGTGGCCGACGAGGTCGCCTGAGTCCCGCTCCCGCTGCTCGCGGTCGATGTTGTCGTCGGATTGCCGGCGGCGTTGCCACTGTCGCCGCATGCGGTCGCGATGGCGCCGATGCCGATCGCGCCGGCTGAGACGCCCATGATGCGCATGGCGTCGCGGCGAGATAACTTTCTCGACGCGCTGGTCTGATTCGACTCTTCCTGGTTCAAGTCCACATACCTTCCTTCGGGGAATCTCCCCCACGAACACACGCCCCCACCGGGCGCACGTCAACTAGCGCGACCGCAGAGTTGGGTCGAGCGCGTCGCGCAGCCAATCGCCGAACAAGCTGACGGCCATCGTCACGATGATGATGGCCAGACCAGGAAAGACCGCGATCCACCACGCGGTGTTGAGGTAATCTCGGCCCGCGCCGACCATCGAGCCCCAGGAGGCGGTCGGTGGCTGTACGCCGATGCCGAGGAAGCTGAGTGATGATTCGAGCAAGATGATCGAGGTGAGCTGAAACGTGGCGAGCACGATGAGTGGCGCCACGATGTTTGGAAGGATGTGGCGCAGCAGCACCCGCCCCCGCGATGCACCGATGGAGTAGGCCGAGAGGATGTAGGGATAAGCGCGCGCGCTGAGGACCATGCCCCTTGCCAGCCGGGCATAACTCTCCCACCCGGCGATGCCGACCAACAGCATCAGCACGATGAGGTTGGTGCCGAAGATCGCCAGCCCGGTCAGCGCCACGATAATGTAGGGAATGGCGAGTTGCGTATCGACCAGGAACATCAGCACGTCATCGATGATGCCCCCCACGAATCCCGAGATCAGGCCGATCGAGGTGCCCAGAATCAGGCCGAAGACCATTCCGAAGAGCCCGATCGAGAGTGAGATGCGGGTGCCGTAGATGAGTCGTGAGAGGATGTCCCGACCCAGTTGGTCGGTACCGAATGGACGGGTCCAGGACCCAGTCGCTGCGCCGATCGGCGGCGTCAGACGGGCGACCAGGATCTGCTTGGTCGGGCTGTGAGGCGCCAGAATCGGGGCGAGCCCGCCGACCAGAACGAAGAGGAACAGGATCATCACGCAGAGCTTGATCAGTATGGGCATCTCCCGCAGGACGTCGAACCGGGAGCGGGACGCTCGAAGCTCCTTATGAAGGGGTGTCTCCACACGAGTTTGGGTCGCACTGGACGTCAAGAGTGTGCGCTGCATCGATCTAAAATCCTCTCCGTTAGGCGCTGTCGCGAATACGCGGATCGATCAACCCGTAGAGAATGTCGACCAGGAAGTTGACGCTCACGACCGACGCGGCGATCAGCAGAGCGGTGAACTGGATGACCGGGTAATCTCGATTGAAGACCGCGTTGGTGGCCAGCCGCCCAATGCCGGGCCAGGCGAAGACCGTCTCGGTAACGACGGCTCCGGAGATGGCGGTGGCGAGCTGGATACCGAAGATCGTCAGGACCGGGATGGCGGCGTTCCGAAGCACGTGGCGGGTCTGGACGCGCAGTTCGGATAGGCCTTTGGCGCGCGCCACGCGGACGAAGTCGTGCCCGAGGACCTCGAGCATCGACGAGCGAGTGAGTCGCGCCAGGCTGGCGATGCCATAGGTGCTCAACGTGATGGCCGGCATCAGCAGGTGCTGCCAACCGCCGCGCCCCGAGCTGGGTAGCAGCCTGAGCCAGAGACTGAAGCACAGGATCAGGAGAATACCGAGAAAGAAGTTGGGTGCCGACTGACCGATGAAGGCCAGACTCATCAAGGCGCGATCGAGCAGGCTGTCGCGGTGCAACGCTGCCAGGATGCCGGCCGGTATGCCGATCAAAATCGCCAGGAGCAGCGACGCCGCGGCCAGCTCCGCGGTGGCCGGTAAGCGTTCGAGGACTGATTGCGTGGCTGGACGGCGTTCGCGGATCGATTCGCCGAAGTTCCCACTGGCGATCGACTTGACGTAGCGTGCGTACTGCACGGTGACCGGATCATTGAGACCCAGATTGTTGCGCACGGCCCCGATGGCTTGCGGACTTGCCTCCGGACCCAGCATTAGAAAGACGGGATCGCCAGAGAGGCGCAACGCGAAGAAGATGGCGGTCACCACGAGCCAGAGCGTCAGGAGACCGCGCAGAAAACGACGAATCGTGAATTGAAACATGACCTCACACTCACGTCAGACCGTCCGCCGCGCTCACCGGCGATGCGACGGGGACACGAGTCCGAGTCTGTCAATTCGCGGGACGTGGGTGATTAAGAGGTCGTTGGTATTTCGCGAAGGAATTGTTCAGTTCACGGATCGCGCTGATCAGAACTTGACATAGCAGAGCGAACGCAGGAATAATTCCGAGTGATTGAGTCGGGATTAAGCAAACGTTCATTGAATTGGATGGTGAGCAGGCGTAAAGTGCGCTGCGTTATCGGTGCAACCGTGGAGCCGTGGTCGCGGGTACTTCGAGATGGCCAGGAGTGGCCTGGCATGATGTGATACGTTAGAGACCCGCGTGGAGAATGAGATAGGTTCAAGAAATGAAACAGGACGATCAGCGACGTGTCGAAGTGATGGGACAGCAACTCAACGAGACCTATGAAGCAGGGTACAAGGTTGGCTATCAGGCGGGTGTCGAGATGGGCCGGGAGTGGCTGCCACGGTCGATCGATCTTTTCGTTCATGAATGCGCTGTGGCACTGGGGAATTGCTCGAATACCGTCCCCGGCGACGATGATGAGCCGCGTCCATGGCCCTCACCAGAGGATCTACTGAAAACGCTGCGCCAGCCCGCGCCCTGGCCGCTTGCCGCGGTAATCGCCGAACTCTGCCGTGGCGTCTTCGTCGACCCCCCGGAGTTGGTGGTTGAAGCGCTCAAAGGGTGTGACGAGTCACCCTTTGGCGATTCCAAGCCCACACCCTCGGACTGACGTCGCCCGTCTCCACTCGGCAATTGAGCACCACGGTTTGACGTTGAATCAGCGTTCGACATTCCCCAAAAGTTGATGGCTGAGTGTCTGGCTGATCCAGTCTTCGGCGTCGTCATAGCTCCAGCCGAAGTCGCCGTGAAGAGAGGACCAGACCTCGAGGCGTGTGAGTGTCGCAATGAGCGCGGCGGCTTTCGTGACAGCAGAGTCTTCCCCCAGCGCATCTAGCTGAGACAAACGCTCTGCTGTCACGCGGGCACCCTCTCGGTGCCGCTCCAACCCCGACTGATAGGCTTCCGCAAGCTCTGAATCGACCTGTGCCGCGGAGGCCAGGGCGGTCAGGATGTCGCCGCAGCGCTCGGCGAGATATCGAGCGATTCGCACTTGCAGCGTCAGCACGCGGGCCGGATCCCTTGATGTTCTGAGTTCACCGGCTAGCGTTGGGATGTCCGCCTGCTGATCGACCCAGTCGAGCATGCGCCGCAAGAGTTCCGGCTTGGGTCCCACACTGGTGTAAACGGTCGGTACCGCCACTCCCGCCTCCGCGGCGATATCACCGATCGAGGTCGCGCCATAGCCTTTGGCCGTGAAGAGCTTGAGCGCCGCACGCAGGATGAGTTGTTGAGTCTCCGCTGCCTGTTGTGCTCGACGCGACATACCGCTTGACATCGAATTAGATTCCCACTATAGTCATCATAAGAGATCTCTAATGAACATATGAATACTATCATGAAAGAGGTCCGCATGACAACTGGACAGCTTGCCTATGCTCCAGCGACGGCCAAACGAGATGTCCTGATCCCGGACACCGTTGCCGGCCTGGGCGGATTGACGTTTTTGGTGCTCGTCGTCTTCCAGAACGTACTCAGATTCTTCACTAGTCCGGCCAACGACGCCAGTCCCGATCAACTGCTTCAATTTGCTCACGATCAGGCCTGGACGGTGCGATTGCTGGTTGTCACCTACGTTGTCGGGTATCCCGCGCTACTCCTCTTCGCCGCAGGATTGGCAGGCCGTTTCGAGCGAGCGGATCCGAGGGCGGCTATCTGGGGGCAGATGGGACGGATGTCGGTCGTCGTTATCGCCATCTTCTTCGCCTTCGTTAACATGCTCGACGTACTGCTCGTGGCCGGCCGCTCCCAACTCGCCAACGATCCATCGCTCACGTCGACGATCTGGATGCTTCATAACGCCATCTTTACCATCAACTTGTTGGCGGTCGCTGGCGCATTGCTTGGCCTGGGCTGGGCGGCGGCGTTGAGCGGCCTGGTGTCACGCCGATTGGGCTGGGCCTGCGTGATTGGCGCGGTGCTGCTGGGCATCGCTGCTTCCCCGATGGTTTCCGAGATCCACGGATCGCCGCTTCTCGGCGTGGGCCTGATCGGTTATCTCTGCTGGCTCCTCTTCCTGCTGGTGGCCAGCGTCCGGCTGTTGAGGATCGGTGCGCACGAGAATCCTGCATAACGAACTTGAATCAAACAGCTTGGCGTCCTTCCCATTCACGTGGTTCATACCTGATTAGGAAGGACGCCGGGTCATTACCGTGTCGGGGCTGATCTTCGACATCCCGAATTAATCGGTGCGTGACAGTTGAACTGATTCTATCCGCGATACGTCCCTGCGCCAGTCGTTTGTGACTGATTGGGCGTCAATTCTACTCACGATCTACTCGTTACGAAAAAAGAGCAAAATCTATTCCCCAAAAAGATGAATTTGGAGCAATACTCTCTTGCGCGCCGTTCACCACCATGTTACTTTTGCGCCTGTCCGGTAGAAGATGGTTGTCCGTACACCCTCACAATTCACCATCACTCTCGGCGGCCGAGTTAGCACGAGCGCGCGTCGTATCACTGATTCCGCCATGTGGAAACCTTGCCAGTTCCACATGGTCAGATCTGAACGCGCCACCCCGAAGGAAAGGTGATCCTATGGCGGACCGGCTGGCGATCAACGAAGAGCGCCACCAGACCAGCGTGCGAGGAAGAGCGATACATACAGCCAGCCATTCCAGAGGATCGCGCAACGGCGCGCATCGATCAATGACTACTGTCTCTGTTGCGCTCGCACTTTCTCTCACATGTGCATTCATCATGAGTATCGCGGGCGCCAGTGCAACCAGTAGCTATGACTGGTCCAAGTTGAGTCCCAGCACGAGTCCGAGCGCACGTTACTCCTCCGCCATGGCCTATGATGCCGCTTCAGGCAAAATCATCCTCTTTGGTGGTGAGTCGGTTAGCGGTTCGCCATCCACGACAACGTATTTTAGTGACACCTGGCAGTGGGACGGGAGTACCTGGACCCAGCTCAGCCTTTCGTCGCATCCGAGCGCGCGGTGGGGCGCGCGAATGGCCTACGATGCCGATTCCCAGAAAATTATCCTCTTCGGCGGTTTCGACGGCACCAACTACCTTGGCGATACCTGGCAGTGGGACGGGAGCACATGGACCCAGGTGGCCACCACCGGTCCTCACGGTCGCGACGATGCCGCCATCGCCTATGACCCACATAGCCAGCAATTGATTCTGTTCAGCGGCTATTACAACGACGGAGGTGACGTCTACCCCAGCGACACCTGGAGTTGGTCTGGCACAGCCTGGAGCCAGCTCAATCCAACGAATCATCCCGACGGCCGCTGGGAACCATCCATGGCGTACGACGCCAACAGTCAGAAGCTGGTGATGTTCGGTGGCTACATCGGTGGCACGGGCGGACATATGTTCGGCGACACTTGGCTATGGGACGGCACCAACTGGACCAATGCCAACCCATCGTCTTCGCCGAGCGAGCGTGACGGCACCGCCATGGCCTACGACGAGGATACGAGTCAGCTCATCCTCTTCGGTGGTTTTAACTGGACCTGTGATTATGGTAGCTGCGATGACACATGGGCATGGACCGGAACCAATTGGACACAGCTGACGCCACCGACGACTCCGGATTACCGTTCAGAACATATGATGGCGTATGACTCGTCGTCGCATCAACTGGTCATGTTCGGTGGCTATGTCGACTCGCAGGTCAATGAGACGTGGGTCTATGCCTCGAGCGGCCCTCCGGCTGATACCCAGGCACCAACAACGACCGCCACGGCCAAGAATGCTGATAACTCCAGCTACACATTTGACTCCTGGACGCATCAGACCGTCACAGTGACCCTGAGCGCCACGGATACCGGTGGGTCAGGAGTGGCAAGTACCAGCTACCAGATCGACGGCGGCACCGTGACGGCCTACTCGTCGCCGTTCCAGGTGAGTGGGCAGGCGGATCACACCGTCACCTATTGGAGCGTCGACAACGCCACCAACGAAGAAACGCACCACACCGTCCACGTGAAGATCGACACGTCCAATCCGACTACCACGGCCAGCGCCAAGACCGCGGACAACAGCTCGTATACCTTCGGCAACTGGACGCATCAGACAGTCTCCGTCACCTTGAGTGCGTCAGATACCGGTGGATCCGGGTTGGCCACCACCTTCTACACACTGGACGGCGGCTCGCAGCAGACCTACTCAAGCCCGTTCAACGTCTCGTCGCAAGGTGATCACACCATCGTCTACTGGAGCGCGGACAACGCTGGCAACGTTGAAACCAGCCACACGGTCAACGTCAAGCTCGACCTGTCCGCGCCGACAACAACCGCGAGCGCGATAAACACCGATAGCTCGATATATACCTTTGGTAACTGGACCATCCAGACGGTTTCGGTAACGCTGAGTCCGGCAGACTCCGGCGGCTCGGGTCTCGCCGGGACCTTCTACACCATCGACGGCGGATCGGCCCAGTCGTACACCGCACCATTCGATGTGACTGGTGACGGCGACCATGTTGTCACGTACTGGAGCACGGATGAAGCAGGGAACGTCGAGAGCATCGAGACGGTTCACGTCAAGATCGACGCGACCGTCCCGACGACTACGGCAACCGCCACGAACGCCGACACCTCCGATTACACGTTTGGCGACTGGACCAATCAGGTGGTGACCGTGACTCTGACCCCGAGTGACGCCGCGTCCGGCGTGGAGAGCACCTCCTACACCATCGACGGTGGGAGCACTCAGACCTACACGGTACCGTTCGCCATCGCCACTGAAGGCGACCACACCGTCACCTTCTCCAGCGTGGACAACGTCGGCAACACGGAGACGAGCCAGACCGTCCACGTCAAGATCGACGTGACCAAACCCACGACCGCGGCGACTGCCAAGAACGCGGACAACAGTTCCTATACGTTTGGCGATTGGACGCATCAGACTGTCACCGTCACCCTTACGCCGAGCGACACGGACGGTTCCGGCGTTGCCAGCACCTCCTACAAGATCGATGGCGGAAACACCCAGACCTACTCCGCACCCTTCGACGTCAGTGGCGAAGCGGATCACACCGTCACCTTCTGGAGCACTGATATCGCAGGCAACACGGAGACGATCCAGACGGTTCACGTCAAGATCGACTTGACGGCACCAACCACGACGGCAAGCGCGACGAATGCCGACAGCTCCGCGTACACCTTTGGCATATGGACAAAGCAGACAGTCACGGTGTCTCTGACTCCGTCCGATACTGGCGGTTCTGGCGTAGCATCGACCTTCTATACGATAGACGGTGGGTCACAGCAGACTTACTCGGCGCCCTTCTCCATAAGTAGCGAAGCGGATCACACGGTGGTCTTGTGGAGCGTCGATACGGCAGGCAATGTTGAGGTCAGTCAGACGGTGCACGTGATGGTCGACAAGTCCGTGCCGGTCGTCACCTACAGCGGAAATCAGGGGACCTACACGGCCGATCAGACAGTGAGTATCACCTGCGCGGCCAGCGACGATCTGTCGGGAGTTGCCTCCACCACCTGCGTCGATATCGGCGGACCGGCCTACTCCTTCAACGTCGGGTCAAACACCTTCACGGCCTCGGCGACCGACAATGCCGGGAACGTTGGGAACGGCTCGGTGACGTTCACCGTTGGAGTCACGGTCAACTCCATCTCCGTCCTCACGGCGCGGTTTGATACCAGTCCGTTGGGCAACATGCAACTGCAGTCGATCCTGACCAACATTCAGCGCTTCGGCAACGGACCGCTGAAGTCCTGGTTCGTGAACATGTACATCGTGGATGTGAACATGCAGCGAGGGCGATCACTGACCAGCCAGCAAGCAGACACCCTTATCCAGCTGGCACGGCAGCTATAGTGAGCTTCAAATTTGGCTCGGGTGGAGCAATTCGCCCGGGCAACCATCCCATTCCTGGTCCAAGGTCGGCCACAGAGAACCGCCCCCACGAATGTATGCGGTGAAATGTGCTGGTGGGGCCTACCGTCGTCCGTCGTGAACTCAGATCGTCGGGCAGATGGGGCAGAGCTGGATCGACCAGAGATGCGCGACCACACCGATCAGCGTCAGCAGCACCAGCCCAGTAAGCAAGACGTCGCGACGCGTGAACGCCACTTGCACCGGACGCCCGAGCAGCGCGTCGATGCGTGCTTCGCTGGTGGTGAGACCGGCGACGAAGAGTGGCGAAGGACGCGAACTGGCTCGAGCAACTTTGAGAACGGCCCCCGCCAGAGCGGGCATGGGTACGCTCGCCAGCGCGGCGCGATCTGCCGCCAGTTCGATGCCAATACGTACGCGATCGCACAACGTCTCGACGATCGGCAGCGGTGCCAGCGCCAAATGGAGCAGCTGAACCAGGAAGAGACGCAGCGGATCGTGGCGATGCAGGTGGTTGGCCTCGTGCCGTAGAACCGCCTCGATCTCAGCCGGATCAAGCATCCGCAGCAGGCCGTCGCTGAGGTAGATCGCCGGGCTGAAAAAGCCGGCGCAGAAGGCAAAGGGCTCGTCATCCTCGATCACGATCAGCCGGTGAGCGATGCCAACCTGGGCAGCGATGGAGAGCCAGGTCGGTTCAGCGATGCGGCGTCGTCCGTGAGCCTGCCGGTGCAGCCGCAGCTGCCCGATCGCCTGTCGCACGCTCAGGACGAGGGCGATCAGGATCATTGGACTGGCCCACAGGAGGAACGCAGCCACCACCACCGGCGGATAGCGATAGGAGAGAGGAGTGGCGACGGGATGGCGAAAGCTGAATTCGACGTATGCGCGCGCTAAAGGAAAGAGGAGGCTGGGCCAGACGGCGACAGTGAGGACCGCCATCAAGGCGCTCAGCGTGGCTCGATAGCGGCGAAACGCTCGAACCGACTGTACCAGGTCGCGCATCATGATTCCTCCTGCACGCGTCTTTCGGTGATCAGTCGCTCGAGTTCAGCCAGTTGCTCGACGCTCACCTCCTGTACAAAGTGTGCCAGCGTCGGACTGCCGAAGTCGGTCAAGAGCCCGGTCAGCACGCGGTCGGCCACCTGCTGCATGAAGGTCTCCTGGTCCAGCGACGCGCCGTAGACGAAATGTCGCCCACGTCTCTGACGGTGCAGCAGATCCTTCTCTGCCATGCGGTTCATCACCGTCATGACGGTCTTGACGTGCGCATCCGGGCCGAGCGCCGCGGCGACCTCTTTGACGGTGGCCTGACCAAGCTGCCAGACCGCCTGCATGATGTGCGATTCCAGCTCGCCAAGCACGCGAGAGAGCCCGCGTTCATCCAGATCGAAGCGTCGAATGGTGCCGATTCTTCTCACCATCGCCTACTCACCTGCCCGAGCTACTCGTGACGCGTCTCGTCCTTGACTCACTGGGTCGGACTCATTATGCTTACGCGTTGTAAGTATTCACTGCTTACCACATGTAAGCATAGCAGGCGTACGTCCCGAAGAGAAGGAAACAGCGATCCCATGAGCAATGAGGAGCCCCGCGACACCCGACGCAATCGCCGCAGCGCTCGCAAACATGCTGAGGAGAAGGCGGCCAAGCGCCGCAAGCAGTTCACTATCTTCGGCGCGGGGGGTCTCGCCCTCCTGATCGCGTTGGGCCTGATTCTCATTCCGCGCCTCGGTGGCGGCGGCACCAGCGCCGTTACCGTCGCGCCCGATCCAGTCAACAATGTGCAGGCCAAAGGAGAAACCCTGGGCGATCCCAATGCGCCGGTCAAGGTGGTCGAGTGGGCCAATTACCAGTGTCCATTCTGCGATCAGTTCTGGACGCAGAACGAGTCGACCCTTATGCAGCAGTACATCTCTACCGGCAAGGTCTACTTCGAGTATAAGGACCTGACCTTTGGCTGGCAGGAATCGATCGACGCCTCGGAAGCGGCGGCCTGCGCCAACAACCAGGGGCAGTTCTGGCAGTACCACGATACCCTCTTCAAGAACCAGCAAGCGGAAAACAGCGGCGGCTTCTCCCGGTCGCGCTTGAAGACCATGGCCAGCGACATCGGGCTCGACATGTCCAAATTCAACGCCTGCTTCGATGGGCACCAGACCGCGGATCAAGTGAAGGCGTCGGACACCGCCGCGGCCAATCAGGGGATCAATGGGACTCCGACCTTCTTCGTCGACGGTCAGCAGATCACTTACACCGGCTGGGACTCGGTCAAGGCAGCCATCGATGCCGCGCTGAGCAAGTAGCGGCAGGCAAATGCTGAATGTCTTGTAGGGGAGGACGGGACACCCGCTTGCGGGTCATCCTCCCGCCTTTGGCTGCCACGTGTGCGCCGGGAGCACACGTGGTGCCCCCTACAAACCAGACCCGGCATGTCTGGGCTTCCGACAACATTCCTCACAGACTAATTTGCTAGGCGATTCACTGTCACATCCGGGCTGGCTGACTTGTCTTAAGGGTGTAAACGATTCCTCTATACCGAAGGAGACAACACCCAGTGACCATGACAGCGGAACGATTCGTCACGCTACCTGACGACAAAACGGTCTCGGAGACAACCAACGCAATGGAAGCGAACGGGTTTAGCGTCGAGGTCGTCGATGATCTCGATGCCGCGCGCCGCGCCGTCCTCGCTCGTATCCCAGAAGGCGCTTCCGTCGTGACGAATTCGTCGGTGACGTTGCAGGCGACCGGGATCGTGCAGGCGATCGACGAAGGCGGTCCGTACGACTCAGGGCGGACCAAGATGCTGGCGCTCGATCGCGCAACCCAGATGAGGGAGATTCGGGCGATCATGGGCCAGCCAGAATTCTCACTTGGCAGCGTCCACGCGATCACCCGCGACGGAACGCTCGTCATCGCTTCCGGGACAGGTAGCCAGTTCGCCTCTTATGCTTTCGGCGCCGCCAATGTCATCTTTGTCGTCGGCGCGCAGAAGCTCGTGCCTGACCTCGATGCCGCGCACGAACGGATCTACAAGCACTGCCTCGAGCTGGAAAATGCGCGCGTGATGGAGGCGTACGGTATGAACAGCCGCGTCGGTAAGATCCTGGAGATCCACCAGGAGCATCCGGGTCGAATCCACGTCGTCCTGATCCGGAAACGGGTCGGGTTTTGAGCGAACACGACCGTGATGCTCAGCGACAGATGAGGAAATCCCCGATGAACGGGCTCGAGACATCGGGCAGCCTCCCGGACCCGGGTCTGCCGCATGACGGCAGGATCCGCGGGGCATGGAACGTGACGTGCAGGCCTTCGGCGCACCAGCGCCGGAGGGAGAGGCTTAGGGACGGTATGAGCGATCGCGATCAATTCCTTGACGGACTGCGACCAATCGCGTTTCAGATTGCTTACCGGATGTTAGGCAGCGTGTCCGAAGCGGAAGACGTGGTGCAGGAATCACTGCTACGGGTGCACGAGACGGTGGAGGCGGGCGAACGGATCGCCTCGCCACGCGCGTTCGTCGCCACCGTGACGACCCGGCTGGCGATCAACGAACTGCGTTCCGCGCGCGCCCGCCGCGAGCGCTATGTCGGCGAATGGCTGCCAGAGCCGATCATCACCGGCAGCAGTGACGATCCAGCGCGGCAGGCGGAGATGGCCGATTCACTCTCGCTCGCGATGCTGGTCCTTCTTGAGAGCCTCTCGCCCGAGCAGCGCGCCGTGCTGCTGCTTCACGATGTGTTCGACTACGCCTATCCGGAGATCGCCTCGATCGTCGGAAAGAGCGAGGAGAACGTGCGCCAGCTCGTCAGCCGCGCCAGGCGCCACGTCAAGCAGCGACGACCTCGCTTCCAAACGACGCGCACGCAGCGCAATGAACTGACACGTCGGTTTTTCGCCGCGGCGGAACAGGGCGATCTCGCTGGGCTCGAAGCGCTGCTCACCCATGACGTCGTATTGACCGCCGACGGCGGCGGCAAGGTCCCGGCGCTCGCGCGTTCGATGCGTGGAAGAGACTGTGTCGCGCGTACGCTCATCGATTTCTCGCTTCGCCGAGCCGCCCTTTTCCAACAAATTCAGATCCGGCCGGCGGAGATCAACGGAGGTCCTGGAGCGCTCTATCTCGACCCACAACAGCGGCTGATCGCGGTTGTCGCGCTCGAAATCGTCGGAGACCAGATCACAAGCATCAAATCAATCGTCAATCCCGACAAGCTCGCCCACCTTGGCGTAGTCGGTGACTTCTCGTCGCTACTGAGCCCATCGGAGTGATCTCCAGATCACATTCAACGTCCACTCGCCCTCAGACAACATACATCGACCCAAGGAGAAGCCAAATGTCAACAGTGCAGGAACAAAGCAACAAAGCGACGTTCACACGATTCCAAGAAATCGTGAGCAGCGGCGATTGGGAGCTCATTTCGGAGACCATCGACGAGGTTGTAGAGTCGGACGCGCTGATCCGTACACCATTACCAATCGAAGCCACTGGCGCGGAATTACTCAAACAGGTCTTCGGGAGGCTCCATCGGGCGTTCCCCGACCTTCACGTCACGATTGAGGATCTCATCGCGGAGGGGGACAAGGTCGTGGCCCGTAACACGGTTACAGGAACCCACCGGGGCGAGTACATGGGGTTGCCACCGACCGGTAAACCAATCACCTACAACGAGATCTTCATCTTCCGCTTCGCGGGTGGCCGTATCACCGAAACCTGGGGCGTTGTCGACGTTCTCTCGCAGCTGCGACAGCTCGGCGCGATTCCCGGAGGTCCATCGTGAGGAGGGACACGTAACTCTCGGCGGCTGTTTGCAACTGACCCGTAAGTTGGGGGGAGACTGCCTCCCCGCATACGTTCGCGGTATTTACGTCGGGAGGGGCCAAGCTCCTCCCCTGCAAATTAACGTCTCTTGACATGTGACTATATGGTCACGTATTATGCCGCCATGGATGATGGCGACCGCGTATTCAAGGCGCTGGCGGACCCGACGAGACGTTTCCTGCTTGACCTGCTCTTCGCGCGTGACGGCCGCACGCTGAGCGAGTTGGTCGCTGAACTGGAGATGTCCCGCTTCGGCGTCATGAAGCACCTGAGAATTCTCGAAGATGCGGGGCTCGTCGTTACCCGCCGCTCGGGCCGGGAGAAACTGCACTACCTCAACCCGGTTCCGATTCGTCTGATTCACGATCGCTGGATCGACAAATACAACGAGCGCCGGGTTTCGGCGCTGGCGGATCTGAAGCACGACCTCGAGAAAGGGAACGGTGACCGACATGGCTGAGAACGGATCGACAACGCAGATCTATCGGGTCTACATCAAAGCCTCACCACAGTCCGTCTGGGACGCCATCACTCAACCGGATTGGACCGAGCGTTATGGCTATGGCGGCAAAGCGCAATACGAACTTCGTGCGGGAGGCGCATATCGCGCCGTCAGCACCCCGGAGATGCAGCAGTCTGGCGCGGACATGGGCTTCGAGGTTCCCGACGTGATGGTGGACGGTGAGGTGATCGAACTCGATCCGCCGCACATGCTGGTGCAGACCTGGCGCATGTGCATGGACCCGACGATTATGGGTGAAGGTTTCACCCGCGTGACCTACGAGATCAGGGAGGGCCAGGGCGGGGTCTCGCGTCTGACGGTGACGCATGAGCTGTCCGGCGCGCCGATGCTGGCGGCGCTCGTAGCGGGCGAAAACGAGGATCAGGGTGCCGGCGGCGGCTGGAGCTTCGTGCTGAGCGGACTCAAGACCCTGCTGGAGACAGGCGAACCGATGCTCCACGGCTAGTCTTAATGAGAAGGACGGGCGGGGACCGCGAGGTCTCTGCCCGTTTCTTGTGTCGGACAGTGCTACCAGAAGACGCGGATGACCTCGGGCTCGAGCGTGTCGTCGATGCGCGTCCACCTGCCGAGTCCTGTCCTCGTATGACGGATCGCTGTGATTCAATACGCGATGGGGCGGCTGACGAAGCCGACAGTGATCACTCCGTTCGGGAATTGAGGTCCGTCAAACGATGTTCGTTCCACTGCTGCATGCGTCGCTGGAAAGCCGACCGTTCCTCCTGTCGTGGGCGGTCGATCCGCCTGTCTTCATCGGACTGGTGCTGGCCAGCCTGGGCTACTGGCTCGCCTGGCGCCGCGTTCAGCTCCTGGGGCGTCGCAAACTGCCGGTCAGCTATGCAGTTTGGTACTACGGCGGCATCCTCTCGATTGCCATCGCCCTCCTGGGTCCGTTCGACGTCTACAACGAGAATTCGTTGCTGATGCACATGGCACAGCACCTCCTGCTGCTGCAGATCGCCGGACCGATGATCTGGCTCGGGCGTCCGGTGCAACTGGTTCTACAGGCAATCTCGCCTCAGCGCAGCGGACCGGTGATCAAGACCGTTCTGCGCCGGACCTGGGTTCGCTCACTGCTGACCTTCATAAGCCACCCGCTCGTCGTCTTCCTGATCTTCAACGTCACCGTGATCTTTTGGCACGTTCCGACCATGTACGATGCCGCGCTGTCGCATCAGTCGATTCACGATCTCGAGCACCTGGCCTTCCTGAGCGCGGCGCTGATCTACTGGTGGCCGATCATCGAGCCGGTGCCCCGTCACCATAAGCTGCGCATGGGCTTCGCGCTGGGCTCGATCTTCCTGACTGGTCTGGTCGCCGAAGCCCTGGGAGCGATCCTGTCGCTCGACGGCTCCCTGCTCTATCCGTTTTACGCCAACGCCCAATCCTTATGGGGACTGTCACCGCTGTCGGATCAGGAGTACGCCGGTCTGCTGATGTGGGTCGGTGGCGGCATGCTTTATCTGACGATCATCTTCGCCATCATGATCCGCTCGCTCGGCGGCGACGACTACCACGCCGCCATGCCGACCACGGCTGCCCCACCCATCAGCTGAGGGCGCGAACGGATCTTGCCGCGCGCTTGCGCCCGGTTTATCGTCAGCCTGCGATCTGATGGGGAAACCTGGGGACGGAGGGACGGTCATGACCGATTTCAATGGCTTGGGCATGGGGCTCGGAAATCTGGCGAGGCTCTCCTCGGCCCGCACACGCTCGATCAGCCCGGAGAATTTCGGGGGCGCAAAAGGTCAGGGCGGGATGGCGACCGAGGGGACCGGCGCCCACGCGGCTCGTGATCTGGGCCGGGGTTGGAAAGTCTCGCCCAGCATTCATATCGCGCCGGGGCAGACCGCGACCCTGGCCGACATCCATGGACAGGGAGCAATTCAGCACATCTGGCTGACGACGCATCCGCGCAACTGGCGCACCCATATGCTTCGTTTCTACTGGGAGGATGATGAGCGTCCGGCGGTAGAGGTGCCGGTGGGCGATTTCTTCTGCAACGGCTGGGGCGAGTTCAGCCAGGTTTCATCGCTGCCGGTCGCGGTCAACCCGCACGGTGGCTGCAACTGCTATTGGGAGATGCCATTCCGAACCTCGGCCCGCGTCACGCTTGAGAACCTCTCGGATCAGGAATCGACTGTCTACTACCAGATTACTTACGCCTCGACCGACGTTCCGCACGACGGAGCCTATTTCCACGCGCAGTGGCGACGCAGCAACCCACTCGATGCGGAGACGGACCACACCGTGCTCGCGGGGGTTCAGGGGAGCGGACACTACGTCGGGACCTATTTTGCCTGGGGAAGCAACAGCTCGGGCTGGTGGGGCGAAGGGGAGATGAAGTTTTTTCTGGATGGCGATGAGGCATTTCCGACCATCTGCGGCACCGGAACCGAAGACTACTTCGGCGGCGCCTGGAACTTTGACGTCCCTGGCCAAGGGTATACGCCCTTCAGCACGCCGTTCCTGGGTCTGCACCAGATCTTGCGCCCCGATGGACTGTACCGCAGCCAGCAGCGTTTCGGCATGTATCGCTGGCACATTATGGATCCGATCCGCTTCGAGTCCGACCTGCGCGTGACTGTTCAGGCGCTCGGCTGGCGTGCGGATCGACGTTATCTGCCGTTGCGAGACGACATCGCCTCGACCGCTTTCTGGTACCAAAGGGAGACGTCGTCGCAGCTTCCTCCGACGCCCGATTTGGATGCGTTGGAGATTCTGTAGCCGGTCCGCGTACGAGAAGCCTGATGCTGAGCGCTGACTCGATGCTCGCATTTAAGTCCACGTGCCGATGAGAGGTCATGAGCCCGTGTGGGACGGCGGCCGGCAACTGCCGGCCGTCGCGCCTGTCAGCGAACCAGCCTCGAACGGGGGATCAGGTGGACTTTCACCGGTTGTCGGACGAAGTGACCGGTTGGTGTCCCGCTCGGGGAAGTCGAGTCGGCATCCCGCCCCGGACCGTATCTGGTCGTGAGCGTGAGTCGGGTTTCGTCATCCGGCTGAGGCTGATCAGCGCGCTCATCCGGCAGAGTTTGGAATCGCATCTCGAAGCGGCGATAGCGGTGTTGCACTGCTGAAGTCATTGGAATTTGATTGCCTTTCGTGACGCCGCCGCATGCTTCATTCATGAGACCGTTCCTCCGGCCATCTGATGGAACTGCCGCGGATCGATTGGCTTGTTCTCTTCATCTCCGGCCGACGTTCGACATCAGTCCGAAGCCAGCCATCAATTAAGAACCCGAAGAGGCTCCAATAGTTACCCGCGAGACTAGCGGATTTCGGACGAACATATGCGGCGCTCTTGACGCACGATTCCGTTCGCACAGAGCTGAGCGTCTCGGCATCACTTCGCTGGCCTGGTCGTTCCGTCAGCTGAGTCATCACTGCTGTCCACTTCCGCGGATTCGCGCGTCCTGCTATAATCCTGTTGTGAGATGCTTGTGTCCCAGAAAGACCAATGACTAAGTATCTCATAAACTAAGATAAATGGCGGAGGGCAGCATGTCAAGTGATAATTCCGATCGCGACACCCTCATTCGCATCCTCGATCGGGAGATGCGGCGCATCAGCGCCCAGTCGGTCATGTTTAGCCAGGCAGTGGCCGAGCGACTGGGCCTCAATCCAACCGACCTCGAGTGTCTCGGCATCATCGGGGAGACGGGGGCGCTGACAGCGGGACAGCTGGCCGAGCTGACCGGTCTGACCACCGGCGCCATCACCGGGGTGATCGATCGCCTTGAACGCGCTGGCTACGTGCGGCGCGAGCAGGACGCCAGCGATCGCCGTCGCGTCATCGTGCAGCCGGTGCTGGAAGCTGCTCAGGAGCGGATCACGCCCCTCTTTGACTCGATCTCACGTGAGACCACCCGTCTGATCTCACGCTACACGGACAAAGAGCTGGCGCTCATTACCGAGTTCGCCACGCGCATGAATCAGCTCGGGCTTGAGGAAACGGCCAAGCTTCGCTCATCCGACGATGGATTGGGAGAGGGGGAGTCAGCCGCGCCACTCGACGATCTCAAAGACGCGCGGCTGGTATTCGCTTCTGGTGCCTCGAATGTCGCCATCCGTGGCGACACATCGCTCGCCGACCTGTATCGCGCTCGCTTCGAGGGGACCGCCCCCACGGTCAGCGTGCAGGGAAACACGGTCACGATCAAGCACCGCAACCGTCCCCACTTCGAGTGGAGCATGCGCTCCATCGGTGAGATCCGCGTGAACGTGTCGCTTCCGTGGCAGCTTGGCTGGTTGATGCGCACGGCCGGTGAGGTACGGCTCAACACGGCCATTCCGTGGCAGATCGAGATTCGTGCCGGCGCGTCTCACGTCAGCGTTGATCTCAGCACAGTCAAGATCGAGTCGTTGTCCGTCAAAGGGGGTGCCAGTCAGGTGGTCGTCACGTTACCTCGGCCCTCCGGCACCGTGCCGGTTCGGGTCGGCGCGGGTGCCAGTCAGGTGACGATTCATCGACCGGAAGGCGTTCCGACGCGCATCCACGTGAACAATGGCGCCAGTCAAGTGCGGCTCGATTCCCATCAGTTCGGCTCTCTGGGCGGTGACATGCGCTGGGAAGGTCCGGACTACGAGGGGGCGTCCGACCGCTACGACGTCGAGATCTCGGGTGGCGCCAACCAGCTCACCATCGACACGGTCGCAGCGACGACGGTCTAAACTTCGGCCACGAATCAACATTGCGCTAACGGCGTTGAAGTCGGACGGCTTCGGCGCCGTTTTCTTGCGCCGGCGCGATCGATCGGGAGACCTCTCGATCGATTCCCGACAGGCGACTACTCCACGTTCAAATGCGCGCAATCGTTGAAGCGGACCAGATTGGCGTCGAGCCCGTCCGGCCCGATCTTAACCAGCAGCTCGCTGATGGCGCAGTTGCTGTGGCGCCATTGCTCGTAGGTCGTTTCGTCGCCGCTGGCCAGCATGGTGACGATCCAGGCGAGCGGACCGCCATGCGCTACCGCCACGACCGTCTTGCCCGAGTGTCCGGCGACAATCTCCTCAACGGCACGCAAGGCTCGCTCGCGCAGCTGTGCATGGCTTTCGCCTTCCGGCCAGGCGATGTGTAGACCACTTTCGTGCCGATCCAGCAACTGAGGAAAAAGCGAGCGGAGATCGGTCAACGGTGACCCGGTCGCTGTTCCGACGTTGATTTCCCGCAGATCATCGACCGCGACGGGCGTCATCCCAATCGCGTCGCCAATGATGGTCGCCGTCTCCCAGGCGCGCGGGAGTGGGCTGGCGAAAAGGGCGTCGATTGACTCGGCGTGGCTGAGCGCCTCTCCAGTTTGGGCGGCCTGCACTCGTCCGAGTTCTGTCAGCACCACGTCGGTCGACCAGCCGGAGATGACCTTTGCACGGTTCGAGGTCGATTCGCCGTGCCGAACCAGCAGCAGGCGCGTCGATGGGTACTTTGTGTCGTTCACGGGCTCTCATTTCCCAGTTTCGGTCTTGGCTCGGTCGCGCGTCGCTGATCAATCACTGTCGATCGGTTTGATCAAGAATCGATTGGCACTCGACAAGTGTAAAACAGTGCGGCCATGCCTGTAGGGTGCGTCCAATCTGTCGCCTGCAGAGTCCCGAAGGTCGGTGAGCTCTTTGTGCGACCTGAGACGGTCCCTGTGGCCCAGGGAAACGCTCGAGGGCGAGGTGCTAAGTATTCCCACCGAGCCATTTTTCGGCTAGAATATTTCGTACTTGCAACTCCAGCCCACAATCGAGACTCGTGGCACCAGAACGCGCGGAGGAACGCGCACGCAATGTTGGAACGATTCCCCGCTGAGCCCAAGCAACACTCTTCAGGCCATCCGCTCACGCCCTTTGTCGGCCGTGAGCCGGAGTTGCTGGCTCTGCGAAACGCATTCGATCTAGCAATGCAAGGGCTGCGCCAGGTGATCTTGCTGGGCGGCGAACCAGGCATCGGCAAGACGTCCATCATGAGCCGGTTTGCTGGTGAAGCCCGTGAAAAGGGTTCGCTCGTCCTTTGGGGCAACTGCTATGAGTGGGAGGGAGCCCCGGCCTACTGGCCGTGGACCCAGGTGCTGGGCACATGGCTGCGCGACCTCGACGAGGACGATCGGGCCGCATTGCTCGGCCCGCGGACGAATTTCATCGCCCAGCTCGTGCCAGAGATTCACGACCGCGATCCTGAATTGACGCCGGTACCAGGCGGTTTGGAAGCCCGGCGCTTCCAACTGATGACCGCGGTCGCGCAGACAATGCGCCTGGCCGCCGTGCGTCGACCACTCGTCATCGTGCTCGACGATGTGCACTGGGCCGACGCGCCAACTCTGGAGTTGCTCCTCTTCCTATCGCAGGAGATCCGGGACGAGCGACTCGTGCTGATCGTGGGCTATCGTGATGCCGATCTGACTCCCGTAAACCCGGCCACGCCGATTCTCACCGATCTCGGACGTGAGCCGCACACGCACCAGTTGAGCTTGAAAGGTCTACCAAAGCCACAGGTCGCTCATCTGGTAATGCTCATCACTGGCCGGGCACAGGCCCCTGGGTTGGTCGAGACCGTCTACACGGAAACGAATGGCAACCCGTTCTTCGTGACTGAGGTGGCGCGGCTCATTGCCGATGAGGGAAGCCTCGACGCCACCCACGACAGGCTGCCACGCCACCCGCGCGTTCCGGACAGTGTCCGTTCCGCCATTCGGCGGCGCCTCGACCGTCTCTCGGAAGATTGCAATCGCGCGCTCACTGTCGCGGCGGTGGTGGGGCGCGAATTCGATGTGCGGATCCTTGAGCGCACTACCGGAACTCCGGTGCTCGTTCTGCTCGACGCGATCGACGAGGCGCTGCGGGCCGGATTGCTCACAAGTACGCAGCTTCCCAGCACGTTCCGCTTTAGCCACGCGCTCGTGCAGGAGACAATCTACGAGGAGATACCGCGTGCCGAGCGATCGCGCCTGCACATGGCCGTGGGCCAAGCGCTTGAACTGGAAGCGGATCGCGAGCGGCTTTGGGCCGAGCTCGCTCACCATTTCTTCCAAGCCAGCCCGCTCGGGGGACCGGAGAACGTCGCCAATTACTCTGCCAGAGCCGGAGACGCCGCAATGGCTCAATTCGACTGGATCGTGGCCGCCAGCCACTTCAAGCACGCGCTCGATGCACTGGACGAGTTGTCGCCTGTCGACGTCGCTCGTCAATGCGATCTCTTGCTGTCGTTGGGCGAGGCGCAGAATCGCGCGGGATCGGGAGCGGGCGACGCGCCTGCCGCCCGGATCAGCTTCTCGCGCGCCTTCGACATCGCGCGCACCTTTGGTGATGGTGTGCGCATGGCTCAGGCGGCTGTGGGGTATGCCGGAAACAATATCTCAGCAGCCTTCGGCGGACCGCGCCAACTCGAGATGCTCGAAGAGGCGCTCGCCGTGCTCGATCCCTCTGACAGCCCACTTCGTGTACGTCTGTTGGCGCGCCTGGCTATGGACCTCTGGTTTCGATCGACCGACAACCTGGTTCGCTCGCGTGCCTGCGCGGAAGAAGCCGTCGCGATAGCGAGCAGTCTCGGTGATCCCACATTGATGTCCTTCGCGTTGAACGGAAGGCACAACAGCGGAAACGGTCCAGACAATCTCACCGAACGAATGGACGATGCCGATCACCTCATTGATGTCGCGGAACAAACCGGTGATCCAATAGCTGCGGCGTGGGGCTACATACTTCAGGTGATGGACGCCATAGAAGCCGGCAATATCTCGGACGCTGAACAGTCCGTCGCATGGCTTCAAGCGTTTGACGAGCGCGTAAGGATCCCCTACGTGTCACAGCGGGTGGCGGTGTGCAGTGTGATGCTTGACCTGCTCGCCGGGCGATACGCAACCGCTGCCGTACAAGTTCGGCGGGCCAAGTCGCTGTGGCAAAGTTCGGTCCCCCGTCAGCATGCGAGCCAGTCGTTCTTCCTGTTGCGCGATATCGGCACGTTGGATTCACTCGATGAGGACATTCAGATCCCTGATAAGCTTCACTCATGGCGGCTCACGGCACTTGCTCATCGAATGGCCCTCGCGCTCGAGCGAGGCCAGGTCGCAGCCGCGCGGGCCGATTACGAGGCTATTGTCGCCGATGATTTCGCACTCGTCGTCTTCAATCAGCATTGGACGAGCACGCTGGCTATGCTCGCGGAGGCGGCAGTGGCGTTCGACGATGCTGATCGCGCAAAGCGGATGGTTGTGATGCTCGAACCATACCCCGAGCGCCAGATCATGGACGGATCACTTGGAGTCTGCCATGGGCCGGTCGCATTGTATCTCGGGCGATTGGCCGGACTTCTCGCTCATTGGGACGACGCGACGAGATGGCTCGATCAGTCGCTTGTCATCTGTCAGCGACTAGGTTTGCGCCCATTCATCGCCCGCACACTGCTGGCGCAGGCCGAGTTGTTAGCCGCGCGGGATGGGCATGGCAGCTTGAAGGCGCGGGAATTGTCTGAACACGCGATCGAAGCTGCGGAATCGATCGGAATGCTTGGCCTCATTCCCCGCGCTATTACAGTGCGTGACGCGCCCATCGCAGAGCCCGCTGCAGCGTTTGGTCTCACACCCCGAGAACTGGACGTCCTCCAACTTATCGCCCAGGGCCTCACCGACGCCGAAGTGGCCAAACGTCTTTTCCTCAGCCCACGCACGGTCAGCACTCACCTCACCTCGGTTTATGGCAAGCTGAACGTCTCGTCGCGCTCCGCCGCGACACGCGTTGCGTTTGAGCAGCATCTCGTCTAACCACTTCCGAGCCTTAGATCCTCGTTGGTCCCGTCTACGCGATTCATCGTATTCTCCAAAGACTGCGATTACGTAGTTCGTACGAAGCGTGGTTAGCACGCAGCCATCATAGTTGTCTAATCGGCAAGACAGGGCGCGTGTGCGCCGTCGATATCGGGAGGCGACAGATGGCGACTTCAATCTCGATCCCGCTTGATCAGCTTGCTTCTGCGCTGCGCGGCACCTTAATTGCTCCCGAGCACGCTGATTACGATGCCGCTCGGTCGGTCTACAACGCCATGATCGACAAGCGTCCGGTCGCGGTCGTCCGCTGCGCTGACGTGGCAGACGCAATTGCCGCCGTGCGGTTTGCCCGGGACCACGATCTTCTTCTCGCGGTTCGGGGCGGCGGACACAATGGGCCGGGTCACGGCACTTGCGATGGTGGCATCGTGCTCGACCTGCGCCAGATGAACAGCGTGCGCGTCGACCCGGCTAATCGGACTGCTCGGGTCGAGGGAGGATGCCTGCTGAGCGAGGTCGATCACGCCACGCATCCATTCGGCCTGGCAGTGCCGGCTGGCGTTGTCTCGACAACCGGCGTCGCCGGCCTGACTCTTGGCGGCGGGCTCGGTCACCTGACTCGCAAATTTGGGCTGTCGATCGACAATCTGCTGGAGGTTGATGTCATCCTCTCCGACGGCCGGTTAGTGACTGCCAGCGCCGACCAAAACGCCGACCTGTTTTGGGCGATTCGCGGTGGTGGCGGAAACTTCGGTGTCGTCACGTCGTTCGTGTTCCGCCTGCAACCGGTCAGCACGGTCATCGGGGGCCCGATGTTTTGGCCCTTCGAAAGCGCGGCCGAGGTGCTGCGCCTCTATGACACGTTTCTGCATGGGGCGCCCGACGATCTCAACGGTACGCTGGGTTCCGTGGTCGTGCCACCGATCGAGCCGTTCCCGGCCGAGCTGCACAATCAGCAGATGATCGCCATCACCTGGTGCTACACAGGTACAGCTGACGACGCAGTCACGACCTTCGCGAACATCCGTGAATTGTTCGGTACGCCCGCGCTCGACTGGGTCGGCGAGCTCCCGTTCCCGGCGCTGCAGAGTATGTTCGATGCCACCTATCCAGCGGGGTTGCAGTGGTACTGGAAGTCGGATTTCGTCAACGCGCTGTCAGAAGAGGCGATCGCGCTGCACGTTGCGCACCTGTCCGAGCTTCCTACGCCACTCTCGACGTTGCTGCTGCATCCGATCGACGGAGCCGCCAGCCGGATCGCGCCGGGCGCCACGCCCTGGACTTATCGTCGTGCGACGTGGGCTATGGTCATCGCCGGGGTCAGCGCCGACCCAGCCGATAAGGAGCGCATCATATCCTGGGCGCGGAAGTATTGGGAGGATTTGCATCCGTTCTCAGCTGGTGGCGCCTACATCAACTTCATCATGGAGGAAGGACAGGGACAGATCGAGGCCACCTACTCCGAAAACTACGCGAGGCTGGCAGACATCAAGGCGAAGTACGACCCGACCAACTTCTTCCGGGTGAACCAGAACATCAAGCCGGTCGCAATGACTCACTAGGTGCTTGCCACCGGTGGTTCGCGCCCCGACCGATCCGTGAAACGGATCCGCGAATGCGCAGTCACGTATCGATCACGCGAAAGGGAATAGCTTGTACTTTCAGTTAATCATACATAGTGTAATCGTGATGTAAGCGCCGACTCTGCATTTGATCGTTGGTTGCACCTTGAATGAGGCCAGATGAGCAGCTCAGCCGAGACTTATGAAATGCACATGGTGCCGCATTGCTTCGGTCCACTGGCTAAGGAGGTCGTGACTCGGTCGCGGCCGCACCAGAAGCAGGCGCGTCGGTCCGTTTGTTGCATCTGGCACGCGGTGAAATCCATTCCCGTTATCTCTCCAACGACGTCGCGCCGCGCGCGCGATTTGCCATGATCTTGGCGATCACGTCCAGCGCCCAACCATGATGCGCCACGTCCTTCCGTTCCGGCAACTGTGCCGGTCGGAACCATTGGAGCGACGAGACCCTCTCGCCTGCATGGATAATCGACGGATCGCTCAACTCCGTGACGAAATGAAAGCTCAAATGCCAGCTCTGGTCGTTGCCGCGGAAGGATTCGATGTGATCGAGTTCCGGCGCGACACCTCGCAGGCCCAGTTGCTCATCCAGAATGCGTTTCACTGCGTCTTGTGGATGCTCGAGGAACGCCAATTCGTCGTCCGGCAGGAACCAGCCGGTCTGATGGTCGTACTGTCCGGAACGCGGATAACGGACCATGGCGACTCGGTCTTCGGTAAGGAGCGCCACATCGGCGATGAGTTTGTGAACGTCGCAAGTGGTCTCAGGCATGCTGGTCACATCCCTCCAGTGCATTGGAGCGAACGAGCCATAGCTCCAATGAGGTCATCGAGGAGCATTGCGAGAGTCTACCTATTGTGCGCAGGATTGGTGTTGCGAGGAAAAAATATCGCCGGCGACTGTCCAGACTCTTGCGTCGCCGGCGATCGATGTCTTAGGCCGTGGCAGTCGAACGACGACGCCATTCGATACGCGCCAAGATGGCGAAGGTGACCGTAACCGCGATCGCGACCAGCACGATCGACATCTCGAGTGATCCGCTGTGGTTGTCAGGATCGACACGGAAGATCAGCTCGATCCAGTCTTTCCACACCAGCGTCAGCACGGCAAACAGAAAGCTTGCCGCCGCCAGCACGGATTCAACCCAGAAACGTGGTCGTAGACGGTCCCGCATGGGTGCTCCTTTCCCGGTTTCCCCGGAGTTTCCTCGTCCTCGTCGAAGGGGACTCGTGAGCATTCTTCATACCAAACCCATTCAGTCCCGTCAAATCCAGCGGGGGTGTACGTGCGGAATTAATTTGCACGTCACTCACTTCTCGACCGAATCAACCGCTCGACGTTGGTGCGTATCTGATCGCGCACGGCGATGAATCCATCGAGGGCCGCACCGAACGGGTCCGGTATCTCCCAGGATCCGACAACGTTGCCGTCATTGACGAATGAAGGGACCTCTTCCGACGAGCAAAGCAACACGATCTCGGCTGCTTCATCGACCATCTCCTGGGTAACGGTTTTGACTCGCTGGCAGGAGATGTCAATACCGTCATCGCGCATCGCGTCGATGGCGTATGCGGCCGGTCCTCCGTACATCGCTGGTGTGTGACTGAGGACGCCCGCGCTCATCGCGTCTCGCGAATTCGTCAGATGATTGTAGTACGCCTCCGCCATCTGACTGCGAGCGACGTTCCCCGCGCAAATGAAGAGTATGCGTGGTATTGGCTCGATCTCCCAACGTCCGTGCATCAGGTTATCAGTGAAACGCCGATCTCAGCCTAGCGGCCATGCGCCGTGCCGTCGAGCCCGCGCCCACTCAACCGATTGACGAACCGGCCTGCGCGATTCATTGTTCTCCAACGGGGATCTCGAGCGGGTGCGCCCGTCTGCGGAAGGAGCCGACGACATGACGTTCACACGGTCGCGCTGGGTGATGGACAAGACTGGGGCAAGCTCTGACGGGGGCATGGTCGTCGCCAAGCAGAACGAAGCGGCGTTGGCTGGCGCGCGCATGCTGGCTGAAGGCGGCAATGCTATCGACGCGGCCGTGGCAGCGGCCTGGGTCATGAACGTGATGGAACCCTACAACACCAGCATCGGTGGCAGCGGCTATCTGGTCTATCACGGCGTCGACGGGCAGGCCATGTTCGTTGACTTCAGCAACCGGGCTGGAACGAAGGCCACGCCGGAGGCGTTGAAATCTCGCAGGTCAATTGCGTTCAAGGGTGGCCTGGCGGCGATGGTGCCGGGAACGGTCGGCGGCTTGACGAGCGCGCTCGAACGCTTCGGCAGTCTACCGCTGGCTCAGGTCATGGCCCCGGCCATCGACATCGCCGAGAACGGCATGCCACTCAACTGGGTCCTCGCGTTGCGATTGCTGCAGGAGTTGGAGGGGCTGCGCGCCAATCCGAAGTCAGCCGAGATCTTCCTGGTGGATGGCGATCCCGGCATGGCGCATGGCGTTGACGTGGTGCGGCAGACTGATCTGGCTCGGACCCTGCGCCTCATCGCGGAACATGGACCAGAGGCGTTCTACACCGGTCCCGTCGCCCGTGAGATCGTCGATTTCGTCGTCGCGCACGGGGGGTTGCTGGAGATGCAGGACATGGCCGCGTATCAGGCGACGGTTGTCCCGGCGCTCAGCGCCCGTTTCGGCGACTACGAGCTATTGACCGGTCCGCTTCCCTGTCCTGGCTTGATGACCATCCAGGGTCTGAAGCTGCTCGAGGGGTTCGATCTGAAGGCGATGGGGCACAACTCGGTCGAGTCGCTGCACGTCATAGCCGAAGCGTTCCGTCTCGCCTTCGCCGACCGTGACGCCTACTTCGGTGATCCCGACTTCGTCAATGTGCCGGTCGACACGCTTCTGTCGGACGCCTATCTCACACGACGACGCGCCCAGATCGACCCGTCTCGTGCGATGAAGACCGCGCTGCCCGGTGATGTCGGCGTGGCGCCTCTTGGTCGTCAGGCAGGCGGAGGGGGCACCACGCACATCTCGGTCGTCGACGCCGAAGGCAACACGGTTTCGATGACGCACACGCTCATCGGCGGCTGGTCCGGGTTGGGAGTAGCTGGGAACACAGGTGTGGTGATGAACTGCGCGGCGCAGTGGTTCGATCCCGGCAGTGGAGCGCCCAACAGCGTGGCGCCAGGTAAGCGACCGGTCGCCAACATGACGCCGATCATTGCGCGCAAGGACGGCCGCGCGGTGCTGGCGGTCGGCGCTCCCGGCTCACGCAAGATCAGCAACGCGGTGAGTCAGGCGACGCTCAACTCGCTCGTCTACGGAATGCCGGTACAGGCAGCCATATCGGCACCGCGCATCGACGCATCGCAGAACTTCATCCTGGCCGACGACCGCATCGATGAGGTTGTCCTCGCCGGGCTGCGCGATCTCGGGCATCGAGTGGACGCGGTGCACGAGTTCATCAATGCCGGTGGACCAGGTTCTGGATATCGTGGCTACTTCGCGCGACCGGCGGCGGTCTTCGTCGATGACGACGGCATCCGCCACGGCGGCGATTACCCGTTCCTAGAGGGCATGGCCGTGGGAGTGCCGAGGTAGGTGATGCTACGCTGACCGTCAGTTCAATATAGGCTCAAATCGAATGACGATCTTGGTCGTGTCCCGAGGTTACTACACCGGCCACTCTTCTTGATGCCAGGCGGCGTCCCAGAAGGCGTATTCGTAGCGACTCGACGCAAGGAAGATCTCGGTCATGCGGGCAATTTCGTCCGTCGAGGCACGGGCCGCGACTCGGTCGAATGTGTCGCGCAGCCGTTCGGCAAGTTCCCCGTATTCGGGCGTGCTGTACATCTCGATCCACTCGGCGAACAGCGGCTGGTGGGACGGCAGCCCCGCTTCGGCCAGCTTGTGGCCAATCTCCCAATAACCCCATTGGCAGGGGAGCAGAGCGGCCATCAGTTCTGCCGTGGTGCCGCCGTAGGCCACCGAGAGGAGATGACGCGTGTAGGCGTGGGTTGTTGGTGACGCTGGCGTCGTCTCCAGATCGGTGCGCGTGACGCCGAACCGCTCGCAGTAGCCGCGATGCAGCTCCATCTCGACGTGTAATGTGGCGTGAACCAGCTCGGCGAAAAGCTCCATGATTTCGATGTCGTGAGCGCCCGCTACTCCGAGGGCCAGCACTCGACTGTACTCCAGCAGGTAAACGTAATCCTGGCGGACGTAGTAGGCAAATGGCTCGAGCGGCAACGTACCCTCGCCGATGCCGCGCACGAACGGATGAGTCAGGATGCGTTGTCGGATCTCCCGCGTGCCTTCGAGCAGCGTCGTCGATGGTGTGTCAGACATGTTTCTCTTCTCGTCCTAATTCGGGGTCAGCGTCGTCGCAGATTTCAGCTGGGCGGCGAAACCGTTCGAGAACCACTGAATGGTGCCAATCTTGGGCGCGAACCAGGTGGTCATTGAAATCTGGTCCGGATGCGTGGCGTCGGTTCCGGTCCACTCGACAACATACATCTTCCACGCCTGGGTTAACCCAGCGGGAGTGCTGACCTGTTGCCAGGCGACAACCTGAATCGACACGGTCATTAGTCGCGGCGGACCGGTACTGGAGATGGCGGTCGTTTCAGTTGACCAGGACTGGCCGATATAGGGGTCATGGTTGGGAAAGTAGTGCACTGGTGGCCAGTAGACGGTCGTGTTGGTGAGGTTGCCCTCCTCATCCAGCGTGTCGATCCCATACAGATCGAGGCCGGCCTGCGTGACGCTCCAATAAGTAATCTGACTGCCGCTACCGGTCTGCTCTTGCCTGGGGATCAGTTGGGCGCCGCCCGTGAAACCGTCGGTCACCCCGTTGATTTTCCATGTCCGGTCGATGTTGTCGGACGTGCCGAAGACCCATTCATCGCCCGGATCCATCGCAAGGTAGGACTGGTCGCCATTGAGACTGACCTGCGGACTCAAGGCATAGCGCCAGCGGAGGTAATGGAGCCCGATGTTCCCCATCTCCACCTGCCATGCGGCTGGATTGGACGGCGTGTAGGTGAGGACGCGCCGCTCGAATGGTTGCACCAGCACCCATTGGTACACACCCTGCAGCTTGACGTTGACCCAGACTGGGTCGGAAATGGGGTAGCCGAGCACGAACAGCCAATCGAACAGCGGATCGGCGTTCGACAGGTTGCCGTCCTGCTGAACCTGCCCCGACTGCGTCATGAAATCCCAGAAGGCACGCGGGATGTTGTAGCCGACGGTGGCATCGCCTGCACCGGAATAGGTGACGTAATGGGCATATTGCGCGCCTGGGTCGGTGGAGGCGTCCGGCTTGGTTGTCGTTCCGTCCGGCTGGAAGACCGTGGTCGCGTACTGTCCGGTCTCGTCGGGCTGGCTCAGATCGATGATGCGCTGGAAGTCGGCGTACGTGGGGAAGACGTTGTTGGGATCGCCTGCGATTGGAACGTCGGCGCCGGCGCCCGTGTCGAGATAGGTGTTGGAGCCGATCTGAATGCGACCGCTGATCAATTCGCGATCGACGAGTCCACTCGTGACATACCAGGGGCTGGAGACATCGCCGTTCGGGTCGATGATCTCCATCCGGCCTTTGTCGTAGTACTGAACGAGCCGTTGCTCCCCGGGCGAATCGAGATAGCGCTCATGCAGCGGGCCGCTGTCGGCTTCCGGACCCCAAAACCAGGTGCGCGAGACGTTGCCGCTGAGGACTGGCGAATCGGTGCGGGTCCAGACCTGTTCGAAGGCGCTGTCGGCGAAAGCGGGAGAAGCCGCGGCGACGCTCGGGACTGTCGCACTCACCATGAGGATTACCACGGTCAGCACGAGACACCGGCGCAACGGTACACCCTTCTGGATTGGCCGGTGTCGCTCCGCACGACTCCAGGCCACGGCTGCCTGGTCCGATCGAATCAACTCCGGCGTCAACTGTTGCTTGCCTGCTGGCATGATGGAGACAGTCTAGCAAGCTCAGATCACTTGTGCCGACCACCACCCGCTGTTCCAAGGGCGACGGCACATCGGGCAAAGGCGACACCCGGCTGGGGCCGTGCGAGAGCTCAGCCTGAAATTCCGCCCAAGTAGGTCGCATCTAATCAACGTTTGGGAACGTGCCGGGCTTCGCCTGCATGCATCAAATACGCGGAGAATGCTGTTGTTCGTGCGTCAGCGGTTGTCCTGGTTCTGGCTTCGACGCTCGCGCATTGCCTGCACCAATCCCTGCGAGGGGACGCGCAGAGCGCGGTTGAATTTGCTCGAAGCGTTCTCCCAGGCGATGGTGGCGGTCAGTTCGACGAGCGCATCCTCGTCGAACCAGGTTCGAAGTCGATTAAAGAGTTCGTCGTCGACGTCGAGATCGGTGATGGTGATCCGGTCGGCGAACTCCAGGACCGCCCGTTCGCGTTCGTCGAACAGGTCGCTGCTGTCGTAGTTTGCCAGCGCCGCGAACTTCTCACCTGGCACGCCCAACTCACCGCCCACGGCGGCGTTGATGTCCTGTCAGAAGACGCAGCCGTTGAGCGATGCGACGCGAACGTTGACCAGCGAAGCCAGCTTGCCATCGATCAGGCCAGAGCGGTCGAGGCCACTCCACATAGCTCGCACACCGCGGAAGATCGGCGGGCGACGGGCATAGAGCGTGTGGTTGAGCAAGGGCGCGCCCCATTTTGCCGCCTGGGCGTCGAAGACTGCTTGAATCGCGTCCTCAACGTCATCGCGACCGGCGCCATTGACTCGCATCATTCGCCCCTTCCCGTGCAGTCGGAATCGACCTGCCGAGTGTGTGGCAGCGGGACCAGATCGTCCAGAACCAATCTGGATCTCTACACATGAGGATTGGCAACCAATCGCCGTAGAGGCGGAGCGGACTCCGGCGGTGCGCATTGAGCTCGGACTAGAAGAGAGCTAAATGGGTGACGATGAGGATGGCAATTGACCCGGTGCCGATGACCAGCGCCAGCCAGACGGCAGTCGTCGCCAACTCCGCCACCGCCTCGTTGCTGGCCGGCTGCTTCACGTTGCGACGCTGGTAAGCAACTCGCAAGTCGTTGAATGAGACGGTCAGGAGTGCCAGGGCAGCCACTCCAAGTGCGATCAACCACGCTGATAGAGCCGTATGCTGGACCACCTCGATACCCTGCTTGATGAGGTCGTCGTGCAAGATGAGCGTTCGTACCAGGACCACGATCGCCGCTGAAGCGATCAGGATACCGAGGGCCGAGCGACCGCGGCGAAGCTGGCTCCAACGCGTGTGACCACGGCGTACCCACCACATGGCCAGTCCCGCGAGGCTGAGGGTCGGGAAGACCATGAAGATCAGGTGAGAGATCGTAGCGTACTCCACGGCGAAGCGTTGCACGTCGCCGTGCAGGTAGTAGCCCAGTACGATGGGGGTGCCCACCCAGATCATCGCGCCTGGGACCGCGCCCACCACGAAGTCACGGAACTGGATGCGCAGCAGACCAGCGCCGATCGAGAAATACATGCGGACCAACGGCAGCGAGCGCCCGACGCCAACCACCACCAGGTCGTGCCCGCCCATGCGCGCGCGCCAGCGATCGACCGTCTCTTCGCTCCGTCTGCCGAAACGATTCATGACCGTGTTGAGGAGTCGCGAGCCGCCGGTTCGTGCAACGAGGTGGAGTGTGATCGTGCCCAGCATATCTGCCGCCACGACCAGCGCTACGGCGCCGACCAAGCCACTAAAGGAGTGGACGCCATAGCTTCCGGCAACCAGCAGGGCGATCTCGGCCGGGATTCCGGTGGGTATACCAAGCTCTCCCACGAAGATGAGGAGGGCGACGATGTAAACCCCGTACTGTGTAATGAGCTGCTCGATGATCTCGCTCCGAATCGAAAACCCCCGCGAGAGACCTCGCGTCGCGCACCAGTTTCAGCGTTAATATAGCCTTTTCGGCCCCTCCCGACCAGTGGTCAACGAGGCGGTATTTTGCCTGTTCTGTTGGACAGTTCCGTGCGGCGTGGCCCAATCATGCATTGCACGGACATCGCCTGTCTAGCCTCGTTTCTGCTGAATCGATACGCACCTGCACGTGAGCACACCCGTCCCTTTACCACAGTGCAATACTTGGTCCGCCTCGAATCCGGACATCCGGAATCCCGGCGGCAGGACGTTCAGGAACGGATCAGCGTGTTATTCAATGGCGCGGTGTCGAATGGAGTCACGAGCAGTGCGGTTCAGGTTGGCAACTCTTCCCGCTCTCCTCTCGGTGGTGGTCGCGATCACGATGACCGCCTGTGGCGGAGGGACTGCGGCGCTTCAGAGTGGAGTAGCGACTCCAGGAGCGAACGGACATTTTCAGGTCGGTGTGGCCGCGCCGATTGGCAGCTACATCCTCACGGTCGATCGAGTGCTCTATCCCGCGGATCTCAACGGCATCAAACCGTCGGACGGAATGAAGTTTCTCATCCTCGATCTGACCATCCAGACGACCGACTCCAGCAACGACCGCATTTCGGCCGCCGCGCAGATGGTGGTGAAGGATGGTCAGGGTACCGATTACCCGCTCGACGCGGATGTGACGCCCTCGACCGACTTCAGCACCACGCAGCTTCCAGACACGATTCCGGCACTGGGTTCGATTCACGGCGAGGTCGCCTATCAGGTGCCAGTCGATGCCACGGATCTTCGGCTTGTCTTCAATCCGAGCTTCCTACAAAGTCTGCTCGGCCACGGCAAAGAGCTGACCATCGATCTCCAGTAGGGTGTTGCAGCACGCAAGGGAAGGGACAGGTCGTGGAGATCGAATATTGCATCGATCCGCCGCTGACGAACGAGGTGCTCAGCCCGCTCTTTTCGGCGGCTTGGCCCAATCACAATCCGGCGTATGACTTCGCATCAGAGCTGCGTCATGCGCTGACCTTCCTCGGTGCCTACCACGAAGACAAAATGATCGGCTTCACGCGGGTTGCCTGGGATGGCGGGATTCACGCCTTTCTTCTCGAGCCGACCGTGCATCCCGACTTTCAGCACCGCGGCATCGGGCGCAGCCTGGTGGAGCGCGCGGCGGACGTGGCTCGCGAGCGGGGTGCTGTCTGGTTCCACGTCGACTTCGAGCCCCAACTTCAGCCCTTCTATGACGCGTGCGGATTTAGCCACACACCGGCAGGGCTGATCCGGCTCCGCTGACAACCGCAGAAATAGTAGCGAACCGGGCCAAGACAAATGCTGTCCGGGCCCGGTGTACAGCGCTTCGTTGTTTGCCTGTGCGCCTACGATCCGCTGTTGTCGTTCAGGTACTTGATCGCACGTAGCAACTGATCGTCCTTACTCTGCTGAAGCTGATCGGCGGTCATGTTGGTCTCCTGCTCCGGCGTCAGTGGAGTCGCTCCATCCGCAAGAGAGACCTGGATATCGGGCGCAATGCCGTTGTGCCAGATCTGTCGCCCGTTCGGGGTGAGCCATTCTTCGGTGCCGAGCAGAATGGCGGATCCATCGCTGAGATGGTAGGTCGAGAGAACCGTTCCGGTGCCGAAGGTCTTGTCACCGATCAGCTTGGAACGCTCGTGATCCTGCAGTGCTCCGGCCACGATCTCGGATGAGCTTGCCGTCCCCGCGTTGATCAGCGTGACCATCGGGATGTTGAGGGCTTTGCCGCCGCCCCGCACCGTCATCGGCGTCTTGTTCCCCTTTGCGTCCTGAACCAGCAGGACATTCCCCTCCTTGACGAACTGCGTGGTCACGCCGATCGCCTCGTCGAGGAGTCCGCCTGGATCGTTGCGCAGATCGAGCACAATCGCTGTCGCGCCAGCCTGCTGTGCGTCATTGATGGCCGAGACGAGTTGAGCTGTCGCATTGCTTGCGAACTGGCTGATCAGGATGTGCGCGTACGTGGTGCCAGGAATCATCGACCAGGTCACGCTTGGGACGGTGATCTTTGCCCGCACGATCGTGATGTCGGTTTGAGCGCTCGCGCCTGGGTGCAGCACGGTCAGGGTTACCTTTGTGCCGGCCGGACCTCGTACAAGATTAACTACTTCATCGAGCGTCATATTAGAGACGTCCTTGCCATCCACCTTCAGGATGACATCGCCGGGCAGGATGCCGGCCTTTTGAGCGGGCGTGTCTGGAATGGGGGCCACGATGGTCGGCTGACCGTTACGCGTCGTGATCTCCGCGCCGATCCCCTCAAGCTGACCTGAGAGCGATTGCTGCTCGTCATTGAGCTGTGCGGGGGTGAGAAAGCGGGTGTGACCTTCGTCGCCGAGCGCGCTGAGCATGCCCTGAATAGCGCCATAGGTCATCTTCTTCGAGTCGACTGCCTGCTGGTCGACATAGTTATTCTGCACAAGATTCCAGGCCTCCCAGAAGACGCTGAAACTATCTGGAACGCTGGTGGGTTGCGTCGAGACCGTGGTTGGGGTCTCGTTCGTGTGGCCCACGACGAATCCAGCTGTGAATGCCGCACTCGAGAGGGCGAGCGTGAGGATGAGCACGATGAAGACGATCGCCCAAATTCGCCGCCGTCGATTCATGATCGGTTGCCTCCAGCCTAATGCTGTCGTGTGAGCTTTGTTGCGGTCTGTCGCCGCCGGAGGAGCTACCGCGTCCGGACCGCTTGCGGGATGCGCAATCGATCACGTGGCTGCCGGCACGAAATCGTCCGTGGTCACCCATCATGGCGTCGTTGGATCGAGTTCGTCGCTCCGACTGACGATAGAGTGTGCTGTTTTCTGACGCGAACGTCGAGCCAGATCACAATCCTCCACGAACATATTGCCTGATGCTCGCAGTCGAGGCCACGTGTGACGGCCCTAAAGATCCGCTGGGCGCCTCAAATCTGACGCAGATCGCATAGATTATGCGGTCGCACGGACTCGAGTCGAAAGCGTCGGGCAGAACCACCCCTATCATGTCGGGAAGTTCCACGTTCGTTTCGGCCAAAAAAATCGTATCATCGTTGGGGTTATGCGCCGGACGTTGCTCGGTGGCGTTCGCCGGGAGAGGGGACGAAACTCCGAGCGCGGCAGCTATGTTTTGCTGAGAGGAGTCTGAATGGTTCACAAGCGGGGATTGGCGCGACTGGTCGCGATATGTGCCTTGGCCGCGTCCGTCATGCTGGTGTTAGCGGCCTGTGGTGCGTCGACGGGTGGTGGCTACGAAGCCGGGAGCACCCCGAAGGAAAGCTCCGGCGGGTCCGGCTCGTCAGGTGGTAGCGGGAACATCACCGTCACCGAGAAGGAATTCTCGATCACGCCGAATCAGGTGAGCGCTCCGGCTGGAAAGATCACTTTCACGATCAAGAATACCGGCTCGGTGGCGCACGACATCGCGGTCAACGTCGGAGGAACCGAGCAGGCTTCGCCGCTCGTTCAGCCCGGCAAGACCGAGACCTGGAGCGTGACAATCGACAAGCCTGGTACCTATGACATGTATTGCTCGGTTCCAGGGCATAAAGAAGCCGGCATGAACGGCTCGTTGGAGGTCACCGGTGCGGCGAGCGGCGGAACTGGCGCGTCGAGCGCATCGGGCGCGGCCGCTGGTGGCGAATCCACGGTCAGCGTGAGCGAAAAAGAATTCGCGATCACGCCGTCGGATGTCACTGCTAACCCCGGGAAGATCACCTTCCAGATCAAGAACACTGGTGCCGTGGCGCACGACATCGCGATCAACGTCGATGGAACGCCGCAGGTTTCGCCGCTCGTTCAGCCTGGCAAGACCGAGACCTGGAGCGTGACGATCGACAAGCCTGGTACCTATGACATGTATTGCTCGGTTCCAGGGCATAAAGAAGCCGGCATGAACGGCACTCTGAAAGTCGGTTCGTAGTTCCGACTTAGCACGCGCACCTGGTCACTCGCCGGCACTGTCCGCGTTTCGCGGTCCCCGGCGAGTTCATTGTTTCCACCGTCCGGAGATATGAACTTCTTAGCGGCGCTTCTGGCGTGCCTGACCACCCCACCAAACGGCGAGGGCCACCACCGGGACACCGATCAGATAAAAGAGGAGTAGATCGATGGCGGCTCGCCCGTCGTAGACCATCCAGGCGACCAGGGCTACGGTGTAGACCGTCATGATGATCAGGAAGCCAATGACGCTGTGGTTCTTCATGGAGATGCTCGTCTCTGACAAGGCTCGACGGCGGCGGTCAACTCCTGGAACGGCGCGTGTCACGCCCATTCTTGCAACGCACGTCGTCCCGAACGGTCGCCTACAAATGCAGCACAACTCGCGCAACTGTAAAGTAGATCATTAATCCCGTCCCGTCTACCAGCGTCGAGATGAACGGCGCGGAAACCACGGCCGGGTCCACCTTAAATTTGTTCAAGATCAGCGGTAAGACCGCGCCGACCACCGCGGCCCACACGACGATCGTCGAAACTGAAATAGCGACCGTCAGCCCAACGTCGATTCCAACGCTCAAGGTCATGGCGCGAATGAACGTCGCCGCGGCCATAACCACGCCCAACCCGATGGCCGTCACGAACTCCTTGCGCACGATGCGAAAAATGTCTCCGAAGCGCACATCACCGACCGCCATGGCACGTACGATGGTCGTGACGACCTGAGAGCCGACGTTTCCGCCCGTGCCGATCAGTAGTGGGATGAAAAAGGAGAGGGCAACGACGGCCTCGACCTCGCCTTGATAGTGACGCAGGACGGTGCCGGTATACGCCTCCGCGAGGAACAGCGCCAGCAACCAGCCGACGCGTTTGCGCCAGAGAAGGATCGGTTTCGCACGGAGGTAGGGCTCATCCAACGGCTCGGAACCACCAAGGCGCTCGATGTCTTCCGTGGTCTCCTGCTGCAGGATGTCGGCGACGTCTTCTACCGTGATGATCCCCAGCAGGCGGTTGTCATCGTCGACCACCGGGACGGCCAGCAGATTGCGCTCGGTGAGCACTCTGGCGGCGATCTCCTGATCAGCCATCACCGGCACCCGCACCACCTGCGGATCGAACAGGTCGGCGATGGGAGTGTCGGGCGGACTCAGTACCAACCTGCGTAGGGCCAGAACGCCAAGCAGGTGATCCTCGGCGTCGGTCACGTAAACGTAGGAGATCGTTTCGGCTTGTTCGGAGAGACGCTGCAGCGCCAAGATCGTCTGGCGGGCGGTGAGTTCCGGCGCCACCGAGACGAACGCGGGAGTCATGCGACCACCGGCAGTGTCCGGAGGATAGAGGAGCAGGCCGCGCAGCTCTTCCGCCTCGATTGGTTCCATCTCGAACATGATTTGATCGGCGCGGTCGGGATCCATCTCGCCGAAGACGTCGGCCGCTTCGTCTGGATCCATCGACTCCAGCACGTCGGCGGCATCGACGGTGGCCAACAGGCTCAGGATCGACGCTGCGTCGCCTGGATCGAGCTCGCCCAGGAGCTCGCCCAGCGCTTCATCCCCGAGGATCGCTGCCAGGGTGCGCGCCTCACCCAGCGTCAGGTCAGCCATGCGGTTGGCGAGCTCACCGGTCTCGGTGAGCTGATGGAGCGCCCGCTTCACCGCCTCGCCATCTTTCTGCTCGAGTGCGATATCGAGAGTGATCGGCGTTTCCTGATCGATCGTCACGCGCTGTCTCCAGACCAGTCTTCAACAGTCGCCACCGGCACGTTGGAAGCGCCGCCGGTCTTCGGCTCGGCCAGCTCCGCCGGGTGTGCAGACCCTGCCGTTGTCGCCGCCGCGGGCCGAGTCGGCACCCGTCCATTATCGTGTGAGTCATGGCTTGCCGGAACCCCGGCGGGACTGAAACCGGTGATGAGCTGCCGCACGTCGCGACCACTCAAGGTGGGCAGATATGCGCGCAAGAGGGCGTACCCAATGCGCGGCAAGCTGGAATTACCGGCGTACGCTAGGTAGATTGGCTCCCAATTGGGTTGAAATTTGGACTTGAAGTCGTTGAGCGAGGCGAAGTGGTAGAAGGAATCGAGCCGCTCCGCCGCGTGGATCAGCGCACGTTCCATGGCGCTGCTGTGCTCTTGCTCGCGCGCCACGTGACCCAGCGGGGCGGCCGAGAGGCTGGCGAAGCGGAAACTTTCCGATTGGAAGGCAAGGAGCGATTCAGCGATGAGGAACTCCATCACACCCGGAAAGGCATCGTCTCGTCGCCGCATCAGGTCCACCACCCAGCCGTGCCGCGCGTAGACAGGCAGCCAGGTCAGAAACCCCTGCACGCGGCCACGCTCGTCGATCGCGACAGCGGTGCGGATTTCAGGATCGGGCGGGTCAGTGAGGTGTCCGAGGGTGAAGTTCATTTCGGGCAAGCCGCGTCGCGCGGTCCATTCTGCCGAAATATCCCACAGTTGGCGCACGATCTCGGGGTCGGCCGCGCGCTGATCGATCATCTCGAAACGGACATTCTCACGCCTGGCGCGGTTGCGGGCCGTGCGCACATCCTGCCAGGACTTCCCGCGGAATGAGAGGTCGGTGATGTTGACGCTGGCGTCTTCGCCGACTTTGATCCAGCTCAATCCGTGATGGCTGAATTCCCGCAGATAGTGCGCCGAAGCGCCATAGAAGCAGGGCGTCCATCCGTTCACCACCGCCAGATCGAGAAACTCGTCGATCGCGCGGCGACAACCGTCCGGATTCCCGATGGGGTCGCCAAGCACGATGGCCACGTTGCCGATGAGGCGATAGGCGACGTAGGCGTCGCGCTCGCCATTGAGCAACGCGGTGTTGCCAGCCCAGGTCGTCATGAAGGAGGTGGTCAGATCGCCGTGCTGATGGAGCAAGTCGATCGCGCGGCGGCGATCACGCACCGTCTCGAACGTCGGTTGTAGGACCGGCCTGAGCACGACCACGACCGCGTAGACCAGCACGGCTCCCCAGGCGATGCTGATCGATGAGAGGAATGATCTCGAGCTGAGTCGCGCGCCATGCAGCGCGCCGCCGGTGCTGAACGACATGCGCGCCAGCGCCTCCCTCAACATGCCACCCACCGTGACGGGCTCGACGAACCAGTGTCGCATCAAGGTGAAGCCGAGAAGTGCGTAGAGCGGCACCAGGATCAGCGCGAAGAGTGCAGCGCGGATTCCCCGTCTCAGTGTCGGCACGTCTGGACGCGCGCGAAAGTCCTGCTGGCGCCAGATCAGGATGGCGATGAGTCCGATCTTCACCACCAGCGCATCGAGATCGATCCCTTGCACGACCGACGAGATAAGTGACGCGGAGAGCAGAACGAGCGAGGCGTACCAGGCCGTGCGACGACCGTGAAGTAGACCGCGGCCGAGCAGGATCAGAAAGATGCCTGCCAGCACGACGAAGGTGCGAGTGCCGTGTGCAACGGTGAAAGGGAGCGCGGTGTCCCAAGAAACGACGCGGGCCAGAGCGCGATTGCCGAGGACCGACACGACGTCGAAGATGCCGACGAGAACGACCAGCGCGGCGGCAACCCGTCTCGGTGTCGAGCTGAAGGCGTGGAACGATCGTCGTCGAAACTGCATCGAATCGGTTCCTCGCTCCGTAACTCGTGGTGACGTCGATCGCCCGATGCCCACACCCGATTTGGCCCCGGCACCCAAAGAAGCCTACCCAGCAATCGGACGATTGTCAGATGATGGCTCGAGATATCACGTCCACCGAGCAAAACGCCGTACTGGCAGAAGTGTTCAAGAAGTAGGTTGTGAAGCGAATACGCCAAAGAGAGTATCGACCCCACTCGCCGCGTGCGCATTACTTCAAGCAGACAATTCGCTCCGTCTCATGTTCTCGCTGCACGCAGAAGGTGGCATTCAGGCGGGACGTATACTTGAGTGGCGACGGCCGGACAACGACGATGATTGCAATGGAACAAACGGCGCGGCGCCCTCCGCGCGACGAAGTCGAAAATCTGCGTCAGCCAGTTGGTATCGTCCACCTGTGGTGGCTGATCCTCGGTTGCTTCACCCTGCTCATCGTGCTGGTACCTGGACTGCGGGTCACCTTTCATCATGAGGCGCTCAGCTTCACCCTGGAAACCTTCAACGCCCTGGTGGCCACGATGGTCAGTTTCGTCGGCCTGGCCCGCTACGTCTTCGATCGACGTCCATTCGACCTCGCTATTTCGGTCGCCTTCGGAGCGATTGCCGTCACGGCCCTTTGGTTCGGACTGATCCTCCCCTTCTCGGGCTATACGTATCAATCAGTTGCCGACGCCCCGCTCTGGGGATGGATCCTCACACGCCTGGTGGTCGGCATTCTGTTGCTGTTGGGTCTGCACACCTGGGAGCGGGGACGGCAACGCCTCGCGGCGGTCGGTGGTCGAGTAGCCTTTGTCATCCTGGCCGTGACGATGGTCGACGTGGCGCTCTGGTACTGGAGTGCGTCACTGCCAGCGCTGTTGAGCTCCGAAGCATCGGAGATCTTCGAGCTTCACGGCCGCATCACGACGTCGGTGCTTGCCGGCCAGACGTCGCTCGGCATGCTCATCGAATCGCTCCTCGCCGTCCTCTATTTTTGGCTGGCGTACCGGCTGACGTTGGCCGTGCGGCACGGTGAAGATGCCTGGCTGGCTCTCGCCATCATCACGGCCGCGATCGCGCAGTTCCAATTCATCTTCTATCCGGCGCCATTTCATCCGGCCATCACCACGTCCGACCTCCTCTGGATGATCTCTTACGTGATGCTGCTGGCCTACCTCGGCCATCAATACATCGTGGCTTCGAGCGGAATGCGGCGCCAACAAGCCCGGACACGCGCTTTGCTGGCCCTCAGTCAGACACCAGTCATCGATCGTGATCCGGCGTTGATCGTATCCGCCGCACGGCAGGCCGTCAGCGTGGTGACCTCGGAGGCGGAGGTCAGCGTTCAGTTGGATGAGACGATCGGGCCAAACGGTCGCGGTCACATCGGAGACCTTACGTTGCCCGTCGTCCTTGACGGCGTCCACTATGGCACGCTGGAGGTCCATCCGGTTGAAGGGAAGGATCTCAATCAAGACACGTCCGAGTATCTGCGTGTCGTCGCCAACCAGACTGCTAACCTGCTGCGCGCCGTCGAGCTGTATCACGAGCTGTCGCGCGGAGCCGTGCGGGACGAGCGCGCCCAGCTCGCACGCGAGCTCCACGATGGACTTGCGCAGGACCTGGCCGTTCTGCGTTTGCGACTGAGTACTGACAACGACGGAACCTACGAGGGCGGTCTGGCCGATCGTGCCCTGTCCGAAGCCCGCTATGCCATCACGATCTTGCGCGGGCAAACCGCTGCTCCGGCCGACTTCTTCGACGCTCTTCGACGCCAGTCGGAGGATCTTTCCGACCGCTTCGATTGTCCGGTGATCATCGAGCAGCCGGACTCTATACTCGGGATCTCTGGTGCGGTGCAGGTTGCACTGCTGCGCATCTGTCGCGAGGCCGTGGCAAATGCGGGAAAGCATGGTAAGCCATCCGGGGTTGTTTTGACGGTACGCCAGGTCGAGGGCGCGGTCGAAGTCGAGATCGCCGATGACGGTATCGGATTCGATCTGGACGCGCCAATGCGTCCCGGCGCTTATGGTCTGAAGGGTATGGCCGAGCGCGTTGCCTTGCTCGGTGGCGAGATGACGCTGCGCAGCCAACCAGGAAGCGGAACGACCATCACGGTTCGGCTGCCGAGCGACGAGAACGAGGCGACATCATGATTCGCGTCATGTTGGTTGAGGACCATTCGCTAATGCGTCGCACCTTGCGCGAGATCATCAGTGCTGAAGAGGACATCCTCCTGGTAGCCGAAGCCACGGATGGGCAGATGGCGGTAGATCGCGCCCTGTCATCGAAGCCAGACGTCATCCTGATGGACATCGACCTGCCGGAAATATCCGGCATCGAGGCGACCAGGGAGATCGTGCGTTGGCTTCCGCTGACGCGCGTCATCATGCTGACCGTCTCGTCGGCAGAAGAAGACCTGTTCGAGTCGTTGCGCGTCGGCGCGGCAGGGTACATCACCAAGGATGCCCGGCGTGACGAGATCGTCGAGGCCATCCGAGCTGCAAATCAGGGCGAACTGCCGTTGACGGCGGCCATGGCGACGCGGGTGCTGGCGCACTTCCGCAACCTGCGCCCGCGTGACGGCTCGGAGTCGATGGCGGTCCTGAGCGAGCGGGAGCGTGAAGTTGTCTCGCTGCTGGCGGCCGGGCTGCGCGACAAAGAGATCGCGCATCAACTGCTTATTTCTCCGGCGACGGTGAAAAAACACGTCGAACACATTTTGAGGAAGCTGCAGGTACGGACGAGAGCAGAAGCCACCGCGAAGCTCAGCGCCGAGCTCGGTGACGGTCGCTCGACTCCAGACGCCGATTGGTAAGTTTGGTAATGTGTCAGGGCGACAATGGAATTGACGCCGTGATCGCATTGTTCGAGGAGGCGAGAAATGCCTGACATCGGTGCACCGGAACTGATCATCATTCTGGTCGCAGTCTTGATTATTTTTGGGCCAGGAAAGCTGCCGGATCTCGGCCGCACCCTGGGAAAGTCGATCCGAGAATTCCGCCACTCCGTTCAGGAAGTGACTGACGATTCGGATGAAACAGCGCCCGTGGCCGCCGCCGCCCCAGCACCCACTGCCCCGGCCGCGAACCCGAACGATCCGCCGGTCGCCTAGCGCGTCCGCTCCGACACCAGCCGACGACCGCGGGTTTGCCGGCGCTGGCAAGCCGGCCGGTCGGAACAGCCGGGATGAGGAGAACCGCCTCGCCTGAGGAGCGGCCCGAATCGTGCGGCGGTGCGGCTCGGATTCATGCTCACCGTCCCGACCCGGCTTTGCTCCACGAAGGAATCTTCATTTCATGACCTATGACGCCATCGTCGTTGGGGCCCGCATCGCTGGTGCGACAACGGCCCTTTTGCTTGCCCAGAAGGGCTATTCCGTCCTGCTGCTGGATCAGGATCGCTTTCCGAGCAGCACGCTCTCGACCCACCTCTTCTTCACCGACACCATGGAGGTCTTCGAGCGTGTAGGCGTGCTGGATGAGGTGCTCGCGGTCGATGCTCCTCGCCTGCAGAGGCTGAAGTTTCCGTACGTCGACGCCCCGTTCCCGGAGCGGGATAGACGCGACTTCGCCCTCTGCATCCGGCGTGAGGTGCTCGATTCGATTCTCGTCGACGCCGCTGGGGCAGAGCAGCGAATTGATCTGCGCACATCGACCCGCGTCATCGGGCTCGTGCGAGACGGCGAGCGCGTCGTGGGGGTGCGGTTTCGTCCGGTCGGAGGCAGCGAAGAGATAGAGGCGACGGCTCGCATCGTCATCGGCGCCGATGGGCGCAACTCGCTCGTGGCACGTGAGGCTGGAGCGGATTCTTACAACGACGCCCCGGTCCTCTTCGCCTGGTACTACGCCTATTTCCCGAATGTCCCACCTGACGAGCCTCCCAGCGCCATGGCCGAACGCCTGGCGGGCTATCCGGAGGTGGGCGCGGAGTACGGCGCCTCGTTCGTCTTCCCAACCGATGGCGGCCTGACCCTCGTCGGGTTTGGAGTGCAACGAAGCGCCTTCGATGCCTTCCGGCATGACTATCGCCACCACTTCATGGAAGGCATTAGTCGCGTCCCTGGGGTGGCGGCACGGGTCGGCGGTCTCCAGCCAGAGGGCCAGATCTTCGGCACGGGAGATCTGCCCAACTTCTTCCGCACACCGGTCGGGCCCGGCTGGGCGTTGGTTGGCGATGCCGGATCGCACAAGGACCCACATACCGTGCAGGGGATGGGGGACGCCGCTCGCTCGGCCGTGCAGTTGGCAAACGCGCTCGATTGTTGGTGGAGCGGTAAGACGAGCGAGCAGGATGCGCTCGCTCATTACCACGAGAGACGTGACGCGGATCTGCTACCGATGTACGACTTCACCACCTTCCGACTGGAGACGCACTTTACCGAAGAAGAGTGGCAGGAGTACAACCGCCTCACCTGGGAGAACGAACGATTGGCGCGAGCACGCGTCGCGGCCATGGCGCACGCCATCCCGCCGGAGCAGGTCTACTCGGTTGATGCCATCCGCGCGGCGCTGAACGGCGTAGTACCGGAGGTGGAGTGACCAGCCCCGGGTCGAATGGTGGTTGCAAGGGATTTGCGATCGGTTGATTCTGAAGGATTGAAAACGCGCCAAACGCTCCACTTTTGAGCCAAACTTCGCTGATTCAGAGCGCCAATTTGGGAGACTTGTTGTACCATTAACGCAGCGATGGAGAATGCCCCGTCTCGTGGGGGTCTGCCTGTCTTCCGAATTCTTTGGACGGTGACTCCCGGGCACGGGACATCGCTGCGAGGGATCGGGAATCCTTGCGCGTCGCACGTTTTGCGCGTCTGCGATCTCCCCGCGATGCAGAAGTGAACGATCGAGATCCGCGCCGTGAGCGCCGAGTCATCGGCGACGACGGTTTTTGCAGTTACTCACCGATCGCGGGCTGCGCACAGCTAGGGTGGTAGCGAATCATGAGCATCTACACACGTTTTCATGGGCCGAATGCCGGTTACGTCATGGAGCTCTACGAGCGGTATCTGGAGGACCCCGATTCGGTCGATCCGGCAACCCGCGCGTATTTCGAGCAATGGAGGCCGGAGCTCCCAACGACTTCAACCGTCGGCGCAACCGCAGCGGCGGACGTCGGCAAGATCGTCGGCGTCGCCAATCTGGCCCAGAGCATTCGAAAGCATGGACATTTTGCCGCCCGGCTCGATCCGCTCGGCAGCGATCCGGTCGACGATCCGACGCTCGACCCGGCCGCCCATGGGCTGACCGAGGCTGATCTCGCCGGAATGCCGGCCAGCGTTGCCGGAGGGCCGGTTGCCGTCACCGCCAGCAGTGCGGCCGATGCGATCGCCGCTTTGCGCGCCATCTATTGCGGTACTACCGGCTACGACTTCGATCACGTGCAAGTCACCAGGGAGCGAGACTGGCTGGTCGATGCGGTGGAGTCACGCCGCTTCAGCCAGCCGATGCAGCCCGAGCAGAAACGCGCGTTGCTGAAGCGTCTCTCAGAGGTCGAGGGATTCGAGCGGTTCCTGCATCGCGCGTTCGTCGGCCAGAAGCGGTTCTCGATCGAGGGGACCGACATGCTGGTGCCGATGCTCGATCATCTCATCAGTGCGGCAGCCGGGATCGGTTCAGAAGACGTCATCATCGGCATGTCCCACCGCGGTCGCTTGAACGTGATGACGCAGGTGTTGGGCAAACCAGCCGAGAGGCTCATCGGCGAGTTCATGCACCTCGATCATGGCGATCCGAGCTCGGCCAGCGATGCCGGAACGAGTGGCTACACCGGCGACGTCAAATACCACTTTGGCGCGCGCAGGCCGTCGGGCGAGATCAACGCGCGCCTGACGGTGCCGTCCAACCCCAGCCACCTCGAGTTCGTCAACCCAGTGGCGCAGGGTATGACCCGCGCCGCGCAGGAGCGTCGAAATCAGCCGGGTGCGCCGGAGCAGAACGTCGACATCGCCTTCCCGATCATTATTCATGGCGACGCCGCGTTCCCGGGTGAAGGGATCGTCGCCGAGACGCTCAACCTCTCCCACCTCGAGGGGTATGAGATCGGCGGCAGCGTCCACATCATCTCCAACAACCAGATCGGTTTCACCACCAAGCCGAGCCAGGGGCGCTCGACCTTCTACGCCAGCGACGTGGCCCGTGGCTTCGAGATTCCGGTGATCCACGTCAATGCCGACGAGCCCGAGGCCTGTCTCGCGGCGGTGCGCCTGGCTTTCGCCTACCGCCAGGAGTTCCACAAGGACTTCATGATCGACCTGATCGGCTATCGCCGCTGGGGTCACAACGAAGGCGACGAACCGTCCTTCACCCAGCCACGCATGTACGCCGTCATCACCGATCATCCGACCGCGCGAGCGATCTACGCCGAACGTCTGGTCGCCGAGGGTGTTGTGACCGCTGAGCAGGCCGAAGAGATGGTGCAGTCCTCGATCGACCACCTGCAGGAGCTACGTGCCGCGCTGCAGAAAGAGGGAGAGGCGACGCCACCGGTTGCGCCGACGTCATTCCCCGGCCTGGTTCGCGTGGTCGACAGTGCCGTGCCACTTGAGCGTCTCAAGGAGCTCAACAAGCAGGTCTATTCGGTGCCGGAAGGCTTCACCCTCAACCCCAAGCTGAAGCGCAACGTTTCTCGACGGCTCGAAGCAGTTGAAGAGGGCGGAGATCTGGATTGGGCGCATGCCGAGGCGCTGGCCTTCGCCAGCATCCTGGCCGATGGCACGCCGATTCGCCTTTCCGGCCAGGACACGGAGCGCGGCACCTTCAGCCAGCGACATCTCGTCTTCCACGATTACGAGACGGGCGAGACGGTTACGCCCCTGCAACGACTCGATGACGCCCAAGCCTCCTTCGCTGTCTATAACAGCCCGCTATCCGAGTCGGCGGCGATCGGGTTCGAGTATGGCTACAGCATCTTCGCGCAAGAGACCTTGATTTTGTGGGAAGGTCAGTTCGGCGATTTCGCCAACGCCGGTCAGGTGATGATCGACCAGTTCATCTCCTCGGCTCGCGCCAAATGGGGTGAGACGCCCTCGCTGGTCTTGCTGCTGCCCCACGGCTACGAGGGACAGGGGCCGGAGCACTCGAGCGCGAGGCTCGAGCGGTACCTACAGTTGGCGGCCAACGACAGCATGCGCGTCGCCAACTGCACCACGTCGGCTCAGTATTTCCACCTGTTGCGCACCCAGGCGGCGCTGCTCAACACCGCGCCGCGGCCACTGATTCTGCTGACTCCGAAGAGCCTGTTGCGCCACCCGATGGCGGCGTCGCCTGTCGATGCGTTGGCTCGTGGACGGTTCCAGCCGGTGATCGACGACGCGGATGCAGCTGACCGGCGCGAGAGCGTTGGCCGAGTCGTCCTCTGTTCCGGCAAGGTCTACGTCGATCTGATGTCGAACGACTTGCGAAAGTCGAGCGAACAGGTGGCGGTCGTGCGCGTCGAACAGCTCTACCCGTTCCCGGAAGAGGATCTGCGACAGGTCATCGGCTCGTATCCGAACGCGCGCGAGATCGTCTGGCTGCAGGAAGAGCCGCGCAACATGGGCGCCTGGAGCTACATTAGCCCGCGACTGCGGGAAATTGCCGGTAGCGAGCTCGAGCTTCGATATGTCGGACGTCCGGAACGCGCGAGTCCCGCTGAGGGCCTGGCGGAGCTCCACACGATGGAGCAGAACCGGATCGTGACGGAAGCATATGAAGGTGCGCCGGTTCCCGAACTGAAGACATATGGAGTGAAGCATGCCGATTGAGGTTCGTGTTCCGACCCTGGGTGAGTCGGTCGTCGACGCCGTGGTTGGAACCTGGCTCAAGAAAGAGGGGGATCCGGTTTCGACCGGTGAAACCCTGGTTGAGCTCGAGACGGACAAAGTCAACATTGAGGTCATTGCTCAAAATGACGGCGTCCTCGAAAAGATCATGAGCGGTGAGGGCGATACGGTCAACGTTGGTGACGTGATCGCGTCGATCAAAGAGAGAGCCGTCGCCGCGACGCCAGCCGCTAAGGCTGAGCCGAAAGCCGAGGCTGCGGCCCCGGCCCCGGCCGCGCAGCCGCAGCCTGCCGAAGCGACGGCCACACCACCGGCGGCGGCCGAGTCCGCCGGAGCCGCGCGAGCTACACCGGCCGTGCGACGCCTGGCTGCCGAATACGACCTCGATCTGGACAAGGTTCCGGCGAGTGGCGACAACGGCCGCGTCACGCGCGAGGACGTCGTGCGCTACGCGCTGAGTCGACAGGCGCCACAACCAGCCGCGGCGCCGGCAACCAATGGATCGACCCAGGCGCCGATTCCGCCGGCCGCGACGCCGACACAGGCACCTGCATCCGGACCGATGCCGGAGTTCGCTGAATCGTCGACGGGCCGCCGCGAAGAGCGCGTGCGCATGAGCCGTCGCCGGCAGACGATTGCGCAACGTCTGGTCGAGGCTCAGAAGACAGCCGCAATGCTGACGACCTTCAACGAGGTCGATATGAGCGCGGTTATGGACCTACGCAAGCGACGGCGTGATGCGTTCAAAGAGCAGCATGGCGTCAGCCTCGGCTACATGTCCTTCTTCACTAAGGCGGTTGTTGGCGCACTCAAGGCTTACCCGCGCGTCAACGCTGAGATTCAGGGTAGCGATCTGGTCTACAAGCACTATTACGACATCGGTATTGCCGTGGGTGCGCCCGAGGGTCTAGTCGTTCCGGTTGTCCGTGATGCCGATCGAAAGACGTTTGCCGAGATTGAACAAGGGATTTTCGGGCTCGCAACGAAAGCGCGAGACAACAAGCTTTCGCTCGAGGAACTATTGGGCGGTACCTTCACTATCACAAATGGTGGCATTTACGGATCACTGTTGTCGACACCGATTCTTAACCCACCGCAGGTCGGTATTCTTGGCATGCACAAGATCGAACAGCGTCCGGTCGTAGTAGATGGCGCGGTTGTCGTGCGACCGATGATGTACCTGGCCCTGTCGTACGATCATCGGGTAGTCGACGGACAGGAGGCGGTGCAGTTCCTGGTTCGTGTGAAGGAGCTTATTGAGGATCCGGAGAGCTTGCTGCTCGAAGGCTGATCCTCGTGTAAAGTCTGCAAGATTCAACGGCGGCCATTTTCGACCGCCGTTGTCGTATCTTCTCGGACTCAAGCCTCGTTAGTTTTCAGTGCCGCCGGCCCCATTTGTAGGCGTCGTGATTTGAGCGGCAGTCTGGGCCGATTCTTCGGCGTAACTCCGGAAGACATTCTGAGAATCACCATGCTCGATGACGCGTTGCGGAGGCTCCCGATTGACATGGAGCCGCAGAACGTCTGGGCGCGAGTAGTGGCCGGCGGCGTCGCACACCGCCTTGGCCGTGTAGATCGTCTCAAGCGATCCGCTTGCCAGCAGGATCGTCTCTCCTTCGGCCGGTCCCGCGATGACATTCCCCCATGGGTCAACGATGTAGCTGTCGCCGCCCCAATTCTGCGCGAGTTCCCGATATCGTTCGGGGATATCCTCCGGCCGCCCGACGCCCCCAGCGACGATGACATAGCATGCACCTTGTGAGGCGAAGGCGCGAGACAGGAACAGTTGGCGCGATGATTCTCCGCCCGGCCAGGCGCCCACGTGAACCTGTGTTCCCTGATTCATCAGTGCATATCCTGGGAGTACCATGTTGTGTTCCCAGCAATTGAGCCCAGAGATGCGCGCATAGGGCCGCTGGTAAACATTCAGCCCGGTCCCGTCACCCTCGCCCCACATGATCCGCTCCGCGGTCGTCGGCTTGAGCTTGCGGTGTCGTCCAAGGATCACGCCTTCTTTGCGAATGAAGAGGAGCGTGCTGTAGACCGTGCCGTGAGTGCGGGTGTCCCGTTCGACGATTCCGATGACGACATCAATGCCAGCGCGTCGAACCGTGTCACACAGCTTGTCGGTCGTCGGGCTTGGTATTTCGACGGCGTTGGCGAGGTACTCGGCTGCGGCTTGAGCCCAGAGGGGCGAGTCGAGTGCCCGCGCAAAGAATGGATAGCCCGGTAACCAGGTTTCACCGAAGGCCGCCAGCGTCGCACCCTGGGCCGCGGCCTGCTCGATCAGTGCGCATGCCTTTTCGGTCGAGGCGTCTCGATCGAAGTAGACTGGTGCCGCTTGGACCGCAGCCAGGGTGAATTGTGCGAACTCTGTCATGTTACCGGACTCCCCACTCTCGTTTGGTGAACTACTTTTGTCCAACACCGATTATGAGCTCGCATGGAGCTTCGAGACCAGACGGTCCCTCAAACTGACGAAGCTCTTTTTCGATCTCATCCCAGGCTGACTCTCGCTCGTCCTCAGGTAGGCCGGACAGCATCTGATGCAGCGCTCCAAAGGACTCCCGTTCGAACCTGAGGCATTCGGCGGCTGATCCCATCCTAAGTGGCGCCGACACGATGTGCGTCTCCACATCGCGAAATCCAGCTTGACGATAGACATCTTCCAAGACTGGCGCGCTGCCAAGACTGAACGGTCCAGGCTGGCCGGCCAGCGGTGGTGGGAGTTGCGCCCGACGCCGGATCACCGAGATCGGCACTGAGAAGAATCCATTTCGTTCGGCCGAGGTATAGACCGCGTTCACCGCGTAACCGCCGGGCTTCAGAGCCTGAAGCATTCCGGAGAGTGCCTTCACCTGGTCGGGGAAGTACACCAGCGCCACACGCGAGAGAGCGGCGTCGAATTCTTCTACACCTACGTCGAGTTTCTCGCCGTCCACGACCCGAGTTTCGTAGTTGGTCACGCCGCGTTCCTTGGCCGCTTGAGCAGCGAAAGAAAGAATGGTCGATGAAATATCGGTCGCCAGCACGTGTCCGGTCGGACCGACCCGTTCTGCCACGGTGACCGACGGGTCGCCCGCGCCAGCTCCTACATCGAGCACGCGGCTGCCGGTGGTCACGTGAGCGAGCTTCAGCATAGTCTCGGTGACAGGGGCTAACCATTGCTGGATGGTGGGTGTCCACCGGTACCATGCTTCGGCTGCATCTTGCCACTGGGCATGCGTTGTCGCCTTATACCTGGCCGGATCAAACGTTTGTTGCGGTGCCGTCATCACTACGGCCCTCCTTTCCACTTCAGGTTAGTGCTTGTAGAAGTGACGAGGAACCGTGATTTCCCTGTGCGCCCAACAGATTCGACCCGGTATCTACCCTGTATCTTCCGGTGTAGGGTTCCAGCCCTGGTCGAACGTCCACGAAGCGAGCTGAGTGCGTGAGGTAAATGCGAGCTTGCCGAGGCAGTTGCTTACGTGCATCTCGACCGTCTTTTCGGCGATCGAGAGCTTGAAAGCGATCTCTTTGTTGCTCAGCCCGGTGGCTGTCCACACCGCGACTTCGCGCTCGCGTGGAGTCAATCCCCCGGGCCCGTCTGTCCGCCCGGTGCGGTGACGACTGCGCGCGCTGGTGGATGTATCCGAGCCGGCTGCCCTGAGAAAATGATCACGCCGTTCGGGATCAGATATTGAGGAAGCCAAATCATCAAGTTCCATCCGTAGATTCTCAGACTCGCGCGCGACAACGGTTTCGTTGTGGTCGCGCCACAGATCGGCAATACGATCGGCTGTGCGCCAGAGCATACCTCGTGGACCGTGTTGTGAGGCGATTTTCCGGGCACGCAAATACGCGGCATTTGCCGCATCTCGGTCACCACGGACCGCTAGCGCGTCGCCGCGAAGAAGTAGAAGCTCCGCTGGCAGATATAACTCATCTTGTCGCATAAGTGTGTTGAGAACGTTCAAAGACTCGTGGGCGTTTCCATCTTTAAGCATGATCTCCGCGAGTGTTACGAGCGCTCGGCGCTGGCCAATAGTCTCGGACTGGCCGTTTACTGGCAAGATTTGCGTAACGACAGAACGTGCCAGGTTGACGTCGCCGAGTCTCAAGTGGCAATGAGCTAACCAGGCCTTCAGACGCTCTTCCCATTGGGTTGAACCGAGCGTCTCTGCAAGATCGAGCGCCTCAGAGAAGTGCTCGAATGCCCCCACGATATCGAGGAGATCCACTTGCAGTAGGCCAAGCGTCAGTAGCGCGATCACTCGCCACTGCTGGTGATCGATCTCGGTCGCGACGGTGAGTGCGGCTTCGGCGAACGACTGGGCCTGACCATAGTCACCTGCGCCGATTTCCGCGCACGCAAGTGCCACAAGAGCGTATGTCTCACCCGGCCGCCAACCAATCTCCTGACACAGGGCGAGCCCGCGTTTGGCGTCAATGCGGAACTCGTCCGGAGATACATCGCACCCACATGGTCCGTCGACAACCGCCAGGTAGAGACCGCGTGACGTGATTGACGAAGCAAGTCTCTCGGGATCGTCGAGACTCTCGAAGATGCTGGCTGCTTGGCGGAACAGGGAGCGTGCTTCGATGACGTCACCCGACAGATAATGATTCATGGCTATGAGGTCGAGGGAGTCGGCGCTGCCCCATTGATCGTTCAGACTCTCGAAGATGTGAAGCGCCTCTTCGTGCAATTGCCTGCTCTCTGATAGACGCAGCACGTTGGTGAGAATGTTTCCAAAGCGATTCAGCGATAGCGCCTCTCGCCGGGGATCCTTTAGCAAACGCGCCAAAGAGAGCGATTGCTCGGCCATCTCCATGGCGTGAGAGTAGTCCTGGCTCGCGTAAAGACCGGATAGGGAATAGAGTGCCTGCTGTTCGGTCGCTTGGTCCGACTGCGACCGGGAGATGCATAGGGCTTCCTCCAGGTGGCGTCGCGCATCATCGAACACTCCCAGCAGTGAAAGCGCCTGGCCGCAGAGAGTGTGGAACTTGGCGACGGATGGATGGTCAAGTGCTGTTCCGGCATCAAGCGCCCGGCGGTAATGGATAAGCGCCTCGGTCGTGGCATGGACCTGCCATGCTGTTTCTCCGGCCACGGGCGCATATTCCAGCACCTTTTCCCATACGCCGGATTGGTGAAAGTGGTAACCGAGTTCCGCCGCAGTGATCAGTGATGGAGCATCTTGTCGGGTTCGTTCCTCGAGCGCCTCCGCGATTTGCCGGTGCAACATTTGGCGCTGTGACAACGGGATTTGCAAGTAGATGACATCACGAGTGAGCGCGTGGCGGAAGGTGACAACCGATTCTCGTTCGAAACGTTCGGTAACGAGTATGTGTCGACTTTCAAGTTGTTCAACTGCGTTGAGGACTGCTGGGCGAGGAATCCCGCAGGCCTGACTGAGCAACTCTATCGTGAATCGGTGCCCGATGATGGCAGCAACATCGACGACGTCCCATGAGTCTGCGTCCAGTCCCCGCAGCCGAAGCAGGATCGTGTCGCGAACAGTCTCGGGGACCCGCAGCTCATCAGACAGCCAGGCCGTGTCGCCGCCAGGTCCGATTGAGGCCACGAGTTCCTCGATGAAGAACGGATTCCCGTTGGTCTTCCGTTGAATCATCGAGGCGATCGCCAGTGAGGATGGGCTTTGCAGCAGGGCTTCGAGCATGCGCTGGACCTGCTCGCTCGGGAGAGGTTCGAGCGAGATCTCGGTGATGGCACGCTGACGTCTTAGCGTGTCGATGCAGCGAATCAGATCGCCACTTCGTCCTTCGGTTCGTGAGGTGGCAAGAACCAAGATGCGTGTCGATGCCAATCGACGTGGCAGAAGCTCGAGTAGCTCGAGACTTGTGGGATCTGCCCAGTGGAGGTCCTCAAGCACCAGGAGGAGCGGTTGCTGCTGTGCAAGTTCGTCGAAGAAGGCGACCAATGCCTCGAACAAATGACGTTTGCTCTGTTCTGGTGAGAGGGATGTCGGTGAGCTTGGATTGCGCGCGTCGGATCCGATTTCCGGTAGTAATTCGGCCAATACATCAGCGTGAATACCGAGAGCCGAGCGCGGGGCGGCCCGATTTTCGCTGAGCCGCTGCCGCAACCCGTCGATAAAGGCGCTAAACGGGAAATCAACATCCCGCTCAGTGCAGCCACCGACCACGCATTGAAAGCCCTGCTCGATCGCGAAGCTTGTCATCTCCTCCAGCAGCCTCGTCTTTCCAGCACCTGCTTCTCCGGAGACGAGCGCAAAGGAGCTTTGGCCACGCAAAGCTTGAAGACAAAGTCTGGCTAGCTCCGACAGTTCAGCATCTCGACCCACGAGAATTGGGCAGATTTGTGGTGATGTGATCGGCACGATACCCCCGTAGACCGCGCTCGCCGTCGATTTGTCCAACAAGCGACCTTACGCGATGTGACTCAAAATAAGAGAGATTCTGCGGAACATCGTCAATCTACGGGACAACCAAACGACTGTCAACGAGGCCGCGGTCTGTCAGCCGTGTGACAGCCCATGCACATGGTTCGAGGTGCATCATTCGTGGTAGCGCACGAAGACCTTGATCGGACGTTCATTGCCGTGAGCCAGTCGTTGGAAGGTTTCGACAAGCTGGCCGGCCGAGACGCGCCACTGGAACAGCGAGGCCAGAAGCTCCTCCTGTCCACGCGCTCGTTCGAAGAACCAGCGTGCGTGTTGATGGTAGTCCCAGCCGTCGCTCGATCCTACAATCGTCAGTTCCTTCCGGTGGAAGTCCGGGATGAGCGTGAGCGGCTCGAGATTGCCGTCAGCCAGAATACAGATCGAGCCGTCTGGGAATACGGATCGCTGCAGCAGCGCGAAGGCGGCGTCTCGACTGGAGCACTCGAACCCGAACGCATACTCTGACGCGATCCGATCCGGGTCGGTGCTGGCGAAGACCCCGCTCGCCCCGAGCAACCGCCCCAGCTCGCGCCGGTCTTCACGCGGTTCGGTCAGATCGACTACCTCGACACCGTATTGCCTCAGCGTCCAGACGGTCAGGAGTCCGATCGCACCGCCTCCGGTGACGAGGACGCGGTCGTGAGGGCTCGGCATCAGCTTGCGCACTCCTTTGGCAACGTCGCAGCTCAGAATCGAGAGGATCGCGATCTCGTCGCTGATCCCCTCCGGCACCGAAATCGCCTTGCGTGCGTCAACCAGCGCGTGGGTGCGGTGTCCATACGTGGCGACGATGCGGTCGCCGGGAGCGAAACCCGTCACGTGAGGCCCACACGCCAAGACGCGAGCCACGCTCTCGTAGCCGGTCATGGCCGAGTAGTGGGGTTCGAGCCCGCGTGAAGTTCCCAGGTAATGGGGCAGCTCGGTGCCGATGCTGATGGCGCCGGCTAGCGTCTCGACCAGCAGGTCGTCTGGCCCGGGAGAAGGTACCTCTTCCTCGACCCAGGCCATCTCTTCAGGTGCGGTCAGAAGCATCGACCTAGCGCGCATCGTCATCCGTATCTCAGCCCTATGTTCGTCGCATGCGTTCGTGCTTGACGTACAGAAGCATCATAATCCTTGCAACTGCTCGTCCGCTCGATCTTCATCTGTTCGGATCGCCAGGCCGTACTATCAGTGACACAACGGTCGATCGTCATCTGATGGAGTTGTCGGTGGATGGTCACGTATAGGGAGAATTCATGAGCGTTCGAATCGTCCGGTTGGTCCTGGGGATCCTCCTGGCTCTCGTCGGAATCCTCTGGATCCTGCAAGGCGCAGATCTGCTTGGCGGCAATGGCGGTATGAATGGCAAAGGGATTTGGATCGTGATCGGAGCTATCGTTCTGATCGCGGGGCTGGCGTTGCTGGCACCATTGCGCCGAGCGCGGCCGGAGTAAGCCCTCGGCTTCTCTCAACCGGCGACACCGACCACGATGCGGTGCCAGCCACTCGCCCCGTCCGGCAACGGCGAGGCGTGGTCACTGGTTTGCACCGCTCCAGTGCCGTCGGTTGCCCGGACGACGAGCGTGTAGGTTCCCGTGGTTGGCGTCCACGGCAGCCGCCACAGCACCCAGCTGAGACCTTCGGAGCTCGGATCAGAGTCGATGGTCGCCTGTTGCCAGGTGTCGCCTCCGTCGAGGCTGACCTCGACCCTGCTCACCCCACGGTCTCCGGCAAAGCCGAGACCCGCGAGCTCGGCGTTGTCGGGCTTGACGACCGCGCGATCGCCGGGCAGCCGTATCTGGCTCTCGGTCTTGACCTCTCCGACGTTCGTCCACCCCTTCTGTTGCCAGTAACCCTTGTAGTCCCCCTTGATGACTTCGATCCGCTCCAGCCATTTCACGTTCTTGATCCCGTAGCGGCCAGGCACGATGACCCGAACGGGAAACCCATGTCTACGCGGCAGGGGCTCGCCATTCATCTGCCAGACCAGCATGGTCGTCGGGGCCGTGGCCTTCTCCATGGGCACTGAGTCACTGTAGCCGTCAGTGCCGTGGAAGACGACGGTCGCTGCGGTCGGGTCGACTCCGGTCAGATCGAGCACCTTAGCCAACGGGGCGCCGGTCCAGGTCGCGGTCGAGATGAGCGGGCCGCCGATCGGATTGCTGATGCAAGTCAACGTGGAAACGAAGTCAGGAGCGGCCAGCGCCTGCAGGTCGGCTGCCGAAAACGTTCGCGGCGTCTGCACTTCGCCATCGACCCGGATCGTCCAGTTGCGGTCACCGGTATTGACACGAGGATCGACGAAATTCTTGGAGACCACGTAGAACTCGTCGATAGGCGTGATCGGGTTCGGCATCTTTCCACCCGAAGCGACGACAGCCTCACCCGTTCGCACGCGCTCCACTTCGCCACCAAATATCGCGATCGAGACGATTCCAGTGAGCCCGATCCCGCCTACTTCGAGCAATCTGCGTCGCGAGCCGTCAACCGCTGGCTGATCTGATCGAATCGACGAGCGACTGCCGGAGAAGTAGGGAATAGCGAGCGAGATGGCCAGACCAAACGTGAGTGACGCCGCCAGGACGCAGAGGAGGACCTTCACCAGCTCCGTGTAGGTGAGGGTGCCGCCGACGCGCAGATCGACAGCCCAGAGCATGAAGAGGGACAGCGTGGCCAGAGCGGCCAGCGCGAACGAGAAGCCGGTCCTCCACATCGGGCGGGTTGGTGGAATGATCGGAGGTGAAAAGAGCCAACCGGCACCCGCACCGATCAGCACCAACGTCGCGGCCATCCCAACGAAAAGCCACGCCTTGGCCGCGGTTCCGAAGATGTCGATCAGCTTCGAGAAGACGCCAAGCGGGATCCACGATAGGATCACCTCCGCCAGCGCATCGAGAATCGAGACGATGCCGGTGATCTGCTTCAAGACGATCACCACGGCAAGCGCGACCAACGTGGCGAACGCGCCCGCAAGCGCTCCGCGCCATCCGCTACGCTGGTATTCGATGCCAGTGGAGGTTGTCTCTGTGTCCAATGACTTCCTCATGCGCCGTGGTCGGTTGAGCGACACCGCCCATAGCAGGTACGGGAATCGTCCGTCGGCGGATTGCCGGCCCGTTGCAATGGATGCTTCGCTGCCACAATGATAGTTCAGTGATCGGCCACGGCGATTCGGTTATCCCGAGCTCCGCGAATGACATGGACTTCAACGGTTCTTGTCAGGAAGATCGTGGATTTCGCGAGATTGCGACGAACGCCCGCCCTCTGTGTCTCGTATAGTGAACGTGCTAACATAGCTCGGCACCGACCCAGTGGGGAGATGGCCTCATGGACAGCGCGATCACGATGTCCCGTCTCCAGTTCGCGTTCACGGCCTCGTACCATTATCTCTTTCCGCAGTTCACAATGGGCGTGGCGCTGCTGATCTTAATCCTCAAGACGCTGGCCGTGCGCCGTGGCGACGAGAAGTACCACAACGCCACGCGCTTCTGGACCAAGATCTTCGCCGTCAGCTTCATTATTGGGGTCGTCACCGGCATCCCGATGGAGTTTCAGTTCGGCACTAACTGGGCGCTCTTCTCGACCTTTGCAGGAAACATCATTGCTCAGCTGCTCGCCATGGAAGGTGCGTTCGCCTTCTTCCTGGAGTCCGCCTTCCTTGGGCTGCTTCTCTTTGGTGAGCGCCGTTTCGGCCAACGGGTGCACTGGTTCGCCGCGCTGATGGTCTTCATTGGCACCTGGGCGTCCGGCTTCTTCATCATCGCCGCCGATGCCTGGATCCAACATCCGGTCGGTTACACGACGCTCCCGGACGGTGGAATCAAGATCTCCGATTACTGGGCGGTCGTCTTCAATTCCTGGACGCTCCCAATGTACTTCCACACCATGAGCGGCGCGGTCATCACCGGCGCATTTGCCATGACGGGCTTGGGGGCGTATTACGTGCTGCTCAACCGGCACGTCGAATATGGTCGACTCTTCCTAAAAATCGGCGTCATCGTCGGGGTCATCGCCACCATCTTCCAGCTCTATCCGAGTGGCGACTTCGAGGGGCAGCAGGTGGCCCAGCATCAGCCGACTAAGCTGGCAGCCATGGAGGGCCTCTACAACACGTCGACCGGGGCGGGTGTCGTGATCCTTGGCCAGCCGGACACCCAGACGCAGACGCTGGACAACAAGATCGAGATCCCGCACGTGCTCAGCTTCCTGACCTACCGCCGCTGGACGGCGAAGGTGCTGGGCCTGAACTCTTTCCCACGAACCGATTGGCCCGATAACATCCCGCTCCTCTACTACAGCTATCACATCATGGTTGGGCTTGGGACGATCTTCATCGCCATCATGGTCCTCGCGGCGCTTCTCCTCTGGCGACAAAAGCTTTGGAAGTCACGCTGGATGCTCTGGATTCTCCTGCTCGCGACGCCGTTTCCGTTTATCGCCAATACGGCGGGCTGGCTGACCACAGAGCTCGGACGGCAGCCCTGGCTGATCTACAACCTGCTACGCACCAATGACGGCGTCTCGATGACCGTCTCCTCCGGCAACGTCCTTTTCACCTTGATTGGATTCGCGGGGATGTACCTGATCATGGGTCTGCTCTACGTCGTTCTCATCGTCCAGGACGTGGCGCATGGACCGGAATCGTCCGAACCAGATGATCCCGATGCGATGCTGAGCCTGGCAGACTAGAGGAGGAGGAAGACAATGACGACTCTCTGGTTCATTCTGGTCGCCTTCATGATTGCGATGTACGTCCTCCTCGATGGGTTTGATCTCGGCGCGGGAGCGATTCACCCCTTCGTGGCCAAAGACGGCAATGAACGACGCTCGATCTTTGCGGCCATTGGACCCATCTGGGACGGTAACGAGGTCTGGCTTTTGGCAGCAGGAGGTGCGCTCTTCTTTACCTTCCCGCTCCTCTATTCCTCCAGCTTCAGCGGCTTTTATTTGCCGTTGATGATTGTCCTGTGGCTGCTGATGATACGTGGATTGGCGATCGAGCTTCGCTCCCACGTAGATAATCCCTTGTGGGCAACCTTCTGGGATGCCCTCTTCTTTCTGGGCAGCGCGTTGCTGGCGATCTTCTTTGGTGCCGCCATCGCCAACGTGGTGAGAGGTGTGCCGCTGAGCGCCCAGGGCTATTTCTTCGAGCCGTTATGGACCGACTTTAATCCGAAGAGTTCCACCCCAGGTATCCTCGATTGGTACACCATCCTCATCGGCGTTGTGGCGCTGGCGGTCCTCGTGTTGCATGGAGCCAACTTCATCAGCGTCAAGACGGAAGGCGCGCTCAATGAGCGCTCGCGCCGTGTAGCCCGCGGGGCCCTGATCGCGACCGTCGTGCTGACGGCCGTGGCAACGCCGGTCACCTTCTGGATTCGCCACTCGATGCTGACGCGGTTCAACGACCATCCCTACGGCTACATCCTGCCGATCGTGGCCGTAGCCGGGATCGTTCTGGCTGGCTACGGCATCCTCAACGGGCGTGATGGTTGGAGCCTGATCGGCTCGGGCGCCTTCATCCTGGGGATGCTCACCAGTACTGCCTTTGGGCTCTACCCAACTGTTCTGCCAGCGGTCGATGCCGCCAACAGCCTGACCATTCACAACGCCTCGGCTCCCCATTACGGGCTGGTCGTGGGATTGATCTGGTGGTGCATCGGTATGGTGCTGGCCGCAATCTACTTCGTCCTGATCTATCGCATGTTCAGGGGCAAGGTGAACCTTTCGGAGGGAGGCTATTGACGGCCCCGACCGTACTCCGAGCCAAAAACAGCGCCCTGTTGAGCATGCGCTTCACGACGGCGGTTCATGGATAGGCGGCTAACCCAGGAGATCCGACCGTTCCGCCGTTTCCTGATCCTGACCGTCTCTCTCGGCACGCTCGCCACAGGGGTGACCATCGCGCAGATGGCGATCCTGGCGCGTGTGGTCGATCGAGTCTTTCTGGAGCAGGAGTCGCTTGCGCAGATCAAGACATTGGTTGCGCTCCTGCTCGTCGCGATTGTGGTGCGCGCCGCGCTCCTCTGGCTGCGTGCGCTGACGGCCGAAGAGGGGGCCATCCGCGTCAAGTCCGATCTACGCGATCGTCTGCTGGTCAAGCTCGCGCGGCTGGGGCCGAGCTACACGCGGGCAGAGCGGACCGGCGAGATCGTTGGCACGACCACGGAAGGGATTGAACGCCTTGATCCCTATTTTGCCCGCTATCTGCCACAGGTCGCGCTCAGTCTGATCACGCCGCTGATGATTCTGGCCTACGTCTTCCCGCTCGATCTGACCAGCGCGCTCATCCTCCTCTTCACCGCGCCGATCATCCCTATCCTGATGATTGTCGTCGGCACCTATGCCGAAGGACACATCCAGCGGCAGTGGCTGGCGTTATCCCGCATGAGCACGTATTTCCTGGACGTGCTCCAGGGATTGCCGACGCTGAAACTGCTCGGTCGCGGATTCACCGAAGCGGAGCGGGTCGAGCGTGTGAGCGAGGATTTCCGTACGCGCACCATGAAGGTGCTACGCTACGCCTTCCTCTCCGGGTTGGTGCTCGAGTTCATGACCACGGCCGCCATCGCGCTGGTGGCCGTTTCGCTTGGAGTACGGCTGGTCGATGGCCACATCCCGTTTCAGCCCGCGTTCCTGGTGCTGCTGCTCACGCCCGAGTTCTATCGTCCACTGCGCGATCTGGGGACTGACCGCCATGCCGCGATGGAGGGCAAGGCGGCCGCCGAGCGCATCTTCGAGATCCTGGACACGCCGGTTGCGACGCAGGAACCGAAGTCAGTCACGGAGCGGCAGTTGGATGGTCACTCGCTCGAACTGCGCGACGTGAGATTCACCTATCCCGATTCCCCGGAACCCGCGCTGCAGAGCATCAGCCTGACCGTGCCGGCCGGTTCGCGTACGGCGCTGGTCGGCGCAAGCGGTTCGGGCAAGAGCACGCTGATCAACCTGCTGATGCGTTTCGTTGAGCCGGGAGAGGGGACAATCCTGTGTGACGGCGTGCAGATTGGCGGTCTCGCGCCGGAGGAATGGCGCCGCCAGGTCTCACTCGTCTCCCAGCACCCCTATCTTTTCTATGGCAGCGTACGGGAGAACATCCGTATGGCCCGCCCAGAGGCGATGATCGACGAGGTGCGCCAGGCGGCCGTGCTGGCCGGCGCGGCCCAATTTATCGAGAGCCTGCCGGATGGCTATGACACGGAGCTGGGTGAGCGAGGCAATCGCTTGAGCCAGGGGCAGGCGCAGCGTATCGCTCTGGCACGCGCTTTCCTCAAGGACGCCCCGATCGTGCTGCTGGATGAGCCGACGTCCAGTCTCGACCCCGAGAGCGAGGAGCTAATCCGTCAATCCCTTGAAAGACTGGCGCAGGGCCGCACCGTCCTGATCGTGGCGCACCGGTTGAAGTCGGTCTATTCAGCCGACCAGATCGCGGTCCTCGAACGCGGGCGACTGGTCGAGCTCGGTACGCATGCGGAATTGCTGAAAGCTGGGGGCTCATACACTCGACTCTTCGGTGCCGGAGACAAGGTGACGGCCGCATGACGACCGTGACGCGTCTGCTGAAGCTACTGGTGCCCTATCGTTGGCGCATCGCCGGAGCTGTCTTTCTTGGCATGCTCACCGTCGCAACCAACACCGGCCTGCTGGCGATTGCCGCCTACCTGATTTCGGCCGCGGCCAAGCATCCGCTGCTGATCGAGTTGACTGGCGCCATCTATCTGGTGCGAATCTGCGGTATCTCTCGCGCGTTCGTGCGCTACGCCGAACGGCTGACGTCACACAATGTCACCTTCCGGCTGATCGGCTCGCTGCGCGTCGCGCTGTACCGGCGACTCGAACCGCTGGCACCGGCCGAACTGAGCGGCTTCCGCAGCGGCGATCTGCTCGCGCGTATGATGCGGGACGTGGATGAGCTTCAGAACCTCTTCCAGCAGATTGCCGGACCGACGCTGGTGGCTGTCGTCAGCGCGCTCGTCACCGTGGCGGTCTTTCACGTGTTCAGTGATCTCCTGGCCGTCGTCGCGCTGGCGTTCATGATGCTGGTCGGCGTTGGTGTACCGCTCACAGCTCGGTCTCTGGGTCGTCGAGCCGGTCGACGTGAACCCGCGCTGCGTGCGGAATTACAGGCGCATCTGGTCGACGGCGTTCAAGGGATGCAGGACCTGCTGGCTCTGGGCCGCGAGGCGGATCACCGGCGGCGCATTGCGGAGCTGAGCGATGAGCTCGCGCGGCTGCAGCGACGCATGGCCCAAATCACCGGTTTCGAACAGGCCATGAGCGATCTGGGCACCAACCTGGCGGTCTGGTCGATTTTGCTGCTGGCGATCCCGATGGTGCATGACGCTCGCATTCAGGGCGTCTACCTGGCGACGCTTGCGCTCATCATGCTCGGCAGCTTCGAGGCGATTCGACCGCTGGGACGCGCCTTCCAGTTTCTGGAGCGGACCAGTGCCGCGGGCGAGCGCATCTTCGAGATCGTCGAGCGACGGCCTTCCGTTCAGGACCCGGCTGCACCGATCGCGCTTTTGGATTCGACATCACTGGAATACAGGAATGTCACTTTTGGGTATGGCGCTTCGGAGTCCCCGGCGTTGGCGAACGTGACCTTCCGGCTCAACCCTGGTGCGCGCATAGCTGTGGTGGGGCCGAGCGGAGCGGGGAAGAGCACCATTGCCAATCTGGCCGTCCGCTTCTGGGATCCTATCTCCGGCACGGTTTGCCTTGGGGGAGTCGATCTACGCGATTTGACGCAAGAGGACGTGCGGCGTGAGTTCAGCGTCGTGGACCAGGAAACGAAGCTGTTCAGCACGACGTTGCGTGGAAATTTGAGGCTGGCGAAGCCGGACGCGACCGACGCCGAGTTGTTCGAAGTTCTGCGCTTGGCTCGTCTTGACGAATTGGTTGAACGCCTCCCGAAAGGACTCGATACCTGGCTGGGCGAAGAGGGGATGCGCTTCTCCGGCGGTGAGCGACAGCGACTGGCGATCGCCCGCGCGCTGCTCAAGGATTCGCCGATTCTGATTCTGGACGAACCCACTGCCAACCTCGACCCAGTCACCGAGCGTGAGGTGTTGGACTCGATCTTCGATCTGTTCCAAAGTCGGTCGATCCTGCTGATCACCCATCGGTTGGTGCATCTGGACGAGCTGGACGAGATCCTGGTGCTGAACGACGGTCGCGTGGCTGAGCGTGGGACGCACCTCGATCTGGCCGGTACTGATGGGCTCTACCGGCGCATGCTCGACGTGCAAGAAGAGGTGTTTGCCGTTGTGTGATGGGGAAGGTGTTGCCGAATGAACTCAGCGATTCGCACCGCGTTGCCCAACGATGCCATCGGTATTGCCCGCGTGTCACTTGAGGTCTGGCCGGATGAACCGCTCGACGCGGTGTATGTCTCCCGGCTGATTGCGGAACGTCAGCGTACGACGCACGTGGCCGAACTGGATGGCAAGGTCGTCGGCTTCGTCGACGGCTTCCAGACCGAGACGGCAAGCGCCGAGCCGCGTTGGGAAGTCGACCTGCTTGCGGTCAGTCCTCGCGCACAAGGACACGGTATCGGCAAGCTGCTGGTGCGAACCAGTCTCGACATGGGAACCGCGGTTGGCGCGACGAGCGCGCGCGGACTGATCCGTGTCGACAACGTTGCCAGCGAGCGTGTCTTCGCCGCGTGTGGTTTCAAGCCGGATACGTCGTCAAGCCATCTCTGGGTCGGCAGCGGGCTCCGTTTCGTGACGGAGCAGCATGGCATGCATGTGGTGCGAGTCAGCACCTTCCTCTACGAGGGTATCTGGCTGGAGGAGGTCAATGTCGCGGGGCTCCGCCTGCTCCATCCGAGCGAGTCATCAGGTTCGGTGGGCGCGGTGATCTCCGCCACCGAGACCGATTCCCTTAATGCCGCGGCGCATGCGGGACTCACCCATGCTTCCGACTATCGCTTCTGGACCCGCCGTCTTTCCTGATCCATCTCGCATTTCGAGTTACGTCTCTCCGAAACCCCAATGGTGCGAGATCTGCCACTTCACCCATCTGACTCCCCGGCGTAGAATGGCCGATTGGGGCATACGAGCCGTGGGTGTATCAGGATAGGGGCAGGATGGCCGTTACCGAACAACGAACGATCGAAGTCGATGACGGGGCGCACATCGCCTATGAGGTGCGGTCCGACCAACCCTCCGGCTTGCCGATTCTGGCTCTTCACGGTGTGCTGGTTGGTACCTCTAACTGGATCCACCAGATGCTGCGTTTGCCGCAGTTCAATTGGATTGCCCCGGCCATTCGTGGGCACGGCGATAGCTCTCCTGCCGGAGAGGAGCCGAGTATCGAGCGTGCCGCTCTCGATGCGCTTGAAGTGCTGGACGCCGAAGGGATCGATCGGGCTGTCGTCATCGGCAATTCGCTGGGAGCGACGGTCGGACTGGCGCTCGCGTTGCTGCGTCCGGAGCGCGTGATCGCGCTGGTGCTGGCCGAGCCATCGGTGCCGCAGTTGCTGCCGAACCGTGGCGGAGATCGCCTGAGCTCGGCGGCAGAGCGAGCGCGCCCGTTGCTCGAGGCGGGACGGATCGACGACGCACTTGACATCTTCCTGACGCCGCGCGTTGGCGCAGATTGGCGGCACAAGGTCGGGCGCCGACGCCTGGCCGAGTGGCGCAAGAACGTCCTCTCCACGCCCGCTTGGTTCACCGCGGTCGAAGCGTTCAATCCGGGTCCTGGACCGCTGGCCGCGCTCGATCTGCCCGTCCTCATCGTCTATGGCGCCAACACGCAACCGGAGTATCGTGACCTGACCATGGCCGTAGCGGACGCAGTCCCCTCAGCCGAAGTTGCCGTCGTCCCAGACGCCGGTCACGGCTCTCCAGCCGACAACCCGGAAGCCTTCAACACGCTGCTGGTCGAGTTTTTGAAGGAACTTGGGGTGGTCGCCTCAGGAGCTCGGCCCTGAGGCGACGAGTCCGCTCCGACCTCAGTGCTCACGGTTCGATGTTGATGTTTCCCCTGAACAGGTTCGTGGGATCGTAACGCCGCTTGATCTCTTTGAGTCGATCGTAGTTATGCCCGTAGCCAGCGTGTGCCAGCATCTCGTTGTCTTCACCCAGTCCTGCGAAATTGAGGTACACGCCACCGCCTGTCCGCGTTCGCATTTCTGACCAGACCCTGCGGGTCCACTCGACGTTAGTCTGTGTCATCGTCGGATCCTGCCAGGTCGAATCGATGCTCAGGTTGAATCTCGCGGTCCGATGTGCGTAGGCTGTGGCGTTCTCGGGAACTCTTCCCATTGCGCCACCCAGCCCGCGTAGCGCGAGGAGCGTCCGGGGCGATGGTCGATCGCGGGCCAGATCCGCGATCGATTGAACGTCGTCACCCAGCTCATCCATGAACAAAGACTTCCAGTAATACAATTGACCGCTTGGGAAGAGTGCGTCCAATTCGCTCTGCATTCCGACATACCTGCGCGGACCGCTCAGGTCAGCTATCGGAGTGGAGAACTCACGGATCGGTTGCAGGATCTGTTCGCCCGCTTCAGTCGGACCGGCGTAGACCGCGACGAGAATGACTACCGGTGCCCAATGCAGTTCTTCCGGTACCATCGGCAAAGGTGGCATGCCCCAAACAAGTGCGTCGCAGGTGACTTCGTCCGGGGCCTGAGCGAGATAGTCCCGCCATCGTCGCAGAATGACGGCGGTCTGCTCTCCAGGATAGACCACGGCCGCACCAAAGATCTCGGGACCGAGTGGGTGAAGCTGGAACTCGAATGAGCTGATGACACCAAAGTTGCCACCACCACCGCGAATTGCCCAGAAGAGATCGGGGTGGTCAGATTCACAGGCGGTAAGAACTTCTCCCGTCGCCGTGACAACTTCTACCGACTTCAGATTGTCGCAGGCGAGCCCCCATTTCCGCCGAAGAAATCCCATCCCTCCAGCGAGCGTGAAGCCTGAGATTCCGGTGGTGGACACCTGGCCACCCGGCGTCGCCAGTCCGACACGTTGGGTTTCGCGATCCACGTCACCCCAATTTGCGCCAGGTTGCACACGGGCAGATTGATCTTTCGGGTCAACGTGAATCCCTTTCATAAGGGACAAGTCGATCACGAGCCCGTCGTCGCATAAGGCGTTGCCCGCCACGTTGTGCCCGGCGCCTCGCACGGCGATCCTGAGATCGTGCTCTCGGGCGAACTGGAGCGCAGCAACGATATCCGCGGTTCCCAGGCATCGCGCGATTAGTGCTGGACGTTTGTCGATCATGCCATTCCAGACCTGGCACACCTCGGCGTAATCGCGGTCAGTCGGTTGGACAAGTGGGCCACGGAGCGTGTTATCGAGTGACTGTATATCGCTGTCGCTGATCATCGTCCGCTGCGGTGCGTTGCTTACCATGAGAAGCTCCCTCGTCAAGAACGTGAGATCGCCGGAGGTCGCCACCAAATGACGCCAGTGTCATTGGGACGCGCCGGCCTTTCGAATTGGATGTCGAAGGAGCAGGAACGGCTGGTATATACTGTGAGGTATGAAGGACCACGCAGTGAGCACCGCTCCTGCTTCCTCTGCCCCCGAAGTCGTTGCATCGACTTCGGGGTCTTTTTTTGAGCTACGGTGGTGACCGTGTGCTTGTTGACCGCATCTCCATCTCGCCTTCATCAGCCGCCAAGACGTGTTTCACACGAGAAGCTCGGCAATGCGCTCGGCGGCCTTGCGCGCGCCACCCGCTTTCACTGGTCGATACGGTGTCGGCTCTTCCAGTGCACGCTTGACGCCGCGTGCGATCGCCTCCGGACCTTCGTCGTATTGCAGTTGGGCCCATTCCGGCACCCCATAGCACGTAAGACGGTACGCGACATGACGTTGTTGCTCGAAGTGCTGTTTGAGTGGGAAGAAGAGGAACGGGCGCTGGAGTGCGACCAGTTCCATCGTGGTTGAGAGGCCGCCTTGCACCAGCGCCAGGTCCGCCGCGGCAAACATCTCGTGGAGCCGATCGACGTAACCGAGATAGTCGACGCCCTGAATGCGCGGCAATGAAGACGGATCGATTCGAGGGCCGCAGACGACTACCAGCCGCAAGTCTGGCGTGAGTTCGCGAGCGAGCGGATACGCCTCGACGATACGGTGCAGCAGGCTCGAACCGGTCTTGGTGCCGCCAACCGCCACGACCGCGACCCGCTCGTCCTCTTTGAAGCCAAACCGTTCGCGCAGGTCTGGCTGGCTATCGAGCGCGTCCGGATTGAAGTGACGGACGTAACCGGTGAAATCGAAGTGTTTTTCGGTCCAATCGCGGATCGGCGGCAACTCAGATCCGAAGCAATCGGGCACAACGTCTTCAGGATCACCAATGAAGAGCGCGCGGTCGCGAATATTGGGGAAACGCTCGACCTGCTCAATCATCTCGGCGTTGTAGTCCGCGGTTAGGAAAGCCTCGCGTCCGTCCTGCGAAGTGGGCACAAACCCGACAAAGTCGGTCAGGAAGACATACGGCGCGGTCTTCAGTTCAGGGTTCTCATGGAGATAGTAGTCGACGTCCCAGGCCTCATCACCGTACCAGAGGTCGTACGGCTTCTCACGAACGGCATCGTGAAATACCGAGAAATTCGCACAAAGAATCTCATCCATATTGCGAAAGGCGTAGAAGGCATGGAGTTGGTGCTCGCCCATCATTTCCGACTCGAAGTGCTGTGATTCGCCGGCAACCTGACAACTGAGCGGATGGATACGTTCACCGCGCGATTCCAGCACGGCGCTGACCGGGGGCTGCGCCAGCCAGTCGATTTGCAGGCCCGGCACGAGTGCACGGAGCTCGTCAGCGACGGCGAGATCGCGCAGCACATGCCCCAGGCCGATCGGGCTACTGATGAACAAGGCGCGTTTCGGACGGCTCTGTGCTCTTTGCCACGTGCGCGTTTGTGGCGTGTCATGGCCGATGAATTCATGTATCAGGTGATTTGTCTTGATGGGGTCACGAGCATCGGGCGAGTGACCGCTCCCGTCCATCAACGCAAGCTTCGATCCAGCGATCGCGTCGCGAAGATCGTGGCTCTGTTGAAGAGGTACCAGCCGATCGTCGGTTCCGTGAATGATCAGGGTCGGGCATTTCACGGCCGCCGCGAAGTCGGACAGATGTGGTACTGGTCGCTCGACAACCGTCGAGATAAGGACGTCTGGTGAGGTTTCGAGCGCCCATCCCACCGCGTCGTCGATTGCCTTGGTAGAATGCGGCACCGAGCAAACCATCTCCACGAACCATTCGGCGAATCCGCGAAGATCGCGCTTCCAGTAGTGGGCGTTGTACTTGTTCCATCCGTCATCATTCGGAAGTTCGGAGAAGAACTTGTCGAGGTCGTAACGGACGGATCGGTTTGGATTGAACGCTGTACCGATCAGCACCAGATGGGTTATTCGCTCGGGATAGTGGGAGGCGAATTGGATTCCCCAACGTCCTCCCGCCGAAACACCTACGATCGCTGCCTGGTCGATCCCTATCTTGTCGAAGACCGCCAACGTGTCTCGCGTGTAGTCATCGCTCGAGTAACCGTGTGCTGGACGATCGGACTTGCCGTTTCCGCGACCATCGAAGGTGACGACGCGAAATCCTTTGCGCGCAAAATAAGGAACCTGCATCTTCCAATGACGACTGTGCACCAAACTCCACGTAGGGAGGAAGACGATGGTCCGCCCAGGATCGTCGGGCCCGAAGACTTCATATGCGATCTGGACGTTGTCGTGCGGATTGACAGCTATTCCTGACGAAATTGGCTCAATCGCTCGCATGAAGATCCCCTTCAGTCGCCCCTTCGGTGGTCGATTTCGTCCTCCGCCTCATCCGTCTGTTCGGGTTCGGCATGGTGATCGTTATTCCTGTGGTAAAGCCGTTCCCGCTCTTCTAGCCAATCTCCGATGAAATCAAGCACCTCAAAGAAACGCCCGTCCTCCTCGGTTGCTCCAACCATCATCTGAGCGCTCATCCCAATCCACATGCTGACAACCGCACTCGATACCAACTCCGGCCGCAGGTTGATGCCGAGGTCAGAAAGATGTGCGTTGGCCACCTCCGTAAGGAGATCTCGCCATCTGTTGAGGTGGGCCTGGTAGCGTTCGGCCACGTCCGCGTGGACAGAGCCGATCGTGAGCAGTTCCTGGGTGATCCGGACGAATCCGTCCGCCAGATCCTCCCGGTAGAAGTTGATTGCCTGACGCCATTTCCTGCTCAGCGGGACGCCCGGCTCGTGATAAAGGTCCAACTGTCGGCCAAATTTGCTGCTGTCAAGCGCCGCCAACATTTGGGCGAGCAGTTTGTCTTTCGTGCCGAAGTGATAGTTGATCAGCGCTTGATTGACTCCGGCCTCCTGCGCGATCGCACGCGTGGTGAGGTTGGAGAATCCATCTCGCCCAAGAACCGCCAATGCCGATTCGATGATGGCGTCCTTGGTGGAGATGTCGTGCGGTGATGGTTGCCCCTCAGAGCCAGGTGTTCTTTTGACCACGATGACTGAATGATCCCTTCGCTCGTTAGTCCAACTCAATCTGAGTTAATCGCTCGTTTTATTCAAGTGTTTTAGTCATGTGATTAACATAGAAGAACGCCTGCTGATTGTCAACCCTTGGGGATGCACTGTGTGGTTGCCGCATGCCAGTGGCGTGAGCTCGGAGGAGACGACCCATCTCACCCCAACACATGCAATGACACCCACAGTCCGATGACAGCGCTCAAGACGATGACGGGAGTCGCGACGATTCCGAGACGTAGGAACTGACTGGCGGTGATCGAGACGCCTCGCCGCTGCACGATGCTCAGCCAAATCAATGTAGCCAGCGACCCGGTGATGGTCAGGTTTGGCCCTAGGTTGGTTCCGATCAACGCGGCGCAACCGAGACTTGGTCGGAGCGTGGCGGTGGCCGCGTCCATGAGTCGCATCATACCGTGGCCGCGAGCCAATCGCCGTGGTCCGCTGCAACCTTCTCCGCCAGTCAAAAAAGAGGACGGCCCGGGATGCCGGGCCGAAGAAGAGGGATGGCTGAGGATGTGTTGCCGATCAGAGACTTTGCCGTCAGATATGGGACCCGACGTGGCCCCCGATCCAATCTCAACACGAGAGGCACCGTGTATTACCAAGACCTATGCTACCGGTCGACCGACAACGGGTTCATAACAGCCGTGATCGAAACGCGACAAAATTGTGTCAGTTCGACCAGATGCGCCGGGCACACCATGGCTGGCGAGTCTAATTGACACGTGATCCGTTCACGTAGTCGCACACCGAAGGTGAAATGCAGTGCGGGAGAGAGATCAGTGTTTTCCAGCCATGCGCATATGACGAACTCGAGGGGCTGCGCATTGACCAATCATTGTCTACAATGCGGGATAACGAAGAGCATTGGCAGCGTCATCGTCGTCGCCTGCCGCATACAGAAACGGTCGCCCGAACGAGCCGGTGGACTCGGTTGAGTCGCGTCGGTAGGGGTGGCAGTCGCGCCGCGCGAAGGGTGGTCGAGGAGCGAGAGGGCGAATGGCCCGCCGCTGGCTGGAAGCCGGTCGCGGAAATGGAAAGGATTTTCTGTGGCACAGATGACTGGGGGACAGGCCCTCGTCCAATCAGTACTCAAACACGGGGTCGACGTGATTTTCGGTCTCCCCGGTGTTCAGCTCGACTGGGCGTTCGACGCCCTCTACGACGCCAAGGACCAAGTCAAGGTCTATCACACGCGACACGAGCAGGCGACGTCCTATATGGCGGACGGCTATGCGCGCACGACGGGTCGGGTTGGCACCTGCCTCGTCGTTCCAGGCCCCGGCCTGCTGAACGCTATGGCCGGGCTCTCCACTGCCTACGCCACTTGTTCACCGGTGCTGTGCATTTCCGGCCAGATCCAGTCCGATCTGATCGAGGTCGGGCGCGGCGTGCTGCATGAGATTCCGAATCAGCTGGAGATGGTCCGCTCCGTCACCAAGTGGTCGGGCCGCGCCATGAAGCCGGAAGATGTACCCGGCATGGTGACCGAAGCCTTCCGCCAATTGCGCACCGGCCGCACGCGGCCAGTAGAGATCGAGATCCCACCCGACGTGCTGCAGGCGGTTGGCAACGTCGAGCTGATGGAGCCGATCACTCCGTCTCGCCCTTCGGGTGATCCGGACGCGCTGGAGCAGGCGGCCAAGGCGCTGGGCGAGGCCAAGAGCCCTGTCATCTTTGTCGGTGGCGGTATTTTGCAGGCCGAAGCTTGGGATGAGCTGCGCGAGCTGGCCGAGATGCTGCAGGCGCCGGTCATCATGTCGAGTAGCGGCAAGGGTGCCATCTCCTCTCGGCACTACCTGGCCCAGAATTATCACGCCAGCATGGAGCTACTCCCGAAATCTGACGCCATCTTTGTGGTTGGTACGCGCTTCGCCCAGCCGGTGCGTTCGAACTGGAACCCGGAAGAGCACCACACCATCATCCAGATGGACGTCGACAGCGACGAGGTCGGGCGCAACTACCGGCCGGAGATCGGCATCGTGTCCGACGCCAAGAGCGGTCTGACCGATCTCATCAACCGCGTTCCGAAGCACAACCGCAAGCGCGAGTCACGCAAGGAAGAGATGGAAGATCTGAAGGAGCGCATCGAGGACAGCTTCTTCGAGGTCCAGCCACAAGCCGCCTTTGCCTCTGTCATTCGCGAGGAGCTTCCGGACGACGGCATCGCTGTGGCCGAGAGCACCCAGGTTGGTTACTGGATGCACAACGCCTTCCCAGTCTACAAGCCACGAACCTACCTGACCTCCGGCTATCAGGGGACGCTGGGCTACGGCTTTGCCACCGCGCTCGGTGCGCAGGTCGGTAACCCGGACAAGAAGGTCGTCTCGGTGAATGGCGACGGCGGCTTCATGTATAACGTGCAGGAGCTGTCGACCATGGCGATGCACAAGATCAACATGGTGGGCATCGTTTTCACGGACAACGCCTATGGCAACGTCAAGCGCATTCAGCAGCAGACGTTCCATGGCCGTACCATCGCCTCGACGCTCAAGAATCCCGACTTCGCCAAGCTGGCCGAACTCTTCGGCGTGGTTGGCATGCGGGCCAACAGCCCGGACGACCTGCGTTCCGTGCTGCGTAGCGCGTTGAAGATGGATGCGCCGGTCCTCATCGAGGTGCCGGTGGGCGAGATGCCGAGCATCTGGCCGATCGTGCGCCCGACCGAGCGGTAGTACAGCCCTCACCCCGGCCCCTCTCCCAGAATTGGGAGAGGGGAGACGACAAAATCCCTCTCCTGATCGTCGGGAGAGGGTGGCGAGCTTGCGAGCCGGGTGAGGCCGGCGCTTATTTCAAACTCTCGATATAAGCCACTATGTCGGCTACGTGGTCATCCTGCTGGATCTGCTGGCTAAACGGATCGAGCGCGGCGCTCATCACGCTGGGTCCGTACCCAGCTACGATTTTCGTGTCTGGGTTGAGGATGCTCTCACGCAGGTAGTTCGTGTCCGCCACCACGGTCGAGCCGTCATTGATCTTCACCTGGCTTCCAGCCAGCCCCTTCATCGTTGGACCGGCGGCATTCCCACCATCGGTGGTGTGGCAGACGTTGCAGCGATATTGCTGGAAAAGGACTTTCCCTTGGGCCACCATAGCTTCCTGCGACAGAGGCCCGACTGAGCTGCTCGTCGTGGTGGGTGTCGTCGTGCTGGAGGGTGTCTCGGCCGTCTTGAAGGCGACGTACGAAAAGACGACGACCGCGATCAAAACCACGACCACCACGATCAGGCCGTTGCGAGAGAACACGACGAGTCGTACCTTCCACCAGACTTGATCGTCTGGAGCCGAGTGCGAATAGGGCTCGATCGTTGAGCCGTGGCCATGCCGAAGCCGGCTGCGGCAATCGCCGAACCAAGGATATCCCAGGTGGAATCGCTTGACGCCAGGAGATGTGCAGCCGTTCGAGCGGGAAAGGTCTGACTTATGCTTCCGAACGGCGCGTTAGAGGTGGCCTGAATCGAGCTAACGGTTGCGCCACGTTCGCAGTCCGGCCTCCGCCAGATGGAGTGAGATGCGCGTTCCCCTGCGCATCACACGGACGGCTCCACGAGCTCCGGTCGAGACGATGCGCATCGCGGCGCGGCGGCAATTGGCCATGTCCTCGTCGACGTCGGCGCGGATCAGCCCAACCGCCATCAGATGCTCGTTGGCTACGTCGGACGGAATGCGGTCCAGCGTGAGACGGACGGCGCCCAGCAGCACGACCATATCATCCAGCTGTCCCAGCACCGGAACGATGCCGGGCACCAGGTCGATCGGCGAGAGCCCATAGCCGATCGCGCCCACGAGTGGCGCCTTGTCCAGCGCCGGGATGCGATCATCGGCCAGCAAGCGCTTCGTCAGGCGGGCATAGCGCGGTGAATGGCGCAGCAATGTCCCCAACATCTCGCGAAGTCCAGGTTGAGACACCGTACTCATGATTGGAATTCCAATCGATACCTTCCCGACAGTGCCGGGCTTTGCTTCGAAGGATCAGGATTGGTCGCGCTGGTCGTTGGCTCGCTCGGCTGAACGCGCCTGCCAGTTGCGGAAGGACCGGATCCCCTTACCGGTCAGCCGCCCAGCGACTCTGGCGCCGCCTTCGAGCGCACGGGAACCTGTCTCCAGCGCCTTGGATGCCTCCCGCGAACCGATCTGACCGGCGCGTTTGGCCAGATCCCGCGAGTTCTGAAAGTCCCGCTCGACTTGCTCGCGGCTCAGCCCAACGGCTTCCAGATGGGCATTGGCGGTCTCGACGTCCATCTGGGTGAGAACGAAGCGAATCGTGCCGATCATCGAGAGGATGCGGCTGATCTGGTTCAGGATCGGCACGAAGCGGGTGAATCGAGAGGCTGGCCCATAGCCGAGCGGCCCAAGGATCTGGCTCTGCTGTGTCGCCGACATCTTCCCAGCCGTGACGAGGTTGACCGAGAGTTTCGCGTAGCTGGGGACGCGCTCGCCGACGTCCTTCAACGTCGCCATAATGCCGTCCTGACTTTCGTCAGATTGCTCTTCGATTGGTTCTGGCTGAAGTTCGTCGTCGCTCATGATCATCCCACAGTTACGGAGTCGGGACGCAGCTTGCGTGGGACAATCCTATCACTGGGGACTGCCGGAGCCGCCCGCGCCGCCTGGAGGCGAGACACGGGCGGGCTCACTCGTCGCTGCGCTGTCGTTAGTTGCGTCCGGCGCGTCCTGGTTCGGCGGGGTGACTGGCCAGCGACAGCACCGCCTGCGCTCCCACCGCCACTTCCGAGCCGATCGTCCCGTCGGCCTCCACCAGGATGGCTGAGGGTGTTCCCGTGGCCCCAAAGGCTCTCCCCGTGGTGAACCCGTGATCCAGCACCACGGTCGACCGGAGTCCCAACTGCTGGTTGGCGTCCACCGTCCCCGTGCTCACGATCAGCAGCTTGGGGGCGTCTTTAGGTCGACTCGTCTCCCAGTCCTTCAGTTCCCCCAGCATGCGTTGACAGAAGCCACAGCCCGGATTCCAGAAGAGGAGCAGGGTCCGCTCGCCTCGGAAGCCAGCCAGCTTCACCGTTTTGCCACTCAGGTCGGGTAAGGCTACGTCCGGTGATGCCGTCCCCAGTCGACTGGCGGGTGATGGCGCACTCCCGTTGCCATTCCCATTGCTGGCCGGTCGAGGAGCCGCTGGCACCGATGGTTGTCCGGTGGCGGTGTGGACCAACTGGCGGATCTGCTCGGCCCCCATGGCCAGCGGACTCTGGATGCGACCGTCGCTCCCGATCAAGACGGCACCCGGTGTCCCATGCGACTGATAGGACTCGGCTACCTCGCGGTCGTCTTGCAGCAGGATCTGGGTTACGCCATGCTCGGTCCCCTTGGTCCGGTTCTCCTCCACCGATCCCCGGCTGATCAACGCCAGGGTGAGGCGGTTCGTGTGGTCCCGTTGCCACGTCCCGATCTCCGGGAGCAGAGCATTGCAGGGTCCACAGTGCGGATCGGAGAAGAGGAGGAGGGTCGGTTTGCCGGCCGCCCGCAAGGCATCCAGGGTGAGCGTTTCGCCGTGGAGCCCCTTGAGACTGAACGATGGCGCGGCCGAGCCAACGGGCAGTCCGGCGGCCGGAGCGGTCGGTTGTGCCGCGGGACGTGGAGCCCCGTCCGGCAGTCCCGCTTCGAGCGACTCGACCCGCGCCAGGAGGCGACCGTTCTGCTGCAACAGATGCAGCAAGAGCCAACCTTCCCCGATCAGGACCAGGGCCACAACGACGCCGACGACCACTCCCGCGATCTCGACCCCGGAGCGATCGCCCAGCCAGCCGACGGCACTGGTTCCGGCATCGTGCGCGCCGGCCAGCACCACGAACCCGGCGATGACCGCCAGGACGGTGTTGCGGACGACCGTGGACCAGCCGACGGGCTCCGAATGCAGCTGACCGAAGCAATGGCAGTCGGGGGCCTGACCACGGGCCATGGTGACGCCGATCCCGGCAATGAAGAGCAGCAGGAGCGTCAAGGCGGCCAGACCACCCCACCAGGCGGAGGCCAGCGGGATGAGGAGAACAGCGGTGGCGAGCTCCGCCAGGGGCAAGAGCAGACCAAAAGGACCCGCCAGGAAGGACGGCACGCCAAAACCGGACATCGCCTGGCGTGAGCCAGGGAGATCCATGAGCTTGGCCAGACCGGCCACCACGAAGACGGCCGCCAACACCAGACGCGCCGCCAGCAATACCAAATCCACGTCGACCTCCCGCTCGTCAGTCGATCTACCCTGGACGGATGAGTGATCTCCCAGAATACACGTGCGACCTGCAAATTCTAGCACCGCCGTCGACTGAACGTAAAATCAGCATCCAGAGCGATCCGTGCCATCAGAATGGTGCCCCGTTGGCGCGTACGAGTCTCGCCATTTGCCCATGAGAAAGCGTGTTTCTCCGTTGGTAAGTGATTGGTAAGTGGCGGTTGTTATGATGGATGCACGAATAAGTTCGGACGCCGTTGCGCGACGGCCAATCGGTTTCGGCACCTCGAGACCTTTCCCGCCCAATTGAATTGCGTGCGACCGCAGGATTGCGACGAGCGTGGACGACCGGGACCCGTCGGTGGGACGTCTCCCGAAGACGCTCGACAGGGTTGGGAACACGGCAGCGCGATGGCGACCCGAGACACAGCAACTACGTCAGTTATCGACAGCCCGAGGGGAGAATAGGGGATGCAAGACTGGCGCTTTGATGAGATCACCCGTTCGCTGGGTAAGGCGACTTCACGCCGGCAGGTACTCAAAGGACTGCTTGGTGGCGTTGCGGCGGCCGTGGTGGGAGGGGCGGCCAAGAAAACGTCTGCCGCGCCATTCTCGTTTCCATGGTTCGGCGCTGACCCGTTTGGAAGCAGTCGCGCGACGTGCAGCCCGGCGGTGTGCGAGAAACGTGCCGCTGCGGATATGCAGACGTGCTTCAAAGTCTGCAGCCAGGAAGCGTGTAGTCCGAACTGGTTCGGGGCGTTGTTCGGTGGAGGAGTGGATTCCCGGACCGTCTGCCGTGGCTGTCGAGCCACCTGTGCGATCAACCATAGCCTGGCGGTCCAGGAATGTCGGTCACGCGGGTGCTCCGGCAGCGAAGAGTGCTGCGATGGGATATGCGTCGATCGTGGGTTCGACGCGAACAACTGCGGCACGTGCGGCCATGCCTGTGCCGACGGTGAAATCTGCGAAGACGGTGAATGTCACTGCGGCGATGGGAACACCGATTGTGGTGACCAGTGCGTCGACACGCGGTCGAATCACGACAACTGCGGCGCGTGCGGCCAGATGTGCACCGGATGTGAAGTGTGTGTCGCCGGCCAATGCACGTCAATCTGCGGAGAAACCGCGGTCTGCTGTAACGATCAGTGCGTGCCGTTATGTCCCGGGGGTTCAGCACCAAATCCACAGACGTGCGAATGCGATGTCTGTAACGGGCAGATCGACGGCGCGGCCTGCGACGCCAACGACTCGACGATGCTTTGCTGCCAGGAGCAATGCGTCAGCAACCAATGTCCGCAAGGCAAGACGTTCAGCCTCGATACGTGCAACTGCGAGTGCAACGAATCCTGCCAAGGGGGCCAACTTCAGGATCCGGAGACGTGTGCGTGTCAGGATCTGTGCGCCAACGTCACCTGCGACGAGTGCCAGGAATGTGATCCAACTTCGGGCGTCTGCATCCAGACCGACGACGGGGCGGAGTGCGGCAACGGGACCTGTTGCGCTGGCGTCTGTACAGCTGATGGAGGTAGTTGCTGCCCCGACGATGCGCATCGCTGTTATGACCAGACGGGCGCCGTCGGACCTTGCTGCGCAACTGGCCAGGGCTGTGTAGCGAAGGCGAGTGATGCCGCGACCTGGGACGACTACACGTGCTGTCCGATTATCACCAACTCAACATCTGGAGATAATGGCCGGCCGTATCCCGCGCTGCCGGACGGCACCTGCTGCGCCGGGGCCAACTACTGGGTCGTCAATTGCCTTGAAGGTGGTTGGACGTGCTGTGATCGGAACAACGGTGGCCTGTGTTGCTGACGGTCGGAGCAACCGAGCAGGTCGGAGAGGAAACCTATCAAACGACTAATCGATCGTGAGGTCGGCTGACGTTCGTCGCGATCACTGCACTGTCAAGCGGCGGTAAACGTCGGCCAGCTTGAACGAGAGGGCGCGGATGTCCTCGACGACGACGTAGTGGCTGCGGCCGAACATGTAGGGCAGATAATCTCGCCCTTCAGCGTCGATGGTCAGGGCGAAGGTTGCAACACCCTTTTGCCGGGCATCGAGGAGCGCCTTGCGCGTATCCTCGATGCCGTAGCGGCCGCCGTAGCCATCGAAATCGTTCGGCCGCCCGTCAGAGAGCATCAGCAGTAATCTGATGCGGGCTGGTTGCTGAATGAGTGCCTGAGTGACGTGCCGCACAGCCGGACCGATGCGCGTGTATGAGCCGGGCGCGATCCCGGCGACGCGCCCCTTCACCGTCTGGGTGTACTGCTCGTCAAATGCCTTGAGTATCGAGACTTCAACGCGCTTGCGCGTGCTGCTGGTAAACCCGAAGACGGCGTAGCGATCATCGAGCATGGTGAGCGCCTCACACAGGAAGACAATGGCGCGGCGCGTGACCTCGATCACCTGATCGTTGCGCGGGTCATCGTCGATCCAAGCGCCCGTGGAGCCGCTCAGGTCGACCAGTACGCCAAGAGCGATGTTCCGCTCTCGTTCCAGGATGCGACTGTAGAGTTTGTCGCTCGGCGAGAAGCCGGCGTAGCGATCGGCATGAGCGTCAACGATGGCGTCCAGATCGAGCTCGTCACCGTCGAGCTGGCGCGTCAAGCGTGTCCGCTCCGGACGGAGCGCCTCGAACTGCTGCTTGATGTGGGCGATGAGGGGCGCGTTCTGGCGCAGGATGCGGTCAACCGCCTCGCTGCTGCCCCCTTTAGGATGACGCAGGCGGACCGCGCACCATTCCTTCTGATACGCGTTGATTCGATGATCCCACTCGTCGTATAGGATGGCGCCAGCCTTCTCGGCGTCACTCAGCGGCACCTGCTGGAAGGTCATGGTTGGCTCGCGGTCACCCATGCTTAGCTGAACCGATTGGCGTCCACCACGAGTCGCACGTCGATCTCGAGCGTTCATCTGCTCCGGCGAACGCACGTCGACCACCAGCGGATCGTGGCGCGACTTGGTACGCGGCGGCCCGACCTCCGCCTGGCGACGCTCTTCCTCGTCAAAGTCGATCGGTGTGACGGCGCGGATCTGGTCATAGCGGATGCGCCCACGATAGTGGACCGGGATGAAGGGGCCGTCGCTGGTCGTCGGGATGGACGCGGCCGCCTGCAATACGTATCGACGCACGGTGGCGACGTTGTCAGCGAACAGAACCTCGTCAATGTCGGAGAGCGTCACGCCGGTCTGTTCCTCGAGTTGCTGGTCAGAAGGCATTGTCTCGAGCGGGTGGGCCAGCAGGTGACGCAGCAGTGATTCTTGCGGGTGCACGTCTGCTATTCCCCGGATCGTGCGTCGCTCAAGCGCGTCGGAGCGGAGCCAAAGTAGATCATCCTTCAGACCGGGCCAATGCCGAACTAGCTGACGATCGAGCCATTCACCGTGCAGGATCTCATAGAGCCCCAGCGCCTGACCGGACTGGTCACTGTGCATTAACGCCTCGACGTCCAGCGCACCGCTGCGTGCCTGCAGCACTTTCCAGGCGGCCATGACCCGATAGAGGCGCCGCGCTCCCGCTCGATCGCTGAAACCGGTCACGACAGAGGGGAAAAAGATGGTGCGACCGTCCGAATAGCTCCCGCTCGTCGCTCCGGCGGTGCCGCTGACACGCAGCGTGCCGTCCGAGAGAGCCGTGACGTAGAGGGCCAGTGTCCCCTCAACCTCTGAAAAAAGAAGGCGAAACTCCTGATCGGCTGGCGACGCTTGCTCGCCGCCATCGGACCTGGTTGGGATGAGCCGGTCTATCCAGCGGCGCATCGGCTAAGTGGAGAAGACGGTCGAGACCAGATCGAGCACCGCGGCTTGCACGGTCTGGTCGTCGGTGATCGGCGCGGCAATGGCGAGCTCGCAGGCGCGGCGGGGCGAAACGCCGGAGCTGATCAGCATTCCGGCATAGATCAGTAGACGTGTACTGGCTGGCTCGTCCAGTCCCGAATCACTCAAGTTGCGGATCAGATTCCCAAGTTGGACGAGTTGTCCAGCCGTCTCGCCGCCGACGCCGCTCTCATGCTCGACGATGCGTGACTCCAACGTTGATGGCGGGAAGTCAAAGTCGAGCGCCACGAAGCGCTGTCGAGTGCTCGGTTTGAGATTCTTCATCAAGCTCTGATACCCCGGATTGTAGGAGATGACCAACAAGAACTCCGGCGGCGCCACCAGGAGCTCGCCGGTCTTCTCGAGCCTGAGCCGACGGCGATCATCGGTGAGGGGGTGAATGACGACGGTGGTGTCCTTGCGCGCCTCGACGATCTCGTCCAGATAGCAGATGGCGCCGATGCGTACCGCGTGCGTCAGCGGACCGTCGATCCAGATCGTCTCATCCCCCTTGATGAGGTAGCGGCCGAGGAGGTCGCTGGCCGTCAGGTCATCGTGACAGGCGACGCTCACGAGTGGTCGATTCAGTCGGTGCGCCATGTAGCGCAGGAAGCGAGTCTTGCCAACTCCGGTGGGTCCCTTGAGCATGACTGGAAGCTTCTGGGCGTAGGCGGTCTCGAAGATCTCGACTTCGTCTCCGACGGGTAGATAGTAGGGTTCCTCGACGATCTCGGCGACCTGTGCGTCGGCCCAGCGGCCGTTCTCCGGTTGCTGCATGCTGAATCGGTTCCTTCTCGTTGTGAGTGAACTGCTCGATGTCGACGTCAGGCACCAATCGTACCGCGAGCAGGGTCGATTAGGATGGCTTTGACCTGACGAGAGCCCTCTGTTAGCGTTGTTTCTACGTATCAGCGCGAGCTACCCAACACAACTACGGATTGGGGCGAGGCGATGGATGTTGGTCGCGCGTTCACCTTTGCCTTCGAGGATCCCGACTGGATGAAGAAGATGCTCATCGGCGGGGCACTCCTCTTCATCCCCATATTTGGATGGCTGGTCGTCGGTGGATACTGGATGCGCATCATCCGCAACGCCTACGTCGGTAACGACCTGCCGCTGCCCGAATGGGATCAGATTGGCGACGATTTCGTCCTCGGTCTCAAAGGAGCGGTGGCGCTCATCGTCTGGTGGCTGCCTGTCTACGCCGTCATCGGCACGATGATCTGCCTTTCCATTCCCTTCTTCCTGACGGCCGGATCTGATCAGTCCAGCGTTTTCGTGCCTATTATCATCTTCTCCAGCTTTGGCTGGGTTGGCCTGGTCATGGTGAGCACATTGCTGCAACTGCTGATGCTGGTGGTGGTACCGATGGTACTGGGACGCATCGCGATCAACGGCGATTTCGCCGCCGGGTTCCAGATTCGGGAGATCGTTCAGGAGATGCGCCGCGTTCCTGTGCCGCTATTGTTGGTAGTGGCGCTCGAATATGGCATCCGTAGCGTCACTGGTCTTGGCGTCTTCTTCTGCATTGTCGGTCTGGCATTTACCACGTTCGTCGGCTACTTGATGCTCAGCCATCTCTATGGCCAGCTTCGGCGGGTGGTTGAGGAGAGCGGTGAAGCGGCTTCGGAAGTCGTCACGCTCTGAGACAATGCCCGGTCACCCGCTGTCGCGCGAGAAGAGATAGAGGGCCGGAACGGCCGCAGCCAGCGTAAAGAGGGCCAGAATTCCCAGCTCACCCCAGTTCCAACCCTGGCCAAACCAGGGATCCTGAATCGCGATCAGCGCGTGGGTCAGCGGGATCGAGTCTGACAGTGTCCGAACGCCGCTCGGGAGGACTGCACGTGGTGGTGCTGTGCCGGAGACCATCCAGAACAGGAAGAAAAGGATCAGGCTGATCCCTTGCATCGCACGGGCCGTGGGCACCAGCGCGGCCATCAAGAATCCGATCGCGGCGAAGCAGAGCGTCGAGATGATGATGGCGACCAACACCCCAGCAACTGATTCGGGAAACTGTGTGCTGTAGACGATCTTCGCCACCACGACCATGATGAGGCTTCCCGCCGCACCTATTGTCAAGGCGACGCCGATCTGTGAGCCAAACAGACTCCAGCCGGGAATCGAGGAGGCGCGAAATCGGCGGAGGATACCCGCCTCGCGGTAGCCGGCCAAATGAATCGGGATGGTGAGGAGGCCCATTGACGCGATCACAAGGGCGACTGATGCGGTCATGTAATAATCGGCCCCCGCAATGCCGCGAAAGACAAGCCGTCCCTGTTCGTCTCGCTCTCCGGCCGCGGTGCCGCCAAAGACTGCAGCCAGCAGCAGGAGCATGATCAGCGGCAGCACCAGCGAAAAGACGGTGGCGAACGGATCGCGCAAGAACAGGTTCAGCTCGATCCTGGTCAGCTTTGAGTAACCACGACTCCGCTCCATCATCAACCTCCGATCGCCCGGCCCGTTATCGCGAGAAACGCGTCTTCGAGGGTCGGTCGCTCGACACGTAGATCGGGTGGCACGATGCCGTGCTCGACCAGCGCCGCCGCGACGAGGGCGAGGACCGCGCCGGTTCCCTCAATCTCGATGTTCTCGCCGTTCCGGCTCACCGTCCGCACCAGTGGAACGTGAGTCAGCCAGGCGACATCGGCGCAGGTGGTCGAGAAACGGACGATCAAGGGAACATCGAGGCTGTCGATGATGGCCTGCGGTGTCCCGAGTGCGACGATGCGACCGTGATCGATAATGGCGACTCGATCGCAAAGATACTCCGCTTCGTCCATGAAGTGGGTCACCAGCGCGATCGTCGTGCCGCGTCCGCGAATGTCGCGGATGATCTCCCAGGTGGCGCGGCGCGCCTGCGGATCGAGCCCCTGAGTGAGTTCATCTAGGAAGACGAGCTTCGGATCGTTGACGAAGGCGAGAGCCAGAAAGAGACGTTGCTTCTGGCCACCGGATAAGTTGCCGAACGCACGACGTTGAAGATCGGCCAATCCCCATTGGTGAAGGAGGTGGCGCCAGTCGACACGATGTGGAGCGTAGGCTGCGAACAGATCGAGAGCTTCTCCCACACGGATGCGATCCGGCAGCGAGGACGCCTGGAGCTGCGAACCGATCAGGTGCCTGAGTTGCTCGATGTCCCGAGCAGGGTCGACGCCGAGAACATGGATCCGACCGCCGCCGGCACTCCGCAGACCTTGCACGCACTCGACGGTGGTCGTCTTTCCGGCGCCGTTGGGGCCGATGATGCCGAAGATCTCCCCCGGCTGAACGTCGAAAGAGACGTCATCGACCGCGACGGTGTCGCCGTACTGCTTATGCAGATGTTGAACGGTGATGACGGGATCTGAACTGACTGACATGCGGCGTTCCCTGCTACGATGTGATCAAGACGGCCGCATTCCACCATTTGCGGCTCGAGGGCGCACGCCCAATCGCATCGTAGCGGACGCCTCTGGGTCGGCACATCCATAGAGCGTTACAAAGTGAAGGCGTTTGTTGCGGACGTGATGTGTCTGCGGTGGGTCAGGTCGGCGAGGGAGATGATCGGTGAATCGCTCCGAGATGCCACGTGATCAGCTTCGCACCATCGATTTCCTTTTCGCGTTTTCGCTGGCGGCGGACCTGGCGATGGGTTTGGCCGCGGGGCACGGCGTGCGCGCTACGTATATCGGGATGCGTCTGGCCGATCGCCTGCAACTGGACCAGGAAACGCGTACCGATCTGTTCTACGCCGAACTGTTGATGGACGCCGGGTGTACCGCCTGGGCGAGTCAGGTCGCGGCGAAGATTCTGAGCGACGATATCGCGGCGAGACGTGAGCTGTTTTTTTTCACCGACCCTCGTGACCCACGAGACATGATCAGGTGGCTGGCTCGCCATCTGGCGACTGGACAGGGGCTCGGAACGCGGGCCCGGAAAATGGCCGACTTTGGGGTACACGGCAAAGAGTTCATGCAGGAGGGTCTGCGCAACACGTCCGACGTCGCGGCGCGCATCGCCGGCCGCCTGGGTCGGTCGATTGAAGTTCAAGAAGCGCTACGACTGGCCTTTGAAGATTGGGCCGCGTCTGGATCGCACAATGATTCCGCCGCGCCAGCGCCACTCATCTCGCGAATCCTCTTCGCGACCATCTTCCTCGAGGTTTTCCACCAGGTCCAGGGACGCGAGGCAGCCATCAGACTCGCGCGATCCAGGCGGGGAACTACGCTCGATTCAGACGTCGTCGATGCGTTCATGGATCTGGCGAACGATCAATCGTTTTGGGGCGGGCTCGAATCGGAATCGGTGTGGGATGAGGTTCGAAGATTGGAGCCTGAGTCTCCGTACCGCTATCTGAGCGAGTCACGTCTGGACGACGTTGCCCTGGCGTTCGCCGACTTCGCCGATCTCAAGAGCTTTTATTCGGCTGGCCATTCCCGCAGAGTGTCGACGCTGGCTGAATCTATGGCCAAGCATCTCGGACAAGATTCCTTGGACATCAAGGAAATTCGCCGCGCCGCCCTGATGCATGACATTGGGCTCGTCGCGGTGCCGTCATTCGTGCTCCACAGGCCGGAAAGCTCATTGACTGCGGCGGAGTGGGAATCGCTGCGTTTACACCCCTATTACGCGGAGCGCATATTGGGCCGCGTCCCAGCGTTCGCGCCGCTTGTCCCACTGGTGGTGGCCCACCATGAACGGCCCGATGGACAAGGGTTTCACCGTGGCATCAGCCTGGGGCAAATTCCGCCCGGCGCGTGCATCATCGCGGTGGCAGACGCGTTCGATGAGTTGACCCATGCGGCGCCGGAGCGACCGGCGCTCGACGTTGACGCCGCGTTGCGACGGCTCGCTCAAGGGATTGGCACCCGGTTCACCGCCGGGTGTTTCAATGCTCTGGTGTGGGCGGTCGGGAAAGAATCGCCCGCTGACAACGCGCGTGCAGAGGCGGACATTTCTAGCGGAGACGCGGTGACGACAGAGTGGCCGGCTGGGCTCACCGACCGAGAGGTCGACGTGCTTCGGCTCCTTTCGACCGGCGCAAGCCGTCGTGCCATGGCGAAGGCACTGTCCGTCAGCGAGCACACGATTCGCCATCACCTCGAGCACATCTACAGCAAGATCGACGTCCACACGCGAGTGACGGCAACCCTCTTCGCCATCGAGCACAACATCCTCGTGTAAACCGACGACCCTCTCGGATCCATTCCGGTCCTATGGGACGTTCGTCCGATGCGGCCACTTGGGCATCTCCCTAATATCGAGAGTAGGAAAGGAGGCGCACCGATGCCACTGTTCATCGACATCCATCGGCACGTGGAAGGTCTGACACCCGAAGCCGTTGCCCACGCGCATCAGATCGACCTGGAGACGCAAGAGAAACACGGCGTGCGGTATCTGCGCTACTGGTTCAACGAGCAGGACGGCACCGTCTTCTGTCTCTGCGAAGCACCGAGCAAGGAACATGCCGATCGCGTGCACCGTGAGGGCCACGGCATGGCGGCGAACGAAATTTTCGAGGTCCGTGAGGGTAGCTGATACCGAACGATTGACACGGAAGGTGACGCAATGGCCGCCAATGCGAGTGGTTCTGCCGCGACGAACGCGCTCGGGGACCGGTTTCTTACGGCGCTTACGGAACTTGACTTCGTATCGATGGCCGCCTGCTTCAGTGATGACGCGACTTTCCGCGCACTGCTGCCGCGTGGTTTGCAACAGGCAATCGGATCCGACGCCGTTAGCCACTTTCAGCAGTGGTTCGGAGGGGCGGACCGCATCGACCTCCTGAAACGTGAATCGGACAACATCGCCGCCCGACAGCACTTGTCATGGCGCATGCGCGTTCACGGTGAGCTCGGCCCGCGACTCATCGAGCAGCAAGCATTCGCCACGGTCGATGAAGATCACTTCACCAGATTCGATCTCCTCTGTACTGGCTTCATGCCGGAGGCAGATTCCACTTCTCAACACACGCCAGAGTTCGCCCCGGGCGACGTTGTCGTAGCGGCAGTGCTCGATGGTGGGGAGGCTAACTGCGCCACGCTGACTCCGCTGATCAGGGCTCGTCTGCGAGAGATGTCGAGTGGCGACGTGCTAGAGGTCGTCAGCAACGAGCCGACCGCCGAGCGAGACATCGACTCCTGGAGTCGCCTGACCGGGAACACACTGATGGGGAAGCGCGCGGTTGGCGGCGCAATGCATTTCTACATTCGCAAGAAGTGAACGAAGGGAGCCACTTCATGGCTTCGAAGTTTCTGGTGAACGGGACGTGTGGCAAGGAGAACGCAGAGCGCGCAACCCTTGCGTTCATCATGGGGAACGTGGCTGCTGCGGCGGATCAAGAGACCGTTGTCTTGCTCACGATCGAGGGAGTCTGGCTGGCGACGAAAGGCTACGCCGCCGACGTCATCAAGGAAGGTTTCCCACCGCTCACCGAAGTGATCACGTCGTTCATGAAGAATGGCGGAGAAGTCTGGGCGTGCGGCACCTGCACCAAGCCGCGGGGGATCACCGAGACCGACCTGATCGACGGTGCGAAGATGGTGACTGCGGCGAACGTGGTGGAATACCTCGCCTCCGGAGCGATGACGATCGGATTCTGATTCTTCCCATCAAAGCCTGTGAGTCGAAGACGTGTGGCCGGGGCCAGGGATTCGCCCGACTCCGGCCTTTCGCTTCACGATGATTGACAACGGACGGACGAATGGTCCATGTTGGCCACCACCGGTGGGAACCCGGCGGGTTTGGACAGACGAACAACCGTTGTTGGACCGGTATCGTGAAGTGGTAGACATGAGTCGTCGGGAAGAGACGTTGAATCAGCTGCAGTCGTACATCGCGCGGGCACGCGAGTTTTCTGGCTGGAGTTTCGGCGATGTCGACGCCACGCCGCTAGAGCCCGGCCCGCCGTGGGACTACGAAGCCATCGCTCAGGATCACGCACGAACTGCACGACGCATTCTGGATCTCGGCACCGGCGGCGGCGAAGTGCTGGAGCGCATCATCGGCGGATTGGACCGACCGTTCGTCGCGACAGAGGAGTGGTACACAAATGCGCCGGTCGCCAGAGCGCGATTGGCTCCACTCGGTGGCGAGGTGGTGCGTTGCTCGAGCCTGGCCTTGCCGTTTTGCGATGCGTCGTTCGACCTAGTGTTGGACCGCCATGAAGAGCTCGATCCCGCCGAGGTCGTGCGCGTTCTTGTTCCGGGAGGCAGGGTCGTCACCCAGCAGGTCGTTCCGGAACATTGGCCCGAACTGACCGAGTTCTTCCCACACCGGCAGCGATTTCCGGATCACTTCGCCCTCTACGCAGCCGCCTTCGAATCGGCAGGCATGCGTGTTGATCGGGCACATCATGAGCATCGCGTCGCCTATGGCTCGCTCGGCGATGTCGTTTTCATGCTGCTGACCGCGCCCTGGACCATCCCTGGCTTCGATCCGAAAAAGGAGATTGACGCGCTGCTGGCGTTCGAAGACGCGCACCGCCTCGAAAACGGTATCGTCCTGACTGAGGGTTACTACCGGATTGAAGGACAGAAACCGGGCTGAGGTTTTGTGCGTTATCGACCACAGTGGACATCCGCCCGCCTATCCGCCTTGTCTGAGGAGAGAATTTTATGGGGACCTTGCGTTTCGACCACATGGGTGTTGTCGTCGACGACCTGGACGCCGTGGGTGGTTTCTTTCTCGATCTGGGATTCGAGAGCGATGGTCCGATGATGGTCGACGGCGAGGTCGTGGACAGGATCAACGGGCTCGACGGTGTCCGAGCAGAGATCATGATGGTTCGGACCCCTGACGGTAGCGGAACACTGGAGCTCGTCAAGTACCATGCGCCGGTTGAAGACCAACTCCCGCAGGCTTTGCCGCCGAACCGGTTGGGCTTTCGGCACATCTGCGTGGAGGTCGATGACCTCAACGGGATCGTCGACGGACTGCGAGCGAAGGGTTTCGACCTGGTCGGCGAGGTGCAGGATTACGAGGACTTCTATCGGCTGTGCTACGTCCGCGGTCCCGAAGGACTGATCGTCGAGCTTGCCCAAAAGCTCGAGTCTGGGGATGGGAGCTAGGCGAACGGTGGGTGCTCTGAGATTGATATGTGAACAGACGTTTGGCGGTTCCCCGGAGGAATAGTTGTCCAAGCAGAGTGTTCCCGGCCAGATCATCGTCCTGAATGGTGCGCCGCGCTCAGGCAAATCCAGCATTGTCGCGGCCATTCAGCAGACGTTTGGCGGCGTCTGGGTCAATCTGGGTGTCGATCAGTCGATGCGGGCGACGCCCGAACGCTTCCAGCCGGGGATCGGGCTGCGGCCGGGCGGCGAGCGTCCGGATCTAGAGCCGTTGATCGAGATCCTCTATCTGGCGCTATATGCGTCCATTGCCGCGCACAGTCGAATGGGATTGAACGTCGCGGTCGACGTGGGCCATCACGACGCCTACTCACAGCCGCTCGGGATTCTGCCGAAGTGCGCGCGGTTGTTGGAGGGGCTACCGGTCCTCTTCGTAGGCGTACGCTGCCCAATCGACCTCATCATGGAGCGGCGTCGCGCCACCTGGAAGGTCGACTACGCGGCTGACGGCTCCATCCCCGAGCCGGTCATGCGCTGGCACGAAGCGGTCCACATCCCCGGTATCTATGATCTTGAGGTCGATACCTCTCTGCTGAGCCCGGAGCAATGCGCCGCGCTCATCCGCCAGCGACTTAAGTCGGGTGCACCAGGGACGGCGTTTCGGAGGTTGGCGCCTGTCACCTAGTCCGGTTGTTCATGCGAACAACTGACCAACACCGCACAGAGTACGGGCGTTCTGATCATACTCTTGTCCTGACTCTCTCGGTCCGGATGCGTGCACGGCTTCTCAATTCTTCATACAGTCTGACGGTTGCCAGATCATGCCATAGGACGACGACTAACCCGTATTTCTGCCTTTGGACTAATCCGGTTGGGTATTCCTGTTTGCAGGTCACTACCAAGTGCAGGTCTGGACGATCTCCGTTTTCACTGCTGCTGAGCTTAGGAGTTCGCTTCCACTCGACTCTTCGCACCTGAAGCGTTGACCATTGGCTTTGAGTCATAGTGGGGCGCAGATCCAGTCTGCTGGTTTGAGGCGCCCGCGGTGGCTGGTCACCGGAGTGGTGTGATCGGAATCGTTGCACGTCTTCGGTTGAAAGACCTTGGTAGACATCAAACGACATTGTGTGTGCTAAGTACTTGCGGCGAGTTGATCTAACAGGTGGATCGAATGCCAAGGAGACCGTCAGTCCTCTGAGTCCGGGCGCATCAAAGAATGCTCTAGGAAGAGGAAGACGGTAGATGTGGTAACGGTCTACCTCGATAGAGTCCTCAGCAACGAGAACTACTCGATTTGGAGTTGACCATTCAACATCATCGAGAATAGAAGCACCGTTGCCGAGCACGCGAAGGCGGTTTTCTTCGCTTCCTAACCAATCGCGCTCATCTTTGGTTATTCGCGATGCACTTCCTAGCAGTGCGCGTATAGAGTTGGCTGATGGTGGTCTGTCAAGAATTGCGGACAGAGACTCCTGAGCGATTGCAGCTGCGTGGGTTATTTTGGGGCACGAAAATGATGTGCCGACTCTTGTGCACAGATACCGTCCACCATTTACGATTTGGATAGTCGGTTCGCCCAAGAGCAGATGGTTAAAGATCCAACGTGGCGATCCCGCCGCGACGGTCTGTAGCGCATAGTTACCGCCGTATTGGACGAGATCAGGTTTGATCCCTTGTTTCGTCGCATCGATTTCATAGCCCGGCCCTACCCTGCTAAATGGCGAAGGCATATCATCCTGTGCTCCCGGCACTGCATCTCGAAGGGGTGCCGGTGGCGAAATATTCACCGAATCATTCGTTGCGCCGGATCGGGCTATTGATCCGACTGTCACTGCCAGCGCTGAAGTTCCCGGGTTCGCTATCCTTTGGGAGCGGTCAAACATCCCATCGCGTACTTCTTTATGGAATTCATTTCTGGTGTGGGAATTCTGCGGGACGGGCACGTCTACGGTGGGCCTGTTCCCCGATGACACTACGACTACAATGTCGAGTTCACGTATTAGCTGGTCAATAAGTTCAGCCAAAGGATACTGACGGCCTCCCGCGTAGATCTCGTCAAAGCTTCCTACCGAGACGTTGAATATTCGGCATCCCCATTCTTCGTGAAAGTACCGGATAGCTCTTTCTAGAAGTTCCTCGAACCTCTTCCCGTCTGGCAGGACAGCGTTACCAGTCACATCATCATGGCGGAGGATTTTAGCGCTACACAAGCGCACTCTGGGCCGCCAATATCCAGAGTTGATTTGGTGAAGAATGTCTCCGTACACAATTAGGCCGGCGACTGACGTTCCATGTCCGTTATGGTCGGACGGTGTTGCTTCCCCGGAGTCAAAATCGACTTCGTCAACAATCCAGCCCGTCAACAGTGGATGGCCGGATACGACACCACTATCTATGAGGCACGCCATCGGTTCATCGGATGGTGGCTTTATCCTCGGTGTTGACGCACCTGAACTGGTAGACACGGCTATATAACCTTCGTCCAACACGACCGGAAGATCGAGCCGCGCGACGAAATCGAGATCGAGCAAGGCCTCCGCGACGGCTTGTGAACCGTGAATTGTCATGAGCAGAAGGTCCGCCGTTTTCACTGTGCTGGTGACTTGTCCGTGGTGAGATGATGCAACACGCCGGATTTCTTGCTGAAGGGTTAGAGCTTCGGAGTTTGACCCGGGGTGCCATAAGTCAAGATCGAAGTAGAAGCTGTCTGATTGTGGATAGCCCTTTTGCCTTAGTCGTGGTCCGATACGGTGTTCTCTTGACGGCAAGCTGATCCGTTCAATGCTGTCAAACATGTCTCTGCGTGTCGCCCAGGTCAGTGTTTGGCGTGTTGTGCGCTCGCGAATGTATAGGTCAACTTCTCTTTGAAAACGCTCGATGGCGGATTTGTCGGGAAACTGGACCAGGAGTTTGCAACGGATGGTTTGGTCATCTTTGACCGACTCTTCGTCGATGACGATCGCGTGGAATCGCTCTTCGAGTATATCCCTTATTTCTAGATTTACGTTATGCAACTCCAATACCAACAATCGATATGGGTCAATTCCGATCGTTGCCCGTGCATTCGTAGAACCCTCAATTGCTGACAGCGTCGAAGTTCGTATGTCGTTTCCATGTTCTGCCCTACTTGATGGGATTGGTGGCTTTTCTCTTGGGAAGTTGGCGATTCTTTTCCGTCTCGGTGGTTCCCGATCAGGTTCTCTTTGATAATCGAGATGACGGAGTTGGTTTGGGTTGCTTCCGGGAGCAATCATAGATCAAAGCTACTCCTTATCCACCATATGAGGGGTGTCATCTACTTGTTTCATAATTGATCTCCGATAGTTCAGCCGCTCGATTGCATCCGAGATATCTTCATCCAAAATCGTCGCGATTCCTCGTATTGCAACGGAACGTCTAATATCAAGCGTGGTGCGCTCGACATCCGCGTGCGTGCTTCCCGTCAACTGGGCTGCGAGCTTGTCTATTCCGTCTTCGGTGATCCTCGACGATGCGAGGTGGTGTCGGATTAGGATCTGGATTTGCGCAGGAGATGGTTTCTCAAATCGTACGATTTCATCGAAGCGTCGCCAAATAGCTGGATCTAGCGAGCGCTCAAAATTTGTTGCGGCTATTGCCAATGATCGCCCATTGAAGCTGTCGAGGATTTGGAGAAACGAGTTTACGACACGTTTGATTTCACCGTGCTCGGTTGGATCATCTCGTGATCTTCCTATAGCATCAAATTCGTCAAAGAACATTACCCATTGTCCGCGGCATGCGAACTCGAAGACCTTTCGAAGATTTGCCGCAGTTTCGCCGAGAAGTGAAGATACCACGGCATCAAAACGGACGTAAAGGAGAGGGAGCGCGAGTTCAGATGCGAGCGCCTGTGCTGTGGCTGTTTTTCCACATCCAGATGGTCCGCAAAACAAGATTCGTCTAACTGGCGTCAGGCCGTTTGCTTCGAGAACTTCCCATTCGCGGAATTCGGTGATGATCCTGTTGAGGTGGTGTCGGATCTGTTCGTGTAGCACGAGATCTTGTAGGTATCGTTGAGGATATTGAATATGAACTAGCGGCGCTTGACGATCATTGTCCTTGGGGAGGGGGCCAAGGGTGGTGTCTTGAGTGTATTGATCATGATTCATTAGATCCGTTTTCAGCGTGCGTTGAAGTTCGTTCGCAACGACGGGATGATGTTTTCTGCGTTCCTCGTCGATGATTTGTTGGGCTGCGTCTTGGAACGCTTGATCGTCGCGTTGTTGGTAGCTTTGAAAGAGTTTCTTTAGAAGGTCTGCCCTGGCCACGTGGTTTGCCTCTCGCGCCACCGTAACTGCGATGATGTGTTCGTCCACCAATGTGTAGTTAGTCGAATGATAGCGCGTAGTGGCTCGAGGTGTGACCTTCTAAACTAGGGTAGCACGTTTCAACCAAGTGCTTAAGTGCCTGCCAGTTTTGCAGAGTACTCCCTGTCAATACGCCTGTTCGTGCCATGAATCGTCGATGAGATCGTGGTAGACGGTGCGTAGGGTGCCGTCCTCCATCACGAGCTGGTAATAGCGGCGGCTGATCGGATTGCGCCACCACTCGTCGTCGATGCGCCAGACATCCTGCACCTGCGCCACCTTTGAACGGCGTTTCCCCTCGATCAGTATGGTCGGGACATCTCCCTCGGTCTGCACGTCGATCGGCTTGGGCAGGTTCAGGGGTCGTAGCTGATCAGTGCCCTTCTTCGCTCCGGGATGCGGGACCATGGTTCGACCTCCACGATGTGATAGATCGGTGACGCGCCGTAGCGCTGCTTGAGCTGGCGGATGGCGTCGACGATCTGACGCGTGCGACGCGGTCGCGCGCCGAGAAGTGCTTCCTGATGGGCAGCCTCGACCGTCAAACCCGAGAGCTCCAGCGTCAGCGCCTCGAGTGGGCCGGGCAGTTCGACCGTATGCAGGCGGTGCCCCAGCGCCTTGATCAGGCGCGGAGCGTCCAGCGGCTCGCGCAACGTGGCCACGTGCTCCCAGGAGCCACCTCCTTCGATCAGTCCGAGCAGCCGGGCTTGACGTGCAGCGCGGTGTCGCATCATTGGGCGACTGAAGGCGCGGGTGACTAACTGGCGCATGCCGATCAGGAGCGTCTCGTGACTGACGGCTGGAGCAGGTAGATTGAGATGCTCGACGATAGTCTCCTCATAGCGACGTGGTTCGACGCGGCTGTCGTCCTCACCGCGCGCCAGCTTCCAGGCATCCCGTCCGGCCGGGCCGAAGCGCGCCTGCACGGCTGAGATGGGTAACGCTCGCAGATCGGCGAAGGTGCGGACGCCGAGCTGCTCCAGTCGACGAATTGTCTCGATCTTCAAGGGAAGTCGCTCGACCGGCTGCGCGGCCAGGAATTGATCGAGCTCGGAGTCTTGCAGCACCAGGGTAGTGCCAGGCGCGGCTTCCTGCGACGCCAGCCAGGCGCTGAACTTGCCGGTCGCGATGCCGATGCGTGGACGGAGGATCGGTGGCGTTGTGCGCAGCAGCCGTTCGGCGGCTCGCCGGAGCGGGCCGTAGTGACGTTGCAGACCGTAGAGGTCGACGTAGCAGACGCCGGGGCGCTCCGGCTCGACCAGTGGGCTGAGCGCCTCCAACCGTCCGATGATGCGTTCGAAGACCTCGGCGTCTCGCACCGGATCGGGGTGGATGATGACCGCTGAAGGGCAGAGGGCCGTCGCCTCCTTGAGAGACATGCCGGTGCGGATGCCCCGCGCGGCGGCCTCGGGCGTGCGATCGACGACGAGGGAACGTCCGCCCGGCGGCGTGCTGAGGACCAATGGCGTCCCATCCAGTTCAGCCTGGCTGAGGAGCGCCACGCGCAAGGCGAAATGTGGAATGCTGAGACAGGCGATCGGCATGGCAGGTTCACCTTCCCCGTACGGCGTTCAAAGGATGACAACCGTGGCATCAGAATAGAACAAATGTTCTCATCTGACAAGGGTACTCTGGTCTGCGCTAGGGGGATTCTGCTAAGGTAGCTGATCAACTGAAGGGACGGTGATCCGTGGCCGACGAGAACGAACAACCTGAAGACGAACGACCTGACGAGGAGATCGCGGGGGAAACCAATCCTCAGGCGGCCAAGCTCCGGCGTGGCGGCAAGCATCCACAGCCTGCGCGCGGCACGATGGCCGGAACGAACGTCAGCTGGGAAGAACAGCGCAAGGGGATGGAGCCGCAGACGCCCAAAGACCTCGACGCCAACTTCTACGACGAGCGCTTCACCAGCGAGCGACAGCGCGTCGATCGTGCATCGAACGGCTGGCAAGTTTTCGAACGCGAAGGCGCGGCTGACGACGCGCCGAATTGGCCGCCGCCGCTCCGTCCCTGATCCGCTCCGTCACGACGATCGACTGCGCTGAAAATCCTCTGGCCGCGAAACCGGCGAGGTTGAACTTGCCGCACGTCGGCGAGCAAGCTCGGCTCGCGCAAGCGGGGCCAGCATCCCGGCGATGAGGTAATACGAGAGATCGCGTGCTTCAAAGAGTACTTGCACGAGCTGTGCTTCGCTCAGCGAGGGCAGATCTCGCGCGAAGATCGAGGCGGCGTCCTCCAGAGATACGTAAGCCGGTACGCGAAAATCGTTGTCGAAGCTCATCTCAACCCCCATGCTCGATGCGAACGATCCCAATCGCCGTCGGCCCCGACCACCATGAGGCCGATAAGATGAGCTATTCTGGTGTGATCTCAGCGCCCACATCTTCCACCTTCAGTGCAGGCGCCGACACTGTCCAACAGGACATCGCTGCTGGCCAAATTAGGGGGCGATAAGCGGGGGATTCGCGTCCCCGAATGAGCGCGCATTGGTTTCCCTCGACCGGCGCAACGGCACGCCGGTCGAACGGACCTGAGCGGGTCGATATCTGCGTCGGATTCCGACACGACCGCACGGCGCGCTCAGGCAGATTGCCGGCCATACAGGTACATGGTCACGGGCGCGAAGACGATGGTCAGCGCCAGGGATCCGAGCAGCACCCAGGCAAGTTCCGAACCGGAGGTCGATCCATTCAACATCAACTCCCGGATCGCGGTCACCAGATGGCTGATGGGGTTCACCTTCACGAACCACTGCAGCCAGCCCGGCATGGTGTTCGGATCGACGAACACGTTGCTCGCCAGTGACAGGGGAAAGAGGACAACCGTTCCGACCGTCATTACGGCGGACGACGAGCGCATCACCAGTCCCAGGACTGTCCAGACCCAGGAGAGACTGACGGCAAAGAGGATCACTAGGGCGACCGATGCAGCGATCTCCAGCGCTCCACCGCCGGGACGGAAGCCGATGGCGAAGCCAAGTCCCAGTACCAGGACCGACGAGATCGTGTAGCGGCCCAGATCGCCGATCAGAGCACCGATGATCGGGCTCGGCCCCCAGATCGGCAGTGTGCGGTATCGATCGAATACCCCCTTCGAGATATCGGCGTTCAAGCCGATCCCTGAGTACATTGTGACCAACACCACCGCCATCACCAGCGTGCCGGGCACGATGTATTGGAGGTATTCCTGGGTTGATCCGGCCAATGCACCGCCGAAGAGATAGGTGAACATGAGCGTGAAGACGATCGGGATCGCCACCACATCGAGCATTTGTTCCGGCACGTGCTTGATCTTGAGTAGACCGCGCCATCCGAAGAGAAGGGACGCCATCAGCGCGCTGGCTCGCTCGGGCCGCTGCTGAGAAATCAACAAGTTCTCGCTTGATTGGTCATATTGCGCGTGTTTAGCGATAGATGTCGTCATGCAAGGCTCTCCTTTTTTTCGGGTTCACGGTGGGACGAATGGCCGGTCAGTGCGAGAAAGACCTCATCAAGGCTCGGTTGGCCGAGTGAAAACTCGGAAACAGGGATGCCCGATGCGGTCAGTTCAGCCAACGCCGACGCCACGCGCCCTCCCGCCTCGGATGAGTCGACCTGAGCGGGAATCCGGGCCCAGAGCACGAACGGATCCGCATCTCGTTGCATCTGTACTCTCAGAATGCGGGCGAGATGGTGCTCCGCGTCGGTGCGCTGGTCTGAATCCACCAGTCTGAGATGGAGCGCACCAGCACCAATCGACGCCTTGAGCTGTCCGCTCGTACCTTCCGCGACCATCTTGCCTTGGTCGATGACGGCGATTCGGTCAGCCAGATGGTCAGCCTCGTCGAGGTACTGCGTGGTCAGCAGTACGGTTGTGCCATTTGCGGCGATCGCTCGCACCATCTCCCAGACTTGATTGCGGCTGCGAGGGTCGAGTCCGGTTGTCGGCTCGTCCAGAAAGAGGAGTTCGGGCGTCACGATCATGCTGGCCGCGATGTCGATACGGCGTTTCATCCCGCCGGAATAGGTCTTGACCTGACGTTTAGCGGCGTCGGTCAGGCCAAAGGCTTCGAGTAGATCACCGGCGCGGGTGCGAGCCGCTCTCCGCCCCAGTCCGAGGAAGCGGCCGAGTAGCAGCAGGGTCTCGATGCCAGTGAGATCCTCGTCGACGGAGCCGAATTGTCCGGTCAGACTGATTCGTTCACGAATCGCGTGCGGATCGCGCTTCAGATCGTGACTCAACACGCGCGCGGTGCCGCTGGACGGACGCAGCAGAGTGGCAAGCATGCGGATCAGGGTTGTCTTCCCGGCGCCGTTCGGCCCCAACACTCCGTAGATCGAACCGGAATTCACGACCAGATCAATACCATCGACGGCACGCGTGTCGCCGAAGGTCTTTGTCAGATTCACCGTCTCGATGGCAAGATCAGCGTATGAGGTCATCGACTACTCCATTCAGGTCGGCGCGGTATGTCTTACATCTGTGTAAAAGATAACATCAGATAAGGCTTACGTCAATGTCAGAGTTAAGAGCCGGAAAATCGAATGGCCCACGCCTGCGTGCCGACGCCGAGCGCAGCATAGCGGCGATTCTGGATGCAGCGGCCAAGATGCTCGGGGAGCGGCCGGACGCAAAGGTAGAGGAGATCGCCCGAGAGGCGGGCGTGACTCGGCAGACGGTCTATGCGCATTTCTCTTCGCGAGAAAAGCTGATTGTGGCGGTGATAGAGCGGGCGACACAGGAAGGCCTGGATGCGGTGGACGCAGCCCGGCTCGATGAAGGCCCGGCGCCGGAAGCGCTGATGCGATTGCTGGCCACTGCCCGTCAGATGTTCGAGCAATTCCCATTGTTGCTGCACAAGACCTTTGTGGAGCTGATGCCCGCCTGGGCGCGTGAGCACCACGAGCCGATCCTCGAGCCCCTGGAACGTCTCATCAAACGAGGTCAGGAGTCTGGAGACTTTGACCGCAAGCTGCCGGTCGACTGGATGCTGGCCGCGATGTTCGGTTTGGGCGACATTGCCAGCCAGGAAGTCTCATCGGGACGAATGACTCCGCGAGAAGCCACACGAGCACTGCAGTACAGCGTGCTGCGCCTCTTTGGTGTCGATGAGCCGCCCATCGATTGACAGGCTGCGCGGATCAGTCTGGGCCCATCGCGACTTCAACGTCCGCGGACGCGGCCCCCGGCTGCGTCACTCTGAGAAGCGTCTCCAGATCCAAATCGTGCTCGACCGATACGCCGAAGACCTCGGCGAAGTGCCCCACGACCAGGTCCGAGACCTCGTCCATCTCGACGTGTCGGCCGGTCTGGTGCGCTAGCGAGGTCGCACCCCGATCCGGGATGCCGCAGGGGATCATGTAGTCGAAGTAGCGCAGGTCGGGGTCGACGTTAAGTGCGAAGCCGTGATAGCTGACGCCGTGATGGATCGAGATGCCGACGGCGGCGACTTTGTTTTCACCCAACCAGACGCCGGGGTAGGCTGGATCGATGTCGGCATCCAGGCCGTAGTGCTGGAGCGTCCGCATCACGACCGTCTCGAGGTTCTCGACATAACGTCGGACGCTACGCTGTGTCAGTCCCAGGTCGATGATGCTGTAGACGACCAATTGGCCAGGCCCGTGAAAGGTGATGTCGCCGCCGCGATCGACCTCGTAGCAGACCGCGCCGACGTCGTGCAGCGTTTGCTTGTCAATCAAGAGATTATCGCGAGAGCCGCGACGACCAATGGTGTAGGTGGGCGCATGCTCGGTCAGCAGCAGCAGGTCGGGCACGTGGTCAAACTGGCGCGCCTCTGCCAGACGCTGCTGCAACCGCCAGGCGTGCAGATAGTCGAGTCGTCCTGCGGCGACGACATGAATCGTGTTCGTGCTCATGCTGCGCTCAATCTCGCTGAAAGCCATACAGAACGGATCGGGCGAGCGGCGATGGATGAAGTCCCGCGGCCGCTCGTCGATTTGGTCGGTCGCATTCAGGCGCTTTTGGCCTGTTTGGATTCCCGCAGACGGCGCAGCTTCAACGCTTCGGCCTGGTCCCCCGCGTGATACGAGGAGCGGACCATGGGACCCGACTCCACATGCCCGAAGCCGATCTCCAGCCCGACCTGCTTGAGGTCCTCGAACTCCTCCAGGCTGTAGTAGCGCTCGAGCTTCGCATGACGCTTGGAGGGTGGCAGATACTGACCGATGGTCAGGATGTCGACGTCACGGGCGTGCAGGTCGCGCATCACCTCGATCAGCTCATCGCGCGTCTCGCCGAGGCCAACCATGACGCCCGACTTGGTGATCATGTTGGGATCCATCTCGTGCACGTGGCTGAAGAGGTCCAGGCTAACCTGGTAGTTGTCCCACGGCTGGATCTGGCGGAAGAGGCGCGGAACGGTCTCGACGTTGTGGTTGAGGATGTCCGGCTGGGCGTCCACCACCACTTTGAGCGCGTCGCAGTTGCCTTCGAAATCCGGAATCAGAACCTCGACACCGCAGTCGGGCAAGCGACGACGAATCTCCTGGATCGTCTCGGCGAATATGACTGCACCGCCGTCATTGAGATCGTCGCGATTCACCGAGGTGACGACCGCGAATTTGAGCCCCATCTGCTGGACCGCGTCCGCCACTCGCTTCGGCTCCTGAAGATCGACGTGGCTCGGCCGGCCCCACTTAACGCTGCAGAAGCGGCAGGAGCGCGTGCAGAGATCGCCCAGAATCATGAACGTGGCGGTCCGCTTGGACCAACACTCGTAGATGTTGGGACAACGAGCCTCTTCGCAGACGGTGTGCAGGCTCTGTCCGTGGATCAGATGCTTGAGGTCGACGTAGTTTTCGCTGTGCTGCTTGCGAACCTTGAACCACTCCGGCTTCTTGCCCAGGACGAGCGGCTGCCGTGATGCGCTCATTTCGCGTCTCTCCTCGTTCATTCGGCGGTCGGGGATCACTGTTCGATCGAACTACGGCGCGGACGCCGGCAGGTGCGGTTGCCGGCGCCCGCTCGCTTAGCGGATCGCGACCGAAGTCGCTGCTCCCATCATAGCGCGCCTGCCCAGTAGATGGCGCCTCATGTCTGGCAACGCCGGAGCTTTGCGGGACATTCCCCGTGACGTGATAGACGCCATCCGCACGGCAGTGCTAGTGTGTGTCCACGCGTGTTGACATTGACGATAACTGTCGCGTTTCAGGCGAGAGGCGGACCAGGATGAAGGTGATTGGTGCCGGATTCGGACGGACCGGGACGTACTCGTTGAAGGTTGCGCTCGAAATGCTCGGATTCGGGCCTTGCTACCACATGGTGGAGGTCTTCCAGAATCCGGAGCACGTCGCGACGTGGCAAGCCGCGGGTGACGGTCAACCTGTCGATTGGAAAGCGCTGCTCGATGGGTACCACGCCGCTGTCGACTGGCCTGCCTGTCGCTTCTACGCCGATCTGATGGACGTCTTCCCCGACGCCAAGGTGCTCCTCACCGTGCGTGATCCGGAGAAGTGGCACACCAGCGTGATGAACACGATCCATCCGCGAAACAACGACGAGAGCGACGACCCCAAGTCACTGGCTCAGCGGCGTATGACCACGTCAGTCATCTGGGACGGGACGTTCAATGGGCGTCTTGACGAGAAGGATTACGCGATCGGCATCTATGAGCGGCACATCGAGGAGGTCAAGCAGCGCGTTCCGGCTGATCGATTGCTTGTGTATCAAGTAAGTGAAGGATGGGAGCCCCTCTGCCGCTTCCTCGACGTACCCGTCCCCACGGATACGCCCTTTCCGCGACTGAACGACACGGAGTCATTCCGTCAGCGATTCCAGTCGAACGTGGAGGAGACGACGCAGGCGAGTTGATGGGGTGCGGAAGAGCCCTCATCCCCGGCCCTTCTCCCGTCCGAACGGGAGAAGGGAGACGCAGTACCAACGTTGGGCGTTGTTCCCCTTCTCCTGCCGGGTACCTGCTTGCGGGTGTGGAGAAGGTGGCGCCGTAGCGCCGGATGAGGGTGGTTTGGCATGAGGCCCGCCCGCACCCATCTCACTACCTTGAAATCGTCCGGTTGCGATAGCCGTAGTTGGTCTCATCGTGCCAGGGCTTGCCCTCTGCGAAGCGAGAGGCTCGGAACGGTGTCAGGTCGGCCGTGACCGGCTCGCCACCGGTGATCCATTCGCTCATGCACTTGCCGATGGCCGGTGACGTCTTGAAGGACGTGCCGCTATCTCCCGCCATGATGAAGAGGCCGGGAGTGGACGGCGGCTGATCGATGATCGGGTGGTGGTCTGGGCTGAGCATGTACATGCCAGCCCAGCCGCCACGCATGGTCGCCTCACGTGTGGACGGGAAGCGGGTGGCCAGCTTGCCGCGCGCCATCTCCACCTGATCGCCGTCGACCGTCTCATTGAATCCGTCGGGATCGACTCCGGTGCCGCCTGACTCGGCGCCGATCAGGATGCCGCTCTCTCCTTCTGGACGGAACCAGCTGTTGGCCACCGTGTCGATGAAGACATTGCGCGGCCCGCGGCTGCCGTAAGGCCGGCGGAAGATGACGACCTGGCTGCGATAGGAGATCAGGCCAAGGTCGAGCCCCAGCGGTTTGAGTAGGCGATCGGCCCAGGCTCCGCCTGCTAGCACGACGGTAGGCGCGTCGATCGGCCCGGCGGTGGTGTCGACCCCCACCACGCGGTCCTTCTCCGTGCGGATGGTCGTGACAGTCGTGTGGGTCATGACGTTCACACCCAATTCTCGTGCCCGTTTGGCGAAGGCGTAGGTGGTGGCATTGGGATCGGCGAAGCCGCTCTCCGGCTCGTAGGCGACGTAGGTGAGCCCCTCGATGTTGGCTTCCGGCTCGATCTTCTGCATCTCCTCGGCGGTAATGACCTGCGTCTTGATGCCGATGCGCTGTTGGTCGGTCACGTTCTGACGCAGCTGCTCCTCATACTCCGGCGCGACGACCTGGAAGAAGCCGATCGGCTGGAAACCGCAGTCGCCGCCAACGATCTCGTCCCAGTTGCTGAAGATCTTGAGGCTCTCGTAGGCCAGCTTCGATTCGTAGGGGTTGGTGTAGTGCATGCGCACAAGGGCACCTGATTTGCCGCTGGCGCCGGAGCCCAGGTGGGCGCGCTCGACTAAGGTGACGTTCTTCACCCCGGCTTTGGCCAGGTGATAGGCGATGCTGCTCCCGTTGACTCCACCGCCGATGACGACGACGTCGGCTGTTGGCATCTCATCTCTCCAGGTTTCTCTTGACGTTCGTTGAAGATCCGGCTCTGGCTGATTACCCCATCGTGGCTGGAGCCTGTCAAGGCGCGCCAGTGTCGTCGGGCTGTTGGATGGTGACGCCGTAGCCGATGCGCAGCTCCTCGACGATGCGGGCCCAGGAGCGTTGGATGGTGCGGGAATGGAGACCGAGGATGCGCGCGATCTCACGCACGCGCAAGTTGTAGCCGATGCGCAGTTCGAGCACGGTTCGCTCGCGCGGCTCCAGGCTGGCACCGATCTCGGCCAGCAGTAGGACGTCGGTCGGGTCGGGTGGGGGTGCTGGTTCGGCGATCTCGTCGAGTGGCACCATGCGCGTGGCCGACCAGCCCCGCTCCAAAACGTCGACGGCGCGGGCCAGTCGCCAGGGGAAGCGACTGAAGAAGTAGCCGAGGAAGCTCTCCTGCCCCGGCCAGCGATCGACGATGTCGCAGAAGACGAGAAATGCCTCCTGCTCTACGTCGGTTACTTCGCAGACAGCCAGCTGCCGCACGCGATAGCGGTAGCGGCGAACGAAGCGTTCGATCTTGAAGTTGAGGGCCCGATAGAGGTCGTTGCGGATCTGGATATCGGTGCGGGCGCGCAACGCCATGGCACCGAGACGTGCGTCGAGCTCGGGAGACGCCTCGAAATCGCCAAGCGACTCAACGATGTGCGGTACTGCGGACATGACTGAATCCCCTCCGCCGGCAACTGCCGGCCGCCACCCCCGGGCCGTTCCCGGTTGGCATGAGGTGTAGGCGCTTCGGCGCTCAGCTACGTTGGATGGCTCTCTGGAGCTCGGGTGTCACGATCGGTCGTTCCCGGCAACCGATCGCCTGGCCGGCCGGGGTTACGTCTCCGGCGGCCGGTGGATGTTCAGCACGTGACGCGTGCCGCATTTGGGGCACGTCGCCTGCAGCTGATCGTGGGCGATGTAATAGCGGTCGCGCACTTTGATCTCGATCCGTCCCGATTGATCGTAGATCGCCAGCAGGACCGGCGGGTTCGAGCAGTCGCAGACCCAGCGGACGCTGCGGTCCTCGTGCTCGTGTTGATCCACCTCATACCTCCTCTCTCACTCACTGACTCTCCTCACAGGTGGTATTGGACAAATCAGATCGGGAATTGTCCGGCCATCGCCCCGGGTTGAGCGGTGTCTGTCGAAATAGATCGGCAATTGCCCGGCGTGGGCGTGGGTTGGGTACCGAATCACCTCGTCTATGACCATTCAACCCAGGGTGAACGTCGGACGAGAACCATCTGCGCTCATGATTCATAGGCTGACATGAATGGCTGAACCGATTGCTGCTGTTCGCCGCGCGGCTGAAGCCAGCCCGGCTGGATGACCCCCTGGCCGTGGCGCTCCACCAGTCGATCCAGCGCGGTGTTCAGTCGCCGATGGCGTAACGGATCGACGTCGAAAAGCGGGAGCTGAATAGCCAACGGGCTGAGGGTCGCCACCCGCACACCGAGCAGGCGGATCGGCGCCCGCCGCTGCTCGAGGATCTGCTGCGTCAGCTCCATGGCGACGGCGGCGATCTCCCGGTGAGAATCGGTCGGACGCAGCAGGCGTCGCTGTTTCCCGACCGTCTCGAAATCGCTGTAGCGCAGCTTGACGGAGACGACTCCGGCCAGCAGTTCCTTGCGGCGTAGATCGCGACCCGTGTACTCAGCCAGCTGGTAGAGAGAGCGCTCGATCTCGACCTGTGCGGTCAGATCGCGGCTATAGGTTCGCTCGTGCCCGACCGAACGACGCGGCCCGCCATCCGGCTCGACCGGCCGCTCGTCGATGCCGCGAGCCCGTGCCTGCACGTTACCGGCGCGCTTGCCGAAGATCGGCTCGAGGAGCGCGACCGGCAGTTGAGCCAGCCCGCCCAGCGTCGTGACGCCGTTCTGGTTCAGCCGTGCGGTCGCCTTAGGGCCAATGCCCGGCATGCGCTCCACCGGCAACGGCGCCAGGAATTGCTCCTCACTGCCCAGCTCCACCACGCGCAGGCCGTCCGGCTTATCCAGATCGGAGGCGATCTTGGCCACCATGCGGCTGGAGGCGACGCCCAGCGAGACGACCAACTGCAGCTCGTCGCGCACCTGCTGCTTGATCGCCTCGGCCGCGGCACGAGGTGTGGCGAAGGAACGACCGGCATGACTCAGATCGAGATAGGCTTCATCGATACTGACCATCTCGACGATGGGGCTGAAGCTCTCCAGGATCTCCTGAAAGCGTCGGGAGAGATCGCGGTAGTAATCCCCATCACCCGGCAGAAAGATCGCGTCGGGGCAGAGGCGAACCGCCTGAGCGGCAGGCATGGCTGAATGGACGCCGAAGGCTCGAGCTTCGTAGCTCGCGGCCGCGACGACGCCTCGACCGCCCGGACGGCCACCGACGATGACCGGCTTGCCGCGCAGTTCCGGATGGCGCAGGATTTCGGCGGCGGCAAAGAAGGCGTCGAGATCGGCATGGACGATCACGCGCTGCCACTGATCCACCGCACCCCCCAGAGCCGAAATCGATACGTCAAACAGAATTCAGAACATTTGTTCTCATTCTAGGAGCGCGTCCGAACAGTGTCAAGGGGACTGAAGTACCTGGGGAACCCAGATTGACGATGCCAGAGGGCCAAACGTGTGCTATATCAACCCAACAATGAGCGTCTGAGTGGAGGCCAATGTGACGAACGAGCGAGTCCGAATCCGCATAACCATGTCAAAAGCCCTCATCGCCGACGTCGATCGGTTGGTTGGACTACGCCATCGAAGTGAGTTCGTCACGGACGCAGTCCGACAGAAACTCTCACGTGAACGATTGCGTCGCGCAGCCCTCGAGCTCGGCGGATCACTCGCCGACAAGCACATCCCCGGTTGGGAGTCGACGGAGTCAGCCGCGGAGTGGGTGCGTTCGCTGCGTCAAGAGTTTGACGCGTCTCTGAATGGCCACTGAGGAAATAGATCGGCAATCGCTCCAGGACCACTCGGGGCTGATGGTGATTGATCAAATACCTGGATGCCTGGCAACGGTCGTCGGCCCGAGACCGAAGGGCAACCAACACCCACTTCGTGGGTACCCGGATTGCCCCTACGAACATACGCGTACGTTCAGCCCCCGGGGGCACCCGCTTGCGGGTCGGACTTCGTTTTTGTAGCCCAGGATGGTTCTCTCCCTCCAGTGAAGGGATGCTCCCCTTCCGTGGGAAGGGGCAAAGGGGATGGACCGTTAGTGAGGGTGCGATTAGTCCCGGGCGAACGTATCGCGATTACCCAGCCAAATTGTCAAACACCATCAACCCAGGGCGGACGTGGAACCACCGCCGAAACATTTCTTCAACGACCATAGTGAAACTCAAAAGCAACAGCCAAGCTGATCTCCCGTTCCCCCAATCACCCGCCCTGCGTCAGGAAGGTCTCGATGGCGTTGGTGAGTGCACCAGCGATGACGTTCTGCACGCTTGGCTCGGTGACGGCGGTCGCCTCACTTGGGTTTGAGAGGAAGAAGATCTCGCTGAGCGCGCCCGGCATACTGCTCGGCGTGAGCTCGCCTGGAACCCCTGGCCCCAGCATTACCAGGTGGTTGTAGCTGTCGGGCAGCGTCCCCATGCTCTCACCGCCGACGTCACCGTCCGCCGAGATGCCACGATTGGGCGTTGTGTACCCCTGCGCATGCAGTGCGTTCATCAGGTTCTGCTGCACCAGCTGCGCGAACTGCTGATTCTTGCTGGAGAAGGGGCGGGCCGTGTCGTAGAAAGTTTCGGTGCCGCTGACCGACGGGTCTGAGTAGGCATTCATGTGCAGGCTGAGCAGTATCTTGGCGTTGCTGGCATTCGCCTTGTCGATGCGGCACTGCAAATCGTTCAGCACACCGCCCACCACGATGGTCTGCCCATCCGCTGAGAGATCCGATGGGTTGATACACGGATCGTCGTCGGTGGTGCGCGACATCACCACGGTCAGCCCATCGGCGCGCAGCTGGGCTGCGACCTTCAGCGCGATCTGCAACACCACCGTCTTCTCGTCCACCAGCGTGCCGTCATTGGTGTAGCCGCTGGTGCCGGAGTCGACGCCTCCATGACCGGGATCGAGGAAGACCGTGCCGCTCAGGTGCTTATTGCTGGTGAGCACTCCTTGCGAATTGGCGTCGACGATCGTCATGGGCGATGGGGCGTTGAGGTCCTGGGCCGCCGACTTTTTCGAGCCTGACGAGCAGGCCGAGAGAGGCAGTATCAGGGTCAACGCCGACAGCAAGACGAACAGGACGCGCCCCGGCTGATGCCTCTTGAACGATCTGCGCACGTACGCGACTCCCAACGCTGTGATGACTGCCATGCCAGATTACACGACGCAGGGGTGGAGCACCACTCTTTCGGTGACAAAAAGGCGACGATTCTACGCCACGATGGCCATGGTTGAACGCCGCTGATCGCGGTTCGATGCGTCTAACAAGGGGAACTTCCGACAGCCCGCCGTAGCTTAGAACGGCCATCTGGGGAATGACTGTGAGTTCCAGTCACAGAAAGTTGGTCGCGAGACCCGGTCGTTAGCTCTGAAGCGCCGCGTCGAGGGATCTACCGTGCGCCAGCACCCAGGCACGATCGCAACGGATCTCGGTGGGGATGCCGTCCGACACCATTCTCTGAAAGGCCGAGTGGCCCTCTGTTGCAAGTGCTTCGATGCCGCTGGCCGTAATCTCCATGCGCTCAGCCACGCGTGCGGCGAAACCGAGTCGTTCCTCTAATGCCAATCCATACGCGTCCAGCAACAAACGCAAACGCCGTCCGTGATCAGGGAGCGGTGACCAGCCAAGTTCACGACAGGCCTCATCTGTCGCCAGGGGCGCGAACTGCCAGGCAGCGTGGACCACGTCGTGGATCGGAGCCTCAGCTGTAGCCAGGTCCCAGTCGATGAAGGCAATGGCGCGCCCTTCTCGGAAGACGGTGTTCTTTGGCGATAGGTCATGATGACAGACGACGTGTGGCGCGGGGCCGCCGAGCGGTTGAAAATACCACTCCACTTCTGCCGGAAGCTCGAACCCCACCGTGGCCCGGTGCAGTTGGCACATCAGTCGTCCGACGTCCGCGAGCGCGTCGTCGCTCACGACCCCGGGGGTGGCACCGGATGGCACGTCGCCCTGGATGAACTCAAGGATCTCCCGTCCGGACTCGTCGATCCCGAGGAGTCGTGGCGCACCAACGAATCCGGCCCCTTCGAGATGTCGCAATAGCGCGTGGACGGCAGGAGACCACGGACCGAGAGGTCGCCGTACGGTGTCGCTAATGCGCACGACGCTCGTCACGAAGCCGCCCGCGATTGGCGTCTCGGCATCAGTCATGGTCAGTCGTTGCCGAATGCCGCGGCGGAGAAGCGGGCGCTGCTTGAGATGGCCAGGCCGAGGAGCCAAATCGCGGCGATCGAGACGATTAACGCCACGAGCGGTCCGGTGAACTCGGCGAAGAGAAGGGTGATGCCGAAGCTCGAGCCGGTGAAGAGGAGCGAGGCAACGGTCGGGTCTCCACCCGGAGCGCGCACGAGCGCGGCCCCCTGACTGAGGAGCATCATGAGGCTAAAGGTGACCATAAGAGGCAAGGTGAACGGGCTGACACCGCCGAACTTCACCACCAGTCCCCATCCGATCAATCCGATCGTGCAGATGGAAATGAAGGGCAAGCTGGCGTCGATGGCCAGAAGCTTGAGGTTGTCGAATGCCAGGAACTGACGTAAGAAGGCGTTGCTCTGATCGGCCGAGTAGACGCCCAGGACGTCACGCGGTGGCAGCGCCATGACGAAACTGAGCCAGAACAGCCAGGCCAGAGCCGAGGCGCTGGTAGAGGCGAGGATGACGCCGACGGCGATGATTCCGGTGGCGCGCAGCACCGCCCACCCAAAGCGGAATGGCTGCCGCATGAAGATGAGCCAGGCACGCGCCGTCAGCATTCGGGCGCCCTTCATGTCCGGCAGCGCGAACCGCGGAATGCCACGCGCCAGCGACTCCCGATCGCGCATCTGGCGTGAGAGGTCGCGCCAGGTGAACCTGCCCAGCACCCCCAGCGATTTGAGCTGAGAGATCGTGCCGAGCTCCGACGCGACCGTGATCAGATTAATGCGTCGACCGGTCCACGCCACACCTGTTGCTGCTATGAGCGACAGGACGAGCATGCCGAGCGTCTGTAATGCCAGTGGGGAGGCGACGACCGCCTTCGCCATCAGATGACCGGGCCAGCCGACCACTCCGGGCAATGCGGCGCCGAGTGCGGCGATGAGCAACGGCCAAATCAGAAGGAAGCGTGCCGGTTTTGGTCGTCTAAGTCGCCAAAATCCGAAACACCACGCGATTCCTGCCAGGAGAAGCACCAGAGGAATGCTGCTAAGGACGGCGGGGTACGCGGAAAAACCCAGTTCGTCTCGGCTGTCCGCATGTGCCAGCATCATCGAAGCGAGCGTCATGACTGGCACGCTGGCTGCCCAGCCGATCAACACGTAGCCGGCGAACCCGACCATGCCGATGACGTCGCGGCGCATAGGTGACGCGGCGATGTACGTCAGATCTTCGACGGAGAGCTTGAGCGGCGTCTTACGGAGTGCCAGAAAGACGAGCAGCACCCCAACCGCAATGAACAGCCAGGGGAAGTAGTGAACGAAGTCAGCGCGCACTCGGGCTCGATCCGATACGGAGATGAGCTTGCCCACGGCGAGCGCTTCATGGACCGCCAAACTCCACATCAGCACCAGCCAGCCGCCGAAGATGATGATCAGGTATAGCCCGTAAAGGCGATTAGAAGTGGTCTCCTCTAAGGGATCGAATCCGACCACTCGCAGCCAGTAGGTCGTGGTTCGTTGCACCTGTCGCCAATGCAGCCAGAGTAGCAGGCGCAGGTCAGTGAGCAACGTGCGTCCGCTCTTCGAGTTCCACGGCGCCGCGCAGCAGCCGGTCTAGCGTCGGTTCGCCGATCACTCCGAACAGTTCCGCCAGTTCGTTCGGCGAGCCGTCACCGAGGATCGCGCCGTCATCCATCAGTAAATACCGGTCCGGTTTGGCTTCGGAGGGGAGTTGATGGCTGCTGACCAGGACGGAGATTCCCGCGTCCCGGTAGGTCTGCAGATCGCTCCAGAGTTGGCTGGCCGAGAGGGCATCGAGTGGTCCGAATGGCTCATCCAGCAGCAGTAACTCCGGCTCGACCAACAGTGCCAGGCTCAGCCCCAGCTTGTATTGCATGCCACGTGAGTAGGTGAACGGGTAGGCGTTGCGCTGGCTCGAGAGTCCGTAATGCCGCAGCAATTGCGACGCCTGCGACTCCCAATCCTGCAGTTTGTAGGCGCGGGCGATGAAGGTCAGATGCTCCCAGGCGGTCAGCTGATCGTAGAAGACCGGCGTGTCAGGTACGAGCATGAGCAAGTTGCGGGCGTCTCGCTCGGCCTGCTCGATTGGTGTTCCGGAGATCTCGATCGATCCGCTTGAAGGCTTGCTCCACCCAGCGATGCAGCGCAGCAGGGTCGACTTTCCGGCTCCGTTCCGTCCGGCAAGAATAACGAGTTCCCCCGGATCGACATCGAACGAAACGTCATAGAGGACCTGTGCCGGTCCGTAGGTGTAGCCCAGGTTGCGGACGCCCAAGAGCGGGGACTCGGTCGTCCCGGATTCCATGTGGTTATCGCTCAATGACGACCGTCCTCATCCAGAACTGACCAGCAGGCAAATATCGTGAACCCCATGCAATCACAATGTTGGAGTATACATCCCGGCCGATTTGATTCCGGCAAGGTAGTTGGGACGAGCCTGAGTCACACGTCGACGTGCATCAAGGGAGAAGCATCGCATTTGCCGTCTTGGTACCCATCGGCCATTCCCAGTTTCTCTCGCCAGGCAGAGACTGACAATTGTGAAATCTGTTGTGGAGGCCCCAAGCCAACGAACCAACTCCGAGTCTCGCCGTGGTCGCCTCGGTGGGCAGCCAATTTACGTGGAGATTCAGATTCGCGCACCGCTTGACGATCTTTGGCGGCTCACGCAAACGCCTGAATTCCATCAACTGTGGGATTTACGCTTCAGCGAGATCACATACCTCCCAAGGCCCGACGAATCTCAGCCGCAGCGCTTCCTCTACGTGACGCGCATTGGATTTGGCCGAGCCGTTCGCGGCGAAGGGGAGTCGATGGGCCAGCGAGACAGCCCGGAAAGTCGCACATCGGCCCTGCGGTTCTGGTCTGACGAACGTATGTCATTGATTCGTATGGGATCTGGATACTGGAAGTACGAGCAGACCGGCGACGGAGCCCGCTTTCTGACCCGCTATGGTTACCAGACACGCTTCGGTCGTGTGGGCCGATGGTTCGACGCATTGATCTTTCGCCCGTTGCTCGGCTGGGCAACGGCCTGGAGCTTCGATCGTCTCCGCCTGTGGCTCGAGCGCGGCATCGATCCGGCTGATTCGCTGCAACGGTCGCTCGTCTACGCAACCGCGCGCGTCACCTTAGCCGCCGTCTGGCTCTACCAGGGTCTGGTCCCCAAACTCCTCGTCGCAGATTCCGGAGAACGAGATATCTTGCGATCGAGTGGACTCTTCCCCGGTTGGGAGCGACGTGTTCTCACGATGGTCGGCCTGCTGGAGATCGGTTTCGGAATTCTGCTGCTGATCTGTTGGCACCGCCCACGCCTCTTCCTCGTCAATGTCATCGCTCTCCTCGTGCTGGCGTCCGGCGCCCTGTTAAGCCAGCCGTCTCTCTTCAATCGGCCATTCAATCCGGCAACGCTGACCGTGGCCATGATCGCGCTATCTGTCGTTGGGCTCCTCTCATGCCACGATCTGCCGACCGCGCGGAACTGCCTGCGCGAAACCTCTGGAAATGCGCAATGACCTCGATCTATCAGCAGGCATTGGGGTCCGACTTCGATCGGCTACACCCTGAGATCCAGCGGCGCTTCGGGTTCAGCAGCCAGGATGGTGTTGCATCGATCGGCCGGGGCGTGATGGAGAAGGTTTGGCGCGGACGAGCGTACACGTTGCCGTTCTTGATGATCGGGTCGTGGCGGCGAATCATGTTCCCGGAACGGGGCCACGACATCCCCTTCACTATCGAGAACTACGCCTATCCGGATCAGTTCGGTCGCGAGACCGTCACCTGGATCCGCACGTTCCGCATGCCAACACGGACGCGTCGTTTTGACGCCACGATGATCTACAGTCGGGAGCGTGGAAGGGTCGTCGACTACCTTGGCTCCCACCAGCACCTGGCGGTCGATATCGATTTCAGGGTCGACGATGAGGGCGGACTATGCTTGCGCTCTGGTGCGCAACGCTTCTATGAGCGTCAAATCGGCTTCAGCTTCCCGATGTCATTCTCCGGCGTGGCCAGCGTCCGCGAGTGGTTCGACGAATCGGCTGAACGCTTCCGCATCGACGTGAACGTCAGCAACCCCATTTGGGGACCGCTCTTCGGATACAGTGGCACGTTCGATGTCGAATGGCTCACGTGCTCGCCAACCGAAGTCCCCTTTCGCGTCAAGCCGATCCGCGAAGAGCGCCGCGAATAGAGATCGTTCGTCTCCCCGCATACGGTTCAAGGAACAACTCGTCGCACGTGGTCGCCTTGCTCCGACGACCGCTTACCTCGTATTCTGCCGTGGTGTGTCTCAAGACAGATTCGCCAAACGTACCGGGAGGAATCGATGGAATTTGCCGAACTCGTTCGCAAGCGCCGCATCGTGCGTCACTTCAAGTCGGACCCTATAGACAACGACGTTGTTGAACGCATGCTCGATCTGGCGCGCCGCATTCCCACCGCCGGGTTCTCGCAAGGCCAGGATTTCATCGTGGTGACCGATCCTGAGCTCAAGCGCGCCGTTGGTCGGCTGTGCGGCGAGGCGGAGCACTACGAGAAGGGATTTGGACATCCCTGGATCTCCGAGGCGCCGGTGCAGGTCATCCCCTGTGCGAATGAAGGTGCGTACCACAGACGCTATCAGGAAGCGGACAAAGTCCGCGAGGATGGCAGTGAGATCGAGTGGCCCGTCCCGTACTGGATTATGGATACCGGCTGCGCCGTGATGGTGCTCCTGCTGGCGGTGGTGGATGAGGGCCTCGCGGCTGGATACGCGGGTTTCCAGGATCTACCCGGTGCGCGTGAGTTGCTCGGCATTCCGGAGGACGTGATTCCGGTTGGCGTCATCCCCATCGGCTATCGGGACCAGGACGTACCGTCGCCGTCCCTCAAGCGAGGTCGCAAGTCGATGGGCGCGGTCGTGCACAAGGACGGGTGGTAGGCGAGGAATTTGGCCCCCGTGAGGACATGGGGCATGTCAAATGTCGGGAGGACGCTCTTCGCCGGGGCGCACACCGTTGCTGAGTGGCCCTCACCCCCGTCCCCTCTCCCGACGATCAGGAGAGGGGTGTCCACAGGATATGGCTGTTCGGCTCCGAATTCGTCTCCCCTCGCCCAGAATTGGGAGAGGGGACGGGGGTGAGGGCGGTCAAGTCAGACGATCACACCATAATCCGCCTTCGATCGGCCTCACGCCAGGTGCAACCTGCGCGCTAACCGCAAAGGCGGGTTCAGCACCGGCATGACCAGCGGACGTGCCCAATCGATCGCGATCGCCACACCTCCACCGATCAACGCCCCAGCCACCACGTCACTGACGTAATGCTCGCCCACGTAAACGCGAGCGAAGGCGATAAGTGCCGCGAAGACGATCGCCACCATCCCGATCCGACGCAGCGACAAGAAGAGAGCAACCGCGATACCGAAGGCGAAGGTCGCGTGATCGCTCGGGAACGAAGGGTCGTGTGATGGGGACAGCAACAAGATCGCGTGCGGAACCGCCGCGAACGGCCGCGGCCGCTCCCACAACCGGATGATGATCTGATTGACTCCCAGAGCCACGGCCGCCGCGATGGTGGCGTTGATCACGGCCCACTGTCGACCGTTCCGCACGGCTCGTCCCCCTGGCCAAAACCACACAACCAGCAACAGTCCCACCAGCAGATACGGTCCGTAGCGGGCCAGAAATTCGAAGAGGTCGTTCGGTCGGTCGCTGAATTTCGCCAATCCGTTGATGGCCGAGAAGAGATGTGCGTCCAAATCGTCGCTCCAGTCCGTGCGCGCCGATCAAATTCGTTCAACAGATAAGTCTGCCGCCGAATTATGAGGAAAAGATTAAGAACGCATTGACGGCCCAGTAGAGCGGCGTATACTTATTTCGGCATTCGCCGAAATAAGGCGGGGACTTGAGAGCGTGGATGAAGTTTTTCGAGCGTTGAGCGATCCGAAGCGGCGAGAGATTCTGCGGCTCCTTCGGTCGGGCGATATGAGCGCCGGGGAGATCTCGGATCGCTTTCCCGTGGCTCGATCCACGCTCTCGGGGCACCTCAACGTCCTCAAAGATGCGAGGTTGGTGGTCACCGAGCGGCAAGGAACGACCATCATGTACAGCCTCAACATGGCGGTCTATGAGGAATTGCTGGCGACGGTGATGAATCTTCTTGGCGTCGGCGCTCGCGAGAAGAACGCGAAGATCGAGGATGGCAACTGATGCAAGTGAAGTGGCGAGTCGAAATTCCACAGTGGCTGATCATCGCGGCGATGTTCGTGGCGGCGGCTACGCTCTGGCCGACGATTCCATCGCGCGTGCCGGTCCATTGGGACGCGTCGGGGAATGCGAACGGCTACGGCGGCAAATTCGAAGCGCTGCTCCTGATGCCGATCATCACCATCGGCCTCTATCTGCTCCTGCTGTTCATCCCGCGGATAGACCCTGGGAAGGCCAACTACGCCCAATTTTCGAGCGCCTATCTCGTCGCCCGCTATTCCATGCTGGTCGTGATGGGAGCCATCTACGTCTTCACCATCCTGGCAGTAAAGGGCGCCGGCTTCAATATGACGCGTGTCATTGTCGGCGTCATCGCTGTCATGTTCATCGTACTCGGGAACGTGTTGGGCAAGGTGCGTCCCAACTGGTTCGTTGGCGTGCGCACTCCGTGGACCCTCTCGAGCAAGCGTTCATGGGTGCGAACGCATCGGCTGGCGGGCTGGCTCTTCGCGTTGAGCGGCATCCTCTTCCTGGCGCTGGCGATCGTGGATATCGGCGAAGCGCTGATCTGGGTCATGTTGAGCGTGCTGGGGGTAATGGTGGCGACGCTGGCCGTCTACTCCTACGTTGAATGGCGCAACGATCCGGAGAAGACACCGCCCAGCGGCACGCTGCCGGGCTAACTCTGCGGTAGATCGAATACGTCGCCCCATTCCGCCTTGCGAGCGCGATTGAACCGCTCGCGTTCCCGTTTGGAGACGACGACGGTTTTGACGCCGTCTGGCGTGCACAGCTGCAGGTAGATGTGCCCCTTGCGGATCTGCGGGTGCCGCATGATGCGGGCATAGGTGTCCGTGACCGGCTCGCGTGCCATTGCGAGATACGAGAACTTCTCGTCCTCATAGTTCAGTTCGGCGCCCTTTGCGATCCGGTGGACCCGATTACGGGGGAGACGGACCGAGAAGTGGATCCAATCGCCCTCTGGGCCCTCACACGGTGGCTCATGCGGACAGGGGGCGATGGAGTGCCCACCGAGCGCGCGCAGGGTCTCGCCGGCCTCCCGCACATGGTTGTACCCGATCGGCGTGCCCGGCTCCACGATCACCAGAACAGTGGCTGCGCGCCAGGCTCGCTCCAGCAGCGGGGCGATGTCCTCCGGGTCCAGTTCTCCCAGCACGTAAGAGATCAGAACCAGATCATGTGGCTCAAACTGCTCGATTCGAGACAGATCGGCTTGAGTCCAGCGAGCCGACCGCAGCGATGTGATCCTCGCCGTGCGGCAGAGATCCCGTCCAGCCTCGATCATGCGCGGCTCCGCATCGATCGCGGTGAATTGCTCCAGGGTTGGCCAGACGCGCGTCGCGGCCCATAGCCCGGCGCCCATCCCAGCGCCGAGGTCGAGCAGCGATTGTGGTTTCCAGTCTGGGCGTTGCTCCGCCACGGCGTGCAGCGCGGCCGCGATCGCGGCGTAGGTTGCCGGAAAACGGGTCGCGGCGTATGCGGCCACGTCCATAGCCGAGGTGACCATGGGGCCGACCGTTGCTATTTCACCACGGTAGCGGGTTGAGAGATCGGCGGCAGCGAGGCTCAGCTCCTTAGGCGAGTAGCCGTGACAGAGGCGTTCCAGGGATTCGCTCAGCGCGCGCGGTAGATCTACGAGCATGCGGCTCCGGTTGGATGTGGGATGTTCAAGAGGTGTGGGCGTTCATCGCGTCGGGATCGCCGACCTTGTTGCGAAAGCGCTGCTTCATCGCTTCGGTCGTCTCAATCTCGGCCTGATCGCGTGCCTTGCGTCCTTCATCGATGCGCTCCCGAATCTTGATCTTGAGATCGTCGCCATTCTGCGGAGCAAGCATGGAAGCGACCAGCGCTCCAACCGCCGCACCGACTGCTGCCCCGATGATGAAATAGAGAAGGGTTCCCAGGAGTCGCATGATTGCTATCCTCTCCGAAACGCGACGCGCAACAATGCCACCACGACGGCTACTCCGGCTCCAAACGCCGCGCCCAGTGCGGCGGCGGTGGAGATGGTCAGTGCCGTGCTCACATCTCCCTCCGCCCGTCCGGCGAAGAAGAAGATGCGCGACCCTTCAAATCGCGCCTCGCGTGCGATGACAACGCCCGCCTGGCTGCGGACCATACGCAGCTCATGCGCCGAGATCTGACTTGAGGATGAGCCCTGAAGGACGACGCGCTCACTGTTGACGCGTGCCGCCGCGCTGCGATTCATCTGCAGACTCTTGGCGTCGATCGAGCGAGCCGCGGCCTGCTCCAGACTGACGCGCTCGGCGTTGATCGACTGCGCGCTTCCTCGCTTCATGATGACAGTCTGTGCTTCGACGTTCTGTACGGAGGTTCGCTCGACTTCAGTAGCCGGAGCCGGTTCTCGGCTGGCTGGCTGTTTGTAGGTCGTCTCTCGGATTCCTGGTTGGGATTCCTCGGCCATACGGCGATCCTCACCCGTGTTACAGAACGTGTGGTCATTGAGCAGTCAATCGGGAACGACCCGGTTGACACAATGGCTGAGGCGCCGTCCATGAAGAAGAGGCGCCCGTATTGATCGTACGGGCGCCTGCGAAGACTGTCAAACTGGAACGGAAACGGAGCGTCGCTAGACGGTCTGCTTGGCGAAGGCGTTCTGCAGGATCTCAGTGACCTCGTCCAGGAAGTAACGCGCGAAGCGGTCCTGCTGGCCACGTCGCCACTGCTGCGAATTGGCCTTGACGGCCGCTTTGGTCTCGTCCGGCATGCGGTCGTAATTGCGTGTTACACCGGGAAGCTCCGGGTGCTCTTGCTGGAAGCGACGCGTCTCGGCGGCCATCTCCTCGCTCACCTTGACGGGACGTTCAATAAGGAAATCGAGCTCACGCATGTTCTCGTCGAAGAAGATGAAGACCGGGATGGCCTGGTAGTCATCCTTGCGGCGGTAGTTGGTCGCCAAATCCTTGTTCTCGTCCCGCCGCAGGACGCGAATCTGCAGATCCGGCACCTCGCGCGAGAGTTTGGTCAGGGGCGGCACGAACTGGGTCGAGTCGATGCACCACTCTTCGGTTAAGATCAGCACGCGTAACGGATGAGCGCTGAAGAAGGCACGATCGTCCTCGGTGATGACCGCTCGATCAATGTTCTCCATCACGATCTCGCGATTTTGCGACATCTGAGCCAAATAATCGTCGATCGGAAGTGCCTGTTCGTAACGTTCGGCTGCCAACATGGCGTTCTCCTGTTTCATATGCAATGGGATCGAATCGGGCGCGTTATGCAATGCAGCGCCGTCACGTGACACAACACACGGCACCCTCAATTATTCCGCAACGTGCCGGAGTTGCCAGCAATCAGTGCGTCTTGCGCAGTTCCGGGAGTACGTTGCGCGCGCAGCGCTCCATCATCGCTTGTTGCTCGTGGGATGCCATAGGAAAGACCAGTTCACTGAAGCCCAGCTTGGCGTACGCCTCAATGGTGGTGCGGAACTCATCCTCAGATGAGAACGGCGCCTCCCACGTGTAGACTGACATACGGACATCGTCTGGATTTCTCCCCACTTCGTGCGCCGCCGCGCGAAACTGTTCCGCCAGCGGTGCGACGACCTCGGGTGTTCCGCGGGTGTTCCAGGTATCGGCGTATTTGGCGGCCAGCTTGATCATCTTCGGCTTGAACGCACCGATGATGATGGGAATACGCGGCTGCTGCAGCGGCTTGGGCTCGAACGGCGCGTCGTCGAAGCTGTAGTACTTCCCCTTGAACGTGGTTCGATCCTCGGTCATCAGGCTGTCGATGATCTGGACCGCCTCATCCAGCATCTCGATGCGGGTGCCAGCCGATGGGTACTCATAGGAGTAGGCGTGGTGCTCCCGCTCCATCCAGCCCGCGCCGATGCCAATCTCGACCCGACCGTTCGTGGCGTGGTCGATGGTGACGGCTTGCTTGGCCAGCAGACCCGGATTGCGGTAGGTGTTGCCACTCACCAGGATGCCGAAGCGGATGCGCTTAGTCAGCACGCCCAGCGAAGCGATCAGCGACCAGGCCTCTAGATACGGAATCGACTCATCGTTTCCCGCGAGGAAGTGGTCCACCACCCAGGCGGAATCGAACCCAAGGTCTTCGATCTGCTGCCACTGTCTGGCCAATTCGGGAAAGGGCAACCGATTACCGGTGCCAAGTCCGACGCGTAGTGGAAAGCCCATCTCGCCCCCTTCAATCAAATCGATGGCCGACCATGAATCGCGTGCCGGTCAGCCTCGCCAGCATAACCGAAGTCGGCCGATCTGCCGTGAATCCGGTAGAGAGAACCGGCACGTCGCATGCCGCTCGGTACCGAAATCGCGATATTGCCGAAGGTCCCTGGTCATGCTACGATGGACTGCGTCGATCCGGGTGGTCATCGGATTGACGACGTTTCCGTTCCGAAGGGGAGCGAACCGTGCTGGTGAGAGATCGCCAAAAGTGGGCAAACGTGAGACGGAAGTCAGGCATTTCGGGGCCTGCTATGTCGTACTGTGCCCATTTTTCGGTGGTGATCCAGTGTGGCGGCGGGCTCTCGGAACAAAGCGAACTCGAGCGCAACGAGCCGTAACCCAGTCACACAACAGCGAAGAGAGCCGAACGTCGTGGGCCAGGATGATGGCCGCGGCGTTTTTTGTTGCTCCTGTGCCGACGCCACCAGCGGTCATCCGGCCCCATCTCACTCGATAGGCGCGACAGGAGCGGACATGGAGCCAGCGTGCTGCTGACGAGATTGGAATCGATTGAGCTGAGCTTCGGCACCCGCAACGTGCTGAACGGCGTCAGCCTCAGCCTCAATGACGGAGAAAAGATCGGTCTGGTGGGGCCTAATGGAGCTGGGAAGTCGAGTCTGCTCAAGGTTCTGGCCGGACTCGATGCGCCCCAGGGCGGAGAACGGTCGTTGCGGCGCGGGGCGATTTGCGCCTACCTGCCGCAGGAGTACGACGGAGAGGGACTCACCAGTGCCTTCGATGAGGTGCTGCGTGGTCGTGCCGATCTGCAAGAGATCGAGGCTGAGCTCGACCGCATCGAGGCGGACCTGGCCGACCCGAAGCTGAGTGGCGACCTGGATGCGTTCGGCCACCTGCTCGATCGGCAGGCTCGGATCCTGCAACGGTATGACGAGGCGGATGGACCACGTTTTCGCTCCGACGCCGAGAGTTTGCTGATCGATCTCGGAATACCGCTCCAGATGCATGACCGGCCTGTCACGGAGCTGAGTGGCGGTCAGAAGAAGCTGGTCGGTCTGGCCCGCTGCCTGATCTCCAAACCTGATCTCTTGTTGTTGGACGAGCCGGACAACCATCTCGATATCGGCGCCAAGGCGGAGCTCGAGCAGGTCCTCAAGCGTTTCTCGGGCGCTTTCGTGCTTGTATCGCATGATCGCTACCTACTGGACGACACGGTCTCGCAGATCGTCGAGTTGGCGGACGGCAACCTCACTGTCTACCAGGGGAACTATTCGAGCTACGTGACACAGCGCGAGATGGCTCTGCTGAAGCAGCAGCAGGACTTCGTCTCGCAGCAGAAGGAGATCAAGCGTCTGGAGGAGGCGATCGCCCGCTTCGAACAGTGGGCGCGCATCGTGGTCGATGAACGCCACATCAAACAGGCACGGAATAAGCAGCGGCAGATCGATCAGATGGACAAGGTCGAACGCCCGGTGCTGGAACGGCGCAAGATGGCACTGGCATTCAACGCGCAGCAGCGTGGTGGGCAGAAAGTGATCGAAGCGCGGCATCTGACCAAGGAGTTCGAGGACAGTCTCATCTTCCTCGACGTCAGCTTCACCGTACGACGTGGCGAGCGGGTCGGATTGGTCGGACCCAACGGCACCGGCAAGTCGGTCCTCTTCCGACTCCTGCTCGGTCTGGACGAGCCGACAGAAGGCGAAGTCTGGGTCGGTCCGTCGATCCGCCTCGGCTACTACGCTCAGGGCCACGAGACGCTGGACCTGGATTTGACGCCGATCGAGTTCATTCGCCGCAGACACGCGCTGCGAGAAGAGCAGGTGGTGGCGCTGCTCGGTCGATTCCTTTTCAACTATCGGCAGGCGTGCAGCCCGATCTCGATCCTGAGCGGTGGCGAGAAGAGCAAGCTGCAGCTTCTCGATCTGACGCTCAGCGGCGTCAACTGCCTGCTCCTGGACGAACCTACCAACCACCTCGACATCGAGTCTGCCGAGGTGCTTGAAGCAGCGTTGGATGAGTTCGATGGAACGGTGCTGACGATATCGCACGACCGTTATTTTCTGGACCGAACCTGCAGTCGGACATTCGAACTGCTGGACGGTAATCTCGACGAATTCCCTGGCGGATACAGCGAGTATTTCGAGCAAAAGAAGGCGCAATCCGTGCGCGCCTGATGACGGAACGCGCAGACTCCCGATGTGCTCATTGCGCTTCTTTGGGAGGATGAGGAAGGCAATGATGAGAATCCTGTCAGGACGTCCGTACCTTGCAATCGGGGCAATATGGAGTTAGTATGGAGGTAGCGGGGGGACGGCCCTCGCGGCAACGATACCGATCTGATAGTGTCGAAGTTGCGGCAAAGCGCTGCTGGTTCGATACGAAAGGAGAGGCGCTGGAGTTGGAATTTCCGCCGGACTCACAGCGTGTCGGTGCCGGTACGAACCGTGAGGCTCCTCAAAGCTGAATCGAATCGTGGAGAGGGCCTAATCGTCATCCTACGAAGCAGGAATTTACCTAGCACCGACCGAAGTGATGACGACAAAAGAGTGCGTTTTATCGACACCCAGGGCTCGTCCTGGGTGTCGTTTTCGTCTGCCCGCTGACTCACCAGACTCAAACAGCAATAATACCTGCGAAGTTGAACGTCGGCATATCGAGGAGATGTCTGTGCTGTCGAAGGGAATGCGTTGGGCGCGCGAGATTCAGGCGATTGCACAGACCGGGTTGAGCTACGCTCCCGACCCCTTCGACGTCGAACGCTATCAGCGTCTCCAGGAGATCGCGGCGGAGATGATGGCGGCAGGAGACGAGTCCTTCGTGGCGCCGTTGCAGTCGCTCTTCGCGGCCGAAGTGGGGCATGCCACACCCAAGGTCGACGTGCGGTCCGCAGTCTTTCGCGATGGCACGATTCTGCTGGTGCAGGAGACGGAGGACGGACTCTGGACGCTTCCTGGTGGCTGGGTCGATCCGGGGGAGTCACCGAGCGAGGCGGCCGCGCGAGAGACGCTGGAGGAATCGGGTTACCGTGTCACGGTGCGGCGACTATTGGCAATCTACGACCGCGACCGGCATGCCCACCCGCCGATGGCGTTCCACATCTACAAGCTCTTCTTCGATTGCGAGATTGTCGCCGGAGATGCGATGCCCAGCACCGAGACGAATGACGTCCGCTTCTTCCCGCTCAACGACCTGCCGCCGCTCTCCATCGATCGCGTCCTGCCCGAGCAGATCGCCCGCCTCTATGCGTTGCATCTGGTTCCGTCCTTGCCGGCGGATTTTGATTGACAGCGGTGCGGTCCTCTTGTGTGGGCTTTTGCTTTGGTCCGGGTCTACTTCACCCCGGCCTGCTCCAGCTGTGCCTGGACCCCACCGATGGCGGAGAAGGTCACGTTCGGGTGATCCTGGATTGCGAAATCGAGGTCCCATTGGTTGCGGAAGAGCAGAACGACGTTCCCGTCCCGGTCTTCGGCGCGTGAGCGACCGCGCCGTCCGCCCATCTCGCGAATCTCCTCCGGATCGCCTGAGACCCAGCGTACCAGCTCATAACCCAGCGGCTCGAGGACGGTCTCGACGCCGTACTCATTCTCCAGCCGGTAGCGCACTACATCGAATTGAAGCGCGCCGACCGCGGCCAGAATCGGCTCGCGGCTGCCTGAATCGAGCGGGTAAAGGAGCTGAATGCCACCTTCCTCCTCGATTTGGTCGAGCCCACGCTGGAACTGCTTGTAGCGGTCGGTCTTCGCATTGAGCAAGCGAGCGAAATGCTCCGGTTGGAATCGAGGCATAGCCGCGAAGGCGCCGTGATCACCATTCGTCACCGAATCTCCGACGGTGAAGGTGCCGGGGTTGATCAAGCCGATGACGTCACCGGCATAGCCTTCCTCGACAACCTCGCGATCCTGGCCGAAGAGCTTCATCGGGCGGCTAAGACGAACCTCGCGACCCAAACGCACGTGCTTGACCGGCATGTCTTTCTCGAATCGTCCTGAGCAGACGCGTAGAAATGCGACCCGGTCCCGGTGGCGTGGATCCATATTCGCCTGAATCTTGAAGACGAACCCTGAGAACTCCTCGTCTTCGGCACTCACGTGGCCGTTCGCTGTCTCGCGTGGCAGTGGCGATGGGGCAATCTCGACGAAGGCATCGAGAAAGAGCTGCACACCGAAGTTGGTCAAGGCGCTGCCGAAGTAGACCGGCGTCAGTTCGCCCGCCAGTACTCGCTCCCGATCGAATTCGTAGCCTGCCACTTCAACGAGTTCCACCGATTCGCGCAGCTTGGCGGCTGGCGCTGGACCGAGAATCTGGTCCAGCTTCACGTCGTCGATGCCTGCCGCCTGCACCGGAGCGCGTCGCGCGCCATGCTCAGTGCGCGCAAAGCGATGTACTTGCTCGGTTCCGCGGTCATAGACGCCCTGGAACTCGGTGCCGTCCCCGATCGGCCAATTCATGGGACAGACATCGAGCCCGAGGGTCTGCTCAATCTCGTCAAGCAGCTCCAGCGGGTCAAGTGCCGGTCGATCGAGCTTGTTGATGAAGGTGAAGATCGGGATGTGACGCATGCGACAGACTTCGAAGAGCTTGAGCGTCTGCGGCTCTATGCCACGCGCGGCATCTAGCACCATCACGGCGCTATCGGCAGCGGTCAACGTTCGATAGGTGTCCTCGGAGAAGTCCTGGTGGCCGGGTGTGTCCAGCAGGTTCACTCGATAGCCGTGATAGTCGAACTGCAAGACCGTTGATGAGACCGAAATACCACGCTCTTTCTCGAGCGACATCCAGTCGGAGGCGGTCTGCCGCTGTTGCCGTCGCGCGGTGACCGATCCAGCCAGATTGACCGCGCCACCGTAGAGAAGCAACTTCTCGGTGAGCGTCGTCTTACCGGCGTCCGGGTGAGAGATGATGGCGAACGTTCGTCTGCGACGAACCTCGCGTTCTAGCTTCGTTGACCCCACCCGTTGCGCTCCTTCTTCTCCTGCTGACTCAAACTACTATGAGGCTGGTGTGGCTCGACGAACGGCCCAAGCCACGGTAGGCGAGGTCGATTCTCCTCGAGCATACAAGACCTCTGAGTATACCAATTCTCGACCGATCTCTCGATGTCGCGGGACGTGTCATGTCATTATGGTGATGCTTCGCTATACTCTGACTCGGGTGGGAGCATCACCGGGAGTCGGTAGCGCGAATTTGACCGACAGTGGCCCTGTTGCCGCCAGTGACAGTAATCAGATCGGCGCTCGACTAACCGCTCATCATTTGACATTTGCCGGGGAGAATATCTGTTGACGACAGCAACTTCGGCCTCGCGAGCTTCCGAGTGGAAACGCTGGAGCATCGTCGTTGGAGCGACGTTCGTGCTGGCGGTCACCGCTGGCGGACGCTTCATGGTAGGTCTGGTTTTTGACCAGATCCGTGACGGATTTTCCCTCAGCCACTCGACGCTTGGTCTGATCGTATCGCTCAACGTGTTGGTCGTCGGCGCCGCTCAACCATTCGTCGGATGGCTCGTCGATCGTCTCCCGGCCAGAGCGGTCGCCGCCGTCGGGCTTGGGCTGATCGCATCGGGCATGGTCCTCACCGCCGAGGCGCACACGACGGTCTTTCTGATCATCGGCTATGGCGTTCTGGTGGCGTTGGGACTTGGCGCTGTATCGCCGGTCACCATCACGCCACTCGTCGCTGGTTGGTTCGAGAAACGGCGAGCGACGGCGCTGTCAGTTGTCAGCATGGGGAGCCCGCTCGGACAGCTAGCAATCGTTCCGTCGTTGGCGCTGTTGGTCGACGGCATCGGTTGGCGCGACGGCTATTTCGTCGTCGCGGCGCTGCTTTTCTGCGTTGGAGCGCCCCTGATCCTCTGGCTGCTTAGAGAGCGAGAAGACACCGCCGACGCTGCCGAGACGGTGACCGGATGCTCACTCGGTAACGCGGTGAGGGCTCTTAGCTTCTGGCAATTGGGAGTCGGCTTCTTCGTCTGCGGGTTCACCATGTCCTGGATCATGACCTACTTCTTCGACTATGCCAAAGTGAACACAATTGACAAAGGACTGGCCGCGTTCTCCCTCTCGATGATGGGTGGCATCAGCATTATCGGGACGTTGACCACCGGCTGGTGGTCAGACCGTTCGGGTGGAACAATGCCATTGGCGCTCATCTACCTGCTGCGCGGAATTGGATTTGGATTGCTGTTCCTTGCCAAAAGCAATCCGGCATACATGCTCCTGGCGATGGCCGTCATTGGTTTTTCCTGGAGCTCAACGGTGCCGCTGACGTCCGCGCTGTGCGCCAACATCTACGGGCGCCGCTCTCTAGGTGCCATTTTCGGTTTCATGTTTGCCATCATGCCGCTGGGTAGCGCCGTGGGCGCTGCGCTCACCGGGTTCCTCTATGATCAGACTGGGTCCTACGTTCCATCCCTCTTGATCAATGTCGCGGCTGGGACGATCGCCGCCGTTACCGTGATCCAGGTGCGGCGTGAGCCGATATTCCACCCGATCAGATCACGCGAAACGACGCAGGCGCTGGCGGACTAATCGCCAGCACCTGCAACCACCTATGCTGCGCTCTACCTCAGTCGTTTGAAACGCCCAACGGGATGTGCCGTTTAGTCATGCGTCGCTCCGATTCAGATTCCTTGTCGTCCTCCGCATTGACTGGTACCAGTGTGGAGTCGGGGTGAATGAGGAGGAGCGGTAGATGCGACTCGTGGGCGATCCGCTCGGTGACCGAACCAAAGAGCATGCGCCCAATTCCGTGACGTCCGTGCGTCGTCATGGCGATGACGTCGGCGTCGATCTCGCGCGCCACTTCCATGATCTGTTCGGGGACCTCGCCGATCTTCACTGACCAGGTCACCATATACCCTCCCCTGGTCAGCCGCTCGGCGATGGTCTGCAGATAGTCAGACGCCCATTCCTCCTTCGGTCCGATGAAGGCTTCAATCGGCATACCATCAACATCGGTCACCGGAGTCACGACAAAAAGGAGGTGGAGAGCATAATCGGGATCTCCCAACACCTGGAGGGGCATGCGCAATACGCTTTCGGACGAGAATGAACCGTCCAACGGAATCAGGATCGCCCCCCGCTCCGGCATGATGGGAATCGGTGTCTCCCGGCTGGACGTTGGGAGGATCAGCACGGGACAGTTGACCCGGTGGACGATGCTGAAGGCGACACTTCCGAGAATTGCTCGTCCCACGCCGGTGCGGGCGTGGCTTGCCAGCACGAGCATCGGATTGGTCTGGTGCTCCACCAGATCGATCACTTCTTCGGCCGGATCGCCTGTCCTAACTTCGGTGCGCACGGACAGCCCCGCGAATTTCTCCGCTAGCCGTCCCAGGTACTCCTGGCGCTCGGCCACTGGGCCAGATTTCTTTTCGTGATCGGAAGCTGGGAGCGCGTAGTAAGCGGCCAGTTCATCGGGAAGATCGACGACGGAGGTCAAGACAATTGATGAATTTGTGCGGCGTGCGAGAGATCGTGCATAGGGTATTGCCCGCTCGGACAAGCGCGAGCGGTCATGGGGCGAACCCGAAAGGGGAACGACGATTGTGCTCTTCATGGTCCGGCCTTTCGATGATCAAGCGACCGGTCCGTGACCGGGCGATCCGCGAATCACCGACCCTCACGACTAACTGTAGGCCCGATCGGATGTCGGGCGCGTTACAGTCCGTCACAGGACCTTACAGCAGCCTCACAGTCTGACGTGGTCAGTCCGAATCTGATGGAATGTCGACCGGCTGAATGAGTTACAACTCCAGAGGGTGTGCGGCGCTATTCAGCATGGTTTGCTGTCATCAATCGCGCTGGGTCGTTGGAGGAAAACGTGGACCGTCCGCAACCACTCTTTGGCATCAACATCGATCCGGGTACGACCGAACCGGACGACGCCTTGGCGCGCGCGGCGCTGGCCGACCGTGAGGGGATCGATCTCGCACTTATTCAGGATCATCCGTACATCGATCGCTTCTTCGACACCTGGATGCTGCTGGCGACGGTCGCCGCTCACACTGAACACGTGCACGTCGGAACCAACGTATCGCCGATCGCCCTGCGACCACCGGCCATGATCGCGAAGGCGGCCGCATCGCTCGACGTGTTGAGTGGCGGCCGCGTTGAACTCGGCATTGGCACCGGCGGATTTGCGCAGGGCATCGCCTCATTCGGTGGGGAACTTCCGGGACAATCGGATATCGTACCTGCATTCGACGAAGCGGTTCGCATCATTCGAGGTCTGTGGCAGAGCGAAGGTGGGTTCCGTTTCGAAGGCGACTATTACTCCTTCAAGGGGACGCGCTTCGGCCCACCGCCCGCGCACCCGATCCGCATATGGATCGGCGCGACCAAGCCGCGCATGTTGCGCCTGACCGGTCGGCTCGGTGACGGGGTATCGGTCTCCAACTCCTACGTGCCGGAGAGCGCGCTCCCGGAGGTGAACCGGAACATCGACGACGGGGCTGCGCATGTGGGTCGAAAGCCGGAAGAGATCCGGCGCCTCTACAACTTGATGGGGATCATCGATCTACCCGGGAATCCGAATTCAGCGGACGTTCTGCGCCCGAATACGCCATTGCTCAGCGCCGACGGCTGGGTCGAGCACTTGCTGCACCTTTATCGCGACTGTCGCATGGATACGTTCGTCTTCTGGCCGTTGGGCGAGCGGCAGATGGAGCAGCTTCGGGTGTTTGCTACCGAAGTAGCCCCCGCGGTTCGGCGGGAGATGGGTTATGCGGGATAGCTATTCATCATCTGACGAGCGGGGCTAGTTTCATCAACAGGCATTACCATATTCTTGTCATCCTGAACCGCAGTGAAGGATCTCTTTTCCATTGAGGCGGCAGTCTGTTGAATTTGGTGAGAGATTCTGAGGTCGCAACCGAAGAATGACATAAAGAAGATAGAGCTCCTACACAGGAGAGTAGCCTCACTATGGTGTCCTGTTCAATACATAACAACCGACCCTCCACGCTGGCAGCTCTCAACTCCTGTCCCTGAACTGCGGAATCACCTCCCGGCCGATGACGCGGACAGCTTCGATCGGGTCGGGGCCAAGCGGTGGGCCGAAGCTGAGATGCTTGACACCCATCTCCACCAGGCACTCGAGTCTGGCGCTGAGATCATCCGGTGTGCCAACGATGCCGATGCGCAGCATGCGCTCGTTCACCAGCCCGCGCGCTTTGATCGGATCGCGTTCCGTCATTAGTGCGTGCTCGATGGGTCGAAACTCCGCCTGCGTGACGCCGAGTCGCTGCCGTATCAGTGGACTGAGGGCATGGCCATAGTAGGCGATCTTGTCTTTGAGCGCGTCTTCGGCCGCTTGTCGGTCCTGAGATACCGAGCACCAGACGCAGGCGGCGATGTCGATTTCGTCAATTGAGCGACCGGCAAGCTCGGCTCCTTCAGCGATCAGTGGTTGCACCGTGGAGTAGTGCTCGGGCGGAAAGAGAAGGGGCAAAACGCCGTCGGCAATCTCGCCGGCCAGTCGCAGCATCCTGGGGCTCATGGCCGCCAGGTAGATCGGAACGCGACGCGATGAGAAGCGCAAATAGGCTTCCGGCTCCCAATCGGGTGCCTGTTCCCCGGCCAGCGCGGCCGAAATCTGAACGACGGCGCGCCGCGTGTCATGCAGCGGACGCTCTTGCGGGATGCCGACCCACTTGAGGAATTCGCTCGCTCCGGCGCCGATGCCGAGATTGAACCTGCCGCCACTCAATTCATCCAGTGTCCCCGCCATCATGGCGATCTCGGCTGGGTGCAGCGTGTAGGGATTCACGATGCACGTGCCAAGCTCGATGCGTTCGGTCACCTGGGCCACCGCGGCCAGAATCACCGGAGCGCTGCGCACGAAAAGGTCGTGACTGACCCAGAACTGGTCGAAACCGGAGGCTTCCGCGACGCGGGCCATTTCGACGTAGTCGCCGACAGGAAGATCGTTGTTCAATCGCAAGCTGAAGCGCACGTCCAGCCCCTCTCATTGACGTCGCCACAACGCAAAATCCAGCGATGACGCCTCGATTCTACGTCGAAACACCGTCGACCTATTGCTCGGGTTCGTCTCAGTTGGCGAGGTTTCCGGCAAATGGCTGGATCGTTCGGGATTAATCGGCCGTCGTGGAGGTGCTGTCGCAATCCGGATTGTTGATCTTACGCGGGCTCCAACGCTGTTCGACCTCAGCCACGGACTTGATGGAGTTGAGGAAGTGCTGCCAGCCGGTCCGGTTGCCCTTGTGGAAACCGTCATCACCGAAGCCGGTGTGCGCAACGTCAGCCTGGTTCGACCGCCGGATCCTCGTTTGTACGGGCGACGCACGCGTCGCCCACCTCGCGGGACACGTCAAACAGTCCGGTTCAGTCCGGATTATCACGAGAAGTTGGGGATGATTCGGGTGCCGGTGGAGAGGATCCGGCGCCCCACGAAGGCGAAGGCAAGCTTCGCCACTACCGCAGGGCTGATGCGCGGGCTATCGAGAACAGATGTTGCGCGACGACGAGGTGGGCGACGCATGCGTCGCCCGTACAAGGAATCAGGCTACGTGAGCCGCCAGGCTGCCGAGTACGTGGCGCAGTCGCCCGTACGGACCCGGGATGGCCGCTTACCAACCCATGGCGTAGCCGTCGCGGCGGGGGTCCGCGCCACCGCTGTAGGCGCCTGTCTCGGGATCGATCAGGATACCCTGGCCACCACCGACGGCAGCTGACCAACCGTCGACCGGCATGACTTCATGTCCAAGCGAGCGCAACTCGTCGAGCGTAGCGACTGGCACGCGATCCTCGATCACGAGCTGGTTCCCCGCTACCGTCTTGAAGCGCGGCGCTTCGATGGCCGCCTGCACGCCGAATCCGTGATCAATCACATTGGAGATCATCTGCACCGTCGTCTGGGTGATGGCGAAGCCGCCGGGGGTGCCGATCGAGAGGAAGAGCCGCCCGTTGTCGAAGAGCATGGTGGGCGACAGCGGTCCGAGCATTGGGCCGTTCGAGCGGACCGCGTTGGGGCTGTCCAGATCGAAGTCGAGGAAGTAGAGGAAGTTGTTCATCATGATGCCGGTGTCGCCCGCCATGAACCCGGAGCCGAAGACGGCACCGATGCTCTGCGTGATCGAGACAGCATTCCCTTCTTGATCGATGACGTCCAGGTGTGTGGTGCACTCGCGTGTGAAATCGCCGGGATTGCCGGGCAGCACAGATCCCGCTGGTCGAGGTCGCGTGAAGCGATCCCCTTCTACTGGAGCTGAGCTTGCTGGATCGATTAGCTTGCGGCGAGCTTCGGCGTAGCTTCGCGACAGCAATCCAGCCGGCGGTGGCTCGTGCGCCCCGGCGTAGGCGATGCGATCGGCCACGGAGAGCTTCATTGCCTCGGCGATAGTGTGGATGGTCTGGGTCGTGTTGTGGCCGCTGGCGCCCAGATCGAAGCCCTCCAAAACATTCAATGTGAGTTGCATCTCGTACGACGTCATAGGCCAAGAGGTCGTCCGAAGCTCGTAGCCGCGATAGGTTGAGACCGACGGTGCGCGCCAATCGACCTTCACGCTCGCCAGATCCCGCTCGGTCATGACTCCGCCCGCCGCCTGGATGGCCGCCACCAACCGCTTGCCGATCTCACCTTGATAAAGCGCGTCGGCGCCCGATTTCGCTAACCTGCGATAGGTCTCGGCCAGGGTTGGCTGACGCACGATCTGGCCCGCCTTCGGGGAACCACTGGCGAAAAACGTATCGCGAGCCGGTCCTTGCAGCCGGTTGTCGGCACTGCCATAGAACATGGCGTTCTTGACCGTGAGAGGCACGCCCTGCTCGGCGTATTCGATGGCCGGCGCGACCAGATCAGCGAGCGACATCGAGCCATAGCGCTCCAGCGCCGCCACCCAGCCCGCCAGCGCACTCGGTGTGGTAATCGACTTCGGCCCGACATCCGCCGATTGCGCGTCCAGCTTGGAGGCGTCGATCTCTTCCGGCGCATGCCCGGAGTAGTCCAGCATGATCGTCTCACCGTTGGCGCGATGGAGCAGCATGGCGCCGCCTCCGCCGAGGCCCGACATGTAGGGCTCGACCACGTTGAGCGCGGCCATCGTGGCCACGGCCGCGTCGACGGCGTTGCCGCCGGAGGCCAGCACGCGGATACCAGCCAGCGAAGCCAGCGGATGCGCCGCCGCGACCATGCCTCTGCGTCCCATCACCGTCGAGCGATGCGTCGTCCCGCCATTCGACCAGACCATGGTTGCCTCTCCTCGTTGATTGAGATCGAGCGTTTGCGTTCAGGTGTCGTTGCATTGATTCGGTCAGGTGGTGCCACTATAGCCCGAGGCTCCCGGACGCGAAAGTCGCTCCGTCGGCCGTCTGTGGATTGGGTTGTGGGTTGTCTAAGAAGCTGAACGGTCCGCCTCGGCGAGCCTGCGTGTGAGGTAGGCCCGCTCGAGATCGTTGCCGACCAGAGCCAGCGCCGCGCGGTAGGCCTCGACAGCTTGGTCGCTACGGTTCATGCGTCGCAACAGATCCGCGCGGGCCGAGTGGAAGAGGTAATAGCCGCGCACAGACTCGTTTTCGCCAAGCTCATCGATGAGGCGAAGCCCCTCGCTCAGATCGTGCGCCATGGCAACAGCGACGGCGTGGTTCAGCGCGACCACTGACGTGGGTGTCAAGCGGAAGAGGGAGGCGTAGAGGATCGCGATCTGCTCCCAATCGGTCTCCTCGGGTGACTCGGCCTCAGAGTGAAGGGCGGCAATGGCCGCCTGGATCTGGTACGGACCGGCGTGGCGCATCCGCAAGGCGCGTTCGACCAGAGCGATCCCCTCTTCGATCTCGGCTCGATTCCAGCGCTTGCGATCCTGATCCTCCAGCGTCACCATCATGCCGCCCTCACCGATACGTGCCTCGCGCCGGGAATCATGCAGCAGCATCAGTGAGAGGAGTCCTAGCACCTCAGGTTCGTCGGGCATGAGCCGGGCGAGCACGCGTGAAAGCCGGATGGCTTCGTCACAAAGCGAGGTGCGAATCAGTTCATCGCCGCTGGCCGCCAGATAGCCTTCGTTGAAGATGAGATAGAGGACCACCAGCACGGCCTTGATGCGCCCCGGCAACTCTTCGTCGGGCGGCACTCGGTAAGGGATGGCCGCATCGCGAATCTTGCGTTTGGCCCGTACAAGTCGTTGTGCCATGGTCGGCTCCGGCACCAGGAAGGCCTTGGCGATCTCGCTGGTGGTCAGCCCCCCGAGCGTGCGCAGCGTCAACGCCGCCTGCGCATCCAGATTGAGCGTCGGATGGCAGCAGGTGAAGATGAGTCGCAAGCGCTCGTCCTGCAACGATGATTGGTCGAAATCCTCAAACATCTCTTCGCCGCCAGTCGAGAAGTCCGGATCGCCAGCCAGCAGCTGAAACTTGTCTCGACCGACTCGTTCGCGGCGCAGCTTGTCGACGGCCCGACGTCGCGCCGCTGTCAGGATCCAGGCGGCCGGTTTGTGGGGCAGACCTTCCGATGGCCAGCGCTCCAGAGCGATGATCAGTGCGTCCTGGATCGCTTCTTCGGCCAGGCTGAAATCGCCCAAATCGCGAATCAGCGTCGCGATGATGAGCCCGTATTCTTCGCGGAAGACTGTCTCGATTGCTGCGGGTGTCGTGCTCATAGTTTCTCGTGCGGTCCGCGACGGGCTCCGCCACGGACCGCGCTGAATTCGATGCTAACCGAAGCTCATTACGGGTCGGACCTCGACTGCCATGTTTCCATAGACCGGAATCATGGCCGCCCAGTTGACCGCCTCGTCCAGGTCGTCAGCCTCGACTTCGTAGAATCCGCCGAGCTGCTCTTTGGTTTCCGCATAGGGACCGTCGAACGTGATGGTCTCGCCGCTACGCACGCGCACCACCGTGGCCGTAGCCGTCGGCTGCAGTGCATCGCTGCCGAGAAGCTTGCCGAGCGATTTCAACTCCTGCGTCAGCTTGCCATACCCGGCCATGACCGCGTCTCGTTCATCGGCACTCATCTCTTCATACGCGTTCTCGTCGCTGTAGATCATCAGCAGATAACGCACGTCACCGTTCCTTTCTCGTTGTCGATCCGGACTGGCTAGGACCCTGAGGTCGGATGTTCCGTGACGATCTGGATCGGGGTGCCATCCGGATCGGCCAACCAGGCCGCACGAAGGCGGCCGATGAAGTCATGTGGCGCCGTGATCGACTTCACTCCTCGCTCAACGAGATCCGCATAGTCTCGGTCGACGTCGTCTGTCCACAGGGCAATCTCGGCCCGCGACGGTCCACTCCCCGCGTCGACGCCATGGTGGTCCCTGGCTGCGTCGAATGAGGCGATTCCCAGAGTGAAGCCACCGAGTCGAACCTCGACATGTGACGGAGTGCCCGATACGGGCGTCCGAAACGTCTCGGTGAATCCGAACAGCTCGGTGTAGAAGCGGACTGACGCCTCCACGTCCGAGACATAGAGATTGATTTGAGGATCGCGAAACACAGCCGAGCCCTTCCACGCGCCGATATGGAGATCGGAGTTCGTCGCGGCGCGCTCATATCAATCGCGTGAGAATCTCTCGGAGATCCTGAAAGAACTCCGAGAGGACATGTCGCGTCAGTGTTGGACGACCGGGCGAACCTCGATGGTGGTGGAGGCGGTCGCCGGAATCTTGGCTGCCCAGCGCGCGGCTTCATCGATGTCGTCCGCTTCGATGATGTAGAACCCGCCAAGCTGCTCTTTGGTCTCGATGTAGGGGCCGTCGCTTGTCAGTACGTCGCCCCCGTCATGACGGACGAGCTTCCCCTGGTTCGCGCCCTGGAGTTCCTCGCCGCCCATGATCTTTCCAAGAGCCCCGAGCTCTTGACCGAACGCCTCATGCCCGCGATACATCTCCGCGATTTCCTCTTCGGTCATCGAGCCGTTGTCATTTTCGTGTGAGTGGATCAAAAGAACGAATCGCATGGTACCAATCCTCCTTGGTGACATTTCGTCGCACTGGAGCGGTCCATTTCCGCCCTCACAATGACGACGAACGGGTTTCACTGAAATCGACAGGTTACTCAGGATCAATCTTCCAACACGTTGATATCGATGCGGTCCGCTCGGTTAGCTTGTTCCTCGTCTCGTTGATAGGAGATGTCGCTTGCTCTTCATTGAGCCAACCTCGAAGATGCTTCCAGTTTGAATTGCTCGGTTGTCATGGCGACGTAGAGTTCAGCGTTGCGTCTGCTGGATGTTGAGGGAGTATACGCATGAACAAGCGACAGCGGGTCTCGAGCGGCACAGTCTGGGAGGAGCGGGTCGGCTATTCACGCGCGGTGCGGGTAGATGACTTCGTCTTCGTCTCGGGAACGACTGCGACCGACGACGACGGCAATGTGGTGGGGCTTGACGACCCTGAAGAGCAGGCTCGCTTCATTCTGAAGAAGATCGGCGCCGCGCTCGAAGAAGCGGGATCATCTTTGAAGGACGTCGTCCGCTATCGCTGTTACGTCACCAACGCCGACGACTGGGAGCGGATGGCTCCGGCGCTGCATGAGGCCTTCGCGGACGTTCGGCCGGCCAACACGCTCTATGAGGTCAGCCGTCTGGTCGGATCCGGGTACCTGGTCGAAATTGATGCTGACGCCATCGTAGGAAGCGCGGACTGATCCGTCGCCATTCAACGACCAGCGCAACGAGTCACGGTACAATGTGCTCATCTCATATGTCCATCTGAACGTGATCAAACAACCAGAGTGAGTGGGCCCGATGATTCGTCACTTTTCCGATAGCACACTCATCGGTCGTGGCCAACAGCACGCGGCGCTGTGGAACGAGTTCGAACGTGCCGTCTCAGGACAGCTCCGCGTGGCACTCGTGAGCGGTGAGCCGGGCATCGGCAAGACGCGTCTGCTCAGAGCGTTGGCAGATGCCGCCGCGGAGAGCGGCGCCACGGTGCTGCGTGGTGGTGCGTCGAACGCCGAGGGCATGCCGCCCTATCTCCCCTTTCTAGAGGCCATCGGCCGCTTCATGCGCTCGACCGCCGGCGCTGAGCTCTCCGCTCTGACTGGCGATCGTGCACCGGTGCTGGCGACCATCTTCCCGGAACTCGCCCTCAAGCTCGGAACGGATGCGCTGGGCTATGCTTTGCCGCCGGAGCAAGCTAGGCTGCGCCTGTTCGAGGCTGTTGCGTCCCTCTTGGCGGCCATCGCGAATCAGCAGCCGGTAGCACTGCTACTCGACGACCTGCAGTGGGCCGACTCCGCCAGTCTCGATCTCCTCTGCGCAATCGCCCGCTATCAACAGGCGGTGAAGATGCTGATCGTCGGTGCCTACCGATCGGGCGAACGTCGAGCAGAACGACGCCCTGGCGCGATCCATTCGAGAGTTGAACCGGCAGCGCGTGCTGCATTCCGTGTCGCTCGAACCAATTACGCGAGACGAGAACTCGGTATTGGCAGCCACATTTCTCGGCGCTCCGCTCGAACCTCCCGGCGTAGACGTCCTCTTTGCGCAGAGCGAGGGCAATCCCTTCTTCGCCGAGGAGCTGTTGCGCGTCTGGCAGGATGGTCAGTCGCTGGTGAGCGCGAAGGCTGCGGACGGGAGGCAGATATTTCGCCTCCGCGACTCGGACGCCTCCACGTTCCCCACCAGTATTCAGGCCGCCGTGCAGGAGCGGCTCGACCGATTGAGCATTGACGTTATCGACGTGCTGCGTGTGGCCGCGATCATCGGCCGGGAGTTCGAGGTAACGCTGCTCGCGCGGCCGCTGGGGAGCCACGCGGAGACGTCGAGGAGCGTTTAAAGTTGCCGCTGCGAGTGGCGTTGATCGAGCAAGTGAGCGAGACGCACTACGCTTTCAAGCACGACAAGATTCGTGAATGCCTCTACAGCCAGGTCACGCCGCTCCGGCGCGAGCGGCTGCACGGATTCATCGGTCACGCGCTTGAATCGCACGGTGCGGACGCATGACGCCCACGTTCTGGCTGAGCTGGCGTTCCACTTCTCGCGAAGTGGCGACCGCGGTAAAAGGTGCAAGCTACGCGATCCGCGCGGCCGAGCAGGCCATGGGAGCGTATGCCGCCGAAGAAGCTCTGATCCACTTCAAGATGGCGTTGTCGCTGATGCGCGCCGACGATGAGCGGCGTGGCGAACTCCTGCTACGCCTGGGAGAGGCGGCCAGCCTGGCGGGCAAGGAGCTTGAGGCGGTCGCCGCGTTCACCGAGGCGCGGGAGCGCTTCGATCTGTGTGGAGAGCGATCTCGGTCTGCACGCGCCGCTCTCCTCCTAGGCCGCGCCTGGTGGCGGCAGGAGGCTATAACGGAGGCTCGAGCCGCATTCGAGACCGCGCGGGAGCTTCTTCGGGATCATCCGGGCCCAGCGCTTGTCGAAGTGCTGGTCGATTTGGCGAGCGTCATGGCCGTCAGTCAGCACGAGCTCGAAGCAGGGATTGCGCTGGCGCGTCAAGCGCTACGTCTGGCGGAGCTGATCGAAGAGGAACAATCGCTGGCGGCCGCGAATCGCACCCTCGGTAACTTGCTGGTGCGAGTCAACCAACTACCGGACGGCATCGCATTGCTTGAGAAGGCGCTTGATCTCGCGCGTCGCCTCCAACGATCTGGCGGAGGCCGCCGAGTGCTGCGGCGCTCTGGCCATCGCCTACAGCTGGCAGGGACTGATCGAACGCTCTCGACAGGTCACGTTTCAACGTCTTGAATTCGCCCAGCGAAGTCACGACCCATATCAAATGCGCCATATTTACCCATGGCTGGCGGTCCTTCCCGCGATGCAAGGCAAAATGGCGGAGTCGAGTGATTTTCTCGATCGAGCCGAAGCAGAAATTCGTGGCTTAGCTACTCCCGAACCTCACGCGTATGTGACGTTCTGTCGTGCCGCTTTTGCCTATTTCCTGGGTGACTATGCCGCCGCCGAGCGACACATGTCGGCCGCGATCGAACTGTTCCAACAAATCGGGCCAAACGCGCTCATCTGGTATGGGGGTCTCGCGGCCATGATTGCCGCGGGCCAAGGGAAACAAGACGAGGCACGCGTCTCGCTGGATCAATTCGAGCCTCTTCTGGAATCGATGCCGGTCGGGAGTCTATCGACCTCCGAACCGCTGTCGCACATTACCGAGGCCGCCTTGACCCTTGGGGATCGCGAGCGGCTCAATCGCTACTATCCCAAGCTGAAGGCGTTCGAGGGGCAGTTCCACGATCTGGCGGTCGACCGTCAGCTTGGTCAGATTGAGACCATGCGTGGAGACTTCGCGGCCGCCGAAACGCACCTTCTGGCCGCGGAAGACATGGTCAGGCGAGAGAACATCGTCTGGGAGATTGCACGAGTGCTCGAAGCGCGAGCCGACCTGGCGTTTGCGCGCGGCGAAGCTGGTGGGGTTGACGCAGCCGAGGCACTCCTGGCCGAGGCGGTCGTGGCCAGCGATCCGACTCGTAACTTCACCGAGCACCGCCGCCTACAGCAGCGCCTTGAAGTCCTGCGGCAGCCAATCCCGGTGAAGCCGTCCTTCCCAGCCGGGCTAAGTGCGCGCGAGGCCGAGGTTCTGGCTTTGGTGGCCACCGGGATGAGCAACCGCGACATCGCCGGGCGCCTCTTCATCAGCGAAAAGACCGTCATCAACCACTTGACGCATATCTACACCAAAATCGGTGTCGACAATCGCGTGGCCGCCACAGCCTTCGCGTTGCGCAACGATCTGGCCTGACCTGGTCGACTGACTCTTCCCAATAGGAAGATCCCCCTACGGCGTCGCTGACCGGCGTATTTCTGCGCGCTCCCGAATTGGGAAATGCCCCCGATGTGCCGCGACCCGCTCACTCCTAGACTGAATTCATCGTCAACTTGATCGTCGTTGTGCGCAATACAACGCGCTCGCGACGCCTGTGTCACAGGAGGCACCATGCACAGTTCCAAGAACAATCTGCCGTTGGCCGGTGAGTTCGACATTCCGGTTGGGCACGTCACGTTACGCGAGGTCGAGTGGGGCGCCATGAACGTGGCGATGGAGAGCTTTCCAGCCGGAACTGATACCCGGCCTCTTTTCATGGGACTGCCCGACGATCGCTGCCAGTGCCCGCACTGGGGCTACGTCGTCAAAGGGCGCGTCCAGGTGATCTTCGCCGATCACGAAGAGACACTGGAGACCGGCGACATTTATTACCTGGAGCCCGGACACGTACTGGTATACGAGGAACAGACCGATCTCATCGAGTTCAGCCCGCGTGGAGAGTACCAGGAGACGATGGAGATCGCCGCGCAAAACATCGCCGCGATGCTGGCTGGCGCCAGCTAGCTGGGACCGGACACCCAATGGTTCAAACGGGGTCTGGCCGAAGTCGCTGGCGTCGATCTCAACAACCCACCACCGTGGTCGCTCAGCGATCTGGTTTTCAGCTTCAGCTCCACGTGGATGCGCCGGCCGCGCAGCCGCGAGTCCCGACGCTTATCGGAAGGAAAGGCAGCGAAGTGACGACTGAACTAGCCACAGATCTCGCCACGAAGTTTGTACAGTTCATTGAAACCGGTGAAATCCCAGTGGGGCTATTCACGCCTGGCGTCTTCTGCGACTTCACGTCGCCGCGCTGGCGTATTCAGGCCGATGGTCAGGAACAGACCCTTGCATTGCGCCTTGACGGCCATCCGGGTCCTGGCACAGTTCCGCGTTGGCGCTGCGATGCGACGCCGACGGGATTCGTAATCGAATGGGAGGAAGCCTGGCAATCGGACGGTGAAGACTGGTACTGCCGCGAGATGGCGCGTGCCGACGTGGAAGACGGCTTGATCAATGCGATTTCGGTCTACTGCACCGGCGACTGGGATACTGACCGCCGAGCAGAGCACCGGCAAGCCGTCAAACTCTTGCGCCCGTGAGTCTTGAGTAGATTGCACAGCAGTTGTCCGCTGGGCAGATACAGGGGTTTGCTCCTCCTGTAAGGGCAGGCCCCGTTCTTGCCCTCGGCTCCGGAAAACTACCCTGTAAGGCGCCCTAAGAGTTCCGACGGAAACTGTTGAGGGTCGCGCTCACATGGGATGCGCGACCCTTTCGCTATGGCATCAACGGCACCCAGGCTTCGTTGCCGTCGAACGTCGGGTTGTTGGTCAGGCGGGTCATGCCGGATCCGTCCGCCTTGACGACGAAGATCTCTCGCTGGTTGTCGATATTCCCGGAGAAGGCCAAAAATGCTCCGTCGGGAGACCAGCGCAACCAGGAGTCGTAGTTCGCACCGTTGGTCAGCGTCTTGGTCTGGGTGCCATCGACGTGTATCGTCGTCACTTCACTGTTGACTGCATAGCCGATGATCTGATCGTCCGGCGACCAGACCGGATCGACTTCGTTGTCGGGCGTGTTTGTCAGCCGGGTCTGGTTCGAGCCGTCGGCATTCATGATGTAGATCTCGTTGTTGCCGTCACGATTCGAGATGAAGGCAACGTGCCCGCCGTCGTGCGAGAACCAGGGCGTGATGTTGTCACCCGAGAAGGTGAGCTGCCGCAGATTCGAGCCGTCAACGTTGACCGAGAAGAGCTCGTTCTTGCCGGTCCGGTTGGTCGCGAAGATGATCCGCTGGCCGTCTGGTGACCAGGTCTGCGTCCAGCTTGAGCCGTTCGCGCTCGGCGCCAACTCGGTCATCCCGCTGCCGTCGGCGTTGATGATGAAGAGGCTGGTTTTGTTGTTCACGGTGCGAGAGAACGTGATCTTGTTGTCGGTCGGCGACCAGTTCGGATATTCGTCCGAACCGGGATCGTTGGTCAGGCGGAGCTGGTTCGCGCCGTCCGCATCCATCACGTAGATTTCATTGTTGCCATCACGCGTGCTGACAAAGGCGATCCGCGATCCGTCACTCGAGACGGCCGGTTCCCAGTCGTCCTGATCGTTCTGCGTAATCGGCGTCAACGCCGTGCCGTCCGGATTGACCGCGTAGATCTCGAGGATGCCCGGCGGCTTGCCCAGTCCGGTGGTGATGAGGAGATGAGTCGCGGCCAACGCCGGGGGTGGTTCTGTCGGCTGTGGCGATGCGACGATTGGCACCGTCGGCGCCACGGTTGGCGCAATTGTCGGTGTCGGAACGATCACTGTTGGCGTGGGAGACGGCGAGACGACCACGACTGGCACGGTCGGAGTCGGCTGCGGAGCCGATGTCGGCGTCCCACCTTTGGCCGATCCCCCTTGATTCAGCACTACGAACGTTCCAGCGGCCACGGCGACCAGCAAGAGCGCAGCGATGGGCGCAACCAACGGGAGCAGAGCTCGCTGGGTGAAGGTGGCGACCGCCGAACGGGGCATGGCTCCCGAGGGGCGTGCCTCGACCGTCAATGCGCCGGACCGGCCACCGGTCCACCGACTGCCAGAGCGGACCCGCACCTGAGCTCGTTGGGCCTCTCCTGGGTCCAGATCGACGGTTGGCGTCTTCATTTCGAGCCTGAAGCTGGGTTCGGAGATTGAGCTTGCCAGCTCGACTCGTGTCGCGGCATTCCCCAGATTGCGCAACGCCACGGTGAAATTGGCGCCCGTCCAGCCTCCAGCCTTGGCCGGTAGAAGGCCGAAGGTCAGCTCCTCAAATGGCGCGACCGACCAGATGGATACCGCGGTCTGGACGGTATTCGGAGCGGTTCGCTGGCGCGCTTTCAGAGTGGCCCGATAGTCGCCCGCTGGGAAGTCGGGAGTACGCGGGATCAAGATCGGCAACGCCACCGACTGCGAGGTTCCCGGAGGGAGCGAGATGGACCCTAGCGGTGATGAGAGCCACTTCGGTGAGATGTCCTCGAGTGTCAGGTCGACATCGATGGGTGCGCTGTCCTGGCTGGTGATCCGTGCCATGACGACCGAGGGCTGCCCGGGCACGAGGGTCGCTCGATCCTGCTCGAACGTCACTGTGAATCCACCGGGCAGCGAAGGAGGAACGCTGAACGTCTGAATAATCGGAGATGGTATGACCGTTTGTGTCGATTGCGAGCCGCCTCGGAGAGACTGCACCACAATCTGAAGCTGCAACGACAGCTCCTCCGCTGTGCTGTAGCGCTCGTCGGGGGTTTTCTTCAAGCATTTCAGGATCACCTGCTCCAGCTGCGCCGGCAGGTCTGGCTTCACCTGGCGTGGCGGTGGTGGCTCGGTATAGACGTGTTTATAGACCGCGTCGGTCAGGCTGCGCGTCTCGAAGGGCAGCAGTCCGGTCGCGACCTCGTAGAGCACGACGCCAAGCGAATAGATGTCGCTCCGTCCATCAAGCGCGATGGCCTGGCACTGCTCCGGCGACATGTAGGCGGGTGTACCGACCGTCAACCCCTGCGTGGTGTTCATCCCGCCTTCGGCCAGCTTGGCGAGCCCGAAGTCGGAGATCTTGACGAGATAAGGGATTTCAGGATCGGACGGCGCGGACATGCGCTCGATCAGCAAGTTGTCCGGTTTGATGTCACGATGGATCATCTCGTGTTGGTGGGCGTAGCCGAGCCCGTCGGCGGATTGCCGTACCAGATCGATGCCGAGCCAGAGGGGCAGGACGCTCTCGCCGGACGCCTGCTGTTGGAGCAGGGTGCGCAGTGAGCCATCCGAGGCGAGCTCCATGACCAGGTAATACCAGTCGTCCTGCTGCCCGAAGTCGATGACCTCGATGATGTTTGGATGGACCAAGGCAGCCGCCGCACGCGCCTCTTGCAGGAATCGCGCTTGAAAGGTGGGCTCGTTGGCGTACTGCTGATGGAGCACCTTGAAGGCGACGATGCGGCCCGTCTGGCTTTGTCTGGCACGAAAGACCTGGCCCATGCCGCCAGAACCGAGTAGAGACTCGATCTGATAACCGCCCACGGCTTGACCAATGAATTCCATGTTCTGGTCCCACTCATCACGCCGGAACCGGCGCGCATTGGCGCGCTGCTCCCCGGCTCATCCCAATGTAGGCGTCGATGCGTGCCTTGAACCTCACAGATCCGTCGGCACCGGACATCACGTCGAAAGACGTAGGAACTATCTCGTTATGTATGAAAGAGACTCGCTGGATAGAGTCTAGCATGAGCATTACGCGTTGTGACGGGCCTCGGATTGGACGCTTCCCCGAAGGCGGAGGCGACCAATCGCAACATGGGGCAGGACGAGCTTGGATCGGGGCAATAGCCCAAAGCCCCGCGCCTGATCAGGCACGGGGCTTTTCGTTTCAAGGAATGCTTTGGGATGTCGTTAGGTGGTACGGCGACCAACCACGAGCCCCCAGATAAACAGGAGTACGACGGCGCCAACGATGGCGATCAAGAGCGTGCCGAGACTGAACGTCGCCACGAACCCGGTGCCGGTGACCAGCGCCCAGATCAGACCGCCAACAATGGCGCCGACGATCCCGACGATGATGTTCGCGATCCAGCCCATGCTCTGGTTGCGACCCATGATTAGGCTCGCGAGCCATCCCGCAAGCGCTCCGATGATGATCCATCCGATAATACTCATAACGAGTCTCCTTTACCCAGCCACGCGCGCCTTCCGATTATTTCGCGCGGGCCCCGAGTTGCGATGCGGTCGTGTTCGACCGTATTGGCCAACGCAGCGGCCGTGCCACGCTACGCGCCACTCTCGGAATTAGGTATTCTATGTAGTGAGTTCAGGGTTCAAAGAAGAAAACCGGCAACAAGCGTCAAGAGGGGGACCTATCGTCGCTCCGACGGCCGTTCATCAGCCGTAAGCTCGACCACCCAGGTTGATCGATGGACTGGCGATGTCGTTCGCATCGGGATGGCTCGATTGCGCCGACGACCGAGGAATCGGTAAATACGCGATTCGGCCCCGGATCGCGTCGCGACGCTCAATCGGCCGCTGAAAACGGAGGTTGTTGACGGTGGGCGACCAAAAATCAACATACGAGCCAATGAGCGCAATAACCATCTCACGCGAGTACGGCAGCGGTGGCGGCGAAATCGCGTCGCGCATTGCAGACCGACTCGGCTGGACCCTGGTTGACCATCAAATCGTGGCCGACGTCGCACGCCGAATCGGAATGACACAGGAGGAGGCGAGCGCACGAGATGAACGCGGAGCGGGGCTCGTCGCGCGGGTGCTCGATGCCCTGCTCATTGCGGCGCCTGAGGGCACGATACCGGCGGAAGACCTGCCTGTCAGTTCGAGTGACCTCTATCATCAGGCGGTGTGCCGCGTGATCGAGAAATCTTACAACGCGCGTTACGTTGTCATTGTCGGACGCGGAGCCCAGGCTCTGCTGCAGCGCTGCGAGGATGTTCTGCACATCCGCGTCATCGCGCCGCTCGAGATGAGAATCTCCTATGTCTCGCAACGCGAGGGGCTGAGCGAGTCGGCGGCACGGGATCGCATTCACAGCAAACAGCAAGGTCGTGACCGGTACCTCCAGTCACACTACCACCGTCGACCGAATGATCCGACGCTGTATGACCTCACGGTCAACACGCGCGGGATCAGCCTGAATGACGCGGTGGACATCGTGCTCGATGCGCTACAGCGCAAGGCGCGCCAGGTCGGAATGCCGCCCTCCCAGCGTGGCCCGGGTGTCGACGTCGAGCGTTACCATGATCAGCCCGGTGATCTCAACCCGAGCCCATAACGCTGAACAGAACCGCTGCATTTTTCAAGCGAATCCACCCCGATATGATCAGCACTCGCTGATCTACGCGTCATGCGAGCGTCCCCGTTTCCTCGGGCCTTTTCAGTTGCAACTTGACAGCAGCTAGGGGCGTCTCGCCTGAGTCGGAAGTGGTGACCTGCCCCGATTGTTTCTGGATCGTTCCGAGGACAAGGAGTGGTCAAAACCGTGGCCGATACGAGCGAGGTATGCGATTCTGTCAGTCTCAAGGCGAGATGTTTTCATGCGAAGGTCGAATTAGTCCGTGATATGCTTGCTCGTAGAGATTTGTTACCGACTTTCGGCTTGGTGATTTCGTCGGTCCACGTGTTCGCAGGCGCGGAGTTTAGGGGAGAGGATTCGCAACGTACACATGGGTATCAGTTCAACGTCAAGATCAGCGACCGAGGATCCGTCCACAGAAGAGGGGCCGATCTTCACGGACAGGGCGGTCGCCTCGCTTGCCAGCGTATATCGGATCATGCTGACGCTGGGTATCGGCCTTATTCTTCTCGGTTCCGCTGTAGGGCTAATTCGACATCACAGTTTGCCTACACCGATCATCGGTATTGCACATCTTCCATCTCAATTCGTACACCTTGACTCGGCAGCGATACTGACCGTGGGCGTTCTCGTCTTCTTGATCACACCCGCCGCGGCCATCGCCTTTATGGCGTACTCCTATTTCAAGGCACAGGATCGGCTCTATACGCTGATCGCGACGGTCGTTTTCGGGATCATCGCCTGCAGCATCCTTGTTGCGTGGTTATCGGGTGGCAGCGCCGCGCAAGGAACGAAACCGGCCATTTCGCCGCTCGCCGAACTCGGCGTGGTGATCATTTCAGCCGTAGCGGGAATTCTCGGCTCCATGGTCGGTCTTGGCGGTGGGGTTTTTATCGTTCCCATCTTGTCCGTCTTCTTTGGAATTCCCTTGAAAACGGCAATCGCCGCCAGCGCCGTGAGCGTGATTGTCAATTCTCTTGGCGGAAGCTCAGTCTATCTCAAACACCGGATGACGAATGTTCGGCTGGGTCTTTTCATGGAGCTCACGACGGCGGTGGGGGCCATCGTTGGCGGCCTGATCGTGGTGCTTGTCGCCCCGAACATTTTGAGGGTCATCTTCGGCGTGGCACTGCTCGCCATGGGTGTGGCAATGTTCAAACGTCAGCGTCAGGGTGAGCCGGTTACCAATGGTCCGGACCGACTGATGTTGGCACAGGTCTTTCATGACCCAGCGACCGACGAACATGTCCGCTACATTCCGCAATATCTTCGATATGGGGCGGCTGCCAGCTCATTTGCCGGTGTAATCTCGGGCATGCTCGGAATCGGTGGTGGTGCGGTCAAGGTTCCAATCATGAATGCCATCATGCGAGTGCCGGTCAAAGCGTCGGCCGCGACCAGCGTCTTCATGGTGGGGATCACGGTTTCGGCTAGCGCGTTCATCTATTACATCCACAATATCATCGACCTTTCGGTCACCGCTCCAGCGGTTATTGGCGTGCTGCTCGGTTCGCAAGCCGGGGCTCATGTCTCGCGTCGTCTTCGCAGCGAGGTGCTGGTACGCATTCTCGTGCTGATCCTGGCTTATCTGGCGATCACGCTGCTACTGCAGGCCTTCGGAATCAACATGCCAGGCACCTCTAGTTCGTAAGTCGCGAGCGACCAAGCCAATCGACGTTCGGCGCGCCCGATGTTTCCTGGCTCAATTTAATCGAACACGAAACGGCCCGGCTCGTCCGGGCCGTCGTGTTGCATGGGCCTCAGCCGATTGTCCATGGTGTTCTCATCGCACCCCGGTTCAGAATGTCGTGCCGATTATTGACAAGCATCCGGAACGAATCTAGAATCGACTCACACGTCAGGTGGTCAGGCCAATGAAGAACTCGGTTAAGCCGATCCAACGGGATCGTGTGCCCAAGCAGATCGAGCAGCAGATCCTCGCGATGATTCGTGAGGGATCTCTGTCCGCGGGCGATCGTCTCCCGTCCGAGCGAGAATTGTCGGAGATGTACGGCGTTTCGCGCGCTTCTATCCGAGAGGCAATGCGGAGTCTCGAGCATCTCGGGGCAATCGACGTCCGTCAGGGCGGCGGTACGTTCGTTCGAGAAGCCCGGTGGGAGGATCTGGGGTCCCGTATTACGGCGGCATTTGCGGTGCGGCCGGATCTTCTCTGGCACATATACGAGGCTCGGTGCGTCATCGAACCAGCGTTGGGACGTAGCGCTGCACAGAACGCCACCGAAGATGACCTCGTCCAGCTCAATCAGGTTCTCGACCGTCAGGCCGAAAAGCTTCTGCGTGGTGAATCAACCGTCGAAGAAGATAACGCATTTCACCAGATCATCATGCGGGCGGCCGACAACCCGATTCTGCAGACTATGGCTGAAGCCTGTCTCAGTTTGCTGGATTCTTCTCGAGAGAGCTATCTGCAGACCCGCAAGCGCCAAACAACGTCTCTCCGTACGCACCGGATGATCCTGGACGCGATCAAACAGCGCGATCCTGACGCGACATATGCTGCCAGCCTACACCATATTCAAGCGACGATCGGTAAATATGTGAGCGATCAATTGGCGGAGCAGGCGAAGGAGGGAAATATCGTTTCGTAGACGGTGATCGTTACCGAGAGCGCTGATCCGGTTGAGCCGGACGTGTTTCGTATTTCACGGTGACGTTTGCGCTCTCGAAAAACAGATCTCCGCGAGTCGGTGAACCGAGCAAGCAATGCACGCTACGGAACCGGAGGTAGCTCGTGATCAAACGGGTGGAGATCAATTATCGAGGGATCTTCCAGAAGACCCTCGCCAAACGCATCGGCAGCGACCTCGTGCTGATCGCGGCCCGCATGGGCCAGGTCGCCTTCTCCAATGGTCGCTACAGCGATTCCCCTGAACGCAACGGCATCCCCTGCAAGTATTTCACTTTCATTTCGCCCGACCTCGAGGAAGAAGAGCTCGAGGCCGAGTGTGGCGCCAAGATGGACATCGACGAGGCCAACATTTCGGTGGTGTTGGACGACACCATGGTCAAGGGCGTCGAGCCCTGGGGTTGGAGCGGCGTTCGCCCGATCAACGAAAAGATGATTCAGGGCGGCGCGATGCTGATCGTAACACGCAAGACTCCGGACGAATTGCTCAAGTTCATCCCATCCAGGCCCTTCTCCTTCAACCTCGTGACACTGGCAGGCGACGCGAGCCTGGCCGGGCTATGGGTCTTCAAGGATGACCTGACGCACGAGCGAGTGCTGGGCGCAATCGCAGGGATCGACTCGAGCATCATCAGCATCGACGCGGTCGAAGCACATCTGCGATCGAGGTCGAACGATGAGCGCCGCGTCGCCGCCGCGCGCGAGGCTCACGACTCGGTGGCGAACCACACGCGTGTGGTCAAGACCGGCGAGGGCGCTGTGTGGGAGCACGAGGTGCCGACTCTGCCGGGATGGGATCACTTCCGCGAGGGGACGGTCATTCCCGCCGTGCCACGACATTTCGAGATGGGCCCGCGTGGCCAGTCGCGCAACCCGAGCTTCAAGCGCGGCACCACCAAGACGCAGAGACCGGTCGTGCGCTTCGATCTCTGCACCAAGTGCACTCTCTGTTGGATTGAATGTCCCGACGAGTGCTTTGATCCGACAACCGATGGCTACTACGATATCGACTACGAATACTGCGTCGGCTGCGGCAAATGCGCCGAAGTCTGTCCGGTCCAGGAATGCATCATCATGGTCGACGAGCTCTCCTTCGACAACTACGACAGCCCGTGGGAGCACTGGAAGCGTGACGCGGACGACTACATGGGCTGGGCCGAGGGCAAGAAGGGCACTGAGCGGGTCAGCTACCCGTTCGTCACCGGAACCGGGCGCATCGCGACCCAAGTTGAAAACGTGCCGGGCGTGGGCGAGATCAAGCCGCGCAAGGAAACGCCGCAGCCAGTCTAGGAGGGAAGAGACGTGATTACTGCCACGAAACAGCAATCTGACGTCTGGGAGCGTCAGGACCTCCTGACCGGCTGCCAGGCCGTTGCCGAAGGGGTTCGACTCGCCGACGTCGACGTTATCCCGGCATACCCAATTCGCCCGTATACCGAGGTGATGGACCAGATCTCGAAGATCATCGCCGACGGTGGGCTCGATGCCGAATATATGATTGCCGACAGCGAGCACTCGCAATTCGAGATCGCCAAGCACGCCAGTGCCGTCAATGCGCGCGCCTTCACCGGCAGCAGCGGCACCGGCTGGTGCTATGGTTTTGAGGCGCTGGTCGTTACCGCGACCGACCGGCTGCCCGTGCTGTTCCTCGTCGGTAACCGTGCCCTCGACGATCCGGGTGCGTTCGGTGTGGAGCACAACGACGCCATGTCAGTGCGCGACATGGGCTTTCTGTTGAACTGGGTCATCAGCCCGCAGGAAGCGCTCGAGCACGTGCTGATCGGCTATCGCATTGCCGAGGACAGCGATGTGCGCATGCCGATGGCCCTGGCTATGGACGGCGCCTTCCTGACCCATTCGCAGCACATCGTTCAGATCCCGACCATCGAGTCGGTCCAGCGGTTCCTGCCCGCCTACGATCTGGGTGACCGGCGCTTACATCCAGATAACCCGATATCGATCGCTCCGCAGGTCAACGAGGACTGGGTCATGGAGATGCGTCGCCAGAACTGGGACGCTGCGCGACGGTCGCGCGAAATCATCGTCAAGGCGTACGAAGAGTTCAACGCCGTATACGGTCCGCGTTACGAGCCGCCCTATTTCTTCACCGAGTACATGACCGACGACGCGGACGTCGTCCTGGTTGGGCTTGGCACGGTGGCGGCACCGGGACGAACCGCCGTCAAGCGCCTGCGCGAGCAGGGCCACAAAGTTGGCTACGTTAACCTGCGCTGGTTCCGTCCATTCCCAACCGTCGAGCTGCGCGAGTGTCTCAGTCGTTTCAAGGCGGTCGGCGTCATCGACCGTGACTTCGCCCATGGATCACCAGATGACGGCGGAATCCTGCTGCACGAGATCCGCTCCTGTCTCTATCCGGCCAAGGAGCGGCCCACCGTCGTCAACTTTCTCAGCGGTCTGGGTGGTCGCGACATCTCAATTCAGGACTGCGAAAAGATGTTCGAGCTGACGCAAAAGGCGGCCAGGGACGAGACGATGGATGGCTACGTCACCTGGATCGGCGTTCGGAGTGGTCCGGGTAGTTCTGACTACCTGTCGACGCGCGCGCACTGAGAGGGGCAGCGACATATGACCACCGCACCAGAGCGACCCAAGATCGAATACGAGCGAATTCGCGGCGTACACCGCATCCCGTTGGAAGAGCTCTACACGTCAGGACATCGCACGTGCCAGGGTTGCGAGTCCGCCACCGTCATGCGTGGCTTCATCAAAGCGTCCGGGCCACGCACGGTCGTGACCGGATCGACCGGCTGCATGTACGTGGCGAATACGTCCTACATGACCACACCCTGGATCGTGCCGTGGATGCATACGCAACTCGGCGCGGGCGGCTCGTCGGCCATCGGCACGGCGGCTGGGCTGCGGGCGCTCAAGCGTAAGGGCAAGATCAAGGACGAGCCCATCAACGTGATCTCCTTCTGTGGCGACATCGGCGGCGGTGACATGGGCCTCTCCGGCATCTCGGGGGCCATGCAGACCGATCTCGACCTACTGATCGTCCTCTACGACAATGAGTCGGCTGCCAATACCGACATCCAGGCCACCGGTCTGACGACGTATGGTGCTCAAACGACTTTCACGCCGACCGGCAAGAAGCACCGCATCATGCAGCGCCGCTGGAAGAAGAACGTAGCCGGCATGATGGCAGTGGGCCATCCGAAGGTGCGCTACGTCGCGACGGCCTGCGCCTCCTTCCCACCCACCGATTACTTGAACAAGGTGCGTAAGGCATTGGCGGTCGGTGGACCGACCTTCCTTCACACCTTCGATCCCTGCCCTAAGGGTTGGGATTACCATCCGCGTTTCTCGAGCGACGTTGGGGAGTACGGCATCAAGTCGGGCATCTTCCCGCTGTACGAGATCCTCGACGGTGAAGTGATCTACACCTGGGACTGCCGGTCGACCGGCAAGGGACGCATCCCAGTCAGGGAATATCTGATGCGACAGGGACGCTTCGCTCACCTCATCGACGAGGATATCGACTATATCCAGAAAGGCGTCGATGAGATGTGGGATGAGTGGGAGATCCCGGGAGTCGTGCCAGTAAAAGGCATCCTGAAGGCTCGTATCTGACGGGGACAGATCGCGCCAGCGGGACCAGAAGGGCCGGCAATCGCCGGCCCTTTGTTGTTTGGCTTCAGTTGAAGTGGTGACAAATCGCACTGCCGTGCTGTAGCCGCACTTGGCGCGTAAGCAGCGTCCGCCTTGGATGTCGAAACTATTGCGTGAGATTCCGTGTTGGGAGTGCAACGCCCAGAGCCACTTGGTGGGTAGCTACGCGCCCGGATCATGCACATATGACATCGTCGCATAGATTGTCGTAGACCAGGTTGTCTGCTCCCGTTCTCGCGCCAATCAGCCAATTTGGATACACTGAATCTATGGTTCGAGGCCGACAGACCTAACTTGAAGTGAGCCGAAACAACATGTCGTCCTCACCGATTACCAGCGTGGTGATTCGTTTCATCGGAGCACAGGATGACGCGCGACGAACTCATCAGGATCCTAGGTGAACACCGTTCGGAGCTCGATGCCCACGGTGTTCAGTCACTCGCCCTCTTCGGTTCGATGGCCCGCGACGAGGCGGGTCCGGAGAGTGACGTGGATCTCCTTGTGGAATACAGCCGTCCGGTCGGCCTCTTTGAAGTTGTGGATCTCAAGGAATATCTTGAGAAACTTCTCGGTCGACGAGTCGATCTCGTGCTCCGCGAGGATCTCAAGCCGCGCATACGAGATCGCATTCTCGGGGAGGCGATCCCTGCCGCCTAAAGAGTGGATCCTTCGCGTTGAGGATATCCTGGACGCCATGGATTTCCCATTGACCATCTTCGGTAGGCAGCGCCGTGAATCATGTCGTCAAGAGTAGGCGACCACAGAACAGATGCGGTCTTGGAAGACGCCTCACCCCCTTGTCATTCTGAAGCCGCGACCGAAGAACCTCTCACTAGTTTCAACAAGCACCTATTTCTCATAAGAAGAGATCCTTCATTGCGATTCAGGATGGCAATTATACGTGGTTGCCGGTAAGAGGAGGACTCATTCTCTGCAATCGGCTGCCTGGTATAACACGACAGACTGGGCCGTCGTTCCGCAGTGACCGATTACGTGTTGGGGACCAGTAAGAACGCTAATTCAGTACAGTCGCCGGAATAAAGACGTCGGAGTTGACAGCTGTCAGCGCTGACTGTCCACTCGCACTCCGAGCCACGATTCACGGCTAGACAGGCGTCACCTCAGATGTCACCATATGGGCACCGGCGCGCAGCCGGCTATCCTACCGTTAATCCCCCAGGAGGAGACTCGTGGCACAATCGGCCCCACAGACCGACGACGGTCCTATTAGCGATATCGACACCGAGACCATTGCCTCGCTCGACGCGATTCAACGACGTGTTCTTTGGCTCGCCACCAACATCATCCACCACGCCAATCACCTGCGCCCCAATCCCGACAAGACCAAGGTCGGCGGCCATCAGGCATCATCCGCCTCGGTCGTCTCGATCCTGACGGCGCTCTACTTTCACTATCTCAGAGCCGGGGATCGGGTCTCGATCAAGCCGCATGCTTCACCCGCTTATCACTCGGTCCAGTACCTCTTGGGCAATCTCGATCGCGACTATCTCCCGACGTTGCGCGCCTACAAGGGCTTGCAGGCATACCCGAGCCGCACCAAGGACCCGGACCCCGTCGACTTTTCGACCGGCTCGGTCGGTCTGGGCGCTGTCGCTCCGGCGTTCGCGGCGCTGGCGCACCGCTATAGCCTCGCGCATTTCGGTGAGGCCGCGTCGGGTCGTTTCATCTCCTTGATCGGCGACGCTGAGCTGGACGAAGGGAACGTCTGGGAAGCGGTGGCCGAAGAGGCGCTGATCGGGCTCGGGAACGTTCTCTGGATCGTTGACCTGAACCGGCAGAGTCTCGATCGGGTCATCCCCGGTGTTCGCGCCGCGCGCCTCAAGGCGCTTTTCCACGCCGCTGGTTGGCACGTCATCGAGGCGAAATACGGCGATCGGTTGCAAGAGGTCTATGGCCGCCCAGGCGGCTCGGCCCTGCGGCAGCGCATTGACGACATGAGTAACGAAGAGTACCAGGCGCTCATCCGTTGCGACGGCCCGACCATGCGGCAACGCTTGATCGAAGGAACACTCAGTGGCCGTGACGACCTCGTGACGGCGCTGTCCAGCATCGCTGACGACGACCTACCCGGTATCATCTCCGATCTCGGCGGCCACAACCTGGTGGAGTTACTGCGCTGCCTCCAGGCGGTGGATGCCGAAAAGGATCGCCCCAGCGTCCTCTTTGCCTACACAATCAAAGGATGGGGACTGCCGATCGCTGGTGACCCCATGAACCATTCGGCGCTGCTGAACAACGATCAGATGGTGCAGTTGCGTGCTGACTTGCATATCCCGGACGAGGATGAGTGGGCGACGTTCCCAGACGATTCTCCTGAAGGGAAGCTGGTTCGTGAAGCGTCCGAGCGCCTGTCGCAGCCGTCCGGGCTGAGCACTTCACCAATCGCTCCGCAGCAGATTCCGGATGCCATCGGCGTGCGTCATCCGAACGAGACGTCGACCCAGGAAGCGCTCGGGCGCATTCTGCCGCGTCTGGCCGAACTGGAGGGCGTCGGCAACCGCATGGTGACGGTCGCTCCGGACGTGGCCACGTCCACGCATCTGGGAGGCTGGATCAACCGAGTTGGCATCTTCTCGCCGACCGAGCAGCCAGACTACGAAAGCGACGGCCCGCGTCTGCTCCGCTGGCGTGAGAGTCCAGCGGGGCGACACATCGAGCTCGGCATTTCCGAGATGAACCTCTTCATGGCCATTGGACAGCTTGGACTGAGCTACGAGCTAATCGGACAGCACCTGATCCCGATCGGCACGGTCTACGATCCGTTCGTATGCCGCGGCCTCGATTCGCTCATCTACAGCCTATATGTCGGATCCAAGATGATCTTTGCGGGGACGCCGTCGGGTGTGAGCCTTTCGCCGGAGGGAGGTGCGCATCAGTCGAGCGTGACCGTCTCACTCGGCATGGAACTGCCAGGGCTGATCAGCTTCGAGCCGTGCTTCGCGAACGAGACCGAATGGGTGATGCTTGAAGCCATGCGTCGTTGCTGCGATCGCGAGGACGGCCTCTCGAGCTACCTGCGACTCTCGACCAAGCCGATCAGCCAGAAGCTGATCGAACCGGCTCTGGCTCGATTGGGTGACGAGGAACTGCGGCGACAGGTGCTGGCGGGCGGCTATCGTCTGGTCGACCGGCGCGAAACTGCGCCGAATCTACCAGTTGCCAATACGGTGCAGATCGTGGCGGCCGGAACGATGATTCCCGAAGCGGTCGAGGCGGCCGAGCGTCTGGCTGAGGAAGAAATCGCCGCCAACGTCATCAACATCACTAGCCCCAGCGAGATCTATCGCCTGTTCCGCGATCGCCGTCGCTACGGCGTGGACGTTGGACCGCCGAACGGCTCCGGCTCGTTCGATTGGCTGATTCTGCCGGAGGAACGTCGCGCACCGATCGTCACAGTCCAGGACGCGGCCTCGCATGCGCTTTCGTTCCTGGGCGGGATCTTCGGGGTGCCAGTCATCTCGCTTGGCGTCGACGAGTTTGGGCAGTCCGGAACACGCGGCGACCTGTATCACGCTACCGGTATCGACGTCGATGCCATCGTCGGAGCGGGCCTTCACGCCATTGAATTGGTGAACCCGTAGCGGCGGGATTGGCCCTCACCTTACCACCCTCATCCCCTGCCCCCTTCTCCACACCCGCAAGCGGGTACCCGGCAGGAGAAGGGGAACACCGCTCAAAGACAAAAACCCTCTCCTGCTCGCGCGGGAGAGATCCTATGGTTCGGTGTCAAGGGCTGACGGCACGTCCCGGGGCGGTTGCCGATGAACCCGGTCCGGATCGTAGGTCGTGCCGTGAACGGCAAGCGACCAGGCGGTGCGCGCCAGTTTGCGGGCCACCGCATTCAAGGCGGCCGTGGAGCTGAGTCCCTTGGCCACCTCACGGTCGTACTGCGCGTTGAAGGGGCTGGTCGGTATGCGCCGATTGGCCTGAGCCCCGACGTAGAGCAAGCGCCGCAACTCGGCATGGCCCCGTTTGGAGAGGCTGCGCTGGCCGGAGCGCTGACCACTGTCGCGGACCCGCACATCGAGCCCGATGTAGGCCACGAACTGATCCGGATGGCTAAAGTCGTGACTGGCGAAGCACGCCGCCAAGGCGGCGGCGGTCACCGGTCCGACCCCGGGAATGGCGTCCAGCCGCTGCGCGAGGTCGAGGTCGGCATGCTCGACCAGCGGGGCGATCTGGGCATCCAACGCCTGCTGTTGACGTTTGAGGTCGGCAATGGCAGCAGTCAAGGCCTCGGCGGCATAGGGCAGCACCTGCCGCTGCTGTTTGAGTTGCGCGAGGCTGTGACTCAGGCTCTTGCGGGCGGCTAAGAGCTGCTCGAGCTGCACCACCACCTCCGCCTTGATTGGGAAGGGGCGTAAGGACACGGCCTGAGCATAACGAGCCAAGCCCCAACTGTCGAGGCGATCGGTCTTGGCCCGCGGGAAGAGGGATCGCAGGAAGGCCTTGGCCAGGCGGGGCTGGGCTAAGAGGACGCTGCGACCCGCCTGGTGGCCGGCCAGGACCACCGCCTGGCTGTACGGGCCGGTCGGTTCCGCCACCCAAGCATGCTCGGACGGAATCTGCCGCAGCAAGGCGGTGATCCCGGCCGGAGCATTGGGAACGGTGCCCTCCTGGAGAAGGTGATGGGTCTGGTCATCGAGGAGGCTGTAGGCGAGGGTGACTTTACTGACATCGATACCGAGCATGATCGACTCCCGTCCCCCCGCCCCCTTGCGTGGCATCGACCGTCGGACGCGGTAGGATCCCTCATCGGCGGTGGGGGTGGCTTCTCCGCAGACTCTCCCAGGCCGTCCACGGGTGGCGGCAGGGGTGGCGCGGCGGTCGAAGCACACCCGATCGCCGGGTCACGCGTCAAGCTGGGGTGTGGACATATGGACGACGAAGACGAGGTTCGGACCGCAACCAGGTCCGCGTCGCCCACATGCCCACACCCCCGACGGCGACCACCCACACCATACAAGGGTGGCGAGCTTGCGAGCCGGGTGAGGGCTACTGATCAGCTCAACTTCCCCGCAGAATCGACCAGGTCGAAGGCATTTCACCTACTGGGACCTCAACCAGAGTCGGCATGTCCTTCTTCAGAGCGTGACGTAGCGCCTCGCGCAGCCCCTCTGGACCGTTGGCGCGGATGCCCTCCATGCCGAAGGAATCGGCCAGCTTCACGAAATCAGGATTGAGCAGATCGGATCCGATGGTGCGGCCGTTGAAGCGCTCCTTCTGGATGCGCCGCACGTTGCCGAACGCGCCGTCGTTGAAGACGATCAGCACCGCCGGGATCTTGTGCCGCATCGCGGTCGAGAGCTCCTGGATCTGATAGAGGAAGCCCCCGTCGCCACAGACCGCCACCACGCGCTTGTCAGGGTTCCCGACCTGTGCGCCGAGCGCCGTACCGATCTCGTAGCCGAGCGTCCCCTGGTAGCCGGCGCCGATAAAGGACTTCGGCTTGTAGACCGGGAAACCCAGGTTGCTCCAGTAGCCGACCTGCGTCATCCCGCTGATGAGGATGTCGTCGTCCCCCATCTCCTCGCGTAGCGTCAAGCCGTACGACGCCTGCGGCTGCACCTCGAAGACGATGTCGTTGGCCTGCTCTTTGATCGCGCTCAGCTCTTCCTCGCGCGATTCACGATTGCGGTTGTGCTTGCCAACGCGATCGACCAGGTCTCGCAGCGCGATGTTGGCGTCCGCGACGATACCGATGTTCGGCTTGCGATTGCGACCGACTTCCGTCGGGTCGATGTCGATCTGAATGAGGGTCTGCTGATCGTTCGGTCCCCACGGCGAGGTCGAAGGCTGCAGGAAACGGGTACCGACCGCCAGGATGACATCTGCTTGGGGCGTCAATCGTCGTCCACCGATAACCGTCTGCGCCAGGTAGCTGCGATCAGAAATCGCGCCCTTGCCTTCCGAGCTCGTTACGACCGGCGCCTGCAGCATCTCGGCCAGCTCGTTGAGTGCCTCGGATGCGTCGGCCAGCATGATGCCGCCACCGGCGAAGATGATCGGGCTCTTGGCCTGGCCCAACGCTTTGGCGGCCTGCTCGATAAGATCGGTATCAGGCGCGGCTTTCTCGAGCGGTGCCGGGTCCAACAGTGTCACCTCACCGGTTGCCGCAAGGACGTCGGGCGGGATCTCGATCTCGACGGGGCGCGGGCGTCCACTGCGCAGCTGCCGGAAGGCTTCCTGGACGATGCCAGGAACCTCAGCTGGCGACATGGCGCAGGCAGCCCACTTAGTGGCCGATCCAATCATCTGGAGCTGATTGGGAACTTCGTGCAGCATGCCGCGACCGACGTTTATCTGCTCCGATTCGATCTGCCCCGCGATGCACAGGACTGGAGAGGAGCAGGCGTAGGCGGTCGAGAGACCGGCCATGGCATTCATCAATCCTGGTCCAGGGACGACCAAACAGGCACCGACCTTGCCGGTGGAGCGGGCGTAGCCGTCCGCCATGTAGGAGGTCGCCTGCTCGTGACGTGTGTGATAGACGTGAATCGAATCCTGCGCGTCATAGAGGGCATCGAACGCCCAGTCGAGCTGGACACCAGGCAGGCCGAAGATCACCTCGAGGCCGTGCCGTTTCAACGATTCGACGAGGGCCTGGCCCCCGGTCATCTTTGGCATGTGCGTCTCCCTTATTACCGCTACCACCCGTTCCGGCGGCATCCACGTCTCGGTTCGCCCGGGTGACCGGTCTCGTTGGCCGTCATCCTCGTTCAATGACGGACCGCATGATCGGCGTTCAGGAGCGTCTCTGCTCGTCAGCGCCCTTGAATGCGTCGCGCGGCCCCGCCGAACACGAGCTTCAAGTCATCGTTCGGGCGTGCGGTGATCGTCGTTGATCCAGCTCACCAGAAAGCGTGCAGACGCCATCCATCAGGAACCGACGGGAATTGGCGCCGATCGCCGCGACGTGATGCGTCGTCGCGACCAGCCAGACATGGATCGCGTGACAGGGCAGCGATCGCTGGCGTCGTAATCATTGCACACTGACGGACGCCGTCAATTGAGAAAATCGGATTGCCACGCGCACGAAGACGGTCTTATTTGCTCAGCGACTTGAGATCAGCGGCGATCGACTTGTAATCGACCGTCGAACGGAGCAAGACGCGCTCGTTGCCATCGTTGTCGATCAAGAAGATGGCATCGGTGTGGGCCGGAGGCGCGTCGCCAGGAGTGGCCACGGCGGTCGGAGTCGCTCCCGGCAACGGGGTGGCATCCTCCTCGATCATCCCGCTGGCGTCGATATAGTAGTCCGACCAGACTTTGGCCAGCGTACTGGGATCCCCGGTCATTGCGTGCCAGTTGGCCGTGTCGGCCAGCGAATGCGTTTCCGAGAATTTCTGCAGAGCGGGTTGATCGTCTCGCGCAGGATCGACCGTCACCGCCAACAGGACGACGTCTTGCTGCTGGCTCGGCGAGAGCATCTCATAGGCCGAGTGCAGCTTCTCCGCGATCAGCGGGCAGATGTCGGTGCAGTTGGTATAGATGAAGGTCAGAGCGACGGCATGACCACGCAACGAACTCAGCGTCACGGTCTGGCCACGTTGGTCGGTCAGCGTGAAATCGGGCGCCGGCGTCTTGTCGAGGGAAGTGCCGGTGAGCTTATTGCTTGAGTTACCGCACGCGGATGTCAGCAAGATCAGACAGAGCGTGAGTGGCAGGAGCGATAGGAACCGGAATCGACGCATGGCCAGGTTTGTCCATTTCGTTACGGCACCGGGATTCGGATGACCGAACAACCGAGATTGTTTGGCGCCAGCCGCAATGCTACCACCGGATCGTCGCGCGCTCGGCCGGGAGAAACTCGACGTTCGCACGCTAAATTCCCTCGTCTTTGACGGTGACTCTCAGGCACGCGAATTGCGATGTGCCGAAGTGCTTAGTCTGAGCCTGACCAACAACCACAAAAGACTGCTGCTCTAGCCAACGACATCGAGTAGATCTGCGACCTACCGCAATAGGTGCACACCAGATCGGGAAACGTCGACCAGCCAGGGATGGAGTTTCGGACCGAACGGGTTCGAAGAAGGGTACGCAACGTGAGCATGAGCTCAACTGGCGGCATCTCGCGTGATCGATGGATTGGGCGAGTCAAGCGTGGTGTCCAGTCGCAGGTGATAACGTCTCGCGGGATCCTCCACGGAGGCGGTAGGTCGATCGAGTACTACACCTCTCAGCCCTCCTCTTCACAGTGGATTGCACTTGGCGTCATACCGTTGACTGTCGATGTCGGCGAGGACGGAACACATCGTGTCCTGGTTGGCGTCGGTGAAACGGAGCAAACAGCGATTGCCGCTCTCAAGGACCGACTCGATAGTCTCGTCAACTCGAGTGCCGGTGCCGATCTGCCGATTGTCGACCTCGCGGGCGCCGAAATCGAACCGAGCAATTGGTTCGGCTAATCGACAGTCTCCACGACGTCGAAATCGACGAGCTATACAACGAGAGGTGTCGCGCGGATCGCTTCCGGCCTCTCGTTCTTCATGGAACCGTCGAACCGTCATTACATAGCCACAGCATCACGTCCTCTGCGAGCCACCAGGACCGTGAACTATAATCATGTTTCGCGAGCGAGCCGGAGCATTTCACCATGAGGTACGCAGGATCGGCAATGGTGATCGTTCGGCTGAGACGTTCGACGAAGGCCGTTCGTCACACGCGCAACGCTGGTGGGCGGAGGCGCGTCGCAGGACAAACAACGCGATCCGACGGAGGAGGATTATGCTGGAGACCGAGTACACGGAAGTCGAGATGCGCTGCGTTAGCTGCCAGGCGATTTGGAGCCCGCCGGTGGCGCGCCAGGTGAATGTCGGCACGCACCCTGACGCGCGTCTTGGCATTCTGCTTGGGACCATGCATCGAACGCGATGCCCGGTCTGCAAGAAGCCCCGCGACATCGACTTCATCTTCGACTATTACGATCCCGACCAGAACCTGATCATCCAGGTGCGGCCCGACTGGGAATTCCACGCGGGCGGCGGCGAAGACTGGTACTGGACTCAGTATGAGAACGTGGTGAACAAGTACGCCGAGCAAGATGTACGTGTCGATGTTGTCTTCGGCTTTAAAGAGCTGATCGACAAATACCTCGGCGGAGATGAGGCCGTCGCGTCGGCCAAAGTGGAATGGGAAGAGCGAGTCGCACGAGAGGAAGCCGAGCGGGAAGCCGAGCTGGCGGAGGCTAGCGGGGCCCAATCCGAATCGATTGGTTGAACGGACACGCTCGACCGACTAAGATCACGAGAGTACGCGGTCAAATTCGAACAATATCTCAGGGACGGAGTGCGGGATGGGTAGACAGCTTCCGGCGGTTCCAGTGCAGGTCGATCTCGAGCCGGACCGACGGTCAGCCGTCACCCGTCAGCGAGGCAACGGCCATTGGCTTCGCTCCCCTCTCGCGGACGCACTCATTGAGATCGTGCCGGACGTACTGCGCCTGACTCGTCGTTCGTTGCGCTCCCCTGATCGTTCACCTGAGATGCTGCCGCAGTCTGGTGCTAATGGCATGACGGTGCAAGAGGTCGAGATTGACGTCGCGTCTCCGTTGGTGAGGCGCATCGTCGTTCGCACGAGCAGCTCCTGGTCTCTTTCTCCGGAAGTGGCGCTCGGAGGCAAACGCAAACGCGGCGGGCGAATCGGAATCGGCGCGTTGAGCGTTGCAAGTGTGGTGCTCATCGGCGCCGCGGCGGCCCGCCGCGTTCCCTTTTCACTTCCTGGGCGACTACGCGGCAATCCGTAGCCGCTCGCGGTCGCTACTCCTCTTCGGGTTCAGCGCCTTCATCAACCTCGGCTGGGAAGTCGCCCGTCTCCTCGGCGACCAATTCCTCGGCCGCTTCAGGCTGCGCGACGCGCTGCGGAGCCGAGAGGCGTACGACCATGTCATCAGCGGGTGTGAGGATCTCGACGCCGGGCGGAGGCGTAAGATCGCCAACCGTCAGGACATCGTCGATCTCCTTCAGGCCGGCAAGATCGATCTCAAGGTGCTGCGGAATGTTGGCCGGCAGACCGCGCACCTGCACGTCGGCGCGACCATGGTTCAACACTCCACCGGAATTCTCAGCCGGATGTCCGACCGTCACGATCGGGACCGTCACCTCAGTCACTTTGTTGAGGTTCGGCGCGTAGAACTCGGCATGAATGAATGAGTTGCGCACCGGATGACGCTGTACGCCACGGATGAAGACCGTGTGCGTGGCGTCGCCGACCGAAAGTTCGATCAGCGAGGTTGATCCTGTCGTCTGAAAGACGCGGTCAAAGTCGCGCACCTCGATGCCGATCTTCTGAGGCTCGTCAATCGCCGGACCGTAGACGATGCCGGGCAGGACGCCGACGCGCCGCAGGCGTTTGACCTCTTTGCCGGTGGTCGAGCGTGGCTCGGCGGTCAGTTTCTCGTACTCGGGCATACGTTCCTTACCTTGACGCTAGGCAGGGCTCGCACAATCACGTCGCGCGTTAGCTGCGCGAATGGATCACTGATCCGGAGTGTCTTCTGGACTGGCGGCGAGCTCCCGCGAAAATCGCGAATCTACGTCCTCAACGACTCCAACCGCTATTATCTCACGTCCCAGCTTTCCGCGTCCGGCAGCGCTTGCGCACTTTCCGCTCACAAACTGTTGTCAGTGCAGCATTGCGCATTGTGCTATGGTGATTGGTAGGGCTATACTGGATGCGCGGGATTGGGGTTGAAGAGATTTTCGCTCCGGTAAGGCGCGTGTCGTTGCGGCGCGCCCGGGGGAAGAGGTGGTGGCGCTTCAGGTCATCGTGCGACCGTCTGACCTGGAGAGAGGAAGGGAAAACGTCTGCCTATGATTTCCACAGTCGCGACCAATGGCGCGGCTGATGTCACGGATGCCGACGGCCTGGTCGATTTACTCCGTCGAGCATTCGTTCAGTTTCAGCCCGGTGTTGAGTCGCTTGCCGAGTACTGGCCGCAACTCACCCTCCAACAGCTTCGTGTGATGCACATCCTCTATTGCGATGGCCCGACGCGCGTCTCGACGCTCGCGCAGCGTCTCAAGGTTTCGACGCCGACGGTCACGGGGATTCTCGATAGACTGGTCAATCGAGGGATGACCAGCCGCGACGATGATCCGAGCGACCGACGCGTGGTACTTAACCTGCTGACGCCCGACGGAGTCAAGGTCATCGAGCATCTGCACCCGGTCAAGATCGATCATCTGAACGGTCTGATCGAGCGCTTTAACTCGCATGATCGCAAGAAGATCTATGACGGATTGAATCTCCTTCTTTCTGCATCAGCGGGCGCGTCCTGAACCAACCAGCATGCAGTGTCAATCAGATCAATGGGCGGCGTCCTTTGCGCCGCCCATTGGTGTGAACGGCCACCGACATCGAGATGGTCGGGAGATTACGCAAATCGAACGATTTTGAGTGTCTCAGCGAAGGGAAGCCCAACGGCTATTCCCTGCTCAGCCGCGCGGTCACGAAACGACTGGCGCAGCGCCGATGCATCGGAATGCTGGCTCGTGTGTTTCAGGCGAGCGTCGATCTTCCGCTCAATGATGGGACTGACGTCGACGAAGAGGTCGGGAATTCCAGACATGATCAGCCAGGCTTCTGGCGTCACGTGTGGCTCCAGGCCTTCTTGCGCTATCTGCTCCGGAAAGAAGAGGTGATCGCGCGCGTCGGGATACAGGGCGTCGATCGTCACTCGACCGACGGCGCGATGATCGCGGTGGGCTGTGTACGCGGGCCAGGGGAATTCGGGATCGTGCGTCAGGACCAGATCGGGTTGATGCGTTCGAATTTGTCGCACGATCTTGCCACGAAACGCCGCGTCGATGGGGACCTCGCCGTCAGGGTACCTCAGGAAGGTGCTTGATGAGATGCCGAGAACCTGTGCGGCTTCGATCTGTTCGGACTCACGCTCCCGTGAAAGTCGTTCCGGGCTCATTGCGCGATCGGACGTCCCTTTTTCGCCGGAGGTGCAGACGGTCAGATGCACCTCGCATCCGGCCGCCGTGAGGAGAGCGACAGTGCCGCCGCAATGTGCCTCCACGTCGTCCGGGTGCGCGACCACGATCAATGCGCGACGTATCTTCGCCAGTCGAGGACTGGTGGCAGTAATTACCTCTGGTGGCATGTCGGCAATTGAGCGATCTGGGATCGTCATCGGCTCTCCAAGGTTGTGAGATGATCGGTCGGGCATACGGGGGACGCAGGTGCAGGTTCGAATTCAGCATACGCTGGATGCGCGATCAGTCCAATCGACCGGGAGATGCCGGTGGGGAAGCGACAAGAGAGTGGTTGAATGCGAATTCGCAGTCATAGGATGTTGACAGCCTAACGGATGTTCGGTAGAGTTCCCTAACGAAAGGTAGGTTGGCTTGATGGCCGGAGAGGAGAGCAGCGCCGCTCGCGAACGGGTGTTGCAGGTGGCTGAACGACTCTTCAGCGAGCGTGGGTATTCTTCCGTGACGTTGCGAGACATCGCCAGTGAGCTTGGGATTCGCCAGGCATCCCTTTATCACCACGTTCCAGGCGGAAAGGAAGAGCTTTTCGTCGAGGTGACGGAGCGGAGTTTGGATCGGGCTCGAGTCGAGCTCGAGCGCGGTATCGCCGCAGCCGGAGAGAACCTGCGACAGCAGCTCAGAAGCGCCGCCGCCCTTCTTCTGGCACAACCGCCTTTCGACCTGGCGCGCATGATCCGCTCGGACATGCCGGCCATCTCCGAAGTGCACGCGCGGCGCCTAACGCAGATCGCGCTGCGTTCACTGGTAATGCCGATCGAAGCCGCGTTCGCCGCCGCACGTGACCGAGGCGTGCATGCCATGCCGCACGAGCGGCTTCTGGCGGGATCGTTCCTGGCGATCATCGAGACGGTGCAGGTGTCGCAGCGCTTCACCCCACTGTCCGGTCAGGAGATGGCAGACATGATGATCGACGTGATGATCGACGGACTGCGACCACGCGACGCCAGTGACTCGTGCTGATCCATTCGCGTTCAACGCGGTGAGATAGGAAGCTGTTTGATGTCGATGAAGCCGGCGTTCTCCTCCACGACTCATCCTTCGGGCGTTGATCCTGAGGCTTCGATCCGGCAATCGATGACGGTCAACGCTCGCACCTTCAGTTTAGCCGCGCGCTTTCTTCCCCCGGAGAAGCGCGCGGCGACGACGGTTCTCTACGCGTTCTGCCGTGAGGTGGACGACCTCGTCGATGAGCCTGTCCCAGGTCGGACCAAGACGGATGTGCGCGCCACGCTCGACACCTGGCAGTCCTGGCTCACGAGTGATCGAACGGCCAAGGGTCCGAGCGAGCCGTTGGCAAGCGAGCTGGCGCGAGTGATCGCGCGGTATGGGATACCAGTGCAGTATTTGATCGATCTGCTGGATGGCTTGCGCATGGACCTCGAGCCGGTCGCCTTCGAGGATGAGGCGGAGCTCCGCCGCTACTGTTACGGTGTCGCATCGACAGTCGGGTTGGGCATGGCGCACGTTCTGGGCGCGACGTCCGACGCCGCGTTGCGGGCCGCGGCCGATCTAGGTGCTGCAATGCAGCGTACGAATATTCTCCGTGATGTGGGGGAGGACCTTTCTTTTGGCCGTCTTTACCTACCAAAAAATACTTTGGTTCAGTTCGATCTGACGCATCATGCGCTCCTCGACTTGTGGCGTTCGAACTCCGGCCCGGACGAGCACTTTCGGGCGCTGATGCGCGACGAGGTGGCGAGGACGCGGGCGCTCTATCAACAAGGGATGCCCGGCATCTGGCTACTGCCGTCCGACAGCCGTTTGCCAATTCTCCTGGCGACGCGACTTTATCGCCGCATCCTTACTGTCATCGAGCGCCGCGACTACGACACGCTGCGCCGACGAGCATCGACCTCACGGCATGAGAAGTTCGAAGAGGCGGCCATCGCGCTGCTAGTGGATCGCCTCTGGCGGCGAGGCGAGATCGCGCCACGACGTCCCGGTCTGGCCCCGATCACCTCGCTGCGAGAGACCTGATGCGTCGACGTGTGCCCGAACTGTCGTCGATCCTTGCGGCCGCCGTGGCCGTGCCACAGCTCGTTCTCGGCGTGCGCGTCCTCTGGCGCATGCTGAGCACGGGAATGCGGTCGACGGTCATCCCTGAAAGCGACTGCGCCGGTAACGCCCGCGTGTCCGTCATCGTGCCGGTATTGGATGAAGTGAATCGGCTCGCACCTTGCCTCGACGGCTTGACCGCGCAGGGCATGGAAGTGGCCCAAATTCTGGTGGTCGATGGCGGGTCGACCGACGGCACTCAGAGTTTGGTGCGGTCATTCGCTGGGCGGGACGAGCGTATCCGACTCATCGACGCCTCACCGGTCCCTGCTGGCTGGAACGGCAAAGCCTGGGGCCTGCAATGTGGCCTCTGGGCGGCATGTGATGCGTCTTCGTGGATTCTGACGATCGACGCCGATGTGCGGCCGAGACCGGCACTGACGCGTTCGTTGCTGGACTTCGCCCGTATGCGCCGACTGGCCGTGCTGAGTGTCGCCACTCGTCAGGAGATCGTGACGCTGGGAGAGGGGCTGGTACACCCGGCATTCTTGACCACTCTCGTTTACCGGTTCGGCATTCCTGGCAACATCACCCACGATCCCGACGCGGTCCAGGCGAACGGGCAATGCTTCTTGATACAGCGAGAGCTATTACGTACCGTCGGCGAGTTCACGGCGGTGAAGGACTCGATCTGTGAGGACGTCACGCTTGCGCGCCTCATCGCGGATTCGGGTGAGCCGGTTGGCTTCTTCGAGGCGGGAGATCTCGTCTCGGTCCGCATGTACGTGAACGGCTGGAGCACGTTGCGTGAGTGGCCCCGGTCGCTGCCAATGCGGGATCAGTTCTTCGGCTGGCGTGATCTGGGTCGCCTGCTCGAAATCCTGACAATCCAGTCAGCCCCGTTGCCGCTGCTGGTGCTTGGTCGGGTTCTCAGGCTGCCGGCTTGGTTCACGTCATTACAAGCGCTTTTTCTCGTCACCCGTGTCGGTGTGCTGGTCGGGATTCGTCGCGCCTATCCACAGCGCCCGTGGACGTTTTGGGCGTCACCGCTGTTCGATCTGCCCGCGTCGATGCTGGTGCTCGCAAGCACTTTACGTCGACGCTTCACCTGGCGGGGCCGTGCCCTGGCTCGCGGAGGAACCCCATGACCACGATCCGCTCACTCTTCGGTGGACATCTCATTGCCCTCGCCTTTGGACTCGGTGGCTTGCTGATCGCCTTACCACATCCTGAGCTTTGGTCCGGCAGTCGCTTCGCCGCGCAGGTCTTCAGCTTCGGCATGACCTACGCCGGGTCACTCCATATCATCCTGGGTGCCGCGACCATGCTAGCGTTCGGGTGCGTCTTCCTCGGATTCCGCCGCACCTCGATCTTCTTCGTCGTCACCGTCTGTTGTTCCCTCAGTGCCGAGCTGATCGGCACCGGCACCGGTTGGCCCTTCGGCAACTACGCCTACACCGACGGGCTCGGACTGAAGGTCCTCGGACGGGTCCCCTTCACCATCCCACTCTCCTGGTTCTTGATCGGCTTCTCAGCGTATTTACTGGGCAACGTGTTGGCCGCGACGCGTATCAAGCGACATCAGGCTGTCTGGGCTGTAGCCTTCGGCGCCTATCTGCTGACAGTCTGGGATCTGGTCCTCGATCCGGCAATGGCTAGTTCGTCCATGCCAATCCGCTTCTGGACCTGGTTCGAAAGTGGGCCCTACTTCGGGATGCCGATCCAGAACTTTGTTGGTTGGACCCTGACCGGCGTCCTCTTCATGACCATCAGCCGACTCCTCTGGCGACGGCCGGCGGACGTTAGCGAGTTTCCCGCCTGGGTGCCGTTGAGCATCTATCTAGCGAACATGGGATTCGCCATGGCGCTCAGCCTCAGCGTCGGGTTGTGGCAGCCGACCCTCGCCGCGATCATCTTCGGCTGCGTGCCAGCCCTCTACGCCTGGTGGACACAACATACGGCCGACCCGGCGATCCCAATGCAACCTGCCATGCCGCCTCGAACCGTTTCTGAAACGATGATGCGGTCCGGCGCCCGGCTGATCGCCTCGCTCAAGCTCGATCTTGCCGTCGAAGGGGAAGCGAACGTACCGAGCCGCGGACCGGTGGTCCTCGTCTGTCGTCATTACCACCATTTCTATGATGGCGTTGCGCTGCTTGCTCAATCTCCTCGGCATCTCCACATCTTGGTCGCGCTCGACTGGATTGAGCGCCGACCGCCACGCCACCTGATGGAACGTCTGTGCCGGCTGGCTGGATGGCCGGTGATCTTGCGGCCGGAGGTTGCCGGTCGCTCCCAACGATCGGCGTACCGGTCAACTGAACGCTTCGCTTACCTGCGGCGTGCGGCCGGGGAGGTCGATAACCTGCTTCGATCCGACAAAGCGCTGGTCATCTTCCCGGAGGGCTATCCGACCATTGATCCGACGTTCACGCCCAAACAGGGCGCGAACGAGTTCCTCCCATTTCAGTCCGGCTTTCTTCGTCTTATCGAGCACGCGCAACGCGACGGTAGCATCGTCCCGATCATTCCAGTTGGTCTCGCCTACGAGACCGGAGATCGCGCACGGCTCACACTGCGTTTCGGCTCACCAGTCCTCATGCGCCACTCCGACGACCGAGCCCGCGTGCTGAGCGAGATCGAGCAGAGCGTTCGCACGTTGTCCCTCCCGTCTATTCCACTCGAGAGATCGTTTGTTCAGGAGGCAGTTCAACCTTGAGCTACTATGACATCGACACCTTCTCCACCGCCGGCGATTCATTCGACGATACGGAATCCGACGGCGTCATCGTCATCGGCGGGGGATTTGGAGGTCTCGCGACCGCCATTCGGCTCCAGTCGACCGGCCATGACGTGACCTTGATCGAAGCCCGTGAGCGAGTCGGTGGCCGTGCCTACCAATTGCAGGACGCAGGCTTTACCTTCGACATGGGTCCCACACTCATCACCGCGCCCCATCTTTTGCGCGAACTATGGACGCTGGCAGGCCGAAACTTCGACGACGACGTGAATCTCACGCCACTCAGTCCTGCCTATCGCATCTATTTTTCAGATGGTCGCCACTTCGATTACGGTCTTGGACCGGAGCAGGACGAGGAAGAGGTGGCCAAGTTCGATCCACGTGCCGCGCAAGGACTGCGCGACTTCCTCGCGGCAACCGAACAGATTTACCGCCGCGCCTTTGATGATCTGGCCGGCAAGCCCTTTGACAAGCTTTCGACCTTCCTGGGCGCCGTCCCGCAACTCGCTCGTCTGCGTGCCGACCGCAGCGTCTACGATCTGGTTTCACGCTATTTTCACGATCCCAATCTCCGTATGGTCTTTTCGTTTCATCCCCTCTTCATTGGCGGCAATCCATTGCGGGCCAGCGCGATCTACAGCATGGTCCCTTACCTGGAGCGGCAGCACGGCGTCCACTTTGCGAAGGGCGGGATGTACAGCCTGGTTCGCGCCATGGAGCGACTTTTCCACGATGTGGGCGGTCGCGTGCTCGTCAACTCCCCAGTCGACGAAATCCGGGTGAGCAGCGGACGCGCAGCGGGTGTCAAGACACGCAATGGTGGCGAGCATCTGGCAGGGGCGGTGGTGGCGAACAGTGATGTCGTGCGGACCCAGCTGGAGCTGCTGCCGCCCAGATATCAGCGACGAGGGACGAGACGGCGGCTGAGCCGTTACCGGCATTCCATGAGCTGTTATCTGCTCTATCTCGGTCTCGATCGACAGTACGCCCAGCTCAAGCACCACACCATCATCATGCCCCCCGACTACACGAAGCTCTTGCGCCAGCTCTTTGACGAGGATGGCCTGCCCACCGATCTCGCCTTCTACTTGCACGTACCCTCCAAGACCGACCCGAGCATGGCGCCCGAAGGGGGCGAGAGTCTCTACGTGCTGGTTCCGGTGCCGCACCTCGGGCACGGTATCGACTGGGCGCGGGAGGAGGATGCGTTCCGCGATCGAATCATCCGCACGTTGGAGCACGATTTCGGGCTTGCCGGTCTGGAGGAGAGCATCGTTTGCGAGCATCGCTTCACGCCGCGCGATTTTGCGTCCGACCTGGGGAGCTGGCTCGGTTCGGCTTTCTCCGTCGAGCCGACACTCTTCCAATCCGCCTACTTTCGCCAGCACAACCGCTCGGACGACGTAGAAGGGCTCTATTTCGTGGGGGCCGGCACGCATCCCGGCGCCGGAATTCCGGGTGTGCTCCTCTCGGCTCAGGTCACGAGCGAGATGGTCAATCGGCAGCGTCCGCCGTTGCGGATGAGCACGCAGGTGGAGGAAGAACAGAGCGACATGCCGCGGATGGAGACCATTTGGCGCTCCTGACCTCCGAATCGTGAGAGGAGCGCCTCTGGCCATCCTGTGGCTACATGTTCGACTGCACCAGCACGAACTCGTTGCCGTCGGCATCCTTGAAGAGGGCCATCTTCATGCCCCAGGGCTGTACTTCGGGCGGCTGTGAGAACTCGACGCCGCGGCCGTGAAGCTGTTCGTAGGTGGTGTCCATGTCGTCGCAATCGAAGACAATATTGGCAAATGTGCCGATGCGATCCTCGAACCCAGGTGGCGTGTAGAGGACCAATACCGACTCCGCGCCCGGCGGCGATACCTCGATCCAGCGCGCGTCGGGACCGTTCGGGTCGTCGCGCAGCTTCTCGAATCCGAGCTTGTTGACGTAGAAGTCGACCGCTCGATCCTGGTCTCCAACGTAGACGTTGATGGCTCGCGCTTTGGTGATCATCGTGGACTTGCTCCTTTCACCCGGACAAACGCAGACACCTGGCTATGCCCCGCTCGGTCACTCGTTCTCGTCGTGCCGCTCCGATGCGTTGATGGCAGTCTTGCGCCCAAAGACCTGAATGACGCGTGAGGTGATCCACATGCTTGCGCGCATGCGCGTCGTGGGACCGTCGTCTTCCGTCGATTCTCGTTTAAGCGTGAGAGGGAGCCCCGCACCGATGCGGTCGAGGACTTGAGGCAGACTCTCGCGCGACATGCGCCGCCAGCCTTGCCCGAGCATCCAACCGACTGTCCGCGCCGTGACTCCGGCGAAGCCCACTTGTTCCAGGGTCAGTCGGGTTCCGTTCTGCACCGCCTCCAGCGTGAACGTGACCGTCGTATCGATCGGACCTCCGCGCCAGCTGAACGAGAGCCGATGAAGCAGGTGGACTTCGAGCACCTCACAGTTGACGATGCCGTCAAAGCCTGGCGCGGGCGAGGTGCGGAAGGTGAACCGGTGTCCGACGACCGGTAAGAAATCGTTGGGCATCAGCCAGGCTTCCAGCGCCTCACGCTCGGTCAAAGCCGCCCAGACGCGCTCCGGCGGGTGCGGATAGGTGACCGTGAACCGCACGCTGCCGCTCACTGCTGATCCAGGTAGGCGCCGAGCGCACCCAGCTTGTCATGCCAAAAGCGTTGGTAATGCCCCACCCAGTCGTAGACCTCGCGTAACCGCACAGCGTTGAGACGGTAGCGCCGCTCACGACCGGCCGACTGCCACGTCACCAGTCCCGCCTGGCGCAGTACCTTCAGATGCTGCGAGATGGCGGGTTGGGTCAGGTCAAACTGCTCCACTAGCTGCCCGACCGAGCGCTCGCCGCCACTCAGTTCGTCGAGGATCGCCCGACGCGTGGGGGCCGCTATGGCGTGATAGACGTCTTCGTGACTCATCAGGTTTTGCATGAGGATATATAAGCAGATACTTATGTGATTGTCAAGACATCACGCGGTGATGAGCTCGATGTCGAGCGAAACCACGCCCAGGGCGAGTGAGGCGACTCCCGCGTAGAGGAGCCAGATGAAGCGGTTTGGCTCGGTGACGTCTTTACCGGCCGAGGAGATGAAATAGCCAGCGGGCATGAGGATGGCGGCAGCCCAGATTCCGTTGCGAGCGAAGAAGGCGAGCGCTTCGCTCATCTTGGCGGCTTCGGCCAGGATCAGGCCGACCAATGCGAGCGTAACCAACACTCCGGCATGTGCGTGCCCGGCACGGGCGAATGTGCGCTGGAAGTCGGTGGCCGGTCGCCGGCCGCGAACCGTGCGCAGCACGACGATCCCGCCCCATTCGATGGCGACGATCGACAACAGTATGGATCCGGCCGTCGTTCGGGTTCCCTCTGAGAGTGTCAATGTGGGGACCAATCGGGGTCTCCTCTCGAAGCGTTGTCGGGGAATCGGGTATTCCGACGTAACTTGACAATGTCAAGATAACAAACAGACCTTATCTTGTCAATGTCTAGATTGTCGTCGTACAATTGGATTGTGACTGAACAAGATTCCACGCGAGCCGACCAACGCCCGTATCACCATGGCGACTTAAGCCGGATTCTGTTACACGAAGCTGTCCGTGCGATTGAAGAGTCGGGCGCGGCCGCGCTCAGCCTGCGATTGGTCGCGCGTCGCGCCGGAGTATCTCATGCCGCGCCGGCCCATCATTTTGGGGACAAGACCGGGCTGCTCACCGCCGTCGCGATCGAGGGTTACCAACAACTGGAATTTGAACTCTCACAGGTAGCGGAGGAGACCGGTAGCTTTCTCGAAGTTGGTGTCGCCTATGTACGCTTCGCGTTGGACAACAAGGGGTTTTTCGAGGTCATGTTCCAACCCGAACTCTTCGATGCTAACGATCCCGACCTCATCGAAGCACGGGCACTGACCAGTCGCACGCTCTATGGACCGCTCTCAACTCCTGGCGCTGGCGATGTCTCGACTGACGCGCTATGGGCCGGCGTCGCGGCCTGGTCGCTAGTGCACGGCTTCGCCACGCTGTGGCTGAACCGAGTCGTGCCGTCTGGACTCGGCGAGGATCCGGAACAGGCCGCCCGCGCCGTGCTTTCGAGCATCTTCAAGCCACTGCCAGGCGCGAGCGGAACGTGAGCGTGCCCAGCGGGATGGTGCACTCGGTCAAACGGTGCCAACTGGAGACGGAGGCGAGTCAGGCCCGCCATTCAACGAGCGCTGACCCGCGCGCCTGAGTCACACCGCAAAGCTCATGACGACGGCCTGACATTCTGGTTCATGCGGAAGAAGTTGGTCGGATCGTATTTGTCCTTGATCGCGACCAGCCGTTCGTAGTTCTCCCCGTACGAACTCCGCACGCGATCGTCCGCTTCATCCATGCCCATGAAGTTGAGAACCGCGTTGTTCGCGGCATGGGGCTGAAGTGCCCGGTACAGGTCACGCGCCCATCCGACGTGGACGTCTGATTCGGTAGGATCGGTCCAATTGGCGAGGATTAGCACGTCATGATGTGCTCCTCGATGGGGATAGGCTGTCTCCGTCGTCCCGACCCGATTGTAGGCACCGTGGTAGTGGTGAATGAACGTCATCGAGAGTGGGGAGGGCATCGAGGAGGCACGCTCGACGATCGTGTCGATCGCGCCATCGCTGAGCTCTGGTAGCAGCCGCGACTTCCAGTAGTTCTGGCGATCGTTCGGGAAGCCCGCATCGAACAAAGACTGCATCACGGTGTACGGGATCGGGCCGATCAGGTCGGCAATCGGTGGTCCGAAGGAGCGCACCGGCTCGATAACGCGTTCTCCCTCAGAGATGTCACCGGCGTAGCAGACAACGATTCCAACGAGTCTGTTTCCGTCCGGGTCAGTGAGGAATCCTGCTTCGGCTGTCAGCTCATCCGGCGCATTGGCGACGAAGTCTCGATAGAAACGCAGTACCTCGGAGGCGCGGTCGACCGGATGAAAGACGGGGCCGCCGAGCACCTGAGCATGTGGGTGTAGCTGATATTCGAATGACGTGACGATCCCGAAATTGCCGCCTCCTCCGCGGATCGCCCAGAAGAGATCCTCGTTCTCGCGATCGTTGGCATGCAATAAGCTTCCATCGGCGGTCACGACGTCGGCCGACAGCAAGTTGTCGCAGGCAAGCCCGTGAAGTCCGTTCAGCCAGCCGACGCCCCCGCCCAACGTGAATCCGGCGACTCCGGTGGTGGTGACGATTCCCCCTGTTGTCGCCAGTCCGAAGGTTTGCGCTTCGGCATCGAACTCTCCCCAGGTGACTCCCGGTTCGACACGAGCCGTCCGGTCCGTGGGATCGATGCGAACGCTCTTCATGAGCGAAAGGTCAATCATGAGCCCGTCGTCGCAGACCGCGTTGCCTGCAACATTGTGCCCACCCCCTTTGATCGACGCGCGGATCTGATGATCGCGGGCGAACCTGACCGCAGCCATCACATCAGCTGTGCCCATACACCGCGCGATCATGGCCGGGCGCCTGTCGATCATCGCGTTCCAAATGTGACGTGCGTCGTCGTAAGCTGGATTCCCAGGTTTCAGAAGTGTTCCTCGCAGAGTTTCGCTGAATTCCTGGATCGCTTCTTCGTCGATATCGAGACGAGCCGTGCGCGACGCCCAACCGGAAACCATGGCGCGGTCCTTTCACTGCATACGGGTCCGACGCATACACCGTAGTTGGTCCGCAGGTGTTGTGTGTATCACCAGAATTGCCGTTTGCCCCCGTGAACTCATCGGCAGAATTACCTATTCGAATGTCTCTCCCGCGCTGGTATCCGGTCCGTGCAAGGAAGGCGAGTCGGGTGTCCTAAATGAGGTTTTGTTCGAGCGCCGTACGCGTCGCGGCCGCTCGAGAAGGAACGTCAAGCTTCGCGAATACAGAGCGCACGTGAGTATTCACGGTTCGAGGACTGATGCCGAGCCGTTCGGCGATTTCGGCATCAGTCAGCCCATGGGCGATCAGTCGCATCACATCGGTTTCACGTGGTGAGAGTTTGGCGTTGCCCGCAGTGTCCAATGACTCGGCCAAGGTTGTCGCTTCACGTTGAAGTTGGAGCATTCCGAGGTTGTGAGCATCATTCAGCGCCCGTTCTACGAGCAGCCGCGATTCTCGACGTCCGTCACCATCATTTTGCTTGTCCAGCATGGCGGCGAGATCGAACCGGGTACGGGCCGCGTAGGGCCGCATTCCCGATCGCTCATACATCTCCAGAGCCGTCCTGAAATGCCGTGACGCGTTATCCCAGCGCGACAGCGTCGTTGCCAGCAGGCCGAGGTAATGCGCTGCCGAGCCAAGGTAGACCGCGTTGACCGATAGCACCACGTTAAGTTCAGCATACGGGATCAGCAGGTCGTACAGCACCTCTGCGCGGGTGATGTCGCCGAGTTTCACGCAGGCTTCGGACAGCAGCGCGATGACGCCGTGCCATGATGGACCTTGAGGTACATCATCGAAATTACCGCGAGCGATAGTCTCAAAAAGTGCCCGGGCCTCAAGCTCGCGACTGGTTTCCACAAGCAGTATCAAACGGTGAACTGAAATCAGGTGATGATAGCGATTGATCGCCGAAGTGGCGTCTCTCTCTTGTCCCTCGATTTGACTGTTCAACTCTTCGAGACGTCCCTGTTCTCTCCGCAAAGCAAATGCCTGAAACACGTGTTGCTGCAGCATCTCACTCTGCCATTGCTGCTTTGCTCGCTCGACGAGTGGCTCGGCTTCGGCGTAGCGACCCCTCATCAGATGAAACATCGCTCGATACACAACTGCTCGGAGGGTCACGTAGGGGACCCGAAACCGGCCGCTGAGGATCTCGAGTTCAGCCAATACGCCCTCGGCTCGAGAAATATCGCCGAACTCGACCAGATCCAGCATTAGATTGATGCATCCCCAGTAACCTTCCCAGGTTGGTCGCAGCGGGTGACCGTGCTGCTCGGCCAGCGCGATTAATTCCGTGGCGTCTTCCATTCGTTCTTCGATGTTGTCGGGCCCCCAACTTCCCAGATGACGGGCTGACAAGGCAAGTGCCAGCGTCTCGCGATCCCCGATTCGCCGGGCCATGTTGACTGCTTCGTTGCCCAGGGTCCGGATCCTGGGTCTCGGACTGGAATGAAGAATTGCCAGATCCTGGGTGAGGCGTGACAGGACGCGAACACGAAGAGGGCTGTCTGCTTCGCTGAGCAGCGTAAGTGCTTCTTCCAGGAGTCCGATCTGCTGCAGCCCGCCGAACGTCGCGCTGGTGTTGAAACCGGCGTATCCGATGGTTGCTCGGGCAAAGCGCTCCGCTTCGCCTAGTTGCCGCGCGATGTCGGCCGCTTCCTGGAACGCGGCTCTAGCTTCGGGCGAGTCGCCAGAGCCAGGGCCGGACCGGTTATAAGCGTCGCCCAAAGAAAGTAGCAGGTCACAGCGTTGCAGCTGATCGATTGATTCAAGCCAGTCCAGGGCCTGGAGTGCGCGCTGGTAGTGACCGACGGCTGACTCCCATGCGATCTGAGCCATCGAACGATCGCCGGCCTTTGTTGCAAACTCCACGGCATGGCTCGCAACGCCGGCTGGCAAAGCCTGGGAAAAATGATGCGCAATCATCGCGAAAAAGGATGGATCGTGCCCGTGACTTCGTTGCAGAGTCTCGGCGACGCGCCGGTGTAGAGATGCTCGTCGAGCGGTCGACAATCGCCGATAGAGTGTGTCCTTTACGAGCGCATGGCTGAAACGATAATGTCCCATGCGATCGTCAGCGTCGACCAGCTTCGCCGCGGCGGCTTCGTCTACGGCGTTCAGTACGTCAATGGAGGAGAGGTCGAATCCCTGTTCGAGTTGCGTCACACTGAATTCTCGGCCAAATACGGAAGCGATCTGGAGGACATGAAGACAATCGTTCGACAAGCGGTCGAGCCGACGCTCCACGACGGCTCGCACACTCTCTGGAATGCGAATGCGCCAGGAGGAGGCCTTCACTGGCGGTCGGAGCTTCCCCTCGCTCGCCAAGAGTCGCACGACCTCGGTGACGAAGAAAGGATTGCCTTCGGTCTCGCTGTACACGGCATCGATCAGGGAAGCTGGTGGTTCTTCGTCGAGTTGACGCTCGATGAACCGGGCCACGTCTACCCTGGGAAGGCCATGAAGTATGATCCGATGGCTCACCGACACGCGATTGATCTCCGCCAGAATTCGCGCGAGTGAAGGTTTCCATTCCATATCGACTGCACGGTAGGTCCCGACTACCAGCACGGCTGCGTCACGGATCTCCTGTGCCAGGAACTGGAGCATCAAGAGGGAGGGTTCATCCGCCCAGTGCAGATCGTCGATCATGATCACCAGGGGGCGTTGTGCTGCGGCTTGCTTCACCAGCGTGGTGACCGCGCTGAATAGTTGAAATCTGCTTTGATCGGATGGTGCCTCGTGAACAATCGAGAGATCTGGAATGTGCTCCCGGAGCTCAGGTATGATCTGCGCGATGGCGGCAAAGCTCGAGACGGAACTGTCGCACAGCATCCGAAGATCGATCTGTCGTGCCAGGCGTTTGAGTATCTGAATCCAGGGCCAGTATGGCGGGGCGCCTTCCCACTCGTAGCAATGACCCCGGACGGCGACGACATGCTGAGCCGCCTCGTCGACAAACTCCTCAGCCGTCCGTGTCTTTCCAATTCCGGGCTCACCCACCAAGAACACGAGACGTCCCACGCCCCCGAGAGTCGATTCCAGCGATCCCCGTAGCTCCTGCAGCTCCCGATATCTTCCGATGAATGCGGGCCACCGGGCGAATGAGTCTCCCAGCTTTTGGATACTGGTCGGTTCATAAGGTGGCTGTCGTGCGTCGTGGATGGCAGCCTCCCGAGTCGTTACGTCCGGATCAGCCAGCGAATTCGAATGTCATTGAACTCGTTTCAGTGTAACAGACCGAAGCAGTCAGTCGAGGTGGGCAAGTGGACATTATGTCGTCACGGGCTCTTGTGGACGACCGTGACAACTGCGAATTGGCCGAGGTTGGCGCGAGAATGCCGGTGCTGAACCTGACCTAAACCCCGATCTGCTCTCGCTGATAGGTGCTCGGACGGCGATTGGCCAGCGACGGTACTTGTGCGCGCACCTGCTTCAGGTACTCGAAGTCGATGTCCGCGATGACGACTCCTTCGTGGTTCGGCGCGTCGGCGATCACGGTGCCCCACGGATCCGCGACCAACGCATGCCCGTAGCACTGCGCGTTGGGATCATGCGGACCGATCTGCGCGGGAGCCAGGACGTAGCATTGGTTCTCGACGGCACGGGCACGTAGCAGCGTGTGCCAGTGGTCTTTACCGGTGTAGAGGGTAAAGGCAGCCGGCACGAAGAGGACCTCGGCCCCGTCCAGCGCCAGCATCCGATAGAGCTCCGGGAAGCGCAGGTCGTAACAGATCGAGAGTCCAAGCGTGTGGCCGTCCATTTCGACGGTCACCGCGCGGTCTCCGGGCAGGATCGTCGTCGATTCGTTGGCGCTGACGTTGCCGGTGATGTCGATGTCGAACAAATGGATCTTGCGGTAGGTCGCCAGCAGCTCGCCTTCCGGACTGAAGAAGGCGCTGGTATTGTAGTACATGCCGGGCGTTTCGGAACGCTCGAGAATCGATCCACCCAACAGATAGATCCCATGTTGGCGGGCCTTGGCGGCGAAACGCTCGGTCGTCGGCCCGGGAATCGGCTCAGCGTTCTCCTCGTGGAGCTCCTTCGGGCCGAGATATGAGACGTACTCCGGCAGCCCGACCAGTCGCGCCCCTTTGGCGGCGGCTTCGTCGATCAGCCGTTCGGCGGTCGCCAGATTGGTTTCCTTATCCGACCGGGAGTTCATCTGTACTAGTCCGACTCGCAGCTGATCGCTTGCCATGGATGCGTCCTTTCGAGGAGGGCGTCAATTCGATTCCTGGTCGCTAGGCAATTCGTCGTGTTCACATTCTAGCGCTCCGCGGCCGGTGCTAGATCGCTCCCTCATCTCGGAACGTCGTGATCTGGTCCGCGCTGTAGCCCAGACCCGAGAGCACCTCGTCGTTGTGCTGCCCGAGCAGAGGCGGCGCCAGCCGGATTTCGCATGGCGTCCCGCTCATGGCATAGGGGAACCCAACCTGATCAACCTCACCGAGCGTCGGGTGCGGCACGCGCTGACTCAGCTTGTAGTGCTCAGCTTGCGGATCGGCGAAGACCTGGTCGACGGTGTAGATTGGGCCACAAGGCACCGCCGCGGCATCGAGCTTCTTGACGATCTCCTCGGTCGTGTACTGGCTGAACGAAGACTCGATCTCCTCGACCAGAGCTGGGAGATTGGTGATGCGTCCAACGTTGTCTGAAAAGCGCGGGTCGTCAAGCAGGCGCTCCAGGTCCATCGCCTTGCAGAGACGCGAGAAGATGCCGTCGTTGCCGGAGGCTAAGTTGACGTAACCGTCTTTGCTGCGAAACGTCTGGTACGGCGCGACGATCGGGTGGGCGTTGCCGGTTCGTTGCGGCGCCTGGCCCGTGGCGAAGAAGATGCCAGACTGATAAGTAAGGAGCGCCACCTGGCCACCCAGCATTGAATTGTCGATGAACTGGCCCTCACCGGTCCGCTCGCGATGGAAGAGTGCGTTGACGATGGCATAGGCGCCGAACATCCCAGCTGCGATGTCGGCGATCGGCACGCCGAAACGCGTCGGTCCGCCGTCCGCGTCGCCGGTGACGCTCATCAATCCTGACATCCCTTGCACGATCAGGTCGTAGGCTGTGCGGTCCTTCGACGGCCCCTCCTGGCCGAAGCCGGAGATCGAGCAGTAGACGATGTTCGGCTTGCGCGCCTTGACGGCGTCGTAGCCGAAACCGAGCCGACCCACGGTGCCGGGGCTGAAGTTCTCGACCACGACGTCGGCCGATTCGATCAGCTTCCAGAGGACGTCCCGGCCACCGTCGCTTTTCAAGTTGAGCGTGATGCTCCGTTTGTTGCGGTTGACGCTGAGGTAGTAGGCGCTGATGTCCTCGATGAATGGCGGTCCCCAGGCGCGGGTGTCATCCCCTTTGCCCGGTTGTTCGATCTTGATCACGTCGGCGCCCATGTCGCCCAGCAACATGGTGCAATACGGCCCCGTCATGACGCGCGTCAGATCGACGACCCGAATACCATCCAGCGCCTGTCCGCTCATCTCCCCGCCTTCCTGACCATCCCCAAATACTCTGAATCTCGCGTATGCTCAACTGAAAAAGGCGTACCCGCTCCGGTTCTGGCCAGTCTACACGACCGGCAGCGGAGCGGGCACGCCCGTGAGGCGGGCCGAACTGAGACGGGCTAGATCGCGTCGGCTGGCTTGGAGCCGTATCCCTGCGATATGGCGTAAAGGGCCGCCTGAGTGCGGTCACGCACGCCGATCTTCTGAAACAGAGACGACAGGTTGTTCTTCACCGTGCTCTCGGCGAGATCGAGCTGATCGGCGATCTGACGGTTGTTGTAGCCGCTGGCGAGCAGGCGCAGCAGCGTCGACTCCCGATCGCTCAGGTGACGCTGATTGTTCGTCGGCGTCTTGGTCAGCAGGCGATGGTACTCGCGCATCAACGCGGGAGCCAGCGCCGCATCAATGGTCGATCCGCCATTGGCGGCCACGTGGATCGCCTCGATCACTTCGTCCGAGCGGCTGTTCTTGAGCAGGTAGCTCTTGGCTCCCGCGCGGATCGCATGGATCGCATACTCGTCGTCCTGATACATCGTCAGCACGATCACGTTCGTCTCTGGATAGTGCTTGACGATGTACTCGGTCGCCCGCAATCCATCGACGCGCGGCATGTTGATGTCCATCAGGATGACGTCAGGCTGTGCATCGGCCACCAGCCGGATTGCTTCCTGGCCGTCCGATGCCTCGCCCACTATCTGCACTGATGGGATCGTCTCCAGCAGCTGCCGAAGTCCCTCTCGAAACAGGTCATGGTCGTCTGCGACTACGACTCGAATGGAATGTTCGCCCACCCCAGTAACCTCCTACCGATCCGACTGAGCTTCAACGAGCGGGATGCGTGCGCGCACGCGCGTGCCACTGCCGGGTACCGATTCAACGAGCAGCGATCCACCCATGTCCTCGGCAAGCTCCCGCATCTGCTCCATGCCGAAATGACCTTCTCGTGCCACCGGCATGCCGGATTCGAATCCGACGCCGTCGTCCGCGACAGTCACGAGTAGTTCTTCGTCCTCGAGTTGCACCTGTACACGCACATCTGACGCGACGGCGTGCTTGCGGATGTTCTGTATCGACTCGCGCACGATTCCGATAACGGCTCGCTCGATCTCTGGCGCGAGCTCCATACCCTGTCGATCATGGTCTATCTCCCGCGGGATGTAGTCCGGAATGTGTAGCGCGATATCGCGCAGCTGCGCGGTAATGCCGGGTGCCGGATGTTGCCGCCGCCGCAGATCGGAGATCATCGAGCGCATGCCGGTGATCGAACCATTGACCTGACTCTGAATCTGCGACGCGGATTCGGCCAGCTCCGGCGCCTGGGACTCGAGCTGACGCCCCAGCAGCTCGAGCTTCAGGTTCATGTAGGCAAGATCCTGAACGATGCCGTCGTGAAGCGTGCGGCCGATCTCGCGCCGAAGATGATCGACGTCGGCCATCTCCTCTTGCTCCATTAGCCGTGCACGCAGCACCAGAATCTGCAGGCTTTGCGCGGTCATGGCAGCCACCGTTGCGACAGCGCCAAGGTCGGCGACCTCATACGGATAGATTTCCCCATCTCGCCGCTCGACCGCGATGGCCCCGATCATCTCGCCGGCGAGCAGCATGGGGGTAATCGTGTGGCTCGGGTAGCCGGGCGGCACGAACGGATAGCCGAAATCCTCGGATGAATGATCCGCACCGTGCGCCGCGATCCAGCGCTGGTGCAGGTGCTGGCTCAGCTCTTCGTCCGGAATCGGTTCGCTGCCGTTTGTGGGAGCCATCCACGAATGGACGATGCTGAACGTGCCCCGTTCGTCACGTTGATAGATCCAGGCCCCGATGGTGCCAGGAACCCGACGCAACTGGTCGACCGTCTCCTCCATGAGATCTGAAATCGTCGGCGCCCCGCAAAGAGCGGTCTGAATCCCAACCAGGAAATTCACGGCCTTGTCGACGGGGTGGAGATTCGGCGTCCGTTGGTTCATTGCGCGCTCCGGTAAGGCAGAATGATCTGCAGCGTCGATCCCCCGGTCGGAAGGCTCGCCGTCTTGACCTGACCACCGGCAAGCTCAACGCGTTCGCGGAGCGCGATGATCGAAAATTCCGACTCGGAGACCTGCAACGCTCTTGATCCCTCGGCTGACCCTATCTCGGTATTCTCGGCGGTGCCGTCGTCGGCAATGGTGACGATGATCGAGGTGCCCTTCTGACGGATTCTCACGACGATGTGCTGTACCCCGTGCCGGCCGCGTACGAGGTGGATCGTCTCCTGAACGATGCGATAGATGGCCGTCTCCATGTCGTTCGACGGCCGCTCCGGAAGGTTCACCGCCAGCGAGATGTCGATGCCCGTATCCTGCTGCACGTATTTGGCGTGCTCACGCAGGGCAGGCTCAAGACCGAGAATGTCAAGTGTTGAGGGACGGATCTGGAAGATGATGTGGCGCAGTCGGTCGATGTTTTCGGCCAGATTGTCACGCACGCCACACAGCTCGTCTTGCGTCTGCTCCGCGCTGAGCTGAGTGGCCCGACGGCTGATGAGATCGATGTTGTAAAGACAGCTGGCCAGCGTCTGTAGCGTGTCGTTGTGAATGTCGTCCGCAATCGTCTTACGCTCGGCCTCTTGCCGCGTGATCATCTGATCCAGCAGGTAGGCACGGCGCTCGCCACGTGCCTCGGCCATGGAATAGACTCGAGCGTTTTCGATGGCCACGCCAGTTTGCATACCGATCGTGCTCAGCAGATCGAGGTCGTGCCGCGAATACGAGCCGCGCGTCTCGCTCTGTGCCGAGATGACGCCGATGGCACGCTGGCCGACGATGATCGGCGCCGCGAGCATCGACTCAGATTGCGTGCTCACTTTGGCCGGCGGGAACCAGTCTCGCGTGTCGTGTGGTTCGCGGCCGTTCATGAGAATCGGCCGTTTCTCACGGATGCAGTGGCCAAGCGGCCCGTCATCGAGCTGAATAGTAACCGGTTGGTCTGATATCTGATCGTCCACCGCGTAGTGGTATTCGATCGAACGTCCATCCGGGAGCAGCAGCCCAAGAGAGAACCGATTTGCGGAGAGCACCGACGCGACGTGCAGGTGCACCTGGCGGAAGAGACTGTTCAGATCGGTCAACGAGGCGAGCTCGATACCGATGTCGTTGACCAGCGCAAGTCGGTCCGATCCACGCCGCACTTCTTCGTAGAGGAGGGCGTTCTCGATCATCAACGCCGAGTGTGGCGCGATGGTCGAGACGACCGCGACGTCACGATTGCTGAACTCGCTTTCCGTGCCAGACCGGTCAAGAATCACCACTCCCACCAGTTCTCGCTGGCGAGCGCGTAGCGGCATGATGACGGTTGAGTTCAGGTTGAGCGCGCTGGTGACCTGCGCCGGCAGCAGCTCGCTCTTACTGGCATTGGGAATGATGATCGGTTCGTCGCCATGCAAGATCTGATCGAGCGCGGGGATCGCGCTCGGCACGAAAGAGAGCTGTTTCAGGCGATCGACCGTCTCGCGCTCGGCTCCGCTCACGGCCATCGGAGAGAACTCGCGTCGTGAGTCGTTCCAGAGGAGTCCATAGCAGCGATCGCAGGCGACGATGTGGCGCAGCGCCTCGACCACGTTCTGAAACATCTCGCCGACGTTGGCCAGCGGTTCGATCGACCGCTGAAAGGCAAAGCTGGCTTCAATGATGCGGTTGTAGCGCTCGCCGTTGTCGTCCTGAGTCAGCCCATAGATCGCCCCGGCAATCAACGTTCCCAGGATGTTGGCTAGGGATCCATCTTCGACCGTGAACGGCTCGTCTCGCGTGCGCAACAGGTCCAGGCGCCCGAGGAGACGACCGTGGTGGAAGAGCGGCAGCACCAGAATGTGTTGGGCTCCGAGCAGCTGCATCTCCTGGAACTCTTGCGATACCAGATCGGATGCGTGCTGGAGTACAAGTGGACGATCCGGCGTGAATGTGATCAGTGATCCGGGCCTCAACCCCTGGAAGAGCTCGGTAGCGACCGTGCGCTCGCCCAGGATGCTTCCCACTCGATGCGGTGGCACGCCGTGGAGCCCTTGCACCGAGAGATTTTTTTGCTCCGGATCGAAGACACGTACCAGTGTTACCTCGGTATCGATCGCCTCACAGGTGGACGCGGCCAGCACCGAAAGGAGGTCGGTCAAGGATGTATCGGAGCGAATGCGCGCCGTCATATGCTGCAAAATCGGGAGGATTGAATGCACCGCGTTTCCGCTCTCGGTTAGCTCGTCATTGTGGGAGATGTGCCGTGATAGGTTGTCGATCCAGCCCGTACGGCGATCCGTTTGTTCGTTCATTTCAACCCGCTGTCGTCCTACACTCTCGAGATCTCGACCCGCGCCACTCAGGGAGCCGACACTGAGGTCGCCGAAGTGCGAACCTTACTGGTTCTGATGATAGCGAACGCCGGGCGCGGAGTACCTGTGAACAATCGGCCCATTAGTACCGTCTTTACTGACCCGTCATTCCTCGGCCGACCGGACCGACGGGTATACTTGCCCGGATGAACGTTTCAAGGACTGATTTCTGATGGTTGAGCTCACATTTCTGGGAACTGGCACGTCAAACGGCATCCCAATGATCGGCTGCACGTGCCCCGTCTGTACGTCGGAAGACCCTCGCGATCGTCGTGGTCGTACCTCCGCCGTCATTGGATTCAATGGCAAATCGATCCTCATCGACACCTCTCCGGAGCTTCGGATTCAGGCCGTGTCGGCTGGCATTCGCGATATCGATGCCGTCCTCTTCACGCATGCGCACGCGGATCACGTGGCCGGGATCGATGACCTGCGGCGCTTCAACGAGCTGAATCAAGCCCATCTGCCGATCTTTGCAAGCGAACACACCGCGGAGCTGCTGCGCGACCGCTACGGATACGCGTTCCAGGACATGTTCCCCTTCTATGGCGGCAAGCCGGATCTGCTCCTTAACGTCTTTGACGGGCCGTTCGAGCTCTTCGGCCGCGAGGTTCAGCCGATCAAAGTGACGCATGGTCGTTGGATCGTGCATGGTTTTCGCTTCGGTTCGCTGGTCTACGTCACCGATGCCAAGGGCATCTCGGATGAGTCAATCGATCTGATGCGCGACGCCGACGTGCTCGTCATCAATGCGTTGCGTGAGCGCCCGCATCCAACCCATCTCAGCCTGGGCGAGGCACTGGATGTGATCGCCGAGGTGAAACCACGGCAGAGTTACATCGTCCACGTCAGTCACGAGGTGTCGCACGCCGCCGTGAGCCGCGCACTCCCACCAAACGTCGAACTGGCCTACGACGGGCTGACCGTGCGGACCGAGCGCGACTGGTAACGAACCGGACCTCCGAGACGTTCGGCCGATCTGCTACGATAGTCATGCGGGCCGATTTTGCGCGGACGCATGCGGATCACGCCTGCCACCACGACATGATTTCAGCGCAACTTTGGAGAATTGGATGCCAGAAACCAACGTGACCCAGCTCGAGCCCGGGCTCTTCATCATGGACCATCACTTCCAGGGCGTCCCGGGCGTCATCGCGTCCTACCTCCTGAGCGGACAGAACGGGCTGACCCTCATCGAAACCGGCGCTACCACCACCATCGATGCGCTGCTAGACGGCGTGCGGTCGGCGGGATTCGATCCGCAAGACATCACGCAGCTTGCAGTCACCCACATCCATCTTGATCACGCGGGGTCGGCCGGCGTGTTGATGCGACAAGTGCCGCGGGCACGTCTGCTGGTCCACCCGATTGGCGCGCCGCACATGATCGATCCGACCAAGCTGATGGCCAGCGCGACGCGCATCTATGGCGACCGTATGGAGGAGCTGTGGGGTGAGGTTGCCCCGGTTCCGGCCGATCGGGTCGATGTGCTTGAGGATGGTGCGGTCGTCAAGGCAGGCGATCGCGAGCTCATCGCGCGGCATACGCCGGGTCACGCCATGCACCACATCGCCTATCATCATGTCGACACCGGTACCGTCTTCACGGGCGACGTCGGCGGGGTGCGGTTGGAATCGGCCGACTACGTTCGGCCGCCCACGGTGCCACCGGAGCTCGATCTCATCCTCTGGCGCGAAAGCATTCAGAAGCTGCGTGCGTTGAACCCGAGCCGCTTCTACTTAACGCATTTCGGCGGTTTCGATGACGTTAGCTGGCACCTCGATGATCTGCTGTGCCGCCTCTTCTTCTGGTCCGGTTGGGCCGATGCGAGATTGGCCGAGGAGAGTGACACCGACGCCATTACCGCGGTGCTGACGGAACGCGGAGATGCCGAAATCTTGGCCGCGACCGGCGACGATCACCTAGTGCGTCCTTATGAAGTCGCCACCGCCTACCAGATGACGGTTGACGGCATGGCGCGCTATCTTCGCAAGCGACGGCAGCTTGGCGAAACGGCTCGGCTTTATTGACGCGCACGCTTGGACGACTGGTGCTGGAAGGGGGGATCGAACGTGCCTGACAAGACTGACGCGACGATTGACGGCGACACGGCCAAACGTCCGGATGCAACCAAACCGTTCGATCCGCGTGCGCACTTGCGATCCATTCGAGTGCGTGGGCGCGAGGTGGAGTACCTGGACATCAAATGGCGGCTCGTCTGGCTGCGCAGCGAGCATCGGGACGCGCACGTGATTACCCAGCTGGTCTCAAATGAGAATAACATCGCCGTCTTCCGGGCCGAAGTGGTTCTAGAGAGCGGTGGACGCGCATCCGGGTACGGCAGCGAGTCCAAGGCTGATTTCGGCGATTACATTGAGAAGGCGGAGACGAAAGCTATCGGCCGGGCGCTGGCAGCCCTCGGATATGGGACGCAGTTCGCCCTCGATTTCGACGTCTCGAACGATGAGGTCGAAGAGGACATGACCCCCGCGACTCGACCTGTGGCGACTGAAGCCGTGCGAGCTTCGGAGACGACCCGAGTGCGTGTCGTTGCTCCGCCCGAGCTCGACATCGACGATGAACCGCAGCTCATCGAACCTCCCACGAACCTGCGTCCAATCCGAGAAGAGGTTCAGACTGAAGAGCCCGAAGCCTTTGACGCGGCGGACTACAGCTGGACCGAGTTCTGGAAGTGGGCACGCAGCCTCGGTTACACCAGCCGCTCGGCGCTCGGCGAGCTCCTTGGCCGCGAGCTGGACGAGATGACGCCCCACGAAGTGCGCCAGCGACTCATCGAGTACCGGCAGTCCCACGGGATCGACGAGTGAGCCGGCCGCGTGGAACCGGGAGTCGGACGCAACGCCGCGGCCTCAAAAACCATGAACAGCTGCACCGAACTAAACTCTGATATCGAGATGCGATTCTGAGATGGTGCGTAGGCGGAACCCAGAATGTTCTCGGGATTTTGTTGTCGGTAACTGAACGAAGCACCAGCGTGTTGAAAACGAGCGTACCATCAATTCGACGCTGCGTTCGCTGGCGCCGACGAGTTGGTGTTGGGTTAGGATCTCGCGAACGCACAGCATGAAAGATGAAGAGTGACCGAACTCATGTCAGCTGTCGCAATGACTGGTCCGGCGCGGAGGTCCCATGAGTGACAAACGTTCTCCAGGTCGACCCGCTCCCCAACACGATGGGCAACGCTCACCCACTATGCCGGAGTCGGACAGTCAGGTTAGATCCGACGCCGACCTCAGCCTGCCAACTCCAGAGCACTTCGACGTTCTGATCGTCGGTGCAGGCATCTCCGGAATCGGCGCGGCATATCATCTGACCGTGCAATGTCCCGGGGTCACGTTCGTGGCGCTTGACAGTCACGCCAGCTACGGCGGCACCTGGGTGACGCATCGCTATCCAGGCATCCGCTCCGACAGCGATCTCTATACCTATGGGTACCGCTTCAAACCATGGATTGGTGCCCCCATCGCCTCAGCCGCGAAGATCCTGAAGTACATGGGCGAGGTGATCGAAGAGAATAATCTGAGCCGGCATCTGCGCTTCCGCCATCGAGTCGACTCTGCCCGCTGGTCCAGCCTTGAGAACCATTGGACGATCGAGGCGACGCGGACCGACACGGGCGAGAAGGTCCGCTTCACCGCCGGTTTCCTGTGGATGTGCCAGGGCTATTACCGCCACGAGGGGGGCTACACGCCACGTTGGGAGGGGATGGAGTGCTTCAAAGGCCCGATCGTCCATCCCCAGAACTGGCCCGAAGACCTGGACTACCACGGCAAGCGAGTGATCGTGATCGGCTCCGGTGCCACCGCCGCGACCCTTATCCCGGCCATCGCTGAAGACTGCGCCGACGTCACCCTGCTGCAGCGGTCACCGACGTATTACTTCGCGCGCCCGAACGTCAACGAACTGGCCGACACGCTTCACGATCTGGATGTGCCCGAGGAGTGGGTCCACGAGATCGTGCGCCGCAAGACAGTTCACGACCAGCGCATCTTCACGCGCCGCTCCTTCGAGGATCCCGAGACGGTGAAGCAGGAGCTATTGGCCGGCGTCAGTGCCTTCATCGGTCCCGAGGCGACCGCCGATCACTTCACGCCGACTTATCGACCCTGGCGCCAGCGCATCGCGGTCGTACCGGACGGCGACCTCTTTCGCCAGGTTCAGGCCGGCAACGTCTCGGTGGTCACAGACCACATCGACCAGTTCACCGAATCGGGCATCCGGCTACAGTCGGGCCAACTGCTGGAAGCAGACATCATCATCACTGCGACCGGCCTCAATCTCAATGTTTTGGGCGACATCGACTTCGAGATCGATGGCGAGCCGCTGGATTTTTCCAGAACCGTCACGTACCGCGGCATGATGTTCACCGGTGTGCCAAATATGGCCTGGGTGTTCGGCTACTTCCGATACGGCTGGACGTTGCGGGTCGATCTGGTCGCCGACTTCGTTTGTCGCTTGCTGAAACACATGCAGATGCGTCGCGTGCACAGAGTAAGCGTGGCGTTGCGCGTGCGGGACCAGGACATGCCGCTATCGGCTTGGATCGATCCTGACGACTTCAACCCGGGCTATGTGCAGCGTGGCCTGCACCTGCTGCCTCAGCGTGGTGACAAGCCGGAGTGGCAGCATACCCAGGACTACTGGGCTGAGCGCACTGAATTCCCCGCCATCGATCTTGACGATGAGGCGTTTGTCTACGCTTGATTGCGCTGGCGTGGGCCCTAGGGTTGAGCCTGCTTTCGACGTGAACGCCCGTGGTCTCTTACCGTGCCGATGCACGTCTCCGGGAGACGTTTGTTCTCATAGGCGTGGGCACTACACATTGCCTATCGTCTCCCGAATTGCCGGAGTCGTCTGAACACGCCTTGCGGTTCCCGCTGAGTTCTCGAGGAGGAATCATGCTAACTCGCGCAGAGATTTTGGACACGCTTGCGACGTCTCAGGCGCAGGTTATAGCTTTCTTCCATGGATTGAGCTCGCAAGACCTGGAGCGCCCGGCAACGGCGAATGAAGTTCCCGGAGCGGCTCCGTGGCGCGTCAAAGATCACTTAGGTCATCTGGCGCAAAGCGAGCGCAGCGTCCAGCACTTGCTGCGCCGTGCCCACGCGGGAGACTCGCGCGACGCACTCTTGCGCCTGCAATATCCAGAGGGAATGCTGCTGCCGGGCACGCTCGGTGATTTGGACGCGCTGACTTCGGAGGAGAAGGAACAGCTCGGGTTGGCCATTGCCAAACTCAATCAAACCGACCTGCTCGCGCACTATGACGACACTCTGGAAACGCTAATCGCGGACTACCTTGCGGTGCGACAGGACACGCTGGACCTTCTGCACCAGTTCACTGATGAGCAACTGACGGCTCCGGTTCCTACGGTCGTTTGTGACCTGGCCGCCGGCGACTTGTTTGCCGGGAGAGCGGGGCACGCAGTCGAGCACATGACCGCGATTCAGGACGGATTGCGTTGGGGCAGGTAGACCTGGTGCATTTGACTGCGGACCGAAACGGCGTGTTCCGAGGACCGCTGATACGGTACGGCTTGTATTCATCTCGTCGAAGTCGTAGGCGGTAGTCTGAGGTACAGGTTTCGCTACCCGAATCGGTCAAGCATCTGCCAGAGGAGCCTTAATGGTGAGGCGGCAACTCCCTCCTGCTTGTCTACCAGATATCCCGCACGATCCGCCTGTTCAGTGAACCTGGACCGACATCACCCGCGAGCGACCATCGACGTTGGTGTTGAACCAGACCTCTGACGGGCTCACCCATACGGGCGAGGATGGTTCGTCCAGGCCGGTCACCCCTCCAAGCAGGTTCCCAGTCGTCGAAAAGAAACGGATCTCCCCGGAGACGGTCGCTGCCAGTACATTTCCATCCGGAGACCAATCCAGTCCGGCTCCCGAGCCCTGGCGCGAGACCTCGATAGGACTGCCTGGGTGGTCAAGCGTGATGATGTCGACGCTGTCGAAGGCTCCATCGGTAGCCGATGGCTGTGTGAAGCGGCGTAACCGATAGGCGATGCGGCTACTTCTGGCGCTGTACGCGAGCTCCTCGATGTTCACGCCGCGCTCGTTTCCGTGGGTAGTGAGCGTCGTCAGCGTGTCGATGTGGGGAGCCCCATCCGAATCAATCGTCAATCGCTGCAAGAGCGTTCGGCCGGGAAGCCCGTTATGCCAATCAGCCGGCTCGGCGAAAATCAGCGTCCCGTTGTCGATCCAAGTCGCGATCGGATCAGCATGCGCCTTGCTATCCGCGGGAACAGTCCAGCGATAGGCGAGCTTCGCGGAGACGTCAAAGCTTGCCAGCCAGAGCGATGTCACCCCTTGATTGTCCACCGTGAAAAATGCAAGCGTGTTCTCGCTGGGCGAGAAAGAAGGATCGGCGTACTTTGAGTCCTGTGACGTTCCAATTCCGGCTGGATCGTAGGCCCGGTAATCGTAATCTGGAACGGTCTTGCCGAAGGATGGCGCGAACGTCATCAGGCGGCTCAGCGCGGTTGAACGCCCGGCATCGAGCGTTCCGGCAGCGATAACCTGGTTTCCTTGCGGCAGCCAGCTCAAGTCGGACGATCCGTCGGCCAATCGGCGCCCGGTTCCTGCCGATCGGTCCCAAATGACCGGCGTGTCCGTGTCCGCGTCCCGCAGCGTGACGTACTGACCGTTGAGACTTACCTGGCTCGATGATTCGGTCTCGAGCCGTCCCTGTGAGAGCTGATCGACCGTCGCCACAATGCCAGGTTGCCCGCCTGAAGAGCCGGTCACGGCATCGCGCAGCGCGTCCGCTGGCAGCCAGCTCAAGTAGCCTGAGGCATTGACGGCATCCAGCTGTGTGCGGACCGCGTCCGAATGTCCGTCCGGGAAGACCGCCAGCGTCGAGGAACTGAGTACCGTTCCCAGGACAACATTGTCCACCGAAGGACCGATGAGGAATGGGCGGATGTACTGCAGCATCAAGATATCGCCGTTCGGCGACCAGATACCGAGCGCTACGGGATTGGGAGACGCACCGGCGAGCGCCACCGGATCATCGCCGGTGGCCGTCGTGCGCCAGATTTGAAAGCGGCTCGCCCCCGCCGCGGTGTTGTACGAACCGGTCACCGAGACGAGCTGCGTTCCGTCGGGTGAGACCGCGATTGGGTAAGAGAACACTCCTTCGGGAAGTGGGGTCAGCAGGGTCATCTTCCCCGCGCGATCCCACGTGCCAGTCGGCTCTTGCCGCGCGTTCGACTCGAGTGTCGCCGTCGAAACATCAGTGACGGCTGTGGGTGTTGCGGATGGATCGATGATCGGCGAGATGTAGACGCGACTGCTGTCCGGAGCCCAGATGGGCTCGCGACCGAATTGCGCTTCGGTTCTGCTCATAGCGTCGCCAATCTTGCCGTCCAGTATGGGCCTCAGCTCAATCTCCGAAGGACCACCATTCGCGTTCGACCATGTGGACATAACCACTAGCGAGCGATCGGGCGACGGGTAGATCGCCTGCACGGAGCCGCGAAACATCTCGTGTTGCACACCAGAGGCGATGTTCACGGCAATTACCGTGGAGTTGGTCTGTAGTCCGGTCACATATGAACCGAGGGGCTCATTCTGGTCCTGTGACGGCTGCGATATCTCAAGCACCGTGTCGTTGGTCAGCCAGCCGGAAAGGGTGAAGCGTCCGTTGTCCTGGAGGTCGAACGACCGGCTCATGCTGCCGTCGAGTGCGAATATGGAGAGCTCAGTGTGGGGTTGCGGCTGCGCGACCGGCTCCTGACGGGCGATGAGTCGCCCGTCAGGCGACACCACCATATGCGTTATGCCAACGGACAGATCGGGCGACTGTGTCTCAGCCGGAACGACGATCTGCCTGAGTCCGGTCGCAAGATTCAGTGCCGTCACCTGGCCGTCATCGGATTGGGAAAGAAGCCAACCTGAAAGACCCGTCCCATCGTTGCTTTGGGCCCCGGGTGTCGCTGAACTCGACTGCAGGTGCATCGTGAGGATCCCAATCGTCGTGCCCAAGATGAGCAGGATCGAGATCCCGGTTGCCCAGCGCCAGGGATGTCTTCGGCTCTTGCTTTTCAGGTCGAGATTGCTGGCGACGTCCAGTGCGAGCATTTCCCGCTCGATCTGCTCGGTGAGGCGCGTGTCGATGCCCTGGAACTGGTTCAGCGCGGTACGACAGGCGCCGCAGCGCTGGGCGTGATGCAGCATCGCGGCCCGTTCAGCCATATCGAGCGACGTGTCCCGATAGCGTCCAACGGATGAGGTGAACTCGCGACAGGCGGCGATTTCTCCCACCGACAACCGCTGCCGGATGGCATACAGGCCCTCGCCGATCTCATCCGCGGGGACGCCGGCGGCCCTGGCGATTCTCTCTACGCTGGTGCCAAACCCAAGCTGGAACGCCAACGCGACCGCGCCAACGGCGGATGTGCTGTTCAGGGGCGAGAGAGGCGGCGTGGACGGCTGTGGCGTCCGTCGCGTGAGTCGTGCGGTCCAGCGTTCGATCATCCAACGTCGCACTGAGTCGCGGATCAACTGTGCTTCGTCGTAGTTGGCGTGGGACGTGAGGTCATCGGCGGTTTGGGGATCGAACAGCAGCCGCAGCACCGCGCGCGTGCGTCCCAGGTCACCAGATGTAGACTGCGCCCCGCCCGTCGCGGCACTCATATCGGCAGTCCGGTCATCCATTCAAGCTCGATTCACAAATTTCGATCATGTGCGTGGACGGACTGTTGTGTTGCTGATAGTAACTCACGTGTCTGCCAAGATCGACCGAACATCGCACCAGCGGAGTATGGAACGACACAGGATCGGCCTGCACGTCTACAATGCTGACAGACAGGAAGATGTGCGGACGGGTGATCCGTACCCGTTAGAAGGAGTGATTCATGCCCAAGGATATGAGCCTCGGCGAGTGGCTCGAAGAGCGCCAGCAGCGCTTCATCGCTATGTCGGATGACATCTGGGCGCACCCACAGGTCGCGCTGGATGAGACCTACGCATGCGAGCTGCAGTCCGATTTCCTCCTCAACGAGGGCTTCAACATTACCTCGAACATCGGTGGCATGCCGACCGCCTTCATGGCGGAGTGGGGTAGTGGCAAGCCGGTCATCGGCTTTCTCGGCGAATATGACGCGCTGCCGAACCTCTCGCAGACGGCAAGCACCTCCCAAGCGCAAGTGGTGGCGGGTGGGCCAGGACACGGCTGCGGCCACAATATGCTCGGCACTGCGGCGCTGGCGGCGTCGGTGGCGCTGAAGTCGTGGCTGTCCGACAACGGCAAGTCCGGCACAGTCCGCTACTATGGCTGTCCTGCTGAAGAGACGGGCGCGGGTAAGGTCTTCATGGCCAATGCGGGCGTCTTCAACGATCTGGACGCGGCGCTCACCTGGCATCCGTGGGCCAACAATACCGTCTGGACCGGCAGCAGCCTGGCGGTCGACCACATCAAATTCCACTTTCACGGCCAGACTGCCCACGCGGCCGGAGCCCCGGAGCATGGGCGTTCGGCGCTCGATGCGGTGGAACTGATGAATGTCGGCGTCAACTACATGCGCGAGCACATCATTCAGGAAGCGCGCATCCACTACGTCATCACCAATGGCGGTGGGCAGCCGAACGTGGTGCCGGATGAGGCCGAGGTCTGGTATTACATCCGGTCGCCCAAGCGGGATCAGGTTGACGAACTGACCGAACGCATCATCCGCATCGCCAAGGGCGCTGAGATGATGACTGATACCACCCTCACCATTCACGACCACTTTGGCATCCACAATCTGCTGCCAAATCAGGTCGTCACCGACGTCATGTATGAGGCGCTCAAGGAGCTTGGACCAATCGACTTCAACGACGAAGAACGCGTCTTCGCCAAGGCCGTGGCTTCCGGCTATCCGGAGCGAGTTCGCGCGGCGAGCATCCAGCACGGAAACCTGCCGGAGAGCGCACTGGAGGAGCCGCTATTGGCTGAAGCGTTCGAGCCGGGCGATCGAGGCAAGGTCCTCTCAGGGTCGACCGACGTCTCTGAGGTGAGCTGGATCGCGCCGACCGCGCAGGTACTGACCGCCTGCCACCCGGCTGGTGTGACTGGGCACAGCTGGGGCATCACCGCCACCGGAGGCATGTCGATTGGGCACAAGGGCATGATGCACGCCGCCAAGGTGATGGCGATCACCGCGGCCGAGCTGCACCTCGATCAGTCGCTGCTTCAGAAGGCGCATGACGAGTTCATGCAGTCGACTGGCGGTAAGGCGTACAAGGCGCCGTTGCCGGAAGGCGCCGTCCCGCCACAGCCGGTCAAGTAGCGCGATATCGCGTGTGAAGGTGTGAAGGGGGACACCCGCATGCCGGTTGCCGCGCTTCCCGTCGATGTACGGGCGAAGCATGCTGTCATCGAAACATAGAGCTGGCCGCGATGTCGAAAGCTGGAGGTGCCATGCGGCACGGGCATGGGCGTGGATCGGGATCCACGCCGTCCCACAACCAGTCCATGGTCAGCCATGTGAGGGCGCGCTCAGCGATCAGCCGGTCCCGTTTGTCGCGAATCACCACCATGCGTCGCTCCGTGTCAAACGTCACCACCACCTCGGTCCCGGCGGCCGCCTGTCCAATGGAGACCGGTCGATCCCACAGACTGAGCCGTCCCTGGTCATTGACGCGGCGTTTGACGCGGACAGTGGCAAGCCCCGTCCACACCTGCTCCATCTGGAAGCCCGCCCGTCCCGGATAGACGCGCCCCGTATTCCCCGCTGGCTTCCCATGATTCCAGACCGTTTGGAGTGCCGCGAGCCCGTCCGTTTCGCCCTGCCAATTCCGTTCAATCGCTCCGTTGAAGCGTTCCACCGCGCCATTGCGATACGGCTTGCCCGGTGGCAAGATCCGATGTCTGATCGCGAATCCCCAGAGCCACAAGGTCAGGCGACCCGGTACCGCCGCCCGGCTGCCCCCGTCCGCCCCCACAAAGCACGCGCCGCGATCGGTTTGCACCTCAGCGGGCTGCTCCCCGCGCTGGGCCAGCAGCCGCGCCAGCCGCGCCACCACCTCGGCCGTCCGCTCGCCGGTGACCGGCTCGGCCAGCAATGCCGGTCCTCCCCGCGGTCCGACGACCACCGTTAGATACGAGACCCCCCTTTTTGTTTGAAGTCCGCTTGCCAGATCGGTCCCGGTTCGGGCGGTGGGGTGGACCAACCAAGCGGTTTGGTCGCGGCGGGACGGAGCGTGGGGAAGCCCTGGATGCGCAGCCAATGCCGAATGGTGACCTCCGAGGGCAGCGTGGGGGACTCCTCGCACGCCAGTTGCCGGCGGATGAGCCGCGGTCCCCAGCCCGGATGCGCCTGGCGAATGGCCCGGATGCGCTCTTGGATGGCCACGGAGGTCGTCAACGGATGCGGGGTGTGCGGCCGGCGACTCTTATAGCCGAGAGCCGCGTCCCCGCCGCGTCGTGCGGCCCGGATCCACCGCCCTACCGTCCAGAGACTGCACCCGAGCGCCGCCGCAATCGCCGCGTACGTCCAGCCCTGCTCGGCCCATGCCACCATCTGCTGTCGAGCGGCCACGTCCGTCTCGCTCCGCGTTGGCTTGTGTGCGAGGGACTCCATGGGTGACTCCTTCTTTCTGATCCCCCTCCTGCTCCCTCTTCCTTTCGCGTTCCTCTGCTCCCTCTATCTTCTCATGACAGCATGCGTCGCCCACCACGTTGTCGCGCCCGGATCGCGTCGGAAATCCGGGGCCCCACGCCGGTCGTCACTCCGAGGAGATCGGTTGTCCGCTCGTCGAGGGCGACGCATGCGTCGCCCGTACAGCACGGAGGCGCCTCAGGTCCACGTGCGGCCAGCCGCGACAATGGCGCTCCGAGGCCATCGCTAGATGAGTTGCTCGCTGAAGGGATTCTCGGCATCCAGCATCTTGCTGTGTACCGTGCCGCCAAGAATGTCTGGGATCCACTCGCACAGCTCCACGAGGACGCGCTCGACGGCGTCACGGGCAGAGTCATGTACCGCCTCGGTGGTGATCAGCAGGTGGGTCGTCTCGAGAGAGATTTTCCCTTTGTCCGACTGGCGCCAGTTCCATCGGCGTGACAGCACCGACGGTGAGTCGTCGCCGTAGATGACCTCGCCCTCAGGGATTGCGTCGGGCGATTCGGCGTTGATCGCCAGATATGTTTCGGATCCCGTCGCCAGCCGCACGATGACGTCACCCTGGGCGTTACCCAGGTCGAACGGCGCGACCGGAATGGCGTAGCGCAACGAGGCGGCGTTGCATAGGTCGACCAGCGTCGAGATGCGTGGCAGCGACCCGGCCTCTATGACCCGTCGGATGAGGCTTTCTGCCGCGCAGGGATAGCGATTCGGCTTCACACCGAAGCGGGAGTAGATCTGTCGCCAGGCGGCGATCGATTCAAACTTGGCGATGTCGGGTGGCGTGGGGAAGCGCTCTTTCGTCAATGTCTCGGCAGCGGCCAGATGCTCATCTACCCGAGCCGCATCGGTTCGGTTTGTCACACCGGTGACCCAGATCACGCCCACCACCAGTTCCGGACAACGAGACAGCAGCGCCGAGTCATAACCGAAACGCACATCGACCTCCTCGATTCGCTCCCAAATTTCTCGCACGCGGCACAGCCTATCGATGGATCGACGCCCCCGTCAAGCCGCGGCTATCGCCAGGCGATGCGAAAAATCGGGCCAGGATCGCCCGTGAAGACTTTCGACGTTGCACGTTGCCGGTCTCACCTGGGAAGATGCTGCGGATGACCCGTGAGCACTTCACGAGGTTCGCGGTTCGTCACACGTCTCGGGACGGTGCTACCCTTGAGCGTTGCGATCGGACGTTATCGACGCGTTTTAAGTTTGGTGAACTCCAGCTTTCATTATCTGCGGGAGGCGGCCATCGATGGAAGAACCGATTGACCAGCATCGCGGAGCTGCCGGAGCGGTGACCGACGTTATCATCCAAGCTCGCGGCGTGACCAAGACCTATGACACCGGCAAAGTTCGCGTGCCGGCCCTGCGTGGTATCGATCTAATCATCGATCGAGGCGAAATGTCTGCGGTGATGGGACCGTCCGGGTCCGGTAAGACGACATTGCTCAACTGCCTCTCGGGACTCGACACGATCGACGAAGGCGAGATCCTGATCGCCGGAACTGACCTCTCCAAGCTGCCGGACAACTCCCGCACGTCGTTCCGCGCCAAGGAGATGGGGTTCATCTTCCAGTTCTATAATCTGCTGCCGGTTCTGACGGCCGTTGAGAACGTCGAGCTTCCTCTCTTGGTGAGCGGTCTGCGTCCGCGTGAAGCACGTGAACGCTCGATGCAGGTGCTGGAGCAGGTGAAATTGTCGGACCGCGCCAATCATCGTCCGGCCGAACTCTCCGGCGGCCAACGCCAGCGCGTCACCATCGCCCGTGCGTTGGTCAATCAACCGGCCATCGTCTGGGCCGACGAGCCCACCGGTGATCTCGACACCCAGACCGCGGACGAGGTCATGGACCTCATGCGCGAGCTCAACCGTTCGAACAACCAGACCTTCGTCGTCGTCACCCACGATCCGCGAATCGGCGGCATGTGCGACCGCATCATCCGCATGCAGGACGGCATGATCGTCGACGAGGGCCGCCCAAATCCGAACGGGCGCTGACGAGGACCCTTCGACTATTTCGATGATCTCGCTGGGGATGGAGACTCCGCCTCCGGACGCTTCGGGCTGTGGCTTGATTCCGTGCGACTCGGACCGGCGTCCTCGGCGAACTGTATTCGCTCGAACTTCCGCGGCGTCAGCAGAATGATCACCAGGCTGACGATTGAGATGATGAAGAGCGTCAAGAAGACTTGATGCGTCGCCTGGTACAGGGCGTCGCGTAGGTAAGCCTTGGCCGCGACGCTCAGGTTAGCGCTGTTGCTGGTGAGCGCGTCACTCGCGTCGTTCAACGTTTTGGGGAGCTGACCAGCCAGACTACTCGGTGCGCCGTTCAGCTTCGACAGCAGGACCGCGTTGGCGATACTGCCGTAGACCGCCGCTCCAAGCGCCTGTCCAAGCTGGCGACTGAAGAGATTGGCGCCCGTCACCACACCTCGCCGGTTCCAGTCGATCAGCGATTGAACCCCCACGATCAGCGACGTCGAGAGGAAGCCGAATCCGGCGCCGATGACCAGGCTGGCGACCACCGTTGCCCAGATCGGGACTGACTCCGGGAAGAGGAAGAACCCACCCGCCGCGGCGACGCACAGGATCATGCCGACGAGTGCGGTGTCGCGGAAGCCGATGCGTAGGTAAACGCGTCCGGAGAGGGCCGAGGCCGCAGGCCAGCCGATCGACATCGAAGAGAGGACGAAGCCAGCCAGCAAGGCGCTGACGCCCAGGACGCCCTCGGCGAAGGTCGGCAGGAAAGTCGTGAGTCCAATCGAAAGGAATCCGAGCGAGGCCGTCGCCAGGTTGGCGCCCAGCAACACTCTCCGGCCGAAGACCCAGAGTGGCACGGTTGGCTCGACCGCTCGTCGCTCCTGCACCACGAAACCGCCCAGGATTACGACGGATGTCACGAAGATGGCCACGCTCGTCCCCGAGAGCCAGGCCCAGCGCACGCCTCCTTCGAGGACCGCGAAGATGAAGAGTCCCAGCCCGCCGGCCAGAAGGGCTGAGCCGACGTAGTCGATCTTGTGCCGTTTGCGAACCACGCTCTCATGCAGATAGTGCACGATCATGAAGACGGCCAAGGCACCCAACGGCAGGTTGATGTAGAAGATCCAGCGCCAGGTCAAGTATTCGGCGAAGAATCCGCCGATGGCCGGCCCAATCACGGCGGAAATACCCCATACGCTGGAAAGCCAGCCCTGGATGCGAGCACGTTCCTCGACGGTGTAGATGTCGCCTGCGATGGTGGTCACGACCGGCTGAATCGCGCCCGCGCCGATGCCCTGGAGCCCGCGGAAGGCGATCAACGCGAACATGCTCCAGGCGACGCCGGAGAGGATCGAGCCCAGGATGAAGACACCGATGCCGAACAACAAGATCGGCTTGCGACCATAGAGGTCGGCCAGCTTGCCGTAGATCGGGATCGTCACGGCTTGTACCAGCACGTAGATCGAGAAGACCCAGGTGAACTGCGAGAAGCCGCCGAGGTTTTGCACGATAGAGGGGACCGCCGTGGCCACCACGGTCGTGTCCATCGCGACCAGTGCCATCGTCAGCATCAGCCCGAGGAGGACGTTGCGACGCGCCCGGTCGGAGAGCTGCTGGTCGCTGCTCTGAGTTGTCGCCGGAGGTCCCGCGCTCATAGCGCAAGAGTGTAACAGCCAGACCATTCTCCGAACATCGTCAGGAATCATCGATGTCTACTGCTAGAATGCCGGTGGACCTTCTGAGAGGAGCATTGAATGGACAATCCGAAGAACCCGGGTTCCGTGGATGAACTGGACGCCGTTATCGCTCGTGACCTGATGGTTCCGATGCGGGATGGCGTGCGCCTGGCAACCGATAATCTACCGGCCCGCGCGCGGCGTCGATCCGCTTGCCGGCAGCTTTCCAACCCTGCTGATACGCACGCCATACAACAAGAGTAGCGAGAACACTGCTGACAAAGGGCTCTATTTCGCCCGGCGCGGCTACGCGGTCGTCATTCAAGACTGTCGCGGACGTTATGCCTCCGAAGGGGAGTTCTACTTCCTGGCTCAGGAAGCCGAGGACGGCTACGACACGATGGTTTGGCTGGAGAAGCAACCGTGGTGCAACGGCCGTGTCGGGACGTTCGGCACCTCATATCTTGCCTGGGTGCAGAACGCGCTGGCCGCGCTCGATCCGCCGGGTCTTGCGGCCATGTACGTCAATGAGGGAGGCGCCAACGCGCACACCAGTTCGGTGCGCCACAACGGCGCCTTCGAGATGCGCTTCATGGCCTGGGGCTTCCGAGCACTGGTGACCGGCACAAAGGTCGAAGACCCAACGATCGCCCGCTCCTTGCGCGAGGTGAGCTTTCGGGACTGGCTGAGGCGCCTGCCCCTCAAACCCGGCATGTCGCCGCTGGCGTTGGTGCCGATGCACGAGCGCTGGGTCTTCGACATCTGGACGCGTGGCGACTACGACGAGTATTGGAAGCAGCCGGGTTTCGATTTCGAGGAGCATTTCGAAAGGCACTCCGACGTGCCGATCCTCTTCTCCGGCGCCTGGTACGACTCCTACACGCGCTCCACGCTGGAGAACTTCGTTCGCTTCACCCAGGGGAAGCGCGGACCGATCCGCCTGATGATGGGTCCATGGACGCACGGCGGCGACAAGCCCGATCTGACGTGGTCGGGCGACGTCGAGTTCGGGCCGGAGGCATCGATCGCCGGGAATTTGGCCGCCGACGTGAACGACCATCACCTGCGTTACTTCGATCACTGGCTCAAGGGATACGAGAACGAGATCGCCCAGGATCCTCCGGTGCGCATCTTCGTCATGGGCGGTGGTGACGGGCACAAGACGCCTGATGGGCGCCTGTATCACGGTGGCCATTGGCGCGAAGAGCAGGAATGGCCGCTGGCCCGCACCAACTTCACGCCCTTCTATCTCGGCGACCGGGGCGAACTGACGAACGACCGAGCCGAGTCTGGCGGCGCGCGAGACCTCGTTCCGCTTCGATCCGAACGACCCGGTGCCGACCATTGGCGGCAACATCTCGTCGCTGACCGATGTGCTCGATGTCGACCCGAACATCGCCGACCGCGTGGCGATGGAGGAGCGTATCGGCAATATCACGTCGGTCGGACCGCAGAACCAGCGACCGGACAAATCGACCTTCGGTGCCACTCCGCCGTATCTGCCCCTCTCCAGTCGCCAGGATGTGCTCGTCTTCCAAACCGAACCGCTGACGGAGCATATCGAAGTGACTGGCCCGCTCAGCGCCGTATTGTGGGTCTCGTCCGATGCGCCCGATACCGACATCACGGTCAAGCTGATCGACGTCTATCCGCCCAATTCCGACTATCCGGACGGCTACGACATGAATGTTTCCGATTCCATCCTGCGCCTGCGCTACCGCGACAGCCGGGAGCGAGCCGAGTTCATGCAGCCGGGCGAGGTCTACCGTATCGAGATTCCGATGTATGGCACGAGTAACGTCTTCAACACCGGGCACCGCATCCGGCTCGATATTTCGAGCAGCAACTTCCCGCGCTTTGACGTCAACCCGAATACCGGCGAGCCGCTGGGACGCAACACACATACGCAGGTGGCCATCAACACGATCCACCACGACCAGGAGCATCCGTCCCACATCCTGCTGCCGATCATCCCCGTGAGTTGATTGGGTAGTGGACCACACGAGGTTTGCCAGCAATTTGGGCACAAATATCAAATTGTCATCCTGAGCGGAGCGCAGCGGAGTCGAAGGATCTCTCTGTACTCGACACACCAACCAAATCCGCGAACGGGGAGATCCTTCGACTGCGGCTCAGGATGACACGAATGCGATGGGTGCCTTTTCGGTGGCAAATTCTCTGTGGGCATCTACTGCGCGGAGCGTAGCTGATGGTTCTCTCACTCTGCTTGAGAGTGAGCAAATAAGTGGGATGGCAAAGAGCACATTGGCTGATTTCCGATGTTCGCAAAACAGCCATCGCATTCGCGTCCGAAACCGATCTGAAGGGAGCATGATGAGCCAGGAGGAGCAGCCCCAGCAGCCATTGAGTGGTGTGAAGGTGCTGGAGTTTGGCCAGGCGGTCTCCAGCCCTATGTGCACCATGCTGCTCGGTGATCTGGGTGCCGACGTGATCAAGATCGAACCGCCCCATGGCGATGCCGCGCGAGGATATGGCCCTCCATTCGTGGCTGGCGAAAGTCCTTACTTCTTGTCGGTCAATCGCAACAAGCGCAGCGCGGTCATCAATCTAAAGCATGAGGAAGGGGCGCGTATCGTCCGGCGCATGGCGGAAGAGGCGGACGTCATCGTCACCAACTTTCGTCCAGGTGTGATGGATCGTCTGGGACTGGGTTATGAGTCGCTGCACGAGGTCAATCCTGGCCTGGTCTTCTGTCAGGTTTCCGGTTATGGACCACGGGGCAAGTACGCCACGCAGGCGTCCTACGATCAGGTGGCACAGGGGATGAGTGGTTTGATGAGCGTCACCGGCCATCCCGAGACCGGCCCGGCGCGCGTCGGCGTGGCCATCGGCGACGTGCTGGCGTCCATGTTCGCGGCCTATGGGGTACTGGGTGCCTACGTCGGTCGACTCCAGACCGGCGTTGGCCAGCGGGTCGATACCTCGCTCCTGGGTGGCTTGATCGGCATCCTCACCTACCAGACTGGACGCTATCTGGCTGGAGGCGACGACCCTGGTCTGGAGGGGAACGACCACCCGGTGGCCTCACCCTACGGCGCGTTCAAGACATCGGACGGCATGCTTAACATCTCAGTCGCCAGCGAGCCGGTCTGGCAGCGATTGGCGGCCACGCTTGGTCATCCAGAATGGGTTGACGACACCCGTTTCATCACCAACGCTGATCGGGTGGCCAATCGACCAGCCATCAACGCTCTGATTACCGAGGCGCTGGCATCGGCCACCACCGACGAATGGGTGGCGCGTCTGAACGAAGGGGGCATCCCCTGTGGGCCGATCTGGTCGATTGGGCAGTCGCTGCAGAGTGACGTGGTGAGGGAGCTGGGGATCGTCAAACAGGTGCGGCACGACCTGGCGGGGAGCATTCCGCTGATTGGGCCGGCGATCGACATGTCGGCGACTCCGCCGATCATTCGTCGCCCGCCACCGCTTCTGGCTCAGCACACGGCTGAGATCCTCGGCGAGATGGGATTCGACGAAAGTGAGATCGAGTGCTTGGCCAACGACCGAGCGGTGCTGCTTGGACCGATCACCCGCAATACCAGCGCGTAGACACGGGACCCGTGCCCGCCTGGCTGGATTTCACGTCGCCCGCCCGCCAGGGTACTATTCAAGGACGATCCAATGACAAGGAGGTCAACACATGACGGCTACCTACACGATCGAGACCTTCATCGGTGAGGTGAAGGAGATTCTGGCGAGCGACGGTTCCAGCGAGGCCGGGCTCAACAAGATCGCCGAGCGCATGAAGGAATTGGCCCGGCATCCCGAGTTGGCGGGCGATGAACCGATGGGGAACATCCATACCGGCAGCCAGTCCAAGCCTCTCTATACCGACGACACCGGTCTGATCCTCGTCCGTGCCAAGTTTGGTCCGGAAGCCATGACGCCGATTCACAGCCACGGCAGTTGGGGTGTCATCGGCGTGTATCAAGGTCGAGACCAGTATCAGGTGTGGCGCCGAAACGATGACGGGACCGGCGCAGGCGACGCCAACGTGGAAATGATCGAAGAGCGCATCCTGGAGGTGGGCGACGCGGTCGTGCTGCCACCGCCGCCGCAGGACATCCATGCGCAGCGCGGACACGACGGAGAGCCGACTTACGAGTATGTCCTCTTCGGCGCCAACACCATGGTTCTGCCGCGCCTCTATTTCGATACAGAACAGAACTCGGCCAAAGAGGTCCTGCCCGGACAGCGCTAGCATCAACCAGCGCGGGAGCGGTGGAGTGACTTGAGACTTGGAGCTTGATTGATTGGGAATGAGGGAATGTCTCAGCAATCGAGTAGGATCCAGGTCGAACTCCATCCCACCGCTCCATATTCATTTCCACTCGCGCTCAGCTATCTGGCGACGTCTCCTTCCTCCGTTTTGGAAGACGTCGATCTCGAACAAGGCGTCTGCCGACGTGCGTTGCAGATCGACGGCGTCGACCTTCTCCTGACGCTGCGCGACTCAGGTTCGGTGGAAGCGCCGCAGATCACGTTCGGAATCTCCGGCGAATGCGTCACACCCAGCCTGACCGATGCGGCTGAAGCGCACGTCAAGCGCATCTTCCTGCTGGACGTCGATCCAGAGCCCTTTTTCCACGTCGCCAATCGCGACCCGGTTCTCGGCGCATTGGTGGATGAGCTCCCCGGCATCCGGCCGTTGTTGGTGGCAGATCCCTACGAGGCGTTGATCTTCGCCATCGTGGGCCAGCAGGTGAACATCGCCTTTGCGCGGCGCATGAAGCTGGCGTTGCTGGAGCAGTTCGGTCGACGTGTTCGGTTCGGCGAGCGGGAGATGCTACTGTTGCCGGAGCCGGAACGCATCGCCGGTCTCGATCCCGCCGACCTGCTGGCATTGCAGTTCAGCCGTCAGAAGGCGAGCTATCTGATCGAGCTTTCGCGGCTTATCGCGAGCGGCGCGCTGGATCTGTGGACGATCGGTGAACTGCCGTTCGACGACGGAGTAGCGGAGTTGGTACGACACCGAGGCATCGGACGCTGGACCGCGGAGTACGTCCTGATGCGCGGGCTCGGTGCTCGCGACAGCATCCCGGCCGGGGATTTGGGGCTGCGTAAGATCATTGGTTTGGCCTATGGACTTGACCACACCGCCAGCGAAGCCGAAGTGCGCGAGTTCGCTCAAGCCTGGGCGGGATGGCGTGGGTGGGCCGCCTTCCTCTGGTGGCTGGAGCTACAGACCAACGGGTTCAGTCGTTATGCGCCATGAGCAGATCGCTGTAGCTACCCGCGATGGTTGTTTCGATCTGCAATCCAAGCTGTACCCGAAGGAAGGCGTGCTCTGCTTCCGCGTTATCTCGTGCGTGATCCCCGAGCAAAGTCTCGAGTTCGATGAACGCGCCAAGATCATCGACCTCATCGAGATGGATGCGAGTGGCGCCATAGATGAAGAGATGACGCCGCTTGCGGACCTCAACCAGCACTCCGAGCGTTTCGCTCAATGCTTCTTTTAGTGCGTCGGGATCGACGATAGCAACCAGGCAGTAGTCGGAATCCCGGCTGCCGCTCTGGTCGGGCCGGTGATAGGCGATCAATGTGCCGCCAGGAATGCCCTCACTCACCCGCAGCTTGAGGCGACCGTGCGCGACGCGAAAGTAGGAGTCGGTGTCGCGCTGGACGCCTCGGTCTTCGGCGCCGATGGTCAGCGCGACATTGCGCACGCGCTCGAGATCCGCGACGCGCGCTTTCGTTTCAATATTCCGCATGCGTCGCGTCCCTTGTCGTTACGACCCGCCGACCAAATTCATGCGTTGGAACCGGCGCACTGCCAGAAACGCAATGACCAGTGACCAACCGACGACACTGGCGATGATCCAGATCCAGTCGGTTGCAAGATACGACGTTGGATCAGTGGCGTCGAGCGAGAGGATCGCGTCCAGCGCACGATTCGGGATGATGCGCGCCACCAATCGCCCAATATCGCCAATTTGCGCGATGAGCCCCGCGATCGACGAGCCGAGCAACGTCATCGAGAGCGTCACGCCGAGTCCGGCAGCCAGCGAGCCGGTGATCACCGTGATCGCGGTGGCGATCAGCGTCCAGACCGCCAGTACCACAATCGAGTGGAAGAGTATCAGCCCGCTATCAGCCGCAAACGTCGCGCTCGTCAGGTACCCAGTTGGAATCGCGTGGTCGGTGGCGGCGGCGGTGATCACCTCTCCGGCCAGCGCCATGACGTTCGCAATGAGCAGCCAGCCGAAGGCGATGATCACCAGCGCCAGGAACTTGGCCGCCAGAAAGCGCGTGCGCGTCGCACCCATCAGCAGGTTGGTGCGCACCGTCGCCCAGCTGAACTCGCTGCCGATGGAACCGGCTGCCAGAATGATGATCAGAATCGTCACGAACGATCCCGCCAGCGAGGCACCGAAGTAGAGGCCGTCAGGGAGCAATATCTCCTTCTCTAGCGATGTCTTGTCGATGTTTGCCGATTCCGGTGCAAGCAGAGCGATCACCAGCGACATGTATATGAACGCGGTGAACCCGATTAGGATCACCGACAGGATCCAGGTCATCGGGCGGCGCAGCAACTTGGTCAGCTCGACGCTCAGGAGGGTTCGAATCGATGTCATGTCAGGCCTCCTTCTCGAACTGATTGGTCAGGTCCAGGAACCGCTCTTCGAGCTTGCTCTCGCGGGGATTCAGCCCATTTACGTCGAACCCGGCCACGACCAGCGCTCGGTTGATGTTGGCGCATTGGTCGGCCGGCACCTTCACGATGAGCCGTCCATCGAGGATGTCCACGTTTGAGACGCCGGGAAAGTCGCGCAGGAACCTGGCCGCTTCCGGCGTTCGATCGACGACCCGGATCTCAACCACGCTCTCACCGGTCAAGAGTTGCTCCAACGTCCCGGTCTGCACCAACCTGCCTTTGTCGATGATCGCCACGTGTGTGCAGACCTGCTGCACCTCATTGAGCAGATGGCTCGAGAGAAGGATGGTGCGTCCCGCACCTGCCAGCTCGCGTACCAAGTTGCGGATCTCTAATTGGCCGGCTGGATCGAGTCCGCTCGTCGGCTCGTCGAGGATGATCAGCTCCGGTTGACGAATCAGCGCGGCGGCAATGCCCAGGCGCTGCTTCATCCCGGTGGAATACCCGCCGAACTTGGCGTCGGCGCGGCTGAGCAGGTCGACCTCTTCGAGTGCCCGTTGGATTCGAGCGGAGTCGTTGATGCCTGCCACCCGAGCGAACAGCGCCAGGTTGCGGCGTCCGCTGAGATACGGGTAGAAGGCGGGGCGTTCCACCAGCGCCCCGGTTCGCGATAGCGCTTCCGGAAGCTGGGTGTGAATATCACAGCCGAGCATCGTGGCACCGCCCGCGTCATATGGGACGAGCCCCAGGAGCATGCCGAGCGTTGTCGTTTTCCCCGCGCCGTTTGGCCCAAGGAAGCCAAAGATCGAACCGGTTGGAACATCGAACGAGAGGGAGTCGACCGCGGTGAATTGTCCGAACCGTTTGGAAAGGCCGTGGATTTCTACGGCGTTCTCAACGACTCGGTCCGGCGGCTTTCTCCCGTTGGGAGCGTGAGTTTGGTTGAGACTGGACGTTGGACGTTCGATCGTGGTGGTCATCGTTTGACTCACTTTCCGACGCGTACGCACCGATTGCCGGCGCGCACGGCCCTTGCTGCTCCAATCGTATGCTGGTTCCCGTTACAACCGGGTTACACCGTGAGCCGGTTCGCGCCAGCAGCGTTAACCCGACCGCTCGGAGACGTGTGGCTGGCCGGTCTGTGCCTCGTCCGGTTCGCCGGTGCTATCATCGGCACGGTTATCCGGGGATAACGACGAGTGTTGGTATAGGGAACGCAATGCAGCAGAACGCGCAGTCGGAGGACGAGGAGGAACGTGGACGCCATCGCTCCTGGCTCCGCACGGTCGCGATGATAATTTTGGTCCTGCTGCTGCTCATTGTGGTCGTCATCGTCGGGGTCGGCTGGTACGCCTCGGGTCGCGCCATCCATCCCGGCCAGAACGTCTACGACTGGTCGCTCAGCGACTATCCCAATCTGAACGCTGAGCCGGTGACGTTCAAGACTCGAGATGGCGTTACCCTGGCCGGCCGGTTCTTCGCCGGGTCCAGCCAGACGACTATCATCCTGTCGCACGGTTACGGTGACGATCAGGATCAGATGATCCCTTGGGCCGATTTTCTCAACCGCGCCGGGTTCAGCGTCTTCACCTACGACATGCGCGAGCGTGGGCAGAGTGGCGGCGGTGCAGTCACGCTCGGTGCTAAAGAGCAGACTGACCTGGCCTCGGCCGTCGATTACCTGGTGACGCGCACGGACGTGGACCCGAACCGAATCGGTGCGCTGGGCGTCTCACTGGGTGGCTCGGTCACGATACTGGCAGCGGCCCGCGACAAACGCATCGGTGCGATCGTCGACGACAGCGGCTTCAGCGCCGCGTCAAACGTTATCTCGACCAGCTTCGAGAAGTTCCTGCACATCCCCGCGTTCCCCTTCGCGCCGGTGACGGTGAAGATCGCCGAGTGGCGCACCGGAGCCAGCGTGCATCAGGTGCGCCCTGTAAAGGTGATCGGAAGCATCAGCCCGCGACCGATCTTCATCATCCACGGCACGGCCGACACGGTCGTGCCCCCGGAGAACAGTGAGCAAAACTTCGACGCCGCCGGACAGCCGAAACAGATCTGGTGGGTACCCGGAGCCGGGCACGTCGAAGCGCGCACGCTGGACCCCAACGAATATCAGCTCCGCGTCATCCAGTTCTTCCACCAGTCTCTGGACGTCTCCATCGCGGAGACGGATGCGAGAGCGGCCACCACGTCCTAATGTGGAGGTCGCTCGCTCGCGGATTGCTCTCTCCGCCGGAAGGATCTGATCTCCAGCACGACAATCTCCGATCCGCACACCAGCATCAGCGGGATGTCGACGCAGTGATTGAGCACCCGCTACTTTAGGGATCGAAACCGGTCTTGAACGAAGTGGCCAACATCACGGATTCAACGCACCGCGGAAGGATGAACATGAGCGCCGGAATTGGACGGTGTCTGGACGTGAATGGAGTCACCCTCTTCTGCGAACAGTTTGGCGACGGCGAACCGCTCGTCCTGTTGCACGGCGGGCTGGGTAGCGGGCGCGATTGGGAGCATCTGGTCGGTGACCTTGCACTCGAATTCCACGTCGTGACCATCGATGTTCGGGGCCACGGGCGCTCAAGCAACCCGTCCGGTCAGCTCACCTATCCATTGATCGCTGAGGACATCGCGCTGGCAATTGCTGCGCTTGGGATCGAGCGACCGTTCGTGGCGGGCTGGAGCGACGGCGGTCAACACGTGCTGCAACTGGGGAGCCACTATCCGGCTCTGGCGCGAGGGCTTCTGGTTGGAGCGGCGGATTTCCGCGTTACCGCCGAATCACGCGAGTGGGTACGCAAGTTCTTCGGTATGGATGCCCAAGGCCGGATAGACCTGGCCGGGCTGGACGAGAATCTGGGTGATTCCGCTCCGCGCTACCACGCCAAGCATCCCGAAGGTGACGAGCAATGGAGGACCGTGGCGGAGCAGACGGCGCGCCTCTGGCTCGACTACCAGGGAATGACCCACGAGGAGTTCCAGCGGATTCAGGTGCCGACGCTGGTTATGGTTGGCGATCGAGACGAGGATGTGCCGGTCGAGGACGCCGTCGGCATGTACCGCGCGATCTCCAATGCCGAATTAGCCGTCTGCCCGAACGCGGACCACTTCACCCCCTGGCGGCAGTCCGACTGGCTGATCACCACGATGCGCACGTTTCTGCGTCGAGTCCTGGATCACCGGGCCGAACGCTGAGGCGTAGATCATGTCATTACGCGACGGCGACCACGTCGATTTTTGATCCTCAACTGAGTGAAGTCGGGTTAAGGATCTCTGTCGAAGAGAGAGATCCGATGCCGTACCTTTGCACTCGGTCCGCCGAAACATCTCGAATCAGCGAGCCATGATCGCTCGTGGCCGTTTTATCGGGGATTCATCATAGGTTGGTGGTGTACGTTCACTTCCCAACGCGGTAGACTCTTGGGCGCCGATCGTTCACACTCCCATCCACGGACCAGCGCTCAAATAGTTGGGGACCTGATGGCGACAGCATCTGCCAGCCCGATTGAAGAGACCGAGTCACAGGACGTAAAACCGGCCACTCTGGTGGCGCGCCAACGGGTGATCGCCTACGTCGTGCTCTTCATCGCGGTGGCGTTCAGCTTCGTGACTCTCCTGCCCGAGGCTACGATTCACATCCCCCCGCTGAACGACAACGTCCTGCACGTTCTTGCGGCGAAGCAGACCGCCGAAGCCTGGTCGGCTGGGAAGAATCCTACGGATCCGTGGCTCGCGCCGATCGGTCTGGGCTACCCGTTGGCTCACCACTACCAGCACCTCGAATATGTGCCCGTGGCGGCGATTTACATACTTGCGCGACACGCCATCTCGATCCAATCGATCATCGAATGGTCGACCGTGCTCCTTCTGGCACTCTTTCCTCTGTCGATCTATTACTCAATGCGACGCTTTGGCTTCGACTACTTGGCCGCCGCTTTCGGTGGCATGGCTGCGCCGTTGATCGCCACCAACGCGCTGTACGGGCTCGACTTCTCGAGCTACGTCTGGCGTGGCTATGGCCTCTACACTCAACTCTGGGGAATGTTCCTGCTGCCGTTGGCGCTGGCGGCGGGCTATCGCCTCGTCCGTGATGGACGTGGCTACGCCCTGTCGGCCCTCCTCCTGACGGTCACGATGCTCTGCCACACCGTTTACGGCTATATGGCGGTCATCTCGCTCGCGATCATCACGCTGTTGGTGGCGTTCGACGGCGGAAGAGCGAAGTTCTGGTCATCACTCTGGCAAGCTGGTCGGCGATTCGTCCTGTTGATCGTCTTGACGGCATTGGCCGGCTCCTACTTCTTCGTTCCCTTCCTCCTCGACGGCGACTACATGAACCGAAGCGTCTGGGAGCTCTCGAGCAAATACAACTCGTACGGCGCATCCTGGGTGCTGAAGACCACCGCCAAAGGGGACATATTCGACTACCACCGGTTGCCGATCCTGACCGCGCTGGTAGCCGTGGGGTTGGTCGTCTGCCTGGTGCGCTGGCGAGAACCGCGCTACCGATTGCCGATAGTCCTTTTCGGTGCCTGGACGGCGCTCTACTTCGGTCGACCGACCTGGGGAGTGCTGCTCAAAGCTCTGCCGCTCAGTTCCGAGCTCCACTTCCATCGGCTGATCGGCGGAGAGCAACTGGGAGGTTTGCTGCTGATCGGCGTGGCGCTGGCCGCTCCCTGGCCGTGGCTGCTGCGACAGAAGAGCGTGCTGCCAGCCGTAGGCGCGGCGTTCTTGTGTGCGTTGATCCTCTTTCCGGCATTCCATGACCGGGCCAACTTCCTCTCCTACAACGTCACGCTGATGCACCGGAACCAGGATGAGATTGCGGTCGAGCAGCCGCAGCTCACCGCGCTTTTCACGACGCTGCGCAGCCTTCCTCCTGGTCGCGTGTATGCCGGCCTTGCGGGAAACTGGGGCAAGAACTACCGCGTCGGTGATATCCCAATGTACGGGCTGCTCCAGGACCAGGGCTTCGACATGGTCGGGTTCCTCTACCACGCCCTTTCATTGAACTCCGACGTCGAGGTCCTCTTCAACGACCAGAACCAGAGCGAATACAACCTCTTCAACGTGCGCTACGTGGTCGCTCCGGCCAACCACGCGTTCCCGAGCTTCGTGAAACCGATCGGGACCTTTGGCACCAACGTCCTCTACCAGGTCGACACGACCGGTTATTTCGACCTGGTAGCGTCGCCGCTCGCGCTCACGGGGAACAAAGGCGATTTCTACCCGGCGGCGTCGAGTTGGATCAACGGTCCGGAGCCGGGACTCAAGCAGGAGCCGCAGGTCGTGCTCGACGGCAGCACGCCTTCAACTCCGTCGGTGCCACTGACGCTCGCGTCTCCCGTCGTTTCGCGGCCGTTGAGTGACACGCAAGAGCCACAAGGCACCATTACCGACGAACAGGTGGGCAAGCTCGGCTCGTACGCCGCCACGATCGACGTGAGTGCGCCGACCATGGTGATGGTCAAGGTGACCTACCATCCCGGATGGCACGTCACGATTGACGGCAATACGGTTGAGCCGGTCATGCTGATGCCCAGCTTTGTCGGGATTCCGGTTCCGGCGGGGACGCACAGTGTGCAGCTCACCTATGAATCAGGCAGCTTGCGTGATTTGCTGGGGATCTTCGGCATTGTCCTGTTGGGTTTGACGGCCGTGGCCGAGCGCCGCCGTAGTTTGCTCGACCGGCAGATTGCCCGGATGTTGAGTTCAGGGCCGGCCACTACCGTCAAAGGATGGATCGATGAGGATCGCGAATCGTCAGAGCCGATCCCCTGGCTTCAAACGCTGCGGAACCACGCTCCGTATCTTGCCGTGGTGGCTGGCGTCGCGTTCCTGGCGGGCCTCCCTCTGCTGCAGTTGAAACTTATGGGCGGGCACGACTCGCTCGAATATCTGCCACGGAGCGAGGAGTTCTACAAGCTGCTGTCGTTCGGGCATTGGTTCCCGCGCTGGGCGCCCGATCTCAGTGGCGGTCGCGGTCAGCCCTTCTTCAACTTCAATCCGCCACTCATCTACTACCTGATTTCTGCTTTCCACTTCGTTGGATTCAGCTTCATCGCGGCGCAGGATCTGGCGCTCTTCTTGCTGCTGATCCTTTCGGCGGGCGGGATGTATCTGCTGGCGAGCTCATTCTTTGGTCCGCGTGGTGGAGTGATCTCGGTAGCCGCGTACCTGTTCGCACCCTACTTTCTGGTGGCGCTCTACGTCCGTCATGCACTGGCCGACTACGCTGCCTTTGCCTTCCTCCCATTTCTCGTTTGGGGCGTCGTCTGGTTCGCCGAGCGCGGAGGATGGCACCGGCTGGTCATCGGCGCCGTGGCTCTGTCGCTGCTTACTCTGAGCAGCAATCCCGTGACGCTCATTTCTTTTCCAGCGTTGCTGGTGCTCGTCGCTAGCATTGCCTATCTGCGACGGAATCTTGTCGCGCTCGCCCGCGGTGCCTGGTGCGTGGGACTGGGCCTGGGGCTCTCCGCATTCTTCTGGTTGCCAGCGCTCGTGGAGCGCAAGTATGTTCATTTGTCGCGTTTGCTCGAAGGAGCGCTCCGCTACGAGAACCACTTCGTCTATTTCCGGCAGCTGATCTATTCAAAGTGGGGATATGGGTTCTCCGTCCCGGGAACCGGTGACGGGATGAGCTTCGAGGTCGGCCCCATCCACGTCATACTGCTGTTGTTCGTCGCGGCCACGCTCTTCTGGGAACTCCGGGCCGTAAAGCGCGTGAAGCTGATGCTCGTCGTGATGGGGCTGTGGACGGTCGCCGCGGCCTATTTCAGTACTAATCTATCGCGGCCCTTCTGGGATCAGTTCAGCCTGCTGCAGTATCTCGAGTTCCCGTGGCGTTTCATGACACTGGTGGCGTTCGCCAGTGCGTTCGTGGCGGGCGGCGTCGGGCTTCTTACAAGGGATCGGCCGAGATTCGCCACACCGCTGACTGTCGCTCTCGTCCTCCTCTTTGTGGCGTTCGGTATCAGCCACGCTCATCCTCCGAAGTATCAGAGCGTGACCGACGCTGATTACAGCCCGAATGTGATCGCGCAGCGCAACCTGGCAGTGACGACGGCACAGGAGTATCAGCCGATCTGGGTGCAGCAGCAACTGACTCAGCCGGTGAGCGAGCCGGTCTCCTTCGCGCAAGGGAACGGCGCGTCCGTGGCCATTCCCGGCTCGACCGCCACCGATCAGCGCTACCTCGTGAATGTCACCGAGCCGTCCTCATTGCGTCTCAACACCGACTATTTTCCGGGCTGGCGGCTCAAGGTGAACGGGGCCGTCACACCCATCAACACCAGCGATCCAACTGGGGTCATCTCATTGGTGTTACAGCCGGGCCAATACGTCGTTGAGCTCGCCTTCCACAATACGCCAGTGCGGACGTGGAGCGCGATCCTCTCCTGGCTGACACTCCTCATTCTGATCCTGAGCGTCGTCGGTTCCGTCGAAGGTCCCTGGTCCGGATGGCGCGGTTACAGGCGACTGGTTGGCTGGATGACCATGGAACCTGACGTCGTCGATGAAGATGAGAACGTCGAATTGGCCAGAGACGAGAAGTGGCAAACGACCGAGCCATTTCCGGTGATTACGCCAGCCAACGGCGTCGTCGCTGGCGACGTCAGCCCAGCCGGGCTCGATCTGGCGTCGGTGCGGTCCGCCGTCAGCCGACGCGTCGACATGCTTCGGCCCATCCCTCGGGAGTCGGGCGTTGCCCATTTCCGAGTCCCCTTCTCGCTGAAGGCGGGCATCTATCTCTGTTTTCTCGCCCTTTATCTCGTCATCACCCCCGGACACTTCTTTTCGACCGATGAAGTCGCCGTCTATCTCACAACGCAAAGCCTTGCAACTCACCACTCTCTCGAGATCAAACCGATCTTCAACACAGTTGCTGGACGTCACGGAGCCTACTACGGCCGCTATGGATTGCTGCAATCGGTCCTCTCTATTCCGCTCTACGCCGTGGGCGCAGCCGCCAATCACATTTCATCGCCTACAACACGGGCGATCTTGGCGGGACCGGATCTCAGAGATTGGGGTGGGAGCGTTCCCATCTTTTTCGTCTCTCTCTTCAACGCCTTCGTGACGCCGCTGACCTGTGTCCTCATCTTTCTCTTCTCGCTGCGGCTGGGTTATCGACGTGGCGTGGCGCTGGCGGTCATGATTCTCTTTGGCGTGTCGACGCTCGCGTTCACCTACGCCAGCACCTACTTTCAGCATGCGCTCGAGTCCTTCCTCGTGCTGCTGACCGTTTACCTCCTCTTCATTCAGCGAGATCGGCCGTCATTGCGATCCGCGGTTCTGGCTGGTCTACCTCTGGGCCTGGCGATCCTGACCCGCCTCAACGTGGCGCTGACCGTCCCCGTCTTCGCCCTGTACGTCTTCTTCGTCTCCAGTCACTGGGATGGGCAGGTGAACGATGAGCGAACAGAACAGGTTGCGCCGTTACGGCAATTGCTGCGCCGCGTGCAGCGCCCATTCGAAGGTATACCGTTCGCTGATTGGTGGTCGATAACCGTGACACGCTGCGTGGTCGGATTCCTGATCGCGCCCGTCGCGGCCACGATGCTCTTTCTGGCGCTCAACGAGTATCGCTTTAGCACAGTGCGTGACCCCGGCGTTCGCAACATTTCACATGGATCACTCGATATCTTCGTCGGTCTGTATGGGAACCTGGTCAGCCCTGGACGCAGCATCTTTCTTTATTCACCGCCGCTGATCCTGGCGCTCTTTGGCGCTTGGCGCTTCTACCAGCGTTTCCATGCCGAGACGCTGCTCATCGCGGGCCTTGTCGCCGTCTATCTGACGCTCTACTCAATCCCAACGGACTGGGACGGCGGTTGGTCGTTCGGACCCCGGTATCTACTGGCGCTTGTCCCGCTGCTGGTCTTGCCGCTAGGAGAGTTTCTGACCAGCCCCTGGCGCTGGCGCGTTGCCGTCGTGATTGGCTTGCTAGGCGCCGGTATTCAGATCGTGGGATCGACGGTCAACGTGAGCTACGTCTACTGGGACTGGCTGAACATGCACCTGTCGCCGGCCAATGCGTTTCTCTTTTCGCCCAGCCTATCGGCTATCCCGACGCACACGCGCGACCTGTTCGCGGGTAAGCATGTCGATGTTTGGGTCATCTGGGTGGCGCGGAACTACGGCGTAAGCGCGATGGTTGGGATCATCGGGATGTGTCTGGCTATCCTGTCGGTCGGCCTGATCTTGGCGAGTGGTGAGATGGGCCGCAGGGGTGCTTCAGCGTCAACGCGCACCCGGCAAGTCGCCGAATAGCGAGACTGGCCCCGTCTTCCGCTTCGAGCACGGAATCCAATTGTTCAGCTCCAGTCCCTGAACTCGGGGCGAGCGGCGAGCTAACCATTGGCGCGACAAGCTGAAGAACGATACGGGTACTGACGTGCGAATCACGCTCGCTCAGAGGTGAGCGCGGAGCGCGAACAAAAGAGAGAGGTTGGCCGGACACCCGGCCAACCTCTCGTTTCGGCTACCTTGAACGAGATCGCGTCTATGGCGGCGGCAGCTGACTTCCGTCATGCTCGCAGATCGCGTAGACCGTGAACGGCGAGTATGCAGAACCGGTCCAGCCGATCGGCGTATCCCCATCCATCGCCGGCATGCTGGTCTTCAACGCGCCGGGGAAGATGCTCGTGTTGATCGAAACTCCACCACCCGTGGCAACGTCACCAGAGTCGCAGTAAACGGTCTGGTTGACCAGGCCGAAGCCTGTGCCCTGAGCACTCACCACGTAGTGGGAGATGTCAGGAGAGCCAAGCGGGCCGGAGGGGCCGCTCGGGCCAGTGTCGCCAGCCGGGCCGGATGGACCGGTATCACCCTGAATGCCCGTGGTACCAGTTGGGCCTTGAACACCGGTATCACCTTGCGGTCCACTTGGACCAGACGGGCCGGTATCGCCCGTTGTTCCAGTTGGACCCTGGATACCCGTGTCACCGGTGGCGCCCGTCGTACCAGTTGGGCCTGACGGTCCAGTATCGCCCTGGATGCCTTGTGTACCGGTAGCGCCGGTCAGACCTGTCGCTCCAGTGTCACCAGCCGGGCCGGACGGACCCTGGATGCCGGTTTCGCCGCTCGGACCCTGAACACCGGTGTCACCCTGCGGGCCGCTCGGGCCGGTGTCACCAGCCGGTCCAGTTGCGCCTGTCGGTCCCATCGGACCGCTCGGGCCTCCATCGGTGTTCCACCACAGCGGCGTCTCGTATGACACACACTGAGAGGTCGACTGCACGATGCGAATCGTGCCGACGTAATTCACGCATGCGTAAACCGTCGGCGGATTTGACGGTGTCGCCTCAGCGATCAAAATACCGCCGCCTAACGCGAGAAGGGCAGCAACGGGAATTGCCACCAGCATTCTCGTCTTGGTGATGAACCGTTTGAACTTCATCCACTCGTCTCCTTGCAGAGGCAAAAGTGTTGCCGATGATCCCGGTGGATCAGAAAGCCTGATCTATGCGTAAGCACCTCCCGTTCTCCTTTTCCCCCTAGCTCTCACCAGATGAAAGAAGAAATGCGATCACTAAATTATAGGGATAAGTGCGAGATGGCCCCTTGTCAATATGTATCCAGTGTATTACGAAGCTGCCGTACGGACAATAGCCAGATAGGACGACTTTGGCGGAAAATTTGGCTATTTAGGTGGAAGAGACACGGCTAGGGCCGCTCAATTTCTCGAGCGGCCCCGTTGTTCATTTTCGCCTGGAGTGCTGTCCCGTCAAGACGGATCTTCCTGCTTCGCGGGCTGATCCGGCACGATCGCGGTCGCGGACTTCAGGTGCCCGTTTTTGACCGGCACGTCCGACTGTTCAATGCCCTGCAGACGGCTCATGATCTCACTGACCTTCATGCCGGTGATCGTTTCAAAGAGTTCCGGTACCTGAGCAACCATCTTGGCGATCTCGCCTGTCAGACTGCTTGCACCGCCACCGCCGTCGCCAGTCGACACGATCGTGATCTTGTCGACGTTTGCCAGCGACTCGGAGAGGGCTCGCGCCATCTCAGGCATCGCGGTCAACAACTTGTCGAGCATGGCCGCCTGGTTGTACTGCTGGTACGCCTCGGCGCGCACCTCCATGGCGTTCGCCTCTGCCTGGCCCTTGGCCCGCACGACGTCGGCTTCCGCCTGGCCCGTGATGCGCTTCACCTCAGCATCCGCCTGACCTTGCAGTCGAACGCTCTCAGCCTGACCTGTCGCCTCGCGGATGGCACGCTCTCGCTGTGCGTCGGCCATCAGCTCGATCTTCGAACGCTCGGCCTCCGCCTGCTTGATGACAGTAGCCTGCAACTCACGCTCGCGCCGCTGGATCTCAAGCTCTTGGATCTGAATCTGACCCTGGCGATTGACCTGCTCGATCTTGATCTGCTCGGCCACAACCTGCTGCTGCGCCTGGTTGGACGAGATGTCGTAGGCCTTCTCGGCCACCGCTCGCTGACGGCGGATACCCGCGTCGTACTCGGCCTTCTTGATTTCGAGGTCACGCTGCGCTTCAGCCTGACGCGTCTCCGACGCCGTCTGCGCGATGACGCGCTCCTGATCAGCCTGGGCCTGTGCGACCGATGATTCACGGAGGGCCATGGCTCGTTTGATGGCGGTGTCTCGCTCGGCCTCTGCCTGCGCGATATCGGCCTCTCTCTTGATGCGCGCTACGTCCGGCCGGCCCATGTTGCTGATGTAGTCCTTCTCGTCCATGACTTTCTTGATGGTGAACGAGACGACTTCCAGACCCATCTTGCTCAGGTCGTCGGCGACCGTCTGACGAACACGGCCGGCGACCATCTCCGGCTCCTTCACGAGCTGTTCAACGGTCAGAAGTCCGACGATGCCTCGCAGGTGGCCCTCCATGACTAGCCGAATGAGTGCCTCACGCTCCTCTTGCGGTTTGGTCAAAAACTGCTCGGCGGAGGTCCGGATGCTCTCCGGATCAGACTTGACCTTGATCTGGGCGACGGCTTCAACGGTCACCGCCACGCCCTGAGCTGTGTATAGGTCCTGCGACGGTGCCACGTCGAACGACATGAGCTCGAGCGAGAGCTCACGCGCGCTCTGGAAGAGTGGCCAGACGAGCTTGCCGCCCCCGGTAATGATCGTCGTACCGCCGGAGCCGTAGACAATCAACGCGCGGTTTGGGCTCACGCGCCGATACATACTTCCCAATATCCCGGCGAGGACCAGGACGACCAGAACCGCGATGACCGCAATGATGATTGGAATAAACACCGATGTGTTCCCTTCATGTCGGCGACGGAGTCAATCAGAGAATGTCGCTACGCTCGTGTTCGGCTTCGTGAGTAGAGTCCGAATCGACCGTTGACGGTAGCTCGCGCTCATAACGACGGACGAACTCCTCATAGGACTGCACGAGCGCGATGCCGTGTTCATATTCAACGATAACGACTTCAGTGTCGTATGGAATAGCCTGATGGTTCAAACTCCTGGCCGCCTCGCCGCGGCGCGTACCCCCTTTAGAGAAGATCACTTCGCCGGTGCCATTGGCCGGAATGCTGACTGTGACCCGGCCAACGGTCCCTTGAAGTTCATAGTCGATCGGTCGCATCACGGTCTCACCAGCCAAAATCTTCCCGAGCACGAGCGCCAGGAGCACACTTGCGGCCACGCCGGGAACGATGGCTGCCGGCGTGGCCCAGAGTGGCGACCATCCCGCGAAGCGCATCAAAATGAAGCCAGTGGCTCCGAAGACGGTCAGGAACCCGAGAAACGACGTAATGTTCAGGAGCGGCAGATGCCTGAACAGCCCGTTTGCAGACGGCTGCTCGCCATGATCACCGTGAATCGCCGCGTGCTCTTGCGCGCCGAAGGCCTGGTGGGCGTGCATCGCGCCATTGGCATGCGTATGACCCACGTGGGCGAGGTCGATGTGGCCATGGCTGGCATGAGCGGCGGGAAGGTCGGCCCCCTCACCGGAAGGGACGTGGGTTCCAGGCAGGTGAACAAAGACCGACCCGGCAAATCCCAGCAACGCCGATATGGCGGTGAAGACCGCGCCGAAGACGAAGCAGAAAAGAAATATGGTTTCCATGGTCAGTATCCCGCGCCATCCGTTTGCCGTTCAATCGCATGCAGGTCAAATTTCCCACAAATTCGCGTTGAACCACAAACGACAACTACACCTATAGCTTACGCTCGTTGGATTCCGGGGTCAAGATCTCGCCGTTGCGCGAGCTCAGCGTACCGGCGCTGACTATCCAAACGTACCTGATGCCATTTACGTTCGGTTTACATTCCCTCGATAGAGTGGTCTCAGAAGAGTGGTCTCAGAACGTCCTTCGGTTCGCGAAGGGCTGGCAGATCATCTATGGAGGAACAGATGACCCGCAAACGTATGGTTGTATTGGCCGCGAGTATGGCGGTAGTCGCCATTCTCGCCATCGGAGGATTCGCCACGGTCTTCGCGGCCGGTAATCCCTCCAGCAACGGATCGGACCCATCGAGCCGCGCACAGACGTTCCTGGACCGACTGGCGAGCAACCTGGGGATCTCGACCGACAAGTTGCAGCAGGGCTTAAAGGACACCGCCAATCAATACGTCGATCAGGCGGAGCAAAGCGGAAAGATCTCCTCGGATCAGGCCAACGCGGCGAAGCAGCGCATCGCCAACAGTAACGGGCTGGGCCCCTTCACACGTTTCTTCCGGAAGCGTGATCAGATGGTCGACCATTTGCAGATGGCCTCCTGGCAGGACATAGCCAGCACGTTGAACATGACACCGCAGGATCTGCGCGGCCAGATCGAGTCGGGGCAGACCCTCAAGCAGATCATCGAGAGCAAGAACATGACGGTCGATCAGGTCGTCTCATCGGTGGTCTCACAGGTTCAGACACATCTCGACGCCAAGGTCACCGCCGGAACCATCACGTCCGACCAGGAGACGACGATTCTGAATAATCTTCGGAACCGGCTAACCACCATGATCAACAATGGTGGGCCGACGTTCAATCAGCACACCAACCCGAACGCCACACCAGCGAGTGTGCCGAGCGCCTAATCGGCACGAGGTCTCAACAGATGACAAAGTGGGCGATGGAAACCCATCGCCCACTCGTCGTTTTCTAGCTTTGCCAGAAGACGTTCGCCGTGCGCGACCTCAAGCTTCCGGTTTGCTGGCTCGCACGAAGGCGGAGATGACTCGCCCGCTGGCGTCCTGGAGATCTTGCAGCGCCGTTACGTCCAGCGACCCTTCGCAGCAGCCTGATCCTTCTGTCGCGTCGCAGCATCCGTCGGTCATGAGCTCGGCGAGCTCATGAACGCTCGTGACCTCGATGCCGACGTCGATGAACCCTGCCGCGCCGAGCTTTTGCTGGTATTCGGTCTCCGTCAACGCGCCCGAGATGCATGCAGACCACGCATCGAGGCTATGGCGAACGGCGGGAATCAGTCGCCCCTGCAAAACGATGTCGGCCACCGCGAAGCGCCCTCCCGGCCGCAGCACGCGATGGGCCTCGCGCAGCACCGCATCCTTGTCGCCCGAGAGGTTGATGACGCAGTTGGAGATGATTACATCGACCGAGTTTTCCGGCAGTGGGATTTCTTCGATGGTCCCCTTGAGGAAACGGACGTTGTCGATACCAGCCTCCTGCCGATTGTGTTCGGCGAGTGCGAGCATCTCATCCGTCATGTCGAGGCCGTAGACAAAGCCTTCGGGGCCGACGCGTTTGGCCGAAAGGAGCACGTCAATGCCGCCACCCGAACCAAGGTCGAGGACGGTTTCACCAGGCAGCAACTCCGCCAGCGCGGTTGGATTGCCACAACCCAGCGAAGCCAGCACGGCATCCCGGGGCAGGTCGCCAATGGCATCCGGATCGTACGCAGCGATGGCACGAGGATCGCCCGTCGTGCCGCAACAGGACGCGGCTTTGCCGCTGGTGACGTTCTGTGCCGCCGCCGCATAGTGCTCGCGCACCGATTCACGCAGCTTGTTTCCGCTAGGTGAAGTCTGAATATCCACGTTGCTCCTCCAGGTCCGTATTGGAAACGGACGGGAACTGCGGCCACCCCATCGTATTTTTACGATAGATGCCGCTCAAAATTTGCCACCCGACGGTGACATCGTAAAAATACGATGAATCTCACAGGATGTCAATACCCCTCCCTGGGCTCGGACGCCCTGAACGTCTGTGACGTGGCCACTGCCCAGGCAACCGCACCCGAAGTATGGCTTACTCGTTGTAAGTATGAGAGAATTCACGCGACCCGGTGGTAGCATTACCCACCGCGACCACAATTCTGTCTAAGTCTGGAGGGACTCACCGCAAGCATGAGCAAACAGTCGGAGGAGAACCAGTCAAGGAGCCGACGGTCGGAACGCAGGGCCGCGGCGGAGAAGCAGACCAAGCGGCGGCGGCAATTCACCATTGGTGGTGTCGCCAGCGTGGCCATTCTCGCGGCGCTGGCTTTGATCATCATCCCCCAGCTTGGGGGTGGCAAGGATCTTGGCGGCATCAAGATCGCGTCGGCCCATCCTGAATCGATCCCGTCGAACGGCAAAGTGTTGGGTGACCCCAACGCGCCGGTCAAGATTGTCGAGTATGGAAACTATCAGTGACCATTCTGTGGACAGTTCACCCGTGAGGTGGAACCGCAGCTGATCACCGATTACATCCAGACCGGCAAGGCGACGATCGAGTATCGAGACTTCGCTTGGAAGACCGCGACGTCCGAGTCGGAGGATGCCGCGCAGGCGTCTGATTGCGCGCTCGATCAAGGTAAGTTTTGGCAATATCACGACACGCTCTTCGAGAATCAAAAAGGTGAGGATCAGGGCGCGTTCTCGCGCGATCGGCTCAAGCTGATCGCCAAGGACATCGGATTGGATACGGCGACGTTCAATCAGTGCCTCGATTCCAACAAGCACGCGCAGGACGTGACGGCATCGAGCAACCAAGCTCAGGCCGATGGTTTCCGTGGCACGCCTGGCTTCCTCGTGAACGGCCACCAGGTCCAATACACTGGTTATAGCTCGCTCAAGTCGGCGATAGATGCGGCATTGGCAGGACACTAATGGTCGCAGCTCGCGCGTTGAACTGGCGGTTGATCACAGCGGTCCTGGCTCTTTGTGGCATTGCCGACGCGGTCTATCTAACGATCATTCACTATGACACTGGAGCACTGATCTGTACGGTGGGGAACTGCCACATCGTACAGACCAGTAAATACAGCACGATCGGCCCGATTCCGGTAGCGGTCCTCGGACTCGCCATGTACGTGACGGTCGGTGCCATCAGCATCGTCCGCTGGCGGCGCCCCGACCTCTCCTCGACCTTGACCATGACGTCGTTCGCTATGGTGCTGGCCGGAACGATCTACGCGGCGTATTTGACGTACCTGGAGCTAAACGTCATCAACGCCATCTGCCAGTGGTGCGTCATATCGGCGATCTTGACGGTGGGATTGCTCCTCTCAGAAGGCTTCGGCTTCTTCACCCAGCTCGAATAGACCACGACTCGGATTCAAAGTCAGCATGCGATCGAGGCCTCGCAGGTTCCAGAACGGAGCCGCGAGGCGTTTCGATTTGACTACCCACTCGAATCCCAACCAGCGCAGCGATACGATGGGGGGTGGGTTATTCAGGATCCACTAGCTTTCTTTCGCACTTGCCAATCTGTTACACGTGCCATATCCTGCTGTAGCGACAGGGTTGGCCGACGTTCGTACAGGCCTGGGCGCGTGAATTGCGCCCGAGCAATTGACGAATGTTGACGAACCGTTCCGGAAACTGGCCACGATGTATCGCTACCCCAGTCACAACCGATACCGTCGGGTCTACACTCCGCGACCGTTGCGCGGCCGGACCACATCTCCCGACTCTTCGAGCACGCCGGCGATTCCAAATCTGCAGCCAGTCAATCAACCTCAGAGCGGCGAATCGCTCGAAGGCACGCAACACGATTACCGGCGACGGTGGTCGATCAAAAAGATCGCCTTCATCGGCGGACCCTTGCTGCTGCTGACGGTCATCGCGGTCTTGATCGTGCCGACGCTCCTGGCGGCGCGCCGTGCGTACAACCACGTCTTCGTTCCACGCATGCCCCACTACAGCGTAGTTGTGAACGATCAAGGGACTCCCGTCATTCAGCAGGAGACGCCGACTGTCCCTCCGACGGTGGCCGTCGCGACCGGCGCTCCAACGGAAGCCGCTGCCGCATCTCCAGTCGATGTGGTTCCAACTCCGACTGTTGAGCTTCCAAGCTGGGATGGAACCAGCAGAGTCAACATCCTGCTGCTCGGTTCCGATACTCGCGGCACGGGAGAGGTGGCACGCTCCGACACCATGATTCTGGTGACCATCAATCCGGTGACGAAGCAGGTGAGCATGCTGTCGATTCCGCGAGATCTGTTGGTGACTATTCCGAACTACGGTCGGGATCGGATCAACGCGGCCTACGCTTATGGCTCGACGACCAACCTGACCGGACCGGGACTGGCGGCAGCGACCGTCGAATACAACTTCGGCGTGACGATCGACTATTTCGCCGAGGTCAATACCAATGGACTGGCTCGGATCATCGACACGATGGGAGGCGTCACGCTCGACGTCCCTACTCCGATCAAGGATGACGAATACCCGGGCAGCGGCAACAACTATCTGCGCGTTCTGTTCCACACTGGTCTGCAACACATGAACGGTGTTGAGGCGGTCCAGTACTCTCGAACCCGACACGACGACAATGACTTCGCCCGAGGCGATCGCCAGCAGCAGCTGTTGCGGGCGTTGCGCGAGCAGGGCGTTGGGCTGGATCCGCTTTCCAAGGCGCCTGATCTGCTCAACCAGATGGCTGATACGTTTCGTACCGATCTGTCACTCAAACAAGTACTGTCGCTCGCCAAGCTTGGATCGGAGATCAGCGCGAATGACATCCATTCATACAACTTGCTGGATGCCACGACCGTCTCATATTCACCTGGTGAGCCCTACTATCTCATCCCGGATTGGCCGGCTATCCACAAGATTCTGGACGAGATGATGTCGCGCTGAGTAGCCGGTTCATCATGGTTGGATGTTGATCAATTGTCTGGATAGCCTCGGAGCCCCTGCAACCCTTTGACGCACGAAATCTCACCGCAATGCAGGTAGACGTTGCCAAGGAGGAGGGAGAAGAGGTAGCCGACGCTGCGCTGGCCCCCGCCGACTGGCGACATGTCCAGCGGCCGCGCCAACGTTTCGTCCGAGAGTGATTCCAGCAATCGATCGGTATGGTTGTAGACCGCTGCCGCATAGAGTCGGGCCGCGCGAAGATCGACGTTGAGGTTTCTGGCCCAGTCGTCCCATGGACCGCCTTCAGGCGGCATGGCGCTGTAACCGGTTTTACCAGACCAGGATGACGCGAAGAGAGGCGGAGAACCGGTCAGGAACAGGCTGAGCAACGCATCTTCGCCGATCACCACGTGACCGTAGTGACCACTTATGGGAAGCGCGTTCCCCTCCGGAGAGTAATGCAGGCTGGCGCGAGGCAGACCGTCGATTGTAGCCTCGAGAAACGCGTGCGCCTCACGGAATTGTTCACGGAGAAGATCAATCGTTTGCACGACTGCCCCCCTCGTCTGACGAATCTCGTTCGTCAACACCGCGGCGACAACCAACCGAGACAGGCGTTCGCCGTCAAAAGTTCAGGACGATCGAAAATGAAACAACGTTTAGCACTGTGCATCGCACTATACGCCCTTACGCAATAATTGACTAGTCCCATTCGTGATCAGGATCGGCAACGGAGATCAATGCGTCTCCGTTCGCGGAGTTTCGCGGTCCGGTGAACCGCCGTATCATGCCTCTGTTGAGTAAACGCATAGGGAAGGGTGACAGGATGCCAGGTCAGACCGTCAATTGGGACGAGCTTGCAGGTCTTACACGCAAGGCTGAAGAAGCCGGCGGAACCATCGGGGTTGCCGTCGTGGCGCCGTCCGGGGATCGTTTCAGCTACAACGGTGATCGGAAGTTCGGCGCCGCCAGCACAGTCAAGATTCCGCTGATGATCGAGATCTATCGGCAGGTCGACCGCGGTGAGCGCTCGCTCGACGACGAGTACGTGTTGAAAGCTGAGGACATCGCGGTGGGAAGTGGTGTGATGCTCCATCTGCACCACGGTGTGACACTTACGCTCAATGACCTGATTTACTTGATGATCTCGATCTCCGACAACACCGCAACCAACATTCTGATCGATTTCGCCGGTATGAATGCGGTCAATGCCACCATGCGTTCGTTGGGAATGAATGACTCAAACCTGGGACGCAAGATGAAAGGTCGACCCGCTCAAGCGGACGAGCAGGAGAACTGGGCCACGCCGGAGGACTACGTCAAAGCGGTTCAGGCGCTTTTGGACGGCACGGCAGCATCATCTGATTCCTGCCAGAAGATGCTGGCCATGCTCGAGAAGCAGCAGAACTCCCGGCGCATCTCGCGCTACCTGCCGCAAGACGAAGGGATTCGCTGGGGCTCGAAGACTGGGAGCGTCAAAGGGGTCACCAACGACGTCGGCTTCATCACCACCAGAGCCGGGACGCTGGTTCTCGCGGTCTATTGTGAGGGGTTTCCGGACCAACACCTCGGCGAGAAAGCGATCGGCGATATCAGTCGTGCCGCGATGGTGGCAACCGGTGTCGCCGAGCCGCTCTGGACGTCGTAGCCAATGGTCGTCGAACCACTCCGTTCGCGCGGCGACTGTGTCAGGATGGCCGATGACAATGCGCAGAATGTATACGTCGGCCGACGCGGTCGAGCGGACCTATGCGAAGATGCGGCTTGGATGACTCGGTCTCGCCGCGGTTCTGATTGGGATTGATTGGGAAGGGAAAATGGGATGAACGTCTACGTCTCGGTCGATATGGAAGGCATTACCGGCATCGTCCATCGTGACATGCTCGGGTCGGATCAGCGCGAATACGACCGCGGTCGTCGCCTGATGACGGCCGATGCGAACGCCGCCATCGAGGGTCTTGTGCAGGCGGGTGCTGAGTACGTCCTGGTGAACGACGGGCACGGCCCGATGCGCAACCTGATCTTTGAAGACATGCACCCCAAGGCCCACCTGCTTACCGGCAGCGGCAACGCCAAAGATCACTGCCAGGTCGAGGCCGCCAATAGCCGAAAGTTTGACGCCGCCGTGCTGGTTGGCTATCACGCCATGGCCAAAACTCCGAAGGCCATCGCACCGCACACGATCGCTGGGTCGGCCGTGGCCGAACTGCGCATCGATGGACGACCGCACGGTGAGACCGGATTGAATGCCGCTGTTCTGGGCTCGATGGGTATTCCGGTGATCATGGTGACGGGGGACACGACGACGGTCGGCGAGGCAACTGAATTTCTCGGCAGCCAGATCGAAACGGTGGCGGTCAAAGAAGCGGTTGGGACCAGTGCCGCGATTTGTCGCCCTCCGTCGGCGACCGTTCCGGATATCACGGCTGCGGCCAAGCGCGCGCTAGAGAACATCGGCAACGCCAGGGTCTACCAATCGGCCAGCTTCCGGCTGGAGGTCGACTTGTTCAACGTCCCACAATGCGACCGCGCGTCGCGCATCGCCAATGTCGAGCGGCTCGGCCCGGTGACGATCCTGGTCGAGGGCGGCTCGCCGTGGGACAAGTACCAGACGCTGTGGGCCGCGCTGCGAGCAGCATTGACCGAGCCCGCGTCCTGGCTGGCGTAGAAGACGGCGTCCGACGGTCGTCTTGGGGATGTAGGGGCAGACCTCCTGTGTCTGCCCTCGGGTCGTCAGACCTGTGATCTTATGGGCGGAGCCTGATCGTAGAGCGCAAGACCCGGTTGCTTGATCAGCACATCATGGTACTGCTCACGCAGCGCCGACTTCTGGAATTTGCCGGTCGAGGTCTTTGGAATTTCCGGCAAGAAGACGAAGGCGTCCGGCAGCCACCAGCGAGCAAACCGCGGCGCGATGAACTCGCGCAGTTCGGTGGACGTGGCGCTCATGCCCGCTTTGAAGGCGACTACGGCGACCGGACGTTCCACCCAGGTTGGATGCGCGACGGCGATCACCGCTGCCTCAGACACGGCCGGATGCGCCATCAACGCGTTTTCGAGCGCGATCGAGCTGATCCACTCCCCGCCCGACTTCACTGCGTCTTTGGCACGGTCGTGAATGGCGACATGACCGTGCGCATCGATGCTGGCGACATCTCCCGTACGCAGCCAACCGTCGGTGGTGAACTTCTCGGCAGAATCGACGTCGTTGAAGTAGCTCGAAGCGACGGTTGCACCACGCACCTCGAGTTCTCCTGCCGTCACTCCATCTCGCGGGACGACAGCATCCCCCGATCTCACGCGTAGCTCGGTCAGCGGTACCTGCCGTCCGCACGTCTTCACATAGTGCTGCGTCGTGCCATACCTATCATGCACCAGTTCAATCAAGGTTCCCTGGGTGGAGACCGGGCCCGTCTCGGTCATGCCCCAGCCGGTGACCATCACAATGCTGAACTCTTCATTGAAGCGGCGCACCGCCTCTTCCGGCATGGCCTGACCGCCCGTTCCGAGGACGCGCATGTGCGAGAGGTCGCAAACGCCGGGGTTCCGATCCATGAACTGCAGCAGGTTGAGCCAGACAGTCGGAACGGCGGAACATTGCGTCACGCGTTCAGTGGTCAACAGATGCGCCAGACCCGCGGTGTCCAGATGTTCGCCAGGCAAGATCTGCGTAGCGCCGACGAAGGTGCAGGTGTATGGCAATCCCCAGGCATTGGCGTGGAACATCGGCACCAGAATCAAGACAGTATCCTGGTCCGACGGACCCATCGTGCAGCTCAGCCCGCTCACCAGCGAGTGGAGTAGGATGGCGCGATGAGAATAGACCACGCCCTTAGGTCGTCCGGTGGTGCCAGACGTGTAGCAGAGGACGGCCGCTTCGAGCTCGTTTAGCTCCAGATCGACCCAGTCTTCAGCACGCTCCGCGTCCAGCAGTTTGTCGTATTCCAGCAAGCCTTCGGGTAGGGGTGCGCCGTCGCCGATTACAATGACCTGCTCGACGTCGACTGTCGGTCGCGCCTGCTCGAAGAGGGGGAGCAGAGAGGCGTCGACGATGACGAAGCGGTCCTGTGCGTGGTTGATGGTGTAGGCAACGTCGTCCGGACTGAGTCGCAGATTGAGCGTGTGGAGCACGCCGCCGGCGATAGGGATACCGAAGTAGGCTTCCAGATGACGTTCGTGGTTCCAGCAGAGAGTCGCGACCCGGTCGCCTCGCTCGAGTCCCAGCCGTTGCAAGGCGAGTGCAAGCTGGCGGGCGCGACGGGCCATCTCGCCGTAACCGTAACGATTGAGCGAGCCGTCGGGACGACGGGAGACGATCTCCCGGTCGAAAAAGAGGGATTCGGCACGCCTGAGCATTACGGGAACCGTCAGCGGGTAGTCCATCATCAGACCGTCCACGACCGCGACCCTTTCATCAGCACCACAGCATGAGCGATGACGTGACATCAAATTGTGGGCGCTATTGTGCCGCGCGGGATGGCGGCGCGGCAATGCAGTGACGGCCCTCATCCCAATCCGGTCCATCCCACTGACTCCCACCCTCACTAACTCTCCCTCCACCGGAGGGCGAGAACCACTCCCAGTGAAGGGAGAACCAACTCCCAATTCTGGGAGAAGGGAGAAAATCGTGTCTTGATAGTCGCGAGAGAGTGGCGCTGCAGCGCCGGATGAGAGCTATCTACAGCAGCTCGATCACCCGATCGGCGACTTGATTGGTGTTCGCGTTGCCACCAAGATCTCCGGTGAGGACCTTGCCTTCGGCGGTCGTCTTCTCGAGCGCCTGCATGACACGGTCGGCGGCCTCTTTCTCGCCAATGTGCTCTAGCATCATGGCCCCTGCCCAGATCGAAGCCAGCGGATTTGCCAGGCCCTGACCGGCGATGTCCGGCGCGCTGCCGTGCACTGGCTCGAAGAGAGAAGGGAAGGCCGGATCGGCTGCCAGGTTGGCACTCGGCGGCAGGCCGAGGCTTCCCATGATGGCGCCCCCAAGATCGGTCAGGATGTCGGCAAAGAGGTTGCTGCCGACCACCACATCGAAGCGTTCGGGTGCTCGCACCATCAAGGCGGCCGCGGCGTCGACCAGCAGCGACGTGACGATGACATCCGGATACTCCTGCGCGACCTCGTTGATGACTTCGTCCCAGAATGGAAAGGCGTACTGCATGGCGTTGCTCTTGGTGACGCTGGTCAGGTGGCCGCGACGGGATCGAGCCAGATCGAACGAGAAGCGGGCCACGCGCTCTACGTTGAAGCGAGAAAAGACGGAGGTTTGTATGGCGACCTCGTGGGATGTGTGCGTGTGGACGCGTCCGCCAACACCGGCATATTCGCCTTCTGTATTTTCACGTACCCAGAGCATGTCTATATCGCTGGAGGTCTTGCCCACCAGCGGTCCGGTCACGCCAGGCAGGAGCTTGATCGGACGGACATTGACGTAGAGATCGAATGTCTTGCGGATGGGGAGAAGCAGTCCCCAGAGCGTGACGTGGTCCGGAATCGCGGGCGGGTCTCCGACGGCCCCGAGATAAATGGCGTCGTGCTGTTTGAGAGTTTCAAGTCCGTCCGCAGGCATCATGGCGCCGGTGCGGCGGTAGTGGTCGGAGCCCCAGTCCAGGTCGTCCCAGACCAGCTTGGCGCTGTCGCCGAGCGCCGCTTCCAGGACCCGTTTCCCAGCGGGGATGACTTCCTTGCCGATGCCGTCACCAGCGATGACCGCGATCCGATATTCGTTCATGCGTTCCTCCGTCGTGTCGTGCTCACAAGTGTGACTGCGCGGCGCCAGTCCCCAAGCGCCGGGCAACCTCGTTTGTACCATGACCTGCTGACGTTCGGCACTCAGACGATGACAGATTACAGGCTGTGGCCTACGATGCTGGAGCCGACGAACGACTGGTACATGCAAGTTATGAATGACGGAAGGCCGAGCGTGACTGACGCGATTCGAATCGATTCCTCGGAGGTCGAGCGGTACATCTCGGAGCTGGCCAGGTTTGGCGCCCATGGCGAGACCGGCGTCTGGCGCACCGTCTACTCGCCGGAATGGGTTGCTGCACAGGATCAGATCGCCGCCTGGTGCAATGATGCTGGACTCGAGGTGACGCGGGATGCGGCCGGTAATGTTTGGGGCAAGCTGACCGGACGCGAAGCGGGCAAATCGATCGTCTCCGGTTCCCACATCGACTCGCAGCGGCCAGGAGGACGCTTCGATGGTGCGCTGGGCGTCATCTCGGCGCTGCATGCGGTCAGCGCACTCAAAGAGCAGTTCGGCAGGCCACTTCGCACGCTCGAAGTCCTATCCCTCTGCGAAGAGGAGGCCAGCCGCTTCCCGGCATCTAACTTCCTCGGTTCGCGTGCCATCACCGGCGCGCTGACGCCTGCCGACGCCGAGGCGATGCGCAGCTACGACGGGGAGTCGCTGGCCGAAGTGATGCGCAGCGTCGGGCTCGACCCCGCGCGACTACCCGACGCGCAACGGGACGACATCGACATCTTCATCGAATTGCATATCGAGCAAGGCCCGATTCTAGAGCAGGCAGGCGTTCCGGTCGGCGTGGTGCCAGCCATCAACGGCATCCGGCACTATGTGGTGGAGCTGACCGGCCGGGCCGATCACGCCGGTGCCAGGCCGATGGATCTGCGTCGGGACCCGATGGCGGGCGCGGCCGAAATCACACTGGGAGTCATCGACACGGCCCTGCGCATGGGGCGTCCGGCCGTGACCACGGTCGGACGTATGGAGGTCGAGCCAAACGGACCGGCTATCGTCCCGCAGCGGGTCACCTTCACCATCGACGCCCGGCATTCGGATCCCGAAATGCGACATCGACTTTATGATGCGCACGAAGCCTGGATACAGGCCGTGGCGTCGCGGCGTGGGTTGGACGCGAGCTGGACCATCACGACTGACCTGGACCCATTGGTCTGCGACGCGGGAATTGTCGAGACGCTGCAGACGGCGGCGAATGAACAGGGGGTTCCATATCGGACCATGCCGAGCGGCGCGGTGCACGACACGCAGCGCATGGCCAACATCGCACGAGTGGCGATGGTCTTCGTGCAGAGCAAAGGGGGCCGGAGTCACACCCCAGCCGAATTGACCACGACTGACGACGCGGTGGCGGGGGTGAAGGTCCTGGCGGGCGCCTTACACAAGCTAGCCTACTGAAGTAGAGAAAGAGGAGAGGGTCATGGCACTTCCATCATTTCGAGTGGATGGCCAGGTGGCTGTCGTCACAGGCACTGGCACCGGCTTGGGGCAGGCCATCGCGGCTGGGTTAGCCGAAGCCGGAGCCGATGTAGTGATGTCGGAATTGCCCGACCGGACCGAGCGCGCCCAGAAGACGGCGCGCTCGATCGTCGATCATGGGCGGGAAGCGTTGGTGCTACCGCTTGACGTGCGCGACCTCGACGGTTCGAACGGCATCCGCGCGTTCGCCCACGCCGCCATCAGTTGGAAGGGGCACGTCGATATTCTGGTCAACAATGCGGGCGTCAATCTGCCGCAGGACGCGCTGGACGTCGATGAAGTGTCATGGGACGCGGTGATAGACGTCGACCTCAAAGGGACCTTCTTCTGCGCGCAGGCCATTGGTCGCCACATGCTGGAACGGGGCCGTGGCTCCATCGTCAATATCGCCTCGCAGAATGGGTTGGTTGGCTACTACAAACGGGCGGCTTACTGCTCTGCGAAGGCCGGTGTGGTGAACCTGACACGCGTGTTGACTCTCGAATGGGCGCCAAAAGGAGTGCGGGTGAATGCGATTGCGCCGACCTTCGTGCGGACTCCGTTGACGGCGTCGACCTTCGCCGATCCTGAGCTTGGGCCGGACCTGCTGGAACGCATCCCACTCGGGCGAATCGGTGAACCGGAGGACGTCGCGGCCGCCGTCGTCTTCCTCGCTAGCCCGGCCGCATCGATGATCACCGGGCACACGTTGACGGTCGATGGGGGCTGGACCGCTATCTGAACGTGTGACGAACGTACTCGGCACCACGAGTCTGAAATCGGCGTCAAACCGGTCGAAATCGATTGACTTCGAGGTGCGCTGGTGTTAGTGTTAATAGGCTCGGCTGGTAAGCCGTGGCATGTCGTGCGGTGTAGTGTGAATTTCGCCGCCGCACATTGACCTCGTGAAAGGGTCCACGTTGGAACCGGATAGTTCCGGCAAAAACATAGGGAAACCTCCCGGCTAACTGGGTCAGCGTGCAGATGTTGCACTTCAGCCCTCGGCGTTAGCCGGGGGTTATTTGTGTCCGTCAGGACACTCCGGAGGTGCAACATGCAGACCGTTGTCAGGTACAGCGTTGTGAATCAGGATGGCAAGCCAGTGATCCGCGCGGTTCCGGTCCGCCGCTGGTCAGAGGATCGCTCCGTGAAGAGCGAGCAGCCGGTGAACGACGCGCGCGAAGAGACCGTGTTGCGCAAGATTCGCCGTTTCCGCGTTCTCGACATCCGCTGATCTCGACTCATCGCGTCGGGTTCGACGATCAGCAACCGGTCAGTTGACCGGACAACAAGAGCAAAACGAAGACAGCCGCCGAATTGCACAAGCATTCGAGCGGCTGTTTTGCAATCGGATCGGCGATTTGTTCTTTAGTTGACTGAGTTGGCGAGATCGGTTCGATTGCGCGGGCTGGTGCAAAGCTCGTGGGATTGTCAATACCGTGGTGTGTGGAAGGCTGAACCAGAGCACGCTGCGACGATGTGACCGGTGAGTTCATAGAGGGCGCCGTGGACTGGGGTCGAAGGAGGGCGGATGGACAATCAGTTGGGCGACGTCATCTGGCGGCAGTTCGGCGCAGCAATCGACATGCTCGATAACGCTCTGACGGCCTGCCCCGATTCACTCTGGACTGAACGCATCTGGAGCCATCCACCGTCGCCGTGGTTTCCGCCACCGTTCGCTGAGTTCTGGTACGTCGCCTTTCATACCATCGTGTGGCTAGACCTCTATCTTTCCGGCGCTCCGGAGGAGGATTTTGTGCCACCCGCCCCGTTCCTACCAGGCGAGGTTGATTCCGCGGAGACTGCGCCCGAACGGCCCTATGCCAAGGATGAGCTGCGTGCGTATCTCGCGTTCGCGCGCCAAAAATGCCACGACATGCTTGTCGGCTTGACTGACGACCAGGCTCGACAGACGGTCCAGTATCCGTGGTCGCGGGGGCAGTCGATCGGCTATCTCGAGTTGCAGCTCTACAACATGCGTCACGTCCAGGAGCATGCCGCTCAGCTGAGCCTGTTTCTGGGGCAACATGATGTGCCTAACGAGGAAGTCGATTGGGTGGCAGTGCCGATTCGCGACCCTGACTTCCATTAGCTCGTCGCGCACGATGAACTTCCGGGTGCCAGGAGGATCGAACTCCCCTCCCAGCAGAGGGGGAGTTCGTGGTGGGCGCGGCCAGGGAATCCCTTTGTCCGTGATCAAAACGATGGAGATGCGTCACCGCGAGTCAACATTCCCGCGACCGATGCTAGATCGAACGTTGGTAGGCGCGGAAGGCGTTGACGGAGAGCCAGAGGCAGGCCAGCGTCAGAATCGTCAGATAGGCCAGATGCATCCCCACGAAGGTCCAGTCGACGTTCGTGCTGAGGGTTTGGCGGCCGATGTCGACGGCCCAATTGACGGGATTGAAGCGCTCCACGATCTGTATCCAGCGAGGGGTGAGGTTCTTGGCCATGAAGGCGGTCGACATAAACGTGAGCGGCAGCTGCAGGAAGGTGACGAGCGCGATGACCGACTCACCCTGGCGAACGTTGAGTGCCACCGCGTTCGAGAAGGAGGCGAATGTGGCGCCAAGGAGCACCGTGCCGACCAGCATGGCGATGAGACTGCCAACGCCGCCGTCGAAACGCGCCCCAAGGATATAGCCAAGCCCAACTATGATCAGCGCCTGAATCAGCGTGACGATTGCCTCATACATGAGGATTCCGACCAGCAGCGCTGAGCGCCGGACGGGAGCCACCAGGAACCGATCCATGATCCCTCGGTCCATGTCGTCGACCAACGCCATCCCCGACCAACCACAGGTGAACAGCGCGGTCATGACCACAACGCCGGGAGTCAGATAGGTAATGTAGGACCCGGTACCGAATCCGGGCACCTCTGTCACGCGCTTGAAGAGCTGCCCGAAGAGGAGCAACCACATCAACGGCTGCACGATCGTGACGGCGATGAAGAAGGGCTGCCGCAGCAGGAAGCGCACGCCTCGCAGGCATATGAACAAGGATGCTGAGACGGTGTTGGTCATCGAATTCCCTCCTCATGGGCTGCCGCGAAGGTGCGGCCCGCGTAGCGCAGATAGACGTCGTCGAGTGACGGGCGCGCCACGGTGATGGACGCGATGCTCATCCCGGCTGCGTCGAGTGTGGACAAGATGAGGGGTAGCATAGTTGCGCCGCTGCCAACACGAGCCCGGATCTCACGACCGTCGACGCTGACCTCGCGAATCTGGTCGCCGAGCCCACGAAGAGTGTCACCAACGTCGTTGCGGGGCTCACACTCGAGCTCGATCTGGATCGTGTCGCCATGTAGCTCCTGTTTGAGCTGCTCTGGGGTTCCCTCGACCACGATGTTCCCGCGATCGATGATGGCGACTCTGCCCGCGAGCTGATCGGCCTCCTCGAGGTAGTGCGTCGTGAGGAGGATGGTGATGCCCTGTTGCACGGCGAGACGACGGATCTCCCTCCACATGTCGGCGCGTGCTTCAGGATCGAGGCCGGTGGTGGGCTCATCCAGGAAGAGGACACGCGGCTGATTCACCAGACCCATGGCCACATCGAGCTTGCGTTTCATGCCCCCGGAGTAGGTCTTGACCAGACGATTCGCGGCGTCGTTCAGATCGAAGCCGTCCAGCAGGTCATCGATGCGCAGCTTCAGTTCGTTGCTCTTGAGGCCATACAGGCGTCCTTGCAAGGTCAGATTCTCGCGGCCGGTGGCGTCGGGATCGACCGCCGATTGCTGCGAAACGTAGCCGACGAGTCGACGCACCTGCTGGGGGTGCTGGACGACGTCGATTCCGCAGACTCGCGCTTGGCCGGAATCGGGCCGTGAGAGGGTGGTCAGTATTTTGACGATGGTCGACTTTCCGGCGCCATTCGGACCCAACAGGCCGAATATAGTGCCGGGTGAGGCGTTGAATGTGAGACCTTGAAGCGCTTTGACGTCGCCAGGGTAGGTTTTGACGAGCTCGACCACGTCGATGGTCGAGTCGGACGACTCAGCGGCCGTCGGAGTCGCGGTTCGTGCTGGCGCACGTGAAACCATGATCGCGTACCTCCAATGAACAGTCGTTACGTACGGTGCTGTCCATCGGGACCGGACCTGGCTTAGAATAATGGTGGACCTTCGGGGCCAAGTTCGGTCTTACTGGACAGCCTTGAAGATGCCGATCCCTGACGGGGTGGGACAAACACTCCGCTCAGGGATCGTGCGTTAGAACGATAGTTTAGGCATTACCTTCCCCTTCCTTAATCTCCGGCACAGCACCATCAACGGCCCACTCTCTGACCCAGTCGTACATGCGCGCGATCTGATCGGCATCCATATCTTTTGTGAATTCGCCCATGCGCTGCACCTGGGCATCGGTGAGGAGGATCGACCCGTTTTCGATCGACTCGATCAGGGACGTGACCCAGCTCAACTCCGCCTGGCGCACGGTGAGCCAATACTCTGATTCGATGAGGAAGAGCCGCGGGACGGCAATCTCTGAGATGGCGCCACCATAGTATTTGGCTTGATCGAGTTCCTCCCGGAGCAGGTCGGCCCGATTGCGCAGTAACCTGATCGCTTCGTCGCGCGGCAGAGACGGCATGAAGGACAGGCCGGCCTCGAACTGTGTGTATTCCTTGACCGGGACGGCGATCAGTTCGCTGAGCCAATCGAAGTATTCGTCGCGACCGGCGTCGGTCAGCGCATAGACGGTTCGCTCTGGCCGTCGACCTTCTCGCTCAGTCTCCTGCGGCACGATCCAACCACGGCGCTGGAGCGACTCGACCACGCTGTAAAGGGAGCCGTAGTTGAGCTTGATGCTCTCGTGCTTGCCGCGATGGCGCAGCGTCGTCGCCATCTCATAGGGATGCATCGGCTTCTCGTAGAGGCAAGCGAGGACGGCGAGGGCGAGTGGATTGCTGATGTTACGTTTGGCCATCACTACTCCCGATCAATTACTCGACATCGAGTATACGGGTTCGACTACCGTTGTCAAGAGGTGTCATGGCTTGTTGTGGATGGGCCGATTGCGGGGGATGACTTCGTCAGGCGTGGCGTTCGATGTCGTTCGGAACCACGGTTCTCTCTTCGTTGAACGCGATTGCTGAATTGATTGGGGAACAGGTGACTGTCGTCGACCGTAGGCCGTCGACCGTTGAGCTGTCAGTATGGTTTGGACTTCGCTACGACGGCGTTGTCAATCGGTGTCGCCGCCGGAGGCCGCGGCGGGCTCGTGATATCGCGCCGCCTCAGTAAGACCACCCTTCGAGCCTGGGGCGGCGATCCCATGCAATACCACCGAGGCAACCAGCTTGGCCGCGGCCTCCGGATCGCTCGCGGGTGTGATCTGGGGATCTCGCACCGAGTTGATCAAATAGCCAACTAACGTATGGAAAAAGAGGAACGCGGCCATGCGTGGCTGAATGTCACGAATCTCATGGCGATCGGCGGCCCGGTTGAAGAGCGTCGTGATCGAAGTGACGAAATTTTCAAGCTCGGCGTGGACTTCCTCGTGACGGCTCTCCGGAACGTGACTTTTGAAATCGGTCATCATTCGTAGGCTGTCAGGGCTGAGCTGATCGAAGTAGAGCCGCGCGATCCGCTCAACAGTGCGATCGAGGGAGTCTTCGCGCTCGATTTCCCGCTCGATGCTCTCCCGCTGCTGTGACATCTCGCGCACGACGACCGACGCGAACAAGTCGTCTTTGTCACGAAAGTGATAGTAGAGCGCGGCCTTGGTCATGCCGACCGCATCCGCGATCTGCTGCATTGAAACTTCCGAATAGCCGCGATCCAGGAAGAGCCGCCGTGCCTCGATCAGCACACGCTCTCGTCCACCAGTTTCCGCTTTCATCGGATCTTAACCGTTCCTTGTTTGAGCACAGGCTCGAAGTATGCCCCTCTGCCAACCACTGGGGTTGACAAATGGGCGTCTGAGCGTTACATTACTTACCGACCGGTTAGTAAGCGGTGAACTCCCCCGAGAGCGCTTACCGTCACAAGTGTACTTACCGGACGGTCAGTCGGTCAAGTATCGCCGTTAGCATTCAAGCAGCCGGAGGTCGCAAAGTGAGTTCCGAATACGGAGTTGTTGCAGAAGGACTGCAGAAACACTTCGGGAAGACGCACGCGTTGCGTGGTGTCGATCTCGAAGTGAAGGAGGGGAGTATCCTCGGGGTGCTCGGTCCGAATGGGGCAGGCAAGACGACCGCCGTGCGGATCCTCTCCACGTTACTAAAGCCGGACGCCGGTCGAGCGGTCGTAGCAGGGTTTGACGCGCTCACCCACCCGGATGAAGTGCGCAAGCGCATCGGCCTCACCGGCCAGTACGCGGCGCTCGACGACGTCTTGACGGGTCGAGAAAACCTCGAGATGATCGGCCGGCTCTATCACCTTCCCAAGGATCATGTCCGTCGACGCGCCGCCGATCTCCTGGAGCGTTTCAACCTGACAGACGCGGGTGACCGCATGGTCAAGACGTACTCCGGCGGCATGCGTCGGCGACTCGACCTGGCCGCCAGCCTGGTGGCCACGCCGCCGGTCCTCTTCCTGGATGAACCGACCACGGGGCTCGATCCGCGCAGCCGGCTCGGCATGTGGGATCTGATCGAGGAGCTGGTTGCCGGTGGCACCACACTCCTCTTGACGACGCAGTACCTGGATGAAGCCGATCGCCTTGCGGACGAGATTGCCGTGATCGATGAGGGTCGCGTGATCGCGCGTGGCACATCCGAGGATCTGAAAAACCAGGTCGGCGGCGAGCGGTTGATGGTCCAGCTCTCGATTGGCAGTGATGTCGGTGCGGCTATGCAGGTCCTCAATCGTGTTGGCTCGGGCATGGTCCAGGTGGGCGAAGATCGACGCCGTATCACGATGCCGGTTACGGTCGAGGACGGGCTCATTACGCGGGTGGTACGCGAGCTCGACGAGTTGGGTGTGCATCTCGACGACGTCGCACTGCATCGGCCCACACTGGATGACGTTTTCCTTACTTTGACTGGGCACGGCGTGGATGACATGGGCACGTCGAGCCTGCCAGACAACGATCGTACCAAGGAACAGATCGGAGAAGAAGCCGCATGAGCACCACTGTGGTGCGCGAGCAGGCATCAACCAGCACCGGCCTCTGGGAGCGTTTCTCCTGGGCAGTGGCCGATGCCTGGATCATGGCCAAGCGCAATTTGAAACACATTCCTCGCAATCCAGAACTGCTGCTCGACGTGACCGTGCAGCCGGTCCTGTTCGTGCTTCTCTTCCGCTACGTTTTTGGCGGTGCCATCAACGTTCCGGGCGGGAGCTACGTCAACTACTTGATGGCCGGTATCTTCGTTCAGACGATTGTCTTCTCATCACTCAGCACGGGCATCGGTCTATCGAACGATCTGAAGCTTGGGCTGATCGACCGCTTTCGCTCGCTGCCGATGTCTCGTTCGGCCGTGGTAGCGGGACGAACGTTGACTGACCTCATGCGCGGCGTGCTCGCCGTGTTCATGATGCTGGTCGTTGGGCTGGCGGTCGGATTCCGCCCTGACGGCAGCGTCGCCAACTGGTTCGCCGGTCTCGGGCTGCTGCTCCTCTTCGGATTCGCACTCTCCTGGCTGGGTGTGACCGCCGGGGTGCTGCTGCGGACACCTGAGGCGGTGCAGGCCGGCATGTTCATCGCGGTCTTCCCGTTGACGTTTGCCTCGAGCGCCTTCGTGCCGACCGATACCATGCCGAGCTGGCTGCAGACCTTCGCCGCCAATCAGCCAATGACTCAGGTGGTAAATGCCATACGTGCCTATATCTTGGGTCAGCCCGTGGGCTCATATGCCTGGCATTCGCTCCTCTGGGGACTCGGCATCCTCATCGTTTTCGTGCCGCTCTCGGTTTTCCTGTACGAACGAAAGGCCGGCGCCTAAGCGATCTCGGATACCACACCTTCACGGACTGAGCTGTAGCTTCGTCCCTAAATCCTCTGTCGCCGTCCCTGGTGTCATGGGATTCAGGGACGATCTCTTTTCGCCATTCACACGGGAAAGATGGCGAAATTCGGCTCGATTGGAACGCTCTTTGCGCCCTTTTCAACGGACCTTTCACCATGGAAGGAGCGAACCAATGGCCAAACAGCGAAATGTGTACGGCGAGATCGACAGCATGACCGATCTTAGAGAGGTATTCCTCGACATTCGCAAGGATGTCGATCAAGCAGATTCTCGACCGGCGCTGACCGAGCTACACCGGCGCGCGGGCTATCTGATCACCCTGTCTCACGCCCCGTCCTGGGAAGAGAAGTTCGGCAAGGATATATCCAACATCCGCTCTGTCGCCGAGGAGGAATTCGGCAAGACTGCCCGAAAGATCAACAGTCAGGCAGAAGATATCGGCACCGAAGCCAACTACGATGAATCGTGGGGAAGCTAGACATGAGCGAGACGCGCTACCGTTCGACGGAATCGAAGTACAAGGGCACCGCGGACGAGTACTACATCATCTATGACCTGGAGCAAGAGACTCGCGGTGGCGGCACCGCCAAGTATGCAAAAGTGCATCGCGTCTACGTTGCTGGTGACGTCAAAGACTGGAAGGTGGGCGATTTCGAGAAACATTCGGGTCGCAAAGCACATGGGGTGAAGGTCGAATACGAGCAGACTCGCGCTGGGTATCACCGGCGAGGCTACACGGCACATCGCGGCAACACGAGCTATGAGGTAGAGCCGACCGACGTGGAGGCATCCACCAATCACTTCGCGCAGATCGTCGAGATTCCGGAAGCCGCGCGAAACGTTGAGTTCCGCGAGGGTCCACTTCCGGACCGTTACGCCACCGCGTTGCAGTCGATTCGCTAGCCACTGAGATTCTGAATACAGCCGGTCATGACGGCTTCCCGAGTTTCGCACTCGGGGAGCTGTTTCTGCCTCGCCGCATGCAGCGACACGAACAAAATGGGTACGTTTGTCACACGGCGTTCCCACAATGAAACTGCGATGATAGCGTCATGATTCATCGACCTGAGCTACCGGCAACAAACAGAGTGGAACCCCGTGGGAAGGCGCGAGTCAATCCGTATGGGTTCTACGGGCTTGTGTTCGGCGCTATGGCGGTCGTGCTCTTCGTCGCGCTTGTCTGGTTACCGGTCTTGCCGCTGATCGCGTGTTGGCTCATCGCGATCAACGTCGTGGCACTCATCGCTTATGCATACGACAAGTCAGTCTCCGGTCGACGCTGGGCTCGGGTTCCGGAGAGCGTCTTGCTTGGCATCGCGTTCGTTGGCGGCAGCCCGGGCGCCATGATCGCCATGCGGGCTGTGCATCACAAGACCGCCAAGAAGAGCTTTCTGCTGCGTTTGGCGATTGTCGTGGCGCTGCAAGTTGCGCTCATCGCGGTCTACTTCCTCCTGCTTCGTTAGCAGCCCATCAATAGACGAGAACGCAAGGCATAGGAAAGCCGCCCTCGTCGGGGCGGCGTCTCGTGAGCTTTGGAGAGTGCTGCGAAAAGCTGGTACTAGACCAATCCCTGACTTGGGTCAGGCAGCATCCAAATGATGGTAATGATCCAGAGCGCGAGCAACAGCATCATGAAGATCGTGACGCCGATGACGACCTTGCGCTCTTTGCTGGTCAACCGGTGTTGTTCGATTCCACGCATATTCGAACCCCGCTCCTTCTCAGTAACCTCAGGCATTGTACAGCATGCCGCCTGCGTTTCGGAATCGCAAGTGCTTGAATCTATTCGTCGGGAATGTCCTGACAATCGCGTCCGCTTGCAAGCTCCGTATACTTGTCCAGATATACGGCGCGCCAGCGAATGTGGCGCCGCACTCGGTTGCCGAGCAGGGAGTCATCGATGCCAAGTTCACCGAGCAAGACGCTCGAAACCTTTCCCAATCCCAATCCCGAACGGGACTACGAGATCAACATCTCGACGCCCGAGTTCACCTGCGTCTGCCCAATGACTGGTCAGCCTGACTTCGCCACCATCACCGTCAGCTACGTTCCGGACCAGCTTTGCGTCGAGCTCAAGTCCCTCAAGCTCTACTTTTGGTCCTACCGAAACGAGGGTGCCTTCCACGAGAAGGTGACCAACACCATCCTTGACGATCTGGTTGCCGCGATCTCTCCGCGACGCGCCACGGTCACGGGCGACTTCAACGTGCGGGGTGGCCTGCACACCGTCGTCACGGCCAGCTACGAACGCCCCAGATAAACATCGACTCCTCCGCGATTTTCGCCTTCGGTTTATAGTAATCAGGCGGGGCGATGGGCTGCGGAACAAACATGATCACGCAGGAGAAGAGGGCACAACAGTGGTCGAAACCAAACAGCTCCATGACGAGCTGCGGAAGGCGGTGCGCGAGTTGTGCGCACGCTACCCCGACGAGTATTGGCGCGAGCTGGATCGGGAGCGTGCCTATCCGGAGAAGTTTGTCAAAGCCATGACCGACGCCAGCTTTCTGGGGGCACTGATTCCCGAGGAGTATGGCGGGCTGGGATTTGGTGTCACCGAGGCCTCGATCATCCTGGAGGAGGTCAACCGTTCGGGTGGCAACGCCGGTGCCTGCCACGCCCAGATGTACACCATGGGGACGCTGCTGCGGCACGGCTCCGACGAGCAGAAGCAACGCTATCTCCCCAAGATCGCCACCGGCGAACTGCGCCTGCAAGCCTTTGGAGTGACCGAGCCGGATGCGGGAACCGACACCACCAAGATCAAAACGACCGCCACACGTAAAGGCGATAGCTACGTGATCCGCGGCCAAAAGGTCTTCATCTCCCGCGTGCCCCACTCCGACCTGATGATTTTGTTGGCGCGCACGACGCCGCGCGATCAAGTGCAGCGCAAATCCGAAGGGTTGTCCGTCTTTCTGGTCGATCTGCGTGAGGCGGTCGGAAACGGGCTCGAGGTGCAACCGCTCCAGACCATGATGAACCACGACACCAACGCCCTCTTCTTCGATGACCTGGAGATTCCCGCCGAGAACCTGATCGGCGAGGAGGGACGCGGGTTCCGCTACATCCTGGACGGCATGAATGCCGAGCGCATCCTCATCGCGGCCGAGTGTATCGGCGACGGCGATTGGTTCATCGAGCGCGCCTCTGAATACGCCAAAGGGCGGGTTATCTTCGATCGGCCGATCGGGCAAAATCAGGGCATCCAGTTTCCGATCGCCCGCGCCTACGTCAACGTGCGCGCGGCCGACCTGATGCGCGTCAAGGCGGCCGAAATGTTCGACCGGGGTGAGCCCTGCGGCGCCGAAGCCAATATGTCCAAGATGCTGGCAGCCGACGCTTCCTGGGAGGCAGCCAACGTGGCCATCCAGACGCATGGCGGTTACGGCTTCACCGCCGAATACGACATCGAACGGAAGTTCCGCGAGACACGCCTCTATCAAGTGGCGCCGATCTCGACCAACCTGATCCTCTCCTACATCGGCGAGCACGTACTCGGAATGCCGAGGTCCTTCTGATGCGGCCGCTGGAAGGGATCACGATCATCGCGCTGGAGCAGGCCGTCGCGGCGCCGTTCGCCACGCGGCAATTGGCTGATCTGGGTGCGCGCGTCATCAAGATCGAGCGGGTCGGGAGCGGCGATTTCGCCCGCGGCTACGATACCAAGGTGAACGGGCTGGCCAGCTACTTCGTCTGGCTCAACCGTGGGAAACAATCGCTGACGCTCGACCTCAAACAGCCCGGGGCCAAAGAGATCCTACGCAAGCTGCTCGCGTCCGCCGACGTCTTCCTGCACAACCTGGCTCCCGGCGCCGTCGATCGCCTGGGCTTCGATTCCCAGACCGTGCGCGTGGCAAATTCACGTCTTATCACCTGCGCCATGTCCGGCTATGGATCGACTGGCCCATATCGGGACAAGAAGGCATACGACCTGCTGATCCAGTGTGAAACGGGTCTGGTTTCAGTGACGGGAACGCCGGACACGCCGGCCAAAGTCGGCATCTCAGTGGCCGACATCTCGGGAGGAATGTACGCCTATTCGGGAGTGCTGACGGCACTGTATCAGCGTGAGCGAACCGGCGAAGGCACGGCGCTGGAGGTGGCACTCTTCGACACGCTGGGTGAATGGATGAGCCACCCGATGTACATAACCGCATATAGCGGTGCCCAACCTGGTCGCTATGGCGCCAGCCACGCCTCTATCGCGCCATACGGCCCATTCACGGCGGGTGACGGCGCCGCGGTCCATCTGGCGGTGCAGAACGAGCGCGAATGGGTCAAGTTTTGCGAGATCGTGCTGGGGAGACCGGAAGTCGCAACCGATCCACGCTTTTCATCCGCAGGCACGCGCGTGGAGCATCGCGACGAGCTTCACGGCGTGATCGGCGAGGTCTTTGACGAATTGACCGCGGCCGAAGTGGTCGCGCGACTGGATGAGGCGCAGATTGCCAACGCGCGCATGAACTCGGTCAAAGAGTTCATCGACCATCCGCAACTGGCGGCGCGTGACCGCTGGCGCGAGATCGAGTCGCCGGTTGGTTCGCTGCGTGCGTTGTTGCCTCCGGTCGAGATGAGTGGGTTCGAGTACGCCATGGACCCGATCCCGGCCTTAGGTGCGCACACGGACGCTATCTTGGACGAACTCGGATATGACGACGATCAAATCGCCAGGCTGCGCGAGGCCGGAGCGGTGTGATGACAGGCGTTAAGCGCGAATAGGTTGTGTAGGGCAATATATGACTGAGAAACAGGGCTGGACCGGCCGCTTCTACGAGGATTTCGAAGTTGGTGACGTCTACCGGCATCCGCTCGGGCGTACCGTCACCACCACCGACAACATCTGGTTCACTTTGCTCACGCAGAACACGGCGCCGATCCATTTTGACCATCACTATGCGGCGCAGACCGAGTTCGGCAAACCGCTGGTCGATTCGACCTTCACCATCGCGCTCGTCACCGGCCAGAGCGTGACCGACATCTCGCAGAACGTTATGGCTAACCTGGGATGGGATGAGGTGCGCCTGCCCAACCCCGTCTTCGAGGGGGACACGATCTACTCGCAGTCCGAGGTGCTGAGCAAGCGAGAGTCGAAATCGCGCCCCAACGTCGGCATCGTGGCGGTGAAAACGACCGGCTACAACCAGGACGGCACCGTCGTGATCACTTTCAATCGGACCATAATGGTCTACAAGCGCGGAATGGCGCCGGTGATCCCACGGTTGGGACCGCAGTCGGCGAAATAGTCGTCTGCAAATTCAGAAATACGTGAACTTGGGATTACTCGCGGATCTCACCAAATCCATCAAATTCGAAAATCAAGGAGAGCAGGTTTTCGGCTCTGGTGGGACCCAGACCCAATCCGTGACGGTGAATGTCCACCGCAATATTGAGTGCTACACTAAGTGTTGATGTCGTCCGGAAAGTGGAGCGACTGGTTGGGCGCGCCATGCTCGGATCGCTACGGTTATCTTCCTCAGAACCGGCCGCCAGCGGTCACCACCAACTGTTGGCGACGAAGCTCTACGCGCCCTGCTCTCTGGAGAGCTTCATACCTCGTTCTCGTCTGATTCAGAAGCTCAACGAAGGGCTCTCGAGCCGGCTCATCCTGGTCAGTGCCCCGGCCGGTTCCGGCAAGACCAGCCTCCTGGCCGATTGGGCGCGGCAACGCCCCGTCGCCTGGCTGTCGCTCGACCCAGGCGACAACGACCCGATGCGGTTTTGGCGCTATGTGCTGGCAGCTCTGGACGGCGTTCGTCCGGGAACGGTCGAACGCATCGCGCCGTCAGCAGATCAGACAGCGTCCCCCTCCATTGACGGGCTCGTCACGGGCCTGATCAACGATTTCGCGATCAATCCCGATTCCGCTGAGTTCGCACTCGTGCTGGACGACTACCACGTGATTGACTCACCCGCGATTCACGAATCTCTCACGATGCTGGTCGAACATCGGCCGCCGCAGCTGGACCTTGTCGTGGCGAGTCGTGTCGATCCGCCGCTGCGACTAGCGCGCGTGCGGGCCGGCGGTCAGCTAGTCGAGCTGCGAGCCGACGATTTGCGTTTCAACAAAGAGGAAACGGCCGCCCTGTTGGGCCGATTACTCGGACCAGATATCTTGCTTGCAGATGCCTCGATGGACACACTGGTGGAGCGCACGGAGGGATGGGCTGCCGGGTTGCGGCTTGCAGCGCTGGCGCTCGAAGGAAGAACTGATGCCACAGCGTTCGTTGAGAACTTCTCCGGTCGTCATCGCTATGTTCTTGATTACCTGACCGAAGAGGTGCTGGAGCACCAGTCCGATGAGATACGAACGTTTCTTATGGAGACGTCGGTCTTGGAACGGTTGTCGGGCGAGCTCTGCGATGCCGTTACCGCTCGTAACGACAGCAAGGCCATGCTCGAGGCAATTGATCGGGCCAACCTGTTCACCGAACCCCTTGACGAGTTCCGCAATTGGTGGCGCTACCATCAGCTGTTCGCAGATCTACTGCAGATGCGACTCCAGCGACTCCGTCCGGAATGTATAGGGGATTTACACCGCCGTGCGGCCGGCTGGTACGAGCGGAACGGCATGGCGGATGATGCGATCCATCACGCGCTGGCGGCCGGGGAGCCGAAATGGGCAGCCCGAATCATCGAGCGCGAAGTCGATGATCTCCTTCTGCGAAACGAGGAGGTGACGCTCGATCGTTGGCTCGCGGCGTTGCCTGCGGACGTGGCTGCCTCTCGGCCAGGGCTAATGCTTGCCAGAGCAGACCTCGAACTCTCGCGCGGTCATCTCGATGAGGTTGAGCGAGCGTTAGACGCCGCGGAAGAGGCCGTCGCTGAAACCCCGTCTGAGGGCGCCGAGTCGTCAGGCGACGGGTCCGCAAGTCTCGTAGCCAACATACCCGCGGCGGTCGCGTACTGGCGTGCCTACATCGCTGAGCTTCGCGGTGATGCCGAACGCGCGATCACGTTCGATCGACAGTCCCTGGCGGCGCTCGGTGAGAATGAATCCGTACTGACTTCCATCGTCCGCGTACATCTGTGTACGATCGAGCTCCTCAGCGGTGAAGTGCGCCAGGTCGAACAGCCCTTAGAAGCGCACTTCCACGTTCTTCAGTCGTTGGGCGAAATCTACCCAGCTTTGAGGGCCATGGAACTGATTGGACACGTGCAGCGCTCCCGTGGTCGACTGGACTTGGCGCTCGATACGTACCGTCAGGGGCTGGAAATCTCCACCGCTCCCGAACGCGCACCAGTGGCGGCCGCTGGCATTGCTCACGTTGGATTGGCTGAGCTGGCGTATCAATGGGGCGACCTCGATACCGCGCTGGAACACGCTACCGAGGGCATCGCGCTCTGTCAGCGGCTGTCGTACCTCAGACCGTTGACTGCCGGCCTGGCCACGCTCGCGCGGATCCGGTTGGCCGAAGGAGATCGTTCTGCTGCCTTTGAAGCGATTGACAAGGCTCCTCAGATCGCGGAGAGCGTTGGGGTGACGAGCTTGCTCAATCCGCTTCCCGAACTGAGAGCCCGATTCCTCCTGGAACAGGGTGAACTTGGACGAGCTGTCCGCTGGACGAAGGATCGCGGACTGAAACCGGACGATAGCCTGAGCTATCCACGCGAGCCCGAATATCTGATTCTGGCGCGCGTGCTCCTGGCGCAGGGTCGGTTCGACCGGGCGCTCGACCTGCTGAACCGGATGCACGAGCGTGCGGTCGCACAGGGACGATTCGGCACCGTCATCGAGAATCGGGCGCTCCATGCCGTCATTGCGGCTGCGGCGGGCGACGAGACGTCGGCAATGGCGAGCTTGACTGAGGCGTTAACACTGGCCCAGCCACAGGGTTACGTTCGAGTCTTCGCCGACGAAGGACAGCCAATGGGCGAGTTGCTTCTCAGGTTTGTCTCACTGCAACGGACCCAGCCGTCGGCGATTGGGGATGTGCCGCTGAGCTACCTTGGTCGACTGATGCGCGCCTTCGAGCCAGAAACTGGCGCTGGTGGAACGACCGCGAGGCGTCGCGGAGTCGGCATTCCAGGATTGGTCGAGACGCTGACCGAGCGAGAGCTTGAAGTTCTGCACCTCGTGGCGGCAGGCAAGCCGAACCGCGATATCGCCGACGAACTCTACGTCACCGTTGATACCGTCAAAAAGCACGTCTCTCACATCTTCGAAAAGCTTGGTGCGTCCAATCGGACCGAGGCGACAGCCCGTGCACGTGACCTCGGCTTGTTGGATGACCCAATCAGTCCGCCTCTCGTGTCATAGACCAGACTTCGAGGATCTCCCTCTCCATATTGAGAAGCCAACGGATTCCCTCTCTGAGCTCCATTCGACCCATGATCGGAAAATTCCACCTTGACTTCCACCTTCGAGTGATTCCTCACGTCAACGAGATGCCTACCTTGAGATGCAGTGACCGCGTCGCCCGGTGAACGCCGCGCACAACGAAATCCTGTTGAAAGGAAGGCCTCATGCAGAATACCCAAACGGTCGTGAATAACCCGCTTGATTCGACGCAACTCTCAGCCGCACTGGACAATGTTCACCATGCCGGGATGCCGGGCGTGTTCGCCGAGGTTCGAAATGGCGATCGCGTCTGGCGCGGCGCGGCCGGGCTCGCCGATGTCACGACGGGCCTTCCGGTCACTCCCGACATGCGGCATCGTGTGGGAAGCATCACCAAGACCTTCACCGCCGCGGCGGTCATGCAGCAGGTCGAGCGCGGTCAGATCCGCCTCGACGCGCCGATTGGTCATTATCTACCAACGCTGGTCCCCGGTGAACGCGGCGACGGTATTACGGTCCGGATGCTGCTCAACCACACCAGCGGTCTCGCGGATTACCTGCCCTATGCGTACACGTCACTCAGGGCGTTCCCCTCAATTGCGAGCACAACACCGGAGAGCCTGGACGCGAACCGGTTCACGCGATTTCAGCGGGTCGATCTCATCAACACGGGGGTCGCGTCGCCCGCCGTCGGCACTCCTGGTGGTACTCCGGGTGTCTATTCCAACACAAACTATCTGCTCCTGTGTCAGCTGCTGGAGCAGGTGACCGGAATCACCGCCGAGGAGTGCATCACCCAAAACGTCATCAAGCTGGCTGAGCTCAATCACACCGAACTCCCGACCGGGACGAACATCAACGGACCGCATTCACTGATCTACGAGTCGTGGTTCGGCATGATCGATCCGCCACGGGATTACAGCATCTACGACATGTCGTGGGTCGGTCCGGCGGCGTCTTTGACCTCGACGGTCTCCGATCTCAACCGCTTCTTCGGACTGTTGCTTGCCGGCGAGATTGTCGACCGATCGTCGCTGACGCAGATGCAGCGCACGGTCCCGGTTATCTCCTTTGAGGGAAAGAAGATCGATTACGGACTCGGCTTGCACAAGCTCGAGGTTCCCGAATGCGGCACCTTCTGGGGCCACGACGGATCGGTATGGGGTGCCGGAGCGATGTCCATGACCCGCGCCGACGGTGAGCGACAGATGTCCATCGCGTTCAACCTTCAGCGCTGGAACAAGCTGGATTCCTCGGGGAAGCCGCGGCACCACCCTATCGACCCCGCCCTGGAAACCTTCTACCAGCTGGCGATGCGCGGTAGCGAAAACACCCCGACGAGGAACGTTTCGCCCGAACAGCTATGACGACCGTTGAACTTGACCAGAAGTAATCAGTCCGCGCCAACGGCAGGTCACCACGAAAGTAGGTTAGAAACGTGCAACACGTTGTTTCTGAAATCGCGGCTCACGTTTCGCAAGAGCGCAAACGCATGAGCGACACGGATCCCACCAAAATCGCAGTCCAGCAGCAGCGGACCGCCCTAAAGGGTCGCGTGATCATGCCCGGCGACCCCGAGTACGACCGGGCCCGTAACGTCTTTATGGGCGGGATCGACCGGCGACCAGCGGCGATCGCGCGGGTCGCGGATGCGACTGACGTGACCCACGTTATCGCGCTGGCTCGCGAGACCGGGCTAGAGCTTGCGATCCGTAATGGAGGGCACAGCGCAGCCGGCCACAGTGTTTCGGATGGCGGCATCGTGCTCGACCTCAGGGATATGCGGAAGCTGAAGATCGACTCTGAGCGCCGCACCGCCTGGGCCGATGCCGGGCTGACCGCTGGCGAATACACCGCCGCTGCGGGGGCATACGGCTTCGCGACCGGGTTCGGCGACACTGGCTCGGTCGGAATCGGCGGGATCACGCTGGGCGGCGGTATCGGCTACCTGGTCCGCAAGCATGGCCTCACTATCGACGATCTGCTGGCTGCCGATATGGTGACCGCCGACGGGCAACTCCGGCGAGTTGACGCCGAGACGCATCCAGACCTGTTCTGGGCAATTCGCGGCGGTGGTGGAAATTTTGGGGCCGTGACCCGGTTCCAGTACCGGCTGCATCCGGTCGATACCGTGGTCGGCGGTCTGTTGATACTGCCCGCAACGCCTGACGTCATCGCTGGGTTCGTCGCCGCCGCGGACGCCGCGCCGAAGGAATTGTCATCTATCGCCAATGTCATGAAGGCGCCGCCGCTGCCCATCATCCCCGCCGAAATGCATGGTCGGCTCATCGTGATGGCCATGCTGGTCTACGCGGGCGAGGTCGAAGCCGGCCAGCGCGTCGTCGCGCCGTTCCGGGCGCTGGACGTGCCGCTCGCCGACATGATCCGCCCGATGCCCTATCAAGCGATCTTCCCACCTGAAGACGTGAACAACCACCCAGTTGCCGCGCAGCGCACCATGTTCCTTGACCACATCGATCGCGGCGCGGCCGAGACGATCATCGATTACCTCCAGGCGTCAACAGCCCAGTTGGCCGCCACCCAGATCCGAGTGCTCGGCGGTGCGATGGCCCGAGTACCGGCTGAGGCCACGGCCTTCGCACACCGCGACGCGCGGCTTATGGTCGGCTTAACCGCGGTTTACGGGCACCCCGACGAAGCGCCGATGCAAGAATCCTGGGTTCACCAGTTCGCCAACGCGCTGTACCGGGGTGACGACGCGTCCGACCGAGCCTACGTCAACTTCCTCGCCGACGAGGGCGTTGCACGGATCCGTGCGGCCTACCCGGGAACGACCTGGGACCGTCTCGCGGAGATCAAGGGGCGCTACGACCCGACGAACCTCTTCCGCCTCAATCAGAACATCCCACCGGTGACCAATGGCATCGCTCGCCCGTGACCTGTCTTGGGGCCACCCCGGATGTCAAAGATTCCACCGTGGCTTCCACCTATGAGTGATGAAGCGAAATCGTCAGTTTTCTAGCATGGACGGCAGAGAAACTTGGCCACGGGTGAAAGGCGTATATGAGGCGCCGCCCAGAATCGCAAAGGAATGCACATAATGAACGCAACAGTACGTCCAAACCTCGGCACGTCATCAATCGCTGGCGGATCGCGATCGAGTTGGACCGTAGGTCGAATCCTGTCCCTGGTGACGGGAACCGTTTTCGTCTTGATCTCGCTTGCTCTCATCACAGGCGGCGGATATTTGGCCAGTGAAGCGGCCAGCGATGGCGGCTGGCTAGCCCTGGGCCACGGAGACTTTCAGACCGACACGTACGCCGTCGTCACCGAACCCAATGATTGGAGCACGCAGTCCTATGTGCTCGAGAATGTGAAGAAGGTGCGCATCCGCGTCACTCCAAGCGACGCATCGACCCCGATCTTCGTAGGTATGGCACCGCCGAACGTTGTGCAGCGCTATCTGAGTGACGTCAAGTATGCGTCGGTGCACGGAGGATCCAACTATCACGTTACCTATACCCAGCATGCTGGACATGCGCCCGCCGTGGCACCAGCCCAGGCCGTCCCGTGGACAATGCAGACCACGGGCACGGGCACGCAGACGCTCGAGTTCAAGGCGCAAGAGCAGACGGGGGACCAGGTTCTGGTGGTGATGAACGCCGACGGATCGCCGTCTGTGAGCGGTAAAGCGGAATCGGCTGGAACCCAGCCTTCCGTGCCCTGGATCGCCGGTGGCCTCCTGGCAATCGGAATCGTCATCGCTGTCGGTTCAGTCCTCCTCATTGCCATGCCGATCCGACGTGTCAGAGGGCGTAGCTGAGGGCAGCAGGAATACTGAATCGAGAACAAGTGGCGCGGACGGTTGCCGGAGTGGTGGCCGCCCGCGCGTACTTCAACTCGACGCGCCTCGGCTGGATCATCACGGTAGCAATGAAATGCACAACAGAAGCAGGTTAGAAATATGAAGCAGGTCGTATCGAAAGATGGCACCCGCATCGCCTATGAGAAAAGTGGGACGGGGCCGCCGCTCGTGCTGGTACACGGCACCGGAATAGATCACACGTATTGGGATCTTCTCGTTCCGATACTCGCAACAGACTACTGCGTCTACGCGATCGATCGGCGCGGACGCGGACAGAGTGGCGACGCACGGCCCTACGCGCTGCAACGAGAGTTTGAAGATGTCGTTGCGCTGATCAATTCCATTTGTGAGCCAGTTGCTGTATTCGGGCACTCCTATGGGGCGCTGTGCGCACTTGAAGCCGCTACCCTCACGTCTCACATACGCGCCTTGGTCCTGTATGAACCGCCGATGTACACCACGATCGAAGTGTCGTATCCGCCAGACATTCTGGCGAAGTACGAATCGCTCCTCCGTGATGGCAAGGCCGAAGAGGCGCTTCTCATGCTCTATCAGGTGGGTCAAACGCCAGCCGCCGACGTGAACCGGTTCGAATCTCTCCCAAATTGGCAAGCTCGGGTGTGTGCTGCAAACACGATTCCGCGCGAGGTGCTTTCGGTCAGGAGCTATTGCTTCGATCCCGCTCGATTTCGCGGCTTGACTACGCCGATCCTCTTTCTGCTCGGCAGCGAGACGCTGCCGGTCTACAACGCGGCGACGCAGGTGTTGCACGGGTCGCTCCCGCATAGTCGGGTTGTCATCCTGCCCGACCAAAGCCACGACGCCGCGGTCACTGCGCCAGAGCTCGTGCTGCGAGAGGTGAGCGACTTTCTCAGGGGAGATTGACCGCCGATTCCAGGGCTTTCCGTATTTGGACGGGCGGGGAGCTGGAGGTCAGCAGTCGAAGGCGGCATGATCGGTCCAACGGCGAAACCGGGAGCAAAAAATGTGCTCCCGGTTTGCCTCTCGCGACGACCCATTCGGGGGCTGTCACGCTCGATCGGGGCGGGAGAGTTCTCGTCTTACCCTTCGGCGTACTCCGTCAATGCGTCCTGATAGGCGTCGCCGCCGTAACGGTCGTTGACCACGATGGCCGGAAAATCGACCACGGTCAGCCGGTGGATGGCTTCGGTGCCCAGGTCCTCATATGCGATGACTTCAGCCGAAGTGATGCGTTTCGCCAGCAGCGCGCCAGTGCCGCCCAGCGCGGCAAAATAGACCGCGCCGGACCGCGCGATGGCTTCGCGCGTCTCAGGGCTGCGGTAGCCCTTGCCGATCATGCCGCGCATACCGGCTTCGAGAAGTGCAGGCGTGTAGGGATCGAGCCGGCCGCTGGTGGTCGGGCCGGCCGAGCCGATCGGTTGTCCTGGCTTGGCGGGAGCCGGACCGACATAGTAGACGACCTGACCGGTGAGGTCGACTGGCAACGGCTCTCCCCGCTCGAGCGCCTCCACGAGGCGCTTGTGGGCTGCGTCGCGTGCCGTCAGCAATATGCCGCTGATGAGGACGTGATCTCCGGCGTGCAAGCTGTCGATCGTGGCCTGATCGAGTGGAGCGGTAATGCGTTTTGGTTCCAAGGCGTCCGCTCCCGTCACAGGTCGATCACGCGGTGCCGCGCGGCCGGCCCGCACTGTAGATTGACCGCGACCGGAAGACTGGCGATGTGGCAGGGGAAGGACTCGACGTGCACGGCCAGCGCCGTGATGCGTCCGCCGAAGCCGTGTGGGCCGATGCCGAGCTTGTTGATCTCGGTAAGCAGCTCCTCCTCCAGTGCGGCCGCCTCAGGATCGGGGTTCGGCGTGCCGATGTCGCGTAGCAAAGCGCGCTTAGCGTGGATCGCGACCGACTCGAACGTCCCGCCGATGCCGAGTCCTACGATGACCGGCGGGCAGGCGTTCGGCCCGGCGATCTTGACTGTCTCGAGCACGAACTGCTTGATTCCCTCGCGTCCCTGCGCCGGAGTCAACATGGCTAACCGGCTCATGTTCTCTGCGCCACCACCTTTAGCCAGCACTGCCAGGCGAATCTTCTCGCCGGGGATCACGCGCGTATGAATCACGGCGGGGGTGTTGTCGCGCGTGTTGGTGCGGGACGTGAAGGGGCGCGAGACCATTGACTTGCGCAGGTAGCCCACGTCGTAGGCCTCGTGCACGCCCCGGTTGATGGCATCTTCGAAGCCGCCACCGACGATGTGCACGTCCTGTCCCACCGCGCTGTAGACCACGACGGTCCCGGTGTCCTGGCACATCGGCACGCGATCCTCTTCAGCGATCGCCATGTTCTCCAGAATCTGGCCGAGTACCTCTTTACCCAGCGGCGAGACCTCACGCGTCTGCGCCACTGTCAGCGCCTGGCGCACGTCATCACCGATTACGTAGTTAGACTCGAGGCAGAGCTTCTTGATGGCGTCTGTTATCTCGCTGACGTGGATTTCACGCATTGAAGTTCCTGTTCGCAAATCTGCATTTCATCAAGCCTACCGGCTGCGCGTAACGCGTCGATCTGAAGCCGATGATACCGGTACAATCGCGGAACCATTGACGCGCCTTAATCCTAATGTCGTCGTCCCCGTGCTGCCCAGGCGCGGGCGATGAGGTGGATCGAGCCGTCGGATCGTATTGGCAAATTCGCGCGAATGCGCTCGCGAAGCTCTTCGCGCCGGTCGTCGCTCAGCGACATGACGTAGGCAGGTGCCGGACCCTGACCGCCGAGAAAGGGCGACCAGAAGTCGTCAAAGTCGCTGAACACAGTGGGTACGTCGATGGCCCGGACTTCCACGTCCTTGAGGCCAGAATTCGTCATCAGGTGGTCGAGAGCGTCGGGCTGACAGATCGGAAAGAGTCGCCCCTCATCCAATTCAGCCGCGGCAGGATCGAGTGACGCTGCCACGTCCCAGAAGTGGCGCATGAATTGCATCTCTCCGGCGTAGTCCCACACATAGACCGCGACGACACTCCCGGGCCGTGTGACCCTCACCATCTCTGCCAGGCCACGGCCCGGATCCTAACACTCATGGTCCCACTCATAGACAGCGTGCGCTTTGCGTGTTGAAGCAACGCAATGCCGGGTCAAAGGAAGAAGAAGTCGTCAAGGAAGCTATCGAGATAGTGGAGCGGATCGCGACTCTGACGCGGGCCATTTATACGCGAGGAAGCGACGCTGCTCATGGGCGGAAGGGTAGGAGTGAGGTCAGACGTATCCTCCGCTATTTCGAAGCTCTCGTCAGCGACCTCTTGGACCTTACCTAGTGGAAGGTCGCTGCCCGCGAATGGCCCAGGCACGGGCGATGAGTGGGATTGAGCCGTCGTCGCGGGTCGGGAGTTTTGCTCGGAGGGCATCCCGAAGCGCGTTGCGCTGCTCCTCGGGCATTGTTTTGACGTAGGTTGGCGCCCCGCCCTGCCCGCCCAGGAATGGATTCCAGTAGTCGTCGAAGTCGCGGAAGACGGTCGGAATGTCGATGGCACGCACGGTCACGTTCATCAGACCGTTGTCGGCGAAGGCTCGTTCCAGTGGCTCCGGCTGGCAGATGGGGAAGACGATTCCCTGGTCACGCTCCCGAGCGGCGGGATCCAGCTCCGCGGCGGCGTCCCAGAAGTAGCGCATGGATTGCATCTCGCCCGCATAGTCCCAGACGTAGAGGGCCACTACGCCGCCTGGTTTGGTCACCCGCACCATCTCGGAGAGCGCCTGCTGCGAATCTTTGACGAAGTTGAGCACCAGACCGGATACGGTCACGTCGAAGCTCGCGCCCGGAAACGGCAACTCAAGGGCATTGCCGATCTGAAACTCGACGCGTTCGTCAGGAGTGCGTTCGCGGGCGTACGCCGCGTAATCCTCGGAGGCATCGACGCCAGTCACGGCCTCCGGCCCACCGAACTCCACGATTGCCGCGCACAATGCGCCGGTGCCGCAGCCCACGTCCAGCCACGTCTTGCCGGGCGGCATCTCCAGCCATTGCACGAAATCCCGGGCAACGAGTCGGCTCCAGCGACCGACGTATGGCTCATAGGACTCTCCGCGTGCCCACATGCTCATGGCAGCCTCCAAACATCGACGAAAGAGCGAGAGTCGGTCATGCGTTGATCAGGAGCGCTCGGGTTGTCGACTAGACGCGGACATTGTCTCATGCGTCGAGCGATGTGGACGATCGCCGACCGCGGGCGGCCCAGGCACGGGCAATGAGGCTGATCGATCCGTCCGGTTGTGTTGGGAGCGAGGCGCGGATGCGCTTGCGAAGCTCGATTCGTCGTGTGTCGCTCAACGACGCCGCGTACGCGGGCGCTGGGCCCCGACCACCCAGGAACGGGGTCCAGTAGTCGTCGAAGTCTGCGAAAACGGTCGGGATGTCGATTGCCCGAACCTCGATCTCAGACAATCCTGCTGCGTCGAACATCCTCCGCAAGGCGTCGGGCTGACAGATCGGAAAGAGTCGCCCCTCATCCAATTCAGCCGCCGCCGGATTGAGCTCCGCGGCGGCGTCCCAGAAAGAGCGCATCAGCTGCATCTCTCCGGCGTAGTCCCACACGTAGAGCGCAACGATGCCGTTGGGCTTCGCAACGCGCGCCATCTCTGCAAGGCCGAGACTCGGATCGGGCAAGAAGTTCAACATCAGGCCAGAGACAGCAGCGTCGAACTCTGCATCGCCGAACGGAAGGGCTTGCGCATCGCCCTGGCGAAACGCGGCGCGCGGATCGCTGATCCGTTCGCTCGTGGTCAGCACGTAGGCATCCGAGGCGTCGATTCCCTTGACGGAACTCGGTCGGCAGTGTGCAAGGATGGTCGCGCTCAGCGCACCCGTGCCGCATCCGACGTCGAGCCAACGCCCGCCGGGTAGCACGTCAAGCCAGTCCACGAACTCTCGCGCAACAAGTCGACTCCAGCGACCAATGTACGGTTCATACGCGTCGCCCTGTGCCCACATGTTCACCGCTACCTCCAGCTTGCTGAACGTGAAACGATATCTCCGTGAAGGGCGTGAAAGTTGTGTTGCCGTCCAAAGATTATAGTCGTGAGCTGAATTAATGGCGGCAAGCGCCCTCTGCCCACATTCCTCTTGTCACGCTTCTGTTACGGCTCGCCGCGTATCGTCACCCCCGTTTCACGTCTCGCTCGTTACATTGGGCTATGACGTGTCAGCAGAGGACAGCGAGGGACGAGGAGACGATCATTGCGGCACCACACTGACCCCTGGGCGGGCTGGCAGAGCGCTACCTTGCGCCTGGCGGTCTTTTTGACGGTCACGATCATCGGCGCCATCGCCTTGATTCCGCTCGTGGTCCCGTTTGGGCCGTTGATTTGGGTAGCGCTTGTCATCGGTGGTCTTGTCTACCTCGTGCACTGGCACACCGAAAGCTTCGAATACCGCTGTATCAATCGCGAATGCCAGCAGATCTTCCAAATTCCGTGGTGGCTAAACCTCATCAGTCCACACGGCATCGGCCGGCGGGGAGGTCAGAAATATCTCCGCTGCCCGCACTGCGGTCATTTTGGCTGGGCGGAGATCGCGGCGCATAACGACGACACGCGTCCTTGAAGTCGGCCGCGGTTGCCTCGCACCAGTCGGCAACCACCGGGCGAGACGTCGGACTCGGTACGAAGGAGACCAGACATGATTGGCGAGATGACGAGCAAGCAGATCGATCAGTTGCTTAGTGCGGAGATGATCGGCCGCATCGGTTGCTATGCGGATGGAAAGGTCTACGTCGTGCCGGTGACCTACGCCTATTCCAACGGGTGCATCTACGCTCATTCCAGCGAGGGAAGCAAGATTCGGATGATGCGAGGGAATCCCGAGGTCTGCTTCGAGGTCGAACACGTCGAGAACATGTCGAACTGGCAAAGCGTCATTACCCACGGTACGTTCGAAGAGCTTATTGGCGAGGAAGCGTCGCGCGCCATGGAGATGCTGATGGAGCGCTTCCTCCCGTTCCTCGGATCGACCAGCGAGACGATGCCGGCGCCGCATCGGCCAGGGCCGGGAAGTGCCGCCCATTCGGGGAACCATCAGGCGGTCGTCTACCGCATCTGCCTGAGAGAGCGTAGCGGACGATACGAGACGCGGTAATTGGCGTCGGAAGTCGTTCGAGTTTCCGAACGCGGGACCTTAACACATGCAGCTGACGGGACCTCACGGTTTCCTGATACTGCTATGATCAGGTCGGCTTCCGCACCGTGGACGCACGAAGGCGCGAGTTCGCACCTCCACTCGCCGCACGGCGCCGTTCGTATGGTGACACCTGGAAAGCTGATCAATGTCCTCCATTGCTATCCAAACCGTTGGGCTGTCGCGCTCCTTCGGTGAAGTTCATGCCGTCGACGACGTTTCGCTCGACGTCCCCACTGGAACGATCTTCGGATTCCTCGGTCCAAATGGATCCGGAAAGACGACCACGATCCGCCTACTGCTCGGCCTGCTCGAGCCCGATCGTGGCAGCGCAAGCGTGCTCGGCTTCGACACGCGTTCGGATCCCGATTCCATTCGTCAGCGTACCGGCGCGCTGCTGGAGCACGCCGGACTCTACGAGCGACTGAGCGCCGAAGACAACCTCGAGTTCTATGCTCGCGTCTGGGAGATGTCCCCAGCCGCACGGGGTGAGCGCGTCAAAGAACTACTGACACATCTCGGACTTTGGGAGCGCCGCGCGGAGCAAGTCGGTAACTGGAGCCGCGGCATGAAGCAGAAGCTAGCCGTTGCGCGCACGATGCTCCACCGGCCGGAACTCATCTTCCTGGACGAGCCGACGGCCGGGCTTGACCCCGTGGCGTCGGCCGCGCTGCGACAGGACCTAAGCTCGCTGGCGGATCGTGAGGGCGTGACAGTCTTCCTGACGACGCACAATCTTCCAGAGGCCGAATCGCTTTGCGATCGGGTTGGCGTGATCCGGCAAGGACGACTGCTGGCCGTTGACACGCCCTCCGGACTTCGGAGTCACGCCGGAGGTCGACAGGTTGAGGTAAGCGGATCAGGTTTCAACCCGGACGCCCTGTCGGAGTTGCGAATGCGACCTGAGGTTGCCAGCGCGGAGTCGCAGAACGGCAATCTGATCATCTCGCTGCGAGGTGATGATCGAATCGCGCCGCTGGTGCGACTGCTGGTCGAATCTGGTTGCGATATCGAGGAAGTGCGTAAGGGGACGGCAAGTCTGGAAGCGGCCTTCCTGGCGTTGATGGAGCGCGAAGCATGATTGGTGACGTAAGTGCGGTCGTGTGGAAGGAAGCTCATGAACTATTGGCTGGAGCCGGGCGCGGCAAATACGCACCCTTAATCCTGCTCGCTATCTATGGTGTATTCATTCCGCTGCAAGCGGGCAAGAAATGGGTCGACTCCTACGAGGTCATCGTTCTTGGGCTGATCATCTCTGTATTTCTCGTTCTGAGTATCGTTGCCGACACGTTCGCGGGCGAGCGTGAACGACATACCCTGGAGACGCTTCTTGCCAGCCGCCTCTCCGATCGCGCCATTCTCATCGGCAAGATGACCACCGTGGTCATCTATGCGTGGGGACTGACTATAGCCAGCTTGTTGATCGGCCTCATTGCGGTGAATGTCACAGCCGGTGGTGGCAAACTCCTCATTTACCCGGCCAACCGCGCGATCGCAGCCGTGGTGATCAGTCTGTTGATGGCGATCCTGGCCTCCGGCATAGGTGTGCTCGTTTCACTGCGAGCATCAACGGTCCGGCAGGCGCAGCAACAGCTAACCATCGGCTGGGTAGCCATAACGTTCGCTCTCGCCTTTGGCTTTAAGGGACTTTCTCCCCAATCACGGACTCACTTGCTCCATTGGTTCAACTCCTTGAGTCTGGTGCGCATCACGGTGGGGACGGTCGTCATTCTCATCCTGGTCGATCTACTGGTTCTGGCGATCGATGCCGCCAAGTTCCAGCGAGACCGCCTGATCCTCGATTGACCCAGGTTGCCAACTTCGGCCAGAGTCGCGTTATCCTTGCGTCGAGGATTGGTGATCGTCGGCGAGGTTTGGCGCACACATGAGCACGGTTTCGATCTGGCAGGACACGTCGATCTGGGACGGGCGACCGCATCGACATGAGGAAGCCGACGTCTGCATCGTCGGGGCGGGTATCGTCGGCAGCACATTAGCGACCTTCCTGACGCGGGCCGGTAAGTCGGTCGTCGTACTGGACGCGCGTGATGTAGCGTTGGGCGCCTCCGGACGCAACGCCGGGTTCATCGCCACCCTCCTCGAGCCGACCTATCACGAGCAGGTAGAGCAGCTCGGTGCAGATGCCGCCCGCGAAATTCGTGACCTGGGCATCCGCAACCGCACCATCATCAAGCAATTCCTGGACGATTACGGCGTTTGGTACGAGCAGCACGGCAGCATGATCTTCGCGGTGAGCGAAGAGGAGCAGCAAGAATTCGTCGACGAAGCCGCGGCGTTGCAGCGAGATGGTTACGCCGTCGAGTTCTTCGATCACGACCCGACCAACCACGGCTTCTTCGGCGCCATGTACGAGCCGGGCGATCTGGCCACCCAGCCCTATTGGCTGGTGACTGAGATCATGGCCAACAGCGGCGCGACGGTCATCCCGAATTGCGCGGTCTGGAGGCTGGAGCCGGGCGCCGATGGAGTGATCGTCCATGGCCAGCGAGCCACCGTGCGTGCCAGTCAGGTGTGCCTCTGCACCAACGCCTTTTCCCAGGGTCTGCACCCCTATTTCAAAGACCTGGTCGCGCCGAAGCGAGCGCAGATGCTGGCGACGGCGCCGGTTCCGCGTTTTCTGGACGTGCCGGTCAGCGCCGAATGGGGCTATCAGTATTTCCGGCAGCTGCCGGACGGCCGCTTCCTGATCGGCGGCATGCGCAACAAGTTTCTCGAGACCGAGGTGGGCTACAACGACGTTGAGATCAACCCTGCCTTGCAGACCGAGCTGGAGCGCTTCGTGGCGAAACACTTCCCCGAACTGAAGGGTGTGCCTGTGGAGCGTCGCTGGAGCGGGATTCTGGGATTCACGCCGGATCATCTGCCGCTCGTCGGGTCGCTCCCTGACATGCCAGACGTCTATTTCGCGGTCGGCTTCTCCGGCGAGGGGATGGGAATGGGCGCGGGCACAGCAGAACGCGCCGCCAACCTGATGCTGCACGGTACCGACCCCGGCGTGGTCAGCGCCGGCCGGCTGACGCGTCGCGCCACGGCGAGCGCCTCATGAGCAGTTCGGACGCTGCGCCAGAGATTCTGACGGAAACGATCGACGAGGGCACCATTGCCGTCATCACGTTGAATCGCCCGGCGCGGCACAATGCGCTGACCCTGGCGATGTGGCGGCAGGTTGCCTCCAGCGTCCGCGAATTTGGGGCACAACGCGTGACGCGCGTCATCCTGATCCGTGGTGCTGGGGAGCGCGCCTTCGCCTCGGGCGCCGATCTGCACGAGATGGCGACCTACCGCCAGACCCCGGAAGGGGCGGTTGACTATCACGTGGCCGTCGAGGAGGCCTTCGCCGCGCTGACGGCGGTCGAGCAGCCGACCATCGCCATGATCCACGGCTACTGCATTGGTGGCGGCTGTGAGTTGGCGGTGGCGTGCGATCTCCGTATCGCCGATGAGCGCTCGCACTTCGGCATCCCGGCCGCCAAGCTGGGCATCGTCCTTGGTGTTGACGAATTGCGGCGTCTGGCTAATCTAGTGGGTCTGGCAGGCGCCAAGGAGATCCTCTTCACCGGCCGGCAGTTCGATGCAGATGAGGCACTGCGGATGGGCGTGATCGATCGGGTTGTGCCTGCTGACGATCTCGAATCGACCGTGCTGGAACTGTCGCGTCAGATCGTGGCTAACGCCTCGATCGCGGTCGGAGCGGCCAAACTGCTGCTGAACGCCATCGGACGTGAAGATGCCGCTGACGAAATCGCGGCGCTGCAGCGGGAGTTCGTGGAGCGCGCCGGGAGCAGTGGCGCATCGCGCGAGCGCATCGGTGAGTTTGTCAGCCGTCGTCCGCGACCGAGCACCTGAGGCGACCCGATGGGCACCATTTGGTCCAGATTGCGACCGGGTCGAAAGAGCCGATCCACATCCTCGCCGCCACTGATCCTCTTCTTCAACCCAGACTGGCTGGCACTGCCCTCTGAAGGACCGATCGGCGGTGGCTGCTGCCAGCTCACCTTTGACCGCGAGCGGTATGACGACGCAGACGCCGTCATATTTCACATCCCGTCGCTGCCTAAGCCGATGTACGCGGTCAAACGACCAGGACAACGCTGGGTGGCCATGTCGATGGAGAGTGATGTCAATTATCCCGCGCTGCGCGACGAATCCTTCATGGCTTGGTTCGACGTGACCATGACCTACCGGCTCGATTCAGACGTGCCCTCTCCCTATCTCAACCTGGCGATCGCCGAGGCCATGACCACTCCGCCAAAGCCCAAGACGGAGCCTGTCCCGGCGGTCTACATCGCCTCGAACGCGCGCGATCACAGCGGCCGCAACGCATATGTGAGCGAGCTGATGCGATACATGCCGGTCGATTCCTACGGCAAATGCCTGCAGAATCGCACGTTCGTCGAGGATCGCGGCCAAACAACCAAATTGGATACGATCACCGCCTATCGCTTCACATTGGCATTCGAGAATTCGATCAGCCACGATTACGTGACGGAGAAATTCTTCGAGCCGTTGATGGTCGGCTCAGTTCCCGTCTATTTCGGCGCGCCCAACGTCGCGGACTTCGCCCCATCCTCTCACTGCTACATCGACGTGCATGATTTCGCCGGACCGGAAGAACTCGCCGAGCGCTTGCAACAGCTTGCGGGGGATGATGATGCATACAATCGCTATCTCGACTGGAAGACTGAGCCGTTTCGGACGGAATTCCTTGAGCTGGTCGAGCGGTTGCGCGTCTCTCCGATGGACAGGCTGGCACGAATCGTTGCGAGCTCAGACTGACGTCGCTCCGAGCGCCTTTTCGACCGCGGCCCTCACCTGTTGACACCGCTCGCGGAACTGTCGAAGATCGCTCCATTGACTAAAGCACGCGAACAAGGTGCAGAGAGGGAATATGACCAACCCACTGAGCCCACAAACACTCGTCTACGGCTTCAAGAGCGCCGGAGATCCGCAGATTTCTCCATCGGGAGACCGCATCGTCTATACGCTCTCTAAAGCCGATCCAGAGACGGCGAAGGTCACGAGCAACCTGTGGATCTGCAACGTCGATGGCGGCGACGCGCGTCAGCTCACCTGGACGGGAGAGCGCAACGGTGGCGGACGCTGGTCGCCGGACGGCACGTCCATCGCCTTTGTATCCGATCGAGCCGGCAAGGGGGGCGTCTTCCTCCTTGATGCCGCGCAACCCGGTGATGCGCGCGAGTTGACTCACCATGGCCAGCCGGTACACGATCTCGCCTGGTCGCCGGATGGGTCGTCGATCGCCTATTCGACGACGTTCGACCCAGAGAACCCAGACGAAACAGAGCCGGATGCTGACGCTCCGGCACCCGTCCGCGTCACGCGGCGCATCGACTACAAGCAGGATGGCCGCGGCTACCTCAACGACAAGCGCACCCACGTCTTCGTCGTCGATGTGGCGTCGGGCGAACGTCGTCGTGTTACCAAGGAAGCAGTCGATCATTACTTCCCACAGTGGTCGCCGGACGGTAAGACGATTTCGGTTGACATCCCGAATCGAAACGGCATGTGCTCGCAGCTGGGATTGGTTTCCGTCGATTCCGGTGACATGAAGCTTGTTGGCCCGGAGCAAGGTACAGTCGGCGCATGGTCCTGGTCGCCGAGCGGCGATCGCATCATCATCGCCGGAGACACGCAGCAGACGCATCAGCTGGACTTCTTCGTCTACGACGTCAATAGCGGAGAAGTGAAACGCTTGACCGACGACCTGCCCTCACTTCCAGTGGGTGGTGCCCCGGGTTCGTCGTCCCCCTCGCAGCCCGTCTGGCTCGATGATCGTCAGGTGCTATTCCATGCCATGCGAGCCGGCGCCAGCGGCCTCAACGTAATCGATGCAGAATCCGGGACGGTCGAGCCGATTCTTGGTTGGCGGGCAGTACTCTCCGGTTTGAGTACCGATGACGCCCATCATTACGTGGTGCAGGGCTATTCGAGTCTGGACGCGCCGGGCGAGATCTCGGTCATCGACACCAACGACAACAGCGCCCGCATCATCACGAACTACAGCAAGGAAACACTGGCTCAATCGCCAGCCGCCAAGTGGGAGCGGTTCGACGTGGAGCGTGGCGGCCTCACCATCGAGGCCTGGCTGCTCAAGCCGGTCGATTTCGACCCGAACAAGCGTTATCCCGCGGTTCTCGATATCCACGGCGGCCCCAACGGTCACTACGGTTATGGGTTCGACCCGGTGCATCAGCTCCTCTCGACCAACGGGTTCGTGGTGGTCTACTCCAACCCGCGCGGCTCGAGCTCTTATGGACGCGACTTCACCATGCGCGTGACCGAAGACTGGGGCGGTGAAGACTACCGGGACCTGATGGCCGTGATGGACAAGGCGGAAGAGCTGCCCTACGTCGATTCCAGCCGCACCGGCGTCTCCGGCTACAGCTACGGCGGCTACATGACCTCCTGGATCATTGGGCAGACGAACCGATTCCAGGCCTGCTGCTGCGGCGCGCCGTGCTTCGATCTCGAATCGATGTACGGTACCAGCGACATCAGCCACACCTTCGGCGAACAGCAATGGGGCGGCGCGCCGCACGTCTCGAAGGAATGGTACGCCGCGCACTCGCCATCGACCTTCGCGCATCGCGCCACGACGCCGACTCTGATCATCCACGGTGAGGCGGACGATCGGTGTCCCATTGGACAGGGCGAGCAGATGTTCGTGGCGCTGAAGAAGGCGGGCTGTGAAGTGGAGTTCGCTCGCTACCCAGGCGGCTCGCATGGGTTCCGTCGTGCGGGCAACCCGGCGCATCGGGTGGATGTGCTGACGCGCATGCTTGGTTGGTTCAAGGACCATTTGGGCGAACCGGCGTAGAGCCAATTGCATCATGGATGCGGTTGAAACATCTCCTGTACGGGAGCACACAAGGTGCTCCCGTAGTCATTCAGCCTTGGCATAACTGGAGTACAACATACGCAAGCGTGTACCCGGCTCCCCTACATTCTGTTGGGACCGCTGCACCCAATCTGCGATTCGATTTAGGTACCCGGACGCGCAGTTGATTGTTCATGGTATGCCGAAGCTATGGCGGACAGTTGTCGCAAGAAATCCTGTCGCCAGGCAATCGGCTCGAGCATCTCAGCACCTGGGCCGAGCCAGCGTAAGAGCTCGAAGACGTACTCTTGCCGATCCTCACCAAAAGACATCAACACTGAATCGTCGTCACACCGCGTGAAGGTAGCGTGGCTGTAATACCAGTCATGCTGGAGGCGCTCAGCCAGCGTCGGTGTGAGTCGCACACGAACAGGCGATTCGCGTGTCCACTGCTTCATCGCCTTCCGTAACCAAGCGCGACCGAGGAGCTGTCGAACGTCGAACTCGCGATCAAGTTCTACAGGTTCATTGGTCGATGCGATCGAAAGGACCCGATCCGCGCGCCAGAGCCGTGGTTCGTCGTCGTCGCCGATGCGCACGCCGACTAGATACCAGCGTTGCCGATCGCTGAAGATCGCCAGTGGATCCGCCGTGATCTGGCTGAGACGGTCACGATACGGGGATCGGTAGGTCATCGACACGCGCATGCCGCCAAGGATGCTTTTGAGGAACGTGTCGATGGCAGTCCGCTCGAGTTCGCCCGGCGGGCTCTCGATCTCCGAGATCGGTAGATCGGATTGCAGCACCCCCTCCAGGGCGGGTTCCACGCCGATGAAATGATCCGCGTCCGCGAGGAGGTTTGCCAGACGCTCGGGCATCGCCGCGACCAATTTACGCTCGGCGCTGTCGAGCGCAGTCGCATACGGCCTGATGCGCATGGCGCGCAGCAAGGTGATCCCCAGTGTGAGCGACACGGCTTCCTCCACGGTGAAGCCGAGCGCTGGCAGGAAGTAGCCGTCCAGCAGCTTGAACCCACCGGTGCGCCCTCGTTCGGCGTAGATGGGAATGCCGAGCGCGCTCAAGGCATCGACGTCTCGGTAGATCGTTCGCGCCGAGACTTCGAAGGCAGCGGCCAAATCGGCCGCGCTGACCGCATGGCTGCCCCGCAGTCTCAGCAGGATCCCGAAGAGGCGATCGCTTCGTTTCATCGTGGTGCCAGTTGCCTCCATGCTCGCGATTCAAAAACCTGACACGCTGCTGTCAACGCTCCTGTGTACATTCAACGCTTGAAGCGGGTTTTGGTGAAACGGCCGGGAGAATTCATGTCAGGCGGCTTCGCTCAGCGCTATGGAGACGTGTTCCGTAACACGTCGTTCCGCACCTTCTGGCTGGGATTCGCACTCTCATCGCTGGGCGATTCGATGACGCGCGTGGCGTTGATCTGGTTCGTCTACCAGCAGACCGGGTCGTCAAAAGCGCTGGGTCTGTTGTCCGTCTGCTATGTGGGTCCAATCCTTATCGGTGGCCTGATGGCGGGCTCGCTGCTCGACCGCTTCGACCGGCGCAAAGTGATGCTCGTCGACAACCTGATCCGTGGTAGCGCGGTAGCGACCGTGCCGTTGCTCTACGCAACCGGTAGGCTGGAACTCTGGCACATCTACGCCGTAGCAGCGGTCTACGGATTCCTCATGATGATTTCGCTCGCCGGAGGGCCGTCGCTTCTTCCTTCGCTCGTCAGCGAGGAACAGCTCATCACGGTCAACGCGCTGGAGATGCTCGGATTCACGGTCGGCGGTGTGCTCGGACCGGTGCTGGCCGGACTCCTCATCCCGGTCATCGGCGCGCCCAACGTACTGGTAATTGACGCGATCTCGTACGCGGTGTTTGCCCTGGCGTTGAGCCGGGTCCGCGTTATCGAACCAACCGAGTCCACAGCATCCTCACAGTCGTCCCCCTACCGTCTCAAAGATGCTTTCCGTCTGTTGACGTCCAACAGCATCCTGCTCTCGACGACGTTGATGTTCATGACCTACAACATCGGCCAGGGGTTCCTTTTCGTTTGGCTGCCGATCTATGTCAGCAAAACGCTTGACCATGGCGCGGCCGTATATGGATTGCTGCTGGGCGTCCTGGCCGTGGGAGAGCTCATATCGTCTTTGCTGGCCGGAAGCGTCAGGTTGCCGCTCACGCTGGGTTCGTCGATCTGTCTTTTCCAACTCTCAGCCGGTCTGGCGCTCTTTCCGCTGGTTATGGGACATCTCTGGATCGCGCTGGTCGCTGTCACGTTGCATGGGTTCTTCAGCGCTCCACTGACGATTTGGGCGCAGACGCTGCGCATGGCGATCATCCCCGAGCGACTGCGCGGTCGAACCTTTGCCCTGCTACGCATGCTGATGCAGGGCACAGGACCGGCCGGTGGCGCCGCCGCAGGCTTCCTGCTACCGTTGGTCGGCGTGCGCATGATGATCGCAATGACAGGGCTGTTCACCGGATTCCCTGGGCTGATCGGGTCTCAGGTGCGCCAGTTGCGCGAAGGCGGCCGTCCAATGCCCGACGTCCGCGACGACGAGCCGCCTCTGCAGATGCCCGCATGAATCAGGCATCCGGACGCGTCGCCAGTCTTGTCAGTGCGACATTCCCGGACCCCTTGAATGGAGAAGAAGTCAATGGTGCATCCGTTAATCTCGCAGCTGAGGTTCGCTCGTAGCGAGTTTCGGCGATCCCTGGATGGCGTCACGGACGAAGAGGCGCGTAGGCGATTCATGCCGATGAACTGCATCAGCTGGATGGTTGGGCATATGGCATCCCAGGAGCAGAGCTACTGGTGCGATTTCGCTCAAGGGAAGATCGTTGCTCCACGCGTTAGCGAGTTGACGGCTCACGGAAAGATCGCGTCTACACCGTCACTCGACGACATGTGGGCCGATTGGACGACGATCACCGAGCAAGCAGATGTCTTTCTTGACGGACTCACCAGCGATCATCTGAGTGAGTTCTTCACGCTGAACGGAAAGCCGGCCCGCGAAGATATCGGGACGATGCTACAACGCACGATCTATCATTATTGGTTCCACAACGGTGAGGCCCAGGGAGTTCGCCAACTTCTCGGGCACACTGATCTTCCGCAGTTTGTCGGCAAGTTTAGTGAGGACGCCCTCTACCGCCGCGAGGGATGATCTGAAAAGTGATGGGTGAAGCGAAGCGAACGAACGCGGACGCCGACGCGATTCGCGTCACGCCGTTGACCGCCGACAACTGGGACGCTCTTGAAGCGCTGTTCGGCCAACGAGGCGCGGTCGGTGGCTGCTGGTGCATGTATTGGCGCCAGACTCGGGCCGAGTACGAGCGGTTCAAGGGCGAGTCCAATCGCGGCGCGTTTCGCGAGATCGTAGACGCGAGCGGACCGGTCGGGTTACTGGCCTATGACGATGACGAAGCCGTCGGTTGGTGCGCGGTTGCTCCACGCGATGAGTTCTCCACCCTTAATCGGTCACGGGTGCTCAAACGGGTCGATGACCAGCCGGTCTGGTCGGTCGTCTGCTTCTTCGTGAAGCGTTCACACCGACACCGCGGACTCACCGTGCAACTCCTGAAAGCCGCCATCGAGTTCGCAGGAAAACATGGCGCGAGCATCCTCGAGGGGTATCCGGTCGAACCACGCAAGCCGGAAATGCCGCCGGTGTTTGCATTTACGGGCTTGGCGTCGGCGTTCAAGCAGGCCGGCTTCGTGGAGGTCGCGCGGCGCTCGGAAACCCGCCCGATCATGCGCTATCAGATCACGAGTTCGTCGGGTGTTGAGGATCTTCGATAGTCTGCTTGAATGTTCACGGAATCCACGGACTTATCGATCCTGGTTCGCCACGGAGGACTGCCCCTACGAGTGTCCGCGATTCCTCAGCCTCGTGTTACTTTCAGTTGACGGAAAAGCCGTGTTGTTCCGGCCCGAGGTAGGGTTGGTGCTTGAAGACCATGCTCAGGTACTGCAGCAGGTCTTCCATGTCGTCCGCGATCAGCACACCGTTCTCGCGCAGAAGCTCGATCTTGGTTGACGGTCGGCCCGCGTCGCGCTCGATGATGGCGGCGGCGTGGCCGAACGCGGTCCCTTCCGGTAAGTGCTCGGTGAAGCGTCCAGCGACCATGGCGATCAACGGTTTGGTGAATCGTCGATCTCGCACCACTCTGGCGACATCTTCCTCGAAGCGCGTTCCCGGTTCGCCGAAGAGGACTACCCCGTCAGTCGCGGGATCTCGCTCGAAAAGCGGCAGAAGCGTGGCCGGTGGCGTGCCGAGCAAAGCGTCGCCGCCGACGCTTATGGCCGTACTGACGCCAAGCCCAACGCGCCGCGTCATCAGCCCGATCTCCGAGGTCATGCCGCCGCTGCGGGAGATGATACCGATGCGCCCTGCCGGGAATGCGCGATCAGGGTTGTCGCCACCGATGGCGCCAACTTTGACCCGTGCGGCGGGATTGATCACGCCGACCGAGTTTGGGCCTATGACGCGTGCGGCCGCGTCGGTCGCCTTCTCCAGGAACAGTAAGGCGTCATGTTGTGGGACTCCCTCGGTGGCAACGATCAACAGGCGAATGTTGTGGCTGAGTGCCTCCAGGCAGGCGTCCAGGACAGCCGCGGGTGGGACCGAGATGAGCGACGCATTGGGAGCGTGTCGTACGACTGCCTCTTCCAACGTGTCGTACACGGGAACGCTAAAAACCTCCGAAGCGCCGCGGCCCGGCGTCACGCCCGCCACCACGGTTGTTCCATAACCGAGCATGTGTTCCGTCACCATGCGTGCCTCGCGACCGGTGATGCCTTGAACAACCAGTCTCGTCGACGCGTCGATGAGTACGCTCACTGATCAGACTCTCCATACCGTTGTTTCATGACGGCAACCATGGCTCGTGCCGCGTCAGTCAACGTGCTCTCCTCACCAAAGTGTTGAACGCCCGTCGCATTGAAGATGGCCTTGCCCTCGACGTCATTGACCCCAATCTCCCGCGCCACGACCGGGAAATCGCTCGACTCGCCGCATTCCCGCAATGCCTGCGCGACACCGCGGGCCACCACGTCGACCTGCGTGTTGTTGGTGATGTTGTGGGCTACGAAGAGTCCACGCACGCCCGGTTTGCTCAGGACGACGCGGGCCAGGCCGGCCACCTTCGACTCGGTCGGGTTGCCACCGAATTCAGCGTAATTGGCGGGCTTCCCGCCAGCGGCTACCAGGCTGTCGAACAGCACCAAACTGGCTCCGCCGCCGCCGCAGAGGAAACCGATGTCGCCACCGTCGAGCTCCAGGTAGCGAGCCGAACCGCGATAGGGTTCGGCCGCGTTGATGGCGTTGACCTCTTCTTCGCGCGGGGTGAGTGGACGCCATACCTTTTCGGTTCCAGCCTGCACCACGTCCCGCAGGTCTGGATGCCGAAAGAGGGATGCGTCATCGATGGCCAGCATGGCGCCTACGGCGACCAGTTCTCCTGATTCGGTGACGGCCAGTGGATTGATTTCCAGCAGATAGGCATCAAGATCGTGAAAGACTCGATAGAGCTTCGAGGTCAACGCGCCAAGTCGCGGCAACAGCGATCCACCGATACCTGCACGTCGCCAGATCTGACGCGCCTGAAACTCGGGAAGACCGACGGATGGGAGCAGATTTGTCGAACCGAGCGCATCCGGATTGCCCCGCACGATCTCCTCGATCTCGATCCCTCCGATTGAGCTGACCAGAACCCGTGGCCGGGCGGTGTCACGATCGATGGTGAGCGAGAGATAGAACTCACGCTCGATTGAGACGCACTGCTCGATCAGGATCTGACGAACGGGATAGGTTCCGACCATCGTGCCGAGAAGCGAGTCTGCCGCTCTAAAGGCGTCCTCGGGCGAATTGACTCGCTTGACGGCCCCGGCCTTGCCTCGTCGACCGGTTGGCACGAGCGCTTTCACCACCACATTGCCGCCGAGACGGTCGGCCGCGAATTGGGCTTCATCAGGGGTCGATGCTGGTTCTCCGAGCGGAACGGGAATCCCGGCTGTGGCCAGGAGCGTTTTGGCGAAATGCTCGAGGACGCGTCCCATCAGCTACTCGTCGACTCCGCTCACCGCGAGCCGATCGCCCAGATGGACTCGTTGGCGGATCTGGCCCGCGATCTCTGGGATGTCGACGTTGTCAAAATCGGTCGTGTCGACTGTGATGACCAGTCCACCCAAATCAAGTGGTGGTAGTTCGCCGCGCATCAGGCCCGAACGGAAGGCGTCAACCTGCGAGCGAGGACGATCGACGTGGATCGGATGGCGCTCGCCCGACTCTTCCCGTTCTCGATACCGCTTCACCAGAAGTTCGCCATCGGCGCGAACGTTGACCTGAATAGCCTTTGCATCGGTCTTCCGGATGATCGTTCGGAATCGATTCGTCGCGAGGTCACCACTGAAATTGCCCTCGATGACGGCTGATCTTCCGGCAGCGAGCTGTCGTTCGGCGATTAAGTAGAGGAGGTCGAAGCTGGCGCTGCCCAGTGTCTTCGACCAGGTCAAGCCGGTGACATGCAGGTCGTCGGCCAGGAGCTCCTTGAAGGAGTCTTTGTCGAAGAAAGGCAGACAGAGCTCTTGGGCCAGGCGACTGCCAATGGTCGTCTTTCCCGAAGCGGGCGGTCCACTCACGATGATCAACACCGGTTTGTCGTCGGACTTCACGCGCCTGATCCCGGAGCCAAGACCGCTTCGGCGCGCCTGCCGATGGCCGCAATCAGGTCCGACGCGCCGTCGCCCTGTTGTAGCTTCACGACGCTGGCGACGATATCTTCGGCTGTCGATCGACCTACGACCGGATCGACTAATTCGTGGTATTTCTGCTCGATCTCGGCGTCATTCATCGGATTCGCCGGCATTCCCTTCGGATGACTGACCGTTGCCTCTTGAGTGTCGCCACTCGCAGTGGTGAGACGCACGCGCGATGCCCAGGCGCCGGGATAACCTGTAGTGAAAGAGGGATCCTCCCGCGCGATGGTTCGCGATAGCAACTGCTGCACGGCGCGGTCTCCGATGTGCTCCTCGGTGAACTCCTCCAGGCCGGCTCGACCGTCGAGCAGTCCCGCCGCCACCGCGTACTGAATGCTGAATTTGGCCCCGTAGGGTGTATGCGGCTCGGCGCGATCGGTGATATCGAGCGCGACCTGGTAGGTGTCGATCTCAATACGTTCGATCTGCTCCAGGTCGGTCTGTCCACGAATCTCGAGAGCGGCATCGATGGCGGTATGGGTGTGGCCACAGCAGGCGTGACGCTTGAAGCCATTCTCCTCGATCTTGAAGTGGGTACCCAACCGGTCGGTGATGCGGGTCGGGTCCGATGACACCGCCGTGGCAGCGAAGAATCCTCGCGGGCCTTCCAGGATCTCACGCGCTGCCGAGAAGCCCCCAGCGGCAAGATCGGCTGAAACGATCCCGGCGTGTGCGGCATGCGCCGTATGCAGCGCCTTCGACATGGCGCCGTCGGCCAGGAACTGCCACAGCCCGGCCGACTGCGTTCCGGCGCTCCCCAGTGCCTGCATCAACTGCTGGCCGTCGAGCCCGATGAGTACGCCGGTTGTGGTCGCCGCTCCGAAGACGCCGCAGGTGCCAGTTGGATGCCAGTAGCGGTAGTGGGATGGGTTGACCGCCTCGGCGATGCGGATGGCAACGTCGTATCCCAATGTGATGGCGCGCAGCAGCTCACGACCGCTGGACCCTTCACGCTCGGCCACGGCCAGCGCGGCCGGAATGATCGGAGCGGCGGGGTGGAAGGTCGATCCTTGATGCAGGTCGTCGAGCTCGATGACGTGGCTGGCGGCGCCGTTGGCGAAGGCGGCGCCCAGGGTCGAAAGGCGCTCTCCGGTCGTCAGCGCCGTGGCGTCGTCGCCGGCCATGCTCCTGCGGGCCACGCGTAGCGCTATGCGTGCTGGCTCGACCGTGCCGCCGCGGATGGCCGACCCAATCCAGTCGAGCAGCGAACGTCGCGCCATGGTCACGGCGTCGTCCGGAATGTCGTCGAAGGAAGTGGAGGTGACGAAATCCGCGAGCGCTTCCGTCAGTGACATGAGTCTCTCCCTTTGCGTCTTGTGGGGCCGGCCGCAATCGCGATGGTAGCACAGGGCCGAAGTCGTGATGAAGCAGACGCGGGGAAAGGCTATCTGCAAATTCTATCGTATTACGATATATTTAGGACATGGACGGGCTCGACACACCCATCAACGACGAAGACTACCGGCGCCTGGCCGAGTTTCGCTATCAAATCAGACGATTCCTGAATTTCAGCACGCTGGCCGCACGCGAAGCCGGGATCGAGCCACGTCAGCATCAGGTTCTCCTCGCGCTCAGAGGGCTTCCGTTCGAAACCCAGCCGACAATCGGCGAGTTGGGTGAACGGTTGCAACTCCATCACAACACAACGGTCGAGCTGATCAATCGGTTGGAGGCGCGTGGATTCGTGCGGCGACGAAAGTCGGACCACGATCGCCGCAAGGTTTTCATCGATGTGACACCCGAAGGGGACGCGATGCTTCTGGAGCTATCGCGTCATCATTTGCGCGAGCTGCGTTCGATTGGCCCAGAGTTGGTTCGCGCGCTGGAACGACTGACCGACGATCGAGGTTATGAGGAGGCGGAGACACACGGTGAGAACGGAGAGTGACGCACCAGATTCAATCGAGCTCTGTGACTCGCGTTTGGGAGGGATCGATTCGGCGGCAGGAGAACTGCCGGCTCGGCCCGAGCGGTTGGGTGACTTCACCGTCGACAAACGAGTCATCTTCATCTCCTCGCTCGCCCTCGGTATCGGGATCATCGCTTCAGTCGTCGCACTGGTCCTACTTCGTCTCATCGGGCTCTTCACCAATCTGGTCTATTTCGGGCGCGTCAGCACGACGCTGGTCTCTCCGGCCGGTAACGCTCTTGGCATTTATGCGGTTTTGATTCCGGTTGCCGGCGGGCTGGTCGTCGGGGTGATGGCCCGCTATGGATCGGAAAAGATTCGCGGCCACGGCATTCCGGAAGCCACCGAGGCGATTCTGCTGAATGGCAGCCGGATTGCTCCACGAGTCGCTATCCTCAAGCCGGTCGCGTCCGCGATAGCGATCGGAACCGGCGGTCCATTTGGCGCCGAGGGTCCGATCATCGTAACCGGTGGCGCGTTCGGATCGCTGCTGGCGCAGTTCATCCATCTCACCAGCTCCGAGCGCAAGACTCTCCTCGTTGCGGGCGCGGCGGCGGGCATGGCGGCAACCTTCGCCTCTCCTGTCGCGGCCGTGATTCTGGCGGCGGAGCTATTGCTGTTCGAATGGAAACCGCGCAGCCTCATCCCGGTTGGTATCGCCTGTGCCGCCGCGGCCGGGATGCGCCCGTTCCTGATCGGCACGGGGCCCCTCTTCCCAACCGTTGGCATCCCCAGCAAGCTCAGCGGTCCCGCGTTGCTCGGCTGCGTGCTGGCCGGATTACTTGCGGGCGTCCTGGCCGTGATCCTCACGCAGGGAATCTATCGTGCCGAAGATCTATTTGCGCGACTCCCAATTCACTGGATGTGGTGGCCGGCGATCGGTGGCGTTGCGGTCGGAATCGGTGGACTGATCTTTCCGCAGGCGCTTGGCGTTGGATATTCCACGATTGGAGCGCTGGTCAAAGGTGACGTCTCGAGTTCAGTGATCATCGGCGTTTTGATCGTCAAGTCGATCATCTGGACGATCTCGCTGAGTTCAGGCACCTCGGGTGGCACCCTGGCACCGTTGATGATGATGGGTGGGGCGCTCGGCGGCGTAGAGGCCATGTTCTTGCCGCATGTCGCCAATGGCTTCTGGCCGGCGATCAGTATGGGAGCGGTTTTTGGGGCAGCGCTGGGCTCGCCGTTCGCGGCGATCGTCTTCATGCTTGAAGTCACACACGACCCCAACATTTTGCTGCCGCTTCTAATCGCGGTCATGCTGGGTCATGCGGTGCTGGTGCTGACATTGCGCCGGTCGATCTTGACGGAGCGGATCAGTCGTCGTGGTTACCATCTCAGCCGCGAGTATGCGGTGGACCCGCTCGAGATCCTGTTCGTACGAGAGGTGATGTCCACCAATATCATCGTGCTTCGGCAGGGGATGGGCCCTGAGGAGATCAAGGAGCGCATCCAGGCGGATGCGCGGCTTTCGCAGGGCCTATACCCGGTGGTGGACGACGACGAGCAGCTGGTTGGCGTCGTCACCGCAACTCAGCTTCATCTCGTCGCCGCGAACGGCTCACAAGACAGTGAAGAGTTGACGCGGCTTGAGACCATCGAGCATCCGGCCACCGCCTATCCGGACGAGCCGCTTCGCGTGGTCGTCCATCGCATGGCCGAGATGGGTTTGACCCGATTCCCGGTGATCAGCCGGGAGGGTGGCCCGCAGTTGGTGGGGTTGGTCTCTTTGTCCGCGGTGTTGAGCGCACGTGGACGCAATCTCGAGGCGGAGCGGCGTCGCGAGCGCGTCATCTCATTGCGCCTACCCTCACCCTTCATTGCGGCGGCGCAGGGCAACGGTGAGCGGACAATGAAGAAGTGACGCCTCATTCGCCCTGAACGTGCGAGATGGACGTGAATCAAGGGACAGCGCGAGTACTGATCCCGTGAACGTTATCGGTGGTTGCTGGGCGGTTCACGACGTCCAGATGCCGTCGACGTACAGCGCAGCGACCGCACCACAGGTGAGGCAACGCGCCTCGTATCCGTCCCCCGCACGGCGAACTCGCACATTCGCTCCGTCCGGCAGCTCAGTGCCGCAATTGAGGCACACTGTCGGTTCCCATTCGTTCCGAACGCTGCTGGTGTTCGGAGCGGGCTCAGCCTTTCGGCGAGCGCTACGCGGCTCGGGATCGTCAAATTCGTCGACGTCTCTCGGCCGCCCGCGGTCTCCCCGCATTGTCGTCCTCCACGAACATGCACCGAAGGAATGGACAAATCCCCCGACGTCGCGCGTTCGGCTCCGCACCTTTACGGACACCGACCCGCCGGAGGTCGTTCTCCCGCGCTATTCGGGTATCACGTTACCGGTTCTATATACCCTTTTGCGCGTGAAATCAAGACGTTTGCACCCATTTGATTGCGTTCGGGGGAATTGGAACGACTTCGGTAGAATCGGGGCGGAGGGATTCGCAGTGCAGGACGACGTCGAGCGCACAATCGAGAAGATCCTGGGGGAGACGGATACCGATCCGGATACGCTTCGGAAACGCGTCCTCGCGTCGCCACCCGCTGCGCGCGCCGCGATCGTCGATCGACTGCATGACGAGCCAGCCGGCCGTCGCTGGCTGCGTCTGCTGCTGCCATTTTTGGATGAAGCTGAACGGCAAACGATCGCAACTCGGTTGCTCGATTTTGACGAAGATTTCGCGGCGTCGCATCGTGATTCGAGCATGTCACATGTGGTTGACGCGCTGCCGATCGCGGACATGCTGCGTGCTGCACCGCGACTGGCAGGGAGCAATGCGGCCGGTGCGCTCTGGGGACGTCTGGCACGGGAGGCTCCCGAGCGCGTGCCAGATGTCGCGCTCGAAGTCTTGCAGAACGGTGACGCATATGCCCGGACCACGACGTTGTCGATCCTGGTGCTCGATCCCTACAGCGAGATCAAGCTGATGGGGCCCACCCGAGTCGACTTCCTGTTACTGGCGCTGAACGACGAAGAAGCTGAGGTACGCGGCATCGCGGCGGAGGCGCTGGCCGACGAAGCGACCGAATATCTCGCCACCAAGCTGGACCCGCTGCTGAACGACCCGAGCGAGCGCGTGCGCATGGCGGCATGGGATGCTGCGTTCGTCGTCGATTTCGCGGACGCGCGTGATGCGGCGACCGAAACGGCACTGAATGAGTCGGCGCCGGTCGATGCGCGTCGCACGGCCCTCTCCGCACTGGCTGCCGTCCTCAGCACCAGCGACATCACGCCGCTTCTGGAGGTGCTCGTCGCTCATCCAAGCCAGGCACTGGCCGAAGATGCGGTCAATCTCCTATGGACGTACCACCGAAACCCGATCATCGCCACCGCCGCGGCCGAGAGTCCGCACCAATCGGTGCGTGACGTAGCTCAGCGTCTGCTCCATCCAGAGACCGGATCACCCGCCGCGGGCGGATCACGTCCCGGCGCTCCCGACGGCTCTCGAGACATTTACCAGGAGATGCTCAAGGGGTATGAGAAACGTGAGGAGTAATGGAGGAAGCGGCCAATGGTGGCCGCCTCTGTCCGTTTGCCTGCCGTCATCGATCTGTCGTTTGGGTGAAGATTACGTCTCGCCGGGATCGATATTCTGGTTGAGCCGGAGGAGGTTGTGCGGATCGTAGCGGCGCTTGAGCGCGACGAGTCGTTCGTAGTATGGGCCGAAACCCGTGCGCATCATGTGTTCGCCTTCCTCCTGAAGACCAGCGAAGTTCAGATAGCGGCTGCCGTCGGAGAAGGGTTCGAGCGCGGCGACGAAGTCACGAGTCCACCGGATGTTTGACTCATCTTCAGCCGGGTGTGTCCAGCCTGCAGAGACCCCGACCATGACCGCGGCCTCACGTCCATGAAAAGCGCTGGTGTCGGGTTTCGGCTGACGGCTCTCTCCCGCCACGAACCACAGGTCAGTCGTGCTCTTCGCTGAAGGTTGTTTGCGAGCGTGTTCCGCGATGCGGTCAATGACATTGTCGTTGAATCGCGCGATGTTGACCGACTTCCAGTAGTAGCGTATGCCGTCGGGGTAGTCACCGTCCCAGAGTCGTTGCACGTCCACGAATGGCATGACCCCGCTGAAATCGGCAATCGGTTCGGCCAGCTCGATCAGCGGCTGCAGGACTCGTTCGCCTTCCTCGATCGGGCCGGCATACAGGGCGCCGAGAATCACGTAGCGGCGACCATGAGCTTCGATTGGGAACAGCTCGGGATCGGCGGGGACGATGCCGCAAACGGCGAGCGGGTTCACCGCAGCGACCGCGTTGTCGCAGAAGTCGCGGAAGAAGCGGAGCGTGCGCGACGTCGCCTCGCCTTCGCCGTCATGGACGACGAAGACGAAGTAGACATCAGGGCCAACCGGGTGTAGGCGGAAGGTGAAGCGGCGTAACAATTCCGAAGTTGCCGCCACCACCGCGGAGCCCCCAGAGTAGCTCGGCATCCTGACCAACGCCGTCGCCGGCAATCACCACGTGACCATCGGGCGTCACGACCTCAGCCTCAATCAAGTTGTCGCACGCCATCCCGAAGGTCGAGCGAAGCCAACCATACCCTCCGCCGAGCGTCAGCCCAGCGATGCCGGTGCGCGAGAAGACGCCGCCCGGAGCGGCAAGCCCATACGTTTGTGTGGCGGCGTCTAGCTCACCCCAGGTGACGCCGCCACCGGCGTGCGCGATCCGGTCGTGTGGATCGACTTCGATCGACTTCATCGGTCGAGAGATCGATTACCATCCCGTCGTCGCAGGTGGAAAGGCCCGCGACGCTGTGCCCGCCGCCTCGAACTGCCACAAGCAAGTTGTGCGCGCGCGCAGTCTCGAGCGCCGCCGATACATCCGCCACCGATGTGCAGGAGACGATGAGTGCCGGACGGCGATCGATCATGCCGTTCCAGAGTGTGCGAAGTCGATCGTAATCGGGGTCGTTTTGGGTCGTGACGGGACCACGAACCTTTGCCCTCAATGCTGCAATCGTTGCGGAATCGACCGAGCGCGGGCGAGTCACGGAATCCCGGAGCATGACAACCTCCTGCCGCGTGTGAACGTGAAGCGTGCGAAGCGTCTGGTGTTACACTAGTCGCTCCGGAGGCGTGACGCATCGAGAGAATTCCCCAATCTCATGTGGCGACCCGTCACTGGGAGAATTACCCAGTGTACAGAAAGCCAGCAGCCGTCAGCGACGATTGGGCCGCGCCATGAGCCCATGTTCATAGGCAAGCGCGGTTGCCGCCGTACGCGAGCTGACCCCCAGCTTGTTGTAGATGGACTCCAGATGTCGCCCGACGGTCCGGCGAGATATCGAGAGCTCGGCACCTACTTCGGCATCCGTGAGCCCCACCGCGACGCGCCGCAGCACCTCGGTCTCGCGAGGGCTCAGCGCGGTCAGCGTCGAAGTCGTCGGGGCAGGGCCGAGCAGGGTCGGGAACTGTCGTTGGATGGAGCTGAGAAACGTCTGGCGCTGGGCCTCTGTTGGGAGAGTCGCGGTAATCTCCATGGTCACCGCCAGCGCCTCATCGAGCCTTGGTCGCGCATCATGAGATCTCCCCGATTCGTTCAGAGTGCGTCCAAGTGCAAGATCGGCCCTCCACAGGAGATGGCGATAACCCGAATCGAGCGCACCAGAGCGTGCAGCAACAAAGTCTGGTTCAGCCTCTTCGAATCGGTCGAGCGCGAGAAGTGCCTGTCCGCGTGTGAGTGCGAGCCATGGGAGCGAGCGAGCTCCCGTCGCGTTTGGTGCCGTTTGGATCAGTTGATCGACAACCCGCAGTGCCTGGTCCAGCTCTCCGAGGCAGAGCAGCAGCCGCGCCCAGGACAATCGTTGGAGCCGCTGGCATGGTGGATATCGCGGGACCGTCTGAGGCGAGCGGATGGCCGATGACTCGTTTGGCGGTTTCGCGATCGCCGACATCGACGAGCAGTGACGACAGAGCCGCGGTCGAGAACGTCGTCCACAAGGGCGAGGACATCGACTGCGATTGGAAGAGCCGATTCCAGATGCTCCCGGGCGATCTCACCTCGAGCAGATCGGCGTGCATGCGGCCGAGTGCGATGTGCCCGCACGTCATCCACTGCTGGTGGCCGTTCTAGTGGCAAGCGCATGCCCGACTGCGCGAGACCATCGCCTGTCCCATTTCGCCGCGTGCGGCGAGCATCGCTCCGGCCTGGATTTGGGCGTAGGCCCGGCCGGCGGCCCAGCCGATCTCTTCGCGATGGCGCGAGCGCGCACGCTTATATTGAGCCAATGTGTAGAGTGCCTTCAACCACGGCGGCTGCGTCTGTTTCCAAGTAGCCACCGGTCAGCGCCCAATTCGTCAGCGCCGATCAGAGCAGTCGCTGATCGTCGATGACCTCTAGACAGTTCGACCGCTCGCGCGTACGTCGATCCGCGCTCCCCGCACGTCGCTGGCACAAATTGCGCGACGCCGAGCAAGTCGATGGTCGCGGCCTCGCCGTGAGGTTCATCGTGCTCCGTGAAGATCGGAAGGCGCCTGCTCGTGGTAGCTGATCGCCAGGTGAGGTTCCTCGTGATTGTAGTGCCAGTTACCAACGGCGTTCAGGCTATGGGCGACCGCATGTCATCAAGTTCCTGTCGTGCCAAGCGAGAGCGCCTGCTGAAGGGCATGGCCGGCGCGTTCGTAATCGCGCTCAGCCCACAGCGAGCCAAGACTGATTAGGGCCTGCCATTCGCCGCGTCGATCGCCCTGACCCGTGTCGACTCGCAGCGTCCACTCGTAGTCGTTACGAGCAAGATCGAAGTTCCCGACCATCTCATGGGCGCGTCCACGCGAACGGACGGCGTCTTGTGGCAGCGTCATCCAGAATCGACGAGCAAGATACTCTGCTCGCGAGAGATGCGCGATGGCGTCATGCTGAGCGTTGACTTTGAGGCTGTCCTTTCCCGCGCGAACCAACCACTCAACCGCCCTCGAGTCGAGCGCGGACTGAAAATGATGCGCGAGCGTCACCGGGTCTACTGCCGGATCGGTAAGCAGCAACTCCGCTACCCTGCGATGTCGAGTACGTCGACGAAGTGCGCTCTGACGCTGGTACAGGGCCTCACGCATCAGCGCGTGACGGACGCGAAGGGTCATGTCCGCCACGGACGATTCGTCGACAATGGATGCCGCGATCGCCTGCTCCAACGCGCTATCAAATTGATCATCGCTGGCCTCCACCACGGTTTGCAGGAAGAAGAGGGACGCGTCCTGCCCGACGATCGCGGCGTATTCCAAAATCCGCAGGGTCGTCTCGTCGAGACGAGCGAGGCGCTGTTCGATGACTTGCCGCGCAAGCGGGGGCAATCCGAAGTCCGTTGGCCGGTTGAAGTGCCACAGGCGACCGTCGGTACGCAGGTCGCCGTGTCTGTTCCAGCGACAGTAGCACCTCACCAGCCAAGAAAGGATTGCCCTCGGAATACCGCTGTACCCAATCGCCAAGTGCTTCCCCTTGGCCAGTGGCCAGTGGGTAACGACTCGCGACGAACAGATGCATGTCGGTGAGCGTAAGGCGTTGCAGCGCGATACGCAGCGGCCGAGCTTCGCGGATGAGTGCGGGCAGAATGCGGGACAGTTGTTGCGTTTCCTCATCGTTGCGCCAGGTTGCGAGCTATGGAGCAGTGGGCGGTCTTTAACTGCCCGGGCGACGAAGCGCAGCAGATCGAGGCTGGCGGCATCGGCCCAGTGCAAATCTTCGAGAATCAGCACGATCGGCTGCGGCATCGCTCGTTCCGTAAGCCATGTTTGAACCTGTTCGAACAGTTCCTGGCTGGACGTACCTGTAACGGACGGAGGTTCGTCTGCTGATGGATGAAACGTCGGCAGATGGCGGTGATCTTCGTAAGCGCTGAGACATCGATGAAGGGGCCATAGGGCGGAGTGATGGCGAGATCGTAGCAGGCGCCCGACAACACCAGAGCACCACGCCGGCGCGCCTCGATGGCGAGTTCGCCGGTGAGCGCGGTCTTGCCGACACCAGCTTCACCGTTCACGCAAATGAGCCGGCCATAGCCGTCGAACAGCTCGGCCAGCTGTTGTCGCAGCTGCTCTCGCTCGCGCTCGCGTCCGACGAGGGAGGTCTTCACGGTAGGGGCAGTGGAGTCGACACCATTCGGCGCCTCGTTCGTCTCTCCCATTGTCCGTCCTTTGAAGTTTTCGCTGGTGGATAGATCCTACGTCTCGCCGTCCCAGAGGGCAAGATCACCGTTCGCCTGCTGGGGCCGCATCCCGAAGCGACGAATGACGCTGGTGGACCCAAGGAGAATCGCGTCGAAACAAATCGTCGAGAATCAGGCGGGGCGTGGTGACGACCAGTCGCGGATTTGAATCCTGAGACTGTTGCGCGCGAGCACGCCCCCGCGTATCCTCTGCTTCTATTCACTCAACACACAACCAGGGACGGCGTGATGCCGAGCACGAATACCGGTCAGCCCTACGTCTTCATCAGCTATGCCAGTGCCGACCGGGAGCGGGTGCTGCCCATCGTCGACCGGCTGGAGGCGGCTGGCGTCCAGACGTGGATCGACCGGGACGGCATCCACGGTGGCGCCAACTACGCCCATATGATCAATGATGCCGTTGAAGGCGCCGCCGTTGTCCTCTTGCTTGCGTCACCCGCGTCACTGTCGTCTCGCAACGTGAAAGAGGAACTGGCGCTTGGCTGGCGCTACGAAAAAGCCTATGTGCCCCTGCTGCTCGATGCGGTTTCGATTCCCGGCGAGTTGGCGTACTGGCTGGAAGGCTCGCAGTGGATCGAACTCCTCGATCGACCAGAGCAGGACTGGTTGGCCGACATCGCCAAAGCCCTGCAGCCTCATGATATCTTCGTCCGCCTGACAAACTCGGTTAGGCAGTCCAAAGTCGCGCAGCGTGAGCGACCATTGCTGGTCGGTCGGGAGCGGGAGCAGACGATGCTTCGCGCTCAGCTCGACCGGATGCTGCTGGGTGATGGCGGGACGATCCTGGTCGGTGGTGAAGCGGGTATCGGCAAGACCACGCTGGTCGAGGATCTGAGCATTGACGCTGAGGATCAGGGCGCGCTCGTCCTCTGGGGCCATGCCTACGACCTCTCGGTTACCCCGCCTTACGGCCCCTGGATGGAGATCTTCCGACAATATCGGGCGAACGTAAACTCGTCATTGCCGTCGCTGCCCGCCTTTATCGGAAATGCTGAGGAATTGGCCAAGGTCGGCTCACAGGACGCGCTCTTTGTCGCCGTAGCGGAGTTCCTTGAAGCGCTCGCGGCTCAACGTTCTTTGATGTTAATAATCGATGACCTCCACTGGGTCGATCAAGCGTCGCTCGATTTCTTTCGATTCCTCGCCCGGCGAGTCGCAAGCTACAACATTCTGCTGGTCGCGACCTATCGGAGCGACGAGTTGCACCGGCGCCATCCTCTTTACACTCTGTTGCCGATGCTGGTGCGGGAAGCCGGAGCGCAGCGACTAGACATTAAGCCGCTCGATGCAGGAGGGCACGAGGCGCTCATTCGGAGTCGCTACCGGCTGTCTGAGGTGGATCAAGCGCGCCTGGAGACGTACCTGGAAGAGCGGGCCGAGGGGAACCCGCTCTATGCGCGGGAGCTACTCAGAACACTGGAGGACGAGGGTGTGCTGCGCGAGCAGGATCAGGTGTGGATCGTTAGTGACCTGGAGCAGACGCGAGTGCCGCTCCTGCTGCGGCAGATCCTCGAACGGAGGATCGGCCGCTTCGATGACGAGAGCCAACGGTTGCTGGAGGTGGCGGCGGTCGTCGGCCAAACCGTTCAAATAGCGGTCTGGAGGCAGGTTGGTGAGGTGGGGGAGGACGCCCTGCTCGCATTGGCCGAGCGAGCCGAAGAGGCGCAAATTCTGGTAGGAATGCCGGACGGCGATGAGGTTCAATTCAGTCATGCGCTGATCCGAGAGACGCTCTACGAGGGCATTCCCTCGCTTCGTCGTCGTCGTCTTCACCGGCAAGTCGGCGAGTCGGTGACCGAGATTCCCAATCCTGATCCCGATATCGTGGCCCATCACTTCCAACAGGCTGGGGATAGACGTGCGGCTGAATGGCTGCTCAAAGCAGGTGAGCGGGCTCAGCGGGCCTACGTCTGGACGACGGCGGCGGATCGGTTTGATGCTGCGTTCTCGAAACTCACCGAACAAGACGCGCCGGCCGTCGAGCGGGTGGTGCTCCTCTTCCGGATCGCAACCGTGGTCCGTTTCGCTGATCCACATCGAGCGCGGGCTCTTATGGAAGAGTCGCGACGGATGGCAATGGCAGCAGGCGAAGTGGGGCTGGCAAGCAGCTGTCAGTTCATGATCGGGAAGTACCTCTGCTTTCTTGGCGATCTCCGAGCCGGATTGGCCGTCATGGGTGAGGCGGCGGATGCATTCGACGCCCTCCCTTTGGACGAGCAAGCACGTTGCCACTCACTGGTCGACATTTCCGACGCGCCGGAAGGTGCACTCGTCTACAATCTTATGTTTGCTGGCCATTTGGCAGAAGCGATCGCGCGCGGTCGCCGCATGGTTGATGAAGTGCCACGACCGGAATTCCGCCCTGACCGTAATTCTGACTACGTCGACGGGCTCGTGGGACTGGCGATAGCGGAAGCATTGCTAGGGAAGCCGGAGATTGCACGCCACAACCTCCAGCAGGCACGTGCTGCCTATCAGACAACAGAGAACCATTTCCAGGAGGCAGTCATCTGCGCCGCTGAGTTGGAGCTCGTCCAACTCCCCTATGACCCCGAGGATCTCAAGTTACGACGACATCTTTCTGACGACCTGGAGGCAGCTAGTCGGTGGTTGCAGGGTGTCAGTAGCCATCACCCATGGCAGGCCTTCACGGTCTCTCTTCTGAGACTCGAGGGTGTCTGGATCGAGGCGCGGAAGGCCACACTCAAGATGCTTGGTGGTCGTCTTGAGGGCGAACGCCAGATAGGCGGGCAACACTTGGCGGCGTTGGCCCGCGACCAAGGGGATGTCGCGCTGGCACGCCAGATACTTGCGGATCTTCTCCCCGGCGGGCCGCGCGAGGAACCCGGTAATTCCTGGTTCTTCGCCATCGAGTCGCTGCATCGCACCGCCGTGGCACTTGCCCTTGACGCGCACGATCTGCCGACTGCTCGTGCCTGGCTGGAGGCGCACGATCGTTGGCTTGCGTGGTCTGGCGCCGTACTCGGACGCGCTCAGGGTTCGCTCCTCTGGGCCCAGGATCACCAAGCCGAGGGCGATCTCGTGCTCGCTCGCGGGCGTGCCGAACAAGCGCTGGCCCACGCGACCGAACCGCGACAGCCGCTGGCCCTCATCGCCGTGCATCGGTTCCTGGGCCAGTTGGACACGGAGGAGAACCAGGTAAGTACCGCAGAGGGGCACCTGCAAGAATCGCTCAGGCTTGCTGACGCGTGTGCGGCACCTTTCGAACGAGCCTTGACGTTGCTGGAGATCGCCAAGCTGCGTGCAGTACACGACAAGGCGAACGACGCGCGGGCCCTGCTTACCGAGGTCCGCTCGATCTGCGAGCTGCTGGGCGCCAAGCCGACGTTGGAAATGGTAGCCATGCTGGAACATCAATTGGGGGCGGCGTCATGACGAGCGAACACCGACGGGTCTTCATCTCGTACGAGCGTAGTGACGGAGACGTCGCACGCCAGGTGCGTGCCCACCTCTCCTCCGCAGGTATTCCGACCTGGATGGACGAATATGATATTCCAGTTGGTGCCTACTGGCCGGATGAGATCGACCGGGGGTTGGCTGCTTCTGACATCGTTGTAGGGATTCTGAGCCCAGAGGCGATGTCGAGCCGGAACGTCAAGAATGAGTGGGATTGGGCCCTTCAGAACGACAAACGTCTGTTGCTGATTCGAGTCGCGCCGACTGTCATCCCGCATCGCTACGTGTCGATCAACTTCATTGACGCGACCGACCCCGATCCGAGTGCCGCGTTGGCGTCACTCCTGACGGCACTCGGGGTTGAGCCGGTGGTTAGTCGCGACGACGCCGCCTCGGACGCACTATGCACAGAGTGGGCCGATCAACATTGCGTATAAAGTGTTCGGGAAGGGTCCGTTCGATCTTGTTCTCACTCCAGGTTTCGTCTCGAACATCGACCTAGAGTGGGACGAGCCAATGATCGTTCAATTCTGGCGACGACTGGCTGGATTTGCCCGCGTCATCACCTTCGATAAACGCGGAACCGGCCTCTCCGACCGGGTGACGGACATCCCACCTCTCGAAGAGCGCGTTGACGATCTGCGCGCGGTCATGGACGCGGCGGCAGTCGAACGAGCGGTCTTGATGGGGGTGTCGGAAGGTGGCCCCCTCAGTATTCAGTTCGCGGCAACCTATCCAGAGCGCACACTCGCGTTGGTACTGTATGGTTCGGATGTTCGGGTCACCTGGGCACCAGACTATCCGTGGGGCTCTACGGCCGAGGAGCAAGATGCAGAAGAGGCGCTATGGCTGCGAACGTGGGGGACTGTGGAGGCTGCTGACGTTGCCGACTTCGCACCGAGTATGGCAGACAATCCTGCATACATCGAGTGGTTCGCTCGGTTTTGTCGTGCCTCAGCGAGTCCGGGTGCGGCCGTTGCATTGAGCCGAATGAACCGCTCGATTGATGTTCGTCCCCTCCTTGAACAGTTGGCTGTGCCCACGCTCGTCGTTAATCGAACGGGTGATCGTGTGAACTCCATTGAGATCGCCCGCTATCTCGCAGCCGCGATTCCTGGCGCTGAACTTGCCGAACTGCCGGGCGGCGATCATCTCCCATGGATGGGTGATCAGGATGCCCTCGTCGACGTCGTTCGCTCGTTCTTGACAGAACGGCTTGGAACGAACGAGTACAACTAGATCGGCTCCTGAAAACTGTGTTGCGGGTGAGATGAAAACACGCTTTGTGTAGCCGCTAACTTTTCGAGCACCGCCCGCGAGCGGGCCGAGTTCATCGTCGACGGCATCGGCGAAGAGTTCGCTGGCTCTACCTCGCCACGGCGTCCGCGTAGATGAAATACCGGTCGGTGAAGTGGGCGTCGGCGTCGAATCCGGCCTTGTTGAGGCTCTCGCGTAGTGAATCCGGCTCGTAGTAGATCTTGACGATGGTGTACTCGCTGCCGTCGTTCAGTATGCGGGTACGATGGACCTCTTCCTCTTCGAAGAGCGGATTATTCGTGGCTGCTCCAGTCTGCTCGAAGCGGGAGTCGATCATGAACAGTCGCCCGCCCTTGCGCACCGCGCGGCGCACCTTCTCCAGAAAGGCGTCCAGACCTTCAGGCGGGACGTGCGAGAGCCAGAACGAGAAGAAGACGAGATCGTATTCGCGGTCTGGCTCCCAGGCGAAGAGGTCGTGTTCGACGTAGGTGACGTTGGCATCTGGAACCTTGCTCCGATTGATGTCAATCATCTCGGGTGACGCGTCGACCACCGTGAGATGACGCGCGATCTTTACCAGTCGCTCGGTCCAGATGCCGGTGCCGGCGGCGAGTTCCAGCGCTTCGTCGACCGGTTCGAGGCGTTGGAACGCCTCCACGACCTGCGCGACGTCATCGAACCAGAGCTTGTTGAGGTTTGGGCCGCGATCGTAGCGATTCAGCCGGTAGAACCACTCGTCATACTCCGATGCACGCGCTCGGTAATACGCGATCTGGTCCTGAACGACGCGCGCGGGATCCGCAGTCATGAGTTGTCCGTTCTAGTTCAGCACATCCGCCATCAGATCGGCGACTTGTGCCGGTCTCTCGGCCACCCGCACACCGGCCGCTTCGAGCGCCGCCATCTTCTCAGCCGCCGTGCCCCGACCGCCCGAGATGATCGCCCCGGCATGTCCCATCTGCTTGCCTGGGGGCGCGGTGCGGCCGGCAATAAATCCGACGACCGGCTTGGTGACGTGCTCCTGGATGAACTTCGCGGCGACCTCTTCGTCCGTGCCGCCGATCTCCCCGATCATGACGATGGCCTCGGTGGCCGGATCATCCTGAAATAGGGAGAGGACGTCGACGAAGGACGTGCCTATGATTGGATCGCCGCCAATGCCCACCGCCGTCGTCTGACCGATACCTGACTCAGTCAGCGCGTTGACCACCTCATAAGTGAGCGTGCCGCTGCGCGAGACCAGCCCAACCGGCCCACCCGGCTTGCAAATGTATCCGGGCATGATGCCGACTTTGGCTTCGCCGGGCGTGATAAGTCCGGGGCAGTTGGGTCCGATCAGCCGGGTCCCCTTCTGCTGGATGTAGTGGTAGACCTTGACCATCTCGAGGGTCGGGATGAGCTCGGAGATGCAGATGACCAGCGGGATACCGGCGTCGACCGCCTCGTAGATGGCGTCCGGCGCGAACGGAGCCGGGACGTAGATGATCGAGGCGTTCGCCTGAGTGGCCTCAACCGCGTCCCTGACGGTATTGAAGACTGGGACGCCATGCTCGCTGGTGCCGCCCTTGCCCGGTGACGTCCCGCCGACCACGTTGGTTCCGTACTCGACCATCTGCCCGGTGTGAAATGACCCCTCGCGGCCGGTGATGCCCTGCACGATCAGGCGTGTGTCACTATTGACCAGAATGCTCACGCTAATTCTCCCAACCGGCGCTACGCCGCGTCACGCGCCGCCGCGACCACGCGCTCGGCTGCCTCATTCATCGTGTCAACCGTGGTGATGCCGGCCCCTGCCAGAATCTCCCGGCCCTCTTTCTGATTCGTGCCGACCAGTCGAACGACCAGCGGGACGTTCAGTTTGATGGTGTTGAGCGCTTCCAGGAGCCCGCGCGCGACCACGTCGCCGCGCGTGATCCCGCCGAAGATATTGATGAGGATCGCGTTCACGCTGGGATCGCTCAGGACGAGCTCGAGCGCTTTCGTCACCTGCTGAGCGCTAGCGCCGCCGCCGACGTCGAGGAAGTTGGCCGGCTCGCCACCGTAGAGCTTGATGGCATCCATCGTAGCCATCGAGAGACCTGCGCCGTTCACGACGCAGCCGATGTTGCCGTCCAGCTTGACGAAGCTGATCCCCGCGGCACGAGCCTCGACCTCGGTGGCGACCTCTTCTTGCAGGTCGCGCATCGACTCGAAGTCCTTGTGGCGGTAGAGCGAGTTGTTGTCGATCACCATCTTGGAGTCGATCGCCTGCCAGGTGTTGTCGGTGGTGATGATGAGTGGGTTGATCTCAGCCAGCGACGCATCGGATTGGATGAATGCCTGATAGAGCTGCTGGGTGATGCGCGCGAATCCGGAGACCATATTGGGGTCGATCCCAAGTGCGAAGGCGAGTCGGCGTGCCTGGTAGCCGTGTAGGCCGAGCATCGGGTCGGCGACTTCTCGGTGGATCTTCTCGGGCGTATTGGCGGCCACCTCTTCGATGTCGATGCCACCCTCGCTGCTGGCCATGATCGTCACGCCGCGCGCGGCGCGGTCGATGACGACGCCGAGGTAGAACTCGCTTTGAATGCCAACGGCTGGTGCGACGAGCACCTTGTGGACCTCATGACCACGGATGTCGAGTCCAAAGATCTTCTCGCTGGTTTCGCGGGCTTCGGAAGCAGATTTGGCGACCTTGACGCCGCCGGCTTTGCCGCGTCCACCGCTATGCACCTGAGCCTTGATGACGACCGTGCCGCCGAGCTTTGTGGCGGCCGATTCGACCTCGCTGGGGGAAGTACAGACAATGCCCTGATTGATCGGAATCCCATGCCGCGCGAAGATTTCCGCGGCCTGGTATTCATGTATATTCATCCATCACCTCTGACGTCGTGGGGAGACGACCGAGCTGGTCGTCGCTTCGGATCCAAACCGCATTCGATCATAGCACAGCGCTTTCCACGGCCAATTTTCGTGTGCATGACATCCTCCAACGATCCTCGTTCGATGACGTGGCACGCCCCTTGATAAACCGCCAGCATAGGCAAACGCGCCCAAACTGCGGTAGTCTGGAATGAATCAGCCGCCGGAGCGGTCAAACCGCTCCATCCGCACAAGGGGGAAGAACATGGAATCAGATGGACATCAGGGCGCATTCTTCTTTGGCGTCATCCTCGGCGCGATCGCCGGTGCTCTGGCGGCGCTGCTTGTGACGCCGAAATCAGGTCCCGAGCTTCGAGAGGAGCTGATGGGACAGGCAGGGGACATGCAGCAGCGCGTTACCGAGGTAACAGCCACGGCGCGCGAGCGATCAGAAGGGATCGTCGGCACCTACGTCGATAAGGTTTCTCAGATCGCCCGTCGCGAGAGCGACACCGACGTTCAGGTGGACGAGACGACTCGGACTGCCGCCCCGGCCGCTGCCGAAGTCGCGCCGGATCCCGTCACCGGCGAAACTGACGCGCCGAAGTCCGAATAGATCTCGATCGAGCTCTCAATCTGAAACGAAAGGATGAGACGAAATGCTGAGCAGGATGCGCGTTGCGTTGAAGTTCATGACCTATGGAATCCTCATCGGCGTCTTCTTCGCGCCGCGGAGTGGTGCCGAGACCCGCGGTGAGATCATGAGCAAAGTCGGTTCGATGACCGGCGGGCTCTTCGGAGGCTCTCGGCACTAGAGTCGCTCAACTGTTTGTCCAGACAAGAGAACAGCGCCCACGGACACGTCCGTGGGCGCTGTGATTTCGGGCGATTATGCCGTTAGTACAGCTCGGCGCCGTATTTCATGGCGAGAACCTGTGCCCCGAGTCGGCCAAGCAGCACGTTGAGGTGAGCCGGCCATGCGCCAGGCTGCAGCTCCATGCGAGCTCGCTCGAAGTACTGAACCGTGTACACCTGTCCGGTGTCCGGGTTCTTCTCCTGGAACGCCTCGGAGATCGGGAAGCCGTAGCTTGCCAGGTCGCCAAACTGTTCCCAGTACTGCTTGAACGTACCGCAGAGATTGTGACCCGTCTGCGCGAAGTACGTGCAGTCTGAGCTGCTGCTCGCGGTGGTCGCCTGGAACGGTGCATCGGTACGGCCAGCGGTCACCTCGTCACCGAGGAGACCAAGCAAGACGTCGTAGTGGGCCGGCCAAGCGCCGGGATGCCACTCGAAGCGCGCCCGCTCGAAGTACTGAACCGTGACGCCGTTCTCCTGGAACTCTTCGGTGACCGGCATCCCAAAGATGTTCACTCCGCCGAACTGGTTCCAGTAGGCCAGGAACCCGGCACACAGGTTGTGCTGTGTTGCCGGGAAGTAGGTGCATCCCGACTTCTGCGCGGCCGGTTGGGCCGGTGCGAAAGTGGATGGTGGTGGAGGAGGCGTCGTACCTCCGCCGCCCCAGGTGATCGTCACCGAAGCGGTTGGCTCACCACTGTCCTGCGAGCCGTTGTTATTCATGTCGGCGTACGCCGTCAGCGTGTCCGTGCCGCTGTTGTTGCCGGTGTAGGAGATGACCGTGTTGCCACTACCGTCAGTGGTCATGGTGCCACTGGCCGAGTTCGCGCCAGAGACGCTGTAGTGAACCACCACGCCCGGAACGCCGCCGTTCGACGTCGTCAGTGCGACTGCCGTGTAGGACGTCGAGCCGACGCCTGGCGTCGTCGTGGTGGGCGAGAGGCTCAACGACGCGGTCAGCGTCCAGGTGACCGTGGCGGTCACGGACGGTTCACCGCTGTCCTGTGATCCGTTGTTGTTGTAGTCGGCATAGGCGGTAACCGTGTCGGCTCCCGCGTTGGTTCCGGTATAGCTGATGGTAGCGTCACCGTTTGAGTCGGTCGTGGCGGTGCCGCTGGTGCTGTTCGCTCCAGTGACCGAGTAACGGATGACTACGCCTTCGACGTCCACGTTCGAGTTTGTGAGCGAAGCCGTGAGCGAGGCGGACGTGTTCGTGGTCACCGTCTGCGATGACGGCGTCAAATTCAAGTCGGCCGTACTCCAGTCGACCGTCGCGGTATCAGACGGTTCGCCGGAATCCTGAACGTTGTTGTTGTTCAGGTCCACGTAGGCCGTGACCGTGTCGGTGCCGGAATGGGTACCGGTGTAGGCGATAGTGGCGTCACCATTTCCGTCGGTGAGAACGGAGCTGGTCTTCGGGTTCGCGCCGGTCACCTTGTAGCGAATGCGCAGATTGTTGACCGAGCCGGATGGGCTGGTGACCGAGGCGTCGATCGAGACCTGTTCGCCGAGGCTCGCGCTCTGGCTCGACGGTGAGAGCGTGAAAGTGATGTCGATCCAGTCGATCGTCGTGGTGTCGTACGGCTCGCCGGAGTCGTAACCCGTGTCGCCATTCAGATCGACGAACGCACGCACCGTGTCCGTGCCGAGCGTATCGCCTGAATAGGTGAATGTAGCCTCACCGTTTGAGTTGGTGGTTGCCACGCCGCTGGTCGGGTTCTCGCCGGTCACAATGAAGCGAACGCCGACGCCACTGACCGGATCGTCGTTCTGATCAGTGACTGTGGCGACGACCGAGACATTGCTGTCGATGTCCGCTTTCGTCGGCGCTGAAGTGATGTCGACGTTGTAGGTGCCCCAATGGACGGTCACTTCATTGCCCGTCGGATCAGGATTAGTCTGTGTGCCGCCGCCATTCACGTCAGCCCATGTGGTGATCGTGTCGGTCGTCCCTGCGGCTGCGTCAGAGCGTGGATATATGAAGTTCGCGACCCCGTTGCTGCCGGCCTGCACCGTTCCGGTGAGCGTCGGGATGTTGCCGTTTGAATTGGTGATGGTGTAATGGATCGTCTTGTTCGCCACGCCATCATTTCCAGGGTTGTAGATGGTCATGGTGAGTGACGCCTTCTTGGCCGTCGTTACCGTCTGGTTTGACGGCGTAACCACGAGGGCAGCCCAGTCGACCGTCACTGAACTCGACGAGTCAGGACTGACAGTTGCGACGACGGTGTCCACGCCATAGTTGTTGCCGGTATAGGTAAACTCAGCTTTTCCGGTCCCGTCGGTCGTGGCGTTGCCGCTCTTGGCTGAATTCACGCCAGTAATTGCGAAATGGACGCTCACGCTTGCGTCCGCTGGACTAAGTTGAGCCGTCAAGGTTGCGGTGTTGCCGATTGCTTTCTCGGTGTGGCCGGGTGTGAGCGTAATCGTATATGGCCCGGCCGCCGATGTCCCCAGCGGTGTTACGAGGATCGAAAAAAGGCCCGTCAGCGAGAGGATTGCCAGCCATCTGAGGAGGCGGCTCCCCTTCATCGGTCTCTTCGAATCATGTTCAGTTGGTGTCATAGCCCTTCCAAATTCATTGCGAAGCGTTGAGCCCCATCCCTGGTCCCGTTCCGCTTCGGCCGATCAACACGTGGCGTATTTCACGCCGTTCAAAAGTTTTGGTGGCGCGCGCGGCGCCCGATCCGGGTCGGCGAGCATCACGCCTGGACAGTGTTGCGCTCTCTCCCCTATCCATATATGCCCGAAGGTTTCCAACCGGTTTCGATGATCCCCTTCTATAGCCCGCAGAATGTACTCGTGTAAAGCCGCTTGTCGATCGAAATCGGTTACCCCGGGAAACGTCGTATTCTGCCGAGTCTTCGCGCTGAGATCCACAGGTTTCTCTCTTCGTTGCGCCTGGCGTGCATGTTCGTGGATGCGCGCCACCTTTCCTGCGTGAAATGAGTGGAACCTGAGCGGATCATGTGAGAATGAGGCGGCGGGGGAGAATGTGAGGTTGTTGGAGCTCGCCCGTTTGCGGTTCACCGCGATTCCAGCGGTCACGGTCGCGTCGCTACTTGATATGCGCCGTCTTAGACGTCTCCGGTCACAGCCCTCAAGGGAGACGTCTACCAGGCCGCGTCGGTGGCCTTTAAAGCGTTAACGTGATCGCCGCATGCAAGTTACAGCACGACTCGACTGACGTTCTGCCGACGCACACGCCTACAAGAGCGTAAGAGCCCAATGTTAACCGCATATGAACGTGCGTACGGACGTCTCCCTCCGGACGTTGTCGCACATTTACGTTCGATACCGCGTGGATCCCACTTGGACGGCCGTCTGGGGCGTTACGCCTGTCATCTTCGCGCGGTCATCAAGTTCCCTCGCTGGACCGCCGCTCCAGGAAATCCAGGATTACTTCATCAATTTCGGTGCCGTTGAAGGTGCGCTCTTCGAGATTCTCCCGTCCGATAAATCTTTCAAGCGCCTCGCGCGTGGCATCGTCCAATCCATCGTGGGTACCTTCGAGGAGTCCGAGCCGTTGCAGCTGGCGCTGAATGAGCTCGATCGTGGGGGCGTCCAAGGGCCGGAGTTTTGCCTCCGTGGTGCCGAAATAGACCTCGTGGAGTAACAGCAGTCGGCGCAGTTCGTCGATTGGCTCTGGGTGATCGTCAACTCGCACATCGATGTAGCGGTCGTTGTTTCCGCCGTACCCGCCACTGTCGCGCACGATCAGCAGGGCGGCCGATTGCCGGCCACGACTATCTCCACCGGCGGCCTGACCGGCTTCGAGAGCGCTGATGAGCCGATGCGAGAATGGGGCATTGCTCAGTCGATAGGCGTGCGCCATAGCGTCGACCACGTCGGGGCCTACCAGGATGTTCCCCTGGCAGCAGAACCCGTCCCCCTCAGCCCCACCGGCCCAGTACATGCAGTGCGGTCCGGTGAAGCTGGCGGCGTTACCTTGGGCGTCGACAATCCCGCACTGTCGCTCGTGTGAGCCGTCGTCGCCGGAGGTGAGCGCGTCTATGGCCTGGCGCGCGCTCATGCCGCCGGACAGCAAATCGAGCGCGTGCGGGCCCCAGGCGACGTTAGCACGTGCCTGAGTGGCGACGGCGCCGACTCCGGCTCGTGCCCAGGGAACGACCGCACCGACCGCCAGAAATTTGGATTGAACCGCGATGCCGAGGTCGCCGTTCTCCACGTTGCGCGCCACGATCGAGAAGGTCGAAACGAGCGGCTCGCGCGTCTCTCTGGTCATTCGCCACACCCCGTCCTCAAATTCGCTTCATCGTATGAGGGGTCATTATCGACTAACGGAGGCGTGCGTCGCAATAAAACGCGAAGGCGATCACCCGTGTAGATGATCGCCCTCGTTGGCGGTGTCGCTTTAATTGGCGACTACGACCGCGAACGGGCGCTCATTCAAGACGGCGCCCGACCGCGTCGTTCCGGGCTAGGCGTCCTCGAAGAGTTCGACTCGCGGCTGACCGACAACCCCGGCACGCCCCATCGCCTCGCGCACTTCGGCGCTGTTCAACATCGCTTCCGCCTTCTCGAGGCTGTCGAAACGATGCAATACCAGTACGTCATTGGGGTTCCCAGGATCCTGGTAGACGCTCTCCTCCAGGACGCCGTATCTCTTTTGCAGTGGCTCGAAAGAGTCGTAGAGCTTGCGCCAGGCGTCGTAGTCACTAACCGTGTGCCGGACGATTGTGAGTGCCATGGTCGTTCCCTTCACTTCCTATCAGATCAATTGGGGCGGATCGCCGGCAACGTCCTGGTTGGTCTAGACATTCCGGGCGGACAGACTGTTGAACCTACGCAGTCACTGGCGACGCGGGCATGCCGCCGATCTGCTGCATCAGGCCGGGGAAGTCGGCATGGCTCCAGCGCTCCACAATCTTGCCGTCGGCAATGCGCGCAATGTGGACTTCCTGTATTTCAAATCGCTTGCCACTCGGCGGTACCCCCATGAGCTCGCCAGTGTGGGTGCCGCGGACGGTGATTCGATCGACCACCCGATCCCCCTCGGCAATGATGTCCTCGATATCCATTTCTACATCGGACATCGCAGTGCGGAACATGTCACCCATTTGTCTGAAGCCCTCAAGATCAGGCGGCATTCCCGGTCCGTGATGGACGAAGTCCGGTGCGCAGATCTCATACAAATCGCCGACGTCTCCGTCAATTAGGTACTGCATGATCCCTTCGTTGAACCGTCGAACCAGCTTTTTGTTATCTTCAGTAGACATGATGCGATCCTTTCGTCATTCCTCTTGCGAAGGGTGGAACGTAGGGTCAGTTTCCGATGATTGACGCCGTGCTCGGGGCGGCTCGGGGCGGCCCCTGCACCACGCTCGATGAACGGTGTAGCTGAACTGCTCAGCTAGCCTGAGACATGGCGGCCTGGAAAGCCTCCGCCACGCCCGGCATCAGGTCCACATGGTGATGAACGAGCTTCCAAGTGCCATTCTCGCGCCGGTAAACGTTGGTGCAGCGTCCCGAGAAGGAAAGCGGAGTTCCGCCGACACTTGCAGAAGCGGTTTCCGTTCCGATCGTGTAGGCGGCATCGCTCCCCAGCATCGTGATCTGAAGATCGTTCACCACAACCGATCCGCCGCTCGCTGAGTTCGCCGCCATCTCCCAGCTGGGACGGACCTCCGTCCAACCGGTCTGCCGTCCGCCCAGAGGGTGCATCGTCGTAACGTCACCCGCCTGAGAAAAGACGTCGAACATGTCGTCGGTAATTCCACCGTTGAGCGCGCGATTGAGCGTTGCGTAGAACTGATCGGATGCCTTGCGTACTTCCTCGACTGACATGGTTCCCTCCTTAGGTTGCGAATATCGATTGTTTGGCTGGTCAATTGAAAGTCTAGGAAGAACCGGCGGTGAACGCATCGTAGAAAGCACTTAATTCTCTTTGGAGTCTGCCGAACGAGAGCGTTAAGTAGAACTACGGTGGTCTCGTGATGTTGATGCCTGGGTACGCTCGTTTAGTCAGCCGAAAGTGAGATGGGAGAACCCCAACGCGAGGCTCTCCCGTGCTCATCGCTTTGATCTAGCTGTGGATCGCGATCGAGCCACCGCCAAGCGGCTGTTTGACGCCGTTGTCGTAGACGGTGGCGCCGGTGCCGCTGTCCGTGATCTGGATCCGGAACGTGTCGGGGCTCCCGCTCGTCGCCCAGATAATGAACGTATAGCTTCCGGTCCCGTTGATCGTCCCGATCCCCTTGAACTGGGCATCGGTTCCGTTCTGGTTGACGACTAGCCACTGATAGCTCGTGCTCTGGAAATCCAGATTACCGGCCTGGAACCTGAACTCCGTATTGCCAGTGGGGACATTGGCTCCCTTCTGGTATTTGGCGACGAATCCGAAGGTCGCCTTGCCGGTGGCGGTGCCGCAGTCGGCGGTGAGCAGGCAGGCGCCGGCCGGCGAGTTGATCCAGCCGCCGCCGGTCACGAAGCCAACTGAGGAGTCGTAGACCACGACATACTGGAACGTGTTCGAGCCAACTCCGCCGTCCTTGTCGGTGACGGTCAGGGTGACGGTGTAGACGTTGGTGGCGGTGTAGGTGTGGCTGTCGCTCACCGTCCCCGAACCGTTGGACTCGGTCACGGTCCCGGAGCTGGTGGTCCCGTCACCCCAATCCCAGGACGCCGTGTGGGTGTCCAGCGTGCCGGGATCGGTGAAGGCGCCCGACAGGCTCACCGCTGTACCGATCGCTTGTGGGCTGGACGGCCCGGTCACCGAGGTGACTGTCGGGGCCACGTTGTCCACTATGAGCGCGAAATTCGTTTGGGTGGATCCACCCTGGCCATCATCGGCTGTGATCGTCACCGTTTGAGACTGGGCAGGTCCATCGTTAGTGGCGAAGCTCCAGGACCAGGTGCCGTCGCCGTTATTGGTGACAGAGCCGAAAGAGGCGGAGAGGGTGACGGTGTCGCCGTCAGTGTCAGCGACGGTGCCGGCATTCGTGGCCGTTTGGCCCTCATTGACGGTGACGCTGGCCTGGTTTGCCGCCACGTTCGGCGGAGTGTTGGGGACGGCAGTCGGCGTCAGGAGGAAGGGGAGCTGCTGGCCGCCATAGCAGCCTGTGCCGACGATCTGACCCCGGGCGTTGATCGCTTTGGCATCAGTGAGATCCCAGCCCGTACCGCTCGGAATCAGGTCGTTGAGGTTCTGGACGTTGAACGTGGTGCCGTTGGAGATCGAAGGCGTCCAGAGGAGCGCTGCGCCGTGGACGCCGCAGGCATCGGTGTCGGTGCTCGGGAGAACTTCCGCCCCAACAGTGTGGCCGGCGTCGTCGAGCCCCTCTGCCAGGCCGCCAACCGCGCTACTCGGAAGCGGTAGGAGGCTGAGCGTACCGGAGGTCCCGTTGGCGGCGGCGGGTGTCCAGACGTACGGCTGAGTTCCTGGAGCGGGCGATGTGTTTCCGGCGATCTGTCCATAGGCGTTGATCGCCTGGCCCTCCCCGAGCGTCACACCACCCGTGCCTCCCATGACGAGGTTGTTGAGGTCGAGATACGTTCCGCTGTTGCCGTTCGGCGTGCTGGGGTTCCAGAGGAAGGCGTGATACACGCCGGAGCCAGCCGGAGCGAATCCGGTGATCTGGCCGGCGTTGTTGATGGCGCGGCCGGTTCCGGTCGGATTGCCGGAGAAGTTGAGCCAATCGGCGGTGTAGCCTCCAGCGCCATCCGGCTGCCAGAGGGCCGACCAGCCGTCGATTTCACCGGAGATTTGGCCCGCGTCGTTGATGCCGAAGGCCGCCCCGGCACTGATTGTTCCAGCCGTGTCAGGGAGGATGGACGCGGTCACCGTTGGGCTGTTGGGGCTTGAAGGACGCCAGACATACGGGAGAAACGTTCCCACGTACCCCGAGACTTCGCCACCGTTGTTGATGCTGCTGGCGACTCCGGTGTCCTGCGTGGCCAGCAGGGTCGTCGTACCGCTCTGTCCATTTGGGCTGCTCGGCGTCCAGAGAAACGGCGACAGTCCCGCGCTTGACCCGTAGTTCCCGGCGACCTGTCCGAAATCGTTGATCGCGAATGCGTTGCCCGGTCCCGGCAAACCAGGGAAGCCGGTCACCTGGTACAGCGGGGCCGGGCTTGCCGCCGCCGGCAGCGCGGGTGTCAGGAACCCAAGCGCTAGTCCGGTGAGAAGGAGGGCGGTCGCGAGCCATCGACTGGCGCCGTGGCAGGCGCGAAGCTCGCGGTAGCCCTCGAGCCCAAAAATATCCGGTCTACTGAGAGACCGATCGGGTATTGCGTGAGTTCTTCCAACGGACATCATTTCCTCCTTACAGTGCACTCACCGAAAGCACGTTCTGGATTGATCCCGCCAGCGTCTTGCGCAGACCTAGACATAGATTTCCACCCGAGGCTCTCCCTGCGCCCCGGCCCGCTGCATGGCGAACTGGAACTCCCGATTGGTCAAAAACCCCTGTGCCTGAGCGACGGTGGCGAAGTGCTGGAGCACCAGCACGGTGTTAGGCGTGTCCGCCAACTGATGAATCGACTCTGCCGTCACTCCCCACTGTTGTTGAACCTCACTCATGGATGCGTAGACCGCGCGAAAGCTGTCGTAGTCATGGACGTTGTGACGGATCGCGAGCAGGGCCATCTGATCTTCTCCTCCTTGAATTCGGACGCCCCGGTTGGCGGAGTCTTCCGTGCCGGTAGCGCTCCTGTATTTCATCGAGCTTCATCGAAACCCGGCCCCGAAGGGCTAGCTTTCAGTTCTTGTGAGCTTGGGTAAGCCCCATGCCGCGATGTGTGGTTCAGACTGTATGGAGGAACGGCCAGAAGTGCATCGTAGAAAGAACTTAAATCCGGAGTCATTTTGTGCACCGGATTGGTTAAGTAGATCTACGGCGAATCGGTCAGTCGTCGGCTCGATGCGCAGCGGTGGATCGACGGTTACCAGCATTTCATTGCGACGGTCGTCCAGCCCGGGTAAGAGGGATTGTTTAAGGCAGCCGTGATGCTGAGGCGATTGCCAGGAGCGCGGCCATGCATAAACCCAGATAGAGTAGCCGAAATTCATTGCCGAGGGGAGGGTCGCTCAGGATAGCCGCCAAACCGGCCGAGCCGACGATGCTGCCAAGGTAGCGCATGGTGGAATAGAGTCCGGCAGCCTGTCCGGACTCGCCCGCACCGGCCGCGTTTACTGCCATGGCCTGGACTGGCGCAGCCGAAAGACCGACACCAATGCCGAGCGTCACCAGCGGTCCAAGCAGCACGAGCCACGACCAGCCAGGGTCAATTGCGATCAACGGACCAATGCCGAGAGCGATCAGCACCGCGCCGAGCAGTGCCGGATAACGCCGGCCCCGACGGTCGGCCAGGCGCCCTCCGATCGGCGCAAAGACCACCATCTGAACCGAGAGCGCTGCCAGGAGCAAGCCAATTTCTCCACTGCTCCATCCAGCCAGTTTGTCCAGAAAGACCGGCACAGACAGCAACACCGTATAGAGCGCCAGGTTACTGAACAGGACCGTCAACGTCGCCGGCGTGAAGCCGGGACGGCGAAAAAGCCCAAAATTGAACGCGGGAGCCGGATGGTGGTGCGAGCGATATTTGAGAAGCATGGTCGACACCACGGCAAAGCCGCCGCACAAGATGGGGATGACTGCCGGAACACCATTCAGCCGCCAGACGGTCAACGAGAGTGCCAGCGCGACGAGCGCGACCAGAAGCAGCGCTGAACCGATCAGGTCAAAACGACCCTGGCGACGGGGTCGATCGGCCGTGAGTCGCAATGCCAAGACGACTGCCGGAACAACCAACAGGATGTTGGCGGCGAACATCCAGCGCCAGCCCACTGCCTCGGAGACAATTCCACCCAATGGCGGTCCTGCCGCTGCCGCGATGGCCACGCCGGAGCCGATGGCGCCGAACGCACGACCCTGGCGACTCGCCGGAAGGAGCGATCGCACCATGGCCGTTCCATTTGGGATGGCAGCCGCGCCGGCCAGCGCCTGAATCGTGCGTGCGGCGATCAGCAGTTCCATGCTTGGAGCCAGTGCGGCCCCGACGCTGGCGAGCAGGAAGCCAACCAGGCCGATCAGGAACATCCACCGCCGGCCGAAACGATCACCCAGACTGCCACCGAGCGGCTGGACCGCTGCCATCGTAACGAGGTATGAGACGACGATCCACGATCCCCATGCCAGCGAGCGGTTGAATTCGTCAAGGATCGACGGCAGGGCGACGACGATCATCGTCGAGTTGAGTGGCGCCAGCATTGTGCCGAGCGTTACTGCCGCCAGAACGACGATCTCCGACGGCAGCACCGGGGCGGCGCTGATGACCGCCCCGGTAACCGCGTCAGCGCTGGTGGATTCAGTCCGCGACGATGCGGACAACACCGGTAGATCCATCAACCTCGATGGTCGCTCCGTCTGGGATCACAGCGGTCGCCATGCCGGTTCCGACGACGGCGGGGATCATGTATTCGCGAGCGACAACGGCGCAGTGGCTCAACACTCCACCAGTATCGGTCACTACGGCCGCCGCGCTGGCGAAGAGCGGCGTCCACGCGGGTGCGGTCGTCTCCGTAACCAGGATCTCCCCTGGTTGAAGACGCTGTGCGTCAGCAAGCGAACGCACCACCCGAGCCGTACCGCGTACGAATCCCGCCGATCCCGCCGCACCGAACACGGCGCCGGGCTCATCGGAGGGTGGTGGGGGAGCCCCGAAGAACTTGCCAAGCGTTCTGAACAGCGGATTGTCCGGCGGTGGGCCTGGCGGAACTGTTCCGAGCACGGGCGGAGCTTGCACGTCCTTGAATGAGGCCAACTCCTCCTTGCGCTCGGCAACGAGTTCCCTCATGTCGGCTCCACTATTGGCGAGCGCATCACGCATCTCGTCAAACGACAGATGGAAGACATCGTCGCGATCGACCAATGCTCCGCGCTTCCACAAACGGCGCCCTATTTCAAGGACGACGTGGCGAATACAATCGAACCCATAGGAGTCAATCCAGAAGCCATGCTCTTCGGAGAGATAGTTGCCCGCTGTCGCCGCGCTAAGAATGAACTCGAATTGATCACGCGCCTGGGCGGGATAGCCTGCGAGTCGCTCGCGGGCTTCGGCGATAAGGCGGTCTCGTTCGGCCGCAAGGTCTTTGAGCTCTGCGATGAGATCGCGGTCTTGCTGCGACAGATAGTCCTTGAGCGACTTTACGGCTGGCGCAGGCTCTTCGATCCACGATGAATACGAGATACCCCAGGTCTCGGAGCGATGACCATACTGATCGAGAAACCCGCGAAACTCCGCGAGAAACTCCGCACAGGCAGGATCGCGCTCCAATGCCGGCACGACGTCGGCCGCCGCCTGCTCTTCGATGATCGCCCGCACCGCGGAGCTGCCGATGGCGGCGCGACTGAGACGCCATAGCTCAGTACCCATACGGGTGGTCGTCGTTGGTGTCCCCTGCAGCAGACGCAGGCCCTCGAGAGAATTCCCAGCGCCAAAAAGATCGGCGTAGATCTCCTGAAACAGGCCGACGCTCAGCAACATGGGCATGGCGATCTTGAAGTGGATAAAGGAGATGCGTGCAAAGCGCAGCAGGGTGGCGTCCCAATGCTCGAGTAGCTGGGCATCGGACGCGCCTGCGAGGTCGAATCGTTGCCATTCAGCCAGAATTGACTGAATTTCAGGTAGGTACTCTTGTTCCCAGCGCTGCCCTTGCTCGGCCATGCCCTGGCTGAGGTGCTGCTCAAAGTGCTTGCCGAGATCCTCGAGCTCCTCTTCCGAGAGGGGCAGCGGTGCCATTGACAGGTAATGCCGAGTGAAGAAACGGCGGACGTGTGGGCGGATAGGCGCTTCGTAGAGCTCAGCCGCAACGACGAAACCTTTTTCGTAGAAGAACCGAACGCAGTCGTCCTCCATCATGGACATCTGATTAGGGTAGTGCATCCGGTCTTGCTGCCAAAACATCTGCTCGTCGCCGGGCTTCTCCCAATCGACGTCAAACGTTGCACCGGTGCCGGGAATCGTTATGCTCATGTCAAATCCCTCCAGATTGCAAGTCAACAATCACGTTCGCCGAAATGACCACCATTACGCCGTCGGTGACAGACCCAGGACCAAATCCGTCGCCCCGAGCGTCGTGATCGGGCGACACTGCAACAGGTACAGTCGATTCCTGGCATAGCCGCATTCGATATCGACTGGGTAACCGGTCCGAACTTCCAGCTGAGCTGCCAAATGCGCGACCTCACGAACCTGGTCTCGTGTCAGCGAAGAAACACGGCGCAACATGCGAGGGACGTCCACCTCGGAACTTCCCTCTTCCGTTGCCACGGTCATTCGGCGTTTATCAGCTATGTGCTCCTCGCGAACGTTGCCCGCGCGGTCAACGATCCACATATCGGGCGTCACCGTGCCGCCGACGATGCTCTCTCCCAATCCCCAAGCCGCCGTAACCACGATCTCGTCTCTTCGTCCCGTCACCGGGTTTGCACTGAACGCCACCATCGAGACGTCCGACGCGATCTGTTGCTGTATGAGGACTGACATCCGCACATCGTCGATCGATCCCAGCACCGCGCCGCGCTCGCGTCGATAGCTGACGGCGCGCGGACTGAAGAAGGACTCCAGGCAGCGTTCGACCGCGGAAAGAAGCGCTTCTCCGCCATTCACGTTGAGATAGGTCTCGTGGACGCCCGCGAAGGAGCTCAGCGAACCGTCTTCGTCCACCGCGGAGGAGCGCACGGCGACAGACGACTCGGCAGCGATGTGAGTTCGGTATGCGTCGAGGACACGATGCCGCAAGCGTGATGTGAGACGGACCGGTGGGGCGATTCCAGCCAGCGCGGTCGACGTAATACAAAAGCCATGCGGAATGACGAAGTGTTGAGCGAGCCGGCTTAATGCTGCCGCCTTACCGCCGGTAGCACGTGGGTCGTGGCACGCGGGCTCACCTAATCGAACGATCGCAGCGGAACCGTCTACCAACTTGACACCTCCAACCGTCCCGTTGCGCCGCACATCTCGTGGCGTCCGAGATTCGAGCGCGGACAGAGAAAAACAACGTACCTGAGTGTTGAGTCATGCCACCCACAGCGAACCCGATTAGCTCGAGTGAGTACTGTGGGGACATGAGGCAGCAGGAAAAGTTAAGAATTTGTTAGGTGCCAATGTAGTGAGGATTTGGGTGACGCGCATCGTAGGAAGCGCTTAATTCCGAGCGAGTCGTCAGGCGGTCACGAACTAAGTAGTTCTACAGGGGCTACGTTCGGTCAACCGAGATTGTTATCGAGCGCAAAGCGGATCGCGGCACCGCGCGACGAGACGTCTAGCTTGCCATAAATGTTGGTGAGATGGGCATTGATGGTGCGCGGGCTGAGGCTCAGCTGCTCGGCGATCTCTCCGTTGCTTAGGCCACCTGCGAGCAGGCGCAAAACTTCGCCTTCGCGGGCAGTAAGCCCGGCCGGCAGAGACGGAGTTTCACTCTCTGCCTTGATAGGAATCCGCGCCGCGAGTGCGTCGGCGCGGGTCAGGGTTAGCGTCGCTCCCATCGGGACGCAGAGTGCGCGGACCGCAGCGAGGTGTGAGTGAGCCAGCGCGTAATCGCCGCGCAAGCGGGCCAGCTCTGCCATCGCGAGGAGAATCATGGCGCGCTCATGGCGGGCGCCACAGGCGTCCGCAAGCGCCAGCGCGGTGGTGAGCAGCGGCTCCGCTTCGTCAGGCTTCCTCTCCACGAGAGCGAGCTGTCCGAGCACTCGGTGTGTCACCAGTAGGGCATGTGGCTGACGTGGTGTGCTCGCTGCGACGAGCGCTTTCTCAGCCTGCGCCTTCGCGGCGGCGACGTCTCCCGAGACAAGGTGATACGCCGCCCAGCCGAGGTGTGCGCCGGCGCGCCCGGAAATACACCCACTCCACTCCAGCCACCGCTCCAGGTCATCGAGCCAGCGCCGGGCGGCGTCCAGGTCTCGTGCCTCGAGGGACAGCGCAACGGCGAGCATGCGCAAGGGCAGCAAATAGCCCGCGGAATCGCCGAGCGCCGTGTCCGGTCCGTCGGGCAGACCTTCGTGGATCAACGCCCAGGCGCGGCTGGCGTCACCCTGGTGGCGCGCCAGCGGTGCGACCAAGGTGTTGCTCATGAGCCGCAACATCCGCAGGCTGCTCTCTTCCGCGATTGCGAAAACTTCGTCCCACGAGCCCTCCAGCATCGCTGATACCACCCGCGCAGTTCGTGCTGAGCGTGAATCGAAAACAGCGTCGAGCGCCGTGAACGATTCCTCCAGCTCCGACTCCAGCCGCTGCCTTTCCTCCGGTTGGTCGGTCTGATAGGGGAATACGACGAGAACGAGTTCTTCGAATAGTGTCGTCATCACCATGGTGCGGTGGCCATCGGCGCGGAAGATCGCGCGGGCATTGGCGAACGCTCGGCGTGCCTTCTCCGGCTCTCCCAGGGCCGCATAGGCATAGGCCAGACCGTAGTAGGCATCGCCGCGTGAACCGGTCGTCTCTGATGGTGGCAGGCTGACAATTTCCTCACCCAGCGCCACTGCCTGGGCGAACGGCCCGGTCTCGCCCAATGCCAGGGCCAGGTCGCCGCGCCCGTTCTGCGCATCGAGTGGATCGCTCGTTGTGTCAATTGCGGCGAGACGTTCTCGGTCCGACGGGGAGAGGACATCAAGCAAGGCAATGCCCTCCTCGGTTAAGGCGTTCCCCTCGCGGAAGTGCCCGGCCATTCGCCGGAGCATGCCTCCGTAGAACCGCGCATAGGCGACCAGTCCGGCGTCGCTCGTGTTCGCGCCCAGTCGCTCGGCCTCGGCCAGTGCGGCTGATCCACCGGCGGGGTCGGTGAAGCGACGCAGGAGCGCGAGACGGAAGAGGAGCCATCCGCGTGCGTTGTCAGCGTCATGTTCTCGATCGAGAAGAGCCAGAGCCACCTCGAAGCGTTCCGCCGCCGCGTTATAGGCGAATGCACGCTGAGCGTTTTCACCCGACCGAATTAGCCACGCTACAGCACGCGGATCGCCCGCCTGCTGGAAGTGGTAGGCGATTTCGTCGAGCTCGTTTTTGTTGGTCTGTTCCAGCGCTTCGCCGATACGGAGGTGGAGCAAACGGCGACGCGGAGGGAGGATGTGCTGATAGACAGCCTGACGAATGAGTGAGTGGGTGAAGTGGACCGACAGGCCATCCGCCGTTGCCTCGAAGACATGCGCCTCGATGGCGCGCTCAATCAAAGGGAAGAGTGCTTCTTCCGTCGTCCCGCAGACAGTCGCCCAGAGTGAGAGTGGCACCGCTTCGCCGATAACCGCCGCGATCGTGAGAACCTCCTCGGCTTCGTCACCAAGCCGAGCCAATCGCGCGTCGATGACCTGTCGCAGTAAGATCGGGACTTCGATCCGGGAAAGCTTGCCAAGCTCCCATTTCCCACTGTTCGTCAGAATCAAAACCGATCCTTCGAGCGAGCGCAGAAGTTCACTGACGAACAATGGGTTGCCTTCGGCGTGGGTTTGTACATATGTTGCGAGCCGCTCCGAATCGTCCGCCGACAAGCGATAGTCATGGGCTACTAAGGTGCGGACGTCGTCATCGCTCAATGGTGACAGGTCGATTCGGACGGCCAGCGCTTCACGCACCAGCAGTGGAAGCAGTTGATATAGCGGATGGTTTCGGGTCACTTCGTCAGTGCGATAGGTCATCAGCACGGCCATCCGGACGGACGCGATGCTCCGCGAAACGACACGGAGCAGATCGAGGCTGGCCGAATCAGCCCAGTGCATGTCCTCGAGGAGGATGACGAGCGGTTGTTCCGCCGCGATCGCATTCAAGAACGTGCGAATCTCGCTGAAAAAGTCAGCCTGGCTGGTGCTGTCACTCAGGTCGGGAGTTGGGATGTCGTGAAGTGCTGGAGACTTACCGGAATGCTGGCGAAATTGGTCGAGAATTTCGAACCACGGTCCATATGGCGGCGTGTGGGCCCCGTCATAGCAGTGTCCCGACAGAACGAGCGCCCCATTCTCCGCCACTTCCCGGCACACATTGACAGCAAGCGTCGTCTTACCCATGCCGGCCTCGCCGCCCAGGATGACGAGACCGCCCGACCCAGTCATCGTGGCGTTCAACTGAGCCTGAGTCAGACCAAGTTCGCGTGTTCGACCGACAACGGAAGGCGGGGCGCCACTAGCCATCGGGACGCTCGATTCCTAACATGGATGAACGTGTAGGGGCTTGGATACGCAAACAGGTAAGGTAATCCGGTGGGATTATACGCGGATACGGATCGTGATTGACGGGTCCAGCGGCACGATCGGGTATCCGCGACTTCCTATTTGGTCACCCAACGAGATTCATTGACTTCGAGCTTGCCCAGAATTGGCTGCCACCAGGATTCATTCGTCCGGTACCAGTCGACCGTCTCCCTCATACCGTCGTCGAAGCTGATTTTCGGCGACCAGCCAAGCTCACGCCGGATCTTGGTTGAATCGAGCAGGTAGCGTCGATCATGACCGGGGCGATCGGGTACGTAGGTCTTGTAGGACTGATCGAGTCCGAGATGTGAAAGGACGGTGTCGGCGATCATCTCGACATCCGCCTCGACCCCACTGCCGATGTTGTAGGTCTCGCCGATCCGGCCATTGGCCAGGACCAGATCGAGGGCACGGCAGTGATCGAGGACGTGGAGCCACTCGCGACGATGGCTGGAGTTGCGGTAGAGAGTGAGAGGCACGCGGCGCAGGCCACTGACCGTGAAGTGCGGGAGCACCTTCTCCGGTGTCTGATAGGGACCGTAGTTATTGCAGCAGACCGAGACAGTGACCGGCAGCTTGAACGTTTCGGAATAGGCGCGCACGGCCAGATCCGCGCCCGCCTTGGAGGCGTTATACGGAGTCCGCGGTCGGAGCGGCGATTCCTCGGTGAAGCTCTCGGGTGAATCGAGCGCCAGATCGCCGAAGACCTCACAGGTGGAAACGTGGTGGAAGCGTTCGATGTTGGCGCGCGTAGCTGCTTCGAGAAGTGTCTGGGTTCCTACCACGTTGGTCTGGAAGAAGAGTCCGGGATGGCTGATGGCTCGGCTGTTGTGGGATTCGGCCGCGAAATTGACGATCACCGAAGGGCTCTGAGACTTGAACAGGTGCATGACCAAGTCGAAATTGCCGATGTCTCCCTGTACGAACTGGTAGCGATCTCCGAAATCACGCTCGACATCCGCAAGACTGGCGAGGTTTCCTGCGTAGGTGAGGAGATCGAGGTTGACGACCTCGTCGTCTTGGTGGCTACCCAGCCAGTAACGGATGAAATTCGATCCGATGAACCCAGCCCCACCGGTGACGATAAGCTTCATGCGTGCTCCCAGATCCCAGGTGCGGATACGTTTGGAATGTCATTGTGCCAGGAGTAGACGCGAAATGACGAGGTAGGACGGTCGGTCACCGGGCTCGGGTAAGTGGCAGCCCGAGGCGGTGCGCCGTACGGAACGGTCGTACCGGGACGAGAAACGGCGGCCACGATTTCTCGCGACCGCCGGTCCAAAGAGGGGGTTGGGGGCGCTACTCGTAACGCAGCGCTTCCGCGATCGGTACTCGTGCCGCCTGTCGGGATGGGATGTAGGCCATCAAGAGCGAGGCGCCAACCGAGACGATGATGAACGCCGCGATCAGCAGCCACGGCACGATGAAGGATGTTCCACTCGTCGTACCGGCGAAGTCGGGACTGGTCATGAGCTGATAGGCCAGGATCAGTCCGAGCGACGTGCCCGAGGCCACGCCGAGCAAGGTGATCATCGAAGATTCGATCAGGAAACTGGCCGAGACCATGTTGCGCTGATAGCCGATGGCCCGCAGCATCCCGATCTGCTGGCGTCGCTCCACCACTGAGCGGAAGGAGACGACGCCCAGCGCCGCGATGCCAACCAGCAGACCGAGACCCATGAAACCTTCGATCAGGTAGAGGAAGCCCTGAGACTGGCTGGCGGCTTTCTTGAGCTGCTCTTTGATCGAATCCGCCTGCACCCCGTAGGTGATCAGGCTCGACTCGATGGACTGCGCATATTCTTTGGTATTCACGCCAGACGCCACCTGCACGTAGTAGGTGATAGCGCTTGGATCGGTGAAGACCTGGTCGAAGGTCTGTTGGGTGACAAAGATGCCGTTGAGCATCGATACCTTCGAGTCAAGCACGCCGATGATGGTGACCGACTTCGTGGTCCCAGAACTGGGATCACCGATCTCGATCTTGGTCGGCTGCATCGTCTTGTCACTCGATTTGAGGCCGGTCAAGCTGAAGGTGTTGTCGGTACCTCCAAAACCACCCTGCTGAGGTATCGCGCCGGCGCTCACCACGGCCAGATTCGGGTTGTCGCGAACCGCGTTCCAGACATCCTGGTCCGTTGAGTAGCCATCGGCCCGAATCTGCAGTGGCGCGTCAGATTTGTTGATGAAGTCTGTGTTGACGCCATCGATCGGATAGGTCTTCCACTCAGAAGCCCCAGACAGTCGCACTTCCGACTTCGCCTGTGTCACCGATTCGAGCTGCCCGACCGCGGTGATCTTGCTGGTATCGACGCCGTTTTGCTGCAGCGTCTGCTTGAAGTCGTTGATCGGGTTGTTCGGCGCCTGCGTCGCCTGGATATCCCACCCGGCTCCGGCCTTATCGGTGGTGAAGATCTGCACGAAGTTGGCGTTGATGGTTGCCATCATGACCAGCGAGAAGATGATCAGGCTGAACATGGCGATGGTCATTCCGGTGCGACCTTTACTGGCCGTCGGGTAGGCGACCGCCGTCTTTACGGCGGGGAGCCAGCGGCTGAAGGACTGTCCGAGGAAGCTGACCAACCGGGTCAGGATCTCGGCGTTCCAGATGATCGCCAACGTGGCGGCCGCCACCATCATGATGCCGGAGAGGAAGAACATCTCCATGCCGCCGTTCAAGTCTCCGCCGCTGAGCCAGTAAAACCAGGAGGCTGGCGACAGCCAGAAGAAGAGAACGAGCAACGAAGCCACCGTATAGAGCAGTCTGGCTGGCAGACCGAAGCGTCGCAGTGCCACTGCCAAACCAAGCGGCACGAGGGAGACGCCCATGGTGAACGGGAACGCCTGCTCCGAGTTGCGGCCAACCCACGTGAGCAGCGCGCCGAGAACGATCCCCAGGATGCCGAAGATCAGCCAGCGACGGCTTGCTTTCGCCATGGTCGCTTCCGGGATATCGCGGATGGCCGACACGATGTTGAGTCGACTGACGCGCCAGGACGAGATAGTGATGGTGATGAAGGTGACGATTACACCCAACGTGTACGCGATCACCAGACTACGCCAGGTGATTGTCGGCTTGATAGTGAGCACGTCGCCGATGAGCTGCCCCATCAACTCCACGATCAGGAAGGCAACACCGACGCCCAGCGCGGCGCCGACCGCCGCGGATGCCAGATCGTATGCGATGCCCTCGGCCAGGAACATCTGCGTCAGCTGACGGCGCTTCATTCCGACTGCGCGCGCCATGCCCATCTCCGGCTTTCGCTCTGCGGCGAGGAGCACGAAGATCAAGAAGATCAGGAGGATGCCTGCCGCGATCGAGAAGAGCCCCAGGACCAGAAAGATGCTGGTGAACGCGTTCCCGGCCGTCTCAGCTGCTTTGACCGCGTCGTGCTTCACCGGAACCGCGCGGTACGGCATGCCGGCGAGCGCGTTGTCGACCGCGTTCACGGCGGCGTCGGAGTAGCTCGTGCTGTCCTTTACACCACCGGTGTTCGAGATGGCGACCAGGCTGATCTGGCCGGCGTGATTGGTGATCTGCTGCGCCTCGCTCAGCGGCATGGCAAATCCGCCCGCCGCTCCGACATCGGTCATGCCGGTCATGATCGAATCGTCCGAGATCGCGTTGATGGTCAACGAGTACGGCTTGTTGCTGACGTAGATCGTGATCTGATCGCCGGGCTTCGCGTCGAGCTTGTCCGCGGCCGTTTTGCTCATCACCACGTTGTTGACCGGAAGTTTGGTCAGATCGACGTCGTTGCCGTTGGTGTCCTTCAGACCGCCGAAGGCTGCCAGATCAGTGGTGTCGACGCCCGTCAACGTGAGCGCCGGTTCGTGGAGATTGTTGCTGTTGTTGATCGCCGGCACAGTGTCGAAGAGCATCGGCATCATGCCGTCAATCGGAGCGTTTTTGTCGATATTGGTCCGTAGCTGGGTTGCGACGTCCTGGTTGAAGAAGGTCGCGCCCACCTGAGTGTTGTTGTTCGAGTTCTGATTGTTTGCGGACAACACAACGAGCTCATCGGTGTGACCCATGAGGTCGTAGACGGCGCCGGTAATGGTGTTGTCGAGCGTGTCGCCGGTGGTCAGCGCGGCGGACATGATCAAGGTGCTGAGCATCAAACCGATGACGATCAGCGTGGTCTGGGCCGGCCGTCGTGGGACGTTGCGCATACCCATTTTGAAGATCACACGATGCCGCAGCAGCACCCAGAGACCGGCACTCAAGCAGAGCGCGAACAGGATGAGCAGGGCTACCATGATGTCGCTCATTGGAATGCCGAACATCTTTTGCACGTTAGCTGCTACCTTTCGTTAGACATCGCGTGGATTTAGATCTGGACGCCATCATGAATGACGCGACCGTCTTGCATGCGGATGATGCGATCACACATCTGGCCGATGCGCGGATCGTGGGTCACGACCACGAACGTCTGACTGTTCCGCTGGTTCAGCTCCCGCATTACCCGCATCACATCGTCAGCCGTCTCGGTGTCCAAATCACCGGTCGGCTCATCTGCCCAGACGATCGACGGCTCATTCACGAGCGCGCGGGCAATGGTCACCCGCTGCCGCTGTCCACCCGAGAGCTCGGCCGGTTTCTGGGTCGCCTGACGCTCCAACCCGACCTGCGCCAGCGCCTGCATCCCTAGCTCGCGTGCTTTCTTCGGCTTGACGCCACTGACAAGCAGCGGGAGTTCGACGTTCTCGACCGCGCTCAGGACCGGCAGCAGGTTGTAGAACTGGAAGACGAAGCCCATCTCCCTGGCGCGGAACGTGGTGCGGGCGTTGTCCGACATCTTGGCCATGTTGGTTCCAGCGATCAGGATCTGGCCGTCATTGATGGTGTCGAGTCCGGAGAGGCAGTTGAGCAAGGTGGTCTTGCCACAGCCGGACGGTCCCATGATGGCGACCATCTCGCCACGGGAGACGGTGAAGTCGACCCCGCGTAGCGCGGGAACTTCCATCTTGCCCGTGTTGTACGTCTTCCGCACGTCGACCGCCTCAATGATGGTCGACGCGTCGCGATTGGACTCCTGAACACCTGTCTTGGTTCGTTTCCCCCCAAGGGTCAAAATCATCGTACGTCCTTCATAGCTCCAACGTTCATACGGCGTCACGTTCCAGGTCGTGCGTCATCACTCAGTTCTTTGGACCAGACTGCACGAACACTATCGTAGGATCTAAGCCGATCAACATCTTCGGGCATCGGTGTAATCAGCGGGTGTAACACTGGCCAGTGGGACCCTGTCCCAAAGGACAGTCTGGTTTTCCTGCCGACCGGAATACGCTGTCATGATCGACTCCGGACCGTCCTTATCGTGCGTCGACCAGGCTTACTGGTCGGACACGTCGCACTTGACGTTACAGGAATGTGAGGGGATCCCGTAGTGCATTGTGTCTCATTCGGTAGGTGACATTTGTCACGTTCGCAACAGGGCACAGATCCGCGCGCGGATCCCTCTTCGTCATCGAAGCCAACTAATGGACGGTGGATTTGTGCTTGCGTGGGAGTTAGTGGGGATCGCCGGAGAGCGGCATCTCCAACGGGCAGACGTTGGACGTGAAATCCGTCGGGGCCCGCTGCACGTTATAGCTGAGGTGCGGTCGACGTTGACCGGCCAAATGGTATTCACATCGGAGGGACCAACGGCACAACATTGGGATCTATGGGTGGTATTCTGACTGCCTCGTCCGTTGTGAACTATCAACGCGTGACGCCTATCCGAACGATTGGACATCAGACACGGAGTTAATTCCTGACAATGAACTCAAGCCGTCATTATTCAACAATGCAGCTGCAACGGCGAGTGGGCAACCAGCCGTGGGATCCGTTCGCGATCAATCCGGTGAGACGCTCTCTTGCCTCGTTCATCGTTTGCGCAGCCGTCTTCATTGTGCCGATGGCGCTCTTTCCACAGAACCTCGAAGCGCTGACAATGGTCCTGTTCGGCTGGCTGGCTGCCATCGGCATGGTCATGTGCTTCCCCATCTTCCTGATCAGCGTCGTTGAGCTTGGCTGGACGCACCTCTCACGCCGGATGTACCCATCGGTCGATCTGCTCGACGTGAGCCCGCGCGTGAGCAACTTGCTGAATCGCTATGGTTTCCGCACGATCGATAGCGTCGACCGATGCAGCGACGACGGTTTCCTGATGCTGACGAACTTCGATCCAAAGGCGCTGCACGAGCTGCGCCGCGCGGTGAGTATCTGGAAGTATCGCCGCTGGCAAGACGCGGGATTCCCAGCCGAGTGGGTCTGATCCCGGACGACAATAGCGACGTTCCGCTCAACCCCCCGTCAACATGACTCGGGGGTTTTCGTTTCCCACCCGAGTTCCCTGCGCGCGCGAATCTGAACTCTGGCGGTATGATGGACCGCGGCCGGCGCTCCGGTTGTCGAGCAGAACATCAGACGTTCAATACGCCTGGCGCACAGCGTACCCATTTTGTATTCGCTCGGGCTCGAATGAGAGGGAACCAGACGTGACTCAGTCGTTGAACGAATTGGAACAGCGAGCAAGAGGAACCGTGTCAGCGGAGGAGCTTCAGCTTCACCTGAACCAATTCAGCACGCTCTTCCGTGATACCGGCAGCGAGGACGAGCGCAAGGCCGCGCAGTATGTAGTCGACACACTGCGCGAGTATGGCGTAGACGCCGAGATCCTCGAATTCGACTCGCTCATCTCTTGGCCGCTCGAAGGCACGCTCATGACGCTTGGAGACAACGGCAACGAGTCCGAGTCCTACGAAGTGCGCACGCGCGCCTTCGGAGCCCAGACGCCTGACGGAGGCATCACCGGCGAACTTGTCTTTGTTCCTTTCGCACAGCCCAAACAGGGAGAGATGATCTTCTCTCACCGTGCCGTCTCGGGAGACTACAGCGGTCTGGATGTGGCGGGGAAGATCGTCGTGACGCAGGACGGCGGGCCAGACGGTGTGTTGCGTGCTCAGGAGCGGGGCGCGATTGGGCACGTCCATATCTGGCCGTCGGACGAGCCGGTTACGCATGAGATGATCTCGACCAGCATTTGGGGGACGCCGACGCCCGAATCCGCCGGACGTATGCCGAAGATCCCCTCGATGGGCGTCAAGAACGCGGTCGGGAACCAGATCTTGGAGCTCCTCAGACAGGGGACCGTCAACGCGCGAATCGACTCGAACGTGAGGACCGAGTGGATGAGCGTTCCGCTCGCTACTGGGTTCATCCCCGGTGTCGGGAGCGACGACTTCCTGCTGGTCGGCGCGCACATCGACTCCTGGTATGAGGGTGTGACCGACAACGCCACAGGAGACGCGGCCCTTCTCGAGATGGCACGCGTCCTCTCCGGAATGCGTGATCAGCTGCGCTGTGGTGTGCGTTTCTGCTGGTGGCCCGGGCATTCGACAGGACGCTACTCCGGCAGCACCTGGTTCGCTGACAACTTCTTCGACGTGCTCCGCGGGCACGCACTCGGCTACCTGAACATCGATTCTCCCGGTGTGCGAGACACGGTGATCTGGGATTGCCGCTACAACATGGGGGAGATCGAGCACCTCACCGCTGAGGTGGTCAAGGAACTCTCCGGCCAAGAGCCGAACATTCGCAGACCCCTTCGCGCCGGCGATCAATCCTTCCTGGGCGTGGGTCTACCCTCGCTCGGCGCGTTCCGCATGCTGCCGGTCGATCACCAGGATCGCAAGGCAGTAGGCGGCTCGGGTGGCGCCTGGTGGTGGCATTCGCCCGAAGACACATTGGAGAAGGCGGACGCCGAAATCCTGGCGCGCGATGTCGAGGTCTACGTCACCATGACGCTGCGCATGTGCCAGCCACAGGTCATCCCTTACAACTTCACCGTCAGCGCGCAGGACTTCATCGATCAACTCACGACCTATCAAGAAGGCGCCGGAGCTCACTTGGATTTGAACACCGCGCTGGAGGCGGCCAACGCGTTCAAAACGGCCGCACAGCAGTTGCATTCGTCACCGATTGTGGAAACGGATCGCCTCAATGACGGTCTGAAGTGGCTGACGCGGATCGTCAATCCGGTCCTCTTCACCGTCAACGGTCCCTATGACATGGATCCGGCACTGCAGATGGGCGTCCTGCCTGGGCTCTCCGCTATCCCGCAACTGGCAAGTCTTGACTCCGAGTCGAGCGACTATCGCTTCCTCACGACCAAGCTCATGCGGCAGCGAAACCGCGTCGAGGATGCGCTGGTGCAGGCGACGGTGCTGGCGCGTTCGCTCACGGCCTGATGCGAGACACGAAGGGACGCGGAGTGAGTCAGTTCCGGTATGAGTCGATCGGACGTAGCATCCGCCGGTCGGATGCGCGTCCACGTGTGACCGGTGCCGAGCGATACACCGACGACTTGATGTTGCCGGGGATGCTGCACGCTCATATCGTACTCAGTCCCCACGCGCACGCTGAAATCTGTGCGATCGACGTGAAGACAGCCCTGAAATCGCCGCATGTCGTCGCGGTCGTCACCTCGGACGATCTGCCGGAGTTCGCCCGCGAGGAAGAGGCGATCGATCGAAGCCGGTTTTTCCTCGCCCATCGCCGTGCCGCGTACGTAGGCCAGCCGGTCGCGGTCGTGCTGGCACGCAATGCCGCGGCGGCGGAACTGGCCGCCGAACGTGTGAACGTCGATTACGAGCCACTACCGGTCGTCTCCAACATCGAATCCGCACGATCCGTGAATGCGTTGCCGGTTCGACGCCGCGGACGAACGGTCTCGAGCGAGGCCGCCGAACATGGTGCCGTACCGGTCGAGGAATCGGTAAGCGTGGGCGAGGTCAACGTCAACGGCTCGTTGCGTTATCAGCGTGGCGACGTGGAGCAGGCGTTTCATGACGCCGCGGTGACCGTCGAGCGCACCTTCCACTCACACGCCGTTTACCAGAGTTACATGGAGCCGCGTTCGGTCTTGGCGAGTGCGGAGCCGGGCGGCCGCGTCACCATCTACACGCCGACTCAAGGGCAGTTCATGGTTCGCTCGGCGCTGGCGCGTGCGCTCGACCTCGCAGAGACCGACATTCGCGTCGAGCCGATCACGGTCGGTGGCGGATTCGGCGGAAAGATGGTGCTGCTGGAACCGTTGGCCTGTTTGCTGGCTCAGCGATTGTCGCGTCCCGTCAAGCTCACGCTGACGCGCCAGCAGGACTTCATCTGCACTACGCCGGCTCCCGAGTCGTTCATGACCATTGCCCTCGCGGCCGACGCAGATGGCTGTCTGACAGCGCTCACGGCTGACTTGTGGTTCGACACGGGCTTTTTCTCTAATTCCCCATATCAACTCGTGGCCCAGATGGTCGGGTCCTACTACCGCGTTCCCAACCTCGACATTCGTTCCGCCGAGGTGCTGACGAATCGCACCGGTACGGGCGCCTACCGCGCGCCCGGACTCACGCCGATGATGTTCGCTCTTGAGTCGCTCGTTGACGAAATGGCGGGGCAGTTCGGCCTCTCACCGCTTGACTTTCGGATTCGTAACGCGGCCGAGAGTGGTGATCCAATGTCGGATGGCGGAACGTGGCCATCATTCGACCTCAAAGCGCTGCTACATGAAGCTGCGCAGTCCCCGCTCTGGATGGAGTCCAAGGGACCTGGCGAGGGTATTGGAGTCGCCATCGGCGGATTACGTGGAGGCGCTGAGGCCGCTTCTGCTTCAGCAAAGCTCAACTCCGACGGTACATTGAGCGTCATGGTTGGCTCGGTTGATCTGACCGGCACGACGACCGGCCTCACCCAGATCGCCGCTGAAGGGTTCGATATCGCGTCTGACCGTGTGCGTGTGGAGACGGCATCGAGCGACAGCGCGCCGCAGTTCGGTCTGACCGGCGGCAGCAAGGTCCTTTACAGCGTTGGGGGTGCGGTCCTGGCCGCGGCGCGAGACGCTCGCGAGCAGGTGCTGGCAATTGCATCCGATCGACTCGAAGCTGTTCCGGACGATCTCCAGATCGTCGAGGATCGCGTGCAGGTCAAGGGAGCCCCGGACAGGTCGTTGACGTTGGCGCAGGTGTATGCGGCAACGATCGAGCAGGGAGGTCACTTCGCACCGATCTTTGGGCGGGGCAATGTGTCCAACCCGGAGAAATCGCCAGCCATGGCAGTACACCTCGCGAAAGTGCGGGTGGATGCGGAATCCGGCGAGGTTCGGCTGATCGGCTACCACGCCATCCACGACATCGGGCGCGCCATCAACCCGGCTGAAGTGGAGGCGCAAATTCATGGTGGGGTGGCGCAGGGAGTCGGCTGGGGAATCCACGAGGCGTTGGTCTACGACGAGCATGGACAGCCGGTGACGGCGAGCTTTCTCGACTACGCCATTCCCAAGGCAGCCGATCTGCCCGAAATCACGGTACAGCTCGTCGAGAACCCGTCACCGTTCGGCCCCTTCGGCGCCAAGGGGATCGGTGAAGCCCCGGTGGTCCCGCCAGCGGCCGCGATCGCCAATGCCATCGCCGATGTCACTGGTGTACGACTCACCGAGCTTCCAATCCGCCCCGAGCAGTTGTGGAGAGCCCTTTCGAGGCGCGATTAGAGGACCGGCGTGACATCTCGCTCTGCGACACGCTCCGCTGTTGTCGCGTCTCCCGGCAGACCAATCACGTAGTAGTCATGCTCGCACGGTGTCCCGACGGCGATGTGCATCTCCCGCTTTCCCAGATCGATCACGATTGATGCGATGCTCATCGACTGACGCGATTCAGCCAATGCTGCATCGGGATGGCGGCAGATCGACTGTGGCCATCCCATGTGATCGCGGAGCGCATCCTTCACATCGTCAACCCCGATCGCGCCGATCTTCGGCTCGAGCAGATCCCTCGCCCGCTGCATGCGGTAGAGCGTGTCGGGAGACGTTAGGCGCCCAATGCCATGGACCTGCGCCGCAATGTGAGTGAAGTGGTTCGAGTGGGTCAACAGACCACGCTCTGGGTAGACCGGGTAGACCTGTTCGGGAGACGCCTCGAAATTCGCGACCATGCCCGAATCGTGCGCCACGATGTAGTTGGTCGACGCAGCGCGCTTGGCGTTGAGGATCTCGCCGTAGGCGTGGTCCAGCCGCGTGCTGTTTAACACCCTACGACGAATGAAGGGGACTGGCACACCGGCCTTCGTTCCGTCGAGTGATGAGCGCAACAGATTGCCGCAGATTGCGATTCCCGCCGCGTTGAACCCATCACGACCGACCATCCCAGCTTCGACCAGCATCACGAAATCGGGAGCCTCCTCCTGTCGCGCCTGCAGCACGATGACGGAGTCGCGGCATGGCGCCCGCCAATCCCAATTCTTGGCCAGCAGGGTGGTGCCATCGGCGCTTGCGGCGGGCGTCACGGCGATAGTGGTGCATTCGGCTTCCGGGACGCTTGCCGTCGATCGACCGCGATTGCCGAAGAGGATTTCGGTGCGGCAATTGATAGCCACGATCTCTTCGAGCTGGAATCCGGACCCGTCGGCGATACCGTCCATTTCAGCCAGGATGTTCTCATCGAATGACTCGATGAGTCGCGCGAACCCAGATGCGCGTCCCAGAACGGCGGGCCAATCGAGCCCCGCGCTCTCGGCAAACGCCTTGCGATAGGTGCTCACGCTATGAGCGACGCGTGCGGTAGCCTGCGCTCCGTGCTGACGGCCACGTTCGTATGCGGAGCCGTTGACTTGAACGATAGGGAATGTCGTGGTCATCGTCGTCTCCCGATCTGGCTCTCTATGGGCGTCCAGACGAAGTCACCCTGAGCTGAATCTGAATTATTCAGTCGATCATAGAACGGGCGGGGCGATCGGTGAAGCGTGTGCCAAACATTTTTCGCTCAATTTGGCAGGTGACCGGCTACCTCATGACTGGCTGAATCGCGCGGTATTTTCCCTGGATGTCGCCGCGGAAGACGCACGGCGCGATGACGTCGAGCGGGGAGGGTCGGTGGCGTGCGATCCACCGGCGTCTCGCTCTCTTCCGTCTCCTCGGACGAAACGCGCAGCGGTCCGACGATCAAGTACGGGTAGCGGGCAATCAAAATGAGCAGACCGAGGAAGGTGCGGAAGATGAGATTCACCGTGCGGTAGGCCAGGGCGATGAAGGTGGCTCGGGCAAGACCGATACCGATGAAGTTGAGGACTCCGGCGAGGCTCGCGTCGCTGATGCCGATGCCGCCCGGAATCGGGATGACCTGTCGCGCAACAAGGCTGAACGTGTGCGCGTAGACGCCGTCACCGTAGCTGATATTCCGCTCGATCATGGCATTGGCAATGAGCCACAGAATGCTGGCTGAGAGCATGGTCGAGACGATGCTGAAGGCGACCGCGCCCACCATGACATTGCGCCGCATGAGCAAAGCAGTGTGTTCCCAGAAGTCCTCTTCTTGCGGCACGAAGCGACGCGACAGTCGCCATCGTGACAGGAAGCGCGAAAGCCATTTGGCGATGCGGATACTGCGGAAAACGGCGATGCCGGCGAATCCAATCGAAATCGTGAGTATCGGCATGATGACCTGCAGCGGACGTTGGCCGGTCAGGAAGATGGCGATGATGGCGATGCCACCAGGGGCGAAGAAATCCGACACGCCGAGCGCTACGAAGCTCGAGATCGCCTGCCGCATACGGATATTGCCGTGCTCTTCCGCCAGACGAGCCCCGAGCATCGATCCGCCGGGAAGCGCCGACGCAGCCTGTGATGCCAGGTAGGTCGTCGCTCCGTCAACCAAACGTATCGGCAGGTTGCTGGAACGCAGCAAGTAACCCCAGCGTAGCGCTTTCGTGAGCTCGTTCGCGGCGAGAATCACAAGGAGAAGTAAGAGTGATCCGGCGGGCATCGAGAAGATGGCGCTGCTGAGAGATTCGAGGTTGGCGAAGTAGACGAACGCAATCGCGGACGCGATGGTGAGCAGGATGATGATGAGACGCTTCATGAGGTCGGCGCCGTTCCGCCGCGTGAAGTATCCATCGTCAAACTTCGATAAGGGCGCTGATGATCATTTCTTGGGCTGCGCGTTGACCAAATCGAGTGAGTCACCGAGCTAATTTCGTCGCAGCGGACTAGACGAGCACCAGAAACCGGCACAAAAGAGGCAGGAATGCAGGTTCTCGCGCAGACAGTGATCCTGTCGTCCGCCGGATGGTAGATCATATCCAGTCCGAGCCCCGCGCAAATTTTCCGGAGCTAAAAGGTCGACGACGTCTGTGTATTACCCCGAAGCCACGAGCCCGTCATCGCGTCGAACGTCGAAGAGCCGAATGCGCATAACGCTCGAACGTTTCCCCACAGATATGGATCAACTTTACCGTCTTTACGCCTCCGGCTGCCACAGTGGATCAATTCGACAACGCGATTGTACTGACTCATCGAATCCTTATATTGTGAATTTGCAGCAATTGTGCCGCCAATCTGTAACGATTGTAGTATCGCGGCACAGGATGTCGACATCTAGACTATGAAATGGGTGAGTTTCTTGAGTTCTTCGCGGCGTTCCGAGGCTTTGCCGAACGCGATCGTGGTCTCCAACTCGCCAACCGCGCGCTCACGCTCGGCATTGTGGTCAGGGCGTTCGCGACAATCGTTTCCATCGAGATCGGCGCATTGACGGTGGGCGAAACTTCGGTATCAGGAAGCTGGCGGCCTTGTTTCCAGAGCTGGTGAAGTTTCCAACTGCTGAGTCAACGCTGCTACCTCGTTCCCAAATTCTTCAGTATCGGCGCCCATTTCTGACATAATGCTGTAAAATAATGCAGGTACATGCTCTGATTTGTTCGTGCCGATAGGGGCAGCGTTGTACGAGGTAGGTGACCCTGCCAACGCCGACGTCGGACTGCGCATCACTCTCCTCGGTGGTTTTCGCATCTGGGTCGATACAATCGAGATTCCAGCCAGTTCCTGGCGTTTACAGAAGGCGAGAAGCATCATCAAGCTCCTGGCCCTTACGCCAGATTTGAGCATGCATCGCGCCGAGCTCATCGAGCATCTCTGGCCTGAATTCGATCCCGTCTCCGGTAACAACAACTTGCATCGAACGTTGCACGCCGCACGACGTGCGCTCGGCTCGGTCGGCAGTCCGCACAACGGGTCGCCAACTCTTCTGCTTCAAGGTCCGCGGGTGGTGCTCGATCCTGGCGGGTTGCTGTGGGTCGACGTCAGGGCGTTCACCGAGGCCGCACGAAGGGCGCGAGCCGACGGGAGCGTTCGGAGCTATCTTGACGCGCTCACCCTCTATTCCGGCGAGTTGCTGCCGGAGGATCGCTACGACGATTGGGCGGCGGGACTGCGGGAGACCCTTCGCCACGAGCGTATTTCTCTCCTTTCAGGTCTGGCAGATATCTATCAATCTCGCAATCAACTGGCCGCCGCGACCGATACCCGCGCGGAAATCGTGCAGGAAGATCCGTTTGATGAAGAGGCGCAACGTCTCCTCATGCGTGACCTGGCGTTGATTGGCCAGCGAGGTCGAGCACTGGCCCAATTTCATGATTTGCGAACGACACTGAAAGAGATTGACGAGGTCCCCAGCGCCGAGAGCGAGGAGCTCTATCGTGACATCCTGGCGCGGCGTTTCCCATCCGACGGAGAGCGTGAAACGTCGGATGCACCGCGAGTCACACAGAGATCGAGCCTCCCTGCGCCGCTCACCAGCTTTGTCGGGCGCGACGCGGAACGGGCCGAGCTCGTCGATTTGCTGAACCCGAGTGGAGATGCTCCACGTCTCGTGACGCTTACCGGGACAGGTGGATCTGGCAAGACCCGTCTTGCGTTGATCGTCGCTTCAGAATTGGCCGATTCCTATGAGGACGGGGTCTGGTTCGTCGATCTGTCGCTAATCTCTGATGTTGACGCCCTGCCAGTTACGATCCTATCGGCCCTTGAGATCCCAGAGTCGTCCGGCAATCTGATGGTCGACGTCCTCATCGAAGCATTGCGCGACAAATCCGCGCTGCTGGTCTGGGATAACTGCGAGCATCTGATGGATGGGTGCGCAAAGCTGGCGCGTCACGTCCTCCTCCAGGCGCCAAACGTGCGAATTCTGGCCACAAGTCGACAGCCGCTGGGTATGCACGGTGAAGCGGTCTGGCGGGTTCCCCCGTTACCGATACCTGACGAGATGACTCAACGATCGGCATCCTTCTCGGACAGTGCGATCGATCGACTCTCTCACAACGCATGTGTGCGACTCTTTTGCGAGCGTGCCCGACTAGTCAGATCCGGATTTGCGCTCACACGGGAAAATGCCGCGGCTGTAGTGAGCATCTGTCGCCAATTGGATGGTATCCCGCTCGCGATCGAGCTGGCGGCCGCTCGAATGGGAATGATGTCGGAGGGAGCCCTGTCCGACCGGCTCGACCGATCGCTACACGTCCTGGCGAGCAGCGGTGTGGCGCTCAATGAACGCCAACGCACCCTGAGCGGTACCCTCGACTGGAGTTACGGGTTACTTTCCACGTCGGAACGAGCACTCTTTCGCCGTCTAGCGGTCTTTGCCGGCGGCTGGACGCTCGAGACCGCCGAAGCCGTTTGTGGCGATGAGGAGCTCGACGTTCTTCGCGTTTTGGGACTTCTGGCTGATCTGATCGACAAATCGTTAGTGCAGTTTCAAGCAGGCTCGTTTGGTGGTCGCTACCAACTGCTTGAGGTTGTTCGTCAATACGCCGCTGAGCGCCTGGAAGAGAGCGGAGAGGCCGAGCAACTGCGGCGTCGACATGCGGAGTTTTTCGTCGGTTTCGCGGAGGTGGCTGAGCCTGCCCTTCGTGGGCCTGAACAGACGGTTTGGCTCGATCGCGTCGACCGCGAGTACGCCAACATCCGCTCGGCAATAAGCTGGCTCGTGTCGCAAGGTGAGCTAATCATGGCGTTGCGACTGTCGGGCGCAATCTGGTGGTTCTACTTCATGCGCGGCTACTACACCGAGGAATCTGAACGACTCATCCGTCTGCTCGAGGGGGCCGACACCATGGGAGTCAACGTCCAGCCCGCTGTGCGGGCCAAGGCGCTCCTTGCCGCGGGAGCACTTGCCTGGAAGCGAGAGGAGTTAACTGTGGCACGGTCACTCCTTGAGGAAAGCGTCGCGATCGGGCGGAATCTCGGTGATTCAGAGGGGACGGCTTGGTCACTCAGTTTCTTGGGTCACGTCGCCGGTTCGCAACATGACTACGAGATGGGAGTCAGATGTGCGCAGGACGCGATTGAACTCTTCCGTAGAGCAGACAATCAGACTGGTCTCGCGCGCGCGTTGAACGCCCTAGGTGAAGACGCGCGACGCGAAGGGAACGACCATCAGGCAGAGGTCTACTATCGTGAGAGTCTCCAGATCGACGAGAGGACCGGTAACCGCGCCGGAATGTGCCTGCGCTTGCACAACCTAGCCTACGTGGCGCTCCATCGCAGGCAGACGAAACAGGCTGCGCGGATGTTCGTCGAGGGGCTGAAACTGGCGGAGGAGCTTAAGGCTCAAGACTACGTCGCGGCATGTTTGGAGGGGATCGCCGCAATGGAATCGATTGCCGGCCCAGCCGGACTTTCGTTGGAGCTCTTCGGTGCGGCGGAGTCCCTGCGAAAGGCGCTACACGTGCAGATCGACGTCGCGGACCTGCCAGAACACGAACATTACGTGGACTGTGCTCGAAACCGCCTGGCACCTGACGAGGCGGAACGTGCCTGGTACACAGGGCTCAATACCGATCCCACGGATGCTGTCCGTATTGCCACCGATGCCGTCGCATCCGTTATCACAGGTGTTGGCGAGGTCTACGACGCATGAAAAAGGGAGCCAAACAGGCTCCCAATTCAATCCACGAAACTACTGTGCTACTTCATCCACCCTTGCGCTCGTAGCATCTCATCTACGAGCAGACCCTGAGTGATGTCGCCAGGCTGGCCCGCCTTGTCCGGCCACCATTCGAGTCTGGAGCGTTCGAACATCTGCGCCACGTACGTCCGACCATCAGGCGTCACTCCTGAATATTCCTGCGTGATGGGATAGCCAAACGTCTCAACGCCGCCGTACTCTGTCCAATACGACAAGAAGCCATTCGCCAGCGAATGCTGCGTCTGCGGGAAATAGACAGAGCTGGCCGAGTTGTCGAACGGTGCTACGGTCTTCAGCGCCGATTGCGGCACATACGCGTCGTATCCGATCAACCCGGACGTCACGACTGGTTTGTCTCCGGTATTCGGCAGGTTCAGCTCCAGAATTTGCCGTTCGAAGTACTGCACGATCTTGACGGACCCGTCGAACGAGACCTCCCGGAAGACTTCGCTTATCGGCAAGCCGATGTTGCGCCAGCTTCCATGCGCCCACCAATAGTCCATGATCGGTTTGGGCACGTTGTGCTGCGTCTCGGTGATGTAGCCATAGAGTGACGAATCCTTCGGGGACGCTGGACCGAGCGGAGGTTGTTGACCGTAGTAGACGGTGGGAATGTCTTCGTAGCCGCTGGGCAGGGAAGGCAGCGATTCCAACGTTGGATGGGCCGGTTGCATCCACATGAAAGTGACGCTGACCCAATCGGATTCCTTCATGCCCAGATCGGCAAACGTCCCGTCGCCGATGTCGATCCCGGCCGGGATCTGTACTTTACGTCCTTTGCCATCCAGCCCATTGTTGTAGTTATCGTAGTAGGCCGCAGTCGCTTCCGGCGTTCCTTGCGGCAGGTTTGGATACTTGCGCTGGGCCGGTGGGTCCCAATAGTTATCGTCGATGTTCCACGGACCGACGTCCCAAACGGGAGCGGTCACGGTTGTGCTGCCGTATTGGATGCGTACCTCGAATTCATTGCCATCTTTGCTGGAGAGCGCGCAAACGCACGGCAGCGCAACGAAGTGATCGTTCGGCTGGATCACATGTCCGGTGCTGGTGGTGCCCCCGACCAATCCCTCCCGCGTCGCATAGACGCGGAAGGTGGCGGCGACCGGCGAGGTATCAGTGGCGGCCGCAACGTTGCTTGTTGGAATCGTGACGAGAGATAACGCGGTGCTGACAATCATGAAGAAAGCCAGAACGAGATGCGTGGGGACCCATCGTCCCTTCCCCATTCGTACCTCCTTGAGGCGTGGAATCGTCGATTTGCTTTATATCATGAGCCGTTCGAGGGCGGCAATCGGATATGCGTCGCGGCTCTGCACAACTAACGGGTATGTCCCGAAGCGGTTACGCACTTGCGACACATCGCAAACCCGTGGATGATCGGTAGTGAGTGTGCCGGAGATGCGACCGCGCGCTCCCTCGGCTTCGGGGCAACAGATGTGCGACATCAATCCAGGTATCGCATCACCGCGACAGTAGGAGGATGTTCAGCATGGGAGATCAGCAATCCACCAATCGTTCCGGAACAGCGACGTTTGACGTGGATCGCCTCACGAATCTGGCGCGTACGCTCCGGCGTGAGGTGCTCGAAATGACGACCGCGGCGGGCTCGGGACATCCGAGCAGCTCATTCTCGGCCGTCGAGATCTTATCGGCACTCTATTTCGGAGGGATCCTTCAATACGATTCGAAGAACCCGCATTGGCCCGAGCGCGATCGATTCATCCTGTCCAAGGGCCACGCCGCGCCGATTCTCTATGCGGTTCTGGCGGAAGCGGGCTACTTTCCGAAATCGGAGCTCAATACGCTACGAAAGCTCGGCAGCCCGCTCGAAGGGCATCCGAACATGCGGCGCCTGGCCGGCGTTGAGGCCTCGACCGGCAGCCTCGGACAGGGGCTTTCGATCGGGCTGGGTCACGCGCTGGCGGCGCGGAGCGCCTCTCGACGCTATAACGTCTACGTCATGATGGGTGACGGCGAGATCGAAGAGGGGCAAGTCTGGGAAGCGGCCATGGCCGCGGCAAATCTCAAGGCCGGCAACTTTATCGCGATCGTCGACAACAATGGTTACCAGCAGACGACCGCCGTTTCGCACTTGACCGACCCATCGCTATACGCCGAAAAATGGCGCGCGTTCGGCTGGAAAACGGTCGAGATCAACGGGCATGACCTGAACGAAGCACATCAGGCGCTCGCGCGGGCCACGGAGTATGAGGATGGGCCATTCGCCATCGTGGCGCACACCGTCAAGGGGAAGGGTCTGAAGTTCATGGAGACCGACTTCACCTGGCACGGGCGCGCCGTTCCTAAGAAACAGCTTCAAGAGGCATTGGAGGAGATCGGATGAATCTTGGTACAACCGTAGGTCTCCCCATGGGGAAAGCCACTCGAGATGCGTTTGGCGAGGCGTTACGCGCCATCGGTGCCGATCGCCCCGATCTCTTCGTGGTCGATGGTGATGTGGGCAACTCGACGCGCACCGAATGGTTTGCTCAGGATCACCCCGATCGTTTCTTCAACGTCGGCATCGCGGAGTCGAACCTGGTGAGTGTTGCCTCCGGACTGGCGGCCAGCGGTAAGACGGTGGTCGCGGCCAGTTTCGCGGCCTTCCTGCTCTGCAACGCGTTCGATCAGATCCGTATGGGAGTCGCCTTTCCGCACCTCAACGTCAAGCTCGTCGGCAGTCACGCCGGGATCAGCATCGGCGAGGACGGTCCGTCGCAGATGGGAATCGAAGACGTCGCTCTTGCCTGCACCCTGCCGGGGTTTGCCGTGGTTGTGCCGTCCGATGAGCATCAGACGCGCGCCGCAGTGCACGCGCTGCTCGATTTCGACGGCCCCGCGTATCTACGCGTCGGCCGACCGGCAGTGCCGAAGATCTACGACGAAAACGTCCAATTCGAGCTCGGTAAGGCCGTCACCGTGCGAGATGGTACCGACGTAACGTTGATCGCCAACGGCATCATGGTCGCCGCCGCGCTCGATGCCGCCGAGCAGCTCTCGGGGCAGGGCGTTAGCGCTCGTGTGCTCGACATGCATACCGTCAAGCCGATCGACGAAGATGCAATCGTCGCCGCGGCGCGTGAGACGTCGGGTATCGTGGTGGCCGAAGAGCATCTGCATCATGGTGGGCTCGGGAGCGCGGTGGCCATGGTGGCCGGTCGGAAACAGCCGTGTCCGATGCGGTTCGTTGATCTCAAAGACGCCTACGGCACCTCCGGCGATGCGGACGCGCTGCTTGAGCACTTTGGCCTGACGGGTGAGCACATCACCAAGGCTGCCCAAGAGCTTCTGGGAAGCTGATCAACACGATGCGACGATGAGGGACGTGTCACAGGAACAAATCAATCGAGAAAAGCAGGCGGCCGCGCAGGCGGCCGCCGAGATGGTCCGCTCGGGTATGGTCATCGGGCTCGGCACCGGATCGACGGCTGAGTTCGCCATTCACGCGCTTGCCGAGCGTGTCGCTTCCGGTCTCAAAATCGTCGGCATCCCGACGTCCAAACAATCTGAGACCCTGGCGCGTTCCTGCGGAGTTCCGCTGACCGATTTTCAGTCGGTCGATCGCGTCGACCTGACCATCGACGGTGCCGATGAAATCGAGCCGCGCACGCTCGCGGTCCTCAAAGGCCGGGGTGGCGCGTTGGTGCGCGAAAAACTCGTGGCCAGCGCCTCTGAAAGCATGGTCATCATCGCCGATTCGAGCAAGGTCGTATCTCAGTTAGGAAGTCATCACTCGGTGCCGGTTGAGGTCCTCCCGTTCGGTTGGCACATCCCTTCGAAACGACTGACCGAGCTTGGCGGAAACGTCGCCTTGCGAACGATCTCCGCCGGCAACTCCCCGTTCGTCTCCGACAACGGCAACTTGATCCTGGACGTCGCCTTTGGCCCGATCGATGATCCCGAGCGGCTAGCGGCATCGATCAAGGCGATTACCGGAGTCGTCGATCACGGGCTCTTCATCCGTCTTGCCGATCAGGCGCTGGTTGGAACAGACACCGGCGTAAACCTCCTCACGCCCAAGCGATAGTCGGCCCGCGATTCTTGTCTCACTGTCAACGCCATGCTAAGATCTATGTACGTACATCATGTACGTGCAATAGACCCACTTCAACAGACGGGAGGTTGCCATGTCGCAAGAGCGAGCGGGCGGTGGGGACGGCTTGGTCGGGCTCTATGCCGAGCGCCTGCGCTATCGCAACGAAGTTCAAGCTGGCATTGCGTTCACGCCAAGACGCTCCTCCGGTCTGCAGCAGTTCGGTCGTCGGACGTCACTCCGGTGGCGATTCCCGATGCGGCGGAGCGCCGCGGTGTCGGCGGTTCTGGCGAGTGCCCTAATGGTTGGATCGCAGGCGGCTTCGGCGGCCACGTACCACCAGGTGCAGCCAGGTGAGACGCTGAATGAGATTGCGGACCAATACGACGTACCGGTCGACACGATCGTCCAGCTCAATAATCTCTCCAATCCCAACCTGATCGTTTCCGGAACGACGTTGACGATTGCCACCGACGCGCCCGATGGCTCCGGTACGATCACGTCGACGGATGTGCGCCAACACGTCGTTGTGCCTGGCGAGACGCTGAACCAGATCGCCAATCAGTACGGCATGACGGTCGACTCACTGGCGCAGGTCAACAATCTGGCCAATCCGAATCTGATACTGCCGGGCACATCGCTGAAGGTTCCGGCCATTTCGTCGACTGCGACCTCGTCCGCCACTGTCACCAGCAACCTGGACAATCCGACGCTCCATCTCGTCGCGGCGGGTGAGACGCTGACGCAGATCGCCAAGCAGTACAACGTCAGCCTGGCGGCGCTCGCCAACGCCAACAACATCACCAATCCCAATATGATCGAAGTTGGTGATCTGTTGCGTGTGCCTGGTGGCGCTCCCGCGACGCAAGACAGCTCGACCAAGCTGCGTGCGATGCCGATCAAGCAGCAGGCGTTGCCGTTGAGCTGTGAAGCCGCCGCCGTCAGTATCGCGACCGCCTACTGGGGGAACCAGGTCTCGGAATGGGTCTTCATCGAGAACGTTCCGGAAAACCCGAATCCACACTTGGGCTTCCGTGGGGATATCACGGGCGCGTTTGGCGGCACCGACAACTATGGTGTCTATGCTGAGCCGTTCCAGTCAGTCCTGAGCAATTACGGCTTCGGGAGCGACGCCTTCTACGCCAACGGCAACGCCAACTTCTTGAAAGCGCAGCTCGACCAGGGGCGGCCGGTCGTCGTCTGGATGACCAACCTGGCGTCGGTTCAAACGCGCTCGTATGAGACGGTGGATAGGAACCGCTTCGCGCTTGTGCCACAGGAGCACGCCGTGGTCGTCTATGGCTATGACGACTCTGGTGTCTCGGTGGCAGATCCAGGTGACGGAAGCTATCGCACGTTCTCGTGGGACGACTTCATGCGTTCCTGGGGCTACTTCGACGGCATGTCGTTGGTCGTCTACCCGCAACAGCAGCAATAGCGAAGGATTCACAGCGGCGTTCGGAACGGGGACTTCCCGCTCCGAACGCCGTTTCGTTGTGTGCGGGAACCGGCGATTCTGCCCTGCGACAATCCATCCGCCTGCGCGAATCGTAAACAGTTCACATGGGATTAGGGTGTTGCAGTGGTTCTGGAACTTGAGGTCGACAAGCGTGGAGAGGGCATCAACGGGATCAGAGTCGGAGCCCGGTTGGTCATGTGAAGCGGTTCAGCCGATGTTCGCCGCCGCGGCGATCGGAGCGCTCGACCCGCCCGAATTGGATGGTGTTACTCGCCATCTGCGCCACTGTCGATCGTGTCGCCTGGAGCTCGAGCGGTTCGCCGACACCGTGGACCTTCTCGGGTTCGTTACACCACAGCTCCAGCCTTCGCCGTCGCTCAAGGCGGCGATCTTATCCGGGATGGAGCCACAGCAGCCACTCCGTCTGACCTCGCGCCTTACCTGGGCTGCTTCACTGGCGGCGGCGCTGCTGGCGCTGCTTCTCGCGGGGAGTCTGGCGCTTCAATTGCACCTCGTTGGCGGCGGAACCTCGTCACATACTCCCGTCGCCCAGAATGCCGCGACAACGCAGCCACAACTCGTCTGGTATGACCTGACCTCCACCACATCCGGAGGATCCGCCAGCGGAACACTCTGCGCCCAACAGGATGGCGGAGTGGCCTGGTTGATCGTCGAGAGCCTGCCGCAGCTCCCGGCCGGCAAAACCTATCAGGTCTGGCTTACGCATGGTGATCGACGCGTCAGCGCCGGCACGTTCACGGTCGATGATCGTGGGCGCGGCTTTCTCACTATTCATCTCACCCAGCCGATCGGAAATTACTCAGTTCTCGGGGTAACCGACGAGCCGATGGGCGGGAGCCCGGAGCCGACCGGTCCACGTCTCCTCAGCGCGTCTCTGTGAAGGGCTTTGACGGAACGGATTGGCGTGCAATTTCCGAGAGAGCAGCCCATGGTTAGCCGGGCCTCAATCCTGAAGCTGTTTGCCGCATCACGCGGGCGCCATAAATATCGCCCCTACAAGAGACGAGCTGGCCCCGCGCTGTAGGGGCGACATTTATGGCGTCCAACACCTGCCACGTATCGCGGGTGCCGTCGGCACGATCCGGACGTCATCCGAGCCCGTGATATCGATCACTCACGGGATATGGACATAGCGTCGCTCGCCCAACCACAAGTGATACGATTTCCCCAAATGTTGTCAGGACGTCAGCGCGACGCGTCGATCGATCACGCGGGGAACCGCGACCCGTTTCCCAACATTGGGAAGCGTGGATGATCGTTGCCGCTCGGCGCTGACCGATCGCTTCCAGCGGGCAAGGGTAAATGGACGTCGCCCTCAAGCTAATTGCCGTCGTCGTACTCGTCGTCATCAACGGATTCTTCGTCGCTACTGAGTTCGCTCTGGTCTCGGTTCGACGCAGCCGCATCGAATCGCTGGTCGCCGAAGGAAACGCGCGCGCCCGCAATGTCTGGAACGCGCTGCAGGACCTGGATGGGTTCATCGCAGCGACCCAGCTGGGCATCACGATCGCCAGTATCGGCCTCGGCTGGGTTGGCGAGCCCGCCATGGCGCAGATCCTCGACCCGTTTCTTGAGGCTGTATTGCCGGCCAACGTCGCCTCGGCCACGGCGCACACCATCTCGTTCATCATTGCGTTCAGCGTGATCACCTTCCTACACGTGGTGTTCGGTGAGCTCGCGCCAAAATCCTTCGCGTTGCAGAATCCGGAGTCGACTGCCTTCGTGGTCGCTTCACCCGTGCGATTGTTCCTTGGGATCTTCCGGCCGATCATCTTCTCGATGAACTGGGTTGGTCAATCGTTCTTGCGCCTGGTTGGCGTGCAGCCTGCTCTCGGTCACAACCTGATCTACACAGAGGAAGAGCTACGGCTCATTGTCGCGGCCAGTACCGAAAGTGGCGAACTGTTCGAGACCGAAGAGGAGATCATCCGGCGCGCGTTCGTCTTCCATGATTTTTCTGCCGACGACATCATGGTGCCGCGCACTGAGCTCGTCGCCATCCCATCCGATTCGTCATTGGAGCAAATTGCCGAGGTGATTCGGGAGCATAAGTTCGCCCGCTATCCGGTCTACGGTCGGGATCTCGACGAAATTCTCGGCGTCCTCTACGTCAAAGATCTGATTGAGGTGGTCTTCAACACGAATGACGCAACGGCGCCCGACGTTCGAGGGCTGGTTCGACCGGTAATGACCGTGCCGGACTCGATCGCGATCGACTCGCTGCTCGATGAGATGAAGAAGCATCGGACCCACGTCGTGATCGCCGTCGACGAATACGGCGGCACGGCCGGAATGGTGACGCTGGACGACATTCTCGAACGTGTAGTCGGGGACGTGCCAGACGAATTTGAGCTGACCAGCGAGGAGATCCATATCGAGCCGGACGGCAGCTGGCGGATCAACGGCCTCACGCATCTCTCCGACATTCGCGATCATTTTGGGCTTGATCTGCACGCCGAGGACAGCAGCACCATCGGCGGCTTCGTTTTCTCGGCGCTCGGCCACCGACCGGAGATCGGCGATCGGGTCGAGCTGCCGCCATACTTCATCGAGGTGACCGAGCTTGATGGGTTGCGAATCGCTGAAGTGCGTGTGGTCGCGACCGAGCCGGTGGACGGTCCGACCCCGAGCTAACCTCCCAACGTCCAACCGCTATGAAGCTACCGTTCAACTTGCTGCGGATGGGGGGCGGCATAGCGCAGCCGCATTCCGCTGAATTCCAGGGTCGATTCAATGACTCGGCGCCAGAACGGCAAGATAGAGGGAGTGATGCGGAGCTCGATCCCGGCCGCGGAATGTCGACCGATCAGGCCGTCGATCGTCACGCGTTCGAGTGCTCCGACGGTCTCGCCGGTGACCCAGTAGCCACCAACGTCGTGCGGCTTGAACGGCCCGATCGGCAATCTATAGGCATACAACCGGCACTCCCTCATGCGATCCGGCCAGGCGCTCTCGACGACATGGACGCGTCGTCTGTCGCTTTGCCCAAAGAAGCGCTCCACGTCCCCGTCAGAGGTGGTGGAGACCGCCCAGATGCAGCCGCGCGGGCAAGCGCGCGGAAACCAGAACATTGGGGAGTGCCGCGTGTCGACAGCCCAGACGAGCGCTGGCGACTCTGCGTTCGTCGCGGGAACGTGTGGCTCGAAGACGCGCAGCGAATCGTCTTCGCTGAAGTGCCACAGCGCGAACTCGCCTTCGCCGTCAAACGGAGGCGCGGGCTCCCGTTTCAGCAGGGATACGGGATAGTCGGTGGTCATCGTGCTCATTTCATCCTTCGACCCGCCCACCATCGATGGGAGATAGTGCCGCTCATGCGACCAGTGCCGCCGCCAGTAGGACGATGATCAAATTCAAGAGCAAATTCACTCCGGACAGGACTCCAGACACCACCTGCAGGTGGCGTCGTTCATCGGTGATGGCTGCGTCGTCTCCGCCCATGGATTGCACCTGTTCGGCGATTTCAGTGATACGGCGACCGTAGTACAGCGCGTGGATCAGCGTGATCGTGATGACGATCGCAACCAGAATGAGCTTTGCCAGCAGAATACGGCCATAGTTACTGTCGGGGAGCCGTTCCCAGGCAATACCTCGCCGTTCACCGTTGAGAAACCCGGTTGCTACAAGCAATGCCAGCGCGATCCAGGAGACGACCGCGTAACGGCGACCGACCTGTGCGAAGAGGAGTATGCGTTCGTTACGGGGAAGGGCCGTGCGCATGATTGGGAGCAGGACGATGAGGATGAAGAGCTGTCCGCCGATCCAGACGATCGCCGAGATGAGATGTATCCAGCGAATCCAGGACCAGATTGAGAAGACCTGCCCCATCCACCTTCGCTTCCCTAAGCACCTATTCACGACGTCTTGTTCGTCATCGTCCTTCATGGGCACGGCCGCAACTCTTGTCATTCTGAGCGGAGCGATGGTTCTCGCCGTCGGGTCGAGGGAGAGTCAGTGAGGGTGAGGAGTCGTAGGATCTCTCCGTCGATGAACCGACAGCCGACTGCATCCGGTGAGAGATCCTTCGACTGCACTAACTTCCACTGGCTCCCCCTTCACTGGAGAGGGAGAACCATCAGGGTGACAAGGGTGCGTTGGTCGTCCGTCGGTGTGGCGAGTCTTCCGTGGTCGCGTTCTCAGAACGAAACGATTGCGTTGGGTGCACGTGCTCAAGGCGACAAACGCAAGGGAATCCACCTCTTGCCTACGACGCGGAGCGCGAGAAGCGGCGCATCACTCCGCGCTGGATAGCGTGAATCTCGTCGACACCGAGGAGTCGCAGCGCAACCAGATAGACGCCGGCCCCGACCGCCACAGGAATCGCCACAATCAGCACCTCACCCGCAAGTGCGGATATGCCGGAAGTCCCACCGCTCGGCGCGAATGACGTCATTTGCAGTCCACGGGCAACAGCGTACACCACGACTGCCATCACCCCGCCTGCCAGCATCGAGCGCCAGAGAGTGCGTTTCACGGTGGTATCCCCGACATGTCCCAGAGACCGATGGAGCAGGAACCACATCGCCAGTGCGTGGAACGTGAACTGAGCCGAGTTGGCCAGCACCAGACCAGTCATTCCCAATGGACCGACCAGCGACAGAGCGAAGATGAAATAGACGCCGACCGCCAGGACCCCGACGATCACCGGAGTGCGCGTATTCTGCCGCGAATAGTAGGTGAAGATCAGCACCTGATCGAAGGCGGCGAAGAAGGTGCCGGGAAGATAGGCGAGCAAGGCAATAAAGATGGCGTGCGCTCCGGAGAAATCTGTAGCGCCGTGATAGAAGAGGAGCTGAACTGTCGGCCATGCGATGGCAGTCAGCCCGAGGGTTGCCGGAACGACCATGATCGTCACCATCTTGATGCCGTTGGAGAGCGTGCGCTGGAAGCCGAGATCGTCGCCGGTGGTGAAATGTCGTGAAAGCGTTGGCAGAGCCGCAATCGAGGTCGCCGTCGCCACCAGTCCAAGGATCATCTGATTCAGCGTCGTAGCGTAGCGCATGGCGCCGAGCGCGTTTTGGCCGACGCCCCAGGCCAAGTTGCGGTCGATCACCAGTGCCACGGTGTTGCTCAGCAAGCCGATCGAGATCGGGATGTAGAGAGCCAGAATGCGTCGAATGGCGGGATGGCGGAAGTCGAAGTTGAGCTTGGGCATGGCGTCGCGCAGGCCCGGCGCCTGAATCAGCACCAGACAGAAGGCGCCGATCAGTATCCCCACTGGTAGGCTACGAATCCCGAACGTGGTGCGTCCCAGCGTCAGGGCCACGGCCACGACCGCCGCGTTGCGCGCCGCCAGAGAGATGGCCGGGCGAGCGAAGCGATGCATCGAGTAGAGCGTCGACATCAGGATGGTCGAGAGAGCCAGCAGCAACACGGCCGGCAGAATAATGCGCACCATCTCGTTGGCGAGATCGACCGTGCTGATACCGCGCGCGTCAGCACCGCCACCGAAGACGGTCATCACCTTGACCACGTAGGGGGCGAATAGCTCCATGACGACGACGGCACCACCGACCAGTATGAACGCCAGCACCATCAACGCGCCGGTGATGCGTCGTAGCTCCTCGCGTTGCTCCAGCCCGCTGTAGGCGCTCAGAACGGGGACCAGCGCGGCCTCCATCATGCCGCTGATCACCAGGTTGAAGAGCATGGTGTGGATGTTGTCGGCGATGGTGAAGGCGGCCACGGCGTCGCCGGTGCCGAAGAGCCAGGAGGTGATCTGCTCGCGGCCAAGCCCCAAGACGCGACTGAGGAGCGTGCCGGCCATGATGATGGCGGCGCCCTGCGCGATACGTGCCCGGTCGGATACCTCGCTCGTTTCGACGGGCTTGACCTCGGTGCCGGTGGATTCCATCAGGGCCTCTTGGCGCAGACGCGCTCGATGATGCGCTGCTCCAGATTGGTGGTCGACTGTCCTGGAATCAGCGGAACCGTTCGAACCTCACCGCCGTACGCCTGAACCACGCTCGCCTCCGGCAACGGCAGCTTCCCTTCGTCGATCTCCCGTTGATCGACGGCGTAGTCGCCCCCTTTGACGTAGACGTCCGGTTCGAGCGCGCGGATCGATGATTCAGCCGTTTCGTCGTGGAAGATCACCACGTAATCGACACAGCGTAGTCCGGCAATGAGCTCGGCTCGCTCGTCTTCCGGAACGATGGGTCTGGATGATCCCTTGCGGCGCGTGGTCACGGCGTCATCATTTACGCCGACGACCAGCACGTCACCGAAGTCTCGCGCCGCCTGGAGATAGCGCAGATGCCCGACGTGGACTAGATCGAAATGTCCGTTGGTGAAGACCACACGTTGCCCAGTCACGCGTAGCTGACGGCCGAGTGATTCGAGCTGATCGAAGGCGATTCGTTGACCCATCGTTCCTCTTCGTGGCGGTCGAGCCGGCGCGGCCATCGTGTGGCGAATCCTAGCACGCGGCGCGACGCAGCACGTCTCGGTGGATCTCGCGTCGTTACCGGACGTGGGTTTAGCGAGGACCCTTCCAGATGAACGCATCGCTGGAGAGCGTGATGAACGGCGCCGTGTCGGGAGATTGTTCAAGTGGAGTCGTGCCTTGACAAACCGCAGGCTGCATCAAAACCGAAGACATCACCCAGTTGTCAACGTCTGAAGAGTGTCCGGATTGACACGAACTCGCTGCATCACCGGAGTTCGCAGATGTACGACATTGCTGGTTTGCCATTGAGCGTGAGCTCACCGACGGCGACGAAGCTGTTGTGTTCAAGCACCTTGCGCGAGGCCGGATTGTCCAGCGTGACTCTCGCGCGCAACTTGGAAAGCCCATACTCCGTGGCGGCAAGCTCGCGCACCTTGCGCACCGCCGCTGTAGCCAGTCCGTGCCCTGCGGCCTTCTGCGCGATCCGGTACCCGAGTTCTGCCGACCCATCTGCTACCTCGAACAAGTTCACCCGTCCTATCACCTCGCCAACTTCGGTAACGAGCAGGTGAAAGTAATCCGTCCCGTCGGCCTGCCACGCGAGCAGTTGCGCATACCGCGCGTCAAACTCAGCGAAGAACTCGTCTCCGCGATCCGGTATCGCCGCCGCGAAGTAAGCCCGATTCTCCCGCTCGAACGCGAGCAAAGCGGAAGCGTGGCCGCGGCGAAGCAACTGAAGGTCTGGGTCGAGGAGGTTGGAGTTCAGTGTCGATTCTGACCCGATTCGAGTCTGCTCCCTTGATTCTGTGCGTGCGCGTTTCCCGTCCACGGACTGCCTCCCGAAAAATTGACGTTTGCTGACGTCTGGATAGCCACCTACTGAGCAGTTGCCTTGTTGGCTGGAATATGGCGATCGTGAGTGACAGGATCGAGCCAGCCGAGATCGACCAGGTCGTCGATGGTGTCAACGTCGAAGGCGGTGCCTGTCGACTCGAACGTGTGGGCGCTCACACCTAGCCGCTGCGCCTCTCGCCGGTGCTTGAGGAGGCTGTCAACGCCGAATGAGGGCTCGATGGCGTGTGGCGGCCGCAGGATCATGGCGTTCGTGCCGCGTCCGTGGCGATCCGGCGCGAATGTGACCGGCGCGTCGCGCGACAGCTCAACCATTCGATCTACGTCCGCCGTTGCAACGCCAGGTAAGTCGGCAAGCACGATCAGGATCGACTCGGCCCCGATGGCGACCGCCTGATCGCGTCCCAGGCGGATGGCCGCGTTTAGGCCCGTTCCCAGCTGTTCGACGCGCTCCGCGTCCCAACGTCGCGCGACCTCGAGCACGTGCGGATCCGGGCTCACCACCACGATGCCGTTCACAGCGTCGGATCCCGTCAACGCAGTCATGACGTTGTCGAAGAGCGTCAGGACAAGATCTCCGCGCTCTTGCGGAGAGAGGACCGACGCCAGACGACTCTTGGCGGTTTCGAGACGCTGCACCGGGACCACGGCATACAAAGACATCAATCCAGCCGTCCAGCAAATTCAAGCGTCTCGACGGCCAGACGTCGACGGTCCGCCTCACTGCGCATGATCGTGCCGGTGACCAGCGTTCTGATACCGAGTGCCTCGATACGCGGCGCGAGGTCGCGATCTTGCTCGTCGATGACGATACCCGTGAGGAAATCACGATAGATTTCGGCTACGCCGACCGACGAGACTTCATGCCCAAGCGTCTCGAGCATCCGATCGGCTGGTCCCTTGAGCGCCTGCCCGCCGATGATCGGACTGACCGCGACGACCGGCGCGGGTGCGTCATGCAACTGCTGACACATGCCGGGCACGCTCAAAATCGGCCCAATGCTGACGATCGGGTTGGAAGGGCACAGAACGATCGCGTCGGCGGACGACAGAGCATCGGCGACTGCTACCGGAACGGATGCCGATTCTATCCCTTCGAACTCGACGCTCTGGACGAGACTCTGATGTTGCCGCTGCACGAAGTAGTCCTGAAAGTCGAGACGTCCTTCGGGCGTTGCAACGATGGTTGCAACCGGTTCTTCGCACATGGGAAGGATTGCGGACGTGACGTCGAGCGCGCTCGCCAGCTCAGCCGTGACCTTGCTGATCGTTTGACCCGCTCGGAGGCGTTCGGTTCGCAAGATGTGGGTGGCGAAATCCTGGTCACCGAGCCAGAACCAGCTCGGACCGCCATAGCGCTTGATTGCTTCGAGTGTGTTGAACGTGTCGCCTTCAATACCCCAGCCGGTCTCGGGATTGGCCAGCCCCGCCAGTGTGTAGAGGACCGTATCGAGATCGGGCGAGATGTGCAGCCCCATCAGTTCGAAGTCGTCGGCGGTATTGACCACCACGGCGAGACGGCTTTCAAGACCTGTCAACGCCAGACCATGGGCCAGCTTGGCGCCCCCGACGCCCCCTGCCAATGCGACGATTCCGCTGTGCGTTGCGCTCATGCTTCTCCATATGGTGAGGATACGTTCGAGGATCGGCGGCACACTCTGCCACGCGGATTAAACGCGATGGGCGTGCTCATTCTTCCAGTTCGAGCGGGAACGATCACCGTTCCTGCCGGTCAGCCTTCTCGAATGGCGATCGATATCTCGTCGGCGCTCGCCTGGGCATTGCCCCATTTGCCGATCACGATTCCCGCTGCCACTTGAGACAGTCGCAATGCCTGTAGAGCGTCTGCGCCGGCCGCCAGTGCACCGGTCATCACGGCGATGACCGTATCTCCGGCGCCCGTGACGTCAAAGACCTGTCGCCGTACCACCGATCGCACCTCGCGGTACTCGCCGTCGATCGCCAGTGCGGCACCTTCCGGACCGAGCGTGACGACCAGCCGGTCGCACCCGAGACGTTGTCGCAACGTGGTCAGAGCCGACCGTCGTTCCTCTTCAGTTCCCAACGACGCACCCAGGTAGGTCTCCGCCTCGGCCTGGTTACACTTTACGAGATCCAGCCCCGTGAAGCTGCTAAGCGCACCTTGCGAATCGACAGTCGAGAGTCGGGCCACGTCCCTCACGGCTTCGACGACCTCGGGTACCACTACGCCGCTGCGATAGTCGGAGAGGAGGATGGCGTCCATCGTCGGACCAACCCGGCGAACGAAGCTGACCAGTTTGGCCGTAGTGTCATCATCGATCGGATCGCGCAGCTGACGATCGCTGCGAGCCACCTGTTGCGGGAAAACGTTGAACGGACCCTCGGCGACCAGCCTCGTCTTGGTGGTGGTCGGTCTGGAATCGTCAACAAGGATGCCGGATGTGTCGACCTGTTGGGACTGCAGCAGCTCGACAACGCGACGGCCTTCCGCGTCGTCACCTATCACACCGGTCTGCGACACGCTGGTTCCCAACTCTCGTAGCGCTAGGGCCGGCGCCGTTCCGCCGCCGAGGCGATCCTCGCGTCGGGTCTCCTCCAGCACCATGATCGGGGCCTCGCGCGACACGCGCGCTGGTCGTCCGAAGATGTAGGCGTCGAGATAGAGGTCACCAATCACCAGCACACGCTGGTCGCGGATGCGATCGAGAACCGGCAGCAGATCGAGGAGTTCGTCCACTTGACCTACCTGAAGCGGATGAAGGGAATCGCCACCGCCAGCGCCGCGAAGAGCATGTCCGGTAGCAGTCGCAACTGAAAGTAGGAGGAGACGATCGGATTGGTCGCGTGGTTCAGCAGGTCATTGAGTGTGAAGAACGGGCTGTGCTGAGCCATGACCACGCGTGAGAGGATCAGACTTCCGATGACGCAGGCGATCGCCGCGATCTGCAAATCTGAGCCGCGTTTGTAGTTCGCTCCCCAGGCCATGCCTTCAGCTACGCCGAATCCGAGAATGAGTGACAGGTAGAACTCCCACTGAGGAAAGTATCCCCACAGCACGCCGACGGCCACCGCGACCACAATGCCGATGCCGATGCTCTTTGCCAACGCATTTCCGCTCGTCTGATAGGTCGGCAAGCCACGAACCGCGGCGCAGTCAGGGCAGCGAAAGCCAACTGGTGTCTCGACCGCGCAACGTGGGCAAATTGGAGTACCGCATTTGCTGCACCGCAGCCGGGTCAGGACGTTCGGATGGTAGGTGCAATGCTTCTCTTCGATGTCGGAAATCACCATACACGTTCCCGGGTGCCGTGCCACGTCGACCGTAGACGATCACCGATGACCAACAGAGCAAACAACGGCAGCGCAAGCTGCCGCCGCCAACGCCACGGCTGTCTAATGAGACGGAAGAGCCACTCGAATCCGATGCGACGGACCCAGCGCGGAGCACGAGGCACCGCTTCCGCCAGGTAATCCAATGCTCCGCCGATCCCAATTGCTACCACTATGCCACATGCCGCAAGCTCGGTCTGATGCTCGTAAATCCAGACGTCCTGCCTCGGCGCACCGTACGCCACCAGCAAAACGGTGGGCCTGGCTGCCCCCAGTCTTTGCTTGATTTCGCCGAAGTCTGCGGCTCGTGGTGATCCCTCCCAGACACCGGAAATCACAACTCCGGGGAATCGCTGTCGTAACCGTTCAGCGGCCAATGCCGCGATTCCGGGTGCCGCGCCGAGCAGAAAGAACTGCAATTGCTCGTCGCGCCGTGCCGCCAGGCCTTCCACGAGATCGACGCCTGTTACGCGGTGGTGAATCGGGCGGCCAAGGATGCGCGAGCCGATCAACACGCCTACGCCGTCGGGTGTGACCATGTCTGCCCGCTGTAAGACATGCCGGAAGGTAGCGTCGCGACGGGCGGCGACGAGGAACTCGGGATTCGCGGTGGCCACTTGATGCAGGCAGCCCGGTCCGTCGACAACCCACTGCGCCATCAGCGAAATCGCGTCGTCGACCGAACGGTCGTCGAAGGGCACACCGAGAACCGCAACGCGAGAGTCGTCTTGCGGTTGGCTCATGGGATGCAAAGCCGGAAATCGCTCAGCGAACGCACCATGAGTCGCACAATATGACATCGACGGAAACAGAGCAAATCCCTCGGCGATGGCTCACCCGGAGTTGCGCACAGACTTGTTCTGAACTTAGTCAACTGTAACCCGCGACTACTGTTGAGTATCCTCTCCGACTTACTGCGCGGGCCCTAGCCAGGCAACGATCCCAGCGTCCAACGCATCCGCAATCTGCTGCTGGCGAGCTCCCGTCCCGTCGCCAAGAAGATGCTGCTCTTCGGTATTCGACAAAAAGACGGTTTCGGCGAGGGTTGCCGGACAATTGGTCTTCAACAGTTCTCCTGAGGCAAACTGTCCAACCGCGTTGTCCGTCAAATAACCAGTGCCGCTTCCCGAGGGAAGAACGTAATGATCAGTGATCGCCTGCGAGAACGCGAGATCCTTGTTCTTCTTACCCCAGAATGCCTGGAAATAGTCAATGGTTGGGTCGCTGGCCGCGTTGAGATGGATTGCGATATCGATATTCGCGGTCAGACCGTCTGGATTGGTGCCGTTGAAATTGCTCCCGTTGCATATTTCGGCCCGCTGCGTGTTGGTAAGTGACGTGTCGTCGGTCCGAGTCATGATCACTCGATAGCCTTGACTGGCGAGCTCGGTTCCGAGCAGCCCGGCAATCTGCAGTGTCAGATCTTTCTCTTGTAGACCGCCATAGACTGCTCCAGGGTCAGATCCACCATGTCCCGCATCAACACACACTACCTGAGAGCCTGGAGTCTGCGTCGGTGTTGGAGTCGGAGTGCTGCCGCCACCCCCGTTCCCACCGTGACCATTGCCGTTACCACTTGTGGGCGGTTTGGCGGCCAGTGCCACTGAACCGGTGACCAGCACGATGAGAAGTGCCGCGCCGGCAAGCACGAGCACGCGACGCAGCGAGCGGAAAGCGCCCATTATCCCCTCCAACTCGGACTATTCATGCAAGGAAGCCGCTTAATGGTAATGAACTCGCGTGAAGGATTCAACCGGAATTTTAGAATGTGTCGGATTAAGAAAGCGCCCGGGTTCCCGATGTCGGGAACCCGGGCGCGCGACGACCGATTAGCCGTTCGCGCTGGTGCTGGCTACCGGTGGCACGTTGGACTCGCGCAGCCGGTTGTTGAATCTGAGCAGTTCGCCCGATTCGACCTCATGCAGTATGTCGAGCTGTCCTTCGATGAGCTCGGAAAGGTAGTCGTACGCCTCATAGCTTTGCCGCGTCGGCGCGAAGTCGGCGTTGTCGACGAAGGCCGACAGCGTCGCGATCTTGGAGTTGAGACGGCTCGGTGGCTGCAACGGGCTGCCAGACTTCACCTGGATCAGCTCGTTCTCGACCTCGGTTAATCGTTCGGAAAGCGTCTTGGCCGATTCCAGCAGGCTGTCGGCGTTGTCATAGCTCGCTTTGCCGGCTTCGATGCGCTTCTCCCAGCCGGTAATCTGATCGCGCAGGTCACGCAGCTTGAGGATGGCTCGATGGGTATCCGAGAGCCGGGTCTGGATCTTGACGAGCAGCTCGAACTGCTGCTTCAGATCCTGCTCCGTCGCGCCGATGCGTGGATCACGCAGGATCGCGAAGGACTGCGTCTGCGATTGTCCCCCCGCCGTCAGGCGAACCTGGTAGCTCCCCGGTACAACCGTCGGACCATGCAGGTACCCTTCCGCGCTCTTGTCTCCCGGGATCTTGACCGCGTCCGGCAGGCGCATGTTCCAGGTGAAGCGGTTCATGCCGGCCGACTTGGTCAGGCGCGGTTCGGTCTGCTCCTCTTCTCCTTCCACCTTCGGTGGTTCGGCACTGGAGAAGGTGCGGATCTCGTTGCCGTCCGCATCCAGGAATGAGAGCGTTACGTCCTCTTTCGGCTCCTGACCAAAGTGGTAGCTGACGATTACGCCGTTGGGTGGATTCTCACCAGCATCGAGGAACTTCTTTCCATTGGTGCCATCGGCCAGCTTTACCTTGCGATAGGCGACCGTCAGCGGGCCGGCGTTGATGTAAGAGAGACCGCCGTCCATCTCTGAGCCATAGCCGGAATAGACCTTCATACGGGTCGTGTCTTTCGGCTTGAAGAGGTGGGCATCCTGCTGACGGACGTCACCATTGAGCTGATGCAGTGGCGTCAGATCGTCCAGGATCCAGAACGATCGACCATGCGTCGCCGCGATCAGGTCGGTCCCCTTGACCAGCAGGTCATAGAGTGGGGTGATCGGCAGGTTCAGCTGCCATGTCTCCCAATTGGCGCCATCGTCCAGCGAGAGGTACAGCCCCGTCTCCGTGCCGCAGTAGAGCAGTCCCTGACGATTGGGGTCTTCCCGGATGGTGCGGGTGAAGGCGTTTGCCGGGATGCCCGTCACGATCTTGGTCCAGCTCTGGCCATAGTCCGACGTCGTGTAGAGATACGGTCGGAAGTCGTCCGACTTGTAGCAGGTCGCCGCTAGATAGGCCGTTCCCGCGGCGTGTGGCGAGAGCTCGATGACCGAGATCATGGCGTGCTTGGGCAGATCCTTCGGGGTGATCTCCTGCCAGGAGGCGCCATTGTCGCGGGAGATGTGGACCAGGCCATCATCGGATCCGGCCCAGAAGAGTCCCTGCTGATGCGGCGACTCGACGAAGGCGAAGATGGTGGCATAGACCTCGGCGCCAGTGTTGTCCTTGGTGATGGGTCCCCCGGAGGCTTCCAGGGTGGCGGGATCGTGACGCGTCAGATCGGGAGAGATGACTTCCCACGACATGCCCTCGTTGGTGGAACGGTGGACGTGGTTGGAGGTGACGTAGAGCGTGTCGGGATCATGCGGTGAGTACTGGATCGGGAAGGTCCACTGGAAGCGGAAGCGCATCTTATCCGCGCCATCGCCCATTCCCGTCTCCACCGGCCATGCGGTGATGTTCTGATGCTGGCCCGTTCGGTGGTCGTACCGAATCAGACGCCCGTCTCCCTCACCGCTGCCGATGCCGCCACCGACGATGACGTTGTGGTCAGTCGGCTTCACCGCGATGTAACCACTCTCGCCGCCTCCCGGCTCCATCCATTCGGTCATTCCGATGGCTCCAGTGACGGACATGCTTGGAAGCGAGATGGCGGAGTTGTCTTGCTGCGAACCGTAGAGTCGGTATGGGAGCTGGTTGTCGGTGGTGACGTGGTAGAGCTGCGCCGTCGGCTGATTCAGCACGCTCGACCAGGAGAGACCGCCGTTGTAGGTGACGATCGCGCCGCCGTCGTTGCCTTCGATCATGCGCTGGGAGTTGTGGGGATCGATCCATAGATCGTGATTGTCGCCGTGCGGAACTGCGACGTTGGAGAACGATTTCCCGCCATCGATCGATTTCCACAGATTGCCGTTCATGATCCAAACCGTATCCGGGTCTTTCGGATCGGCCACGATGTGCTGGTAGTACCAGGCACGCCAGCGCAGGTCGTTCTGCTCCGAGAGGCGTTGCCAGGTCGTTCCCCCGTCATCGCTGCGGAAGAGCGCGCCATCCTCCGCCTCCACGATGGCATACACCCGATCGCTCTGGGCCGGTGACGCCGCGATCCCGATCTTGCCCAGAACTCCCGTCGGCAATCCCTCGTTGCGCGTGATCTCGGTCCAGCTGTCACCGCCATCGGTCGACTTGAAGATGCCGCTGTCCGGTCCGCCACTGTTCAGCTTGTAGGGGAAGCGCTGGGCTTCCCAGATGGTGGCGTACAGGATCCGGGGATTGTGCGGGTCCATGCTGAGGTCGATCGCGCCGGCCTTCTCACTGCGGAAGAGGATCTGTTCCCAGCTCTGTCCACCATCTTTGGAGCGATAGACGCCACGCTCTGTGTTCGGTCCCCAGACGTGTCCCAGAGCGGCCACGTAGACCAGATCGGGGTTGGCCGGATGGATGCGGACCTTGGCGATGGCCTGGGTGTCCGAGAGTCCCACGTTGGTCCAGGTCTGGCCACCATCGGTCGACTTGTAGACGCCATCGCCATGGGAGACGTTGCCCCGGATGGCGGTCTCACCGGTGCCGACGTAGAGGACGTTGGGATCACTGGTGGAGATGGCGATGGCGCCGACGGCCGAGGTTTGGAAGAAGCCGTCGGAGATGTTCTCCCAATAGGCACCGCCATCGGTGGTCTTCCAGACGCCACCGGCACAGGCGCCGAAGTAGAAGGTGGCCAGCTCGGTCGGATGACCGGTGACCGCGACCACCCGTCCCCCACGATGCGGCCCGACCAACCGCCATTCCATTCCGGCTTGAGGAGCTTTCAAGTCAGCCATAGAACTGCCTCCCTGTTTTCGATTTCACGCATGAGCGAATGCGAAGCTCAGCGGCTCACATGCCGCTGCTCACTTTCCCACGATCCACGATGGCTGTAAACCAGGGGCGATTGCCCGCGGCGGGGTAATTTCTTCGGTTCATAGAGTAATTGGGAGAGTTGGCGAGGCTGACTATGCCTGCTCTTCGTCCGGCTCACCCGTTTTCAACGGAAGCTGCACGATGAAGGACGTCCCTTGCCCGGGATCGCTCTTGACGAAGATCGCGCCTTGATGGTTGGTGACAATTCGATTGGTGATGTAGAGTCCCAGGCCCGTACCGGAGATCTCCGGCCTGACATTGCGCCCGCGCGCGAAGGGCTGGAAGAGGGTGGCTCGCTCCTCAGGAGTAATCCCAATGCCACTGTCTCGCACGGTGATCTGGGCGGTCTCCCCTAACTGACGAACGCGCACGAGAACCTGACCACCATTGGGAGAGTATTTCAACGCGTTCGAAACGAGGTTAGTGAGTACCTGATCGAGACGCCCACGATCCCAGATACCGATGACTGGTTCAGGCGCATTCAAGGTCAACTCGTGCGACTCCACCCGCTCGGGCGCATGCTCAAAACGGTCGAGTACGGACGAGGCAAGTGTCGCCAGATCGAAACGTTCCAGACGCAGCTCGAGACGGCCCTGCTGAATGCGAGAAACGTCCAAGAGATCGGACACGAGCTCTTCAAGCCGCCTGACCTGCTCGTCCAGCTCTCCGGTGAAGCGAGCGACGCGCGCAAGATCGACGTTATCGCGGCGGATCTGGCGGTTGAGGAGCTGCAAATAGCCTTTCACGGTCGTCAGCGGCGTCTTCATCTCGTGTGATGCGGTCGAGATGAACTCCTCTCGCTGCTGAACGACGCTCTGCGCGCGGTTGTAGAGAATTGAGTTGTCCAGCGCGAGAGACACGCGATGGCCAAGATCGATACCCATTGGAAGATCTTCGTCGTCAAATGGTGGCGAATCCGCTGATCGAGCCAGAGTCATCAGCCCGAGGATGCGGCTGCGCGAAAAGAGCGGAACGACGATCAACGCCGTGGTGTTGAGCCGATCCAGTTGTATCAGGTGCTCGGGAGTGGCGGCGCTATCGAACCAGAAGCCGTCAGCGATAGTGTTGATCATCGTCGGTTCGCGATAGCGCAGAATGTGCCGCGGCGGCAGATCCGGAATCATGGCTGGCAGGTATTCATCCTGAATGCGATTGAGAATTTCTAGCCCATCTGGATCAGCATGGTGTGCCGCGGCCAACGAGGAGGCGCCATTATCGTCGAACAGTTCGATGCTGCACCAATCCGCCACTCTCGCGACGATCAGTCGAGACAGGCTCTTGAGGTTCGTGGCGGAATCCAACGAGGATGACAGGATGCCACTCGCCTCAGACAAGAACGCCTCTCGGCGTTGCGCCGCTTCGGCCCTGGCCCGTGCTTGCCGCTCGAGGAGGATCGTCTCTTCGCGAAAGCGGAGCAGTTCGTCACGCTCTTCGAGGGCTTGCTGTGAAGTCCTCAGGAGGCGAGCATTCTCCACGGCGAGCGCGGAACGATGGGCCAACTCCTCGATGAAATCGACTTCCTCAGGTGTGTAGTTTCGTTCGCTGCTTGTGAAAGCCATCGACAACGCACCAATGGTCGATCCATGACCGTTGAGCGGCACGATCACTATAGAACGCATGCCGATCTGCCGCAGGAGCTCGAGGTGCTCAGAGTCGATGGAGGTCTCCTCGTAGTAGCGCTCAGTCACGGTCGGATGGAAATCGGTCCTGCCGCTGTCGAGGACGCGTCGCAGAGAGCCCGGCGATTCCGCCCGTAACGAGTACTTCGATTGGAGCTTCCGCACTAACCGCGTCACCTCGGGATCGATTCCCTCGACGGTTATCTGACTGATCGAATCGTCCTCATCGACCAACACGATGGCGCAGACGTCAGCCAACCGCGGCACCAGCGTGCTGGTGATCTGTGCCAAGGTCGTCTCATAGTCGAGCGACGACGAGAGGAGTCCACTGGCCACCGTGAGGAACGTGATGCGTTCCTGAAGATGCTCGTTCTGAGCCCTGGTCTCGGACGCGGATCTGCTTTGCTGTTGACGATCGATCTCGGCCGCCATCGTCATCGCCGCGAGCTTGAGCAGGCGATCGTCGGCGACTGCCGGCCCGTCGCGAAAGGCGCCGACATGCAGCATTCCCAGCAGTCGGTCGTCGATGGTGATAGGCACAATCGTGACGGACTGGATGTCACGTATCCGGCAGAGTGGGCTCAGCGCCTCCGAAAAGGTCGGATCCTCGAGCAAAACCTGTGTGAGCACGGTCCTGGATAGCCGCGGGTCATTGGAATCAACACTAATCACCACGTCGTTCAGACGGTCAAGAGGCACGCCGGATGACGCGGACACGGCGAACATTCGTCCGTCTGCGTCTAGAGGAGTCAGTAGCGCCAGGACGTCGATGTCGAGAAGGTTCTTCAGATCAGAAAGGACGGTATCGAAGCTTTCCCGAGAGGGCCGGAAATTGGACCCTTGAACGATGAACTGTTTCTTGGTCTTCGGTACGTGCTCGAAACCAGTCCGGGTGCTGTCGCCCATCAAGTGCTCCGCGCACCACAACCACGCGGTACGAATCGGACCTTGTCTGATTCGAATTTAGAATGTCTTTCGCTGAACTCCCCGCGGTTGGCAGTGCCGTTCGTGACTGTCAACGTCCGCCGCGTGATGATCGCTCGTCTCGATCGAGGCGGCGTGACCGGCGTCGTCAGGCTCATCTGTCCGCTTGACGTGAGCTGACCAAGGTCTGACTTCCGATCTTAGCACCTGATCCTAAAGGCCGCTAACCGATCGGACACGTGTGCAACACGGTATCGAACTATCTGGAAACCGCTGTATCGGAGCAGTCGCACCTCCCATGCCGGGAGTCGCCTGTCAGCCATGCTTCGTCGTCGGCTGTCGTTCTGTGAGCTGAATCAAGGCCAGAATGATTGCCGGCAAGGACGTCTCGGAGTCGTAGACGAGATAGCGCGGCTCCCACGTCGGCATGAACTTCGCTTTGTAATTGTGGAGCCCTTTGTAAGAGAAAATTCGGCTGACATGATCGTAGAGGAGCCGGATAGTCCTCTCCATCACAGGCGCGCCCGACTGCTCTCCAACGTTGTAGAAAGGTGCCATTCCAAGCGTATAACGAGAGAATCCTGCCTCGCGGAAGTGCTCAATGAGCCGAACCTGCAGAAGATCCATGATCCCATTGGGCAGATCGCTCTTGCGCCGCATCAGATCGATCGTGGCCTCACCTTTGACGCCGTCCGGAATAATGTTGGCAAACGCGAGAAAGGCTCCATCGGCACGCTGAACGACCATCGCGGGAAAGGCACGAATGTAGTCGTCGCGAAAGCCGCCGAGCGTGAATCCGCGTTCCCTCCGGCCGGAAAGACCGAGCCATTCGTCCGAAATCTCGCGCAATTGACGAACGACGTCGTCGGTTAAAGGCGGGGCCAGATAAAGGGTTCGGTAGCCCTCACGCTCCAGTCGATTGATGCTTGACCGCAGCGCTTTCATCGGCCTTCCTTGCAGCGAAAAGTCAGTGACATCGACGATCGCCTCTTCTCCGATCTTGATCGCGGAGAGACCCACGGCGGCATAGTCAGGAAGATGGGCAGGGGGGACCTGATGAAAGGCGACGCCCCAATCGTTGGCGTCGCAGAATTCCAGATACTCTTTCAATGCCCGATTGAATTCGCCCGGATTCGTCGCGACCGGATCTCCGAGCGCAATGGCCGATGACATGGTCTGGCCAAATGAGACGACTCCTCGACGATTCGACGAAAAAAAGAACAGTTTGTCGTCCCACGTCTTGAAGAAGTCGAGCGACGAATCCCCCCAGCGATCGATGAGTCGTGACGCCTCATGACGGTCGCTTGGCAGTGTTCGCCGTCGCCAAACCACAGGACGTACCAGCGAAAACGTGGCGTAGATGACCGAGACCAACCCAACGAAGCTGAGCGAGTCCTCAAACCAGCTTCCGTAGCGCGTGTGCGGTGTGACACCGTGCGTCCCGAGGCTGAAGAAAAGTCGCAGCGTTTCGGTGACGGCCTGGAACGGACTGAAGTCGGTGCCGAAGGCACGCTCATCGATGAGGAAGAATCCGACGGTCCCGTAAATGACCGCGAACAGGATGCTCAGGCCGAAGCGGATCACGCCCTGCCGCATCGTGGGGACGTCGCTCCTGACGCGAAAGCGATCGCGATGCAGCAGCAACAAGCCGGCATTGACGAGCGATAGCACAAACAGGACGTGGTCGTGCCCCTTGAGAAACGGACCCACGGAGGTCACGGCCAAGATAGCGAGCGCGGCAATCCAGGCCATCCGCTTGCGCCGCCACAGACTCCAGGAGAGAAAGATGAGAAAGAATCCCGCGACGACGGCAAACGTGCGCGAGAATTCATGTGGACCGACCACTGAGTATTGCTGGACTTCATCGAACCGGCGTGGGAACGGGTGGCTGATCGCCGCCAACACCGTAACCAATCCGGTGATGCCGGTGATCACCGCCGGGATGTGCGCGGACGCCCGCCGTACCTCCTTGATGTCGCTGACCTGCATCGAAAGGCCAACGAGAAGCGGCATCCAGACCTCGGCCACCCGATACAGGAGGACAGCCGCCAATGCGGCGCCACTCGGGACGCCGAAGTTCGTCAGAACGACCGTCATAGAGAGCTCAACGACACCAAGTCCCTGCATGACGGGAGTTACGAGCAGGAAGAGTGTCCCGATGACATACCCCGCCAGTACGACCCGAATTGACGGCTCCTGATGCACCGCTTCCAGGCAGGCATAGAGCATGACGACGCCGAGAAGGTCGATGACGAGATGGACGAGCAACGGCGTTATAAGATCGGACGTGGTGATGTGGTGCTCGCGCGCACCATCGACGAAGTCCGAAACGCGAGCGGGAAGTCGTCGTTGCAGCGCCGTCGTGATTTGGGAACCACGCTGGTGCAATATCAACACGGCGACCATCGCAACGACCAACGCACACAGCACGATGGCTGCGAGGATCATCAGGGTCGAAGCGCCTCCACCCACGATGAGGTAGGCGAGAACGGGGATGAGAAAGACGGCAAATGAAACGTATCCGAGCACGCCGTTCAATACCATCGCGTAAACGGAGGTGTCAGACGAGACCCCTTGCTGATCCAAGGCGCGCACGGCGGCGTACGTCGATGCCGGACCGCCAATGGGAATGATGGTGGAGATCACGTGGCGTTGTAGCTGAATCCGCACCAGCGAGATGCGCGAAACGGACTTGCTCATGCGCCGTAAGATGGGCTGGAGAACCGTGCCCATGAGCGACTGGATTACGAGGCCGATCGCCAGGGCGCCGATCAGCCAGAGGGGATTCGTGTTACGCAGTACGTGGAAAATGCGAACGACCTCACGTCGTTCGCGAAGCAAGAAGACGATGAAGAGGATAGCGACCAGCGCCGCCCAGAACGGTCCTGTCCGCTGTCTGAGATACCGGGCGATTCGTCGCAGCCAGAACACACCTTGTGATGTCGTGGTCAACGGGTCGAACCAACTCCAACGCAGACGCCGGTAGCGTTGAGAGCATATCGCGCGGAGTGACGGGGCGTCCACCCGAGCCGCTCAAGATGCATCCCGTTCACGCGTTACTCACCATTGCGATGCAGATCCCGTGGGCGCTCCTCTCGGTCACGGCCATCGTCGTCGTGTCCGCCGTCGTCGGATTATTTGAGCATTATCCGTCGGACGTCATCTTGAGCCGCTGGGGAATCGGCATCCGCGGCATGCTGCACGGCAAGATCTGGACGATCATCACCTCGAACTTTTTGATCGATCACCCGGTTGCCATCGTCTCCACCGTTGTACTGTCGATCCTGGCGACCGGCGGCTGCGAGCTTCGCTTTGGCACCTGGCGAACGATCCTCATCTGGTTCACCGGAACCTGGGCTCCTCTCGTCGTGGCCGCGGTGGGACTCATTCCCGCCCACCTCATGCACGCGCAGGGAACGGTCGATCGACTTATGATCTCGGAAGTGGGCTCGTCAACGGCGACGTGGTGCTGTGTCGGGGCGATTGCCGGAGTGCCGTTGTTCGTGCGAGGCTGGCGGCTCTTTGCCGGCCTCTCAGCGCTGCTCCTTCTGCTGGCGATCCTGGCACTCACTCGGACATTCACTGACATCGAGCACATCACCGCGTTGTTGAGTGGCATGGCGTTGAGCAAGATTTGGGATCAACAGCCTTCACATCTCGACGTTCTCACGCGCGAACCTTCCGGTCGCCTGCTGGCCATCACCTGTGGGGCAGTCTTCCTCATCCAACTTCCGTTAGTGGACGCGAGCACGCAAAACACGGTGTTGGGGATCATCGGCGTGATGCTGATTCTCGCATCACTCTTTTTGACAAGAAGAGTTGACGCCGTCCTTGCCGTCTTGCTGATCGTGGGCGGGGTGCTTGCGAACGTTCTGGTGCTGAACGCCGCGACCGTCCTTGCGGTCGGCGCGGCGCTCTGGTTGTTTCTGTATCGCGGCCCGTGGACTCTGCCGGAGGCCGTCGGTCAGCCTGGGCACGTCAATCATCGGTCATGACGGCGTAAGCCAGTTCCTCGACAACATCGACGGCTACCGCGGGACGAATCTCCACCAGATTGCTGTGGAACGTGCTCTGTCCAGCCAGGTCGGCGACGGCGTCGGACGTTGTCCAGTTGACGTTGCGTCCGTCAGGCGACTTGCGCGCCCACTGCCCCTTGGGGGCAACGGCGACGCCGGACGGTACGTCGTCCGTGACGATGGCCCGCAGGCGGCACCAACCGCGTGCATTGGAGATGATCACGTCACATCCGTCTTCGATTCCACGCGCATGTGCGTCGTCCGGGTTGATCTCGATCGACGGGCTGCCTTCCTTTGACCGCAGCGTATCGACGTTGGCGAGGCTGCTGGAGACGAAGTGATGCGCCGCTCCAGAGATGAGGATGATGCGGCCGTCTTCACCCTTGCGACGTCCGTCGAACTCGGCGGGCGGCGTGTATGCAGGCAGCGGATCGAGCCCGAGACGAGCGATCTCCTCGCACTTCAGTTCCAACTTGCCGGATGGAGTCGGAAACTGGCCGTCGGCGAACGGTACCTCGCCGCGAACGTCGAAGTTGAGAGGGACGGTTCCCTCGGACTTCAGCCGTTCGAGCGTAATACCTTCGAGGAACGGATTGGCCGAACGCGATCCCTCCAGCAGACCGTCAATTGCTTCGTCGACGCTCTCGTGGAGCCAGGGCTCATCGAACCCCATAGCCGTTGCCAAAAGCTGCGTCACATCCCAGTTGCTCTTGGCTTCCCCAAGCGGCTCGATGGCTGGGGCGTTGTACTGCAGGAAGCGATGGCCATACCCGCGATGGAAATCGGTCTGCTCCAGCTGCGTGGTCGCGGGCAGCACGATGTCGGCGTAAAGCGCCGTATCGGTCATGAACAGTTCGTGCACGACCGTGAAGAGATCGTCACGCATCAGACCCTTGACGATCAGTGGCGCGTTCGGAGTTGAGGTGACCGGATTCGCATTGAAGACGTAAAGGGACTTCACGGGCGGATCGACCACTTCGCCGGTGAGCGCCGCTCCCAGCCGGTTCATGTTGATGATGCGTGGGACCGGCGGACATTCCGAAGCGTGTCCGACGACCTCGTCATCCCAGCTGCTGAAGCCGCTTGTGCTGTACATCAAGCCGCCACCTCGTTTTCCGACGTGACCGGCGACGGCCGGGAGCGCCATGATGGCCCGGACCGTCTGGCCGCCGTTGCCGTGGCGCTGGATGCCATCGGCGAACTTGATAAGGCCGGGTGAGGCAGTGGCAAATCGGCGAGCTAATGAGACGATCGTCTCGGCGTCGACGCCGGTGATCTCCGCCACAAGTTCGACTGGGTATTCGGCTGCCCGTTCGCGTAGCTCTCGCCAACCAACGGAATTGGCCTCGAGCCACTCCTCGTCGTGCAGCTCTTCCGAAAAAATGACGTTGATCATGCCAAGCGCCAGCGCACCGTCGGTTGCTGGGTTCGGGCGAATGTGCTCATCGGCCGAGCGCGCGGTGATGGTGCGCCGTGGATCGATGATGACGACGTGTGTACCGCTCTTCTGTGCCTGACGTAGGAAGGGGACGAAGTGTGGGGCGGTGCTGGCCGGATTGTGTCCCCAGATGATGACGAACTTCGAATGGACGACATCACGCGGATCGGGTGCCCAACGCGAGCCGTAGGTCAGGGTCACGGCCGTCTCCGCCGCCGCGCCGCAGATGGATCGCTCCAGTCCGCTGGCTCCCAGGCGATTCCAGAAGCGAGAAGCGCTAACCGTGTTCTGAACGACGCCGAGCGTGCCGCTGAACGAATACGGGAGGATCGATGCAGCGCCATATTCCGCGAAGAGCGTCTGCCAGCGACTCGCGATCTCGCTAATGGCGTCCTCCCAGGTGATCTGCTCCCACTGGTTGCTCCCTTTCGGACCAATGCGTCGCAACGGATGGAGCAGACGATCTGGATGATAGACACGGTCAAGGTATGGGCGAACCTTGGCGCAGAGCCAGCCATGCGTGTAGGGATGGTCCTTGTCGCCGTAGAAGGCGATGGCCTGGCCGTTTTGCACTTCGGTGATGGTGGCACAGGTGTCGGGGCAGTCATGCGGACAAGCCCCGCGCACGAGTCGAATGTCGTTCGTCTGCATGTTGTTCGCTCCTGCCGCTGGCCGGTGAATCATCTGCTGAGTCTACACCGGATCGGGTTCACACAGGAGCCAGATGACATTAGGAGGCAATATGAATGACGCGGCTTAGCCGCGCCATTGGTCGAACGGAGGTTTGCTTGAGTGGTATCTGGACTTAGGCTTTGCCCTCAGCTTCGAACTCTCGCAAGAAGCCTTCGAAGAGCCGCCGGTGACCCTGTTCGTCGTGGAGGATTCCGATCACCATGTCCTGGGTCACCCAGTCGAGGCCGTCGGTCTCCTCGATGACCTTGGAGTAGTGCTCGATAGCGCCAGACTCGGCTTGAATAACGCCTTTGATCACGTGGACGACGTCGGTCTGCTTGGCCGGCGGCTGCAGAAACGTCTGCTCGGCCTTGAATTCCATTGAGCCCGGAACGACACCGTAGAGTTCCTTGATGCGGTCCGCGAACATCTGCGCGTGCCCGAGCTCTTCCTGCACGTCTTCCGCGAGCGACTCCGAGATTTCGCGTGCGCGGACTCCGTCGAGATTCACGGAGTTCGCCACGTAGCTCATTACCGTCTCCATTTCCATCCAGTAGGCTTTTTCGAGGAGTTCGGTAATGCGCTGACGGGCCTGTTGCTGGTCGGGCGCGAAAATGTCCGGCGCTGATTTCGTTTTCTGCATGGACAGTCCTTTCTGGTTAGCATGCATGATCGCTTCATAACAGAGATGCAAGCAGCGTTCCAGCAAGGGTCTATCTCTCGCCAACGCATCGCAGGTGGGCGCTTCACGTCAGGACCGTTTCAGATTTTGGTATCGTCAGGGTGGCGTTCTAGGGTCGGAATGCGATCCGACCCATGATTCGTCGCTCGGGAGCATCCATATTGGTTCACACTTCTCTCGGCTTGATCGTGCGTTTGCTCCGCTTGAAATCGTCCCTTGTTATCGCCATGATCGTCGCTCTGGTGCTCTTGTCAGCATGCGGCCCCTTCTCGCACGAATCCGGGACCGGCGCTCCCGATTTCTCCTTTGTGAGCTACAACACTGACGGCGTGCTAACCGGTGGGCAGCAGTCCTTCTCGCAGGTGCTCGATCTGAATAAGCCGGTGGTTCTCAACTTTTGGGGTGGTGATTGCCCGCCGTGCCGGGCGGAGATGCCCGATTTTCAGTCGGTCGCCGATCAGTTCCATGGTCAGGTCATCTTTCTCGGTATTGACATAGGTCCGTTCACGTCGCTCGGAACACACGAGTCTGCTCAAGCGCTCCTAAAAGACCTTAACATCACCTATCCAACCGCCTACGCCGTCGATGAGAAACCGCTGCTCGACTACAATCTGCAGGGGGTTCCGACCACGGTCCTGATCACGAAGGATCACACCATTAAGACGACCAAGTCCGGCTTGATGTCGAAGTCGGATCTCGTATCAGCCGTCGAGTCGTTGGTGAAGTAGCTGCATGAGGACCGAACTGACCATTCGAAGTCATCGCCCCGGGGCGCGATCGTCCGGTGACTCGCTGGGACGGCGTCTTCTGGCCGGTGCGGCGGCGATCGCAGTGCTGGCGGTCGCTTCCATCGCGGCGCTCATGACCGGCAGTGATCTCAGCCCAATTACCGGTGGTGTCGAGCACGCGTCTTCGAATGGCAGTACCTGGCTGCGCGACCTCTCGATCGCTCTGCCGCTCGGCTACGCCTTTGGCGCGGGAATGGTCGCGGCGGTTAATCCGTGCGGCTTCGCGCTCCTCCCGGCGTATCTCGGTCTCTACCTAGGAGATTCGAACGATACCGCTCGCGGATCGAGGACGAGTCGTGTTGGCCGGGCTCTCGTGATCAGCGTTTCGGTCACGTTGGGATTCGTGGTTCTTTTCGGGATTACCGGACTGATCCTTGGCAGCGTGACCTCGTCGCTGACCACGGTCTTCCCGTGGGTGGGACTGATTGTGGGTGTGGCGCTGGTCCTCGTGGCCGCGCGCATGTTGACGTCCAGCACCCTCTACTCCGGATTTGGCGAACGCATGGCTGGGCGCGTCAGCGGGATGGCCCAGGGACGCAACGTCGCCGGATATTTCGCCTATGGCATCGGCTACGGGCTGGCGTCGTTGAGCTGCACGCTGCCGATCTTTCTGGCTCTGGCAGGCGGGACACTCACAACGCAGCGGCTTGCCGCATCACTATCTGAATTCGTTCTCTACGCGCTTGGGATGGGGTTCGTAATCACTATCCTTACGATGGTGGTGGCTCTTTTCAAGATGGCGGCCGTGCAACGCGTGCGGAACCTTGGGCGGTTGGTGCAGCCGGTCAGCGCGGCGATGCTGTTGCTGGCGGGCGGTTACATCGTTTACTACTGGCTGACTCTTGGGGGACTGCTGGATCGGATCGGGTGAGACCGTGGCGCCGTATCGGCAGTGGTCTGCGTTCGCCCAGAATTGGTGTAGGTTCTCTCCGTCCGGCAAACGGAGAGTCAGCGAAGAGGTAGGTCAGGGGATGTGGGGCGTTGCTCGATCTACCTCCGGCTTGCGTTGGCTAATCCCGGCCGCGTAGCTTGCTGAGAGATCCGAGATGCTCGCCTCGCGCCCAGCGCCGTTTGGCGTCACGGAACTCGGTGACGGCACGCGGGCCATTGAACTTGAGCCCCGCGGCAAACCCACGCACGTCCTCCCAGCGATAGCCACGCAGTTCGACGTAGAACGGCTCGATTGCCGTTCCCTCGCGTTCGCGATCTTCGACGTCGAGCAGATACTCCACGGCAAATCGAACCGTATCGGCATCGGTCCAATCCGCCCGGAACTGCACGCGCCCGTCACTACCGATGATATAGGTCATGTTTGGCATGCACCCGAACGCCGCGTGCGCCGACCCTTCAAGGTTGTCGATCAGAATTGGCCGGCGACAGCTCCAGCGCTCTTTGAAAACGCGCGCCTGTTCGAGCTTCTGCTCAAATGAGGTGTGATGCGGATAGTTCTCGCCCGGATGTGCCTCGCGAGTGTAGAGGAAGAATGACTGCACGCCGCGATCGGCGAATTCGTCCGCGATGTCGTCCATGGATGGACACGCCATCCCGCAATATGGTCAGGTAAGAGATCCGAACTCCACGATCGTCAATCCGCGACTGGTGAAGGCGCTCAGACGCTTCGGTTCGCCGCTCTCGAGATCGATGAGGTCGACGTCAGGCGCTCGCTGGCCCACTTTGAGATGTTCACCGAATCGTGCAAAGACCTCGACGTCGTCTTCAGCCGGGAAGACCGCGTAGTTGTAGCTGTCCGCATCCATGTCCATCTAAGTGTGCGTCCTTCGTCAGTCGCGCTTGGGTGGCGCCGCGGTATCGTCGATGATCTCACCGTCACGCAGCTCGATGATGCGGTCGGCAAGATCGATCAGCAACGGGTCGTGGGTAGCAACGATGGCCGTGACGCCCTCACTCTTCACCAATGCACGGATGAGCGTCATGATCGTGCGGCCAGTACCGGAATCGAGCTGGCCGGTCGGCTCATCGGCGATCAGCAGTCGGGGGCTGTTTGCCAGCGCGCGAGCGATGGCGACGCGCTGCTGCTCGCCGCCGGAGAGTTCGTGCGGCCGGTGACGGGCGCGTTCACCCAGCCCCACCAGCTCGAGGAGCACCCTCACACGTTCTTCTCGTTCATTCACGTCCACGTGTGCCAGGCGGAGCGGCACTTCCACATTTTCAGCCGCGCTCAAGATCGGAATGAGTCCGAAGGTCTGGAAGATGAAACCGATCTTGTAACGACGCAGATTGACCAATTCCGATTCGGGCAGTGACGTGACTTCCACGCCGTCGATCCAGACGCGGCCGTCGCTCGGCCGATCGAGTCCGCCGATGAGGTTGAGCATGGTCGTCTTCCCAGACCCTGATCGCCCGTGAACGGCTACCAGATGTCCCCGGTCAACCTGCAGCGTTGTCGCCTTCAATGCATGCACGATCGACTCGCCGACCGGGTAGTTGCGCGACAGCGAATCGGTCGAAACGATCGGGTCGAGAACGGAGATGGACTGGCGAACGCGCTCACCCCAATGCTCCGGTCCAGCAACCGGCGATTCGTAGAGTCGAGCCCTGGTCTCGACCGGTCGTTCATCCTGGACAGGAGGGCGCCAGTGTTCGCCATCGGTACGTCCTTCGCTCGACCGATCACTGGTCCGGGTGGTTTGCTCCCGAGGGGCAGGCTGTGTCCGACGCTCCGGTGGACGCCAGCGCAGCTCGTCCGATTCATTCTCCTCGACGTCCGGCTTGGATTCTGGCGGCGTGGAAGGGGTTGCTTGAGCGGCCGAATCATCGCGTCGCGTCTTAGGACGCCAGCGAGCATCCTCGTCGGTTGCCGGTTTCAGTTCCGGGCTGAACGGGTCCTCGTCCACGTCGTCAGGTTGTTGTGGTGCGGGACGGCGAGCTTCTTCGTCGCTCATTCCTCATCCTCTCGACGTGGTTTGCTCACCTGTGGACGATCCGGCCAGACGCCAATGTGATCCGGTTCAAGCTCCAGTCGGACACGTCGCTCCATCTTCAGGGTGTCGACGTAGTTCACTGGCAGCTGAAGCCGTCCAGCCCGATCGAGGACCGCGAACTCTTCGGCGATGACCTGATGTTCGCCTTCGTCCCCCATCTCTGTGCGCCGCAAGGTCTCGGTGCTCGTTCGTCCATCGCGAATGGCGATGGTGCGGTTCGCCTGCTCCGAGACGAGCGGATCATGCGTCACCACCACGACGGTGACATGAAGTTCGGTGCTGATCGAGCGCAGGAGCGAGAAGATCTCGTGCGACGTGGTGGTGTCCAGTTCACCGGTCGGCTCGTCCGCCAGCAGGACACGAGGGCCGTTGGCGAGCGCCACGGCAATGGCCACACGCTGCTGCTCACCGCCGGAGAGTCGATCCGGGCGATGGCCTGTGCGTTCGCTCAGTCCGATGAGATCGAGCAGCTCCAAAGCGCGCTGTCGCCGTTGTGCTCGTGGGGCGCCGTCCAGAATCATGGGCATCTCGACGTTCTCGAAGGCGGTCAGATAGGGCAAGAGGTTGCGTGACGTCTGTTGCCAGATGAAGCCGACGACAGAGCGGCGGTATTGCACCCGATCGTTGGCGGTCATGTTGAGCAGATCGTACCCGGCAACCACGGCCTTCCCGGCCGATGGGACGTCAAGACCGCCCAGAATGTTGAGCAATGTTGACTTGCCGGAACCGGACGCGCCGATGATGGCGATCAGCTCACCGGTATTGACGATCAGGTCCAGGCCCTGCAGCGCGACGACCTCGAGATCGGCCACTTTGTAGATCTTGACCAGGTTGTCGCAGATGATCTGCGCGCCCGCACCGTATTGCACCCGCTCCGCGTGGGCCGCCCGGTCACGTAGCGTTTTGAAATCAAGTGTGTCCGTCATTCCTCTCCCATCCTCAATACGCCGCTGACGTTTGCACGCTGGGCGGAGGCGCTGACGATCGCGATGGCGACCGCGACGGCCAGAATAATCCCGCCGATGAGCAGGAAGATCGCGAACCAGTCGGTCATAAGTGGTGCTGGGAAACCCTCACCGGTAAACGCAGTCAGGTCCAGCCCCGGCTTGATCAAGCGCGCGACGCCAATGCCGAGCCCGGTCCCGATGACCAGCGCCAGTACCACCGGTGGCGCCTGCTCCGTGATCGTCAGCATCAGCACCTGTCGTCTCGATAGGCCCAATGTTCTTAGGTACGTCAGATCACGAATGCGGGATCTGTTGCTCAACGCCAGCGCGATGACGACCGCCAGCGCCGAATAGGCGGCCGAGAGCCCGATGCCGACCTCGAAGCCGCGTGCCGCGCCGGAGATCAGCGGCGAATCGTGGACCTTCGCGTACTGGTCGGCGCGAGACACAAGCGTTACCGGCGCGTACTGTGTGTCGATTGCATCCTTGATGGCCTGTTTCGAACTCTCCGGAGCGCTCACGAAGAGCGTGGTCGGCTCGACGTTTCTCGCCCCGAGGATCGACTCCATGCTCGGCAACGAAACGATGGCGAAAGGCGAAGTTGTCGAGACGCCGACGAATCGGTCTCGGATATCGCTGATGACAAAGGCCACAGGCTGCTGGCCGAACAACACAGAGAAGTGGTCTCCCCGTTTCGGCACGGAGCCGGTTATCCAGCTCGACGAGACCACGACCGGAATCGGTGATTTGGGCGTACCCACGTCCGTCCCGGTCGGCTGACTGAGTAGATCCGCGTTGAGAAATGGATCGACTGGCGTCCCTTTGACCACCTTTTCGTACGCGGTGGTATCGATGGCCAGCAGGTTGAATGTGCCGAAGAGTGGCTGATTCGAGGCGACAACCAGGTTCTGTTGCAGGCTGGCGGCCGCGGTGTTTTTGATGCCCGGCACGCTTTCAAGAGTGAAGTCATTGGGAATCGACGTCGGGCCCGCGGTATCGAGACGGTAATCCGCCCCCACGGTCTTCCACGACGTGTTGACCTGCCCCACGTCGATACTGTGCATCATGACGGATGAGAAGACGCTGATGGCAATCGAGAGCAAGATGACCAGGAGCGGAACGGCGGCCGCTCCGGACTGCCGCGCCACACGCCGGAAGCCGAGGAACGGCACCAGATTTGAGCGGTACGAGGCGTTCCAGGCGAGTAGCCGGATGGGTAAGGAATAGAGCCGAAGCACGACCAACCCGGTTGCCAGCCCGAGCAACACCGGTACCGCCGCCAAATACGGGTCGAAGCCCCCCAGTGCCGAGTCTGTACTGTCTCCGGCAAGACCGCGACGCCGCAGCAGATAAATACCGAGTCCGGCGATCACGACCACGAAGATCTCGATGGCGACCCGCCGGGGCGACGTTTTGCTGATCGGAACGTCGTCCCGTTCGAGCATCCCGAGCCCGCGCCGAGCCAGCGGCCAGAGCGCCGCGATCAGCAGGATGATAGTCAAGATCACAATGCCCGCGGCGGCGTAGTAGGACAACATGCTCGTGCGCGAATCGACGAAGAGAGTAGCAATTGCCACGCCGATGATGGCAGCGGGGATGCCCAAAAGTAGCCCCTCGACGGCCTGGGTGCTGATGATCTGCCACGCGGACGCGCCCCTGCCACGCAAGAGCCGTATGGAATCACGGCGACTTTCGGCGATGAAGGCGGCGACCAAACCGATGGTCGCCATGGCAATAACCAGCAAGCCGATGACACCGAGCGACAGGATCGAGATCGTCAGTCGTCGTTGCTCCGCAAACTGGTTCAGGATCTTGGTCAGCTGTGACGCGACCGCGGTCGAGGTGGGTGGGCCCGAGAATTGGGAGCCGTACTGCGCGTCGAGTCGTCGCATGTCGGGCGCTAACGTGTCGAAGATCCCAGCATTGAACCGACTTGGGTTGACGTAATAGCGGAAAGTATAACCCAGCAGGCCCGGCGTTGTGTCTTGCAGAATGTCCGCGTATTCGCTCGGAGCGAAGATGGCCGTCGCGTAGACACGCGTGGAGTTGCCGTCGTCCGCGATCGCCGCCTTGTCGATCGCGGGTAGTGAATACCAATAATCGTCATCAGGGTTCGGCACGCTGATGATGCCGACGACACGCATAGCGAGGTCCTTCAATCCCTCACCATTCGGCACTCTGGTCAGGCGGTCATCCGTGTCAGGTTGCATCGGTATGGTGTCGCCCAGCTTGACGCGCAGTGCGTCCGCGGTCGGCTGAGAGATGGCGATCTCGACCACCTTCAGCTGTTGTGGCGACTTGCCGGTGGTTGTGAACGTCGCGTCCGTATGATCGGGCATGCGTCCCTGCACCAGCGTGATGTGGTCGTTCATATTCTGCTGGTAACGCATCGTGACATAGCGCAGAAATGACGTTCCCGCACCATCGACGAACTGGTAGCGCGAGGCATCGACTAAGAAGACGTGATGATCGATGACCGACTGGATCGATGGCGCCAGGCCATTCTGAAACTGGACCGCCTGCTGCTCAATGGGAGCGAAAACGTCGTTGGCTGGTCCGGGAGTGACCCGGCCGCCCCGGGTCATGACCAGATTTCGCTCATAGACCGCCGCGTTGGTGACGGAATAGCGTAATCCCCGATCGGCGACCTCGTTGAAGAGGCGAGGTACGGCAGCGAAAATCAGGGTGGTCACCAGGATCATGGCCATCATGGCACCCGCTTGCGGTCGCTCGACACGCAGACGCCTCAGGACGCCAGTAACGAGGCTTGGCGCGCCCTTGAACTGACTGGTCTGGGGCTTGGCGGAGGCGCGCGCCATGTCTATTCCTCCCCCAGCCGCAAAGACGAACCAAGCCCGATGCGCCGCAACATGCTCGCGAGGACGATCACGACGATCGCCAGCGCCACCAGACTGGTCGCTTCGAGCAAGATGATGGAGCGCCACGGGATGACCACGGTAATGGCCGGAACGGTCTGCACCGCGGCCTGGGTGAGGGAGACGAGCGGCAGAATGAAGAATGCCAACAAGAGTCCGAGCATGGTGCCGCTCAACATGCTGAAGAAGACGAGCAGCCCGTTCTCGAGCGTGAGCCAGCTGGAAAGCTGACGTGTCGAGAGGCCGAGGGCGCGCAGCAGCGCGAATTCGGTCAACCGCTCGCGTGCCGAAACCGCCGAGCTGACCGCGAATCCGATGGCCGCGAAGAGCGCGGCTGCCACGAATCCAAGCGAGAGCGCGCCAATGATCCCAAGCGCGACCGGATCGGTACGCAACGTCAGGTTTCGATCGGACCGGGTCTGCGCTTTGGGGCTGGAATAAGGCGGCTGCTGCAAAGCGGTGGCCACGAAGTCACTCTTGCCCGGCGCCGTCGACAGCCACCATTCTTCCGGATCGAGAATGCGCCCGTTGTACTCATACTGCTGGATGACGAGCGTCGGAAAGTCGACCACGACCGCTGGCTTATCCGGATCCAGCGTCGGGAATGTCGTAACGGCTCCGGCAATGGTCACCTCGCGTCGGCTGTCCGCCAGATCGACCGAGATCGTGTCGCCCACCTTGGACTCGGTCTCTTTGAGAAACGTGCTGTTGACGACCGCGGTCATGGCCATCGATGGACGATCGCCGTTCGGTCTTAAGGCGTACGTCAATGGGAAGATGCCGTTGCCGCGTGCGGCTCCGGTGTTGAATCCGGCGGCGAACCCTCCATTAGGTGCTCCGGCGGCCGGTTGGATCGACGGCACCAATGACAGGCCCACTTCCGACGTCGACCAGCCAAACCCGGACCAATCGACGGGGATGTTCGTCCAGATATCGCCGGTCAGTTGATCGTTGCCCATCACATCGTTCAACTGGAAGGTACCGGTGCGGGCAACGCCTCTGAGCGGAACGATGTTGAAGTCGAACGCGACCAGCTTCAATGGATAGGTCGGAGTCGCGACATCGCCGTTGGCCATGCGATAGGCAAGGGGAACGATTAGCCGCTGAGTCGACCCGGAGGAGTCGATTCGACCAACGGTGGCGCGGAACAAAAGCCCGGTCGCGTCCTGGAGCACCAGGTCGAGTGAGGGTGAGATGTCGGTTCCGCGGCGGTCGGTCGGGGTGTCTGGTGGCAGGGGATCGAGCGCCACCGAGACGCCAAAGGCGAGCTGTTGTGGCGTCCCCGGAATGTCCACTGCTGGTATGGTCGGGCGCTTGGAACTCAATGGCTGCATGAGATCTGCCAGTGACTTTTCCGACAAATCGGGCCGAAACGCGACGATCGACGGCGCCTGAGCCGCATCGAGAGCCAGGATCTGCCCGCTTCCAACCGCGCGAGACACCTCAAACGTATCGGCGTTGGTCGCCATCGTGCCATTGACGCCGTCGACCTGCCGCTGTGCCTGAGGTAAATCGAACTGAGGGATCGACGAGCCGATCCGTATGTCCGGGCTGATGCGCACGTCTGCACCGACCTGATAATTCGCCTGATCCTTCTGCGAAAGTTCCCAGGTCGATCCGTAGGAGAGGGCGAAGAATCCGATGGCTATGGCGATCATCAGCAGGAGTGCCGAGCGCGCATAGCGGAGCGGGCGGCGAGACACCTGCCAGGCTCCCAATGCAGCCACCAGGCCACGTTGGCGCGTAGCTGCGTGGTCGATGACGCGTGCCAGCAGAGGCACGATCCGTAGAGCGATGATAGCTCCGGCGACGAGACCAATGGCTGGCGCTGCCACCAGGAATGGGTCGATGCCGAGGCGACCCTGGACCGTTTGCGTGATCGGACCGCGGTAACGGCTAAGCTGCCAGTACGCCAGGACCGCGACGGCCAACAGGAGCAGGTCGATTCCGGCGCGCTGCGCCAATCCCTGCGAGGCCTGACGACCGCGAGACGCGCGCGCCTGGACGAAGGTGCGCGCCGATTGCAGCATCGGCAGGCCAAGCGCCACTACACAGCCGAACGCTGACACGCAGGCCAGCGCGTACGCATCTCGCGTCACTTCTGGATTGACTGGCAGCGAGATCGACGCCAGCGGTCCAATGTGATTGAAGATCCGTAGAGACAATGCCGCCAACCATGGCCCAGCGATGGCCGCGGGTAGGGCCAGAATCAGCGCCTCCATCAACGCCATCGTCACGATCTGCGTAATACTGGCGCCACGCGAATGGAGCAAACCGGTTTCCACTCGTCGCTGGTCGACCAACAGATTCGAGGTCAGCAACAGGGCATAGCCGGCCAGGATTGCGAGCTGAACCGTCACGATCAGCACGCCGGAGCGAGTCACCAGCAACGACTTCTGCGCGGTGCGCAGGATCTGGTTCAGGGACGTGCTGACCTGAAACTGATCGTTCGCGTCGCGATTGAAGTTCAGCCGAGGCTGTAGCGTCTCCACACCACCGATCAATGACGAGACTTCTGAGACCGTCAAGTTGTCGAAGTTCGGATAGATGCGCCAGGAGACCTGCGCCGCCAAACCGCCTTGGTGACTGAAGAAGTCTTGGCTGGTGGTGACGAAGGGACCGTAGGTGACGAAAGAGGCACCGGTTGCGACGCCCTTGGTGTCGAGTTCGTCGTCCCACCAATAGGGATCGGCCGTGTCATTGACGTGATAGATCCCGACGATATTGACGTCGACGGCATACGTCTCGATGCGACGACTCACCAGTGTGAACGTGCTGCCGACGTTGAGATTGAGCAGCTTGGCGGTCGAGTCCGGGATGGCTGCGTTAACGGCACCCCCACTCGACGTCTGTGGCCAGGCGCCATCGACGATGGTGGCGTGATCCTGAATGCTTTGGAAGAAGGAGAAGACCGCCAGATTCTTGACGTCCCCCTCGGGCTGGGTGGGCAGAGCGAACGACTCGGAGCGTCCAGAGCGAAATACCGAGCCCCCCGTGGTGGCGAACGCGCTCGGAATCGTGTCGCTGGTGAGCTTATCGACCGACGGATACTCGCCGTCGGCAGAGAAAATGGAGATTTCTACGTTGGCTTTGGTGGTGGGCGAATCCCGCAGCGTACGACGGAGTCCGCTAAGCGTCACTGCTCCCGCGTAGATCGGTCCGGCCGAGAGGAGGGTTGTAGCCAGCAGGATCGTGAGCATCGCCGCGCCGAGAATCGGCCAGTTTGCCTGAGCACGCCGCAAGACGACCCGCCAGGCCGCGGCAACGATCGCCGTCATTCAGGTTCTCCATCAACCGGCCCCCCGCCCATTTCACGCTGAGGTTCGCCGGTGCCACGAACGGTTCCCTTTGACTATCGATGTAAGTCACGTACCCGCAGATAGTACCAGATGTTGAAAGCGGGAGGGGATGCCTGTCCCCGCCAGTACACAGACGCGCCGTCGCCGATACCCGGCGACGGCGCAGTGGCGCGATCAATGATGGTAGATGATTAGTGCCGGCGTGGTTCCGGCGATAGACCAGCGTAGGAGCCGAGCATGAATCCCACCCCGCTGCCAATGAGGGCGGCGATGACCGCCACCAGCAACCGGTCTTGCCCAGGGGCGAGCGCGCCTGCCGCCGCTTCGCCGATGAATCCACCCGCCATCAGACCGAACGCCACGCCCAACGCAGACGCACGTTGGGAGCGATCCAGCGCCCGGCGTTCGTCATCGCCATCCGGTACGCCACTCTCGGTCTGCCAGCGTTCGACGGCATAGACGCCACCCAAAGTCACGCCATAGATCAGGTGAAGGATCAGGTTCCCGATGATAGGCAACGGGCCAGCGTGAAGGGAAAGGCCCAAAAGCCCGCCACCGATGGCCGGAAGAAATACGATGAGTGACAGCAGCCAGGGAACGAGCGCGAATGCGCTCCCTTTGCGCCAACCGGCGCCGCGAAGACGCGGTTCGACGAATCCAGCATACAGGACGCCGAGCAGAATACCGGCCGTGAAGTGGAGAATCAACGCCACGGCGATGTTGACGCGCGCTGTCTCGGTCACTGGGTTGTGGGTGAGCGACCAGAGCCACTTGTCGAAGAATGAGGCCGACGCGCCGTTCGAACCCGCGACACGCGCGACCTCGTACGAGAACATGAGACCTGCGGTCAGGAGGGTCGTGGCCACGAATCCAGCCATGATGCCGAGCGGCAGCCATTCAACGCGCGGCGGTGTTCGATCTGGATGCTTCAATTCGGCTTTTCGCGCGAGTTCAGGCTCTACTTCAGCCGGTTCCTCCACCACGACGATTAGTGCGGCGATGCCGACCACTATCAGCCCGACAGTGAAAGCAAATTCAGTGGAGCGACCTTCGATCCAGTTTGCTGCCAACAACGCGAGTCCGGCGATGAAGAGCGGAATCGATACGATGCCCCAGAAGCCGAGATGCGTGCGATGCATGCGATTCTCTTTCAGTGAGAACGTCGTAGGCGAGGTGAAGGTAATACGAACCGATTGGCTGATCGGATGGTTCCGGGGGAGCCAAATCCGCTGAGCGCGTTCAGCGCAAATACTTGACGAGGGTGAGGTTTTCACCGCAGAACGCATGCCCACGTTGCGCAAGACCGATTTGCGTAAATTGAGTTTCGTTGGATTTCAGCGCTAAATTGCGAGAGCCGGGAGAGCGCGACTAACTCACCGTAATGGTGAAGGTGGTGGTGCGGGTGACGTCACCGTTGTGGATCTCCACTGTGATCTGCCATCGGCCAGCCGAGTCGAACTGTACTGGCGCACTGAATCCGTCGGTCTTGGCGGAGTCAGGTGTCGTGGTGACAGTGAGCGGCGCTCCACTGCCCGGACCGGTTAGGTGGAGGACGACGCTGTCGAGCGGAGTCGCAGTGCCAATGGTGCTGGTGACTTGTGTGGTGACGCGATTGGAGCCGACGTGTGCCGGAGACGAGCCGAGCCACATGTTTACGAGGTAGGTATCAGTTCCGCGCATGCTCGGCATCGAGATCTGATTCTGGAACTGTGGATCGTTCGAGGCCGCCAGGCCCCACCAGATCACCCCCGCCAGAAAAACAAAGACGATTCCCAGGACGATCCCGGTACCCCATACCCGACGACTCGCTCGGCGGCGCAACGTCTGCTCCTTCGTGACCATTCGCGTATCCTGGTTTACGGAGCGCTGGCCTTGACCAGGTGGCTCCGGTCGCTATTACACTACTCCGTCTGCGAAGAGACCAGTGGACACGGGCGAAACCATTGCCCGCATACGCGGGCACCCACCATACTGATGACGCGCAGAACTCGCGCAAGGCCGGTGACGAAGGGGGCAAGAGTGACGATCGTTCATGCAGCCGTGGTTCAAGCGGCACCTATTGCGTTCGACGTCGAGGCGACGCTCGATAAAGCAGAGCGCCTCATCATCGGCGCTTCCGCATCGGGAGCCGAGCTTATCGTGTTCCCCGAGGCATTCGTATCGTGCTATCCGCGCGGCCTGACGTTCGGTAGCGCCGTCGGTTCCCGCAGCGCCGAAGGACGTGACGACTTCCGCCGCTATTGGGAATCGGCCGTCGACGTTCCGGGTCCCGCGGTCGATCGCCTCTCAGCCATGGCGCGCGATAACGGTGTCCACCTGGTGATGGGCGTCATCGAGCGAGGCGGCGGCACGCTCTATTGCACCGTCCTCTTTTTCGGAAGCGATGGACAGTACCTTGGCAAACACCGCAAGCTGATGCCAACCGCCGCTGAGCGTCTCATCTGGGGCTATGGCGATGGCTCGACGTTGCCGGTATTCGACACGTCCATCGGAAAGCTCGGCGCGGTGATCTGCTGGGAGAACTACATGCCGCTACTGCGCATGACGATGTATGCGAAGGGCATCCAAATCTACTGCGCGCCGACGGCGGACGGTCGCGACGGCTGGACGGCCAGCATGCGGCACATCGCGCTCGAAGGCCGCTGCTTCGTCCTCTCTTGCAACCAGTTCACACGGCGGCGTGATTATCCACTCGATTATGACGCCATCCAGGATGACGATCCGGATCAGATACTGTCTCGTGGTGGGTCGATGATCATCTCGCCGCTGGGCGAGATTCTGGCAGGCCCAAACTTCGAAGAGGAAGCCATCCTCACCGCCGACCTTGATCTGGATGAGATCGCGCGCGGCAAGTTCGATCTCGATGTCGTTGGGCACTATGCCCGGCCGGACGTCTTCCAGCTTCGCGTGAACGAGAAGCCGACGCCGCCGGTCGTCATGAGCGATGAGTCGACACCGCGCGCGACTGAAGTCGAGCAAAAGCAGGGGGTATTCATTGACGTCTAACGGACAGAGGAAGAAACGCGTGCTCGTAACCGGCGCCGCCGGAACCATCGGCACCGCCGTTCGCGAGCACTTGGCGGATCGATATGAGCTGAATGCGATCACGCTTGAGCCGGCGGATTTTCCAAGCACCGTCGCTGACATCACCGATCTGAATGCTATTCAGCCCGCGTTCGAGGGGATGGACGCGGTCGTCCATCTGGCTGCCTCGGTGTCAGTCGAGTCGCCGTGGGAGGATGTTCTGCCGAACAACTTGATCGGCACGTACAACGTCTATGAGGCGGCGCATCGTGCTGGCGTTGAGCGGGTCGTCTTTGCGTCCTCGAACCACTCCATCGGCATGTACGAGTTCGACAACCAACCCAGCCTCTACGCTCTGGACGACCAGCGTGCCTGGGACCACACGGTGGACGTGCGGCCCGATTCTCTCTACGGCGTCTCCAAGATCTATGGCGAGGCGTTGGGGCGGTACTACGTCGATCGCTTTGGGCTGAAGGTCTTCTGCCTGCGTATCGGCACCGTGACGAAAGAAGATGACCCACGGGCGGAGTCGATCCGCGCCAAGTCCCCGGCGCTTCTCAACTTGCCGACCGACCAGCGCCTCAAGCGCATGCGTGCCACCTGGCTCAGCCAGCGGGATTGCGCTCAGCTCATCCGGCGCTGCCTGGACGTCGACGATCTCGCTTGGGCAGTCGTCTACGGCATCTCGAACAATCCACGTCAGTTCTGGGATCTTCAGCATGCGCGTGAGGTTCTGGGGTACGACCCACAGGACAGCGCACCGCTTGGAGACGAGTAATTCCGGCCCTCTGAGATAGAGGTGACGCGGAAAAATAGTGGCTGCAATCAGCGCCGCGACAAGCTGACAGTTGTCGTTGCGGAACGAATGCGGGACTCATCGCTGTGGCTCAACGGGCGACCAGGGAGTTCACGTCGCCGAAACGGCAATCATCGCATTCTTGTCATTCCGATGATTCTCCCCCTCCAGTGAAGGGGGAGTCAGAGAGGGCTAACGCAGCCGAAGGATCTCCCTGGTCGGCCTGCGTTCTGACTCCCAATTGGTGGCCACGAACCACCGAGTTGAGACCGGCAGTAAGTCCCGATCACTTTACTCGATTGCGGTTACGGTGATCTCCACCTGGGCGCCAGCTGGGAGCGCCGTGACGCCGACCGTCGTGCGGCCCGGAGGCGTAACCGTGAAATACTCGGCGTAGACCTTGTTCATCTCCGCGAAGTCGCCGATGTTGGTCATGTAGACGGCTGTCGAGACCGCTTTCGAGAGTGACGATCCAGCCGACTCCAGAATGTTCTTGACGTTCTCCAGGGTCTGGCGCGTCTCGGCGGCGATCCCGCCCTCGACCATCTTGTTGGTCTTGGGATCGATCCCTTTCTCGCCGGCCACAAAGATGAACCCATTGGCGCGGATGGCCTGTGAATATGGGCCAATTGGCGCAGCCGCTTTGTCGGTCTCGATCACTTCAACTTGATTCTGAGTAGACGTCATTGTGCTCCCTCTCCTGGATATGCTGATAATTCCATGTCACGGCATCATAACAGGTCGAACGGCCAACGCTCCTCGGATCCCTACAGCTTGACCATGATCTGATCGAGCGGCTTCTTCTCCAACGCATGCGCCGGAATGGTGGCGTCGTTTGCGGGATAGCCGATGGGCAGGACGACGAATGGACGCTCGTTTCGCGGCCGCTTGAGGAGTGTGCGCAGGAAGTTCATCGGACTCGGCGTATGCGTCAGCGCGCAGAGCCCAGCTTCGGTGATGCTTGCCAGGAAGAGCCCGACGGCGATTCCGACCGACTCCTGCGCGTAGTAATGCTTCACCCGTTGCTCGTTCCCTTCGACGCCCATCTCGAGTCCAAAGGGCTGCTCGAAGACGACTACCACGTACGGCGCGTCGGTCAGGTGGGTCTTCACCTCATCAGTACCGAGCGGCACGAGAGCGGAACGCCATTCGTCGGAGATGCGGTGATCGTAGAAGGAGTGCTCCTCATCCTCGGCGGCCTCGCGCATCTGGCGTTTCAGCTCAGGATCGGAGACGACCACGAAGGTCCAGGGCTGCTGATTGGCACCGGACGGAGCCGATCCTGCCGTGGCGACGGCGTTCTCGATCAGCTCAAGCGGAACTGGTTCGGACGAGAAGAAGCGGATGCTGCGTCGTTTGCGCATTCTCGCCAGGAACTGACGCGATCGCTTCAAACTCTCCTCGACCGGCAGCCGCTCGAATTCAAGCGGAATTGGCTCGTACGGTTTGGGCACTTCCGTCCCTGAAGGCGGGCCATCATTCGCGTCTTCCGACTCGACCATCGTCACATCCTCTCTTATTCGTTTCGATCTCGGTTTGACCACATACTAGGACCCCTACTATTGGCCGTGTATCAACCGAGCTCCTCCAGTGTGTCTCGTAGGACCTCGTTGGCGCGGTCGAGCGCGTCCGTGACACGATTGCGCGCCCGGACCATAGACACCCACCAGGTCTGAAATTCCTCAGAGTCGCGGTCATAGCCCGCGAGCGTGGGATACGCCACCAGCGACGGGATCATCTGCGTCTGCCAGGCGTGACCATAGCGGTCCTGACCGTACGGCCCGACGTTGGTCGAGGCGATCGGCACCAGTGTGCGCGAGAGTTCCAGCTTGGCGTGGTTGAGGAGGTCTGCCGCGCGCTCGCCGTCCGCTGGATTCCCAGACAAACGCTGGCGCCAGGCGTCGGATTGCTCGTCCAGCCGTTCAGCCAATCCCTGGAACTCGCGAGCCCGCTCGGAGGTCGCCTGCATGTCGATGTCAGGTACGTCGTATTCAGTGAGCTGGCTGAGACGTTCGACGAACCGATCGGCCAACGGACTGTACTCGTTCGGAAGAATCGGAGCGGTCAGGAGTCCCCACATCCAGTTGGCGTAGACGCGCAAGTGGAGCGCGAGCCGTTCCTTGTCGACTTTGTCAATGGTGTTCTCGATCGAGTGATGCCACCAGCCGAGCGACGCCAATGCCGTGCGTTGGATCTCCTCGTCAGTGTAGGACATCTCGCCCGCGATACAGGCCAAGCCCACACCGAAGAAGGAGGAGTCGCCATTCTTCTGCTGGCGGTGCCAGCGCATCGGCATGTCGCCAAGAACTCCACGCGCGACCTGCATCGCGTAGGACTGTATGTCATCAGTTGAGTGCACGTCCCAAACCGACGAATCGATGATGGCGGGCTGATCGATCTGCAGGAAGGCGACACAGGATTGTCGTAGCCGGTCCCAATTGACGTCGGCGAAGCGGGACGAAGAGATCATGGTACCGGTCTCGTGCCCCATCCAGAGCCCAGCGACCAGACCACGGCGAAGCTCGTCGTCGTACTGGCGGAAGGCGCGGGCGAGCTCCATGATGCAGGCGTCGCCAGCCGCGTTGTCAGTTGCTTGCGGACCGAACCAGGAGTCCATGTGCCCGCCGATCAGCATGAACTGTCGATCGCGCTGAGCACCAAACTCGGCGGTCGTCATGGTGAGCGGTTTCCAGCCGCTGTCGGCTGACGCGTTCAGCCAGACACGCACCGTCCCTCGATGGCAGAGTTCCTTGAGCCTCAAGCCTTCGGTGCGTGCGATGCCGACGCAAGGCAGATCGGGCATCTCCGTCTCGAGCGTCTCCGGGGTTGGGTTGCCCCAAGCGGACTTCATTGAACCGAACGGCACGGCCTGATTGGTTTCATCGCCCCAGTTCATCATGATCTGAGCTATTGAGCCCTTCTTCCAGGCGATGAACGCCTTCTCGTGGCGGGCGGGTGAATAGGACAGCTCCGAGAGCGTGATCTTGCCGCGAACGTCCTTGCCCTCGTAGTCAGACTCCCCGCCTGAGCCCACGTAGATCAGCTCGGCTTCGATTCCTTGAGTCGAAGCAGAATGCCCTAGCGTGTTGGCTGCGATCTCGTACTGCTTTGGCGCCAGCACACGCACGGTCGCGGGCTCAGGAATCGAGACCAGTCCTGGGAAGCTGTGCATCTGACTGGAGAGTCCGGCTTTCGCGAACGTGTCACGTGCGTACTCCGCCATGCGGCGCGAGTTCTCGGTCCCGGCTAGCCGCGATGGGATCTGCTCGGTGATATGGCGGATGTGGTTCCAGGCATTATCGACCGAGAGGTCACGCAAGATGTCGTCGAGCGGCATGATCAGTCTCCTTTCCCAATCGCGAAACTACGGCTCGATGAAGGCTGGGTATCCCATTCCATGATTTCCTTGATAGTTCGCTGGTTCTGGTGGATGCCACCCAGCGAGGAGCGTGGGATCAAGCTGATGCACCTCGACCCCGAGCGGTTTGCAGGTGGGAAGCGGGTCTCCGGCATCCGGTCCCCAGAGCGGCACCGAGAGGTCACCGCCGGGGCAGGTAGAGATGGCGCACAGGAGGTCGATCTCCGCGAAGAACTCGAAGAAGTCCCCTTTTGTCGCCGGGCTCGGTTTCATGAAGTAGTGACCGTCCTCATCCAGACCGGTGACCTGAAAGATGTTGAGCACGTCATGCACGTCCTGCTCGGTGAGGCGATACGGGAGGATGGCGCGCGTCAGGTTTGAGTGGCAATGAAAATCGAACTCTTCACCGGTCAGGATCTTGTTGACGTAGGGGTCGCAGCGAGATCCGAGCAAATCGTGGCAGCGTCCGCCATCCTCATCGACGCCATAGTCGATCGTGTCATTGGTAATTGTCAGCATCGGCCTCAAGTATGGAAGGGTCGACCAAAGACGGTCGTAGGTGGTGACGTGCGTACTCTGTAGCTGACGAGTGCGTGCTGCCCAGAAGCGCTCTCGCGGATTATGCAGATTCCAGGCGTTGAAGTCGGCGACCTGAGGACCTTCGATCGCCACGATGCGACAGACCTGCCCGGCATGCACCGTCCAGGCCCTGCCGGAGCGAATCGGCACCGTGATCGATTCCACCAACTGTCTCGAAGCGGTCTCGTGCGCCATCCGTTCATAGCTGCGACGATCAACGTCGAGTGAGACGCCTTCGGACGGTAAGTAGGTCCACTTTGAGCCGGACATAATGCGCCTCCCAAGCTAACTGCGCGGCGCGTAACCGAGCTGCTCTTCGAAGGAATCGCGCAGTCGGTGACGTACCTCCGGACGCAGCAGCACGTCGGTTGCGGTCCAGGCCAACACCGTCGCGCCAGTGGCGGTAAGTTCATCGGCCCGCTCGCTGGCGGCGGCTTCGGCGAACTCCGGCGTGTGACCGCCGACTCCCGGCTCGCAGATCTGCAGGTAGGGGTGGATGGTGGGGACGATGCGGCTGACGTTGCCGATGTCGCTGGATCCGACACCACCGTCCGCAGGAGGGACGTCAGGCGTGATTCCAAGCGCGATCAAGTTCTCTCCGAACGTCTCGACCAACGCAGAATTGCATACCCGTGCTTGATAGCTGAGTCCCTCGTGAATCTCCGTCCGGCAACCGGTGGCGACAGCTGAAGCCTCAACGATGGCACGGAAGCGCTGACGGAGCTGCTCCAGATGCTCCTGCTCCTTGGCACGCACCAGAAAGCGGGCGGCGGTGTAATCCGGGATAACGTTCGGTGCTTCGCCGCCATGGCTGATAACGCCGTGGATGCGACTGTTGGGCGGCATCTGCTGGCGGAACGCATTGATGCTGGCGAAGACCTGCAGCATGGCGTCGAGCGCATTGACGCCTCGCTCCGGCGAAGACGAGGCGTGCGCACTCTTGCCGAAGAACTCGATGTCGAAGACGGTGCGCGCCAGCGATCCTCGGTCGAGGTAGGTCGTATCGCGCGGGTGCATCATGATCGCGGCGCTCAGGCCATCGAAGACGTTGGCGTTGGCCAGAATCACCTTGCCGCCGCCCCCCTCCTCGCCTGGCGTTCCAATAACTTTGATCGTGCCTTGGAACTCAGGCAGCGCCCGACGCATGGCGATCGCCGCGCCCATGCTCCAGGTGGCAATCAGATTGTGACCGCAAGCGTGACCGATCTTCGGCAGCGCGTCGTACTCGGCAAGAAAGCCCACTACCGGCTCTCCTTCGCCAAAGGTGGCGACAAAGGCGGTGTCGAGCCCGGCAACGCCACGCTCGACCTCGAAGCCGTGCTCGTTGAGCTCGTTGGTCAGCAAGTCTGCGGCAATGTGCTCCTGAAACAAGATCTCCGGGTTGTCGTGTAGCGTGCGCGACATCGCGATCAGCCTCGGATGCAGCCGCTTGATCTCCTCAGCAATACGTTGCTTGACCTCGTCGACATTTGTCTCAGCCATAAGTTCCCTCTCCGCCCACTTTCTCGTTTTCCCTGTGCTGACGCGAACATCGCAGATGCAACGAGAGAGCGCAAGAAGAACGGACAGCAGGCGTCGGTACCTTTCGCCCGAGGCCACTGACATCTGGTGCCCGGTCTAGGGGTCTAAGGTATTGCCAGATTCAGACCAATTGGTGATGCCCGCGGACGGCACTGGTTTCCTATACTCGGTAAGAGGATGAAGGAAACCGTCTTCGTGCGACATGCAGACAACAACGGACGGCTGCTACGAATGTCGAAGGTGTCACTTTGTACGTTGTACGCGTTTCCACCGAGCGGGTAGCTGAGATAGCACTGTCTCAGGATGCGAAGCGGTGCCGGAGATCACGTCTGATGGTTGTCGCATGACATCGAGTGAGCTCAACACCGCCAGGCTCAGCGAAGATCAGCTGGAATCGGTCCACGGGAGCGAGCGGTTCACCGTGCCGACCACTGAGCAGCTTCTCCTGTACCATGGTCCGGAGCTCTTCACGAGCGTCGTCTCCTACTCCCCAGTCGCTCATCTGGTCGTATCGGTCGACGGCCGGATTCTCAGAGTCAACGACGTCTTTCGCCACCTAACCCGCAGCGACGATCTGTCTCTTAGCGGCCTTCCACTCACCTCGATCATGGCGGAGCAGAGCCGCGACCTGACCGAGCGCATGTTCGATCGGCTGCGCTCTAAGCGTGAGACTAGCATCGAATGGATGGCGTCGTTTTTACGCGATCGAGGCGAGCCGATCTCTCTATCGCTGAACGGCGTCGTCGTGTGGCTGGGTGGCAAACCGCGCTACATTACCATCCTTGCGCGGAGCCTTCCGTCGTCTCTCCAGCGAACAGCTCCGGAGTTGGCCGAGGGGGACACCTTTCGCGCGCTGGTCGAGCGTATCCCCGCCATTACCTACATCACCGATCTGGACCCCAACGTCGGGACGACCTACGTCTCACCACAGATCGAACGGATGCTGGGTTACTCGCAGGATGAGTGGCTCGCCAACCCGAGCATCTGGTTCGACGTCCTCTATCCAGACGACCGCGAGGTGGTCCTGGCGGAGATCGAACGGGGAAGGTTCGAGCGGACCGGATTTCAGATGGAACATCGCCTTCTCACGCGCGACGGTCGGGTGTTGTGGGTGCGCGACGAGGCCGCGTTGGTGCAGACCCCGAAGGACGGCAGTCTCGGCTGGCACGGGGTCATGTATGACGTCTCCGATCGCAAACGGATAGAAGAGGAGCTAGGCCACAGCGAGGCCCGCTTTCGCTCACTCGTGCAGAACACCTCTGGCGTGGTTCTGGTGGTCGAGCGTGACGGTTCGATTCTCTACGCAAGCCCGTCGCTCGGAGACTGGATCGGTGAAGCACGGCCTCTCGTCCTGACCTGTCACAATTGCCTCGAGATCTTGCATGCCGATGATGTCTCGCGATTTCGTCAGTTCCTGATTGAGTCAGCGGCGGTGAGCGGAATCTCTCCGGATATCGAGGTCCGCGTACGAAACGGCGGAGGCGGCTGGAGGCACGTCGACGTCGTGGCTACGAACCTGACCGAGGACCCTGAAGTGCAGGGGATTGTCCTCAATGCACGAGACATTACCGAGCGGCGTGATCTCCAGGACCTCCTGTCACATCAGGCGTTTCACGACCCCCTGACCGATCTGGCCAATCGCGCGCTCTTTCTGGATCGGTTGGGGCACGCGCTGGACCGAGCATCGCGACTCGAACAAGTGGTCGGGCTCCTCTACCTCGATATCGACAACTTCAAACTGATCAACGACAATCTGGGGCACGAAACAGGAGATCAACTCCTCATCTCCGTCGCCAAACGGCTATGTGAAGCCGTGCGCAACGTCGACACCGTCGCGCGCCTGGGTGGTGATGAATTCACCGTGCTGTTGGAAGATCTGACCGGCATTGGCGATGCGATCCAGACGGCCGACCGAATCGCCAAATTGCTCGCCGAGCCCTTCATTCTGCCCGTGGAAGTGGTGGAAATCAGCGCCAGCATCGGCATCGCCCATAGCGGAGCACGAAAGACGAATCCGGAAGACCTCATGCGTGCCGCCGACATCGCGCTCTACCGGGCAAAGAATCTCGGGAAGGCCCGCTACTCCGTTTTCGAGCGTGGCATGACCGCGCCGATTCACGAGCGACTTGCGCTGGAGCAAGATCTGAAAGGTGCGATCGAGCGAGACGAGATGGAGGTTCACTTCCAGCCCTTCGTCGACCTCACGAATGGCTTCGTGAATGGGGTAGAGGCGCTGATTCGCTGGCGTCATCCGGAGCGCGGTTTGCTGTTACCGGAGGATTTCGTCGGCATCTCGGAAGCGAGTGGGCTGATTGTCGAACTTGGCCAGACGATCCTCCAGAAGAGCTGCCGGCAGGTTCGCGAGTGGCAGGAACGGGACAAGGTCATCCCGCCACTCTCGCTGGCTGTGAACCTGTCCACGTTTCAATTTCGTCATCCATCCATCGTCGAAGACATTGCCGGTATTCTGCAAGAATCTGGCCTACCGCCTGAATCCCTCATCCTCGAGATCACCGAATCCCTGTTCATGGGCAATTCGGGGCAGGCCGTCGACGTGCTGCAGGAGCTCAAGAGGCTTGGAGTGCGGCTGTTCGTCGATGACTTCGGGACTGGGTACTCCTCTCTCTCGTTCCTCAAGCGCTTCCCCCTTGACGGACTCAAGATCGATCGATCTTTCGTCGCGGGCCTCGAGCGCGATTCCCAGAACCAGCGATTGGTGGCGGCGATCATCGCTGCTGGCCAGGCACTCGATCTGGAAGTCGTGGCGGAAGGGATAGAGACGATCGGTCAGCTCGGCGAGATTCGTGGGCTGGGATGTTCCGATGGACAGGGACACCTGTTTGCGAGCCCCGGTCCAGCCGAGGAAATTGGTCCCCTGGTTCACTCACGCGTGCTGCTGCCACAGGTTCGAGTCCTGCGCGATCAACCACGTCGGCTGACGCAGCACCAGGGCTAGTCCTTCTCACTTCGGCCGCCGTTCGCTCCAATCCATCTTTGTCCCACGGCTGGACTCACATGACTCCCTGCGGCAAGATGGCATCGGCCAAACGACGTTCTCGCCGGACATCTCCGGCATGACGGCGTCCGTGGCAGGCCAACTACGGAATCGAATGGAGGAGCGGCATGCTACCAGCGGAAGCGGACGTTGTCGTCATTGGTGGTGGAATCGTCGGTTCCTCGATCGCTTGGGAGATCGCCAAACGCCACGGAAACGTGCTGCTGCTTGAGAAGGGGCAGATTGGCTCGGAGCAATCGAGCCGTGCCTGGGGCTTCGTGCGGCAGCAGGGACGCGATCCATCCGAAGTGCCGATGATGATGGCGGGCAACAAGATCTGGCAGGAGCTGCAAGCGGAGCTCGGCGAAGACATCGAGTGGGTACAGGCGGGCAACCTCAAGATCGCATATGACGAAGAGCGCCTTGAGGAACTGCGTAGCTGGCTGCCCGTCGCGCACGAGTTCAATCTGGACACCAGCATCCTCACGCCGCAACAGATCCGTGACCTCATTCCCGGAATCCAGGGTCCAATTGCTGGCGGGATGTTCACACCGAGCGACGGTCATGCCGAGCCAAGCAAAGTCGCGCCGGCAATCGGTCGGGCAGCTGAGCGGGCTGGTGCGTCGGTGGTCACCTACTGCGCGGCAGAGCGCATCGAGGTGAGTGGTGGGCACGTAAGTGCCGTGGTGACCGAGCAGGGGACGGTCCACACCCCGGTCGTCGTGTGTGCCGCTGGAGGCTGGTCGAAGAAGCTTGTGCGCACAGTTGGACTTACCCTGCCGCAGATCCAGGTACGCAACACCGTCGCCGAAACAACCAGCGCGCCACCGGTCACGCAAGTCGGTGTCTGGGCGCCCGACGTTGCATTCCGACAGCGGCCGGGCGGAACATTCTACATCGCACGTGGAGGACGCTCCGATTACGACATCACCACCGAGAGCTTCCGCGGTACTCGAATGTTTGCCGGCAATTACCTGAAGAACCGTGGGATGTTCAGCCTGCGCGTCGGAAGCGAACTGGTGAAAGACGTGCTGCGAACGCTCCCCGGCTCCTCGTCACGCGCGCACCCGTTCGCGCATACCGTCGACATCGAACCGGCACCGAACTTCGAAACCGCCTGGAAGAGTCTTGAGGGTCTGCGAATGATGTTCCCATCATTGCAAGATGTCGGCCTGAAGCGGGTCTTTGCCGGTTTGATAGACTCGACTCCCGACGCGGTGCCGGTTATGGGCGGAGTGGGGCAGCCGCGTGGTCTGTATGTTGCCACTGGCTTCAGTGGTCATGGCTTCGCCTTGGGACCGATCGTCGGCCAGGTGATGGCCGAGCTAATTCTGGATGGCTCGACGCCGTTCGATCTGCACCGCACGCGTTTCAGCCGGTTCAGCGATGGGGACCTGGCGGACCCGCACAAGATGGTATAGCCGCAAAGCGCGGGTGCGGCCAGACGGCACGAGAGCAGTGACACCAGACGCCGTTCGATTCCGGCGACGATTCATGCACTGAAACGGGTCTAATTTGCCATGAACGAAAGTAGCACGGTTGACGCTTCGTAAGCCATTCTATGGTTGGGCCATCGTGGCGATGGGGATGCTCATCACCTTCAGCTCTGGCCCTGGTCAGTCCTACGTCTTCTCGGTCTTCCTCGACTCGATTATCCAAGACACGGGACTCTCTCGAACCACTGTCTCGGCCCTTTATGCCGTTGGGACGGGGGTGAGCGCGGCTCTTGTGCTGTTGGTCAGCCGCCTGGCAGATCGATATGGTCCCAGGTTGACTGTCGCGGCCGTGGCCCTAGCGCTGGGAAGTGCCTGCTTCGGTATGTCGTTCGCCACCGGATTTGTCGCTTTCTTCCTGGCGTTCGCGGCCTTGAGAGCACTTGGACAGGGTTCATTGCCGATCAACGCCACGCTCTTGACGGCCAGCTGGTTCGTTCGACGGCGCGGTCGTGCAATGGCCGTGGTCGGGCTCGGTTTCGCCTTGTCGAACGCGGTTCTCCCGGGTGCTGCCCGATTTCTCATCGAGCAGACCGGATGGCGCCACGCCTACATGTTTCTCGGTGTGATGGTGTGGGTGCTGGTCATTCCGGGGGCATTGTTGCTGGTGCGGGATACGCCAGAGCAGGTGGGACTTTTCCCAGATGGAGCGGATTCTCCACCGGATAATGAGCCTCGCCGGTCGGCAGGCAGAAGCTCGACTGATTCTCGGCCGGTCCTTACCTCACCTCTGTTCTGGTTGCTGGCGGTTCCACTGTCGACGCCGTCGTTCGTTTCGACCGCGCTCGTCTTTCACCAGGTATCGATCTTCTCGGAGCGCGGATTGGACGCCACGGTTGCGGCCGCCGTCTTCGTTCCATACGCCATCGCATCGGCGAGCTTCTCCGCACTGGCAGGGTTTGCCATCGATCGTTTTGGACCGAAGCGACTCTTCTCGGTCAACATGCTCTTCTTGCTCGGAGGAGTTGTGATGGTCGGGTTCATCGGCTCGACGGTCGCTGCCGTCATCTACGCACTTATCCTCGGTTCAGCAGGCGGTATCCAGCGGATCATCTCGGGAGTCACCTGGGCGCACATCTATGGCCGACATGGTCTCGGGCGCGTTCAAGGTTCGGCCATGATGGTCTCGATCACGAGCGCGGCGATCGGACCGCTGCCGCTTGCCTATTTGCACGGGCTGACCGGCTCGTACACAGTCGGCCTCGCAGCCATGGCCGTGCTCCCGGTCCTGGCGGTCGTGATGATCTCATTCGCACGCCCGGAAGAGGCCATCGAACTTCGAACGGTTCAGGAGACCGCCGGATGACGACATCGTCGGTGGATCAACCTGACCGGTACCGTCTCACCGACCGGAACAGCGGATCCGCATTCTCACCCGCATGCTCGTGACTCGTTCGTGCGAAGTCCCACGGCATCCAGCACTCATGTCGAGCCGCGCGAAGAGCCTAGTGCGCTGGTGTTCGCCCGCGATGCCCGGTTGGGCTCATGTGATGGGCCGGAACCGAGTAAGCGTTCCTCTGCTTCGATTCGCCAATGATCCGCGGCGCGCGCCCTTTGGCGATTGCCTCTTTCAAGGACTTCGCGAAGAAGTAGACTGCCACGAACAGGACGCCAACCCACAACACTACGAAAATCTCGAACAACATCGCCGTGCCTCGCTTCCTTTCGCTATGGCCCTTGACGCGCCCAATAGCGGTGCGGGGGCCCGGCCGGAGTCCGCGAGGGCACTCTCCGACCGATTCTGTTGCGTCCATGGTAGGTTCAGACTCGTGAAAAGTTCGCGATATCTGGCGTCGCGCACGTACCAATTGCATGACAGTCTCAGTGAATCGAGGGACTGGCACGTGTGGCGTGCAACGCGTATCTTGATGCTGCCAGCCGAGGAATTCCCGGTGGTGGCCAAGGAAAGAGACATTCAATCATCGTTAGCGCAACCGAGGAGCAGTTCATGGGTGGAGCGACGAACGAGCAGGAGTATCGTATCGAGCGGGACAGCATGGGCGAGATGCACGTGCCCGCAAACGCGCTGTACGGCGCGTCGACGGCCCGCGCAGTCGAGAACTTTCCGATCAGCTCCCTTCGTTTGCAGCGCTCGTTCATCCGTGCGCTTGGCCTGATCAAGTACGCGGCGGCGCGTGTCAATCAGGGTCTCGGACTCCTGAATGCGGAGAAGTCCGAGTTGATTCAACAAGCCGCGCAAGAGGTCATTGACGGCAAATGGGACGTGGATTTCCCCATTGATGTTTTCCAGACAGGGTCCGGCACGTCAACCAATATGAACGCCAATGAAGTGATCGCCAGTCGTTCCGCGCAGATTGTCGGTGGTGGCCGGCCAATCCATCCCAACGACGACGTAAATATGTGCCAGAGCAGCAACGATGTCATTCCGTCTACCATTCATGTTGCCGCCTATCTGGAGATCGTCGAGCATCTGCTTCCCGCACTTGCAAAGCTGCAGAAAACCCTTGACGAAAAGGCCACCGAAACCGACGACGTGGTCAAGATGGGCCGAACTCACTTGATGGACGCCATGCCGGTGCGCATGAGCCAGGAGATCGGCGGCTGGGCCGCTCAGGTGAAACTGGCGCAAGCGCGGCTGGAATCGTCGCTGCCGCGTCTGGCACAACTGGCCATCGGTGGAACCGCGGTTGGGACCGGGATCAACGCCCATCCGGAGTTTGGCGCCCGCATGGCGTCCGAGCTGAGCAAGCTGACCGGCCAGCCGTTCGTCGAAGCTGACGACCATTTCGCGGCTCAGGCGGCGCAGGACACAGCGGTGGAGGTGAGCGGCCAACTCAAGGCGTACGCGGCCGGGTTGATGAAGATCGCCAACGACCTGCGATGGATGAACAGCGGTCCGCAGGGCGGGCTAGGCGAGATCGTGCTACCCGCGTTGCAGCCCGGCTCGTCGATCATGCCGGGCAAGATCAATCCGGTCATCGCCGAAGCAGCCATGATGGTAGCTGCGCAGGTGACCGGAAACGATGCGGCGATAACCATCAGCGCCCAGATGGGCAACTTTGAGCTCAACGTGATGCTGCCGATCATCGCTTACAACCTTCTCGAGTCAATCGACCTGCTGGCGAGCACGTCTATCGTGCTGGCGGAGAAGGCGATCGCCGGGATCGCCGTCAACCGGGAGTGGATGGCGGACGTGGTGGAGCGCAATCCGATCATGGTTACGGCGCTCAACCCGATCATCGGCTACGACACCGCGGCCAAGATTGCCAAGCGCGCATATGCCGAGAACCGCAAAGTGAAGGAGGTCGCGCTGGAGCTGACCGACCTCTCGGCTGAAGAGCTCGATCGGCTGCTCGACGCCGACGATCTCACGCGCGGTGGGATCAAGGAGTAGTTCGGCGGTTGCGAAAGGCGGGAGGACAACACCTGCTTCACGGGTGCCCACCTCCTCTATAAAATCGCGACTTGACGCATGTCGTAGGAGAGCACCTTGTGTGCTCCCGGCGCAATTGCATCTCGGAGTCAAAGAGATCGCCGATTACTTCACCCGTCGGCCGTCGAAGTGCACGCTCCCTTGAGCTGGACGCACATCGTCGTCATTTATCCCCATTGAAACAATGTACGTGGGTGTAATACGGATAATCGGCTGTGGGAAGTTTGAGCTGATCGCGTCTCCACCAGTCGCGAACGCCTCGACGGTTCCGCGCACCTCGACCATTCGTGGCCGACCTGGCCCTGCTGAATCGTCCACGACGATCGCCACTTGGCCGTGCCGCACAGCATCACGATACTTCTTGCTTCCGGTGAATCCGTGGCCGCCAATGTCGATCGAGTCCTCCTCGGGATTGTAGCGATACGCCGTTGGCACGACGTGAAGCTCCCCCTTGCTGTTGACGGTCGCGACGCGCGCAAGGCGCTGACTCTGCAAGTAGGTGATCTCCTGCGGTGTGAATCGACTCATGGGGCTGTTGCTTCTCCTTTTCATGGCGTATTCGACGGACCTTGACGGAACCATCCGCTGCTATCCGACAGGTTGGCCGCCCGTGTGGCTCGACTCGACCTGTGCCAATCCAGCTTCGACTTCGGTACGCGGCAAATTGCCATGCACCAGATCAAAGTCGGATTGGTCAAGCAATCGATGATAGAAGGCGATGGCGCGCTGCGACATGTCGGGAGGCGCGGTATCGTCCTCCATTGCCTCGTACATCCAGTCCTCGGCGCGTGCGAAGTCGCCGTATTGTTCGAAGTGGCGCCAGAGCAGGATCTTGGTGCGAATCGAAAGCTCGTAGTCTTCAAGATGGTTCAAGAGTGTGCGCACGGAGTCGGCGGCACGGGTGGAGGCTGGATCTTCGTTGGTAAGAATGCCGAGCTGTATATCGAGCGCCTTCAACCGCCGCATAGCCGATTCGTTGTTCTTGCCTAAGCCTTCATAGATGTCCCCTTCGGCCTGAAGCAGGTTAGCCAGCACGGTCAGTCGTTCCGCGACCGCCTGCTGTCCCTGGTAGCCAGCGCCTGAGGAGCGAATGAGGGAGAGAAGCGCCTCAGCGGGCAGACTGGCGACGGTGTTGGCGTCGAGTCCGAGCAGTTGCTGGTAGGTACTGTCGATGACGCGTAGCGCTTCTAGGTAGTCGCCGCCCCGTTCCAGGCGGAAGATGATGGCAAGAGCTTCGGTCATCTGCTTGATCAAGCGGAGGATGTAATCGCGTTCAACCACGAAGAAGTGAGCCTTTCAAAATAATCTGGTCAGTCGATGACGGTCGAAGGTCGCTGGGTGAAGTGTAGCGCGGATTGGCCGTCATCCCCGGATGAGGGCCGCCTCACTCCCCCTTCAGAAACCGGATGGAAGTGACAATGGCGTCAGCGTCGCCGAAACCGCCGGCTTTGGTGACGACTGGCATCATGTCCGCCCCACCACCGCGCAGCACTCCGTAGGGGATGCCGGGCTGCACCTCGCCGAAGAGGTCGATCGCGCGAATGCCGAGCTCACGGCAGGTGGCCGAGGCAACATCGCCGCCGGTTAGCACCAAGCCGCCCGCCTGGACGCGCCGCAGCAATCGATCTGCGAGCCGAGCCAGACGGTCTGAGACGGCGAGGTCGCTCGGGGTCGAGTCGTCGACCAGGTGCGAGGCGATCACAACGTCCTGTCCGTTCTCGACCTGAGTGGCTGCCTGTTCGACGATGACGTCGATGGCCCGCGTCGCGAAATTCACTGGCTCGATGACGGCGATTCCGGCCGCGTGCGCTGTCTCGATCTGCTTGATGGTTGCGGAGTGCAGACTCCCGGCGATCGTGATGATCGGCCCACCCGCCTGGATAGGCGGATTGGCCGCCGTGTCATGACCGGTCTGGATCTGCTGCGCCAGCGGATGACACAGACCCGCCGAGCCGCAGATCAGGCGCAAGCCGCTGCTGAGAACGGCGCGAGCGATGGTTGCCAGGTCAGTGTCGGTTTCGGCGTCGGCGATCATGATCCCAGAGGAACGCGCGGTGAGAAGCTCGTTAACGCGGGACGCGCCACGGCGGACATCCGAGAGGAGAATCAGCCCAACCGGCCGTGCGTCGTGTGCGCGCAGGAAGATCTCGCGAAGATTCGATGTCGGAACTTGGGCTGTGAAATCTGACTGCTCCAATGGTTCCCCGTTGATGAACTGTCGACCCCGAACCGTCGTGCGACCCTGTGCCGGGAAAGCCGGAGCGACGAGTGCACGCTGTACCTCGAATGCTTCCATTAGGGCAAAGAGCTCAGCCGTCAGGTTGCCGCGCAACGTCGAATCGATCTTCTTGTAGAGGAGCGGCGTGCCATAAAGATGATGCGCCATCGCACGCACCCGATCAGCGGCCACGCTCGGCGGCAGGTGCCGGCTTTCGGTGGTCACTGCTATGACGTCAACGCCCGTAGTGAATCCGGGATCGAGCAGGACGCGGCTGGAATGGCCGCAATTGGCAAAGGCGACCGCCGCGTCGGCGGCACCCGTGAGGTCGTCGGCGATGATCGCGATGCGTGTCACAACGCTCAGCCCTGCAGTATGGGGAGCATCTCGGGCGCATGCGTCATGACGGTGACGCTGGCGTCCGAGCCGTGTCGTTTCAACGCGGCAGCCAGCGCCTCGTCGACGCTGGAGTGTTTTGAAAAGCCGAGCGCGCCGCTCTCGCTTCCACTGATGCCGTCGCTGACCAGACTGATCTTGGAGCGTTCACGCATCTTGGCCCAGGCGAGGGCTAACCCGCCCGAAACCACGTCCGCTATCCGGCCTCGATCGATCATCGACTCGATCGTCGTTGAATCGAGAGGGGTGATGTTGAGCATCTCCTGATGGGTAACCGCCACTCCTTCAGGGCAGGGCGTCACCACGATGATCGTGCCCCCTTCCTTCACGGCAATGTCGGCTGGATAGAGGGACTTGTGCGCTTGCCAGAATTCGATGTCGCAGGGATGTGAACCGGCAATGACGATGTCCGACTGGCCGGATAACGGCGCCCCATACACCTCCCGAGCCAGTGCCGCACCGAGCCTAAATGCCGCGCGGGAGTCCCCGAAAAATGCACGCACCAGGCGCCCTTCCGTGTCAAGTACGGTGTTGAAGATGGTCCGCATCCCCACCATGTCGCCGATCAGTTCGATCTCCTCGCGCAAGGGGTTCTCGAGCAACCCGAGATAGGATCGGCGGGTGCGCGTGCTTAGGAAATGCGTATGGCCGGTCGTCTCTGGCCCGGAGATGCCCGGCTGAATAATCTTGGCTCCGCCCGAATACCCTGGGATGTGGTGTGGCACGATGCTGCCGACGCCGATGACGAAGTCCGCTTCATAGGCCTCACGGTTGAGCCAGATTGGCGTCCCGTTGCTGGTGGGGCCGAGGTTGATCAGCTTTGATCGATCCTGCCAGGGATTGTTGATCACGCGCACGCGGGACGTTAGCTCCTGGCCGAAGCGCGTGTCGATTTCCTGCTGCGTCATGGGGCGATGCGTCCCGAGCGCGATCACGACTGTCACCTGGTCATCGCTCACTCCTGCGCCGTGAAGCTCCTCCAGCAACATAGGGATGATCAAGTGCACTGGAGTTTGGCGGGTCAGGTCGTCGGCCGCGATGACGACGCGTGACGCTCCTCGAGCCGCCTCGGAGAGCCGCGCCATGCCGATAGGACGGTTGAGCGCGCGGCGAATCTCGGCCGCGATGTCGGCGGCGTGATCGACCGGGTTCGGACGCAGCACGGCGAAGAGGTTGCGCTCTGGAATACGTAGCGGCAATGTGCCGTCCCCGTAGGGTAGGGCAATCTCGATGGTCTCCTCGGTGGTCGCCACGAACTCCATCTCCCCCACTAGCTGTTTCTGAACCCCGGCTACGTCCGGGCTTGCACCATCTGCACGGCCACATCGATCGCGGCGATCAGGCTCTCTTCTCGCGCCTTGCCGGTTCCCGCGATATCGAAGGCGGTGCCGTGATCGACCGACGTGCGGATGATCGGCAGCCCGATGCTGACATTGACGCCGCTGTCGAAGGCCAGGAGTTTCATTGGGATATGCCCCTGATCGTGATACATGGCCACCACCACGTCATAGGCGCCGTTAACCGCGCGTAGAAACACAGTATCCGGCGGCTGCGGATCGGAGACGTCCAACCCGCGCTCACGGGCCGCGCCGATGGCCGGGACGACCTCCCGCTCTTCTTCGTCGCCGAATAGCCCTCCCTCGCCCGCGTGCGGGTTCAGCCCGGCGACGGCGATGCGCGGTCGCTCGATGCCGAGCGCGCGGCAGGACTCGTGGGCCAGGTCGATCGCTTCTCCGACTCGCTCGCTCGTCACGCGACGGATCGCCTCCTGCAGCGAGACGTGCGTGCTGACGTGAATCACGCGCAGTTTGGGGCCGATAAGCAGCATCTTGACGTTGAGCGTATCAGTCCGTTCGGCCAGGAGTTCAGTGTGGCCAGCATAGCTGAAACCAGCCTGGTTCATGGCGGCTTTGTTCAACGGCGCCGTGACCATGGCATCGACTGAGCCCGCCATAGCCAGGTCGCAAGCTCGAAAAACGTATTCGACCGCGGCTCGACCAGCCGCCGAACGCACTTCACCGGGCGGGCAGTCGGCTGGATCGGCGTTGTGCAGATCAATCAACGTGACGTGCTCAGGTTCATAGCGACCCACGGCCGGATCGTCGACGACGTCGAACCTGACGTTGACCGCATCGTGGCCAACCCATTGAGCGGCACGTTCGAGGATGCGTCGGTCGCCGATGACGAGTGGACGGCATCGCGGGTAAACGTCCTCGTGTGCCAGCGTCTTGAGCACGATCTCAGGACCGATCCCGGCCGGATCGCCCATCGTGATGGCGAGCAGTGGTCGTTCGACATAGCTACTCAAGGTGTGTTGCGCCCCACGTCTTGTCGCGAAGAATCTCGATGCCAGTGTACCGCAGCGGCTCACGGTGCGGGCTCAGTGTTTCGCGGATGCGATGCGAGTTCCGCATGGCACGGGCGACGCACGCGTCGCCCAATCGCGCCCTCTGGCAAACCGGCCGCTCGAAGATCCCCAAATTCCTCCTTCGGTAGGGGCGAAGCTTGCCTTCGCCCTTGACGAAGTGGCCGCCAGCTTCATCGTACGGGTGAAGCTTGCCTTCCGCCCTACGTCTAGGCGGCAACGCCTGACTGATGAGACGAACCATCGAATGTGTGCAGTACGCGGGCGTACTGAAATCGTGGTCAGCCCCTTCACGAGGGCGAAGACAAGCTTCGCCCCTACCTGCGAGGTCCGTGGGTGGCAGGCGGGGAAATGGGCACACGCATCACGAGGGTGAATTGAGGCGGGCGGCCGCGTGGCCGCCCATGTGAGATTGCTCGCTAGGGGTGGGCTACTTCGGCGGGAAGCGGCCTGACTGCTGCTGGCGCTCCAGGATGCCCGCGTCGTCGAGTTGCTGGCGAACCTCCTCGACCGACCGTTTGCGGCCCGGGAAGCTGTCGTCCTGTGCTATACGTGCCGCGAGACGTGCCACCAGGATGGCCGACATCTGCAGCCCACGCAGTGAGATCTTGTCGAGCGTGTCCGCCTCGGTGTGGCCCCAGCCACGTCCGATCATTCCGGCGGTCGAGTCCTTGGCGTTCAGCGTCCCGTTGGAGATACCGCGGACGGCGAACGGGAAGTGATCGGAGTGGGAGTTCAGCTCGTCCCGCACGTCGAACTTATAGGTCAGGTCGTCGCTAAGGTCGCGGAAATAGTCGGCCATCTCCGGCAGTGACGAGACCGTCACCTGTTCCATGCCGCCCGAACCACGCCCGGCGCCGTCCAGGTTCATGACGAAACGGAAATTCTCGTTCTTGTTCGTATTGGCATGGTGCCAGGCGCCGAGGAGTCCGACCTCCTCTGAACCGAAGCAGATCACGCGAGCGGTCCGCTTGAGTGTTCCTTTGAGACCAGCCAGCGCTCGCGCGGCTTCGAGTCCGGTGATCGTTCCGGCACCGTCGTCACCCGCGCCCTGGGCGATGTCGTGTCCGTCGTAATGCCCGCCAAAGAGGACGATCTCGTCTGGGTGGTCGGTTCCAACGACCTCTCCAACCACGTTGAATGACTTCGAATCGTACGTCTCATTCTGCGTCGAGATCTTCATCTTGAGTGGCCCTCGCGAGGCCAGACGTCGGATGGTCATACCGCCTTCGTAGCTGATTCCGATGCCCGGGATGGCCGCCTCCCGCTCCGCCGCCGAGGAGCCGCCGGGAACCTTGCCAGTGATGCTACCCGTGATGTGGAGCATGCCCGGATTCTGGTTGATGTAGACGCAGGCCAGCGCGCCTCGCTCGATTGCCCAGGCGAACTTGTCGTTACGGTGGCTCTTGCGCTGGCCGGGGCTGTTGGTTTCCGCATCGGTCAGCACGATCTTGCCGGAGATCTTATCGGCCAGGCGCTCGAAGTCCGGTAGCTCGCCCTCGCCGACGTCGATGACGTCCGTCTCGATCTCAGCGGTGGGGCAATAGGGCATGGCGATAGCCGAGAACTCCCGCTCCAACGGCGACGTCAGCCACACCTTACAGCTGCCACGGGTCCAGCTCGCCATGGGAAACTCTTCGATGCGGACGTTCTGCAGGCCGTACTCTTCCATCTTGGCTTTAAGGTGGTCGCCGGCCTTGTGCTCCCTGTCGCTCCCAGCGAAACGGTGACCAAGGTCGTCACACAGGAACGTCAGATTCCTCATGGCCTCGTCGGAGGTCCAGATCGTCCCAAGGATATGCTGGTCGATCTTCTTCATCTGATCGTCGGGCATCTTCGCTCCCTCTCGTTCCTTGAATTCAGATACATCTCAGCCATTCTAGCCCGATCATTCGCGTTTCGTCGCGACTCGCCCGGAAGGTTGAGCCCGTTCCGCGAGTCGTCAAAGTCCGGTTGCCAGCCACGTCACGAAGATGCTAATATACCCCTAGGGGGTATATTGGCGAGCTATAGGTTCGTGGAGCTTCGCCCCCGTCCCGCAGTAATGGGCACTTGACGATTCGACAGCGTTGAAAGTGTCGTCGCGAAATTCCTCGCGCCATGTCAGATCCACAGGAGTGAAGAAAATGCATGACCACGGGAATCGACATGGACGTAACCTCGGGCACCAACCAGCCCAGTCAGAGGAATCATCGTCACGCATAGGGGAGATCGGTGCTGAGGCTCGACACATGGATCACCAATCTCAGTCGCACTTGGCGGAGTCACACGGGGAACACACCATTGGTGCAGCGCACACGGGTCACGGAGACAAGCACGCCGGACATAGTCCGTCCACGTTCTCGCGGCTCTTCTGGATTGCCTTGATTCTGACCATCCCGGTTGTGGTCTACTCGGAACTGTTTCAAGACCTCCTGGGCTACGCAATGCCGGAATTTCCGGGTTCTCGGTTCATCGCCCCGATCCTCGCCAGCGTCATCTATGGGTACACGGGTTGGGTCTTCCTGGCGGGAGCCTGGTCCGAAATTCGTCAACGCCTTCCTGGCATGATGACGCTCGTCGCGGTCGCGATCTCCAGCGGGTACGCGTATAGCCTGGCGATCACGGTTGGGATCCTCTCCGGCACGCCGTTTTACTGGGAACTTGCCACGCTCGTGACGATCATGCTCCTCGGACACTGGATGGAGCTTCGCGCGATTGGAAGTGCACAGAGCGCGCTCAAGGAGTTGGCCAAACTTCTCCCGGATACCGCCGAGCGGCTCATCGACGGGCGCACGGAGGAGGTACCGGTCTCCGAACTACAGGTTGGCGATCTGGTGCTGATCCGCCCTGGTGCCCAGGTTCCATCAGACGGCGTCATCGTCGACGGGGTTAGCCAGCTTGACGAAAGCATGATCACGGGCGAGTCCCGTCCGGTCGGCAAGGGCGTCGGTGCCGAGGTTATTGGTGGAAGCATAAACGGGAGTGGCAGCGTACGCGTTCGGGTCATCCGCACTGGTGATTCGACCGTTCTTGCAGGAATCGTGCGGCTGGTGCAAGAGGCGCAGACGAGTCGAACGACGGCGCAGGCGCTCGCGGACCGAGCGGCCTTCTGGTTGACGCTTGTCGCGATCGCGTCCTCGGTGATCACCTTCGTGTCATGGACATTGGCCCGTGGTCTTGATGATTACACAGTGGAACGCACTGTGACGACGCTCGTCGTTGCTTGCCCACACGCGTTGGGGCTGGCGATTCCGCTCGTGATCGCCATCTCGACCGCGCTCTCGGCGAGCAACGGGATTCTGGTGCGTGATCGCCTGGCGCTGGAACGATCCCGCGATCTCAAAGTGGTCGTTTTCGACAAGACGGGGACGCTAACCAGGGGCGAACAGGGAGTGGTTGATGTCGCGACGGCGAGCGACATCCACGCGGCGGCGGCGCTTTCAATCGCGGCGGCGGTTGAAGCTGACAGCGAGCACCCGATCGCCAGGGCGTTTCGGACTGCGGCGACGGAACGTGGTTTGGAAATCCTTCCGGCCGATCGGTTCGAAGCACTTCCCGGCCGAGGCGTGCAGGCCACTATCGACGGGCGATCGTTGCGATTGGGTGGACCTCAACTGCTCGCGCAGGAGGCGATCGGCCTTCCCGAGTGGCTCAGTGTCAAGTCGCGGCAATGGGGCGAACGCGGGCAATCGGCGATTTACTTGATTGACGATCACGACGTGCTCGCAGCCTTCGCTCTGGCGGACGTGATTCGTCTGGAAAGCCGGCCCGCCGTTGACGATCTCAAGGCGATGGGCATGCGCGTAGCGATGCTGACTGGGGACTCCGACGAAGTCGCTCGTTGGGTTGCCGCGGAACTTGGCATCGATGAGTACTTAGCCGAGGTGCTGCCGGGCGACAAGCAAGAGAAAATCCAGGGGATACAGCGACGAGGTCAGTTGGTAGCGATGGTGGGCGACGGAGTGAACGATGCTCCGGCACTTGCGCGGGCTGACGTTGGAATCGCCATCGGAGCGGGAACCGACGTGGCGGTGGCTTCTGCCGGAATAGTGCTCGTGCGCAACGATCCGCGCGACGTCGCGCGCATTATAAAGCTCGGCCGGGCATCGTATCGAAAGATGGTCCAGAACCTGGTCTGGGCCGTCGGTTACAACGCGATCGCCTTACCGCTCGCGGCAGGAGCGTTGGCTGGATTCGGCATCGTGATGCCGGTTTGGGTCGGCGCGTTGCTTATGTCGCTCAGCACGATCATGGTAGCCATCAACGCGCAGACCTTGCGCGGCATCGATCTGCGGTGGGAGCGCCCAGACGCTCCACGCAATGAATCCCGTCCGGCGTAGCGCGTCCAGTCGATCATGAACACTACGAGTAACGAGGCCCGGTGATTTCGCCGGACCTCGTGTGCATCATGGGATCTCGTCAAGGGACGCTCGCAGCGCGAAGGGCATTACCTCGCGTTGTGGATCGCTGCCCAGACCCTCTCCGGACGGAACGGCATGTCCAGATGCTCGACTCCGAACGCCTTGAGCGCGTCGTTGACGGCATTGGCGATGGCCGGCGTGGACCCGATGGTCGCCGCTTCACCGATCCCCTTGGCGCCGAGCGGATTGAGGGGCGTCTTGGTCTCGGTGTGATCGGTTTCGAACATCGGAAAGTGCTCCGCCTTCGGGATCGCGTAATCCATCAACGTGCCGGTCAAGATCTGGCCGTTGTCGTCGTACTGCACCTCTTCCAGAAGCGCCTGGGCGATGCCCTGCGCCAAACCGCCATGCACCTGGCCTTCGACCAGCATGGGGCTGACGATGTAGCCACAGTCGTCAATCGAGACGAAGCGCAGGATCTTGACTTCGCCGGTATCAGGCATGACCTCGACCACGGCGATGTGCGTGCCGAAGGGGAAGGTCTCATCCTCGGGCCGGAAGAAGTCAGTCGTTTCCAAACCCGGATCGACGTCAGATGGGAGCTTGTCCATCTCGTTGTAGGCCACGTTGGCGATGGCGGGCAGGTCCATGCCTCGGTCGGGTGAGCCCTTCACCTGGAACTGTCCGTTTTCGAACTCGATGTCGTCGACCGAGACTTCCAGCACGTTGGCCGCGATGCGCCGTGCTTTGTCCTGGATTTTGTCGACCGAAAGCATGACGGCCCCGCCGCCGACCGCCAGACCGCGGCTTCCCATGGTGCCGTTGCCCTGCGGAGTCGTGGCGGTATCGCCGAACTGGACGGTGATCTGATCGAACGGAACGCCGAGACGATCCGAGATGATCTGCGCGAAGGTCGTCTCCTGCCCCTGGCCTTGCGGCATGATGCCACTGAAGACTGTCACCGCTCCGCTCGGCTCGACGCGAATGGTCGAGCTTTCCCACGGTCCGAAGCCGCAGATTTCGACGTAGGAGGCCAGGCCGACGCCGAGGTAGCGTCCCTGTTTGCGTGCCTCTTCCTGTTCCTTGCGCAGATCCTGATATCCCGAAGCCTCCAGCGCGCGGTTGAGCGCCTTTTCGTAATCGCCAGTGTCGTAGCGCTCACCCGTCGCGGTGACGTAGGGGAACTTGTCGGGCGAGGTGAAGTTGACGCGCCGCACTTCCACAGGATCGAGGTCGGCCGCGTTCGCGAGCAGGTCCATCGTGCGCTCGATATAGAACGCGGCTTCTGGTCGACCGGCTCCGCGGTAGGCGCCAATGTCCATGGTGTTGGTCAGGACACCGATGGCGTGCAGATCGACGGATGGAATGTCGTAGCAGCCTGCGGCCATCGTGACAGTGAGACCAGAAAGGGACGTGTCCTTGGGATAGGAGCCTTGATCCTGAACGACGGTGAAGCGATAGGCGAGGATCTTGCCGGTTTTGTCGGCGCCGATCTCGATATCAGCGACCTGTGCTCGGCCCTGGTGTGTAGCGACGAAATTCTCGCTACGGGTTTCGATCCACTTGACTGGTTTGCCGAGTTTGTAGGCCACCGCCGAAACGATGTAGTCCTCGGGATAGGAGCCGATCTTGACGCCGAACCCGCCACCGACCTGCGGAGCGATGGTGCGGACCTGCGACTGGGAGAAGCCCATCGAACTGGCGACGTCGTTGCGATTCCAATGTGGCGCCTGCGTCGACGTCCAAAAGGTGAGTCCGTTCATCATGGCATCGGGCATGGCAAGGACGCCGCGCGGCTCCATTGGAACGCCGGCAACGCGATGGTTGATCAAGCGCTTCTTGACTACCACGTCGGCTCTCTTGAGTGCCGCATCCACGTCTCCCTGCGAGTGATCTAGGTTAAAGCAGATGTTCTTCTCGTACTGTGGATAGAGCTGAGGTGCACCATCCTCCATTGCCTTCAGGGGATCAGCCACCGCGGGTAGTGATTCGTAGTCGACTCGCACGGCATCGGCGCCGTCGCGCGCAGCGTAATCGGTCACTGCCACGACCGCGACAATCGCCTCACCGACGTGCCGTACCCGGTCTGAAGCCATATGGAAGCGTTCGGGCATCTCACCAGGGTCGGCATCGCGGTCCGGCACTTCACCCTCGCCCGCGGCCGAGTCAGCCGCTCCGAGGATTTGCTTGAGATCGTCGGCGGTATAGACCGCCACCACGCCCGGTACCTGCATCGCGCCGGACGTGTCGACATTGGTGATGTCGGCATGCGCATGTTGGCTGCGCACAAACGCCAGATGAAGCGTTCCAGGGAGATGCACGTCATCCACGTACGTAGCCGTGCCCGTGATCAATCGGGGATCTTCCTTGCGACGGACGCGCGCGCCCATCATTCTACTCAGAACCATGCGCATTCCCTTCGCGTTGCGCGGCGCCACGCATCGCTGCCGCGTTTCGATGTGCGTCCGGATGGCCGATTCTCATTCTAGGTCCACCCGCGCATTTCGTCGACTTCCCAAAAGCTCGATGGCACGCATCAGGACAATAATGAGGGAGACATCATCCGTTTTAAATGGGTCGGATCTGTTTATCGCGGTCTACGCTGCACCTGACATGCCAGCGGCTGCCGTGCTGGTGCGGGAGAGTGTCGGTGAATCGGTCGATCAGGAGTCGCCATCGACGTTAGATTGCCGGACGAGCACCTCTTCCAGCAATTTACGACGTAGGACCTTACCAACCAGGTTCTTGGGTAAGTCGGCGCGGAACTCGACGGAACGAGGCATTTTGTAGTGAGCCATCTTCCCCTGGCAGAAGCCGATGATGTCGGTCTCGCTGGTGGTCGCTCCATCCTCGCGGACGATGAACGCCATCACGACTTCACTGCGTCGCACGTCTGGAACACCGATCACCGCGGCCTCCTTGACGTCCGGATGCGTCAGCAGCACCTCTTCTACTTGACTGGGAAAGACTTTGAGGCCGCCAGTGATGATCATGTCCTTCTTACGCTCGACGATGAAGAAGAAGCCGTCGTCATCCATGTAGGCGATGTCGCCGGTGAAGAACCATCCCTCGCGAAATGCTCCGGCGTCCTCCTCTCGCCGCCGCCAGTAGCCGAGCATCACCTGCGGACCTCGCACCGCAAGTTCGCCGGTCTCGCCGGCAGAAAGTTGGCGGGTGCCGGTTTCCAGATCAAATATGGCCGCCTCAGTATTCGGGATCGGTATGCCGATGGACTTCTCCTTGCGCCGCCCACTGATCGGGTTACAGTGGGTGACCGGCGCCTCAGTCAGTCCGTATCCCTCCACCAATCGCGACCCGGTTAGCTGTTCGAACTGTCGCTGAGTGTCGCGACCCAGGGGTGCTGAACCGCTGATACACGCGCGCAGTGAGTGGAGGTTATAGCGGTTGGCTGATGAAGCGCCGTTGATGACGACGTACATGGCCGGTACCCCCGGAAAGAGATCCGGCTTCTCGTGATCGATTGCCGTTAAGACATCCTTCAGTCCGAAACGAGGCAGCAGAATCATCGTGCCGCCACCGGCGATCGGATAGTTCATAACCGTCGTTTGCGCGTAGATGTGAAAGAGTGGAATGGCACCGAGTACTACGTCGGCTCCATCCGGCCTCGTCACATTCACGCACCAGACGTGGGCCTGCGCGGCTCCGATCGCCAGCGCCAGGTGTGAAAGCATCGCACCTTTGGGTTGCCCGGTTGTGCCTGACGTGTATTGCAGGATGGCGACCGAATCGGCCGAAACCGTGATGTCCGGGTCGTTCGTCGATGACTGCTCGAGCAGACGCTGGAACCAATGCGTGCGGCCGTCGTCCGGCAAATGAACCAGATGACCTTCCTGTCGCTCTTTGGCAACGCGGAACAGGACCTTACTGAGCGACGGCAGGTATTCGCCGATGTTGGTGACGATGACGTGCTCGAGTGACGGGATGCGTGAGCGAACTGCTTGAAGCTTCTCGTAGAACATCGAGAGAATAACAACGACCTTGACGCCGGCGTCATTGAGTTGATGCTCCAGCTCAGACTCGACGTAAAGTGGATTGGTCGGAACGACAACGGCGCCTGCCCGCAACGTCCCGTAATAGCTGATGACCATTTGCGGGCAGTTGGGCATGACCAGCGCCACGCGATCTCCCGGCTCAACGCCTAAATCGATCAGGGCATTGGCGAAACGAGTCACTGAATCATCGAGCTCTTGAAAACTCATCGATCGTCCCATGAAGAGAATTGCGTTGCGATTTGGGCAGCGGGCCGCTGTGTCGGATAGGAGCCGATGCAGTGGCCGGTCAGGAACAGTGACTGAATACGGCACCCCAGGTTCATACCACTTCAGCCATGGCCGGTCGGTCGGCGGGGCGTTCGAAATGTCGGCGCCGTGATTCTCAGTCGTCATGGTCTTCCATGCCCCCGGTCTCGTCGCGACGAGGCGTCAATCAGTGAGATTGGCTAGGTGCGCGTTACGCACCATAATCCGACCGGCGTGCCAAACACGCAAACTGCGGCTAAGGGGTGCCACAGTCTTGTGACAATGGCGCGGCGACATGGACAATCGACCGAATCGAGGCTACGGTGAAACTCGCGCGATAATGACCGGCTAGATCTGCTAAGTCATCTCAAGGAGGTTGATTCGTGACACTGCTTCCATTGAATCCAGACGAACTGTTGACGACTACCCGATCGGTGCGCAAGCGGCTTGACTTGACGCGGCCGGTCGAACGCATGGTGATCGAGGAATGTCTGGCGATCGCCCAGCAGGCGCCGACGGCATCGAACAGCCAGAGCTGGCACTTCGTGGTGGTGACCGATGCGGAGAAACGCCGCAAGCTCGCCGATCTCTATCGCCAGGGTTGGAACGCATATCGCGCGAGCTCGGGCTACGCGGGGCGGGTGCAATCCCAGAACGCGGACCGAAGCATCGTGCAGCAACGTGTGGCGTCGTCGTCACAATATCTGGCGGACCACCTGCACGAGGTGCCGGTGCACGTCATCCCCTGCTTCTCCGGGAGAACGGACGGTCGGCCCGGTTTCGCACAGGCGGCTTCATGGGGCTCGATCATCCAGGCAGGCTGGAGCTTCATGCTGGCGGCGCGGGCGCGTGGGCTGGGTACAGTCTGGACTACACTTCACCTACCGCATGAAGAGGAAGCCGCCGAAGTGCTCGGTATCCCCTACGACAAGATCACGCAGGCCGCCCTAATCCCGCTCGCCTACACCAAGGGGACCGACTTCAAACCCGCTCCACGTGCGTCACTCGATTCGATCGTGCATTGGGATGGGTGGTAGGTTGACAGATCGTTAGCGGGAAGCAGGTCTCATAGCGTGCGGCGCTTTACCGGCAGCCGAGAGCGCTCTTGACGTCAGTAGCTGCCTCGATCAGCGTCTGCGCCTGTGCGGTCGTGAGATGACCTATCCGCAGCTGAACATTGACAGTCAGCATAAACACGTTGAGGTCATAGCACGCAATAACATCGTTCCGCACGTTGCCATCGGAGAGAATCCTCAGCGCCATCCACAGAGGGATATTCAAACTCACCTTGCCTGTCCACGTCATTGACGGCAGACCATTTACCGCGTCAATGAGATCTTGCAGGCCCTGGGATGGAGTAAGAATCGTCCAGTTGTAGATCGTCGGTGACCCATCAACGTTACTGTTTTCATCGATCGCCCGCACCTCGAACGTGTGTCCACCGAATCCCAGCCCATCATAGTTCTGAGGGCTAACGCAGGTCGCGAACGTGGCGCTGTCCAGAGAGCATTCGAACGTCAGATTCGCGGGATCCGAGATGTCGTCCGTGCCGCTGAAGCTGAAGCTCGCCGATCTACTGAGGGTGGTGGCTGGTGGATTCGCGTCAATGAAGGTATCGGGCGGAGTGACGTCCCCAACTTTGATAGTGAGGACATGAGTGACTGAATCGTAGCTGAATTGGACCAGAGCGTTGTTGGTCGGAACGTTGAACGGGATGTTTGCGCCCCCTGGAACGCCTCCAGCACCATAATTCTCATCCCATGTCTCGTTGATGGCGATCTTTGCTTCATAGGATCCTTGCGGTAGCGCGGTCGTTTCGAAAACAAACGTTCCATCACCGTCTGGATCTTCCAACCATGAACGTAAGCAGTCCGGCTGCCAGTCGCCCGAGCAGCCGAGCTCATTCTGAAAATCTCCGCCTGCGGTTGCAATCACCGAGTTCTGGTTAGAGGTGATCCAGTTGGACTTGTGGTCGTAATAGAACTTGACAGGTGTTGATGTCCCCAAATTGAACGAAATGCTCTCCCCGTTAAGGGTCGCATTAGCCCCGTAGTTTTCGTCCCAACTGTCATTGAGCGCGGCCTTATAGTCATACGTTCCAGCTGGAATAGTCCACGTGCCCTGCCAAACGTCGTCCGTCGCATCGTAGGTCAGGTGCGTGGCCACGCAATCAGGTTGGTAATCACCGGGACATCCCAACTCGCTTTGAAGGCTCCCAGCGATCGTAACGCTGGTCGGGTTGGGCGTGGCGAAAGCGACAGGCGTGCTCGCGAGTAACGCCAGCGGCATCATCGACACGACGATGATGATGCGCAGGACGCGATTGATCACCTTACGGGACATGAACAATCCCCTCTCCGGCTCTCAACGACGAACATCGTCACTCACCCGGCATCGATGGCAGTCGATCCAGCGCGCTGACACTCGATCTAGTTGCGGATTCGTTCAACTCGAAGCACCGCTGATCGCGCAATCCGCGGAAAGAGCTCCGAATCCCACCTCAACTGAAGTGCGCATCATATTACTGGCGTGATCCGTGAATTACAAGTGATCCGCCTATTCGATGGCCACTTGTCAATGTCACCGTCGCCCGCCGAGTTCAAAAAAACGACACCGGGCGGGATTCGTTCCCGCCCGGTGTTGTCGTTGACTATGGATTGAGCGCGACCTACTCCGCGCTATGAATCGCGTTCCACACCTTCTGCGAGGTGAGCGGAACGTTCAAGTGCGTGACGCCGAACGGCTTCAGCGCGTCCATCACGGCGTTGGCCATCGCCGGCGTTGAGCCGATGGTGGCGGCCTCGCCGATTCCCTTGGCTCCAAGTGGGTTGAGTGGCGTGCGCGTCTCGGTGTGATCGGTCTCGAACATCACGAACCGGTCGGCCTTGGGGATGGAGTAATCCATCAGCGTACCGGTCAAGATCTGTCCGGAATCGTCGTAGTGGATCTCTTCCAAGAGCGCCTGCGCGATGCCCTGCGCCAGTCCGCCATGTACCTGGCCATCGACCAACATGGGGCTGACGATGAAGCCGCAGTCGTCGATCGAGATGTAGCGCATCATCTTGACTTCACCCGTGTCCGGAACGACCTCTACCATGGCGATGTGCGTTCCAAAGGGGAAGGTTTCGTCTTCTGGACGGAAGAAGTCGGTCGTCTCGAGTCCAGGATCCAGGTCAACGGGGACGCGGCCGCTGTAGGCGTTGGCCGCGATCTGATCGAGTGTGACGGCCCGATCCGACGCGCCCTTGACCTGATACTTGCCATTGGCGAGTTCGATGTCTTCGGGGGAGGCTTCCAAGAGGTGGGCGGCGATGCGACTGGCCTTCTCGCGTAGCTTGTCAGTCGACATCACCACGGCACTGCCGCCGATCGCCAATCCGCGACTCCCCATCGTGCCGCGGCCCTGTGGCGTGTTGTTGGTGTCGCCGTGATAGACGACCACGCGATCGAAGTCGGCTCCCAGACGGTCCGCGACGATCTGAGCGAAGGAAGTCTCCTGCCCCTGACCATGAGGCGAGATGCCGGTGAAGACCGAGACGTCGCCGCTCGGCTCGACCCGCACGGTGGAGCTCTCCCATGGCCCAAACCCACAGATCTCGACGTACGAGGCCATCCCGATTCCGATATAACGGCCCTGCTTGCGTTGCTGCTCCTGGTACTGACGCATTTCCTGATACTTGGCGACGTCGAGCGCCTTGGTCAGCGCCTTGGCGTATTCTCCGGTGTCGTAGCGCTCACCGGTGGCGGTGTCATAAGGAAACTTATCTGGTGAGACGAAGTTGATGCGCCGCACTTCAGCGGGGTCGATTCCAGCCTTGTTGGCCAGCAGATCCATGCCGCGCTCGATGTAATAGGCGGCTTCCGGACGACCAGCCCCGCGATAGGCGCCGACCGCCATGGTGTTGGTGTAGATGCCGGACGTGTGCAGCTCGACGGCGGGGATGTCGTAGCATCCGACGGCCATGCTACCGGTCGTTGCCGGCAAGAACGTGCCTTTGGGGTAGCCGCCGAGGTCCTGAACCACCGTCAGCTTGTAGGCGAGGATCTTCCCGCTTTTATCGGCCGCCAACTCGATATCGGCAATTTGGGCGCGGCCGTGGTTGGTCGCCTGAAAATTCTCGGAGCGCGTCTCGATCCACTTGATGGGCCGGTGCAGTTTCAGCGCCATGGCCGAGACGACGTAGTCCTCCTGATAGGCGCCGATCTTGACGCCGAAGGCGCCGCCGACCTCTGGAGCGATGGCGCGCAACTGCGATTCATTCAGCCCGAGCTTTTTGGCGATCGCCGTGCGGACGCCGTGGGCCGCCTGTGTCGACGTCCAGACGGTGAGCCCGCGCGTCATGGCGTCCGGAGCGGCCAACACGGCGCGGCCCTCCATGGGTACACCCGCCAGCTTCTGGCTAATGATGCGCTCCTTGACCACCACATCCGCGTTGGCGAAGGCGCCTTCAACGTCGCCCTTGGTGTGGTCCCAGCGTGCCCCGACGTTCCCTTCGGCGCCAGACCAGATCAGTGGAGCGCTCTCTTTGGATGCCTCTTCGATCGTGGTGACCGTCGGCAGCGACTCGTAGTCGACAACGACCTCGTCGGCCGCGTCGCGCGCCTCATATTGGGTTCTGGCGATGACCGCCACGAGAGGCTGACCCAGATAGCGCACAGTATCAACGGCCAGTACTTCGGCTCGAGGCGTTCCAGGGTCGGGGGCCGGTGCGCCGGTCAAATGCTCGAAATACTCTTCAAGTTCCTTGCCGACCACGACCGCGACGACACCCGGCATCTCTTTCGCCTTGGAGACGTCAATGCCAGTGATTCGCGCGTGCGCGTAGATGCTCCGGACGAAAACCATTTGCAGAATACCGGGGAGCCGAACATCGTCGACGTACGTTGACGACCCGGTTATGAGCCGTGGGTCCTCTTTGCGACGTATACGGGACCCAACCAGCTCACTCGGAACAACAGCGGACATGGATGCTCCTTCCTCACCTTGCCTGGAGGTTGCCTTGACGTATGTTTTCTCTCACATGTGATTGACCGTCGATGGCCGTTCGGGATTGTATCCTCGCCCTCTTAGCCCGTCGACACCTTGCCATCCCCCACGATGCCCGTCAATAGCGCGGAAACGGAGAAAATGGCAAACGAAGTCCGAAAACAACGGCCACTTTAACCCGTTTTTCTCAGCCAGTGTTAAAACTGGCGGTGTAAGGTCGATTCGCGGTTCACAGCTGAGCCGCGCCGATCGACCGTAGGGAGACTGCAGATTCAAGCGCTCATAATCCAGTATGGAGTGTTCATCGTCGCGCTGATGGTCTTCGTCGGCGAGCTTGGCGTACCGACCGGCATGCCGGTAGAGGTAGCGCTCATGATCGCAGGCGCCTTCGCCATTCACTCTCTGTTCGGACTGGGTTTCGGGCTCGTGTTGGTGATGTTGGCTGATATCGGCGGCACCACCACATTGCACCTTGTGGCCAGAACTGGCGGACTGAATCTCCTCAACAGGCTGCTGCATAAGCACGAGGAGCGCAGCCGGGCGTTCCTGGAGCACTGGCGCGCAAAATTCGGCGGTCATGACGTCGGCATCGTCTTCGTCGGTCGTTTGCTTCCGATTGCCCGCATGTATATGGCGATCGGCACCGGCCTGATTCAGATCCCATTGCGGGATTATGTGCTGGGTGCCGCACCCGCATCGCTCCTGTGGGCAGCCGCGCCGCTCGTCCTGGGATACTTCCTTAGTTCCGACGTCAACCGTATCGCGACGCAATACACCCGGGCGGAGCACGTGGGAATGATCGCCATCCCAACGCTGGTTGCCGCGGCATTGGTTGGCTGGTGGGTCCATCGTGGACGCTCGCTGCGCGGACGAGTCCTCAGGGTGCGCTCGGCCGTGGCCCTGATTGTTGCCTTGGGAATCGTGGCTTACATGATTCAGTCAGTCTGGATCAACGACGAGACGGTTGAACAGGGTCTCACCGGCCTGCCGATGGTTGTTCTCTGGTCCTGGCTGGGAATTCTGGCCGCGCTCGCGCTCGGGCTTCTTGCGGTGGCCGTGAGTGACTTTCGGCTCGCTCGCCGAGCTCTACGCCACCGGCATCTTCCGTTGCCACAGCTGGTCCGTACCGAACTGACGACGACTCTCGTTTGGTTGACGTTGATCGTCACGGCCGGCGCGGTGATGGTCGAGATCGAGCTACGCTACCCGGTTCTCTGATCCCGCTCAATGAATTGACGTCGCTTGGCTGCGGTTGAAGCTGCCTTCTCACGAGGGGTTCGTCGTCGCACGATCGACGATTCTAGCGCCTTGCGCCGCGCCAGCATGAGCAGCCGTTGGCGGGTCCGCTCCACACTCGTAATGGAACGGAACGGGAGCAGCCAACTGTAGATCGATTGCAGCGCGTAGACCGTCAGCGGTGGACGACAGCGAACGTCGCGAACGGTGCCTTCGGTACTGCGGCACCGGATGGCCTGAACAAGATCCCCAACGGTCTCGCCAGGATAAAGCGTCACGTGCTTCCCGAGTTGATCGGGGAGCAGATGAGCGTCGGTGCCGCCGACTTTGGCCAGTCCATAGCGGTCAGCTGCTCGTTCGATGGCTTTGGTTCGCCAAAAGGCGAGCGGGAAGCTCGTCTCAATGGCGTCTGGTAGCAGGCCGGCTCGAGCCAATCGCCGCAACTGGATGCGCCAAAGTCCGGGCAGCGGGTGAACGAGCACGACCAGGCTGCCGTCGATGGAGCGTGCCCAACGCATGACGTCGAAGAGGGGCGTGCCCGCCTTCGGCAGTGACGACGGGACTCGGTGGGGGAAGAGGATGCCGATATGCACGATACGGCCGCGCGCGGTAATCTCCACGCCCGGCAAGACGTTGGTTTCGGATCCACGATTCGATTCATGCCAGCGACGTACCGTCGAGATGTGATCGTGGTCGGTTATGGCGACCACGGAGAGCGAAATCTCGTCCGCGCGCGTCGACCAATCTTCAACAGTGCACAGGCCGTCGCTTCCGATCGTATGGGTGTGCAGGTCGGCGTAGCTGTATCCCTTCGGCGCGGGATCTGGAACGGATTCGGGCCAGATCGGTGTGAGCATGCTCCACTGATCCAGATGCTGCGAGATGAGTCCTTCGAGCGACGAACTGACCTCAGTCAAGGTTCGCTCGATTTTGGAGGCTGGCTCGATCGGCTTGGCGATCTGCAGCGTTACCTTGCGGCCGCGACCATAGGTCGCCATGCTCGGGATGATGACACTGCCGGTTGCCTTGGCGAGCCGTACTGGTCCGGCTGGAAGCAGGATTGTCGAGTCGAAGAAGGGGACGACCATTGACGGCGTGGGCGTCGGCTCATCGACGAATAGGACCACGATCCCGCGATTGTCGAGGACAGTGCGCAGGCGCCGTCCGAGCACGCGTGGCGGTGAGTCAGCCTCGATGACAGTGACACCCGCGCCCAAAAAACAGCGGGAGAACCATTGCAACAGCGCGCGGGAGCGCATGGGTTCAAAGAGCCGAACGACGACCGCGAACTCGCCCGTGAACGACCTGGCGCGCAGCCAGCGGCTGGCCGTCATACCAAGCGTCGGGTACGGACCTGCGTGCGGCGCGACGATGATGATGCCGCGCTGCCCCAGGTGTGGTTCCAGATTCTCGATCCCCTCGACCTCCAGGGAATCCGCGAGCTCATCTTTGCTGACGCTCGATTGCAGGATGCCGATGACGGTCTTGACGTGGCTGGCAATCTGCTGCATGCCGATGAACCAGGCGACAAACCAGTTCGGCTGATGCTCATGACGCACGTGCCGCACATTGGCGAGCACAACGCGCCGCCATCCAGCGAACATGGCGACGAGCCCGACGCACGATGCGAAGAGATGCCAGATTGGCCAGGGAATCCAGGTCGCGATCCGGGAAGAGACGATCAGGACCCAGGTAACGAACGTGTCGACGAACGTGGAACGGGATTCCTCGGCGGCCGGATCGGATGTTGGTTGAGTGGTCGGGAGCGCCTCCGAAACGTTCTCAACCGGTAGCTGATGAAGATCCAAGGGAACTCCCTATGCGGCAACGAAACAACGAACAAGGCATACCTTCCCTGGCACGCAATGTCCATACGCCATTTCGGTTATTGTTACCCGATCTGAATCTTGAAATTCGAGGGAATCATTAATTTCACGACGGCATTGCCGGTTCGCGCCGTGTACGTTGCCCATGCTTTCTCGCCATGTCGGAACGCCGCCTCAGTGAAGGTTTCTACAGGTGCTCCCACTCGTCCAGCCATTTGAGCAGGTCTTCTCGCTTGATGCTTACTATGTGGTGCTCGATGATCTCTGCCTTGAGGGCGCCGTCCCAGCACGAGCGGCGCACGACATACGGATCGATCTCGAGCAGCTCGGACACTTCGTCAGGGGTGTATTGTTGCTTGACCATTAACTGAGCAATAGTCTCGCGTCTTGGATGCGGCACTTCGGTCTCCTTTCGCCCTGTCTCGATCGAACCAAGTCTTCGCGGCGCGTTCCCTATGACGCGCGACCGTGAGGATCAACGAATAGGGGCGCGATGGATAAAATTGAAATGGTTCATTGGCGGTCAATCGATGTTGATGCCCCTGATTGGATTCCGACGAATCCTCGGTAAATACGCCTCAAATGGCGTCAAAATAGCGATATACACAAGCAATTCTACCACTTCGGTCCGCGATGAACGTGTGGAAGCGGGCGCGATCAGCCACCTGCTGGTGACATCGAATGCGTGGACAGGCGGGGGTTCTGGCCGGGGTGAGTCGTGGGGCGATCCAGGCGCAGTGCCGCTTCAAACCAATGGGCATACGCCTCGTCTTTGGAGAGAATGACCACCTGGCGTTCCTTCGAAATCTCCTCCAACACCGCCACGGTCGCGCGCAGACGTTCTTCATCGAAATGAACGCACGGGTCGTCCAGAATGAGCGGCAGTTGACGGCCGCCTGAGAGCGTGTCGACCAGCCCAACTCGCAGCGCCAGGTAGACCTGATCCCGTGTGCCACGACTGAGCTCCTCGATGGTCAAGTCGCCTGGCCCGGCGCCGCGGAGCGTGGGCGTCATCTGCTCCTGATCGATCTCCAGCTCCTGGTAACGACCGTTGGTGATGCGCTTGACAATGTCGCCTGCTTGCGTCGCGACCGGGTCGAGCGCGTGTTCCTGGAACTCCTCGACACTGGAGCGCATGGTAGCGATCGCCAGCTCCAGCGCCTTCGCGAGCCGCTGTTTGTGCTCGAGCTCGGATCGTTTCTCGCGGATCAGGACGTTGAGGCCTGCCGCGTCGTCGGGAGTCGCCGCCTGCAGCACGCGGCGGCGCACCTCGACATCGTTCAAGTCCTTCTGCAAGCGTTCTTCGTCGGAAGTGAGGCGTTCGAGTGTGGACCGTAGCTCGGCGGCTCGTTCTGGTTCGATCGAACGCAGCTCCGGACGACCCTCGTCGAGTTGATCGATCTTTAGCTGGGTTATCGCCACGTTCGAGAGCGCCTCATTCTGTTCTGTCGTGGTCGCCTCGAGATCCAGCTCGCTCCGTCCATGTTCGGCCAGTCGAACTGTGGCCTCACGGTGGCGATCGAGTCGGGACACGAGTGCATCCAGACTCGATTCACCTGAGTGCGCCAGCCATGCCTGGCAACGAGCGTCGATTTCGTCCAAGCGACTGAGTGCGATATCAAGCTTTCGTTGCGTGTCGAAGCGACGCCTGCTCAGCAATTCGATGCGTACCTGCTCGGCATTGGATGTTGGAGGTGCGGACGGAGTTGCGGGCGCAAAGGCGACCGCGAGTAGTATGACGGCCAGAAGCAGACCGGCGAATGCGATCGGGCTAAAGGCGAGGCCGAGGCTCACGGATCCGACGGCAAGCAGCAGACCGGCGGCGATGAGCGGGGCGCGGGGTCGCGCCGGCGTCTGTCGAGCGCCTACGACTGGACCGGCGCTTTGACTCGCATCAATCTCACGGCGGATCTCGTCGATCTCTTCTTCGAGCTTGCGGCATTCGGCGGCGGAATGCTCCAGCGTGGCTCGATCGTCACGCAACGCCTGAGGATCTGGATCACCCAGCACGCGAAGGCGGTCGACCTCATCCTGGAGCTGACGTCGATAGTCGGCCGCGCGCCGGGCCTGGTCCGCGTCCTGGCTAGCGCGGCTCAACACTTGGTTCACACGTTCGAGCTCGTCAACCAGCCGCTGGCGCTGTCCCAGACTGGTCAGCAGTCCGCTCAGGCGTTTGCGACGTTCACGGAGTTTATCCAGATCGGCGCGACCGGATCGACCGAGATCGTCGATTTCGACCGCATCAGCTTCGGCTTTTGAAGCAGCGACCGACCGTTCTTCGAGTCGTGTAATCTCGGCATCAAGCTGCTCGATTTCCCGATCGTTGCGCTGTCGCGGGCGACGCCTGAGCCGGTCGAGTTGCGAATCCAGGTCCTTGATGGCGCTCTCGTAGCTGGCCTCGCGCGAGCCACTGATGATGCGCTTGATCTCGCCGGAGCGCTTCGCCAGACGGTCGTCCGCCAATTGATCCTGCTGCACGAAGATCACGTCCCGAAAGACATCAACGTCGGTAAAGCCCACCCAATCGCCGATCATCTGCTGATAGCGCTCGTCCTCAGCGGTGTGGCGGTCACAGCGCCCGCGTCCCGTGTAGACTGTCTCGCCGTCCCGCAGCACCTCGACTCGGTCTTCGGCGAACGCGCGTCGGATCACGATCTGATGGCCGCCAACATCTATGTGCAGATGACCGGTCAAGGTTGGATCACCATGCCAGGGGACGTGTCGTTCCCAATCTGATAGTCCGAAGATGGTGCCGATCAGACCGTTCAGGAGTTGGCTCTTGCCGGATTCGTTCGGGCCAACGATCAGGGTCGGCGCGTCCTCCTGAAATCGGACGTACGTATCGGTGTGTTGAGCGAACCCCTTGAGTTCGAACTCGATCAACCTCATCGGACGCTCCGCTTCGCCAGCACGAGGAGCCCCTGCTTGAGTGCCAATTCGATGGTGGCGCGTTCCTCATCGTCTGAGGCGAGGCGGCTGCGCGCGCGTAAGGCGCGCACGAACCGCCCACGGATCGTTTGTTCGTGTTCGATGCTGCGAGCGAAGGCGGAATCGACGACCGCGGTCCGATCGCGCACGGCCAGATAGCAGAAGCTCGATGCGGCTTCTCGCTGGATGGCATCGGCGTCCAGGGGCTCGTCCGGCGATCCGGTCAGAATGGCCTCGAGGATGCAGGACTCGTCCGCCATCTCGCTGAGGCGTGCCACCACCTGATTTGCCGGCAGCAAGTTGCAATCTATCTGCTCTCGGCGCGCCTGGCGGATCCCAACGGGAATTCGCTCGACCCGGCACGCGCCGTCATCAAATGTGATCAAGTTGAGCGTGCGTGGACCGGTCTCGTCCAACGCCAGCGGCTCGGGAGATCCAGGTTGCGACGCAAAGATTCCAGCTGGTCCACCAAAGTCGCGAGATCGATGGATGTGCCCCAGCGCCACGAAATCGAGTCGGGTCGCGGCGAGCTGTGCGCTCCTAAGCGGCAAATACCGTTCGGCGACTGGGAACGCGGCGGGAGGGTCGACGGTCGCGTGGAGCATCCCGATGTGAAGGCCATCCTGGGTGCGGCGAGCCATGCTCCGAAGCGGATCGTGTCCTCGGGTATGGTCGTACGCAATTCCGTACAGGTAGACAGTCTTACCGTCCAGCTGAACCGAAATGGGAGCGGCGCAGTCTGATTCGGTGAAGACGGTCGTATTTGCGGGAAAGCGATGGTCGCGATAAACGGAATGCTCGTACCAGTAGCTGTCATGGTTCCCGGGGATGATCGCGACCTGAATTCGTTGATTCATCAGGCTTGTCAGCCAACCGCGGACCGTCGCGACGAGCATGGCATCTGGATTGTGGACGTCGAAGAGGTCGCCCGCGATAAGGACGAGCGACGTGGAGCGTTCTATCGCGACTCTTCCGATTTGATCCAGCGTTCGCAGCAGATCTTGACGCCGCGTGACGGCAATCTGATCGCCCCAGGACGTGAATGAGCGCCCCATGTGAAGATCGGCAGTATGCAGGATTCGGATCATGTCCGCGGCTCCGCTCCTCGCGTACGAACGCAGTGTTTCACGATAATAGTCTCACGAGAGAGCGCCGCTCGGCAACGTGACTTACGTGTGGATCACCGTACAATTGAGCGGCAGCTCGAGAGAGTGAGCTGTAGAAGTGCCAGGACGAAACTCATCACATGTCACAGGCTCGGAAATTCGATCCAAGCATCAACTACTATGAAGTCCTCGATGTCCCCTACACGGCGTCGAAGAGCGAAATCACGCGGTCCTACCGGAAGTTGATGCGAGCGTCTCATCCTGACCGCTTCAGCGATGAGACGCAGCGCAGCAAAGCCGAAGAGCGGGCCAAGCTGCTCAATGCGGCGTATTCCGTGCTCAGTCACGCCGACGTTCGGCGTGACTACGACTCGACCGTTCGGAACCGTCTCGTCAACGACGCCATCTTCCAGCGATACACCGGCAATAGTCCTGGCAGTGTGAATCCCAACCCTCCCCAGCAACGGCCCCTGAGTCCTGAGATGGTACGAGCGCAACGGCGTGCCCAGCGCTCGGCCCTGACTCACTTCCTGCTCTTCATCGTCCTCTTCGTTGGCGCATTGATTCTGATCGTGGTGGTGGGAAGCCTGTTCTTTGAGTTGGGCAGCGTGCTGCTGAGCTGAACTCGGGCTTGTCGCGGGAACCAGAGCGTGTTGCTATGATGGACCATCGGCGTGATCGCGACGGTCAGATCAGTTTTGACATCGTCCAACCCTAACGCGACTCACGCTCGCGGTTGCTCATCTTGAATTGGCAAACAAGCGGACCAGTCTGCTGCCGTGGATGAGCGTCTTGGGAGAAGGAGAATCCGTGTCGGAAGAGCAGCGTTCGATCCCCAGGGATGCCGAAGCGGTCGTGATCGGCGCCGGCCTGCTCGGATGCTCGATTGCGTATCAGTTAGCCAAGCGAGGCAAGCGTGTGGTGGTCGTCGAGAAGCGCGGCATCTGCTCTGGCGCTTCCGGACGTAATGGCGGGATGACCGGGGCCGGGTCCGCCATGCACACCGAGACGGGTCGTGCGGTCTACGCGCTGACGATGGAAAATCTGCGCATGATCCGCGAGGAGCTTCCGCGAGAGTTGGAGGACGACTTCTCGCTGCGACTCCCCGGTACGCTCGATATCGCCACCAATGAAGAGCAGTTCGAGCATCTTCAGATGAGCACCACAGCGCAGCAGGCGCTTGGCTCCGAAGTTGAGATGCTCGATCTTCCCACGCTGAAATCGATGGTGCCGGTCATTTCCGATCGCGTCTTGGGCGCGAAGTTCGCGCGCAGTAGCGGCCACCTTTGGCCGTTCCAGCTCGTACATGCTTTGGCCAATGGCGCACGTCGATTTGGCGCCGAGTTCTGCGTCTGGACGCCCGCCACCCGGATTGACATGTCCAACGGTGAAGTGCACGGAGTGACGACGGAGCGGGGCACGATCCAGACTGGAATCGTGGTTGTGGCTGCCAATTCCTGGACCCCGATGTTGCTGACTGATCTTCCCGAAGGTGCGCTGGTTCCGGCTCGCGGCCAGATTCTCGTCACGGAAGCGGTCGGCGAAGTCGTGCGCCACCCATTCGGCACGAATTTCGACAAAGAGTATGGGCGACAGACGGCCACCGGCCAGATCCTGTGCGGCGGCTACAGGAGACTTGATATTAACGAGGGCCTTGGATCATACGAGGAACGCGTTACGCCGCCGGTTCTCAAAGGGATCGGGTCCTGCATTGCCACGCTCTTCCCACCACTGGGCTCTCTCAAGGTCGTGCGCAACTGGGCTGGGATCATGGGATTCACCGCGGACGGCCTGCCGATGATTGGTTCCTACGGTGGGGTCAAGAATCTCTACGTTGCGGCGGGATTCAATGGTGGTGGCTTTTCGTGGGGAGCGGCGACGGGCAAGGCGCTGGCCCAGCTCATCCAGCACGGCCGCGCGGCGTTCGATCTGGAACCGTTCGACCCCAATCGTTTCGCGCGCGGTGGCGTTGAGTGGGACAATCCGTTTACCGCGGGCGAGAAGAACAACCCACGAAAGCGGCAGGTCGGGACCGGCGTGGAGTAGGCGAGATTCCTGCAGCCGCCCGATCTGGCAGTCATTGACGCAATCGTTTCACCCAGATCGCAGATTCCACAAGGCACCTATAGGAGGTTTCCCCATGATCACCCTCTTTGCGGCTACCGGAAACGACGTCGTGCGTCTGCACCGTGACAACAGCGGCAATTGGACGGAGAAATCGGTCCTCACCGGCGTCGGTGTTCAATGTCTGGCCGTCGACCCACATGACGGCAAACGCATGTACGCCGGAACGTTTGACAACGGACTCTTCTGCAGCGATGACGGCGGCCAACGCTGGCAGTCATCCGGTGAGGGAATTCCGCACAGCCGCATCCTGTCAGTGGCTGTGAGTCCTTCCGACAGGACAAATGGCATGGGCGCGGTCTTTGCCGGGACTGAACCAAGTTCGATTTATCGAAGTCGCGACGGCGGCGAATCCTGGCAGGATCTCCCTACACTGCGCGACATTCCCAGCGCGCCGACCTGGTCATTTCCTCCGCGGCCGTGGACGTCTCACGTGCGTTGGATCGCTCCGCACTGGAGTGACGCGAACATACTTTTCGCGGGCATCGAGCTTGGTGGGGTGATGCGCAGCCTCGACGGTGGTGAGACCTGGGAGGACCGTAAGCCTGGCTCCTACCACGATTCGCACGCGATCGTCGCACATCACAAAGCCACGAATCGCGTCTACGAGGCGGCCGGCGGCGGCGTCTCGAGCAGTCAGGACACCGGCGAAACGTGGTCAGAGGTCGATAGTGGCATGGATCGACATTACGTTTGGGGCTTGGCGGTCGATCCGGCCGATCCGGACCTTTGGTACGTCTCCGCCACGCACAGCGCTCGTTTCGCACATGGCGATCGCGAGAGTGCCGACGCCTTTATCTACCGCAAGCAGGGCGACAGCCCGTGGCAGGCCGTGGGTGGCGGACTCGAATCGCCGCTACCGGTGATGCCGTATGCATTGTTGACCCCGCTCGATCGGCCAGGCGAACTCTTCGCGGGAATGCGTGCCGGCGCGCTGTGGCATTCGACCGATCGGGGCGAGGCCTGGTCGCAGGTCGATGTTGCGCTACCCGGCATCCTCGCGCTGGTCGCGCGCCCAGCATAGGCTCCATTTCAATCAAGTTCTCGTGGTTGCGGTACCAACGTACAAATTTTGTGCGGGGTATGAGGTGCCCTTTCAGGACCAATAACTCAGGAGGGATTGGCGATGGTCGGCTATCCTACGTTACGTAGCGCCATCTGGCGTTGGTTAGCGCTTGTGCGTCATGTTGCGCAACCAAACGCGCTCGCCAGAGGTCGTGAGACAGCGTGATCGGGGAAGCCGGATGGTATCCGCCTCGCAGGAGAATAGCTCTATGGCGCAGATTGCGGGAGACATCCAACAGCATGTGGATATCGTCTGCTTGGGCGCCATGGAGATGCAGCGTGAATCTCCGGACCGCGATACTGTCGAGTCGATCCTCAGCACTCTGGTTACTGTCCGCGAGCTGGCAGTCAACTCCGGCGCTCATCCGGTCATTGAGGCAGCGACCGTCGTCGAAGAAGCCGTCGCCCTGGCGCTGACAGAAACCTCCGCCCCCGCTCCCTATCTCGGCCATTTCGTCACGTCCGCTGCCGCCGATCTCTCCCGGGTGGTTCACGCGCTGGCGACGGGCGAAGATCCCACGCCGATCATCAACCACGCGCGCTCGATTTTGACGTCAATGCCACGACGTGGAACCGATTATCTGGTAGAGATCGATCTCAACAACGCGCACGAGGTGGCTCGCATCTTCGAGGCGATGGGTGAGTCCTCTAATGACGATTACGGCCCAGGTACGGTCGACCAGCCGTTCGTCATCGAGCCACATTCGGCGACTCATCAGCTCGGCCGCATGCGTGAAATGCGTCAACTGCTTGCGTCCTACGTTGCACAGACCGAGACACTGCGCGCCAGTCCCGATCGGTTGGAATCGATCAACGATCTCCTGGTAGGGGCCAAGGCGTTGCGCGCTTCAGCGGCAGTTGCCGGAATTCGTCCGGTTGAGCGGCTCTCGGCTCGTCTTTCGCATTTGTTTCAGACATTGAGGTCTTCAAGCGGTCCACCGAGCGCCGAGGTCATTGAGTTCTGCGTCAACTGTGGGCATGGCATTGCCGCCGTCGTTGACGGCCCGGAACCGAGCGTGGAGGCATTACAACGGGTCGACGCACTGATTGAAGAAGCTAACCGCATTCTGAAGCGCTTCAACGTGCAGACGACGCAGTTGCAGACCGGAACACTATCAGCCGATCATCTTGGCGTGCGTGCGCCAAACGGTCATTCAGTAACGAATGGGCACCAGAGCTCCGCTCTTCCGGCCATCTATGCAGCCTTGCGCATGCTCGAGCGGGAGCGGGGCGGCGACGTCTCGGCAAGCAGACCGGGGCCAGGTCGAAGTCGAGGAGATCCAGACCGCTTCCTGGCGGACATCATCGATGTGTCTCAGCGCCTTCCGGCCACGATTCGTGGTCTCGAGCGCGATCGATCGTCGATCAGTAATCGAGCCGGCCTCTGGGACATTCTGCTCAAGTTGAAGGAATCCGCGGCACTGGCCGGCGCATCGGTCATCGTCGATCAGTGCTGGCGCATCGAATCGGCCATCACCAGTCTGGGCGAGGAGCCACTCACGGACGAGGTTCTGGCCGAGTTGCGTGGCCTCGACGCCGATCTGCACTGGCTCGTTTCACAGGTTCGTCCTGAACCGAAGGCTGAGAAAACGGTCGACACGTCAGACAAGTTGATCGTCGATGTCGAATCGTTTGACCGGCTAGCCAGGCACGTGAACGAGCTTTTGGTGCGATCCGGTGGGCACCCCCAGCGCTCACGCCGTCTGGCTCAGACGGTACAGGACATCACTGTAGTCGGTGATCGGCTCGGCTCACTGACGGAGCGGCTGAAATCGTCTGGGGACACGCAAGCTGTCACGCGGGAGCTATCCGAGATCGTGTCGGATCTCTCTATTTCAGTCTCAGACCTCGATCATCTGCGCATCGAGTCCGATGCTGCTCAGGCACGTCTGGGCTCGGTAGTCACGTCGCTGTACGACAGCGCGCGCAACCTTCAGCTCACGCCGATCGCGGCGCTGGGACCGAACCTACAGCGAGCCGTGCGCGGACTGACCCACCGATTGGGCAAGGACGCCAGCTTCGTGATCGAGGGCGGCGGGCTGATGGTCAACAGCGTGCTACATGAGCGGCTCAACACCGCGTTACTGCACCTCATTCGCAATTCCGTCGACCACGGGATCGAGCCACCATCAACGCGAAGAGCAGTCGGCAAGTCTGAGCACGGAACGGTTCGTCTCGGCGCGCGTCGCGACGGCACCCAGATCGTCATCGACGTTTCGGACGATGGTAATGGCATCGACGATCGTCTGGTTTTGCGCCGCGCCGCCGAGAGCGGCTATCCGGTGCCCGCGAGCGGGATGACGCGAGAGCGGGCTCTGCAGCTCATCTTCCTTCCCGGGCTCACGGCGCGCTTGGATGCCGGCGGTCGCGCCGCCAACGGGCATGGACTCGACATCGTCGGGCAGCTCGTTGCCGAGATGAAGGGGACCGTATCGATCGACTCGGAGCTTCGACGCGGTACCACGGTCACGATTCGGCTGCCCTTGGCGGTTCCGACCATCAGCGCTGTCGTGGTTTCTATTTCAGGCGAGCAGTTCGTCATGCCGTTCGTCAAGACGCAGGTCGTTCCGGCGTCGGTGGTGCGCTCGATCAAGCAGGAAGGAACGACCTTCCTGGCGGATCTGGGCGCCGTTCGCGTCCCGATCGTCGATCTCGGGTCACTGCTCGGAATGCGAGCTCCGCACCACGTGCGTGACGGCGGTGGTACGGTGCTCCGCGTCGAGCAGCTCGGGAGCCACTGGCTGATCAAGGTGGACAACGTTGAGGGTGTGCAGGAGGTGGAGCTGCTCTCGCTTGCCAATCCCAGCGTGCAGCTTTCCGGCGTTGTCGGAACTGCGTCACTCACCTCTGGCGCCCACGCCGCGGTGGTCGATCTGGATCAGCTCCTGGATGCTCGCCGCACCGCGCGGCGACGTAAAGGGCGCACCACGGCCACACTGACGCGTGTCCCGTTCGCGTTGATCGCCGACAAATCGGTAACGGTTCGTCGAACGTTGACCCAGGTGTTGGAGCAGGCCGGTTGGCGTGCCGCGGAAGCGCGAGACGGGTTGGAAGCGTGGGAGATGCTCGATTCGATCTCCCCCGAGCTTCTGGTGATCGATCTCGACCTACCGATGCTAGACCCGTTCCAGGTGATCCGCGCGGCCAAATCGCAGGGCGACATCCCAGTGGTGGCCATTGTGACCAACGACGACTCGAAGCTGCGCGCTCTCGCGGTCACCGCGGGCGTGAACGCACTACTGCAGAAGCCGGTCAATCCCGAGGATCTGCTCGCCAGCCTCCAAGCCCTTGGTGTGTTCACCCATGACAACTGAGTTCCTCGTGTTCGTGCCAGTACACGCCCGTCGGCTCACAACTCCCAGTAGGGTCTAAGTTGCTCAATTGTCAGATCGATCGCGTGCGACTGATCGCCTGACACAGACTGCGACGCGGGCCACGCGGCGACCCGCACCGGATCCGTCGGCTCCTCGATGCCAGTTCGGTGTCCCGTCAATGTCTCAAATATAGCCAGGGTGCAGTAGGGACCGTAGATTTCGCTGTAACCGCCCTCCTGAGCCAACACCAGCCGTCCTTGAGCGGTGCGCTCCGCGACTCCTTGCATGATCGCGGTCAGCTCGCGGTAATGATCGGTCGCCAGCAGCATGCGTCCGAGCGGATCGCTGGCGCTGCCGTCCTGTCCGGCAGAGACGAAGACCAGTTCCGGCTTGAATTGCTCCGCCAGTGGCTCGATGACGCGTTCGAACGCCGAGCGATAGGCCGCGCCACCAGATCCAGCCGGGAGAGCCAGATTGACGGTATAGCCTGCCCCAGCACCGCTGCCGATCTCGTCCGGCATGCCTGATTCGATAGGGAACAGGCGATCTTGCTGCAGCGATACGAAGAGGACGTTTGGATCGTCGTAGAAGGCGGACTGCGTGCCATTACCGTGATGCACGTCCCAATCGACGATCATCACACGTTCGACGCCGTAGCGACGTTGAGCGTGGCGGGCGGCAATGGCGACGTTGCCGAAGATGCAGAACCCTCGACCTTTGCTCGCTTCGGCGTGATGACCTGGAGGACGGACCAGCGCGAAGCATTGCCGCACTTCACCGTTCATGACCGCGTCGACCGCCGCCATCACACCGCCGGCCGCCAGTAAGGCGATCTCGTAGGAATCTGCTCCCACCGGCGCGCCCTGTCCGGCATCGCCGCCGCCCGACTCGCTGATCTGGCGGATGCCATCGACATAATCAATCGGGTGGAAACTCGACAAATCATCGGGAGTCGCAAGGTACGGGTCGACGCGCACCAGCTCCTTGGAAAGGCCGGTGTAATCGAGCAGCTTCTTGGTGCGCTCGACAAGACGTGGGTTCGATGGGTGATCGACCGGCTCAACAAAGGGCAATGTGGCGCCTGAGGGGAGCCGATAAGGGTTCGTATTGTGCTGCAGATACCGATCGCTGAAGACGAGTCCGGTCGAGTGTAACCGCCATGAGGTTCGTTCTCCTGTCTAGTCAGTTCTCATGTTCACCTGGCGAATGACCTTAGCTCGGATCGCGTACCAGTGGCAGCGTCGAGCAGTGGATACCTCCACCATTCTTGTGGATCTCGTCATAGGGGATTTCGATCGTCTCGATACCTGCCTGGTTGAGTCGCTCCACAGTGCGAGGGCATCCTTCGGCGATAACGACCTTACCTGGACGCAGCGCCAGACAATTGACGGCACTCTCTTCAGTCGGCCAGACGTAGATCGGCTGGATCTCGAGCTCCTTGAGCGTGTCGAGAAACCAGTAGGGGAGATGCGGCACGTTCACGATCGCTTTGTCGTGATCCACCATGACGATGCAGCCGTCGATGTGCAGTGAATGTCCGGTCAATGGGACGCGGATGAGCCGGACGTTCTGCTCTGCCAGCACCTGCTCCATCTGTCGGGCGCCGGATTCGTTTTGACGGAAGGACATGCCGATGGCCGCGGTGTTCTCGTTGAGGAAGACGAATGAGCCACCTTCGACCAGACCGGTACCGTGGATCGTGTGGATGATCGGCATGCCCAGGTTGGCGATGGTGTGGGTGACGAACGCTTCTTCACCGCGGCGACCAAAGCCATGCTCGCGTCCAACCGGTCCCATGCGGCAAATCACCGCGCCGCCGTGAACGGCAATGGCCTGATCGCGCGTGAAGACTGCCTTGACGTCTCCTGGCGAGCTATCGACCCAAACGATCTCGACGCCCTCGTCCTCCAGCACCTTGACCAAACCGTCGTGCTGCGCCTGCATCTTGGCAAGATCCGGCCCGGTCCGGTCGCGCCAATACCATTGCTCGTCGTCGTCGATCAGCGCGGCGATAGATGGATCGTACTTGTTGGGATCGATCTTGTTGATTTCGTCCCCTGGACGGTGCATCGCGCAGAGGCGCAGTCGTCCGACGTCGTTGTGCACGCCCCATTGCCGTCCCCAGACGCGCGTCTGCATGTCGGCGTCTTCGAAGGGCGGCTCGGCCCGTGGTGGAATGCGTTCGAGCACCACGTGGTAATAGGCGGAACTGTTTCGCAACTCATCATCCGGCGTTGAGGCCATCTACCGCTCCCTCCTTGCTTGTGTCACTCGTGCCGCCGATTGTCGCACGAGATGGGAGGAGTGTCAGGGGCGAACGGGGCGCGTCGAATTGGACTCGTGGCGCAGGGTTTCAGGCTTACGAGCACCGTCACTCTGACTCGGCCATTGTCGCTGCGATCCGTCCGGCCAATTCAAAGATATCCGCCATCATGTAGAGTGAGAACGTTCGGTTTATCGGTATTGAAGGAGGTCTTGATGGCTGAACCTCAACGCGATCTCGTGATTAACCTTGTTCATGCCACGGATCCGGAGATCGGTCGCATGCTCTGGTTGTTTCAAGACACCCGAACCCGGACACTGCAGTCACTCGAAGGGCTCGATCCATCTCGCGTCGCCGTCGTGCCCGACCATTTCGAGAACAGCATCGGCGCCCTTCTCTACCATGTCGCGGTTATCGAAGCTGATTGGCTCTATTCCGAGGTTCGGGAGCAAGAGATGCCGGGGGACGTCCTGTCACTCTTCCCAGATGGAGTCCGCGACGATACGGGGGCGCTGGTCGATCCACGAACGCGCGGGCTAGACGATCACTTGAAGGTTCTCGATCAAGTACGAGCCCTCGTGCTTGAGACCTACCAACCCATGACGCTCGCTGACTTCCGTCGAGCGCGTCAGTTGCCACAGTATGACGTGACACCTGAGTGGGTCCTCCACCATTTGATGCAGCACGAAGCCGAGCATCGTGGCCATATCGAGAGTCTGAGGCATTTCATTGAGGTGACGAGCCGCTCATAGACGCCTCACACTCGTGCGCTGACCGATCGCCTGCAGCATCCCATATGCGATACTCGGGGTGAGAGCCGCTGGACTCAACTGTGACGGAACAATCCTCATGTGCGGCTCGGATAACCAGGGAGGACATGATGCGCGAAATAGAAATCGTCGGCATCGCCGAGACGAAATTTGGCAAGGCCGAGGGCAGCTATCGCGAGCTGGCCGTGCAAGCGGCACAGGCCGCGCTCGAGGACGCCGGAGCGTCGACCGGCCAGATCGAAGCCCTCTTCTTAGGGACCTTCTCGCCCGGCACCTTCATTCACCAGGAACACGTCGCGCCGCTGGTAGCGTCGGAACTTGGGCTGGACAACGTACCGAGCACCCGACTCGAGAATGCCTGCGCCTCCGGCTCGACCGCCTTCGCCAGCGGGATGATGGCGATCGCGGCCGGCGTCTATGACGTGGTTTTGATCGTCGGTGCTGAGAAGATGACGTCGACTCCCATCGGCGAGGCGACCTCGATCCTGGCCGAAGCGGCCGATTGGGAGACCGAGAGCAAGCAGGGACTCACGTTCCCGGGCGCCTATGCCCTCATGGCTCGCGCCTACATGCAGAAGTACGGCAAGGATCGCTCGATCCTGGACGCCGTGGCCATCAAGAATCATCACAATGCCATGGGCAACCCGTTCGCCCAGTTCCATCGCGAGATCACGCGAGAGGACATCGCCAAGTCGGCCATGATCGCCGATCCGCTCACACTCTACGATTGCTCGCCGATCTCCGATGGTGCCGCCGCCGTGGTGCTGGTAGCCAGGGACGTCGCCGAAAAGTTCGCCAAGCCGGGCATCCGCGTGCTGGGCTTCGGACAGGCCTCCGACTCTCTGGCGCTCTACAAGCGGGACGATTTGACGACGTTACCCGCCGCCAAGAAGGCCGCCCAACGCGCCTACAAGATGGCGGGAGTCAACGCCAACGACATCAGCTTCGCCGAGGTGCACGATTGCTTCACGATTGCCGAGATCATCGCCACCGAGGATTTGGGATTCTTCGGCGCGGGCGAAGGCGGCGACGCCGTCGTTGGCGGAGCAACAGGTCGTGATGGCAAGGTTCCGGTGAATCCAAGCGGTGGATTGAAAGCCAAGGGACATCCGGTTGGCGCCACGGGGGTCAGCCAGATCGTGGAGTCCGTTTTCCAGCTTCGTGGGGAGGCAGGTGAGCGGCAGTTGGACGGCGTCGATTTGGCCCTCACACATAACGTCGGCGGCTCGGGGGCCACCTGCGTGGTGACTATTCTTGGGAAGGCGGAGTGATGGCCGAAGCACGCACATTTGCCGACGCAGTTGGCAAAATCATCAGCTACAGCGTCATCTACGTCCCCACTCCAGAATTCGCAGGGGAAGCTCCGTACGGTCTGGCCGTCATTGAGACGTCCGACGGCGAGCGGCTATTGGCGCGCTTGCCAGCCGATGACAAGGACAAGCTCGCTGTCGGAGCTGCAGTTGTCTACGACCATGCGGACCAGCATGGGGCGGTCTTTCGAGTGCAGTAGCACGAACCCATTGGAAATGAATGAATGGGCCGGCAATGTCCGGCCCATTCCCTTGCGCCACGGGACTGTTATCGTACCTGGTCTTCTTTACCCTTGACGAACTTCTGTCCAGGCGTGATGTGAAGCGTCAGATCCACCTCTTCGGGTTTCCCGTAGCGTTTGCCGTTCTTGTAGTCGTGCCGCATGAAAGTCGGCGGTTCGACGCGAACGTGGACACGGTAGTCGCCCTCTGCCGGGATCTTCCAGTCGAGTCCGTAGTGATAGAGCATCGGGTGCCAGAGGAACGGCATCTGGTGCGTTCCGACTTCCTTGCCGTCTGATGTGAAGAGCGTCGCCCTCACATCCAACCCAGGGATGAAGCGGCCATCGGCGGCATCTCGCACGACGATCTCAAGGTGTGCATTCTCGCCCTCGGGCGAGATCCAACGAAATTCGTTGTTCTCCAGCTGATAGAGCCCTTCGGCCTCCTCGACGGTGGCCCCGATTTCGTAGTCGCCGGCCCGTTCTACCGCCAGCTGCCCGGTCTCCTCCTGCATGGCCGCCAGCGCATTGCCATAGACGTCGCCTTGTTCTTTGGCGCGCTGGAGCTGTTCCTTCGTCGCTTCCATGCTCGGCACCATCGGCGGCATGGAGGTGTCGTGTGACTGATGTTCGCTCGCCATTATCCTCTCCTTCAATTTATGAATACGGAATACGAAGCGGGATCGGAAACCCCTCTTTCTCCCAATGTGCAACCCGCATTCCAGTGTTGCGGAGTTCGTCGAACAGTGGCTTTCGCCGGCACGGTCGAGGCTTGAAGCTTGCGTACATGCGTCCAGGATGGCGCTCGCGCCGCATCCACATCTCGCCTTGGAGGAATCAATGGAGCTCAAACACGTAACCAACGCAGTGCAAAAAGAGGCGATCATCGATCAGACTGCCAAATCGATCAAAGACGTCGCCATGAAGGTTTTCGGTGGCGGCGGCGAAGGCAAGCGAACGTTGCGCAACGCGCTGTACGGAACATGGCTCGGTCATCCCCTTCATCCCCTCATCGTGGTCGTTCCGGCGGGTGCCTGGATGGTTACTGAATTGCTTGATCTCGTCGGCGCTGGGTTGAACGACGATGGATATGATCGAGCAGCGGACGTGACTGCCGCGGTCGGCATGGCCGGGGCCGTTGTTGCCGTGGCGAGCGGCGCGAACGACTGGCGCTTCGTCCACGGCAAATCAAGTCGGCTTGGATTGATTCACGGGCTGGCGAACACGGCGGGCATGGGGGCCATGGGGCTCTCACTACTGATGCGCGTCAAGGGATCTCGCAACGCGGCGCGCGTTCTGGCCACAGTTGGAATCACCATCACAGCCGCCGCGGCATATGTCGGAGGCGAGCTCGTCTACGGCCAGAAGGTGGGTGTCAGTCACGTCAGCGCGGAGAAATTGCCGACCGAATTCAAGGCCGTCATGGCCGATTCGGAGCTGCCGCAGGGCAAGCTCACCAAGGCGACCGTGGAGGACGTGCCGATCGTGTTGCTGCGCCAGGGTCAGCGTATCTATGCCTTAGCCGATTCGTGCTCACACATGGGCGGTCCACTCAATGAAGGCGAGCTCGACGATGGCTGCGTCGTTTGTCCGTGGCACGGTTCGAAATTCTCAATGGCGAGCGGTCGCGTGGTCGACGGTCCAGCCACCTTCCCTCAGCCGTCTCTTGAGGTCCGCGTGCGCGCGAACCAAATCGAGGTGCGACTATCCCCAGAATCCGAGTAACGTGCCTAAACATGTTTGCATGATTCTCCAGGACGATACGGTGATCGACGGTCCGGTTGAGCAACTCGGGCCGTCCTCACGTCCGTAAAAGTCACCCACAACTTCACATTCGGTTCATCTCAACCCTTGACGAACGGAGTTCCCTAACTTATGGTAGGGGAGCGCCGACCATCGACGTGTCCCTTTGTGCTTGCGCGGGGAGATCCATTCACATGCCACCTGGACCCATTGCCTTGTTTGGCTCGGGCGAAACTTCGCGTCGCGGTCGCCAGGTCCACAGCGAACTGATGAGCAGGCTCCCCATGCCGGTGAAGATCGCGATCTTGGAGACTCCCGCCGGATTTCAGCCCAACGTGTCGGTAGTCTCTGGCAAGCTGCGCACCTTCTTCGAGACGAGCCTCAAAGAATTTCAGCCAATCATCTCCACCGTACCGGCCAGGCAGCGGGGCGGCATCTTCGATCCAGACTCGCCGCAGATCGTGGCGCCGCTGCACGACGCACATTACATCTTCGCCGGCCCCGGCAGCCCAACCTACACGGTGCGCCAGCTTCTCGGAACGCGGACGCTGGAGGCGATTTGCCGGCGTCACGCCGAAGGCGCGACGCTCTCGTTCGCCAGCGCCGCCGCTATTTCCATGGGTCGCTTCGCCCTGCCGGTCTACGAGATTTACAAAGTGGGCGAGGATCTTCACTGGCAGCCGGGTCTGGACGTCTTCAAGCCGTTGGGACTCGATCTGACGATCCTGCCGCATTGGAATAACAACGAGGGCGGATCCGAGCTCGATACCAGCCACTGCTTCATGGGTGTCGAACGATTCCGCTACCTTAGGCGACTGCTGCCTCATGAGACCGTCATTCTGGCCATCGATGAGCACACCGCTTGTGTGTTGGATCCGGAGGAGGGGGTAGGATCCGTCATGGGAGCGGGCAGGGTGTGCGTCATCCGGTCCGATCTCGAAACGCAATTCGACAATGGCGAACGCTTCAGTCTCGATCTCCTGCGAAGCTGTTGACTAGTCTGCGACGGGATCCTCGGCGGCACGATTTGGCCGCGGCTGACGATGCGGTTCGGGCGCGATCAGGGCGAAGCCGGTGCCGATCACGAGCAGCATCCCTGCCGTAAAGATGAGCGCCGAGCCGGTCCCAGCGAACCCAGCGATCGCACCGAGCAGGAACGGCCCGAAGACGTAACCGGAGTCGGAGAGCGTTCTGAACGTCCCCATGGCGGCTGCGTTCATGCCCGGCGGCGCAACGTCGGCAGCGTAGGCGGTCGGCGCCGCTCCAGCTAGCCCCACCGAGATCCCCCACACAAGACAACTCAGCACGTACGGCAGGAAGCTTCCAGAGGCGGCGAAGGAGATCATGGCTAACGCGCCGAATAGGAGCGCCGGTACGATGACCGCCTTGCGTCCGAACCGGTCGATGACCACGCCGGCCGGGTAGGCGACCGATAGGCTCACTACGCTGATCGCCGATAAACCGAGTCCAATCTGACTGGCGGACAAGCCCATCGCGCCGTCGGCTCGCTCGGGCACGATAGTGAAGACCCCGCCGGTGCGCGCGAAGAAGCTCGCGAACGACGCGACACTTACCAGCAGGAACGCTGGTTGGCGCATCAATTCACGGATCTGGCCGCCAAATTGTGGTCTCACATCGCTCGACGTGCGTGCGTCAATCGGCCCTGCCGTGCGCGTTTCAGGAATCCGCGTCAGGGCCAGCAGCGTCACCCCCGTACCGAGGATCGCGTAAACGAAAAAGGGCACTTCAAGACCGAAATGCTGGGCCATCCAGCCTCCGGGTAATGGCGCGATCCCGACGGCGAACATGAAGACCGTCATGTAGAGGGCAATGACTCTGCCGCGATTCTCGGGTGTCGAGATATCGGTCAAGATAATCTGCGTGCCCGTCAGCACCATGGCGGCGCCGAGCCCGCCGATGAAGCGTCCGGCCAGAAACATGGAATAGCTGCCGGAGAGGCCGCAGATCAGGTTGCCGCCCGCCGTGATGATCCCGCCAATGGCGATGGCCCAATTGCGTCCCAGCACGTCCGAGACGCGACCGGCCGGCATATTGGCCGCGAAGCGTGCCAGCCCGTAAACAGCGACGGTGAGACCGATGAGAAACTGCGAGACGCCAAACGATTTGGCGAACAGCGGGACGACCGGAACGATGTTGCCGAACCCAAGCTGATTCACCGCAATCAGGATGCAAACCCATGCCAGCACCCGATTGCCGCGATACCAGTCCGGCAGCCTCCCCAGTCGTTGCACCCATTCCTCCCGTCGGGAAACGAACGGCCGCGAGCAGCGGTTCGCGCCCTCCCGTTTACATCACGTTGCCGCCGTTAGGCCCGAGCATCTGCCCGGTCAAGTAGCTGGAGGCGTCGGATGCGAGGAAGAGGGCACATTCTCCCACGTCGCGCGGTGACCCCAGGCGGCGCAGTGGAAGCTCCTGGGCTCGACGCTCTGCCGCCTCAGGGGATGGATAGATGCCACGGTTCATGTCGGTCACGATGGAGCCGGGACCGATGGCATTGACGTTGATGTTGTACTGCCCCAGTTCGCGCGCCAGCGACTTGGTCCAGGTCAGGATGAATCCCTTGGTCCCGGCGTAGACCGCGGCGCGATCCCAGCCGATGAGGGCCAGTTGCGATGAGAGGTTGATGATCTTTCCGTAGTGCTGCTCGATCATATGCGGCACGACGGCACGCGTGACCCGCAGTGGGCCGTAGACGTTGACGTCCATCTCAGCACGCCAGGAGTCCTCGGAAGACTCTGCAAACGGTTGGACGTGCATGATGCCTGCGTTGTTGACGAGAATGTCGATGCGGCCGAACTTCGAGATGACCGCCTCCACCATCTGTTCCACCGCGGCCGAGTCGGTGACGTCGGCTTTCACGAGCATCGCTCGTTGGCCAATCGCCTCAGCCTGCTCCGCGATTTCCCTACAGGCAGCCTGGCTCTCGCGATAGTTCAGCGCGACGTCGGCTGCCGCCTCGATGAAGACCTCCGCGATGGCTCGCCCGAAGCCGCGCCCGGCGCCGGTAATCAACGCCACCTTACCGTTCAGCGTGCCCATCAGCGGGCCTCGGCGTCCTGGATCAGCTTCCACAGGCGCTGTGACGTCATGGGCATATCGACGTGCTCGATTCCAAGTGGAGACAGGGCATCCAGCACCGCGTTGACCAGCGCCGGTGGCGAGCCGGTGGTTCCCGCTTCGCCAACTCCCTTGACACCCAAGGGATTGACCGGGCTCGGAGTGACGGTATGCGCCGTCTCGATGGTCGGCATCAGATCCGCCTTGGGAACGAAGTAGTCCATCATCGAGCCGGTCAGGAGCTGTCCGTTGTCGTCATAAACGATAGCCTCACCCAGCGCCTGGCCGAATCCCTGCGCCAAGCCGCCGACCACCTGACCCTCAACCAGCTGTGGATTGATCAAGGGTCCGCAGTCATCCACGGCCAGATAGCGCAGCACGTGAAGCTCGCCACTCTCGCGATCAATCTCGACCAACGCGATGTGCGCGCCAAACGGAAAGGTACGCCCGGTCGGCGAGAAATAGCTGGTCGCATCCAGACCCGGCTCCAAGCCGCTGGGCAATCCGCCCATGCCATAGGCCGCCTGCGCCACCTGTTTGAAGGTCAATCCGCGGTCCGGCGTGCCGCGCACGTTGAGACGCCCGTCCTCGAAGACGATGTCATCCTCGCTCACTTCGAGCCGCGCCGCCGCGATTTTGGCCGCCTTCTGTTTCACCTGTCGCACGGCCAGAAGCACGGCGGATCCACCGATCGACGTCCCGCGGCTGCCGAACGTGCCGATTCCCTGGGGAGTGATGGCGGTGTCGCTGGCTTTGACCACCACGTCTTCCATGGAAATTCCAAGCTCATCCGCCACGATCTGCGCAAAGGTCGTCTCTTCACCCTGGCCGTGGGGCGAAATGCCGGTCGTTACCATCACGGTGCCGGACGGTTGCACGAGCGCGGAACCGCTGTCCCAACCGGGACCGGCAAGTTCACAGTAGACGGCCATGCCAAGGCCGACCAGTCGACCCTCGGCGCGCGCCGTGGCCTGCTCGGAGCGAATCCGGTCGTAGTCGATGCGTTCCAGTGCCTCGGTCAATGCCAGGTCGTAGTTGCCGCTGTCGTACTCGATGCCGGTGGCGGACATGTATGGGAAGGCGTCCGGCGAGATGAAGTTGCGTCGACGTACTTCGACCGGATCGAGCGACAGCTCCCGCGCGATGGCGTCCATCATTCGCTCAACCATGTAGGCGGCTTCGGGACGCCCAGCACCTCGGTAGGCGCCGGTCGGCGTCGTGTTGGTCATCACTCCAAGTACGGTGCTGCGCAGATTCTCGATGCGGTAGGCGCCGGAGGCCATCACGCCGGAGCGCGTTGCGACGGTTGCGGCGCCGTACGCTCCCACGTTGGAGATCAGCTCTACTTTGAGTCCCAAGATTTTGCCGTCGTCGTCGATCGCGGCCGTGAGCTTCTGCACCTGATCTCGCCCGTGGTTGGTGCCGACGAACGTCTCTCGACGCGTCTCTGTCCACTTGACTGGTTTCCGAAACTTGTACGCCAACGCCGCGGCCACCAGGTACTCCGGATAGACCGGCCCCTTGGCCCCGAAGGCACCGCCGACGTCGGGCGCGATGACGCGTACGTGATGTTCGGGCATTCCCAGTGTGGCGGCGATCCCGCCGCGCAGACGGTGCGGCGTCTGCGTTGTGGCCCAGGCAGTCATCTCTTCGGTCGACGGGTCGTAGTCGATGGTGATGGCTCGTGGCTCGATGAAGGTGGCGTGGATGCGCTGATTCCGCAGTCGGATCGAGACCGTGTGACTTGCCTCAGTGAAGGCGCGATCGACGTCGCCACCTTCCGCCTGCCAGCGAAACGCCAGGTTGTCTCCCCAATCCGGGTAGAGGAGCGGAGCGTCCTCGGCCAGCGCCGCCTCGGCGTCGACGACCGGATCAAGCGGCTCATACTCGACGTTGACCAGCTCGGCCGCATCGGTGGCGCTGTAGAAATTGGTGCCAAGTACCACGGCCACCGCATCACCCACATACATGGCCTTGCCGATGGCCAGCGGATAGCGTTCGAGCCGCCGGTCGGGCGCCTGTTCGGGAGAGCCTTGTGGCTGCGTGATCTTTGCGATCTCCTCGCCGGTTAAGACGGCCACGACACCTGGCGCCTTGAGGGCTTCACTGGCATCGATGCTTACGATCCGGGCGTGCGCGTAGGGGCTGCGGACCATCACGGCGTCGAGCGCGCCCGCTATGTGGACGTCGTCAACGAACCGACCATGGCCCGTTACCAATCGGCGGTCGCCCACCCGGCGCACCGACTGCCCAACATAGCGCTTCTTTCCGGTGGCTGTCTCACTCATGCAGTTTCCTCACCTCAATGAACCGATTTGTACGCGAAGAAGTGACCAGCGAGGATATGGACCCACTCGCTCGGTGGCAATTTGGCGCGTGCTCTGATCTTCGCGTTTTAGCTGGGGTAGATCAAGTCTTGGAGCGTTCCCACAACCGGAATTGGATCACCGGCACTACGCCAGCATTCGCTCGCCAGATTGCAGGATCGTCTCGATGTCTGTCCGGCTCAACCCGGACTCGCGCACGAACCCAACCGGATCAGTCTCGCCCATGTCGAAGGGGAAATCGGTGCCGAGGACGATCTGCTCGATTCCGGCCAGTTCCACGAGATGTCGCAGGATCGTCGGATCGAAGACGACGGTATCGAAATAGAGGCGTCGAAGCTGTTCAATGGGGTGATCGGCGCGCTCGCGGCATTCCGGCCGCACGTCATAGCCGTGACGCAGCCGCCCGATCAGGTGCGGCAACGCGCCGCCGCCGTGCGACAGGATGATCTTGAGGCTGGGGTAGCGCTCCAGGATGCCCGCGAACAGGATGCGCGCTCCCGCCTGCGCCGTTTCAGTGGGATTGCCAATGAGGTTTCGTAGGTAGAACTCGCCCATGCGCTCGCCACCCGCCACATTATGCGGATGGACCAGGATGGGCACATCGAGCCGCTCGGCCGCCTCCCAAAACGGCTCAAGTGATGGGTCGTCCAGTCCCATTCCGTCCACGTTGCTGAGGATCTCGACCCCGCGCAGTCCGAGCAACTGCGTTGCCCGCTGCAGCTCCATCACGGCTGCCGTCGGCGACTGCAGCGGCACCGTGGCGAACCCGACGAAGCGGTCCGACTCTCGACTCGCGACCGTCGCTGATGCCGTCGTTCAGCGCCACGGACCAGGCCAGCCCGTCCTCGCCCGAGAGCTCGTAGAGGATAGTGTAGGGCGGCGGCATCAGCGCGCGCCGGTCGAGCCCCTGTCGTTCAAGCGCCGTGAGCTGAGCATCGACATCGATCAGGTCCTGCGAGAGGTGCAAGCGATGGCCGGCGACCTCAAGCACGGATCCGTCCTCCACTTGCTCAGGTGCTGCACCGACCGGCGCCGCGGACGAGCGCGCGGACTCCAGGGGAAAGAAATGGCTGTGCAGGTCAATGATCACGTCCACTCCTCATGCTCGGACCAGCTTCTCTGCCTCGTGCGCCGGAAGAAACGGAATGAACGGAAGCGCCGCGAGCGACATCGCCGAGATGATCCAGAAGGCGTGATTCAGGCCGATGCTATCACCGAGCGCGCCGAAGGCGGGAGCCACGATACTTTGAGCGATAAATCCGATGGCCAGCATCAATCCGGCGGTTGCCCCACGGGCCTCAGGCATCAAATCCTGCGCCACGGCGAGTACGACGGGGCGAATGCCGATGGCTACGAACCCGGCCAACATCAGAACGCCAAGGACCAACCAGGTCCCGTTTTCGAGGAACAGATAGAGATAGAAGAGAGGCGTTGCCGCCAGCGAGGTGATCGCCAGGACGGTCTTACGTCCGACGGTATCCGACAGGTTTCCGGCGAGAAGACCCCCGGCGATGCCCGCTCCGGAAATGAGCGAGAGGGCTACGCCCGCATACCAGTCGCTGCGGCCGTTCGACTCGAGGTACTTCACCAGGAAATACTGGAAGGGGGACGTCGCCAACCCATTGATGACCGAAACCGCCAGAAGTGCGCCGAGCGGCTTCCGCCGGGCTCTCAGTAACGGACGGAACTCGACCTTCTTGGCTGACTTGCGCGCGGCGTCACTCTCGCGAGTATCGAGCGTGAAATAAAGGACGATCGACGCAACGATGCCGAAGACCATGACGACGGCCGAGCCTTCGAGGGTGAAAAGGGCGATCGCCGCGGTAAGCAGGAGCGGGCCGATCGTTCTGGCCGATTCACCGAAGGCCATGAAGATCGACATAGCGCGGCCGGTCTTCTTGCCGCCCAGTTCCCCCATCAGGGCCACGGCCGGCGCGTGGAAGCAGGCGGACGACAGTCCGGCGGCCATCATGAGGAGGAGTACGACGGCCACGTTCGGTGCCAGTGCGACGCTTGAGAGCGTGATGGCGGTGACCGTCGGGGCAAGAACGACGAACCACTTTCGCGTGGTCCTATCGGCGAGATAGCCGACGAACGGCTGCGCCACACCAGGAACCTGCGTCGCCGGAATCATCAAGCTGACGACCGCCAGCGAGAGTCCGAGCTTGTCCTGGACAGCTGGAATCAGAATGCCCAGAAACGACGAATAGAGATCATGGGCAAGGTGCCCGCCCGCCACCATAAAGGTGCGTGCGGCGTCGAATGTATCTTCCCCGGCGTCAGTTTCTTCCAGCTCGGCTGTCGTTTGCACGGCGGTCGCGCTCTGTGACAATGACCCTACCCCTTATTCGTTGAACCCAACAGTGGCTTGATATGAACGCATGTCAATTCTCGAACCCAGAGGATATACCAGTCGGGAGACTCACGCACGTTGAAACAACGTTTGGGCGCCGGATTGTCTTCCCGTCCTCCGCTATTTTAGGGCTGGCGATGTTCTGATGTCATGCTGACCGACGGTGACTGAGCGCTTGATTCTGGCGCCCGAACGACGCGACTCGTTTGTACTGTGCGTCGCACGACCCAAGAACGACCAGACGAGAGACGCGAGGTTCAGCGCGATCGCCAGTGCAAGCCCCGCGTAGATCCAGGGGTAGATCCAGGAACTGAGCGTCCGTCGCACGACGATGAACCCGTCGAGCTTCAGGGTCCCTGCCTCACGTGAAGTGATGACGGCGCGGTGAGGGCCATCCGATAGCCCGCTTTCTACTGTGATGCGTTTCGGGTCGGCATCGCTCCCATCCGAAAGCCGCTTCTGGTGACCATCGATCGTCACGCTCAGGTCTTGCGGGGGGCCGGACACCAGCAAGTCAAGTCGGGTGCCGGAGAAGTCGAGCGTCGCCGAAGCACCCGGTGCGGTGGGCGTCAGCGTCGCCGTGGAGCCGTCGCCGTCGAGTGTCCAACCCGAATCGTAGTCGAGTTGGCGGCTATCGGCGTCGTAGGTGCCGGTGAAAGCCAGGTTGATCTCTCCGCTCCGTTGTTGCAGCAGCGTGTAGGCAGGCGTCGGTGTGAAGTCGTAGTTGACGATCGAGAAGCCGCGTGTCGGATTGTTGGCCTGATCTGGAGCTGCGGGTGGGTCAGGCGAGCGCAGGTACCAGACGCACATCACGCCCATCCAGGGCCACTCCTGTTGCGCGCGTAGGTATCCCTGATAGAGGTAATCGGCCTGTTTCGTCTGGCTGACCGGCTTGCCCCATGGCGATGGATCACCGCTCCAGTTCGAGGGGAGCGACACCCAGCCGTATTCCGCGGCCCAGACCGCCTTGCCTGCGTCGCCGTTCTTCACCATGATCTCGTGCGTCTGAATGGGACGCGAGAAATTATCACGTGCGAACTCAACGCGACGGTCATACGGGCTGTAGCCATAGCCATAGACCATCACCGTCGCGATGTCGAAGTAGTTCTTGGCCCCGGCGTCATACATCCCTTGTAGGAAGAGGAGATCGCTCAGGTTGGTCGGCCCGGTCTGGTCGGTCGGTGCCAGCCCAGGCATGAGGACGGTGATGCTCGGATCCGCCGACTTGGCGGCGGTGTAGGCCACTTTGAGCAGTTCGGTGAACTTAGCGGGGTCGATCGGTTGACCGCCCCATTCACCCTGCAGGTTCGGCTCATTCCAGACCTGGATGTAGTGAATGCGACCTCGATAGCGGTTGACGAACGTTGCCACGAAGCTGGCGTAGTCGGCGTAGTTATCAGGCGGACCGTCCGGGAACTGGTCCAGGTTCGGAGCGTTGGCGCGTGCCCAGCGCGGCGGTTTGTCCAGACGGGCGATGATCTGGATGCCACGCGCGTCGGCCTGATCCACGATGTGATCGTATTTGGCCCAGGAGCTGACGTCGTTCTTAGCGTCCCAGTAGGTGCCGGGTTCCGGCTCGATGTCGTACCAGGGAAACATCTGCCGAATGTAGCCGTAGCCGCCTGCCTTGATCATCTCGAGCTCGCGCGTGACCTTGGCCGGGTCAACCTCTGCATCCAGGAACGTGTTGACACCCATGGGGTTGACGTCGGTATTGGGAATAACGCTCAGCGCTGCGCCGGAGGCAACTCCGCGATTGAAGTAGCCGTCGGCGATGGTGGCGACGAAAATTCCGCCGGAGAGCCCCAGGATCACGAGGATGTGCAGGCTTACCAGAAACCAGCGGTGAGTCAGGAGTCGACTCAGTCGTGCCATGCCGACCTTATCCGAGGACATCGTGGCCGCGATGCGGCGTATCGAACGGGATGCGCGCCGTAATCGAGTCGATTCGACCGTACGCGCTGATCCACCAGAGTATAGAAGAGGAACCATGTATTCGGTTTTCCGTCATCGTTCGTCATGATGATTCCCCACGGCATGTGGGCGAAGCTAAGGTATTCCGCCCCGGCAGATCCGGTGTACAATGCTCGCGGCCGATAAACGAACAGGCAGAGATCTGGTCGCCCCAAATGAGAGGAGAGAGGTCAACGGTGCAGAAGAGCCAGCCACGGTCGGAGATGTTGATCTATGTGGAAGGGCTCAACGTCGCCCTTGCGATCTGGCTGATCGCGTCACCCTACATCCTCTCCTATACCGCATGGTCATCCGCGCGTCTCACTTCCGAATTCTTCGGCGGGTTGATCCTCGGAATGGCCATCACCCGCATGGCGATGCCGCAACGGAATTATTGGTGGCTCTCCTTCGGGGACGTGTTTCTCGGAATTTGGGTAGCCATCTCTCCGTGGGTCCTCGGCTACCATTACGATACGTCGGCTGAGATAAACGCCGTCGTGGTCGGCGTGCTGGTCGCGCTCATTGCAGCCACCGGTTTCCTGCGGCCACGCGCGTAGAATCCATCTGGCAACTTTGACTCTCGAGCCCATGCAATTGCATGGGCTCTGGTTGTTCTGATTCTCCAACTGAGTCCCACTTGACGAAGCATCCTCGAGCAGATATTCGCAGCAATCAGTGTTTCTCGTCATTACAGAGTCAGTCTCCCTTCTGTCCAAAACCCCAATTTCATTTCGTTTCACTTCACACACTCGCTCTTGACACTGTAGTTGGGCGTGCTAGGTTGCATCCGAACTCTATTGTGAATTCAGGTCGATAGCGTGGCGTGACATCGGGGTCGTGGAGACATATCTTGCGGCCGCCAATGGCTGTGGGGGCGATTCAATGACCGCATCCGCTTATTTGGGAGTGGTCCGTGCCTCAACAGTTGAGCGGGGACGTTGGAGGGTATCAAGATGTTGAAGCGAATCAATGTGGTTGGGCGATCAACGTTTGTTGCAATAGTCGCTTCGCTCATATTGTTGTGCGTAGGCCCGCTGTCGTTAGCTGCCCAAGCGGCAGCCAATGATGCAACCCAACGAGCCGCGATCTCTGCTTCGAGTCCCCAAAGCTTCGACGAACTTTCCTATCAATCTTCGGCTGGGGATGCATTCACTAAGACATGGGAGCGAACCGACAAACTGGTTGCGAGCAGCCAAGTCAACCGCACGTGGATGTGGGGACCCCAGCCGAATACCGGTGAACTGACCGAACCGTATCAAGAGTCTCCTGGTGGACAACGCACCGTCGAATACTTCGACAAGAGCCGCATGGAGATCACCCATCCGGATGGCGACCCCAACTCGATCTGGTACGTCACGAACGGCCTCTTGGCGGAAGAACTCATCACAGGACGTATGCAGGTCGGTGACAGCACATATGAGCAACGATCGCCTGCCAATGTAAACATCGCTGGAGATGCGAACGACCCGGACGGACCGACCTACGCGACATTCAATCCCTTGATGGGCTACGGAGCGATTCCCAACGGCTGGAAGGTCACGCAGACGGTGGATCGCGCGGGAACGGTCAGCGCTGACGCGTCACTTGATTCATATGGCGTGACGGCAATGGATGTCGGTGCGCCGACTAATCACAACGTGGCGTCGGTCTTCTGGGACTTCATGAACAGCTCAGGACCGGTGTATCAGAACGGACAGACGATAACCGACAAGCTGTCACCGAATCCGTTCTATCCCACGGGATACCCACTGACCGAAGCCTATTGGACGCATGTCTTGGTGGGCGGAGTCTCCAAGCTGGTGTTGGTGCAGGTTTTCGAGCGTCGCGTCCTCACCTACACGCCGAGCAACTCAGACGGGTGGAAGGTGGAAGCGGGGAACGTTGGGCAGCACTATTATGCGTGGCGGTATGGTGGTGACTCGGCCGCTTCAAGTACCGTCGTTGCCCAAGAGGCTATCAGTGCGTCGGCAGGAGGCGTCGTTACAACGTCGGATGGCGTGAAGATAAATGTCCCGGCTGGAGCGCTCTCAAATGACGGCACGATTACGGTTTCGAATCTAGATCCCTCCGTGCAGGGCCAGGGAAATGGGAACCTGTTTATTTCCAACGGCATCCCGCGTTCAATCGAACTGAACGGCGCCCAGCTGGTAGGGAGTGTCACGATTGAGATACCGTACGATCCAGCAAAGGTGTCGACCCCGGACGACTTGGTCCTGACGTACTTCGACCAATCGATCGGCCAATGGGTTCCCGTGGCTGCTTCGGTGGACGCTGCTCGCCGCGTTCTTGTCTACCAGACAAATCATCTTTCGTGGTGGAACCTGTCGACGTGGAACTTGGACGCGATTCGTGCCGTCATGAAGAATCTCGTTGGTGGTGACTTGTCGGGCATCCTCAAGGCTGTAGTGACATTGACGAGAACGTGTGATGCCTCCAAATCCTGGGTGTCGGTTGATAACAGCATGACCAAGGATTGGGAAAAAGGATGTGTCGATGGCGATCCGACCAACGATCGGGCCACCTTGGACGTATTTGACACCAGATCGTTCCCAATAACTGTTTCCTCAGGGACGGGAGTATTGGCCAGCACGCTACTCCTGCCAGGAGATTCGGTGTCATTCTCAGCGACCCCTGGCCAGCTGCCAGTCGTTGTGCAGGCGCAAATGGATAACGTGGCTTGGGCTGCACTTATCATCGACGTTGTGGATACAGTTTTCAAACAGATAGTCAAGTTTAAGACCAACCCAGATTACGTGAAATGTGCAGCCGGTGGGGTCGCGTCGGCGTCCAATGTGTTTATTCAGGACATCGCCGGATCTCTGGACCAATCTTCAGATCTGACCAGCACATTGATCAACGTGCTGAAGTCAGAAGAGTTTCTGACAGCATTCATGAAGGTGTCGGTGAACTGTGCCTCGCAGTTTGGCGGCCAAGCTCTGAACGCGCTGTTTCAGAAGATCTTGTCCACCGGGATCATGAGCTTTCTGGACAAGATGACTGGCGGGTGGGTACGTGCACTGGCGAATATCGCCGGTACGGTCGCAGACGTGGTATTGGGCGTCTATGAGGGAGGCGGCCAAGTCACGTTTAAGAACGTGAACCAGCTGTCCGTTCCCAGCAATCTCGAAGCTGTCACCATTGACCAGCACTCAGTCAATCTCACTTGGAACGACAACTCCAATAACGAGGATGGGTTCAAGATCTACGGATCAGCCGGGACTTACATTGGGCAAGTCGGAGCGAACATAAGAACGTACACGGTGGGTGGCCTCGATCCGAATTCGAATCACTGTTATGTAGTAACAGCCTTCAACTCCAGTGGTGAATCGGCAAAATCCGACCAAGCATGTGCGACGACCGGTCAGTTTGCGCCATCCGCTCCAAGCAACGCGCAGATTGTCCCAGTGGATGCTGGTTCTGGATGGATGTTGACCTGGCAGGACAACTCCAACAACGAAGACGGGTTTCAGATCGCAGGCGACTACTACGATCAAACTCCAGTAAACATCCAACAGACTGGTGCGAACGTCGAGTCGTACGTGTTGTCGGCTGACCAGGCGGGGTATGACTGCTTCGACGTGAGTGCATTCAATTCCGGAGGATATTCCGGTTGGTCGAATTGGGCATGCAAACCGACTGTTCCCGCGCCCCCAAGCAATGTGCAGACCGTGGCCCTGAGCCCCACCGAGGTACGAGTTACCTGGCAGGACAACTCGAACAATGAAGACGGGTTCGTTGTGCGCAAGGACTACAACGTTACCGTTGGTGCCGACACGACATCATACGTTTGGGAGAACGTGAGCCCCGACACATGGTGGTGCTTTGAGGTTGCCGCTTATAACGCTGCCGGTCAGTCCGATTGGTCCGATTGGTCATGTCTTTGGACGCCACCTGAAGGAGGTCCACCGGCAGTCCCGACTAACGTTCAGGCGACCTGGCAGACCAACTCGAATGCAGATATCGCGAACGCGTTGATCCTCACGTGGTCTGACAATTCAAACAACGAAACTGGCTTCGAGATCTTCGGCGGATACTACAACAGCAACGTGGCCGATTCACTTGGGACGGTTCCCGCAAACTCGACCGGAGCCGATGTCTCCTACCAGTATTGGGAGCTTGGATATCAGTGCTTCATCTTGAAGTCTTATAACGACTACGGGTACTCTGACTGGTCCAATTGGGCCTGCGCCCCGTGACATCCAAACGCCGTCGTGGTCGGAGTACTGGTCGCGCTCATCGCAGCCACCGGTTTCCTGCGGCCACGCGCGTAGAATCATCCCACTCGTGACAGATTGGCCCCGGCAACGGTCGGGGCTTTACTTTTGCCGGATATTTTGAAGGGACGTCCTTCCACCGCGTTGATCTCGTGCAACCACAACACGACGAACCCGTTAAAACGACGAAGCCATTGGAGCACTCGCGGCCGCGGATTGCGCGAATCCCTGTCAAGTGGGTGTGGAGCCATGGCTGATGAGGTCGCGCGGCGATACTGTTTCACTCATCCGTCACGCTGTCAGGAAATTGTCAGGTCCAAGTGCGCGACCATTGGGTGTTTCGTGCGTTTGTACAGTGTAGGGAACGCGTTTCGGCGCTAACCCGACTTGTCATCATACGGACACCGCGATTCCAGGATCGGGTGAGCGCATCCAATCGTGGCATCGGGGTGTCCGTAGGGGGCACCATCCGTTGACAGCGGTAGGGAAGGCTTCCTATACTGCTGAACGGGAAACTTTGCTAGTACGAACATGGGGAAGTGGAAAGGAGGTTGTGGGGGATTCACTCCTTCGGAACTGGATTCGTAGCGTCTTCGTGTGACGTTTAGTGGTTCGTGAGCTCGCGAAGTTAAACATGCGGCCGCGAAAGGAGTTTACGAGTTGAGAAAAGTCAAGTTTCTCAACGTAACGTTCGCCCTCGCGATGGTAGCAGGATTGTTTGCTGCAAGCGTGGCGAGCGTGGGAGCGGTTTCTCCGGTCTACGGACCTGAGATTGCCGGAACCCCAACGATCTTCTTCCCGTTTGTCTATAACGGGACGATGATCGACGGTATGGGACCGTTCGACGGCTCCATCACCATTCAGAATCAGAACGCACTTACCATCGGTGTTGATATCACGAACGCGGCTGGCGACAGCATCGCTTCCGGTATCAACCTCAACCCGCGTGCCTCAAAGACCTGGAGCGCTTCGCAGCTGGGTCTTGCCGATGGCGGCGAGGGCGTGATCGCGACGGCTTTCTGGCCGTCCAGCTCGATCAACACCCTGCTCGACCTGCGGATGTGCGCGCCGGTGAATCAGTACACCGAGACGGTCACCAAGGGTGACCCGAACACCACTGATTCCCTGCAGCACTCGCCGGTCGCAAACGTGGCCTCGGTCGCGTGGACTGACAGACACGGATCCGCAGAATCCGGTCGTCCGATGACATACGCCTACGGCACCGACTACACGGTTGACTGGGCAAACGGTGGGATCAAGTGGAGCCCGGCCGGCGCTGAGCCGCCAACGGGCGTGCAGTACGTCGTCGTATACGATTCACGGCTGACTGCGGAACTCCGACCATCGGTGGCGTCGAGAAGCACGTCGCTCCGACGCAGAACGCCGTTGCGGTCAAGACCAGCTCCGACCAGACCAGTGTCGACGGCTACAGCGCTGTCGGTTACTGCGACATGGCTGTTGCCATGGACGAGGTCGTCAGTGGTTGTGACCTGGGCCAGGGCATCTCGGTTCCTGAGCTCGACCTTGAGAACCAGTCCCGCTGGATCCTGCCGATCGCGCAGACCAACACGGGTTGGGACTCTGTTATCCGCGTAACTAACGTCTCCGGTGCCGATGGCATTGGCGTTAGCGCGCTCTTCTACGCAGCTGATGGCCAGGGCGTCAATGGCCCGAGCGAGCAGCTGTTCAGCACGACCCTCAGCAGTGGCGAAACCTTCAGCTGGGATCTGATGAACGACGGCAACTTCCCAACCGGAGTTGTTGGCTCGGTCTGGATCGACGCTGACGCTGGTGTTGTGGCGAGCATCGACCGCGTGAAGCCAGCGACCGACATGGCGATGGTGAACGTGGCGCAGCCGCGAAACGACAACGCGCTCAACTACTTCCGCATCTTCGGGCAGAACCCGACGACGAAGTACGCGCCGTTGATCTTCAAGGCCTACAACAACTGGAATACCGGTATCAACGTTGCCAACCTGTCGTCTAACTCGAACACGGTTACGGTAACGTTCTACAACTACCTCGACAACTCGACATCGTCTGACACCAAGACGATCCCGCCGCGGGCCATGGAGTACTTCTACTGGCCAGGCACAGGCACCGACATCAACCTCGGCGCCAGTGGCATCAGCGCGGCCGTCGTGTCCGGATCTGATCCGATCGCGGCAGCAGTTGACGAGGTCAAGTACGTCGGCGGCCAGGGTATGGGCCACGCAATGTCCTACCCGGCTCAGTACGGCGCATACGCCGGCTTCGCGTGGGATACTTCACAGTTCCCATTCTTGGCTGACTTGATTCAGAACGCGACTGGCTTCGGCGCGGGCCGCGTCTTCTACAACTGGGAGCTCGATCTCCCGCTGTTGCAGAAGGGCAGCACCGTCACTGGCTTGGGCGACTTCTCAGGTATCAACCTGTTCAACGCCGACCCGAGCGAGGGCGTGACCGCGTGGGTTCAGTTCGTTGACACCGCCGGTATCCCGGTTGCGCCGACGACTGGCTCCAACGAGTCTGAGAAACCGATCCAGGTTCCGATCGGGGCGCTATCGTCCCACACGATCTACACCGCGGATTACTCGGAGCTTCCGGGTGGATTCGTCGGGTCGGCGGTCGTCGGTGTTGTTTACCCGACGCTCGCTGAGGCAGCCGCCAAGATCGCTGTCGGCCCGCTGGTCGGCGTCTCGAACAATGTCAACTACGACGTGAGCGGCGATGGATCGTCCGTGTTCAACATGAACCCGGCCTTCCACTTCCTGCCAAACGTCCCCGAGGGCTGTCTGTATCCGGGCTTCAGCTTCCAAGTTGGTGGCCCGCTTACATGCGTGCCGTAGGACCAACTAGTCATCGCTCGGGCTTCGGCTCGAGCGATGATCATGGCGGTCTAACCAAGCTCGCGAGTAGCTAACCCAAACGCACACGAAGATGAGCGCCCCTGGCGGAAACGCCGGGGGCGCTCTCTTTCGTATGGCCGACCGATCCACCGAGTTGCGGGAGATGCCAAATCATCCTTTAGATCACCATGCATAATGATGGTCCATTGTTTGGATTTCAGTCGGTAGGGGCGACATTTATGGCGCCCAACGGCCGATGTGGTTGGGCGCCATAATGGTGATTGATCAATTACTTCGGTATCTGGTGACCATCGTCGGCCTACGGCCGACAGAGGGCACCGGTCCCTCCCCTGCGTTTGGCCGCGTACGTTCAGTCCCGGGTGAACGTCGGGCGACTACCGGTTTATTTCGTCAATCACCATAAATGTCGCCCCTACGGGTCACGACGAAACGAGTCAATCGTTATGCATCCCACTGTAAGCCGTCCGAGATCCCACTCTTGGCGTCACGACCCCCAGATGAGCTTTTTACGAAGGGCGCGTTGTGCTTTTCGCCCGCTTGAGTGAGTCTCCTTGGCCGCGCATCTGGTGGAACTCATCCTGCATCGTTGAGTGGCGACGCAGCAGGACGAGTTCATGATCGGTCAGTCACGTTTGGTTTACACTCTGTTAGAGAGTGCGACGTTCATCGAGCGTGGTTGGCGCGTCCGTCACTGTCGTCGTTCGTTCAGTAGGTAGGGGACAGAGCAGGCGGAAGGAGAATACGCAATCATGGAGCGTAGGGGACAGACCGAAAACCGGTCATTATGGGGGAAAGCAAGCCTACTCCGCCTGATCGCAGGCGCGTCGATGATCGTCGCGCTGATGCTGCCGGCCATGTCGGCGGGCGCCGCGGTCGTGAACGGGGATGGCTGGGAATTCCAAACGGCTGCTTGCAACGGCAGCATTGGTATCGCGACTGGGAAGTACGAGATCGGGCCGGGCGTGCCGCCGATGGGCTCGGGGTCATTCGAAATGGCACTTCCAGCCGGTCCGGCGTACCCACAGCTGCAAAACGCGGACTTTGATGGTACTCCGCTGAGCCAGATCACATCGCTGAGCTATTCAACGTATGTCAACGCCAATGGTGAGCCAACGGCCGCACCCTTCATTCTGTTTGAAGTCGATCAGAATGGTGACGGTGTTGTTGATGACGAGCTCGTCTATCAGCCTGGCGTCCAGGGAGTTACGATCCCAGGGAAGGTCTGGAAGACGTGGGACGCGCTCACCGGCAAGTGGTGGTCGGTTCAGGGAATGGCCGGGATGGGTGTTGGCACCTCTGGTAAGTCCCTGAGTGATTACCTGGCTGCCTATCCGGGAGCGACGATCGTCAACGCGAACGGCGGCGGATTCCGCATGGCGGCCGGTTGTGTCGGGAGCGGCTGGTCGGGATTTGTCGGCAACTTCGACGCACTCGTCATCGGCGTCAATAGCTCCAACATCATCTACGATTTCGAACCGGATGGCGTCCACATCACCTCTCCGTCGACGGGTGACAATCATCCGGGACTGCCGTCCTTCAACACTCTGAGCCCGGTGCCGTTCGGCACGGTAGCTCCTGGAGACGTCACCATCTCGTCCGAGATCACGTCCGACGACGCGATCAGCAGTGTGGCGATGACGCTCAATGGTGAGGACATCACTCCGACCATCTCGCAGCCGCTCGACACCGATGTTATTGCCTCGTCGACTCAGTCGCTGACTGCGGGCACGTACACCGTGGTCATGACGGCGACGGACAGCAATGATGATACGTTCTCGTCTCAGTGGGATTTCGTCGTCTCCAGCAATCAGGGGGATAACGAGTGGTTCTATGCTGACGGTACGCCGAAGACGGATCAGATCAACGCGACTGTGACTTCGTTGGTGCAGGCGTTCCGCTGGCATCTCTTCGGCCAGACGTGGGATGGTCAGAGTCATCCGGAGATTCCGACTCACTCCAGCACCGTGACCAATGCCGCGCCATTGTCCAACTGGGTCACTGGGACAACGTTTGACGAGGATGCGACTAATGCCACGTTGACCAGCCTGGTTCAGGCCTTCCGCTGGCACTTCTGGGGCATTTCCTGGGACGGCAGCGCCCACCCGGAGATGCCGACGCATGCTGGCGTTGTGCTTCCACCGCAGAGCATCTCGGCCTGGTTTACCGCGGACGGTACGCCGATCCCAGAAAACATCAGCGCGACACTAAAGAGTCTGGTTCAGGCGTTCCGCTGGCACTTCTGGGGCAACTCATGGGATGGCCAGCACCACTTCACCGACATGCCGACGCATGCCTATTAGTGGTTCCTGATCCATCATCAGGAGTTGGTGGCCGAGTAACCGAAACGAAACGTAGGCGTCGAGGGAGGCCGCCGGCGGTCTCCCTTCGACGTGGGCGCGCGTCGAGCTGGGGGAACCGTAGGGGTGTAACAATTTAATGTGGTCGGGATTGGCGGCAAGCATCGAGCGACGCGCCGCCACCGTATTGGATTTAGTTAATCGAACCAGCTCGAAAGGAAGCCCTTTTGTTCACGTCGTTACGTATCAAGATTCCAGTTCTGCTGGCGGGAGTGCTGCTGCTCACTGCGTGTTCGCTGTCCGGATCGTCGGACAAGACGCCGACTACCGGTCTGAGCGCTACCGGCACGTCCTCCGGCACTCCAGCAACGGATTCCGGGACACCGTCCGGTACGCCTGATGTGATTCAGCTCGCCCCGCCGGTGCTGGTCGCTAATTCGGGAACCGAGACCCAGCCAGGCAACTACGGTTCGTACTACTGGATGATTTCAAGCGGTCTAGCCGACAAGGCCAACGCCCGTGGCATCGAGATTCAGAAGACGGCGCTCGACGTCGCCAAGGGAAGCACCGTCCAGTTCACCTGGGATCAGCAGAACTCGCAGAGTGATTCGACCCTGACGGGCCTCAGCATCGAGGTTTACCCGGAAGAGTCGAGCATCGAGACCGTCACCGTCGCACAGGGGACGATGCAGGGATTCAAGGCGTCCGGAACGCCGGTGGCGACCACGTCAATCCCGATTTCGAATTCCTCCTGGGCCGCGGACGTGCCAGCCGGCAACTACTTCGTCCTGATCAAGGCTGACTGGTCGAACCCGATCGTTTCATCAAAGCCTCGCAACTGTGAATACGGGTTCCTGTTCAAAGTGAGCTGAACCTGAATCGTGTCGTTGACAGGGCCGCCGCATCTCGCGGCGGCCCTTTGTCGATGCGCTCGCCGCTGCGCTATAAATCTGCTGCCGGCGACTACGAACAGTGCGCACCCGGGCGGGCATTGCTTCGTTTCTGCTTCGTTACGGTTAACCGAAAAGCACTAATTCGACACCGGTACTCGCTTCAACTCGACAAAACGTGTTGACGCGGATCAGGGCGGTCCGTACAGTGAGGACGTTCGATTGAGTTCCTCCAGCATTGCATCCGTGGGAAACGGAATCCCGCGGGGCGGTTGCTGCTGGCTGACATGGGAGACGAAATGAATCGCGCAGTTCGTGTGGTTGCCATTCTTTTCCTGGCTTTGACCGCTCTTGGGATTCCGCTTGGCGCGCTGGCGCAGGATACCGAGCAAAACGCGCCGCAGCGTTACATTGTGACGTTTGCCTCCAATGTGCCCAGCGCTGGCAGTCTTGCCGCGCTCCTGGCCAATTCTGATGGTTTTCGCGTCACCCACAGCTATGACAACGTGTTCAAAGGCTTCTCAGCAGAGCTTTCGCCGATGCAGGTGCAGTGGCTGCGCGCGTTCTCCAGCGTCACGTCGATCCAACCTGACTCAGTCGCTCACGTGACCGACCAGACGACACCCACCGGCATACAGCGAATCGGCGATCTGCTCAACGGCACCGCCAACATCGGAGGAGGCTCGTCGGTCAACATCAGCGTGGCGACGCTTGATACCGGAATCGACATCAATAATTCGGACCTCAACGTCGGCGGTGGCTTCAACGCGATCAACGCGTCGACCTGCACTGGCTCGGCGAGCAACGGCTCCTATCAGGACGACAACGGCCACGGCACCCATGTGGCTGGCACCATCGCGGCCAAGGACAACGGTTCTGGTGTGGTCGGTGTCGCTCCGGGCGCCAAGGTTTACGCGGTGAAAGTATTCGATTCCAGCGGCAATGGCTACGTCTCCTCGATCATCTGCGGCATCAACTGGATCGTGTCCAACGCGACCACCGACAACATCAAGGTCGTCAATTTCAGCGGCGCCTGGGGCGGCTCAAACTCCGCCAACTGCGGCAATTCCCGCTCGTTCTTCAGCTGGAACGCAGACACGGCGCATCAGGCGGTCTGCAGCCTGGTCAACACCGCGGGAATCCCGTTCGTGGTGGCCGCGGGGAATGACGGCAAGGACGCCAGCAACACACTTCCTGCCGCCTATCCGGAGACGATCGCCGTCGGCGCCCTCGCCGACTCAGATGGCAAGTCAGGCGGTCTGGGACCAAGACACGTCGTGGGGCCCCGACGACACTCGGGCCACCTTCAGCAACTATGGCTCGGTCGTTACTATTTACGCGCCCGGCGTGGACATCCTCTCCGACTGGCCTGGAGGCGGATTGGCGAGCGAGAGCGGGACCAGCATGGCAACGCCACACGTCACCGGCGCCGTGGCGCTCTATCTGTTCAACCATCCAGGTCGAGCCCGGCGACCGTGGCGAATGCGCTCGTCTCGAATGGAGAGGCAGGGAGCTGGGGAAGCCCGTACGGCAGCCAGCCGCTGCTGAACGTTGGTAACGCGGCGTTCGGTCCTGTCGCTCCGCCGACGCCGGTGCACAACGTGGTGGTTAGCTCGATCACGCCATCCTCACCGGTCATCGATACGGTCGCCAACAACGTGACGGTGCACATCTCCAACACGGGCAACCAGTCGGAGTCCGGCTTGCAGGTGATTCTTACGGACCAGACGACTTCGGCGACAATCGGCACTCAAAACGTGAGTTCGGCGCTATCAGCTGGCGCGGGAACCGACGTCAGCTTTAGCTGGACACCAAGTGGTTCGGGATCTCACACGCTGAAAGCCGAAGTGAAGAACGGTAACACGGACAATACGCTGACGCAGGGCGTGACGGTCAGCGCCGTCTCACACAACATCACGGTCACCAGCGTCAACGTCGTGACGCAGCCGGCGTTCACGAATACGGCGAACTCGGTTTCGGCGCACATCACCAATGCCGGGAATGTGGCGGAGTCGATCACGGTGTCGCTGTCCGACGATAATTCGTCGAACAATGGCGCGCCGCAGGTTATCAACCTGAATCCCAATGCGTCGCAGAACGTGACGATCTCCTGGACGCCGACCGGGAACGGCACGCATAACCTGACAGTGACGGCGGCCATCACCGGCCACAATTACACCGGCGGGACCTCCATCAGCGTCGGGACGCAGGTGCATGACGTTCACGTGACCAACGTCAGCGTGCCCGAGCAACGTGACGCAGGGACAGTCCGCCACGGTCAGCGTTGCGGTCCAAAACGATGGATCGTTCAGCGAAACATTTAGCCTGGCGCTTTCCAGCACGCCGTCCGGCGCGGTTGGACTCCCTGTCGCGCAAAACGTGACCTTGAGTCCGGGTGGATCGACGACGGTCAACTTCACCTGGAACACGACCACTTCGACTGTGGCGCGGAGCTATAGTGTCACGGCGACGGCGACGCTGGGTAATTCCGAGACGGACGCCACACCAGGCAACAACTCCGCGACTTCGGGGACCATCACTGTGCAGCAGAAGCCGGCCAACCAAAATATCTGGGTAACGGGTCTGACGGCCACGAACCCGCAGTCGCACTACATCAAGGGGACTGTTTCGATCGGAAGCGGCTCTGGTCCGGTGGTCGGTGCGACGGTGTCGTTGAAGATCACGTTCTACTACGGATACTACACCTTGAACGTGACCACCGATTCGAATGGCATAGCGCAGTATTCACAGTACATTCAGTGGGGGATGAGTTACACGGTCTCGGTGACCAACGTCACCCACGGGTCCGATGTTTACGACCCCGGACAGAACACGATCTCGTCGGTAACGCTCAGCGCGAGGTAGGTCGCTGCTCGGGTTAGCCGCTATCGTGTGACCAATCAATTGACAGGCAACGGAGCGGGTCCAGCAATGGGCCCGCTTTTCGTTACGGCGCTACCGAGTCAGGATCTGAAGTGGGAAGCAGCTTACTCAGACAACGTCCGGCGTTCACCATAGTATGAGGGCGGCTGACGCATGAGATTGGTCGGCATTTGCCGTTCGCGCCGGGCTAAAGCCGCAGCGCTACAAATGCGAAGTCCACTGAAGGGACTAGAAGCTGATCGCGATTTTGGTCAATTGTCGGTCGACCATGAACCATAGAGTTCAAATCCAGCCCCTTCACTGGGCTTGGTCTAGATTAGCCCAGGATCCTATGGTCGTTGACGATTTGTTACGGTATCGGGCGACGATGGTCGGCCTCAGGCCGAAGGGCAATCACAGGGGGATTGCCCCTACGAACATATGCGTACGTTCAGCCCCTTTAGTGGGCTCCGCCTTTGTAGCCCAGGATCTTTAGTCCTGGGTGAGAGCGGGGCGAATACCGGTCTAATTCATCAAAGACCATTAGTCCAGGGTGAACGGCGAACGTGTGCCAATTGAATTCGACGAGAATCTAGCGCGTCCTCTGGCGTTCACCGGATATGTTAGTGGCGACGCCGCGAGCGCCGACGATTCCGAACTCGCCCGCATCGGCGCTCAGCGGTTGAATGCTGACGTGCGCCACCACCGGCCGGTGGTCGGACGTCCAGACCTGGGGCACATCAATGCTGTCAAGCAGGATGTCGCGCGTGCCGAAGATGTAGTCGATGCGGCGATTGTCTTCTGACGTCGCTCCGGCATTGGTTAGCGATCGTCCAAAGTCGACGAATCCGGCTGATCGAAACGCGGTGATCACGTCGTCGCTGGGATCCGAATTCATGTCTCCCAGCAGCAGCGTGGGGATTTCGTGGTTCCAGGTGGCAATCAGTTCATCGGCCTGTTGCAGTCGAACCTGATCGGCGTCGCTGGGGTCGTCGAGGTGCGTGGCGAGGACCCAGACGCCGCCGGATTGCGTCGCGATGTGGACCTGCAGGACGCTTCGTTTGAGGTTCTCGGTGACGTCGTATTGAACCTTCTGCACCGAATCGATGGGTGCACGGCTGAGGACCACATTGCCCCACATGCCGTCGTCGGAGTTGGCGCCAAACGCGTAGCTCATGTTCAGGTGCTGGCTCAGCCACAGAACCTCGTCGATGCCCGACGTCACCAGCCAGCCGCGACTCACCTCCTGAAGCACCACGATGTCCGGCTGCTCGGCCGCGATGACTCCCGCAGTCTGTTCCAAATCGAATCGATTGTCGACGGAGAACCCGTTCTGGATGTTGTAGGTCATGACGGTGACGTTTGGCCCGATGGACGACGTCGCGGCGGCATCGGACCATGACCAGACTTGCCAGCCCGCGATCAGAATGAGCAATCCACCAATGACCCCGGCCACGACGACGACCGGGACTCCTCGCTCGCGCGGCTTTGAGACGATGCGCGGTGTCCCGGCCACAACTGCCGCCAGACACAGGCCGACAGCGCCCACCATGAAGGCCGGACTGCCGGAGTAGGTGTAGTACCCGAATAGGAGCCCGACCTCCAGAATTAACCCGCCCGCGAAGCAGACGGCTGACCCGGCAGTGCCTCCCTCATCGCCACGTTCTCGACCGTCGAGCATCAGCTCGGCGAAGAGGATGATGCTGCATGCGGTCGCCAGTATAAGTCCAAGCGCGCCCAGACCCGGACCGCTCCAGAACCACCAGAATCCGCCGACGGTCACCAGGATGAGGCTGGCGCGCCACGCCAACCACCAACGGATGTTTGAGAGGATGGCAATCTCCCCAGAACAGCGAATTGCCGCGCCAAGAATGCCTATCGCCATGCCGAACGACAGGACGACCGACGCGCCGGGGAAGTCGAGACCTAAATGGGACTGAGCCAGTCCCAGGTTTCCGCTCATGAGGTTGAAGATAACGATCGCGGGGCCGATCGACAGTAACGCCAACGACGAGCTGCGCGTCGCTCCACGCTGCTGAGTTGGAATCCGGAATTGAAACAGCGCCGAGAGCATAGATGCCACCAGCGACCAGGTCACGAGGTAGGCCGCGAAGCCGGGCATCCAGGGTGTGTCCACGGTACGAAAGGCCACCCGTACGCCAAGATCGATCGCCAGACCGAGCCCGATACCGAGCGCCACCAGTTCTTGACGGGTCACCAGCAGAGTAAAGGCGAGCCAACCCCAACAGACGATCACAGCCGCGCCGAGCCACAGCCTGGCATCCGGCGCCTCCCAGTACTGGAGCGCGATCCGCGTCACCGCGAGCAAGACAGTCGAACCCAAAAGAATCTCACGGGGTCCGGTGAACCGAATGGCGATCCAGGCGATACCGCTCAGCAGGAAGACGCCGAGGGCGATACCTCCGAGTGACGTCCGGTTGCTCTGATCAACGACGAATACGAGGTAGGAGACGAAGACGCGCAACGACTGCAGCATCAGCACGGTGGCCGTGGCGATCAGAGTCAGGCCGGCCATGGTGGTGACCGACGCAGTCTGATTCACGAGACTCTTTTCATCGCCAAGGCGTAACACCGACTGGGCGGACATACGAGTCGCTCGTTTCGTGTGGCCGATTCAGTCTTGAATTGAGACGGCAGGAAGACGCGCGTCTCAATTATCCCTGTTTGATGATGGCGCGCAAGTCGAAATCAGGGGTTGAGTCGAGGTTACATGCAAGATTTGTGTGAAGTGATCTCACACGAAAGAAGGGAGGACGGCATCAGCGCAGCGCAGCCGAAGGCTCGTTGGCAGGTTCCACGGGCATCTTCAAGGAGAGGACGCGTGAAATACCGTCGTCTCCCATGGTGATGCCATAGAGCGTATCAGCACCTTCGATAGTGGAGCGGTTATGCGTAACCACCACGAACTGCGTCTTGATGGCCAGTCGCTGTAGCTCGTCGCGGACGCGAACCACGTTCGATTCATCCAGTGCGGCGTCGACCTCATCGAGCAGGCAGAACGGGCTCGGATTCACCTTCAGAATCGAAAAGAGGAGTGCGACCGCGGTCAGCGCCCGTTCGCCTCCCGAGAGGAGCCCCAGGTTCTGAAGGCGCTTTCCGGGTGGTTGAGCCTCGATGTCGATGCCGGTCGAGCCTGATTCGTCGTCGCAACGTATCAGCCGCGCCCTGCCACCGCCAAAGAGTGAGGTGAAGGTGGATTCGAAAGCGCGAGCCACCTCGGCGAAGGTCCGATCGAACTCGAGAGACATGGTGCGATCGAGCTCGGTCATCAGTGCGCGTAGAGCGTCGGTCGCCGAACGCACGTCGTCAAGTTGTTGTCGCAGGAACGCGAAGCGCTCCGCCTCGCGCTCATACTGTTCGATCGCGTCGTCCCCGGCCACACCGATGCGACGAAGGCGCTCGCGAAGTCGCCCGATGTCACGCTCGATACGCGGGAGATCCTCGGCATTGGCAGCATCAGTGCTGCTCAAGATCTCCTCTATGTGGTCAGTCTCCAGGTCCCGACCCGCGCGCTCCAGCGTGAGGTCGAGCTCATCTCGCCGCCGCGCCGCCTCGAGCGACAGGTGGTCCTGGCGTCGCTCCAGTTCGCGGTTCACGGTCTCTGCGGTCTCCAACGCTTCACGCGCTGCCCCTTCCCGCTGGACCGCCTCTCGGTGCCGCTCCTGAACGTCATGCAGTTGGGCATTCAGCCCATCCGTTTCGCTGGAGAGTCGGTCGCTCTCCGTCGTCCGCGCATTATGCTCGCGGTCGAGATTCTGAATGGCCTCGTCCAGCTCTGTCAGGCGCCGATCACCGGCTGAGAGGTCCCCTTCGAGCTGCCGCTTGCGGGCTTCAAGTCGGTGGCGTTGTTCGTCGATGCCTCGTTCGCGCTCACGTAGGCCCGAGAGCTCGGATCGGGCCGTCAGCAGCGCGGATTCGTCGATGGTTTCCGACATCGACCTAATCTCGTCTCGCAGTCTGGCGCACGTCCTCCCAACTTCGTCGAGCGAACCATGTTGCCGCTGTTTCGCCCGCAGCAACTCTTCGAGCTCTCGCTGGCGCTTTTCCGCTTCATCGTCGAGGACCGTCAGGCGATCATCTTCGGCCTCCGAGCTTCGCTCCAATTCGGCGAGTTCTCGCGACTGTCGATCCCGCGCGGCGGTGAGATCGCGTACTTCGCCGCGAACGTCCGCCAACTCCTGTTCGAGCGACGACTTCTCGCGATGGTGGACGCGTAACGATTCGTCGCAGCGATCCATCTGCTGGGTGATCTCATCTCGTTCAGTTTCAAGCCTGGTGCGCAGCTTGGGAAGCTCCCGCAGCTCACGTTCACGTGCCAGCGCGCCAGTCTCCTTGATCCGTGACCCTCCGGTCACGGTTCCGCTCGAGCGAGCGATTTCGCCACCGATTGTCACGACGCTCCATCCTGGTGGCAGCGAACGCAGCGCGATTCGAGCTGCGTCAAGATCCTCTGCGACCAGCACGCGTCCGAGCAGACCGTCAATCACGGGGCGCACGCGCTCGTCCACACCGATGAGCTCAGCTGCCAGGCCGCGAACTCCGGGCGTTAGGCGCGGTGCGGAGGTTTGTCGACGCGGCTGCACCGTATCGAGAGGATGAAACGTGGCGCGCCCGCTCTGCGTCCGTTTCAAATACTCAATGGCGGTTTCGGCATCCTCCCATCGATCGACTACGAGATCCTGGAGATGACCACCGAGGGCCGCCTCAATAGCGGCTTCGAGTTCGGCCGGGACGATCAACAGGCTGGCCAACGTGCCGAGGATGCCAGTGAGTTTTTCGGATCGAGCTGCCGCCAGCACTTGCTTGACGCCCGCATAGAGACCGACGCCGCTCTCTGCTAGACGTCTAAGCGTCTCGAAGCGAGTTGTTGTCTCGAGCACCTTTCGCTCGAGCTGCGACCGGCGCTTCGAAACGTTGTCGCGTTCGCCCGTGACGGCCGCGATCTCCGCGAGCAACGTCTTGAGTCGGTCCGTCAATTCGTCAAACCGGTTACTCGCGTCTGACAATGATTGGATTGTGCCGGCCTGCGCCGATTCAAGATTTGATCTGGCCCGATCGCGTTCACTCGTCGCCCTATCCCGACGTTCGCGCTCCGCGAGCAACTGCTCGATTTGGCCGAGAATCAGCGTTTCGCGCGACTCTGTCAGCATCAGGGATCGTTCGATTTCGGAGCGTCTCTGCTCTTCGGCTTTGAGTCGCGATTCGAGATCGGTCAGGCGTCTGCGCGAAGCGTTGAACGCGCCTTCCAGGTCACGGAGCAACGCTTCACGTTCCGCAGTGACGTTGTTTAGCTTCTGCGCCAAGACAGTGTTCTGCTCGATCTCGGCAGACAGCTCTTCGATGGACCCCTCGACGCCTCGTAGTGACTGCTCCGCGTCGTTGCGTCGGTGCTGAGCGGCGCGGCGGCGCTCGGCGATCAGATCTAGCTCATGAGCCGCCTGTTGTTGCTCGTCTCGCGACCGCTGAATCGACTGGCGCAACGACTCGAGATCCGTCGTCAGCGATCTGGCGGCCTCTGAGGCCAGAGATAGCGCCTGTCGGTGAATTGAACGTGTCTCTTTGGCCGTCTCGATCTCACGGTTCAGCCTGTTGACGGCGTTGGTCGACTCTTGCAGTCGCTCGCGAGCTTGTTGCCAGTGATGGGAGTAGAAGCGTTCTAGGGAGTCTCGCAGCTGGCGTTTCACGTCGTCGTATTCGCGAGCTTGACGAGCGGCCCGTTCGAGCGAGCGTAGACGCGGCTCGAGATCCGCCAGCAGGTCTTCGAGCCGCACGCAGTTTGTCTGGCTCTCCTCCAGATTGCGTCCCGCAGACGCGTGCTTGATGCGCAAGCCAGTGATTCCGGCGGCGTGCTCAAAGAGGCTGCGGCGCTCGTCAACGCGCTGGCTGAGGATGGCGTCAACCAGTCCCTGTCCAATGACTGTGTGGGACTGTCCGAGCGATGCCGTGACCTGCAGCACGTCCTTGAGTCGGACTCTGGCGCCGTTGATGAGGTAGTGATTTTCACCGCTGCGGTAGGCACGACGGGTGACGCTCACCTCGCTGAAATCGACCGGCAGGCTGCCGTCCTCGTTGTCGAGAGTAACGGTCACCTCGGCCATGCCAAGGGGTGTGCGTGCGGCGCTCCCGGCGAAGATGATGTCCTCGGTGCGCTTGCCACGCAGATTGGCGTAGCTCTGCTCGCCGAGCACCCAGCGGAGTCCGTCGGAGATGTTGGATTTGCCGGAGCCGTTAGGTCCGATGACGGCGGTGATGCCGGTGTCGAAGACGAACGTCGTCGGCGTGGCGAAGCTCTTGAATCCGTGCAGATCCAGCCGTTTCAGACGAGTCGCCATCGAGTTCCTGTCATCGCTTCTTGAGCATGCTGCACGCGCGATCTGCGGTCGAATTTCGATCGTGTGAAGACACTGGCCGTGAATGGGGCGGAATGGGCGTCACCAGATGCTACCACCGGGTGTTCGCCCGCCGCAACGAGATGGGGACGCTCAGCTAGCGGTAGCTGGCGGCCTGGAGGCTGAAGAGTTCGGCGTAGAGGCCGTCTAGCGCCATGAGTTCCTCGTGAGAGCCTTGCTCAACCAATCGCCCGTCTTCCAGCACCAGAATGCGATCGGCGAGCCGTACGGTGGAGAAACGGTGCGAGATGAAAACGGCAGTTTTGCCTTCGGTGAGCTCGCGCATGCGTACGAAGAGGTCGTATTCGGCACGCGCATCGAGCGCCGCCGTCGGCTCGTCCAGGATCAGAATCTGTGCGTCACGCATGAAGGCGCGCGCTAGGGCGACCTTCTGCCATTCGCCGCCGGAGAGCTGATGGCCCTGGTCGAACCACCGTCCAAGCAAGGTCTCATAGCCGGCCGGGAGATCGGCGATGACGGGATGCGCGCCGCTCTTCTCCGCGGCGTCGGTAATCGAGGGCATGTCCTCAATGCGCTCGGTGCGGGCCAGACCGATGTTCTCGCGAGCCGAGAGCTGGTACGTGACGTAATCCTGGAAGATGACGCCGATCTCGTTGCGCAGATCGTCCGGATCGTACTCCCGTGCGTCATGGCCGTCGATCAACACCTGGCCTTCAGCGGGATCGTAGAGACGAGCGATCAGCTTGACCAGCGTCGTCTTGCCGGCACCGTTGCGCCCGACGATGGCTACCGTCTCACCTGGCTCGATTGTGAAGCTGACGTCACGCAGCGCCGGCTGACCAGTCCCCTCATATGTGTGTGAGACGTTACGGAACTCGATGCCCTGCTGGAACGGTCGGCGGATCGGGATCGGCTGCTCAGGCGTGCTGACCAGCGGCGCGGCTTCCAGCAGATCGAAGAGCGTCTTGAGATAGAGCTGGTGCTCGTAAATTGAGGACAGACCGCTGAGGACGCCCTGGAAGTTGTTCTGGATCGATATCGCTGCCTGGGTGAACAGGGTCAGATCGCCGAGGGTGATGGCCCCAGCAACCGTTCTGAGTGCCACGTACAGATAGGTCGCGCTGGAGACGAGCGTCGAGAGCGCCCCCCAGGCGTATCCGGCGAGGTAGCGCCGCACGATCAGTGAACGGTTCTCGGCGTAATAGTCGTCGAAGATAGTGCGATATCGATCGGTGAAGAAGGAACCGAGCCCGAAGAGCTTCACCTCTTTGTGGTAGGTATCAGTCGTCATCAGCGTCGTCAGATAGGACATCATGCGCCGCGCTGGTGACTGTCGCCGCATCATTTGATAGCCCCACCAGCCGTAACGTGTGCTGGAGATGAAGGCCGGAATCGGAGCAAGCAGGGCGATGACCGCCAGAAACCACTGCAACCGCACGATCAGCGAGATCATCGAGGCGAACGTCAGCGTCGTGCGGATCAAGCCGAAGGTCTGTGAGACCATCATGGCCGGTCGCGAGATCGCCTCACGCTGCACCTGTTGGATCAGATCGTAGGAGTCGGAGCGCTCGAAGAAGGCCAGGTCGAGCCGGTCGGCATGCTCCATCAGCGTCATCTGGATACGGTTCGATACCTGCTCTTGAAGCAGTTGTTGCGAGATGTTGGAGAGGGTGTTAAAGAGGCTTCCGAGCGCGGAGATGGCAAATTGCAGCCCGGCGATGATGATGATGCGGCGCACGTCCGCGCGAGCGCCATCAGATTTGATGGCGGCCACGACCGCGTCGATGATGAGCTTGGAGAGCCAGACCTGGCTGGCTGGGATGGCCGCCTGCAGGACTGAGAGGGACCCCATTGCCAGGCTCAGACGTGGACTCGTATCCCACACCAAACGCAAGACACGCGGAATCCCGCTGAGAGCCGCCTCGACGTTCTGTCTCAGCACCTCTCGCGTGGTTGTTCGCTCTTCGTGTTGATTTCCGTTGGATCCATTTGGGGAGTGGCCGTTTCGCCCGATTCGCCGCGCGCCCTGACCGTTACTACCCCCGTGCCAACCGTTCCATGCCATCCACAGCTCCCTGAACCCCAGTTCTCATCATCGCAATGGTAGTCGAGCTATCAAGGATTCGGATGAGAAGAACCGGCGGCTCCGCACCTGCCTGAAAGGGCAGGCGAATTAGGGGAATAGACAGGAAAGGCTATCATTTTGAATCGAGATCTTTGCGGACTTTGGTGGGGTCATCACAGACGACGAAGACTTCTTGGACGGAGGAGCCGCGCCGGGCGATTAGTTTGACACCGGTCGCGGTCGGAGTGCTGGCTTTGACGCGCAGAGCGCCGCCGGGTCGACCACGAGTGACGTAGATGCGTCCCGGCACGATGGAGTGGATGCTCTCATCGTGTGCCAGGTCCTCCAGCACCTCGCGCAGTCCTGGCAGGATGCCGTGTTCTACTTTGAGGATACCGTCACGATAGCGCATCGTCTCTCCAAGCGGTTCAGCCGACTTTCACGGTCGTAGTGACAGCCCCACGATCGACCACCACGGAAAGGCGATTCCGAACATCACCACTACGGTGACCCCGAAGACGATCATCCCGGCGCGCAGCAGATCGAACGGCGCGAAGTGGCGCGTTTGGTACACAAGCAAGGTGGCCGCGTTCTGGACCGGATAGAACGTGGTCGTCTGCACTGTCAGCGTTGCCATCAGTCCCACCGGGATCGGGTTGATGCCCACCTTCACCGAGATCGACGTCAGTAGTGGGATCAAAATTCCGAGCGCACCGGACCGATTCGGCAGCATCAGGCTGACTGGCACCACTACTAACAATAGCGTTGGTAGCAAGAGCATGACCGGCAGATGACCCAGTGGAACGTGGCCGAGCAGCCCATTCGCCAGCCAGGTGGCCGCGCCGCTCGATTCCATCGCGTTGGCGATCGAGAGCGCGCTGCCAGTGACGAAGAAGAGTCGCCACGGTGACGCACCCTCGAAGTCCTTCCAGGTGATGACGCCGATGCCCGGAGTCATCAAGACGACTGATCCTAACAGCGCCGGGATGAGCGGATCCCATCCGGTTAGGAAGTCCCCCAGCCAGAGGAGCGTCATCAGCACGATGGTGATCCCTGTGCGAATCTCTGCCGACGTCCAGCGTGTGCTCTGGTTTTCGATGACGTCCGTGACGCCGGACTTGGACGCGCGCAACGTCGGTCGCTGCCAGGCATAGAGGATGATCGATGATCCCAGTATGACGGCGTAGCACGGGATCGCCATATAGCTGAACCACTGCCCCCAGCTCATGCCACCCAGTAGGAACGAAGCCGTGATCGGCAGCACTCCGCCGGTGAGGACCGCCGTCGAGCCGACCATCTGTAGCACGCCCATGGCCAGGCTGATGACGGTCGAGAGCCGATCCCCGCGTTCGACGCCGTACTGGTCGTAGACGTGTTCGTAGGCGGGCAACAGGATGGCGTTGCGCGTGGTCGCGGAGGGGATGATCATGGCGAACGGAGGCATGAAGAGGATGAGCTGCATATACATGCGACGAGCGCTGCCACGCGCTCCAGCGATGAGCAGCCGGGCCAGCCGGGCTGCCAGACCGCCCTTGAGGCCGTGGCCACTGCCAGCGTGCAGAGGACGAAATAGCCTGCCGGAAGCTGGAATCCGTAAAGCGCGTCGCGCGTCGCCTTGGAGGACTCTCCCGGCCCGAAGATAGCCAGCAACGCGATGACCGCGAGCGAGGTCACAGCGATGTCGAGCCCCTCGCCAATCCAGAGCACCAGCGCCGTCGCGACGATCGCCAGCACGCGATGCGCCCACGGCGAGATGCCCGCCAATGGGATAGCGAAGACGATCAGCCCGAAGACACTCGCGAGAGCAATGACGATGAGCGAGCGACGCGATCGACTCTTCGAGCCACCGGCCAAAGTGCGCGATGCGCTGGGAGACTCACTCATCCCGCGCGTCAGATTGCCGAGATCGTTCGGAGCAATCCGTCGAGCCCTTGGGGTCCGCGCTGAATGCCGTCACGATCATGGCGAGGTCGTCCCGGTCGCGGAGGGTGTCGGATTCGTCGATCCAACGGGTGACGGCAACGGCTCGATCGGCAGAGCCGCGTCGGTGCTCCACTGCGTCCAGGAACCGTCATAGAGAAGGACAGAGGGATACCCGAGCAGCTTGAGCACGAAATAGGTTTGCGCGGCCGTGACGCCGTCCAGCCCGTAGACGATCACCGTCTTGTCGGGAGTCACCCCGGCGTTGTGAAAGATCGTGAGGAGTGATTCGGGGGTCTCGTAATACGGGACGGCACCGTCCATCGTCAGGCCGGGCCAGGGGACCGACTTCGATCCAGGGATGCGACCGAGAGCCAGTTTGTCATACCAGGTTTGTTGCAGCTCTGAGGCGGTTCGATTGTCCACGATGATGTACCCGGAATCGTCCAGATGGGACTTGACTGTGTCGGCGCCGACCAGCACGTCGTAATCGATCGTTAAGTCAAGATGACCGCGCGAGACAGTTGGTGAGCCAGTCGACAGTGGGAACTTGCCGGCCACCCATGCCTGTCGCCCCCCGTTGAGGATAGAAACGTTGGCGAATCCGTGCGCATTCAGTACCCACATGAAGCGCGCGGCGTAGCGCCCACCAGATGCATCGTAGAGGACCACACGTGTCGAAGGAGTGATGCCGGCGTCCTCCACCATCTGCTCAAGTCCGGAATTCCCTACCATCATCCCATAGACGTCGTTATGTACTTCAATCGTATCCTGCCACCAGAGATGTACCGCACCGGGAACGTGCCCGCTCCGGTAGTCGCCTATCGAGCTCAGATCGATCACACGCAATGAGGAGTTGTCCAGATGATCGTGCAACCAACCGGCGCTGACGAGGAGCGATCCATTCGGGTATGCCGCTGGATCGCTCGGGGTCCCGACAGGCCCCGTCGGCGACGTGGAGTGCCTGCAGGATCCCGCCGTCAAGAGGAGCAGCGTGAGAACCAGCGCACGTGCAAATGTCGGAATTGGGGGTCGGGTGAACGTCTCCACAGCGTCCGAACAATAGCCATTGTCAGGGGGCGTCGTCAAGCGGAGATGAATTCAGGTTGCTTTCAGGTTGAGTTAACGGCGACTTCAGAGACGAAGCACAGTATTGAAAACTGTCAGGGGGAACGCCCCGGGCTGGCTGGAGAGGTGAGCAGTTAATGCAGAGCCGATTCAGTCTCGGAATTCTCGTCACGGTTGCCGTGGCGGCGCTAGCACTCGGAACGGTTGCTGGCGCGATCTCGGGCGGACTCATCGCGTACTACATCTCACCTAGTTCGTCCCCAACGCCAATCGGTGTGGCCAGCAACATCAACGTCCTTCCCGGCACGGCCACAGCAACGAGCGTCTCATCGACGCCCACGGCAACCGTGACGACGTCTGCAGAGGTGACGCCTCTGCCGTCAGACCCAAACGATGCGGCATCGGTTGCTGACATCGTGGACCGCATCAGTAACGCGGTCGTGACGGTGGTGAATGAGCAGCAGGCGCAGGGCTTTCTCGGAGGCGACCTGCAGCCGGCAGGAACTGGAACCGGATTCATCATCGACGATCAGGGACACGTGGTGACGAACAACCACGTTGTCGAGGGAAGTCAGGAGATCCAGGTGATCTTCGCGGATGGAACAGAACAGAAGGCGACGCTCGTCGGCACTGATTCGTTTGCCGACCTGGCGGTGGTCAAGTTCGACGGGCCGGTGCCCGCGACCATCCCGATTGGCAACTCCGACAATCTGCGGCCCGGCGATCGCGTGATTGCCATCGGCAGCGCCCTGGGTGACTTCACGAATACTGTGACCGAGGGGATCATCAGCGCCTTGAATCGCACGCTGCAGATGGACACCGGACACAACATGGAGAATATGCTGCAGCACGACGCGCCCATCAATCCCGGCAATTCGGGAGGTCCGCTCCTCAACCTGCTGGGCCAGGTCGTCGGAGTGAATACCGCATCGGTGCGTCAGGCTGAGCCTGGGGTAACCGCCGAGGGTCTGGGATTTGCTATTCCAAGCAACACGGTCAAAGACATCACGACGCAGATCATTCAGAACGGCAAGGTCGTTCGTCCGTATCTCGGGATCACCTATGAATCGCTAACGCCACGAGCGGCGCGAGCCAGCAATCTGTCGGTTGACCACGGCGTAGTGGTGACAGACGTGGTGCAGGGATCACCGGCCGAGCAGTCCGGAATCCAGAAGAGCGACGTCATTACAAAAATTGACGATCAAGAGATAAATATTGACCACCCACTCGAAAACGTACTCTTTCATCACAAAGTGGGTGACCAAGTGACCTTGGAGGTCTACCGTGCGAGCAACGGCAACACCATGACGTTGACCGTGACGCTCGCCGCATCACCAGACAACACCTAACCCCCGGGCAGCGAGTCGCGCCGCTGCCCACCCCCTACTCTCCCCCTTATCCCGCGAGAGGCCCGGCCCACCAGACGGGCCTCTCGTCTTTTAACGTTGCGCTAAGGTTTTGGATGCGTGTTTGTTTCACCAGAGGGTTAGATGTGAAGCTGTGACGTCAAATTGACGCGGTTTGTATGGGAGCAGCTTGTCTGCTCTCGGCGCTGACGCGCGACAAGCCAACATCTAAGACGCGTTCGTCTGGCGTGAAATTCACATTTCGACCACGCCCACAAACACCCAAAAACTCGGGAGCACACGAGGTGCTCCGCTACAAATCGCCGGTACGCGTCTGCGCAATCGAGGTCGGATTTAGCGTGAGCGGCCCGTAATTCTGGAAGCTCTGCGCTAAGGCCATTCCACGTCGTCGAGGGGCCATATGGGGCGCCGCACTTCTTCGAAGTGGAGTCGTGAGAGGTCTGATCCGGTAATACCAGGTCCTTCGACCAGGACGACGCGCTCCGCGATGGGCTCGAACGAGGCGCGGAAATGTCCCTTCCCCTTGAGGGCGATAACGCGTCTGCGCGTCGGCTCGATGCCATGTGAGCGGAAGATGTTGAGGTCGATCGGCGTCTCGGCGTGCTCCGTGATCAGCACCTCGATGCCGTTGCAAACCGCGACCACCGTGCGACCCAGATTGACGCGCACTCCCGCGTGCATCGGTCCGGCGTTGACGTACATTCCGTCGGAGAGCATGCGCACGTAGACGGTCACCAGGAGCGGATCGCCGTGCAGTCGATCCGTCTTGCCGCCCAACCACAGCTCGACCTCGCTGCCAACTCCCGCTTCGACGCACTGCGCGACCGACTCGGGATCCTTGATGAGGGCCAGCGCCGCATTGCGGACGTTCTGAGCAAGCAAGAATCGGAGCAGTTCAGAGCTGTCGCCTGGCCCGCCCGTCCAGGGATTGTCCCCGATGTCGACCAGTACCAGCGGCCCTTGTTCGACCGACTGGAGTGCCACGATGGCATCCTCGAAGCTGGTGACGCCGCCGAGAAATTCCTCCCGCCGATTCCAGGCAAATTCAGCCAGTTCGTCCGCCAGCGATCGTGCCAATGCGTCGTCTCGATTGGTGGTGACGATGACGCTAAATCCTGCCTCGGCCACGTCGGCTGGCGGAAAACCTCCCGCCACCGTGACGTTCAGAACCTCAGGCCGTTCCTCGAACTCATGAGCGCGAACGATGATCGATTTCATCGGTTCGCGGCCAGTGGGCATGTTCTGCGAGGTCGGCAACATCGGCGGTTTAGCCAGCGCGGCGGTCGGTTTAATATCTCCACGAATCATCGATACGAGCAGATCGGCGGCGTCACGTCCGCGCTCGCGCTGGTCAATGTGCGGATAGGTGTCGAACCCGATGAGGATGTCCGCCTGATCGACCATGCGCTGGCTGATGTTGGCATGCAAATCAAGCGTGGCGACGATCGGGACGTCGGGTCCGACCGCATGCCGTACGCGCTCCAGAATGTAGCCGTCGCCATCGGGGTCGAGCTCCGAGACCATGGCGCCGTGCAGTCCCAGCAGAATGCCGTCGACCGGGCTGTGGCTCTGGATGCCCGCGATGATCTCGTTGAGGAGGGTGCCGAGCGCATCCCCGGTCACCATGCCGGAGGGAGTGGCCCAGACCGCGATCAGTGGAATCAGCTCGAAGCCGTGGGTTCGCGCGCCGTCGTTGAAACCGGCGAAGGGCGTAGCGGTGTCGGCCAGATAACGCGTGATGTGCTCGCCACGATGGATTCCGGCGCGCTCGAAGGCGGCCAGATCGGTCGGGACGCTGCTGAAGGTGTTGGTCTCGTGGGAGAGTTCGGCGGCGATGATGCGCATCAGGCTGCTCCGCGCTTGGGCAGGCCGAGCATCTCCCGTGCTTCGTCGGGAGTTGCCGTCTCGCGATCCGCCTCTCGGGCGATACGGGCCACCCGCGCCACGAGCTGCGCGTTTCCCTCGGCCAGAATCCGGTACGAGTAATAGATGTTGTCCTCCAACCCCGTCCGAGCGTGGCCCCCCATGGCGATGGCCATGATGTTCATCGGCAACTGATAGCGACCGATGGCACAGACCGACCAACGTGAATCAGGCGGCAGCTGATTGACCATGTGAACCAACTGCTCCGGAGTGGCCGGGGCTCCACCACGCACCCCAAGCACAAACTGAAACCAGAAAGGCGGCGTCAGTAGCCCGCGCGCGATCAGTTGCTTGGCGTTTTCGATCATGCCGCTGTCGAAGCACTCGATCTCTGGCTTGACCCGGTACTCGTTCATGCGGTCGGCGAGCGTGTCCAGGAATGACGGCGAGTTGACGAAGACGCCCTCACCGAAGTTGACCGATCCGCAGTCAAACGAAGCGATCTCGGGACTCAGACGCACCGGATTCATGCGCTCTTCATCCGAGACGATCCCGGCACCACCGCCCGTGGACATGTTGACGATGATCGGGCAATCGCGCGCGTCGATAATCTCGGCCACGCGAGCATAGCGCTCCGGATCGCAAGTCACCTTGCCGTCATTGTCCCGCACGTGGATGTGGACGATGGCGGCTCCTTCCTCATAACAGGCAATTGCCTGTTCCGCGATCTCTTCCGGCGTGATTGGCACGTGCGGAGTCTGATCGCGAGAAGTGCGGCTGCCGGTGGTGGCGACAGAGAGGATGAGCTTGTCCATGAATACGAGGCTCCTGCCTGACGATGCGAAGGGCCATGGCTCGCATCATAGCGAGGGAAGGGAGTGGTCGCAACAAGCGAGAAGAACCTCCGTACGACCCCTTGACAATATCGCGATATGGTGATATCATTGTCTCAGTGTTCGGGCGATACGTGAATTGCCCAGCTATGCAGGAGGAATCAGACAATGTCGGCGATCTCAAAGTTCATGCACTTCCTGACCGCGAACCCGGCCCGCGACAACGCGTTCGAGAGCTATTACGGAACCATTGCGCGCAGCCGTTACCAGGGTGGCCCGAGTGCCTCCGAGGCTCGACGAGACTTCGAAGTCATCCGTCGCACGGTCGATAAGGCAGTCATCTTCTAATCATCTTTCATCGATTCTCGCGGGTTTGCCCGCCGATCACGAAAGATCCGTCAGCATCTCGCTGACAAAGGCAACGAGACCGGAATCATTTCCGGTCTCGTTCCTTGTTAATAGGTAGATCGATTGGTGTATGACGTCGCGGTCAGCGATAATCGAGGAGCGCACCATGCGGGCATATAGACCTGCAGGAAAGGGGAGATCCATGCCGAGCAAGGAGCACAACATCGACGCCGGTCAGCTCGTGAGTGAGATCAAGCGTGGTCTGCCATCCGCGCCCGGGCAGATGAGCGAGCAGGAGTTCGACCAATTCTGCCAGAATGTGGCCGGAGCTATCGTCAAAGCCATCGACATGTATGACAGCCGGATGAAGTCGCCCGAGCCAGATTACGGCGAGGAAGAGCGCGTCGTCTAGTCTTTTCTCGTCAAATCATGCCGACACTCTGAGGCGTCCCATCATGTGTTGGGACGCCTCATTCGCTGTCCAGCCTACGGCAATTCTCGTATAAACTGCACGACCAGGTCATTGAAGCGCTCGGGCTGCTCCATGGTCGGCATATGGGCAGTGTTCTCGAATACCACCTCGCGTGCTCCGTCGATCACAGCCACCAGCCGATCGGCAATACCGAGGATGTCTGGCTGATCCTCCGAACCGGCCACCACCAGGACCGGAACGCGGATCTGGGCTAGCCGTTCGACGGCTGGCGGCGTCAGCTCCTGGCGACCCTCGGCGCTTGCCTCTAGCTCGTAAACGCGCGCATTCATTTCACTGACCAGTCGGCGGACGTCCGGATCAACCTCTGCCGAATCACGACGAGGTCCATCGACCCACATGGCGAGCTCGATCTCACGCATTCGATCGGGATCCCCGGCGTCGAACGCCTGCCCCATTGCGTCCCATCCGGATCTGAGCGATTCGGAGCGCGGTTCATCGGGAGAGATGAGACCGGGAGCAACCAGGACGAGGCCGCGCACCAGGTCCGTTCGCTGTAACGCGAACTCGACCGCGACGCGCGCTCCCATCGACGCGCCGACCACAACGATGTCTGACAAGGTCAGCGCGGCGCAGACCGCGTCGATATCCTCCCAGTCAAAGAACGGCTCCGGACCAGTCGTCGTCTGTCCGAACCCGCGCAAATCGAGCCGAACAACGCGATGTTCCGCTGCCAGGGCTTCCAACTGTGGTTCCCACATACGGCTGTCGGCAATACCCGCGTGGATCAGCAGAATAGGTGGTCCCGATCCACGAACGTCGTAGAAGATTCGACCAGTACCGACGTACACGTATCCGGAAGACGGGGTCTCAGGATTGGTCAACGCGTGCTCCTGTCTGTCTCCGACAATTCAAACCAATCTGCGGTGGATCGGCTCATTCTACCGTTCATGGCTGTGGCAAACTTAACCGAGTGGCCGGGCATCGTCGTCTGGCCTGAATGCGAGAGAGCATGTTTCTATTCATCTTGGCCATGCTGGCTTTCTTCTTTGTTCTCCTTCTCGTCATCGTGTCAACTATCGGCTTCACCCTCGCGTCACTGGTCACGCTGTTCACGGCGCCGGCGCAGTTCCGTGTCCTCCTGCGCGATCCGGTGTTGCGCAGAAATCACGCGCTCGAACACGCTACGATCAACGTCATCGAGGAACGCCTCGGATCATCGCGGCTGGCTGGTCTGGCCGAAACGGGCGGCTTCACCATTCAGGGCGGAGCGCCGCCGGATCTGGTCGCTTCAGCGTCGCAGGAGGCGTTGCGAAGACTGCAAACAGGTGAACGGCGACTGGCAATTCATCCGCGCTGCGGCACCAGTCTGATCGCCTCTCAGCTCGTGATGGCAATCGTCTTTATTGCCGCGCTGGCAGTGTTGCGGGAGCTGAGTTGGTTCCCGTTCGCCGTTGGTCTTCTGGCCGCGATTATCCTTGGTCCACGATTGAGCACGCTGGTGCAGCGCTTCGTAACGACGGACGCACGCGTCGGCAAGCTGCAGATCACGGGCGTCGAGGTCAAGCGACCCGACGGGCGGTTTGGACTGGTTTCGATGTTTGTGCTCGGACCGGTCTTCGTGCACACGGAAGAGTCCGGCGGAACCGTGACTTCATCCCGGCAAGACGTGGATCGGGATCAATTCGGCGACGTGACGCTGATCACCAGTGATCGAGATGAGATACCGGCCGGCGGCTACCGCGTGCGGTGAGCTTATCGGCGGGTTACTATGATGCCGTCTGAGATAAACGTGAGCCGGCGGTACAAGTGTCTTTGTTGTACTCAATGGTCTACCGGGCTGCCCCTGTCATCTTGAATAGGTGACAACGGTCAATGCGCCCTTTGTTAAGGTTGACCAGCGTATTCTTGTCATCCTGAACCGCAGAGAAGGATCTCTCCCTATTGGACGTACGGAACAACTCGACAGACGAAAAGATCCTTCGACTCCGCTGCCGTCCTCTCACTGACTCTTTCCGGTACCCTCTGAGTGTGGCAGCGAGAACCATCGCACAGGATTGCAAGGCGGCGTTGGTGCCTTGAAGAGACAACAGAATCTCTATGTTCACCAACTCAAAATGACGAGGCTACGTCTATGTGCTGCTGACTACCTGAGTGGCTCGATGAAGGTAAGGATGGGAATTGGGCGCAGCGGGGAATCTGTTGATCGCGCAGTCGGGAGGCGCGACGGCAGTCATCAACGGAAGCTTGGTCGGCGCGGTCGAGGCCGCGCAACGCGGGGATCGTTACGACTCCATCATCGGTGCGCGCAACGGCATCGAGGGCGTACTCCATCAGAATTTCGTCGATCTCGGTCGCCAGCCGTCATCTACCCTATCGCTCGTCAAGCGAACGCCGTCGGCCGCGCTCGGGACGTCCCGACGTAAGCTGAACGACGACGAGGCGGAATGCGTACTGCAGATCTTTCGCGCTCATAACATTCGGGCTTTCGCCTACATCGGCGGAAACGACTCGGCCGACACGGCGCTGCGACTCAGCAGATTGGCGTCTGGGACCGGCTACGACCTTCAGGTTGTGAGCATTCCAAAGACGATCGACAACGATCTTCCCGGCACGGATCACTGCCCTGGTTACGGCTCGATTGCGCGGTTCCTGGCACTGGCCACGCGCGACGCGGGATTGGACACCGAAGCTACGGCCGGACTCTATCCGGTGAAACTGATCGAGGTGATGGGTCGCAATGCCGGCTGGGTGGCGGCGTCATGTGCATTGGGTCAGGAGAAATCAAACCAGGCGCCGCAGCTGATTTTCTTTCCAGAGCGACCGCCTCGTGATCTGGATCACTTTCTCGAGGATGTGCAGCGCACCTGGGAACGATACCGCTTGGTGGTGGCGATCGTCCCCGAGACTCTACGGGACATGAACGGCGAGCCCATTGGTGGTGGAGACGTCAACTGGGTCGATGCTTTTGGACATGCGTACGTGCCTGGCCCTGGACCTGCACTGGCACGCGCCATCGAGGATAAATTGGGTCTCAAGTCCCGCTTCGACAAGCCGGGAACGATATCGCGTATGTTCATCGATAGCGTCGCCGAAACCGACCTCGCGGAAGCGGAAATGGTCGGCACTGAAGCGGTGGAGATCCTGATTCGTGGCGGTTCTGGTGCGATGGTTACGCTCGACCGGTTCAGCCAAGATCCGTACGGTGTGCGAGCTGGGTCGGTCCCGCTCGAGGAGGTCGCCAACCGGGAGAGACTACTGCCGGACGAGTTTATCGGCCCAGACGGACGATCGGTGACCGAGGCGTTTCGTCGCTACGCGCTGCCACTCATCGACGGGCCGTTGCCACCGATCGGACGGCTCGCGGAGATTGCGTTTCCTACGTGAGTACGCGCCTGAACACGTCTCCGCCGCCGGCTGGCATCATTGACGCGGGTTGTGACCGAAAGCGCTTTCCTGGCGCTGCTTCGCGCCAAAGGTCGGCGGTCTCAGACCACCACATAGCCTTCGGCATCCCGATCAACGAGTCGTGTGGCGTAGCGTCCGATGTCGGGAAGATTGGGCAGGAGTTCACCAAACAGGAGCTCGTTGAAGTTGTTGTGCTCCTCTCGCGTCTCCCATCGCTCGACCCAGGCGTAATGAAAATCCTCGTCCATGTGGATGAGCTCTGATGTGATACAGCCGTTCGTTTTGCCTGCTTGGATGACGATCGTGCCGAAATCTCGTTCGAAGGATCGCTGGTGCCCCTCTTCAACCTCAAAGAAGCTCAAATCGACAAACATGATGCACCTGCCTCTCAACAGCTCCGCCGCTCTCGGAACGGTCATTACCGCGCGGGTTTCGACTCACGTGGCGCGGCCGTAACGGTCGGACTGTATCGATTGTACCGAGGGCGGTAAGGGATGGATGACGAGGATGTCGTCATGAAGCCGGAGACCGTGGAGCCAGCAGAGCAAGACGACAGTTATTTGGACCGTCTAAGGATCCCGGTGCGACTCTATGACGAGATGATCGCTCATCTGCGCGCCGAGTTGCCGCTTGAAGGATGTGGCCTGATCGCGATCCAAGGAGGTGAGGCGGTCAAGGTTTACCCAGGGACCAACACGGAGGCGAGCGGAACCCGCTACAATATGGACTTGGCGGAGGTCGTCGAGGCTCTGAGCGAGATCGACCGGAACGAGTGGCGGCTGGGGGCGCTGTTCCATTCGCATCCGAGAAGCAAGCCAATGCCGTCGGAGACCGACCTGAATAACGCGAACTATCCAGAACAGCTCATGGTGATCGTCTCGTTTGCCACCGAGCTACCTGATGCACGGGCGTTTCGTGTTGACGGTGACGTTCGCCAGGTGCCGATCGAGATCATATAGGGGGCGAATCGGTTGGACCAACGCAGAATCATTGGCGTGTTGGGTGGTATGGGGCCGCTGGCAACTGTCGATCTCTACCGCAAGATCATCGAGGCCACTCCGGCCGATCGCGATCAAGATCATCTCCATGTGATCATCGAATCGAACCCAGAGGTTCCGGATCGAAGCGACGCGCTCCTGCACGGAGGCCCCGATCCAACGCCACTGCTCGTTGCAGGCTCACAGCGACTCGAGCGCGCCGGCGCCCGCTTCATCGCCGTTCCATGTAATACGGCACACGCGTTTCTCCCACGCGTTGCTCCGCACGTCTCGATTCCGTTTATCAGCATGATCGAAGAGTGCGCCGCTACCATCAAGATCCGATTACCCGGTAGCACGGTGGGCATTCTGGCGACAGCAGGGACGATCGCCGCCAACCTGTATCAAGAAGAGTTCGAGCGGCACGGGCTGCGGTCGGTTACCCCGGATGAGGCCGGCCAACGAAACGTCTCGCAGGCAATCGCGGACGTGAAGGCTGGACACGTAGGCCGGGCTCAGACCGAGTTGTTGGTCGATGCGGCGCTTGGACTGATCGCGCGAGGCGCCGGGGTCCTCATTGCCGCGTGTACTGAACTCCCGTTGATCCTCACGGAGTCGGACGTGCCGGTCCCGTTGATCGATCCAACACGAGTGCTGGCCGAAGCAGCGGTAGCGTTCGGCACTGGTCGTCGCGCGTTGCCGGTCGCGAACGTTGGGAAAGGGGCGCATGCCGATGGCATCCGATCATAAACAGATGCTCGAACGCATGGGACGGTTGCCCGAGCGCATTCAACGCCTGATCGAGGAAGAATCGGACGAGGACTTGAAGCGGGCCGGTATCGGCGGCGCCTGGGGCGCGGTGGAGCACATCGCTCATCTGAAGGATCTTGACGAGGTGTCGCTTGAGCGAGTCGACCTGATATTGCAGGAGGACGATCCGGAGCTGGAGATCTTCGACACTGATGTGCGCGCCATTGAACAGGATTATCACGCCGAGGACGCGCGCCAAACGTCGGTCGAATTCGAGAATCTCCGTGAGACGCTGGTCAACCGGCTTGACGCACTAGACGACGATGAATGGAAACGAACGGCACGTCATCCCGAGCTCGGCTCCATCACGCTCGAATCTCTCGTCGAGCGACTCGATGAGCACGATGCGCAGCACTTCCGCGCTCTCAAGGACGTCCTCGTGTAGCTTGCTCACTCCTCACCTTTGGCGAACGTCATGCCGATGATATTGGCAGGGGCACCACATGCTCCTCGTCACTTGTCAGCAAATCCCCTACAAAGTCGACTCAACGCGCGAACTCGTTCGACGGTGCTTCCCGGCAGGCCAGTAAGTTGCGGTTTCGCTAGCTGAATGACACACAGTTGCGTATTCCGCAGCACACCCATATACTGGTGAACAAGAATTCCGGCATACTGCGTTCGATTCTCAGCGGCTGCTCGGTGGACGCTCTGTCGACTACCACCTGGCTCTGTCGTACGGATCAGGACACAGGGTGAGTCGGGACCGCTCGGGGTTCCGGCTCATATCGCACGAGCTAAGGAGTAGCGACTCATGTCTGTCGGGGACAAGACGCTTGTTTGCAGGGACTGTGGTGAGAATTTCACTTTCACCGCTGGCGAGCAGGCGTTCTATCTGGAACGCGGGTTTGTGGAGCCCGCGCGTTGCCCAAATTGCCGAGCTTCGAGGCGACAGTCTCGTCAGAACGGGGATCTCGGGGGAGTCGGTGCGCCGCGCGGCAGAGCGACGACTGTACCCAGCCGTCTGCGCTGAGTGTGGCCAGGAGACGATGGTTCCATTCGAACCGCGAAATGGGCGACCGGTATATTGTCGGGACTGCTACCAGCGACAGCGCCTCCAGTAGGAATTCGCCGTAATCAATCCAGGTTGGACAATCGGCATGAGATTACTCGTGACGATAATGTCGACCCTGTCTCCCCGCCTCGTCGTAGGAGTCAGACCGACCGATTCCAACACTCAGTCTGCTAGTCGTCCTCTGGTGTCAGCTTGACCTCGTAGTGTCTGGCGAGTGGTTCGATCCGCGCGAGCAGGTTACGCGCTTCCGGCTCAATGACCGGTACGGCGTAGTCGTCACCGGCGAAAGAACGGACCGCCTCGAGCGACTCAAACGTCGTCATGACCATGAACTCGACCTCGTCGTCGTTCGGCTTGCGCAGGATGTAGCCGCCTCGATAGCCGCTGATGCGTTCCAATCCTGGCAACACCGATGCGCGTACAAATCGCTCATACTCGTCGGCGTTCTCAGGTGTTGTCCAGCCCTTCCAAACGCGTGCGATCACATTGGCTCCCCTCGCGACAATCGTCCGTTCAACATCGCAGGTTTCACACCTGGATATGCCGAACGGAGCCAATTTGGCTCCGTTCGGACAATGAGCGTCGTGATGAGTCGTGAGGTCAGGACTATTTCCCAAGCTCCGACTCGTGCTCGGCTTCGGTCTCGCTCAGGCTTTCGTCAATGATGGTGACGATGCGGTCGAGCTCTTCGTACGTCGTGACGAGCGGCGGGGCGACGTGAAGGATATCCCACGTTCGCGTGAGCATTCCCTTCTGGTTGATCCGCTCGTCGACTTTCTTGACGAATCCGGATTCCTTGCCCCACTTGGCTTTAGTCTCTTTGTTCTGAACCAGCTCGACGCCACAGAAGAGGCCCAATCCGCGAACGTCACCGACCGTCGGGTGCTTCCGCAGACCGTCGAGCTTCTCGAGCAGGTACTTACCCTTTTCAGCACTCTGCTGGACCAGACCCTCGCGCTCGATGATCTCCAGGTTCTTCAGTGCCGCCGCCGCTGCAACTGCCTGACCGCCGAAGGTGAGCAGATGGCCCAGAGCCACGTCCTTTTTCTCCTTGAAGGTGTCGAAGATCTTGTCGCTTACGGCGACACCGGCGACCGGTGCATAACCGGACGAGAGGCCCTTGGCCATCGTCATTAGATCAGGCTGCATGCCAAAGTGCTCGGTCGCGAACATTTTGCCGGTGCGGCCGAAACCGTTGATGACTTCGTCCATGATCAGCAGCACGCCGTGTTTGTCGCAGATCTCACGTAGCCGCTGCCAGTACTTCGGCGACGGTATGTGGAGACCGTTTGCCGACGAGATCGGCTCGCCGATGACGGCCGCGACAGTCTCCGGCCCCTGCGCTTCGATCTCCTGCTCGATGTAGTTGGCGCACATGATGTCGCCGGCTTCGCCCTCGAGCCCGAAATCATTGCGATAGTGGTTCGGCGACGGAACGTGATAGACACCGTACATGAACGGACCGAAGTATTGCTCGCTGCGGCTGGCGGTGAGGCTGAGCGCGCCCATCGTCATGCCATGGTAGCTGCCGCGGCGGGCAATGACCTTGTAGCGCTTCGGGAAGCCGCGCATCGCCTGCACCTGTTTGGCGATTTTCACTGCGCTCTCGACCGCTTCCGATCCGCCGGAGCAGAAATAGATCCGGTTGAGATCGCCCGGCGTGATCGACGCCAGATGGTTGGCCAACTGAACGGCTGGAACGGTAGTGTACGAAGCGCTCGAGACGTAGGCGAGCTTGGCCGCTTGCTCGGCCATCGCTTCGCCGATCTCCTTGCGTCCGTGACCGGCGTTTACCACCCAAAGACCGGAGATTCCGTCCAGGTACTCGTTCCCGTGAATGTCGACGAGAGTTGCACCGTGCGCGTGATCGAAGACGTGCAGGCCCTTTTGTTCGGCCAGTCGCACCCACTCAGTCGTATGAATCCAGACGTGTTCCAGAGCTTCTTTCTCAAGAGTTGGAGCATTGATGCTGGTACCGGCGACGTCGCCCATTAAGCCCCTCCTTGTGCACTATAGATCTTGCACCAAAACCCGTATGCCGTTGGTCTCGCTCGTCGGAGCGCATTCCCGTTCGTACGATCTCGCCTCATCAAGTCGCCTGCTATCACGCGGTTCGCGTGACTCACCCGGCGTTTGCAGAGAGGGATTCTTCACGTTGGATGAGCGCCGGCCACGTCGGGTTCAGTCTGTCCCCTAAACCCGATTGTGGCTATGTCCGAAAAGCGTTCCCTTGACATCCTTACATCTGAACAGTAATGTATGGCGACGCATTAATCTAGTCCAAATATCGTGGTGTGTTGTGCATCTCGGGGTCGGTTTACCTTAAGTACTGCCGAATTGGCAGAAGGAGGGGACCAACGATGCCGGACAATGATATCCGGGCCGTTCACCTGATCGCAGCAGCAGCAGAGCTGCGCCTATCTCGTCGTGAGATTATCAAGCGTGGTCTCGCTATGGGATTGTCGGTTTCCACGGTCGGCTGGGTGCTCGCCGCGTGCGGTAGCTCGAACAAGTCCACGGCAACGAGTGGTGGCGGTGGTGGTTCGAGTTCGACGGCTACCAGCTCATCGGCCGCGACCAGCACCACTTCGGGCGGGGCGTCCGCCTCTCCAAGCGGTGGCGAAGCTACTGGTGGGACTCCGATCAATGGCGGGACATTCACCGTCCTCTTCGATGGAACGATTGCCGACTTCGATCCGCAGTCTGCGTACGACAGCCTTGCGAGCTGCGCCTTCTTCGGCACCTATGAAATGCTCATCCGCCTCAAGGGCAACAGCACATTCGATTATCAGCCGATGCTGGCCAAAGAATGGGGACCGAACAGCGACGGATCGGAGTGGACATTCACGCTCTATGACAACATTAAATTCCATGACGGGACCGCTTGCGACGCGAAGGCCGTCGTCTTTTCCTTCCAGCGTTTGATGAAGATGGGCCGTGGCCCGCATGACGTGGTGGGCCGCTTCATCGACAACCCGGACACCGACATCACCGCGCCGGACGACAAGACGGTAAAGTTCAAGCTGAAGACGCCGAACCCGATCTTCGAGGCAGCCATCGCCTCGCAGTATGGCCCGTTCGTCGTCAGTATGGACGCGGTCAACAAGAACAAGACATCGGATGACGAATGGGCACACGCCTGGTTCGTCCAGAACATGGTCGGAACCGGGCCGTACAAAGTCACGTCGATCGATCAAAACCAGCAAATCGTCCTCGAGCAGTTCCCCGACTATTACCGTGGTTGGGACGGCAATCACTTCGACAAGATCGTCATGCGCATCGTCGAGGACACGGCGACGCGGCGCCAGCTCATCGAGGGCGGCACGGCCGACGGGCTGACAAACAACCTCAACCCGCAGGCGTTCTCTGAGATGAAGAGCAACGCGAAGCTACAGGTGATCGATTATCCGACCACCAACGCCAACTGGACCACGATGAACTTCGGAGATCGGCTGGCGGACGTCGATGCACGCACCGGCTTCTGCTACGCGTTTCCTTATGAAGACGTGCGGCAAGGGGTCTACAAGGGCTTGCTTGATAAGTCAGGTGGTCCGCTGACTCCGACCACGGCCGGATACGACAAGAGCATCTTCATTTACGACACTGATCTGGACAAAGCTAAAGAGCTCATCAGCAAGAAGTTCAATGCTGGCGAGAAGTTCTCCTGGATGATCTCGAGCGGCAGCGACGTCACCTCGCAAATTGCTCAGCTGATGCAGGCCAACTTACAGAAGATCGGCTTTGACCTCGACATCCGCCAGGTCGAGCGAGCCACCGAGACTGACCTGGCCTATGGTGACTCTCCGCCGGATCAGCGTCCGGACTTCTTCGGTGACTGGGGTTGGTGGCCGGACTACAACGATGGGTACAACGAAATCTACCCCAACTTCTATTCGGAATCGGCCGGGAGCGCTGGTGCCAATGCCGGTTATTACAAGAACGACCGGGTCGACGAGATTATCGACACGCTCGCTCCTGGTGTCTCGGATGCCGACTACGCAAGTCTCAACGCGGAAATGCAGAACATTCTGGTGCAGAAGGACCCGGCGGCGATCTTCTGGGGCGCGGTGCGTTGGTACACCATCCTCGGGGCTGACATCCGCGGTTTCGAGTGGAATCCGATCTACTTGAACACGTACTACTATTACGACATGTATCGCGTGAAAATGTAGAGACCACTCGTCTGCGTCAATCGTGCCGCGCTCCGGTTACCGGAGCGCGGCGGAATCACCGGGTTGAATGGCAGGCGGGATGTTTCGTCCCGCTTGCGTCTTTGCCGAGGAAATGAGTAGCAGCTATGTTCGCTCAACTCGTGCTACGGCGCCTGATCTCGGTCATCTTCGTGCTCATCGGCCTCTCGGTCATCACGTTCGCTTTGTCTCACATTGTGCCCGCCGATCCAGCACGGCTTATCGCTGGACCACGTGCCAGCAAAAGCACGGTTCAGATGATCCGTCATGAATATGGACTGGATCGCCCTCTGTATCAGCAGTACTTCACCTATGTCAAAGGTGTCGCCACGTTGGATTTCGGCACGTCTCTCTCGACCCTGCGTCCCGTTCGAAGTGACCTGGGTCGATACCTGCCGGCCACCGCCGAGTTGGCGCTGACCTCCATCGTTTTGGCGATCGTTGCCGGAATACCACTGGGGATCATCTCAGCTATCAAGCCGAACACAATCATCGACTACGTAGGTAGAGTCATCTCTGTCGCCGGACAGGCTATACCAGTCTTCTGGCTGGCCTTGATGCTTCAGTTCGTCTTCTTTGCGAGGTTGGGCTGGTTGCCGGATGGACAGCGGCTACCCGTCAGCGTCACGCCGCCTCGTTCGATCACGCATCTCTACACGGTCGACGCGTTGCTGACCGGGAACTTTTCACTCTTCCTCACCGCGGCGAAGCATCTGGCACTGCCCGCTTTCGTGCTGGCATTCAGCACATTGCCAGTCATTACGCGCATGGTTCGAGCAGGCATGCTCGAAGTCCTGGGGTTAGATTACATCCGAACGGCGAGAGCGAAGGGGCTGCGTGAGCGGACGACGGTCACAAAGCACGCGCTGAAGAATGCGCTGCTTCCGGTCATTACGGTGATCGGGATGCAAATCGGCATTCTCTTTTCTGGAGATATTCTGGTCGAGATCATCTTCTCGTGGCCAGGTATCGGGCGCTACGCCATTGCCGGCGTCACCAGCTTCGATTACAACGCCATCATGGCCGTTACTCTGATCATCGGCGCGACCTACGTGATTATGAACATGTTCGTAGATATTCTGTATCTGTTCCTGGATCCAAGGATTTCGTACGCATGACAATACGAACGGGTAACACCACTGTCGACGCGACTGAGGGCCGGGCTCGGCTTGAAACGGGGCGATTGTTTCTCCCGAGCAGTCGTAAAGAGCGGTTTCGTCGCGCTCTCAATCAATTCTTCAAGGGCAAGTGGCTGAATGTTCTGGCGGTCTTTCTGATCGTGCTCTTCCTGCTCACTAGCCTCTTCGGCCGCGCGCTCGCCCCATACGACCCGAACGCACCGGAGATCTACAAGCAGTTGCAAGGTCCTTCGTCGTCCCACATTTTCGGCACGGATGATCTTGGTCGAGATATCCTGAGCCGCGTCATGAGTGGCGCGCGCATCTCACTCGGCGTGGCGGCTATCGTCCTCTCAATCGCCGTAACGCTCGGCTGTTTGGTTGGCGGTCTATCTGGGTTCATTGGTGGACTCTACGACGACGTTCTGATGAGACTCACGGACCTGTTCCTCGCCTTCCCGTTTCTTATCCTGGCGATCGCCATCTCCGCCTCACTTGGTCCGAGCCTGCGGAACACCGTCATCGCCCTTTCGGTGGTCTACTGGCCCTGGTATGCCCGCCTGGTGCGTGGACAGGTCCTATTGGTCAAGAATCGAGAGTACGTTGAGGCGGCACGTTCGGCGGGTGCGTCGAGCCGTCGTCTGCTGATTCGTCACGTCTTCCCCAACGCCATGTCGCCGGTCATCGTCCAGCTCACGCTCGACATTGGCTATGCCATCCTGGCGACATCTAGTCTCTCCTTCATCGGCCTCGGTGCGCAGCCACCGGCTCCGGAATGGGGCTCGATGATCAATACGGCCCGCTCGCATTTCCAGGATGCCTGGTGGTTCATCACCTTCCCGGGCATCGCACTGGCGCTTACCGTGCTGGGTTTCAACCTGCTTGGTGACGGCTTGCGAGACTTCCTGGACCCACGCACGCGCGGGGCATAACTCCGCTCTGCAATCAGTAACGACGAGAGCCGGACGAGCGTGTTGCCTTGGTGCACACGCTCGTGCCATGCTGCTCGGGTCTGACTCTCGGTCGACAACAGGTACATGAGAACAACATGGATGGGAGACACGCGGCGATGAGCGACGGTCATGAGACGATGGAACGGATCCAGGCGCTTGCGGACGGATTCGAGGGTGAAGTTGGAGTGGCGGCCAAGGACCTCGTGACGGGCCGCGAGATTCGCTTTAATGAGGACGTCATCTTTCCCACCGCGAGTACCTTCAAGACGGTGCTCCTCTACGAGCTCTACCGGCAGATTGATCAACGGAAGATCAATCCGTCCTCCCGCATGGTGCTGACCGATGACATGCGCGTCCCCGGCTCCGGTGTTCTGCAAGATCTCGATGCGGGCGCCTCTCTCACGATCAAAGACTTTGCCACATTGATGATCGTCGTCTCTGACAATGCCGCGACCGATCAGATCTACAAGCTCGTTGGCCATAAGCCGGTTGCCGAGACGCTCGAACGACTCGGGATGCACAATACGCATTTGCCAATCGGTTGCTGGGGGATCCTCTCCAAGCTACACGATCTCGATCCGGATGACCCGAACCTCACCTATCAAGAGCTCAAGCGTCTGCTCGACGAGAAAGAGTCGGGCCCGGATAGTTTTGCCCTCAGGGAGACCCACGATAATGACATCTCGACCCCAAGCGACATGTTGATTCTGCTGGAGGTCATCGAGCGAGGCGAGGGGCTCAGCGGCTCGTCGCGTGACGCGGTCATCGACATCATGCTGCGCCAGAAGTTCGCTGAGCGTATCCCAGGGATGCTCCCATTTGGGACGCGCGTGGCGCACAAGACCGGCTCGATTCACGGCGTGCGCAACGACGTCGGCATCGTCACCTACGGAGACAAGAAGTACGCCATCGCGCTGATGAGCAAGCGCGGTGAGAACGGCATGGAGGCTACGCGCATGCTCGCTGAGGTATCCAAGGCCGTGTTCGACGAGTTCGTCGGTCCGGTCTGATCGCGGTTGACCCTGGGCACTGCTACAATCGAGCGTTGTGACTGACGCGAACACTGCGCCGAGACCAACTGAATCGATGACTGTCACGGAGGAGCTGTCGACGTCACAGCTCCTTCCGTTCTACTTCGGTGCCATGAGCGGCCCAATGGGTGGCGGGATTATCCCAGTCCTTTTCGCGGTGCTGATGGGCGCCTTCGGCGTCGATCGATCCGTCCTCTCCTTGGCGATCCCGGCTTACATGCTTCCCTATGCCATCGTGCAGCTCTTTTCCGGTGGTGTCTCCGACCTGACATCTCGTCGTGCCTCGCTCTTGATCGGGTTCGGCGGGTTTGGTGCGGCGACCATTTTCGCCGGACTGGCTCCCAATTTTGGGCTCTTCCTCTTCGCACAGGTCCTGCAGGGAGCTACCAACGCGTTCACGTCCCCGTTACTGATGGCGACGTTAGGGGACGTCGTTCCGGAGCGACGAACGGGGCGCGCAATCGGATTTTTCAACACGGCTAGCCTGGCGGGAACCATGCTGGTCCCACTTATTTCCGGGTTTCTTGGTGGTGTGAGCTGGCGGGTTCCGTTCATCGTGATCGGCGTCTTCAATTGGGTCCTGACGATCTGGATTGCGATGTGGTTTCGTCGCTACCAGCATCGAGTGCCCGTGCGGGAGCGGGCAAGCAGTCTTCGCGATGACTTGCGCGAGATGTCAGCCGCTCTCGGCATGCGCATTATCTGGCTGGCAGCACTCTCGTTTCTGGCCAGCAACGCCATTCGGGGAGCGGTCTATCTCTTCGCCGACTATCTCGGGGAGTCCTGGAACATCAGCGTTTCCACGGCGGGATTGATTCTGTCGACCTATGGGCTGGCCGGGCTGCTCCTCGGACCATTCTCGGGTTTCGCCATGGAGCGGTTCGGCATGTTTCGGGCGATCGCGGCCAGCATGGTTGGTGTTGCGGTTTCGCTGGTGCTGATGGGCGCGTCTCCCAACGCGGGGGGATTTGTAGCCGGCAACTTCTTGCTTGGTGCGTCAAGCATCATGGCCTGGACCGGCTTGAGCACTCTGGCGGTAAACCTCGCGCCGCGGCATCGGGGCACCGCTTCGTCTCTCTTCGGCAGCGCGCGCTTTCTGGCCATGGCGGTCTCCCCGCTCTGGTTCACGCCGCTCTATCAATCCGTCGCCAACGCATCCATCTTCTTCGTCGCGGCGAGCTCCGCTATCCTGCTGTTGTTGCCTCTCGTCGTACTGCGCATGCGCTACGCCGCACCCGCTTCGGCCTGAGACGCCGTCGACCCGCTTCGTCGCTCCGTTTCAGGTGCTCACAACGGGAAAACCCGCGTTCGTACCTCAATTCCGCAACATCGTCACGATTTTGTAACGACGCCGCTGCAATCGTTGTGCCTCCTTGCCGTCATTGTGGGTAGCCTGTCGGACAAAGCACGTTCTCGTCCGAGCCGAATCGTACCTGCGCGGCGCACGAGACGCGGCGCAGATGCGTGTAGGGGCGTGTGCTGTGGACAGGCTCGGGAAAGGCGGACAGCGATGCACCATCTCGATACCGATCTTCCCACCGCACTGGAAAGACGCGGCATCACCAGACGAGCGTTTCTCGCCTTCTGCGCCAGTATGGTTGCCACACTGGCCCTTCCACCTCGGTACGTGGGGCAGGTCAGCAAGGCGTTGCAGAAGGTCGATAAGCCGGTTCTCGTTTGGCTCGAATTCCAGGATTGCGCGGGCAACTCAGAGTCGATGATTCGCTCCAGTCATCCTCCCGTTGCCGACGTCGTCCTCGATCTGCTGTCGTGGGAATACCACGAGTTGATCATGGCGGGGGCCGGTAAACAGGCCGAGGACGTGCTCAAGAAGGTTGTGCAGGAGCAGAAGGGCAAGTACCTCGTCATCGTTGAGGGAGCCATTCCGCTGGCGGACGACGGCGTCTACTGCACGATTGGTGGACGCACGGCGCTGGATATCGCCACTGAGGTTTGCACTAACGCCGCCGCGACGATTGCCGTCGGGGCGTGTGCCTGGGATGGCGGTCTAGTCGCGTCTGGTCCAACTGGTGCGGTCGGCATCGAGCGAGCGGTTCCCGGGCTCAAGCACATTAACCTGGGTGGTTGTCCACACAACGTCGCCAACACCGCCGCCGTGCTCGTTCATTACCTGACGTTTGGCGAGCTTCCGGCGACCGATCAATATCATCGGCCGCTCTTCGCCTACGGAGCGCTGATTCACGACCAGTGCGAACGCCGCGCTCACTACGACGCCGGCCGATTCGTGCAGGAATGGGGCGACGAGGGCAGTCGCAAGGGCTGGTGTCTCTACAAGATGGGCTGCAAAGGTCCCGAAACGCACTACAACTGTCCCGCGGTCCGCTGGAATGATGGGACCAGTTGGCCGGTCAAGGCCGGGCATGGCTGCATCGGCTGTGCATCTCCGCTCTTCTGGCAACACATGTCCCCCTTCTATGACCGACTACCAAAGCCACCAGGCTTCGGAGCCGATGTGACGGCGGGAGAGATCGGCGTCGGGCTCACCGCAGTTACGGCGGCCGCCTTTGCCGCGCACGGTGTCGCCAGCGTGGTGCGATCCAAAATCAGACCTGATGAGGAGCCGACGCCCGAGATCGCGATTCCGAGCGTCAACGGTGAGGAGGCCACGGATGACGCGCATCGCGATTGACCCAGTCACTCGAATTGAAGGACATCTGAGGGTGGAAGCCGAGGTAGACGGAGGAAAGGTCAGCCAGGCCTGGAGCTCCGGCACGATGTTCCGCGGTATCGAACTGATCCTGGGTGGACGCGACCCACGCGAAGCCTGGATCTGGGCACAGCGTATTTGCGGAGTCTGCACCACCGTCCACGCGATCGCCTCGGTGCGAGCGGTTGAGGACGCACTAGGTCTGGAGATTCCAGACAACGCCCGGTTGGTACGCAACCTCATGGCGGGCATCCAGATGGTGCAAGATCACGTCATTCACTTCTATCACCTGCACGCGTTGGACTGGGTCGACGTCACCTCGGCGCTCAAGGCGGATCCCGCCAAGACCGCGGCGCTGGCACAGTCCATCTCCAACTGGCCGAAATCGAGCGCGACCTATTTCAAGGGCGTGCTGGATCGTATCACCGGGCTGGCCGATAGTGGGCAGTTGAGTCTTTTCACCAGCGGTTATTGGGGGCATCCCGCTTATCAGCTGCCCCCGGAAGCCAACCTGATGGCCGTTGCCCACTACATCGAGGCGCTCGACTGGCAGCGCGACGTGATTCGCATGCACGCGGTCCTCGGTGGCAAGAATCCACATCCGCAGACCTATCTGGTCGGTGGCATGGCCACCAGTCTCGATCCAAACTCTCCCGATGCCGCCGTCAATCCGGAGCGCATCGAATTCATGCGACAGCTGATTTCCACTGCCAAGACTTTCGTCGAGCAAGTCTACGTTCCTGACGTCCTGGCAGTGGCGAGCTTCTATCCCGAGTGGTTCTCGATTGGCGAAGGTCTCGGCAACTTCATGGCCTATGGCGGCTATCCGAAGGCGGGCGTTCACGACTCGGCCTCATTCCTGGTCCCGCGTGGCATCGTCATGAACCGGGACCTATCGCAGGTCCACGACTTCTCTCCGGACAATATCGCCGAATTCGTGACTCACTCCTGGTATGAGTACTCTGGAGGCGACGCGACCGGGCTCAATCCCGCCAACGGGCAGACCAAGCCAAAGTACAGTGGTCCGAAGCCGCCCTACGATTTCCTCAACACTGACCAGAAATACTCCTGGTTGAAGTCACCTCGCTACGACGGCAGCGCGATGGAGGTCGGTCCGCTAGCGCGCACCCTGGTCGCCTATGCCGCTGGAGTTCCGGAAATTAAATCCACTGTCGACGCCGTGCTGAAAAAACTGAACGCGCAGCCCACAGCCCTCTTCTCGACACTGGGACGCGTTGCGGCACGGGCCATCGAGACGCAATTTATGGTCGGTCAGCTCGAGGGCTGGCTCGATGAGCTTTCGACCAACATGCACAGTGGCAACCTCGAGATGCACAACGGATCGATGTGGGATCCCAACTCCTGGCCGAAATCGGCGCAGGGTATGGGAACGCACGAGGCCCCGCGCGGCGCGCTTGGGCATTGGGTCGAGATCGAAGACAAGAAGGTCAAGAACTACCAGGCGGTCGTCCCGAGCACCTGGAACGCGGGACCGCGCGACTCGAACGGCAGCCCGGGCGCCTACGAGGCAAGCCTGCTCAACACACCGATTGCCGATCCAGAGCGCCCCATCGAGATCCTGCGCACTATCCACTCATTCGATCCGTGTCTGGCCTGCGCGGTGCACGTAGTTGACCCGCGTGGACGGCAACTGGTTCAGGTGAAGGTGCGATAGGAGGCGATCGATGCAGCGTACGAAGCAGTCGTCACCGCTTCCGCACGTCACTGTGAAGACAGTGAGTCGAGACTCGTCGCCGTTGCGCAAAGTGTATGTCTGGGAAGTGCCGGTTCGTGCCGTTCACTGGACTATCTTCCTTTCGATCGTGATCCTCTCATTCACCGGCTACTATCTGCACAATCCCTTCATCGTCGTTCGCGGGCAGGGCGGCTACTTCCTGGCGACGATGCGCTTCATCCACGAGGTGACGGCGTTCGTCTTCACGATGGCATTCTTGATCCGCATCTATTGGGCGTTCGTGGGAAACAAGTACGCGCGCTGGAGCGCCTTCATCCCAACGACGAGACGCCAGCTGCGCAGCATCTACGACATGCTGAAGTACTACCTCTTCCTGCGCTGGAGAGCGCCATCGGAGGTGGGGCACAACTCCTTGGCGGCGCTCGCGTATGTCGGGATCTACGTCCTGTTCCTGATTCAGATTCTGACCGGGCTTCGCGCTCTACTCGAACGACGTCGGTACCGGAATCTGGCACACGCTCTTTGGCTGGCTTCCAGGTGTGGTAAACATCCAGACGCAGCGAGAAATCCACTTCTTCATCATGTTCATGCTGATCGGATTCACCGATCCACCACATTTACAGCGCGTGGCTGGTCTCGCGTGAGAAGCAGAACGGCACGCTGGACAGCATCTTCTCTGGCTACAAGTACGTGACTGACGACGAGCTGGCTGAGACCAAGCGGACTCGCCGGGTGGTACCGGTCGCGGTCCCGCAGCCTGCTCGAGCCGACCGATCCGCGGTCGCCACTGGCGAAAGCGGTGAAGACTAGATGGACGGTAACGTCGTCATCGGGTTGGGGAACGTCATCCTGTCTGACGAAGGGGTCGGAGTTCACGCTCTGCGAGTGCTGCAGGAGTCGCTCGATGACGAACGGGAGCCTGATCGTTCGTCGACGGCGGCACGCTTGGACTTGAGCTGTTGAGCGTCGCGTCCGGTGCTGATCGCTTACTACTGCTGGACGCGGTCGACGTAGGAGCTCCAGCCGGAACCTTGGCGCGATTCGATCGCAAACAGCTGTCACTCTTGCTATCCGGATCGTCCGCGCACGAGCTTGGCGTTTCCGATCTCCTTTCGGCGCTCAAAATGCTCGGCGCTGAACCGCAAGACATCGTTCTGATTGGACTCCAGCCCGAGCAAACGTCGCTCGGGACTGAGCTAACACCGGCCGTGGCCCAGGCGCTTCCAGGGCTCGTCTCGGCCGCGGTGCACGAAATACGCAGTTGGCAAATGGGTTCTTCGGCTGAGTGAGAGAGGGATAAGGAGACGTGCACGAAGTTGGATTGATGACGGATGCGCTGAATCAGGCCATCGTGGCGGCGAACAACGCCGGGGCGACGCAGATTGACGGGCTGACATTTCGCTATTCACCGACCGGTCATGTAACACCTGAGATCGTCGAGACATTGTTTCTTTCCATGAGTTCTGGGACGATCGCAGAAGGGGCTCAACTTGTAGTCGAGCCGCAAGCGCAGATCGCTCATTGTCTGCGATGCGATCACGACTTCCCGGTGACCGATCGGGACGACACCTGCCCCGTGTGTCACGGGCCGGGAATGCCGACGAGTGACGCGCCGGAACTCATCCTGGAGAGCATCGATGTTGACGATTGAGGGGGTGCAGATGTGTCAGGCGATCCCGGCACGCGTAGTGCGAGTTGAACCAGGTGTCGCGTGGATAGATCAAGATGGTCAGGAGGTTCCGATATCGCTTCTCGGGCTCGGCGATGTGAACGTTGGTGACTACGTTTACCATCACGCGGGCCTTGGCCTGGAGCGACTCGAACCGGACATGGCCAAGGAGATTCTATCGGTACTCAAGGAACTCGAATCCATCTTGAATTGGACGGATGAAACGTGAACCTGCTCGCTACTGATGCGCTCCTCGCCGGTCAACTCCGCTTCATTCGCTATGGGTTCATGCCGAACCGTCTTCGCTACTGCGGCGGCGACGATAATCGCACCCTTTTCGAATACGGCATCGAGAACGTCGTCGACGGTGGGTTGCAGCCCCTGCTTAAGACCTTCACCGGCGCGCTCCCGTACCTCAAGCTGATCGCTCGCGAGAACGGTATCGCAGATCCCTTCGATGCGCGTGTCGTCGATGCATATTGGATCGGCAACGATCTATTGCAACGAGTGGAGGTTCGACAGCTGTACGATGCACTGAAGGAGCGCTTCGGTAAGCAGTTGCAGGGGAAGACGCTGGATCTCGTCCTTTCCAAGGCACCCGCCGGAGCTCGTCCACATCACAATTTCCACGTCTTCGACGTCCACACCCACGCAGGTCAGCTGGAGCACTCACTCGAGACGATGGACCAGTGCCGCGTCAGCTGGGGCAAGGTGACTGAGGTCGTTGGTCCCGAGCTCGTCGTCCAGCGGAAGTCACTGTTGCTTGAGCAGGGCAAGCTCGTGATGGGCGATGAGTCGCGGACAACTGTCGTGCGGCAGATCGAAGGGCATGGCTTCGCGGACGACGCCAAAGTCGGCGACTGGGTCTCGCTTCATTGGGGTTGGGTCTGCGAAGTGTTGAACGAACACCAGCACGCGAACCTGGTTCGCTACACTGATTACCATCTGAAGCTCGCCAATGAGACCATCTGACCCAATTCCCTCTCGTCCTCCACGTCACCAAACGAATCTGGCACGACAAATGACGAGGCGTCGCCTGTTGGGCGGCATTTCGGGTACCATCGGCGGGATTGCCGTTTCGTCGTTGCTTGCCTCCTGCGGTGGTACGCAGGCGAAGAGCGGCGGAAATGCATCGACGCCCACGACGACAGCTCCAAGCGGAGCAACGGCCAGCCCGAGCTCGCAGACGACTGGTGTCATCGACCGGATTCGATTCGCCTGGTGGACCGATGTCGGCTCCCTCTCCCCGTTTCAATTCTCCACCACCGGTCCTGGCGGTGTGGTCCTGCTCAGCTTCGTCTTCGACACGCTCACCTGGAAGGACGAAAAGCAGATCATCCCGTGGCTGGGGACCCGTTGGGAGACAGCCCCGGACGGGAAGAGCTACACCTTCACCATCACGAGTGACGCGACCTGGCACGACGGTCAGCCGCTGACTCCCGTCGACGTGGCCTTCTCCTTTGGTTATTACAAGGAACACCCGTTCAACTGGATGTCATCCGACGTGGTTGAGTCGGCTGAGACGGACTCTGATGGTACCGTCACGTTCTCCCTGTCACACCCTGCTGCCAACTTCCTGGAGGAGATCGCTGGAATAGTTCCGGTCATCCCCAAGCATGTCTGGTCCCCCGTCTCGGATCCCACCAAGTTCTCGGATGCGAGCGCTCTCATCGGCAGCGGGCCATACGTGGTAATGGAGCATGACGCGACGGCTGGTGCGTATCGACTGACAGCGTCCGGGAGCTATTTTCGTGGAACGCCGGGCATTGCCGAGCTTCAGCAGATCACGATTCCGAAACAAACGGAACTTCAGCAGGTGCAGAAGGGAGACGCCGACGTTTCCCAGAGCACCGACGCATCGATCGTCGACATTCTGGCCAATGATCCGCGTCTCAAGGTCGACGTGACCAAGCCGCTCTCGGTGGTGCGCATGGCAGTAAACACCGAGCAGGCGCCGCTCGATCGCAAAGAGGTGCGCCAGGCGATCATGTATGCGCTGGATCGCGAGCAGATCGCCAAGACGATCACCAAAGGGCCAGCCATCACCAACGGCGTGGCCATCGTGCCACCCGGCACTCCTTGGTTCAACCCGGACGTGGCCCAATATCCCTTCGATCCTGAGAAGGCAAAAGCGCTGCTGAATGGCGAGACGTTCGCGGTCGATCTGCTGGCCGACCCGAACGCACGAGAGCCGGAACTGATGGCGCAGATGCTCGAGGCGGTCGGAATCACGCTCAATGTCAAACAGGTCGACGTTGCCACGCGTCTGCAATTACTGAGCGACGGCAATTTTCAGATGGCGCTCACCGGTCATATCGGTATTGGTGGCGATCCGGATTACCTGCGTCGCTGGTACGCCGGTGAAGAGGCTAACGCGTTCGCCAAGGGTTCGGTCTTCAAGAACGCCGAGTACGCCCAGCTCGGTGAGGAGGAGCTTGCTCAGCTCGATCCGGAGAAGCGCAAAGCGATCGTCTTTCAGATGCAAGAGATTTTGGCGGAGGAGCTTCCGACGCTGGTCCTCTACCACCGCAACTTCTACTGGATCTACAACGCTGACGTCTTCACGCCGATGGAGACCTGGGGTGGACTGATGAACGGCATCCCCTTCCCCAACAACAAGCTGACACTGCTCCGGCCATGAACGGCCATACGCCTCGCACGGTCCCGATCCTGTTGGCGCGCTATCTGATCCTGGCCTGTCTGGTCGTGTTGCTTAATTTTCTGATCCCGCGCCTCATGCCCGGTGACCCACTGGCGGCCAGCCTGAATGGTGGTCTCGATGTCGCCGCGCCGATCACCACGGCGGACCGCGCCCGTCTGCAGGACTATTACCACCTGAATCAACCAATTAGTCGCCAGTTTCGGGATTACCTGAGCGATCTGGCGCATGGCAATTTAGGCTGGTCGATCTCGCACTCCCATCCGGTGAGTAATTTGATCGTGCAGCGGCTCCCCTGGACCCTGGGTTTGATGCTCACGTCGCTGATTTTGGCATCCATCATCGGCACGTCGGTCGGCATCGCGGCCACCTGGTTCCGAGAGGGACGCGTCGAACGCGGTGTCGTATCACTGGCTGCCATCCTGGCGGCCATGCCCGAGTTCCTGGTGGCCATCATGCTGCTGCTGATCTTCGCCATCGGTCTGAACTGGCTACCGCTCGGCGGTGGCCGGACCGTCTTCCAGGAGTATGGATCTGGGCTGAGCGGTGGACTAGCGCGATCGGCCGACGTCGTGAGGCATATGATCTTGCCGGTGCTTGCGCTTTCCCTCGCCGGTGCCGCCGGGTTCATGCTAATCTCGCGTGACGCAATTGTCGGAATGAGACATGCCGAGTGGCTGTCACTGGCGCGTGCCAAGGGACTGCGCGAGCGACAAGTCGTTGTTCGTCATCTTCTGCCGAACGTCGCCTTGCCGCTCCTGACCTTCTTCGGTTTGCGTCTTGGTGTGATCTTCGGTGGTGCCCTGGTGGTCGAACGGGTCTTCAACCTGCCCGGACTCGGACAATTGGCTTTTCAGGCGGTGCAGTCGCGAGACTATCCGGTGCTGCAGGCGGTCTTCCTTCTGTCGGGGCTGGGAGTGCTGGCAGCGAATCTGTGCCTTGAGCTGATTTACGTGCGCGTGGATCCGCTGGATCGGGCGGCCCATGTTTGAGCGCCGTCGTCCAATTACCTTTCACATGGGAGTCGTCATCCTGCTAACGGCGGGCGTGGTCGCTCTGCTGGCGACTCGATTGGCGCCATACGATCCTCGGTTGCCGACCGGCGATCCTTTGAGTACGCCGAACTGGTCACACGTGCTTGGGACCAACGACCTGGGGCAGGATCAGCTATCACAGCTCATCTTTGGCGCACGCACGTCTCTCTATGTGGCGGTCATCGTGGTCGTGATTTCGACTGTGATGAGCTGGCTCGTCGGACTGACGGCCGGGTTCTTCCGTAAGTCGGAAGCGGTGCTGCTAGGCGTCGTCGACTTGCTGCTGGCTCTGCCAAGCATCCCGGTATACCTCTTGATCATCGCCTTGACGGGCGCCAGCAGGCTGACTCTAGCGCTGATGCTTGGGTTCCTTTCCTGGCCGGCATACGCCCGCATCGTGCGCAGCCTGGTACTGCAGACGCGATCAAGCGACTACATCGAGGCAGCGAGAGCAATTGGCGCGTCCGAGTCTCGGATCGTGATGCGGCACGTGCTACCTGCCACGCTCGACATCCTGCCGACCAAGCTCACGCTCACGCTACGCTACGCTATCTTCGCGGAGGCGACGCTCGCGTTTCTGGGTTTGGGAGCGAGCGGATCGATCAGCTGGGGCACCATGCTGAGTTGGGCATTCAACGACCCATTTCTCTTCAGTCGCTCGGTCTGGCCTTGGCTCGTATTTCCACCCGCCATCGCGGTTATGCTGCTGATTCTCGCAGCGGTTTGGGTGACGGGTGGATGGAACCTAAGAGTGGGCTCAGGGGAGTGGGGAACAAAATCCGTCTCGTCCGCCTTCACCTCCGATCCGCCGACCAGGAGGGAGGAGACGGCTGAATACGACCTCGAGGGTTGCTCCCCTCCTTCCATTCGAACGGGAGAAGGGGTCAGGGGATGACGGCTGCCACCGCGAACGTCGACCTTTGTGCTACTTCGCTCCGATGCCACGCATGAATCGGTCTTTCAGAATCACAGGATCCCGTTCCGGCCGTGCCTGACCAGGAGAGCGGTCGATGCGTGCGCCGATGAAGTGTGGGCCGTCCTCGGTGAGCGCGTGATCAACCAGCATCTCGAAATGCGACTCGGCGCGCGCCCATTCGGCGTGGACGATCCCAGCACCGCGTGCGACGGCGACCATGTCGGTACGCTCGGCAGTGGGAGACTCCTGCACGCCGGTGATCTGATACGAGGCGTTGTCCCATACGACGATGGTGAGATTCTTGGGGCCAACCTGCGCCACTGTAGACAGGCATCCAAGGTTCATGAGGAGTGAGCCGTCGCCGTCGAGCACGAAGACGCGGCGGTTGGGCTGGGTCAGCGCGATTCCAAGCCCGATCGGCACCGCCATCCCCATGCTCCCCAGCATGTAAAAATTCTCAGCTCGCGCGCCCGCGCCGACTAAATCGAAGTTGGAGTTGCCGATGCCGCCGACGACCACCTCGCCATGCTCGAGCCGGGCGACTAACCGTTTCGTCAGGTCGAGCCGGTTCATCACCTCGCCGCCAAAACGAGCCTGGACTGTCATGCGCGTCTCTCTCCGTTCATGCGGTATCGCTCTCTTGTCATTGATAGGGATCGAATCAACGTTAGCGGTCTAGTTTCCCACCGGTCAACATTGGGGAAAGGATGATGGCGGCGGGGGTCTGAGTGTTGAAGCATTGGGCCGCCATGCGCGGAACGACGAACTCGACCTCATCTTCGCGGTTCAATGTGAAGTGCGGGATTCCCAGCGCATCGAGCGTCGGGCGGATGACACGAGTGATCGGGACCTGGACGGAGTTGTATTCGCCAAGTGAGCCCCGTTCAGAAATGATCATCAGTACCGGAATCTGATAAGGAGTGGCCAGTGACGCCAGCGCGTTGGGGATGTTGCCGAATCCGCTGCTCTGCATCATCACCAGTGCGCGCGAGCCACCCAGGTAGGCGCCGCAGGCGATGCCGATGGCCTCTTCCTCACGCGTCGCGGAGAAAACGGTCAACCGTTCGTCTGCCTTGAATCCGGAGATTAACGGGATGAGCACGTTGTCCGGCACGTAAGTGACGACACGGATGTCGTTCTCGATCAGGGATAGCACCGTCGTTTCTGCCCAGCCCACTCACACTCCCTCTCTGTCACAACCAACCACGACGCCGACCCTTGCCAGTATAGTCGTCAGGGCGCGAAGGGCGACCAATGGGTGGGGGAACAGTGGTCACGCCTGGGCATGCAGCGCGGCGACCACGGTCTCCATCTCCATGCCGCGTGCGCCCTTGACCAGCACGTAGTCACCCTCACCGAGCTTCGGAGTCAGGGCGTCGACGGCTGCCTGTTTGTCCTCGAACGACATGATTTCACCCTTCATTCCGGCCTTGCGTGCCTCGTCGGCGATCCAGTGTGCGCGTGGTCCGACAGTGTAGAGGACTTCGACTCTCTGCTCGGCGTGCCTTCCGACGGTGCGGTGCGCCTCTTCTTCGACCGGTCCAAGCTCATACATGTCTCCGAAGACGGCGATATGCCGCCCTTCAAGCTCGTGCAGCAGATCGAGCGCGGCGTTGCAGGAGACCGGGCTGGCGTTGTACGTATCGTCCAGAATAGTTGAGCCTCGGGGGCCCGGAACCGTGACGAACCGCAGCCGCTCGCCGCAGGTCTCCAGTCCAGCGGCAATCTCGTCCCAGTTCAGTCCGAGAACGAGTCCGGCTGACGCGGCGGCCAGTGCCGTATAGGCGTGGTGCTTGCCAAGAAGTGGAATGCGGAGACTCGTTACGTCGGTGCCGTGGTGAGCGCGCAGGGTGACGCCTTCAAAGCCGTGACTTTCGACGTTGTCGGCCCAGACGTCGGCTTCGGGATTGAGTCCGAAGAAGAAGGGCTGCGCCTTCGTTCGCGAGGTCATGCCGCGCACCAGGTCGTCGTCGTAGTTGAGGATAGCGACGCCGTCGTCCGGCAGTGCGTCGATGAGCTCTCCCTCCGCGCCCGCGATCGTCTCGATGGTCAGCATGCGTTCCATGTGGGCGATGCCGACGTTGGTGACGATACCGATATTGGGACGCGCGATGGAGGCGAGGAGCGCGATCTCGCCCGGACCGTAGGTCCCCATTTCAATGACGGCCACTTGATGCTCGGGTGACATCTGCAGGATGGTGAGCGGCATTGTGCTCTCACTGTTGTAGGAGCGAGGCGTTTTGAGCATATTGAAGCGCTGTTCCACCACGGCAGATGTTGCCTCTTTGGTCGATGTCTTGCCCACACTGCCACTGATGCCCACCACCTGCGGATCGAACTTGGCGCGGTGGTTGGATGCCAGCCGATGCAGCGTCTGGAGCGGATCGTCGGTCGGTACCAATATCTGGGACGACTGATCGATCTGCAGAGAAGTACCGTCGAGGACCACGATGGATCGATTTGGACTCCGCTTGAGCGATTCGAGCGATGCTCGTCGCACCAGCGCGGCGGTAGCGCCACGATCGAACGCCGCGTCGACATAGTCGTGAGCATCGGATCGCTCGCCAATCAGAGCGACGAACAATTCTCCCGGCTGAACGAGTCGCGAGTCGATTGCCGCTCCATTGAAGGTGACCTCTGCTAACCGTAAATCGAGCGCGTTGACCTGATCTTCGGATCCAGCGGCTATAAGGAGGTCAACCATCGAGAACATGTTCAATCCTTCCGGTGCCGTTGCCCAGCTGCTCAGGTCGATCGAGCACCATTGGTCGCCTTGCGATGCAGTTCGAAGAGGGTTGTGAGCGCCTCAAGTGGTGAGAGCCCTTCGACGTCGAGCTGTTTCAAATCCTCGACCACCGGATCTGGCGCACCGAAGAAGGTCATCTGCAGTGGCGCTTCAGCTGCCTTCCCGATCGTTTTGCGTCGACGTGTGCGCTCCTCGTTGCCCGGCGCACCCTCTTCCAGATCCTGCAAGATCTCGCGGGCCCGTCTCACCACCGACTTCGGCATGCCTGCCAGCTGCGCCACGTGAATGCCGTAGCTGCGGTCGGCTCCGCCCCGCACCACGCGGTGCAGGAAAACGACCGAGTCGCCCTCTTCCAGCACGTCGACGCGGTAGTTGCGCACGCGCGGCAGCAGCTTCTCGAGCTCGGTCAACTCGTGGTAATGGGTCGCAAAAAGTGTGCGACAGCCAAGGCGGCTGCTGTTGTGAAGCTGCTCGACCACCGCTCGGGCGATGGCCAGCCCGTCGTACGTGCTGGTGCCGCGCCCGATCTCGTCCAGCACCACCAGCGACCGTTCGGTGGCGTGGTGCAGAATCGAAGCCGTTTCCACCATCTCAACCATGAAGGTGCTTTGTCCGGAGGTGATGTCGTCCTGTGCGCCAATGCGCGTGAATATGCGGTCGACCAGCCCGACATGCGCGCTCTCGGCCGGCACGAAGGAGCCGATCTGGGCCAGGAGCACGATCAGCGCGACCTGTCGCAAGTACGTCGACTTGCCGGCCATATTCGGTCCGGTCAGGATGGCGATCTGTTCATCGCTGGTATCGAGCGAGACGTCATTGGAGACGAACTGACCGGGCTCGAGCGAATCTTCCACCACCGGGTGGCGCCCGTCGACGATCCTGAGCGTCGTACCCTCGTCGATTTCGGGCCGGACGTAGCCGTGGCGCGCCGCGACCTCGGCTAGAGATGCGAAGACATCGATGCGCCCAAGTTCAGCGGCGGCTTGGCGAATCGGCTGGGCACCGGCGGATACCTGCGCCAGAAGCTGGCGGTAGACCTGGCCTTCGAGTTCGGCGATGCGCTCTTCGGCGTTGAGGACCTTGCTCTCGTACTCCTTCAGCTCCGGGGTGATGTAGCGCTCGGCGTTGACCAGCGTCTGTTTGCGCTGATAGTGCTCGGGAATCGATCCGGAGTTGGCATGACTGATCTCCAGGTAATAGCCGAAGACCTTGTTGTAGCCCACCTTGAGAGACTTGATCCCGGAGCGCTCGCGTTCGGACTGCTCCAGTCCAGCGATCCATTCACGCGCCTCGTGCGACGAGCGTCGCAGCGCGTCCAGCTCAGCGCTATAGCCCGAGCGGATCGATTGTCCAGCGCCAAGTACGGCGGGAGGATCGTCCATCAATGCATCGGCGATCAGCCGCGCTGCCGTGCTGCAATCGGGCAGACGGGAGAGATCAGAGGGACGATCGTCGGACTCCAGGATCTGGTTGATCGCGGGGAGTTGCTGCAGCGACGTGCCGAGTGAGCGAAGCTCACGTGGACCAGAAGCGCCGGTCACCACGCGATTGATCAGCCGCTCGACGTCGGAGACCGATCCGAGCGCTTCACGCAGCCGGGCACGTATCAGTGTTTGATCGACGAACAAGGCGACGGCATCCAGGCGACTATCGATCTCGGCCACGTCGACAAGTGGCTGACCGAGCCAACGTCTCAGCAGACGCGCTCCCATCGACGTCCGCGTGCAGTCCAGCACGTTCAACAGAGAATGACTTCGATCTCCACGGCTGGTCTCGATCAGCTCCAGATTGCGCAACGTCTGTGAATCGAGCGTCATGTGCCGTTCGACGCTGTAGGTGACTAAGTCGACGATCTGTCCGAGGCTGCCCAGTTGCGTCTCGGCCAGATATTGAAGCAGCGCACCGGCCGCACGAATGGCATATGGTTTTCCGGCACAGCCGTAAGCGTCGAGCGCTTCGACCTCGAATTGGCGCATCAGCTCATCGGTGGCCGTGTTCAGCCGCCAACAGCGGCGGTGAAGTGGGCTGACGTAAGCCTGTGCCGGAAAATGCGGCGACAACGGCTCCGGTTGGTCCCCATCTCTCTCCGGCACGACGATCTCCGCCGGACCGATACGCAGGAACTCGCGTCCGACGCCGGCAAGCGCCGCGGCGCCGTCAGCCGCGTTGATCTCGGTGGTCGCGAACTCGCCGGTGGAGAGGTCGGCGACCGCCAGTCCCGCGCGGCTGCCTTCCACCAGTGCCGCCGCAATGTAGCGATTGCTGGAGCCATCGAGCATCGACGGATCAGTGACGGTCCCAGGCGTCACGACGCGAGTGACCTTGCGATCGACCAGGTCGCGGCCGTTGGGGGAACTCGCCTGCTCGACCACGGCCACTTTGTGGCCCGCCGCGATCAATCGCCCAATGTAGCCTTCTGCCGCGTGGTAGGGGATGCCGGCCATCGGCACCCGATTCTCCTTGCCCATCCCGCTGCGGGAGGTCAGGGTGATATCGAGGACCTTCGACGCGATCTTGGCGTCCTCATCGAACGTTTCGTAGAAATCGCCAAGTCGGAAGAAGACGATGACGTCCGGATATTGACGCTTGATTGAGAGGTACTGCCGCCGAATCGGCGTACTCATCGCTGTCAGCGCTCCTGCTCATGAGGGAGTTAACGCGCGGTCGTGGCTACAGCTTACCAACAAGCAGCGCTGTTTGTACGCGTGGCCGTCCGATCGCTACTTGGGGAGCTCTGCCTCGTCGAGCAGATCGCGCATCAGCAGGCCAATCGGGATCTTGGGGTAGAAGTAGGTCGATTTCTGCGGCATTCGACCTCCCGCCCGCGCCACGGTCAGGAGTGTCGACAGGCTGGTCGGTCTCACGAACCCCGCGAAGACCGCGCTGCCGGAGCGGACTTCCTCGAATGCGACGCCAACGTCCTTGGTGAACTCGACATTCCGCTCAACCTGCTCGCTGCTGAACCGAAGGATGTCTCGCAAAACGACGCAGTCGAAGACGGTGACGTCCAGATGACTGGCCGTGGCACCGGCGGTATCCGGGATCAAATCGCAAACGGCATCCCAGTCGCGCAGATGGAGACGCAGCAGATCGTTACCACCTGGCTCGAGGATCAAATAGCTGAGCGGCTCTTCGTCTCGGTTCAGTTCTTCAATGGCTTGCTCGAGCTCTGCTTCCGCGTTCTCCGGCGAGAGCCTAATGCTGCGGGTGTCGTAATAGCGGATCAGCCGCGCCCGGATGCTCTCCCAATCTTCACCGTCCAGCGATTGAACGACGCGGTGGATCGGCAGGACAAGCACGCCCGGGTCATCGACATAGGTGATGTAGGTTAGCGTCCAGTCGGCCTGCGGGTAGTCGAGATCAGCGCGGCGCAACTCTTCTCGATAGCGCAGCGCCGCGACGTAGCGGTGATGCCCGTCCGCGATGAAGAGCGGGTGTTTGGCGACGGCATCCCGTAAGTTGCGCACCGACGAGGGATTCGTCACGGCCCAGATGCGGTGATTACCTCCAACGCTGTCGGCCCCCTCCTGATCGGCTGGTCCGGTGACAATCGTTGAAAGCATTGCCTCCAACTTGCCGCTATCTTCAATCAGGGTGTAGACGGAGCTCAGATTTGCCCGCACCGAACGCAGTAACTCGGTGCGGATCTCAACGTTGTGTGCCATCGTGTTCTCGTGAGGCAATACGACGCGCTCAGCGTAGTCCGCCAGATGCAATGCCGCGAAGACGCCACGCCTGACCCGTCGTTCACCATCAAAGCTGAACTCATGCTCGTGGACGTAGAAGCCTGGGGCATCGCTCTGCTTGAGCACTCCCTGCTCGATCCAGGAGCGAAAGAGGTTTGCTGCCCGCACGAAACACTCGCCCGGACCTGGGTCACTCATTTCGAGTCGCACCGCGTGGTGCGGGTGACCCTCGACGATGATCTCCGCCTGCTCCGGCGATGGCACATCTTCCGGAGGGCCAACGACTTCGTGCAGGCCGCCGACCGCATCGGTGTCGTATGTGATTCCGCGAAAGGGCCGGATTTCGGCCAAGATTAATTCCCTTTCAGCCTCAGCCAGGCCAAACGATCCCTAGAGACAACGTCAATAGGGATCGGATTATGCCCGCCGATCGATGTGATGGAGTGGAACTACCAGCCCGCCGCGTAGGCTTCCGCGCGGGCATCCGCACCACCGGTAAGCGTCTGGCGCTCGTGATCGACCGTGATGGCGCAGACGTTTCCAACAATGCGCGTCCACTCCGGCCAGACGTCGATCTGATGCCCGCGCGTTCGCAAGTCGTCCACCACGCTCGCGGGGATGCGGGCTTCCAGTTTGAGCGACCCCGGCCGATAGGTGTGTGGCCAGAAGGACTCCGGATAGCTGAAGGTGCCGAAGCGCGGCTGCTCAATAGCCTCCTGCGGATCCATGCCGAACTCGACGACGTTCAGGAAGACCTGAATCATCGATTGCGGCTGCATATCCGCACCTGGCGTGCCGAACGGCATGAAGAGCCTGCCATCTCGGAAGGCCATGGCCGGGTTGGGTGTCAGTCGTGGTCGCTTACCGCCCTGTAGTGATGACGCATGTTCCGGTTCGAGCCAGCTCTGCGACCCTCGACCGGAGCAGATCAAACCGAGACCGGGAACGATTGGCGTGCTACCGATGCCGTCGCTCGGGGTTGCCGAGAAGGCGTTCCCCTCCTCATCTACCACACAGACATAGCTGGTGTCGGGCTGCATCGGCGTGGCCAAATCGCCTGCATGCAAAGCAGACGCTCGCGCGCCCAATCCCGGCTCAGGCATCTCCGAGAAGGCCTGATGCGGCTTAATTCGCGAGCGTTGGCGGGCGGCGTACTCTTTGGAGAGGAGCGTCTCAAGCGGCACGTCGACGAACTTTGGATCGCCGTAATAGGCTTCGCGGTCGGCGAACGCGAGATTCAGCGCCTGGCTGATCAGGTGGATGTAGTCGGCAGAGTTGTGCCCGATGTCGACCAGGTCGTAGCCTTCGAGGATGTTGAGGGTCTGAGGGATAACCGGCCCCTGGCTCCATGGACCAGTGGCATAGACATCGATTCCCATGTATTGGATCTGAACCGGCTCCTCGATGTCGACGTGGAAGTCGGCCAGATCTCCCTCAGTCATGAAGCCGCCCTCGGCGCTGATGAACTCAGCGATCTGCTTGCCGATGTCACCCGTGTAGAACTCGTCGCGAGCAGCCTCGATGGCCGCCGCTCGTCCACGGCCACTCGCAGACTGCTCGGCGGCGATCATGCGGCGAAACGTCCTGGCCAGATCCCGCTGCAGCAGCACGTCGCCAACACTGGGTGCCTCGTTCTCGTGTAGGAAAATCGACGACGTCGAGGGCCAGCGACGAATCGTCTCGACCTCTTTGCCGATGTTGCGGTGCAGTGACGGGTAGACCTGGAAGCCCTGCTCGCACAGCTCCATGGCGGGTGTGACGACCTCTTCAAATGTGAGACGTCCATATCGCGCCAAAGCAGTGAGCCAGGAATCGGCCGCGCCGGGCACGATCGACCGTCGTGCACCGACGGGAATCTCGCCTCCCTCTTCTCGCTGATAGACGTCGATGTTGGCCTCGTTGCCCCAGCAGCCGAGCCCGCTTATCGAGCGAAGCTCTCCGGTCGGCTTGTGGTAGACGATGATCGGTGCGACGCCGCCGAAGCTGGTCAGGTCCGGCAGGAGGATGTTGATACAGATTCCCGCGGCCACTCCGGCATCGATGGCGTTGCCACCTTTCGCCAAAATACGCATGGCGGCGGTGGTTGCCAGATAGTGACCTGAGGCGGCGATGTAATGGCATGCCTGGATAGGTGGTCGGTGACTGGTTCGGCGCGGTGGCTCGGGGATCACGATCACGAGGAACTCCTTGCCGAGAAGCGTGAGATGGCGGACGCGGTGCGCAAGCAGCGCAAATGATGGTGCAACTGGACTGGCTGGCGGTGACTCGACAAAACGGGTGGCGCTGGCGACCGGATTAAGATCGTGAGCTTAAACTGGACAACTGCTCGACCACGTTCTGCGAATCCCCTTCGGCGCCGGTCAACACCAAAACCACGGCGTGCGGAGCGGGATCGGTCGAGTGAATCTCTTCCTCGGGGTTAGGAATGTAACGGTCGTCGCCCCACTTGTCGGAACCGTCGGGATGGTACGTCTGACAAAGCCAGGTACGGCCGCTGATGGCGTTGCTGCCGAGCCGTCGCCGCGTTCGTTCCTCGTAGCGATCGACCCGCCCGTCAGGATGCATCACGAAGACCTCGACCACGCGTCGGCCTTCGTGTCGACCACGGTCGAGGATCGTCGCACCCTCGGAGGCGTCGATCTCCGGAGCGTGAACGCCCCGATCCGTCTTCAAGAAATAGCTCAACCGTTTCCCTCCAGTGCCGCAATGTCGGCAATCACTTCATCGCCCACCGCCAGTGGCGCAACCCCTAGTGTACTACGGCTTTCGAACGATCCGGCGAGGTAATTCAGCACGGCGCACGTGTCGGCCCCCGCTCTCTACGGCGGATCGAGTGAGGGCGGCGGCAGGTAGTAGAGGGCGACGTCGACGCCGTTGAAGACCTGGTGATACTGGGGTGGTCCGCCGCTCTCGAGCCATTTCTGCAGTGCGTGATTGGGGTCGTCCCCTGGCACGCGGTCCGGGTTCTGGATCAGCCAGATGCGTTTCCCTGGGGCTTCGCGCCGGACCCAGCCGGCCATTTGATGCGCGTCGAACCCTTCTACGTAGAAGCCGGGGATGGTTCCCGCCTTGAGCTTGGCGAGCGCCGGATCGAGCTCAGCGTAGTAGTCGTAGGTGGTGATGAGGTAGCCAGGGTGGATCAACAGGAGATCGTTCGGTTGGGCGTGCTGCACGACGTACGCATAGGCGGGCCGCCAATCTTCCTTCTGCGAATGGTTGGAGCGGTTGATGTCTCGCAGCGGCATCCATGCGTAGCCGATCAGCGCGGCGCTTAGGATTAAGGCCAGTGGCCAGAGCCGCGCTTCCAGCCCGCGCACTCCGGCGGCAACCAGCAGCAGAAAGAACGGCAACGCCATGATCAGGTAGCGGTCGTTGAACAGGGGTTGCCTCAACGTGACGACGTAGAACATCAGCACCGGAAGCACGATCAGCGTCACGAAAAGGAGCATCCAGCGCCGCTGCGTCTGGACGTTCACCTTGTTCGCTCCCCAACCGAGCAACCCCATGGTAACGACGCCTAGCGCCGCCGCGCCTCCATAAATGCGCGTACCGCGTGATTCGGTCAGCAGATCCTTGGCCCGATTGACGGCGAACTTGGTCGCCTCGATCTGCGTCATCTGCCACAACGTGACCTTGGACTGCCAGGTATTGGCCCCGCCCAGCGCGACCCGACCTGCCCACAGCGCGATTGGGACGTAGGGCAGCGTCAGCACCGCCACCGAGATGAGCCACGATCGATGCTGGTCTTTCCATCGACGCCAGGTCATCACAAAGAAGGCGGACTGCGCCACGAAGATGAGGACGGTGGTGACGTGGAAGTAGAACCCAAGCGACGTGACGATGACGTAGCCGATCCACCAGCGACGTTCATTCTGGCGCAGCGCTTCGATGAAGAGGGCCGTCGAGAGGAGCGTCAAGAATACGGCGATGGTGTACATCTTGGCCTCTTGCGAGTACCAAACGTGATAGGGGGAGATGGCGAGCAGACCCGCGGCGAAGAGCCCGGCGCGTCGCCCGAGCGTGCGCCAACCGACCACGTAGATGACGGGGATGGTCAGGAATCCGGCGATAGCCGAGGGCAGCCGCACAGTTGCCTCGGACGATCCGAAGATCTGAATCCAGAAGTGCAGCAGGAGATTGTAGAGTGGCCCGTTTTCGCCCGGCGTAACGAAGGTACGCAGCACAGTGCCGAGGCTGCGTTGCGCCCGCACCACGACGTCGGCTTCGTCGAACCACAGACTCTGCCGGCCGAGCAGCGTGAATCTGAGCCAGGCCCCGACCAGGAGAATCCCGCCCAAAATGACGTAATGTACGAATTCGACGCGCTCAGCCCATGCCAGGAAACGGAGTGGACGATCGACGAGGTCCTCCCGCTGGGAAGCGGGGCGTGCCTCAACTCGCGCCATCATGTCCTCGTACGCGACTCAGCAAGTTCTCGTAGATTTCGATGTGTCGCTGCGCGATGGCGTTCCAGTCGAAGTCGATTCCACGTTCTTGCGCCCTGCCGGCCAACTGACGGCGCAATGCGGGATCGTCGATTAGGGTCCGCATCCCGTCTCGCAGTGCCTCGGAATCGCCAGGTGGCACCAGCCACATCGTCTCGCCGCCCACCAACGGCGCCAGCGACTCGTCAGACTCAGGATCTGTGGTCAACACGGTCGCGCCCGCGCGAATCGCAGCGATGAGCGTGCCCCGACGCAAGCTGGCGCCATGCCGGAAGGGAAGGACGACGAGGTCCATTGCGCGCAGCGCCGCTGCGGCCTCTGCGCCCGGCAGGTAGCCGGTTTCGATGACCTGCACCGGACACGCCTTCAAGCGCTCTTCGATCCAGTTGAGATAGGGACGATTCGCCACATCGGTCGCGGAAAGTCCACCACCGATGATGACCAGCGAGGTTGGTTGTTTCCATCCTCGCTGGTTCAGCGCCTCGAGCAGGATGTCGACACCTTTGTCCTCGGATAGAAAACCGAAGAATCCAATGGCGATCTGCTCCGGATTGTCGATTCCAATCTTCGTTCGCACCGCCTGCACGTCGACCGCGCCAATATCGGGCAGGTTACTCCCGATCGGAATCATGCTGGCTCTTCGTGCCAGCCGATGCTCGATGGTGAGACGTTCGAGATCACGCTCGTTAGTGGCGATGCTGACGTCGCTGTTGTTTGCCAGAATCCGGGTGACTCGCTCGCGCAGTGGTCCCGCCTTGGGGAAGAGGTAGGGTGGCAGCAAATCGTGAAAGGTGGTGACCCAGCGCAGATGTGGGTTCTTCTTGCGCAGCCTGCGCGGGAGAAAGTTGATAGCAGGGTGCATCTTAAATGCGCCGGTTTGGTATTGAATGTGGATGATATCGGCGCCAGTCTCGTTCAGCACCTGCTGTGCGATATTCGCGACGTCCCAGTTCCAGCGACGCACGCGCGGGAGGACTCTCTGGTCGGCCGGATGAACCGTGCTACTGGTCAGCACGCGCACATCCCAGTCGCGAGCAGCCAGCGCTTCAACGAGACGACCGGTGTAGTCGCCGACGCCCCCGTGCATCGGTGGGTACTCGGCCGACACGAACAGGACTGGCCCGTTCAACGTGACTCACTCCGCGACTCGTTCCGATCGCGCAATCCGCTCTTGAAGGCTCGTAGGTAGAGTCGAACTCGCTCCTTTCTGAGCGATCGCTTATGACCGAGCAATCCCTTGCCGGCCTCGATCGACGCGTGGACCAGATAGCTGCTCAGCAGAAAGCCTCGAAGTGCGCGTGCCGATCGTTTGCCGTGTAGCTCTTCATAGAGGAGCACCTTGCTCGTGTCGAAGTTGATTTGTCGAACCGGGAGGTCCAGCTTACTGCTGCTTCCTTCTCGATGCACGATCGAAGCGGATGGCAGATAGACCACACGCCAACCCGCCTCTCGAACTCGGTGACACCATTCGATCTCTTCAGAGTACATGAAGAAGCGCTCATCGAAGAGTCCAGCGGCTTCGAGCGTCTCACGGCGAGTGACAAGACAGGCTCCGACCAGCCAATCCACGTCCTGCGTCTCGTCGTTACTGCGATCCGAGACGTAGTAGCGGCGCAGGATAGCGTTGTCTTGCCAATATTGCTGGACGATGGTGCTCTCGACGAATCCGGTCCGCATTGTTGGGAAACGACGTCGTGTAGACTGCGTGCTGCCGTCCGGATATTGGATGCGCGGGCCCGTCACACCAACGTCCCGGTTGTCGATCAGATGGCGCATCATGAGTCCGAAGGCGTTGCCGACCACCGTCGTATCCGGATTCAAGAACGCGATGAATCTGCCTCTTGCGGACTCGACACCACGGTTGTTGGCGGCCGCGAAGCCTGCATTGACGTCGAGTTCGATGATTCGTGTGTCGGGGAAGCGCCGCCGAACAGAGTCGGGCGAGCCGTCGTGTGAGGCATTGTCGACCACGATGACCTCGACCTGCTTGTCCGTTTCGGCCAGCCATGCTTCGATCGAGGCTAGGCAGTTGAGCAGGTCGTAACGCACGTTATAGCTGACGATGACGATGCTGAGATCCAGATCGGGTGAGGTCGTGTTGAGTAGCTTCGCTGGCGCGACCTGACAATCTCCTTCGCGTATTTGCGGTTGTTGGCCTGAATTCGATGACCCTTGCTCCAGTTGTGCCAGCACCTGGAGCTCGTAGCGAGCCATGGCCAGCGCCAGTCGCAAGCCCACCAATCCATCGCGGTAACCGCCAAGGGTGACGAAGCGGCGCCAGAGCTCCCGCGCTGGACGTCCGAGGTAGCTGCGTCGTCTGGCATGTTCGCCCTGGTTCGCCAGTTCCGCGGCTTTCAGCCGACTGTAAGTCTCTTGCTTGCGCCGGAACTCATCGAACGATTCGTAGTTGATATGCAGCAACGGTGACGTCAGCGTACCAATCTCTCCATCCAGTTCGACAATCTCGTGCACTTCATGTTCTGGTGCATAGCGCGCACGGTCCCGACGGAGTAAACGCAGCTGGTAGTCGGGATGCCATCCCCCGCCGCGCAGTTCGCGCCCAAACATGATGTTGCAGCGCGGGATGCGGTATCCGGCGACCGAGTCAGAAGTGTTCTCGATCGTCTCAGCCAATTCTCGTCTCAGCTCGGGCGTCAGCCGCTCGTCGGCGTCAAGAAAGAGGACCCATTCCTGGGCGACCATTTCGAGCGCCGCGTTCCGCTGGCTGGCATAGCCGCGAAATTCGTTGAATACGACCTCGATCCCAATCTGGCGGACAATGGCGACCGTGTCGTCCGTACTGCCGGAGTCGACGACGAGTGTGCGTTCGGCCAAACCGGCCGCGCTGGCGAGGCACTCCGGCAAATGGCGCTCCTCGTTGAGCGTCAGGACGATGATCGCGAGTGGCAATCGCTGCCGCGCCGCCTCATCCATGAGCGTCCCGAGCGCGGGCATAGATATCGGCGACAGAGTTGAGGAGGTCGGAACGCTCGCGATCGACGCGTGACGCAGCTCTGGCCATAAGTTCGACGGCGCGCATGAATCGCCCCGACTGGTAGCGTCGGAAATATCGTGCGCGGCTGCGGTGCAGCTCGAGAAACATCTCGGTTCGCATCTGGCTTGTGCTCTGGCCGCCGAAGTGCACGATCTTGGCTTCCGGGGCGATCAATATCGACCATCCAGCCGCGCGGATGCGCTGGCACCAGTCGATCTCCTCACTGTACATAAAGTATTGCTCATCTAGAAGACCGACACGTTCGATCGCGGCGCGGCGAACCAACATGCAGGCGCCGAGTGGATGATCTACGGCGTACGGTGCTCGTCCGTCGCCCGGAATTACCCGGCCGTTCAGGCGGCTCTCCATGATCCGAGGATGGAGCGGGAAGAAATCGAGCAACGATTGCGCGAGTCCGGGGAATTTGTAGCCGCTCGACTGGATCGAGCCGTCTGGATTCAGCAAGAGTCCGCTCACCAGACCGACGTGTGGCATCGCCTGTAGAGTCGAGTGGAGTACGCGAAGCGCACCGGGCTGGATTTCGGTATCCGGATTGAGCAGAAGCACGAACGCACCGGCTGTGGCGCGGATCCCAACATTGGTGGCGGCCGCGAAGCCGCAATTCTCGCCAAGTTCCACGACTCGAACACGAGAGTGTCGTTCGCGTAGCATGTCGACGGTGCCGTCCGTCGAGCTATTGTCAACCACGATCAACTCGGTCGAGAGGTGACTGCGCTCAGCGTCGTCGCGCAGCACGCGCAAACAGTTGTCGAGGAGTTCACGCGTGTTCCACGAGACGATCACGACTGAGAGGGAGCTTGTTTGGTTGTCGGGCGTCATCACGTGAACGATACCCTTCGGACGGCACAGTGTGGAACGTAGCGTCTTGCCATCGACTCGGTTTCCGATCCGAGTCTGTTTTGCCGCAAGCTTACTCAACCCGCGCCACATTGGTCTGACGCGATGAGCCGCGCGAACCGGCGCATCAATGGTTAAACTGGTGAAGTGCATGAGTGGATGCGCCCCGTTTTGACCGCGTGGACGCTATTCGGGGCAACGTGCTAGACTCGCCGTGTCCAGCCGTTCGATGTCGAGCTGGATGACCCAGGCCACCCCTCGACCGGTCAGACTCGTCAGTAGAATGGAAACCCGACAGACATGCGCCTCGTGCGAAACAATGGCTACGTCAAGACCAGGCGACGTCTCGCTCGCCTCCTGGCCATCGGTGGGTTCCTATTGATGATGACGGCCATCGCGGCCGGCTTTTTCATACCAGTCCTGTTGATTCCTAGCTACATCATCCTCTTTATCGGTTTCATCGCCTTCAACGTCGGCATGCCGCAGACGACCAAATGGGGTCGCCACCCACGTCCGGACGAGATCCTGGACGATACGCTGCGACGATTGAACGACCGCTATACGCTGATCCATTTCTCCACGGCAGGCAAGGGCAATCCGGAGCATGTGCTGGTCTATCCAGGCGGGCTGGTGGTGATCACCACGCGCGAGGTGCAGGGACGCATCAGCGTTGACGGGAACAAATGGCGCAAGCCGGGCGGACGCATCCTGTCGTTTATTGGAATGGCCGGCCCGCAGCTCGGGAATCCCACCATGGAGAACGAGCGGGATCAGGACCTGCTGCGCTCCATCCTGACGGAGCGGAATCTGCCCGGAGAAGACGCCATCGACGGCATCATCGTCTTCCTCAATCCAAAGGCGGAGCTCCAGGTTGGCTCGACAGACCTCTCCGTCGTAACGACGAGCGAGCTGCTGCAGAGCGTTCGCGACCTCAGTTCGGAGACGGTGCTCACGTCGAAGGACCGTGAGGCCATCGTGGCCGCGCTCTCCCAGGGCGATAACGTCGAAGGGCCGGTTTCACTTCCAACCAGGCCGAGCGGCAGTAAACGGGCGACGGCTGCCTAACACGCTGGCTAACCTCAATGTGCTTCTAGATTCGAGGAAACCCGCGAGATGAATGAACGGGAAACGGACTGGCCGATCATCGGGCACCGGGCAGCAGCCGATCTGCTGCAGCGTTCGATCGAACGTGGGCAGGTTGGGCATGCCTACCTCTTCGCCGGTCCGGAGGGCGTCGGCAAGCGCACACTCGCCCGGACATTCGCGCGAGCGTTAGTCTGCCAATCCCATACTCATTCCCGTCCATGCGACGAGTGCTCGGCGTGCCGGCGCGCAACTCGCGATATCCACCCAGACGTTCTGACTATCAGCCTCGAACAGCAGGCGGCAGGGGAGACTCGCGAAAGTAAGAACACGCGCATCTCGATCGAGACGATTCGCGAGCTTCGGTCCAACTTGTCGCTGCGACCGCTCGAAGCGGATTGGCGCGTTGCCATCCTGGAGGACGTCGACCTCTTTTCATTCTCGGCCTATGACGCGCTCCTCAAAACCCTGGAAGAACCGCCGCCCTTCGTCGTGCTGTTGCTCATCGCGACTGAAATGGACGCCATTCCGGAGACGATCCGTTCTCGCTGCCGCCCGATTCAGCTGGAACCACTGAGTCGTTCCGACGTCGCATCGGCACTGAACGAGCGAGGCGTCGAAGCCGAGTTAGCCGTGACGGTGTCGGGGATCACGCGCGGCAGAATCGGAAAGGCGATTGAGTTGGCTTCGGACGAAGCCGCTCTGTCGGCGCGCCGTGCCACCATCGAGTCCGGCATCGAGATGGTTGAGAATCCGGTGGTAGCGATCGGCTCAGTGCGACGCATGGCGGACGGATACCGGCGTGGACAGCGGGCTCGCGTTGAAGGCGAGCTGGACGCGCTGCTGGGCATCTGGCGAGACCTGCTCCTTCTGGCGGCTGGTTGTTCCGACCAGATCGTTAACGTCGATTTCGCCGAACGACTCGTGATTCTTGCAGGACAGTGGAACCTCGAGCGCATCCGCGTCGGCGTGCAGGCGACGCATCAGGCGCTCTCCGACCTTTCCATCAACGTCCAACCGCGTCTCGCACTCGATCGCATGGTGACGCAATGGCCGCGCCCGTCCCGTTGACCAATCAACACGTTGTGGCCGTCAGCGTTCCGGGAGACGGAATGCTGCGCTTCTGCTTCACACAGGTGGACGATCTGCGATCAGGTGATTGGGTCGTGGTTCGTAGTCCACTCGGTGACGAGCCGGGCTGCGTCCTCTTTGGCGCGCGGGATGTCGATGGTCCGTCCCGTGTCGAGCTTCAATATCGAGTCGAACGGCGTTTGGATGAACAAGAACGTGACCAGATGCAAGAGATCGTCCAGATCGCTCGATCGCTGATTGACGAAGTGGCGGATCACCTGAATGCCATTGACACGGGCCTGGACCTTACCAGTCTGCGGGTGAGCCTGGACGGTACGACGCTCCTTTGCGCATGTTTTGGCCCGTCTTCTGACCGCGTGACGAACGTGCAGCAGGCACTTGAAGAACGATTAGGCCGACCGGTGCTGCTTGAGACGCTCGATCGCTCTCCGGTGATCTACGGGAGCGTAGGGCGAACCGTGGGATCCGCGTCCGTCGACGAAGGTGCCTTGCTCGAACGCGTGGGGTTTGGACGGCTCTCAGGGAATCCACGACCAAACGGGTGGCCGCGGCTTGGGAGCCGGGTGAGCGCGGGAGATATCTCAGGCATTCTGATTGGTATCTCAGTGCGGCATGAAACGGCGACCATCCGGCTCGACTCCGGTCAAGAGCATGAGGTACCGCTTGGAAACGTGGACGTGGTCGAACGTTCATATCCCCGTGACTGAAAATCTCGATTAAACAGAAACGGCCGGCACTCAAGCGTGCCGGCCGTCGTCGTCTCTCGTTACTTTGACGCGTCCGGAGCGCCCGGTAGCCGCACCGTCATCAGCGCCTTGTCAGTCAGGATATACGCGGTGCTGGTGCCATCGTCGACGACCATGTCCTGAAGGCCGCTGAGCGATGCCTCGCCGTCCTTGGACTCGAACTGCTGCACCATTTGACCGTTGTGATCGAGTCGAATAACACGGCCCTGGTTGTCCGCCACGTAATAGTAGGGCCGATCCGGCTGCTCTGAGAGCGACACCGCATCGGTGATGGCAGGCGTGACGTTCGGTGAAACGGTCGAATCGATGGAGCTGCGATAGAGATCGAGCACCCGACCGTCCTTCAGCAGAACGTAGATGTGCCCGTCGATCGCCATGTCTACCGCGTTCCCCAGGTCAGATGTGTCCATACCCGACGTCCAGTCCTCCGGAGCTGAGGCAAATGAGCCAGCCGTGAACTTAAGGATTTGCGCAGTATCCGGCTTCAGCAGGTAGAGGTTCCCGGCGTAACCATTCGTGGACACAATCCCGGTGTGGGGCGAGCCGAATGTGCCGACCGGTTGTGCGGACCAGGTGGCGGTCGTCGGGTCAAAGACGTAAGCGGCGCTTCCATCGAATACGACCGGCGCGCCATCACCCCAGGCGGCTCCTTCGAGCGTACCCGTGGTTGAATCGCCAACGTTGTCGCCGCTGCCGATCAGACGAACCAGCTGTGAACCGTTGGAATCGAGGCGATAGAGTGCGTCGGTGAAGACGTAGACCTGACCGTTGCCCATGAAGACGCTCGGTTTGACCCCCGCTGGAGCCGCGGGAACGCCGCCAAGGACCTGGATGTTCGACAGGCGTTCGATCTTGAGTGCCTGGTCCATATCAGTGGAGATGGCTTGTTGCTGCTGCGCGGCCCGCACTGGATCGAGTCCAACGGTCGTCGCCTCGCGCAAGCTTTGCTGAGCGGCCAGGAAGAAAGCCTGGGCAGTTGCCGGGTCGGACGCCTGCTCGCCTTGCTGCCGCTGAGAAACCACGGTGTTGAATGCGGTCTCGATCTTGGCCTTATGTGCGCGCACGTGGCCGTTGTGGATCGAGATAGCCATCGCGGTCGCGAGAATGGCGACAAGCACCACCGCGACGATCGCGGTGACGCGATTGAAGGGCGTACGTGGTAGTCGGCGGCTGATCGAGGTGAAGTCTGGCATGTGCATCGAATCGTCGTAACGATTCAGCTTGGGCAGACCAAGCGTACCGTCGTCACGCGGCCCGTCGATGGGACGGTCACGATTGACGGTCAACTGCCAGACGCCAACGACCGCAGCCGAAAACGCCAGTATTACTCCGGCCAGAAGGTCGGTCAGGGTGCGACCCCTCTCGCGCGGTGCATCATCGTAATCCAGAACCTGTGCGGACTCAGCGACTACTTCCGGGTGCCAGTACCCGTCGTCCCCCGTACTGGCATCGGACGCGATCTCATAGGGAGTATCGATGGTAGCCGACGCTCGCCGCCCTCGGTTCGGACTCGTCGCGACGGGCTCATCGAATTCTTCCCAGGATTGGGTCGATGAGATCGAATCAGTCGCCGGTGCATCCGCTGAATACTCGAAATTGTGCACATCCTGCGACTGTAGGTCAACCTTTTCGCCCGAATTCCTCAGGCGTCGGAGACGTTCCGCCGTCTCCTCCGGTAACAGATGATAACACCAGGAACTCAGCCGCCTGCCGAGATCGGGCCGCTCGCGCGATCGTTGGCGCCGGTGATAGGGAACGACGATCGCCGCCGCATGAGCATCGTCGATCGAATACATTCGTGCGATTTCGTCGATGTGGGCGAGGATATCGTCCGCTTCACCGCGGAGAAAGACGTCCTGCGGACCACGTGAGAGGATGCGCGCGACCGACGTGGAGCAGAGGACCATCACGTCACCAGACGCAATCTTGGTGTAGTACATGTCGGGCTGTGACGTCTCGCGGGCGCCGAGTGGCGAAGTGGCGTCATCTCGTTGCTGGTCGTTGCTCCAGTGCCAACTGTCAAGCTCGGGGAACGCGTAGAGCTCCCCTTCCTGTGAGATCAGGATCTGGCTCGGTGCTGACTGCGCGATGTAGGCGTCGTCTCCACGTGACATAATGCAACTGAATCCGAAGGAGACACGACGGTCAGGCGTGCGCACGGCGTTCGCCTGCACGAGCCAGTGGTTGACGTCTTCGATGGCGCTCAAGAGGAGGGACGTCGCGCTTTGAGATCCGCCCTTCTGGATGGCATCTCGAAGCCGTTGAATCACCTCGTCGGCGACGCTTCCAGCCAGGGGCGCGTCCTCCACCGGCTCAAGGGCGATGTAGAGGTGTTGCGAATGTTCCTTGCCCAGATCATCGATCGGGTCAATCGACAAGAAGGCGGTACCCTCGGTCAGCTGTCCTGCCCGGATGACGAGTTCGCGCGAGAGTGTTTCAACGAGAGGCATGGATATCCCGTCTTTCATCGAAGGTCGACCGTCCCCACTGCGGCCGAAAGCGGGCAAAGGGATCCCCGGCGACATGCACGTACGCTTGCCGCAACATTAAGTGCGCTCGTAGCAAAGGGGGTCCGAGTCGTTGACCGCCTGGCAACGCTCAGTCTAGCACAAGGGTGTACGTACGTCTAGGGGCAAATTGGAGAATACTGCTTGAGAGTGTGCGTACGAACGCTAGGAACGAGAAGAATCGCGCCAGCGGTCGCTCTCGTTGTCGACCGCGAACTCGTTGAGGAGCAGGTCTTCGGTCCAACCGTGATCGTCGTCATCCGCGGCCGATGAGGTGAGCCAGCGGAGCAATTCCCGCGCGGCGTCAGCGGTTTCAAAGTCGCTGACGGCCATGGCTGTTTCCAGAGAGCGGTTGAGACTGGTGCGAGCGCCTTCGTGGTCGCCCCGTTCGTAGAGGATGGCGCCCAGGTTGTAGCGGAGCGCGGCTGACGTGCGCAGATCGCCGATTTGGTCGGCCAACTCCAGCGCGCGGGAGTAGTTGTCGAAAGCCGAATCAGTATCGCCTCGCGAGTCCTGGATCATCGCCAGGCCGCGTAGAGCCCGCGCTGCCAACGTTGGCTGGCCCGACTCCTCGGCTGCGTGGTACGCGGAGACATAGTGCTCCTCTGCTTCGTCTAGCTGGTTGATCGAGGCGTGCAATCGGGCCAACTGACCGTGCAGCCGCACGCGCGACTCCGAACCGGCGTAGAGCGTGGCGATGTCAAGCGCCTGACGCAAGTACCGAATGGCGATCTGCGGCTGCCCCGATTTGCGGCCAATCTGGGCCAGCAGTTGCAAGTAGCCCAGTTGATCGCTCGGGTCGCCATAGTGACTGGAGACGGAGACTGCGCGCAGCAGATGTTCCTCCGCGTCACGATAGAGTCCGCGGGCCAAACTGATCGAGCCCATGAGCCCGGTGGACTGGGCTTCCAGTCGCGCGTTTCCGGTCTCGCGTGCAATCTCGAAGCCCCGCTTGGCGATGGCCAGCGCATCATCGAGCTCGCCGAAGTCGAGTAGCACGTCGCCGATGCCGAGCAACCAGCGTCCTTCTTGCTCGGTGTCTCCGGCGCGCCGAGCCTGCTGTACGGCATTCATCAGGGATTCGACGGCGTCATTGCGGCGGTTGAGTGCGCCATACACGAGTCCGAGCGATCCAAGGACCTGCTGATGGATGTCGGGATCCTCGAGCTCGTCGGCCAGCGGCTGCGCCTGCTGCAACGCCACCAGCGCCCGATTCGGATCGCGCAGTCCCAAATAGATCTCGGCGGCATCGAGTCGAGCACGCACCGCCGCGGAGCGGTTGCCGAGGCGCAGTTCGAGGTCGGACAGCTCTTCGAAATGCATAGCCGCTTCGGTTGCTCGACCGGTCCGCTGTTCGACGCGGGCCAAACCGGTCAGCGCCCGGCTTTCGATAGCGATGTCGGACATGGAGCGAGCCCGTTCAAGGGCGGTCATCAAATAGCCACGAGCCTGCTGGTTCTGATGCTGCTCGGCCAGGATGGCACCCGTTTGGATCGCGATCTCGGCCTGAGAGCGAACGTCGATGGTGCGGTCGGCCGCATCCTGCGCCTGCTGCAGAATAAGGACGGCGTCTTCCATCTCACCCAGCTCACGCAAAATGACGATCTGCCGGAGCAGCGCATCCACGACTCCGGCGAAGTGCCCAACCCGGCGGGCGCTTCGTGCGGCTCGCTGGTAATACTCCTGGGCGCCATTCGGATCGTTGTCGGCTCTGGCCAGATCACCAAGGAGGATGGCTGTTTCGACGTCTTCAAGGGTATCGGAGTCTTCGCGTCCGGATTCGAGCTGACGATTGAGGAGCTCGCGCGCCCGTTCGGTATCACCGCGGTCGAACGCCACGCGCGCCAACCGCGCCAGTGCCCGACGCTTGCCCGGTACGTTGGCAATGCGCTCGGAGGCGTGCAGCGCTTCACGCAGGTGAAGTTCTTGATCTTTGTCGTTATCAACGTGAGCTAGAAGATCGGCCGCCCGCAAATTGCAGTCGACCAGCAGCCGGTCGAATCCTTTGTAGCGGGCCGCCAAAATGGTGAGCCGGATGAGGAAGAGGGCACGCTCCGAGTCGTCCGCGGAGATGAGCTCAGCTTCACGATCGAGTTGCCACATATCGCCGTCGGCGAGTCGATTCAGGAGCGAGCTTCGTTCAACCGCGCGGTACGCAGCATCCGGCGTCATCCGCCCGTCGCTGACGTCTGTCGCCAGCCGATAAATGGGATTCCGCTCGATGCCCTGGCGGCGTCGCAGCCAGCGGCCGACCTGATCAACCATTCACGTGCTCCCACTGGCGAATTAGCCGGTTGCTCCCCGTCAAATCCCTTGAGCTCCTGTCCCCGTCGAGATTGCCCAGCGCAACGTATCAAGGGTAATGTTCCCACCGCTCACGATCAAGGCGACCTTCTGTCCGGCCAGCTCCTTCCGGAGCTGAACGGCGGCGGCCAGCGAGGCGGCTCCGGCTCCTTCCGCAACAAGATGCGCATCCTCGAGAAGCATCACGATGGCGCGGCAGAGATCGTCGTCGGTCACCAGGCGGATGTCGTCAATCGCCTCACTGATGATCCGCAACGGAAGCTCGAACGCCACGCGCGTTGCCAATCCGTCCGCGAACGTCGTGCCACTGTCGAGCTCGACCAGGCGGCCCTCTTTCCACGAACGATAGACCGCGTCCATATGCGTCGTCTGAACCCCAATGACCCGAATGTTGGGATTGACGGTCTTCATCACAGTCAATGTGCCGCAAACGCCGCTCCCAGCGCCGATCGGCACGATGACGGTGTCGAGATCTGGAACGGCTTCGACGATCTCAAGCGCATAGGTGCCCACTCCGGCGATGAGGTCCGGTTCGTTGGCCGAATGAATGAATCGCATTCCGTCATCGAATGACCGCTGCTCCGCAGCAAGACGCGATTCGTCGAAGTCGCGCCCGGAGAGCACGACGTCGGCGCCGAGACGTTTCATGGCCGCAACTTTGTCCGGGTTGGCACCCTCGGGCGCATAGACCACCGCGCGAACACCGAACTCGCGTGCGGCATAGGCGATCGACTGGCCGTGGTTGCCGGTCGAGGCCGTCACTACACCCCGCTCTCGCTCGGCGTCTGATAAATGGCTCATAAGGAAGAGCCCACCGCGAATCTTGAATGCTCCAATTGGTTGGAGGTTCTCACACTTCAGGTAGGCGGAAAATCCGAGCCGCTCATCGAGCGCCGGTCGCGACAGCAATGGAGTTGGTTCAAGATACCGGCGCACCACGGAGCGCGCACGCAATACGTCTTGAAACGTCGGGGCTTCAAGCGCCGTCATAGCCGTCCTTCCCGAAGAATTGTACCGCTTGCAGGTCTCTCTCGGAGTGTCGTCTGAATCGGGGATTCTGTCCATCCTCTATCACGTTGCTGTGCTATCCTTCTGCCTCGGGTCAATGAAGATGAAGCCCTCTGCTTTTTGAGCAGGGATTTGGCGTGCATGTCGACCGGCGTGAGAGCGCGACCGGCGGTGAGGAGGAGAAGCGTGCGCTTCGCGGAACGACTCGAAGCTGCGGCGAAACGCAACGACTCGTTGCTCTGTGTTGGGCTCGATCCGGACATTCGACGCTTCCCAACGCATCTTCGCTCGGATCCAACTGCGATCATCGAGTTCAACAAGGCGATCATCGACGCGACGTCTGACCTGGTCTGCGCCTATAAACCGAATCTCGGCTTCTACATGGCGTATGGCACCGCTGGTATCGAGGCGCTGATGGAGACGCGGCGGATGATCGATCCAGCGATCCCGGTCATCCTGGACGCCAAGGTAGGGGACTTCAACGTCACGTCGGAGGCGTACGCCCGCGGCTATTTCGAGACGATGGGTTTCGACGCGGTCACCGTCCATCCGTATATGGGACTCGACGGAATTGAACCGTTTCTCTGCCACGAGGATCGGGCCGCCTTCATTCTCGTGCGAACCTCGAATCCGGGAAGCAAGGCGATTCAGGACCTACATGTCGGGGATGGCGACCAACGACCGCCGTTGTATCAGCAAGTGGCCGGATGGGTGGCCGACTGGCAGCAGCAATTCGGCACATGTGGCGCAGTGGTTGGGGCGACCTGGCCGGCCGACCTCGCTGAGGTTCGCAAGATCTGCCCGGACGTGCCGATCCTGATACCCGGCATTGGCCCGCAAGGTGGCGATTTAGAGGCATCGGTCAAAGCTGGGATCGATGCAGATGGCGGCGGTGTGCTGATCAGTTCGTCGCGTGGGATCACCTACGCGGGTAGCGGCCCAGATTACGCGCGAGCGGCCCGCATGGCGGCGCATGCTTTGCGTGACAAGACCAACGAGGTTCGTGCGTCACCCTGATACGGATCGTGGCCGGCCGGTGCGTTGACACCTACTTCGGGATGGTGCTAGAGTCCGGATTGACAAGTCAATAAGCACGTCAGTACGACGGGGGCTTGGGGAGCCAGGCTGAGAGGGTGGCCACGAATCCGCCACCGACCGGTGAACCTGACCTGGGTAATTCCAGCGTAGGGAGTGAATTCGACGGATGTCCACGGACGCTGGCCACTCAGGCAACGTCCGTTTTGTTTTGCCTCCTATCCCCTGTTCCAAGCAATTGATTGGGTCAAGTACTCGACGCGACCGTGAAAGCTGCCTGATGCCATCCGACCTTTCCGCACAGTTGAGCACTGAGATCGAGAACCGACGAGCCGAGCTCGTTGAATTGGCGAGCGCGCTGATTTCGTTTCCGACCGTGAGTCCACCAGGGCGAAACACGTCCGATGCGCAGCAATTCGTCGCCGACTACCTGTCCGCGCTTGGATTCGAGATCGACCGATTCGACGTTTATCCCGGCGATCCTGACGTCGTGGCGCGCCTGCCCGGATCGGCCCCGGAGAAATCCGCATCGTTGCTGTTCAACGGCCACATCGACGTCGCTGAGACCGGTCCAATCGAAAGCTGGTCGCGGGATCCATTCACTCCTTCAGTTGAAGGCAATCGTCTCTATGGTCGCGGCACCACCGATATGAAGGGTCCTATGGCGGCGGCGCTGTTCGCCATGCGAGTCGTGCGTGATCTGGGGGTCGAGCTTGGCGGCGACCTGCTCCTGGAGTCGGTGATCGGTGAGGAGCAAGGGGAAGCGGGCACGCTGACCTGTCTCGAGCGCGGCTACGTGGCCGATTTCGCCATCGTGCCCGAGCCGACCGGCTTGACGATCTCCGGCCAGGGCGGGGTGATCACCGGCTGGATCGAGATAAACAGTCCCGAGACGCTGCATGATGGGATGCGCGCACGCACCATCCACGCAGGGGGCGGAGTACGCGGCGCCAACGCCATCGAGAAGATGATGCTCATTATTCAAGGACTTAACACACTGGAGCGGGAATGGGCGGTGATGAAATCGTCTCCAGGGTTCGCTCCTGGCGCCACGACAATCAACCCGGCGGTCATCGAGGGAGGGCGGCATCCAGCGTTCATGGCTGATCGCTGCGCACTCTGGGTGACGGTCCATTTCTATCCCGACGAAACCTGGGAGCACGTGACCGCCGAGATCGAGGATCACCTGAATCGCGTCGCGTCGGCCGATTTGTGGCTGCGGGATCATCCGCCGGCGTTTCGCTGGGGCGGCCGCTCGATGATAGAGGATCGGGGCGAAATCTTCCCCGCATCGCGCGTTGACCGCGAGCATCCAGCGGTTGTTACGCTATCCGACATCCACCATCGCGTGCGTCACACCCCCGCCGAATATGTCATGTGGCCTTCCGTCAGCGATGCGGGCTGGCTGTCGTCGGCTGGTATCTCCACCGTCATCTACGGACCCGGAAGCCTCGCACAAGCTCATGTCATCGACGAGTGGATTGAGGTCGACGAGCTTTTAGCCGCGGCGTGCGTCTATGCCGAGATGATTGCGACGTGGTGCAACAGTCCTAAACCGGGATCGGCCCCATGATCGCGCGCGAGTCGAACATCCGGCTCGAGCTACGTGGTGTGACGAAGACGTTTACGTCACGACAAGGGAACGTCCGAGCGCTCGATCGGATCGACCTGACCGTTGCGGACGGCGAGTTCGTCAGCATCGTGGGCCCGAGCGGCTGCGGCAAGAGCACTCTGCTCAATATCGTTGCCGGACTGGAAAAGCCCACCGATGGAGAGATCTTGCTCGACGGCAAGCCCGAGCTCGCGCGGCTCGGTCGCACCGCCTATATGCACCAGAAGGACCTGCTTCTTCCGTGGCGTACCGTGCTGGACAACGCCGCACTGGGGCTGGAGGTGGCGGGCGTGAAAAAGCGAGAAGCGCGTGAGCGTGCGCTTGAACTGTTCGATCGATTTGGCCTGAGTGGCTTTGAGGAGAGCTACCCCTCGATGCTCTCCGGCGGCATGCGCCAGCGCGCGGCGTTCCTGCGCACCATCCTGACCGAGCAACGCTTGATGCTGTTGGACGAGCCGTTTGGCGCGCTCGACGCCTTGACACGCACCGATATGCAGGAGTGGCTGCTGAGTCTGTGGGAAGAGCTTGGCCGCACCATCGTCTTCATCACGCATGACGTGGAGGAAGCAGTACTCCTCTCCGATCGGGTGCTCGTCATGAGCCCGCGGCCGGGCCGCTTCCTGTCCGATCAGACGATCGATCTGCCACGGCCGCGTCGCTACGAGGTCGTGACAGAGGATCGGTTCACTGCGCTGAAGGCTCGATTGTTGGCCACCTTGCGTGGACATGAACAGGTGACGGTCTCGTGACGCCGGAGGCGCGACCACGCTGGCCGATCTGGGTCTCATGGCTCTTCCCGATACTCCTGATCGTGCTGGTCATCGCCGGATGGGAGATCGCGGTGCGACTGCGCGACACGCCTCGTTGGTTCTTGCCACCGCCAACAGCCGTTCTGTCTGCGTTGATCGACAGTCGTCGCGCATTGCTGCATCACACCGTCGTGACGCTCGAAGAGGTTTCGCTGGGCTTCGTGGTCTCATTCATTCTTGGGGTTGTGTTCGCCTTGGCAATTGCCTCATCTCGCGTCGTGGAGCGCGCCTTTTATCCATTCGTTATCGCCTCACAGGCCATTCCAATCATCGCCCTGGCGCCGATACTCCTGATCTGGTTCGGCTATGGGATGACGCCGAAAGTCATTGTGGTGGCGCTGATCTGCTTCTTTCCCATTGTGGTGAATGCCGTCGACGGTCTCCGTTCGGTCGATCCGGAGCTGATCGATCTGCTGCGCAGCATGGGTGCGAGCACGTGGACGACCTACCGCGTAGTGCGGCTTCCGTCCTCCCTCCCGTATCTCTTTTCAGGAACGCGCATCGCCGCCGCGGTCAGTGTCATCGGCGCGCTCATTGGAGAGTGGGTCGGTTCATCGGCTGGGCTCGGCTATTACATGATTCGCTCGGCAGGGCAGTTCGCAACCGACAAGGTCTTTGCCGCAGTCCTTGTCTCCGCGTTGCTCGGACTGTTTCTTTTCGGCGTTGTCTCACTGCTGGAGCGGTTGCTCCTCCCGTGGCAGCGCGTGGGAGTCTCTGGTGGATAAATGCGATGTGAACGCGGACAGTGCGATTCAGGGGGAGAGCAAATTTCGATGAGCATCAAGCGCGTCGTTATGTTGGTGCTGTTGTTGATGCCAGTTCTGGCAGCGTGCGGTCCAGGAGGGGGTACCTCTTCGACCGATTCCGCCAGCGTGGTGCTCGATTGGTATCCGTGGTCGAACCACGCGGGACTCTTCATGGCACAGGAGAAGGGGTACTTCAAGGACCAACATCTCGACGTCAAGATCAACGTTCCCTCCAGCACCGACGACGTCCTCCAGTTGGTCGGCTCCGGTCACGACACCTTCGGCATCAGCTACGAGACCGACGTCCTGCTGGCTCGCGAGCAGGGGATCCCCGTTCGTTCCATCGCGGCTCTGGTCCAGCAGCCGTTGAACACCGTTATGACGTTGAAGTCGTCGGGCATCACGCATCCAGCACAGCTAGCGGGAAAGACAGTCGGCTATCCCGGCATCCCGAGTGACGAAGCGCTGTTGAAGACCATGATGGCCGCCGATGGCGCCGACAGCGGCAAGGTGCAGTTGGTCAATGTGGGCTTCGATCTCGTTCCAGCGCTCATCAGTGGGAAGGTCGACGCTATTATCGGCGGATATGACGTCCACGAATCGATTCTGGCGGAGCAGCAGGGATATCCGGTCAACGTCATGCCGGTGCAGGATTGGGGCGTCCCCAACTATTACGAGCTCGTTTTGGTGGCCAGCGAAAAGACGATCGAGAACAATCCAAGTTTAGTCGACCACTTCATCCAGGCTGTGATTCAGGGCTACGATGCCGCCGCGGCCGATCACAAAGCGGCGCTGGACGCCGTTTCGTCGAAGTATCCGGACACCGACCTCAAGATGGAGACGGTCGGTATTGAGAGGTTGGCGCCATTGTGGACGAAGGGGGCGCCGGTGTTCGGTTGGCAAACGCCGGAGCGCTGGCAGCAATACGCCGATTGGATGACGCAGAACGGGTTGCTCTCGCGCTCCGTCGACGCCAGCAAAGCATTTACGAATCAGTTCGTCGAAGATCAGCAGGGGAAGTAACGGCCGTCCCCTGAACCCCCATCTCCGGGTTGCGTCGCACCACGATGAGCCAGTAAGGGAGTAGGGCGATGACGTTGAGAATGCAGAGGGACAGGAGCCAGACGATGCGTGCCTCCTCGGTCATCTGCGTCTTCGGACGTTTGCTGGCGTCCAGAAGTGCCACCACCATGGCGATCCAGGTGACACCGACCGCTGGAAAGCTGCCAATCAGAATGAGCCAGATGGGCCAACCGAGCTGCGTTCCGCCGACGATGGCGAGCGTCAGGTAGATGGCGAAGACGCCGGCAGCGGCCGGTAAGAGCCAGGTGAAACGGTTGAGTGACTGCACCGTGAGCTACCACTTCGCGACCCGCGAGTCTGGCATCGTTACTGCCATTCACGAATCGAGCTATACAAGGAAGAATCGCGGGCAGTTTCGACCAGAACGGCCGTCACCACCAGCGATTCATTAACGATGTCGTTTAGATAGACTGTCGCACTGCATCAGCGCGACGTAGTCTTGGCTTCCTTGCGCCGTCGCTTGTGCTCGGCTTTACGCGCCTTGGCACGGCGCTGCTCGCTCTTGCTCACAAAACGACGCTTGCTTCGAAAATCGCGCAACAAGCCTGACTTTTGAACTTCCTTCGTGAAACGCTTCAGGAGGGAATCAAAACTCTCACTATCGCGTAGTTCGACACGCATTGACGAAATCACCTCCCTCCGATGACGTGAATTTCGAACGAAAACGCCTCGCAAATAATGACGCCCCGGAATTACCCCGGGACGCACGCGCGAGACGTGCTCACTCAATAGCTCATTGTAGCACATAACGCTGGGCTGATCGGGCGGAAATCTCGCCCGATCGAGCCCATGGACCATCTGCAACTACTTGCGTTCGCTGATCGGCACGTAGGTCTGTGATTCCGGACCGACATACTTGGCCGACGGACGAATTAGCCGGTTGTCCTCGAGCTGCTCGAGTACCGAGGCGCTCCAGCCGCCAATGCGACTGACCGCGAAAGCGCCCGGCATGACGTCGGTCTTCAGTCCCAACATGTATAGGAGTGGTCCAGAGTAGAAGTCGACGTTTGGGTAGATCTTGCGCTCGATGAAGTAAGGATTCGTCGACGTGATCTCCTCGACACGGTGCGCCAGATCGTGCCAGGTTGAATCTCCGGTCTCTTTTGCCAGCTTCTCGGAATGGCCCATCAGGCGGTCCACGCGCGGGTCACGCGTCTTGTAGACCCGGTGGCCGAGCCCCATCAAGCGGCGATGAATCCGCAATGACTCTTCAACGTAGTTCTCCGCGTTGTCGACGGAGCCGATTTCCAGGAGCATCTCCATCGAACGCTGATTCGCGGCGCCGTGGGCGTCACCCTTCAGCGTGCCCAACGCCGACGAAATGGCCGAGTAGATGTCGGACTGCGCGGAGATGGTCACGCGGGCCGAGAAGGTTGAGGCGTTCATGCTGTGCTCAGCCAGGCAGACCAGATAGGCATTGAAGGCCGCCTCCGCCGTCTCGCTCTGACGCTTGCCGTGATACATGTAGAGGAAATTGGACGCGTCATTGAGCGACGGATCGGGATCGACCGGTTGCTTGCCGTCGCGCAGGCGCGAGTAGTTGGCGAGCATCGACGGCATGGCTCCGGCCAGTCGAATCGACTTCTCCAGCACGCCTTCGTGAGACAAGTCGTGCCAGGTTGGATCCTCCATGGCCATGGCGGTAACGCCCGCGCGCATCGCGTCGATCGGCGCGCCCGTCTTCGGAAGGGCCGCCAGCACCTTGCTGACTGTCGGTGAGAGGGTACGGGCGGCGACCAGCTTGGTTTTCATCTCCGTTAGCTGTGCAGCGGTGGGGAGTTTGCCGTACCAGAGGAGATAGAGAACCTCTTCAAACTCAGCGTGCTCCGCCAGATCGGCGATGCTGTAACCCATGTAGGTGAGCCTGCCGTTGGTGCCGTCAACGAGACTAAGCCGTGACTCGGCGATGACGAGCCCGGCAAGACCGCGGTCCACCATTTGTGGCTCTGCACTGGTGGTCCCAGAATCTGCCATCGATACATCCTTCCTAGGAGTTAGGTCATTGAAACAGCTCAAATCGGTCGCGTTAACGGCGGCTCCGCGTCGCATCGCGCGATCGCACTTTCAATGGTAGCACGCGGTTTCAGGAGCGTATACAGACCGAGATGAACATTGATTTGTATTGATTATCTGCAATGAGCGTACTGGAGAGCGTCTGCCAAACCCGTGCATGATGCTGCGACCCGTCGTTGATCAATTGAGGAAGCCTCACGGAGCGAGGCGTGCTCCCAGCATGGCGACTCGGTCTAGCGTTGGCTTCGCTGCCAGCGGCTCGCAGATCGACTGTACCTCTGCCAGCAGGGCACGGGCGTCCTCTCGCTGTCCCCGCGCTGCCTGAAGCTCCGCTTGTGCGAGCAGCGTCAGCGCTCGCTCGAATGGCGTCTGGCAGGCGTCTGCCAGCGTCAGTGACTCCAGTAGGTGTTGCTCGGCCTCGTCGTAGCGCCGCGTCTCGATGTCGAGTTCTCCCAGAATTCGATGGGCGGTGAGAAGGGCCAGTGGCTGACGGGGCTCAGAGGCGTGCTCTAGGGCCGCCTCGGCGTGCGAGTGTGCTTGCTTCTGGTCGCCGGCTCGGCGGTGATACTCGGCCCAGAGTGCCTGTCCCTCGCTTTGGCCGAGGATCGCGCCGGTCCACGCGAGCCAGCGATCGTACGCGTCCAGCCAGTCGCGGGCCATGGGCAGCTCGACAGCGTCCAGAGCCAGGGCGGGCGCGAGTTGTTGCAGCGGCAGCGCAATGTGGATGGCCTGATCGCCCGGTTGGTATTCGGCCCCCGCCGGGAGGGCGAGCTTCACCAATCGCCAGGCCACGTCAGGGTCTCCCTGGCCCCGCGCGATCGTTGCGTGAGAGGCTCCGACCTGCCGCAAAAAGAGGCTGGATAGCCCGTGCTCGAGGACGGCCATCGCCGCCTGACGCGTCTCCGCCCAGCGCCCCTCCACCGCCGCGCTGTCGCTGTCGAGCAGTCGCGCCATCAGGTCAGCGACCTCTGGCGGCACGGCTCCCCCATCCACAAGCCGCGCGAGGTCGCTTGCCATTTCGTCGTTCGCCGCGCCAATTGCCGCCCGCTGCTCCTCCCCGCGATCCGCGTAATAGGGGAGGAGGATGAAGCGCACCAGGAGGCGCGAGCTCATGATCGCCATGGCGTAGTTGCCGATTTCCCGGTAGGCGTCGCGGGCACGCGCTGCTGCCTTGATGGCCACGTTCGGGTGGCCCAGCCCAGCGTGAGTGAGCGCCAGGCCAAAGTTGACATCGCCCGCCGGCCGCGCCGAGTCCTCGCCAGCCGCAGATCGCTTGGCGAGGAGCGCTTCACAATAGTCACGACCTTCGCCCAGATTACCCAGCATCGCTAGCCAGTCGGCGTAGGTCGATTCGCCGTCCGACTCCAGAGCAACCCGGACACAGGCAGGGAGTGACCCGGAAGATCTCGCGTCTTCCGGTAGAGCGCGAATCTCGCTTACTCCCGTGCCAAGATCGGTCAGACCAGTGCGCCCGCGCCCGGCGAGGCAGCGCACCATCCCACGCGACGCGTGCCAGTAGGCCGTCAGAGCGGGATTACCCGCGCTGCATACGGCAGGCTGAGCTTCTTCAAGATAGTCGAGCGCGCTCCCAAGATCGGTGTGGCGCAGGAGCAGACCGAGGCGAACGAGGAGCCAGCCGTTTAGCGTCGCGTCGCCATCGCCGAGCAGGGCGAGCGCTCGCTCGTGGCGGTCAGCCGCCGTCACGTACGCCCCGAGGCGGTCGGCGCGATCCCCGGCCGCGACCAACCACTTCGGCGCCCGCGCGTCTCGTGCCTGTTCGAAATGATAGGCGACCGCGTCAGGGTCGGGTTCACGCGTACCGGAAAGGGCCTCCCCCGCCTGTCGGTGTAAACGCCGACGCCGAGTCGCGGGGAGGCCTTCATACAGCGTCTCGCGGATCAATGCGTGGGCGAAGCGTACGCGCTCGCCGTTGTCCAGTTCCACCAGCAGCCGCGCCTCCGCTGCCCACTCCAGAACCTCGCTCAGCGCGTCTTCGCTCACCTCACCGACCTTCGCCCAGAGTTCCAGTGGTATCTCCTGGCCGAGGACAGCGGCAACCGCCAGGAGGATGCGAGCATCCTCGCCTAGATGATCGAGCCGCCCGTCGATGACCTGCCGCAGGAGCGGCGGCACCGCGGTAGCGGTCAGAGTACCAAGGCGCCAACCGTCAGCATCCGGCACGAGCGCGTTGGCCTCTTCCAGCGACCGCAGCACCTCGCCGGTGAAGAGAGCATTCCCCTCGGCACGGCTCTGGACGTAGGCAGCGAGGCGCGCGGAGTCGCCTTCCGGTAACCCATAACGGATCGAAACCAGGGCGCGCACCGCCGCCTCATCGAGCACACCGAGGTCGAGCCGCGTCGCGATCGCCTCTCGCGACAGCTGCGGCAGGAAGGCGTAGAGAGGGTGCCGTCGCGTCAGCTCGTCACTGCGGTAGGTCACGAGGAGGAGCGCGGCCAAGCTCTCGATCCCGCGCGCCAGATAACGCAGGAGATCAAAGGAGGCGGGGTCGGCCCAGTGGAGATCGTCGAGCAGCGCGACTAAAGGACGGCGTGCGGACAGGGCAGTGAGGAAGTCTCGTACCTGAACGAAGAGGGCGATCTGGGTGGGCACCGCGCCGACCATGCCACGCGCGGCGAAGGCGGGCGGCGGGAGCGGGTCGCCGGCGTCGGGAACGTAGCGGGCAAAGAGGTCGATAAAGGGACCGTAGGGGGGCGTGTCCGCCAGATCGAAACAATGCCCCTCGAGCACCGCACAACCCTGCTCCGCCGCCTGGCGCAGGGTTGTCTCAGCCAGGCTGCTCTTGCCGACCCCCGCCTCGCCGCCAATCAATACCAGCCCGCCCCGGCCTGCGCGCGCCGCTGCCAGCTGGGAGTGCAGCAAACCCAGTTCGCGCTCCCGACCCGCCAGAGTCACCGTCGCCGAGACGGACGGCGCGGCAGGAGAGATGCCGTGCGCTGCGAGGGCGGCGAGCACCTGCGGCAGCCACTCGCTCGCTGGCTTGTTGAGGACGTCCACCCATTGTGCCGCTTCGAGCCAGTAGGCCAGTTCGTCGGGGATGCCTACCGGGTCGAGGCGCAGCGGGACGAAGGGCCGCTCGTAACGCCACGCGAGGGCGATCTCCTGTCGCACGTTGCGGCTGGACAGCGACGCGGGCGAGGCCATAAGGAGGAGTAATGCCGCCCCCTTGACGGCCGAACCGATCTCGACCGCGTAGTTCTCGCCCCCGGCGATCCCCTGTTCGTCGAGCCAGGTCGCCACCCCTGCTGCCCGCAGTGCGTCCACCACGGGCCAGACGCGCTCACGATCGGCGCTGGCATAGCTGACGAAGAGGTAGGGTTGGCGGGCAGTCTCAGCCACGACACGTTCCTCCGGCCTGGCGATGATGCGCCCCTATCGTACTTTGGACGGGTGATGACTTCAACGGAGACCGGTGAGACAGATCTCTCGTCATTCAAACGTGAACTCTGCCCGACTCGATGTGAGTCAGGATCCCCAGTGCGAGATCGACCGGATCATTTTTGACGCGGCATGGGCGCGTCACTATACTGGATGCAATGCAGGGGTGTTGTGAATGATTAACATTGAGGGCGTCGAGTACCTCACGGCGGCGGAAGCCGCTTCCATGTTGGGTGTAAAAGTCACGACACTGTACTCGTACGCCAGCCGCGGACGGATTCAGAGCTATCGCCGCGGTATCAAACGTGAGCGATTTTACCGGCGCGACGACATCGAGGCGCTGCTCAAGATGCGCCCGACCGATGGCTTGCCCGGCGAGCGCCAACGCCCGTCGGGGCCCTGGACACCCCCTTCGTGACAATGGACGTCGCCACCGCGACCGCGTGGAACTGACCTCGCTCGGCCCCCACGGATCCGTGCGCTGTGGCGCGCGTCTTGCTCACTTGATGGCCTCGAAGGAGGAGCCCAATTGTCGCGCGTCTTGATCGTCGACGACGATCCGGCAATTCGGAGTATGTTGGTCGAGTTGCTCACCGACGAGGGGTACGAGACTTTCGTCGCCGGTGACGGTCGAACGGCTATCGAAATCGCCCAGCAGCGGGCGCCGGACGTCATCCTTATGGATCTGATGCTTCCCGTTCTCGACGGCGGCTCCGCGACCCGCATGCTCAAAGATGATCCCAAAACGAACCCAATCCGCATCATCGCAATGTCCGCTGGAGCGAATCTCCGGCAGCAGGTCAATGAGCTCCCGGCCGACGGCGTGGTGAGTAAGCCGTTCGACCTGGATGCGCTCCTGGCCGACGTTTCCATCCAGCTGCGCTTCCGGGCAACTCCCCATCCAGACGGCAGCGGCCACCGTGAGTGAGGATCAGGAGCAAGCCGCGCCTGATCTCTACATCTGGCTGCACGGCGATCCACGCGTTTCTGAGCCTGATACACAGATAGAAGATCTTCCCGGTGTCTCTGACCTCAAGCTCCTGGCGACCGCGATCGCCAGCGGACGACTTGGGCGGTACCTGCCCAATCGCGTGGCCACCTCGCCGCATCGATCTCCAGGTCCCACCGGATTTCGCTCGGTTGATGTCTCGCGACTGATGCGCGATTATCAGATTCCACATCGGCGTTGCTACGAGGTCGTGTTGGAGCAGATCGCACCGGCGATCGACGACGAGACTGAGTGACGACGGACCGGTGTGTGCGGCTTGTTCTAGACTGCAATCGCAGGGACAAACGTGCAGCTGACTCCCAAGGAACTTGATCGTCTGACGGTCTTTACGCTGGCTGAGCTGGCGCGACGTCGCTTGGCCCGCGGCATCAAGCTGAATCACCCGGAAGCTTCCGCCATCATCTGCGACGAGATCTTCGAGGAGGCTCGCGCAGGGCGCGATTATGACGAGGTCGTTGCCCACGCCTGTTCCGTACTTCAAAGTGACGACGTGTTGGAAGGCGTTTCGGCGATGCTGCGCATTTTGCAGGTTGACGCCATGTTTCCCGACGGCACGCGCCTGGTAACCGTGCGCAATCCAATTCAAGCAAGGCAAAGCGATGAAGCCGAGTGATCTGCCGCCGGGTGCAATCATCCCGGCCGGCGAATCCATCGAGATCAGCCCAGGCTTGCCGAAAACCGAGATCCGCATCACCAACGAAGGCGACGTCCCAGTACATTTGACCGCCCACATGCACGTCTTTGAGGCCAATCCAATATTGTGCTTCGACCGCCGTCGCGCCTTCGGGATGCGTCCGGACGTGCCCGTTGGTATGGCGGTCAGGCTCGAGCCAGGCGAGACGAGGATCATGGGTCTGGTCCCGATCGGCGGCAATCGCATAGTTCGTGGATTTGCGGGATTGATCGATGGACCGCTTGATGAAGTTGACGTCGATGCGGCGCTGGCACGTTCGATTGCTCTCGGCTATGGTCACCGACCGGAAGAGTAGGGATCATTACGTGTCGAGCCACTTCAACCGCGAAGGCTACATCCAACTGTACGGCCCGACGACGGGTGACCGCGTTCGGCTGGCCGACACCAATCTCTTCATTCGCGTTGAGCGCGATGATTCAGTTCCCGGAAGTGAACTCCTGACCGGATTTGGCCGTCCCGTGCGAGACGGCATGCTGATAGGACGGCAGCCTGGCCCGAGCAAGCTCGATCTGCTGGTGACCAACGTCGTGGTGCTCGATCCGGTGCTTGGCGTCATCAAGACCAACATCGGCATCAAGGACGGGCGCATCGTCGGCATCGGGCGAGCAGGCAATCCGGACGTGACCGAAGACATCGACCTCATCCTGAGCGCGAGCACCGGCATCGTGAACGGCGATGGGCTCATTGCCACACCAGGCGGAATCGATTCCCATGTGCATCTGTCGTCCACCAGCCTGATCGGCGCGGCGCTGACGTCGGGGCTAACCACCCTGGTCGCGCAGGGCTCCGGCGGTGTATGGGATCTGGGCGTCAACCCGGCGGCCAACCTGCGGCACATCTTCGAAGCGTTCGAGAGCATACCGATCAACCTGGCGTTGCTCGGTCGTGGCTCCTCCAGCCGTGCGCACCTGGAAGAGCACATCGAGGCCGGAAACGCCGGGTTGAAGGTACACGAGGACGTCGGCGCGTTCCCGGCGGTTATCGACGCGTGTCTCACAGTTGCCGATCAAACCGGCGTGCAAGTAGCCATTCACACCGACGGACTCAACGAAGCCGGGTCACTGCGCGAAACGATTTCGGCCATCGCAGGGCGCTCAATCCACGCCTATCACGTCGAGGGATCGGGTGGCGGACATGCCCCCAATCTGTTGGAGATCGTGCGCGAGGCCAATGTGATTGGCTCCTCGACCAACCCGACCATTCCCTACAGTAAGAACAGCCTCGCCGAACAGCTCGACATGATCATGGCCGTCCACCGACTCATTCCGCAGATCGAGACTGATGTCGCCGCGGCGCGCGACCGCATACGTGCCGGCACCATCGCCGCCGAAGATGTGCTTCATGACCTGGGCGCCATCAGCATCATGTCGTCCGATTCGCAGGGGATGGGCCGCATCGGCGAGGTGATCAGCCGCACCTGGCAACTGGCGCACCGCATGAAGGAGCTGCGGGGCGGCGGATTCGATGTCGAGACCGGCGAGGGAGATGACAACCCGCGCGTGCTGCAGTACCTGGCCAAGTACACGCTCAACCCGGCGATTGCTCATGGACTGGCACATCAGGTCGGGAGTCTGGAACCGGGAAAGCTGGCCGACATCATTCTCTGGCATCCGGCCTTCTTCGGCGCCAAGCCACAGGCCGTGATCAAGGGCGGCTTTGTCGCCTGGGCGCCGGTGGGAGACGGGGTTGGGTCGACCCGCACAAGCCAGCCGCTCATCTATCGACCGATGTTCGGCGGGATTGGTCTGACCCCCGCGTCGATCTCGCTCAATTTTGTGTCGCAGGCAGCGCTCGACGGCGGGTTCGCGACGCGTCATCAACTGCGGCGGCAAGCGCTTGCCGTGGAGAACACGCGCCAGACCTTCAAGTCCGCAATGCGGTTCAACTCGTCGTCGCCGGACGTACGAGTCGATACTAAGTCGCTCGAAGTCTCGATCGATGGTGAGGTCGTCGATTCTCCGCCCGCTGAGAGCCTGCCCTTGACCCAGCGCTATTTCGTGGCGTGAGGTGCACGCCTCATTAATCGGCCGTTGTTCCCTTCAAGGGCACCGCGTTCCATGAAGACCCCCCAGTGAGTCAGTTCTCTTGATTTTCAATGGCGGCCGCCGTCAATCGCATGCAACGGACGGATCGGCTGCAAGAATACCGTGAGCTGCATTCACCGATACGGGAAGCAGAAGGGCAACTTGATCACGTCACGAATCTCGCTCGCGAAGATTGCAGGGACGCTGGCGTAATTGATCGCGGAGGTTGATCGCTTTTGAGTCTCCTGCACGGTTTGGGCGTTGGCAGCATTACCTCACCACCGACGACTTATCCGAGTGCAGTCGATTTCGCGATGGGGACTCGCTGTGCCAATCGCGGAATCACGTCGTCGACGAAGCGGTTGAGCTGTCCGGATTGGTCGAGAGCCGTGAAGCGCACCACGACAGTAGTACACCCAGCCTCTACAAACGACGCTATCTTGTCAGCAACAGCACGTGGAGGACCGAACGCAAGCCACGAATCAAGTTTCTCCGCGGAAATGACGCCCTCGCCATAGTACCGAGTCAGGAATGCCACCGAATCTGTATATGCGCGCTCATCATCGTCGTTGATATTGACCATCAGATGCAGGCTGGCATCGACGACTTCGTCATCTCGCCCGTATTCACGAGCGTATTCTCGGATTCGTGACCAGCGCGAACGAAACAACTCCGGTGGTGTCCCATCGGTTTGCCATCCGTCTGCCAGGCGCGCGACACGGCGCAGCGCCCGCTCCTCGATGAGCGGATCGCCCCCTTCCGATGGATTGACCGCAATAATGATTGGGATGCGCGGTTGTATCGGCTTTGGATACAGTTCCACGTCGTCGAACCTATAGAATCGGCCCTGGTAGTTGACTGGCTCGGATCCCCAAAGGAGACGAAGGATTTCAATTCCCTCTTCCAAACGAGGTGCTCGATCCGCAGATCGTACGCCCATCGCAGCCAACTCCGTGGCAAATTTCGGACCCATGCGTGATGATCCCCCAATGCAGACGGCTAGGATGGTTCGCCCACCGGAGAGGACATCCAGACTCGCCCACTGCAGCGCCAGAGGAAGTGGATGTCGCAGCGGAAAACTGGCTAGACAAATTGTTCCGAGCTTCAAGCGTTGGGTACGGGCCGCAAGTGCCGAGAGCGTAACGATGGCCTCGAGTCGCGGCTTGGAGAGAAAATTGTCCCCTACCCAGACCGACTCGAAATAACCGGAAAGGTCGGCTTGCTCGGCAGTTACCAGCAGCGTCTCAACAGGCAGGCCGAAGAGCACGGCCCGGTTCGGTAGACTGATTCCTAAATGAACTGGCTGCTCAACCAATGCACACATTGCCGCGCTTCCCTTTCACCCCAGATAACTGAGAATCAAATGCGCCAGTACTCGCGCTTCCGTCTCCACCGCGGAGATGGGCACGAAGTCGGTGTCTGTCAACGCTGAGTTGCCGCTGGCACCGTACATTACCGTGGGAATGCCAAGAGCGCAGAGTCCACCGGCGTCGAAGGTGCCGAAACCGTGGAATTCACCGGCCTCACTCCCACGAATCGCGAAATTTGCCTCCTGAAGTGCGCGTACACCTGGGTGCGACCTCTCCACCAACGCCGGGAGCATGTACACTCCTTGATCGACTGAGACCTTGTAAGGAGAGAGATCGCCGATGACCTGCCGGATCTCCTCAGTAGCCTGATGTGGGTCATCCCCCGGTAACATGCGGCGATCGACCGTCAGGAACGCGTCCGAAGGAAGAGTATGGGGAGCAACCGGTTCATACCGGATCTTGTACACAATTGCGTGGCGTCCGCCGAGAAGTTGATGGGAATCCGCCCAGGCAAGCGTCTTCAGACGGCTCAGCACCTCATGGGCGCCCTCGATCGCGCTGAGCCCCTTTTCTGGCTCACTTGAATGAATTGCGGTTCCCTGCACATGGATTTCGACATCGACCCGACCTCGATTGCCCAATGAGATCCCAAGGTCTGTTCCAATCTGAACGACACCGAACGTAGGACGCTCGTTGAGGGCGGCAATTATCGCTTCCGTGCAGGCGTGACTGCTCCGTCCCTCGTTGTTGATCGCCCAGTAGAGTCGACCACGCAGCTCAACACCGCTCTGCAACAGAAGTTTTATGACGGCCAGCATGACCGCCTGATGCGCTTTGCTCTGACTGACGCCCTGGCCAAAAATGGCAGGCTCGTCACACCCATAGTCGCGAGCGTTGGCAACCACCCCTGCAAGCTGCGGATCCATGAGATTGTGATGCTGACTGGGCGTATAGTTTTGGATCAACAATGAACGAGGCACGCTACCAGTTCCGACCCGAACCACCACGTTGTTACGTGGGGCATCAATGAGATCGTAGGCCCCTTGTCGAACTAACTCTGGACGTAGGATCTCCTGAACATACCTGACGAGCTTGGGATCATCAGGTTCCATCAACGTATTGAATCCGAGAGGAACGTCGGTTGGAATCTTGGCAAGCGTACTGAGCGACTCGACCAAATACGAACGGTCGAGGTGACGATCGATCACCTCGATGAGTGCCGCGGTGTCGTACGTTGAAGGTTCCATGCCAGCTCCGTTTCGTCCGCTTCGGCCAACTCACTATGTGTTGACAGTGCCAATTTGCTTCATGGCGAACGATCATAACCTGTTGGCGATCTTCATAAGCGTCGTCAAGAGCTACGACGTCCAGTGAGATGGCACTGGCTTGCGTCTCGGGACTCCAAAATGGCGGAAACGCGTTGAACCCGTTCGCCATCAAGAACCAATCCGTTTGGTGATTGGTGGTAACGCGTTGGGAAGTTCAAGAGTGCTTTCTCGATCGCACGCCGGATCAGTTCTGCCCCATCACTGACGTAAGGTACCATCGTTGATCGATGAGACGGGCAAAACTATCGCCGCGCTGCGTGCGGCCTGTCAGAGCATGATGCCGACAATCCCGAGAAGCAGATCGCGCGACCACGATTGGCACGAGATCAAACGACTCACTGTGGTGCCGGCCCCACGTATTTGGCGCGCGGCCGGATGATGCGCGATAGCGGATACTGCTCTAGCGCGTGCGCCACCCAACCCGCCACGCGACCCAACGCCATCAGCTTCAGCGCCGAGCCGTTCGGCATGCCCAGGGCTCTCGCCACTGTCACCAACCCCAGATCGACGTTGGGTCGCTCCTGAATCACGGTTGCGGACGCCTCGACCAGTGCGTCCGCTAATGCCAGCGATGGATGCTCTGGAACAAGCTCGTGACAGAGCTCAACCAACGTGACGGCACGCGGATCTCCTTGCGGATAGAGGTTGTGGCCGAATCCTGGGATCGGCTCGCCACGGCGCAAGCGTTCCTCTAACACCGACTCTGCCCGGTCTGGAGTATCGATTTCCGCCAGTAGCGCCTCGATACGATAGCTGGCAGCTCCGTGGCGTATGCCGCGCAAGGCGGCGATGCCCGCGATGATGGAATCGTAGAGGGGGGCGCCGGTGGCGGCCACGCAACGCACCGTGAATGACGACGGATTCAGCTCGTGGTCGGCCGAGATAACCAACGCGGCGTTGATGAGCCGCTCCGCGCCGGGAACTCCCGGCGACCACCGCCGCGCAACGGCCGATGCGATCGGTCCGGAGACGGTCGTCTCGGCGACCTGATTCGCCATCGCAGTCAGAATGCGAGCACCCGCGCGACAGAGCGCGTGGGGTCGCAAATCGTAGGCAGCAGGGTCGGATGCTGCCAGGAGCGGGAGAAGAACCTGAACTCGCTCGAGCGTATCGAGTGAATCGGGAAGCTCACTGGGAAGTGCCGGAAGATCACATGAAGGTGCGAGCTCAACCGGCTCACCCATGTGGCCGGTCCACAGCAGTCCGACCACCTCCTGGAAATTCGTCGTCCTGGCGAGTTCGACCGCGTCGTACCCACGATAGTAGAGTTGACTATCCTCAATCAAGGTAATCGCGGACTCAAGAACGGGCGTGCCCCAGCTGAGCGCGGTTTCCGACGAGCGTGAGGGGTCGCGCCGTAGCGCGTGACGTTCCTTGAGCGTCAGAACGTCGCTGGCCGCGTAGCGCTTCTCGCGTGAACCCGCTGGGCCGGGCCGCGAGCGGATCATTCCTCTGCTGACGTAGGCATAGAGCGTAGAGAGACTGATTCCAAGCTGCTGGGCCGCCTCGCGTGCCGTGAGATCTCGATCTTGCGCCGTCATTCACGCTCCTTGTCAACCTGTGCCACCGTCCACCCAAGACTGCCATAGATTGATTCGTGAATCAATCTTGATCAATGCATACAGATATGACTAGACTGGAATTGCGGCGTTCTCCGTCCAGGGCCGCCGGGAATTGACAGCCGACAAAGGAGTCTCCCATGTCCAGCAATGTAAAGGTTGAGGTCAAGTCAGGATTGGAAGGGGTCGTCGCCGCCGACACGTTGCTCAGCAGCGTCGATGGAGAAGCCGGGGAGTTGATTATCGCGGGCTACCCGCTGGATGAATTCGCCGGGAAAGCGACCTTCGAAGAGACGCTCCATCTGCTCTGGAATGGTTCTTTCCCGACGGCGGGGCAGCTCGACCATCTTCACTCCTCGCTCGCCAGTAATCGATCGCTGCCAGATGCCACCAAACAACTCCTCAACGCCGCCGCCAAGGACCAGGTATCGACCATGGACGCGCTGCGCATGGGCATCGATACACTGAGTCTGGAGGGGAGTTCGTCACCTTCAGTCGGGGACGACAAGTCTTACGCGCTCCGCCTGATGGCTCGCATCCCAACCATCATCGCCTTCTATCATCGAGCGCGCACCGGACAAGCGCCGGTCGAGCCTGACGAGAGCCTGGGGGAGGCCGCCAACTACCTGTACATGCTCGCGGGCGAACGTCCCGACGACGAGCACGTTCGGGCGCTGGATACGTACCTCAACACGGTCATCGATCACGGTCTCAACGCATCGACCTTCACCGCGCGCGTCATCGCGTCGACCGCGTCGGATCTCGTTTCGGCACTGGTCGGTGCCGTCGGCGCGTTGAAGGGTCCACTGCATGGCGGCGCTCCTGGACCGGCGCTCGACATGGTCTTCGAAATAGGCTCGCCGGAGCGAGCTGAGCCCTACATCCGCGAGAAACTGGAGCGGGGCGAACGGCTGATGGGGTTTGGGCACCGTGTCTACAAAGTGCGTGATCCGCGCGCCGACGTCTTGGCGGATGCCGCCACGCGTCTACTCGAACGGGGAGCGGCCGACGCATCCCTCTACGATCTCGTGCGTCACGTTGAGCAAACGGCGCTGCGCTTGCTCGAGGAGTACAAGCCGGGACGACGCCTGCAGACCAACGTCGAGTTCTACACGGCGCTCGTGCTTCACACCATCGGCTTGGAGACAGAGATCTTCACGCCGACCTTCGCCATGAGCCGCGCCGCAGGATGGACAGCGCACTACTTCGAGCAGCAGGCAACCGGCCGCATCATCCGACCGCAGTCGATCTACAGCGGCAAGCGCGACGGCAAGTGGGTTCCGATCGCTGAGCGATAGGCTCAGTGGGCGCCGTTCGAGTGATTCGAATGGCGCTCGGCTCTCACACGTAGACGCGGATGAGGATATCAGTGGGGTTGTAGCCAGTAGCGGGGCTCTGCTCCTGCGGGCAGGCCGAGACGCCTACGACCATGTCCATCAACGCGCGCAAGATGACGAAGTCATTGCGCTCTGAGAGTGGCTCACGCACCTCGAACTCGCCGCGCGCTCGCAAACCGACATTCATGAAGAAGTTGATCGGATCGGGGATGCGGTCATAGTCGACATCCCACGGCTTGAACTCACGGAAGAAGTTGTCACGGCAGCCGGGATGATTCACCAGGCCGTAGTCGTCGAGGTAACGGCGGCGATCGCAGGACGGCAGCAGGATGTCGTGACGACCGACCGTGTCCTCGATCAAGGCAAACATGGCGTTGCGCCGGTTGCTGTATATGTTCATCCCCTTGACCAGCATAAGGGAATTGTTGATGCCACGCGTGTGCGAGGTGGAGAGCATCTCGCGCATGTCATCCTTGTTGAATGCCACCATCTCCGAGACCTGCTTGCCCTCGACGTCGTTGATCTGCAGGTATTGACCTTCGCGGATCTCGAAGACGTCTGGCGCGGTTGGCCGAACCTGCGCCGCGCGTCGCGGCATGCGTCCGCTCAAAATGTCAGTGGTGTTAACCATGTACGTTTCGCTCTCCGCCTGTCTTGTTCGTGAAGCTCAATGGTTCGTCTCTTCTGAATCGAAGCGTGAGAAGACCAGACACGCGTTCTGGCCACCGAGTCCGAATGAGTTCGAGATGGCGACATCGACTTTCGCCTTGCGTGCATCGTTGGGGACGTAATCGAGGTCGCAGTCTGGATCCACGTTGCAGTAGTTGATCGTCGGGTGAATGACCTGATCGCGGATCGTCAGCACCGTCGCCATTGCCTCGACCGCGCCAGCCGCGCCCATGAGGTGTCCGATCATCGATTTGCTCGAACTGATCGGCACGGTGGCGGCGTGCCCACCAAGCGCCCGCTTGATGGCCAGCGTTTCCGCCTTGTCGCCGAGCGGTGTGGATGCCGCGTGTGCGTTGACGTAATCGACGTCGTCGGGCTCTACACCGGCGTCAGCCAACGCGTTGGTGATGGCGATCGACGCACCCCGGCCCTCCGGCTCCGGCGCGATCGGGTGGTAGCCGTCATTGCTGCTCGCGTAACCGAGCAGTTCGGCATAGATCGTTGCGTCGCGCGCCTGGGCGTGCTCCAGCGATTCGAGCACCAACACCCCGGCTCCCTCGCCAATAACGAAGCCTTCTCGGGTAGCGTCGAACGGTCGACTGGCGCGCTCGGGATGGTCGTTGCAGGTCGAGGCGGCTCGCTGGACGGCGAAGCTAGCCACAAAGAGGGGGAAGACCGAGTGCTCAGTGCCGCCGGCCAACATCACGTCGGCCTGACCGCGTCGGATCACCTCGGACGCCTCGCCGATGGCTTGCGCTCCGGTTGCGCAGGCAGTGGAGACGGTCAGGCTGGGCCCGACGAAGCGAAAGGTATTGGCCACGTGGAACGACGCCAGGTTATGCGGGAACGTCGTCATGAAAAACGGTGACGTGCGCATCAGCCCACGGCGCGTAGCCGTGTCGTGGGCATCGATGATGGTCGCCATTCCACCAGCACCGGTGCCGATGATCGCTCCGGCCCGGTCATGATCGACACTGTCGGCGCTCAACCCCGCATCGTTGACCGCCATGCCGGCTGCGGCCACACCGAATTGCGCGAAGAGAGCCATTTGCCGCGCTGTCTTGGCGTCGACCCAGTCACTGACGCTGAAGTCTCGCACTTCTCCGGCGATGTGGACCGGCAGCTCGCTCGGGTCGAAGCGTTCGATTTGCCCGATGCCTGACTTCCCGGCCACCAGACCGGACCACGTCTCCTCGGCGGTCAATCCGAGAGGCGAGACGACTCCGACTCCGGTGACCACCACTCGGCGTCGGTATCTGCGCGCCCCGGGCGTCAGTTCACGACCGCAGCGCGAGCAGAAGTTGGCATCAGACGGCGTCGCCGCGCTGCAATTTGGGCAGTTCAACGATCTCCTCCAGCATGATCGCGCTCCGCGCATCCGGCGCGATTGGGCACTCTCCCCACGTTCCGCAATCGAATCGTACGAAGATTCGTGACCTTACTGCGATTCGCTCGCGGGCGCTGATGATCGTACCAGATTCAGGTGAGTGGGATGGAAACGGCCGGTCGGTGCGCACCAGCGCCTCCGTTTTGAATGGTCGACGCATGCGTCGACCACTGGATGACGCGTGATGCTCATCTTCGGACGGGATCCGTCGTCGTGTGTCGAAATTCGGGGACGATGATCGTCACCGACCGCTCGAGGCACTGTGCCGGGTTTGGTCCCTGTGTCGCGTGCAGCAATCGCGACGCATGCGTCGCCCGCACACAAGCGGGAGATCGTGGAGGACGCGCCTCTCCGCCTCTACTCAAAGAACCCCGCGTCTTCCTCGCTCAAATACTGTATTGCTGCCTCTGGTATGAGGTTGACGCCCATGCCGGGGCGGTCCCACACATCGATGAAGCTGTCTTTCACGATCGGGTTCGGCAGCCCCTCGACGATGTCGTACCACCATTCTGGCTGGCCGATTGGATATTCGAAGGCGATGTAGTTGTCAGGCAACGTAGCGCACACCTGTACCAGCGCGGCCAGACCGAGCAATCCGTTTCCGGTGCCGTGCGGCGCGATCATGATGCCGTGCAGATCGGCATACTCCGCCACCCACTTCAGCTCAGCGATGCCGCCGACGTCGCAGGGATCGGGACCGAGAATGCGCACGGCGTTGGTCTCGATGAGGTCCTTGAAGTTGTTGCGCAGATAGACCTGCTCTCCCGTGTGAATCGGCGTCGACGTGGCGTGGGTCACCTCGCGATACAACTCCGCCGACGTGTAAGGGACGTAGTCGCCAGTGATCATGTCCTCCAGCCACAGAACGTTGAGCGGCTCGAGCGCCCGGGCTAGCTTGATGGCGTCGGAAACCGTGAAGCCCGGTCCGCAGTCGAGCGCCAACCCAACCTCATCTCCCAGTACTTCCTTCATGGCCGCTACGCAATCCACGACGTGGTTCAGCCCGCGTTCGGTGAGGAGCCCGCGGTCACGATTGCCGTGGAAGCTGCTCGGTTGTGCCTCTCCGTAAAAGAAGTTTGGGATACGGCTCGGCATGGGGCTGTGAAAGGCGATCCCCTGCTTGATGATGTTGAAGTTCTCAGGCGACGCCTTCATCTGGCGCATGTTGACGGCAAAACCTTCCGGTGTGTAATCGGGCATCTGGAAGCGGACGGCGCCGTTGTAGACCCGCACGCGATCGCGGATCTTGCCACCCAAAAGCTTGTAGACCGGAACACCTGCGGCTTTTCCGGCGATGTCCCACAACGCCATTTCGATGGCGCTCACGGCACTGCCCCACGGTTTGAAGGCGCCGAACCGTCGGATCTTGAGCATCACGCGCTCGACATTGGTCGGGTCTTCGCCGATGAGGGCGTCTCGGTAGAAGAGGACGTGCGGCTTGAGATAGGGCTTGTAGAACTCCACCTGGCCGAAGCCGTCGATCCCTTCGTCCGTGATGATGCGGACGATCGGATGCGGGCCGAGCAGCGCACATTTTAGATCGGTGATCTTCATGACCCCTCCTCACTGAGGTGCTCATCGCTGAAAAACCGTTCGGCATCGTCCTGCGGTCGATACCCCAGGATGTTGATCGTGTCGGTGATGTCCCAGCGTCGCATGCTGTTGGCCGAGATGGCGTAGAAGACGCCATAACCGATGTCGGCTTCGATCGAGCGCCAAACGACCTGCGCGCAATCGCGCGGGCTGAGCCACATCCAGCGTGCGATCTCGTCGTGCGGATGCTCCAGGAACCAGCCGATGCGCAACGAGACGACCGAAAGCCCGTACTGATCGGCGTAGTGTCGTCCCAGGCTCTCGCCGAAGGCTTTGGAAACTCCGTAGAGGGAATCGGGCCGCACCGACTGGTCGGCGTAGACTGGCCACTCGCGATCTCGGTCGTACATGCCCATGACGTGGTTGGTCGAGGCGAAGACGATCTTGCGGACTCCGGCCCGTCGAGCCGTTTCGAAGACGTTGTAGGTCCCCACGATGTTGGTGTGATGCACCGCATCCCATGGCGACGTGACATGCGGCGATCCTGCCAGATGCACCACGGCATCGATCCCCTCCATGGCGGGCGCGATCTCGTCGTACTCAGCAATGTCGGCGACGACGTAGTCCGTATCCAGCGCTTGGTCAGGCTGACGATGAAAATGGAGGCGCAGGTCATACCGGTCCTTGAGGCTCTGGGACAGGCTGCTACCGATGTTTCCCCCAGCGCCGGTGATCAGGACGCGTTTGCGTTTGCTCACGCATCCGCTCCTTCTCCTCGGCTCCCGTTCGAGAGGAGGTCACGCAAATCCTCATGGGCGATCGTCAGGATGCGCTGCGCCATCTCGACCAGCTCACGATCGCCGTCCGACATGCGCAGGCGAGTCGCGTACTGCTCAGCTCGTTCAGTCAGCAGAATCACTGAGCGGGCAATCGGTGCGATCAACGCGTCCGCGTGTTGATCACCAGTGTGAAAGAGCGGGTCGGGCATCTGTGTGTGTCCTTTCGTTTTGCTCGAGTTCGTCGCCGAAGAGCATCGGCCGCATGTCACACATGATCTCGGTCGTGTCGGCTCCCCCAATGGGTCGCGCCGAATCCAGTCACGCTCTGGTCGGTAGAGATTCGTACGAGCGACCATTCAGAAGTTTCCGGCGATGCCGCCGGTGATCTTCATGGAGCGGTCCACAATCTCGATGCGGTTGATTTTCTCTGGCGTCGATTATCACCGAGGATCGCGGAATTGTTGAGGCAAAGTTCTGATGTGGCGCAAAACAAAACCGGGAGGGCCATGCGAGCCCTCCCGGTTGGCAACTGCAATTTGTGAGTCTTACGTCGGTCGCAGCATGATACGCTCGCGGCGCGGCTTCTTGATGGCATCGACCGCTAGTCGAGCCGCTGCCTGCCGGCCAGCGTGGCGGAACGCCTCTGCCGGCGGTGACGTGGGATCCGACACGATGATAGGTTGCCCAGCATCGCCCCCTGAGCGGATCGACGATTCGAGCGGTATGCGCGCAAGGAGCGGCACTTCATACTCTTCTGAGACGTGTTGGCCACCACCGCTGCCGAAAATGTCGGTCTCTTCACCACAATTGGGGCAGATGAAATAGCTCATGTTCTCGACGATACCCAGGATGGTGGTCTTCACCTCACGGAACATGGCCAACCCTTTGACGGCATCGGCCAGCGCCACGTTCTGCGGCGTGGTGACGATCACCGCGCCAGACAGCGGAATCTGCTGCACCAGCGTCAGCTGCGCGTCGCCGGTTCCTGGTGGGAGGTCGACAACCAGGTAGTCGAGTTCGCCCCAATCGACATCCTTCAAGAACTGCGTGACGAGCTGGGAGACCAACGGACCACGCCAGATCAAGGCTTTCCCCGGTTCAATCAGAAAGCCGATCGACATGATCTTTACGCCGTAGACATCGAGCGGGATGATCTTGTTGTCCCGCATCATCGGCTGCGCCTGGATGCCCATCATCATCGGAATGCTGGGACCATAGACGTCGGCATCGAGCAGGCCGACCGATGCGCCATCCTGAGCCAGCGCGATGGCCATGTTGACAGCCACCGTTGACTTCCCGACGCCGCCCTTGCCGCTGGCGACCGCGATGACGTTCTTGACGCCATGAATCTGCTGGCGGTTCGTCATGCCGGCGCCACTGGGACGCACGCGCGCGGTGAACTTGAGGTCGACGTCATTCACGCCACTCACGCCCTTCACGGCGGCGGTAACGTCATTCTTTATGTCCTCACGGAGTGGACATGCCGGTGTCGTCAGTTCGACGTGAACGGTGACGTCGTGGCCGTTGATAACCACGTCTTTAATCATGCCAAGGTCGACGAGACTCCGGCCGATCTCAGGGTCCTTGACCGGTCGCAGAGCATCGATGATCTGCTCCTTGGTCAAGCCGTTGTTTGACATCCAGACCTCACTTCCGATGCTCAGGAATCTGCGCAGCATGGGGGATTGTAGCAGCCGTTGGCGACGCACGACATGGCGTTGAATTTCTAAACCAAAGGATATCATAAGTCCGGTTGTGGTCCTGAATGCAGGTCCAGAACGCGGCGCACGACCGTTCGCCGCGGTCCAGCCGGTCTGGTTGGGCGAAAGGATCAGATCGGACCTTCGCGCGGTTCGAGAGGCACGATGATCCAGAGGACCGCATAGGGGATGATGCCGGGTATGCCGCCCGGAATGAAGAGCAGGATCCAGAAGATCCGCATCATCCATATGGGGACGCCAAAGCGTTCGGCCAGACCGGCCGCGACTCCGGCAACCATGCGGTGCTTTCGGGAGCGGTAGAGACCTCGTGAGGCCGACATCGGTCCTCCGTTCACTGGCGCCCGTCGACGATGTCTTGAGGATACTTGATCGGCGCATGCGGAGCGGTGTGTGGACGTGCCATGACGCTTCGGACATTCAGTGGAGCGATACGAGCCGTGAGAGAAGGGGCCTGAGGGTCCGCTCCACGTTTCCGTGCGGGGACGAGCGAACCCTCGAATTGGGGAGGTGTCGGGTGCCGGTGGTCATCCCGACCGTGAGGGATTGGAGGTCACGGTGTGACAGAGGTAATTGTCACTCCGCGGTGAGCAATTCTTTGCGACGTTCCCGCGCCACCTCAGCGGGCTTTCATGCTGTCTCAAACGCGGACGTTGCTGGACGAGTTCCTTGCGATTCAAAGAGGCTTTTCCGAGTTCCGTCCGTCCGTCGCCTCACCATTCTCTTGTCTGTAAACATCATAGGATCGACCTGCGTCGGGCACATCCGCCGAAAGGACTAGATTTTTCGTAGTGACCGGACAGTAACTTTCCTGTACCAACGGACAGGCTCGGTCATTCTCAAAATATGAGTGACCCTTCATCGAGATCTTTGACGCGAAACCTGATGGGCGAGTTCGCCACGAAAATACCGATGGCAAGCGCTCCGAGAAGTCCCGCGCCACTCATGATGGCGGGCGCCAACTGGCCATTCAAAGTTGGAAATAGAAGCGGAACGACGCGCGAAATGGCCGCGGCGTTCGCAAGGATGAGCGTTGCCCAGTGCAGACCTGGACGGCGTGATCGCTCCCTCGCCAGCCCTGGAAGCATCTCGGAGCCGACACCGAGTATCAGCAACGTCACGAATCCCGCACCGAGCGCATGCCGTTCGGCATCTGACGGAACGTTCCAAACGTCGAATCCAATCATGCTGATCCCCCGTGAGAGGGCGAACACTGCGGTCGTCGCCAGCCAGAGATAAGCGGTGACGATATGGAGCTGCAACGGACTGGTGAAGATGCGTACCCGTCGCCTGGGCAATTGTCGCCGTGGTCGGAAGGTGTTGAGAGCGACGATCGCTAGGGCCAGCGCTCCAGACAGAAGAATCTCACCCGCTCCGTCAATTGAAGGTTTGCCTGCTGAGATCCCAACGGTCTTGGCAACCAACGCCGCCAGCATCATCAACGCCGCCAGACGCAGCCATCGTTCCCGCGGCAGCCACGTCTGCACATAGAGCGGAAAGAGTCTGGCAGACATCGCAAGGGAGATGCTCGTCAGAAACCCAACCAGCCCCAGCATGACCGAGGAGTCGTCCGCCCAGAACGGAATGATCGATGTCGACTTTGTCGATGTCTCAACCGCGCCGATCAGGTTGACCAGCATCGCCGCAATGAGGGACGTGAACGCGATTGCAATCAACGCGGCGACGCCAGGTGACGGTGCGCTGCGAGAGCCAGATCGCCACTGCCGGAAGAACGAGCCAATCAGCCAGACGGCGATCGCCACGCCGATCAGCTCAAGAGTTGCTGAGAGGACCAGTCCCATCGTGGCACAGGTCCGCGGATGACCGCTTGGCGTCGCGGAGAGGATCGGTTCGGCAATCGCCCGCAACATCAATCCGGCGCTCAGGAACCCGAGAACGAACCACGCCAGGCGAGATCGAACCACCGAAACACTCATGAGTCTGGGCAGGAAATGGAGCCCGATACCGAGGACCATGAGTCCGCCCCAGCCATACAGTTGCACGTGACCGTGTGCCTGAATGGCGCCTGCTTGCCAATCACCGCCGTTCGCGGAAATCGCCCTCATCAGGAAGAGCAAGCCACCAAGAAGGAATCCGCCGAAAATCGCGAAGAGGGAGGACGCCAGGACGAATGCGGGCCAGAACGGGCGAGAGTGTCGAGTTGGCACCGTATTGGTCGGAAATGAAATCAGACATAGCGGAACGCGAGCGCCGTGCGCTCCGTTGATCCAGGTTTCATGCAGAGCAGTTCAGAACGCCCACGGGTTCACGCGTTTACCACCAGATGATCCCAGCACGTGCGGCAAAGCGTCGCGATGTGCAGATGCGCGGCGCCGCGTCCAGCGCGACCATCGGGCAATTCGGGTCGGACCTGGTCGGTGTAGACCGTCAGGACATAGCGTGGGACGTCTCCGCGGGAGATGATGCCGACGTCACTATAGTTCCGCACTCCGCGACCCGTCTTGTGCGCTACCACAGCGTCTGGCGGCATCAGGTACGGTAACCGGTTGGTCAGCTGCTGCCAGCTCATGATCTCGATGGCGCGACGGCAGAGCTCCGGCGTGACACCAAGCTTCGCGGCCGCTGACACGTCTCGCGCACCGTCGACCATCATTCCCAGGAGTAATCCAACGTCATTTGGCGTGGTGGCGTTGGTCGCGTCAGGAGCGTGGTCCCAGGTAAGCGAAGCCGATGGGATGTTGTCGCGATGCGTCGTGGACGCCATGCCGACTGAACGGGAGTACTCGTTGATGAGGTCGATCCCCAACATGTCGACCAACATCCCGGTGCTGACGTTGTCACTCACGATGATCATCATTACCAGGTGATCGAAGAGGGGCAGTGTGAATCCGGGCCGAAAATAGCGGAAGCAGCCCGAATTATTGATTTGATACTTGGGATCGGGCGTCAGTGGTTGGTCGAATGACAGGCGCCCCTCGTGAATCTCTTTCAACGCGGCCATCAGAATCGACACTTTGCGGGTGCTGGCCGACGGGCCAACCAGGTCTCCGTGTCGATTGGCTTCTTTTCCGGTGTGGAGATTCTTAAGGTACCAGCCCGTGTGAAATGGCTGTTCATCGCACAGCCGATTGAGCTCACGAATCAGCTCGTCCATTATTGCCCCCAGATTCTCTCGGTGTACACCATCATGAGTAGCGTCCACTGTAATGCGAATCGCCATCGATCACCAGAGCTGGCCCTGTTGCTCGAGTGGCGGAGGTGGCCATGTGAGCGCCTCCGGGGGCGATGGTTCCGGATGAGGCGACTGCGCTCGGAAGTCCGCGATCTCGCGAATCATCTCGGGATTGATCCAGTGCCAGAGACGACCGTCTCGAGCGATGATGAGGCGGCCGCGGTGGTCCCAGTCTGCCCAGCTCAGGTGACCGAGATCCAAGTCTTGGCCCGTGCCTCCGTCATGTATCGCGTAGAGAAATGCTTTCGGCTCCGCCATCGGTTTGCCGCTTGCATCAATCATTCGCAGTGTTCGCTCGGTGGCGGACAGAGGATGCTCCCAAGAAGTCCCCGTCGAGTCATCGTGGGGTCCAATCCACCCGTCACGCTTCAGGCGATTTGTGAATACGGTTCGCTCTGTCCAATTCGCGGACGGATCGACCAGATCAGGCTCACTCGAGCGTTCAAGCCAGTCGGGCAAGAAACCCTGATCTGGATCGTCGGTGATGCCACCAAGCCAGACCGTTCGTCGGTCTTTGAAATAACCGCCGGTGAAATAGGTGCCGCCGATGAACCAGAGACTCAACGCCGTTGACCAGGGAGGACGACTGATCGCCAACCAGGTATCGCGCCCCGGAGCCCGCGAGGTCTTGCGTGCGAAATAGACGAACATGGAGCCGTCAGGCGAGAGATCCGACCGTCGTTCGTAGATTCGCCCCTTGAACCACTGACCGTAGATCATCTCGTCAGTATCCGTATGCCACAGGCTCAACCTGGTCCAGGACGATGGCCCGCGTCTCAAGACGACCCCGATGGGATTATCTCGGGCGAGAAACACGTGAAGTCGGCACGGAACGTCCGCGGCACCCACGGGACCCTCCATTCGTCGAGGACGGCGTTCGGGTGTAGGACCCTTTTCAACCGCCACGATTCCCCCGTAATCAATAGCACATGGGAAGAAAATAGACTCAATTTGTGGATCGGCCATGGCCAGCGCTTCGCACTCAGGGAGTCGCCCTGGAGCGGACGACGTCTATCCAGCCGATCATCGAACGTCAAATCGCCATATCTGGCGAACGGACTGAACGCGCGAAAGGAATGAGTGAGTTGGCGACCGACAACATCGCTGCGACCGATCATCTCGTCGAAGAACTATTCGGTCTCTGGCGGTGGATGCGGCACGTCTCACATTCGATTCGTGAGGGCGAAGCCACCTCCCAGCAATTCTGGCTGCTGCATCAGCTGCGAAACCGGGGCACGTTGACCGTCGGCGAAGTGGCGGAGGTACTGGGAGTCTCCCAAAGCTCTGCGACGATCGCCTTCAAGCGTCTGAAAAGCGCCGAGCTAGTTCGGCGGACGCGGAGCAGAAGTGACGAGCGCACCGTCGAGATCACGCTGACCGAGGATGGGCTGCGCAAGGTCGAGAGCTGGCGGCAGCGACGGCGACAGGCAGTGGCCAATCTGCTCGAACCGCTCACGCCGGACGAGCGCGAGGATCTGCAGCGTCTGGCGGAGCGCGTGCTATGTCTCACCAACTCGCAGCCGACATCACATTCCCGCTGAGTCCAGAGTCTCCGACTGGTTCGATTGGGGCGCGAGCGACAAGCGTGAGGCAGCTCGCCTCAGGCGATCAAAACAGCGTGTTGGCGAATATCTGCCACGCCAGCAACGATTTTGCCGTCAGGCTCAATAGAATGTACGTCTGTTCCCCGAAGAGGTAGTTACGCCATGGGCCGCGCTTCGCATATTGCAGCGCCATGTTGATAGCGAAGCTGTTGAATAGCACGAAGAGTGAAATCACGATCCCGTAGACGAATCCCGGAGGGCCGGCCGAACGATTCGCTGCCCCAATGAATTGGTATGCAATGACGATCCACGGGACAATACCGGCGACACAACCAAACAAAAAGGCCGTCCAGTTCACCGAACTCCGGTCCCTGTTCATAATCTCCATGACCATGCCAAAGAAGATCATCGCCGAGTTGACCCCGAAGATTGCGATCAACGCACCCACATCGCTGATGCCGGTGACCATGGCGATGAGCACGATCATGACCGAGGCACTGATCGAGTATTCCCACCAGCGTGCGTAATTGATGCGTCTGGCCAGGTTCTCGCGATACCAGGGCCAGATCCCTGGCGCCGCCATCAGCAGGTGGTCGACGGCGGCAAGCAGAAGGAATATGCCCACAACGGGACCGATCGGGATGTCAAATAGTGTCTCGCGTTGTGACAAAGCCGAGCCGGGTTGACCTGTCATGAACGAGGCCGTGACTGGAAGCGAGAAATCGTTGCTCAGCGCGAAGATGGCCGCCGCCTGTGCCAGATGCACGATGCCGACGATCAAGTTGTAGACGCGCAGCCGGTCCGTTGGGCTGTCCACAACGCCGTCCTCAGATTTCATACCACCTTCGCCCGTAACCGTCGATTCACCGCTCATTTGCGTGTCCTCCGATTCAGTGGCAGCCCAGTTGGGAACAACCGGAATAGCCACGCGACAAGCGCGGCTTCTCAGTTCATGTATATCGCCTTGAACGTGACATCCGCGTCAACGAACGCCTGCTCGTCTTACGATTACGTCACAGCATTGCGGCGGATTTCGCTAGCGCCGCCGCGAGTCAAAGTCGCTCGCAATCAAGATAGTTGGTGACAGCCGACGAATTAGGCGCCGGTAGCGACTCTTCCTTTGGACTCGATTCCCAGAAGCAGCATGTGAAAGTAGACGAGCCCGGCGTACGGCCTCCAACGGTCCAACAGCTCAGCGACGCCGACGTAGTTCAACGGTCCCTCCGTTCGCGCCCATTTTTGCAGAGTGTTGCGCGCTCCAACGTCGTCGCCGGGAAAGACGTGCAGCCTCCCCATGCCACGCAGCAATACGTATTCGGCCGTCCAGCGCCCAACGCCGCGCAGCGCGGTCAGATGCGCGATGGCTGTTTCGTCGTCGAAGTTTGCAATCGCTTCGAGGTCGATACATCCCGCGTCGATATTCTGAGCGAGCTCGATCAACGCCCGGGCCTTCTGGCGACTGAACCCAATCGACCGAAGGTGGTCCGGATCCGACGGCGCGATCTCGGTCGGCGTCGGAAACGCGGGAGTTTCACCGGGCGCCATGCGATGACCGTAATGCTCGATCAGGCGCGAAACGACTCGCAGTCCGACATTCAGGCTCAAGAGCTGGCAGGTTATCGCATTCGTCAGGCATTCGAAGAGGGTGGGATAGCGAGGCGGCTTGAAGCCTCGGAACCGCTCAGTCAGTCCGGCCAGTTGGTCGTCTGAATTGGACAGCAGGTAGAAATCGCTCAGATCCAGACCGGTTCCGAGGAGCCTCGCGACCTCTCGTGCGACGTCAGACCGATCAACCGTCGCTGATTTCGAACCGTGTGCTTCAATCTCAAGTACGGCGTCGTCAAGGCTGCCTCGCTGCCGAACCGTAACCGCGACAGGTTCGTCCTTGACTCGCAGAGTCCGCCGGTATGTCTCACCATCCCAGTCGTCGACCACGAACTCCGGCCGTCGTTTCAGAGCCCAGACCGTGAGATCGAGCCTGAACGGCGGGATCGGTTGAATTGTGAAATTGATCGTTGCCACGCGTTCCCGCATCTCAGTCGTTGAACGGTTCTACTCCCGCCATATGGGACACCAGCATACGAGAGGCGTGAATCTGTGTGCAAAGAGCAGAAGCGGGGCCGTTGGGCTGGCCCCGCTCCTGCTTCTGCCAGGAGATTTCGAGATTTGGTCCGTCAGGAGGAGCGCCCGGCGGCAGGTGGGCCGCCGCCGGGCCACGTCCCCACTGGCGTCAGTTGACCAGAATCAAACCGTGGATATCGCCGCTGTCGTAACCATTGCTCAAGGTCAGGCGCATCACGGCACCTCCGAACCCTTGATTGGACAGGTCCGCAGTGAATTGGAAGGTGACCATCTGACCGTTGAACAGCCGCGCCTGACCGACCACTACAAGCATCTGGTTGTCGTAGATCAGCGTGGTGAACGTGCGACTCGTGACCGACGTCAGCCCCGAACTGTACGTCAGGCTACCGAGTGGCGCTCCACCGGCACCCGTTCGCACGTTGAGCGAGAGGAAGGTGCCGCGGAAGAATGAGAACTGATGGCCGAATGGGGAGCCAATTGCCCAGGCATACACGCTGACGTTCGCCGTGTTCTGCGGAGTCATGGCCTCGTATGGACCCATGTCGACGACGGCACCAGCGCTCGCTATCAATGGGTAGTCGAAGATGCGCGGGTTGCCGAGGATATCGGTCGTGATCGTGCCCGGGACCAGGCTGTTGTCACCAGCGTCGATCGCCGGTGAGAATGTGCCGAGGCGGAAATCGCCATTTGTCGTCGGCGCCGTCGTTGGATCGACCGGTGTCATGAACATCGGATCGGCGTCGATCGCGTTGGTGCACACGTGACTGCCGGTCGGGCAACCGCCCTGCACGATCGACGAGGTGATGTAGGTGCTGCCACCAAAAACGTCGTGCGAGAACTCGGACGCGCCCGTGTTGCCGTTCGGATCCGCGTTGTTCCAGACGATGCTGTTGTCGATGTGAGGAGAGACGAATGACGAAGCCGATACGCCACCCGTCGTGCCTTCAGAGTAATTTCCGGTGATGGTGGAGTTGATGATGGTCGGCGTGATCGCCGATGTCGATCCGTAGAAATATACGCCAGCGCCTTGTCCGGAATATGGCGACTGCGTCACGGCACGGTTGCCACTGATGATGCTGTTGACAAGCCGGAACGCATTGCCGTCTCCAACGTACAGGCCGCCGCCATGCGAACCCGTGTTGCCGGAGATGATTGTGTTCTGGAACCAAGGAGCACCACCCGAAGTGCCAATGCCGCCGCCGGTTGGGGCATTGTTCCCGTGCACGAACAGATGATCGGCCCATGGGCTTGCGTTGTTGCTGTAGATGCCGCCGCCAACGTTGTCGGCGTGATTCGACATGATCTCCAGGTTGGAGAGTGTCGGCGCAACGGCAGACGGAACGTATACGCCAGCTCCACTGTCGGCAATTTGGGCGAATGGGTTGCCGATGTTGATTGGCTCGTTTGCGTTACCGTTCTCGATGGTGAAGCCGTCGAGAACGTTGGCGTTGCCCACACTAGCGCCGAACGTCACGACGCGATAGCTGTTGTCGGTGTTGCTGCCGGTCGTACCGATGTCACCGTCGAGAATCGTTACATTCGCGGTTGGATCGCGATCGGTACGGGCGGCTTCAGTCCCTGCGAAGCCACCAAACGCCGAAACATTGTTCGGGAACACGAAGCTGATCGTGCGGTCTGACGTGGTTGTCGGCTTGTAGTCGCCCTGCGCTACCCAGATCTCGTACTGAGTTCCACTGTTGGTGGTCGCGAAGGTCAGTGCGTCCTGAACGTTGGCGTATGCCACGCCCCACGAGGTTCCATTCCCTGGCGAGCCAACGGCGGCGTTGACGTAGAGGATCGTGGGGGCTACTGCCCCGGCTGGCGCGATCGCCAGCACGCTCGAAAAATAGGTTGCGATCAACAGCGCGGCGATGAACCACATCCCGCGCCGCTTTCGTGCTGACGCTAACGTCATGTCGTCCTCCTCATTGAACGGTCCACCTTATCCCTGCAACCCAGAGCCAAAACCCGACGTACCTACGCGGGTTCCGACGATGCGATTGCCATACATGATGTTGAATAGCACATCACAGGCGGCATTCGCGATAATTTTTCCGCAACATCTTCGTAACAATTATTGAGCGAAGTGAACAGCGCAGGAATCTTGTAACGAAACTGTAATATTTGATGCTCCCACTACGTCTGAGGCCTCTACGACGCGGAAGGTGGTTGATACAATTCGTGAGTTTGGATTTCGAACAAGTCCCAGCTGAGAAAGGGCATTTCATGACCGGCGGGTCGGCGCTCAACCGATACGAGTGGGCCTCGCGATACATCAACGCTCTGATTCAGGGACCACCCAGCCCAAAGCCAGGATCTACGCAGCAGGAGATCCGTGCGCGTGCGGTGGCCAGAGTGGATCGACTGCGCAGTTTCTTGGAATTCGCCGGCAATCCGCAGCAGGCGTATCGATCGATTCACGTCGGGGGAACATCAGGGAAAGGATCCACATCCGCCTTGATCGCCGGGATCTTGCACGCGGCGGGCTTTCACGTTGGGCTGCACGTCTCGCCCTACCTGCAAGTCGAGACCGAAAAACTGCAAATCGACGGTCGTCTGATGTCTGGCGATCGCTTCGCCGATCACGTGTCCGCGCTGGACCAGGAAATCAAACTATGGGTGAGTTACGGCGGCGCGCCGCTCACCTACGGCGAGTTTTGGGTAGCGCTCACCTTTTTCTCATTCGCCCGAGAGAAGCTGGATTGGGCGGTCATCGAAGTAGGTGCTGGCGGCCGTTTCGACTTGACCAACGTGCTGCTGTCAGACGTGGCTGTTATCACGTCGATCGGCCTGGATCACGTGCGCACGCTCGGCGACACGATCCCGGAGATCGCCTGGCATAAAGCAGGCATCATCAAGCCGGGACGTCCGGCGATCACCACCGTCAAGAAGGTAGACGCACTCGAGGTCATAGAACGCGAGGCGCGCGAGACCGGTTCCGAACTTGTTGAGATCGAGGAGGGACGGGATTTCGAGGTCGTCTCGACGGGCGCCGATGGGACGAATGTGCTCGACCGCGCCAGCGGGATGACGTTCAAAACGACGTTACCGGGCCATTTCCAGGGCTACAATGTCGCGGCGGCGGCGGCGGCGGTTCGCGCGATTGAGGGATTGCGGCCTCACTCGGTCAGCGATGACGACATCGCCCGCGGCATCGCGACCACCCGTTTCCCGGGCCGAATGGAGATCGTGCAGCGTTCGCCCCTCGTCGTCCTTGATGGTGCCCACAATCCGGACAAGATGCGCTCGTTCGTGCAGGCTGCGCTGGATCTTGGCGAACCCTCTCGGCGCATTGTGGTCCTCGGATCGCTCGACGCGCACGATTTCCTTACTGGCGCGCGCATCGTGACGCCGATCGCGGACGAGGTGATCGTCACGGCTCCCAGTGCTACTGAACGAGCCAGCGCGCCGACTGACGACATTGCCGACGTGGTCCGGCAGGCAGGCAAGCCGGTTGACGTTGTCGCCGATCCTCGATTGGCCATCGACACCGCGCTGGAGCGCGCATCGGCTACGGATCACGTTCTGGTGACCGGCTCGCTCTACCTCGTTGGTGCCATCCGTGAACGGTGGTACGACAGCGAGTCGATTGTCGTTCAAGGGTCCTGCTGGCCGAACAGGGGCGGTCACTCATGATCTCTCGGCTTCGCTGTGCGTGGACTTCCCAGTGAGGCGGCTGATCCTCTTCGATGTGGATGGGACGCTCATCGCTCGCGGTGATCCAGTGCACATTGCGGCCATCGACGCATCTGTCACGTCGTCATTCCCGTCCCTCGGAGTTTCGATCCGTGACATCGAGTTCGACGGGAAAGTTGATCGGCAGATCCTGCGTGACCTCGTGCGAGCAGGTGGTGTTTCGGACGATCTCGATCCGTCCCTGCTTCTCACCATGATTGAGGCGGCAACCAGGAGTTACAGGGAGGCGTGGACTGGCCGGCTGGGCGACGCGGATCTACTACCTGGCGTGCGCGGACTGATCCAGCGACTCGCCGCCCTGGACGAGTTCGCGCTGGGCTTGCTGACCGGCGGGATTCGGGGTATCGTCGACGCAAAGATGACTCGCCTCGGTCTCGAGCGATTCTTCCCGATCGGTGCGTTCGGCGATGAAGTCGAGCGGCGTGTCGAGTTGCTACATCTCGCGCTCGAGCGCGCTCATGTCCGCTATCATGTGCAGTTTGCTCCGGAGGATGTCGTCGTGGTTGGCGACACTCCCCGCGACGTCGAAGCGTCGCATTCCGGGAATGTCGCCTGTGTTGGTGTTGCCACTGGACGTTTCACCGAGGCGGAGCTCAGTTCGGCCGGGACCGACGCGGTGCTTTCAGATCTGACCGCTACGGATGATGTGGTCGAACTGCTCCGAACCGTGCGTCGGAGTCCGGTTACTGGTTGACTCGAGGACCGGTCAGGCGACTGCTTGCCGCTCCAGCCCGAGTTCGGGGGCGCTCTCTTTCATGGCGTCCAGCACGACCTGAATATGATCGTTGAGCTCCATGCCAAGTCCGGCGGCGGCATGCTCGATCTCGGCTCGATTGACTGCCGCGGCAAACTCCTTTGTCTTCCACTTCTTGCGCACGCTCTTGAGTTCCACGTCGAGGATGCTTCTGCTGGGTCGCACAAGCGCCACGGCGACCAGGAACCCGGTCAGCTCATCGACCGCCACGAGCGTCTGCTCCATGCGTGACTCAGGTTGAACGCCGGTGATGTCGGCGGCGTGAGCCAGCATGGCGCGAATCACTTCAGGCGGACAGTCCTTGTCCTCTAGAATGCGGGCACCGACGATTGGATGCCCTTCAACGCTGACGTCTGGATTCTGCTCGTAGTCAAAATCGTGGAGCAGGCCTGCCAATCCCCACAGATCAACGTCCTCGCCGAAGCGCGCGGCGTAGGCGCGCATGGCTGCTTCGACGGCCAGCATATGGCGGATCAAATGCGGCTGAGACGTGTACTCATTGACAAGCGCCAAGGCTTCTTCCCGTGTCATTTCACCTCCGGAAGACGTGTATCGATACCATCAGCGCCGAACGTGGTTCAGCGAGCTGGCTTGAAACGCAGGTTCAGCGGCCACCCTGCATCTTACAGGATGGTCGAAATTCGTCGACTCAAGACGTAAGAGGAAGGACTCGATTGGCTCTACTGAGGTGGCCTGCGCCGTGAATCGGGAGGCGTGAGCATGGCTCCGACGACGCGTCCCCACTTCTGTGCGGACGACTTCTGAGCGGGATCCGATCCGCGAGATGACGGCGCTCTCTTGGTGGTGGCCGGATTGGTCGTGGCTGGTCGGTTTGGCTGCGCGGTTTGCTGGGTGCGAACGGTCTGCGCTGTCTGCTGCGGACGTTTGGCCGATGCTGATTTGCCGCCCGACACGGTTGCCTTCACGGCCGACCGAACTCCACGAAACCATCGGTTGTCGGTGAGGGGGTTCTTGACTGGTTCGAGGTGTCCACCGCGCCGCTTCCAGAGATAGCGGCTGGCAGCCATGGCGATGAACCCACCGGCGACCGCGACGATTTGCAGGGGATCATCAGGGGTGGCCGAGATCATGCCCACACCACCGAAGTGAAGCAGGAGCAGGATGCCGGTGGAGATCATGTACCCGATGACCCAGGAGGCGGTCTCGCTGAATGCCTGCCCGAAGCGATGGCAACTGCGCCAGGACATGATGTAGATGAGCGGCATAATGATCCACACGGGAGCCTCACAGGCTAAAGACGAAATTGCGATCAGATTTAAGCGTACTCAATTCCGAAGTTGGCGACCAGCCGCCGATCTGTGGCTCCCGAGTGACCGGTAAACGGTAGACTTGAGAAAGAATTCGTGGCCCTCGGCAACTGACCTATAGTCCCGCGAAGAGAACTCATCAGCATGTCACAGCTCAACATCGACAACGGATCTCACGGGACGTCGACCATGGACGGCGTCATCGAGCGGCTCACCTATCAGCATCCAACCAGTGGCTACACCGTTCTCAAACTCCGTACGCAACGTGGAGCCGAGGTGGTGGCGGTTGGGCAGATGTCCGGCGTCAATCCAGGTGAGCGCATCCAGCTCGAGGGCGTCTGGATGACCCATCCGCAGCATGGGCGACAGTTCCGCGTCTCCACCTTCCGCACGCTCCTTCCGGCCACCACCGAAGGTATTCGCAAGTATCTCGGTTCGGGTCTAATCAAGGGGGTTGGTCCTGTGACGGCCAAGCGTATCGTCGAGCACTTTGGTCCCGACGCCCTCACCATTATCGATGAAGAGCCGGACCGGCTGCATGAGGTGCGCGGACTGGGAAACAAGCGTGCCGCCTCGATTACCGCGGCCTGGGTCGAGCAGCGGGCTATCAAGGACGTGATGATCTGCTTGCAGAGCCTCGGCGTCCATACCGGTCACGCCGTGCGGATCTACAAGCAGTACGGTGACGGCGCGGTCGACGTGGTGCGAACCGACCCCTATCGTCTGGCACGCGACATTTGGGGGATCGGGTTCAAGACGGCGGACGACATCGGCGCCGAGCTCGGCATCCCGCACGATTCGCCAGATCGGCTCGCGGCTGGGCTGCGTCATGCGCTCACGTCGGCCGCCGACGACAACGGCCACGTCTACCTGCCGCGCGAGGTGCTGTTCGACACCGCCGTGCGTTTACTCGATTGCACGGTTGACCAGCTCGAAGCCGCCATGCCACGCCTTATCGGCGACCGAGACGTCTTTCTGGAAGAGCGTGATGGTGAAGAGCGCATCTATCTCGCATCACTGGGCGGCGCCGAAATCGCTGGCGCGCGGCGTCTTGTGCGGCTCATTCGATCCGAGGTCGATCGGCTCTCTGAGTTCGGTGACATTGATTGGGAAGCGGCGCTCGACTGGTTGATCAACGTGCGGCGCATCCCGGCGCTGGCTGAGCGACAGATCGAAGCCGTGCGTGCCGCGCTCACGAACCCAGTGACAGTGTTGACGGGTGGCCCAGGGACCGGCAAGAGCACCACGGTGCGCTCCATCGTGACGTTGGCGCGCGCCAAACGGGCGCGGGTGCTCCTCGTCGCGCCGACTGGCCGCGCCGCCAAGCGACTAAGCGAGCTGACCGGCCATCCGGCGCGGACAATTCACCGGCTGCTCAAGCTTCAGCCCGGCGGCTCGGCAGCTTTTGACGAAAACAATCCGCTCGACGCCGATCTATTGGTCGTCGACGAATCCTCGATGCTCGATGTGTATCTCTTCAACTCGCTGGTGCGCGCTCTGCCGTCCGGTTGCCACCTACTGCTCGTTGGCGATGCCGATCAGCTTCCGTCGGTCGGTCCTGGAAACGTGCTTCACGACTTAATCGCAAGCGACGTCATCCCAACCGTGCGCTTGGAGGCGATCTTCCGTCAGGCCGAGGCCAGCGCCATCGTGCGCAATGCACACCACATCAACAATGGCGAGATGCCTCAGTCTGGACGTGAAATTCGCGATTTCGCCGTCGTGCGGGTGGAAGAAGGAGCGGACGCTGCTCAAGAGGCGGCCGAGCTCGTTCAAGACCTGGTCAATCGCCGGCTGCCAAGAGCCTACGGAATCCCGTCAGACCAGATCCAGGTTCTCTGCCCCATGAATGGGGGCGCCACGGGGACGCGCAGACTGAACGAAACGCTGCAGGCAACGCTCAATCCGCCTGTTCAGGGCCAGCCGGAGCTTCGCATCGCGGGCCGTCATTACCGTGCTGGAGATCGACTCATCGCGCTACGCAATAATTACCAACTCGAGGTTTTCAACGGCGACATGGCGGTGATCCAGTCCATCGATCAGGTTGACCAGTCAATGAGGTTGGCATTCGACGATGGACGGGTGTTGACCGTTCCCTTCGCACAGCTGGATGAGTTCAGTCACGCGTTTGCCATCTCGGTGCATCGAGCTCAAGGCTCGGAGTTTCGCGCCGTGGTGATACCGCTGCTGACAGCCCACTACGTCATGCTGCAGCGGAACTTGCTCTACACCGCGGTGACGCGCGCTCGCGAGCTGGTCGTACTGGTGGCGCAGCCCAAAGCGATCGCCATCGCCGTCCGCAACGACCGTATCTCGCGCCGTTACACGTCCCTCGACCTGCGATTGCGTGAGCTGGCCACCGACTGAGTCCCGGTTATTTCGGTGGCGATAGCGTCACCGGGATCTCGACGCCGTTGGTCTTCGAGCCGTCCTTGGCCGAGAGTTCAAATACCACGATCTTCCCCGACTGTTGCTGAGAGACGTTGAACGGAACGCTCACGTCAAAGGTTCCTCGAGTGCCGGTGCCCGACGTGGCGGTGGCGTGTTGTTCCTGAAGAAGGTTTCCGTTGGCGTCGAGAATGTCGACCACGAAGGCCGCTTCAAACGTGTTCGCGCTTCCGGTGAATCGCACCGGCGAAGTGATCGTATCGCCGACGGCAGGAGTCTCGACCAGGATGATTGGGGTAATCTCCTCGTAGTTCGACCGAGCAACCGGATGATCGAGAATGAGCCCTTCGCCTCCAAAGATCGTCACCGGTTTGCCGTCGAGTTGGAAGCTCACCTGATCGACCGTCGAGAACTGCGTCAGGGTGAAGACGACCTGTGCCAGCCGCGCCGCCATCGAGAGGCTTCCGCCTCCCGATTCATATTCACTCGAAAGGTTCACTGTTGCGACCTTGTTCGTGATCGTCAGCCCGAGATATTTAGACCCGTCCGGGATCGAAGTCGAGAGTCCGGCCGCCTGCTCGTCGGACGTGGGGCCTTGGAGAAGGTCTTGCATGGCCGCTGCACCGATCTGCTGCGTTTTCGGCACCGTTCGATGCGCGACGCCTAGCTTATCCTGACGCATGAAATAGAGGTTGAAGGTCGTCGTGTCGGCACTTGGGCTCGAGGCGGGGGTCGCGGACGACCCACCACTTGGTGTGCCAACCTCGGTGGCGGATGTTGTGGGCTCGGACGATGAAGTAGCCGTGTCCGCGCCGGTGGATGTTGCTACTGTGGTTGTCGTGCTCGTCGCCGCCTGTCCGCCAGAGCTCGTTGAGGTCGGCGTCGAGCTCGAGCCGCACGCAGCAACCATGGCCGTGACCAGGAGAGCCGCGATGACGACGGTGAGACGGCGTGACCACAGCCTCTCTCGGGACTTCCTCGTTCTTGGAACGTCGTTGCGTAGCGGCATGCGGTTTTCCTTCCGAGATCCATTCATCGGCATTATTAACGCATTCTCCGGGTCGTGGTTATCACGAGGGTCCTGTCAAAACGAAGCGAAGAAGCGTTCGCTTACATGCTACGTTCCCGAGACCAGAACCTGCCAGAGCCAAAAGGTGTGAGACGTACCGCCGATTTCGGCGACTAGACGCGGAATCACGAAATCGACCGAATTCCAGCGTTCTCGAGCGGTCCGGGTTCAGCGCACGTGTGGGCTTTGGCCGCGGTCGTGACGACTTCAGATACAACAGACAAATATCACAGGACAAAATGGTGTCATGACAGGTTGACAACGTGTGTTGTGGTGATTCATCATGCGGTGAATCACTGCACAGTCGTACCAGTTGGGGAGTGGCGTGTTGCCACCCATCTGTTCAGTGAGGGTGCTGTGCATATGAGGAGGAGTGACCGTGACCAACGCTGATTCGACGCCGAAGTCGAGTATCGAGCTCGTGAGCTCGCGACGTCAGTTCCTTAAACGTTCCGCAATCCTTGGTTTATCAATTCCGGCTGTTGGTACGCTGTTGGCCGCCTGCGGCAGCAGCAATAAGTCCACACCGACGACGGCAAGCGCTTCGACGAGCACGAGCTCCAGTGGTGCGTCGTCATCGCCGACTGCCGCCCAGTCGATTCCGACGACGAGCGTCAACACCAACCAAGCGTCGCCGACCGCCGAGTCTGGCTCGAGCGGCACACCCAAACAGGGCGGCGACATGGTGGTCGTCGGCCACCAGGAGCTCGCCGGTCTCAGCCCGAACGATACCGGCCCTGGCGATCAGTGGGTAATGATTACTCAGATCCACAACGGATTGCTTGAGCAGGACGAGAACTTCGTCCTCCAGCCGACGCTCGCCGCAACCTACGAAGCAGCGGCTGATGGACTGAGCTACACCTTCAAGCTCAAGGACGGCGTCAAGTTCCACGACGGAACAGCGTTTACGGCCGACGACGTCAAGTACACCTACACGTTCTACAGTGACGCCAACAACGGCTCGGTGATTGCCAGTTATTTCACGAACATGGATTCGGTCGACGCGTCTGACCCGACCACCGTTGTGGTCAAGATGAAGGCGCCCAACGCTGCTTTTGCGACTCTCGGCGCGACGGTCTTCATCGTGCAGTCGAAATATCACCAGCAGGTGGGTGAAAAGACCTACCGAACCAAGCCGATCGGCACCGGCCCATTCAAGCTCAAGGAGTTCATCTCCGCCGACCACACCACCGTGGAGGCGTTTCCAGACCACTTCCGCGGGGCGCCGCATCTCGACACGTTCACCCAGAAGCTGGTGGCAGAGCCATCGGTCCGCACCATCGCCCTGGAGACCGGCGACGCCGATTCCTCCGTCTGGACGCTGTTGGTGCAGGACGACCTCAAGCTCAATAAAGAGACCGACAAATTCACGTCCTTCACGTCGGTCAGCACGGCGGTCAACCACTTCCCGATCAACAACACGTTGCCGTTCTTCGCCGAGAAGGCCTGTCGCCAGGCGATGTTGCACGCTATCGATCGCCAGAAGGTTATCGACACCGTCTTCCAGGGCGCAGCCGCGATAGCCACGGCCAACCTCGCGCCGAACCTCGGCGCTTGGTACAACCCGGATGTCACCAAGTACGACTTCAACCCAGACACAGCCAAGCAGCTACTCGACCAGGCAGGTTGGGTTGCTGGTTCAGACGGCATTCGCGCCAAGGATGGGAAGAAGTTCTCCTTCACCTGCGCCCTCATCAGTGGCGACCAGGCACGCAAGCCTGAGGCGGAGCTCGTGCAGCAGGACCTCAAGAACGTCGGCATCGACATGAGTATCCAGGAGCAGCCGGCGACGACGATCCTACAGAACATGACAAACGGCACGGGCGACATGGCGATCTTCAACTGGACCTACGGTGGAAACGGCGGCGAGCCGGATGCGTCCGACACGCTGCGATCAGACGGAGGCAGCAACTTCAACCAGTACAAGAATCCGCAGATGGATCAGTTGCTGGATCAGGGACTCAACGAGGTCGACCCGGCCAAACGCAAGGATATCTACGATCAGATCCAGCAGATCGTGTCGGACGACGTCCCGTTCATCTACATGATGTACTGGAACTGGTTCAACCACTTTGCCAAGCGGATTCAGGGTCTGCCGAAAAACGCCCTCAATGGCTCGCAGCTATACAACAAGGTCTACCAAATGTGGATTGCCTAGCCGTTCCAAACGCATAGCGAGAACACCTACCGGCCCGTTACACGACGGGCCGGTAGGCCCACAACGGAGAGGACAATCTCAGCACTATGCTGCGCTATGTCATTCGACGGCTGCTTCAGGGCTTCGTCGTTATTTTTCTTATCAGTATCGCCACGTTCGGCATTCTGCACCTCACCCCTGGGGACCCCGTCTATATCATGATCGGTGAAACGGGCAGAACACAGCTGACGCCTGAACAGATCGATCAGATCCGACACTATTGGGGTCTCGATCGGCCCCTCTACGTGCAGTATCTGACCTGGGTTGGCCATATGGTCCGAGGGAACTTCGGCGAGTCGGTCATCCAGGTAGGTACCCCGGTAAATACGATCATCAGGAGAGCGGCGCCCGTTACGTTCAAGTTGAACGCGATGGCATTACTTTTAGCCATTGCCATTGCCTTACCGGCCGGAATACTCGCCGGGATCAAGCAGTATTCATTCTTTGACTATTTCAGTACCGTGGGGGCGACGCTTGGAGTGTCGGTCCCCAGCTTCTGGATCGCTTTGATGGCGATCATTCTGTTTGCCTTGAAATTAGGTTGGCTACCGCCCTTCGGAGTCTCTTCCTGGAAGGGCTACATCCTGCCGGTGGTGGTCCTCTCCTTCGAGCAAATGGCGATCGTCACGCGGCTCATGCGAAGTACGACAGTCGAGACGCTGGGTCAGGACTTCGTGCGGACAGCGCGTGCCAAAGGACTGTCGGAGTCGGTCGTACTTCTAAAACACGTCGTGCGAAACTCGCTTCTACCGGTAGTCACGGTCATTGGCTACCGGATCGCGTTCCTCCTCAGCGGCACGATCATCATTGAGACGGTCTTCGCCGTTCCTGGAATCGGTCAACTCTTCTACAACTCCGTCATTCATCTCGACTATCAGGTTGTTCAGGCGGTCGTGTTCATATTGTCCGTCCTCGTGGTCGCGGCCAACCTGCTGACCGACCTGGTCTATGCCTACATTGACCCACGAATTAGACTGCACTAGCTGAGGACGGAACCGTATGGATATTCCAAAAGAAGAGAAGAAAGAAGGAACGCCCTCAGGCGGTGCCAGCGCGCCGTTGGCAGTGGGGCGCGCCCGGCGCACTGAATTTTCGCGCGGCTGGAGCCGCTTCAAACGCTACAAGCCGGCACTCGTTGGGCTGGTTATTCTGGCCATTCTGACGGTGATGGCGATCATTCCCGGCGTCTTCGCGCCCTATCCGCCAAATCTGGCCAAACCAGAGCTATTGGGGCAGGCTCCGTCCTGGTCGCACCCGCTCGGATTCGACGAGATCGGGCGAGATGAGCTCAGCCGCATCATCTACGGAACGCGTATCGCACTCGTTGTGGCGCTCCTGGCGACCGCCATCGCGGTGAGTATCGGGGTAATCGTGGGCGCCGCCGCCGGCTACTTCGGCGGGTGGATCGACTCCGTCCTCTCCCGCATCGTTGACACCATCATGGCGTTTCCCACGTTGGCCTTGTTGATCGCGTTGGTGGCTGTGCTTGGACCAAGTCTCAGGACCACGATCGTGATCATCGGCCTGACGGTGTGGGCGGCCTATGCGCGCGTTGCTCGCGGAGACGTGCTCAGCCTGCGAGAGCGGGATTTCGTGGTGGCGGCCAGGGCGGTCGGGGCAAACAACAGCCGCATCATCCTCAGGCACATCGTGCCGAACATCGTGGGACCGATCATCGTCCTGTCGACGTTGGCGGTGGGCGGAATCATCATCCTGGAGGCCGCGCTTTCCTTCCTCGGACTTGGAGTTCAGGCACCGACTGCCGACTGGGGGACGATGCTGTCTTCGGCTCGGGCCTACGTGCGGATCTATCCCCACATCGCCATCGCGCCAGGGATCATGATCAGCATAACGGTGCTCGCGTTCAACCTGATCGGCGACGGGCTGCGGGACGCGCTCGATCCTCGTGGACGCGATTGAACATCTCGGGAACACCTCACGAACGTTGAAAGGGAACTATCAGTGGGCAAGCGTATGGTCGTGACGGCAACCGGAGACGCGCTCATCACGCGTCGCATCCCTGCAATTCAGGACCCCTCCTACACTCAACTCGTCGATATGATCAAAGGTTGCGACGTCGCCTTCACGAACATGGAAATGGTCCTGACGGACTACCGCGGAACACCGGTCGTCGAAAGCGGCGGGATGAACCTTTCAGCCAGCCCGGGCGTCGCTCGTGATCTGCAACACATGGGATTCAACCTGACAGCCTTCGCCAACAACCACACGCTCAACTACGGTATCGACGGCTGTCTCGCGACGATCGACGCGCTTAAGGAGATGGATTTCGTGTGCGCCGGAGCGGGCCGAACATTGACCGAAGCGCGTTTACCGGCCTTTCTCGAGACGTCAGGTGGCCGCGTCGGACTGGTCGGTTGTGCGTCGAGCTTTGCCAAAGGGCAGCAGGCAGGCGCACAGCGCGATGACGCTCCTGGTCGTCCGGGCCTCAACCCACAACGCTACGAGACGCTCTTCGTGGTGGATCAGGCGCACATGGACGCGATCAAGCGCATCGCCGAAAAGACGGGCGCCGAGAAGGAGCGTCAGTTCGGGTTCTGGATGGGTTTCCAGAAGCCACCGGAACGCGAGGGACAGTTCGACTTTGCCGGGCGATCGTTCATTGTGGGTGACGAATTCGGCGTTCGCACCGAAGCACACAAGAAGGATCTCGAAGGAAACGCCAAGTCGACCGCGCAGGCGACGCTGATGGACGACCTGACGTTGGTCAGCATCCACGCCCATGAGAACGGTGAAGAGCGCTGGATTCCGGCCGACTTCATCGTCGAATTCGCGCACGCGTGCGTCGATGCCGGAGCCGACATGGTGGTCGGGCATGGCCCACATCTTTTGCGCGGTATCGAGATCTACAAGGGGAAGCCGATCTTCTACTCGGTCGGCAACTTCATCTTCCAGTACGAATACTTGCAGCGGCTGCCGGCCGACGATTACGAGTCGCTCAGCGCCGATCGGGACATGTCGGCGCCTGAAGTCTTCAAGCAGATCTCGGCTGACGACACGCGCAGCTTCCCAGCTGACCGTCTTTACTGGGAGACGGTCCTTCCCATCGTCACGTTCGAAGATCGCCAGCTACGGTCCGTGGAATTGCACCCTGTCTCACTTGGTCATGGCCGAGCGTGGCCGGATCGGGGATTCCCGATGCTGGCCGACGCCGGACTCGGATCCGAGATCCTTGATTGGATGACCCAACTCTCCAAACCGTTCGGAACAGAGATCAGCGTGACCGACGGAGTCGGACGGATCGCCATTGACTGACGTGACATGCGTTGCTTTGACAGATAGGGAAGGACTCACATGCGCGTTGCGATTGGCGGTATCTCTCACGAGAGCAGCACGTTCTCGACCGTACCGACTCAGCTGAGCGATTTCGAGCTGCGCAACTACGCCGAAGGCGAGGGAATGCTCGAACGCCTCACCGGCACCAAGACCCCGATCGGCGGGTTCATCGACGCGGCTCGTGATGCCGGCTATGACGTGGTCCCGACGATCTTCGCATCCGCGACTCCTGGCGGGCCCGTGACGGCGGAGGCGACCGAGGTGCTGACTGGCAAGCTGGTCGACGGCTTGCGTGAGGCGTTGCACGTTGGGCCGCTCGACGGAGTCATGCTCGCGTTGCACGGTGCCATGGTCTCCGACCTCGACGACGATGGTGAGGGCTATATCTTGCGTGAAGTTCGCAGATTGATCGGGCCAGACGTGCCATTGATCGTCGAGCTTGATCTGCACGGCAACATCACGCAGGAGATGGTCGACCTTTGTTCGATGCCGGTGGCGTATGACGAATACCCACACATCGATCCGTACGAACGTGGCTACGAAATCGGTTGGTTGATGGCGCGCATCGTCCGAGGTGCGGTGAAGCCGACACCCGCGATGGTCAAAATCCCGCTTCTCGCCTCGCTCCAACGGCAGTTCAGCCACGCCGAGCCGATGCTGACCCTGAAGCACCTGGCGCACGACGTCGAAGGAGAGCGGGGCGTGCTGAACGTCAGCTATCTTCCCGGTTTCGCCTGGGCCGACATCGAGCCGACTACGTTCAGCATCATCGTGACGACCGACGGTGATCGAGCGCGCGCGGCTGAGCTTGCAGCACATCTCGGACGGCACGTATGGGAACACCGAGATGACTTCATCGTCCGACCAACACCGGTCGATGAGGCGGTGCAACGCGCCATGCATGAGCCGGCGGGTCCAATCGTGCTGGCCGACATCGGCGACAACCCGGGTGGCGGCGCCCCGGCTGACGGCACCGTCCTGCTCGAAGCCATGCTGCGTCTCGGCGCTCGCAACGCAGTCGTCGTGCCGATCAATGATCCGGAGTCGGCTCGTGCCGCGTTTGCCGCCGGTCAGGGCGCGACCGTTTCGCTCCAGCTTGGCGCTAAAGTCGACGACTTCCACGGCGAGCCTCTTGACGTAACTGGACGCGTTGTGACGCTGAGCGATGGCCGTTTCGTGCATCGCGGACTGATGAGCACTGGTGTCGAGATGAACATGGGTCCGACGGCGGTGGTCGAGCTCGAAAGCGCGAACGGTGGCTCGGTGAAGGTTGTGGTGACGACGCATCGCTATCAGCCGACCGACCTCGAGGTGTTGCGTAGCCAGGACATCGAGCCAACCGCGATGCAGATCATCGCGGTCAAGTCGTCGGTCCACTTCCGTGCGGCGTTCATGCCGATCGCCAAAGAAGTGATCGAAGTGGACACGCCAGGGCTGACCAGTCCGCGCCTCGATCGGCTGGAGTTTCACAAGATTCGGCGCCCGATGTACCCGTTCGATTCGACCATGACCTGGGAGCCGTAGGTTTCCGCGAGCTAACGCTCAGGAATGATGTAGGGGAGGACACAAGGTCCTCCGGCATACGTACGCCTCGTCATCGCCAGGTGGATACAAGATCCTTCCCTACATAACCGTTACGCCCATAACGGGCTCCCCCCTGTTAATGCGGACGCGCCCGCTATTATGCGAGCGCGTCCCGGGGGTTGGGGGAACGTGAAGTAATCAGCGTTTAGGAGTTCGACTCCGCTTCATCTGTCTTGAACAGCGCCGTCGACATGTAACGCTCGGCCAGATCCGGGAAGACAGTAACGATCGTCTTGCCCGCATTCTCGGGTCGATCGGCCACCTGTGAGGCTGCCACTGCGTTCGCGCCGGCCGAGATGCCGACGAGCAGACCTTCCTCGCGCATCAAGCGTTTGGCCATCTTGACCGCGTCGTCTGTGGGAACCAGCACCGAGCCGTCGATCACGTCTTTGTTCAGTACCTCAGGTAAGAACCCAGGCGAAATCCCTTGAATGCCGTGCGATCCCTTTCGTCCTTCGGTGAGGACCGGCGACTCTGCCGGCTCCACGGTGATGATCTGGATCTTGGAGTTGTACGCCTTGAGTCCCTCGCCGACGCCGGTGATCGTCCCGCCGGTGCCGAAGGCGGCCACGAAGATGTCAACCGTTCCGTCGGTCTGCTCCCAGATCTCGCGGGCGGTGCCGATGCGATGTGCCTCTGGATTGGCGGGATTCCAGTGTTGGCGAGGCATGAAGACGGAGGGCAGGGTCTCGGCGATCTTATTCGCTTCCTCGATGGCTCCAGGTGTTCCCGCGTCGGCGGGCGTGACAACCACTTCGGCCCCCAACGCGCGCAGCATCGTGATGCGCTCGGGGCTGTTGCGCGCTGAGACGGTGATGATGAGCCGGTACCCACGAATGGCGCAGACCCAGGCCAGTCCGATGCCGGTGTTGCCGCTGGTTGCCTCGATGATGACAGTATCTGGCTTGAGCACGCCGCGTTTCTCAGCGTCGTTGATCATGTTGAGCGCGATGCGGTCCTTAATGGAGTAGCCGGGGCTGTACGCCTCGAGCTTGGCAAGCACGACAGCGTTCCCGCTGACCACCTTGTTCAGTCGTATCAGGGGCGTATTGCCTACGAGTTCGGTCGCGTCATTGGCGATGCGCATTGGCTGCGATCCTCTCTCGGTTGTGAACGCGTTGGTTCCGATTGCTAAACGGCTCAGATATGAAAGCTATTCCCCTCCCGTGCGGAAACTATTGCTCGGACGTCTTCTTGTCGCTGGCCGGACCCGTCTCGATAGGGAGATCGTCACGATTGCCCCATTCGGCCCAGCTTCCGTCGTAGACGCGAACGTTCTTGACTCCGGTCATCCACAACGAGAGTGCCGAAAGCGCCGCGCGCACTCCACCCTGACAATAGGTGATGACCGGCGTATCCTCGTCTATCCCGCCTTCTTCGTTGAGCGCATGAATCTCGGCGTTTGTTCGGAACGAGCGATCTGCGCCCCAGTTCAGGTTGTCCTGCCACAAGAAGTGTTCGGAGGACGGGATACGCCCGCCGCGATTGGCACGGACCTCCTCGCCGGTGAATTCGCTCATGCGGCGCACGTCGAGGATTTTCGTCTTGCCGTCCTTGGTGGCTGCCAGAACGTCGTCAACGGTGGCGATGATGTCGGGGCGGCTCGTTGAGCGATCGATGCTGAAGGTGGCGGGCTCTGCCGTCGAGGTCTCCTTGCTGATTGGCCGCTTCTCGGCCTCCCACTTGGTCCAGCCGCCATCGAGAATACGAAGCTGATCCTCTTGTCCGTAGCGCGCCAGAGCCAGCCAAACGCGCGACGAGAAGTGCCCACCTTCGTCGTCATAAGCGATGATGCGAGTATCGTTTCCGACGCCGACCTTACCCATGGCCGCTTCCACTTGCTCGGGCGGTGCCAGCATGAAGTCGACCGGATTATTGGGATCGTTGAGCTCCGCGTTCCAATTGAAAAGGACTGCTCCGGGGATGTGCCCGTTGCGGTAAACCTCAAGCGGATCACGCCCGTCAAAGTAGTAACGGCAATCGAGGATGCGAATGCCGTCGTCGTCGAGGTGCTCTTGCAACCAATCGGTCGAAACCAGCACGTCGTCGCGAGTCCAGGTCCTTGTCATGCTTTTTCGTTCCTCTCTGTCCTGAGTGGTCTGTCGTGAAACTATAACCAGTCCCACGTCCCGGATATTCTCCTGGCGGGATGAGTGAGATCAAGCTGCGCGACGTAATGAGGCAATCAGTCGCGTGATTTGCGCCAGCGCAGCCAGTCCGCGAAGCGGGACACTTCTTCGACCTCCTCCGCGGACAGCCCTTCAATCGATACCTCGATCTGTCGACCATCAGCTTCGAGACGTTCGGCGACCGCTCGCAATAGTTCGGGGAGTTCCAAGCCAAACGCGGATGCGAGTCGACTCATCGATTCACCCGAGGCGTCCTTGCGTCCGTTTTCGAGCTCGCTGAGGAAGGAAAGTGACAGCCCTGACTCATCCGCGAGCGCGCGCAGGCTGGATCCTCGCCGGGATCGGTAGTCCGCGATGGTTCGCCCCAACGCGTGCCGATAGCCGGCCTCAACATCCGTATTGCGCGTCATTCCCCCATGACCTGTATGACGACCTTGCGCGAGCGAGGATGCGTATCGAAATCGATCAGCACGATCTGCTGCCAGGTTCCGAGCCGAAGTGACCGTCCGTCAAACGGGATCGTCACCGAAGGACCGAGTAGGCTGGCGCGCACGTGGCTGTGCGCATTGTCGTCATGATTGAGCTGGTTGTGGCGAAATTCCCCTGATTCCGGCACCATTCGGTCCACGGCACCCGGAAAATCCTCGAGCAACCCTGTTTCGAATTCAGAGACGATTACAGCCGCCGTCGTGTGTGTCACGAAGACCGTCGCGATTCCGGCCGTACATGCCGATGAATCAATCGCTTGCTGCACACGGTCGGTCAGGTTCTGCATCTGACCGTTCCCGCGGGTGTCTATCGTGACCGTCTGTGTTCGTATCGTCATTGATACCCTCACCTTTGCACGCCCAGGCAATCAGATCGGTCGACAAGCGCTGGAACGCGAGATCATCATTCATCGCATAAAACGGGTGCTGATTTCAACCCGTACTTTCGCCCAGTGACGAATCAAATCTGGTACGCCCGTTCTTTGCGGCCGGTTGATGGTCGAGTAGACTCACCCTGGACTGTTACTCGAGGAGAACTGGTGACTGACGTTTCGATCGAACAGCTTCGGCAGCGCGTCGCAGCAACACGTCGACCACAATTCCGACTTCCAAAGCGCTTCGTCGGCGCAAGGTTCGACAACTTCGTGGTCGATCCGCAATTCTCGGGACAGCGTCAAGCGATCGACAAGATCACGACATTGATCAACACGCCCGAACCTCAGCCGTCGCGCTTGCCCTGGCGGCGCACGAAGGATGAGCTTGGCTACCGTGGCGTCTACCTGGATGGACCTCCGGGGATCGGCAAGACGCATCTGCTTGCGTCGGCGTTTCAGACAGCAGCCGAACCGAAGCTCTTTGCTACATTCGACGAGTTCTCGGCGGCGGCCGGAACGCTTGGGATGCGACGGCTGAAGCATCTGCTGGGCAATCAGCGGTTGGTCTGCATTGATGAGATCGATCTGCGTGATCCTGGCAATATCATGCTGCTGACCTCTCTCGTTCGCGCGATGCTGGAGGGACGCCCGCGCATTCTGGCGACTGCCAACGCCGATCCTACACGCATGGATTCGGGCCACAGCTACGCCGAGGCGTTCGAACTCGAGCTGGGTGAGATCGCGTCCGCGTTTGAAATCGTGAAGGTGGACGGATTCGATTGGCGCGAATCGGGCAGCGCCGCGCAATACCGCGGCGAACGAGATGCGTCAGATGTGCGGACTGTGCACTTCGAAGATGCCAGCCTCAAGGCGTTCCTGGCCGAGACGCATCCGATGTACGATGCAGCCTGGCTTGACGAGGTTGATCGCATTGACATTGAGCAGCTATTGCCGCTGGCCGACACCGATGAAGCGCTCCGTTTCGTGCGTTTCGTCGATCGCGTCTATGATCGGGGCGTCATGCTGTCGACTGATCGGTTCGGCGTGTCGCTCGACGTACTGCTCGCGCCGGTCAAGAATGACCGTAGATTTGGACTGCACTATGCGCGCTGTCGCTCGAGACTGATTGAGCTGATGGAAGCAAGCAGTTCCACGTCACTCAGGATTGGCTCGTAGACCGGGCGGCATGTGTCGCGTCCGTTGTTCGAATATGTTGGAGGAGACTCATGCGCGTCTTGATAACAGGTGGCGCGGGCTTCATCGGGTCACACGTTGTTGATTTGCTCTTAGCAGGTGGTCACGAAGTGTTGGTCGTCGACGATCTATCCACCGGGAAGGCGGAGAACGTCAATCGGAACGCCAAGCTGGTGCACCTCAATATCGGTGATCCGGCTCTGCTCGACGTGGCGCGTGAGTTCCGACCGGACGTGATCAGCCATCTGGCGGCACAGGCCTCTGTGGCGGTTTCGATGACGGATCCCATCATCGATGCACGGACCAATATATTGGGCGGTCTCAACGTCTATCGGGCGGCCGTCGAGAGCGAGTGCAGCCAGTTCATCTACATCACCACCGGCGGAGCGCTTTACGGCCCGCCTGATTACTTGCCATGTGACGAAGATCACCCGATCCGGCCCATGAGCGCGTACGGCTTGAGCAAATGGACGTTGGAACAGTACCTGAAAATCTTGCTGCCAGCTGAGATCCCGCTCAAGGTGCTGAGATTGGCGAACATTTACGGACCGCGTCAAGACCCATATGGCGAGGCAGGCGTCATCGCCATCTTCGCGGCACGCATGATCCAGGACCAGCCGGTTTATATCTTCGGCGACGGCGAGCAGACGCGTGATTTCGTCTATGTCGGCGACGTCGCGATAGCGCACGATCTGGCCATGCAGTCGGATGAAGCGTTGACTGTCAACGTCAGCAGTGCCACGCCCCTCTCGGTGAACGATCTCTTCGAGCTGATGGCCGAGAACACCGGCTACCGGCGGGAGGCGGTCCACCAGGCGGAGCGGCCCGGCGACATCAAGCACAGTGTGCTTTCGAACGACCGTGCCAAGCAAACGTTCGGCTGGGAGCCGAAAACGTCAATGGTCAACGGCCTGCAGGAGACCCTGGACTGGGTACGTCAGTCCGGCTCCTAGGAATCCAAGGAGAGGGCCTTGTGTCCTCCCGTATGTTCATTTAATCGCTAAATTGGCTATCTGGAATTTGCAGCGATTTGTCATCCTGAGCCAAGCGGAGTAGAAGGATCTCTCTGTTCAACATGCAAAGAGATTCTTCACTGCGGTTCAGGATGACAGAATCACGGCCGCGTCACCCTCGGAAGGCTGCTGTTGTGTCAGCGCACACAACAGTCCGCGCGCGCTAAAGCGTCGAACGCCTCGTTATCTCCCGGCACGATTGAGCAACAACGTCAGCAGCGTGCGAACGGCGTGACCGGTGGCACCTTTGGGCGCCAGATCGCCGTCATTGTCGTTCCAGGCTGGTCCGGCAATGTCGAGATGTGCCCAGGACGTGCCCTCGATGAACTCACGCAGGAAGAGTGCGGCGAAGATAGCACCACCTGGACGTCCGCCGCTGTTCTTCAGGTCGGCGTAGTCCCCTTTGAGCAGACCGTGATATTCGTCCCAGAGCGGCATGCGCCACATCAGCTCGCCGTTCCAATCGGCCGCCGACAGGATGTCGCCTGCCAATCGATCGTCGGTGCTGAAGACGCTCGTTCCTTGTTTGCCGAGCGAGACCACGGAAGCTCCCGTCAACGTGGCGAGATCGATCATTGAGTCGACGCCAAGGCGCGAGGTGTAGGTGAGGGCGTCGGCCAGAACGAGTCGACCCTCAGCGTCTGTGCTGATGATCTCGACCGTCTTACCGTTAAGCGTATGCAGGATGTCGCCGGGTCGATACGCTGTGCCGCTTGGCATATTCTCCGCGGCGGCGATGATGCCGTGTACAGTGAACGGGAGGTTCAGCGACGGAACCACACTCATGGCACCGAGGACCGCTGCGCCGCCGCACATGTCGAACTTCATGGCTTCGATGCCACCGGTCGGCTTCAGGTTCATGCCGCCCGTGTCAAACGTGATGCCCTTGCCAACGAAGGCGATCGAACCCTTGGATTCACCTGATGGTTTGTAGGTGAGGTGGATCATGCGCGGATCGCGTTCGCTCCCCTTGCCGACCGCGACGATGGCTCCGGCACCCATATTCTCCAGCGCCGCACGATCGTATATCACGCAGCTCAGATCGTTTTCGAGCGCGACCTGCTGTGCCTGCACGGCGAATTCGTCCGGATAGAGGACGTCGGCCGGCTGGTTGCCGAGATCCCGAGCCAGACACACGCCCTTGGCGATGGCGTCTCCCAACTCGACGCCCTGTCGAGCCTCGTCGCTGTCGGCGATGAAGGTTAAGGAGTCGACGTCAGAAGACGGGACATCAAACGTGCGAAAACTCAGGAAGCGATAAAGCGCCAGTCGCGTCCCCTCGGCCGCCGCTCGGAACGCGTTGACCGTCGAAAGACCGCCAGTTGGTGGCGCCGCGCTCACCACGTTGCGGGCTCCGGCCGCTCTCGCGGCACGCGCTGCCGCGCCCCAGGCTCGCGCTAGATCCGACGCTCGGTCGCTGGTGCTTTCTCCGACGCCCGTCACGACGATCCGGCGAGCCTCGATCCGTCCCAATGTCGGGATGACCTCCGTCGCGCCCACTTTGCCACTGAATGAGCTGTCGTCCAAAGCGGCTTTCAGCGCCCCGTCCAGGCGGATATCAATCTGGGCTGCTTCGTTGGTAAGCGTGCGGTCGGGTCCGACACCGATGACGATGGCGTCAGCGGCCTGACTGGCAACCGACCCCGTTTGGGTCTCGATCTTCATCACGTTTCCTCTCGCGATAGCAAAAGCCTTGGCTCCGCCATTATCTACGCAAGCTCGCAATCGTCGAGAGATACAACCGTCTGCGGGCACGATTCGGGCCGTCATGATTCGTGCTGGAAGGGCACTTCGACATTGCCGGGCCCCGGAATCCATGCGAGCATGGCCGTGCCCTGAACCAGTATCGGGCAGATGACGAACGACTCGGAGGGATGAAGACGATGGTCGATATTGCGGATGTGCGAGCCGCTCGGGATCGAATTGCCGGTGAAGTTCGACAGACGCCGGTCTTCACGTCGACACGCATTGGCGATCAGGTTGGCGCCAAACTCTATTTAAAGGCCGAGTCGCTGCAGAAGACGGGGTCATTCAAGGTGCGCGGCGCGCTCAATCGTCTGCGCAGCATGACGCCTGAAGAGCTCTCGCGTGGCGTCGTGACCGTGTCGGCCGGTAACCATGCGCAAGGACTCGCCTGGGCCGCGCAACGGGTCGGCACACATTGCACCGTCGTCATGACCTCCCATGCCAGTCAGACGAAAATCGCGGCCACTCGGGGTTATGGCGCTGAGGTCATTCTGGTGGACGGTCCCATCCATGACGCATTTGCCACCGTCGCCCGACTCGAACAGGAGGAGGGCAGGGTCAACGTCCATGGCTTCGACGATCCCTGGATCATCGCCGGCCAGGGGACGGTCGGACTCGAGATCATGGAGCAGGTGCCAGACGTGGACGTCATCGTCTGTCCGGTGGGCGGCGGCGGACTGATCTCCGGCGTCTCCCTGGCTGCCAAGTCGAGCGGGCGGAATATGAAAGTCTTCGGTGTTGAGCCCAGCGGAGCGTCCGCCATGCGCCAGTCGTGGGATCGCGGCGAGGCCGTGCGGCTCGATTCGGTCAACACGATTGCGGACGGTCTGGCGCCCCCGATGGCGGGCAAGCTGACCTATGCGATGACGCGCGAATACGTGGACGACATCATTCTCCTCGATGACGACGAAATCATCGCGGGCGTCAAGGCGATCATGACCAACGCTAAGCTGTACGTGGAGCCATCCGGCGCCGCGGCGACTGCGGCCTTATTGGCCGGCAAGATCCCGCTCAAAGAGGGCGAGACGGTCGTCTCGATCATCAGTGGCGGGAACTACGATCTCGATAAGCTCAAGTCGATTCTCTAGCCTCGGAGTGGCCCGCTTGGAACCGCGCCCGTTCGACGTATAGAATAGACGCGACAGATTTATGGTCTCAACAGTTTTCACCTGTTGCTAGAAAGCTCGGTATCCACATGCAGAAACTTGTTTGCACCGCCTGGGTGCCCGGCTTGATCTGAGCGCGTCCCGACAACGCAGGAAGCCATTCGCGCGTCAGACGACCTCCGGCAGAGCAGGCCGATCTCCGTCGTTTGACGGACGCAGCGCCAGTGCTCATCCCGCCCGGCACCCAGGTATTTCACAACGCCGCTGGATGACTCGTGGATTCAACAATGCGGGCCAGCCAGTCGCGTCATGGAAGTTGATCGACGCCTGAATGCCGAGAAGGACAAACGTCGCGCCGCAACACGTGACCGCGAACCTGCGCGACGACGCATTTCAAGGAGAACTCGTTGAGCTACACTGATTTGGATCCATTCTTCGACGAGGAGAGCGAAGAGGTGGATCTTTTGGTTCGAAAGTCGAATCGTGAGCGCGTTAAACGCACCAGAAAACCAGCGACTAAGCCACGCGATCCAGAACGCACGCCGGTGAAGCATGCGCGCAAACCGGATGGAAGCGAGACGTTCCGTTGCCGCCATTGTCGGCGCATGGTCGGTCCGACCATCTCCGGTGGACAACATCGCAATCACTGTCCGGTCTGTCTCTACTCGTTGCACGTCGATGGCAAAACGCCAGGTGATCGCCGCAGCGAATGTCGCTCACTCATGGCCCCCATCGGCGTTTATACTCGCCTTTCCGGCGAGCAGGCCATCGTGCACCGATGTCTCGGCTGCGGATTTCAGCGCTTCAACCGCGTGGCGGCGGATGACAGTCCTATCGCGGTAATGGAGCTCCCACCGTTTGAGCCCGCATCAGATGAAGAAGCGGATATCGACGACGACGATATCGAATAGTGTTGTTACCTCGAAGAACGACCCCGGATCATATGATCCGGGGTCGTTCTTCGTTCCCTCGGTGATTGAGTCTACCTGGATCAGTTGTGGACCCAGACCGTGGTTCCGACTGGCGCCCAGGCGTAGACCCAGGCCGCGCCGTCGATCGTCATGTTGACGCATCCGTGACTCATGACGTAGCCGAAGTTATGATGCCAATAGGTCCCGTGGAGTGCGTAACCACCTTCCAGGAAGTACATCACCCACGGCACGTTGGGCAGGTTGTAGTATTCGGAAGTTCCCGCCTTGCCACCGGTCATGTCGTCGTAGCGCAGCTTCCAGAAGATGTGGAACGTGCCGGTCGGCGTGGGATGTGCCGCAACTCCAGACGAGATGTATTCGCCAAAGACCTTGTGGTCGAACTCCCAGGCTCGAAGATACTGATGCGTCAGATCCACTTCGATCCATTTTGACTCGTCTGATGGAGCGCCGGGCGGCGGAGACGTCACCTGATCCGGTGAGACATTCGGGTCGTACCACAGCCCTTGTGAATACTCAGGTACATTGGCGTCTTTCGGGATCGGAGACATGTTGACGTTCGACTTCGCGGCTGCCTGCGCACCGAGACGGCCGAGCATGACCACGCCGCCGCTGCCGTCGCTGTTCGGGTGCCATTCGAAGCGCGCGCGCTCAAGGTACTGCACCGTGTACATCTGGCCGTCGTCCGGGTTCTTCTGCTGGAACTCCTCGCTGATCGGGAACCCGAAGATCGAGAGCCCGCCGTGCCCTTCCCAATAGCTTAGGAAACCATTGCAGAGCCGGTGTCCCGTTTCAGAATAAGAATTACAGCTGTCATCTGAGACGGCGGTGATGTGATCGAACGCTGAGTTCGTATCGCCCTGTGTCAGTTCCGCGCCCAGGCGCTGCAACTCCACGCGCTGACCTTCTGGCTGGTCGGCGTGCCACTCGAAGACCGCTCGTTCAAAGTACTGGACCGTAAGTCCGCTGGATTGGTCGGCGACCTCATCTGTGAGCGGATAGCCAAACGAGTGGAGACCACCGTGGTCACGCCAGTAATTCAGGAAGCCATAGCTCAGATAGTGGCCGGTTTGGGAGAAGTAGACCCGGTCCGGGCCGATCTCGGCCGCTGCAGACTTGGTGGCGGGCAGCATGGCCAGCCAGGAGAGTGCGAGTAGTAGCGCGAAAAAGAGTCCAAACATTCGGCGCGGTTCGCTGAAACGAAGCACTGCCGTCTTCGAGAACGCTGGACGCAATGTAGAACGTGAATCACGTGCCAAAGACGGGTCGCCCATCGGCTTGATCACCTTTCTTCCCTGTTCAATTTCCGTCACACAGTACAACGTTCGTGAGAGGACTTCGTTACAGCCGGTGACACATTGGCTTTGCGGTGCGAACAGAGGACTAGGACCGACGAACTCGGCTCCTCCCACACACATCCTATGTGCAAGACCGTTGCCGTGAACAGGCACATTCTGCGGTGTTGGACGCTCTTTGGGATTACACCGAGGTTAAAAATGAGAGCCGGCGAGCTGTGCGCCGGCTCTCAGGTTTCTCGGGCTATCACCGGGATGACAGCGGCTTACGCTGCGACCTTCCCGGTGACGCCCAAAGTACCATGGCTACTCATGTTAGGGCATCACCTCCTTCACCCTGCTCGGTATAAATACCCGGCAAATGAATTGGCTGAAGCCTATCATGGCAGTTGTGGGGTGTCAATGGAATTCGAGCCCTCGTTGGGCCGATCAGTACTGATGGACTTCACCTCAATGTGGCGGGATGACAATCACCTGCCCGGCCTGTAACGCGCTCGGATCGGTGATCGAATTCGCCTGCATTAAATCCTGCAGCGTGACGCTGAATTTCACGGCGATCTGGTACAGCGTATCCCCCTGCTGCACGGTGTATGTCCCATTCTGTCCGTTGGTCGATTGGTCGACCGCCGGAGTCGTTCCTGGCGCCGGAGTAGCCCCGTCCGCCCCTGCGTTGCTCGGCACTCCCGGCGTCGGTGTGACGATCGGAATGGCAGGGATCGCCGTCTCCGTAGCGACAACGGTCGGCGATGCACTGGGACTGCCTGACGAACCGCAGGCGCAAAGGCCGAGCACTCCGACCGCTGCAACCCCGGTGAACAGTCGCTTCGTCCAAGCAGGCAGTCGGTCATGAGATGATCGAATCGTTGCATTGAGCCATAGACGACGAACGAAGGATTCAGCCTGAGTCACGATTGGACAGTCCTTTCGACAGGATGGGCCAGCTGGAGAGTTGACGCTTCAACTCCCATAGACGAGTGCCAGGACGATGCTTACGAGGACGCAGATTCCGAGACAGATGAGTAGTCCGATGAGCAGCCAGAAGACAATCGTCGCGCCGCTACGCCGAACGGTCTCATAGTGGTAGTCGTACGAGTCTGGTTCGGTGCTTGCCGTGAATTCATCTTCTGTTTGATCATGATCCATCAAGCTATTGTTGTTCCGAGTTTCGTGTGACTCTCCATACGTGAAAAATCCGCTGAATGGCCGTGAAGTTGGTCAGCACAGCGAGTATCCAGATCGCCCAGACGGGCCGGCTAAAGACCAAGAATACGGCCAACAAGATGACCCGCTCAGGGCGAGCGAAGAGCCCAACCTCGGCGCGTATGCCGGCTGCCTCGGCTCGCGCTCGCGCGTAGCTCACCATCAAGGACCCAATGGCGGTCGCGTAGACAAACGGGATGGCGCTACTGCCGGAGTGAAAACGCTGGAAATAGATGAGCAGACCGAAATAGATAACGGCTTCGGAATACCGATCAAGCGTCGAGTCGAGAAACCCTCCAAAGCGTGTAATCTGATTCGAAGCTCGCGCCACCGCCCCGTCCACCATATCAAACAGCCCGGCACCGATCAGCAGGATGCCACCGATCAGCAGGTTGCCGCTGCCGATGACGGAGGCCACGATCATGTTCAGGATCAATCCGATTACGGTGAACCAGTTCGGCGAGAGATTCGATCGCGCCAGAAATGCGCCGACCTTGAGTAGGTGGGCGCGCACCCAGGTCCCCACGAGGGTGCTGATCATGCCGACGCTCTCATTCCGCTATCGACGCGACGTGAAGTAATTTGGGATCGACGGCGCAAGGCGCTGCCGGCCGACGCGCGATCGCGTGCGTTCATACGTTTCCAGAATCCGCTTTGCCACAACTGGCCAGGAATGCTCCTCAGCACGGCGTCGTCCTGCCATGTCCGAATTCCTCTCGGAGCTTCTCATCCGCCAAAAGATGAACGAGTGCGATGGCGAGCGCCTCCGGATTCTTCCGCTGGACCAACAGTCCGTCGATGCCGTGCCGCACGACCGCCGAATATCCCCGAATATTCGTCGCGACCACCGGCTTGCCCGATGCCATGGCTTCAAGCAGAACGATGCCGAAACTTTCGCGCCCCGTCGAGGGGGCGCAGAAGACGTCGCAGGTGGAGTAGTAATTGGCCAACCCCTGTTTAGTAACGGGGCCAACAAAGACGACGTTTTCCAGCTCGTACCGCTCGATCTCACGCTCGAACCGTTTCGGCGTTCCGGGACCTACCACCAGCAGACGAACCTGTGGGAACTCCTGCCGAACGAGAGCGAAGGCACGCAGCAGGAACTTCAAACCCTTGCGCGACTCGTTGTAGCGTCCCACGAAGAGAATATTCGGGTGCCCGTCGCGGTAGCGCAGAATCGGTTCGACGTGCGGCCCGAACCAGTCGATATCGATGCCGTTTGGAATGACCTCGTATTGCCCTGGGAAATACTGGTGGACGAAATCGAGCGCAGCTGGCGAGACGGCGATACGCGCATCGAGTTTGCCCGCGAAGTGAGACAGGATCGGCTTGGCATAGAGATAGCCAAGATTGGAGGATCGCGCCGCGTGAAACGTGCCGATATTGACGGCCTTGGAATGGAGCAGCACCATCAACGGCAAGATCGGTGCGAGCGGTTCGTGCAGGTGGACGACGTCGAACTCTTCCCGCTGCAAAAAATCCTTCACTTTTCCCGATAGGAATGGTGAGAGGGTAATGCGCGCGGTCGACCCATTTGACGGAACCGGAAACGTCACGCCGAGTCGATAGAAGTGTCCGTCGTCACCTTCGTCCTCTTCATCAGATCTGGGAGAGAGGACGCGCGTCTGGTGTCCGAGAAGCTGAAATTGGCGGTCAAGGTGCAGTACGTGCTCGTTCACCCCACCGGGAAAGCTGAAATCGAATGGAGATACCAATAGGATTTTCAACGGAGCCCCCCGTGGACGGCTCCCGTCCTCAGGCAATCTGACCTGGGTTTGGCCTCGACCCTGCGCATCCGCCCACAGGAGGGAGCTCGCAGCGCTCGCTCCTGCAGGGCGGTCGCCTTATTGGGCACGATCGGGGCCTCCGTCCGGGTTTTGACGAGAATGTCGTAGGATGAAGCGCATCAACGGCGCGCATTATAGCCCTGGGCTTCTAGTCCTGTCCATCATACGCGCCGTGCGGAGGAGTCGGGGACCGATCAAGGATCGGGGCACAATCGCCAGTGGATTGGAGGATGGAGCGTGAATCTTGCCGCTGCGTTTTTCGCAGCTGGAGTCTGGATGATCGCCTCAGCACTGTGGCAGATCTTCTACCGAACTCCGCGGATTGAACCGGATGGTCGTGTGTTGATGCGGTTAGGTATCGACGTCGTTCCTGGGGCGCTACTTGCCATGGTCGTGGCGTTCCTGGCGTAGTTCAGCCAATCAACTGGCAGAGGGAGCCTCGAGATTTTCGGTCGATCCCGACTTTTCGTTGTTTTGTGATTGGCCGGCGTAATCGTTCGGGATGACCACCACGTCACGGCCCATGCTCACCGCCGCCGCTGCTGGACAGATGATCTTCGACTGAAACGACCCGAGCAACCCGTGCTTGCTGATCTCCAGATCAGTGAAAGCCCCATCGCTCGCCTCGAAATGAATCGTCGAGATGTTCCCGACCAGGTCGCCGTTCTGCGAAACGACACGAAGCGACGTTAGTGCGTGCAGGTTCGGATAGGCTTGGTAGCGAGCATCTTCACGATCCGCTTTGAGAACGTCTCGTGACTGAATCATCACCGCGTCCGCCCCAACGCTCTGCACGTCCCCGATGTCGAGAATGCGGTTCTTTCCGCCGAACAGCCCGCCATCACTGACGACGAACGCGCGAACGCGGCGGTGATCGAGATCGGATAAGACGTCGTTCACGGATCCGAGGCGAGCGCCATCGTCGATCGCCACCACGGCGATCCCTTTGAGTGTTTTGATGTCCATAGACCCCTCGCGTCTTTCTGGGGTTCTGGTCCGTCTTGAGGGCACCTGAACCTAACTATTGTTCAGTGTTGTTTGTGCAGGATGCATGCCGGAAAACTGACAAATGGCGCGGATATCGGAGAAAAACGCGCCGCCGGTCTCGTCTCAGCGGCGCGCTGCGGCAGTTGTGACTGAGCGAACTGAGCCTACAGTGTGCCGCCGTAGCTGCCGCCGTCGACCAGGATGGTTTGGCCCGAGACGTAACTGGCAGCGGGAGACGAAAGAAAGACGACCACGTTGGCGAACTCATCCGGCTCACCCAGCCGGCCTAGCGGAATGCCCTCGGCGCTGTAGCCGAGCGCCTTATCGAGTGGGATGTTGTCTCGTTCCGCTCGCGCACGAGCCAAATTGACGATGCGATCCGTTCGGGTAGGCCCGGGACCAACGTTATTGACCCGAATGTTGTACTTTCCGAGTTCATTGGCCATCGATTTGACCAATCCAAGAACGCCGGTGCGTGCCGTGTTCGAGAGGATGAGATCCTGCAGCGGTTCCTTGACCGAGATCGAGGTGATCGTGACGATGCTGCCGCCGTTTGCCTGCATGTGTGGCACCGCGGCCCGGCACAGCCGGATGGTGCTGAGCAGGTTCAGTTCGATCGCCTTGACAAACGCTTCATCGTCGACCGTCTCGAAGGATCCAGGCGGCGGACCGCCCGCGTTGGTCACCAGAATGTCAAGTCCACCGAACCGCTTCACCGTCGCGTCGATGGCAGCGTCGATCTCGTCACGATTCCGAACGTCGGTCACGAGCGGAAGGACTTCGGCGCCCGTCTGACGTTGGATCTCCTCGGCTGCCGATTCGATGCGCTCTTTGTCACGGGAGAACATGGCGACTCTGGCGCCCTCATGGGCCAGACCCGTCGCTACCGCTTTGCCGAGTCCTTTGCTGGCAGCCGCCACAAGTGCCACTTTACCGTTGAGTTGTAGATCCATCGTCAGACCTCTTTTCGAGCTTCATCTTGCCGCGAAAAAACCGATGCGATTGATTGGTCAGGTGTTTGCTGAAGCTGTTGGGGCCGACAACCGCCGGTCGTCGGCGCATTGTAGCATGCGATCGATCGAGTTCCGGCGTGAATATCGGCGTTCGTGCGCGTGGTATGATCGATTTCGCGTTCATGTCGCGCCAGCTGAGCCGCTCGGTTCGATGGGTGCCCTCAATGATTGAGGATTGGTGAGTCGCAGTAATAGCCGTCGCGGCGGTGCAAATCGTCCACGTTCGCGACGTTCGAACGGGCGTCGTTCACGCTCCGTTTCCCCAGCGATTGTTCGCAACAAGAAGGCGCGTCGAAGGAGTCCCTTCGGCACATTCGCGCGTGTTCTCGCGATCGGCACGTTTGGGCTCTTCGTCGTTCTCCTCATTGGCATCGGAGTGGCGGCTGCCGCCGGGATCGGCGGGTGGTCATACATCTCCGAAGGGCTGCCCGACGTCACGCAGCCGGGAAACGGGATCCAGTTCGAAACCACCAAGATCTACGACCGCAATTGGAAGCTCCTGACCGAAGTTTCCGACCCGGATACCGGTTGGCGCACCGCCGTTGGCTACCAGGAAATCCTGGACCACATCACCCAGCAACAGACCGACCCCAATCAACCACATCAGGCATGGATTTTCGACGCGACGGTCGCGGCGGAGGACTCTACCTTCTGGACGAACAAGGGTGTCGACCCGAACGCCATTCTCCGTGGCGTATTGATCAATTTCTCGGGATCAGGCTCATCCGGTGCGTCGACGATCACGCAGCAGCTCGTGCGCGCCCTGTACCCGGACCAGATCGGCTATCAACGCAGCTACACGCGCAAGATCCGGGAGGCGATCACCGCGTATCGCTTCACACAGCACTATTCGAAGCAACAGATCCTCGAGATGTATCTAAATCACGTCTACTATGGCAATCGCTCGTATGGGATCGATGCCGCGTCACAGACCTACTTCAACAAGCATCCATGGAACTTGACGCTGGGTGAGGCGTCGATGCTGGCAGGTCTGCCGCAGGCGCCGAGTCTGTACGACCCGACTCAGGACTTCGAGCTAGCCAAGGCACGTCAGAAGTACGTGCTGCAGCAGATGGTCAAGCAGGACATGATCACCAGCGCGCAGGCCGACGATGCGTATGCCGAACCGCTCAATCCACAATCACACATCGTCTCGGCAGACGTCGCGCCACACTTCGTGAACTACGTGAAGTACTACCTGGAGCAGGAGTTCGGCGCCGACGTCCTCTACCGAGGTGGCCTGACGGTGCGCACGACACTCGACATCAGCATGCAGAACACGGCGCAGCAGATCGTCACGCAACGCGTCAAGGAGCTCGCGCCCTACAATGCCGACAACGGGGCACTGGTCGCGATCCTCCCGGAGACAGGCGAGATTGTTGCGATGGTCGGGAGCGCCGACTACAACAATGATCTGATTGACGGTCAGGTGAACGTCACGGTCCGCGAACGACAGCCAGGCAGCTCCATCAAGCCGATTACGTATCTGGCGGCATTCGAAAAGGGGTGGAACCCCGGCACCGTCGTGTTCGATTACGCCAAGCAGTGGCCTACACCCGGCGCTCCAGATCCGTTTTATGGTCCACATAACGACACGTTGCAGAACTTCGGCGCCGTCAGCGTGCGCACCGCGCTCGCCAACTCGCTCAACATACCCGCGGTGCAGGCGCTTGACTACGTCGGTGTTACCAATATGATCGACCTGGCGCACAAGATGGGTATTCAGACGGGTCTCTGGCGCGGGCCGAGCTTCTATGGTTTGGCGATCACCCTGGGTGGTGGTGAAGTCACGCCGCTGGAGCACACCAACGTCTTCGCAACCCTTGCGAACAATGGTCGATATGTCCCGTACACGCCAATCCTCGAGGTGCAAGACAGCAACGGTAAGGATCTCTACAACCTCGATCGACAGAACGCGCTGCAGAACGGCCAGCAGGTCGTCGAGGCCGAGCATGCCTATCAGATCACCAGCATCCTGACCGACAACCAGGCACGGTCGATGATCTTCGGCACGCACACGCCGCTCACGCTGCCAGAGCTCGATCGTCCAGCTGCGGCTAAGACCGGAACGACCGACGACAATCGAGACACCTGGACGATGGGCTACACCACCGACCTGGCGGTCGGCGTGTGGGTTGGGAATACGGACAACAGTCCCACCCGAAACTTAGATGGTGTGCAATCGGCGGCGCCGATCTGGCACGATTTCATGGTCAAAGTCCACCAAGATCCCGATTTAGCCAAGACGCTGCTCGGGCCTGATGGTCAAGAAATCGCTCCAGACTTCCCGAAACCAGCAGGAATTTACGAGGGTCCAGTGTGCGCCGCGACCGGTAAGCTCCCAATTCCAGGTGCGCGTACCGTGACTGAAGTGTTGGTGAAGGGCGAGGGTCCGAAGCTGAAGTGCAACCAGGTGACGGACGACGAGAAGAAGGATTTGAAGGCGGCGTTGGCTGATGCGGCCAAGAACTCCCATTTCACCGCAAACGGAATCAAATCGCTTCAGGAATACGCGGCCATGGTGAACGTCGAGAACCAGGACTTCAACAAACTCATTGCCACCCCGACGCCAACGCCGGAAGCATCGCCGACGCCGTCCGAGACCCCGACAAGTCAGCCAGGTACGCAGGGACAGCCGACTCCGATACCGGGATCAGGCACACAAGGCGGGCAAACCCCGACTCCAGGCTCACCCGGCCGACCGACTCCCACGCCGGCAGGCGCGAATCCTACGCCTCCGCCGCAGCCGACGCCGGTGCCGACTCAGCCATCGTCACAACCGACTCCGACTCCCAGCGCTGATGTAGGAGGAGGCCCATATCAGGTCGAGGATCCGTGGTATGTAAGCGGTTACGGCTAACACATGACCTGCCCGGCGTGATGCAGTTTTGACTGGTGCCGGAGGTGACTGCGTGGGGGGAAGAAGGTGGCGGCCGACGATCCGGGGAACGACTTTGTGTGTGATATAGTACACAAACGTTGGAGGTCCCTGGCGATACGGCGAGGGAGGACAGCGCGGCATGCTCACAGACTACGGTGTAATCGGGCTCATGTTCCTGTCGGCAGTGGCGATGGGATCTATGTTGCTTGGCCTCGGGATGCTTGTCCGGCTACGTCGCCCAAACCCCGCGAAACTCGAGCCTTATGAGAGTGGCGTTCCGCAGGTCGATCCTCCACGCGGACGTTACAACCCTCGGTTCTACGTGGTTGCCATCCTGTTCGTCGTCTTTGACATCGAAGCCATTTTCCTGTTCCCATGGGCGGTGGCGTTCAATGCGCTCGGGCTCTACGGCTATATACAGGCCGTCATCTTCGTCTGCCTTCTACTGGTCGGCCTCCTCTATGAATGGAAGAAGGGGGCGCTTGAATGGGTGTAATCGAAGACCGCTTCGAAAAGAACATCCTCACTACAAGTGTCGATACTGTTTTCAACTGGGCGCGTCGCTCGAGCCTCTGGTGGCTGCAATTTGGCCTGGCCTGTTGCGCCATCGAGATGATCAGCGCCGCTATGCCCCGATTCGACCTGGCAGAGCGCTTCGGCATGCTCTACCGGGCGTCACCGCGACAAGCTGATCTGATGATCGTGGCTGGAACCGTTACGCGTAAGATGGCTCCGGTCGTCCGGCAGCTCTACGATCAGATGGCGGACCCGAAATGGGTCGTCAGTATGGGAAGCTGCGCCAACATTGGTGGGCCGTTCGACACCTACGCTGTTGTGCAGGGCGTCGATCAGGTTGTTCCCGTCGACATCTACGTTCCCGGCTGCCCGCCGCTACCGGAATCGCTCTACTACGGCATCCTCGAGCTCCAGAACAAAGTGATTAAGTACGAGACGATCGCCAAGAAGCACGGCGCCGACGAGGCCGAGGCTGATCGCGTGCGATCGCGCGAGGAGGCGCAGTTGGCGCTCGGTCCGCGCCGTTAGCTTCTTTAGGACGTACGACATGAGTGAAGAACAAGAAAGCGCGGCTCCGTCAGAGGTTAAGGTCGCCGTGTCACCGTGGGCGACCGGTTACTGGGGGCCGCTCGATCCGGAGGAGCACCCCGCCGTCCTGGCGCTGCGTGAGCGATTTCCGGAGGCGTTCGTTGACGCGGTGAACTTCCGCGATGAGATGACCGTTCGTGTCGAGCGCAGTCGTTTGCGCGACGTGGTCGAGTTCCTGCGCGATCATCCAGACATGCGTTACAACTTGCTCTCTGATATCACCGCGGTCGACATGGTCCGCATGCGGACGACACCGCGCTTTGACATCGTCGTCCAGCTCTATTCGATTCCCAAGCGAGTCCGCTTGCGCGTCAAGGCTGGTGTCGACGACGGCGAGACCGTTCCGTCGCTCGTCCCGATCCACGCGGGGGCCAACTGGCTCGAGCGTGAGGTTTACGACATGTTCGGCATCGTCTTCGAGGATCATCCCGACCTGCGTCGTATCCTCCTCGCCGACGATTGGGACGAGGGCCACCCACTGCGCAAGGACTATCCTCTCCGTGGATTCCGCGAGTACGTCCAGCAGGGCTTCGATGCCCCGGCGCCGCGAGTCCGCTCCAGATTGCGGAGACCCTAACGACCATGGTTATCGATTTTTCCCAACCCACCCCGGTCGAAATCAGCGAAGAACGGCAGCTCACCGAATCGCGCCGCGAGATGGTGCTCAATATGGGTCCGCAGCACCCAAGCACGCACGGGGTGTTGCGCGTGCTACTGACCCTCGACGGCGAGGTCATCACCGGCTGCGATCCGATCATCGGGTATCTTCACCGTGGAGTGGAGAAGCTGGGTGAATCCCACCGCTACGCGCAGTTCACGCCGTGGACCGACCGCACCGACTACGTCGCGGCGCCCTCGAACAACCTCGGCTACATCCTGGCGGTGGAAAAGCTGTGCGGCATTGAAGCTCCCGAGCGTGCGCAATACTGGCGTATCATCATGGCGGAGTTGACTCGCATCGCGTCTCACCTCGTGTGGCTCGGAACGCACGCACTTGATATCGGCGCGCTTTCCCCATCCCTCTACTGTTTCCGTGAGCGCGAGATCATCCTCGATATCTTCGAACGCTTCTGTGGTGCGCGACTCACGACCAACATGATGGAGATTGGCGGGTTCTCTCGACCGTTGCCGCCGGACTTGACCGACATGGTGCGCACGTTTGTCGAGGTCTTCCCCACCGGTCAGAAGGACTATGAGACGCTACTGTCCAAGAACCCGATCTGGCTCTCACGCACGCGGGGAGTTGGCGTTGTCGAGCCGGACGTGGCCATTAGCTACGGGCTGACGGGAGCCTGCCTGCGCGGGTCAGGCGTCAACTACGACGTGCGCAAAGCGCAGCCCTACTTACTCTACGATCGGATCGACTTCGACGTGCCACTCGGATCGCATGGTGACGTCTACGATCGTTACCTGGTGCGTATGGAAGAGATGCGGCAGTCGATTCGCATTATTCAACAGTGTCTCGATCAGGTTCCGACCGACGGACCGCTGGCGGCCACCGAATCAAACTACGTCATCCCGCCGCACGACAACGTGCTGCGCACGGCCGAAGACATGCAGCGGCATTTCATTTGGGTGATCAAAGGGTTCTCGCCGCCGAAGGGCGAGGTATACCAGGCGATCGAGCACTCCAAGGGGGAGCTCGGCTACTACATCGTGAGCGACGGTTCTCCGATCCCCTACCGTATGCGGCTGCGTACTCCCGACTTCATCAACCTGCAGTCGCTGCCATATATGGCGCAGGGCGCGATGCTCGCCGATGTGGTGGCAATGATCGGCACGATCGACATCGTGCTGGGGTCGGTCGATCGATAGCGCCTCGTTTCGTTCCGCAATGGACGGATTCGGGGATGAGGGATAGAATGCTTCGGGGTACGGAGCGCCCGGCGCGCTCCGTTGTCGTGTGATGTACTTCATCCAGAATCAGTGCGCAACGTCGAGAGGCTGTAGACACGGGCGGACGACATGTATGAGCATTTGATTTCAAGCTATATCGTAGGCTTCATCGTCCTCAACGTCCTCCTCGGCGCTATGGCATATATGACGTGGTTCGAGCGCAAAGTGTTGGCTCGACTGCAAGACCGGCTTGGTCCCACCCGATCCGGGCCATTTGGCTTGCTGCAGCCACTTGCCGATGGCGTCAAACTTCTCTCCAAAGAGGACATCGTTCCGGCGAACGCGGATCGTTTGATCTTCCTCGTGGCGCCGGTAGCCTCGTTCATCCTGGCTCCGCTCGGCGCCGCGGTCATTCCGTTTGGCGAGTCCATCACGGTCTTCGGCTATCACGTCAATCTCTACGTCACGAACCTCAACATCGCCGCTCTCTACGTACTCGCGCTCAGTTCAATGGGTGTCTACGGCATCATTCTGGGTGGTTACGCATCCGGCAACCGTTATTCGTTGCTTGGAGCACTCCGCTCCGCTGCGCAAGTGGTCAGCTATGAGGTGGTACTCGGACTCTCCCTGATGGGGATATTCATCCTCTCGGGTTCTCTCAGCCTCGTCGATATCCTGCACGAGCAGCAGCGAACGCTCAGCTTCGGGGCGCTTCAGGTTCCTAATTGGTACATTCTGAGCCAACCGCTCGCATTCGGCCTCTTCCTCATCGCAGCGGTGGCGGAGACAAACCGGTCGCCATTCGACTTGCCTGAGGCAGAGACCGAACTGATCGGTGGCTTCCACACCGAATATTCCGGCTTCCGATTCTCATTCTTCTTCCTGGCCGAATACATCAACATGATCGTCGTGTCGCTGCTGGCGTCGACCCTCTTCCTGGGCGGCACCGACGGCCCGATTGCCTCGGGCGTTTGGTGGCTGTTGTTGAAGACGCTGGTCTTCCTCTTTTTCTACGTTTGGTTGCGCGCGACGCTCCCACGATTCCGTTATGATCAGCTGATGGGGTTGGCCTGGAAGGTCCTTTTGCCGCTCGTTCTGCTCAACATTGCCTTGACCGGTCTCATTCGATTGTTCGGTATCCATGCGATTTGACCAGTCGATGAGCGATCTATTTTTCGCCGGACGAATCAGCCACGCGTTCGCGACCGCGGGGTAAGGAAGAGACGATGTCCGCGCAAGTCGTTGTGTTTGACATTCTGGGAATCATTGCCGTGATCTCCGCGCTCGGGGTGGTGCTCGCTCGTAATCCGGTGCACAGCGCCGTATCGCTGGTGATCACGTTCGTCAACGTGGCGGGCGTCTACATCATCCTGCGCGCCGAATTCTTGGCCGCGGTCCAGGTCATCGTATACACCGGCGCTATCCTCGTGCTCGTTCTCTTCGTCATCATGCTCGTCCATCAGGAGGACCTGCCGGAGTTCCACGGCGGGCAACCTGTCCAACGCGTTTTAGGCTTCGTGCTTGGTCTGGTATTGCTCGGCGAGGTGGCTGCGGCGATTCTGACGCGCACCGCTCTGGGGAAGGTTGGACCATGGACGCCTGAGCAGGTCGCGGCGGCAGGCGGAAACGTCCAGGCCATTGGACGCGTCCTGTATTCCGGGTTTGTCCTGCCGGTTCAGGCGACCGCGCTGGTCTTGCTGGTGGCGACCATCGGAGCGCTGGTGCTTGCCCGGCCAGACGTGGCACAAGTCCCGACTGGCATGGCGCGTCAGGTTCTGACCATTTCACTCGGTCATCCGCGCGGCGACACTGAAGAAGAGTCCTACGAGATTCCCTCTCTGCCGCAAGGGACCTCAATCAAACCAGAGGCCGGAGATCGAGATCTCGTCATGGCGAAAACAGGAGATGAATTCACCGAGCATCCAGCGTGGGGGGAGCATCGCGGCCAATGAATCATCTCACGCCAGATCACTTCCTCTTTCTGAGTGCCGCTCTCTTCATCATTGGGATGATGGGTGTACTGACTCGGCGCAATGTGCTGGTCATCTTCATGTGTGTGGAGATGATGCTCAACGCCGTGAATATCAGCTTCATCGGGTTCGCATGGGAGCAGAATTCGATGATCGGCCAGGCCTTTGCCCTCTTCGTCATCGCGGTGGCGGCGGCCGAGGCGGTGGTCGGACTCGGCATCATCATGGCGCTCTCCCGGCGCCGAGACACGGTCGACGTCAACGCTGTGCGTGATCTGCGTGAGTAGTAAGGACCAGGACTCGAGCGTGAAGAGGGGCAAACGCTAATGGAGCATTGGCTTTTCCTTATGCCGCTGGCGCCGCTGGTGGCCGCGGTAGTCAACTTCATGTTCGGCCGCTGGATCATCAAGAATTTTGCGTCCTGGATCGCTAGCGGGGCGGTCGCGCTCTCATTCGTCCTGAGCCTGATCGTCTTCTTCCAGATCCGCTCAAACGAAGAAGTGATCACCCAACATCTCTACACGTGGATTCCGGCCGGTTCATTCCAAATCCCGGTGACGTTGCAGGTCGATCAACTGACGGCCATTATGCTGTTGGTCGTCACGTTCGTCAGCTTGCTGGTCCACGTCTACTCGTTCGGCTACATGCACGGAGATCCCGGATACTATCGGTTCTTCTCCTATCTGCCGCTCTTTGTCTTCTCGATGCTGATGCTCGTGCTGGCCGACAACTATCTCCTCCTCTTCGTTTTTTGGGAGGGCGTCGGACTCTGCTCCTATCTGCTGATCGGGTTCTGGTATCGGCGACGCTCGGCGGCACAAGCGGCCAAGAAGGCGTTCATTGTCAACCGCATCGGCGACTTCGGTTTCACCATTGGGATTCTGTTCATCTTCACGCACTTCGGATCGCTGGAATATTCCAAAGTCTTCTCGAGTCTTGGTTCGGCCAGCAATTCGACCGTGACACTCATCGCGCTCTTGCTCTTCACCGGCGCCATCGGCAAGTCGGCGCAGATCCCGCTCTTTATCTGGTTGCCGGACGCCATGGAGGGCCCGACGCCGGTCTCCGCGTTGATCCACGCCGCCACCATGGTGACGGCAGGTATCTTCATGGTGGCTCGTTCTTACCCGATCTTTGAAGCCTCCCACGACGCCATGCAGGTGGTGGCCATCATCGGAGCGGCCACGGCCTTCGTCGCGGCAACCATTGCGCTCACGCAGTACGACATCAAAAAGGTGATCGCGTATTCGACGGTCAGCCAGCTCGGCTACATGGCGTTCGCGTTGGGCGTTGGCGCGTGGGTTCCGGCAATCTTCCACCTCTTCACGCACGCCTTCTTCAAGGGCCTCCTCTTCCTGGGAGCTGGAAGCGTCATTCACGGCATGCACGAAGAGCAGGATATGCGCCGCATGGGTAACCTGAAGAAGTACATGCCGGTCACCTATTGGACCTTCATGGTCGGCGCCCTGGCGAATGCTGGACTCTTCCCGTTTGCCGGGTTCTGGAGTAAGGACGAAACCATCGCGGGAGCCTGGGCGTCCAATCATCCATTCATCGCCATCACGGGACTCGTGGCCGCCTTCTTCACCGCGCTCTACATGATGCGTGCGGTCTTCATGACCTTCCACGGCACAGAGCGCTTCGACACCGAGCACATTCATCCGCATGAGTCGCCCTGGTCGATGAAGGGTCCGTTGATTTTGCTGGCTATCCCGGCGCTTCTCGTTGGTGCGCTGGTGGGTTGGCCACCGGACAAGGGCTGGTTCCACACGTTCCTCGAGCCGGTCTTCGCGGCCGGAAAAGCGCCGGTTGAGATTTCCTCAACCACGACCTACACGCTGGCAATTCTGTCGACCGTGTTCGTTCTGGCCGGCATCGGCATCGCCTACCTTGCCTACGTCAAAGAGTCGATAAGCCCGCGTGACTGGGCCAAGCGACTGGGTCCGGCCTATCAGCTAGCGGCAAATCTCTGGTATTTCGATGCTGCCTACGAGCGCTTCATCATTCACCCGCTTTACCTCTTTTCGGTCTTCCTGTGGCGAGTGGTGGACGTCGAGATCATCGACGGCGCGGTCAACGGTGTGGCGTCGGCCGTTTCGTTCACCAGTGAGCGCTGGCGTCGGGCGCAGACCGGCCTGGTGTCGAACTACGCTCTAGCCATCGCGCTCGGCGCGGTGATCATCGTTGGGGCGTACCTGATCTTCGGCAGCAATCTCTTTCAGTAGCCGGTAGGAGAGCGTAGTGAACGGTGTCCCGATACTCAGTCTGATAACCTACGCCCCCGCCGTCGGAGCGCTGATCATCTTCTTCTGGCCGCGTGCGAGTTCGAACACTGCGCGTTGGTTCGCACTCATCAGTGCGAGCGTTTCGTTCGTCCTCTCGCTGATCATGATCTTCTCGTTTGACACCAGCAAACCGTCGATGCAGGTCTCCGGCAACCCACAGTTCAAGGAATACGCGAACTGGCTGCCGAAAGTCGGCGTCTCCTATCTGCTGGGCGTGGACGGCATCAGCGCGCTCCTTATCGTGTTGACGACGCTGCTCATGATCGTCGCCATCATCGCCTCATGGAGCCCGATCGACCGTCGTGTGCGCGAATACATGATCGCCATGCTGCTGCTCGAAACCGGCATGCTGGGCGTTTTCGTCAGCCTGGATCTCTTCCTCTTCTACATCTTCTGGGAGATCATGCTGATCCCGATGGCGCTGCTTGATCGGCATATGGGGCAGCGCCAATCGCGTCTATGCCGCAACCAAGTTCTTCCTCTACACGCTCGCGGGTAGCCTGCTGATGTTGGTCGGCATCGTGGCCACGTATCAGGCGTACTACAACCAGACCGGCATCCGCACCTTGAACGTGCTGGAGCTGGCCAAGGGGACCTACGGCCACAACTTCCAGATGTGGGTCTTCGCGGCGTTCTTCATTGCCTTCGCCATCAAGGTGCCAATGTGGCCGTTCCACACCTGGCTGCCCGACGCGCACGTCGAGGCGCCGACAGCCGGCTCGGTGATTCTGGCGGGCGTGTTGCTGAAGATGGGCGGCTACGGCATGCTCCGCTTCAACCTGCCTCTCTTCCCGGATGCAGCCAAGACGTGGCAGCCCTACATCATCATCCTTTCGATCATCGCCATCATTTATGGCGCACTCGTGGCGCTGGTGCAACCCGATCTGAAGAAGCTGGTGGCCTATTCATCCGTAAGCCATATGGGCTTCGTCACGCTGGGAATCTTCGCATTCAACGCCCAGGGACTCTACGGCGCCATGATCGTGATGATCAGCCATGGACTGGTTACCGGCGCGCTGTTCCTGTGCGTTGGGATGATCTACAACCGCGGCCACACGCGCCTGATCCGGGCGTTCGGCGGCCTCGCCACCAACATGCCGATCTACGCCTCGTTCTTCGGCTTCTTCATGCTGGCGTCGATCGGGTTACCGGGACTGAGCGGATTTCCGGGCGAGTTCTTAGCCATGCTGGGCGGATTCCAGGCCTATCGCTGGGCGGGCATCCTGGCCGTCATCGTCGTCATCCTGGCCGCCTGGTACATGATGTGGATGTATCAGCGCGTCGCCTGGGTGCGCGCGCCAGGCGAGCCGCCCGATTCGACCGATCCCGAAGTGCGCGTGCCGCTGACTGAGTCGCACGGAGATGGACCTCAGCCTGTTATGGGGGGTTCGGGCCACGAAGAGCACTTCATCGATCCGCGCACGTTCAAGGACCTGAACTGGGCGGAGATCATCACGTTGGCGCCGCTGGCCGCGCTTATCGTCTGGATCGGTGTGTATCCGCACACGATCATGAACATCATGGAGCCGGCGCTTCAGGCAATTCTCAAACCATTTGGTGGAAGCGGATTTTAGGTGAACCGACGTTTGATGCAGCGGTCAGAACGAAATACCATGGTTGACCCGCAGGTGAAGGAGTAACCTCGTGCAGTTGGCGTTGGTTCAGCCGGACTGGATTCTGCTGATCCCGGAGCTCTTCGTGCTCGGGACGGCAATTCTAGTGCTTGCCGGTGACGTGTTACTGCCGCGACGCCAGCAGCCGCTCCTCGCCTGGTTGGCGCTTGCCGGCCTCGCGGGATCTTTGGCGTCGAACCTGTTGATTGATTGGAACGCCGAGAAGACCACATTCTCCGGAATGTTCCGGGCCGATTATTTCTCGCTCTTCGTCAACATCATCGTCCTCTCCGCCGGAATCATGTCGATCATGATCGCGACGTCATACGTGACAGGGAACGACGAGCCGGGCAACATGCCTTTGCCCGAATATCTCGTGCTGCTCCTCTTTTCGATCCTCGGCACGATGCTGGTTGGCGCATCCGGTGATTTGCTGATGATCTTCATCGGCATCGAGATGGGCTCGCTGGCCGTCTACGTGCTGACCGGGTTTGCCAGAAACCGCGTCACGTCGATCGAGGGCGCGCTAAAGTATTTCTTGCTGGGCGCGTTCGCGACCGCCATCCTGATCTACGGCATGGCCTGGGTGTATGGCGCCACGGGCACCACGAACCTGAGCGACATTGCCGCGCGCCTGCAACCCATGATCGCGGGCGAGTCCAAGCTGGAGCCCTCGTTGTTGCTGGCGCTCCTCCTGCTGGCGATTGGCCTCGGCTTCAAGATCGCTGCCGTTCCGTTCCACATGTGGACGCCGGACGCCTATCAGGGCGCGCCGACTCCGGTCAGCGGCTACATGTCGGTCGTGCCGAAGGTGGCCGGCTTCGCCGCGATGGCTCGCATCCTTGTGCAGGCACTGGGACCCATGAGCGACAGTTGGCTGACCTTGATCTCGATTCTAGCCGTGATCACAATGGTCTATGGCAACGTAGTGGCCGTGGCGCAGCGAGATGTCAAGCGCATGCTCGGCTACTCGTCCATCGGTCACACCGGCTACATGCTGGTGGCTTTGGCGGCCTATGGCGGGTTGAACCCTGGCGATCAGAGCGTCAGCGCGCTCCTCTTCTACCTCTTCGCCTATTCGTTCATGAATATCGGCGCCTTCGGAGTGGTCACCTGGCTGCAACACCGTGGCCACGGAGTTGATCTAGACGACTTCAACGGACTCGGCTCGCGCAGTCCATTGGCCGCTCTGGCGATGACGGTCTTCATGCTTTCACTTATGGGCATGCCGCCACTGGTCGGGTTCTACGCCAAGTACTACGTGATCCTGGCCGCCATCCAGAGCGACATGACGTGGCTCGCCGTGGTGGTCGTCCTGATGAGTGCAGTCTCTGCCTTCTTCTACCTGAGGGTCGTCGCGGCGATGTACTTCAACGAGCCGATCCGTCAATTGCAGGCGCGCAGCACGCCGCTGCTTGGGGTAGGACTCGGGTTGATGGCGTTCGCGACCGTGGGATTCGGCCTCTTCTCCAATTCAGTGCTAGACCTGGCGCAGAAGTGGGTGCAGGCCTTCTCCTAGCGGCATCGATCAGAGCCGGACGATCTCACCTTCCTGTGCAACGCCGCATCCGGAACGTTCCACGTCATTGAGGGCTGCCTCGCCACCTCGAATCAACGGATTGCTCTGATTGAGGTGGATGAAACGCACCTTGCGCCGCTCCGGCCCTGGAAGGGTGGCGAAGCGAGCGATACTGTCTGAGATGAACGGATGCTTGATCTTGCTCAGGTCCCGACCTGGTAGTTCATCCCCGCTCATAAACGATCCGTCCAGATAGGCGACATCAACCGTCCTCAGGATGTCCTCGATGCGAGTACCCTCATCCTCCCAGGCGGCCCAGCCGGTGATATCGGGAAGGAACAGGACCGCCTGAGTCGGTCCCTCAATGCGGAATCCGACCGTCTCTGAGTATTCGTCTCGATGCGGTACCATCAATGGTGTGACGCGCACGTCGTCGGCGAGCTTGACCGTCTCGCTATCGCTCAGCGGGCGAATCTCGATGTTCTTCATACTGACCAGTTGTTCCCACGGACCATTGCCGCGCAGGAATTGCTCCATGCGCGGCATGGCGAAGACGGGTACTTCGCGTGCGCCTATCCCCTCGACGCCGACGTGAATCAGTCCAGTGTAATGGCCGATATGTGCGTGAGTGAGGAAGATGGCGTCGAGACCTGGCACGTCTGCTCGTGGGAACGCCGCGTCAAGCCGGTGGAGTTGTTCCTTCAAATCGGGCGTGGCGTCGAAGAGCCAGCGGCGACCGTTTCGAGGATCGATCAATGCCAAGCACGTCGCGAGCCGGCGCAGCGACGGATCAGACCAGGCGGGTGAGGATCGATCGCCGGCTTGCGGATAGCCCGCGTCCTGAGCGATCCCCAGCACCAACGTGTATGGCCCTGTAGCCTCCGACACCCGCTCCTCCTTGCCCACCATCGTTGTACCTTGCCGAGACGACTCGAAGCCGCGTGTAGGGTGAAGCGTGTCTTCGCCCACTTACGCCGCGTGCCACGATGCAGTCTGTCCAGCACGTTTCGCAGCCCTTGCGCCTAATTCAGGGTGCGAATGTAGCACACAATTTCATCTGCGGGATGCGGCAGTTGATGCCGGGCGATGACGAGCATCGCCCCTACCGCGAGGGAGCGTGGGCGCCTGCATCGGGATTGGGAGCTACTTGGCGTGGTGGGCGATGCATGCGTCGCCCGTACAGACGAGGAAGAATCCTCAGCTTTGTTTCGGCAGCTTCTGGCGCAGCTTGAGCGCGCCACCCCAAGGGTCACCGTCGTGTTTCAGTCGCTTGGGCATCGTGCGGAGCGTGAGGTCGCCAGGGCGGACCTTGCCCTTCTCAACTTCATCCCAGGAGAGCGGCGCGGAGACCGTCGCGCCAGATCGTGCGCGGAGCGTGTATGGGGCAGCCGTGTTGCGTGCAACGCTGTTCTGCGCGTGGTCGATAGTCACGACCGACCCACGATGCGTCCCTCCGCTGGCGGCGGCAATGAGCTTCGGTTGCTGCTCGGCAAGTCGGCGAGCGACGCCGTGTACCCACGCGCGCACGTCGTCAAACGGATCCTTGGGAACCAACGGCACGAAAACGTGCATGCCGGTGGCGCCGCTCGTCTTGGCGAATGTCTTCAGGCCGTGCTCGGCGAGATCGTCACGAACAAGCACGGCTGCTTCCAGTATCCGGTCGAACCCGACGTCTTCGCCGGGATCGAGGTCGAAGACGGCCCAGTCAGGATGATCGAGGTCGTCCTTCAGCGAGAGCCATTGATGTATCTCGATAGAGGAGTGGTCCGTCCACCAGATGAGCGCGGCTTCGTTCTGGATCAACGGAACCTCGATGCGGTCCTCGCGCGTTTCGGGCTGATAGGTGACCGACGTGAGCCAATCCGGCGCGTTGTCCGGTACATCTCGTCGCCAGAACCCCGGTCCTTTGATGCCGCTGGGATAAGCGCGAAAGGTGATCGGGCGATTGACCACATATGGCAGCATCACATCAGCGACCGCCCGGTAGTAGTTGAGCGCGTCGCCTTTCGTCAGCCCGTCATCCGGCCAGTAAGGCTTGTCCAGACTGGTCAGCTCGATCGTGTGACCGTTGATCGTCCATTCGTTCGAGGTCTGTTTGGGCATGGGGCCTCCACGAAACGGCAAGGACGCACGTTTCGCTCCTCGGCGTAGAACACTACCCGATGTGGCGGCGGAAGACTTCGCCCATGCGCTTGATACCCTCGCTGACCATCTCCGGTGGAAGCGTCGAGAAGCCGAGTCGCAGCGTTGGTTTCGGCTCCCAATCGGTATAGAAGCAGGAGCCCGGGTTGTAAAGCACGCCGTTGCGAGCGCATTCCTTGACCAGTTCATCGGCGTTGGCGCCGTCCGGCAGCGTTACCCAGATGAAGAATCCGCCGTCTGGTTGCGTCCATTTCGTGCCGCGCGGCATGTCCCGCTCCAGGCACTCGAGCATGAAATCACAACGCTTGCGATATTCCTCTCGGCATTCGGCGATGTGCTTGTCAAGCCAGTCGTGTTCACACAGACGTACGATGGCGCGTTGCACCATGCGGTCGCTTTGAATATCGACGCCTTCGCGGGCATCGACGAAGCGCTTCATCAATACCTTGGGCGCGACCATCCAGCCCATGCGGAGCGCCGGGGCGATCGTCTTGGAGAAGGTACCGAGGTAGATCACTTCGGAACCCAGTGCGCGCAACGTTCCGTGGTCGCCACCGTGAAACCAGAGCTCGCCGTACGGGTCGTCTTCGATGATCGGAACGCCATACTGACGTGCGAGCGAGATCACTTTCTCGCGCCGCTCGTGGCTCAGCGCGATCCCCGTCGGGTTCTGGAAGGTGGGGATGAGGTAGATCAGCTTCGGCTTGGGATCCGATTGCAGTGCCTGCTCGAGCTCGTCAATGACGATCCCATCGTCATCGACCGGAACCGGCAGGTACTCCGCTTCATACACGTCGAAGATCTGCAGCGCGCCGAAATATGTCGGCGCTTCCACCACTACGCGATCGCCCGGATCGAGAAAGAGCTTGGCGGTGAGCTCAAGACCTTGTTGAGATCCCGCGGTGATCAGGACGTCGTCAGACGTGATCTGAACGCCACGCCGCCCCATGCGCTCGGCGATCAGGGCGCGCAGCGGCTCGTGTCCCTGGTATTCGTCGTAGTAGAGGGTCGACGGATCAATATCGCGCCAGACCCCCTCAACCGCCGTTCGAAGTGGTCCGATCGGGAGGCATTCAGCCGGTGGGGCGCCGCCCGCGAAGGGGATGATGTCGGGATGGTCTTCGGTTTCGCCGAATTTGAACATGACGGACGAGCGAATGCGCTTCGCCCGTCGAGCCAATTGACCTTCCCAATCGATCGTCACCGTCACTCCCCCTCATGCGAAATGGGCGTTCAGCTGCTCATTCCGTCCGTCAGCTCGATCTCAAGACGTTTGTTGATGCGTCCCTTGCTCCGCGTTCCGATGACCCGTATGCCGCCGACCTCACGCGTATTGCGCACATGCGTGCCACCGTCCGCCTGCAGATCGAGCCCTTCGATCTCCACCACCCGTACTTCCGTGATGGAATCGGGCAACAGATTGATCTTTGTACGGATCAAGTCCGGAATTTGAAAGGCTTCATCGCGCGGCAGAGAGCGCCAAGAGACACCCAACCCGGCTTCAATCGATCGATTCGCCAGCTCTTCAATGTGGGCCACACGCTCAGGATCGAGGTCTTCGAGCTCGAAGTCCATACGCGCCTTGTCGGTGCCCATATTGCCACCGGTGACCTGCGCACCGTATTCGCGAAAGACCGTGCCACACAGGACGTGCAGCGCCGTGTGTGTACGCATCAGCTTGTAACGCTGCTCCCAATCGATCTCGCCGTGAACAGCAGTGCCTGGCGCCGGAGGGTCGCCGCCTTCAATCGTGTGCACAATCTCGCCGTCCGTCTTGCCCACTTTGGTCACCTGCCAGGTCTTTCCATCCGCGTTGAGCGTGCCTGTATCGCACGGCTGGCCACCACCGCCCGCGTAGAAAGCGGTTCGATCCAGAATGATCTGACCGGCATCGTTCACGTTTTGAACGACCGCGTCGAATTCACGCAGATAGCTATCGACCATGTAGAGCACGTCGGTCACGAGCAACTCCTCACGGATGGCTGAACGGCAGCGACTCCGAATCTTAGTGAGGCCGGATTAACGGTGTCAAGCAACGGAGCACGAACAGGGGTGGAACCGACGACACACCGCCTAATCCATTGATTTGATTGGGTTCCGGCACCGAGCGTGCGTACTCGCAGGCGTTGGTCACGTTGCCGAATGGGCCAAATGACGTCAACGGTCGTACTCAGGACCGCAACGTGAGAAACTTATGCAGGCGCAATGGCGCGCCAATTGAACACTCGATTTGCAGCAAGGGAACCATAACGCATGCCGCGTCCGAGAATCAGGGCAGTCCCGCTTGGTGGAGTTGGTGAAGTTGGAAAGAACCTCACCGTCGTCGAATACCGTGGTGATCTCGTCATTATTGACGCGGGAGCCAAATTCCCAGAAGACGAGATGCGGGGCATCGACCTTATCGTTCCAGATATCAGCTACGTTTTGGAACGAATCAACAAATTTCGCGGAATCCTGCTGACCCATGGTCATGAAGATCACATTGGTGGGCTACCCTATCTTCTACCACTGTTGAAGCAGGTCGCGCCCGTACCGATCTACGGATCCGCGCTCGCGATAGCATTCGCCGAAGCCAAGCTCGACGAAGCGGGGATCTTGAATCTAGCCGATCTGCACGTCGTCGAGGCGGGAGAACACTATCAATTCGGCAAATCCTTTGAGGCCGAGTTCATAAATGTCACCCATAGCATTCCTGGGAGCTTCGCCATCGGTTTGAAGACACCCATCGGCTGGGTGGTTCACACTGGCGACTACAAGTTCGATCCGACGCCGCCCTTGGGTGAGCCAACCGACGAAGCGCGTCTGCGCGAGATCGGCGACGAAGGCGTTCTGCTCCTGCTGACCGATGCGGTGCGCGTCGAACGTCCTGGTCACACGCCGTCCGAATCGGTGGTGAGCGAGACGCTTTATCGCGTCATCGGGCAGGCCTCTGGCCGGGTGGTATTGACGACGTTTGCCTCGAATATCACCCGCCTCGATCAAGCCATCCGCGCTGGTTACCGGCATGGACGCAAGGTAGCCGTCACTGGCCGCAGCATGGAGCAGAGCACGCGCATTGCCATGAATCTTGGCTATATGAATCCGCCTGACGGCGTGCTCGTGCCGATTGATATCGCCATGAAGCTGCCGCCGAAGCAGGCGCTCATCTTGACCACGGGAAGCCAGGGCGAGGCTGGGGCCGCGCTCGCGCGAGTTGCCAGTGGCGAGCACCAGCACATCCGCCTCTCCAAAGGTGACACGGTCATCTTCTCGGCGACTCCAGTTCCGGGAAACGAGGAGAGCGTCGGCCAGACGATCGATCTGCTCTTCAAGCGCGGGTTTGAGGTTGTCTATTCAGCCCTAGAGCCGACGATCCACGTGTCTGGGCACTCCAGCCGTGACGAGCTCAAGTTCATGCTCCGGCTCATTCGCCCTCGGTTCGTGATGCCCATTCACGGTGAACACCGGCATCTCTCCCTCTACCGCCACCTGGCTATGGAGCAGGGTTTGAACGACAGCCAGATCTTCTTGCCGGATCTTGGTGGAATCTACAGCTTTGGTCGTGACTCTGGTCGCCGTGAGGGCATGTCCAATTCTGGTGCCGTCCTCGTCGACATCGTCAGCAACCGGCAGGTGATCTTGCGTAACCGAGATGAGATCGCTGAGCACGGCTTCATCGTCGCCAGCATGGTGGTGGATCGCGAAAGCCGACAGTTGATCGCTGGACCCACGATCGCCGTCCAGGGACTCGACGGTGAGATCGACGCCAAGGTATTGCATCGCGCCGAGGATGAGCTGCAGAAGTTCCTGGCACGGCGTCAAAAGGGTGGATTCAGCACTGGCTATCTGGTGAGCCGAACCAAGGGGGTACTCGCCCGCCAGATCTACCGCCAGACGAAGCTGCACCCGCTGATCCTCCCAGTTGTCAGCGAGCTGTAGGCGCGTTCTCGATTTCGCTGGAAGTTGCGGGACCGTGCTGGACGTCGTCAGCGCGTCTTGGCGATCACCACGGCAATAGCCGCCAGTACCGTGACGATGGATGCCGTGATGCCAATCCCCTGCGGGCGGCCAAAGCGTCTGCGGAATACCGGCATGAGTCCAAGCGCCGGGAGGGTCAGGAGCGCGACGATCACGTGGGACACCGGCATGATGTGCGGATGCCGGATGTACAGAATGATACCCATGATGATTTGGACGCCGAGCAGCGCGTGGGCGGTCCCTGTGAGCCATGCGGGAAGTCCGTTGCGTCTGGCCAGCACGAACGAGAGAATCGCGATCACCAAATAGAGCGCGACGAGCAGCTCTCCCAACCCACCATGAGCGTCAGCCATCCGAATTTGTTCCTTCCATGCGATGTCCCCCGCGGGCGAACATCTACGCCGTGGGGACTGGTTGCGGCATGATCTTACCTTGGGGAACGCCGGTTGACGACGCGCTATGGAGTCGCGAAGAGCCATCTCCAAGCGCGTAGCGCCAGGAACTTGCCGCCCACGGCGGTGCGCGTGCCGTATCGCGTCACGACGGAAAACGCGCCAAGGAGCACCACGACGAGTTCATAGGGGATGGTGATGATCTTCTGAGGATGGAGCAGCGGCGCGCCGCCGGTGCCGAGGTCACGCAGCAGATGCGAGCTCACGCCGACCAGCGCCGCCAACCCGACATGCTGCTCCGGCTTCCAGCGCTCGGCCAGGACAGCGAAGATGAGTGGCGTGAGCACCGAATGCGAAGCGGGTCGGTGATCCATGGTCATGCAGCGCGTGAGGCGGAACGAGCGAGCCGCCAGGATGTGATCGAGGTCGATCACCACCGAGCTCAGCAGACTGATGCGCAAGAATCCCCAGCGATCGTGGACATACGGCAGAATCGGCAGCGAGACAGCCAGGGCCGTCCCGAGATGGCATAAACCGTCGAACAAGCCGCGGCGCGGCGTGCCCTCATACGCGGATTCCCAGCGCCGGTGCCAGGCGCCGGTTGTGAGGGCGGCGATTATGGCGCCGATCGCCAATGAGGGCTGCATCCATTTTATGATGAATCTCAGAAGCTGGCGTTTGAGTGAGTCATTGCGTGCCGAATGGTGTGTCACATGCATGCCGTCGAACCGCCCTAATACCTGTCCGGAGTGAAAGGAATCCCGCTCAACATGGTAGACGTTCGAACCGAGCGCAATCGCGCAGTAATCCTACTCTCTGGGGGACTCGATAGCACGACGGCTGCGTGGTTGGCTAAGGCGAGCCAATTCGATCTCTACGCGCTGTCATTCGATTACGGACAGCGGCATCGGAAGGAACTCGATTCCGCGGCGCGGGTGGCGCGGGCACTTGAGGTTCGTCAGCATCAAATTGTGCGCCTGAATCTTGGCGAGTGGTCGGCCTCATCACTGACGGGACAGGGCGACATCCCTACCGAGCCAACCGAAGGAATCCCATCAACCTGGGTTCCCGCACGCAACCACATCTTCCTGGCGATTGCTTCGGGCTATGCCGAGGTGGTCGGTGCCAGAGCGATCTACATCGGCGTGAGCGAGGTCGATTACTCCGGTTATCCAGATTGTCGTGGCGAGTTTCTGGACGCGTTCCAACACGCGGCGAATTTAGCGAGCAAACAATTCGTAGAGGAAGGGACGAGCGTTCCCGTCATTGCGCCGTTCCTGCATGTAACGAAAGCGGGAGTCGTTCAATTGGGACTGAAACTCGGGGTCGACTACGGTCTTACCTGGTCGTGCTATCTGGGTGGCGATGAGCCCTGCGGCGAGTGCGACTCCTGCCGCCTGCGCGCCGTGGCGTTCGCGGCCGCAAATGCCGTAGATCCGCTGGTCAGGCAGCCTGTTTGATCAGCCGACCGGCCGCATCGGCGTCGCGCCACCGGAGTTGACGATCTCGATGAGCGTGATCTCGGGTGGGCAGTTGAGGCGGATGCGTGGTGGCACCATTCCGACACCGCGCGTGGTGTAGACGAGGGTGCCGTTGTTGCTGCGCAATCCCCAGGGGAATTTTCGCCCAAGGTTGGGAAGAACCGGTGCCCCCACGACCGGCAACCGTACCTGACCCCCATGGCTGTGCCCGGAGAGGACAAGCGACGAGCCGCTCAGGAGTGCCGACGCGTCTGGCTCATGCACCAGCCCGAGCGTCGGGGTGCCGTTCGGAACGCCGCTCAGGGCGGTCTTGGGGTTTGGCTTTTTCTGCAGCGCATCGTTCAGTCCGACCAGAGCGAAGCGTTCACCATGCGTCGTCAACAGCATGCTTTTGTCGATTAGTGGCGTCATGCCGCGACTAAGAATCATCGAACCGAGGTCACGCAACGCGGGCGTGATGTCATGGTTGCCGAGGATGGCGTACACGCCCAGCGGCGCACTCAAAGTGCTCAAGATGTCAAGGGCGGTCGCCACGTGGCCATGGATCACGCGGCCGGAGTGCATGGCCGTCGAGTAGTCGCCGAGCAGCAGGATGAGGTCGGATGACTGTCGTTTTAGTAGCCGCACCGACTCCTCGACCCTTTTACGGCTGACGGTGTCGGACAGGTGAAAATCACTCAGCGCACCGATGCGTAGGCCGGTCGGGAGATCAGTTTTGACCTTCACGTGCTCGATCTGGAACTCGGACGGTTCGACAAGGAGTGCGTATCCGGCTGTAGTCGTCACCGCGCCCGCCACGGCCATACGTAGCAGGGCTCTGCGGCTTATACGCTGCGACATCGGGAATCCCGTGGTACAACGTAGGCTGGCGCCAGACCCGGACGCAGGCTGCCACGTCTTCGAATTGTGATCATCACGGAGGTGGGATGTCCCTCCAACTGGTTATCGTCGGACTGCCCCAAAGTGGCAAGACGACTGTCTTCAATGCTTTGACCGAGGCCGAAGCGGCTACCGGTCAATTCTCGACCGGCGAAGAGGAGCCGAACCTCGCGACGGTAAAGGTACCTGATGAGCGGCTGAACGTGCTTACCGACATGTTCAACCCCAAACGGACCGTCCCCGCCGACGTCCAGTATTACGACGTGGCAGGAGTCGCGAAGGGCATCCACGAGCAGGGGATGAGCGGCCGGCTCCTTGGCTTCCTCAGCCAGGGCGCGGCGCTTGTCCACGTGGTGCGCGCCTTTGAAGATCCGGCCGTGCCGCACCCAGAGGGCAGAGTCGATCCCATGCGGGACATCGAGACGATGAATCTGGAGTTGACGTTCTCCGATCTTGGCTTGATCGAGAAGCGGTTGCGACGCCTGGAGGCTGGGATCCCCAAGCTTCGTGGCGCCGAGCGCGAGGCGAACGAGCGCGAAGCGGTCGTGCTGACGAAGCTGCGTGAGGCGCTCGAAGAGGGCATTCCCATTCGGGAAGTCGAGATTCAGCCTGAAGACGAGAAGCTATTGCGCGGATTTGGATTTCTGTCAGCCAAGCCTCTGCTGATCCTGATCAATCTGAGTGACGACATGATCGGCGAGCGGGCCGACGCGCTCAAGTCAGAGGCAGAATCTCGTTTTGGACGCCCCGGTGTGATGGTCGATGCCATTGCCGGGAAGATCGAGGCGGAGATCGCGCGTTTGGACGACGACGACGCACGCATGTTCCTCGACGATCTGGGCATCGAGGAGACCGGTCGTGAGCGGCTTATCCAGCGCTCTTACGAATTGCTCGGGCTCATCTCCTTCTTCACCGTCGGCCCCGATGAGTGCCGTGCCTGGACCATCAATCGTGGAACCCCGGCCGTTGAGGCGGCGGGTGTGATCCATACCGACATCCAACGAGGTTTCATCCGGGCAGAGGTCGTCAGCTACGACGACCTCATCGAGACGGGTGGACTGCCGGAGGCACGTAAGGCCGGCAAGCTGCGCTTGGAGGGGAAGACCTACATCGTGCAGGACGGCGACATCGCCCATTTCCTCTTCAACGTCTAGTGCATCACGGTGCGGACGAAGCGCGTCAGCGTGAGAGCGCACTGAGGTGACGGTCGACGTCGCTCCGCAGACGGCGGGCCTAATACCACTCTGGCTCGTGCCGGTTGGTTTCGTCGCTTGGGTGATCATCTTCTGGCTGACGGCGCGACCATTGCGAAGACGCCTCCACGATCTGTATCTCGACGTTTTGGCGTTAGGTGGGCTGGCGCTCGCCGAGTTGCTCTTCTTCTGGCGTCCGTTGCTGAGCGACGCCAGCGTGCCGCGCGGCGGCGGTGACTTGAACTCCTATTTCTTCCCATTGCAGGGGTTCAGCGCTCACGCACTGCAAACTGGGCATTTTCCCCTCTGGAATCCCAGTCAATTCGGCGGCATGCCGCAGTTCGCCAATTATCAAGCCGCCATGCTCTACCCGCCCAATTTGATCGCCTGGCTGCTGCACCGACCGTACTCCTACGGTACGCTCGAGGTGTTGGTGATCGCCCACTTCTTCATCGCTTCGTTCGGGACGTATTTCCTCGCTCGCTCGATCGGGATGCGCCGCGTCCCGGCCAGCACCGCGGCGTTGGTCTTCTCGGGATGCGGCTTTCTGACTGCGCACCTGGGCCACTACTCGATGCTCTCGGTCGCGGTCTGGCTGCCGCTATTGCTCTTGACCTTACGAATGACCGCCATGCGCGATTCGTGGCTCTGGGCAGTGGCAAGTGCCATGGTCATCTTTCTGGCCGCCACCGGTGGGCATCAGCAGATGCTCCTCTACGAGCTCACGGCTGGCGCGGTTTGGTGGCTTTTCTGGGTCGGTACCCGTCACGAACTCTGGCCCTGGGACGCGGGTGGGCAGGAATGGAGCGGCATCGAGCGCCGTCTGCGAGAAGGGACGCGGTCGCTGGCGTTCGCAATCGCGCGAGCTGGAGGTGCCGTGCTGGTCGGGCTTGGGCTAGCCGCGCCCATGATCTTGCCGTCACTGCAGATGGCGTCTCTATCGGTCCGCTCGGGGCTCAGCTACGACCAGGCGACCGAGTTCAGCGTCGAGCCGGTGGCGCTGATCCAGTTCTTGCTGCCCAAAGCCATCGGGAGCAACCCTACCGACTACTGGGGATCCTTCGCTAGTGGCGAGGTTTGGGGCTACGTCGGCATCGTGACGATGGTATTTGCAGCCATCGGACTGCTGCTACGGCCGTCGGGAGTGCGGCTTCTCCTAGGCGCATTCGCTGGAGTCGCGCTCCTCTTCGCGCTCGGGCCTTTCACGCCGCTGCATGGCTGGGTCTTTCGCTTCGTCCCGCCCTACAACCTCATCCGCGCTCCCGCGCGGGGTTACGTGTTCGTAGACCTCGGATTGGCTCTGCTCGCCGGATTTGGATTGCAGGAGCTGGGTTATCACGTCTGGGAATCTGAGCGTTCCAGGGTCATGTTGCGCCGTTCGCTACGCTGGATTGCGATCGTCTTGGCCGCGTTGATCCTGTTTGTGATACCGCTCTTCTACAGCCTGATCCTGGGCGTGAATGACCCGTCGAACCGACCGGTCATCGCCGTTGATGGACTCAACCTGGCCGTCCTTTATCTCGCCGCGACTGCCGTCATTCTCTGGGTGGTCGTGCGTGGCGCGGTTAAAGGGAGCGTCGTCGTTATTCTGACGACCTTGTTGATCGTGGTCGATCTCTATGGCGCCACCGCCAGCTTCAACCCCACAAGCGAGGATCTAACGGCCGGATTCCGTCATCCGGAAGCCGTGAGTTTCCTGCAGCAGCAGATGCGCCAGGACGGCCCGTTCCGCATCGCATCGACGACGCTGAACTGGCAACCCGATTTCGCGTCTGTCGCTGGTTTGCAGGACGCAGGCGGTCTGTTCGACCCGATGCAACCCGCGCGCTATAAGAAGGTTTCCGACGTTCTCTCCGGGGGCAGCGATCCGGCGCTCTACACCCTTCTCAACGTCGAATACGTCGTCACCGACGACAAAGCGTCGGCACCCGGACCAGGCTTCACCCGGGCTCTGACAACTGACGACGGCTTGGTCCTGTGGAAGAACGGAAACGTCTTGCCGCGCGTTCGGCTCAGTTATGACGCTCAGCCGGCGAGCGTCGACGATGCGCTCTCCGCGGTCGTTGCGCCGGGATTCGATCCCACGAAGACACTCTACCTGAGCGGAAATCTGTCCACCGCCGAGCCAGGCGGCAGCGGCAGTGCGACGGTTGTCGACTATCAGGACGATCGCGTTTCAATCCATGTCAGCACGGATCGGCCGGCGTACCTGGTGCTCGCCGACACCGCCTATCCCGGATGGATTGCGAGCGTCGATGGCGCGGGAACGCCTATCGCCACCGCCGACGGTATCTATCGCGCCATCGCAGTACCTGCCGGAACGCACGATGTCGTCTTCCGCTTCAAGCCATCGATCGTGGCCAGGAGCGTGGTGGTTTCAGTCGTCAGCTTCGTGGCGCTGATCGTGATGGCAATAATTGGCTTTTGGGGCTGGAACCGGAATCGTCGACGCGCGATCATCATTGACTGACGATTTGGTGAGATTGGTGGCTGATCGTCGCGCATGCTCTCCGTCAACTGGGCGTCATAAATGCCGCCCCTACCAAGATTCCGCGTAGGGAAAGATGCTCTAAGGTTGCTGGACAAGCTGAATGTGATCCACGAGGATCGGGGCTTGCGGCGAGTCTGACCAGTTGTGGAAGACGATACTGCCCAACGTCACGTCCGAGCCGTTGAGGTCGGCGAGCGGGATCGTATAGGTCGTCCAACCGGTTGCCTTGGGGTAGCCACCATAGTTGGTGAGCGTGACCGGATCGCTGAGGTTATCGTACGATCTGTCCCTCAAATACACAGCCAACGGCTCGTTGTCCGTAGTGGAGCGAATGGAGAACTGGATCGCGTTGAACGGCGACGTGTCAACTCCCGCGTCGTTGGTGATCTGGAGGCCAGCCCAACCGTCGGTAGCCGTGAAGCTGATGGGATCGGTATGTGTGTGGGTGGTCGACGCATTTATTAATTCGAGCCGTCCATTCCAGGAGAGATTGGTGTACCAGCCCTGGGCCAGACCGTCGTTGTAGATGACCATCGTTGTTGGAGTGGGAGGCTCGGTCGGAGCCGGTGTGACCGCGTCGGCGATCTGTTCGGCGGTTGGCGATGGGATCGGAGTCGCATCGATCACCGCCGCTTGTACCGCCCAGTTCGGTACGACGACGTCGGCAAGTTGGGGCTCATTAGTCTGGGTGCCTTGGTCGGCATTAGGCGTCGATCCAGCGGCAGAACCACTCGGTGGCCCTGAGCTGGAGATGACGCCGCTCGATCCAGCGTTGACGGCCGAACTCACCAACGCCAGAACCAGCACGATGAAAAGGACGATCAAGAGGAGCGCGCTGACGAACGTGGTCATCAGAGGGACGTTTGCCAGGCCGAGCGGCAAGTGCCGTGGCTGTGCCTGAGGTCCGTTCCAGGCAAGGGCTCTGGTCGGTAGAAGCCGCCGTTGCGTGTTGGCGAGGCGCACTTCCTCCTGAAGCATCTCCAGCGCTTCGCGCATGCGCTGCGCAGATCGAAAGCGAGCGGCAGGTTCCTTGGCCAGGGAACGCAGCACGATGGCCGCCAGCGCTGGAGATATCTGTGGGTTGAGTGAGCGCGGATCACGCGGCGGTTCGAACAGATGACGATTCATGACCTGCAGCGGATCATCACCCGGGAACGGTGCTTCGCCTGTGAGCATCTCGAATAAGACGCACCCAGCAGAATAGATGTCCGCTTCTGGGCCGATTTGCTGTCCCGCCGCCTGTTCCGGTGCGATATAAGCCGCCGTGCCCAATGCCAGACCGCCTGACGACGAACGGGCTTCACCGGGACACAGCGTGATCCCGAAATCGGTAATCTTGGGTACCCCGCTGGCATCGATCAGAATGTTCTGCGGTTTGATATCTCGGTGAATGTAACCGGCGTCGTGAATCGCCTCCAGCCCTCGCAGCGTGCCGACTGAAATGCGCAGCGCCTCGACAACGTCGAGACGCCCGGCGAGTTGGATGCGGCGACGGAGCGAGATCCCCTTGACCAGCTCCATCACGATGTAATGGGTCCCGTCGTTTTCACCGTATGACGAGATCTTCACCACGTTGCCGTGAGATATGGCCGAGCCTGCGCTACCTTCCTTGATGAAGAGGGAAAGCGCTTGAGATTCCGTCGCGTGTTCGGGACGAAGTGTCTTGACGGCGACGAGTTCACCGGATTGATTGTCAGTTGCTCGATAGACCTCAGCGTAATTACCGGCGCCAATGCGTGAGTCGAGTACGAATCTGCCGGCAAGCAGACGTCGCGAAACGGATGTCATCGATCCTCCAGGCATCGAAGGCGAACCTTCGAGCGTTCCGTTGACCGGTGTGACGAAATCGCGATATTGGTGCCAGGGATGCCGGTCCCGAACATCCGTTACAACGCGCGACATCACCACGTTGGGTACCGGTCGACGGTCAACACCCTTACAGTAGCAGATATGCTTGACATTGGGCGTTTAATTAGAGGATGGATTCCTCAATAGATGCGCGGGCGAATATGACAACTTTGACAGAGCAGGACGTGACTCAGCTCGACCGACTGGCCGAGCTGTTGTTCGAACGTCGTTCCGGCGTGGCGTTCACCGGTGCCGGTATCTCGACCGAGTCGGGCATCCCCGACTATCGCGGTCCAGACGGCATTTGGAAAAAGATCAAGCCGACAATGTTCCGCGATTTCGTCACCGATCCGGAGATCCGCCTCAATCACTGGAAGCGTCGCGTCGAACGCTATCCGGAGTTGGCCGCGAAGCAGCCGAATGACGGTCATCGTGCGCTGGCTCGAATGCAACAGCTGGGATTCCTGCAGGAGATCATCACCCAGAACATCGACGGACTTCACCAGAAAGCTGGTTCCGATCCGGAGAACGTGATTGAGCTGCATGGTTCCGCCCACCGCGTTCGTTGTCTGCAGTGCGGCCGCCTGTTTGACGCGGAGCCGTTTGATCGTGAGTTCAATGGTGAGGAGCCGATCTGCCCGGTTTGCGGCGGCATCGTCAAGGAATCAACGATTTCCTTTGGACAGTCACTCGTGGCGGATGACCTTCGACGGTCGCTGCTTGTCGCCCGAGGCGCCGACGTGATGATCGTGGTCGGTTCGTCGCTCACGGTCAACCCGGCCGCGAAGGTCCCGCGTGAAGCCGTCAAAGCGGGTGCGGAATTGGTAATTATCAACAATCAGCCGACGCCGCTCGATGACCTGGCAAAGGTTGTCGTTCGGTCTCAATCGGGCCCCTCTCTGAGTTACCTCGCGGACCGTCTCATCCCCTGATCCTGCCTCACTTGACGCGCTTTCGTGCAGGTGAGTAGGCTTGTCCCGTTCACGAGCTCGTTCAGCGCGGCCATCAATTCGAGGAGCCCCATGTCCACCCAGCCGCAGCCCGTCGCGTCCTGTCCCCCGTCGCTCGTCCTTTTCGATCTGGACGACACGTTGTGCGACCACTACACCTCATTGCGCTTGCGGCTGCGTTTGGCTTTCGAAGCCGCGTTTGATCCCGAGAGCGACATCGACATCGGGCACCTTGTCGAAGAGACCGCCATCAGTTCGGTTGGTGGTACCAGGCACTTCGCCGAGGTGTTGCAGAGTCGCGGAGTGTCCGATCCCGAGCGTATCGACCGTGCCATCGAGCTGTACCTGAGCGATCGCTATCGAGGGCTGGAGCTCTTCGACGACGCATTGCACGTTGTTCGCATGGTGAGCCAATCGTCACACGTCGGGTTGATCACGAACGGTCCCAGCAGGATTCAGCGCGATAAAATCGCACGGCTGGCAATCGGTGACCTTTTCGAGCTCATACTCGTTTCAGAAGAAGAGGGTATCTGGAAGCCCGACCCGTTAATCTTCCATAGAGCACTCGATCGATTCGAAATCGAAGCCGACGAGGCAATCTACGTGGGTGATTCCGCCGAGCATGACGTTGCCGGAGCGCGCGCCGCGGGCATCACCTCGGTCTGGATTAATCGTCGTGGTCGTGAGTGGCCTGGTGGAGTACGCGCCGATCACGAAATCAGCAGCTTGATAGAGCTGCCGGCGCTGCTCGGGGTGACGAGCGCCCACGAAACTGGTGGAGTTACATAACACACATCATTCAACGCGACAGTCGCAAAGACTGAATTGGGGAAGAGATGCTGTCCAATTTCACCCGGATCGTGTGGGCCTGCGCCGCAGTCGGCCTGACGGTGACGCTCGTCTCATATGCCTTCGGACTGGTGCCCCGCTCCTCGAGCGCCGGCAGCAGCACGCAAGAGTCGCTGAGCTCACCGACGGCCGTTATCGCGCCAGGAGAGACCGCGTCGCCATCGGTGGTGCAGGGCGCCGCTTCACCCGATGTGAGCGCTAGTCCGTCATCCACGCCGATCGTACTCGCGTCGCCAACTCTGGCGGCCACGCCGACGGCTCCGGTCGCCACGCTGACGGCCGATCAGCTTGCACAGTACAAGCCGAATGAGCTTGGACAGATCATGGTCCTCATGTACCACTCGATTGATGATTCAGGCGGAGATTATTCGACCACCGCCGACGAGTTCCGCCATGACCTGCAGTGGCTCTACGACCATGATTTCTACGTCATCCCGATCCACGACTACGTGACGAATTCGATCAAGGCACCTGCCGGAAAACGTCCAGTTATCCTGACGTTCGATGATGGATCAGTCTCTCAGTTCAACTACATCGTCGATTCGGCGGGGAACAAGCACATCGATCCGAACTGCGCCATCGGCATGCTGGAGGACGCCTTCACCAAGCATCCCGATTTCGGTCGTGGCGGGCTCTTCTCGATCCTCCCGTTGGCTCCCTTCGCTTGGCCCGATGCCGTCGGCCAAGAAAAGTTCGAGAAGGAAAAGGTGCAGTTCCTGCTCGATCATGGGTATGAAATTGGCGATCATACCGTGGATCACATCGACCTGCGCACGATCTCCGACGACGAGATCAAGGATGAGCTCGGCAGCGCGGTCGACATGATGCATGACTTCGACTCCCGATCGCAGATGGAGATCATCTCCGTGCCGTTTGGTGAATACCCGGATCATGGAGACACGACGATTTTTGAAGGGTTTGATCTCAACGGGAAGCACTATGGATTCATGGGCGCGCTGATGGTCGGCGCCAATCCGAGCCCATCGCCGATTGACAGCGATTTTGACCCCTATTGGATTCCGCGCATCAGAGGGAGTCGTGATCAGATCGACAAGTGGTTCGACTTCGTCGATCAGAATCCCGGTATAATGTACGTGAGCGATGGGAACCCAGACACGATAACGGTGCCGAATGACCTCGCGCCGAATCTGGACGGGAAGCTCGATCAGAGCAAGCTCGACGGAAAGACGTTGATCCGCTATTAAACACTTGCGCTCAGCACATCTGAGGGGTTGGGTACGCCAACAATGACTGTTAAACAAATCGTACTAGCCGAAGAGATGGGGTATTGCTGGGGCGTACGCCGCGCGATCGACATCATCAGCAAGGCTGGTAACGTTGATGAACCAGTGGCAACCATTGGTGACGTCATCCACAACCCGCAGATCGTCGAGCGACTCAGATCACAGGGCATCGAGACGGCCGAGACTGTTGGAGACGCCGAGCAACGTGGATACAAGCGTGTGGCCATCACGGCACACGGCGCCGGACCAGAACGTGCCGACGACGCCAAAACGCGCGGCCTGGAATTGATCGACACGACCTGCCCGCTGGTCACCAAAGTTCAGAGACTCGGCCAGAAGCTGGCGCGCCAGGGCTATTACCTCGTCGTCTATGGCGACGGCTATCATCCTGAGGTTCGCGGCATTATCTCCTGGTCCGGCACCAGCCGCGCCGTCGCCGCCAAGCACATCGAGGACCTTCCCTGGCACATCGCACGAGGTCAAGGCGAAGCGGGGGACACAGAGCCGCCGCGCAAAGTCGCGGTGGTATCCCAGACGACCAAGAACGTCGATGAGTTCCTCAAATTTGTCGGTGAGCTTGTGCCAATGGTCGCGCGCGACGGCGGGGAAGTCCGCATCTGCAACACCATCTGCGAGCCGACCACCGAGCGGCAGAATGCGCTGCACAAAATGGCACGCGAAGTCGACGCCATTCTCGCGATTGGCGGCAAAAAGTCGTCGAATACGGCGCGCCTGGCAGAGGTCGGGCGCAGCTATGGCATCCCCAGCTATCACATCGAGCGGGCCGATGAGATCTCAGACGACTGGCTCGAGGGCATCGAGCGAGTCGGCGTGACGGCCGGCGCCTCCACACCGGACGACGTTATCGTCTCCGTGGTGAAGCACCTTCAGGAGAGGGGCTACGCCGCACCGGAAATGGACATGCCCGAATACGATCTCAACTTGCTCCCGAGCTTCTAGTCACGAGCATGTCGGTGGTGACTGTTATCCAAACTTCGACTCACTATCGGAGAGCCGCTGTTTTGGCTCCAACGCTACGCTCTGAACAGACATCGGTGGCGTTGATGGATTGCGGTCGCCGGTGAAACGGTCTGATCAGTTTTCGGCGTCCCCTGAGCGACGCAACGATCGGCTAACCTTGCCACCGGGGTCCAATCGAATTCTTATTTGGGCCGCCATCGTCTCGCTTCTCGGCTACGTCGCGTTGCTCCTCTTCATTCGATCCAATCCGCGACCGAAGACCGACTTCAACGCCACCATCAAGCTGCAACGCTGGGAAAATCGATCACTTGCCCGCTTGATGGATTCCATCAGCTGGTTCGGCTTCCGGCCTCAAAGCCTGCTCGTTCCGGGACTGTCGGTCGCTTTCTTCTGGTTTCGAGGGCGAAGGTTGGCGAGCTTTTTCCTGACCGTCGCATGGGCCAGCAGTCTGCTCAGCTTCTTCACCAAGCTGGTGATCCGGCGGCCACGTCCGGACGATCCGCGCATTCGCATCGTTGAAGCGGACATTCGAGACACGAGCTTCCCCAGTGGACACACGCTCCACTACGTCACCTTCTGGGGTTTTCTCGCCTATCTGGGGACGACCAGCGTGCACAACCGGCGCATCGGCCGTGTGATCGCGGCGTTCAGCGCGGCGGTGATCGGACTTGTCGGTCCCTCGCGCGTCTATCTCGGTCATCATTGGCTAACCGACGTCATTGCCTCGTACTTGCTTGGTTTCGCCTATCTCGCCGGCCTCGTAACCGTCTACAGGTTCCTGCGCTCAGTCCTCGAGTTGGACGATCGGCCATCGTGACGAGTCGTCGCCCACTCCTCATTGCCCATCGCGGTGGTGTGCCGGATGAGCAGGACAACTCCGCCCCAGCCTTCGAACGCGCGATGCTTCTGGACGTCGATATGCTCGAATTCGACGTGCGACAGGCCGGAGACGGCGCGCTCGTGCTGTTGCACGATCCGGTGGTTCATGCCGAAGGGCAGCGCCTGGTTGTGTCGGACACGCCGAGCGATCTCTTGCGACAACTGCTCTCCTGGATGCTGACACTCGACGAGTTCTTTGAGCGGTTCGGTCAGGCACTGCCGTTCAACCTCGATATGAAGACGCACGGGTTCGAAGCTGAAGTGGTCGACGCCCTACGGCGACACGGTCTGGTCAATCGGGCGCTGATCTCCAGCGGGCATATCCACAGCCTGCGGCGCATTGCGGGGATGATGTTTGGCCCAACTCTCGGCCTTTCGCGCGGACATGCGCGTACGTCTGTCGAATTCGACGCGTTCTTCAGGAGTTTCAAGCGGTTTGAGGAAATCTCGCTGCCGGTCATGGCAAGGTTGGCAAAATCGGGAGCCGTCATGCTGCAGCACGAATCAGTCGATGAACGTCTCGTCGAGTCGCTGCACTGCCGTGGACTGCGCGTCTTTACCTGGACTGTCGATGACCCGACTGAGGCACGGCGCCTGGCACGGATCGGCGTGGATGGCATCGCCAGCAACCGCCCGGCCCTGATCGGCGAGGCGCTGGGCGAAGGGTCCTCGCCCGCCGAACGCGCGGGGCTAAAGCCGCAGCGCTACTAAGGCGAAGCCCACTGAAGGGGCTGGACCTCCGCATCATTCATATCGCGGACCTGGAACGCGTGTATTCGCCGATGTGAGCTCGGTCCGGTGGGAGGACTTCGCCTGAGTCGTCTTCCTGCAGCCGAAGGCCGACCAACACCCACTTCGTGGGTACCCGGATCGCCCCTACGAACGAGCGCGTACGCTCAGTCCGGGGGTACCTGCTTGCGGGTCAGACTCCGTCTCGATCAGCCTGGGGTTTTCAACGCAGGTTGACCGTAGGGCGACTATCAGTCTAATTCACCAATCACCATTCGACCTGGGGCGAGCGTCGAGAGAGCACGAAGGACCATCCACTACTGTGTCGGTGGAGGCGTGCCATAGCGCCATTCATAGTAGGCGCGGCCCACGTTCCCCATCTCGATCTGCCAGTTGGGATCATTGCTCGCCGTGTAGGTCACCACGCGGCGCTCAAAGGCCTGCACCAGCACCCACTGATTCTCGCCCTTGACGTTGGTCTGCACCCAGTAGGGCTGGCTGATGGGGTGACCCAGCACGTAGATCCATTGCCAACTCTGCGACGTCATCCAGTTCCAGAAGACCCCTGCCACGTTGATCCCCGTGGTCTGGTCGTAGTAGGCGTCGTTGGTCGTCTTTCCCAGCGTCGCGTTCTGACTGACCGTGCCGTCCTTGGCCAACGTGCTGTTCACCGGCTGACCGGTCTGGTCAGGCTGTGAGTAGCCGTTCCCGAGCGATGCCAGGTTATGCAGGCTCGCGTACGTTGGCGCATTTGGATTGGCGCTGTCATCTCCGGCGATTGGCACGTTCGCGGGACTCGATTTCTGGAATGACGTATCGCCAACCTGAATGGCTCCCTGGATCATGTCACGCACCAACAGGCCGTTCGTCACGAACCATTCCGACGAACGATCTCCATTGGGATCCGTGATCTCCATGCGGCTCTTGTCGAAGTAGTAGACCTGACGCGAACCTCCAGGAGATTCCGCATAGGGCTCGGTCAATGCGTCAATCGTATCCGGCCCCCACAGCCATGTTCGTGAATCGGTCAGCGATTGCACTGCGCCATCGGCCGACCACCAAATGCTCTGAACGGCAGCGTCGGCATTGGCGATTCCCTTCGGCAGACTGGCGGACGCGGGAACGGCCGAGAGCGACAGCGGATCCCCAGCCTCGGTCGCGGTCAAGAATGACCAGGACTTGGTGAAGGCTGAACCGTTGGCCGTTCCGGTGACGGTGACGGTGCAGCGCGTTCCGGGCTGAAGTGGCGCCTGTGCTGAAATCATGTCGGTGCGGGTGGTGAGCCAGCCGGTGCCCACGGAGGAGAAGGACGGCACGACTTGCCCGTTGGCGGTGAGCGTGGCGCTGTCAAACGAGACGTCGCCAGCGCCATGGTATTTCAGCGTTATTGGGTAACCCACTGGATAGTTGGCGCTCGGGAAGGGGTTCGGGGTCTCACCCCAGAAGCTGTAGGAGACTCCTGCCGTCCCATCAGGCGGCCAGGCGATCCAGTCTGGCTTGGCAGTGTTGGTCCAGTTTGGAGAGCCAACGTCGATAACCTCGATCTTGACGCCATTTTCGTTGACCATGCCGAGCCCGATGTCGGTGTAGCGTGGATCGATCAGCGTGAGGCGGTGATTGATCGTGCCGATAAACCAATCGACGCTCGCAACCATCGATCCACTCAGCCCGATGTTTTCGTTGGCCCAGCCATTGTAGCCCTGTGCATCGACGCGATCCTGCATGCTGGCACCGGTGAAGCCTGGCTTGCCCTGCTGCTCTTCGTGCAGTCCCATGCCGCTCAGACTCGGATCGCCGATATTGAGCTGGTAGTAGCGCGCGTGCGACTGAGCCGAGGCGTCCAGCTTCGGATTGCGCGTCATCGGAGGCAGTCCGAGCCAGGAGCGGTACGTGTTAATCATGGTAAACGCCTGGGCGGTATCGTCCGTCGCGGCCGCGGCTGGAGTACTGGCGATGGTCGACAGCGGGGCAAGCGATAGCATCATCAAGAGCACGATGAATCGGGTGAGTGATACGGGCCGGTACGCCCGCGAGAAGACGCGAAGTGGCATGGCCGAGTTTCCCTTCCCACCTGATTGGCTCCGAACGCTCGATGCCCCCACATCGGATTCCGGTCGAACTCAATTCGCCGGGCCAATCAGTTTCTCTGTAACAATACAACGGGCGATTCCGCACGCGGTAGCGCTCCACATAGTACCCAGGTGATGTTTAATGGGTGGGAATTGAGTCATACGGGCTGCGGTCCGGAGTCGCGGGAGCCGATTGTGGCGACGCGGATCGCAACTCACATCGCGGGAGGAGTCGTCGCATGGTCGTGGCAGGGGTCTTGATCGTTCTGCTGATCTTGCTGGCGATCGGTATCTGGCTGACGTTCAATCTCGTAGGACTGATCGTCATGCTCTTCGTGGCGGGCATCATCGGATGGATCGCCGATCAGATCGTACCGGGCCGTCTGCCGTACGGCTGGCTCGGCGCGATCGTGGCCGGTTTGGTCGGGAGTTGGGTCGGCGGGCTGATCCTGGGAGGGTTCGGTCCGAGCATAGCGGGAATCACCATCATCCCGGCGTTGCTCGGCGCGATCATCCTGGCCTTCATCGCGAGCGCCGTGACCAAGGCCACCAGCGGGCGCAAGCTCTGACCGAATAGTCGGACGCAAACCAGCAAAGACCAGAACTGAAACGAGGCCATGCCGGTCATTCGGCGTGGCCTCGCACGTTGTTCGGCGGGTAGTCGACGTCGAATTAGCCCCACGGGAATCGGGCGCGGGTCTCTACCTCGCCCAGATAATGGTTTTGGGATCGTTCGACATCCAGATGACCTTTGCCACCGAACTTCGCGACAAGCACCATCAGCAACAAGATGGTGACAATTGTCGCGACTGTCCAAATGAGTGTCCACATTTCAGGATTTCCTAGTGCGTCGGAGTCTAAGAGTTACTCTCTGGAAACAGGGCTCCATGCAGATCAGTGCGGGCTGTGGTAGAACATGTCAACTTCACCGGCGTAATGGTTCTGGGATCGCTTCACGTCCAGATGACCTTTTCCTCCAAACACCGCCACGATCACCATCAGCAGGACTACGATTCCTATTCCGAGCAGGATCCAGAGGAATGTCAACACGTTGCGCCTCACATTCAAATTTCTACTTTCAATAATACCACCGAATCTTCACAACTGAGACGATGGTTGTTGGCGTAGGGTGCCTGCCGAGCAATTGATGCTCCTTGCGTTCGCTGATAGAATTCGTGTTTGACACAGGAACGGCTTTGACGGAAACACGTTTGCGAGTCGAGCCGGTCAGCGAGCCCGAGATAGTGCAAGACGGGCACGGTAACCCTCGCAAGACATCCTTCCCGAGCCGCCACCCGAACGCCCTCAAGAGGCAAGTAGACGTGGCCGGGTTTGTCGCTCGTTATCGCGACCGAGACGCCCCAGAACCATCGACGAAACTGGCGTCTCTCTAAGTGGACTCGCAACGCGCGGGTCAACTGAGGTGGTACCGCGGGTGAACCCCGTCCTCTTCTCGAGGGCGGGGATTTTGTTTTTGTACACATGACTGCCGGTAACGATCGCGGGCCGGCCGAAGAGAGTGAATCGAGAATTCGGAGGTCGCCGGTGTTTCAGACTGTATCGACAAAGGTTGATTTTCCAGCCAAAGAGCGCGAGACGCTCGGGTGGTGGTACGAGAGCGGCGTAGTCGACGACTACCTGCACAAGAACGACGGATCGAGCACTCGCTGGTCCTTCCTGGACGGCCCGATCACCGCCAACAACCGCATGGGCGTGCATCACGGGTGGGGCCGAACCTACAAGGACCTTTACATCCGCTACCACACTATGCTCGGGAAAAAGCAGCGCTATCAGAACGGCTTCGATTGTCAGGGCCTGTGGGTCGAGGTCGAGGTCGAGAAAGAGCTTGGCTTCAACTCCAAGCAGGACATCGAGCGCTACGGCATCGACAAGTTCGTCGAGAAGTGCAAGGAGCGTGTCTGGAAGTTTGCCGACGAGATCACCGAGCAGACCAAACGGCTCGGCAATTTCATGGACTGGGACAACTCGTATTACACGATGTCGGACGAGAACAACTACACCATCTGGCTGTTTCTAAAGCGATGCCACGATGACGGGTGGATCTATCGCGGACACGACGTGATGCCCTGGTGTCCGCGCTGCGCGACTGGCCTATCCGAGATGGAAGTAAGCGAAGGCTACAAGGATCGTACGCATAAGAGTCTCTTTGCCCGCTTCCCGCTTGACGACCATCCAGGTGAATACCTACTGGTCTGGACCACCACTCCGTGGACATTGGCGGCCAACGTCGCGGCCTCGGTTCATCCCGACCTGGCGTATGCCAAAGTCAAACAGGGAGACGCGGTCTACTACGTCGCCAAGGACGCAGTTCCAAACGCGATCCGTGGCGAACACGAGATCGTCGGCGAAGTACAGGGGAAGGATATGGTCGGCTGGACCTATCGAGGTCCGTTCGACGAGCTTCCCGCCGAGCGCAACATCAAGCATCGGGTCATTCCGTGGAATGAGGTCGGCGCGACCGAAGGCTCGGGCATCGTTCACACCGCTCCAGGAGCTGGTCGCGAGGACCAGGAACTGGGACGAGAACACAATCTGCAGGTCGTCGCGCCGCTGGATGAGAATGGCCACTACATTGACGGTTTCGATTGGCTGACCGGCATGTATGTCGGTGACGTCGCCGAGCCGATCATCGACAACCTGCGCGAGAAGAACCTGCTCTACTACGCCTACGACCACACACACCGCTATCCCACCTGCTGGCGCTGCGGTACCGACCTCGTTTTCCGGCTGGTCGATGAGTGGTTCATCGCCGTTGATCCCTGGCGTGAAGAGGTGATGTCCATCGCCAGAAAGATCAACTGGATCCCGGACTTCGGCCTGGAACGCGAGCTCGACTGGCTGCGCAACATGGACGACTGGATGATCTCCAAGAAGCGTTACTGGGGTCTTGCTCTGCCGATTTGGGCATGTTCCTGTGGCTGGTGGGACGTCGTCGGAAGCGAGACAGAGCTCAAAGAGCGGGCTATCGAGGGCTGGGATAGGTTCGAGGGACATACGCCGCACCGTCCGTGGATCGACGCGGTCAAGATTCGCTGTGCCGAATGTGGCGCGGTCGCCTCTCGCATCCCGGACGTCGGCAATCCGTGGCTGGACGCGGGAATCGTGCCCTATTCCACCCTGCATTACCGGGACGATCGAGAGTATTGGAAGGAATGGTTCCCAGCCGACTTCATTACGGAATCATTCCCGGGCCAGTTCCGCAACTGGTTCTACTCGATGCTCGCACAGAGCACCGTGCTGACCGAGCAGGTGCCGTATCTCAACGTCCTCGGCTTCGCCACTTTGCGTGACGAGAATGGCGAAGAAATGCATAAGAGCAAGGGGAACGCCATCTGGTTCGACGACGCGGCCGATGAGATGGGCGCGGACGTCATGCGCTGGCTCTATCTCAAGCACAATCCAACGTTGAACCTGAACTTTGGCTACCACCTGGCGGATCAGGCGCGTCGACAGTTCATCCTGCCCTTGTGGAACTCATACGCCTTCTTCGCCAACTACGCCGCGCTGGACGGCTTCAATCCGACGGAGCACGACGTGCCGGTCGCCCAGCGCTCGATGCTCGATCGCTGGATCCTGTCGCGGTTGCAGGAATTGATCGGCGTCGTTCGCAAGAGCCTGTCGGATTTCGACTCACTCACCGCGGCACGGACTATCGAAGAGTTCGTCGTGGAGGAGCTCTCCAACTGGTACATTCGGCGCAATCGGCGCCGCTTCTGGAAAACCGAGAGCGATGCCGACAAAGTGGCAGCCTATCTGACGCTGTATGAAGTGCTGGAGACTGTCAACCGCTTGCTGGCGCCGTTCCTCCCGTTCTTGACCGAGGAGATCTATCGAAACCTGGTCTGCTCGGTCGATACGAGCGCACCGCGATCGGTCCATCTAACCAGCTATCCGGAAGTGGACGAGACCAAGATCGACGCTGAACTCAGTCGCGACATGACGTCGCTGCTGCACGTCGTCGGCCTCGGACGGTCCGCCCGCAGCGCCGCCAGCGTCAAGGTGCGTCAGCCACTGGGCCGAGTGCTGGTTGGTACCCGCCAGGAAGGGAGCACGCAGCCCATTGAGCGACTCAAGGATGAACTGCTGGATGAGCTGAACGTCAAGGAATTCGAGACGGTCGACAATCCGGACGAGTACGTTAGCTACTCGGTGCGACCGAACCTGCCGCTGCTCGGTCCAAAATACGGTCCGAAGTTGGGGAAGGTTCGTCAGGCGATCCAGCAAGCGGACGCGGCGCGTCTGGCGCAGTTGCAGCGCGCGGGCCGCATGTTCCAGCTCTCGGTTGACGGCGAGACGCTCGAGATTGAGCCGGACGAGGTCCTGGTCGAGGTTCGAAGTCGCGAGGGCTTCTCGGTTGCTGAGGACCGCGACTTCATGGTCGCCCTCGACCTTGAGATCACGCCAGAGCTGCGTCTCGAGGGACTGGCGCGCGACTTCGTTCGTGGCGTGCAGGACGCGCGCAAGACTGCTGGCTTGCAGATCGAGGACACTATCTCGACAGTCTTTCAGGCTGAAGGGGAGATCGCCGAATCGATAGATCGGTTCGCCGACTACATCAAGGGCGAGACGCTCTCCGAGGTGCTGGAAGCGGGGTTGCCTGAGAGTGACGGCTTCCATGCTGAGGAGATCAAGGTCGGCGGCGATAAGGTTCCGGTCGGCATCCGCAAGGTGGGCCAGCTCGCCAAGGCGGAGGCGGACTGAAACGTCGCGGCCCCAGGTGAGGTCCAGGTAGATCAACACAGAATCGCGCGACGGGCAGGTGTTCAGCCTGCCCATTCGATACCCGACGGGAGCGGCCCGCCTCATGCCCGAGTCAAGTGACTCGCTAATTGAAATCGAAGCGGCGGTCGGCTCGCTCAAGACCGTCGAATTCGCGCTTCCGATGAGCGACGTTGAGATGCAGATCACGATGCCGGAAGACTTCGAGCGGTTGCTCGATGCGGCGGCGGGCGATCCGGAGCAGAACTTGCCATATTGGGCTGAGATATGGCCCAGCGGCATCGCGCTCGCAGATGAGATCATCGCTCATCCCGAGATTGTGCGCGGCAAACAGGTCATCGAGATCGGCAGTGGCCTCGGTGTGACGGCCAGCGCGGCGCTCAGATCTGGCGCTGATTTGACGGTGGCCGACTATTCGCCAGAATCCCTCCTCCTCTGCCGGCACAACTGCCTCTCGAACTCGGATCGTGAGCCACGCACGCTCACGCTCAATTGGCGCGTTCCGTCCGCCAGGTTTCGGGAATTGGTGGGTCCCGGGTTTCCCGCCGTCCTGGCAGCCGACGTTCTGTATGAGAAACGTGATGTTGAACCGATGCTCGACCTGATCGAGTGGCTGGTCGAGCCTGGTGGTCTCTTCTGGCTGGCGGAGCCTGGTCGCAATGTGGCCGAGCGTTTCAACGAACGCGCCACCGAGCGTGGCTGGACTGATGCCATGACGTTCCATGCTGGGCCGTGGCCCGACCCGCGTGATTTCAACGTGGCGGTGACCGTGCACCAGATGCGACGCATCGCTGAGAGTTGATGGCGAGAATGCATACCTGTTGACCGAAGGAGAGTCGGGAATGACGGATAGGCCGCGTTCGGATCGTTGGCAGCCATCTCGAGAGAAGATGATATCGAACCCGACGTTGAATCGTGCGAGGCAGTTGCGGCGGCCGACCGAGGATTCGCTCTTGCTGCGCTGGAGCGACGCCGACCGCGCACAGGCGCAAGCATTTACCCACAGCGATCCATGGCGCGTGCTGCGCATAAACGGCGAGTTTGTCGAGGGATTTGACGCGCTGGCTGGCATAGGGCCCGCCGTTACGGTATTCGGTTCGGCGCGAATCGATGACGATGACCCAATGTACGAGGCGGCGCGCGAGGTGGGGCACGGACTGTCCGAAGCCGGTTTTTCGGTGATTACCGGGGGCGGGCCGGGCGTGATGGAGGCGGCCAATCGCGGCGCGTTCGAAGCAGGAGGCATGTCGGTCGGAGCCAACATCGAATTACCGATGGAGCAGGGCACCAATCCGTACGTGACGCTGCCGCTCAACTTTCGCTATTTCTTCGTGCGCAAGACGATGTTCGTCAAATACGCCGAAGGATTCGTCATCTTTCCGGGTGGTTTCGGTACGTTGGACGAGCTGTTCGAGGCACTCACCCTGGCTCAGACTGGCAAGTTGGGGCCGTTCCCAATCGTCCTGTTTGGGTCGCACTACTGGGATGGTCTGCTCAAGTGGCTGGATCAGACGGTGCTGACCGAGGGAAAGATCAACCGTGAGGATCGCGAACTCATTCGCGTGACCGACGACGCCAGCGATGCTGTGCGCTGCATGCTGGACTGCTATGAGGGGAAAAAGAAACAGTCCGAGGAAGCGGCCGCCACGAACCCCGGTGTGCAGTCGTAATGTTCTTCGTCAGCCCGCGCGTCCACGGGGCGCCGGACCTCAATCAAGGAGGCATACGCCCGTACCCAATTTACTCCGCCGTCGGGTCAAGCAGCCCGGCGCGCAACGCGTAGCGGACGAGCTCGGAGCGATGGCTGAAGCCCAGCTTCTGCATGATGCGATGCCGGTACGTCTCAACTGTCTTGGGCGAGAGGTAGAGCTGGTCGGCGATCTCTTGCGCGGTAAAGCCCTCCGCCGTCAGCTTCAGCACCTCGCGCTCGCGCTCGGATAGAAGCTTGCCCGGGTCGAGCTCGCGGCCGTCATGTGCTCGATCGAGGTACCCCTTGAGTAGCATGCGTGTGGCGGCGGGCTCGAGGAAGACCTCACCGCGTGAGACCATGCGAATGGCGTCGATCAAGTCAGTGTGCAAACTGGATTTGCGCACGTATCCGGATCCACCTGATTCCAGCACGGGCAGCAGATAGCGCTCTTCAGCGTGGACGGTGAGGATCAGGATGCGAGTAGAGAGCCCGAGGCGCGATATCTTGCGCGTGGCTTCGAGCCCGCCGCCTGGCATCGAGATGTCGAGAATGGCGATGTCAGGCGCCGATTTCTTGCAAAGTTCGACAACGTCCTCTCCATTGCCGGCCTCGCCAATCACCTCGATATCCGGTTGTGCCTCGAGCAACGCGCGAAGACCGGCGCGCACGATGGCGTGATCGTCAGCGAGCACGACGCTGATGAGGCGGGTGCTGATCGATGTCATCAATGTTCTCCTCCAACAGGCGCCGATGGCAATGTGGCCGCAAGTGGCACGCGGACTTCAATCTCCGTGCCGCGACCGGGACTGGATGCGACCGAAACTGAGCCGCCCACCAACGCGGCGCGCTCCTGCATGCCGAAGAGCCCGAGACCACTTCCGTCTTCACGGTCGAGCGATCCGAGATCGAATCCATTGCCATTGTCAGTGACACGGATCCACAACGTATTGCGGTAGTTCCGCAGCGAGACTGTGGCGTCGCAGGGCCCGGCATGCTTGGCGACGTTCGTCAGGGCTTCTTGCACGATGCGATAGACAACAAGCTCGATGTCGGCACTCGGGCGCTGCTTGACGCCGTCCGAGTAAAAGACGATCGGCAAATCAAAGCGCTCGCGGCATTGCGCAACCAGTCCCTCGAGGGACGCCAGCAAACCCAGGTCGTCGAGGCTCGGCGGTCGCAGTTCGTGCGCCATGTGTCGCACGTCCTCGAGCGTTTCGGCGGTCAATTCGATGAGCTGCGTGAGCCCGGTTGGGTCGAGTGTCCCGCCAGTGGCTTCGATTGTCTTCAAGGCGCAGGAGCTGGGCGGTCAAGGCTTGCGCAGTGTCATCGTGTAGTTCACGGGAGATGCGCTTGCGCTCTTCCTCCTGCGCGCTAAGGGCACGCACCGACATCTCGTGGATCTGCGCGCGGTAGCGCTCCACCGCGTCGAGCATGCCGTTGAAAGTGTCGGTCAGCATATCGATGTTTGGATCGCCAACGCCAACCTTCTTCACGCGCACGCTGAAATTGCCTCGGCGTACCTCATCCACCGTCTTTTCCAGGACGAGGAGCGGCCGCAGAGCGGCGCGCAACACGAACCAGTTGACCGCGATGCTGGAGAGTGTGCCGATGACGGCAAAGAGCGCCACCAGGCTGTAGATCGCCCCGGTCTCCTGCGCGGCCCGCAGCGTCAATCCGGTACCGAAAATGGCGCCGACTACGACGATGCTCGAGTTCGCGATCAGCACCTTGTAGAAGAGGGAAAGCCCCAGGATCCGTCCGAACCAGGACGCGGACTCTCCCTGGGCCACGGCGTACTGCATCTAAACCTCTCCGTGCACAGCGTCATGATTGGGTCGACACCGAGTGTCCACGAGCTAGCGGTGACGCCCCTTCGACTTCTTGCGGTTCTTCTTCTTGCGCGGCAGGCTAGTCGGTCGAGTAGGGGACGGTGCATGACCCGGCGTCGGCATACCGCCGCTCTGCATCATCGCTTCGAGATCGGCCGGGTTCATACCACCCAGTGGATTGCCGCTCAAAAGCCCCTTGAGGCGACCGCGTTTCGTTCCGCCGCCCATCTGACCAATCTGGTCCATCATCTTTTGCATCTGCTTGAACTGATTGAGCAACTGATTGACGTCGGCCTGCGTCGTACCGCTCCCTGACGCGATGCGCTTGCGACGACTCGGCTTGATGATCTCGGGATGACGACGCTCTTCAAACGTCATCGAATGGATCATCGCCTCAATGTGCTTGAACTCATCGTCGCCGACCTGCACGTTCTGCTGACGCACCGCCTGGCCGATGCCGGGGATCATCTCCAGAATCTGGGAGAGCGGCCCCATGCGTTTGATCTGTTGGAGCTGGCTGAGGAAATCCTCCAGGTTGAAGTTGCCGGTGAGCATCTTCTCCTGAAGCTCCTGGCCCTCTTCTTCGGTGATCTCGCTCTGCGCCCGCTCGATCAGCGTGAGAACGTCGCCCATACCCAAGATTCGTGAGGCGAGCCGATCAGGGTAGAACGGCTCCAATGCGTCCACCCGCTCGCCGGTACCGATGAACTTGATCGGTACGCCGACGACGGAACGAATCGAGAGCGCGGCGCCACCGCGAGCGTCCCCATCCATCTTGGTCAGGATCAATCCGGTCAGTGCGAGGCGTCGATGGAACTCCTGCGCCACGCTGACCGCCTCTTGGCCGGTCATGGCGTCCGCAACCAGGAGGATCTCGGTCGGATTCACCGCTTTGGAGATATCTTCGAGCTCTTGCATCATGCGCTCGTCGATCTGCAGCCGACCGGCCGTATCGATGATCACCGGGCTATAGCCGTTGTCTTTTGCTTCCTTGATGGCGTTTTGAGCGATCTTGACCGGATTCTCTTTGGTTCCCTCGGCGAAGACGGGGATGTTGATCTGACCACCGAGCGTCTGCAGTTGATCGATGGCCGCCGGTCGATAGACGTCGGCCGCCACCAGCAGCGGCTTGCGTCCTTCTTTCTTCAGGTGACTGGCAAGCTTGGCGGCGTGCGTCGTTTTACCGGCACCATTCAGACCGACCAGCATCATGATGGTCGGAGGTGGAGACGCGGTCTCGAGCGGCACGCGATCAGACCCTAGAACTTTGATCAGCTCTTCGTTGACGATGGAGATGACCTGCTGCGCGGGGGTGAGTGCTTTCAGTACCTCTTCGCCCACGGCTCGCTCGCGAACCGCACTGACGAAGTCGCGAACGACTTTGAAGTTGACGTCGGCCTCGAGAAGCGCGCGCCTGACTTCGCGCATGGCCTCATCGACGTCGGCCTCGGTCAGTCGTCCCTTTTTGCCAATCCGTTGAAAGACGTCGTTCAAGCGATCGCTGAGTGTCTCAAACATCGTTAGCCCTCCTCTTCTTCACCAAAGAAGAGCGCGTCAACGTACGTTTCGGGCTCGAATTCGGTCAGTTCGGTCACCTGCTCGCCCGTGCCGACGTAGCTGATCGGGATGCCGAGCTCGCGAGAAATGGCGAAGGCGATGCCTCCGCGTGCGGTGCCGTCGAGCTTGGCGATGGCGATGTCAGTGATGTCGACTGCTTCGGCGAACTTCTTCGCCTGAACGAGTCCGTTCTGTCCGGTGGTGGCATCAATGACGAGGAGCACCTCCTGAGGAGCCTCAGCCACGTGACGCTGGATCACCTTGCGAATCTTCTTCAGCTCTTCCATCAGGTTGTACTTGGTGTGCAATCGGCCCGCGGTGTCGATCAGCAGGATATCGGCATTGCGATTGTAAGCGGCCTGCATGCCATCAAAGATGACCGCACTCGGGTCGGCTCCCGCCTGATGCGAGATGACTGTGGTCTTGAGTCGCTCGCCCCACACCTGAAGCTGCTCGATGGCAGCCGCCCGGAAGGTGTCTCCTGCCACCAGCACCACGCTGCGCCCCTGATCTTGATGGAACTTGGCCAATTTGGCGATGGTGGTCGTCTTGCCGGTTCCGTTTACGCCGACGACCAGGATCGCGAAGGGAACACCGCGCTGGTAGATCTTGATTTTGCGATTGCGTGTCGCGTTCTTGAGCAGCGCGATCATCTCGATGCGCAGCGCTTCACGAGCGTCGGCTGGCTGGCGAATCTTCTCTCGATCGATGCGGTCGCGCAAATTTTGTAGGAGCTCTAGCGTCGTATCGACGCCGAGATCGGCCTGGATCAACAGCATCTCGAGATCTTCGAACAGGTCCTCGTTGATCTCGCTTCGTTCAAAAAGGGCACTGATGTCCTTGAAGATGCCGCGGCGAGACTTTTTGAGACCCGCATCGATTTTTGGTTCTGGTTCGGTCTGCCGGCGAAAGAGCCTGCCGAATACCACGATTTCATCCTCACTGCCGGAGGCCATTTGTTTCTGACAATAGAATCGCCGCGCCGGAAAGGGCACGGCGCGGCGCATTGAAAGTATACACAATGGGTCGTCAAACCCGCAGATTTGGCTGTCGCGCCGCGCCGAATCGATTGTAGCCAACTCCCCAAAGTCAGATCGGTCGGTGCCAAAGTTTGAGTCGACCGCGGTCAGGATTCGTACGAGCGGGGGATTGCGTACGGACTCCATATGCTCCATAGTAGCGGCAAGCGCGACAACTTGAAGGACCGACGATTGGAACAGGCTGAGCGGCGGCCCACCTATCAATCCAAACCGATGCGAGAAACACCGGTGGACGACCGTCCGCGGGAAAAACTACGCCTGCGCGGCCCGTCCGCGCTGACCGACGCAGAGCTCGTCGCCATCATCCTCAACACTGGGGTGCGCGGAGAGAGCGTGGTCGACGTTGCACGACGCCTGCTGGAGGAGTACGGCGGTCTGACCGGATTGATGCGAGCAGATCTGGTTGACCTGCAGCGTTCTCATGGCCTGGGTGAGGCCAAGGCGGCCAAGCTCAAAGCCGCGATGGTGATGGCGCAGCGCTACAAAGAGGCGAACCCCACGGATCGCCCGCAGATTCAGACACCAGAGGACGTTTCTGCTCTTCTGGGGGTCGAGATGTCGGCGCTCGACCATGAAGAGCTACGTGTCGTCCTGCTCGATACCAAGAACCGGGTGTTGCGCACGGTGACGGTTTATCAGGGGAGTGTCAACAGCGCTCAGGTGCGCGTGGCGGAGGTCTTCAAGGATGCGCTCCGTCAAAACGCGCCCGGTGTCGTCGTGGTGCACAACCACCCGTCCGGCGATCCGACGCCTTCGGCGGCCGATGTCTCGTTGACGACCGAAATCTGCCGGGCAGGCGAGATCCTCGGTGTCGACGTCATCGATCATCTGATCTTGGGACTCGGGCAGTTTCGCTCGTTACGCCGGCTCGGGCTGGGGTTCATCTCGCCAAAGGCTGAGAAGATTTCTCCGTGACGATTGGTTCGTCCAGCCGTTCAGGATCGGTTTTCACAAAGTGGGGGAGGTGGGAGACTGAGAACGGGGTGACGACGGATATTTCTCGCGTACTCCGTTGACGTTTGCGCGTACGGACTATACACTTCGCCAGACGTAACCCATTTCGGAACTTCAGCGCGCGATCTTGTATCTGGTTTGCCAGGTGGCAAATCAGTGTGCATCGGACTTATCGAATTGGGGGAGATGATGCAGGGTATCTATGCGGGTGTCCAACCACAGTCGGAGAATGACAAGCTCATCTCCGCGATCGGCTACATATTCCTTCTAATCGTGCCGATCATTGTGCTCGTCACGACGATGAAAGACAGCCGATTTTAACAAAATTCATGCCTACCAGGGGCTGGTTTTCTTCGGCGTAGCGGTCGCCTATTACATCCTCTACACGTGTGCCTACGTTGCGATCACGTCGGTCGTGGGGTTGCTTGCGTGCGTCCTTTGGATCGGATACTTCGTCCCGTTCGTGGCTGGACTCTACCTCGCGTTCCGTGTCTATACCGCGAAGCAGGTTGAGTTCCCCTTGCTGACACAGGCCGCGGCCGCCGTCTTCAAGGACATGTAGCCGCACGGCGAACGCATGGGCATCCCGAGGGCCGCCACGGCTCAATGGCCCTCGGGATTCTTGCGCCGAAAACACCTGACTACCGCCCCACAAACGAGTGAACTCACCCTGCTGGATGCGGCTCGTGCACTTCAGACGCCGTCACATTCAGTCGCACATGGTCGGTACCGACCGTCTCGATCCATTTAGCGGGAATGTCCACGTCATGATGGAGAATCAGGCCAGCACGTACTACGAATCCGGTAATCGATCCATCCGGCCCGTAGCTGACCTCGCCGACATGTCCGATGGTTTTCCCGTCGCTCGCTACGACCGCCGTTCCGGAATCGATAACCACGTCCGCAATGTTGATATTCGTCCGAACCTCGGTTTCCGGCGGAATCACCGGTGCCGCCCCAAAAAATGGCTCGTTCCGGTTGTATCCAAGCGCGTCAAACCCTGTCCCGAAGTAGACAGCTGGTGAACCAGTTCCGGAGCCGACCCACGCGTCAGGCATCAAAGCGAGATCATGCTGCTCGGCTACGACGAATTCTCGTTCAAAGAATTCCGGCTGCTTCTTTATCTCGTCGACCGTTAGCGAGAGGGAGACGGTCCCTTCGTCATCGACGTGATCGACGGATTGTCTGTCGATAAGACGGTCGTGCTCCAGAAAGTGACCGGAGCGGATAACCATGTGGTCGATGTCGCGCGTGGTGTAGTTGAGCACGAAGGCATCAACGAAGCCGACGTGCCGGCCATCCGCGCTGACGACTTTGTTCCCAAGTTTCAGTTCCATGGGGGGACTCCTTGGCCTGCGTTCGACCGCCCGGGTCCAAACGCCCGGTGGTCCTGTTCACTATCGAGTCTAGTGATGACAGCGTGACAGGCGCAGTGGCAGATGGCAGCGCGGCGTTACAGTATCGTCTCATCGTCATGAGAGGCGGCAGGTAAGAGGTCGAAACACGACGAGGGCCGGTTCGTGAAAAACCGGCCCGAAACTCATCTCGAATTGGATTCTTTCTAGGAGTCGGGCTTCAGCCACCCGCGGTCGATCAAGATCTCGCGACCCAGGTGGCCAAGCAGGTATTCGTACTGCGTGCCCTTGTTTTCCGGGTGATACTCGACGCGCACGCGTTCGAAATACTGGACGGTGTGGGTCTGACCGTCGGTCTTGCTCACTTCCTGGAACGGTTCGCTGATGGGATATCCGAACGACATCAGCCCACCATTTTTGTTCCAGTAGTCGCGGAATCCACCGCTGAGCGTGTGCCCAGTCTCAGAGTAGAAATTGTAGGCCGCGCTCTGTGTCGGCTGTGGAACCGGCTTGAACGGATCCTCGCTTATTCGATTGGCGGTCCGCTCTCGACCGAGCAATCCAAGCAGCACCTCGTATGGAGTTCCGGCGAACTCAGGGTGGTGTTCAAATCGTGCCCGTTCGAAATACTGCGTGTTGTACGTGTTGCCGTCGGTCGCCGACTCCTCCAGGAATGGCTCAGTCAGCGGGTACCCGAAGCGGAAGAGACCACCGCTCGCTCCCCAGTAGTTGTGGAAGACCGTCGGAACGTTGTGCTCGGTGACCGACTCGTACGTGAGCGACGGATCGCTGCTCTGTGGGCGTGGTTCGGTCGGCAACGGCAAGACCGTGATCTTCTGTTGGAAGACGTTTTGCTGCTGATAGCTGATCCACTCCTGCACCATGCTGGCGTTCAATGTCCATTCGCCGGCAGAATTGAAGCGGAGCAGTCCCACGACAGTGGTCTTCTCACCAGCCTTGAGTGGTCCGGGGAAGCCCCAGCGGAACGGATTCGCCAGGCCTGTGTTGCCGACGAAGTCGATTCCGACGCGATACATCCCCTCGAGCTTCGGATAACCTTGTGTGTTGAAATCCTCGCCTTCAGTGTAGCTGTATCCCGGCACTGGACCTTGGGTATTGATGGTCGTGTTGCCGGTGTTCTGAACGACGAACTCGACACGCATTTCCGTCCCCGCGTAGACCGGGTTGGGCGTGAAAGCCACTGAGAGGATCTCCGCGCTCGAAGGTCCGATTTCCTGCGGAACGATGTAGATCGGTGTGTTCGTCCCCTTGCACCAGCCTCGCACATTGGGGAGGTCCTTGTAGGCCTCGTCACCCGGACACTCGGTCGAGAGGACGTCCCGGTGTCCGCAGATGTTGGGCACGTTGTCCTTGTCTATGAAAAAGCCGTAACCAGCGGCATCGACGTTCTTGGCGCGATCTTTGATCACTTTGACGAGCGAATCGAGCGTGACCTGCTCCACCGGGGTGGCGGAGAAGTCTCCGGTGAGCGCGATGCCAAGGCTCCCCCAGTTGTATTGCAGTGCGTGACCTCCGACAACAGCGGCACCGCCGTAGCGGCCTTCGTAGACGTTGCCGTGCCAGTCGACCAGGAAGTTGTAGCCGATGTCGCCCCAGCCCTGCGTGATGGCGTGATAGTAATAGATGGCTCGGATTGTCGCGGCTGGGTCTGCCTCATGATTCTGTGTGACCGTATGATGCACGATCACCTTCTGGATCGGTCGATACTCAGGGGGCCAGATTTCCTTCCCGGAGGAGTCGAACCGAAGAGATTCGTCGGCTCCCCAGCTGGCACGCGGGATGATGAATCCGTCGATGAGATTCTGATCGGTGGCCATGTACTGCGCTGGTGCCGACGTGTCTACGCAGCCGAGATCAACCTCCCGCAGCACCGGAACCGCGCCGTCGTTGTTCGCGACGAGATCGACACGATATTGGACGTAGTTGCTCGAAGCGACCAGCGTGGGTGTTTCGAACTTGCGCGGGTCTTCCAATGAGCGGACATGGCTGTCGAGGTGCATCTCGATCCAGTCAGACCAGTTGTTGCCGTCTGTGCTGACGCGTACGGCGAAGTTCGCCGCCGCACCGGCTGGGAGATCACCGTGCCAGACGACTTCGACGCTGTTGAAGTTCTGGGAGGCCTGAAACACTGGCGATTGATAGGTTCCTTGTTTCGGAAAAACGCCACTTTCGACCCATGACATGCGGGTCATCTCGGCCGACGCGCCCGTTGAGAGCTTCACGTCGACGACGCTTATGAGGAGCAGACCGCCCGCGATTTTGAGCAACCGACGACGATCCAGTCGCTCCGAGATCATCGCTTTGTTGATCGTTGACACTATCGTCCCCTGCGTCACGTTTTCCACGCTTTCGGACTCCGACGCGCGAGCCCAAACGTATCCATTGCTCAATTGTCCCCCGAGGCTAGTGTACGGCCATGCTGATCGTACATGCAATGAATCAAAGGTCCATGTCAGGGCCGACGATTCTGCTATAGTGAGGCGTATTGACCGAACCGATGTCTGAGCAGAGGGCTGATGAGCGCCGTTTCGCGTTTATCGGGTGCAACTATCTACGCGCGACGACCGGGCTGGGGAGTGGCATTTGCCGGTTTGCTGGCAGTGTCGGTCGCCGGGTTTTTTATTGCTCCGTGGTCAATCGAGGCTAAATCAATCGCGATCCTGCATGGCCTCTGCGCTCAGCGCCCGAGCCATTCATTCTGGTTCGGGTCAGATCGGCTTCCGTTCGGTTCGCGGATGACCGGAATCTATGGTGGCTTCCTCATCACACAGCTTTATCTGCTGGCGCGAGGACGATTCCGAGTCGGTGGTGTCCCTTCCGTGACTATACTGACAATCCTCTCCCTCTTCATCGTCGCAATGGGAATTGATGGCGTCAATTCGACCCTGGACGACGTGCAGCTCCTCACCATCTATCAACCGAACAACGTCCTGCGATTCGTGACGGGAGCGCTAACAGGTACAACGCTGGCGGTGTTCCTTTGGTTGCTCGCGATCAATATTTTGTGGCACGTAGACACACAGCGTCCCGAGAAGGTCGTGAGCGGCATCGCGGACCTTGCGCTCATTGCCGTGCCAGTGACGCTCTTTGGGCTGCTGGTCACCAGCAGTTGGCTACCGGCCTATTCCGTCATCGCGATCTTCTTGCTTTGCGCCGCGTTGATCGTGATCTTCGAACTGACCATTTGTCTGCTGCTCCTCTTTCGTCGCCGGGAAAGTAGCGCCAGATCTTTGCGCGACTTGAGTTCGTCGGCAGTTGGCGCGATGGTCGCCGCCTACCTTTTCATATTCGCCATGGCCGGGCTCCGTTTTTTGATGGAAGCCACCACCCACGTCAAGCCGCTGAATTGATCGTCTCAGCCGCGATCAACAACTTCTTCATTGGCAGTCAGCCCCGTTAAGGACACAATAGCAACAATTGAGAAACGAATGGGAACGACCTCGACGCCGAAATGGCGTTGACACATGCGCGGAGCGTGAATGTCCGACAACATCGATCATACCGAGGTGGAGTGGCAATTCGATACTGATGATCTGGGACCGGTAGAACGCTGGTTGCGCGATCTACCTGCTTCGCTTCCGATCGCCGTGACAACGGCCGAACCGGACGAGCACCTCGACACATATTTCGACACTGGCGATTGGCGCGTCTTCCGCTCCGGCTACGCGCTCCGCGCGAGGCGAGGCCAAGGACGCACGGAGCTGACTCTCAAGGCCTTGAACGGCCACGGTAACGGCTATGCAACGAGACGTGAGGTGACCCAGTATCTTCTCGACACTGATACGGATTCGATCGATGAGATTCGCGGCTCGGTCGGGGACCGGGTAACGGCCATGCGGGGTCGCAGCCAGACGGGACCGCTCTTCACTGCCATTACTCGTCGCAAGCGTTACCGTCTGTGGCGCGAAGGTCGCGAGATCGGTGAGCTGTCGCTGGACAACACCACCTTCATCGGTGAATCGTTCGAAGACCAATCACAGCTGATGCGGGTCGAGCTCGAGACCACCGCCGAGCAAACAAAGCGACTTCAGCCGTTTGTTGACGCGATGGTTGAAGCGTGCGAATTGAAACCCGCGACGGCGTCAAAGTTCAAGTCTGGCGCGTCCATCCTCGGCCTCCAGCCCCCGGGCCCTCCGGACGTTGGTTCGCTTGAAGTTGGCCGACGATCGACCATCACGGAGTTGGCCTTCGCCGTGCTGCGGCGTCACTTCATCGAGTTTCTGCGGCGCGAACCTGGGACCAGGTTGGGAGACGACCCCGAAGAGCTTCACGATATGCGCGTTGCGGCGCGGCGAATGCGCGCGGCGTTCTCCCTCTTTTCTGACTATCTTCCAGATGGGTTCGATGACGTTCGAGATGACCTGAAGTGGGTTGCCGCGGCACTTGGCGACGTCCGTGATCTGGACGTTCAGCTCGCCGCCACGCGTGATTGGCAGAAGCTGCTCGGCGAGCAGGATGCGGCCGCCCTCGAGCCGTTAATGGTTGAGCTGAATCGGCGCCGCACGAATGCGCGAGGACGGCTACTCGAAGCACTGGACTCCGATCGCTACAGTCGTCTGGTAGCTGGTTACTCGGATCTGCTTTCGGCCGGAGTTCCGGACGACGAGTCGGATCTGGCGGTTCAAGTCGCTCCCACACTGGTTTTGCGTCGTCATCGAAAACTGCATCGCCTCGCCGATCGATTGCGTTCGGATTCTGACGACGTTGATTTTCATCAAGCGCGAATCCAGGGGAAACGTCTGCGATACGCCCTTGAATTTGTCAGTCCACTCTATGGCAAGACCGTGAAGGACTTCATTCGGAACCTGGTCTCCGTGCAGGACGTGTTGGGCGACCATCAAGACGCGATCGTTGCTATCGACCATCTTCGCGAGATCGCGACGTCGACAGACGTCGCCCTACCGAATTCCACGATCTTTTCGATGGGTCGTGTTGCTGAACGGTACGCGGACGAGGTTATCGAGTCGCGGCGTATCTTCCCGAAGACATACAAGCCCATTACCGGAAAGGCGTTGGAACGTCTCGAACGAGAGTTGCGCTACCGCGCGAAGCATCGTCCACGTCAACACATCGCGAAGGAGACCGATTCTTCGGACTCCAACGACATATCTGCGGCCTCAGAGGGTGTCGTGCCGGACGAAGATGATGCAGCCCAGACTGAACCGGGAGGCGGCTCGTGGAATTGATTTTGGTGCGACATGCCATTGCCTATAAATGGGATCCGCTCCGCTGGCCCGACGATAGCGAACGACCGTTGACTCCAGCAGGTATCACAAAGTTCGAACTGGCGGCGCGCGGCTTGGGTCGCGTAGTGAATTCAGTCGACGTGATGCTCAGCAGTCCGTTCGTGCGCGCATTACAGACCGCACGCATTCTCGAGGACGTGGCTGGTTGGCCTCAGCCGGTCACGTGTGAGGTGCTGGAGCCGTCACACGATCCAACGGAAGTGATCGCTTTTCTCCAGCAAGATCACCCACGAGGGGTCGTGGTGTTGGTGGGACATGAACCGTTGATGGGTGAGCTTGCGGGAACGCTCCTGTCTGGAGCGGGCGTCCCTCCGCAGCCCTTCAAGAAGGGCGGGGCCGCCTGTTTTCGGTCCGAGCAAGGTTTACCGAGTGGAATCATGACGCTTCGCTGGTGGCTGCCCCCTAACGTAGCGCGGAAACTTGGTTCAGCGTAACTTCGTCGAACGTGCTTGGCACATCCTCGATCATATCCTCAACCACCGTGGCGATGCCGCTCTTGAGGTCCTCGAAGATGTCGAGAACATTGCGGCGCCCGTTGATGACCTTGAAATTGTATTGCTTGGCGAGATGCTGGAACTCCGGCAGCAGCTTTGACTGATAGCGGATGAAATTCTTATAGACGTCGTGGCCGCGCAAGAAGTCTTGGCCGGATTCCCAGTAATCGAATCCGGTGCTGTTGAGCACTCGTGGAAGCAATTGCTCCACGCCGATGTCAAGGTAGAAGACAATGTCAGGAATCAGCGCGAACCCAAAGACGTCCTCGATCCAGCGTCGGTTTACGCCTCGCACGATGGCGCGGGCGATGAGCGAGAATATATAGCGATCAGTCAGGACGACCATTCCGGCACGCAGTCCAGGAATGATGACGTGCTCCATGCGATCGCAGAAATCAGTAGCGTAGAAAAGGTTGAGGGTCATCGGATCAAGCGTATGGCCCCGTTTGGCTCGTTCGATACCGCGACCCGCGAGGCTTGAGCGTCGAAGTCCAGTTCCCATAACGGCGTAGCCGCTGGCCTCGAGCCATTCCTTCAAAAGTGCAATTTGCGTAGAGCGCCCAACGCCGTCCGTCCCCTCGATCACGATCAGGCGACCAGGAAACTGCCGCTCTTCCATTCCGGGAGGCGGGTCCCCGAAAAATCGAAGCTGTCTCATATCGACGATCCCCCTGCTTTGGATCCCTCAACCAAGTAGCGCCCGCGAAGGTTTTCTTCCTCGAGCGCGTTCTGGATACCCCCATTGCCCGCTTTCATCAGCCCGTTCAGATGCGGCTTGATCATCTCACGCACCAATTGTTGTTGCCGGATCAGATTGTCCGTGGCGTCGATGCGTTCGAGTTTGAATTCTCTGACGAGCCGGTTGTACTCCTCGCGAATCATCCCCTGGAACATGCGGAACGATTCGTATGGATCGTCGCTAAGATCGAGATCGAGCCCTGCTTCGTAGTACTTCAGCTCGGGCCGGCCGGTCAAAATGCGTCTGAGCGATTCATCTAGCGGAACGTCGAAATAGAATGCGATGTGCGGTTTGACGGCAAACGAATAGAGTTGTCGCAGCCACTTGCGGCTCACGCCACGCACCGCATCTCGCGCGAACGCCGTGTAGACGTATCGATCCGCCAGGACGATCGCACCTGCCTCCAGGGCCGGGATGATCTGCGAGTTGATTCGGCTGGCAAAATCGGCCGAGTGAATCAGGCTGAACGTCATCGGCGTCAGACTACGGGTCTTCTTTCCTCGGCTGGTCGTACTCTTGACGATTGGTGAGGAATTCCACTCGCTGAAGACGACCAGATACCCCTGACTGATGAGCCACTTTTGGAGTAGATCGAGCTGTGTGCTCTTCCCGGATCCGTCGATCCCTTCCACGATGAAGAGCCTGCCCGGATAGCGACTGTTGCTTCGCAGCCCCACGAATCCTCCACTCTCTCAGTTGAAGACGAGCTCTCTCCCAAACACTCGGTGGAAGCGTTCACCAAGCTTCGCGACGCCATATTCGGAAAACGGTGGAATGGTGATCGTCACCGAATCCGGCTCGCACTCGATTTTCAGCTTTATTTCTGTGTTTCTAGGATAACGCCGCTCGATTTCATCGGCAATCAACAGCAACATGCCGCATCGCGCGACTGAGTCAGCATCTGCGTCGGTGAGGAGCGGCTCATACTGGCTCAAATCCGATTGCCTGCGATCCGCCTCGCGAATGATTGCCGCCAGAATCGCGATCTCCCGGTGCGTGAACCCATCTAAGTCCGCGACCTGTACGATGGTCGCCGAGTGACTCAGACGGTTGTAATAATCGACACTGCGCCCGATATCGAGCAGGCAGGCAGCGAAGACGGACATCGCGCAGAACTCCGGCTGAGCATCGATCTCGAGAACTGAGATGAGCTGTGTGAGAGCGGCAATACGCTGTTCCGCTCGCTCCGCTTCCCAGGATCCGAAGCGTCGCGCCAGCGCTGCGATGGACGTCCGTTTGACGTACGCAGGATCAGGCAGGTGTGAATCCGCCAGTCCGAAGGCGATGCCCTCACGTAGTCCCTTGCCGGAGACCAAGAGGTCATCCGCGCCGATAGCCTCCATCACGGCCTGTGCGGCAATAGCACCACCGACGATCGAATCCGCACGATCAGAGTTGAGTCCCGACATGTTCGCGCGACGCGAGAAATCGGACGAGCTGAGGGTTGACGTAATGCGTCGTACTCGTGAGAAGGGTAGGTGGTATCCGTGGAGACGATCGATCAAATGCCGGCGACTCTTGCGATCGATTTTGGCGAGATTGCGAATCGTGCCGCCGGTGCCGACCAGCACGTCCTCTGACTCGGCTGCAGTAATGCCCACGTCCATTAGCATGCGAGTTACGTATTTCTTGAGGTTGCGAATTTCCTTACTGGCCGGGGGATCACTCTTGATGAACTCTGTCGTCGTGCGCAGCGCACCCAGTGGGAGTGTCCATGAAGCGACGTCTCGGCGGTCGCGAAACTGTGTAATCTCCAGGCTCCCACCGCCGATATCGAGCACGTACCCGTTCCAAACAGGGAGGCCGTGGATCGCGCCCATGAACGAGTACCGTGCCTCGGAATCTCCATCGAGGATTTCGACTGGAAGTCCGGCGGCCTCCTGAATGGAATGCAGAAACGCATCACCGTTGGACGCCTCACGCATCGACGCCGTACCGACCACAATGATGCGATCGGCTCCAGCGCCTCGCGCGATCGAGTGGAATTCGTGAAGGGCATCAATGGTGCGAACCATGGCCTCATCGCTCAACCTGCCGTCGCGCTGGAGATCGCTCGCAAGTCGGAGTGGCACGCGGGCGTCCTCCACGATGCTCAGATAGCCGGACCCGTACTGATCGAAAACGACCAACCGACCGGAGTTTGAACCGAGATCGACCACGGCCACACGCCCGGTCGGTTCAGTGTCGGGACCTGCAACCCAGCTTTCGACAGTTTGAACTTGATGATTCACGGCTACGCGCCCAACTTGTTAGTGACCGGTCGGCCAGTTACCGTACCAGTTGAATGGCTGATCGTTGAGATTCACCACCACATTCTTGACCTGCGTGTAGAGATCGAGCGCATGGCGGCTCAACTCACGGCCAATTCCACTCTGCTTGAAGCCGCCGAACGGCGCTTCCGGTGGATTGACCGTGGGATAGTTGATACTGATGTTCCCCGCACGAATCTCTCCCGCGAGGCGATGGGCCCGCTTGATGTCATTGGTCCAGATGGTTGCGGCTAGCCCGTAGATAACGTTGTTGGCCATCTGCACGACCTCGGCGTCGTCTTTGAACGGGATCACCGAGAGGACTGGGCCGAAGACCTCTTCCTGTGCGATCGTCATATCGTTGTGAACCCGGTCGAAAATAGTCGGCTCGACGTAGTTGCCGTTGCGGAGTCCATCAACGTCTGGGCGTTTGCCACCCAGGCTCAGTTCGGCGCCCTGTCCACGAGCACGTTCGACGAAGCTAAGCACGCGCTCACATTGTCGAGGCGAGATGACCGGCCCCATCTGCGTCGCGTCTTCCATCGGATCGCCGACGCGAATCTGGCCTGCTTTGCTCACGAATTCCGACATGAAGCGGTCGTGTATCGACTCGTGAAGGAAAAGGCGAGTGCGCGCCGTGCAGCGCTGTCCAGCATTGGTGAAGATGGCGAAGAGGGAGCCGTTGACCGCTTCCTCAATGTCGGCATCTGGAAAGACGATGTTGGGTGATTTGCCACCGAGCTCCAACGAGACCTTCTTGATCGTGCCGGCGCTCAGTCGCAGGATTTGGCGGCCGGTCTCGGTCTCACCGGTGAACGCGACCTTGTCGACGCCTGGATGCTCCGCCAACGCGGCGCCGATCTCCGCTCCGGGACCGGTCAGGACGTTGACGACCCCTTCTGGAATGCCTGCTTCGAGGCAAATCTCGCCGAGCAGGACGGCCGTGATCGGCGTGGCGCTGGCTGGCTTCAGGATGATGGTGTTTCCGGTCGCCAGAGCCGGACCGAGCTTCCAGGCGGCCATCAACAGTGGAAAGTTCCAGGGGATGATTTGGGCACAAACGCCGATTGGCTCGCGAAGCGTGTAGTCGAAGAGTGGACCGTTCATGGGGATCGTTTCGCCCCAAACGTGTCCAGTCAGATTCGCGTAGTACTCGAAGCAGTTGGCGCACGACGCCACGTCACCTCGTGATTCGACGATGATCTTGCCGCAGTTCAGCGTTTCAAGACGCGCGATCTCCTCTTGCCGGTCACGCAGGATCTCCGCAACCCGACGCATGCGTTTGCCACGCTCACTCGGCGACATGGTGCGCCACGGTCCGGTGTCGAACGCTTTCCGCGCGGCCGCAACGGCACGATTGACGTCTTCAATCCCCGCCTTGGCTACGCGACCGACCACTTCGTTGGTGGCTGGATTCAACGTGTCGAACGTCTCGCCGGATGCAGCTGGAACGAGTTTTCCATTTATGAGGAGGAAGTGATCTTTGATCTGCGTCTCAACGGCCATTTTCTTCTCCCAATGCGTCAATCCGAGGCGGTTGATACCGCGCCCCGCGAAGCGTCCGCACGGCTGATCTCTGGAGTGTCATCGTAACATGGATTGGTTCTTGCCCCTGCGTGCAGTTGTTAAGAAGAGATGGAAGAGCGGTGTCGTCGAATACGCGGGTATCTCGTCGGAATTTCCGGATTGCGACACTCTCAACCGCAACCCTAGTCCAATGAAAGGGGCTTCGATGAACGAACGGGCACGAGTCAGCCGTCACCAACTCAGTGAATTGCTCAGAAGCCGTGGTCTCTGGTCAGAACAGACCGACGCCGCGTTCGACCTGGTCGAGCAGGTCCATTCGAGACAGCGTCGCGTGGGTGGAGGGCCTTATCTCGAAGAACACGTCTATCCCGTGACCTCGACGGTCGCTGATTACCTGTCCGCGGATGAGAATGAGCGAGCGGCAGAGACCGTGCTGATCGCGCTGTTGCATGACACCGTTGAGGACTCCGAAACGATTGATGTGGATTCGGTCCACCAGCGATTTGGGCAGACCGTCGCGAATGGCGTCGCCGCGCTGACGAAGCCGGAGAAGCGTGCTGGCAACTCCGCCAAGGATTCCGAACAGGCGGAAGAGCGCTACGTTGCAGGAGTGTCCGCCGCCGATTGGAACGTCCGCGTCATCAAAGTCTTCGATCGACTCAACAACTTGGCCGCGGTTCACGAACGTCCGCCCGAACGCCGCAAAACCTATCTGCAGGAGACGCGAGCGCACTATCTCGATCTGGCCAAATCAGTGGACTCGGCGCTAACAGACCGTATGGCTGCGCTGCTACACGAGCAAGAGTTGCGCTTCGAACAGGAATTCGGTCACCAGCCAAAGTAGACGTCCTGTTGTCCGGTCATTGTTGCCCGTTCTCTGAATTTCCCGTGGTTGCCGGGTCGATGCTCTCCCACTTCGTCGGCGAAAGAGATCGAATGTGCCGGATCAACACGCCGAAAGAGGCGAGGAACATGACTCCCGCGAGGACCTCGATGACGTCGCGAATGTTCGGCTGGAAGTAGCCCAGTGCGAAGAGAAGACCGGTACTGGCGGATGGCGGATTTGAAACCTTGAACACGATCTCCAGCAGGATTACCAGCGTCATGGCGAGTGCCGCCGCACCGATGCGCAGCGGAGGCATGTGCGCTCCGGTGCCGAGGCGCGGTTCGCCGCCAACGCCAAGGACGAAGACTGACACCAGCCCTGAGATGACGCCAATGAGGTGTCCAATCGTCGTGTCGCGAAAGCGTGACGACCGATGAAATGGAAACTCTGCCTGAAGAAATGCAGTCGGACCTAGACTGGGATAAAGGAATGGCTGATTGGTGAAGTAGGCGGTCAGTCCCACGACCAGCATCAGCGCACCCGCCGCGAGGGCCGGCCAATAGCGCTCGGAGATCAAGTCTCGGAGATCGAAGCCGGAGCGGGATCTGACTGGGTGTTGGTCGGGGGGCATCGATTGTGGCACGAAGTGTCGACAGTCTCCGTTCGCCGCCACCTGATGAAGCGCGCTGCAACCTCTTCAGAAGACGGTATCCGGAGATGGTCGTTCGCAATCCGCTGGCCGTCGACGCGGACAGTTCAGGCGTGAAATGAGTCCGTGCGCGACTGCCGTGATTGATATCTTAGCTCGGTCGTCACATCAATCGGGCGAGATTCGTGGCCCTCTTTACCTCAGGAGACCCGAACGCTAGTCGAAAGGCTGATGACCATTCTTCTCGTGAACCGGCAGTCCGTCATCACCCGGCAATGCGCGCGGGTCGCCAGTGATGATGAAGGCCGTCCGCTCGCAAATGTTCGTCACCCGATCCCCGATGCGTTCCAGGTTGTGCGCCGCCCAGAGAAGCTGCGTCGCACGTTCGATCGTCTTGGGATCGTTGAGCATATAGGTGAGCAGTTCGCGATAGACCTGGTTGTAGAGCCCATCAAGCTCGTCGTCTCGCTGCCAAATTACCCGGCAGGATTCGAGATCGCGATCGATGAAAGCCCCCAGGCTCTGGTGCAGCATGTCAATCGCGATTCCTGCCATACGTGGGATGTCGATCAGAGGCTTGAGCGGTGGCTCTTTGTTGATCTCGAGCGCGATCTTGCCTATCCCCTCAGCATAATCGCCGATGCGCTCGAGCTCGCCGATGATGAACAGTGCACCAGCGATGGTTCGCAGGTCGGCCGCCATCGGCTGCTGAGTGGCAATGAGAAGAAGCGATCGATCTTCGAGCTCATAGCTCAGGTTGTCAATCTCTCGATCGGCGATGACGACGCGTCGCGCCTGTTCAGCATCCCGAAGGCGCAGAGCGTCGACCGAACGCTCGACCGCCTTCTCTGCCATGTTTCCCAGGAGAAGGAGATCCTCCCGCAGAGTCTGGAGCTGGCGGTCGTAGTGGGCACGGTTTTGACCTGGAGTAGCCAAGATCTTCCCCTATCTATGCTAGCCGACTCGACCGGTAATGTAGTCCTCGGTCCGTTTGTCGGATGGATTGGTGAAAATGTCGGACGTCGGGCCAACTTCAATCAGCTCTCCTGCTCGATCTTCGCTCATGAGCATGAACGCGGTGAAATCGGAGACGCGCGCCGCCTGCTGCATGTTGTGGGTCACGACGATAATGGTGTAATCGCTCGACAGCTGCTGCATGAGCTCTTCGATGCGCAGCGTGGCGATCGGGTCGAGCGCGCTCGTCGGTTCATCCATCAAGATGGCTTCTGGCTTCACTGCCAGCGCACGAGCAATACAGAGCCGCTGTTGCTGACCTCCCGAGAGCGCCATCGCCGAGCGGTCCAGCCGATCCTTGACTTCGTCCCAGAGGGCGGCACCGCGGAGAGATTCCTCAACGCGATCCTTGATCTCGGCTTTGCTCCGTTTCTTTCCAAACGAGAGTCCATAGGCAACGTTGTCGAAGATGGTCTTGACGAACGGATTGGGGCGTTGGAAGACCATGCCGATGCGGCGTCGAATCAAAATCGGGTCGACCTCGGATCCGTAGATCGATTCGCCATCCAGGAGCACCTTGCCCTCTACCTTGACTTTGGGGTTGTTGTCATGCATGCGATTGAGGGCACGCAAGAGAGTCGACTTGCCCGAGCCCGACGAACCTATCAGCGCGCTGATCTTGCGCTCAGGAAACGAGAGAGTAACGCCGCGAACCGCCGTGAACTCGCCGTATTTGACGGAAAGATCCTGCGTTTCCAGCTTGGCTGACACGGTTTTCGCGGCTGACTGCGCCCCTTCTTTGGGACGAACTTTGATGTCAAACGTGACCGCGAGATTCCGCTGGGTACGCTGTTCGGCGTTCATGGTGGTGATCCTTTCCGCTGCCATTCTAGCCGAAGCGTCCCGTGATGTAGTCCTCAGTCCGCTTGTCCTTCGGCGCGGTGAAGAGCGTGTTGGTGGGTCCAGCCTCAACGACCCAACCTGACTCCTCCTCGTTCAAGCTCATGAATATGGTGAAGTCCGACACGCGCGCGGCCTGCTGCATGTTGTGGGTGACGATCACGATGGTGTAGTCGTCCACCAGTTCTCGGATGAGTTCCTCGATGCGCAACGTGGCAATCGGATCAAGAGCGCTGGCCGGTTCATCCATCAGCACAATCTCCGGTTCAACCGCGAGCGTGCGTGCCAAACAGAGCCGTTGCTGCTGTCCGCCGGAGAGCGCGACTCCAGGCTGATCCAGGCGATTGGAAACTTCGTCCCACAACGCGGAGCGCCTGAGCGCTCGTTCCAAGGCGACCTCGCGCTCGCGCCGTCCGGCACCTTCTAATTCTAGACCGATCGTCACATTTTGCGCGATTGAGCGCGAGCGTAGCGGATTGGGCTGCTGAAATACCATGCCGATGCGACGACGAACAACCATCGGATCAATGCCGGAATCATAGATGTTGGTGCCGTCCAGCAAAACCCGGCCATTCACGCGGCCGCCTGGAACCGTCTCGTGCATTCGGTTCAGTGTCCGTAGCAACGTGGACTTGCCGCAGCCTGAGGGACCGATGATGGCAGTGACGCGTCTCCTCGGGATGGCAAGGTCGGTATGCGCCACGGCCATTCGGGAACCGTAATAGATACTCAGTCCGTCGATGATGAGATGCGCATCCTTGGCAGGCGGCATGTTGATGTTTGGGTTGGGGGCTATTTCAACTGCCATGAGACTCCTCTACCTCGGGCTGCGCGTGCGCGTGAAGACACGCACCACGATATTGATTCCAAGAACGAAGACGACAAGCAGGAATGCCGCTCCCCAAGCTTGCTCGTTGAGCACCTGATAGGGCTGCTCGGTGTACCGATAGGCGAGCAGCGGGAGCGCTTGCATTGGTCCGAAGATGTCATACGTCAGGTTGTTATTGCCGAGGATCGTTACCAGTAATGGTGCCGTTTCGCCGGCCGCACGTGCGAAAGCAAGGAGAACGCCGGTGGCGATGCCGCTCATGGCAACCGGAAGGACTACTGTGAGCGTCATCTTCCACTTTGGTGCGCCAAGGGCAATGGCGGCCTCTCTGGTGGCGCTCGGAACCAGGTGCAAGATCTCCTCAGTCGTGCGCGTGATGATCGGCACCATCAGCACGACCAATGCGATGCTCCCGGCAAATCCTGAGAACTGCTTGGTTCGCTGCACGATCAAAACATATGCCGTTACACCAACGACGATGGACGGCATGGCAGAAAGGACGTCGACGCAGAAACGAATGACCGTCGACGCACTGTTGCTCGGGTATTCCGCCAGGAAGATCCCGGCCATAATGCCGACCGGTGTCGCGATGGCGAGGGCCATAGCCACGATCAGACCCGAACCAACGATGCCGTGGAGAACGCCACCGCCGGTCGCAGTCGAACCGAATGTGACCGGACGGAACGTCTTGGTCAGGAAATCGACACTCAAAGAACCAATGCCTTGTTTGGCGACATACATGATGATCAGAATCAGTGGGATGAGCGCCAAAGCTGTGGCGATGAGTGTCAGCGAAAGCATGATCTGATTCACGATCACACGACGGCGATGGCGCCGACCAGTTGTTGCAATCGCCATGCTCAGGCCCCCTGTCCACTACGCGATACGCGCCAGACGAGCAGTCTCGCGATCGAGTTCGCGATCAGCGTGATCAGGAAGAGGACGAGCGCGAGCAAGATCAGCGCACTGGAATGCATGTTGTCATTGGCATTCGGCAGTTGGCTCGCGATCAGCGATGCCGCCGTCGTGGCAGGCTGAAAGAGCGACTTGTCAATCTGTGGTGTGTTACCAATCACCATTGTGGCGGCCATCGTCTCACCCAGCGCCCGACCCAACCCAAGCATCATTGCACCCACGATGCCCGCCCGCGCGTAGGGAAGGTCGGCATGTCGAATGACCTCCCAGCGAGTGGCACCCAAGGCGGTCACGGCCTCGCGCTGGCTAGAGGGAACGACGGCAAGAACGTCGCGCGAAATAGCCGCGATTGTAGGCAAAATCATGATCGCGAGGATCACACCAGCGACAAACAGTCCGCGGCCGACCGCGACCGGCCCGGAGAATATTGGGATGACGGTTCCGACTGACGTAGACACGGGAGTCGCGATGTGGTCGCGAAAGAAGGGGATAAAGACGAAAATGCCCCACATGCCGTAAACCACGCTGGGGATGGCAGCCAACAACTCAACCATCAAGCCGATCGGTAGACGCAGCCGGTGAGGACAGAGATTGTTCAAAAAGAGCGCAATCATCACGCCGAGTGGTGCCGCGAAAAGCAAGGCCAGGAACGACGAGACGACCGTTCCATAGATGGCGGGCGCTGCGCCGAACTGATCGGTTACTGGGTTCCAGGCGCTCGTCGTCAGAAATCTGAGTCCAAACGCATGTCGCGCGGCGGACGACCCATTCCAGGTGACGAGGATGATGGCAAAGAGGAGCGCAACCACGACCACTGCGAACATCATGGCGATGAGCCAGAAGATGACGTCGCCATGTTGGGTCTGTCGAGCTAAGCGATCTTTGAAAGGAATTGTTTGGCCCTCTGCTTTCATCCTGAAGGTCCGCCCGTTCTATCGTTCTGATCCATCCCCATTCGAGCGTTCATGGCATCTTTTCCGGTCTGAGGATAGCATCGCCTCATTAGTTGTGCGTGTGGCAAGGGTGACGCCATTGTCTCCCTTGCCACGTTCGAGTCTTCGCGTTGAATGGAAGCGACCGACGCGATTTCGATTTAGGAAGTCGGCGCCGTGAAGACGTTCTGATCGCCCGATTTAACTGCTTCGAGCTTCTTGGTTTCGATCGGCAGCACGGCATCCGGAAGCGGAGCGTACTGCAGTGTTTTCGAAATCTGCTGGCCCTGTGTCACGCAGAAGTAGCAGAAGTCAGTAAGAGCCTTGGCCTTGTCCGCGTCGTCGTACGACGGACGGAGCAACAACCATGAAAAGCCGGTGATCGGGTAGACGTCCTGGCCCGTAGGTGCGTCGGTGATGAAGAGTCGCAGGTCGTCCGGCAGGTTGTCGACGTAGCCGGCCGCGTCCGCCGATGCCCCGTCGAGGGAGGGAGCGACGAAAGCGCCTGCCTCGTTCTTCATCGAAGCCGCTGGGAGCTTGTTCTGGATGGCGTAGGCCAGTTCGACGTAGCCGATGGCGCCCGGAGTCTGCTGAACGCCTGCCGCGACGCCTGGATTCTGCTGGCCGCCGATTCCGACCGGCCACTGAACCGCGGTGCCAAACCCGACCTTGGTCTTCCAGTCGTCGCTCACTTTGCTCAGGTAGTTGGTGAAGATGGCCGATGTGCCGGAACCGTCCGAGCGGTGCACCACTGTTATGGCCGTGGAGGGGAGGGACGCACCTGGGTTGTCGGCCTTGACCTCGTCGTCGTCCCACTTCGTGACTGTACCGAGGTAGATGTCAGCCAGGGTCTTGCCCGACAGCTGCAGCTTGTCGACACCATCGAGGTTGAAGGTGATGGCGACTGGACCGAGGACCACCGGGATGTGCAGCGTGCCGGCGGCCTGCTGCATCTCGTCATCGGTCATATAGGCGTCGGTGCCGGCAAAGTCCGTGACCCCGCCGATGAAGTCCTTCTTACCCTGGCCGGAACCGACCGACTGGTAGTTGATCGTGACGTTCGGCGCCAGGTCTTTGTATTTCTGGATCCAGAGCTGCATGGCTGGATCGACGAAACTCGACCCCGAGCCCGTCAGTTTGGCGGAAACATCTCGTGGCGCCCAAGTGCTGGTCGAAGCCGTCGTGGTTGCCGCCGACGTTGAGCTTGAGGCCGTTGTCGCGGCCGACGTGTTGGTCGATGCACCAGCTCCTGACGTGGTCGGCGTGTCCTTGCTGCCGCCGCCGCAGGCTGCCAGAATCGCGGCGATCGCCGGCGCTGAAAGACCCAGCAGAGCTGCTCGTCGCAGAACTTGCCGTCGGCTTACACGGCCCGACAGCGCTCCTCGATACAAGAGAGTCCGACTCGACTCCTCCATCAATTGTCTCCCCTTTCGAGGGTTGGCGACTGGACTAACGGTCCCAGCTCGCCCGCGAAACGATATCCAACACCATGAACCGTCTGGATCATCCACGAGCCATCCGGCTCACCCTCAAGCTGAGCGCGCAGCCATCGGACGTGGACGTCCACGTTCCGTGGATCAACCACCACATCCTGTCCCCAGACTTCGTCCAGAAGCTGGTCTCGCGTGAAGACCTTCCCCGTGTTTCTGGCGAGCGTCGCCAGCAGCTTGAACTCCTTGGGGGGGAGCCGCAGCTCGCGTCCCGAAAATGTCGCTCGATGCTCGTTCAGGAGCATCAACAGCTCGCCAGCAACCAGCGCATCAAGATCCTCAGATTCGCTCTGTACACGCCGGAGAATTGCTCGCACTCGAGCGACGAGCTCCGCCATTCCAAATGGCTTCGTAAGGTAATCGTCCGCGCCGGCCTCGAGACCCGCGACGACGTCTTCCTCGCGGTCGAGCGCCGTAAGGATCAATATGGGGGCCGACGTCCAGGCGCGGAGGTGACGACAGACGTCGCGTCCGTGAATTTCCGGGAGCATCAAGTCGAGAAGAATGATGTCGGGTCGTAATGCTCGGGCCGCCTTGAGTCCAGAGCTTCCGTCGTTCACGGCGGTCACGTGAAAGCCGCGCTTCTGCAGCGAATATCGAATTGTCTCGACGAGCGTTTCGTCGTCCTCAATGAGCAGGATACGGTCGACTTTTCCCGGTTGCTCCGCAACGGTCTGAGCCAGTTGGATTTGTTGGTTGTCTTGCTCGTTGATCATTTCACAGTTCCCCATGAACACCCTCGGTCCGGTCGGTCGCGTGCTCACGGCAAGCCTAGCGGCCGAAGATTATCGTTCTAGACACATCCGATTAACAGGAGTTAATGGAGTTGAGGATTCCGCGTACAAACGCGGTAGCGACGCGCTACATGCGCGCACCTTTTGTTGATCTGAGACGTTCTCGAACTCGTTGGCAACGAAAAAGGGGATCGGTAGTGAGCGTGCGGGGCCGCGTTCACTACCGACTTGAGGAGGAGCATTTACTCTTGGGTGAGGTGTGTTGTCGCGGCTGTGGGCGACACGGTCACGGTACCGGATTCTGTGCGGTACGGAGTTAAGAAGACATTGAGATTTGGCGCGAGGGGACAGTGGAACTCAGGTGCGCGTTGATTCTGGCGTGGTCGGAATTTCAACTGGGCCATCGAGCTTGGCTGAATTGACGTCCGCCTTGGGCAGCGCGAAGGAGAAGGTCGCGCCGCGACCATAGTCACTTTCGGCCCAGATTCGGCCGCCGTGCAACTGGATCATGTGTTTGGCGATTGCCAGTCCGAGTCCGCTGCCGGAGGCGGACCGCGATCGATCCGCCTTGTAGAAACGCTCGAAAACCCGGTCCAGGTCCTCCGGGTCTAGGCCCGGTCCGCTGTCCTCGACAGAGACGATGACCTCGCCGGCATCGACATGACAACCAATGTGGATTGCGCCCGCCGCTGGCGAGAACTTGATCGCGTTGTGCACCAGGTTGACCAGGACCTGCTCAACTCGGTCGGAATCGAACACCGCCCAGGGGAGGTCTGGTTCCGATTCCAACACGATGTCGATCCGCTTCAGGTTGGCCTGTGCTTGCATGCGATCTGCTACACGCCTCGTGACCGCTTCGAGGTTGCCTGGGCCAACGTGCAGATCGATCTGACCCGCCTCGGCGCGCGAAAGCTGCAACAGCTCTTCGACCAAACGCGCGAGATCGTCGACCTCAACCTGCATGCGGGAGAGGAATTCGCGAGCGACCGTTTCGTCCTCAAGCGCCCCGTCAAGCAATGTTTCAGCCAACGCCTTCATCGACGCGATCGGCGTGCGCAGATCGTGGGAGACGTTGGCGACGAAATCACGTCTCACGGCTTCGGTTCGTCGGAACTCCGTGATGTCTCGCAACACGACCAGCACCAGGGGAGCGCTGTCGGACGGTATTGGGTAGGAGAAGGCCTGCACAGCGCGTTTGGGTCGTCCCATCTCGATCACATGCGTGGCGGGTGCGGCGCTCAACTGGTTGCTGGAGCGTCCCTCGCGCACCACGGCGGCAAGCTCGTAGTCGCGCAAAACCTGGGCGTATGTCCGGCCAATGGCATAGCTGCGATGCACTCCAAGAAGCTTTTCGGCAGCTAGATTCATCAGTGCGACTTTGTCTTCGTCATCGACGATCAGAATGCCGTCGCCGAGGTGCTCGACCACCGAATCGAGGCGTCGGCGTTCCAGCTCGATGGTATCGAAGGTTGATTGCAGCTCATCCGCCATCACATTGAACGCCACCGCTACCGAGGCGAAGTCGCCACTGGCGTTGACGGGGGCTCGTGCCGAGAGATCTCCACTCGAGAACTGCTGCGTAGCGGCGACAATCTTGGTCATCGGTCGGACGGCAACGCGCGTGAACACCCAGATCGAAACGAGCGTCATGCCTCCCGCGGCGATCAACAAGAGCGCCACAACGCCAAACTCCCCCGAGTATGAGTCGCCCAGCTGGCTCTTGGGAACCGATAGCCGCACCACACCGTCGACGGTCGTCCCGTTTCGGATCGGCGCCGCGACGTACCAGGTCGGTTTGCCCGAGACAGGGTCGTCACGCTGGGATTGGCTTGAGCTTCCATTCAATGCGTTTCTGAATTCAGGCGCTGTGGCCTGGTTGGGGATACTCGAGGGATCGGCGCCGCTATCGGCCAGCGGGTTGCCATCGACCGAGAAGACCGTGACTCGCGCGTCCGTCGTGTTGCTGATCTCCTCTACGACGCGCGTCAAGGCGCTAGGCGTCGAACCGTTTATCGACGAACGCGCCATCCCGGCGGCTAGGACGGTGTCCTGGCGCAAGTGGCTAAGCGTGTTGCGATTGTTGCGCTCGTTGACGTACCCACTAAGAAGGAGACCGAGGAGCAGATAAATCGCCGTCACAATGGCGATGAAACCGATGGCCAGACCATTTGTGACGCGCAGTCCCATGTCAGCGGCTACCCGGAGAAACGATAACCAACACCGCGCACCGTCTCAATCAGGCGTGAGCCGCCCGGCTCCGTCTCCAGCTTTTCGCGCAACCCGTGAATATGGACAGCCAGAGTGCGGCTGTCCCCGTAATAATCGTATCCCCAAACCTCGCCAAGCAGCTGACGTGTGGGGCAAACGGCCCCCCGATGGCGAACAAGGTGGACGAGCAGCTCGAGTTCCTTGGGCTTGAGGGCGATCTCTCGCTGGCCGAGCGTCACCCGGTACGCGTCCAGATCGATACTCAATTGTCCGACGTCAAGCGTGTGAGCGGTGGAGCCCTGTTCTTTGACCAGGTCCTGATGAAGGAGGTCGCGCCTGCGTAGGATCGCCTTAACCCGCGCCAGAAGCTCGCGCATCGAGAATGGCTTGGTCAAGTAGTCGTCAGCCCCGATCTCAAGGCCGACAACACGATCGATCTCGTCATTGCGTGCGGTCAAAATGATGATTGGAACGCCGCTCGACCGCCTGATATTGCGGCACACGTCGAACCCGTCAATGGTGGGGAGCATGACGTCGAGGAGCACGAGGTCAGGGCGCTGGTCCCTGGCAAGCTCAAGAGCTGACTCCCCATCGGAGGCGGTCGCAATCTCGTACCCCGCCTTTTTCAGGTTGTACGCGATGGTTGCCTGCAGCGACGTCTCGTCTTCGACGAGAAGGATCTTGGTCACCAACCTACTCCATGGCCGCGTCACAGATCATGCGTTAATGGTATCAGTAGCACACAGCCTGAAATTCATTGGCTGTTGAGAACTGTACATTGCCTTCGTCTGTCGCTCAGCATTCTCCGAATACAATGTCGCTACTTCGCTCACTGTGCGAGTCCGAGGTCGAGATCGTGGGCCTCTCTGAGGAAATGCGCGAGTAACTCAATGGTAGCTGAGATGTCAGACACGCTTGCCATTTCGTTTACCGTGTGCCCGTACCGTGTCGGGATCGAAATGGTAATGGAGCGCACACCCGAACGAGATCGATCGATCGCGCCCGCGTCAGTGCCTCCGAATGGCATCACTTCGAGCTGATAACCGATCCCATGTCGCTCCGCCACGTCGCGGAAAGCCCGTTGTAGCTTTCGATTCGTGATGACCGACATGTCCATGATCTTGATTCCCGGCCCACCACCGAGATGGGTGATCTCGTCGACTCTATCGTCCCCGAGCGCCCCGGCGGGACAGATGTCGATTGCGATTCCGATGTCCGGTTCGACTCCAAACGCCGCGGTCCCAGCACCGCGCAGGCCAACTTCTTCCTGAACGGTGGCAACTGCCACCACTTCGCATTGGTGTTCGCCCAGCATGCGCAGAAGTTCAAGCATGACGAACACTGAGACCCGATCATCGAGCGACTTACTCATTAGGGTGTGTCCGACGATCTCGAGCGTGCGATCCATGGTCACCATGTCGCCGATTTCGACCGCGTTTCGCGTTTCTTCGGGACTGAGTCCCACATCGACAAACAGATCGCTCACGCGGTCAGGCTTGATGTCGTTGAGGTTTCGTGATGAACTGGCCCCGCGCTTGGCATTGAGTGCTCCACGAAGTTTGCCCTCGCGAGCGTGGACAAAGACACGCTGCGCGATGAGATTGCGCGCGTCAAATCCGCCGAGCGGCTGCAGCCAGATGGCGCCATGTTCATCGACACTTCTAACGATGAAACCGATTTCGTCCATGTGGGCCGCAAGCATGACTCTCGGCGAGCCTGAGCCACGCCGGCCAATGACGTTGCCCAGAGCATCAACGCTCACGTCGTCAACCAGGGGCCTCATCTCTTCGATGACGATTGCCCGTACAGCATCTTCTCGCCCAGAAATTCCCGGCGTTTCCGCGATCCGCTTGAGGAGATCGATGTTCAGATCCATAAGCGCTCCACCTCACAGAGGTACCAGCGATAGATAAGCGTCACGAGCCCATGCTAGCAGGGCGGTGATTCTCGGCCAATGCCTGTGGCCGCCGTGGCCACAATCCTGCTCGTCACATTGAAAGTGTGACGATCGATCGGGAGCGCCCTCACTCACTGCCGAGGCTGCCCGTTGCTTGACCCGACCTTCGTTGAAAACATATACTTTTCTAGTTTGTGCGTCTGTTCGAGGAGAACGAACGCGCTGCTGGGGGCGAGATGTCACTTCACATAAAGACTTTGACAAACGACACGATCGTGAACGTCGCCCAGCTGTTGAAGGAGCCCGTTGGCTCGACCCGCATCGCTGACGTTCATCTTGATCGTCTCGCGCTCGATGAATCAACCATTGCCTTCGACGTCAGTGCGAAGGTGCGTCTGACTAGAGTGATCGAAGGCATACTCGCCGACGGTCAGATGTCCGGCAAGGTTGAGCTTGAATGCGTGCGTTGCCTGGAGTTGTACACTCAGGAGTTTGCGGGCGAGTTCGAGGCCGATTTCCGGCCGAGTGTTGACGTTCGCACCGGTGATCCGTTGCAGGTGCCGGAGTTCGAAGACATCTTCGTGATTGATAACAATCACGAGCTCGATCTGGATGAGCTGCTGCGACAGATCTCGATCATTTCATTGCCGATGCAGGCATTGTGTCGCGAAGATTGTCCCGGAATCGAGCAGGTTGAGGACGAGGACGAAGAGGCGGGTGACGAGCGATTGGCCGTCCTGCGAGATCTCTTGGAGGCTGAGTCCTAGCAAGCTGGACGAACGTTCTGCCGGCAAGATGCCGGTTGATTATTGTTGACGATTGATTAAGGAGGATCGATTATGGGCGCGTTGCCAAAGCAGCGTCAGAGCCGTGGACGTCAGGGAAACCGACGCCGGCACCACTACCTCAAGCTTCCGCAGCTAATGCGGTGTCCGAGTTGTGGGCAGAAGAAGAAGACGCATCACGTGTGCCCAAACTGTGGAACGTATAAGGGCCGCCAGGTCGTCGAGGTAGCCAAGCCGCGTCGAACCGAGAGTCAATAGCGTCTCGGCGCGAAGTACGGGTGCCGATCGCGTCGTGGACGTCGATCGACGGCCATCGCGCCGTGGTCAAGCGGTACGAGCGAGCGGCTGACGCGCCATGAGAAAGGGACAGCCAGAAACGGTGTTGAACGCGGCAATCACCGGATGGGGGATGTACGTCCCTGAGCGCGTGCTATCGAACTCCGACCTTGAGCGCATGGTGGAAACCTCTGACGAATGGATCGTCGCCCGAACCGGTATCCGCGAGCGCCGGTTGGCGACGAAGACCGATACGACGGTCAGCATGGCCGCTGCAGCGTCTCGCAAGGCGCTCAGCGTAGCCGGTGTTGATCCTACGTCAATCGATCTGATTATCCTGGCGACCGATTCTCCTGATCAGCTCATGCCGGCCTCCTCGTCGGTCCTGCAGGCCGAGCTCGGTGCTATCCGTGCTGGCGCGTTCGATCTTGACGCCGCGTGCTCGGGGTTTGTCTATGCCTTGAGTGTCGGCTCGCAATTTGTACGCTCCGGCGTCTTCAAGACCGTGCTGGTGGTGGGGGCGGACGCGCTGACTCGCTATATCGATTTCACCGATCGTGGCACCTGCATCCTCTTCGGTGATGGGGCAGGAGCGGTGGTGTTGCAGGCCAGCACAGAAGAGGAGGGCGTCCTTTCGACCGTCCTCGGGTCCGACGGCCGGGGCGCTCAGCATCTCTACGTGGACGGTGTGGCGCCAAGGTTTGTGCCAAATGGCAACGAGACAACTGTGCCCGCACCGCACATGAAGATGAATGGCGGCGAGGTCTTCAAATTCGCCGTTCGAGTCATGGGTGAGGCGGCCGTCGAAGCCATTGAAAAGGCCGGTCTGTCCCTTTCCGACATCGATCTCTTCATCCCACATCAAGCCAATCTGCGCATTATCGACGCGTCGGCCCGTCGACTCGAACTCCCGCGTGAGAAGGTGTGGGTCAACATCGAGCGTTACGGCAATACGTCCGCCGCCTCGGTGCCGATGTGCATTTCTGAAGCGGTCGAGGCTGGGGCGCTCCAGCCGGGCATGAACGTGGTGTTGGTCGCGTTCGGGGCGGGACTCTCCTGGGCGGCGAATGTCGTGAGGTGGGGATCCGCGGGAGTGTCAGGTAAGTGACCGGGAACCTGTCCAGCAAAGCAGCGTGGGTCTTTCCGGGGCAAGGCTCTCAGCGGGTCGGTATGGGAAGTGAACTGGCGCAAGCCGATGCTAACGCGAGAGCGATTTTTGATCGCGTCGATGAGGCGCTTGGTTTCAATCTCTCGGACACGATATTCAATGGTCCGGATGAGGATCTGGTCGCGACGCGCAATCAACAACCGGCACTCTTGGCCACGAGCATTGCTTATCTCGAAGTGCTTCGACGCCGCGGACAACTGCCGGAACCGACGGTCGTGGCCGGGCATAGTCTAGGTGAATACACGGCGCTGGTGGCATCGGGAGCGCTTGATCTGGCTGATGCCGCGCGTCTGGTGCGTCGGCGAGGCGAACTGATGGAAGAGCACGGGCTCGGTGGCATGATCGCTGTTATCGGTTTGGACGACTCCGTACTCGCCGAAATTGCCTCCGCGTCCGGCGCCGAAATCGCGAACATCAATGCTCCAGGGCAGACAACATTGAGCGGTAGGGCGGAAACGCTTGAGCGTGCGACGCAAATCGCTAAAGACGCTGGAGCCCGCCGTGTTTTGCCGTTGCCGGTAAATGGAGCCTTTCATTCGTCCTTGATGCGCCCAGTGGTTGTGGGGTTGAAGCCGATGATCGACGAAACGCGCTTCAATCAGCCGTGTGCACCACTGATCGCCAACGTCGACGGGCGACTGCTGACCGAGCCGGACGATCTTCGCGTCGAACTCGCCGCCCAGATCACCGCATCAGTGCGCTGGGTGGACGTCGTTCAACGGGCCGTGAGCGAAGGTGTCGACTATTTCGTCGAGATCGGTCCCGGCAAGGTGCTGAGTGGTCTGATCGCGCGGATTGCGCCGGGGTCGACGACGGAGCAGGCTGAAGCGCTGCTGCGAACCTGATTTCCACCAGAATCGTATTCGGTCGAAGGCATGTCGGGTCGAGCGCTGTCGTGCGTCACGGCCGGATGGACGAGATCGTGTGTGCCGTCTGAAGACACGATAGCCAGACGGGAGGGGCTGAGCATCATGAGTGAAGAAGAGGTGAAACGATCCGCGATCATCACTGGAGCAGTGCGCGGTATCGGCAGAGCGACCGCCATCAAGCTCGCGGCTGACGGGTTTCAGGTCGTCGTCAACTACCGCGGCGACGAGTCGGAGGCAGCTGCCGTCGTCTCGGAGATCGAGGCCGCCGGTGGTACAGCCGTCGCCATTCGCGCGGATGTGACTGACACCGACCAGGTCGGCGCGATGATCGAAGAGACTATCAATACCTTCGGGCGGCTCGATGTGTTGGTCAACAACGCCGGCATCACCCGCGACACACTTATCATGCGCATGAAGGATCAGGACTGGGACGCCGTACTGACGACGAACCTGAAGAGCGCCTTCCTCTGCTCGAAAGCTGCCATCCGACCCATGATGCGTCAGCGTTACGGACGCATCATCAATCTGACATCGGTCGTCGGGCTGGTCGGCAATGCGGGACAGGCGAATTACGCCGCGGCTAAGGCGGGTGTCGTTGGCTTGACCAAGTCCCTGGCGCGCGAGATCGGCTCCCGTGGCATCACCGTCAATGCCGTCGCGCCCGGATTCATCGAGACTCGTTTGACGGAAGCAATCCCTGAAAGCTTGAAACCACGCATGCTGGAGCAAATCTCGGTCGGCTATTTCGGAACGCCGGAGGATGTCGCCGCGGCGGTCGCGTTCCTGTCGTCAGCCGAGGCGAGATACATCACCGGCGCCGTATTGACGGTCGACGGCGGCATGTTCATGGCATCGTAGTGAGGCGAGAGGCGTGTTCCGGAAGATTCTGATCGCCAATCGAGGCGAAATTGCGTTGCGCATCCTGCGAGCCTGTCACGAGCTGAACATCAGCTCGGTCGTCGCTTATTCCGACGTCGATCGCGATTCACTGCCAGTGCGCATGTCGGATGAAGCAGTCTGCATCGGCCCCGGTCCCGCGTCGCGCAGCTACAACAATATCCCGGCGATCATCAGCGCCGCGGTGGTGACTGGCTGCGACGCGCTCCATCCTGGGTACGGTTTTCTGGCGGAAAATCCGTCCTTGGCTGAGATCTGCGAAGAGTGCAATCTGGTCTTCATCGGTCCGCGTCCGGAAGTACTCTCGCAATCGGGGAACAAGTCGGTTGCGCGACAGATCATGAAGCATGCCAAAATCCCGATCATTCCGGGCTCAGAGGACCCGGTACATGATGTGCAAACGGCGCGCGCCATCGGCAAAGAGATCGGTTATCCAGCTCTGATCAAGGCAGTTGCTGGAGGCGGCGGACGCGGCATGCGCGTCGCCTGGGACGAGCGTGACCTCGTTCAGGCGTTTCCGCTAGCCCAAAGCGAAGCACAGGCAGTGTTCGGTAATGGCGCGGTCTACGTTGAGAAATTCCTCGAGCATCCGCGACACATCGAAGTGCAGATCATCGCCGACAATCACGGCCACGTGGTCGCGCTGGGAGAGCGTGATTGCTCGTTGCAGCGTCGCTACCAGAAGCTGATCGAGGAAACGCCCGCGCCGAACATTTCGAGCCGCCTACGCGATAGCCTAAGCAAGGCGGCGATCAAGGCATCTAAGGCGCTGGAGTACACCGGCGCGGGAACCTTCGAGTTCCTGGTCGATCGGGAAGAGCACTTTTACTTTACTGAGGTCAACGCACGCATCCAGGTCGAGCATCCGGTGACCGAGGCGGTGACCGGCATCGATCTCATCAAATGGCAGATTCGCGTCGCGGCGGGCGAGCAGTTGGACTTCAGTCAGAAGGATTGCCGACCACGGGGACACGCAATCGAGGCGCGCATCAATGCCGAAAACGTGGCCGCCGACTTCGCGCCCAGCTGTGGGCAAGTCGAGGATCTGGTCTTGCCGGGTGGTCCGGGAGTCCGGATAGACACGCACTTGTACACGGGTTACGTGGTTCCGCCGCACTATGATTCGCTGCTGGCCAAGCTCGTCGTGTGGGGAAGTGACCGGGATGAGGCCTTGAACCGGTTACATCGGGCGCTGAGTGAGACAGTGATCTCAGGGGTCGATACGACCGTAGATTTCTATAAGGGCATCGTGCGTGACCGCGCGTTTGCCACCGGCCTGGTACACACCGGCTTCATCGGTGAGTACATCAATCGAACGCGTGAGGCCGTCACGTCACGCCTGGTCGAACGAGATCTTGCCGGCTAGCGGCGATTCGCATCCGCTCATCTCGAACGGTACTTCCGACCGCGACGACAGTCAGAGCGGCACGGTACAATTGCGACAGCCCGGAATTCGGGCCATCCTGCTCGCTCGCCCGCGCGTGGGGACAATCGGCGCAATTCAGGCGAGCCACCATTTGATCGAGAAATTGACGAGGTTTTCATGGCTGTTGCCACGACAAGACATCAAGCGCGCACGATGGCTTTACAGGTTCTCTATGAAGCGGACATTGCCGGTCATGGCATTCAGGACGTGCTCTCCCGCTATTTGGCGGACATCAACGTGCCGCAGCCAGTGCGGCGCTACGTCGAACGGCTGGTGACCGGATACGTCGAGAGCAGCGAGCGCATTGATCGTGAGATTGGGGAGGCGGCGCCGGCGTTTCCAGTTGACCAGCTTCCTGCCGTCGATCGAAACATCTTGCGCATCGCGATTTATGAGCTGATGAGCGAGTCGGACGTTCCGTTGAAGGCGGCCATCAATGAGGCCGTCGAGATAGCGAAGCGGTTTGGCGGGGAAAACTCGAGCCGGTTCGTTAACGGAGTGCTCGGAACGATTGCCGAAGGCATGACGGCTTCTCGGTGAGAGTCCAAGAATCCGATATTTAGGGTGTTTCGTCGATACCAGGTTTGGTTTACTCGTGTGGACCGCGAACGGCGCGGTTGTCGGGTTCGGTGCCCACATGCATAATTCGCGTGCAATGGGGAAGAAATATTCACGCAGTTTAGTAGGAGGTGGTCAGGGTGTCCTCGTCGGTTTTCGAACGAGTACAGAATGTGGTTTCCGAGCAGTTGGGCGTCGACCCGGAAAAAGTGACCCCGGACGCCGAGTTCGTTCAGGATCTGAACGCGGATTCGCTCGACTTGGTAGAGTTGATCATGCAACTTGAAGAAGAGTTCAGCGTCGAGATTTCCGACGAGCAAGCGGAAAGCATCGTCACCGTTGGAGACGCGCTCGAATTCATTCAGGAGCACGCAGACGCCAAGTAGTCAGCTTCGGTTCGTCGTCGACATGGCGATCCTCGTTGATTGATTTTGCGAGGAGAGGCATGTCGAAGCAGCCAGGTACATTGACGTCAACCGGGCATGACGTCGCGAATGGTCAGGCAGAGCAGGAATCATGGTAAGCATTCTGGATCGCGTACGTCGTTCTAATACTCCCGCCCCAGTTGATCCGGAGCCGGATACCTTTGAGGAGATGACTCTCCAGGAGCACCTGGAAGAGCTGCGTACCCGCCTGATGTACGCGGCTGGATCGGTCATCATTGGGTTCATCCTCGGGCTGGTCGTCGCGAAGCGCCTGCTTCGCGTGATGGTCGATATGTCCCACCTCGGTTCGCTTGTCGCGATTTCCCCGACCGAGAGCTTCACCGTCTTCATGAAGGTGGCACTCTACGTGGGGATCGGCCTCTCGATGCCGGTGATCGTCTATCAGATCGTCAGGTTCCTGGCGCCTGGTCTGACCCGACGTGAACGGCAGTACGTGTTCCGAGCAATCCCGTTTGTCACCGTGATGTTCATTCTCGGTGTGCTTTTCGCATTCTTCATCGTCATCCCGCGCGCTTTGAGATTCCTCCACGGCTTCGGTGGCGATGTGTTCACATCCGAATTCCGGGCCAATGAGGTGATCTCGTTCTACATGACCCTCATCCTCTGGGTCGGCATCGTCTTCGAGTTACCACTCGTCATGTACATCCTGGCAAAAATCCATGTCGTGACGACTCGGATGCTCAGTTCGATGCGCAAGTACGCAATTATCGTCATCATGATCGCCGCGGCGATCATCACCCCGACCCCGGATCCCTTCAACATGTTCATGGTAGCGGCCCCTATGTACCTGCTCTATGAGCTCGGGATCATCCTTACCAGATTCGCTTAGAAGCGTGTCCGAAGCGATCGAGTTATGTGACATCAGTTCGTGCGCCTTGACGACTGGAGTTAGCTCCAGCCGAGATCAGCGGGATTTCGCGGTCGCACGTTGAGCGTACGCTCGTTGCGGTAGGTGACCATTCCCGGCCCAGCGCCCTTGATCTTGCGCACGTAGCGTCGCTCTGTCGCGTCGACCTCGACCGTGGTCGATGTGCGGCCTGAGCTATACCATGCGGCGAGCGCGGCCGCGTCTTCGAGTACCTCGTCCGACTCCACATTTGCCCAGCGCAGCAGCACGTGTCCACCTGGAACCCCGCGCGCGTGCAGCCAAACGTCGTCGGGGCCCCCGATCTCAAACGTGACGGTCTCGTTCTCAGAACCGCTGTGACCCACGTAGATCGTGTCACCGCGCGTGGTGTGAAACGCCTGTGGCTGTTTTCGTCTGGGCTTGCGCGGCCCCTTCTTCCCCGTCTGAACCTCGACCGGATGTCGCCACTCCTGCCATTCGGCTCGCACTGCCTCGATCTGATCGATCCCTTCGGCGAGTTCCGCCATCGCGCGAAGCTGTTCCAAATAGTTGATCTCCGACCGCGCGTCAGCTTCGATCTCCGGTAGATTCCGCGTGGCCGACTGAGCCTTGCGGTAGCGTTCGAAGTAGGCCTGCGCGTTCTCGCTGGCGGAGAGAGATGCATCCAGTTCGATCTCTTGACCGTCGACATCGAGCCGCTCCTGCCCCGGAGTAATCTCATAGATGCGGGCGTAGATCGTCTCGCCAATCTCTCGCCAGCGTTCCACGTCACGTGCACGCGCTTGTTCCTCCTGGATGGAGTGCAATCGCGACGCGGCGCGCTTGATGGCTTCGTCGATCTCCGCGATGAGGCGCGACCGACGCTGTCCATGACGTTGCGCCGTTGGTTCCGCTTTGATGTCAATGGATTGCTCAATAGCCGTCGAAATCGACTCGATCGGCTCCTCACGCCACTTCTCGGCGAGGTAGGCGAACGGGATCGGCGCATAGGCGGCCGCATCGCCCTCTTCATCGTGATAGACGACCGGTGACCAACTGGACGTTTTGAGCGGCTCGAGGATCTCGGTGATCGCGTTCGTGAGCGCCTCAGCTTGATCCCTGGTCAGCGGATCGTCGAGAACGAACGACACGTCGCCAAACGCACGGAAGACCACCTCACGCGCCATTTGTGGGCTGAAGCCGGCCAGCGCACTCACAAGCGCCGGTGCGAGCTCAGTGCCGGGCTGAACGTCGCGCAATATCCGTTCAACCTGGCCGGTTCGGATGTCACGAGGATCCTGCTTCTGTTGAGGGGGCGGCGTTTCATACTGACGACCGGGCAGGATGGGCCTAACCCTGCTCATCTCTGGCGTCACGCGCTTGATCGCATCCAGGATTCGTCCGGTGTCATTGACCAGGATGATGTTGCTGCGCCGACCCATGATCTCAACGACCAGATCCGTGTAGACGATCTCCCCTGTGTCCTCGTCCTCCTCGTCCTCGCCAAGTTCTCGCTTCTTGTCCATGAAAAATCGCTTGGCTATACTCATTCGAACGACCCGCTCGAGCGGTGGCTGTTGAATTGACAGAATTTCCGCGCCGCGAGCGTATTTCCGTAGGAGCAGCAGAAGCGGGGAAACGCTGCTGGGATCGGCGCTCAATCGGGTTGAAGCGAGATAGAGACGTGGATTGCGACTGTTGGCGCTGGCGACGAGGTACTGGCGCTGGTGCTCTGCGTAGATTTCGAAGCCGATGGAGTCCGCATCGAGCTGGAGCACCTTTTGAATGTGTCCGCCTAACAGCCGGTGCGAAAGCTCGTCAGTGAGCGATGCAGTCGTAAGCGAATCGAACACGAGATTGCCCCCCAATTGGTCGCGATGTCGTTACATGGCTTCCTGATAGTGTACCGTTGGGGCGGGAATTGAGGGGGTGTGGTTGTTGATCGAGGAGCGAGAGAGTCGAGTCGCGAGCGAGCTTCGTGAGGGTGAACTGAACGACGAATCTGGGAGGGCGGTGACCGTGGCCGACGACGTTGGCCTGAATGCTCAGGCGGACGAGCTCATCGATGAGCTCAGGTCGTTGCCAAAACCGCGCCTCATCGTTATTTCCGGTCCATCGGGCGTTGGCAAAGATACCGTCATTGAACAGATGCGGCTGCATCATCCGGATTTTGTCTTCGCCGTCACCGCGACCACGCGCCAGCGTCGACCCGGTGAGATCGACGGCGTTCACTATTTCTTCATGCGCCGCGAAGAGTTCATGTCAATGCGCGAGCAGGGAGAGTTTCTGGAATCGGCGGAGGTCTACGGCAACTTCTATGGCGTTCCCAAGGATCGAGTTCGGAACGCATTGGGAGCGGGAAAGACCGTAGTCGTCAAGGTCGATGTCCAGGGAGCGGCATCGATTCGCGAGATGGTGCCGGAGGCGATCTTCATTTTTCTGCTTCCACCGTCCATGGCCGAACTGATGCACCGCTTGCGCGGCCGCAAATCGGACGACCTCGAGGGACTGATGACGCGTATCACCACCGCGTCACGCGAGCTGCGTTCCGTGCACGACTTCGACTACATCGTTTTCAATGAGAACGAGCGCCTTGACGAAACGCTCTCACAGATCGACGCCATCATGCGTGCCGAGAATTGCCGGGTGCGACAGCGACACGTGACGCTTTAGGGCGTGAGTGATTACATTTCGCGCCGACATCGTGCATGTAAAACGGGCGGCCCATTGGCCGCCCGTGATCGTTCACATTGGAATTGAATATCAGGCGTCGCCAGCTCCACCGACCAGAACTTCGTCCTCGTTGGCTGCCTCTTCTTCGGCTTCTCCAGCCAGTTCTTCGAACTCCTCGTCCGAGATATGTCGCAACGTCGAGCGATCCTCGACTCGATCCAGAAACAGGATTCCGTCCAGATGATCGATCTCGTGCTGCAAGATGCGGGAGAGATATCCGGTGGCTTTGATGCGCACCTCACGGTCGTTCTCGTCTCGTGCTTTGACCGTGACGTTCATGGCACGCGGCACGTCGCCATACCATTCCGGGATGCTCAAACATGCTTCGGTGCCGACCTGCCGCCCGTTTGAGCGCACGATCTCTGGATTGACCAGAGACAGCTTCATCTCCGGGTCGCCCTCATGTTCGAGTCCCTCGGGAATGCCGATGACGACAACGCGTCGCAGCACACCAACCTGGTTGCCGGCCAAACCGACGCCCTTTTCGACCTTCATGGTCTCATGCATGTCTTTGATTAGGCGACGAATCTCATCGTCAACCCGGCGGATTTTGATCGCCTTCTGTCTCAGCCGGGTATCGCCCTCGGTAATTACTGTCAGTGCTGCCATCGATGCATTCCCCGTTAGTTAGCGTGAAGTTCGCGTGCGAATTGCCGATTAAGTATATCGTGAATCGCCCAATTCTTCAGGCTGGTCAACGAAACGAGAGCCGCTCAACTCGCGAAATGCCTTATAGCAGACTGACGGGATCAACATCGACCAGCCAGCCGGGGTCGAACTGCGTCGCTTCCGCCAGCTCAAGCGCATCCCTGCCACGCAACAGGATCTGCCACTGAAATCTTCCGCGAATCCTGGCCGTGAACGCAGGAGTGGGACCGAGCAGATCGACGTCCGTGAGCTTCAGGTTATAGGCGCTGTGAGCAAGGAGATCGGCCATCTCTTCCGCCGCCGATTGGCAGGTCGCCTCGTTGGGATGTCGATAGACGAGGCGGATGAGTCGACGGAACGGCGGGTAGCCGTGATGCCTCCGGTAGGAGGATTCCTCGGAGAAGAACCCATCGAAGTCATAGGCGCAAGCCGTCTGTATAGCGTAATGGTCGACGGAGTAGGACTGCACCACGACCTGACTGCCAGGGACTCTGCGTCCGGCGCGTCCTGCCACCTGCGTGAGGAGCTGGAACGTCCGCTCCGCCGCTCGGAAATCGGGCAGATGCAACACGGTGTCGGCGTTCACCACACCGATGGTTGAGACGAGCGGGAAATCGAGGCCCTTGGCCACCATCTGTGTGCCAACTACGACGTCAACTTCATGGCGCAGAACCCGCTGCATCAGCGTCGAGTGATCGACCCCGCGTTTGAGGACGTCTCGGTCCCAACGCATTACGCGGGCATGCGGAAGAAGCTTCTTCGACTCGAGCTCCACACGCTGCGTCCCGGTACCGTAATAGCCGATGGCGTGGCTGCCGCATTCTGGACAATGACGCGGAGGAGGTTGGCGGTGTCCGCAGCGGTGGCAGACGATACGGCGCTGGTCACCGTGGAAGCAGAGCGGGATGTCGCAATACGGGCAGGACTCGACGTGCCCGCACGCACGGCACTGGATGAAGGTCGATTGCCCGCGCCGGTTGAGGAAGAGGATCACCTGCTCTCCCGCGTTGACGGCTTGTGTCATCCGCTCTTGCAGGTCCCGGCTGAAGATGTGGGTGTTCCCCTGCTGCAGTTCGAGGCGCATGTCGACGAGCCTCACGTCGGGAAGCTCGAGCTTCACCCGTCGTGAATCGATGTCCTGCACCAGCATCGGGCCGACTCGAGAGCGAAGCTCCAGTAACTGGATGTCGCCGTCCAGCGCGGACCGGTAGGTGCCGACATCGGGAGTCGCACTTCCCATCAGCAGCACGGCGTTGTGGAGCCGCGCGACCTCGCGAGCGACGGCACGTGCGTGATAGCGAGGCGGCACGTCCTGCTTGTAGGCGTCTTCATGCTCCTCGTCGATGGCGATAAAGCCGACATTCTTCAGCGGCGCGAAGAGGGCCGAGCGCGGCCCAACCACGATCGAGATCTGGCCAGACGCGATCGCCTGCCAGGTCTGGTAACGCTCGGAGTCTTTCAACCCACTGTGGAGGACTGCAACGCGACCCGGGAAGCGCTCAGTGAATCGTCCGACGACCTGGGTGGCGAGGCTGATCTCGGGCACGAGCATGACGACCTGACGACCGCGGCTGAGCGCCCAGGCCGCCGCACGCAGGTAAATCTCAGTCTTCCCACTCCCAGTAATGCCGTGCAGCAGAAATTCCTGGTTCATTCCGGAACGCAGCGCTTGAACTACTTCACGCCACACGCGCGATTGATCCTCAGTGAGTTGCACGCGACGTGCCCCCGCGTCCGGTCCGTCCGTGTGCAATGACCGCGGCACTTCAATGACTGCTAGCGCATTGCGCTCCTCCAGCGCGCGCAAGGCCGCAGCCGTTACGCCATGCCGATGGACCAGATCGTCCCAGGGCAGATCAGAGCCACCTGCGACCGCGGCTCGTCGTCGCACCACTTCCAGCGTGCGACGTTGAGCCGGCGCGCGGTGTAGGTCAACCTCGGTATCGGGAAGCAGTCGCACAAACCTCGTCGTAGCTGCGTTCGTGGAGCGCGTGCGCACCCGCGCGGTGCGCTGAATCACGCCTGCCTCGTCGAGACGCGGGATGATCGTGGTCAGACCGCGACCCAGTGCCTGCCTGGCGGCTTCGATCGTGATCTCGCCTCGCTCCTTGAGCAAATCGACGAGACGCGCCTGTGCCGCGGTGAGCTTGACCGTATCGAGATCCACGCCATCACACAGCGTCAGATACTCGACGCTGCGTTGCGAGACGCCCGGCGGGAGAAACGGCGTGACGGCGTCATACTGCGAGCAGAGCGTGTTTCGGCGCAGCCATTGCGCCACAGCCCATTGTTGATCGTTCAGCCGAAATTCCGGCTCCACGGGAGCGTGTACCGGCCGAAGGGAAATGTCCGGAGTGTCTGTATGAACGCGGATGGTGACGCCGAGCTTCAGGTCTTTGCGCAGGGGCACCCAGACGAGCTGGTGCTCGGTAATGCGAGATCGCATTGTTTCCGGCAACAAATAGGTGAAAAGGCGGTCACGGTCCGCGAGCTGGGTATCGACCGCCACATCGACGTAGTACGTCCGGGGTGCTGTATCCACGCGAAAAGTCTACCAACGGCGACTAGCGGACAGCGGAATCACCTGCCGAGATCGGTGGCGACTATATCCCGCGCTCCTCAAGACGTTTGAGCAACTCTTCGCCGTAGGTGAAGAGTGCCGGTGTTCCGCCGGAGTGGAGGAAGACCACCGTTTCGTCCGATCCGATATCGCCGTCTCGGATATGAGCCATCAGTCCAGCCATGGTTTTCGCCGTGTAGACGGGATCGAGCAAAATCGCATGTGTCCGAGCGAGCGCGTTCATCGCATCGAGAGACTCGTCGGTGGGGATTCCGTAACCCTCTCCGACGAATCGGTCGTCGACGCGGATGTCGTTAGGGGAGAGACGGATGTCGCTGCCAAGAAACGCTGAGGTGTCGTTGGCCAGAGGATGGACGATGTCTCGAATCTCTTTCTCGGTTCCCTCAATGGCGATCCCATGGACGATGAACGTTGCCCCGGCGATTGCCGCCCCAATGGCGAGGCCGGCGTGGGTACCCCCGGACGTGCTGCTGGTCGTGTAGAGCCGAGACGGCTCGATTCCCATGTCGTCAAGCTGGCCCATCAGCTCGAAGACCGACGAGACATACGCGGAGGCGCCGAGAGGATTTGATCCGCCGCTGGGAATGATGTACGGCTCCTCGCCCCGCTCGAGACACTCCTCAGCGATTTGATGCATTGCGGGATCTCGTTCGCTCTCACTGGCAACGTAATGGATCTGAGCGCCGAGCATGCGATCCAGCAGCAAATTGACCTGGACTTTTGGCGGGTCGTCCGGGGTGTTCAAAACCAGGATGCACTTCATCCCGGCTACGCGCGCCGCCGCCGCCGTCTGCCGGCAATGGTTTGAGCCGGTCGACCCGCAAGTGATGACGACCGACGCACCTTTGTGCTGCGCGTCCGCCATCAAGTACTCAAGTTTGCGCGTCTTGTTGCCGCCGAATGCCAGCCCAGTGCAATCGTCTCGCTTGATCAAGATTCGAGGGCCGTTCAGCGTCGCACTGAAGATGTGGGCGTCCTCCAATGGGGTTGGCAGGTGGGCCAAATGCAGTCTGGGTAATGCCGCGAGTTTCATATGCCTTCCCGTCAATCAACGCAGTGTTCGATTCCAGATGTCGGGACTCGTACCACGGTAACGATCCGGGAGTCAATATCCATCCCATGGCTGGACATGTACGAGTCGACTCACCGATAATCGAGCCGCGGTTACGAGCGCTCGCGCTCAATATGGAGGGAGCTCGACGTCCGATGGAAACTGATCTGACTCAGCAAGTCGAACAAGAATTCATCCAGAAGCACACCGGATCGAAGTCATATTACCAGCGCGCCGTGGAAGCTATCCCGCGGGGCGTAACGCACGACGTCCGCTACATGAAGCCGTTCCCGCTCTACGTCAACCGAGCATCCGGCTCCAAGAAGTGGGACATCGACGGCAACGAGATCATCGACTACGCCATGGGGCACGGTGCGCTCATCCTGGGCCACAGTCACCCGGGTATCGTGGAAGCGGTCTCGGAGCAGCTCCAGCGTGGCACGCACTACGGCGCTGGGCATGAGCTCGAAATCGAGTGGGGCGAGCGGATCTGCAACCTGGTTCCGTCGGCGGAGCAGGTCGAGTTCACCTCGTCCGGCACGGAAGCAACGATGTTAGCGATGCGCATCGCCCGATCATTCACCGGACGCGAAAAGATCTTGAAGTTCGTCGGCCACTTTCATGGGTGGCATGACTACGCCGTTCCCGGTGAGCGGAACATGGCCGACTCCGTCCCACCGCCCGGGGTGCCGAAGGCGGTGCTCGAGACCGTGGTGGTTGCGCCGGTCAACGACCTCGACTTCGTCGACCGTCGGTTGGCCGAAGGAGACGTCGCCGCGGTGATCCTGGAGCCGAGCGGTGCTTCTTGGGCGACGATCCCGTTCCAGGAAGGTTTTCTGCAGCGCCTGCGCGATATCACCAAGAAACACGACACCATCCTCATCTTCGATGAAGTGATCACGGGGTTCCGCTGGTCGCCCGGCGGCAAACAGCAGTCATCCGGGGTGACGCCGGATATGACCACCATGGCCAAGGTCGTGGCGGGCGGACTCCCAGGCGGGGCCATTGGTGGACGAGCCGACATCATGAGGGTGCTGGATTTCACCGACGATCCCGAGTGGAACCGGACCAAGAAGATCGGCCATCCCGGCACCTACAACGCCAACCCACTCTCCGCGGCGGCCGGTTCAGCCTGTCTGGCGTTGGTCTCTGATCCGGGCGTCCAGCAGCACGCCGACCGCATGGCCGCGGCCGTTCGCAGTGGCTTCAACGAGGTACTGGTGCGACACGACGCTCCAGGCTTTGTTTGGGGCGAAAGCTCGGTCTTCCACATCATGCTTGGGTCGACCTGCAGCAACATGTCGAGCGGCGACATGCACATTCCGGAGGGTGTCGACCCGCAAGCGTTGAAGTCGGGCTCGCCGGAGTCGCTCGGGCATACGCTGCACCTGAGCATGCTGAACAATGGTGTTGACCTCTTCCACGGAGGCGGGCTGCTGAGCTCGTCGCACTCCGATGCCGACATCCAGAAGACCGTCGCCGCGTTTGATGCCAGCATCAAGCAGATGAAAGAGAGCGGGCTCTTCGGATAAGAGTCGAGTTTTAGTGATCCAATGATGGTACGGCGGGCGACTCATGAGTCGCCCACTTCGCTCTTGAGGCGGCTCTCCGCGGAGTCGACTCGGTTCGTCGTTGCCAGTAGGGGCGACATTTATGGTGCCCGCGTTGACCATCGGCCAACATGGTTGGATGCCATGAATGTCGCCCCTACGAAGGCGAATTATCACAATGGACAGGCATTCCGCAGTGCGCTCCACACAGAAGCGGGCGGGTCGATTGACCCGCCCACCGTCGTTCCTGAGTTAGTGGGTTTTACGCGTGGGCCACGGCCTTGAGGCCGACCGGCGTTCGCCAATCCGCGTGGCGATCCCCGATGCCGCGCATGACGTCATGCAGCAGCTTCTCGAGCTTCGCCCGTGATCGGTCCAAGCTCGCCGTCCCCAACCTGATAGCGATCGACCGAGGTAATCGGGGTGATTTCGGCGGCGGTTCCGCACATGAAGACCTCGTCGGCAGATATAGAGCTCGGTGCGGTCGATGGTCCGCTCGACGACTTCGATGCCCAGGTCCTCACGCGCCATGGTCATGATGGCGTCGCGAGTGATGCTCTCGAGGATGCTCTCGGAGACGCCTGGCGTGATCAACTTGCCGTCACGCACCATCATCAAGCAGGCTCCGCCACCCTCGGCGACGTGCCCGTCCTTGTTGAGGATGATGGCGGTGTCATAGCCATTCGTCGCGGCTTCCATGTTGGCGAGCTGGCCATTGCGATAGTTCGAGATGTTCTTGACGCGCGGCGGCATGACGTTGTCGGAAATGCGCGTCCAGGAACTGATGCAGGCAGCCTGTGTCTTTCCCTTGAGGAGGTGTGAGGGCATTCCGTGGGTATTGATCAGAATCTGGGCCGCTGATCCGAATCCACTGAAGCTCTTGCCGTCGCCGCTGCCTCGGTAGGCGAATGGGCGAATGTAGACATCCTCACGATGGTCGTTCTCGCGTGCCAGGCGCACGATGGCGTCGATCAGCTGCTCGGTCGCGTAATCCTGCTGCAGGCGAACCAGCTTCATCGATTGGCTGAAGCGTTTCATGTGCTCGGGAAGGCGGAACACGTAGGCTTCTTGCTGGTCAGGATTCCAGTACGCGCGAATACCCTCGAAGATCGCGCCGACTGTCGACCAACCAATATCGGTGACGTGAACCGTGGCCTCTTCCCACGGCATCTGCCTGCCATTCCACCAGAGGAACTTCGGGTGCCCTTGTGCCATACGCGTGACCTCCATCTGAGTTGTTGGCCCGAAAAGCGAGGGACGGTCATCCCTCCTATGAACTACGATATTAGCATAAGCGGATGCGCAATTGACGTCGACAGCCAATTGATTTCAAAAGATGCAAGATTCGCGTCCACTTGGCCCACTAGCCCGCTTCACGATCCTTGATGCTCACGAGGCTGGTGAGCCGGGTGAAGAGTAGCCCGGGCTGCAGCACCGAAGAATCGCCGACGAGCGGGAATCCCGCGATCCACGGTCGTATGAGGTAGAACGTCACCGGGTAGGCGATCGGGATATAGGCGACGGCGGTCTGTAGTGTCGTCTCACAGTCGCGATAGAGAAGCTCTCGCGCATCGTCGCTTTGTTCGACTTTGGCTCGACCAACCAGATCGCCGAGATCTGCGGGGGTCAGCGGCAGCAGCGGTGTTTCCGAGCCGATCGGAAAGAATGCATCCGAATATCCATTGTTTGGATCGGGATAGGTGTAGTCCCATCGTCTCCAGAAGAGCGCGGAAGTTCCGGCGGACAGTGCGGACGCGTAATCGGCCTCAGAAACGGTCTTGACGTCGATCTTCATGCCGAGATTCTCGAGTAGCTGCTCCGCGCAGTCGGTGGCCAGAAGCTGTGGTACCTCGTCGCTCTCGGAGATCAACAACTCGACGCTCGGCCAATTTTCTCCACCAGCATATTCCGTCCCTGCGAGGCCCTGAAGCGCCTGATCGACGTCGAATTGCTGCACCGCCTCGACCGAACCATCCGCAACCCGAAGCGGGAAGGTTGTTGGGAGGAGTGATTGCGCGGCGCTGGCTCGCCCCTCACTCAATTGCTCTAATCTCTTTCGGTCGATGGCCCGTGCCACGGCTTTGCGAACGCGCTGATCGTCGAACGGCGGATTGGTCGGTGAGACGATCAAAAACCAGACCGCGGGATCGATAGAGCTGATCATTTGGCTGGCGTAGTCCGAGATTGAGCGCACGTTGGTGACGTCGCCGGCGTTCACCGGCATAAAGTCGACCGCAGCGTTGAAATAGGGTTGCTGATGTTTCGTGTCGGGGATTATCGGAACGACGGTTTGCTCGAGCCTGACATTGTTGGAATTCCAATGGTTCGGATTTGGCTCGGTTGTCCAATGATCGCCATGGTTCCACGAGGTGAGTCGAAACGGGCCATTCGAGACGCAGTGATCAGCGTCTGTCCAGGAGTCGCCAAATGACTCGACCGCTTGTCGGTAAGCCGGCACGAGTCCGATCGTTGCGGCGATGGTTGGGAAGTAGACGCGAGGCCCGACGAGGTTGACGACCACTGTCCAGTCGTCGGTTGCTTGAACACCGAGCTCTGACGGCTGGCGCTTGCCGTCGTGAATGTCGATAGCGTTGACCACGTCGTACAGAAGCCATGCTTGAGGGGCGTTGGTGGCGGGATCGATCATCCGCTGCCAGGACCAGACGAAGTCGTGCGCCGTGACCGATTTCGCGTTGGACCACCCACTGTTGTTGTGGCGCAGGTGGAACGTCCATGCGCTCGAGTCGGCGTTTGCCTCCCAGTGATCGGCCCAATCGCCCATCGGTGTGAGATCGGTGTTCAGGGCCAGAAGTCCACTCCACAAGGACGGGTCTCCGCTGCAAAAAAGGTTGGCGTTGAAATCGTGACTTGCCGGCTCGGCCGTGAACCCGCCGCGGTAGAGTATCTGTGGTCCCGGCAGCGGCGAAGGGGTCGCACTCCCACTCGGAGTCGAGCTTGGCGCCGCGGTCACGGTGGATCTGGACGGCGTCTGGATTGGCGGAGGTACGAGGTCATCAACGGTCGGTAGAGGAGCAGCAGTGGGTGATGTCTGGCTCACGACCTCTGCGCTGCCGTGACTGCACGCGCTGGCGACGAGAGCCGCGCCGCCGGCCAGCACCTTCATGAGACGACGACGGTCGAACGTCGGTTCGGTGCCAGCGTGATGTGGTTGTTTGATCGGACGATTGGTCATGATTTGCTCGTCAGTCAGCGGGAATGCAACTCCGAAACTCTGGTTGCACTGACCGTTTCAGCTTGATGATCGTCGTACGATCACGCGTCGAGGTCCCGGCGGTAGAATACGAGTGCGGCTCCGCCGTAGATGCCGGTGTTGAGACCGAGAGACGACTCGCGAATCGTGACATCGGCCAGGATCGACGGTAGGGCGTAGTTCGGTAGCCATTTCCTGAACGGTTTTATCAAGAGATCGCCCGCCTTGGAGATTCCGCCACCAATCACCAGCAGCTCAGGATTGAAGATGTTGATCATGCCTCCCAGGCTGGCCGCGAGCGCCTGCCCGGCTCGATCGAAGATCGATTTCGCACCTTGGTCTCCCGCGGCGGCGGCCATCGCCACCATCTCCGGCGTGATCGGATTCCGGCGTGACATGCGGGTGAGCTCGTCGGATCGTAGTGAGTGAACCAGGATTTCGGCGTCGCGGACGATGGCCCAGCCGCTCACGAAGCTTTCAACGCAACCGATTCCGCCACAGCTACATCGTGGACCGGTCGGATCAACCGAGACGTGGCCGAGCTCGCCGCCGAACCCTCGTTTGCCACCGATCAGATGTCCGTTCGAGATGACTCCGCCGCCCACTCCGGTGCCGATAGCGATATAGATCATGTCCTGGGTGCCCTGTCCAGAGCCGAATCGCGCCTCGCCGAGCGCGGCGCAGTTCGCATCGTTGCCAATGTGGACGGTGCGATTCAGACGTGACTCGAGCATGTCTCGCAGCGGGATATCGTGCCAATCCGGGATGTTTGGACCGAAATAGATGATCCCCGCGTCAGGATCAATCGCGCCGGGCGCGATGACTCCGACTTCGACCTGCTGCGCCGGGTTTTCATGCGCGACGACCTCACCGACCAAGGCCGCAAGTCGATCAATGACCGCTTCGGGGCCTTCATGCCCGAGTGTAGGACGGGAGACGAGATGGCGGATCTCGCCATTGGAATCAACCAGTGCCGCTCGCACGTTCGTGCCGCCTAAATCGACTGCGAGTGCCACATTTGTCACCAATTGAGTCCGTTCCACGTGCAAGCCATCATCGATACCTCGTGCTCAACCGAATATGCGATAGCGGATCAACGTCCCAAGGACAGTGAACCCGTCCTTCCAAGAAATCTTCTTGCCTTCCCAGAATTCGCGGCCATTGTAGGCGATGGGAACTTCATAGATGCGATTGCCTTGCTTCAGTATCTTAGCCGTAATTTCTGGGTCGAAACCCCACCGGTTCGAGTTCAACTTGAGTTTACGACCAATGTCGGCCGTGAACACCTTGTAGCAGGTCTCCATGTCGGTAAGCGTCGTGTCAAACATCATGTTAGTGGTGAGGGTGAGCACCTTGTTGCCGAGCGAATGCCAGAAGTACATCGCTTTGTGCTCACCCAGAAAACGGGAGCCATAGACGACCTTGGTGCGCCCCTCCTCGATCGGCCGTATCAGGCGCACATAATCTCGCGGATCGTATTCCAGATCGGCATCCTGAATGATGATGATATCGCCGGTGACGTGCTTCAGACCGGTCCGAACCGCCGCACCCTTTCCTAAATTCTCTGAGTGCAAGAAGACCTTTGTGTCGGGATGCCCTTCGGCTTCCTCACTGAGGATCTCGCGCGTTCCGTCGGTCGAAAAATCGTCCACGACGATCAGTTCGCGAGGATTAGCCATCTCGACCGCGCGGATCTGGTTCAGGATCTCCCGGATCGTTCCCACCTCGTTGTAGACCGGGATCACCACCGACAACGAATGCACTTATCCCCCTGTCTCACGGACGGCGAGCGTGGCAGCAACTGAATTGATGCGCTGATACGCGAGTGGCTACAGGATGAAATTACTGAGATCGTCGTCCGCCGCGATCTCCTCGACCCGTTCCCTCACGTACGCTTCGTCTACGACAACGTGCTGCTCACCAAGATCCGGAGCCTCGAACGAAGTGTCTTCCAGCACGCGCTCGACGAGCGTGTAGAGCCGTCGCGCACCAATATCCTCGGTCCGCTCGTTGATCAGCGACGCAAGGTGGGCCAGCTCACGAATGCCTTCGTCGGTGAACTCAACGGTCACTCCATCGGCTTCAAGCAATTGCTGATATTGCTTCGTCAGCGCATTCTCCGGCTCTCGCAAGATCGCGTAGAGATCATCCTCGGAGAGGCTGCTCAGCTCTACGCGGATGGGAAATCGGCCCTGAAGCTCGGGGATCAGATCGGACGGTCGTGCCGAGTGGAACGCACCGGCGGCGATGAACAGGATGTGATCGGTGCGGATTGGGCCGTACCGCGTCATCACGACCGAGCCCTCGACGATCGGCAGCAGATCACGCTGAACACCCTCACCAGAAACGTCCGGGCCGTAGTCGCTCCCGCCGTTGATCGTCTTGTCGATCTCGTCGATGAAGACGATGCCGGATTCCTCCGACTGTTTGATGGCGTTCTCGACCACCGCGTCATAGTCGACCAAACGATGAGCCTCTTGCTCGGTGAGAATACGGCGAGCTTCTCGAACCGAGACCCTGCGCGAGCGCCTACGCGTGATGAGATCCTCGAAGAACTCGTTCAAGCTCTCCTTGGCCTCTTCGATGCTGGCCGTGGCTTGCCCTTCAACCGGAGTGACACGCGGCTCGTACTCGTTGTCCAGGTCGATCTCGACCAGTTCGTCGTCCAGTGCATCCTTCGAGAGGAGGTCGAGCGTTCGATTTCGCTGCCGGGTCAGGCGGCGTTTGATGGCTGCTTCACGCTTGCGTCGTGCCGCCGCGTCGTTCTCGCTTTGGGTGATTGCCTCAGCCGATTTGCGCGCGGTAGGTTCGCCACTGGGCAGCGACCCTTGTTCGACCAGCATGTCCGCAATGCGCTGGTCTGCCACTTGACGGGCATCGTCTCGAACCGCATCCAGATGCCGAACGTGCAGCATGTTGACGCCGGTGTCGACGAGTTCGCGGATGATCGATTCGACGTCGCGGCCAACGTAGCCTGCTTCAGTGAACTTGGTCGCCTCTACCTTGATGAATGGTGCGTCGACAATGCGCGCTACCCTTCGCGCGATCTCGGTCTTGCCAACGCCAGTAGGACCGATCATCAGAATGTTTTTGGGCAGGATTTCGCGCTGAACCTCTTCCGCAAGCTGCTGTCGTCTCCAGCGGTTGCGCAGCGCGATCGCGACCGAACGTTTGGCGTCATGCTGCCCCACGATAAATCGGTCGAGCTCGCTCACGACTCGCTTCGGCGTCAGATCCTTCTCGATCTCGCCCAATGTCGGGAAGATGGACCGCTCTCGCTCAGTTTCAGTCTTGAGAGTCATTAGATTCATCCGGCTGCTTCGTCACCTCAATTAGGATGTGATCGTTCGTATAGATGCAGAGCTCCGCGGTGATTTTCATTGCCGCTTCGACGATCTCACCGGAGGTCATTTCGGTGTTGCGAAGCAACGCTCTGGCGGCGGCGGTAGCATATGATCCACCGCTCCCAATCGCCACGATCCCGTCATCCGGTTCGAGCACGTCACCCTCACCCGACATCACCAGGAGGTGCTCATAATCGGCAATAATCAACTGCGCCTCGAGCCGGCGCAAGTACCGGTCGGTCCGCCATTCCTTGGCTAGCTCGACCGCCGCACGCACCAGATTTTCATCAGATGAGCGGAGTTGTTGCTCGAATTTTTCGAAGAGGGTAAGCGCGTCCGCGACTGCACCTGCAAACCCGGCGACCACTCGACCATCAGCAAGGACGCGAATCTTCCGCGCGCCATGCTTCATCACGACATCGCCATAGGTCACCTGGCCGTCGCCGGCTAGCGCAACTTCGCCATTTCGTTTGACCCCGAGGATTGTTGTTCCGTGCCAGCGTGCGGCTGCTTCGCGCATTCCTCAACCTAAGCTTCCGACCCACCCACAATTGCTGGGTACGGCTGCCACTCCACCACTCATTTTATCAGGTACTCAAATGATTTCGGTCGAAACAGCGACGCCGGGAGACGGACGTAGGGTCGCGCCGCCCGGCGTTCTGCATCACCGGTGTATTTAGCCCGTTTTGGCCAACGGCTGCGCGGCGCGGTAGCCACAGTCGCTGTTGCGACACTTCACGCTACCGTCTCGACCTGCCTCAACCAGGATGTCGCCGCATTGCGGGCATCGCTCGCCGGTCGGCTTATCCCAGCTGGTGAAGTCGCACTCCGGGTAGCGGCTGCAGCCGTAGAACGTTCGTCGTCGACCCTTGCGGGTCTTTTTCTCGACGACGTCACCTTCTTCACACTGCGGACACTTCATGCCGATCTTGTTGAGGATCGGCCGTGAGTTGCGGCATTCCGGAAAGCCGGAGCAGGCCAAGAAGCGGCCGAAGCGGCCGAGCTTGATGACCATCGGGCGACCGCACTTCTCACAGACTTCGTCGGTCGGCTCGTCCGCGATTTTGACCCGCGTCATCTGTTTTTCGGCTTGCTCGACGGTCTGGTGGAAGGGGACGTAGAAGTCCGTCATCACCGGAACCCACATGCGCTCCCCAGAGGCGATGTCGTCAAGTTCATCCTCCATGCGAGAGGTGAACTGCGCGTCGACGATGCCTGGGAAGTGCTGTACGAGCAGGTCGGTCACGACCTCTCCAAGCTCGGTCGGTGTGAGACGTCGCTGATCGATCTCAACGTAATTGCGCGCCTGAAGCGTGGCGATGGTCGGAGCATAGGTACTCGGGCGTCCGATGCCCAGCTCTTCGAGCGACTTCACCAGAGACGCTTCCGAGAAGCGCGGCGGTGGCTGGGTGAAATGCTGGTCCGGGATCAATTGCACCAGATCGAGGATCTCGTTGACGATCAGCTCCGGCAGTGCATCCCGGTCGATCTCGTCCACCTCGTCGTCGTCCCGACCCTCACGATACACGGCGATGAAGCCCTGGAACTTGATGACGGAACCGGTCGCGTGGAAGCGGAATCGCTTCTTGGCGCCGGACGGGCCGGCGTCGACGTCGACTGCCGTGCTGTCGAAGATAGCGTTGCGCATCTGGCTGGCGATGAAGCGCTGCCAGATCAGCTTGTAGAGACGGAACTGCTGTTGGCTGAGATATTTCTGCACCATTTCCGGCGTACGAGCTGGATCGGTGGGACGGATCGCCTCGTGCGCCTCCTGCGCGCCTTTCGACTTGCGCGTGTAGACCGGCGGGCGATCCGGCACATACTCAGCTCCGTGTCGCTCGGTGATGACTTCACGGGCACGCTGTTGCGCCGACGCAGCTATATTGGTCGAGTCGGTACGCATATAGGTGATCAAACCTTGCGAACCGGCGGCTCCCAGGTCGATACCTTCATAGAGTTCCTGAGCGATCTGCATGGTGCGCCGCACCGGCATGCGCAGCTTGCGCGATGCCTCCTGCTGCAATGTGCTGGTGATAAACGGCGCGGCCGGACGTCGCTGCGTCTCCTTGGTCTGAACGTCACGGACCTGGAATTCGGCGCCGTCGAGTGCATTGACGATCGACATCGTCAGAGCCTCGTTTGAGAGGTCAGGCTTTTTGTCGTCAACCCGTGACAGCGACGCGATGAATGACGAGAGCTTCTTTTTGTTTCCCTGGTTCTGCTTGGCAAGCTCCGCCTCCAGCGACCAGTACTCTTGCGGAACGAACGCCTTGATCTCACGTTCGCGCTCGACGATAAGTCGCAGAGCAACCGATTGAACGCGTCCGGCAGATAGCCCGCGCTTCACATTCTTCCAGAGGAGCGGGCTGATTTCGTAGCCCACGAGCCTGTCGAGCACGCGACGCGCCTGCTGGGCTTCCACCAGCTTCATGTTTATCTCACGCGGATCTTTGACCGCGTCGTGGATGGCCTCCGGCGTGATCTCCTGGAAAATGATCCGATGGACCGGCTTGTCTTGGGGCTGAGTCGCCTCGATCAGATGCCAGGCGATCGCCTCCCCTTCGCGGTCAGGGTCAGTCGCCAACAGCACCGACTTCGCGCTTTTCACGCTCGCACGCAGCTCTTTGACGACCTTGCTCTTGTCGCGAGGCACCAGGTAGTCGGGCGTGAACGAATCGTCAGTGTGGACCCCCATGCGACTCTTCGGAAGGTCGCGCACGTGTCCCATTGACGCTTTCACCGTGTAGCCACGACCGAGATATTTCCCGATCGTCTTTGCCTTTGCCGGAGACTCGACGATGACGAGCGTATTGCGCCCGCCGGTCGATGTCGAACCCGCGGCCTTGCTACTGGTTGCCTTCTTGGTGGTGGACGTCTTTGACTTGGTTTTCGTTGTCGTGGATCTTTGCTGAGCCATAGTCTCCGTTAGCCGAGTGAGTCACGCTGCCGTACCGTTGGACCTTCTCCTGAGGTGGCAGCCCTTCCCTTTGAATGATGCGCTCATGTCTGAGTCTGGATTATGCGGAACGTCGTCGAGTTCGGAATGCACCGAAAGTCATGGGTTCTTTGTTAACCCGTCGGATCCCGGCGCTTTCGACCAATCCAATGATTCCGACGAACCTCGGGGTTCGTGTCGCGCTGATCGAACCGCCGATAGTCTACACGGACTTTCAAATTCGCAAAGTCGCCGGTTTCGAACACTTAACGATCACGTCAATGTGTGGTCGTTTCGGTCCTTGAACTGTTGCACGAGTTTCCGCACGTCCTGGGCCCGGGATCGACTGCACACCAGCAGCACATCGTCAGTATCGACGATAACCAGGTTGTCAACCCCCAGCGTCGCCACGACGCGATCCTTCCCGAACACCAGTGTCGAATGCGTGTCGATTTGAACGTGTTTTCCGCTGACCAGCACGTTCTGTCCGTCGACGTCGGACATGAGCTCGGCGAGGCTGTGCCAATCGCCAAGATCGGTCCAGCCAAAGCTGGCCGGCACGACTGCTACCCGCTCGGCATGTTCCATGATGCCGTGATCGATGGTGACGTCTTCCAGCTTGGGCCAATAGTTCTGCAGGACGGCGTCCCGATCAGGCTGATCCCAGGCGTCGGCGAGAATCATCAACGTCTGGTAGAGATCCGGCAGTAGCCGTTCCATCTCTTCCAGAAGTGTGGAAGCTTTCCATACGAACATGCTGGCATTCCAAAGATACTTCCCGCTGTCAACGTACGTCCTGGCCGTGTCGAGATCGGGCTTTTCCTTGAACTGGTCGACGGTGAATACGTCGAGACCCTCCGCGGTCTCGAGTTCGTTACCAACTCGAATGTAGCCGTAACCCGTTTCCGGGTAGGTCGGTGTGATTCCTATCGTCACCAGATACCCGCGTTGTGCGACTTCTGCCGCGGCGAGCACCGTGCGCTGGAAGAGTTCCGAATCAGAGACGTAATGATCGGCCGCGAACGAGCCCATGATGGCGTTTGGGTCCTTGCGCGCGATGAGCGCCGCTCCAAGGCCAATGGCCGGTCCGGTACCTCGCGGTCCTGGCTCCACGATGACGTTAGCCTCTGGAATTTCGGGAACCTGGCGCGCCACCCCCGCGGCATGCGCTCCGCCGGTGATGATCAGCGTGTTCTCAGCTGGGACGATTGGTGCAAGCCGGTCGAACGTTGCCTGCAGCATCGATCTGGGACCAGGCAATGGCAGCAGGAATTTAGGACGTGACGAGCGGCTAGCGGGCCAGAGACGTGTGCCACTTCCGCCGGCCGGAATCACTGCGTGCAGGTTGCGGGATGAAATCTTCCCGTTCAAGCTCATCTTCAATCACTCAGTCTTATCCACGAACGTAATGTTGGGTGCCAACGTTTCGCACGAGGCCTTTGAGCTGCATCTGCAGCAACTGGGCGCTGAGCGTTCCGATCGGCAGCCCGGAATCGAGCGCGATCTCGTCGATGTGTCTCGGCTCCGCCGTGAGGAGGTCCAGCAGCGACCGCTCACCGTCACTGGCGGGAAGCAGCTGACGCGTTTCTATCTCTATCTGTCTCACACCCAGATTCAAGAATGAGAGGACGTCCTCTCCGTTAGCGGCGATCGCCGCTCCGTCCCGAAGAAGCTGTATCGTCCCAGCGCTGGCCGGGGACAGCGCCGAACCCGGTACCGCGAAGACGGCACGACCTTGATCACCGGCGAAATTCGCGGTGATCAACGCGCCACTCTTTATCGGCGCCTCGACGACGATCACTCCGAGTGAGAGCCCGCTGATGATTCGATTACGCACCGGAAAATTGGGCGCGTCGGGCGGAGTTCCCAAAGAAAATTCCGATACGAGCGCGCCGTTTTCGGCAATCTGATCAGCGAGCTTGCGATGCTCTGGAGGATAGATCGTGTCGAGACCACATCCAAGCACAGCGATTGTGCGCCCGCCAGTTTCGAGCGCTGACGCATGGGCGATGCCGTCGACTCCACGGGCTAGCCCACTCACGACCGTGACTCTTGCCGCCGCAAGCTCGCTGCTCAGGCGTCGAGACATCTCCCGTCCGTATGCCGTGATGCGGCGAGTGCCAACGATTCCAACCGCTGTTTCATCGGCAGGGATCAGCGAACCGCGCACGTAGATGACGGGCGGCGGACTCGGGATCTCACGCAACAGGCTGGGATAACCATCGTCCGCAAGCGTCAGGATATGGACGCCCGCTCGCTCCACACGATTCATCTCGTCGTCGAGTGAGATGCGTGAGCGGGTGCGGATGAGTGAATCGGCGGCCCGTTCGCCCAATCCGCAGGACCGGAGCTCGGCGCGTGGCGCGTTCCAGGCGGTCTGAAGGTCACCAAAGCGCTCCATCAGCATCGCGAGGCGTGTCGCTCCAATTCCGGGCACTAGATGAAAACCGAGCCAATACGCGGTTTCCGTAATTCCCCCTTCCAATATGGGCAAATGTTATACGAGACCACGAAGGCGCGCGTCAACGCAGCCCGTGCTAGAATGCGGCCGTCATTGCGAATTCGTCCGTCATCTCAGCGAGCGCCTCCGTCCACGGACGATGGAATCCTTCAGGAGGTCATGTGCGCCCTAACGTCGTTCGTCAAAAGCTCAAATCGGGTGAAGTCGTCATCGGCTGCTTTGTCGGCTTCCCATCTGCTGAAGTGGTCGAGATTTGCGGGCACTCGGGTTATGACTTCGTCATGATCGACGCCGAACATGGTCCGATCTCTCCCCATGATGCCTATCATATGGTCCTCGCCGCTGAAGTGACGGGGACGACGCCGCTCATTCGTGTGCCACGAAACGATCCGAGCGTGGTGCTCCGTTATATGGACATTGGGGCTGCGGGCGTTATGGTGCCACAAGTCAACAGCGTCGCCGAGGCGCGTGACGTCGTGGCGGCGGTCAAGTATCACCCACACGGGCATCGCGGCTTGGCGCAGCCGAGGGCGGCGACGTACGGTCTCGGCCCCACACTCACTGAGTACGCGGCTCTGGCCAACGAAGAGACGCTGGTCATCGTGCAGTTCGAGAATATTTCCGCGCTCGAGCACGTTCCTGACATTCTGAACGTGCCCGGAGTCGACGTTCTGCTGGTCGGGCCGTCCGACTTAGCCCAATCGATGGGCTATCCAGGACAACTGGGACATCCAGAGGTCGTCAAGGTCATCGATCAAGTCCGAGAGTTCTGCGTCAAATCGGACGTCGCGCTCGGCACGATCGCGGGGAATGCCGAGTCGACCAACAGGCTCATCGACCAAGGATTTCGTATGATCGCTCCGAGCGTGTCCGGGATGATGGCGGCGTGGAGTCGCGATTACCTGGCAAACGTGAAACGCTGATTTCGTTACTCTGAGGCGACGCAGTTAAGCGAGGAAGGCAGGGAGAGATGGAAAGCTCATTGCTAAAATATGCGTTCTTTGAAGGCGATATCGTGCCCTGCGAGAACGCGAAGGTCAGCATCGCGACTCACGCGCTGCAGTACGGCACCGGCTGCTTCGCTGGGATCCGCGGCTATCTCGACCGTGACGGCAAGTCGATCAATATCTTCCGCCTTCCGGATCATACGCGTCGCCTGGTGCAATCTGGCCTGATCATTCGAGCTGAACTTCCGTATAGACCGGACGATATCGGGAATATCATCGTCGATCTGGTCAAGAAAAATGCTCCCACGCAGAACGTGTACATTCGTCCGTTTATTTACAAGGCCGGTCTTGAGCTGACCCCGAAGCTGCACGGCATCAAGGATGAGCTGGCCATCTACATGATGCCGCTCGGAGACTATCTCGATGTCTCCAATCCGGTCAAACTGGGGGTCTCCTCCTGGCAGCGCATCGAAGACGACATTATTCCGAGTCGCGCCAAGATCACCGGCGGATACATCAATTCCAGCCTGGCGAAAGACGAAGCCGCCGAATCGGGCTACGATGACGCGATCATGCTCAACCGGGATGGAAAGGTGGCCGAGGCGAGCGGAGCAAACCTCTTCATCGTGCGCAATGGCGCTCTCGTCACGGCGCCGATCACCGCCGACATCCTCGAAGGTATCACGCGTCGCTCCCTGGTCGAATTCGCGCGGGAGAGTGGTGTCACCGTCGAGGAACGCCAGATCGATCGCAGCGAACTCTACATCTCAGAAGAAGTCTTCCTGTGCGGTACCGGAGTCCAGATCGCGGCCGTGGGGACGATCGACGGACGGACGATTGGGAACGGCAAGCGCGGTCCGATCACCGAAATGCTGCAGAACACGTTCTTCTCGCTCGTTCGGGGAGAAGATTCGCCCTATCGCCACTACATCACCCATATTGAACTGAGCTAAGTCGCGCGCGCCCGTCGAGATGGCTTGTCACGACGGGCGCGTCACGTTCTCAGGTCGTCGCGCTCTCGAATCAGTATCGTGATGCCTGACACGGGGAAGATCGCCAGCACATGTCCCGCCAGCCCATGAAGATCTGCGAACGGGTCGTCTTCATCTTGTCGCTGACAATGCTGCTTGCGTCCTGTAACGTGCCGTTCGTCAACTCGGGTTCATCAAGCCCGACCGCCACTTCGACTGCTGTCGGAACTCCCGCAAGCCAGCCTCAGGCAACCGAAACGACATCGAGCTCGGCGCCTACTTCGACCACTACCGCCGCCGCGGAGTCACCCGCTCAGGTGGTCGAAGGCGGAACGGTGGAGCCGAGGACACTGAACCCGGTTTTGGCGGGCGACGAGATCTCCGACGAGCTTAGCAAGCTGGTGTTCAACGGACTGGTTCTGGTCGATCCGAGTTCAGGGAAGATCGAGGGTGATCTGGCGAAATCCTGGGACGTAAGTGAGGACCGAAAGACTTACACCTTCCATCTTAAAGACGGCGTGACGTGGCAGGATGGGCAGCCGTTCACTTCACAGGACGTCGAGTTCACCTACAGTCTGATGATGAACGACAGTACTCGCTCGCCCCGCTATTCGGAGCTTGTCGAGCACATCAACGAAGTGCAAGCGTCAGACCTCAACACCGTAGTCTTCAGTCTTATTCGTCCTGATTCGGCGTTTCTCACCAACGAAGCGACGCTCGGTATTGTGCCGCAGCACGTCCTTTCTAATGTCCTACCTGAAGAACTGGTCACCGACCCATTTGGGCTGACCTCGACGATCGGCACCGGTCCATTCACACTGACGAAATGGTCCCATGGTGACGAGCTGATCTTTAGCCGCAATCCGACCTATTTCAAAGGACCGGCTGTTTATGACCAATACGTCTACAAGATCGTCGCGACGTCCCAAGATCTCGTCAGCGGTCTGGCTGACGGCTCAATCGATTGGTGCCAGCTCGATCCAAGCGTCGTTGCGGACGCCAAGAAAAACGACGCCATCAAGGTGGTCAGCTCGGCGGGGGATAGTCTCGAATACGTGGTTCTTCAGCTGGACGGGTCGAAACAGCAGCTCTTCCTGGACGCCAACGTTCGACAGGCGCTCATGCTTGCGCTGGATCGGAGCGAGCTCGTCAGCGAGGTCTGGAAGGGCGAGGCGCGCGTCGCGACCGGAACGATCCCGCCCGATTCATGGGCGACGGCTGACAGCTCGGTCAGCTATGCACAAAATCTGGACAAGGCCCGACAGCTCTTGCAAGACTCCGGCTGGAACACCGGCGATGACGGTATCCGCTCCAAGAATGGCCAACGTCTGCGCTTCAAGTTGATGACGAACGGCGACAATCCTGTTCGCCAGGCGACGGCCAACTGGCTGATCCAGAGCTGGCGGGGGATCGGTGTCGATGTCGTGCCGGACTTTGAAAAATGGAGTACGATTGTACAAGACATAACTCACGGCCGAGAGTTCGACAGTCTGTTGCTTGGCTACCGAGGGACGGTGGACCCGGATCAGTCGACATTATGGTCGAGTGACTCCTTTTTCGACGGATTCAATCTCGGGCATTATTCCAATCCGGATGTCGATACACTGCTGGAAGAGGCCAGGCAGAGCGACAACGACAATACCCGCAAAGCAGACTATCAGAAGGTTCAAGACCAGGTGATGTCCGATCTCCCCGCGCTGCCGTTGGTCTATCCAAATATGGTGGTGGGGTTGTCACAACGCTTGCGAGATGTAAGTGTAACGACTATCCTTATCCGGAATCGTGCAAACATCGAGCAATGGCATCCACGAACGAGCGGATAAGCGATCGCGGCAGGCCGGAAGCGGCGTCCAGATGCGTTTGACCAGTATTAGACTACGTGCTACACTGCGCCAGACGCTGAACAGGCGGATTCCACCTGATTACCGCATGATCGGTGCGGTTACGCACTACGTGCTATGTGTCTCGAGACGTGAGTCTCGAGGTCGTTATGGTGTGGCCGACCTCTCGGGGCGAGGCGCTAGGTAGGGACGCGAAGGAGAGGCGATGGAACCATTACTTGACGTGAAGAACCTGAGAACTCAGTTCTTCACGCAGGACGGGGTGGTGAAGGCGGTCGACGACGTATCCTTCCATCTTATGCCTGGCGAAACGCTAGGTGTCGTGGGAGAGTCCGGCTGCGGCAAGAGCATCACGGCGATGTCAGTGATGCGATTGATCCCAAGTCCCCCAGGGAAGATCGTCAGCGGACAGATCATGTTCGATGGCGAAGACGTCATGAAGATGAGCGACGAGGAAGTTCGTTCCATCCGGGGCAACAAGATCGCCATGATCTTCCAGGACCCGATGACGTCGCTCAACCCGGTGCTCACGATCAACCGCCAGATCAGCGAGGCGCTTGAACTGCACCTCGGAATGAGCAAGGGGCAGGCACGGTCCCGATCTATCGAGCTTCTCAAGATGGTCGGTATTCCGAACGCCGAAGAGCGCATCGATCAGTATCCACATCAGTTCTCGGGCGGTATGCGCCAGCGCGTGATGATCGCCATGGCGCTCTCGTGCAACCCGTCGCTACTGATCGCGGACGAGCCGACGACGGCTCTCGATGTTACGATTCAGGCTCAGATTCTTGATCTCATGCGGAACCTCCAGCAGGAACACAACACCGCACTCATGATGATCACGCACGACCTCGGTGTCGTGGCTGGCATGACTGACCGCATTCAGGTCATGTATGCGGGGCACGTCGTCGAGACGGCTCCGACTGAGGAGTTGTTCGGCAATCCGCGTCACCCATACACGGTCGGGTTGCTCAACTCGATCCCGCGTCTGGACGCGGCCGCGAAGACGAAGCTCAATCCGATCCGCGGGCTTCCGCCGGACTTGATCGATCTTCCCGATATGTGCCCGTTCTTGCCACGCTGCGACTATGCGCGCGAGAAGTGTGAACAACAAAATCCCCCGCTACTCGAGGTGAACGATGTTCACCACTCGGCGTGTTGGTTCTGGGACGAGGTCTCTAAAGAGACTCCGGAAGGCTAAGCGATGGCGACTGAGATGACTGCAGAGAAATCCCAAAGCAGCAACGGCAAAGAGGTGCTGCTGGATGTCGATGACCTTTACATGCATTTCCCCTTGACACAGGGGATCCTGTTTCAAAGGAAGGTCGGCGCGGTTCAAGCCGTCGACGGTCTTTCATTCCAGGTCTACAAGGGCGAGACGCTTGGTCTGGTGGGCGAGTCTGGTTGCGGCAAGAGTACGACTGGCCGCGCGATCCTCCAGCTCTACAAGCCGACGGCGGGCTCGGTCCGCTTCGGTGGCAAAGATTTGACCAAGCTCGATGGCGGTGAGATGCGCAAAATGCGCCGTCACCTGCAGATGATCTTCCAGGATCCATACGCATCGTTGAATCCGCGTATGACGGTCGGAAGTATCATCAGCGAGCCGATGCAGATCCACAATCTGGTGCCAAAGGGCAAGCGCAACGAGCGTGTCCAGGAACTGCTCCAGACGGTTGGTCTGAATCCGTACTTCGCGAACCGCTATCCGCACGAGTTCTCGGGCGGTCAGCGACAGCGCATCGGCGTCGCCCGCGCGCTGGCAGCAGACCCTGACTTCATCGTTGCTGACGAGCCGGTCTCGGCGCTCGACGTGTCGATTCAGGCTCAGATCATCAACCTGTTGGAGGAGTCTGCAGGCGCAGTTCGGTCTGACCTACCTCTTCATCGCGCACGACCTCAGCGTCGTGCGGCACATCTCCGACCGCGTGGCGGTGATGTACCTTGGCAAGATGGTAGAGTTGGCTGACCGCACCTCGATCTACGACGACCCGCTTCATCCATACACCAAAGCGTTGTTGTCGGCTGTTCCGGTACCGGACCCGATCATCGAGAAGAAGCGCGAGCGCATCATTCTCACGGGTGACGTGCCGAGCCCGATCAACCCGCCGTCTGGGTGTCATTTCCATACCCGATGCCCATATGCCATGGATGTTTGCAGACAGGTCGAGCCGAAATTCGTCGATCAGGGCGGTGGCCACTTCGTGGCGTGCCACCTGTATCCGAATTCCGGAGCCTAACAGGAACGAGTAACCAGCGTCGTGGTGTTGAGTTCAACTAATCCGAGATACATCATCGCGACACTGGTTGCATTTGTCCTCGGTATCACCGTTCACGAATTCAGCCATGCATGGTCGGCTCTGATGCTGGGCGACGATACCGCTCAGCGCCAGGGCCGAGTCACGTTAAATCCGCTGTCCCACCTCGATCCAGTCGGTTCGATCGGGATCCTGTTTTTGGTGATCGGCGGATTTGGCATCGGTTGGGGGCGGCCTGTTCCGATCGTCCCGTCACGACTACGTGGTCACCAACGCGGTATGGGCGTCACCGCCATAGCAGGCCCGCTTTCGAACGTCATTCTCGCGGCGATCTTCGTGATCCCGCTTCGCTTCGGCCACATCGAATCTGGGTCAGCTTCTTACGTCTTTCTGCGACAGATCGTGGTCATCAACATCCTGCTGGCCGCCTTCAATATGATCCCCATACCGCCGCTGGACGGATCCAAGATCTTGACTGGAATCCTGCCGCGCTTCTGGTATCCGTATCTCGCGCCGCTGGAACAGTACGGCGTCTTCATCCTGCTGGCTTTGATCCTTTTCGGTAGCCTCGGCGGCAGTATCCTCAACGCCATGTACGCTCCGGTCTACAACGTTCTCCAACACGCGATCATCGGCCATATGAACCTTCCGGCCACCTAACCACGGCCGTGCTCGACGCTATGGAACCTGACCGCGGAACCCGCGTTGCGCGAATCATGTATCGCATTGGACAGGGGATCAGCTACCTGCGTCCGCGTGATGCTTCGCTAGTTGACTCACGGCTAAGGCAGCTCTTGCCTCCCGAAGAGTGGCGGTTGATCGAGCCGCTGACGGTGGCCGATCGCGCTCATCACCTCGACCTCCATGATCGACTGGTGCGAGATGGCTGTCAGGATCAGGAACTGCTGACGGCCGCTCTGCTACACGACGTCGGTAAGGCTGGTCAGGGCGTGCGTGTTGGGCTTGTAGGACGTACGCTTGCCGTGCTGCTCGGGTCGGCAGCGCCGGGATTGTCGCGAAGGATTGCATCATCGAGCGGACGCGGCTGGCGGCGAACGCTTAATCTCGCGGAGCATCACGCAAGTTTGGGCGCTGACCTGGCGCGAGCCGCCGGTTGCAGCGAGCGCGTATGCTGGATCATCGCGCATCACCACGAAGAAGCTGTGGAAGACGAGGCGCTCAGGCTCCTGCAACGAGCTGATGACGGGGAACTTCGATGAACGATCGTTCGGCTGAGCTGCTGAACGGATATCAGCTACGGCTACCAACGTACGAGGGACCGCTCGACGTGCTACTCAGCATGATTGAGCGGAATCAGTTGGCGATCACCGACGTCTCGCTGGTGGCGGTCACGGAGCAGTTCGTGACATTCACGGCCGGGCTGACAAGCGCTTCTTCCGATGTGTTGGCCGAGTTCATGACGATCGCCGCGCGCCTGTTACTGCTGAAGTCACGCTCGCTCCTGCCACGGCCGGAGACGGTTGATGACGAGGAAGAGTCGGACGATCTGGTGGCGCGGTTGAAGGAGTACCAGCAGGTCAAGCTGGGTGCCGAGGATTTGCGACAACGTGAGCGGCAGGGTATTCAGTCGTGGCCGCGTATCGTCGGGTTGCCCGAAGTGCCTCTCGTGGAAGTGGCGGCGCGCACGCCGGTGCATACGTTGGTCAACGCCCTGCGCCGCTGTATGGCGCGAGAGCCGCAGCGACCGGAGCCGTACACCCCGATTCCGGTCATCAGTCTGAAAGACATGACACATCGATTGTTGGCGCGTCTTGGTCGCGGACGTATCCGCTTTTCCTCGCTGGTTGGGCGGTCAGCAAACCGCGACGAGCACGCCGTGGCGTTCATCGCCCTCCTCGCGCTGCTGAGACAGCGACTGGTCGAGGTGACCCAAAGCGGCTTGTTCGGCGAAATCGAGATCGAGCGGATCGGCGCGGCGGAACCAGCAGATGACTGATTCAGCCCCAGATCAAGTCGTGCAAGCGAACCTGCAGATCATGTCTCCCGCGGGACAGTTGCGGGCCATCTGCGCTTTGCTTTTCGTGGCCTCTGAGCCGGTTACGTTGTCAGCCTTGGCTCGTCACTTAGGCTGCACCGTCGCTGAGTCACGCGTGCTGCTTGAACGCGCGTCCGCGGCTCTGGGCAGTCTCGGCCTCGCGCTCCAATGGGTCGATACGGATCACGTTCAGATCGGCACCGCACCAGACCTCGCCACAATCATTCGTCAGTTCCTGGGCCAAGAACGAACTTTTCGCCTCTCACAGGCGGCGCTCGAAACGGTGGCGGTGATCGCCTACCGGCAACCAGTGACCCGTGCCGACATCGAATCGGTGCGTGGTGTGGACTCCAGCGGTGTCCTTCAAACGTTACTGGCTCGCGAGTTGATCGAGCCGGTCGGTCGTCTCCCCACCGTTGGAACGCCGCTCCTCTATGCCACGACGCCCGAGTTTCTGCGGCTTTTTGGCCTGGGTTCATTGGAGGAGATGCCGACGTTGCCGGATGATCTGGTCAATCTAATTGATGATCGTCTGGTCGTCGATGGAGTCGAAGAACCGGAATCGTCGGAATCTTAGCTGACTCGTGCCGCGGCCAGTCCCCGCAGATGGATCACGGACTGCGTCAGGACATCAATCGTCCGATCGATTTCTTCCTGTGTTGTCCCCTTGCCAACTGTCATGCGAATGCTGCCGTTGACCAGGCTCTGCGGTAACCCGATAGCAGTGAGCACATGGCTCGGCTCTGTTGAGCCGGTCGTGCAGGCGGAGCCGCTCGACGCGGCGATACCGTGCATATCCAGGTTCAGCAGCAGCGTCTCCCCCTCAACCCCATCAAAGGAGAAATTGGCGTTGTTGGACAATCGCTGGTCTCGGTCGCCGTTGATTCGGCTATGGGGGATATGCTCTAGCACGCCCTCGACGAGTCGATCGCGTAGGGCGCGCATATGGGCGACTCGTCGATCCCGCTCCTCATACGCCTGACGCATGGCCGTCGCCATGCCGACCATGCCCGCAACGTTCTCAGTTCCCGCACGATGGTTGTTCTCTTGCGCTCCGCCACTCTGCTGCCACAGCAGCGGAGTCTGGCGCCGCACGTAGAGGAGACCGACACCCTTGGGTCCATAGAACTTGTGGGCGGAGGCGGAGAGGAGATCGACGTTCAATAGGTTGACGTCGAGATCGAGCTCGCCAACCGCCTGAACGGCGTCGGTGTGAAACGTGATGCCGTGTTCACGGGCGATCGCACCGATTTCGGCGATGGGCTGAATGGTGCCGATTTCGTTGTTCGCGTACATGATCGAGATGAGCATAGTGTTGTCTCGGATAGCGCCCGCTACGTCTTCGGGACGGATCATGCCGTTGGCGTCGGGGTCCAGAAACGTGGCTTCGAAGCCGAATTTCTGCAAATACTCGACACTGTGAAGTACCGCATGGTGCTCCATCGAGGTGGTGATGATGTGGTTGCCGCGGTTCTGCAGCCGGTGCCACCATGCCACGCCTTTGACGGCCAGGTTGTCCGATTCGCTGCCACCGCTGGTGAAGACGATCTCGCGCGCCTGGCAGCCCAGGATTGACGCGATAGTCGCACGTGACCAGTCCAGTCCGGCGCGCGCCTCACGGCCGGCGGCGTAGATACTGGATGCATTACCGAAACGTTGGGTGAAGTAGGGTTGCATGGCGGCCAGCACGGTTGGATCGACAGGCGTCGTCGCGGCATGATCGAGATAGATGTCCGTCTGATTCACGGACGTCCTCCTGAGCGATGAAATGAAGATGAGACTTGATCTGAATCTGGGTGCACCGGCTCGAAGCTAGCCGACGCTGAGTGATGCGCGCCGTGATGCCGGGCGAATGAGGTCGGCGAGGGTCGTTGAATCCAAAGCGTCGGCGATGGAGTCGCGCACTTTAAGCCAGACGACTCTGGTCGCGCACCCGTCGATCATTGGGCAAAGATCCTCGTCACTGTCTTCGGTGACGCAGCTCATCGGGGCGATCGGCCCTTCCATGACGCGGTAAACCTCGCCCACCAGAACGTCTTCAGGGGCGCGAGCAAGCTCGTAGCCACCATGCGCACCTCTCGTGGTGGTGATCAAGCCAGCGCGCCGCAGTGGGCCAAGCAGCTGCTCCAGATAGGCAGGCGGAACAGCGGAATCGGTGGCAACTGCCGTGAGAGGCACCGGGCCCTGGCCATACATGCGTGCTAAGGAGACCATTGCGCGCATACCGTATTCGCCTCGAGTGGAAACTTTCATTCGGTGCGGAACCTCTCGCGACCGATCGGGGCATCGATGGTACCGATAATGGTACATCGGTGCCCCGGTTCGGTCAAGAATGAGTTCTAATCTCGCTTTTCTTACCTGCGTACGTACGTGAATTTACTTGTCTTGAACGTTTCGATCAGCGTCGAGTGAAGTCGGCTCCGTTTTCCAGATCTCGTATAAAGAGCGCGATCAACCGTATGGCGGAGTCGAGATCGTCCAGACTGATGATTTCGTTAGGCGAGTGCATGTAACGGTTCGGCACGGAAACGACACCGGACGGCACTCCGCCCCGCGCCGGTGCGATGGCATCCGCGTCGGTGCCGGTTCCGCGTGGCTCGGCAGCCACTGCGAACGAAATATCGTTGCGTCGAGCCAGGTCGGCGAGCCGCCCAAAGACGACTGGATTCACCGCCGAACCACGGGCCAACACTGGTCCGCCGCCGATCTTGATCTCTCCCTGGCCCCGCTTGTCTGAGTCCGGGTGGTCGGTGGCGTGGGTCACGTCGAGAACGATGGCAACGTCCGGCTCAAGCGCGAAGGCGCTGGTTCGAGCGCCGAGAAACGTGATCTCCTCCTGTACCGCCGCTAGGGCGTATACGTCGGCTGCTGGTCGCTGATCGGACAGGGCACGCAGCGTCTCGAGTGCCACCCACGCCCCCATGCGGTTGTCGACGCCACGGCCGGCGATCAGATTGTTGCCGAGGTCGACGATCGGCTGCTCGATGACAACGGGATCGCCGGTAGCCACGCGTGCCTTGGCGTCTTCTCCCGAAGTCGCTCCGATGTCGATCCAAAGATCCTTGATGCGACTGGCCTTGCCCCGGTCATCGGCGCTGAGAAGATGAGCCGGTTTGCGGCCGATCACTCCGGGCACCGGCCCGCTCGTGCCCATAACGCGCACGCGCTGCCCGGTCAGAACCTGATCGTCCCAGCCACCGATCGGCCGGAACCAGACGAATCCATCACCGTCCACATGCGTCACCATGAGACCGATCTCGTCGATGTGGCCCTCGATAACGACTTTCGGGCCGGTTCCGCTGAGACGGGCGACGCTGTTCCCGTTCGTGTCCACGGTGACCTCGTCGGCGAACGACTCGGCCTCCGCTCTCCAGATGCGCGCGGCCGGCTCCTCGAATCCGGAGGGGCTGGCGCTCATCAACAGGTCAAAGAGGAATTGCTTGCTGTGTTCGTTCAAGATGCTCTCCCGTGTTCGTGCCGTGACAAATCTAGTACTGGTTCACCTGGCAGTGCGGCGGCAAGCCGTTGAGAACGTTCGAGACATTGACCAGCGCCAGGTAGAAGGCGCGATCGAACGCTTCCTGGGTTGAGCCACCGATGTGAGGGGTCAGAATGACGTTGTCGAGCCCGACATACGGATTACTCGGGTGTGGCTCGACCTCAAAAACGTCAAGAGCAGCTCCGGCGATGCGGTGACGCTTGAGCGCGTCGACCAGCGCCGACTCCTTCACCACCGGACCGCGAGCGCAGTTGATCAGATAGGCGGTCGGCTTCATGCGCTCGATGGCGCTTTCGTCCACCATGTACTGGGTTTGCGGGGTCAGCGGAACGTGCATGGTGACGAAGTCGGACTCGTCGAGAATGCGCTCGTAGGGGACGTAGGAGATACCGTGCTCGTTGGCGAACGTGATATCCCAGTCGATGTCATTGGCCAGGACGCGCATGCCGAAGGCTCGGCCGAGCAGTGCCACGGCCTTGCCGACCCGACCGAGGCCGACGACGCCAAGCGTCTTCCCCCACAGATCGAATCCGAGATAGCGCATCCATTCGCCCTGCCGCAAGGAGCGATCGGCGGGATAGATATTCCTCGCGAGCCCCACCATCATACCGAAGACGAGTTCCGAGACGGAGTAGTTGTTGCAGCCCGCACAGATACAGACCGCGACTCCGCGCTCGTTGGCCTCATCCACGTTCACGTGGTCGTAACCGACGCCGCCCGCGCTCACCACCTTGAGCCGATTGGCCGCGGCGAAGACGCGCGGCGTGATCTGCTCGAGCCCGGTGATCAACCCGTCTACGTCCTTGATGATGTCGACGAGCACATCTTCAGTGACCGGGTAATCGAAATCACGCTCAGCGAGCGTGCATCCCCGCGCTTCCAGAAACTCGCGAGCGAAGTCAGTTTGCTCTCGAAATTTGCGCGAAAGGATGAGCACTTCCTTGCCCATGCTCGGCTCTCTCCTTCGACTCTCGATGAAGACACATTGCGAGCATTGTAGCGCAGATCGACTGCTTGTCCGGTTGGCGGGAACAGCCGTGAACCATTGAGTTTATGGTAAAGTTAGGGCGGTGAACGTTCGTTGACACCCGGAGTGTCACATGTTAGCGTTCACGTGCTGGCTCAGGCAAATAGGGACTCTTTCGTTGTACCGGAATGGCCGAGCCACATCGCGATGGAGGACCGACCGTTGGAGTTCCTTTTGCAGATCTTGATGACGTTCCTGACGATTATGGAGTTCGCCATCATTGGCCGCGCCTGATGTCCTGGTTCGACCGAGGAATGACGAATCCCATCTCGCAGATTCTGGTGCAGATCACAGAGCCGATCATCGCGCCGATTCGTCGTGTCGTTCCCTCGGCGGGCATGCTCGACCTCTCGCCGATGGTCGCGATCCTGCTCATCATTGTCCTGCAGCGAATGCTGAGCACCGCGCTGGCCTAGGGAACTCGAGACAACTGAATGCTGACGAGAGAGGCGAGGCTGAATGCCCCGCCTCGTTTGTTTCAGGAGAGTTCGTCGGAAACGTGAAGTATGGGACGTTCTCTGGGACGGCGCGCCGCGCGTCCAATTTCTCCGCCGCGCGAAAGCAAGAAGATCTCGAGCAGCAACACGATCATGCCCATCAATGCCGCGCTGACAATCGAAAGAACTTCAGAAACGACAGCAGAAGCAATCCCACACAGAAGATCGACCCGAGATAGCCCTCGCGGCGGGCGCGCACAAAGTCGTAACGCTGACTCCGTCGCGCGAAGAGCCGCAGACCGGTGGCATAGGAAAGCAGCGTGAGGATCGTCGCCAGTGACATCACCAGCGACACCAAGAAACACGAGCAGCACCACATCGGCGGGCTGGTCGCGTGGATCGACGAACGTCAGGACGAACGCCAGCGTCGACCAGGCGACGATCGCTTCAAGGTCATAGAGTGGGATGCGGAGCTTGTGCGCGACTGGCATGAAGGTGATGGCGGGGGCCAGCACGAACGACGCCGTAGGCGATCAGTCGTTCTGCCGACCAGAAATCCGGTCCGAGAACCGACGTCGCGCAGCACGAACAAGATCGTAGACGACGAGCCAGGCACGGCCGATGCGAGTATCCAGCAGACGCGTGTCATCGCGCGGGACAACTACGTCATAGCGTTCCTCCAACAGCCGCGAACGTTCGGATGACGGTCGTCACAAGGAGTCTATCAGCAGCCGGCCATGCCGTCAAACCCAATGCTATAATCGGCCGAGCCCGCTTCACTGGAGGCGAGATGCCACTCGAATCTCTATCTTGACGACATCGTACGACTGCGTAAACCCCACCCATGCGGTTCCACCGACTGGGTCGTTGTTCGATTGGGCGCCGATATTGGTTTGCGCTGCCTTGGCTGCAGTCGTCGCGTCTTGCTGCCACGCCGCACGGTCGAAAAGCGGCTCAAAACGTTCGTCTCGCGCGGCCCGGACTACCGGGAGCCAAGTGACCATCATTCCCGAGGAGGATCCACGACCGGGTTGATAGGCGCCTGACCGAGCAACACGGCAGATTCATCGACGTCCTGCGTAATCGGGCCGTTCCTGCGTCTCTGGATCGTCCAGGCTTTCTCCCAAACCGGTCAGAACATGACCAATTTTTCGCTCCTTATCCTGGTGCGAGCCATCATCGACCGCTACCAGATCGAGCAAGCGAATACGGCGATTGGCCTGACGGTTCTCGCCTTCAGCGTTCCAGCCATCCTCTTTAGTCCGTTCGCTGGCGTGGTGGTTGACCGCTCGAACAAGCGAACCGTGCTGATCGTGACAAATGCACTACGTGGTCTGGCCGTGATCGGCTTCGTCTTGATGCAGCCGACCTGGCGGCCCTTTATTCGCACTGACGGTTCTCTACTCAATCACCTTCGCGTCCGGCGCCGTGGGGCAGTTCTTCGGTCCGGCGCTCGGCTCGGCCATTCCGCTCCTGGTGCCCCGGCGAGACAACATCAACGCCAACGCACTCTTCAACTTGACGTTCACCGCATCTCAGATTGCCGGATTCGCGGCGCTCGGACCATTGTTGATCAAGGTCGTCGGGGTGCATGACGTGCTCCTTGGGATCATCGGGATGTTCGTGCTCAGCACGCTGCTCAGCGTGACGATCCCATCTACCCCGCCGGCAGAGCGCAATCTGAACGACGAAAAGGGCGCGGTCGGTCGAGTGCTTGATGAGATGCGCGAGGGCGTGCTCTACATCCTCCACTCACCTATTCTGATCAAGGCGATCTCCTACCTGTCGCTGGCGACGGCGTCCTATTTGATGATTGCCGTCCTTGGTCCGGGGTTCATCACCAGTGTTTTGCGTCTCGAACGGCAGGACATCGCGTATCTAGTCGCTCCGGCCGGTGCGGGTATCTTGGTCGGTGCGTTGTTTGTCGGGCGTTTGACGTCTCGCATTGGGGCGGAGTTGACGATCGACGTGGGGCTCACATCGGGTGGGGCGGTCCTGGTGCTGCTCGCGTTACTGCCGGCCTTTGCCAGCCGTACCTGGGAGCATGGAGGGCCGGTCGAGACGAGCACGGTCGTGCTGGCAGGGGTATTGGCATGCCTACTTGGGCTGGCGAACTCTTTGGTGCTGGTGCCGAGCCAATCGCTGCTGCAATCGACCTCCGCGGAGCGCATCCGGGCTCGCGTCTATGCCACCTTCTTTACCATCTCCAACAGCGTGGCTTTCCTGCCGATCATCTTCGCCGGAGCCCTGGCGGACCTCTTCGGAGTCGTGAAGGTGTTGGTCGCGCTCGGTCTGATTCTCGGCGCCATTGGGACGTTTCAGGTTCTGGCGCGGATCGCTCGTGCGTCAACGGGTTAGCATCAGTCGTTGAGCCCACCGGCAGACCGACCCGACGAGGTCCGCGTCAAACGTGAACCGGGAGGGCTGGCGGCTCTCCCGGTTTGATCTCAGGCATTACGAACGTTTGGAACGGCGCCGGTTCGGGAATCAGCCCATCTCCTTGAAGCGCTTCATCGCCTGGAACAGGTTCACTGACCAGCCAACTCCGAAGACGTCCGGCGTGAAGATCCGCTCGTCTTCCGGGTTCCACCAGCGCTCGAAGAAGCGCTCCACGGTCGGGAAGCGGAAGTCATAGGGGAAGATCAGAATGTTTCCGGTCCAGGTGCGTTCGTCTGCTGGACGACGTAGCTGATCGGCAATGGCCGCGATGACAAGCATGATCCCGACCAACCTGATCAGGCGAGAAAGTCCTTTCATGTGATCCCTCCTCTTTTCTCATCCAACTGCCTTTAGTACAGCTCAGCGTCGACCACGAGTTCAACACAAGGTTCATCGACACGTTGACGTTAGCTTTCGTAGACCCAGGAACCAGCCACCATGGTGCGCTGGACGCGTGTCTCTTTGAGCGCTTCGACATCGATCCGCAACGGATCGCGGTCCAGCTGAATCAGGTCGGCCACGTTCCCTGGCGCGATTGAACCACGTTTCTCGCTAAGTCCGAGCACCGCCGCGCCGGTGATGGTGTAACTGCGAAGGGCATCCTCAATCCCAATCGCTTCGGCCGGATCGAATTGCCAGCCATTGATGCTGCGCCGCGCGACTGCCGCGTACATGCCGACCCACGGGTTGAAATCAGCAATGGGAGAATCAGAACTTCCAGCGAGCGGAACACCAGCGCGCAGATAGCTAGCCATCGGCAACGCCCGTGCCGCTCTGTCCGTTCCAAGGCTCTCGACGAAGCTGTCGCCGAGATGAACCAGGAATGGATTGCTGACCAACGCCGGAATGCCATGACGACCCATCAGTTGAATCGTCTCGGGCGTCGGCACATAGGCGTGATGCACACGATGATGCAGTGACGCATTCGGTGACGCAGTCTGAGCCGCGATGAAGGCGCGCACCGCGAGATCTTGAGCGGCGTCGCCGCAGGTGTGTGCGTCGATCGACCAGCCCTGATCGTGCACCCAGCGAATCAGCTCAGGAGCCTCTTCGGGATCGACCGCCCACTGCCCGTGGTTGCCCGGCTCACCCTCGTATGAGTGGTTCATGCGGGCTGTGCGGTCCCCAACGCCTCCGTCGAGTAGGAACTTCACTCCGCCCAGACGCAGCACGTCGTCGCCGAAGCCCGAATAAACGCCCATTTCACTGATCCAGCGTTTCAACTCCGGTTCACGGGTGGCCGGCACGTATCCCCAGCCCCCAAGCAGCATGTCGGTACGCACCGAAAGCTTTCCGCGGCCGTGCGTCGTTTGGTAGACGCGCAGTTCTCGCGGACCGAGTCCGGGCTCCGCCACACCGGTGATTCCGACGGCGTTGTAGGCCCGGCACCCGTTTGAAAGCGCCTGAACCAAATCCTCATTGGTCGGTTCCGGAATTGCCCGCAGAATGAGCTCTTTTGCCCGATCTCGAAAGAGTCCCGCTGGTTCCCCGTGCTCATCCCGTTCGAATCCACCTGCGTACAGCTCGTCCGCCGGGGGATCGGGCGTATCACGACGTACACCTGCCGCTGTGATGGCTGCACTGTTGGCGGTCAGCTTATTCCAGACGCGATGAAGGACTACTGGGTTGTTGGGTGCGATCTGATCGATTTCCCAGCGAGACGGGTGCCGTCGCTCCGCGAGAAGCGTCTCATCCCAGCCTCGGCCGACGATCCACTCGCCCGGACGTGCTGTGCGCGCTCGCTCAGCCACACGTTCCAGAATTTCGCCAATCGAACGGCAATCGTAGAGCTGAATCTGCTGAAGTACCTGACTCGTCGAGAGGAGATGGTTGTGCGAGTCGATGATGCCGGGAAGAACGACTCCACCACCCATATCGTCCACCCGAGTATGGCTGCCGGCCAGCGAACTGATCTCACTGGTGGTGCCGACCGCGGCGATGCGACTATCTCGAATCGCGACCGCTTCGGCAATCGTGAAGTTGTGGTCAACGGTGATGATCTTGCCGTTGAGCAGGACGTGATCGACCTCAGGGTGATAGCTCGACATCGAACACTCCGTTTCCCTCATGTGCGGAACCCGCACGCATCTTAGCAGACGCCTGACGGTGCCTGGTCTCAAGAGAGCGGCACGGCCCCCAGACTACCGGTTTGAAGCACTCACCCTTCTGCTGGCAAATGAATTGTCGCGTGATCCATCCAAATCAACCGGTGAAGCCCCTGAGTCTTCGCGCTCCAAACCGCGTACGTTCATGGGTTCCTTGACATTGCATAAATCCGCCAACTATGATTCAGCCGAGGGGATCTGTAGGAAGATCTACCAGTTCGCGCGCGACTGCCCGATGACGGACACGCCGCGTGCATGCTGATTTCCCGAACTTTAACAACTGACGACACGACACATGAGGAGCATTTGATGGAGACAGTACTCTTCATCCTCCTCGGCGTGGTAATCGGTGCGATCCCGGCAGCCATTGTGACGTTCTTTGTTCTGACTTCGAGCGCGAACTCGAAGGTCAGAGCGGCGGACGTCCAGGCCCGACGGACGATCGACGAAGCCGAAGCCAAACGCCGAGAGCTCGTCCTTGAAGCCAAGGACGAGGCCCTGCGGGCACGGGATGAGCTTGAGCGAGAACACCAACAACGACGCAAGGAAGTCGACCGGCTCGAACGTCGCCTGCAGCAGAAGGAAGAACAGGTCGATCGACGCATCGAGTCTCTGGACCGTCGAGAAAAGAAGGTTCAGACCTCTGAGCGAGAGATCGAAGACGCGCGAAGCCAGCTTGACGAGATGGAACAAGCACGTCGAATCGAACTCGAGCGCGTGGCCCAGCTGACGCTCGAAGAAGCGCGGTCACAGGTCCTGCAGCAAGCCGAAACCGAGATGCGCGACATCATGAATCGGCAAGTTCGAGAGATCGAACAAGCAGACAAAGCTCGAGGCAAACCAACGCGCACAACGCATCCTTGCTACTACAATCCAACGCGTATCATCAGACTATGTCGCGGAAAGTACCGTGTCCGTCGTGCCGTTGCCGAGCGACGACATGAAGGGACGCATCATCGGACGTGAGGGGCGAAATATCCGCTCGCTGGAACAGGCGACCGGAGTCGACCTTATCGTCGATGACACGCCGGAAGCAGTGACGCTTTCGTCGTTCGATCCCGTTCGTCGTGAGATCGCTCGTCGCTCGCTGGCAAAGCTGATTCAAGACGGACGAATTCACCCGGCTCGAATCGAGGAGGTCGTTACCAAGACCCGACAAGAGGTCGAGCAGATCATCCGCGAGGAGGGTGAGCGGGTCGCCTACGAAGCGAATGTTCAAGGACTTCATCCTGATCTGATCAAACTTCTCGGCCGACTGAAGTATCGAACGAGCTACGGACAGAACGTCCTGCAACACTCGCTCGAGGTATCGCAGATCGCCGGAGCGTTGGCGGCGGAACTCGGAGCGGACTTCAACGTCTGCAAGACCGCTGCGCTCCTGCATGACATCGGCAAAGCGGTTGACCATGAGGTGGAGGGGCCGCACGCCCTGATCGGGGCGGACATTGCACGGCGGCTCGGCCGATCGGCCAAGATCGTTCACGCGATCGCGGCACACCACGGAGAAGAAGAACCGCAGACGGTGGAAGCGTTCATCGTCGCGACGGCGGACTCGATCAGCGGCGCACGTCCAGGCGCGCGGCGTGAAATGGTCGAAACGTACATCAAACGGTTGGAGGCGCTCGAAGGCGTCGCGAATTCGTTCAGCGGCGTGGAGAAGGCCTATGCCATCCAGGCAGGACGCGAGGTACGCATCCTCGTCCAACCGGACAAAGTCGATGATTTGGCGGCAACCCGGCTTGCCAGAGATATCGTGCGCAAGATCCAGGAGACGCTCGAATATCCGGGCCAGATTAAGGTGACGGTGATTCGAGAGACTCGAGTGGTCGACTACGCCCGGTAGTCGACGAAAGACGTGTCCAAAAGTGAGCACCGGAGCGTGAGGAACCTTCGCGCTCCGGTGTATCGCGTTAAGGCCCATGGGCATTCGTAATTTGTTTGGTCCAGGCGAGTACATTAGTGTTGACGAGTTGCCAAAAAGTGTGGTAACCCTTGCGCGAACTTCGCCGGTCGGAGCCGGTGCGTTCACAGCCAGCACGCGGAACGACGATGACAAACACTGAGCTACGGCGACGCTGCCCGCTCTGGAAGCGACGCGTGTTTCGGGCTGTGGTCGACGTGCGATGTTCGGCTGGTTATTCTGTTTCGTTTCAATCACGTTGGAGGTTTTCGGGGAACACTCTCACGCATCTGCGCTGTGCGACCGCACGGGGGATAAGGAACTTTTTTACGAAGGGGAGGGCGGTAATTTCCGCTCTCATGGAGGAGCAGGATGGACCGGTTCTTCAGCAAACTTGACCTACGGGACATCAAGATCAATCCAGACGCAAGCTTTCCGCCAGACGAGGAAGCTTATGATCCGGGTGAGCAGCCGCTGACCGGGTACACCAACGGTAACGGCGAGGCCACTGAAGTACTGACTGAGGAGCGCCGAAGCGAAGTTCTCAAGGTTTCGGCTCGATCACGACCGAGCGCGGTCGCCGGGGCGATTGCCGGAGTCGTGCGCGAATCAGGGCGTGCTGAAGTGCAGGCAATCGGAGCTGGTGCAACAAACCAGGCCGTGAAGGCCGTTGCCATCGCACGGGATTATCTCCTCGAAACCGGCATCGAGGCGGTCTGCTTGCCAGCGTTTATTGACGTGCAGATCGACGAGGAGAATCGTACCGCAATTCGTCTCATTGTTGAGCCGCGCTAATACTCAATTCTTCGAGTTCGAATTTAAGCGCCACCGGCAACGGTGGCGCTTTTATTTTGCGCCCTTCAGTCTGATAGCCTTTGTTCGTGCGAGTATGATGCAGCGAATCTATTTTTTCGGGTTGGTCAACTGGAGCCACTGTTGATTCAAAGTGAACTAGCGACATTCAGCGTCGATCTTCACACACACAGCACGGCGTCGGACGGTCTGCTCGCGCCCGTTGACTTGGTCCGTCTGGCAGCAAGCGTTGGACTCAACACGATCGCTCTCACCGACCACGACACGACTCAGGGAATCGATGAGGCGTTGAGCGCTGCAGCTGAGGTCGGGATCGAAGTAATCCCCGGGGTCGAGCTGAGCTGTTCTGTAAGCGCGGGCGAACTTCATATGCTTGGGTATTTCATCGGTCATCACTCGACTGATCTCCAAGAACAGCTCGCCGCCTTCCGCGAAGGACGCCGCGATCGCGTCGTGCACATCATCGAGCGGCTCAATGACGTAAATGTTCAGGTTGATCTCGCACGAGTGAGGGAACTTGGAAGTGGTGGCTCGATCGGGCGGGCGCACGTCGCCCGGGCGTTGGTTGAGTCCGGTGCAGTCTCTTCGATGGATGAGGCGTTCGAGCGATACCTATCCCGCGGTCGACCGGGCTACGTTGAGCGTCCTCGATTGACACCAGCGGGGGCGGTCGAGCTCGTGCATCGCTCGGATGGCGTAGCTGTGCTCGCTCATCCGTACACGGTCGACGGACTCGACGCGACGTTGAATCAGCTCGTTGCGGCAGGACTGGACGGTCTTGAGGTCTACTATGGACTGTACAATTCCGACCAGCACGCGCGATTAGCGAGGCTCGCTCGCGCAAATGGTTTGGTCGCGACGGGCGGCAGTGACTTTCATGGACCGGGCGAACGCGAAGGTCGAGATATTGGCACGGCACCAGTCCCTGCGGAGACCATCGAACTGTTGCGTGCGTTGCACGGCCGTGCGCATTGACCGTCAAAAAAGAGTGATGCTACACTCACGTCCCGAGGACGTGTCTGCGTTCTTCCGTCCACATTTGAGCATGACGCTCATCCTCCTGCGCAGCTCGGTGACCCACGCCAACAACCGGACTGCATTGTGCCGACTCGCTTTCCGAGCCAGCCTGGAGTTAACTGAAAGTCATGAAGGTGCGGTCGATGCCTAAGCCCTCAGTGCGAGGTCCGCACACCAACACAGCACTTTCGCGAGCGCTGCGCTATGGTGGGCTCATCGTCGGCATCATCGGTGGATGGGAGATCGGTTCCTATCTACAGCCGAACGCCTCCACCACCGACGTTCAAGGTTATCCGCTCCTTTTCGCCGCGGTCATCGGGGCCCTCCTTTTTCTGATAGCGCCATACATCACGCTTGGTCTCTTCCGCTGGCTACACCGCGAGATCCGTCGCCTTTCAGCGTTGGATCTGGTCGCCGTCGCCGTCGGCCTGCTGGTCGGAGGCGTCGTTTCGGCGCTGCTCGCGTGGCCCCTCTCGCTTCTGCCTCGTTATTATGGTGATCTTCTCCCAGCCGTTTCGGCAGTCGCCATCTGTTGCGTCTCTGTATTGGCACTGGTGACGAAGAAGCGCGAGTTTCAGGCGCTCATCGGACGTCCAATTCAGCAAATGCCGAACCTCCTGACGACGAATTCATCAACCGATTCTCGCGCTCCGCATGGGATCGTCATCGACACGAGCGTGATCATTGATGGCCGCATCGTGGATCTCGCGGCAACTGGCATCTTGATGTCCCAGCTCATCGTGCCGCAGTTCGTCTTGCGAGAGCTTCAGCTCGTCGCCGATTCGCCGGACCCGTCGCGACGGGATCGCGGCAAGCGTGGACTCGACGTGCTCGAACGGTTGCGCCAGGATATCAGCGTTGACCTGATGATCACGAATCTCGACGCGCAGGATGAGAACGACGTGGACGCCAAACTCGTCCGTATCGCCAGACTGCATGATTACTGGATCCTGACCGGCGACTCCAATCTCGAGCGCGTGGCTGAGCTGCAGGAAGTGCGCGTGCTCAATATCCATCAGCTGGCACACGTGCTACGACCGCCGCTCGTCCCAGGCGAACTGATGTCCTTGAAGATCGTGCAACCTGGCCGCGAATACGGCCAAGGGGTCGGATTCCTTACCGATGGCACCATGGTTGTAGTGGAAGCCGGCAAGAGTCTCATCGGTCAGGACGTCAACGTCGTCGTCACGCGGACGCTGCAGACCGGGGCCGGCCGAATGGCCTTTGCTCAAGTGGTCGACGAGGAGCCCGTTTGATGCGTTGCGGCGCCGTCGTCGTGGCGGCGGGACGCAGCCAGCGCATGGGCGCGAACAAGACGATGATATTCCTCGGCGGCCGGCCGGTAATCCTGCGGGTCCTCGACACGCTCTCCGCGTCGACTGAGATCTCCGAGATTATTCTGGTGACCAACGCCGACAACCTGAGCGAAATCGAGGTCCTGGTGGATGAAGTGGCGTACGACGAGTCGCTCGAACTCTGCCTCGGCGGAGAGACGCGATACGAGTCCGTTCGGCACGGCGTCGAATCGCTTTGTGACGACGTAGATCTCATCCTCATTCACGATGCCGCGCGTCCTCTGGTGGCGCTGGATCTTGTACGTTCAGTGATTGCGGCTGGCGAGACGTCGGGCGCCGCCATCGCGGCGACACCAGTCACCGACACGATCAAGCTTGTGGAATCAGACGACCTGATAACCCGCACGCTGGATCGGCGCACACTCTTCGCGGCGCAGACTCCGCAGGTGTTCCGACGGGATTGGCTGATGGATGCGTATCACAAGGCGCAAGATCGACAAGAGCAGGTTGACTTCACCGACGAAGCGGCGCTTCTCGAGTGGGCGGGCTATGAGGTGCGCATCGTTCCCGGGAGCGACGAGAACATCAAGCTGACTCGTCCGTTCGACATCACGCTGGCCGAGACGATCCTGGCTCAACGCGAACAGGCGTCGACTTGACTCGCTCCGGGATCGGCTATGACGTGCATCGCTTCGCCGAAGGGCGCCGGCTGGTTCTCGGCGGTGTTGAGATACCGTCTCCGCACGGGCTCGGTGGCCATTCGGACGCCGATGTCCTGCTCCACGCCATTATGGATGCGATCCTTGGCGCGGCGGGGCTCGGCGATATCGGCGTTCACTTTCCTCCCGACGAGGAAGAATGGCGCGATCGAAGCAGCCTCGACCTTCTTCGAATTGTCGTCTCGCTCCTGCCTGACGGCTGGACGATCGAGAACGTCGACGCCACGTTGATCGCTCAATTCCCACGCGTTGGGCCGTATCGGGATGCCATGCGTCAGACCATCGCGGCCGCGTTGCGAGTCGACGCCCATCGTGTCAACATTAAGGCAACAACCAACGAGCAACTCGGATTCATCGGGCGAGGCGAGGGCATCGCGGCCATGGCAACGGCTTCGATGAGTCCGCCGGAACCGCACGCGGAGTAGACCGCGTCGTTGGATCTTTGCCGAGCCGTATCGCGCCGTGGGGACGACGCAATATAGCCACGTGCTCGGAACGGTCAGTCAGACTCTTGGATGGGAAACGGATGCGCATACTCGTTCAGCGCGTGCGCGAGGCGGCGGTTCGCGTCGATGGCACAGTAATCGGAGAGATTGGCCAGGGATTGCTCCTCCTGGTGGGCGTACAGCATGAAGATAATGAAGAGGACGCCCGGTTTCTGGCCAGCAAAGTCGCCAACCTGCGCATTTTCGAAGATGATGATGGCAAGATGAATCGTTCATCGCTTGAACTTGGTCTTGCCTGTCTCGTTGTCTCTCAATTTACTCTCTACGCGGACTTGCGCAAAGGTCGTCGTCCGAGTTTCATTAGGGCTGCACAGCCAGGCGTCGCGAAACCGCTCGTGGACCAGGTGGCGGCCGAACTCGAGGGACTCGGACTGACCATCGCAACGGGTGAATTTGGCGCGAATATGCAGATCTCACTCGTCAACGATGGGCCTGTTACGATCTGGCTGGATTCCGCCGAGCTTCGCGGATAAGGGTTGGCTGCCCCAGCGCGTCGCAGCGACCAAATCGCAAATCGCGCCACGCGTAGTAAGCCGCTTGTTCGCTGGCGCGAATCTCAAAAGACGGCGGTCTCCTGACGCTTTTGGATCAGTCATTGTTCACAGAATCAGCGTATCGGCTCTGGCGTTCCATTCAGGACTTCTGGGCTAAACTCGCAATTCAGGCCGGTGGTAGACTCGACTTGCGATAGAGCACGTCATGCGACGTTGCAGGTTGACATGAATCCGGTCGAAATCGTCGGCTGGTGGTGTAACGAGCCAAAGAGTGATCGGCTGGGAGGACCAGTGTACTGCGCGGAATGTGGCACAGCGAATCCAATCGGCGCGGAGACGTGCGAGGTCTGCGGATCACCGCTTGGTGCGAGTTCCGGTGACATGAATTGCCACGTCTGTGGCGCTCCGGTGGAGGAGCATGATCGGTTCTGCCGAGCATGTGGACAGAGCCAGTCGGGAGCGGCGGCCGGGCGGTTCGAGCCAGGCCCCAGCTTCGTCGATGATTCGGCTTTGCAAGTTGATCCGACCGAGCTTCCGCCGTGGTTGCGTGACATGACTGTGTCTGCTTCGCAAAACGGAAACGGCCACGAGACCATTCACGCTCCCGCATCAGATGCGTCTGACAATTTGCCGCCGTGGCTCGATTCGGCACCGCCCGCCAATGGAACCGGTCGCGGCGCGCCACAAATGTCGCAGCCATCCTGGTCGGCACCGGCCCAGCCGCACGTCGAGTCGGCTGAGACGTTCTCGCTGATAAGCGAGGATGACTTGCCGGAATGGTTGCGCGCGCTTGGGGACCAAGAATTCGAAACGGAACAGCCGCCAATTCAAACCGCTTCCCCGATTTCGGCCAGCCCGCAGCCTGTGGCGACAATCGCTCCAACGGTCAGCCGAGCGTGGCTCAGTCGTTCGCGCGATATCGAGCCGCAGCCGGAGGAAGAAGACGTCGCGGGTGACTTCGAGCCGCTTGAGTCTGGACCTACGGCGGGATTGAAGCGTAAGACCGCTCCGCAGACGGATGAGCTTTCACCTCTTGATGTGGACGAGAGCGTCCAACCGATGAACCGCGAACCGGACCAAGAACCATCGAAGTCGAATCCAGCGCGTGTGCGGGTGCTGATGTTCAGCATCGTCGTGCTGCTGGTGGTGGTCCTCGGCTACTTCGCGATCAGCAACTTCCTGTAGAGACGAGGTGCAATGGTGGTGGGGCGCACTATGCAAAATGTCGTGGATGAAGTCCCGACTGGCAGGCTCGAGACCGGAGGAGAGCCCGTGGCCACGCGCGATTCGGTGATGGTCATTGACGTGGATCAGCACGCCGTCCGCGCCGTGCTATTCGATCTCGTTGACGGTGCGCCACGATTTGTCGGCGCCGGCTCAACTCTGGCTACCAAGAGTGGCGAGACCATCAACGGGGAGCGTGTCTGGCTCGCGATCCGCGATCTGGAGCAGCAGTGCGGCCGTAGGCTCGCCACCGATGAACGCGTCATCTCGCCTCAATTTGCTAATGGCGACGGCGTCGACGAGATCTTCCTGACCGGGCTACCGGTCCAGGTCAATCGCTCCGCGGTGGTCTCGATTGGAATTGGCGGACTTGGCAAGCAGCTCGTCGCCGGTATCCGTCGTTCGCCTACGATCGCCGCCTATTCATTGGAAGACATCGGACAGCAGAGCTCAACACTGTCGACTCCCGTGCTCCTGTCATGGCTGCGAGAGGTTTCACCCACGACGTTGATCCTCGTCCATGACGGTGGAACCAAGGAAGACTGGGACATCGCCATCGAGGCAGCGGCTGACGCGGCCCGAGACGGCGCCATCACGACCGGCATCGTCATCGCGGACGAGGGCAAACAACAACTCGTGGCACAGTCGCTCGGAACGACGCTGGAGCTTAGCGGCATCGACCCAATGGAATATGAGCCATGGGAGATTGCCTCGGCGCTCGAATCGGAGTTCAACGAACAGTACGCCCAGCGGGTGAGCGAACTGGAATCGGTTCCCGCGCTCAGCAACGCCCGCTACGTTGACCGGGTTCATGCCATTCAGGCGGTTGCGTCTTTTTTGCATCGCCGTATGCGCCGCAACGTCTTCACCGTCAACATCGGATCTGGATCGCTGGCGTATCTGGCGGCGAGTGGCGGCGGAGTGACCGCTTTCCGTGCTGAACGAGACCTCGAGCTCGGCACCCGCTCGCTTCTGCGCATACCACCGGAGCGAATTACCCGCTGGATGCCGCATCGCTGGTCCGCGGAAGAGCTGACTCAGTGGATTCTGAATCGTGCCTTACGGCCATTTGGACGACCGGATTCGACGACCGACAGTCTGGTTGAATCGGCTTTGAAGCGCGAACTGATTGCTGATCTAGCGGATGACGTCGCGGGTGGAAGTCATACCGACATCGATCTTGTCGTCGTCGGACCGAGCTTCGCCGATCAGGATCCCGGATTGGCCGCGTTGACGGTTATCGACGGTCTCGCGCCGCAGTCCGCTGACGGCGTGGTAACGGTTGCGCTGGACGCCGAAGGCATTATGGCGTCGGTCGGCGCGATCTCCACGATCGATCCGGCCTTCGCACGAGACGTCATCGAGCAGGACTTCCTGGTTCCGATGGCAACTTGCGTGGTCGTAACGGGCCAGGGTGAGCAAGGGGCTTTGGCGGTGCGTGGCGAAGTCAAGCTGCAAGACGGCGAGTCTCGGCGATTCAGCGTCCCATTCGGCAACGTACAGGTGTTGACCGTGGGGGAGTCTGAAGCGGCCGACGTCACACTCACGCCGGAGCCCGGCTTTGCAGTCGGCTCACACGGCGCGGGCGAGACTGTCGAGTTCGTGAATGATCGCAAGCTCTTCGGTGGACGCGTCGGCATCATCATCGACGCGCGCGGGCGACCCATCGTGATGCCGGAAGATCCAGAGGCACGAGTGACGCTGCTCCGCTCCTGGCTGAGCGACGTTGGCGCTCCAACGAATTAGACGAGGAGAAGACATGGCGACCGGCTTGGGCATTCAGGATCCAGTGATCATCGAGGATGTCTCGTTCGAGGTAGGCCGGTTTCTCCGCGCGCCGGGCGATATCGTCGTTGCAGTGGGAGATCGAGTCGAACCGTCCAGCGCCATCGGCACGGCGTCTGGAGGCGCGGGCCGCACGATCACGCTGCATCTGGCACGGGAGCTTGGCGTCACGCCCGATACTGTGAAGCGTTACCTCACCAAGCCTATTGGCTCTCATTTTGATCCGGGGGAAAGCGTCGCGCGAGCCCGCAAGGGTCTGCGCACCGTGACCTCTGATACGCCCGAAGCCGGGCGACTCTCCGAGGTGAACGAGATTTCCGGCACCGCAACGATCATCCCCGAGGCTGGCAGCCAATCGGTTGAGTCTCTTGTCTACGGAGAGGTCGCGAGCATCGTAGACGGACGAGGCGTCATGATCCGCGCAGGCGGCGCACGAATACGTGGCGCCATCGCCCTGGGTGCCGACAACACCGGAACGATCAAAGTTGCCGTCGACCGTCATGACCGTGAGCTGACGCCCGATGGAGTGACTCAGGAATACCGCGGAATGCTCGTCCTCGGTGGCATGACTGTCGGGGCAAGCGCGATTCGCAAGTTGGCCGATGTCGGAGCTCGCGGCGTCATCGTCGGCAGCATCAGCGAGAGTGACGTACGGCGTCTCGCGTCGTCGAACGGTCCGGAGCGGCCAACTCAGTCATTCTGGCAGGCATGGTCGACCAATGGCCCACTCGCACCGGATCTCGAACACTATGGCTTCACTATCTTCGTCACCGAGGGGTTCGGACGCAAGCCGATGGCTTCGACCATCTTCTCCTTCATTAGCGATCGAGAAGGCCAGACAGCTAGTGTACTGATCCCGGGACGTGAGCGCCCGTTCCCCTCGTACCCATATCTCTGCTTCAGCTCTGTCGGCGCGACCTATTCGAATCCGGCTGATCCACTGACGCCCGCCGACGGCGTGCTTGCGCGTCTGACCGATCCGCAGCATCTCGGCACAGTCGTCACCTGTCGAAGCGAGCCGATACGGCAGATCAGTCCCGACGGACAGGTTCGAGTTGTTGTCGAAGTAGAGCAAGCCAATCACGCCCGACGCCTCGTGCAGCTCTCCAACCTGGAGTTGCTGAAGGCTCCATAACGTTCGCCACATCTGATTTGAACGAAGAACGGCGGCCCATTTCGGCCGCCGTTCGCTTGTCCTCAAAACTCGAGTCCCGAATTTGACGGCGTAGCTCAAGCTCCTGACAATGATCACGGTGACAGCGCCTTGGAATCTATGGGTGAGTGGAGCGCGGTGGTGAACGATAGGCATCCGGCCAGCGAGTCAGTTTCGGAAAGCCACCTGAACCTTGGTCGGCTGAGACTTCTCGCCGTGCTCGTGCCAGCCGCGGGCTTGACCGCGCTGGAATTGCTTCGTTGGTTGGTCTTCCCAGACGTTCTCGGGAACCTGGCGAGTTTCGTGATAACTATCGCGCTGGTTTTGGTCGGCACCACGATCTTCTCGATCTCGATCTTTAGGCGTGTTGGATCGATGCAGACTCGACTCACGCAGCAGAATCAGGAGCTTCTGACGCTGCACGAGGCGGGTTTGGCCATTACCGGTGTGCTCGATCTCGAGGTCGTCCTACAGAATGTCGTCAATCAGGCGAGGGAATTGGTTGGGGCGCGCTATGGTGCGCTCGCGCTGATCGACGAGGGCTACCAGGTTGAGGCATTCCTGACGTCTGGTATGTCGGCTGAAATCCGCGCTCGCTTGGGCGGGATTCCGAAAGGACACGGCCTGCTCGACGTCATCCTGAAGGATCCGAGACCGATACGGCTACGTGAGCTCTCGGACGATCCGCGTTCCGTGGGATTCCCTCCCGATCATCCTGAGATGCACTCACTTCTCGCGGTACCAATCGTTTCCCACGGAAGAGTGCTCGGTGGCATGTACCTGACAGAGAGTCAGTCTCGACCCGAGTTCGACATGGCTGATCAGCAGCGTCTTGAACGGTTCGCAACCCAGTCTGCCCTGGCAATCGAAAACGCGCACCTTCACAAACAGGTACGGGCGCTGGCGATTGCCGAGGAGCGAGACAGGATTGCACGCGAGATGCATGACAGCATCGCCCAGGTATTGGGCTATGTGAACACCAAGGGACAGGCCGCCCAAGAGTTGTTGAGCGCGGGGAATGTGCAGCGCGCGGAGGAGCAGATCGCCCAACTCTCAAAGGCAGCACGCCAGGCCTACGCGGACGTCCGTGAGAACATCCTTGGGTTAAGAAGCTCGCAGGTCGAAGGGGCGTTCGTCGAATCGTTGCAAGCCTATCTCGCCACCTGGCAGGATCAAAGCGGAATCATGGCGAAGCTTGACGCGATGGACAAAGAAGCGATCCAGCTCGGCCTGTCACCATTGGCCGAGCTCCAGCTCGTTCGCATTGTGCAGGAGGCGCTCTCCAATGTACGCAAGCACGCCGGGGCTGGCAGGGTGTCGGTATCGCTTCGATGCGTGGGCGATATGATCGAGGCTACGGTGCTAGACGACGGGACTGGGTTCGATCCCAGCGCTCCAGGACACTCCGGGTTACCACGGTTTGGACTCGCCATCATGCGGGAACGAGCAGAGTCAGTCGGTGGATCGCTCAGTATTGACTCGAATCCCGGCCGAGGAACGTTGGTGACGGTGACGATTCCGACACAAATTCGCGGACAGACAGCCGGCAGGGACAGCCATGCGCATTCTCATCGCTGACGACCACGCGCTCTTCCGAGACGGTCTTCGAAGCCTGCTCGAGGCCCGAGGCATGGATGTGGTTGGAGAGGCTTCCAATGGTCGAGAGGCGGTTGAGCTGTCCCGGACACTGGATCCTGACGTCGTGTTGATGGATCTAACTATGCCGGTTATGAATGGTTTGGCGGCGACCCGCATCATCAGCGCGGAGCTACCGTCCGTCATCGTCGTCGTGCTCACGGCATCTGAAGAGGACGCCGACTTATTCGAAGCGATCAAGTCGGGCGCGCAAGGGTTCCTGCCCAAAGACCTGGAAGCGGCGCGGTTATTTGAGCACCTGTCTGGCGTATCGCGGGGCGAGCCTGCACTCACTCCAGGTCTCGCGAGGAAGCTGTTGGGCGAATTCGCTCACCCGTCCACGTCGCACGATGAAGACGCCCTCGAACTCCTGACCGATCGGGAACGCGAAGTTCTGGAGCTTCTGGTTCAGGGCGTTACTACGAATCGTGACCTGGCGGAGCACCTATTCGTCAGCGAAAACACGATCAAATACCACCTCCGGAACATCCTTGACAAACTCCACGTTCAGAACCGCGCCCAGGTCATTGCCTACGCGGTGCGGCACGGGATGGTCGAGCCCTCTGATACGTCTTCGTGACCTGTGGATCTGTTCGCTGAGGAATGCGAATGGGGCGGAAAACCCGCCCCATTCAAGGTCTGAATCGGAACCATCAGACCGGAGGACCTATTCTTCAACCTCAAGGATTGCCACGGCGCCCTTCTCGGTGTATGCGAACGCGTGCGTGACGACTGGGAACGATCCAACCACATCGGCTTCCAGTTCGAAGATCATGCCTCCGCCGGGAGCGACATTGAAGGTCTGAACACCATGGATCGCATTGTCTGGTGGTGCACCGAGATAGACCGTGTCGAACTGCTCGCCGACGACGTGGAAGGCTGAACTGAGCGTTGGGCCGACGTTCACCACGTAGAAGCGAACCAGATCTCCTCGCTTCACCTTGATGGGATTGGTCTTGTACTGAAATGCATAGCCGTTGAACGTCACATAGTCTGGAGTGACGGCCAGCATCTTGGCCATGTCTGGCGTCCCGTCCGTGACGTAGTACTCGTTCTGTACCAGCACGAATTCCTTGGCTTCCGGCAGTGGCTCCACTGGATCGACAATCAGGGCGCCGAACATCCCACTGCTGATGTGGTGCAGAATCGGTGGCGTTCCACAGTGGTACATGAATGCACCGGCGTACTTTGGCGAGAAGGTGAATGAGATCGATTCACCCGGTGCGATCGACTTGTAGGCGGTCTTCCAATCGATCTGCGCCGCATGAAAATCAATTGAATGTTCGGTCGTTCCTTCATTCTTCAGCGTGAACTCAACCGTGTCACCGACGCGCACGCGAGGAGTCGGACCAGGCACGGTGCCATCGAACGTCCACGCCTTCATGGGCACACCATCGTCGATCGAGATGGTCACGTCCTTGGTCGTCAGCGTGATCTGCTTCGTCGTCTCGGGTCCGACTGGTGGAAGCGCTGGATCATACAGCTTGAAGGGAGGAGCCTCGATCGTTGCGGCAGCAGGCATCGTTGTCGCCTGAGTTGCTGCTGCTGCGGCCGCATTATTGGTAATTGGACGATCCCTAAGCGTCGGGTCCGTTCCACCACAGGCGGCCAGGATACCTCCCGCTGCTGGAATGGCGAGTCCGGCAACCGACGCCCGGGCGAGGAACGAACGGCGACTGGTTCTATTTGTCATCATCTCCGAGAGCTTCATTGCTTCCTTCAATCTGTAAGTTTCGGTCCTCCGTTGTCTTCATAGTAGGTTTCAACCGACCTTAGCGAGACGTGGTTTTGGGTAGTCCGGCGACAGCTATGGGGTGGTTTGAAGCCTACCCAACGGGGTAGTGTCTCATTTGGGCAAGTTGCATTGATTGCCATAAAGCCGGTGTCTTGGAACAAGTCTGTTCAGCGGGGCAAACGAAAACCGGGACGACTACCAGCCGTCCCGGTTGCCTTTAAGTGTGATTTGTGGCGCTTAGCTCTCGTTGTGGACTTCGCGGAACTCGCCTTCGACGGTCGCCTCGTCCTCAGCCTGAGGGCCAGCTTCACCGGCATCGCCACCAGCGGCTTCGGCCGATTCCGTCTGCTCGTACATGCTGGTGCCGACTCGTGAGAGCGTCGAGGTCATCTCCTCGTATGCCGGCTGCAAGCGATCGATGTTCTCCCGGTCATTGTCCAGAATGTCTCTCACGGCCGCGATCTTGGACTCCAGGTCTGCCTTCAGCTCCGACGAAACCTTGTCGCCGTAGTCGTTGAGCGTCCGCTCGGCCTGGTAGACCATCGACTCCGCCTGGTTGCGCAGCTCGATGCCTTCGCGGCGATTCTTGTCGTCGTCGGCGTGCGCCTCGGCTTCACGTACCATGCGCTGAATTTCATCCTCGGTCAGACCACTGGAAGCCGTGATTGTGATCTTCTGCTCGCGGTTGGTCGCCTGGTCACGTGCCGTGACGTTGAGAATGCCATTGGCATCGATGTCGAACGTCACTTCGATTTTCGGCACACCACGCGGAGCGGGCGGAATACCATCGAGGATGAATCGGCCAAGGCTCTTGTTGTCAGTCGCCATAGGCCGCTCTCCCTGCACCACGTTGATCTCGACCTGTGTCTGGTTGTCCGACGCGGTGGTGAAGATCTGGCTCTTGCGAGTCGGGATCGTCGTGTTCCGCTCGATCAGTGGAGTCGCGACGCCACCGAGCGTCTCGATTGACAGACTCAACGGAGTCACGTCCAGGAGTAACACGTCCTTGACCTCGCCGCCAAGAACGCCCGCCTGAATCGCGGCGCCGATGGCCACGACCTCGTCCGGATTGACGCCCTTGTGTGGCTCTTTCCCGAAGAAATCGCCAACCTTCTTCTGCACGGCTGGCATGCGCGTCTGACCGCCAACCAGCAAGACCTCATCGATCTTGTCCTTGGCGAGGTCGGCGTCTTTGAGAGCCGATTCCATTGGAGGAACAGTTCCGGTTACCAGATCGCCAACTAATTGCTCAAGCTTCGAGCGACTGAGCGTGATGTTCATGTGCTTCGGGCCGCTGGCGTCTGCCGTGACGAACGGGAGGTTGATCTCGGTCTGCTGCGTACTAGAGAGTTCGATCTTGGCCTTCTCCGCCGCTTCCTTGAGACGCTGAAGCGCCATGCGGTCGCTGCGCAGGTCGATGCCCTCCTGTTGCTTGAACTCGTCAGCCAGCCAGTCAATGATGCGCTGGTCGAAGTCGTCACCACCAAGGTGAGTATCACCGTTCGTCGCCAGAACCTGGAAGACACCTTCGGAGAGATCGAGGATCGAGATGTCGTAGGTGCCACCACCAAGGTCATAGACGGCGATCTGCTCGTCGCCCTTCTTGTCCAGTCCGTAGGCCAGGGCCGAAGCCGTCGGCTCGTTGATGATTCGCAGCACCTCGAGACCGGCAATGCGGCCGGCGTCTTTGGTGGCGTTACGCTGACTGTCGTCGAAGTAGGCCGGAACCGTAATGACCGCCTTATCGACGGTCTCGCCGAGATAGGCCTCAGCGTCCGCCTTCAGCTTCTGCAGGATCATCGCTGAGATCTCCGGCGGGCTGTACCAGCGATCGCCAATCAGGATCTCGACACCGTCGTTCTTGGCTCGACGTGCCTCGTACGGGACGAGCTTCAAATCACGCTGCACCGCGGGATCTTCGAAGCGGCGACCCATGAAGCGCTTCACTGAAAAGATTGTGTTCTTGGCGTTGGTGATCGCTTGCCGTTTGGCAAAGCGCCCGACCAGCCGCTCACCGTTGTTTGATTGCGCCACGACGGACGGCGTCAGCCGCTCGCCTTCGGCATTCGGAATCACCGTCGGTTCACCGCCTTCAATGACGGCCATGACCGAGTTCGTGGTTCCTAAGTCAATTCCTATCGTTCGTCCCATTGGACTTTGACCTCCTGATATGAACGCGCGTCCGCTTCGGGTTCGCGTCCGTCGTTATGCATGCCCGTTGTGTTCGTTCTTCATCGTGCCGACCTTTACCATCGCCGGCCGGATGATTCGGTCGTGAAGGGTGTAGCCCTTCTGGAACTCCTCGACGACGGTGTCGCCGCCGTCGGAATCGACACTCACGGCCTCGTGAACGCTGGGGTCGAAGGGTTTGCCAACTGCTTCGATCGGCTTCACCCCTTCTGCTTCGAGAATCGACCACATCTTGCGTTCGATGAGCCGCATCCCCTGAATCCAGGGATTGTCGCGCTCCTCCTGCGGAACGGAGTCGTTCGCGCGATGAAAGTCATCGATCACCGGAAGTATCCGAGAGATCAGGTTCTCCGCCGCGAACCGGCGAGCGGTCTGAACTTCTTGCTCCGTGCGCCGCCGGTAATTGATGAGCTCGGCCCGCGCACGTTGTGCCTGATCGAGGTATTCCGACGAGCGGATCCGCTCTTGCTCCAACTCATCGGCTAGGCTCTGCTGTACGATTTCTGGACCCTCCGACTCGTTGACGTTCCTTCCGGCAGCCTGCGCCTCGCCGGTGGTTTCCTCTGGCTCCAGGTCGAACTCTTGCTCGGCATCGACCCGACCCTGTCGCTCCTGGTTCATATGCGTGTTATCCCTCATCGTGGTTACTGCAAGTAGTTGGTGTCCTCTTCGACCGTCACGTAGACGCTCTCGAGAAGGTCGCTCAAGAGCTGCGCCATGTAGCGGACGGTCGAGATCGACCGCCCATACGCCATACGCGTCGGACCGAGCACGCCAACCAACCCCGTCAACGCCGACGGAATGCCGTACGTTGAAACGACCACCCCGAATTTCTGCAGGTCTTCTGATCCGTTTTCGGCGCCAATAAAGACTTGAACCTCGTCATCAAAATCCATCTGAGTCGACAGCGCCGAAAGAATCGCCCCGCCGCGAAGCAGATCGAGTAGCCGAAACGCGATGAGACTCTGCGAGAACTCCGGCTGCTGCAGAGCGTGATCGAGCCCTTCGGAAAAGACCTCACTCTGGCCCTGCTGCTGTGCCAACCTGAGGGCCTCGGCAATTCTCCGCACAACGCTCGTCGCGAATTCGTCAGACAGGGGATTCAGGTTCTGGATCTGCCGCGCGCTCATATTGACGATTTCGTCGTTGAGCTGGCGGCTGATCGCGCTCAACGCGTCCTGCGCGTAAACCTCGGACGTGGTCAGGATCAGCTCCTGTGCGTTTCCAGACTGCGTCACCACGATCAGCAGGACCACCTGATCACGCAAGCTGATGAGCTCCACGTGCCTGAGGCGTTCGATCCGACTGCGTGGTGGCGTGACAAGCGCGAGATTGCCGCTCACATCCGCCAAAATTGAAGCCGCCAGCTTTGCCCAGGCCTCGATCTGCGTTTCGACCTGCCCAAATTGGTGGCGAATGCGCAGTTCCTCGGCGGGCGGGAGCCCCAAATCATCCAGCAAGTGCTCAACGTAGTAGCGATAGCCGAGGTCGGTTGGCACTCGTCCCGCGGACGTGTGCGGATGCTGTAGGTAGAGCAGTTCCTCGAGCTCGCCCATCTCATTGCGCACCGTCGCCGGGCTAACACCCATCTGATAGCGCTGGATCAGGGTCTTCGATCCGACGGCTCGACCGGTTCGGACGTACTCCTGAACGATGTATTTAAGGATCGTTCGTTGTCGCTCGTTGAGTTCCCGAAGCATGTCCTCACTCACAAATTAGCACTCGCACGCCGAGAGTGCTAACGCCATGTAGGATAACAGTTGATACCAGTCATGTCAAGGTTGGACGGCAGGCTCAAGAGGGTGTCCGGACACCTACGCGACGCTTGCTTCGAAAGCGTTGTCGAGGGCGCGTGACGGACCGGAATTGCGACGAGATTTGCTCCAGCGGTGGCTGTAATCGGCGCGGCTCGAACTCGTCAGAGCTCTGTTGGCTCGCCGTCAGAGTCGCGCGACCGGAAGAGGAGGACGCTGCCCACGACGATGGTAAGAACCGCTGCGAAGCTGAAGAGGATCACGGAGCCCGACTCCGCCAGGAGGTCGTTAACGCGGTCGCCGAGACTTGGGTTCCGATGATCGCCACTGGTCGTAGCGGTCACCTGCTTGTCTCCGCCGTACCCGAGCCACTGCTTCCACTGAAGGTCGAGCTGGTCGATGCTGATGCCCAGTCCCATCTGGACGGCGTCATCGTTCGACACGCCTTTGCTGTATGCGTTGAGGAGCGCCGCCATCTTGTCGGCCCCCTTTTCCGTGATGATGAAGTGAACGATGCTCTCGCTCTCTGCATAGGAGAGGAGCGCCTGGTCCGGATCGTCCGGGAAACTGGAATCGAGCGCGCGGACCGAGATCAACTCACCTTTGTTGACCGCGTTCTTGAGGGCGGACGGAAAGCGTGTGTCCTGCACTTCTTGATAGTACGTGGCGAGTCCTTCGTCCAACCACGGCGGCGGGGTGTTGAATGGGTTGTCTGTCGCTTGCCCAACAATGATGTGAACGGTCTCATGACTCAAAACGCGGTGCACTTCGGATGTAGCGCCGGAACCTGATTGGATGCCGGTCAGAATCAGGTGCAGGCTCGGTTCAGCGATACCGCCGATCCATTCAGCGCTGTTGGGCGGTAGCGCGCTGGCAAAGTCGTTCTGGCTGCCATACACCAATACGCGAACTGGGTCGATCGTCTTGATGTTGAAGGTCTGCTCGAATTTGGTCACAGACTGGACAGTCGTGGTCAGCGCTTCCTGTCCAACGCTGTCGTCCCCCTTGAAATAGTAGACGGTGACTGGCCCGCTGGTTGCTGTGTCCCATTGATACCGGTTGTCCATGTAAAGGACGGTCTTTTCGGGTGTCTCGACGATGCTGCCATCCTGAAGTGTCACCCGCCAGCGATACACGACGTCGACACCTGGCGGCAGGTAGTGAAGCTGCATGTCAATGGTGCTGGACGTGTCGATATGCGTCCCGCCCGAAAACGGGGTTCTGGAGACCTCGGTCACCGGGTCGTATGCGGCGTGATACCAAACCTCGACGGAAGTCGCCGGCTGTGGCGCATCGGCGACCAGATCGAATTCGAGCTTGGTAGGGAAATCGACGGTCGCCGTCTGTTTGCTAACCGCGAGATCGGCCGCCGCGACCGGTATGGCCGGGACGACGAGTCCGGCGAAGAGAACGATGAGGATCGCGAGCGCGGCCGCTCGAGGCAAGCCGCGCTTACTGCCCATTTTCCTCACCCAGCTGCTGGTGAAGATAGGCCTCGATGAAGGAATCGAGCTCGCCGGCGAGGACCGCCTGAATGTTTCCAGTGCTGTGCTCGGTTCGGTGATCCGTTACCATCGTGTACGGATGAAGCACATAGGAACGGATGCGATTGCCCCAACCGGCTGCGACGTGCTCTCCTTTGAGCTTTGACTGCTCTTCTTCACGCTCGCGGAACGCCCGTTCGGTCAGTCGCGCTCGCAGAATCTTCATGGCCGACTCGCGGTTTTGCAGCTGGGAGCGCTCGTTCTGGCACGTCACCACGATGCCGGTCGGCAGGTGCGTGATGCGTACGGCTGAGCTGGTCTTGTTGACGTGCTGGCCGCCGGCGCCGGACGAACGATACGTGTCGACGCGCAGATCATCGTCGTTGATCTTGATTTCGTCATTGTCCTCGACCTCCGGCAACACTTCGACCAACGCGAAGGCCGTGTGTCGTCGATGGGCAGCATCGAACGGGGAGAGTCGAACCAGCCTGTGCGTACCTGCCTCACCCCTGGTGTACCCATATGCGTTTTCACCGCGGATCTCGATCGTGGCGCTCTTGATGCCCGCCTCTTCACCTTCGGTCACATCGAGCACGTTCGCCTGGAATCCGGCGTTTGATGCCCATCGAAGATACATGCGCATCAGCATCTCGGCCCAATCCTGGGCGTCGACTCCGCCGGTTCCGGCGTGCACTGCCAAAATGGCGTCGTTCTCGTCGAATTGGCCTGTGAGAAGCAGGCCAAGCTCCAGCTGGTCGAGCTGCCGGACAAGCGTCTCGGTCTCATCTGCGATCTCAGCACGCATGGATTCGTCGTCGTGCGCGAGCTCGATCAGCTCGCTGAGGTCGCTGGCCTGCTTGCTTAACGCCTTCCAGCGCTCCACCTGGTTGCGAAGTGAACCGAGGTGGCGCATCGCTCGTTGCGCTCGTTCGGAATCGTTCCAGAACTCTGGGTTCGAGCTTTCGAGCTCGAGTTCGCGAACCTCCTGCTCTTTGGCAGGGACGTCAAAGACGCACCCCGATCCGGTCGAGGCGGTCCACACTCGAGATGACAGTCTGCTCAACGTTTTCGATCACGATTGGTCCCTTACTGATCATGGAACGGAAGACGAAAAAGGGGGCGATTCCTGAGAATTTTGCCTCCGGAAGTATAGCATAGGCCCTCTTTTTGACTGTTTCGAATCCCTCTGCCGGCGATTGCGCCGATGGCTGGTGTTCGAGACTGCGTCGGGATATGATCCCACACGCGCGACTCGCCACCGTGGGGGTTTGACGACGACCAATGGTGAAGCAACTGCTCCGGAACAAGGCGCTCCTGACCTTCATGCTCGGCCACTTCACGGTCGACATGTTCGGCGGCCTGTTGCCAATTCTCTACCCGTTCATCGCCGTCGCGTTTAACCTGAGCCTTGGTGACGTCGGTCTGATCGCCCTCTGTTACACGGGCGCATCGTCTCTATCGCAGCCCCTCTTCGGCTTCGTGGCTGATCGCTACGGCAGCCGTTATCTTGCGCCCGCAAGTCTGATCTGGGCCGCGGTGATGTTCGGCCTGGTTGGCTATTCGCCAAATCTGGCGATGCTCGCCTTCCTGGCCGCCATGGCCGGTCTCGGATCGGGCGCATACCATCCGCAAGGCGCCGCCAACGCCTCCGCCGTGACGGGCGACATCCAGAAGAACACTGCGATGTCCTTCTACACCGTCGGGGGTACGTCGGGATACGCACTCGGACCGATCCTGGGAGCAATCGTCTTTGGCTTGCTCGGTCGCCATGGCTCGATCATTCTGGCGCCGTTCGGCATCTTCTCGGCCTTCCTGGTGCTGCGTTCATTCAAGCGGCTTGGTCTGGGGCTGCCCGAGGCGCACCTCGAGGCGCGCAAGCAGCAGCGGAACATCCGCTGGCGGCCACTCGTGCCGATCCTTTCGGTTTCGATGCTGCGCAACCTGGTGATGCTCTCTGTCACGACGTTCGTGCCACTCTGGTTCAAAGATCTGGGTTACAGTGCCGCCTTCTATGGCGTGCTCACGTCCTTGATCATCGCTGGTGGCGCCGTCGGTGCCGTCTTTGGTGGCGTACTGGCGGACCGGTTTGGACAGCGTCAGGTGTTAATTGCAGGTCTGGCGCTGAGCATGCCTGCCTTGATCATCTTCGTACTCAATCCGGGTCCGGGCGCGCTGGTCCTGGGACCGATTTTCGGCATGCTGGGCGAAGGACCGGTCTCGATCACACTGGTTATGGCGCAGCGACTGTTGCCAGGTCGCGTGGGTATGGCGTCCGGCTTCGTGCTCGGACTCGGCTTCGTGGCCGCGGGTATCGGCGCGCCGATCACTGGAGTGCTCGCTGACCGCATCGGGACGCCGAATGCCATGATGATCATCTCAAGCATGATGTTGGTGGCGATCATCGCGGCGCTCTTGATCCCGCGTGAAGCCATGGACGCGCGCGCCACTCCGGCGCTCGCGCTGGCCGACGGATCAACAGATTAGACGATTCTGGGCTCGGAGATGGATTCGTCGGCCCTATTTGCGGGATCGTGGAATCTCGTTGCGTAGTTGGATGAAGCGGATAACGTCGTTTCGTGTCAGCAGACCCACCAGTAATTCGCCGCGAACTACCGGTATCTGGTGGATGTCCCGCTCCGACATCTCTTGCAGCGCCTCACTGAGGGGCGAGTCCGGCGTGACGGTCACGAGCCGCTCACGCGGCGTCATGCGATCCAGAACACGAAAGGTCCGCCAGTCCGTCCGCGGCACGGACTTGATATCCGACAGCGTGATGATTCCCTGAAGCACTCCGTCTCGTACCACCGGAACCCCGCGCGTGTTCTGACCGAGAATATGGTGCTCGACCAAGTCTTCGAGCGTCGTCTCAGGCTCGACCGTGACGGGATTCGAGCGCATCAACATGGCGATAGTGACGTCCTGAAAGGTCTCCTCCATGCGTAGCTGCTGCATCGATTGTTGCGCGGCGTTTTGTAGGAACCAGCCGATTGCCACGAACCAGATGCCGGAGATGAGCACGCCGGCGAACATCACGAATACACCCAGGACGATGAAGAGGTAGCCGATGATCACTCCGAGGGTTCCGGCGATGTTGGTCGCTCGATCCATGCTGTGGGTGATGCCCCAGACGATCGAGCGGAACACGCGTCCGCCGTCCAGCGGGAACCCGGGAATCAGATTGAAGGCAACCAGTAGGCCGTTGGCCATGGCCAGGTAGAAAAAGATTCCTTCCAGTTGCGAGTTCACATTGCGCATGAGATAGCTGAGCCCGAGCGAGACCGCCGCGATGACGAAACTGACCGCCGGACCCGCGATGGCCACCTGGAACTCGGTCTTGGCGTCCTGTGTGTCCTGGGTCAGACTGGCGACACCGCCGAAGATGAAGAGGGTGATGTTCTTCACTGGAATGCCGCGGGCAATGGCGACGAGTGAGTGACCTAGTTCGTGAGCGACGACCGATGCGAAGAGCAGGAGGCTGGCGATGACGCTTATCGTCCAGTACTGCCCGGTCGTCCAGTTGTCATAAAGAGACGGGAAATAGTCGACCGCGAGGGAATAGGAGAGGAGCGCGAAGATGAAGATCCACGTGTAGTGAACGCCGATCTCTATGCCCCGGATTCGCCCAAGCTTCCATGACGCTTCCACGTGAGTTGTCTCTTTCCCGTCAGAATAGGATGTCTTCGTGAACAGTCTTCCGGTGGCCGATTGGCCGCTGCTGCCTGACGTGCAGTTCCGGTTTCGCGTTGAGCCGCCGCCAAAGCAGCTGCCCGTGTTGCAACTTCGATCTTCGCCGATTCCCTTGATCCAGGCGAATTGTAACTGACCGCCTGTGTCAAATTCGTGAACGTGACGCGTCACCGGCTGCGAATGGCTGGATATCCACCGGCAAGCGGGAGCGACTGTTCAATTGGTTGCCACGGGCGCGTCCCTCACAAGGCGGGTATGAAGGCGTCGGCACTAGGAGCCGGACGATTGGCTGAGGTTGGGTTTTTCTTGTAGTCGGTGCTGGAGAGTGTTCCACAGAGACCTCACCGCGGACACGGTGGACGATTCGTCGCCGCTGTTGTCGATGACGCGATCGGCGCGGGCGATCTTCTCTGCCTGGGGCGGCTGTGCGTCAATCCTCGTCAGCGCCTCATCTCGGGTCAGATTGTTGCGTTGCATCAGACGCTCGACCTGCTGCTCCCGAGAGCAATCGACCACCCAGACTTCGTCGCAGTCAGCGGCGAGACCGGCCTCGAAGAGCTTGATGGCGTCGATGACCGCCACCTCGTGACTCGAGACACGCACGCGCTCACGGATGGCTGCCACAGTGGCGGGATGCACGATGTGATCGAGGTCTCTCAGCGCGGTGGGATCGGAAAAGACGATCGACCCAAGTTTGCGCCGATCGATTTCGCCGTCCTCTCCCACAATCTCTTCACCGAATCGTTGTAGGATCGCTCGCCATGCGTCTGTTCCATGTCGCATCACATCGTGCGCCACTCGGTCGGCGTCGAACGTCTCGGCGCCCAGGTCCTGCAGCTCACGAAGCACGAGCGACTTGCCGCAGGCGATGTTGCCGGTCAATCCGATGACGTACGGCCCCCGCACCCTCATTGCTGGATGGCCTCCATCATCGTGCTGAGCATGTTTCCGAGCTCCTCCCAGCGTGCATAGGCTTGTTCCAACTCGTGCTGAATCTGCTCGTAACGTTCGCCGAGTTTGGCGATGCGCCCGACGTCCTGATCGATTGTGGCGCGCGCCAGCTCGTCACTCAGTTCATTCATCTTGGCTTCGAGGCGGCTAATGGTGCGCTCGGCGCCGGTCAGTTCCTGCTGCGTTTGGCGGCGCTCCTGATCGGACGGTCTCGAGCGATCGCTACGTCCATTACGTGGTTCGGCCACCGATGCGGGTGACGTCGTTTCAGACGTTGCCGCTTTGGCTTTGTCTCGAGCACGCAAATAATCGCTGTAGTTTCCGAGGAATTGCTGAAGCGCGCGCTCGTCGACGAACCAGACGCGGTTGGCGAGGCGATCGACCAGATAACGGTCGTGTGACACGAACAGGATCGTGCCGTCATAATCCTCCAGCACTTCCTCGAGCGCCTCACGCGATGAGATGTCGAGGTGGTTGGTTGGCTCGTCGAGGATCAGGAGGTTTGCGTGCTCAAGCGTCAGTTTCGCCAACGCGAGCCTGCTGCGTTCGCCGCCGCTCAGTGCGGAGACCGACTTGAAGGCGTCATCGCCGCTGAAGAGGAATCGTCCCAGCAGGGAGCGTGCGCCCTCCTCGCTCATCGCCTGTGCCTTGAGGATGGTGGAGATGGCGGTCTCGTTCAAATCGAGACCCTCATGTCCTTGCGCATAATAGGCTGGCTTCACGTTCACGCCGAACTCAATGCGCCCCCTGAGCGGTTTGATCTCTCCCATGATGGTGCGCAACAGGCTCGTCTTTCCCGTCCCATTGGGGCCCATCAGCGCGACCCGATCACCACGTTCGATCAATAGTTCGGGAGTCGAAAACAGGTGCGTCGGCTCGGGAGAAACGTGAGACGGCGGATAGCCTACGTCGAGTGGGGTGGAGTGCAACACCATGCGTCCGCTGCGAACCGTGCTTCCCATGCGCAGTCGCAACGCCTGCTGTTCCTGCGGTCGTTCCAGTCGCTCCATGCGCGCCAGTCGGGTGGCTCGACCGCGCGCTTCGCGCGAGCGCTGCCCGGCTTTGTAGCGACGAATGTACTCTTCGGTGCGCAGGATAAACTCTTGTTGCGCCTCATACTCGGCGATGCGCCGCGATATGCGCTCTTCCTTGAGCACCAGATAGCGCGAATAGCCCGCCGGATAGTCTTCGAGCGTACCGAAGCTGAGGTCCATCGTTCGATTGGTTACTCGGTCCAGGAAGAACCGGTCGTGCGAAATGACGATGAAGGTGCGACTCCACGACCTCAGAAAGTTCTCGAGCCACTCCAACGCGTCGAGATCGAGGTGGTTAGTCGGCTCATCCAGCATCAGGAGATCGGGGTCTTCGAGCAACGCGTGCGCCAGCGCCAGCCTGGTCTTCTGTCCGCCGCTCAGACGGCTCACCGGGATTGAATAGTCTTCTTCATCAAACCCGAGGCCGGCCAGCACCTGCTCGGTGCGGTGCTCCATCTCATAGCCGCCGCCCGTCTCGAAATGGGCGCTCAGCTCCGAATAGCGTTCGAAAAGACGGTCAAGTTCGTCACCCGACTCCTCACCCATCCGGTGCTCCAGCGACTTCAGTTCGGCTTCCGCCTTGCGGGTCTCCTCGAAAGCACGCATTGCCGCTTCCCAGACGGTGTCCGTCTCTAGGAAGCGAGCCTCCTGTGCCTGATAGGCGGTTCGCAGTCCGCCGAGCAGCACGATCGAACCGCTATCGTTCGATTCGAGTCCCGCCACGATTTTGAGCAGCGTGCTCTTGCCCGCGCCGTTTGCGCCGACCAGCGCGACGCGGTCCTTCTCTTGAATCTGGAAGGTGACGCCGCTGAAGATCAACTCGACGCCAAAAGACTTTTCGAGGTCTTGAACGCTTAGAATGGTCGCTGCCACGTGTGCTCCTTCAAACCAAAACCTTAGCCAGCATCGTCGTGTGGGCAGACTCCACCTAGGGTCTGCACCGACTCATGCTGTTATGGCGAGGCAGATGAGCGGGCAGCAATTGGGAATTCCCGTGGTTGCGAGGTGGGAATCCTGATCGCCGACGAGCGACGCGAAAGACCGCGCAGGACCACCCGACATCACCATCGGTGACGACGGACGAGCGGCGAGCTGGCTATTTCGGTGCCACGTCAAACAAATCACCCGCTTAGCTTACACTGACGCTCGGCCAATTCCAAGGGCGGAACGGCGGGCTTCCTTGGCGGCTGACGCGCCATTTGGTGGCGGGAATGTCCCGCCTTGATCGGGAGTTCTTTCCCGGTTGACCGGGTGTCCCCCCCTCTTCAACCCGGGAAGCGCGGACGCTACAATGTGCGTAACTCGAATGACATCGGCTGGCCATCCGAGTCAACCCGCGTCACAACATTCACGTTTGACTGAAGCCATCATGGAGAGCGCCGAGGATGCAGGCTGTCTCAATAAATGACGATATGTCCGCCGCCCCGAGCGTCATCGCCCGCAACGGCTCGTGGTCATCACGGATCGCGTCTGCCACTGCGGTCTTCGTCGTCGTTCTCGTGACCCCGATCTTCGTATTTGCGGTGCTCAACCGCCACTCGCCGGACACCTGGGCGATCGCCGATCCCTCGCTTGTCATTGGGGCGCTTGCCTATGTCTTCGTCGGTATGCTCATCGTTCGCCGTCAACCGAGCAACCTTCTCGGATGGCTGTTCTTGTTCTTGGGGACGACTGGACAGATTTCCTCACTGATTGCGGGTTACGCGGTCTACAGCCTGGAGACCAATACGTCCTCGCCGGGTGGAAACTGGGCGTTGTGGCTCAACACGTGGATCAGCGTCTCCACCTTCATGCCGATGTTTCCGCTCCTCCTGTTTCCAAGCGGTCGCCTCCACGGGAGGGTTGCTCGCATAGTTGCCGGTCTCACGCTCCTCTCTACCGCCTGGCTGCTGTTTTCTCTGCTGGTGGGAACGACCATCCCGCCCGGATTTCCGGACGTCTACAACCGTACGCCGAATCCGCTTTTCCCCGGAGACCCCATTGCTGACGCGGGCGCCGGAATCATGGCGTTGGGTCTTTGCGGGCTGATCTCGGCCGGACTCGTCCTTTATCGCTTCGCCAAATCAGACGGCATGCTCCGGCAACAGTACATGTGGATCGTCATGGACATGTGTTTCCTGGTTCTCACGTTTGTTGGAGACTTTGTTGCCCGAGGGATCATCGGCACCGGCTATCAAATCACCTCTCCGCTGATGAACCTTTCGATCGCGCTGCTTCCGGTCGCGGCGGGCATTGCGATTCTTCGCTACCACCTGTTTGACATCGAGTTCATCTTTAGTCGGGCCATCGTATACCTGGTCATGACCATCACCATCGTCGCGATCTACATCTTCGCGGTGGGATGGCTGGGAACGCTGTTCCGCACCGGCGGCAACCTCGTCTTTTCGCTGTTCGCGGCAGGGATCGTCGCGGTTCTCTTTCATCCGTTACGAGAGACGGTTCAACGGCGCGTGAACCGCATCCTATTCGGGGAACGGGATGAGCCTTACGCAGCCATCGCACGTCTGGGCCAACGGCTGGAGAACACGCTAGCTGCCGACGCGATCCTTCCCGCAATCGCGGGAACCGTACGCGAGGCGCTCAAGCTGCCATATGCGGCTGTTTCCCTAACTCAGGGTGTTGGTCCACCGCTGGTGGTTGAGACCGGATCGCTGGCCGCAGATCCATTGCGTCTGCCGCTGCTCTATCAACAGGAGCCGGTTGGTGAGCTTCTGCTTGGACCGCGCACACCAGGAGAGGCGTTCGGCCCGGCCGATCGGCGACTGCTTGACGATCTCGCGCGGCAAGCTGGCATCGCGGTCAACGCGGTGCGGCTGACGCATGATCTGCAGCTCGCCCGCGAGAGACTTGTCGAGGCCCGCGAGGAGGAGCGCCGTAGGTTGCACCGTGACCTGCATGATGGTCTGGGCTCACAACTGGCCGCCTTGAGCCTGCAGCTCGGCGCGCTTCCGGCCTTGATCGACGCCGATCCACCTGCTGCCCAGCTCGAAGTGTCCGAACTCCGCGGACAGTTGAGAACCGCCATCACCTCGATCCGTGCCCTCGTTCAGGGTCTACGCCCATTGACGATTGACGAGCTCGGTTTGGCGGTTGCCCTGCGTGAGCGTATCAGGCAGTTCAGCACACCTGACATTACCATTCGCACTGACCTTCCCAATACGCTGCCCCCGTTGCCCGCCGCTGTTGAGGTGGCCGTCTACCGAGTGACCGAAGAGGCGTTGGCCAACGTGGTCAAACACGCACTGGCGCGCGCCTGCCTCGTCCGCCTCTCGACTAACGGGTCGTCACTGCTTCTCACTATTGAGGATGACGGGATCGGGTTGGCAGCTGCGAAGATTGCATCGGGCGTTGGGATGCATTCCATGCGTGAGCGCGCGGAGGAGTTGGGCGGTTCGTTCGAAGTCGTTGACCGTCCGGGAGGCGGCACAAGCGTGGAAGCGATCTTCCCCATTGGGTTGGCGGTTGTGGCAGATGAGTGACGTGATTCGCGTATTGGTTGCCGACGACCATCCACTCGTTCGGCGCGGAATGCGAGCGGTCCTGGGAATGACGGACGACATCCAGATCGTCGGGGAAGTGGTCAATGGCGAGCAAGCCGTTGAGGCCGCTGCCAGTCTACGACCGGATGTGGTGTTGATGGACCTGCAGATGCCGGAGATGAGTGGCATCGAGGCGACCCGGGCAGTGATGGAGGCGCAGCCGAACGTTAAAATATTAGTGGTGACCCTCTTCCAGGATGACGACTCCGTCTTCCTGGCACTTCGGGCGGGTGCGCGTGGATATGTCCTCAAGGATGCGGAGGACGAGGAGATCGTCGGCGCCATCCGAGCCGTTGCCAGCGGCGCGGCAATCTTCAGTCCGTCAATCGCCACACGCGTCTTGACCCTCTTCACGTCTCCGCGACCAGCCCGCAATGAATCGTTTCCCATGCTGACCGAGCGCGAACGAGAGATCCTCGAGCGGATCGCGCAGGGCTATCCAAATCCGCGCATCGCCCAGCAACTGGGGATCAGCGTGAAGACGGTGAGCAATCACGTTTCCGTCATCTTCAGCAAGCTCCAGGTAGCAGATCGCGCCGAGGCCATCGAGCGCGCCCGCGAAGGCGGGCTAGGCGTGCAGAACTTGTAGTCAAACGTCCGTATCGCTGCTGTATCCCCTGTATTCCTCTTTCCCACTCGAAGTTGATCACGTACTGCTCGGGTTCCTGAGCGTATCACGGGGACCTGGATGGAATGATTGCCCACGCACATCAGGAAGATACCCACTTCTGCCCAGGAACCCGGGTGCAATAAGCTCAATTGCATCGAGCGCTGGTGTGAACCGGCGCGGTCGAGTGAAGGAGGTCAAGCAGTGATGAACTGCGTCTCGGCAGCAGATCGCTTAGCCCGGCAACGGCCTACGACGCTCAGTGCTGCCGTGATTCTCGGAATCGGCATACAGGTCGCGTCGATTCCATTCTTCTTCGTTCCCGGAGCCGACAAAATGCCCGGTGTCGTGATCATCATGATCATCATCATGGGGCTCCTCACCGTGGTTGGTTGTTGGGGCATGTGGAACCTGCATCGGTGGGGCGCGATTCTTACATTGGTCGTCACGTTCTTGAACACCATTACCGCGGTTCCCGGCTTTTTCGGGGGCCCGGGTGGCTGGATCATGGCCGAACTGACCATCCTCGTCCCACTGAGTGCGGTCGACATGGTGCTGATCGCGCTGCCGTCAACGTGGCGCGCGTTTCGGACGAGGTAAACGCATTCGTTATCACGATTCGCTTGACTCGGTCTTCATGAGCCGAGCCACTTCAGAAAGAGAGAGGATCATGCGGATTAAACAGATTGTCACAAGCGTGGGAACATCATTGGTATTGCTGGGAACACTCGCCTTGGGCATCGCTGCCGCTGCGCCGTCGAACGCGCCGAGTTCGATGGTGGATTCGATTACGTGTACCGATGGCGCAAATTCGTGGGACGGGGTCGCGGTCTCGAATGGTGAGGCCCTCTGGACGCCAGGTTTCATCACCTCGATCAATGACGTTGCGACCCACAAGGTCTATCTCACGCTCAACGCAAGCGCAACGTTCTATCCGGACGAGCCAATCGATGGGCAGACGCAGATCGAGCTCTTCAGCCAGGCGAAGAACGGCAACCGCAAGGGCGTCACCAACGTCTATACGTGCACAGTTCCAGTCGGATATTTCAGCGCCGACGACCCTGAGAATCCGTTGGGCATGGGTGGAGACATCGTCGTGACCGTGACGGTATTCGAGGCCGGGAACAGCCGGTAGTCTCCGGTGCAGCAGCGAGAGGCGTTCCGCGGAACGCCTCTCACGTCTTGGCCTCTTTCACCGCTCCAGGTCCGACGCGAAGAGACGCGTTTCCCATGCTGTCAGACCGTGAACGGGAGATCCTCGAGCGAATCGCCCAGGGCTATCCAAATCCACGCAAAGCCCAGTAGCTTGGAATCAGCATGAAGACGGTCAGCAATCACGTCGCTGTCACCATCAGCAAGTTGCAGGTCGCGCCGATCGATCCGAAGCGATCGAACGCGCCCGCGAGGCCGTCTGAGAGTCCCCAATCACCAATGAGAGCCACGTCAACACCACTCATCTCGCACTGTGATGGAGCCGGCGAGTGCCCGTCCGGAGCGCGAACATCCGGTACCGCTCGCCAGCCGGTCCCCACTTACCCGTCGGATAGAGATCGTGCGTTCTGGGCCAGTGAAATTGCCCGGCGCGTTTGGGAAGGTCCCCACTTCTGCCTGGGAATCCGGGCAATCTACAGTCAGTTCATCGAGCATGGACGTGGGTCAACGCGCAACTGAACGGAGGTATCAAATGGCAACCAGTGTGGCCCCAGGAGGCGAACTTGGACGTGCGCGACCTGGAGCAGTCGCTTGGGCAGCAGGGCTCGCAGTTGCACTCCAGATCATGTACGTCGTCTTTGGTTTCATCCCAGGGGCGGATTTTCCCGGGATTGCGATCGTGATCGGCCTAGTCGTGGCGCTACTTACGGTCGTGGCGGCGTATGGCATGTGGAACCTCCATCGTTGGGGTGCCATCCTGCTGTTCGTGGTTACTCTGCTGGACACGCTCACGGCGCTCCCCGGCCTGTTCTTTCCCCCGAACAATTGGGTACTGGCCGAATTGATCGTCGGTGTCCCTTTGTCAGTTGTCGTGCTGGTCCTCGTCGCGCTTCCGTCGTCGCGACGAGCGTATAAGTCCCACAGCTGAGCACGTTCCGTCGATCGGGGCCGTCACGCCTGCGGTCTGACACGCGGCAGGTGTTCTTGTCCTGAGCGGTGATGGCCGCTCAGCTCGCGGGATTCTCTGCCCTGGTCTCCAGGCCAAGATTGGGACATCACGTCCCTGCAATTCGGGTTCGTTGTCTCTAGCTCCCGGTGTACCGCACTCGCTAAGTTGGATCCATAGCGATCCGAACAGGGCGATTGCGGCAGGACGGTTTGATCCAGGACGGATGAACCGCGGACTAATCGTGACGGACGCACGATGCATTGCCTCGCCGCGTCTCAGTAGTTAACGGGAGGAAATGACATGACACACAAGCTTCGATCGTTTCTGCTACTTGGGACCGCTTCCGCCATGATTCTGGCACTTGTGCTGACCCTGCTCCCCGCAACCGCGTTTGCGACGGGCACACTCGATCAGAGTCAGCCGGAGACATCGACTACCTACAGAGTCGTCTCAGGTCCGACGTCATTTGATGGTGGTAACAGCGAAGCACAGACGTTCACCGCCGGACGCTCAGGTGTCCTTGACCAAGTCGATCTCAACCTCGTTGGGTTCATTCCTTCGGGTCCGCTCACGGTCGAGATCCGAGACGTTGGCCCAAATGGTGAGCCCGGATTAACCGTCCTTGCCAGCAGTGAACTCACCGGGGTGACAGAACCCTCCTGGTATTCGGTGCCGTTCGCGTCCGGCGCTAGCGTGGTGGCCGGGACGAAGTACGCGATCGTGATCTACACCAGTGCCGATGGAGATTATGGCTGGTCACTAAGCCAGAGCACTGATCCCTACGCTGCAGGTGCAGCCTTTGGTGGCGATGGATCTCCTCCTTCGACGTGGGCGATAGTTTCCTACAGCGATCTCGCGTTCAAGACGTATGTCCACGCGCCGGGAGCGGATCTCTCGCTCACCATGGTTGGCCCTGACGAAACGGCGCGAAAGGCGACCGCAACCTATATCCTTACCGTCCACAATACTGGGCCGGATACCGCCACCCACACGGTGCTGACCGACAATCTACCCTATGGTGTCCATCTGACCGCCGTGACCACCTCGCAGGGAAGCTGCACGCCGCCATCCAAGGGCGTGACGACGGTGAGCTGCGATCTCGGCGACATCGCCAACGGCGGTGAGACAAACTCGGCCGTGACCGTGAAGATCCAGGTGCACGCGAACGCCAACGTCAACTTCGTGGCCAGTGTGACGAGCGACGCGCCCGACCCGAACCAGGACAACAACAACGCGTCATTCTTGACCAGAGCTACCAAGTAGAGCGGACCGGCTACGTATTAGGTCCGTCGCGGAAGCGCTTCCGCGACGGGAGCACGCGATTCAGTCTGATAGTCGGCGCGACCCGAGGTTGTGAGCACTCGAACTCGGTCATACAGAGAGACGGGAGAAAGGGAATGACGATTAATCGCGTGACAAGATCTTGGATTGTATTAGTGGTGCTGGCGTCTGCCTTCACCGCGATCGCGTTGCCGACGGTGCCAGCTGCGTTGGCTTTCTCAAATCCAGTTACGGTGCGAGTAACGATTGAGGAAGTGCGCGCGACTGAGTGCTTCGAGGGCACTGATCCCATCTTTGGCAACTGTCTCGGCGCCGCTGACTTCTACAGCATCGTGACCCTGGACGGCGCTGAGCAACCGAAAAGCTCTATCTTTGGCGACAACAATGACCCTCATCCGAACTGGCAATTTCAAACCACCATCGACTACGACAGCATTGGATATGGGTACACCTTTCCAATTTCTATCGAGATACGCGATGAAGACGGTGGTGCGCGCCTGGGAGATGATCTCGCCGACGTCAACGGAGTGGACGGGATCGACAAGTCGGTTCTGGATCTAACGCTGACGCTCGGCCAGGTTCCGTGCACGATCACCGGTGATGCCAACGGCACCTGTGGCATCGACATCACCACCCAAGGAAATGGTGATGACGACGCTAACGCCGCGCTCACCTTCAAGGTGGATGTTCTCAACACTCTTCCAGATGCCGACGGAGACGGCATTCCCGATCTGTGGGAGAGGAGCGGTGTCTCGCTCAATGGCCAGTTCATCAATCTGCCCAACATGGGCGCGGATCCCAACAAGCCGGACATCTTTCTCCAGATCGACTGGATGCAGGATGCGGCTCACAACCAGAGCCTGAGCAACGCCGCGATCCGGAAGGTGGTGGACGCCTTCGCAAACTCTCCGTATGTGAGCCCGACTGGCTCGCGAGGGATAAATCTGCACGTGGATCAGGGCGTGGGCAGCACGCTCAATTTTGCAACGGGGGCGACCTGGGACGTGCTCAGCAGAGCCCATTCCATCCCGTGGCAAAGCGACCTCGGAACGAAGATCGGCGACCAATATGACTGGACGCAGTTCCAGTCGATCAAGTCAGCCAACTTCGATCCCACCGGCCGATCACCAATCTTCCACTTCATCATCGCGGCGAACCGCCAGGAACCTGGGAGCATATCTAGCGGCATCTCGCGTGGTATCGGCGCGAGTGATCTGGTGATTTCTCTCGGCGACGGAGCTGGGAGCCCACAGCAACAAGCTGGCACGCTGATGCATGAGCTCGGTCACAATCTCGGCTTGCACCACGGTGGTAACGAGGACACGAACTTCAAGCCAAACTACCTCAGCATCATGAACTATCTTTATCAGCTTCGCGGGCTTGACGTCGGTGCGACGGCCGGAGTCGTCGATTACGCCGGAGGCCAGATGCCTGTCCTCGGGCCGCTCAACGAGGGGGCGCTCAACGAGAGCAATGCGCTAGGCGTCAGTGGGTTCGGCGTCGGTTCGCGCTGTCCGGCGGGCGGCGACACGTACACCAGGCAGTACACGGTGAATGCCAACGGCCCGTTCGACTGGAACTGCAACGGCGTCACAACGGACGGAGTGGTGAGCTTCGACGCCAACGGAAGTAAAGGGATCGACTCCAATCTCACCAGCTACAACGACTGGGCCAATATTCAACTGCGCGTGGGCGCGATCGGCGATCTCGGCGCGTCGTTCCTTCCCATGGCAACTGATCTGGAGCCGGCAATGTCATGGGATTACAGCGCACCGACAACGACCGCCAGCGCTGCTCCCGCCCCGAACAGCTTTGGCTGGAACCGCGGGCCTGTGACCATTACGCTCCACGCGCAAGACAACCCAGGGGGCTTCGGGGTTCGCGATATCACCTACAGCACTTCTGGTGGGCAGACGACACCCAGCGCCACAGTGATCGGCGACACGGCCATCGTCGTCATCAGCGACGATGGCATCACGACTGTCACGTATTTTGCCCACGATCAGGCCCTCAACGCCGAGACGGTCAAGTCGATAACCGTGAAGATCGACACGACACCGCCAACGATCACCTACAGCGGCAGTCAGGCGACGTACAGCATCCTGGATACCGTCAACATCACCTGTACCGCATCCGACGCACTCTCAGGTGTGTTGTCAACGACGTGCGCGGATATTACGGGCCTCGCCTACGACTTCGATCTCGGCACGAACACCTTCAGCGCCACGGCGACTGACTACGCTGGCAACGTCGGGTCCGGTTCAGTGAGCTTCGAGCTGATCGTGACCTATGACGATCTGTGTACGCTCTCCAAGCGCTTCGTCACCAACAATGGCGTCGCCCGCTCTAACGCCATGTGCGCGCAGCTCTTCGCCGCTCGAACCGCCGAGGCCCACGACAATGCGACGGCCAAATCCAATGCGATCAACGCCTATCTAAATGACGTGAATGCCGCGGTGAATGGAGGCTATCTCGCACCGAATGACGCCGCCATCCTTACCAAACTGACGGGAGGGCTGTGAGACCGCCGGAATGACCGATGGTCAGCGGGACAGCATGACGGGCTCGGGGCTCCGGTGCGGTTCGCAAAACCGGCGGGTAGTCAGGTAGAGTTCATGGCGCTGCCCCAACCCTGATTCTTGACATCGCGCTTCCGTCAGCCTGGATGCATATCGGATTAGCTAACCGTCAAACCTGGATGCGGTCAGCCCAATGCTCGGGCACCAGTGAATTTCATGCACACGCATACGAGGCCCCCACGTTCGGGGGCCCCTTTCCTCGTCGTGCAGATTCGCTGATCTCGGGTCATCTGCACGTTCTTCGTATGTTGGAAATGGCGTGGTGTTAAGTCGCGACTGGTCGTTCCCATGCTGCGGTGCCATTTCACATCGGACATCGCGGTGACTGGTTTAGTTCACGACCTGAGCGCCACCCGTCCCCGCGTTTGCCTGCCCATTTCCCCGGGAAAAACCGTGTCCATCCACTGAGCGAAATTGCCTGCCATAACCGGGTTCATCTCCACTTCTGCCTGGGAAACCAGGCGACCTACTGTCTTGTGTATCGAGCGCTGGCGAGTGCCGGTGCGGACGTATGAGGAGGTTGCACATGGCCGTGAGTTCCGTGGTACCCGGCGGTTCGGTACGCACCCGGCCAACTGCAGTCACGGCGGCGGTGGTTCTCGCCGTCTTCTGCCAGGTGGCCACAATCCCATTCATGTTTACCCCTGGTGCCGACGACATTCCCGGTTTCGCGATCGTGATCGGCATTGTCGCGGGCTTGCTGACGCTCGTCGGCTCCTGGGGACTGTGGAGACTGCAACGGTGGGGAGCAATTCTCACGCTTGTACTCACAGGCCTGAACGTTCTCGCGTCAATTCCTGGCTACTTCGATCCGCCGAACGGCTGGATCCTGGCTGAGTTGATCATGTTTGGGCCACTGAGCGTGATTTACATGGTCCTCATCGCTCTTCCGTCATCGTGGCGCGCGTATCGGACTCACTGACCAAAGACATTCCTGTCGAGGAATTTGCGATCAATTCTGGAGGGAGAACTAAATGTTCCGTAACGTCATGAAGTCTCGATTCGTTCGACCTGTGGTTCTGGCAATGGCCATCGCGTGTGTTCTGGCTACCGGTTCGGTTCTCGTCGCCCTCGGAGATCCCGCACCAGCCACGTACTACGCCTGTCTGAAGAACGGAAACCTATCCGATGTGGGAACCAGCGCGCCGGACAAGTGTCCTGGGCAGGGCACCGTTATCAGCTGGAACCAACAGGGCCCGCAGGGGATCCCTGGGCCAACTGGCGCGACAGGTCCTCAAGGTCCGCAAGGTGACGTCGGTCCGCAGGGTGCGCAGGGCGTGCCAGGACCACAGGGACCGGCTGGATCGCAGGGGGCGCCTGGTGCTCAGGGGCCGGCTGGGACGTCTGGCATCAGTGGCTATCAGATCGTGAGCGCTGCCGGCGCGTCCAGCGGCGCCGATATTCAGACTATCGTGGCCTATTGTCCAGCAGGCAAGAAAGCTATCAGCGGTGGGGGCTATGTGACCTTTGACACCGGTATTAGCGGTGAAGTGGATAGAGGAGTCGCTCTCCACTTCAGTGTTCCATTCAACGACGGCGCTGGTTGGGACGTGCAGGCGGTGATGACCTACCTGAACACCAATTCCACCTGGCACCTCACGACGTACGCCGTGTGTGCCGACGCTAGCTAAGTGCGGATATCGCCGGACTCGTTAGCATCGTGAGGAACTGAGCCCTGGACCGCGTCCGGGGCTCTTTCACTTTCGGTCGAACGCGGCGACTCCAGGTATAATCCGGGTACTGGTGAACGCATCGAGACTGCTCGGGAAGGGGAACGCGTGCTTTGGCCGTTGAATACCGAGCGTGACTCAGAGGGACAGCTCACCATCGGAGGAGTCTCGCTGGTCAATCTGGCCAACGAATTCGGCACACCCCTCTACGTCTATGATGAGGCCACCATCCGGCATCAGTGCGAGGTGTATCGATCGGCGTTCCACGAGAACTACCCCGACGCACGAATTGTCTATGCGGGCAAGGCATACCTAAGTACAGCGCTGCTCCAGATCATCGCCGAGGAAGGAATGTGGCTCGACGTCGTCTCCGCAGGCGAACTGATGATGGCATATCGCTCAGGTTTCCCGATCGAGCATATCGTCTTCCATGGCAACAACAAGACGTGGGATGAATTGCGGCTCGCGCTCGACCTCGGCGTCGGCGAGATCGTCATCGACAATCATTATGAGATCGAGCTTCTCACAGAGCTAACGCGAGATCGTCGAGTTCCGGTTGATGTCCTGCTCCGTGTCAATCCTGGCGTCGATGTCCACACGCACGACTATCGCAAGACTGGCATCGTCGACTCGAAGTTCGGCATGTTGATCAGTGACGGTTCAGCGGCTGCGGCGGTGGACCGTGTACTCCAGATTCCGGGTCTGCGACTGTGCGGCTACCACTCACACATCGGCTCGCAGATCTTCGAGATAGAACCCTTTCTGACCACGGTTGACACCCTGTTCGGTTTCGCGGCGGACATGCAGGAGCGGTTCGACGTCACGCCATCGCAGATCAGTCCAGGTGGCGGAATCGGTATTCAATACGAGGAGAGCGATCCGGACGTGCAACTGCGTGAATTCGCTCGGCAGGTCGCGGAATCGGTCAAACGGGGAGCCCAAACGTACGATTTGCCCCTTCCGACGCTCACAATTGAGCCCGGACGGTCGATTGTAGGACCTTCGGGGGTGGCTCTGTATCGCGTTGGTTCGGTAAAAGTCATTCCGAACGTCCGGCGCTACGTGTCGGTAGATGGCGGCATGGCCGACAACATTCGGCCGGCGCTCTACGGAGCGCGCTACGAAGCTCGGGTCGCGAATCGCGCCGACGGAGATCAGACCGTGGTGACGATCGCCGGAAAGTATTGTGAATCGGGCGACGTTTTGATCCGCGACATCGAGATGCTTTCGCCCGAACCAGGAGATCTTGTGGCGATCCCGGCGGCTGGCGCCTATTGCCTGGCAATGGCCAGCAATTACAACCTGGCGCTACGGCCCGCAGTAGTAATGATTTCGAATGGAACAACCCGCCTGATTCAGCGTCGTGAGACCTACGATGACATCATGATTCGCGAGATGGGTGCGGTGGTTCAGTCTGGCGGGTAATGCCTCGTTCGTTTGCAATTCGAATATGAACATAGTATCACTGCGAAATCACTTCAGCATTATTGTCGACTACGCGCGCATTGGGGAGTTGACGTCGTGGCCGAGTCGATGAGACGAGACACCTCGGACGACCTCGTGCATCGCGTCAATGGCGATCACGCGAGCGATCCTACGATATTGTCCAACGGCGACAATGACGATCAGGTCATCGAGATCAGTCTCGAGATGGTCGACACAGTCATTGAGCTTGGACGTGCCCAGGGATACGTCACGGTTGACGATCTGGTATCCCGGGCGGGAGATGGTGAGAACGCGACTATCGTTGTCGAGCAGATCACGTTGCGGCTCACCGAGCTGAACATCCCAGTCATCGAAGCTGAAGAGAGCACGGATCTTGTCGAGTCGTCTGAGGACTCGGACGACATCGATCTCTTCAAGGCTCACGTCTCAGATGTCGATCTTAGCGGGATCAGCCTCGATGATCCTGTGCGTATCTACCTACGTGAGATCGGACGCGTGCCGCTCCTGACTGGTGATCAAGAGGTCACCCTGGCGCAGGCCATGGAGCGAGGCGACTACCTCTTCCGCATCCGTCACGAATTGCTCGATTCCAACGACGGCCCGCTGACGCTCGATTGCATCAGCCAAGTGATCTATGAGCGATTCAAGAGCGGTTTTCCCATAGCTCGCTCGCTCTATGAAGCCTCCTTCCCGAATCATCCAGCGACAACTAAATCGCGCGTTTTGGCCGACGTCCTGCCGATGACGTTGCTTCCTGAACAGGCAGTCCACGATGTTGCTGAGCAATACGCCATTGGTCTCGACGTCCTCGAAGAGACGATGCGCGGCAAGCGCATCGAGTTCGATCTCCTGGCGCCTGAAGTACAGGAGGCGATCCAACCGATCGACGCGTGGCTCGAACCAGAGCCTCTCATGTTGATCCTCCGCACGAATTTGCCGCACATCGAGCGACGCTGGCATGAGATGGATCTTCGCGGGGATATCGCCCGGAAGAAGCTGACCGAAGCCAATCTGCGGTTGGTGGTTAGCGTCGCCAAAAAGTATGTCGGGCGCGGCATGTCGATGCTCGACCTGGTTCAAGAGGGCAACCTCGGTCTGATCCGAGCCGTTGAGAAGTTCCAGTACCACAAGGGATATAAGTTCTCGACCTATGCGACCTGGTGGATTCGCCAGGCAATCACTCGCGCCATCGCCGATCAAGCTCGCACCATCCGCATTCCGGTCCACATGGTGGAGACGATCAACCGGCTGATCCGCACCTCGCGCCGTCTGCAGCAAGAGCTCGGTAGAGAACCAACCTCCGACGAGATCGCGCTCGACATGGGTCTGCCGTCCGACAAGATCCGCGACATCATGAAGATCTCGCAGGAGCCGGTGTCTCTGGAGATGCCGATCGGCGAGGAAGAGGACAGCAACCTCGGCGACTTCATCGAGGACTCCAAGGCGCTGGCGCCGTCCGACGCGGCATCGCTCGTTGTCCTCAAAGAGCAGGTCGAGGACGTCCTGTATTCATTGTCGGAACGAGAGCGACGAGTTCTCGAACTTCGCTTCGGTCTAGACGACGGCCGCAGTCGCACCCTGGAAGAGGTCGGCCGCGAATTTGGTGTGACGCGGGAGCGCATCCGGCAGATCGAGGCCAAGGCGCTGCGCAAACTTCGCCATCCCACGCGCAGCAAAAAGCTCCGCGACTTCCTCGAGTAGAATTAAGTGATCGCTGGGTTGCAGCCGGCGTGCGATTGAACCGCGTTCCGCACTGAGCGCGGTGTATCCGGATGCGTTCAGGACATGGGCCCAGCGCCAACCTGGTGAGCATCACACATTGGGGAAGGTCACATGTTCTACGATCGCGCCAAGATCTTTTTGAAGGCCGGAGACGGTGGCAGCGGTGCCGTCAGCTTCCGGCGCGAGAAATACGTACCGAACGGCGGACCAGATGGCGGGGACGGAGGTCGTGGGGGCCACATTTACCTGCGCGTCGATCCACACCTCAACACATTGATCTCCTTCAAGTACAAGCAGCACTTCCGCGCGACCACCGGGACGCACGGGCAAGGGACTAAGCGCACGGGTGCCAGGGGCGAAGACATGTATATCGACGTGCCGCCTGGAACGGTCGTCTACGACGACGAGACCGGTGACGTCCTTGCCGACCTCATCGAGCCGAACGAATCTGTCATCATCGCGCGGGGTGGGCAGGGCGGAATGGGAAACCAACACTTTGCCACCTCAATGCATCAGGCGCCTCGTCTTGCTGAAAAAGGGGAGCCCGGAGAAGAGCGCTGGGTGCGCCTGGAGCTCAAGGTCATCGCTGATGTCGGGCTGGTTGGTCTTCCCAACGCTGGAAAGTCGACGCTCCTCTCGTCGTCGAGCGCGGCGACGCCCAAAGTTGCCGACTACCCATTCACAACGCTAGAGCCGAACCTCGGCGTCGTGGAGATTGGTCGACCGGGGAGCCCGACCTTCGTCATGGCGGACATTCCCGGGCTGATCGAGGGCGCGGCAGAGGGAGTCGGGCTCGGCCATGAATTCCTCCGCCACGTTGAGCGGACGCGGCTATTGATCCATCTGTTGGATGGGTCCGGTGGCCTTGAAGGGCGTGACCCGCTCGAGGATTTCCGCACGATCAACGACGAGCTGGCGGCCTATTCACCAGAACTTGCCGCCAAGCCGCAGATCGTGGCCATCAATAAGATCGATCTATCGGAGACGCGCGCCGACCTGGATCGTCTGACGTACGAACTGAACAATCAGGGCTTCGAGGTGCACACAATCTCGGCCGCGACTGGCGAAGGTGTGACCGATCTCATGAAGCGCACACTTGAGCTCCTGAAGGAAATACCGGAGTCACCGCCGCTCGTGCCAACTGAGCGTCGTGTCTACACCATGGAGACCGCTCGCGAGGACTTCTGGGAAGTCGATCGGCTCTCCCGTCATCACTACGAGGTTCGTGGACCCAAAATCGAGCGCATCACGCGCATGACCGACTTCGCCAACGAAGAGGCGGCTGACCGCTTCCAACGCATTCTCGAAGCGTCGGGGATATCCGCTGAGCTCGAAACGCTCGGGGTCGGCCCCGGCGATACCGTTCATATCGCGGGCGCCGAGTTGGTGTGGGACGAGACGGCATTGTTGGCTGAAGAGCTCGAGGCGAACCGTCCGAAGCGCCGCACGAAGCGGCAGCGCTTGATGAAGCGCTACGGAATCATTCCAGACGACGAAAAACCAGAGGAAGTAGAAGAGTTTTAGTGCGGGAAATTGACGGGTAAAGCGGAAAATCGTTGAGGCGTAACTACGCACTGTGGCTCGGTGACTGTCTGGGTTGTTTCGCGGCGCACGTCGTAGACGTCTCGGACCGTTTCGAGCTTCTGCAGCACGCGACTCAGCTGTTTGACGCCCTCGACCTCCAGCGTCATCAGCACGTTCACGGTTCGGTCGTCATTGACGCTGGTTAGCACGGATAGGACGTTTAGCTTCTCGTCGGCCACCAGCGTGGTGATGTCTCGAAGCAGTCCGACCCGATCCCAGGCTTCCATGCGCACGTTGACCGGAAAAAGCTGCTTCTGCTCATTGCCCCAACTCACCTGAACCAGTCGGTCCGCGTCGTCTACGTGAGCCACGTTGTGGCAGTCACCGCGATGTACCGTAATGCCCCGCCCTCGCGTCACGTACCCGATGATCTGGTCTCCGTAAACCGGCTTGCAGCAGCTCGCTAGCCGCGTGTAAAGATCGCCGACGCCAGTCACCTGCAGACTGGGCGGCAGTTTGGGTGCCGAAGGCGGTGCCGAAGTGTTCAGCACTTCGCGATCCTCGTGCTCCGCCAACCGCGATGAGATCTGCTGCGGGGTAACTGCGCCATAGCCAATAGCCGCCAGGAAATCGTCGACGCGTTGGTAGCGCGGGAAATGTCGTGAAATCTCTTCGAGTCCGGCGTCGACTCCCAGTCGCCGCAGCTCGCGCTCGAGTGTGTCGCGGCCCTGGGAGATGTTCTCGTCCCGCTGCTGGCGGCGGAACCACTGCCGCACTTTCTCGCGAGCCGAAGCTGTCGTGATGTAGCCACTGCTGGAGAGGAGCCAGTCGCGGCTTGGACCGACCTTTGACTTGGACGTCATGATCTGGACGACTTCGCCGTTCTGCAAGCGATAGTTCAACGGCACCAGATGGCCGTTCACCTTGGAGCCGACGCACTGGTGGCCGACCTCGGTGTGAATGCGGTAGGCGAAGTCGACCGGCGTTGCCCCTGCAGGGAGCTCGATGATGTCGCCTTTCGGCGTGAAGACGTAAATCATCTCCTGGAAGACGTCGGACTTCAGCGATTCGACGAATTCCTGCGCATCGACGACTTCGTCGCGCCAATCCATGAGCTGGCGCAGCCATGCGACCTTAGCCTCGACGTTTGGATCCGGCTTGGATCCCTCTTTGTAGCGCCAATGGGCCGCGATGCCGAATTCGGCGACGTGGTGCATCTCCTGGGTGCGAATCTGAATCTCGACGGCATGCCCTTCAGGACCGAGCACAGCGGTGTGGATCGACTGGTAGACCCCTTCTTTGGGGGTGGCGATGTAGTCATCGAATTCGCCGGGGATCGGGTGCCACATTGAGTGAATCACGCCCAATGCGCCGTAGCAGTCCTTCTTCTCGTCGACGATCACGCGGACGCCAAGGACGTCGTAAATCTCGTCGAAGCTGCGACCCTTGCGTTCCATCTTGCGGACAATCGACGTAATGTGCTTCTCGCGTCCGGAGATGTCGGCGCTGACGTTTGCTTCGTTGAGCGCGTTGGTCAATTCGTCGATCACTCGGTTGAGATAGCGCTCGCGATCGACTCCTCGACGCTCCAATGCACGCACGATCGAGAAGTACGTCTGTGGATCAACATAGCGCAGGGCGAGATCTTCGAGCTCCGACTTGAACTGCCAGATTCCGAGGCGATTGGAGAGCGGGGCGTAGATCTCGAGCGTTTCCTGAGCGCTGCGCAGCTGTTTGGCTCGCGGCATGTGCTCGAGCGTGCGCATGTTATGCAGCCGGTCGGCAAGCTTGATGAGCACGACACGTACGTCGTCGACCATCGCCAGGAACATCTTGCGCAGGCTCTCCGCCTGACGTTCTTTCTCGCGTACCGCCTGGTCTTCTTCAGTCGTCCAGCGGATGCGGCCGAGTTTGGTGACGCCGTCGACCAGAGCCGCTACTCGATCCCCGAACTCCGCCTGGACGTCATCCGTCGTGACATCTGTGTCTTCGATAACGTCGTGCAGCAGCGCGGCGGCCAGGGCCTCCTGATCCAGCTGGATCTCGGCTAGAATCATGGCGACGGCCGTGGGATGAGAGATGTACGGTTCGCCCGAACGACGAAGCTTCCCTGCGTGAGCGATGTCGGCAAAATCGTAGGCACGACGAACCAGCGTGAGATCCATCCCCGGCATCTGCCGCTGGATCACCGCTTCAAGATCGCTCCAGGTCTGACCAGTTGGCCGCGGCCCATTCGATAGTGGAGTGGCCAACCCGCCCTCATGATGGTCACGGGAGGGAAGCGTCGACATTTTGTTGAAATCCAAGTGAGAAAGAACGGCCCAGTATCTTGACAACTATAGTCCTCGCTAGGGGTAGTGTCAAAACGCGGCGAGCGGATGTACACCGCGTCTATGCTAAGATTTCGTTTTGCCCGCACCACCTAAAACCCGATGACGAGGGGAGCCTGCCGAATGCCTGCGAATGACCGTCTGCTTCCTCCAGATGAAGCGCTCGATATCGTGCTCAATCACGTACGAACACTGGAAGCAGAGGCGGTGTCTCTTGACGATGCGGGCGGCCGCGTGCTGGCTCAAGACCTGGTTGCGGATCGAGATTTGCCTCCCTTCGCCGCATCCACCATGGACGGTTACGCGGTGATCGCCGCGGACGTCTCGCCCTGGCGCGAGGTGATCGGCGATCAGTTCGCAGGCACGATGGAGGGGATCGAGATTACCCCGGGCACGTCGGCTCGCATCATGACTGGTGCGCCGCTCCCAGACGGAGCCGACGCCGTCATTCGGGTCGAGAACACGGAGATGCGGGACGATCACGTCATCATCCACCAGGAACACGTTGAAGAGGGCGAGAACATCCGACCAATCGGCGCGGATCTGCGCGCCGGTGACGTGCTGGTTCGGGCGGGAACCGTCATCGGCCCGGCCGAAATCGGGCTACTGGCGAGTCTAGGTCACGCTCGAGGTTAACGTCTTCCGCCGGCCGCGTGTCAGCATCGTGTCAACCGGCGACGAACTTGTTCCGCCGGATATCGAGCCGGGACCAGGGCAAATCCGGGATTCAAACCGATTCTCGTTGATGGTCGCGGCGCGACAGGCTGGAGCCGACGTGATTTGGTCCGGCCACGCGCCTGATGACGAGCCCTCCCTTCGGGCATTGCTCCTCGATCGCCTCCAGGATGGCGACGCGGTGATCACCTCCGGCGGTGTCTCGATGGGAGACAAGGACTACGTGAAGGCGATCCTGATGGAGATTGCCGACGTTCATTTCCAGCGGCTCTTCATGAAACCGGGTAAGCCGTTCAACTTTGCGACCGTTGGAGACACGCTCTTCTTTGGCCTGCCGGGAAACCCGGTATCGGCCCTGGTAGGCTTTGAAATCTTCATCAAGTCGGCCATTCGGGCCATGGCGGGGCATCCCAACCCCCGTCCGCCACAAGCAGTCGCGACGCTGGCACACGACGTCGACAGCACCGACCGGCTCGAATATCAGCGTGGAGTCGTTTGGTCTGACGAGTCAGGCGCTCTTCAGGCTCGCAACACCGGCTCTCAGTCGTCGGCTCGCCTGATGTCGCTGGTCGGAGCCAACGCGTTCATCATGATCCAGCCACGCGAGGCGCCCTACCGCAAAGGCGAGCGCGTTCCCGTCGTCATTTTCGGAACCGTCACCGACAATCCACCTATGTAGGGTCACGCAATTGGGAGCACCGCGGTGCTCCCTTCCCGCTGTTGCGATCATTGCGAGCGAATTGGGCGACGCATGCGTCGCCCGGTACTGCTTCAGTCCTGCGCCGCTAGAATGTGCCACGCCAGCGCTGCGTGGAATCGTGTGGCGTTGATCAAACTCTGAATTCCCGCGGACTCGTTGATGTTGTGCGCGCCGCTCTTGCTCGGGTCGTCGTCCGGGTGTGAGGGAATGAAGCCGTAGGTCACGTTCCCCAGCGGACGCACGAAGCGAGAGTCAGTGAATCCAACGGTGATACCCGGAACGAAGCGCAGATCGTCCATCCCGGTTGCGTCACGCGTCGCTTGTTCCACGAACCCCCGGAACGGTGAGTCGTAGGGGGAATTGTTCGATACGGCCGTCTCGATGATGTCGACAGTGACGCCATCGAGGTCGCTAACCAGCCCCTCAATCTGACCGCGGACGTAATCCCGATCCTGCCACGGAAGCGATCGGATGTCGCAGATGATGGTGCAGTTCTCCGCAACACTGTTGGACTTCACCCCTGCGTTGATCATCGTGGCAACGAGCGTCATGCGGGACGACGCACGCAGCATCGAGGAGAGACTTGGGTTGCGCTCGTCGATTTCACGGAGCGTCTCCTCGAGATTTTCTCGCGTGATCTGTTTGCTGACACCGGCCAGCGTGTCGAGATGCTTGAACGGTTCGGCGTCGACCGAGACTTCGGGATCGTAGTTCCGCACGCGCCGGATCACTTCTTCTGCTTTGTAGATGGCATTGTCGGCGCGCCATGGCTGCGACGCGTGAAAACCGCGCCCCTTGATCTTGATGTGTGCCTCGAGTCGGCCCTTTTCACCCGTGCTGATTGCGTAGATGATCCCGTTGTCGGTGCGGACCGCACCACCGCCGCCCTCGTTGACGGCATAGTCGGCTTTCAGAACGTCTGCGTGGTTTTCCGCCATCCAGCCGAACCCGTAGGCGCCGCCCGCCTCTTCGTCCGCGCAGGTGACGAAACTGAGCCTGCCCTTGAGGTCGACTCCCGCTCGCTTGAGGAAGATCATGGCCATTGCCTGCGCGGCAACCGTCGATTTCATATCCGCGGCGCCGCGGCCCCAGATCCGTCCTTCGTCGATCTCTCCGCCGAACGGTGGATGCGTCCACTGGCCGGCGTCCTCGACGGGGACCACGTCGGTGTGCGACATGAAAAGGAGTGACGGGCCGTTGCCTGATCCCAGTGACGCCGCGAAGTTGCCCCGGTTCTCAGTTGATTTGTAAATTTGGGATTCGATGCCTTCCGCCGAAAGCTTGTCCCGCAGGAACTCGGCGGCGACGATCTCGTCTCCGCTTTCCGGTGTGCCGAAATTGACCGTCTGCAGACGAACCAGATTCTGCGTCAGCTCAATAACCTCATGCTGCCCTTGCTCGATCATCTCGAGAAGTTGATCCAGGCTCACCGTCATTGTTTCTCCCTCCCTGACCTCCATAACCCACATAGTATGTTGGATGTCATGTGTCTATTTTGATCGTAGACGGACCTCGGGATCGTCGCAACACCACGGTAACGTTCTGGCTGGCATGGCGTTTGCACTAGTGACGGTCTGAGCACGTTCGCTCCAGCGCGACGGAACGTAACGTTGACCCGTCGAATGTGATGAGATGAGGACGTGATGGTCCGAGAAGTACCAGTTTTGATCCCCGACAAATCGATCCAGGAGACTCGGGACAGATTCGATCCCGATCAGGGTTGGACGAGCCTCGACTTCACCCTCCAGGCGTTCAACGCGTCACGACCTTGGTCGCCTTCTCCGCGCGAAACACGCAACGCGCCACGGGTTATCGACGCCAACGATCCCGATTCCGTGTTGCAAGACGCCAGGCCAGAGATGGCGGTCTTGGTCAGTAACGGGACGCGAGTAGGCTTTGTCGAGCGCATCAACTGCGACGATCGCGGTCGTCGCAGTTCCGTTGTGGTCGTTTACGGGCGCCTAGCCAAACGACGTAAAGCTGTCGATGGCACGTTAGTGGATTTGGTCGACGATGGCCTCGTCATGCTGTCTATCGACGCAGCGGCGTTCAAAGCGCTTCCTGACGTGTAGCGCCTCACATTCCGACCGACACGCATCGATGACCGAATGCACCCAGGCCCGAGCGAGCCTGGGTGCATTAATTCAATCCTGGGCTTCACCCTACCCCGCAACCAAATCGACATAAGACTGCGCACTGCTGAATCGTCCACCGTATGCTCGACGAGATTCGTGAGTTCCGTGGCACACCGTTTGCCTGTGCTCCCTCAAGACCCGCATGCCACGTACTCTCCGCCAGTACGAAATAGTGCTGGCAATACAAGGAGGAATTGGCTATGGAGGAAGCAACAACAATCGGTCAGATTATGACTCCCGCTCAGGACGTCATTCAGCACACGGAGGGCGTTCGTATGGCGCGCCGCCGTCTGCAATCAGAGTCGAAGCGGTCGCTGATCGTTGTGGAGGAAGACGTGCCGGTGGGTGTGCTCGAGTGGCGACGAATTATGCACATCGATGGCGACGATTCGGATGCGCCGGTGAGCGAAGTGATGTCGAAGTCGCTGCCTGAACTGACATCCGAAATGACGGTTGCCGAAGCTGGCGGCCGACTCACCGACGTCGATGTCGAGACGTTGCCAGTTGTTGACGAATCTGGGCACTTGATAGGCGAGGTGTCACGGACGGCTATTTCCAAACACCACGAGGTCACGAACGAAACTCAGATGACGGCCGAGCCCACGATGACCGGGGACGCTTCGAAGTACGCGTCCGTGACCAACGGAATGACGGTTACCGGGTCTAGTGGATCAAAAATCGGTGAAGTGACCGATCTCGTCGTTGCAAAGGGCGGTCAGCTCGATGCGATCACCGTGTCACATGGCTTGTTCGGCAGAAAGCACAAGCGTGTGTCCGCCGATCTCATCGAGTCGGTCGGTGACGACCAGCTGACACTCGTGATCGATCAACCCGAATTCAAGGCACTACCGGATCTGGAACAAGTCGAAGAGCGTGCTTGATCACCGTCTAACTTAGGCGTTCTTCGGTGTAATTCAGATCTGTGCGGGCAATATCGCCGGGGTTATCTCCGGCGGTATTTCTGATTTTTGAGCGAGAATTTGGATCAGGCTGGTTCGCCGCCTGGAGACTTCGTGCTTGTCCCATATGCTGCCTGGTACTCGGCTTCGCTGCCGATCCACGTTTCGCCGTCCTCGTAGAACTCTTTCTTCCAGATGGGGACGATCTGCTTGATGCGCTCAATGGCGTGGCGGCAAGCATCGAACGCCTCGGCTCGGTGAGCGGACGAAACCGCGATGCCGACGCTGACCTCGCCGATCGAGAGCCGCCCGGTTCGATGCACGATGGCGACGCCTTCGACGTCCCATTGTTCGCGGATTTCGGCGCCGATCTGCTCCAGGGCCTTTTCAGCAGCTTCAGGGTAGGCTTCATACTCGAGAACCAGCACGCCACGGCCACGAGCATGGTCACGAACGGCCCCAGCGAACGTCGCGACGGCACCGGAGCGTGGACTCGCCACGCGTTCCGACAACTCCTGCATGTCGATTGGCCGGTCTGTCACTCGGAAATCGCCCGACCCTCCCGAGACGGGCGGGATGAGCGCGACCTCGTCGCCGTCCTGAAGCGCTCGGTCTCGTTCAGCATAATCGCGGTTGATCATGATGCGGGCAGTTCGCTGGAGTGATGCGACGGCTGGGTACGATGCCACTACGGCATCGATGAGCTGACCGGCCGTGAAAGTGCTCGGGACATCGCGCGTTTCGGACGGATGTCCGACCGCTTCACGTACCGCGGCGAAATAGCGAATCGTCACCTTCATGTCGTTTGTCTCCAGCGCCTCGGCCCTTCGCCGATCGACGAGTTGGGTTTCAACGTGCTCAAGAGAAGACGCTTCTAAGTACGGTGCAAGCGCGCAAGGTTACCCACTTGCTCTGCGCCCCTTGCTTTTCTAAATCGATCCACATCTTGTGATTGTACGCGTATTCATTGTGCCAGCGGCCGTCGGCATCTTGCTTCGCGAGCAGCCATTCGATCGCGTGCGCCAGTCGTGGATCTTTGGCGTGACCGAGCTCAGCCAGTACCTCGCAAACCTGGAGAACGTCAGCGACGTAGCCGGAGGGAAATCCGAGCTTGAACCAATTCGGGCTTACCTTGCTTGATGTCGGGTATTCGGCCTTCACGGGGTCGCACGAAAGCAAGAATTCAACACCCTGTTCAATCGCAGCATTTACCCATGGCTCTCGTCGATCGGCTGGGATGCGCGCCAATCCGCGTAGTGCTTTCACGGCTCCCCAACCGCATGGGAGCGCACCGTTGATGAAGCAGCCGAATCCGGGCCCCGTCGTGCCCGACTTGTAATAGCGATCGAACTCGTCGCCGGTGATCGAGCACGCTTGCCACCGAATCGCCTGCTGGACTCGCTCATCGTCAATCCAGCCGAATCCGATCAGGGCTCGAAGCAAATTCCCGTTGAGGCAATGAACCACACTCGATGGCGACGGCCGTCTGCTGTTGCTGCCGATGAGGCCAAAGCCGCCTGAACCGGTCGTCGCATGGGACAGCACGTAGTCACAACCGGCGTGAATTCTTGAATCAGCCTCACTCGCGCCCAACTGATCGAGGAAGATTATCGACCAGATCGTGCCGGTGTATTTGGGAGAATAACCATGACCCGGCTTGACCCAATAGCCGTCTGTATGCTGATTGTCCAGGAGTGAGGCGATCGGATCACTCTGCATGGCGCGATCGAGCGCATCAACGACGTCAGCGTCGTCCGATGGTAGATCGAACAGAAGCCGCAACGTCATGTGCTGAACGGCAGGATCTTCTGGCGCGAGAAGCCAGGGGAGCGGGTCCGCTTTCAATACATGACGCCAGTCCTGCATAGTTTCTCCGGGCTTAGTGCCAATGTGACAATGAAGCGGAGATCTGGAGACCGCCGAATGACGGCGACATCCGCAACAGACGAGAGCTCAGCCGTCACGGTGGTTGAATTCGGCCCAAAGCAAACGGTACCCCCGGCAGGACTCGAACCTGCGACATGCGGCTTAGAAGGCCGCCGTTCTATCCACTGAACTACGGGGGCGCGCTATTGATGTCACGGTCGAACCGCCTGTCAACCGGCCAACGCCAGCGTAGATCCTACCTGAAATTCGCGGACCCGTTCAACGATCGCTACAATCAGCGCGGCGGCTGATCGACTGGTCGCCAAGTGTGAAGAGTCGACTACTGATGGATGATGAATTGACGCCTGAACTGATCACCAGCAAGAACAATGCGCGCATCAAGAACATTCGCAAACTGCGTTCGCGTCAGGAGCGAGATCGCACTGACACCCTACTCGTCGACGGCATCCGACAGGTGAGTGAGGCGATTCAGAGCGGCGCCGAGATTGAAGAGTTGCTGGTCGCGCCCGATCTGCTCCGGAGCCGATTCGCGCTCGATCTCGTTGCCGTCGAACAGGAACGTGGGACGGCGACACGCCATCTGGCGCCAGATGTCTTCCAGTCAATCTCCGAACGCGACCATCCGCAGGGGCTGGCTGCGGTCGTTCGCCAGCGTTGGACGACTCTTGACGCGATTCAGGTCAACCCGTCCAACCTGTGGGTGGCGCTCGAGTCCGTGGCAGATCCAGGCAACCTGGGGACCATATTGCGGACATCAGACGCCGTCGGTGCTGCCGGAGTGATTTTGCTTGGGCAATCGACCGACCCGTTCGATCCGGCCGCCGTTCGCGCCAGCATGGGCGCCGTCTTCACGCAGCGGATCGTGCGCACCGGCGGTACTGAACTTGTCTCGTGGGCACGTTCACGGCGAGTTCGCTTGGCGGGAACATCTCCCGACGCGCCGGTCGATTACCAATCGGTGGATTACCCGTCACCTCTCGTGCTGTTAATGGGTAGTGAGCGGCATGGACTCTCCGACGAGCTTCTGCGCGCCTGTGATCCGCTGGTAAAGCTGCCGATGGCGGGCCGCGTCGATTCGCTCAACCTGGCGGTCGCAACTGGAGTCGTGCTCTACGAGATCTTCAATCAGCGACGGTCAAGAGAGCGTCGTGGCGCGAGCAACGAGCGCGTCTATAGTCGCTCACGACGCAGGCCGACCAGTAACCGCGACGTTCGATCCGAACGAGGAACAAAGGGGCCGAAGAAACGTCCACCTCGAGGCGATCGACAAACCGACAAACGGAAATAGAGGAGTCTTCAGTGGCAACGTTCAACAGCGACACGATCGTCTCAATCTTTGCCCACCCGGACGACGAGGTCTTTTCGGTTGGTGGCACGATTGCCCAGCACGCCGCCAAAGGGCGCGTTGTGGCAGTCTGCGCGACGCGGGGAGAGCTCGGTGAGATTCGTGATCCATCATTAGCCACGCGTGAAAACCTGGGTGCCGTGCGCGAACAGGAGCTGTTGCGCGCCTATGGGATTCTTGGCGTGAGTGACGTCCGGTTTCTGGACTACCGTGACTCGGGCATGGACGGTACTGAGGGAAATCAAGATCACCGTGCCTTCATGAATGCTGATCCGAATGAAGCTGTCGGGAAGATTGTCAAGATCCTGCGCGAGATTGGCCCGTCCGCGGTCGTCACCTTCGAAGAGACCGGCGGCTACGGTCACCCGGATCATCTCGCCGTCCACCGATTCGTGACCGAGGCATTCAAGGCGGCAAGCGATCCAAATGCATATCCAGAACACGGCGACCCAATCGATCCGGGCCGACTCTTCTACTCCGGATTCCCGCGCTCGCTGATGAAGCGCATGTTCGGCCGCGCCCAAGAGCAAAACGTCGACGTCAGCGTTTTCAACGAACTCGACATCGACAAACTCGGTCTGCCGGACGAAGCCCTAGACGTTGTTGCGGACGTGGCGGAATTTCTGGAGCTCAAAACGAGCGCAATGCGGGCACACGGAACCCAATATGACGAGAGCGGCCCGTTGTCTCAAGCGCCGGAAGAAGTGCGACGAGAGTTTGGATCCCACGAGTACTTCCAGTTTGGTAGCGGGGTGGAATTGCCTGAAGGTCGGCCGCAGACGAGTCTGTTTGCATGACGAGAAGCTGATCTAGTCAGCCGCTACGCATTCAAGTTGACAGTCGTTGAGACCGTCTGCTAGAGTTCGCGCAGTCAAACAGGCGCTGATGGGAAGTAGTAGCGCACGCGAGGTTTCAGCGAGCCGGTGAAGTGGTGTGAATCCGGCAGCCAGAATGCGCGAACTCGTCCCGGAGCCGCTGAGGTGATCGACACGTAGCCTCAGCCGGGTCGCGACCGTTATCTCGCTCCGAGTGGACCATGATTGCAGTGATCGTGGTCAATCAGGGTGGTACCGCGGGTTGACCCCGTCCCTTTGTGGGACGGGTTTTTTGTATTTGGGACGATCATGATTCAGCGAACAAACCATCCGAATCTAATCGCGGAGCAGCTTCTCGCCCTTATCAGGCCCCGAGAAGGGGCCAGAAGAGCGTTGGGGGAAAGCACGTCCTGATTCATCGCACGACCGACGATTGTCTGCGGCCCCCAACTTTGGGGGTCGTTTTATTGTTCGTCAGCTGGGGGAACTTCTATGAGTGATCGACTGATCGTCTTTGATACGACATTGCGGGACGGTGAGCAGTCGCCGGGAGCGACCATGACCAGCCCGGAAAAGCTTGAGGTCGCCAGGCAGTTGGCTAAGCTGGGCATCGACGTGATGGAGGCCGGGTTCCCGGCCGCGTCGCCCGGAGATCTCGACGCGGTGCGGCAGATCGCGCGCGAGGTCAAGGGCGTCACTATTTGCGGGCTGGCGCGTGCCAACGCGTTCGACGTCGATAAAGCGTGGGAGGGCGTACGCGATGCCGAATCCGCGCGCATCCACACGTTCATTGCCACCTCTCCGGTGCACATGCAATACAAGCTGCGAAAAACGCCGGATGAGGTGATCGAGTCGGCTGTAGCTGCCGTGTCGCGGGCCAAAGGCTATCTGGAGGACGTCGAGTTCTCGGCCGAAGACGCCACGCGCAGCGACTGGGATTTCCTGTGTCGCATCGTAGCCGCCACCATCGATGCCGGTGCTACCACCATCAACCTTCCCGACACGGTCGGCTACACCACGCCGTATGAGTATGCGCGGTTGATCGAGCACATCACCGCCAACGTGCCGGGCATCGAGAAGATTACATTGAGCGTGCACTGCCACAATGACCTGGGACTGGCCACCGCGAATACACTCTCCGCCATTGCCGCTGGCGCCCGCCAGATAGAGGTAACCGTCAACGGCATCGGAGAGCGGGCCGGCAACACCTCGCTTGAGGAAGTCGTCATGGCCCTGCACACCCGCAAGGACTTCTATAGAGGCGTGATGCCCCGCATCGACACCAAACAGCTGGTTCCGACCAGTAAGCTGGTAAGCCACCTCACCGGCATCGTGGTTCAGCCGAACAAGGCGATCGTCGGAGCCAACGCCTTCGCGCACGAGGCAGGCATCCACCAGGATGGCATGCTCAAGCATCGGGATACCTACGAGATCATGACGCCACAGTCGGTCGGTTGGGAAATGAGCCGGCTGGTTCTCGGCAAGCATTCAGGACGCGCTGGGTTCACCGCACGCCTGAACGAACTGGGCTACGATGGCATCCCCAAGGAGAAGATCGACGATCTGTATAAGCGTTTCATCGAGCTCTCCGATCGCAAGAAGACGGTGACCAACGCCGACATCATCGCCATTATCGAGGAAGACCTTCAGAGCGCGCCCGACTACTACGTGCTCTCAGGTTGGCGGGCACACTCAGGAAATGACGGCAAGGCCGAGGCCTGGGTGAAGATTCAGGTCGACGGGGTCGATCGAGAGGCGACCGCAAACGGCAACGGGCAGATCGACGCGCTCTTCACTGCGATCGACAAACTCGTGCCGGGTGGTTCCGAGCTCGAATCGTTCCATATCGACGCCGTAACGCCCGGGGAGGATGCACAAGGTGAGGTAAGTGTTCGCGTGAGATGTGGCGAACATGTCTATAATGGCCGCGGAGTAGCAACGGATATCGTGGAGGCAAGCGTTCGCGCCTACGTCATGGCGCTGAACCGTGGAACCGTGACAGCGGAGGTAACGGTCTAATTATGGGACTAACGATGACCGAGAAGATCCTGGCACGTGCGGCGCATCAGCCGACCGTGACGCCGGGGGAGATCATCGAGATGGATGTCGATCTAGTCATGACGAACGACATCACTGCGCCGATCTCTATTGCAGAGTTCAAGAAGACCGGTCTTGAGCGCGTCTTTGACCCGAAGAAGGTGGTCATGGTGCCGGACCATTTCGTGCCGGCCAAAGACATCAAGGCGGCCGAGCAGGCCAAGGTCATGAGGGAGTTTGCCAAAGAGCAGGGGACGATTTATTTCGAGATCGGTCGAGCCGGTATCGAGCATGTCGTCCTCCCCGAGAACGGTTTGACGCTGCCAGGGCAATCAATCATCGGGGCAGACTCGCATACCTGCACGTATGGCGCGTTCAACGCCTTCTCCACCGGCATGGGCTCGACCGACATCGCGGCCGCCATGGCGCTCGGCACCATCTGGGTACGTGTGCCTGCGTCGATCAAGTTCGTCTACAACGGGACGTTGCCAGAGGGAGTCGGCGGCAAGGACCTGATTCTCTATACCATCGGTCAGATCGGCGTGGACGGAGCGCTAAACTGTGCCATGGAGTTCACCGGCCCGGTCATCGACAACCTGGAGATGGATCAGCGCATCACCATGGCGAACATGGCCATCGAGGCAGGTGCCAAGAGTGGTATCTTCGGCTTCGATGAGAAGACGCGTGAGTGGCTCGCGAACGTCACCGACAAAACTTACACGCCGGTCGAGAGCGATCCGGATTGCACGTACCAGCAGGTGATCGAGTTCGATGTCTCCAACCTCAAGCCGCTTGTAGCACTGCCGCATCTTCCTTCAAATGTGCATGGGGCGGACGAAGTTGGTGACATGCCGATCCAGCAGGTGGTGATCGGCTCTTGCACCAATGGTCGACTGAGCGATCTGCGGGATGTAGCGCGCATCCTCGAGGGACGCCAGGTACACCCCGACGTGCGTTGCATCGTCATCCCAGGGAGCCAGGAAGTCGCCAAGCGGGCCACCAAAGAGGGTCTTGCCGACATCTTCATGGACTCGGGTGCCATCTTCTCGACTTCGACCTGCGGTCCGTGCCTGGGTGGCTACATGGGCGTCATCGCCAAGGGCGAGCGCTGCGTGTCCACCACTAACCGCAATTTTCGTGGCCGGATGGGTCATCGCGAGGCAGAGATCATTCTAGCGGGCCCGCAGGTGGCCGCTGCCAGCGCCATTCTCGGGAAAGTCGCGTCACCCGCGATGTTGTAGTCAAACGCCCTCACCCCCACCCCCTCTCCCAATTCTGGGAGAGGGGAGCAGTGTCTTCCTTCTCCCAGAATTGGGAGAAGGTGGCGCCGCAGCGACGGATGAGGGCCGTAGAGGAGCACATTCATGCAGGTTAGAGGGAAGGTTTGGAAGTTCGGGGACGACGTCGATACGGACGTCATCATCCCGGCACGCTATCTCGTCACCAGCGATCCGGATGAACTGGCCGAGCACGTGATGGAGGACATCGACCCCGAGTTCTCCGGCAAGGTGCAGCCAGGCGACATCATCGTCGCAGGGAAAAACTTCGGCTGCGGTTCGTCACGTGAGCACGCGCCGATTGCCATCAAGGCAGCTGGGGTCAAGGTTGTGGTGGCCGAGTCCTTCGCGCGCATCTTCTATCGCAATGCCATCAATATCGGACTGGCGATCGTGGAATCGCCCGATGCCAGCAAAGCGACAGAAATGGGCGACATCCTCGAGGTCGACACCGACGAGGGCGGCGTGTTGAACATCCGAACCGGCGAAACGTATGGAAGCACGCCGTATCCAGAATACGTGCAACAGATCATCGACGCGGGCGGACTGATGAACGCGGTCGCTCAGCGCGTGAAGGAGAGACAGCAAGCTTCATGAGCGACCGATCATTCAAGATCATGCTCCTCGGCGGTGACGGAGTTGGTCCCGAGGTACTGGATGAGGCGCGTGCGCTGCTTACGTCTATTGGTCCCACTGCCAACGTTGCCTTCGAGTTCAGCAATGCGCTTATCGGCGGTGCTGCCATCGACGAGCACGGCGTGCCGATGCGTGATGAGGACGTCGAAGCCGCTCGGCAGTCCGATGCCATTCTCCTCGGCGCTGTTGGTGGGCCGAAATGGGACCATCTGGGCAAGGCTGAGCGACCGGAAGCTGGGCTCCTCGGTCTGCGCAAGACGCTCGGGCTCTTTGCCAATCTGCGACCGGTCAAGGTGTTCGACGCACTGGCCAACAATTCTCCACTCAAGTCCGAGATCGCGCGCGGCTCGGATCTGATGATCGTGCGCGAACTGACCGGTGGGCTCTACTTTGGACGGCCGTCAAAGCGAATGAAGGACGAGACCGGTCGACACGCGGTCGACACGCTGCCATATCACGAGTCGGAGATCGAGCGCATCGTCGATCTGGCGTTTCGGCTGGCGCGTTCGCGCAAGAAACACGTCACCAGCGTCGACAAGGCCAACGTACTGAACACGTCGCAACTGTGGCGCGAGGTTGCCATCGAGGTCTCGGAGCGCTACCCGGATGTCCGATTCGATCACGCATTGGTCGATTCCTGCGCCATGCGGCTAATAAGCCGGCCAGGTGACTTCGACGTCATGGTCATGGAGAACCTGTTCGGCGATGTGCTCAGCGACGAAGCCGCGGTATTGGCGGGTTCGCTCGGCATGCTCCCGTCGGCCAGCCTCAACGGCCAGAAGCCGGAACGGCAGGGGACGACGGCAGCGCTCTTCGGCATGTACGAGCCGGTGCATGGCTCGGCACCCGATATTGCCGGTCAAGGCGTCGCCAATCCCATCGGAGCCATCCTCAGCGCCGCCATGATGCTGCGCTTCTCCTTCGAGCTCGGCGATTTGGCTGACACCGTCGAGATGGCAGTTGGTCAGGCGCTCGTCGAAGGACTGCGCACGGCCGATATCGCCTCGAGCGGGGAGAAAGCTGTCTCGACCCAGGAGATGGCCGCACGCATCCGTGATCTGGTCATGGCGACGTTCCGGGCATGATCCAGGCGTCCCTCCCGCGTGGCGATGCGCCGGTCAAACGTGGATTCGGCAAATGAAGACACAGCTTGGAGTGAAGTGGTCGGCGATGTCTGACGAGGTCGCCGATTTGGTCGACATCCAGGAAGTGGCCGGCTGGGACCTGGACCGGTGTGAGCTCTGCGGACCGCTTCTGTTGCACAATCTGGACAGCGACTTCAGTATCGCGGTGCCGGAGGTGCTTGACGGCGCATGGCTAGAGCGTTGCCGGTGGGCATTGGAGCGAACGCAGGCTCCCTGGTTCAGCCTGCATCTTGGTTTCAGCGCGGAAGCCGTGAGATTTGACGGCCACATGCTGCCGTCGTCGCCGGTGCTTGGTCGAGACGTCTGTTTCGAACGCATGGCCAACGCCGTTGGGTTTGCGGTACAACATCTCGATCTGCCTGTCCTCATCGAGAATCTCGACTACTGCCCGGAAGGTGCCTACGAACACATCTGCGAGCCGCGCTTCATCAGCAAAATCGTCGAGTCGACTGGTTGCCGGATGCTGCTCGATCTTGCGCATCTTCAGGTGAGTGCCGACTGGCTCGGATATTCCGCCGATGAGTACGCCTCGTTGTTGCCGCTGGATCACGTCATCGAGGTTCATCTGAGCAGTCCTCGAATGCTCGATAAACACCTTGACGACGGCCATTTCGAGCTGTTGGAACAGGACTTCCGATTACTCAGCTGGGTCCTCGAGCGTTGCACTCCCAGGGCGGTTGTATTGGAATACACACGTGACCGCCGGAGTCTCGAGAGGCAATTGAGACAAATCCGCTCGATTCTTGACCATAACGGTATTCGCGTGGGAGAATTGCGTCGTGAGGACAAGAGCGACCGGCCGGGTTGACACCCTGGACGGCCGCGGTATTATTTCTATAGGTTTAGGTTGATTAAAGGCATCAACTCCGTCGAGGCTCGGTATTCGACGAACGCTGAAGGGAAACTGACATGAGTGTTGCCGCAGAGCAAATGATCTCGCTCACCACTGAGGCGGTCACGCAGCTTCGCGATTATTTGGGAGAGCAGGGCACTCCGGACGCCATGCTTCGCGTATTTGTCTCGCCGGGCGGCTGCTCAGGACTCAGCTACGGGATGACCGTCGAGGATGTCGCTGAGGAAGATGACCACATCATCGAGCAAGAGGGAATGCGGGTGCTGGTCGATCAGTTCAGCGCCATGTATCTCGAGGGCTCTGAGATCGACTACGTCAACAGCCTGATGGGCGGCGGATTCACCGTCCACAACCCGAACGCTGTCGCCAGTTGCGCGTGCGGTCACTCGTTCGACACGGGCGAAAACGGCGGTACGGCGCAGGGTTGCGGCTGCGGAGCCTAATTCCCTAACATGACCGCCAATTCGCGGTCAGTTCTCCTGAAGCGATAGCCGCACTACGCACCATTGAACAGACACGAAAAACGGGCCCCGATTCATTCGGAGCCCGTTTGGTCTATGCGCTATTCTGTTTCCAGGCCACTGCTCGCGCTAATCGGCGATTTGTGCCACGCGCACGGAGCGTCACCAGTTCCGGCGTCGTCGGACGGGCTCGTATCGCAGAAGCGTGCTATTCATGGCGATTTCGGGCACTGTTCACAGCGTGCGCCATTTAGCTATGGGCCCATTGGACAACGCCACGTCACAACACGCTGGTGAGTCTATGGCGAAGTAGTTTCAGTGGCTGTTGCGCTGTCTGTAGACTCCGGCTGGGTAGTATCAGCGGCTGTCGCGGTGCTTGTTGCCTCCGGCTGAGCGGTGTCAGTGGCTGTTTCGGTGCCGGTCGCCGGTGACTGAGCAGCGTCGATTGCGTTCGGACTGTTTGGAGTATCTGTCTGGCTTGTTTGCGTCGCCGTTGATGTTCCGGATGAATCGTTTTGTCCGCAAGCTTCTGGTTGCGTCTGGGTGGTATCGGTATCCGCGTTGGCTGCGTCAGCAGTCGTCGCGTTGTTGCTCGTACACACAGTTGGAATGGAGAGCTTTGGAACCCGGACTGTCACTACGCCTGCGTTCGTCGGGGGTAGGGCGACAGACGCGGTAAAGGCGTAGGTGATCGTACCGATAGCGAGCACAATAGCCATGCACAACATCAGGCGAACCGGACTAATCCGCATCAAGTCACTGCTTTCACTGTCGAGGGTACAGACTCTATATCTCCAGCGAAGGTGCAGTAGCGATAGGTCACGTCAACGTCCTGAACGAAGTAGTCGTGGGCACGTCCGGAGCACTCATGCAGGATCATTCGACCTTCGCGCTCGGCCACTCGCACCAGATCGTTGATCGAGGCGACATCGATAATCCGTCTGCTTGCGCCCAGGTCCGACTCCAGCAAAGTGACCATTAGGCTGCCATAGCGGGCATTGATTTGAGCCGGTTCGTCGGCTTGCCGCGCGCGCCAGGCGAGCGCCGCCAGAATGATTCCGCCCAATAGTGCTGCCACCATGCCAACCGCGGAGAGTTTGCGGGCCGCCGCGACGGTCGGGTGTAACACCGGCACTGGCAACCGATTCGGGGCGAGTCGCGAGACGCGCACCGTTCCATCTTCCGAGGGCTTGAGCGGGTTGGCCTGGGCGGCTGGATCTCCTGATTGATCGAGTTGCAGTTCAACTGGATCGAGATCAAACTTCAACGTTGGGGAGAATTGGTCGTTCATCGGCACGGCTGCGACCGTGCCGGTAAGGTGGATAACCGGCACGATGGTGACCGTGAACTGCTCGGTCTGCCGGTACTGCGGATTGGTCGCTTGGTCAAGCGCGCCAATCAACGTTTGGAGCTGGCCCAGATCAAGCGTGCTGCTCACAGTGGCCTGAGGTCCGGTAAAGGACGTCTGTGGCACGAGCAATATGCTACGCGACCAGCCATCTGCTCGACTCAAGACCGCATCCAGTTGGTACTCGCCGTGCACGACAGCCGCTGCGTCCGAGGAGAAAGCGTAGTCGAATCGCAGGTCCACCTTGTCCGCAAGTTCACGGAAGATCGGCTGACCGGTGGTAGCGGTATCCCCATCATAGACGCCGCCGGGCGCCTGAGCGGAATAGTTGAATGAGCCGTTCTGCTGATATCCGAGCAGTCCGGTTGAGTTCCGCGCGAACGGTCGAGTGAAGGCCAACGTGCCGAGCAAGAGCGAAAGCAGAGCGAGGACAACCACGACTGACGCCGCCAGTTGCCCAATCGGTCCAAGAATCCCCGTCGATGTCATGACCGGACCCGTGCCATCGTGCCGCTTTCCCGAGCCGGCGTCTCGCCGGCCCAACCGCCGCCTCCGTTGCTGGTCCGCGCCGATTGGGGCGAAGAGAAGCATTCCAGCCATGGTCGCGACCATGGCGGCGGCCATCGGCTGCTGGACCGCCTGCAGCCATTTGCCGACGCCGGGCAGGTGAACCCAGAGCTTGCCGACAATGTCCGATCGCGCGGGCTCGTACGGGTCCACGAAGTCGTTGTTGTCGCCCTTCATGACAAAGAGCCCGCCGTCCTCGCCAACAATCCGGTGCATGACCCGCCCAATCTGTGGATCGCGGTACGCAACGATGTCCCCCACCTGGTATGCACCGGAAACACGCAGGATCGCGAGGTCACCTGTGTGGAAGCCGGGCTGCATACTGACCCCTCGCGTAATCACGCACGTCGTGGTGCCGCCCAGTTCAAGCGGTGCGAGCACAAACCAGACTAGCGTCAGCGCTACGAGCGGCAGCCCTATGACAATTGCTTTGTTCGACATCGGCTGCAATCTCACGCTACTCCCCGTTCGCGTCATGTAAACGACGACGCACGCCTTTCCAGCAACGATGCTCGCACCACTCGGGGTAATTCAGGGCTTCCGGGATTTCATTGCCGGAAGCCCTAAACTGTGGCGATCGACTACTGGGACGCGTAGATGCTCAGCCCAGTAAGATGCAGAACATCCACGACGCCAGATGCCGGATAGCAACTCCAGGTGTTGGCCTGAGGATTGCTGCAGGTCGTCGAATAGGTGGACTGCGTATTATCCTGCGTGAACCATGCGTAGACTTCGTTCGCACTCTTATCGAGATCGAATTGGACATAATAGAGTGTTCCGGGTTGGTTGGTGCTCATATGGTACTTGATGTTCGTGACGGTATAGCCAGCTACCGTACTGACGCCGACTCCGGCGTCCGTTGATGCGGGTTGGGTGTTTTGTGCCGTGAAGGCGTAGGCTGCGGTGGCGAAAATCGCGATGATCGCTACGAATCCGATCAGCTTAAGCAGTCGTCGCATCGGGCTTTCCCTCCCATAAAGAAAAATGGCCTTGCCGATCAAGGGGGGACTGCCACTTGCGGTACAATTCCAACGTAGGGTGGGAATTAGGCCGCAAGCCGGTCCCATTCTGATTGCTCCGGGCAGCATCACCTGCTCGGAGCGTCTTTATTCGTGTTGATTGCGATAGGCGATCCCCTTCCCGGCGCCGGTTCCCCCGCCTGACGTGCCGCGGGAAGATGCGTCGTCGGCTACATGCCATTGCCCTCTAACACGGGCAAGTCCCCAGGGCCCCAGTACTAAGGTCCCCTTATAGTCTCAAGGGGCCGACAAAATCGTGACATTCGTCGCGGGTTCGTGACAATACCGTGACGATGTGGCCCGTCACACTAGCCGGTTCCGCCTTGTCGCGTATGCCCCAATTCGGGCATCTCACCCGAATATTCCTTCGTATCGGACAACCACAGTCCTCATGACAGCATAGACATGAAGTCCGGTGTGTGTTTGCAGTTGGCAGATAGTTCAACCCTCCTACTTCGAACGCAGGTTGAAAGTCCCATACGCATTTACGCACGTCAATCTATGACTCAAATTCATAGAACCGTTGACAGGCGACAGTGATTTTAAGTGAATACATTGCATCATCGAAGTATATTTCCTGTGTGATTTGCGATACACACCTATATACGTTCGTACTTATCGGTGACTCGGTGCCAATGTTACGCAACAGAAACAGACAAATGCGCCGAAGTCGTCCAATCAAAGGTTCTCCGACGGCCAGTCCGCAGAATATGCCGATCCGCATGTTATTGGATAACCATCGTCATTCCGTAGTGCCAGTTTGGAACGCTAGGTCTGAAACAGAGAGGAAGTCGGGTACTGCCGTATGGGCAGATGCCGGTGCTCCGGTCCGGCGTCGGAGACACCGTGGATCATCGAGACTGCGATAAGGAGTGGAATTGCCGAGCGTTGGGGCGTTTTGTAGCCGCATGCAATGGACTGTCGTTATGGAGGCGGCGGGGTCGCTCGTTAGCTCCAATGCATGGACCTCAACCCAATCAACTCGGCTGGAAAGCCGCGTCACCTGCCGGGGACATTGTTGATGGCTTTGGATTGTTGAACGGCGCCACTGCTCGTGCTAGTCGGCGACTTGTGCCACCAGTTCCGGATCCATCAAGCTCCACACATTGAGCACGGACCGGTAGTGGGCCATAGTGCGGAGTCGTGTGAAATCCCGATCGGAGACGGCGACGGGTGGGGAGCTGGCATCCAGCTGAATGTACCCATGGCCATCTCGCCCAACCAATAAACGACGATCTTGATGCACGATGCTTTCCGCAATTACTTGAAAATCCATGGCCGTTTTCCATAAACGAGCGGGCGGACGGGGCCATCATTACTCTTTACTAGAGTCAACGCATGTTTCGTGCCTATGAAGTAGATTGACGCCGTGTGTCGGCTCTCCTTGATCGTGGAGAGCATCAGGTGAGCCGAGATTGTCTCCGCTTAGGTTGCTTTGCAAGGAGCAGACCATCGTCGCCAATTCCCTCTGACGTCACCAACCTGGTATCACAATCGTTGGAAGGGCATCAAGGGGCGCGAACGTGGGGAAAACAACATATGGGGGGCGATTATGAAAATGACTTTGGCGCGATTCAGTCTCCCCATCTTGTTCGCGGCAGCGTTGCTTGCCCCGGCACTCATGTTCGCTCCTCCTGCTGGAACGGTGCCGCCGTCGATCGGAAATCTGCGAACCGACGGCGCTACCGCCGTCTACAGCTACACTTATTACCAGGACACGACCCTGTATGCGGTTGATGTGGCGAGTGGCACCTCACGCGCGGTTTCGAACAGCGGCGCTTATCCGGACGTCTCAGGGAATCTCGTTGTCTGGGAAGTACGCGGAGTCAATGGGGAGTATCTCACAGGTATAGACCTGAGCAACGATACCGTCCTTAATTTGCCCGCGCCGCCCGGCGAGCAGATGAAGCCCGGCATTTCCGGCACGCAGCTCGTGTGGGTCAACCACGATTCGTCAAACACGTTGAGCCCATGGACCATTCAGACCAAGAACCTGGCATCCGATGAGGCTCCATCTGTCGTTGCGACATTGCCGAGCGACGTGACCGAAGTCGGACAGCCGAGAATCGTTGGCCAGCGTATTCTCTGGAGCTTTCAGTTTGGCTATGCGGGCGCGAATATTTACCAGTGGCACCTTTGGGAAGATAACCTTGGTGACCAGACGACGGAGATCGCAACTGGTTCTGGAACCTCGGACTATCTCCATGGCTACGATGTTAGCGGCAACTTGGTCGTGTATGCCGCCGGTGGTGAAGTTCACGTGATCCATCTCAGCGGTCCGGGCACGGATTCCACGATCGGAACCGGGGGGACCCCGAGCACTGATGGGCGCTACGTCTTCTGGAGTGCCAACCCGTTCTCGGCCCATGAAGACATGCTTGGCTACGACGATCAAACGGACAGCCATTTCGTAGCCGTGGCTACTGGCACGCACAATATCTCGACGCAATCGACGAACGGCAAAGTCGTCTGGCTTGAGGCTCCGGCGTATTCATTTTCGTTTGTGGTACAGAGTCGGGCGATCCAAGATCTGCTCCCGAGCGCGAGTCAGCCGGATCCGGGTAAGACGAGCGCCGATTGGTTCTACTTCCCCGAAACACAGCACTATCTCTCGTTCGGATTCAAGAACTTCTGGGTGAAATCTGGCGGGCTGGCGGTCTTTGGATACCCACAGACTGAAGAGTTCACCCAGGGCGGCTACACGGTTCAGTATCTCGAGCGTCAGCGCTATGAATATCACCCTGAGTTCGTCGGTACTCCCTACGAAACAGAGCTCGGTCTGCTTGGAAGCGAGGCGGCGACCTCAGCCGGGTTGCTCGGAACGCCGCCTTTCGCCGCGCTTCCGGCAGGCACGACGAGCGACTCGAACTGCAGCTTCGTGGCAGCAACAGAACATCGATTGTGCGGCGCCTTCAAGCAATACTGGCAGTTGCACGGGCTTGATTTCGGAGATGCGGGGGTCTCGTATCGCGAGAGCCTGGCGCTCTTCGGCTATCCGATCTCTGAGGAGTTTACGGACGCATCTTCGGGGTTGACGGTCCAGTACTTTGAGCGCGCCGTGTTTGAATTCCATCCGAACAACCCAGTTCCATACAAGGTGGAACTACGCCTGCTGGGCTCGCAACGTCTACAGTCGTTCGGGTGGTAGTCGCGCAATTCAGAGACAGTTGGGGTATCCCGGCGAAAAATGTACAATCGATGGCCTGACAGAGAGCAAGGCAGTACGCTCTTTCAGGTCACCGGGGGAATGTCGAAATTGGCAGACGAGCATGATTTAGGATCATGTGCCGCAAGGCGTGAGGGTTCGAGTCCCTCTTCCCCCACCACCGCTAGCATGGCGTGCGCGAAATAGATCCACCGCTGGAAGCCCTTCACGTCACCTCAAACCAGGTACGAAAGGGTTGCAGAACATTTTCCATCGGAACTGACCTCCAGAATTTGGACGTCCGACCACGTTCCTACAGAGCCCAATGGTGTTCGCCGCGCAGCGAATCGAGCTGGGTTAGTCATAGGCGGGAAGGTGACGGAAAGAGGCCTTTCAGAGTTCATCGAGCATTGTGGAACGTGTCGAGCAAATCGTGGTGAGTTGATTGCGCCGGGTGGCGTGATCTACGACGACGGTTTCTGGCGGCTGGAGCACGTGCTGGAACCGATCCCGATGGTGGGTTGGCTCGTTCTTAAGCCTTTGCGGCACGTGGAGTCGATGGTCGATCTGACGGAGGAGGAATCGCTCGCGTTTAGCTCGCTGTCACAACGTGTGATGCGGGCGATGCGAGACGTACTCCATCCGGAGAAGATCTATCTCTGCCTCTTCGCCGAAGCCGAGGGCTTCGCACATATCCACTACCATCTGATCCCTAGATTTGCCGAAACGCCGACCGAACGGCGTGGCCCGGGCGTGTTCGAATATCTCGCGGAAGCGCATCGGCTGAATCAGAATCTGGCGGACGTGTCGGATGCGATGAAAGCCGTGGAAGCGATTCGCGATTGTCTCGCCTCTTGATCGCGACCAAAGATCGGTATTGAACCTCTACCGGCACGCATCTCACCTCTTCTCATTCGTCCGAATCCCTGCTAGCTTGCCGTCAGGGAAGGCTGCGGCCAGGCGAATTGGCTACCCGCGGCGAAGGAGGATGAATGCGCATCTACGTGACGGTCGATATCGAGGGGGTTGCCGGAGTTGTCCACTCTGAGGAGGGATCGAAGGGCAATCCGGAATATGAGCGCGCGCGGCGCCTGATGACCAACGAGGCGAGCGCGGTCGTCCAGGGAATCCTCGACGTCGATCCGCGCGCTGAAGTGACGGTCGTCGACGTTCATGGACCGTATCGCAACATCATCCCGGAAGAGCTTCACGAGCAGGCGATCTTGAGCCGCGGTAAACCGCGCGTCTACGGCATGGTGCACGGAATCGACCGTGGCTTCGATGCGGCCATGTTTATTGGCGTCCATGGCAAGGCTGGCACTGGAGAGTCCGTATTGAGCCACACTTTCACCGGCACCATCCTCGACGTGCGTGTCAACGGTCGGTCGATGGGAGAGCTCGGATTGAATGCGGCAGTGGCGGGCACCTACGATGTGCCAGTATTGCTGGTTTCAGGCGATCAGACCGTGGTCGCTGAGGCTAAAGACCTGTTCGGCAGTAACGTCATCACCGTCAAGGTTAAGGAGAGCCTGGCGCACCTCTCGTCTGAGAGCCTGCATCCTATTGTCGCACGACATCGGCTTCAGGAAGAGGCAGCCCGAGCGTTGCGTGATTGGCCGGACGTCAAGCCGCTGAAGGTTGCGACCCCGGTGAATTTCGAGATTGAACTGGCGCGCCCCGTGCTGGCCGACCTGGCTGAGATGATCGATGGGGCTGAGCGCATTGACGGTCGCACTGTCGGCTTCACGCGAGACGACATGCCGTCGGCATATCGCATATTGCGCCTGATCACCGTCCTGTGTAGCTCACCAATCTAGAGTCATCGCTGAATCGACGGATTGAATTCGACAAAGCGATCGCCCCGCTTCAGAAGAAGTGGGGCGATTCACTGTGCTGGATACGGCCGGTCTGTCTACTTATCCTTGTCCACGTCTCCCAGCGCGGCATGCGCTGCTGAGAGTCGGGCGATCGGTACGCGGTATGGTGAGCAACTGACGTAGTTCAGCCCCGCCTGGTGGCAGAATTCGACGCTGCTTGGGTCACCGCCATGTTCTCCGCAGATGCCCAGCTTGATGTCCGGGCGCGTCTTTCGGCCTCGCTCGGTCGCGATTTCGATGAGCGCGCCGACGCCCTTGCGGTCGATCGACTGGAACGGATCCGCATCGAGAATGCCCTTCTCGACGTAGAAGGGGAGGAAGCGGCCCGAATCGTCTCGGCTCATGCCGAACGCTGTCTGCGTCAGGTCGTTCGTGCCGAAGCTGAAGAACTCGGCCTCTTCGGCAATCTCGTCCGCGGTGAGTGACGCACGTGGTAGCTCGATCATCGTGCCGACCGAGTACTCGACCCTCTTGCCAGCCTTGGAGAACAACTCTTCGGCGATCGAATCAACCACCTCCCGCTGTAATCGCAGCTCGTGTACGTCCCCGACCAGCGGAATCATGATCTCCGGGAAGACGCCAATGCCCTGATCAGCGCACTCTAGCGCCGCGCCGATGATGGCGCGCGCCTGCATCTTGGTGATTTCAGGCGCGGTAATACCGAGTCGGCAGCCTCGATGGCCAAGCATTGGATTGGCCTCCGCCAGGGACGTCACCTTGTTCTTGATCACCTCCGCGTCGACGTTCAAGGTGCTCGCCAGATCTTGTATTTCCTCGTCGGTATGCGGCAGGAACTCGTGCAACGGCGGATCGAGCGTACGGATCGTGACCGGTAGCCCGTCCATGGCCTTGAAGATGCCGATGAAGTCTTGCTTCTGCATCGGTTCGAGCTTGGCTAGCGCCGCCCGTCTTTCTTCATCGGTGCTGGCAATGATCATCTCGCGCATCGCCAGAATGCGATCGCCTTCGAAGAACATGTGCTCGGTGCGGGTCAGACCGATGCCTTCCGCCCCCAGTTCACGCGCCTTGTCGGCGTCCTGCGGCGTGTCGGCATTGGCCCGGACGCCGAGCTTGCGGAAATCATCCGCCCAACCAAGCAGCGTCGAGACGTTGCCGCCAACTTGCGGCGGAATCGTCGGGATCTCGCCCAGCATCACTTCGCCGGTCGAGCCGTCGATCGTGATGAAATCGCCCTTATTGACGGTTGCGCCGTTGACTGAGATCGTCTGACTGGCGTAGTTGACGTTGAGCGCCGAACAGCCCACGACCGCCGGTTTGCCCATGCCGCGAGCAACCACCGCCGCGTGCGACGTCATGCCGCCACGCGCCGTCAGCACTGCCTTGGCCACAAGCATCCCGTGGAAATCCTCTGGAGAGGTTTCAATGCGGACCAAGATCACCGGCTCGCCGCTCTCGCCTTGTGCTTTCGCTTCGTCGGCGTCGAAGACGACTTTACCACTGGCAGCGCCAGGGCTTGCCGGTAATCCCTGTGCCAGGACTGTCCGTTCTTGATTCTCGTCTATCATCGGGTGTAAGAGCTGATCGAGGTGGTCGGGTTCGACTCGTTGGACGGCCTCCTCGTGCGAGATCAGCCCCTCTTCTGCCATATCGACCGCGACTGTCACCGCTGCCTGACCCGTCCGTTTGCCAGTACGGGTCTGCAGCATATAGAGCGTGCCATTCTGGATGGTGAACTCCAGATCCTGCATGTCTCGGTAGTGCTTCTCGAGCTGTTCAGCGATTCCGAGCAGTTGATCGTAGGCGGACTTGAGCGCCGGGTCGTCACCCATCGTTTGGATCTCTTGTGGAGTGCGTACTCCCGCAACGACGTCCTCGCCTTGCGCGTTGGTCAGGAACTCGCCGAAGAGCGTCTGGTCACCGGTGCTCGGATTGCGGGTGAAGGCGACGCCCGTCGCGCAGTCAGGCCCCATGTTTCCATAGACCATGGTTTGCACGTTGACGGCAGTTCCGAGGTCGTGGGGGATGTTGTTAGCGTTGCGGTAGTTAATCGCCCGTCGATTATTCCAGGACTTGAAGACGGCGGTGATGGCGAAGCGGAGCTGATCCCACGGGTCTTCCGGGAATGCCTGACCGCTTTCTCGCTTCACGATCTCCTTGAACTCGCCGACCATCTGCTTCAGGTTTTCGGCCGGAATCTCGAAGTCCTGTTCGATGCGCAGGCGGCGTTTATGTGCGTCGATCACGTCCTCGAACAGGTCAGAGTCAACGTCGAGCACCACTTTGGCGAACATTTGAACGAGGCGGCGATAGCAGTCGTAGGCGAATCGCGGATCGGCCTGAGCGGCCAATCCCTGGACCGTCGTGTCATTCAGCCCCAGATTCAGGATGGTGTCCATCATGCCGGGCATGGAGAATCTGGCCCCGGATCGTACCGAGAAGAGGAGCGGGTGTGCTGCATCTCCAAAGTCTCGGCCCATAGCCTGTTCCACGTCCTTGAGGCTGGCGGAAACCTGGTCCCACATCCCATCTGGAAACTGGTCGCCCGCGCTTAGAAACGCATTACAGGCTTCCGTGGTGATGGTGAATCCTGGCGGAACCGGCAGGTCGGCATTGGTCATCTCCGCCAGATTGGCGCCTTTGCCTCCTAAGAGATCACGCATGTTCGCGTTTCCATCGCGGAAGAGATATACCCAGCGATGACTATCCATACTGCTCGGCTCCTTTCGTGGTCCTCTCCCTAGCCCTGGGTTGATTAGAACGCTCGGCGAGCGGAGCGAAACACTCGACGTGCCCGCGCTCCAGGCGTTCTGGTTCGAATCATTAGTCGGTTTGCAGATTCGCCAGACTGGCCATCAAGCGCTTCTGACCGTGGCGCTTGAACTCGACGGTCACTTCTTGATCGCCGCTGATGTCACGGACCTGAAGTACCACACCGTCGCCAAACCGGTCGTGAAAGACGCGCACGCCGACCGTCAGTGGGACCAACGACACGTGAGGGACCTCACGCTCCGCTTTGCGCTGTCCGCTGCCAGAATAACTGCCGTTACTGCCAAAGTTTGATCCCGACGTGCGTGCGTTGACCACGTCGAGTAGCTCAGCGGGAATCGCCTCGATGAATCGGGAGCGTAGGCTCAAGTCACCGTAGCCATACATCGCACGCCGAAACACATGTGAGATGTAGACGCGCTGTTTCGCGCGGGTGACCCCTACATAGAACAGGCGCCGCTCTTCTTCGAGCTGAGTCTCGCTATCCATCGATCGAGAATGAGGCAAGATCCCTTCCTCGGCTCCAACAAGGAAGACGACGGGGAACTCCAACCCTTTGGCGGCATGCAGTGTGATCAGTGTCACCTGGTCGTCACTGTCGGCGATCGTGTCGGCATCGGCGACGAGCGCCGACTCTTCAAGGAACGTTTGCAGCGCCGATGATTCAGGAAGGTCGTCGTAGCCACTCAAGACTGCTCGCAGCTGCAGCACGTTCTCCCAGCGGTCGATCGATTCCGGATCGCCGTTGTCCTGGAACTGGGCGGCAAATCCGGTCTGTTCCATGGCCAGGTCGAAAAGCTCGGTCAGGGTCACTGTGTGCGATGCCTCGACCAGTCCCGAGAGAACACCGTATACGTCGGCCAGCAGTCTCGCCGCGCGCGAACCTACCTCAGGTGGGCTCAGATCGACCGAGCCATCGAGCGCTCCGAGCGCCTCATAAACCGAGCGATTGTGCTCTCGTGTCCAGCCGTCCAGCAACTGCAGCGTGCGATTGCCGATGCCCTTGCCGAACGGGGTGTTCTGCAGCACGCGTTGCAGGCTAACGGCGTCGTTTGGATTCGCGACCAGACGCAGGATCGCCATGGCGTCCTTGATCTCGCGCCGCTCGTAGAACCGGGTACCGCCGATGAGCTGGTACGGAATCTCGCTGCGGATGAACGCTTCTTCGAGCGGTCGGCTTTGGGCGTTGGTTCGATACATCACAGCGCAGTCGCTGAAGCGCAGAGTTCCGTTGAAGGTCAGTCGTCGGATCTCGCTGACGACGAACTGTGCCTCCTGGCCCTCATCGAAGAGCTCGCGAATCGATATCGGCTCGCCAAGCGGGTTGTCCGTGCGCAGCTTGCGTTGGATGCGCTGCGTATTCGCTCGGATGATGCTGTCGGCTGCCTGGACGATTGATTGCGTCGAACGGTAGTTCAATTCTAGGTGGATCTCGGTGGCGTCGGGATAGTCTCGCTTGAAATCAAGGATGTTGCGGATGTCGGCATGGCGCCAGCCATAGATTGACTGATCGGGATCGCCCACCACACAGATGTTGCGGTGAGATGCCGCGAGGGCATGAACCAGGAGATACTGCACCCGGTTGGTGTCCTGGTATTCGTCGACCAGAACATAGCGATACAGATCCTGGTAGCGATGCAAGACGTCCGGCTGCTCGTCGAACAACCTCAGCGTCTCGGCCAGCAGGTCGTCAAAATCGAGCGCGCGGTTGCGTCGTAGCGTCTCCTGGTAGATCGGGTAGATGCGAGCGACGACCTCTTCCCAATAGCTCTGCACTTGTTCAGTGAAGCGCTCCGGCGGGATGAACTGACTCTTCGCGGCCGAAATGCGACTGAGGATGGGCCTAGCGGCAAACTGTTTAGGATCGAGGTTGAGAGACTTCAGCGCCTGCTTGATTGCTTCCATCTGATCCGAGTCGTCGTAGATGGTGAAACGTGGATCGACGTTGATGTGCTGCGCGTCGCGGCGCAGGATGCGGGCGCAAGTGGCGTGAAACGTTCCCACTGTGAGTTGACGTGATCGCTCGAGTCCGACAAGCGCTTCGAGGCGTTCACGCATCTCGCGCGCGGCCTTATTGGTGAACGTGACCGCGAGAATGTGCCAGGGAGAAACACCGCGTTCTTCGATCAGGTAGGCGACGCGGTGCGTCAATACGCGAGTCTTGCCGCTGCCCGGTCCTGCCACGATCAGCACCGGTCCGTCGGACGCCATGACGGCCTGACGCTGGGCGTCGTTCAAACCATCCAGCAATGTGGCTGGACCCACGATTATCCCCTTCGTTACACAGAAAAATCAGACCCGGCGGGCACGCGTTGCCTTCGATTGTACCATCACGCACTGTCCGTTCGGCCTGAGTTGACGCTCGTCGTGGGGATTGTTAGACTCCGAGGTGCGAAAATTAGCCGGTGTAGCTCAGTGGTAGAGCAGGGGACTCATAAGCCCTTGGTCGGCTGTTCAAATCAGCCCACCGGCACCACGGTTGCCCCGCGTGGACGGGGCATTTTCACGTCTTCAAATCGACATCTCTGAACATTGGAATGCTATGACGCCCACCGCCGTCGTCCGAACGACGTACGGTTCACATAACCCAAGTTTCAATACAACCAGGGCTACGTTCAATTTTGTAGAGGAAAGTACCGCCCTTGGCGATACCTAACGTGGTCGTTCGGGTGGTCCAACGGTCTTCGTGACCATCGCGATCAGGGTATCGAGATCGAACGGCTTTTCGAGCGTTTGGCAACGAAGATCGTTGAGTAGCTCCCGTTTACTTTCAAGCTGTATCGTGTCAGCGGAGCAGACGATCACCGGTATCTTGGTGGTGGCGGGGTCGAGCCGGATCATCTCGAGGACCATCCAACCAGCGTCCGGCTGTTCGAGACGAACGTCGAGGATGATGAGGTCCGGTTCTTCTTCACGTAGCTGCGTATGCGCTGCGGCGCCCTCTTTGTGCAACAACACGTCGTACCCCACATCGCTCAGCAGGTCCAACATGAGTTGCAGAAACGCTGTGTCGTCGTTGATTACAGCGATTTTCGGCATGATCGCTCTCCTTGCATCGTTACCCAAAACGCAGGGGACGTGCCCTTGGGATTGCTCGCTCTTTTTCTAGCCCCGAATAACCGGCTTCGGTGATTCGGGCATCTCGGGCGCGACTGAAATCGGTTCGCTCTCTTGTTGTCGATGAAATCGTAGAGCAATTTCGCCTCAAATCCACTTGCAACAGGGCCGGCAAAACGGCCACTCCATCGCTGTTCGGGAGGCGTGAGGCATCAACCTTGCGGCCACCGATCATGGACAACGCTGTCGACCGTGGATGACGGAGCGCGACGATGTCGATACGGTGTATCGACTCAATCCACGTTTGCGGAGCTACGAGAGTCCGTGCGACCGGCAACTGTTCGAACCGGTCCCGTCCGTAACGTCCCTGGTAATGCCGGGCGGTCGTTCGGTGGTGTCCTCAATATCGGAACCCAAGAGCATTCCGTATGTTTACGCGGAACTGTTGATCTGCGATAATCCGACATACCGACTGACAACCGGGTTCTCGGATCGCGTCGATTTCAGCTCTTTTGGGGTGGTCGCCGCGACGTCGTCTTGTGCTATTCAGAAGAAAGGAACTGCGTATTCTATGCACCTGAAGAAACGCACCGCGATTTTTGGAGCGATCCTGACACTGCTGCTCACGATTCTGTCAACAACGTTCTCGGCGTCGGCTGCTCCCGATCAAGCGAGTTTCTACCTGGTGGCAATCGGTGATAACGGACAATCCGGTCCTGCCGTTGGCTGCGGAGACAGTCTGGTCGCTGTTACGACCGACATCGGGTCACCGAGTGACACCGAAGGCAAGATCTCAGCCGCGCTCGGCAAACTCTTCGCGATTCATGACCAGTACTACGGTGAGTCCGGGCTGTACGATGCCCTGTATAATTCGAGCCTCCAGGTCGACAGCGTGAATCTGAATGGTTCGAAAGCGGTTGTGAACCTTTCAGGATCATTCAGTCTTGGCGGCGTCTGCGACGATCCTCGTGCCATCGGCCAGATCGAGTCGACGGTCACTCAGTTCTCCGACGTGGACAGCACCAATGTGTATCTCAACGGCATCCTGATCCAGGACGTCCTCTCCGGCAAAGGAACTCAACCAGACGTCCGTTACTTCCCTAAATCCGGCCACTCCGTCGGCCACGGTTTCCTCAAGTATTGGGAGAACTTTGGCGGACTGCCGACCTTTGGTTATCCCATCACCGATGAAATGCAGGAGAACGGCACCACGGTGCAGTACTTCCAGCGCGCTCGCTTTGAGTGGCACCCTGGGGCCGCACCGCAGCGCTACGATGTGTTGCTCGGGTTGCTCGGAAATATCATCGCCGCGCCGAAGATGAACGATCAGCCCTTCCAACCGGTCAGCGGTAGCAACGATGCAAATTGCACCTTCTACCAGGCGACCGGTCATCGGCTCTGCTTCGGGTTCCGTGACTACTGGAAGTCGCACGGCGGACTGGCGATCTTCGGTTATCCGATCAGTGAGGAGTTCCAGGAAAACGGAGTAACCGTTCAGTACTTCGAACGCCAGCGCCTCGAATACCACCCCGAGAACTCGCCACAATGGCAGGTTGAAGGTGGTTTGCTCGGCACGCAGGTCTACAACCAGATGTACTAACCGTATTCTGAGACCTCAACCCGGGCGGTATGTGAATGCCGCCCGCTCTTTTTGTCTCCTATCGCACGTGACGCGAACGCGGCGTGGGTTGATGCGGCGACTCGGCGCCAGTCAGCACACTACAACGGCTACGTCCGCCCCCAAAGTCCTCTCAAAACTGGCACGAATTATGCTCTCAAATCGTAAGAGCAACCAGCAAAGGAGCTCTGCTAGCGGCCGTTCACAATTGGGTGGCCGGAGGTGGAGTGTGGATACCACAGCACCGATTGGAGTGAGGTAAACAGTGCCTCTATCCTCGATCTTCGGGCTGAACGCTCCAGGTCCAGGTAGTGGTCGAAGATGAAAGAACCGGAAACTCATGAAATTCAGGATTGTGGCCTCATCACCCCGTAAGCCGGGCGATCTCATCGTGCAAGAACAGGCTGGCAAGTTGCGGGCGTTCGTTGGTGCGACAGGAACCTTGAGTCAGGGCTTGCTCCACGCTGACTTTTTTCAGGCGCTGCTGCGAAGTAAGAATTGGTGTCGAGTGGACGACCAACGCTGGTACTCGATAGAAGAGCTGAAGCGGCAGTTTGGCGGAAGCAAGTCTCAGAGACCTAAGGCAACCGCGTAGCAATCCCGAGCGATCGTCAAAGAAGAAGTACGGGATCGGCCGAGAGGCCGATCCCGTTTTCAGCGCGGTTTATCGTGAATGCCTGGTTAGGACTCCTGGTTGAGCGTGAAACCCTGCATATCCGAGTTGTCAACGTAGTCGATTACCACGGCCTGGAGTGGCTCGACGAGCTGATGTGGGATGATCATCACGGTGTTGCCATCGCGCTCGATGACTTCGTCCTGTTCCTCCGGCGTGGCCGCGGTGAAACCGAGTTTGCCACCCTCACGGGGAGTCAGCGCGACTCCCTGACCTGGAAGCAATCCGCTCTGATCTCGCATTGTCTCGAGCTGATCCATTGCCGTGTCGGTAATCCGTACCATGTAGGGTCCTTCCTGTGTGAAACTAAGCCACCCACGACAGCGTGGTGCGGAATGGCAGCAATGTCTTCGATACGGAGTTGGCGTCTCACAATCTGTTCCACCATACCCAATTCGACCTAGACAGCTAGTTCAAGACTCGTCCGCCTCGCATTGCCCGTTCGACCTTATTCGCCGCATCATTCGCACCACGACGGTGAAAACGGGCTCTTGCCTCCATGCCGTTGAATTCGAACGCCCAGATGCATCGGTCGCTTTAGTGCGGGACCTATGCACTACTCGCAGTTCGACGGTGAAACGCGAATTCAGTTGCCGAAACGGTTGATTCGTCCGATGTGACTTGCGATGCTGGCAGCGTTGTATCGGACCGGGGAAGGGGAGGTACGTGGTGTCGGATCTGGCACGAAAATACGAGCTGCAACCAGTCATCAACCTGTCAGGACCTCTAACGAAATACGGTACGTCAATCAGCAGCGAGGCCGTCGCGGATGCGGCCGCAGAGGCGCTACGCAACCAATGGAACATGGACGAGCTGTACCAGCGATCTGGAGAGCTCATCGCTAAGTGGGCCGGCGCCGAGGCCGGATTCCTGACATCGTCCTCCGCGTCAGGCATCACGCTGGCGGTGGCCGCCTGCATGACCGGTGACAACCGCGGGCGAATCTATCAGCTCCCGGATGCGTCAGGCATGAAGAACGAGGTCGTGATACAGAAGGGACACGCCGTCAACTTCGGCGCACCGATCGAACAGATGATCCGGCTTGCCGGGGCCACCGTTCGTGAGGTCGGGACGGTCAACAACACAACCGTTGACCAAATCGAACACGTGCTTGGGTCTCAGACCGCCGCGGGGATGTTCGTGATCTCACACCACACGGCGCAGTATGGCTATGTGCAGCTGGATCGGTTTGTCTCAATGCTTCACTCGCGGGGTATTCCAGTCATCATCGATGCCGCTGCACAGGATCATCAGGTACGTCGACTGGTAGAGACCGGTGCCGATTTGATCATTATGAGCGTGCAGAAATACCTCTCCGGACCGACGGCGGGAGCCGTGTGCGGTCGGGCCGACCTGATCAAATCGATGTACCTGCAGAACGCGGGCATTGGCCGAACCATGAAGGTCGGAAAAGAAGGCATCTTCGGCACGATTGCCGCCATCGAAGAACGCATGGCGATCGAGATGTCCCAGTGGGACGTCGACCAGCGCGCCAAATGTCAGCAGATGCTCGACATGTTGCAGGACATCCCAGGAGTGATCGCTTCTCTTGAGCGTGACAAGGTCGGTCAACCGGTAACCCGGGTTCGCCTGGAGGTCGATCCAGCGGCCGCAGGGCTCGACGCGGCGCAGATCTGTCGTGAGCTAGAGAAAAGCGAGCCGTCCATCAAACCGCGCGCTCACCATACCGACGAGGGCTGGTTCTTGCTCGAACCGGTACACATCACTGAAGACGAGATGAAATACGCATCGGAGCGTCTCCGCGGTATCGTCGGTATGAGTGAGGCTGACAAGGCCAAGGCACGCGCTGACTCAGCCGGGATTCCTGACGTGTTCGTGGATTGGCTGTCGTAACTGGATCGTCCTTTCAGGCCGATTCGCTTTCGAAGAACGACCGCACACCCAGGAAGATCAGATCGATCGCGGTCGTCCGACCATCGACGATTCCATGGTATAAGTGCGCACGACCACGAGCGAATAAACCAGAACGAGGTTGATGATGAGTCTGACGACCTGTTTGAGCGTCACCAGGCTGGCCATCGCCGCGAAGAGTGACGGACATGTTTCACACCTGGGAGGATTGCAAGCGTGACCAGTTCCAGATCAGGGTTCGATACGATCATCAAGGGCGGACGTGTTATCGACCCATCGACAGGGATCGATGGCATCAATGACGTCGGGATCCGAGATGGGAAGATTACTGAGATGGCGCCCAACCTTGACGTTTCGGGTGCTCGCGCCGTCTTCAATGCGTCAGATCAGATCGTCACGCCGGGACTGGTCGATCTCCACACTCACATCTATTGGGGCGTCACCTACTGGGGGATAGAGGCCGATCCAGTGGCCGCGAGAACCGGCGTCACGACCTGGCTTGATGTGGGGAGTTCGGGCTCGTTTAGCTTTCCAGGCTTCAGACGCTACGTTCGAGATGCCAGCCGGGCCCGCGTCTATGCGCTCCTCAATCTCTCCAGTATTGGTCTGATCGCACAGACCGGGGAGTTTGCCAACGTCGCCTATTGCGACGTCGATCTCGCGCGGCAGATGGTCGAGACGAACCGCGACATCATTCTGGGAATCAAGGCGCGCATCGACAGAAACACAACGCAGGCGAATGGCATCCGCCCGCTGGAGCTGGCCCGTGAGCTCGCCGACGCCGTCGATCTTCCACTCATGGTCCACATCGGCAGTGGTCCACCATCGCTGGACGAGATTCTCTCGCTTCTCCGTCCGGGCGACATCCTGACGCACTGTTTCACCGGCAACGACCACCGCATTCTCGGTTCGGATCGCCTCGTTCGCTCGGATGTCAAGGAGCTGCACGACCAAGGGCTGATCCTGGATATAGGCCACGGCACAGGATCGTTCAACTACGATGTCGCCGAGGCCATGCTCGAACAAGGTGTCGAGCCGGACGTCATCAGCAGTGACATTCATCAGATGGCTGTCCAGGGACCGATGTTTGATCTGCCCACGACTCTCTCGAAGTTCCTCAACCTGGGTATGTCGTTGCCGAAGGTGATCGAGCGCGCCACGACGCGTCCGGCCGCGGCCATGCGCAAGCCAGAGCTCGGGACTCTGGCTCCCGGAAGTCAGGCTGACATCGCCGTATTCCGTCTGGAGTCGGGAGACTACTTGTTCCACGATTCGCAGATGAACGCCCGGTCCGGGCAACAGCGACTGATCAACACGATGACGATGGTGGATGGCTCTCCGCTGCCGAGAATTCCGGAGCGAGAGCCGATCTTCTGGGCGACACTGCCTGAGCATCAGAGCGCTGTCTATGGACGGACGTCGCCCGGAGCATGAGTCCGCGCTTGCGGCGGATCGAGTCCAAACGGACGTTGGGGGATGAAGTGGGAATCTATGAGGAGTTTGGCATCCGGCCGGTCATCAACGCTGCCGGACCAGTCACTCGGCTGAGTGGAGCGCCTCTGCACCCGGAGGTGGCTGGCGCGATGGCCGAGGCGGCGCAGTCCTGCGTTCGGATCGACGAGCTACAGGAGGCCGCCGGTCGCTATCTCGCGGAGATGAGTGGCGCCGAGGCGGGCTATGTCACGTCAGGGGCGGCCGCGGGCTTGGCGGTGGCCGCGGCGGCTGCCATCGCTCGCTTCGACGTTTCGGTGATGGACCGGCTCCCCGACACGGCTGGTTTGCCGAATGAGATCGTGATTCAACGAGCGCATGTCACTGCCTACAGTCACGCGCTCAGATTGCCTGGCGCCAGGCTGGTCGAAGTCGGCTACCTCGGCTATCCGGGCCAGGGCATCAGCTGGCCGTGGCAGATCGAATCCGCCATCACTGAGCGCACCATCGCCCTCGCGTTTTCGATTGGGCGAGCGCCGGGAGTCGTCCCGCTTCAGGACGTGGTGCGGATCGCGCGTCGACATGATCTGCCGGTGATCGTTGACGCCGCGGCGGCACTGCCGCCTCGAGAAAATTTGCGTCAGTTCATCGCGGATGGGGCGGATCTGGTTGCCTTCAGTGGCGGGAAGGCCATCGGCGGTCCGCAGGCATCCGGAATTCTGATCGGCCGTAAGGATCTCATCGAGTCAGTGGCGCTTCAGCAGCAGGACATGGACGTCTACCCCGAAACCTGGCCGTGGCGTCAGCGTTACCTGGAGAGCGGGCTCCTGCCTGGACCACCGCACCACGGAATCGGGCGGCCAATGAAGGTTGGCAAGGAAGAAGTCGTCGGGCTGCTGGTCGCGTTACGCCGATTCCTCGAGCGGGATCTCGAGAAGGAGCGAGCAGAGCAAGATGCGGAGCTCAGGAGCATTCTCGATGGACTCCAGGGCATTCCCGGCATTGAGCCGGAATTGCTGAACGACGCCAATTCTCCGCGGGCGTATCCGACGTTGATGATTCGACTCGACGAGAGCCGGGTCGAAATGAGCGCGGCGGCATTAGTTAATGCGCTGGCCGAAGGAGAGCCGCCAATCGCCGTATCGCAAAACTTTCTCGACCAGAACGCCATCGGCATCGTCGCGACCACCCTCAAGCCGGGTGAGGCGGCCGTCATAGAGCGCACGTTGAAATCTGTCTTCGGACTGGAATAGTCGCGAAGGAAAGGGGACAACAGTGGTTTCGAACGTCTCAGTCTTCGGGCGAGGACAGCGAGCTGAAACCGGAAAGACGGTGCACTGGCAAGAGATGTGGCGGCACGAGCTCCTCGAGGCCCTCGAACAAGACCCGGTGGTCATTGTTCCGCTTGGCTCGGTCGAGCAGCATGGACCGCATTGTCCGATGGATGTCGATATCAGCCATACGCAGGCGCTCGCGACCGAGACCGCGCTGGCAATCGATGATTTCCCTGTAATAGTCGCGCCGCCGGTCTGGATCGGTCTTACGCACTACAACATGGGCGAAGTCGGGACCATCACCGCAAGCGTCGAGACGTACATCGCGCTCCTCTCCGAGATCTGCCGTAGCATCTGGGCAAACGGATTCAAGCGGATCATCACGGTCAATGGACACGGCGGAAACCGCGACATCTCGCGCGTCGTTTCAACGAAGTTGGCCGAAGAGGACATCTGGGTCCTGCCGATCACCTACTGGGAGATGGTGCCCCAGGTGCTCCACGACTTCGCCGACACCGATCCCGGGTTCATCGGACATGGCGGCGAATGGGAGACCTCGCTTCAGCTCTATTTGCGCCCAACCATGATCAATCGAGACAAGATGGTGCCTGACCCAGAGCGGCCCGGGTTCAGTGATGAGGTGCGGCGATTCACCGGTTTTCCGGAGCGACGGCGAGAACGTGAGCACGGGGTTCACGGCAGTCCGATGACGGCTTCCGCGGAAAAGGGCGAGCAACTCTTCACGGCCGCCAAGAACATGCTGATCCGCGTTTGCCGTGAATATCATGCACTGCCCGTGCGGGAATATCGCGAGTTTGGCTCGCACTGCCCGTAGTATGATCTCGATCTGAGTAAGCTGAGCGTCGGCTATTTGCCGCGCTCAGCCTCATATTCGGCTCGCATCTTGTCGTCCGGCGGATAAACGCCAATGATGCTGGCGCCGCCGCGGATCTTACCGAGGACAAACGCTTCCAGCCGCTCCTGTTCGAGCGCCCCGAGTGCTACGTCCTCAGCCACGAGACGTGGAATCGCGACGACCCCGTCGGCGTCTCCAACCATCACATCTCCCGGCATAATGAGGACGCCCCCGCAGCCAACCGGCAAGTTCATATCCGCTGGATGATGCTTCGTCGAGCTTGTCGTGGCATGGACGCCACGCGTATAGGTGGAGATGTCGATCTCGCGGAAGGCGTTGGCGTCTCGCAATGCTCCGTCAGTGACGATGCCGGCGCCGCCGCACATCTTGATCCTCGTGGCCAGAATGTTCCCGAGCGACGCGGAACCTGTCTCGCCTCTCGCGTCGATCACTAGCACATCGTCTTGACCGACCGCCTCGACCGCCACCCGCTGGACATTGGTCAAGTTGTCGTAATCGACTTCGAGGTCGAGATCCTCCCGCATCGGCACGTAGCGCAACGTGAAGGCATAACCAACCATGCGAACATCGGGACGGAGCGGGATGAGTCCACCCAGGAAGGTATTTCGGAAGCCCCGCTTCAGGAGCTGACTGGTCAGTGTCGCCGTGCTCACCTCCAGAAGCGCCTGTTTCGCGGCAGCACTCAGATAGCCGGTCGGTCGTACTTGCACGTTCGTCCCCCTGCAACTCTTGGTCTTGACGAAATCCGCTCAGACCACCATTCCGATGGTGTCAATAATCTTCGGAGAGTGCTTCGAGGTGCAACCCCTCGGGATCGAGCAGGAGGACGCCGTGTCCGCTTGTCCCAATCAGTCCCTTGACTCGCAGATCCGTGAGCGCGCGCGAAATCACCGGTTGAACGGCGCCGATGGCGTCGGCAAGTTCACGCCGTGTGACTGTGGACACGACGGTTTGACCGCGCTGCTCGGTCGCCGTTTCGAGCAGAATGCGAGCCACCTGTTGTCGCACGGACCCGGCTGGCATGCCGCCGAGCTGTTCGAGGGAATCGTAGTAGCGACGAGTAATCTCAGCTGCAAGGATCCAGCCGACCGATGGAGTGGTCTTGGCAAACTGAGTCAGCTTGTCCGCGTTGAACATAACGAGCGAAGCATCCGTCATCATGCGCACGTTGACCGGTGCCGGGCCACCGTAGATGGCGGCGATGCCGATCACATCTCCGGGACGTGCGAACCGGACGGTGACGTCCTCACCATTGGGCTTGAGCATGTAGACGCGCACAAGGCCGGTAACAATGAGGCTGCCGCGCGGCTCATCATTCTCGTGATACAGCTCGCTGCCGGCTGGGATGTCGACTCTCAGAGCATCAGCTTCAAGCTCGCGCATCAGGCGCGATGGAAACTGTCGAAAGAAGCTCCTGCGGATGGCGGCTTCGAGCGATTCTTGATAGAGGCTTAGACGTGGTCGCATGATCCAATCTCTGGACGTCACTACGATGACCTCACCGTTCGCGGAATGAGCGAGTTCGGTGCGGGCGAGGGCGCTCGACACGTTCTTACCAAGATTGTGCGTGAAGTTCGAGACAGCGTCCAATCGCACGGCGCGGCCGAGGTCCGATCTGCGGTCAGTTGACCTTGTTAGGCCGCAGCCTCAAGCGATCGTCGCTTGCGCGTCTGATACAGTTTGGATCGTAAACAAACGCATGGCGGGCGATATCCATCACTCTCGGGCAATTCCCCGGCGCGTTATCTTCATGCGCGGTTCGATCCGATTCCTCGGTACAGCCCAGGTGTTTTCGCAGCGCGCACTTCGAAGAAGCGGTCACGCATTCCCGCGCTGGATGCGCACGAGGTACGACGTTCAGATTCATCCGTTGTCCCGCCTCACGACGAAAAGGCGAGACATGATGACACGGCGCTTGCGGTTGGGTCTTGGGGCGCGGTTGACGAGACTGAAGCGGATTTATGCCGTAGACGTTCTTTCGCGTGCCTATTCGCAGTTCTCTAACAATCACGGTTCGATTTACGCCGCCGCGGTCACCTATTACGTGATCTTCTCCATGTTTCCGTTGCTGATTTTCCTGGTGGCCGTATTCGGACTGATCGTCCACGATCCGGACAGCCAGACACGCCTGGTCAACGAGATCATGCGACAAATCCCGCAAGCGCTGAAGTTCCGGTCAGAGGTGCAAGACATCATCTCCGGCGTTGCATCCACTCAGAACGGCCTGGTTGGGCTGGTCGGCGTGGCGGGACTTGTCTGGACCGCGAGCGGAATGTTTGGGGCGTTGCGGCGGGCGTTGAACAACGCGTTTGACGTCGAGTCCAGTCGCAGCTTCGTGCGAGGTCGCAGCATGGATATTCTGAGCGTGTTGGCCGTACTCGTTGGGACGTTGTTGTCAGTGGTGCTTTCGACGGCACTCGGTGTCTTTAGAGCAATTTCCGATGATCTCTTTCACGGTGTCCTCGTTAACATCGGCTGGGGGGCGCTCTACCTACTCCTTCCTCTTGCTGTCTCCTGGAGCGTTTTCTTCGCCACGTATCGTTGGGTGCCGAATCATTCACTCAGTCGACGCGACCTCTGGTTTGGAGCGCTCCTGGCCGCGGTCGGGTTCGAACTGGCCAAGGCGGGTTTCGGACTATATCTGACCAAGTTCGCCCACTATTCTGAGGTCTATGGCACGCTCGGTGGCGTCGTCGCGTTCATGTTCTTCATCTACCTCGTAAGTAACGTGGTCATCTTTGGCGCGGAGCTCTCGTCGGAGCTGGCGAAAGACAACCGCGAGAAGCGTCGTCAATTCGATACTCCCGCCGTCACGTAATGCTGACAGTCGGTCCGGTTCGGTGTAGTGTGACATTGGCAACTTGGTGACAGACCGCCCGCCGGAAGTCGCAGGCAGTGCGACCGCAAATTCGGCATTTGGATCAACTCGATCACGTTTAGTCCGGGAGGGTGCCTGCATGACGACAACACAACCCGACCTGTCCACTACCAACCGATACGCCGAGTCCGGGCGTCTGTTCGAAGAGGCGAAGAACTACCTGGCAGGTGGAAACTCGCGCCTGACCGTCTATTACAAGCCGCATCCCGTTTATCTCGATCGCGGCGAAGGCGCCCACCTCTTTGACGCGGACGGTAATCGCTATCTGGATGCGATCAACAACTACACGTCGCTCATCCATGGCCACGCCAACCCAGCAATTGAAGCGGCTGCCATAGCGGCTATGCACGGCGGGACTGCATTCGCAGGTCCGACGCGCTACGAGATCGATCTGGCGCGACTCCTGTGCGAGCGTTTGCCGTCGGTCGACCGCGTGCGCTTCGTGAATTCCGGCTCTGAAGCGGTGATGATGGCGGTCAAGGCGGCACGCGCCTACACCGGCAAGCCGTCGATCGCAAAATTCGAGGGCGCCTATCATGGTGCCTACGACTATGTTGAGGTGAGCCTGGCTTCGACGCCGGACAACTGGGGCGATGCGTCCGAGCCAACGTCGACGCCCTATTCTGCTGCAGTACCGCAAAGCCTTCTCGACGAAGTGGTCGTCCTGCCGTTCAACCACATCGACGAGACGCGCGAGTTGTTGCGCCGACATCGTGATCGGCTGGCGGCAGTCGTCATTGACGTAATGCCCTCTCGCATCGATCTGATCCCGGCCACGCCCGAGTTCATCCAGGCTCTGCAAGAAGAGTGTCGCAACTTGGGGATCCTGCTGATCTCCGACGAGGTGATTTCGTTCCGTCTCGGTTATCACGGCGCGCAAGGAATGTTCGGGTTCGATCCTGATCTGACGACACTCGCCAAAATCATCGGTGGCGGATTCCCTGTCGGTGCGGTAGGAGGCAAAGCAGAGGTAATGGCGGTTTTCGACGCGTCCGAGCGCAGCCCGCTGGTGCCACACGGAGGGACCTTCAACGCCAACCCAGTGACCATGGCGGCGGGATTCCAGGCCATGGAGATGCTGACCAGCGGTGAATTCGAGCGGATGAACCAGCTGGGTGAGCGTGTGAGATCCGAGCTCAGCGAGGTCATCCGGCTGCTGGAAGTCGATTGGCAGGTAACCGGTGCAGGCTCGCTCTTCATGGTTGTGCCGCACAAGGATGTATTGAGCGACTATCGGTCTGCCCATCTCACGTCTGAGCAGTCCGCCCGCGTCAAAACGCTCCATTGGGAGATGATGAATCGGGGCGTGTTCATGGGATCAGGCGGATTCGGCTGTCTGTCGACGCCGATGACCGACGACGATTTGTCTCAACTGCTCAAGGCGGCTGAAGAGACGCTGCGAGCCCTCGACGACTGATCGGACCACGAGGAGACGCACGACTCGTCTGCTGGACGCCGATGCTATAACCTTGGCTGATGACCGGCGACGCGCGACCGAGCTAGCCGGGGGAACAGCTGGAGGGATGCATGGCGTCGAGCGACGGCCCATATCTATTGATGGCGGTCCTGTGCCAAAACGCGCAGCAAGATCAGTACGGATCGTTCAGCGTGATCAACGTACTCGAGCACCTCGTTGCGGGCACCAATGATCCAAACGCCCCAGAGCAGATGCCCACGTTTCGGTTCCAGGGGCATCTTGCCGTTCAACTCGCCGCCGGGAATTCTAAGGGCTCGCACACGCTCTCGATCGTGCCGGTCCAGCCGTCGGGCAAGAAACTCGACCCTGTCGGCCAACGCATTCAATTCAAAGGCGTCGATCATCGCGCAACCTTCATCTCGAATGTGTCGATGGACATCGAGGAAGAGGGGCTCTATTGGTTCAACGTGATGCTCGACGATCGGGTGATGACGCGCATTCCCCTGCGAATTCGCTACGAACGGCAGAGTATCGGGCCCTGGTCAACGCATACGATAGAGCACTGACGTCAGTCGCGGCATACTTAGTGATGTCGTACCCAGAGTCGACCCCACCCTGAACGTGAGAAATTGCCGATTTAGGAGAGCACAACGATGCCGGTACGCGCGGGAATTTTCACCAGAACGCAGATGAACGAAAAAGGTGAGGTGATCAACGATCCTGTGAAGCAGGAAGAGGCGTGCCGTAAGCACGCGAACAAGCAGGGGTACGTCGTAACGCAGACATTTCGGGACGAAAGTGTCAGAGTCGACGATGAACGGCCTGAGCTGCGTCGTCTGCGGACCGCAATCTGGACTCGGAACGTGGACGTCATCATCGTCGCGTCACCGGACCGTCTCTACGTTGACACCAACCGATTAGCTCGCTTCGCCAAGGAAGCCGACGTGATGAACGTCCGCTTGGAATTCGTGGATGATCCCTTGGCTCACGATAGACTGTTGAGCATAGACTAGACGCTGGCCGTCTTCAGTTCAGGCGAACGCCATCGCCTCGCGCCCGCCGTCGAAGGACGTCACCGTGCCATCGCCTCCCGCCCCTCTGTTGAATGACGTGAGATCCGCCCTCGATCGAGCATCAATCGGTCCAGATGATCTCCTGATTGTCGGTCTTTCCGGCGGCGTCGATTCGCAAACGCTGACTCACCTGCTGGCGGCCCTACGCGGCTCCGACTATGGCCCGAAACTCCTGGCAGTTAACGTTGATCATGGCTTGCGCCCTGGCTCCGCACAGGACGCAACTGAATGCCGTCGCGTGTCCGAACGGATGGGCGTTCCGCTTGAGGTCGTCAAGGTTGACGTGGGTGCGTGGGATCGGGGACGCGGAGTCGAAGCCGCGGCGCGGGACGCCCGATTTGCTGCGCTGGCGAGAGCCGCTGATATGCATGGGACGTCGTGGGTGGCGCTGGGGCACTCGCTCGACGATCAGGTTGAAACAGTGCTGATGCGGCTGGCACGAGGCACGAGCCTCGACGGCTTGACCGCCATGCGAGAGATCTCGCGGCGAGACGTTTCGATCACTCCCGATGGCCGTTCTCCAGTTGCCGTCAACCTGTTGCGACCATTGCTCAACCGGTCGCGCGCCGAGATCGAGCTTTACGCCGCAGAGCACGGGTTGGTACCGATTGAAGATCCATCGAATGCCGACCCGCGCTTTCGGCGCAACGCCGTACGACATCAGCTCCTGCCGATGCTTGAGCAGATCGCTCCTGGTGCCCGACACTCGATCGCCCGCTCCATCGATCTCCTGACGGCGGATGCCACGTATCTTGAAACCAAGTCATCTCATGCTTTCGCGCGTGACGTGAAGCGGCTTGAATCGTGCCTGGTTGTGAGCCGGCAAGCGTTCGCCGATTTGCCTCAGCCCATCCAGGGGCGTGTGGTGGCGCGGGCGGCCCATGAACTTTCACCTGGAATCGATTTGACAAGCGAACGCGTGGAGGCGGTCCGTCAAGCCATCTGCACAAGTGAAGTATCTCGCCGCGTCGAGGTCGGTGCAGGGCTCAATGCCATGATCGACTACGAACGTGTCGTTCTTGGTCCTGCAGACCTGATCGAGCCGACCTTGAGGGCCGATTCTGGACTGCCTCTATTTAGAACCGCGTCTGAATTGCGCATTAGTGGATCGATGCGTGTCGAACTGAATGCTGGATGTGTCATCGACATCTCGTTGGTTTCGCCGCGAGATGGCTGGGTGTTGCGTACCCGCCGTTCCGGTGATCGGGTGAGATTCAGCAATGGGGCGTCGCGCAAGTTGCAGGACTGGTTTGTGAACCAGAAGGTTCCAGCCTATCTCCGGGATCACGTTCCGCTTCTTGTTAATGCTGGCCTCGTGCGCTGGATTGCCGGGTTTTCCTCGCCGACATTCGAAGATGTAGACTCAGGTCTGATGGCGCGACTTGTGAAATCCGCAAAGGAAGATCAGCCAGATGACGAGCGTGTTGCGGGAAACCCGTCTGCATAGGGGGCTCGAGCGTATTCTTATTGACGAGGAGACACTTCGCAGCCGAATCGACGCACTCGGCGAGGAGATTTCCAGCTACTACGCGGACGATGAGCCACTGCTGATTGGCGTGCTGACTGGCGGTTTTATCTTCATGTCCGACCTGGCGCGCGCGATGTCGATCCCGCTACACGTCGATTTCATGGCCGTTTCGAGCTATGGCGACGATTCAAATACGTCTGGAGTGGTAAGGATCCTGAAGGACCTCGACCGCACGATCGAGGGGCGGCGCATCTTGATTGTTGAAGACATTGTCGACAGCGGCTTGACGCTCAATTACCTGATCGACGTGCTTCAACGACGAAAACCGGCCGACATTCGGCTCGTTGCACTTCTTAAGAAAGATCGGCCAAGAATCGCTGACGTGAACGTCGATTGGATCGGGTTCGATATCCCTGATGAGTTCGTGGTCGGATACGGTTTGGACTACGCCGGTAAGTTCCGTAACCTCCCGTTTATCGCTATCTGCAGCCCAGATTTCATCGGCGGTGAGTGATAGACGAGTTGACGGAACTCTCTGCTATAATTCGGCCACTCCTGTCGAACCCGCGCGAATGTGGTTCTCTTGCAGGGAGCATGCAATCCGCTCGACGCGGTCGGAGGGTTATGGATGACTGACAACAAGTGGTTGCGCAACGGCTTCGTATGGATCGTCCTCATCATCGCCGTTGTCGCCATCTGGTTTACGTGGCTGGGCGGAAACAACGGCACCCAGAACGTGGACTTTTCGGCCGTGGCGAACGACATCAAGGCCGGGAAAGTCCAGGAACTCGACACCAAAGAGGGTTCGACTCAGATCACCGTCCACTACATTGGAAATGACACCGTCAAGACGACACGTCTCCCACCGGGAAACGTTGACATCTGGAAGGCGCTGAGCTACTTCGGGATCCAGCCGGACGCGGTCGCGATCAAAGCGAACGGTGGAAGTTCCTGGGGGAGTTGGATAAGCGCGTTGAGCATCCTGGTGCCCATGATCTTAATAGTGGGCATATTCGTCTTTATGATGAGGCAGGCGCAAGGCTCGAACAACCAGGCGATGTCGTTTGGCAAGAGCCGCGCTCGCATGTTCACCGGAAGTAAACCCACGGTGACGTTTGACGACGTGGCCGGGGTCGAAGAAGCAAAAGAGGAACTGGCCGAGGTTGTCGAATTTCTCAAGTATCCGGAGAAATTCGCTTCGCTCGGTGCCCGGATTCCGCGCGGTGTCCTGCTGGTTGGCCCTCCGGGCACCGGTAAGACGCTTCTCTCGCGAGCCGTCGCTGGCGAAGCGGGAGTGCCATTCTTCAGCATCAGCGGTTCTGAGTTCGTCGAAATGTTCGTCGGTGTCGGTGCCAGCCGCGTGCGTGACCTGTTCGATCAGGCCAAGCGCAACGCACCCTGCATTGTCTTCATCGACGAGATCGACGCGGTCGGTCGACAGCGTGGCGCCGGTCTTGGCGGCAGTCACGACGAGCGTGAGCAGACGTTGAACCAGATCCTGGTTGAGATGGATGGGTTCGACAGCACTACCAACGTCATCATCATCGCGGCCACCAACCGCCCTGACGTCCTTGACCCGGCGCTGTTGCGGCCTGGCCGATTCGATCGTCAGGTCGTGCTGGACCGGCCGGACATCGCCGGTCGACTGGCGATCCTCACGGTGCACGCGCGTGGGAAACCGCTCGAGACCGAGGTCGAGCTCAACCTACTGGCGCGTCAAACGCCTGGTTTCTCCGGCGCCGACCTCGAAAACCTCGTCAATGAGGCCGCCATCCTGGCCGCGCGCCGTAACAAGAAGACCATCGGCAATCGCGAGCTGACCGAGGCGATCGATCGTGTGATCGCCGGTCCGGAGCGCAAGAGTCGTGTCATCAGCGAGCGTGAGCGGCTGATGACTGCCTACCACGAGGCCGGCCATGCGCTCGTTGCGCGCATGTTGCCGTACGCCGATCCGGTCCACAAAGTGTCGATCGTGGCCCGCGGCATGATGGGTGGCTACACCCGGGTACTACCGGAAGAGGACCGATTCTTCTGGACCAAGAAGCAGTTCGAGGATCAACTGGCTGTCTTCATGGGTGGCCATGTGGCCGAGGAGCTGATCTTCCAGGAGATCTCGACCGGCGCCGCGAACGACATCGAGCGTATGACCAATCTGGCACGCCGCATGGTGACCGAATATGGCATGAGCAAGAAGCTCGGCCCGCTGGCGTTCGGCCGCAAAGAGGAACTCGTCTTCCTCGGCCGCGAGATCAGCGAACAGCGCAACTACAGCGATCCGGTCGCGTACGAAATCGACAAAGAGATCCACGACCTGATCGACGACGCCTACTCACGAGCCAAGAACGTCCTGACCACGCAGATGGACAAGCTCGAGGCGATCGCCATGCTTTTGCTCGAGAACGAAACGATCGACGGGCCGGAAATCGAGGCACTCTTCGACGCACCACGGCCGAAGCCGACGTTGCATGGCCCCTCCGCGCTGTTGCGGCCGACTGAAGGCCGGACTCCTGCTCAGCCGAACGGCGAGCAGGACGTCGAACCACGTCCAGAGTCGTCTTCACCGCCACGGATGCGACCGCAACCCGCGTCTTAGTCTCTGGCCCATTTGGGCGCGTCACGCGGAAAGAAAACCGCCCTGGTCAACGACCAGGGCGGTTTCCTGTTCGAGTCGGAATGGCGACAGAGAGTGTTAGCCCAACTCTCCGACGACGAAATCGGCTTCCACCGGAATGGGCAACGGGCATTCCAGCCCAGCTGCTTCCATCTCGCTGCGCCACATTCCGTCGAGCACGGAGTTGTACGAGTACTGGCGCATCAATCGATGTGCATCTCGGGTGGTGACGCGCACGAGCTTCGCGCCGCAGGCCGGTCGAATAAAGTGACGTCCCTTTCGATCGCGAAAGATGAGCGTGTCGCGACGATCGGGCCGTCTACCAATAAGCTGATATTTCGGCTTGTCCATAAGATATTTCCTCTCCAGCCCTGCGGATCCGCCGGAACGCCTGATAGGGACGACGGTACGCCAGCCTGATGGTGGGCTGATGCACCGACAAACGTTGACGAACTCACACGTACCAGTACTAAAGCTGATATGAATGAACGAGACTCATGAGTGCTACGGGCGTAGCAAGTCTAAACTCAGAATCGCCGTGGTGGAGGCAGGGGGATTCGAACCCCCGACCTCTACAGTGCGATTGTAGCGCTCTCCCAGCTGAGCTATGCCCCCACGGATTGCGAGGAAGGCCTGCAGCTGCGGACGCTGATTTTCCGCTCGGCCAATTCCTCAAATGAGTATAACGAGATTGATAACCTCAGTCAACTCGCCATTGAATCGGCAACATGATTCAGAACCGCACGGCGGGACTCATTATTCCCGTCTCTCGGACGGTGACGGCGTGCGCGTTCATGTCAGGCTCAGTAAAGAGTCGTCAACCTCGATCGAGATCTTCCAGCACGGCCGCGAACTGCTCAATCGCTTCGGCAGTGTTCGGCCGCAGCATGACTTGCAGGTGGCTGATGCCTTCGTCCACGAATGCGCGGATAACCTGCGCGATCTCCTCCGTCGTCCCGGTGAGCGCTTCCTTGCCCTGTTGAGGATCTTGCGTGCCTTTGAAGTCAATCTGCACCGAGGCTGTACGCTCCAATGTGCCGGGCACGCGATTCTGGGAGCGGCAGGCGGCATCGACCTTGTCGCGTGCTTCGGGGATCTGATCGGGATGGCTGCGGCCATAGACCAGCCAACGATTCCAGGAATCGGCGTACTTCGCCGTCAGACGCAACATGCGCTCGCCTGACGACCCGATCATGATCGGGAGGCTGTCTGGACGCGGACCGCGCGGGCGCATTTCACACTCACGGGCTTCGTAGTACTTGCCCGAGAAATCGACATTACCGTTGCGCAGCAATCCGTGAATAATGGTGAGGGCCTCTTCGAAGCGGCTGACGCGATGGTCGTATGGGTAGCCGAATGCACGATATTCATATTCGTTCCAGCCGGCTCCGATTCCGAGGATGACGCGCCCGTTGCTGATTTCGTCGACTGTGGCCGCGATCTTGGCCAACAGCGCGGGGTTGCGGAAACCGGTGCAGGTGACCAACGTGCCCAACTCGACCGTTTTCGTGGTCGCCGCAAGGGCTGGAAGCACAGTCCAGCTATCCCAGAATCCCTGCACGTGATCCTCGCCGCGATAGCGATAGGGGACGAGTAAGTGATCGACTAACCACAGGGAGTCGAAGCCGACGTCTTCCGCAAGACCAGCCATTTCAGTTATGTCTGACCAACCTGGCGTCTTGCCACTCATGCCTGCTTCCCAGTGCGGCAGGATTAGCCCGACCTTCAACGGACGCTTCCTCGCACTGGCATCTCTACGTTGTTCGGCCAAGTGGCGCGCTCCTTCCAAACGGCTCTCGATCCGCGGTGTGGTGACGAGGATTTTTGGGCCACGGTAACGATGCTCGTCGATGACTTGACTTCACTCAGACGCGTCGATGATACGCTATCCCGACGTTATTCGGACGATAACTTCTCAGTTCTTTCGGATCCTGTTTCCGTCGTCAGCGCACGTTGTCTTCGGCCCTGAGCGGAAGCGTGAGCGTGAGTTCGCTGGGCAAGAAGCATTCTGTATCGCTGCACGCCTGATAGCCAACTCCTATGTTCAGTTCGACGTCTCCGAGGTTTCGACTCAAGATGATCGGCACTCGAAGACGGACATTTCCCTCCAGGACGTGGAATGTTTCGCCCAATGCTTCCAGGTGAAGGAGCCTTGCCGGCGGGCGATTGAACTCGCGCACTTCGAGCCCATCGATTGACTCAATCTCGATGCTGAGCGAGACGTAGTCCTCCGGAGTGGGCTGCGTGTAGATATGAAGTCCCTCAGGAATTGCCAGATCCACGTTGAGGTGTAGGAGTTGGAGTGGATGGTACACGCTGCTTCCAGACCAGACTCGCGCACTCAGATCTCCGGATCGCGCTCGGGCTTCGACCGCCGCGGACTCTTCGCCGCCGAAGCTCTGCGCGAAGATTGCCGACGGGGTCGGTCGCACACGATAGTTTTGCTCGAACCAGCGATCTCGAACGACGCCAGCTTCATCCAGTACGAACGTTCCTGGATATGGGAGCCCGAAATATGACTCGCGCACTGGAAAACCATTGGCCGCCTGCTGCTCGAGAATTTGTGAATTGACCACGCCGATCGCTCGCATAGCTCGACTGCCGACGTCCGAGAGGAGTGGGAACGTGATGCCGTGTTTGGTGGCGAAGGCGGAGAGCACGTCGACCGGATCGTAGCTGATGGCCACGACCGCGATGCCGTCTCGTTCGTAATCGTCCTGTTTGCGTTGCAGCTCAACGAGCTGCGTCTTGCAGTATGGTCACCAGCTTGCGCTGCGATAGAAGACGACCGCAGCCCGGCGATTTCCCCGGTGGTCATGAAGGTCAACGAGTTGACCGTGTTGATCCAAAAGTGTGACGTCAGGGAAGCGTGAGCCGACGCGTGGGCCCACCAGGTTGAAATCGGTATGCGGGTAACCTGGGATTTCGCTCAAAGCTCCTCCTCGTGCTCAGATTCGTGAAGGAAGGTCCTATCGTCTGGGCTAACCAAGAACGACTCCGAGAAATTCCGCGAGACCCGGTTTGCATTCTGCGTTGAGATGTGTAGTCAACCGGTCGTCCGTCGCCTGGAGAGACACTGGGAGTTCGCCAGATGACAAAGAGAGCATTCGATGTCGATGCAGCTTTTGCTCAAATCGAGGGCGCGATCAAACCATATCCACCAGCGATGCTGTTTCAGCTCGCTCAGGACGGGTTCAATTCTCCATTCGAGCAATTGATTGCCTGCATGATCTCGATTCGCACACGAGATGAGGTGAGCTTGGTACTGGCCCGGCGGCTGTTCGAGCATGCACGGACTCCCGCTGAGATGACGAAACTTTCCGCCGACGAAATCGATGAGATCATCGGCCAGAGTTCGTTCCACGCCGCCAAAGCGAGCCAGATTCTGGCGATCGCTCATGAATCAGTCGAGCAACACGACGGAGAGATTCCGTGCGCTCAAGAGACGCTGATGGGCTTCAAGGGTGTCGGGCTCAAATGTGCCAATTTGGTCCTTGGCATCGCCTGTGGCGAGCCGCGCGTGGCGGTCGACATTCACGTTCATCGCGTCACCAACAGGTGGGGACTCATTCATACCACTGCACCCGAAGCGTCGAGCGCTGCGCTGGAGGAGATCCTTCCGCGCGAGCGATGGGTCGATCTGAATCGACTATTGGTGCCGTTCGGCAAGCACATTTGCACGGGAAGCCGACCAAAGTGTTCGAGTTGCCCACTGCTCGATATGTGCGAGCAGGTCGGAGTGACGGAGCACCGCTAGTCGGATCGGCTTCATTTCCGTCGAGATCCGCGTGCGTCATCAAGGATGATGCTCACATCGCTGTTTTTGAGCCAAAACGAACGTGAAACCCAGGCGGGCCGTGAATCACCTTGCATGCGTTCGGAGATCATGTCTGCCTTCAACAGGAACCCATCCGAAGATTCGACCAAGAGGTTGAATCGCATTTCGTCCTGGTCGATCTGTCGACCAATGGAGCGCAGTCGCTGTTCATAGCTTTCGCGTCGCGGCTCTTTCCCGCCTCGCCGCCGCAAGAAGCGCATGTTGTACGGTTCTCCTGATTCACTTCGATACTCCGTTGCTCCCGTTGGTCGCTCGCGCGGACATCCGTCGAACTGCTCCGACGCGTGAAGAACGGCAATCGCGGCCTTTGGCGGATGATCTGTCCCTGACCCGGAGTCTGAGTATCTGACCGAGGCTGAACAATACAGGATGTCCATGCTCAATACCTTGGCCAGGCTGCCTGGAGGGATTGAGCTGGACAGATGAACCCGCGCTTTCCAACGCTGGCCATCGTAAATTACAACACATTCCCACCGCCGACTGAAGACCCGCAAGTTATCCCAGTCGGGACGTTCGACGCCGGATTTTAGAGCCAAAAGACTACTCGAACTCGTGACTTATGGGCCCTGATCAGGATACGTCCATCACCTTACGTTTGGACTGTCTATTCGCATTTGTCTTCGAGGGCCGCATAAATGCAGAACGCGCCGCATCTCCAATTGAATCGAAGAAAACGTTCGAGGGGCCAAATAATCATCATGGTCGCCGCTCTGGCTGTCAGTTTGACTGCCATGATTGGACTTGCGGTTGATCTTGGTGTCGCCTTTGCCGAGAAACGCACGGTCCAGAGCGCCGCGGATTCAGCGGCACTTGCCGGTGCTCACGTGCTGGCGTCATGGAGTACGAGCAACCCCGGGCTGGCAGCGGGTGCTGACGTTGCCGCGATGGTCAGCCAGAACAAGATGGGCGCGACCGTTTCCCAAACGTATGACTGCTACTACGTTGATGACAACGACGACCGAATATCCGACTGTGCCAACGCCGTGCCTTCGAATGCGACCGGCGTCCACATCGCTGTGACCGAGACGCACGATACGTACTTTATTAGGGTAGTGCCTGGCGCTCCAAAAACAGTTTCGACTTCGGCTAGCGCCACCGCTCATGTACAAGCTGTAGGTTCCGGTGTGGGATCCGACAGTCCATTCATCCTCTGCGGCGCGGGCGCATATTTGGCTGGAGGTGGAACGATGTCGATATTGACGACCAGTGCGGAGGCTCAGCCGTCATCTCCGACCGCAATCGTGGACTATTTGACGTACTCCGTATCGTCAAGTTCCAAGTACCAAGTGGAATTCTTGAAGAAGAAGACAACCCCAACCCCGAGTGCCTCTTCTACGAGCACTGCAACAGGCGGTAGCGGATCGGGTGGCAGCTCCACCTACAAAATCACTTCGGGAGCATATGGTAAGACGTTCATACTTCACGATTCTCAAGTCGCGGGATGCGACACTCAGGGCAATCGGTTCAAAGGGGTAGCTGCGAACGACGACAACTATGGGATTTCGATACCTGGATTATTTGACTACGATCATGGAGACAGGGCAGGACCAACGCGCGCCCGAGTAGCTGGAGTCGATGGGTGTGATGCCGGCACGACGAAAGGCACTGCGGATGGCTGTGTTCTGATCGTGCCGATCGCCTCTGGATCCGTTGACGATCAGTTGTCAGTTCAAACGGTAGGTGCATTCCTCGTTTCTGAGTGCAGTCCGTCAGGAAATTGTCATGAGGGTACGTTGCTCTCCAATTATGTGATTGGCACACCGTCTGGTCTAGGAGAGTGGGATGGGTCCGGGGGTTGGGCGCCCGGCAAAGGCGGGATCATAACCGTGCGCATCACGGAGTAGCGACGGCGCGCATTTGGGCGAGTGTTGATACAGGGATTTGTCAGACCCTTGTGGACCTGTCCTTCGCGAGCATGAGTTTCGCAGGTTGTGCGTCCCCAGGCAATTGCGGCCCGTCACTTCCCGACGCTTGAGCGCGCGGATGCGCCCAAATAACGCAACTGGCAATATACGAACGGCCAGCATGAATTGGTGCTCACCTACCGCGTGGCGACCTCCCGTGGATCGATCCTCTGCAGCATCGTCTGAATTCAGACCTGCGCTAGCGGAATGCGTAGATGTTTCCGTCACCAGAGCCGATGTAGACAACTCCATTGACCACCGCTGGCGACGAGTCCACCAAGCCCTGAGTAGAGTAGCTCCACTTCACTTCGCCGCTCGCAGCATCCAACGCATACACGCTGTGATCCTCGGACCCAACGTAGACGACGCCATTTGCGACCGCTGGAGAGGACGCAACGACATCGCCAGTTGTCGTCTGCCAGAGAATCAAACCAGTGACGGCGTCAATGGAGTAGACAGAGTGATCATCCGATCCCACAAATATGCTTCCAATGGCAACGGCTGGAGATGATTGAATAGGTCCGCCAAGCGTCGTCTGCCAGATTATCTGTCCCGAAACTGCGTTGATTGCGTACAGGCTGTTGTCGGCCACGCCCACGTATACGACGTCGTTCACCACGGACGGCGACGACGCGATTGGACTGTTGATGATGTTCATCCACAAAATTTGTCCGGTTGCCGCATTCAGAGAATAGAAATTGCCGTCGTTCGACCCGACGTAGAGTGTCCCGTCAACGACCGCAGGCGATGACTCGACGGCGTCACCGGTGAACGTTATCCAGATGATCTGGCCCGTTGCTGAGCTGATTGCGTAGATCTTGGCATCGCTCGAACCAATATAGACGATCCCGCCTACCACGGTCGGTGAAGAGCGAACCTGACCACCGGTCATCGTCTGCCAAAGAATCTGTCCCGTGGCGGCATCGATGCCGTACACCCATCCGTCGTCAGAGCCCACGTAGACATTGCCGTCGTAAACAGCGGGAGAAGACTCCACGGATCCACCAGTTGCAGTCGTCCACTTCACCTGTCCAGTTGTCGCGTCGAGTGCGAGTACCTGGCCGGCCAAATTTCCGACATAGAGGGTGCCGTCCACGACGGCGGGCGACGACGAGACCGCGCTTCCTGCAGCTGTTGTCCAGTGAATGGCGAGACTGTCCACGTTCGACGCGCTGAGTCTCGATTCGACCGAGTTGAAGCCAGAGTGTGTCGGGTCGAGATGAAACTGGTTCCAATTCACACAATTCACGGTGAACGTTGCTGATGCTCTGAGTACCAGGACACGTAGCCCTGGAAGCGGGGTGGATTCGGCCGTGATAACGTGGTTGCCGCAGCTCGCGTCGAACGGAACGTCAAACGTGACGCTGGAAATTCGGCCGAACGGCCAATCGGCTTCGGCGGTGGCGACCGGCTCGTGATCGAAGCTGACGGTGACCTGTGAATGTGGAAAGAATCCAGATCCACTCACGACGACGGATTGTCCCGCCGTGCCCGACGTCGGACTGACGCTGATCTGTACCAAGGGCCAGGATGCGAGTCCTGGCAGCAAACCAAAAAAAAGCGGCAGCACGGCGACGAGCGTCGGGATTTGCCAGCGCAGTTGCCTACGATGAATGTCGTGGGTTCTGCTGCGGATGCGGTCAGAATCAACAGCCCGCCATTTGTGGACATGCACGTGTCATCCCCCGTCATGTTGTTGCACGCGGAATAATTCTCAAGAACTTACGCGTCCGTTTGGCAAGTGCTCACATCATAGCATTGCCTGAATCGGCGCGTCGCGTCCCAAGCGCGTCAACCAGTCCGCATCGATCGGCTGGCTCCGGTTACGTTGTTGCACAACATTGCATCGTCTGGCTTGGACGGGATTCTCAGAGCAGATGAATAGTATTGAACCAATGACCCTTGCGGAGCGTCTTTGGCAACTGGTCCAGCGGTGGATGCGAAGGCCGTGGCGCGGGCGCTCGCGCTCTGACGAGAAGACGCTTCCGCACCAGGCTCCGTTGCGTTCACGCGACATACCACACACGAGAGCAGGCGCCTCACTCCGCCTGTCGTTCGCGTAGGAAAATCTTCCCATTCCGTTGATTTGCGGGGAAGTCGTACCATGGAATTGCTTACTGATCATTGTCGACCGTGGTAAACCGCTATCTGCCGCGAGGCATCCACGATCCTAGCTCGATGGCCCCAAAGGCGACGCGCGTCCGATTGAATCACGGTGTGGCAGATTGGTGCCACGGCGTTCGGATCAGCAGCTCTCTTTAAGACGGTGGGTTATGAGTCGAACGAGCTGGTTCGTTACCGTGATCTGAAGACCACAGTTGCCACCGACATGAATCCGCGAGGTATCTGATTCATCTTGCGCGGATGACGTGGCCGAGGATTCAGTCACCGAGTACAAGAGTCGATCTCGCCCCTCGCGCGCCGCGCCACAAGTATGAAGCTCAATTGCGTCGCGGCAATGCTCAAAATGCCACTCGCTGATACTAAGTCGCGTATCGCGGACAAACGAGCACATTGATCAAAAGTGCTGGGGGGCTGACCAACGAGAGCGAACCGCGCGACCCGGAGGGACAAACTGACCGCTGCGGACGAAGGAGTCTGGCGATGAGGGTACCGCATCAGAAAACAAGGCGCATGGCACATTCGACGAATAACCGGTCTCGGTCCCAGTTGGGTTCGGCGTCGGAGGACGAGGCCAGATTCTTATCACAGCAACCCTGGTCGACATCAATCAGGCCCGACGCTGAGAGAGTCAACAATGAGTTTGGTGTGATTGACGGCGTGCACCAAACCGTCAACTCTCCCCTCTCCGAGGCAACACGAGCGTTTATGGAGCCGCGCTTCAGGTTTGACTTCAGCAAGGTGAGAATCTTCGCCGACGAGCGAGCGGCAGAAGTCGCGAATGCAATGCGGGCGCGCGCGTTTACAGTTGGATCTGACATTACCTTCGCATCCGACGAATATTCGCCAGAGTCGGCAGTCGGCCGACGCCTATTGGCGCACGAGCTCACGCATGTGATTCAGCAGCAGACTACCGACAACCGGCGTGTCCAACGTGCCCAACAACCAGTGGCTGACTCCACTCAAATCCCAGCTGAAACTAACGGTGAAACGGCGGCGTATGCCAGGTATCTGACAGCACTCCCTGACGAACAACCGCGATCAATCATCGCAGGGATCAGCGATTTGCCGTTCCTGTACAAGCTCCGAAATGCTCTAGCAAAGCTCGAAGCGTCAACCCCTCACGAGGCGACGTCGATTCGAACCGTGTTCGACGCAGTTCAATCCCAGATCTCGACGGTGAGTTCGGCCAAGGAGGAAATTAGCTCCGGTGTTGATGAAATGGAGGCGACCGCAGTTGAAATGGAATCGGTTGCCGATTCTGAAGCACCCACCGACCCATATGGAGGCGGGCCTCCTCCTCTGGCCGGAAATGCGTACGGCGCGGATGGGACCCTATATGGTCCGGTGATGCAAGGCGTCTCCGAGATGCCAGAAGATGCTCTCGATGTCACCGCGCAGCTGGGCGCGAGCGGGGCAGCGTTCTTTATGGGGTTCTCTCATGCTATCCGCGAAGGCCGTCTTGACGAGCATCAGAAGGATGAACTAGTCCACAAAATCTCCCTGTGCTATCCACTCGCTGCCGTGGTCTACGCTGGGGTATCTGTCGGGCTATCAGAGAATTCGCTCGATACGCTCATTGGGCTGGTGAATCTCAGAGAGGCAATCGCGGCGACGTTCGACCTCGCGCATGCGCTGGCAACGCCGGGAGGAGAAGAACTTGCTCTTGAGCTAGGGAGAGCCCTGGGAAAAAGCTTGAGAGATGACGCCGCGTCCCTTATCGAACTGCCACCTCATAAGTTCGCGTATCAACTCGGGAAGCTCCTCGCCCCAATCATCTGCGATATCGTGCTCACGATCGCGACCGATGGCGCAGCAGGAGGAGCGAAACTAGACGACATCGCCAGTCTCACGCGCAAGGCTGAGAATGTGATCGCCGAAGGTCTGGGTGACGTCAGAGGGGGCAGCCGGATTGCGGCTGAAGCAGCTGACGATGTTCCGGGTAGTGAATTGAGAAGAGTCGACCCAGACATCGACCAACTGGTCGAGCGGGGCATTATTGAAGAGTCGGAGACATCAACCCAGTCTTCCAGGCGCCCGCGGCCGAAGGCCCCGGCGACGCGTGGCACGGCGGAGGTTGCCCGCAAGGAGTTCGATTCGTCTCTTCGAAAAGGATATGCAGAACGTCTCGGTGTTGGGGAAGGGGGACAGGTCCATCATGCGATCGAGCTTCAGACGCTTGATCGCTACCCCGGCGTCTTCACCGCGGACGAACTCAACGACTTCTCGAACATGCGAGGTGTTCCGGCCGAACTGAGCGGACGACGCCAGTTTCACAACAGTAAAATATCCGAGTTCTGGTCCCGCCACTATCGCGAGCTCGACTCAGACTTGGCCAGTCGAGGGCTTCGCGAGGGCACTTCCGAATACAAGGACTTCTGTAGGAAGTATCTCGAGAACGGACGGGAAGAGATCGACGAACTGTTCGGCCAGTTCTTCACCGAGTACCGCCGTTCTCTGACATGGGAGCGGAGTTCAGAGTGAGTTTCCTGGGGCGTCAAGTCGCTCATCATTACCTGATTCGCCGATAGTCTGGCTCGACTTTGCGACGCCAAGTGAGAAGCGACTCGCGACGAACCCGTACACGACTGATTTCTTCGTGTCAATTAATCACATGCGACCGACCGCACCTGACGAGCGTGAAAGACGAAAACACGCCAGACACGACTCGTTGACTGTGACCGGCCTCAAGTTGATGGATTATGCGGTGGAGCGGGTGATGGGACTCGAACCCACGACATTCTGCTTGGGAAGCAGACACTCTTCCAGCTGAGTTACACCCGCGTTTTGTTTGTGCCCATGAGTATAGCAGCGGCTCAAATCGCAGTCCAGAGTTCGATCGTCCTGCTCGCTCCCTTTGTCCAATCCCGAGAACTTTGACTGCGTCAAGTTCGAAACTGCGACATTTGGGCTACAATCCTAGGTGGCGCGCGAATGGACACGCTGACGAGTGAGACGAGCGGGAGATGCCGTGTACAGCCATTTGACCAATCTCGAATGCACCAATTGTGGTGCGACCTATTCGACCGACCATCTGATGACGACGTGTCCAGAGTGCGGCAAGGTGCTGTACGCTCGCTATGACCTGGCTGCCGCGGCGCGCGAGATGACTAAGGAGTCCCTGCTCACTCGCCCCTGGAACCTGTGGCGCTATCACGAGATCATGCCGGCCCAGGATCCCGCCAATGCCCTGACTCTTGGCGAGGGTGGCACTGCCATCCTGAACGCTCTGCGGCTCGGCGATGCCCTCGGTTTGGAGCGCCTCAAGGTCAAGGACGAGGGGCGCAACCCGACCGGCAGCTTCAAGTCGCGTGGTCTGGCAGCGGCCGTCTCCCGTGCCAAGGAATTGGGTGCCTCGGCGGTTTCGATTCCCTCGGCAGGCAATGCCGCCGCCGCTATGTCCGCCTACGCGGCCAACGGCGGATTGGACGCTTACGTCTTCATGCCGCAGGATGCGCCGTCGGTGATGAAAGCCGAGTGCACGGCTTACGGTGCGAAGGTGTTTTTGGTTAAAGGCCTTATCAATGACGCCGGGAAGATCGGGAAGATCGGCTGCGACGCTCGCGGTTGGTTCGACGTCTCCACCTTGAAGGAGCCCTATCGCGCTGAAGGTAAGAAGACGATGGGGCTTGAACTTGCAGAGCAGCTTGGCTGGCGTCTGCCCGATGCCATCATCTATCCCACCGGTGGCGGCACCGGCATCGTCGGTATGTGGAAGGCCTTTGCTGAGCTGGAAGCGATGGGGCTGATCGGTCCAGAGCGCCCCAAGATGATCGTGGTCCAGGCCGAAGGCTGCGCACCGATCGTGCGGGCCTTCGAAAAAGGTGAACGACACGCCGAGATGTGGCAAGGCGCGCGCACCATCGCTCCGGGCGTCCGCGTGCCGGTGGCGATTGGCGACTACCTGATCCTGGATGCCGTGCGCGAGAGCGGCGGGACCTGCATCGCTGTCAGCGACGACGAGATCATGACGGGCGTTCATGAGCTGGCGTCAATGGAAGGCATTTTCGCCTCACCGGAGGTCGGCGCAGTCGTCGCGGCCGCCAAGAACTTGCGTGCCAGTGGGTTCCTGAAGTCGAGTGACGAGACGATTCTGTTCGCCACTGGCGCTGGCATGAAGCACACCGAGTTGATCGAGGCGGAGTACCCAGTGCTCGATCCGAACGATCCAAACGTGTTGGCGGAGATCGATCGCGCTTACGACTGATCGGACGCTGGCTGACAATGTGGGCAGAATCGGGTGCCGCGCTGACCAACGACGATTCGGTTGATGGGCGTGCCGCACCGCAGGCAAGGGTCGCCTTCGTTGAGACTGTAAATTTGTAAGTATTCCTGATTCTCGCCGCGTTCGCCGAGCCCGTTGCGGTAGTCGCGGATGGTGGTTCCGCCTCGTCCGAGCGCGTCGAGAAACGCGATTCGGATCGCGTCGAGCAATCGGGAGGCCTCGTCCAAAGAGAGGGATCTGGAGGCTCTCAGAGGATGAATCCTGGAGGCGTACAGCGCTTCGTCGGCGTAGATGTTGCCGACACCGGCCAGGAACGCCTGATCCATGATCAGTGGCTTGATAGCGCGCCCCCGACTTTGGAGCATTTCGAAGAAGCGTTGGGGAGTGAGCTCATCGTCCAGCGGCTCTGGACCGACCGTCGTCTTGAACGCCTCGAACTCGGGGGGAGTCAGAAGGCGCAGTCGCCCGAACTTGCGCGTGTCGGAAAAGCGCAATTCGCGCCCATCATCCAGCAAGAACGCCAGATGATGGTGTTTGCCGCGCGGTTCATCAGGAGTCACGACGGTGAGATCGCCGGTCATGCGCAGGTGGATGGCGACGGCATCACCGGTATCGAGCAGAATGAAGAGGTTTTTGCCGCGCCGCCCGGTTCCGGCAATCTTCTGTCCGTTAAGGCGGGCGACAAATTCATCTGGAGCCGGATGAGCGATACAGCCGGTAAACTGACTCAGCTCAACATCGCGGATGGTCGCTCCGACGACGAGCGTTTGCAGGTTGCGGCGGACGGTCTCGACTTCTGGCAGCTCTGGCATTGATTCAACTCCACTTTCGACGCGAGTATACTCCGCGCTCGGAACGCGAAAGGATATCAAGTGGACCCAGAATGCATCTTCTGCCGAATCGTGGCCGGCGATTCGCCCGCCAGCATCGTCTATGCAGACGATGACGTCACCGCGTTTCGGGATATCTCTCCACAAGCACGCGTGCATGTCCTGATCGTCCCAAACAGGCATTACACGTCACTCATCGACGCTGCCGCGGCGGAGTCGGAACTGGCGGGACGACTTGTGCACGCGGCGATCCAGGTCGCTCGAGACGAGGGAGTCGACGAGTCGGGCTATCGGCTAGTGACGAACGTCGGACCAGACGCTCAACAATCGGTGGACCATCTCCACTTTCACGTGCTTGGGGGGCAGCCCCTCATTGGCCGGCTGGGTTGATTTCGGTTTCGCGTTCACATCGAAAGATGGGGACCATCCGAGTACACTTATGGCCGCGATGATCCTTTGACCTTTGTCGACCTGATTAGCTGGTGGGGACATGCTCTACAAATTCGTTTCCGGTGACTTCCCGCTGACGATCATGTTCTTCGTCTTTCTCGGTCTGTTTGCTCAGCGTCACTGGTCTGGGGTCCGCTCCTACTGGACCGAGAAGAACCTCTTCTGGCGCATCGTTGGTCGCACTGCGTTGATTCTGACCGTTGTCCTGCCGTTGTGGATCGCGACCTTTGATAACTGGCGGCAGCTGCTCGGCTACAGTCTCAGCGCCAAGACCCGCTTCAAGTCTGACGTCTTTGATACGGCCATACCATCCGATGCCGTTCGGATCATCACATTGGTGCTGATCGGGATCTCGTTGATCTGCGTCGCGTTGATCTATGCCAGGCGGCAGCATGGCCTGGGTATGCTGTCGATAATCTTCATCTTCGCCGCCGCGTTCTTCTACTTCTTCAATGGACTGCGCATGCGCGCCGACGTCTTTCTGGCGACGACGAAGGACAGCCTGGGCCAGCCCACGGTGGTCGACACCAGCTTCATCCTGTTCTGGTCGCTTGGCATGTATATGGTTGTCTGCGCGGTGATCGCAGCTGCGTATGCCTGGCTGTTTTCCGTGCTCGCGATCCCTCTGCACATCGTCTTCAGCATCGCGATGCGCAATAGGAATGACGTCGACCCGGACTCGCTGGTGATCTACCGCAAGCTGCGATCGATTTCGAACGAGACCACGCGCAACGGTCCGCCGGAAAGTCACGACGGCACTCCTCCGATTGACGGCAAGAGCGTCGCGCACTAGTTGCCTCCGATCCGCCAACCTGAACGAATGACAGTGGGCGATCGCATGACCGCCCGTTCTGTCTTCCCAGTCGATGACGTTCAAGTGATCGGACGGGTCGGACGTCGTGCGGCTCGACCCGTCCGATAGTGACCGCTACCCGATCAGCGGCATCGAGGTCTCCGCGATGAGGCGGTTGAAACGCGCAAGGTCGTTGTCTACCAACGCCTGAAGCGCCTCGATCTGCGTGTCGGCCCGTTGGGCAAGGACCTCGAAGACCTCGTACTCTTGCTTGGTCGGCGCTCCATCAGCGCTGGCAACGTTACTTGCCAGGGCAGTAAGCTGATTGTTTAGCTTCAGTGGGAAATGGAGCGGGTCTTTCGAGACTTTCAGGCGGCTCTCAATGAGCTCCGCCTCGATGTCGTTGAGCGACTTCTTGAGCTCCTGCGCCGCTTCATGTACCGGCACTGCGTCGTCCCGATCGGCGGTCCGCTTCTCCCATGCTTCGACCTGGCTGCGTACTTCGCGGATCTGGTTTACGCCCTCGTGGGCCGCCGAGAGCTTCTCCTGGATCTTGAGCAGAAGTTTGAATTGCTCGTCGAAATCCGACTGAGTCGCCTTGACGCGTGGATCCTTGACGATCTCAAACGATTGACTCAGCGACCGGTCGCCAATCTTCATCGTCACGCTGTACGTCCCGGGAGGCGCGATCGGCCCGGAGATGCCACCGCTGCGGAAGACTGCCCCTTCCACGTTGACAGCGTCCGGATAGCGCATATCCCACACAAAACGATTCATGCCAGCGTTAGCCCCGGCCCTCTTCTTGTCGGACTTGCCATTCTCGCTGGGCTTGCTGCTGAAGGAGCGAATCTCGTTGCCTTTGGCGTCGCTGAAGCTGAGCGTCACTTCCTGGTCGTTCGATTCCGGCAGGAAGTAGTGGACGATCACACCATCGGGCGGGTTTTCTCCGGCATCCAAGAGCTTTTGGACTTTGTCACCGTTCGTTCCGTTCACCATCTTGAAGGTGACGAGCGATGCGGCGACTCCCTGATACTGATTCCCTTTACCCGCTCCGCCACCGAACCCTCGGATCGTGCCGTAGCGCACAGTCGGCCGTGGTGGAAAGATGGTGGCTTGCTTGTCGCTGGCGGCCGCCAGTCGGATCGGAGTCAGATCGTCAAGCACCCAGAACGAGCGACCATGCGTCGCCAGAATCAAGTCAGAATCCTTGATGACCAGGTCGTGGATCGGCACAACCGGCAAGTTGCCCTGGAACCGTTGCCAGTTGGACCCGTCGTCGAAGGAGACGTAGAGTCCGGTCTCTGTTCCGGCGTAAAGGAGCCCCTTGCGCTGCGGGTCCTCGCGGATGACGCGCGTGAAGTCGTCCGCCGGGATACCATTGACGATCTTGGTCCAGGTCTTCCCAAAGTCGTTGGTCTTGTACAGGTAGGGTGCGAAGTCGTCCGATTTGTAGCGCGTGGCGGCGACGTACGCCGTGCCGGCATCGTGAGGCGACGCGTCGATGATTGAGATCAACGCCCACTCCGGCAGATCGGGCGGTGTCACGTTCTGCCACGATTCGCCGCCGTCCTGGGAAAGGTGAACGAGCCCGTCGTCGGATCCGGCCCAAAGCACGCCCTGCTTCACGGGAGACTCCGTAAACGCGAAGATGGTGCAATAGTACTCGGCCCCGGTGTTGTCGCGAGTCACAACGCCGCCGGATGGCTCCATCTTGGTAGCGTCATTGCGCGTGAGGTCAGGGCTGACGTTTTCCCAACTCTGACCTTCGTCGCGTGAGCGATGCACGACGTTGGACGTGATGTAGAGCGTATCCGGGTCGTGCGGCGAGAGCATGATCGGGTAGGTCCACTGGAAGCGGTATTTTACGTCCTTGGCACCGTGACCGGTCATGGCTTCTGGCCAGACATTGATGCCGCGACGCTGCCCGGTGCGCTGGTCGAGACGGGTGATCACCCCGCCGTAACTCCCGGCGAAAATGATGTTGGGATCGCGCGGGTCGACTGCTATGTAGCCGCTCTCACCGCCGCCGACTTCCGTCCAATCAGCTTGTGTGATGGCGGCGTAGTTGGAGCGACTTGGAACGCTGATGGTGGTGTTGTCCTGCTGCGCTCCGTAGATGCGGTAGGGAGTCTGCGTGTCAGTCGTGACGTGATAGAACTCCACCGTTGGCTGGTTCAGGATATTCGACCAGGTTTCGCCTCCATTGAGTGAGACGCTCCCGCCACCGTCATGGCCGATGATGATGCGTCGTGGATTGCGCGGATCGATCCAGAGGTCGTGGTTGTCCGCATGAGGTGTCGGCATTTGATCGAAGGTCTTGCCGCCGTCCGTCGACTTCCAGGTGTAAAAGCTCAGCACCCAGAGCGTATCGCCATCGGTTGGGTCGGCGAAGATGTGATTGAAGTACCAAGGACGCTGACGTAGCTCGCGATCTTCGCTCATCCGCTCCCAGGTGTCGCCGCGATCGGTCGACTTGAAGACGGCGCCATCCTCGGCCTCGATCAAGTGCATAAACGGTCCCGCCGCGGGCAGGAGACGCCGAAATGCCGATCTTTCCAAGCAGTCCCTGCGGAAGACCCTGGTTGCGCGTGATCTCCTGCCAGGTATCGCCGCCGTCGAGTGTGCGCCAGATGCCGCACTCCTCGCCGCCACTCTCGAGCGAATAGGGCGTGCGCATCGTCTGCCAAAAGGCCGCGTAGATCACGCGAGGGTTGTGCGGATCGATAGTGAGGTCGATCGCGCCAGTCTTCTCGCTGCGAAAGAGGACGTGTTCCCACGACGTTCCTCCATCACTGGAGCGAAAGACGCCGCGTTCTTTGTTCGGGCCATGAGCATGGCCGAGAGCCGCCACGTAAACGACGTCTGGGTTGGTTGGGTGAACACGAACGCGTCCGATGTTGCGCGTAGCCGAAAGGCCGACGTTGGTCCAAGTCTTACCAGCGTCCGTCGATTTGTAGACGCCGTCACCGTGCGAGACGTTGCCGCGAATAGTTCCCTCACCGGTGCCAGCGTAAATCACGTTGGGGTCGGACTCGCTGACCGCGATACCGCCGACTGAAGCGCGCTTGAAAAAGCCATCTGACATGTTCGACCAGGTACGTCCGACGTCGTTGGTCTTCCAGACGCCGCCACCCGTCGAGCCGAAGTAGAAGCTTGCCTGATCGGTCGGATGCCCCGCCACTGCCACCACGCGACCGGCGCGGAACGGCCCGACCATACGCCACTTGAGATCGGTCCAACCGGACGGATCGGTCGGAGCGAACCTCTGCTTGGAATCTGTCGCCATCCACAAATCTCCCTGGATGATTGCGAGCGAACAATTGCTCAGACGCGACCCTGCCAGCGACTCCATCGAAAACAATCAGGAGCGATGCTGCATTGCCGTGCCTTCGTCATAGTAACGCAGATCAGGAGGCTGCGATGAATGAGCAATAGCCGCCGACACGTAAGGATTGGGGGCTGCGCAGCTGTTTCAAATTGAGCTGAGGGACTTCATGACCGGCGTGATGGCTATTCGTCCTCGTCGTCGTCTGGGAAAAGTGGCTCGGGGGAGTACCGCGCAGGCCCGGCGTTCGTCACACTTGCGGAGAGCTCGGAGATGCGGATTTCGGCCCGATCTAGCAGGTCGTTGCATTGACGGACGAGTCCGACGCCACGTTCGTAGGCGGCCAGCGCTTCCTCGAGCGGAAGGTCCCCGCGTTCGAGCAAGACGAGAACCTCGTCAAGCTGTTGCGACAGCGCTTCGAACGTCGGTTGATTCTCGCTAGGCTCGCTCATATCACTCGTCTTCCTTCCTCGTGAGGTCCTCCAACGATCCGACCGCGCGCTTCACTGTCGCTTCCGCGGCGCCGTCGTGGAACCGAAGCAACACATCCTGATCGGGGCGCAGCGCGGTCACAGAATGAGCTCTCGCACCGGTCGATCGGTCGAGGACCATTGCATAGCCTCGCTCCATGATCTGTTGAGGATGGAGCAAGGTCAGCTCACGCGCCGCTGCGGCCACCCGACTGCGCCCGAGCTCGACTCGCGATCCAAGGCGAGAATGCATCGTGTCGAGAACCGTATCAAGACGCTGGCGCTCTTGTCGGATCGCCGATTCAGGGCCGACGCGGCTCATGCGAAACCGGCTGCGATCAAGATCGGACTTCGCCTCCCGCAACGTCGCGACCACAGCGTCGTGGGCGCGATCGTGTCGATCAGCGATCTCCTGCGCCATCTCCCGGACGTGAGGAGCCACCACCTCGGCCGCGGCGGACGGCGTTGGCGCCCGCAGGTCCGCGACGAAATCGGCGATGGTGAAATCGGTCTCGTGTCCCACCGCGGAAACGATTGGGACTGATGCCGCGAAGATTGCCCGCGCCAGCTTCTCGTCGTTGAAGCACGCCAGATCCTCGGCCGATCCTCCGCCACGCCCGACGATGATTACCTCGGCCCGGCCGTCAAGCTGCAAGGCTTCCAGCGCCGTGATAATCGAAGCGGAGGCGTCAACTCCCTGTACCTGCGCCGGGCTCAAGATCAGCTCGCACAGTGGGTAGCGTCTGGTCAGCACGTTCTGGATGTCGTGCCAGACGGCGCCGGTCGATGACGTGACCACTCCAATGCATCGTGGATAGCGTGGCAGCGGGCGTTTGCGGGCGGTGTCGAACAGCCCTTCGCGTTCAAGCCGCTGGCGCAGTTCCTCGAATTGGAGCTGGAGTAGCCCCGTCCCCTCCGGCTGGATCATGTCGACGTAAAGTTGATATTGCCCGGAGACTTCGTAGATCGAGACGTTCCCGTGCGCCAGAATGGCGTCCCCATTGTTGGGAACGAAGCTGACGAAGCGAGCGTTGCCGCGGAATAGCACGCAACGCAATTGCGAGCTGTCTGATTTAAGCGTGAAATACATGTGTCCGGCAGCCGAGCGCGTGAAGTTCGAAATCTCGCCCCGCACCCAGACGTCAGACAGGATCGGATCGGAATCCAGCAGGTCCTTGAGATACGCGTTCAGCTCTGCGACTTGGAGAACGCGCATGCGGAGGCTCGACATCGTCAGGTCAGTCGCATCAATCGGTGACCGTACTCGACCGCTTCGCCGTTCTTCACGAAGACATCAGCGACCGTGCCGGAACGCTCGGAAACGATCTCGTTCATGATCTTCATGGCCTCGATGATGGCCACGGTTTGACCCGCCTCGACTTGTTCGCCAACTTCGACGAATGGCCGCTCGTTCGGGCCGGACGCTGAGTAGTACGTGCCAATCATCGGTGACGTCACGACGTAACCTGGATCTGACTCGGCCTCGTCGACGCTCTCCTCGATGTGCGAACCGTTGGGCGCGGCGGCGTGATGCGGCCGCTCTGTCTCCACGAACTGCGCCGATTTCAGGGAAATGCGCAGATCACCCTGGCGCACTTCGAGCTGACCGATGCCGCCGTCTCGCATGACGTTGACGAGTTCGCGCACGGCGCCGGTCAAATCGCCGTAGCGACGACCGGAGTCGTCGGTCTCTTGAGCGTCTGGAGTCGTGAGTCGCGGGGTGCTTGTCACGGTCGATGCCACCTAACTCACTCGCTCGAGATACTCTCCGGTTCGAGTATCGACCTTGACCGTATCACCAATGTTGATGAAGAGTGGGACGGTGACCGTCACGCCGGTCTGCAAGGTGGCGGGCTTGGTGCCGCCGGTTGCGGTGTCGCCCTTGAAGCCGGGATCTGTCTCGGTCACCTCGAGATTGACGGTGATTGGCGCCTCCACGTCGACCGGCTGATCCTGGTAGGTGAGCAGGTCGATGACTTCATTCTCGACCAAATAGTTCACCGTGTCTCCAAGGGTCTCGGCGTTGAGCGGGAACTGCTCGAACGTGTCGACGTCCATGAAGTTGTAATGGCCATCGTCAGCGTAGAGATACTGGATGCGTCGTCGCTCAAGGCGAGCCGTCTGGAATTTCGAACCCGACTGGAACGTCTGCTGCGTTGTCGACCCGGTGCGCAGGTTGCGCAGGGTCAAGCGCACAAACGCGCTGCCGCGTCCCTGCTTCACGTGCTGGTACTCAACGACCTTCACCAGATCGCCCTCATAATCGAGTGTCAGTCCCTTGCGTAGTCCACCTGTATCAATCATCGGCTCTCCACTCCGTTCACTTGTCCAACTGAAGCTTGCGCGCTTTGGTCAGGATCCGAATGCCGTTTTCTTCGATGACGGCCACGTCTTCGATGCGCACACCGCCCTGCCCCGGAAGATAGATACCAGGCTCAATGGTCACGATGTGGCCAGGCTCGAGGGGCTCTTCAACGCGTGGTGCCATGCTCGGTCCCTCGTGAACACGGACGCCGACGCCATGGCCAAGCCCATGCATGAAATACTCGCCATAGCCCGCACCGCTGATGACTTCACGCGCGATTCCGTCTCCTTCGCGGCCCGGCATGCCTGGCTGGAGCTCGGCTTCAGTCTCTTCGATGGCACGTTGGACGACGGGATAAATGGCGCGCAACGTCTCGTTTGGCTCACCAACCCAGACCGTGCGTGTCAGATCGGCGCAATAGCCGTCAACCATGGCTCCCATGTCGATGACGATCGGCTCACCTGCGTGAATTGCTCGCTCGCTCGGCTCGTGGTGCGGCAAAGCTGCATTCGGTCCTGAAGCGACGATGGTGGGGAAGGAATTTCCAGTGGCGCCAAGCTCGCGCATGGCCATGTCGAGTCGAAAGGCGACGGCACGCTCGGTGTCGCCCTCTTGAATCGTCTCGGCGACCCGCTCAAACGCCCGGTCGGTGATATCGATCGCACGTTCGATGATGGCGATCTCTTCGGGCGACTTGATCGCGCGCAACGCGTTGATCGTGTCACCGACCGGGACGAGCTCAACGTCATCGTCCAGTTTCTCACGCAGCGCGATGTAATCGTTGTAGAGGATCGCATCGGCCTCGAACCCAACACGCATCGCGCCGATCTCTTTCAGGACGGCGGCGTCCGCGGCGGCAAGCGGGCGAATTTGGTGGAAGACCTCAAATCCGGTGGCTTGTTCGCGAGCTCGCTGAGCTTCGAGCGGGCTGACTATGATGACTGCACGTGTCAGACCGACGACGACGTGACCGGAAGACTCGTTCGGTGGGATGTCATCCCCTTCGAACCCGGTCAGATAGCGGCGATTGGACGGATGCGTAACGACGACCGCGTCCAGCTTGAGCTGTGTCAGCCGATCGCGCAGTTTGTCGACTCTATCCAGGTTAGCCACGATGCGTCAGGCCTCCGTCTGCTCCATGAAATAGCGAAGGGCAAGCAAATAGCCTGCAGCGCCGAAACCGGCAATCTGCCCGGTTACGACCGGGGCGATAACCGAGTGATGGCGGAAAGGCTCGCGCGCATAGATGTTACTCAAGTGAACTTCGATGGCTGGAGCCTGCGCCGCGGCTAAAGCGTCGCGCAGGGCGATGCTGTAATGCGTAAACGCCCCCGGATTGACGATGATACCACAGGCTACCGCGCCATAACGCTGGATTTGATCGATGAGCGCGCCCTCGTAGTTTGACTGCACGATGACGACTTCGAAGCCGCTCCGGTCAGCCTCCTCGCGCACTGCCTCGTCGATTTCGTCGAGCGTGACGCTCCCGTAGATGTGCGGCTCACGTTGCCCGAGCATGTTCAAGTTCGGTCCGTGAAGGACCAGTACCAGCTTCTGGGCCACCGGTGAGGCTTCGCTCACTGGATCCATCCCTTCGCGCGCACCGCGTCCGTGCCGAGCAGTCCGAGAAGCACGTCGTACGGCGTTCCGGCATTCTCAGGATGATACTCGAAGCGTGCTCGCTCGAAATACTGGACGGTATAACCTGTCGCCGGATCGACGAACGGTTCGCTGATCGGGTAGCCGAAGAGAGCGAGTGACTCCCGGTAGCTGACCCCGCTGTCGCCGAATGATAATCCGTGAGAGCTCCAGTACTTCAGAAATGACCCGCAGGCCGTGTGTGCTGTAGCGGCGTAGAAGGTGCAGCCGTCCGCTGGTTTGGTATCGGTTGGCAGTCCCTTGAACGGCTTGGTGTTGCTCAGACCGCGCGTCTGTGCGTCGGCCACGCCAAGACGTCCCAGCAGTACCTCGTATGGCGTCCCCTGATATTCGGGATGGTATTCGAAACGCTGGCGCTCAAAATACTGCACCGTGTACGTCTTGCCCGTGTCGGCGTTCTCCTCACTGAATTCTTCAGTGAGTGGATAACCGAATACCGGTAGCCCGCCGCTGTTCTCCCAGAAATGCTTGAAGCCAAACGCGAGAGAGTGTCCGGTGGCGTCGAAGTAGAGCTTGCCGGTTCCCTGAGTCGGGAAGGGTGGAATGCGCGTGGCCGGAGTATTGAGCGTCCCGATAACGGTCCAAACGGCCGGATCTTCTTGTCCCAGGCGCCAGACACCGAAACCGGCAAGTTGGTCGTCGATCATTAGTTGGATCTTGGCGCCGAAGCTCTTGGCGTTTTCGTACCAGAGCTCATGCTGGTGCTGCTGGTCGTCGGTGTATTTCACCCATGGCGCCTGGTCGGTTTCGTCATATCCGGCGGTAGCGCCGGGCTTGGCCAGGAACGCCGCAACTTGGTCGAATCGGGCGGACGTCGCGGTCGATTTGGCGGTCGTGTCCCAGTTGTAGCCGTAGAGCCCGATTCCAAGGAGGAGGCGCGACGCCGGGAAGCGGCTGGTCGCGTATGTCAGGACATCCTGAATCCAGCCAATCGGTGCGACGGCGCCCGCCGAACCGCCGGCCGAGTGGAAGTCGTACGCCATGACCAGCATGTAGTCGTCGTACTTGGCCAGCGCAGCATAGTCGTAGGCGCCACCCCAGGTTGAGGGTACGTCGGAGGCTCGGGCGATGACCGCCTGCGTGACGAGCTTGTTCAGCGGCTTGAACTTGGCGGAGATACGCGACATCAAGTCGGTGATGAGTGGCGCATCGGACGCGTTGACCGCCTCGAAATCGATGTTGATGCCGTCGTAATTGTTCTGGGAAACGAGGTCGGCGAGTCGCTGCGCGATGGCATTTCGTTGGACGTCGGTGGAGATGGTGTTGTGGAAATCGTCCCAACGCGAAATGTTTTTGATCATGGGCACGATTTTGACGTTGGCGTTGCGCATGACGGTTAGGGCGTCAGGTTGCAGCAGGTCGTCCTTGATGGTGCCGTCCGCATTAAGCTCGTAGAAGTAGGGTGCCACGATGTCGAGCTGGCCGACATGCGCCTTGAGGGAAGTGAGAGAGGTGCTGTCGTAAGTGATGTAGTAGCCCCAGCGGACGTTCGTCGTCATCGCCCTGGCCCTCTGCTGGGTGATTGGAACCACGGGAGCGAGGATCGCAAAGCAGAGGAGAGCCATCAGCGCCACGTGTGAGAGGCGCGATTGGACAGTCATTTCCCTTACCTTCCCGTACGCAACGGACCGATCAGCGGGGCTGCTGACCCGGTCCGAGACGTGGCAATTACTGCTGACGTTGTGGTGCTTTTCCCGCTCGATCGTGACTCACCCACGCGGCGCCGTTTGGGCGCCCGCGGCGGGGACGTAGATCTTGATGGGAATGGGAGCGTCTGCTCCCGAGATCGTCGCCTGTCCTTCAAACACAACGAGCGGCACGAGGTATTGTTTCGTCTCCGGTGCTCCCGCCGTGGTGTACGCAAGGGACGCCGACGTGATGGTGGCGTCTCCGGGAAGTGCTCCTGATCCAGATGGAAGCTGAGAGTCGTCAATCTCGATGTATCCGACACCCTTGGCGGCGTCATCCCACAGTTCCGCGGCCGAGCGCAAGCCATACGTGGACCGCGGCATCGACGCGGGCCAGCGAATGTATGCTTCGGTCACGACGCCTGCGCCGTTCAGCGTGACGTTTGCCGAGGGAATGGCCGACAGAAGCTGACCCGGCTCCACTGGCTTGATCTGCACTTGTGCGATGTTCTGATTTTCGTCACGGCTGATGACTGACCCGGGGCCGATGGTTGCTCCAAGAAGGTCTTGCTCGATCAGCCATCCGCGTGCAGTCTGCACCAACGTGTTGTTGTCTGGCAGCGGTTCGTTGGCGACCGGTGTGCCATTCTGTCCGCCACCGGTCGGCGCGATGTATTGCACCAGGTTGTTTGAGATGTAGAGGCTACCGTTTCCTGAGACGCGGAAGCTGCCATTGCCCTGATCATCGACGTTGCCAGTGATGCCCAGTGACTGCGCCAAATTCTCAACGTCTGCTTGGGTCCATTCCCGGGATTGCATTAGGTAGACGTCGGCCTGCTGCGGGATGTCCTGGAGGCTCATATTGAGGTGATACGTCAGCTGCAAACGCCGTGACCCCGGCGTACCGGATGGAATGTCGGCGGACGGCAGTTCGCCATAATCGCCGACGAGTGGTGTCGGTGTTGGCGCGACGGTCGGTTCAGGCGTGGCGGCTTCAGTCTCGGTTGGCGTCGCTTCCGGTGTCGCCGATTCCGTGGCCGTGGCAGTTGCTTCCGGCGTCGAGGTCGCCGCGCCTACCTGGACTGTCGGAGTTGCCGTCGATGTTCCGGCCACCGACGCCGAGGCTGTTGAAACCGGCGTGGATTGTCCGGCACCGTTATAGCCGAAAATGAGCCATCCCACGATGGCGGCGACTACGACCAGCAGAACGGATGCGGCGACGATCGCGATTGGTGAGTTGCTCTGGTTGCTCCGACGAGGTCGATTGCCTCGTTGCGCCATACTGCAGATGTCTCTTTCAATTTGATGCCAGACGCGGCCACGAAGAAACCGAACCCCGATGGCTCTATTCCAAAGAACCTCGGAAGCTCGGTTGTATCAACGGGTTACATCACCTCTTGGATGCGCCGGAGTTCGACGATCTGGTCGCGCAAAAGCGCGGCGCGTTCAAACTCGAGGAGTTTCGAGGCTTCCTTCATCTGGCGTTCGAGATCCTTGATCAACTTGGCCATCTCGTCCGGCGGGATCTGTGAGATGACTCCCGGCTTCGACTCGGCCCGGTATTGGCTCTGTTCCTCGGCGACCGCTCTGACGCGATCGGTAATGTCCCGGATCTGCTTCACGATCCCGCGCGGCGTGATGCCGTGCTCTTCATTGTAGGCCAGCTGAATCGCACGCCGGCGGTACGTCTCGTCGATGGCCCGTCGCATGGAGTCTGTTACGACGTCCGCGTACATGATGACGAGTCCGTCGACGTGACGCGACGCTCGCCCGACGGTCTGGGTCAGTGCGCTCGCCGAGCGCAGATAGCCCTCTTTGTCGGCATCCAGGATCGCGACCAACGACACCTCGGGCAGATCCAGCCCCTCGCGAAGCAGGTTGATGCCGACTACCACGTCGTAGACGCCGAGCCGCAGATCACGCAGGATCTCTACGCGTTCGAGGGTGTCGATGTCGCTGTGCAAGTAGTGGGTCCGGACGCCGACTTCCTTGAGATAGTCAGACAGATCTTCTGCCATCTTCTTGGTGAGTGTGGTGATGAGGGCGCGCTCGCCACGTGATACGCGGCGATGGACCTCTTCCAACAGATCGTCGATCTGTCTCTTCGTTGGCCGCACGCTGATCTCGGGATCGATCAGGCCAGTCGGACGGATCACCTGCTGCACTACGTGCTGGCTATGCTCAAGTTCATACGGACCTGGCGTCGCCGAGACGTAGATTGCCTGGCGGACGTGGCGATCGAATTCATCGAAGGTGAGCGGACGATTATCGCGTGCCGACGGCAAGCGAAATCCGAAATCGATCAGCACATCTTTTCGCGAGCGATCGCCCGCGAACATGCCACGCACCTGCGGGATCGACATGTGGGATTCGTCAATGAACGCGATGTAGTCGTCCGGAAAATAGTCGAGTAACGTCCAGGGGGGGTCACCTTCACTGCGGCGAGAAAGATGCCGCGAATAATTCTCGATCCCGGAGCAGTAGCCCGCCTCTTGCAGCATCTCGAGGTCGTAGTTGGTTCGTTGTTTGAGCCGCGCAGCTTCCAGAACCTTGCCTTCGCTCTCAAGCTGTTTCAAGCGCAACTGGAGTTCATCCTCGATGTCGCGGACGGCGAGCTGAAGCTTTTCCTGCGTGGTGACGAAGTGCTTGGCGGGATAGATTTCGATCTCGTTCCGCTCGGCCAGGACTTCACCGGTGAGTGGATCGATCTCGATGATGCGCTCGATATCGTCGCCCCAGAATTCGACCCGAACCGCGATCTCCTCGTAGGCCGGAAAGATGTCCAACGTGTCGCCCCGCACGCGAAATGTACCACGCACCAGCGTGAGGTCGTTGCGGTCGTACTGGATATCGACCAAATGACGCAGGATGCGGTCGCGCCGTACCGAGGCGCCGCGCCGCAGGGAGACGACGGTCTTGCCGTACTCTTCCGGCGAGCCCAGACCATAAATGCAAGAAACGCTGGCCACGATCACGACGTCACGCCGCGTCAGCAGAGCGCGTGTGGCCGCGTGGCGCAGTTTGTCGATCTCGTCGTTGATCTGGGCGTCTTTTTCAATGTAGGTGTCGGTGCGAGGAACGTAGGCTTCCGGCTGGTAATAATCGTAGTAGCTGACGAAGTACTCGATCGCGTTGTTGGGGAAGAATTCTTTGAACTCGCTGTAGAGTTGCGCCGCCAGGGTCTTGTTCGGCGCCAGCACCAGAGCCGGTCGCTGCACTCGCTGGATGACGTTGGCCATGGTGAAGGTTTTGCCGGAGCCGGTAACGCCGAGTAGCGTCTGATGCCGGGCGTTCGAAACCAGTCCGGAAACGATTTCTTCGATGGCCTTAGGCTGGTCGCCCGTCGGTTGCAGATCCGACGTGAGCTGGAATTCCGGCACGGTCTACCCCCGATTTCGCATCAATGATGGTGCCGAATCACAACCTCTGAAGTATACCGAAACGGTGGTAGGTTCGCTCAATTCACGATCGCCTGGGCGGTCGATTTTTGCGTCATCTGAGCTGAGTTGAGTGTTGTCAACGTGGCGTATGTACGCTTGAGCAACGACAAGGCAGTCTCGCCGGAATGTAAACAACAGTCGAGGCGACATGGGTGCCTGTGTCATGAAGGAAAGGCTAGCTAAGGGCGTAGAAATCGGCTTCGTCGCCACCCATGCCGATGACGTCATAGATGTGACGAACGGCCCAGCGCTGACCAGACCAGGGAAGCCGTGCCACGGTCTCTTCGAGGTCGCACCAGGCGTAATCGCTGTGCTCGTGAGAGATGCGCACCTTGCTGCCGGGTTCGACTAACGCCGCGAACGCGGGAGCGAGGACGATCGTATCGCTGGCGTGATCGTAGAATTGGTTGATGTAGTCGGCGGAATAGAGCCTCGTGGGAACGAAACTGGTTCGCTCTTCCACCTCACGCATGGCGGCTTCAACGGCTCGCTCGCCCGGTTCGATCTTACCGTGAATCGATTGCCAAGTGTCGCCGAGCACGACGTCTGGCCGGCGCCGCAACAGCAAGAACTGGACCTGATTTCGGACATGACGAAATACGTAGACATCGACGATGTCACTAACGATACGAGGCATATCGACTTTCCATGCGATGCTGACGACTCAGCGCTGTCCCTCCCCATGCCCCCTCGGTGCATGCAGTGGTGACAGAATAGCACACGTCCGGAGCGAGCAACTAGACGGCAACGAACGGATGCGATCCTTTCCGAGGATGAGATCACAGGACTCCGCTTTACCTAGGCCGGAACTTCTCAATCCCCATTTGCCGCCTGCACAATTGACAACGGAACATCCCAATCCGGGCCGGTTGTGCATCTGGACGAACGAAACATGCAAGAGTCGTAGGGCTTTGACGGCTATTGGGGATGCCCGATCGTCCGCCGTGCCGTGGGCGTGATCGAACGCCTCGGGCGCGCTGCGACTCGGGTGACTCTAATTGATGAAGTCAACCGAGAGGCAAACTCAATCTGTCAAATCGCTCCAGAAATCGATCCGTCCTGAGCCCTATGGAGGGCAACAAGTGACTCAATAGTGACCAACCCCGGTGCAGGCGCCAGCGAGGGGTCGACGTGAATTCGGTGATGCTCAGGTGCCTAGCTCGGCAAGTCAGTTCCGCTTGTCGGGTTCTCACCGGATTCGTGCAAGGATGAGGCCGCACACGAGCGGTGCATCGAGACCTTTGCGCCGGTCGACGGCACCAACTGCAACTACCTGCGACGTTGTCGGCGTGCACCCGATGCGCGTGACCCGATGTTCAGATATCTCAGTCGCCAGCATCACACCGGATTGAGGTGTGATCCTGGATGTTGTAAACTTGCTCAGGAAGCGATTCTAACACAAGTGGAATTCGCGTCCATTTGGACCGAGCATCATAGAGGCTGTTTCACAGGCTTCAGGCGTCCGCGTGCAAGTGCTATTCTGGCATTGTGGATAGCTCGGTTTCTGATCCTTACCTGGTGTCTTATGGTTAGATCCGGCTATCCTATTGATTCACACAATAGGTACGCGAAATTCTCGCAGTTGCTGAGATACGCTATAGTCAGACATCTTGCAGGGCACGAACAGTTCGATGCCATAGGCAAGATACTTGTGTGGCCATTATGAAGATTGAGTCACCAGGCAGAGCACGCTCTTAGTTATTCCCTTAGGTGGATCGGAGAGAGTTGGATGTGGCTGGTCCTGATGGTAGTACTATTGTCAACCTTGGGGCTGTCGCTATTGGTAGCATGGTTCGCCGCAGGCCGAAATTCGTGGCAATTGATGTTGCTCGCGGCACTGTTCTCATTGATATTTAGCGGTGCCGCTGCGCTTAGCATCGGACCGTATTCAATAATTTTGACGAATCTGACGCTTACCTCCGCTATTGGCATCCGCTGGCGGCTCAAGTGGATCGGCTGGACTATAACGCTGACGATTGCCGTAGCTGTCTGGCTATTGACTGTCCCGATGCAACTTCTTATCTTCCATTGGCCGAAACTCGGACTGTTAGAGTTGCTCTTTATTTCGGTTGTCATGATCGCGACGTTGGTCGGACCGAGGAGTTCCGGGCTTGAACCATCGTCGCACCAACCCTGACACCGTGGACTCCTACCGCGACGTAACCGCATATGTCGATTTTGCGTGCGGTTAGGTAGCGCCGCGGGAGCCTGTTGCCAGGATAGCCGTGAACAAGAGTATCGCATGAAGAGTGAGACACCTTAGAATATGAGATAGTGTCCTCGCAATATGCTCCGTGCCCAACAACGAGCGTGGGGTACCCCACGCAGCCAAAATGACTCCTTCAATATTTACTTCCTCGTGTAGGGAATCACGAAAAGTAGCCAGACCGGATCACGAAAAGTAACCAGGCGGCGTAGTGGCGTCGTTGAAGGTTGATTCGTGGTCATCCGGGTTTTGCTCTCTGGCAGGCTGATGGCGGCAGTGACCATCAGCGCGAGAGGAGGGCTCGGGTGCAGTCTGGAGCGACACACATGGAACTCAAAGCGTTACATGCCCATGGCTGGTCGATCAGCGCGTGAGCCCGGGAGTTTGGCCTCAGCCGGAACACCGTCCGAAGGGAGGTGACGAGTTCGGAACCACGACGGTATCCATCTCGCGTGAAACCGACGGCCTTGACGGACGCGCAGCAGGCGCACATCGTCCGGCGGCTGGCCAGTTATCCGGAGCTGCGCGGGACCATCCTCTATCACGAACTGTGTGAGGACTACGGCTATCTGGGGAGCTACCCCGCCTTTATTCGCCATCTTCGCCCGCTCCGACCGGTGTCGACGGTTGAGCCGGTCATTCGCTTCGAGACCGATCCGGGCCAGCAGGTGCAGGCCGACTGGGCCGATCTCGGTCCCCGGCCTATTGAGGACACGACCGTCGATCTGTACGGGTTCGTGGCGATCCTGGGTTTCAGCCGGGTTCCGGCCGTCCGCTTCGCCACCGATCACGCGCGACCGACGACCCTTTCGTATGTGGTGCGGTGTCTCGATGACCTGGGTGGCGTACCCGCAGAGATTCTCACCGATCGGGACGGCGTGTTCTGTATCGGGCAAACCAGTGCTGGCCAGGCCATTCTGGCACCGGAATGGACCGATCTGTGTGACGTGCTCGGCGTCCTCCCGCGTGCTTGTCGTCCCTATCGGGCCAAGACCAAAGGCAAGGTCGAGCGCATGGTGCGCGAGGTCAAGGAGAGTTTTCTCGGTTGGCTCTCCGGGCAAGTCCTCCCGGCGTACCCCACCCTGAGCGACTACGACCGCTTCGCGCAGCGCTGGGTGCGGGAGATCATGCTGCCCCGACGGCATCGCACCACCAAGCGGATCGTCGGCGAGGCCTGGCACGAAGAGTGTCCACTCCTGCGACCGGTCGCGCCGCGTCTGCTCCCCGATCCCACGGAGCCCGTTCGGCCTGCCTCCGTCATTGACCTGGCGCAACGCCGCTTAGGCGAGTACGTCGAGGTCCGTGATCTGGCGGAGTATGAGGTGGGGCAATGACCGAAGAGGCCAGTAGTTACCAACGTCTCCGCGAGCATCTCGCCTATCTCGGCATGACCGCGGCCGCCGAGCAACTCGCCATCGAACTCGACCGCGGTGTAACCGAGCACGCATCGGCCACGCAGATCCTCGAACGGCTACTGGAACACGAAGTCATCGAGACGAAAGCGCGACGCACCCGTGGTCGTCTCCGTTTCGCCCATTACCCAGTGCACAAGACCTTGGCGGAGTTCGATTTCGACTTTCAACCATCCCTTGATCGCGCCCAGATCGCGGAATTGAGCACGCTGCGCTTCGTCGATGAGCGGCGCAATGTCCTCTTACTCGGACCACCCGGCGTGGGCAAGACCCACCTGGCGATTGCCCTGGGCATCGCCGCCACTGAGGCCGGCTACCGGACCTACTTCACCAGTGCGGTCGATCTCGCCCATGCCCTGCAGTCGGCACAGCTCGAAGAGACGGCCCAGTACAAGCTGCGGACCTACGTCAGCCCGTCGCTGCTTGTGATCGATGAACTGGGCTATCTCCCACTGAATCAGGACGCCGCCAGCTGGATCTTTCAGGTCGTCAGCCGGCGCTATGAGAAAGGCTCGATTGTCTTGACGAGCAATCGGGGGTTCGCGGATTGAGGCCAGGTCTTCGCCGACCAGGTGGTCGCCGGGGCCACCATTGATCGCCTGCTGCATCACGCCACGGTCCTCAACATCCGGGGGAAGAGCTATCGCATGCGCCATCACCCCACCACGAAGAGTGGAGGTGATGCCATCATCCGCTAAACTTCCACCAGCACCTAGTCATTTTTCGTGATCGCAGCTGCTCACAATTCGTGATCCCCAGCACCTCCACTCGGACGCAATCCTAGCGTACGCCACATAGACACTGTTGATCCATGACAGTGAGGATCTGCTAATTCTCCGACATTCGCCCACCTCCCCCAGGGGAGCGAGCCTGTACCCAATGTCGACCTGTCCACGTGTTCATTCACATCGTCCGCAAATGTCGCTGTTGGCGCATTAGCTTTGTGATCCGTTCCAGCTATTTGTCAATATCAGCGTCAACTTACAGAATAAACCCTGTAGACAAACAGCACCATTAGAGCGTACTGTAAGATGGAGACTAGATAAGTGAAAACACGTATAGAACTCACAGAGTACTTCGAAATCACTGACATCCCTAGCAATCACGAGATATTTCCTTTCACCGTTGGTTTACTTAAATCGAATCTATCGTCTTGTCGCGGCGGTTCGCCAGTGCATCCAAAAGAGGAAGGAGAATCATCGTGAATCAATTTGTCTAATTGCTGCAATAGCGAAAGAGAGGATAGAAAATGAACAGTCGGATAATCAAGTCACTGATAGTATTCGGCGTGATTGGCGCCGCGGTCTTGGTGACAATCATCGGCACGACTGCGGCCCCCCCATCTGGGTTTAGCCCTGCGGATGCGCCCAAAGGCGTTCTTACCGGCCAGAACGTTATTCACCGCGATATGTCTGGTCAGCCCCCACTCCCTAACTCGAGGATGGTGATCATCCAAGGCTCCAAGGACGACAACGGACTTTGCCATAACCGGGTTGAATTTTCGGCAGCCAGAGGTGACACCCGGATTCAAGAATCGCGGTTGGTGGCGGTCGATCCGACTACATGCCGCTTCCAGGTTGAGTATGGTAACCCCATCACTGTCCCGCAACTGCCGTCGAACGCGTCGAGCGGATCGACTTCGCTTCCGGAAGGAAACTAGTCATGGGACATCGAAGAGCGGTGGGGCTCCTTTTCTCAATTTTGGTCTTAATCCTCAGCAATGCCGGATTGAGTCAGTCGGTCGCCGCGTCGGGAATCAATGAGGGAACCTTCACCACCAATTGGTATGATCCGGCGTACATCATCGTCAACAGCGTTCGAACTGCGGTGCAGGTCAGTTACGATAATGGTCAAGTGCAGGGAAACGCAAACTGCAGAGACAGTCGTTTCTGGTATACGACGTCGGGATGGAGCGAGTCCTCCCACAATCTCGGTTGTACGGCGACAACCGATTATGGGGATGCAGCAACATATGACGTGTTCCACGATCCGTACTTCTGCGCAACCATTGACATTTGGACCTACTACAATCGAAACCATGCATATGCAACGCCATATGGGGAGAGCGGTTGGGTAGATAGCACATATTCGTCTGGCGGATGCGCCAGTTGGCTCTGGTACAATTCGTATTTCGAGCCGGGTGTGTACTAGTAAGTATCTCGCGTGTCGGCGGCGTCACTATTGGTCCGAGTTTGGCCAATGGTGAGGTCGACGGCGCTCCTCTAATTTCCTGGTCTATCGGCACTGCGTTGCGCGGCTGGATCCTCGCACTTGAGGCCCAGAAATCGGCTCGCTGTGCCGACCTACGGCCTGCAGTGCACGTTTTAGCTTGGTAGACGATGAACTTCAGTTAAATCGGAGCGATTGTAGAGGCTGTATTTCCGGCGTGAGCAGGGACGGCTACCAGCGCCGATTCTGATCACGGTTGCGCATTTCCCAAATCCGATAGCGGATCTTGCCGACAATCCCATCCTGATCCGGCGGGAAGCTCATGCTGCGACCGCGCCATTCTTGTGCCGGTCGATGAAGGCCGGTGTCCCGACGGCGGATGACCATCGGGCTCAGGAAAAATAGAATACAGACGATAGCCAGAACAACCGCGAGGAAATGCGAGTACCCTGAAACCATGATGGCTGCCAGCGCGATGCCGAACGTCACGACCAGCCAAAGGAGTCCGCTCGCCGCGCCAATACGCTTCTGCATCGAAATTCGGGTTCGAGGCATTCGCGGACGCCACCGTCGACGCGTGACCCGACGCCAGGTTGGCTCGCGATCTTTCGCGTCCAGAATCTGGATGATCTCTTCTTCGACCTTGGTGTAACGCTTCTTTGCCATTGTCGGCCTCAGTTCAAGAGAGTCGGAGAGCGGCCCGCGCAAGCTCGGATACGGCGTTCACTGCCTGATCGACCTCATCGGACGTCGTATAGAAGCCTGGACTAAATCGTATCGTGCCATAGGGAAACGCGCTGAGTGCCGCGCACGCTTCAGGCGCACAGTGGAGACCGGTGCGACAGGCGATCTCGAAGCTGCTGTCGAGCGCCGCTCCGATATCGGACGGCTCCCAGCCGTCGACGGTGAAGGAGACGACCGCGGCCCGGCGGTCTTCGTCTTCCGGCGACAGGACGCGCACCCCCGGGATTTCGGCCAGACCGTCGATCAGACGTGACGTGATCTGACGCTCACGCTTGTAGATCGATTCGACGCCTTCAGCTACAACGACGTCGAGCGCGGCACCAAGCGCGGCGATACCCACCGTATTGAGCGTGCCTGCCTCATATTTCGTCGGCAGTTCCTCAGGCTGAACGTCCTCTTCGGAGTTACCGCCGGTTCCGCCTTCGCGGACGGTGGCGAGATCGTCCGTGCTGATCCTCGGTCCGAGGATCAAACCGCCTGTGCCGGTCGGTCCCATCAGCCCCTTGTGGCCTGGGAACGCCAGCAGATCGGCACCGATATCGTCCATGTTGAATGGAAGTGACCCTACCGTCTGCGCGGCGTCGACAAGCATCAAGATGCCACGGTCGCGGGCGATCTGAGAGATCTCTGCCACCGGCTGAATCGCGCCGTTGACGTTCGACGCGTGCGTCATCACGATCAGGCGAGTATTCGGTTGAAGCGCCTGTTCAATGTCCTGCGTAGAGACAAAGCCTTCGCGATCGGCGGCGACCTTGGTGGTCGTCACACCGGTCCCTTGGAGCGCGCGCAGCGGCCGACGCACCGAGTTGTGCTCCATCACAGTCGTGACGGCATGATCACCCGGATTCAGAATACCCTTGATCGCCATATTCAGTGCATCGGTTGCGTTCCCCGCGAAGATGACGCGCTTCGGGTCCGGAGCACCCAGCAGCCTCGCTAACTTGACGCGAGTGTCGTTGATGGCTGCCGCGGCGCGGGTGGCCATCACGTGGCTGCCGCGGCTTGGGTTGGCACCGGCGGTCCGCAGGAAGTTCCCGAGTGTTTCGTAAACGACTTCGGGCTTCGGCCAGCTCGTCGCTCCGTTGTCAAGATAAATCATGGAAGCCTCACATACCGATGTAACGAGCGTAGACCGAGCGCGCAACTGAAGGATCGGTCGTCCCTTTGACAATCGCGCGTCCATCCGGGAAGACCGTCAGCTCGAAGTTGTCGACGTTACAGCGCAGCAGGTAGTCGTTGTAGCCCACCTGCCCAACGGCTTTCAGTCGCTCGGCCAGCGTCGGGAGCGACAGGTTAGCAGGCGGAAAGACGGAAACCTGGACGGCATCTCGTCCGCAGAGATCGGTCGTTTGGCTGGGAGCCGACTGCTCCAGGAAAGTGAAGTCGTGCTGGCAGCAGGTCGGGCAGTCTGGACTCGGCGCGCCGAGCGGGATCTGGTCCACGCTCACGTTCCAAACGTCGATCGCCAGCAAATCAGGGTTGAGTTCGCCGATGGCGCCGACCGCCAGCTTCATCGCTTCCGCCGATTGCAGTCCCGCGACGACCGTGACCGCAGGACCGATGACCCCTGCCGTATCGCACGTCGGTGCTTCACCCGGAGCCGGAGCTTCCGGGAAGACACAGCGGAGGCATGGCGTCACTCCGGGCCGGATCGTCATGGTCATGCCGTAGCTGCCGATGACTCCGCCATAGACCCAGGGCTTGTTCAGCTTGACGCAGATATCGTTGATCAGATAGCGAATCTCGAAGTTGTCGCTTCCGTCGACGACGAAATCGACATCCGCAACCAACGGCTCGATGTTGGTTGCATTGACGTCGAGCACGTGCGGCTCAACCATCACGTCGCTGTTGACCGCGTTCAGTCTCTTCGCCGCGGCGATAACCTTCGGGATAGCGTCGATCACGTCCTGCTCGTCGAAGAGTGACTGACGCTGCAGGTTGCTCTGTACTGGGATGTCCCGGTCGACGATGCGAACGAACCCGAATCCGGCGCGAACCAACGTGTCGGCGATATGCGTACCGAGAGCTCCACAGCCGATCAGGCAGACGCGGGTTGCACGCAGCCGGTTCTGGCCCGTCTCGCCGATTGATGGAAAGATCGTCTGGCGCGCGTATCGCTCAGAGACGAGTATCGAACCTGTCATTACCATCGTTTTGTCGCTCCTGAATCGTCGCCGAGAAACGAACCAAGCTGTGGTACAGTTTTGCCGCTATGAACCCGCGTAGTCGCCGCCGGCGTGTTCCATTCAGTACCAAGTTTCTCGCGCATCGCACGTGCCGATTACTGGGCTCCCGGTCGCATTAAACGTCGGGCGCCGGTTCCATGTTGCCACGAAACCAGGGTGAATGACATCAGTTTGAAGGGGTCAATTCGCGTGTACGTCATCCGCTTCACCATCATTGACGAGCGAGGAACGTCAAGCTTCATCGGACCATGTCACGTCATCAAGATGTTTGCCGCCGCGTGTAGCCGGCATCCGAGCGGTACCAGTCAACTTCTTCAGTACACTCGTCCGTTCGACGAAGAGTTCATCCGGTCCGTTGAAAGCGGTCTGGCGATTTTTGATGAACATAACACTGATCGGAATTATGTGGCATTCCATGGTGTGATGGAAGTGACGCCACCTGTCGATCTGCCGCCGTTTCGCGTTGTTGACGAGCGTACCCGCCAGCAGAGCTTGAAACCGGTATCGACCGGACTCATCCTCTTTAACCTCAAAGCGCGCCGGATCATCCAGGTTCAGAACAGCTACGCCGATGTACTGCGTGCCGATCGCGGACGCGTCCGCCAGAATGGACGGCCGACTCGCATGCTCTACTACTACACGCTACCGGAAGAGTGGAACATCGTACCCTAGACGATCAGTGTCAGCGACGCTTTGGTCGTGACGCGTCCGTGCGATCTTCACGTCCTGTGCGTGGCTTGCGTCGAAACAGGCTGCCGAAGAACATCTGCTGCACCTGGTCACCGACGCTCATCGTGCTCACTTCACCCTCAGTGTCCTGAACTGATCCGCCGCTGGCTCGTTCTGACGTGATCCACTCAGCACGCGCATTTCGCGCCCCGTCAAAGATCTGCTCAAGCGTTTCAAGTGTTTCGTCTGTCCCGGTGCTCACCAGATCGCGCATGTGCACGAGTTCGTTGATGGTGGAGTCGAGCCAGCGAACGATGTTCTCACCGTTCGTCTCGCAGATGCTGCGGTACATCTCCGGGCTGCCTGCGGCGAGCCGTGAAGCATCCTTGAAGCCGGACGAGCTCAATTTGCGCATGTCTCGCCACTGCGAATCGTTGCTCACGACGTGCGTCATGGCGACCGAGAGCATAAATGGCAGGTGGCTGATACCGCCGACGTACCCGTCATGCTCGTGCGGATCCACGAAGAGCGGTTCGGCTTCGACAGCCGAAATCAGGCCGAGCACCGTCTGGACCGCGTCGTCGCCCGCGTTGACCGTGGGACAGACGCACCAGGTGGCGTCTTTGAACATGTCGACAGTCGCGCCCTCGACTCCACGAGTGTCACCGGCCATTGGATGACCACCGACGAAGTGGATGTGATCCGGCAGCATCTCGTTGGCCCACTGAAGGACTTCCGATTTGGTGCTGCAGGTATCGGTAACGACGAGACCTTGTTTCCCGAGGTCGGCGACCGACTCAAAGATTTCTTTGACCGCGGAAACGGGAGTCGCGATCACCAGCAGGTCCGCGTTTGAGATGGCGTTCGACATGTTCCACTCGGTGCGGTCAACCGCCTTCAATTTCTTTGCATAATTTTGAACGTCGAGGCTGATATCAAAGCCGGTGACTTCGAGCACGGATTGTCGCTTGCCGTCCTTTGTTGCCCAGCGTTTGAGACCAAGACCGATCGACGAGCCGATCAGCCCAAGGCCGATGATCGAGACTCTTTGCATGACACGTCCTTTGCCTGCCTGAAAATGAGATCGAAGCCCTGATTACGCCAAGTATATCAAAGGGTTTTGCGCGCTCCGGACCTACGGGACGATCGGATCCACGTCGACGGTTCGAACCCAACCTCGAGTTCCGTCCTCGAGATCGAACTGCATCCAGGTCACTCCGCTGGTGGTCTGCTGCTTGCCGATGAATTTGAGTTGAGTACCTGGCTGAAGAACGTCGACGATGTCTGACACGGTGGAGGGACCGGCGCGGAAGTTCACCCGCTCGCCGGCGACGATCTTATGCGTTGCCTCCCACACAGGTGACGGCGATGCGAACACCGTGGGCAGGCTGGTTGGCGTGGGGGAGGAGATGGCGACACCAGCGATCGGTGTGGCCGATCCAGTCGGAGTTGCGGAAGTGAGGAGTGACGAAACCGGGGTCAAGGAGGCCGATTTGGCTGGGACGAAATCACTGAAGACGGGACCGACGCGCACGTAGATCCAAATGAATCCGATGATGCAGATCCCGATAGCGATCGCCATGCTGAGCCCGACCAGCATCCCGGACCGCCGTGAATGTTGGCGGAGTCTCGACGTTAACCCTGGCTCGACCATGATCCTCCGACACGAGTAACGACACGAGTTGCGCGTGCGCAACGAAGGTGACGGGCGGCATTATACTACGCACCCTTTGAACCACCGTCTAGACCGACGCGTTTGTAGCCCGTCGGCCCGTCGCTATTCGCTCAACGCTGTACGATCCGCCGCTCACAGGGCATGATGGCGACGACAAGGGAATGCGCCGACCGGGAAAACTGCGAACAGAACAGAGGAGAATGGAATCAATGGCCGACCGAGAGAAGAACTTCGAGATGATGCGTGAGCTGATGGAACTACCTGGACCGACCGGCCAGGAGAAGCGTGTGATGGGCTGGTTGCGCGAGCGCTGGAGCCGTAACGCGGATCGCGTTTGGACCGCCAAGGGTGGCAACCTCTTCGCACATGTCGGTGGCCAAGGTCCGCGTCTCCTGGTTGAAGGGCACGCGGACGAGATCAGCTTCATCGTGCGCAGCATCGACGCCGAAGGCTTCATCTGGCTGGCCAGCGGTCAGGTGCCACGGAGCGACGTCGCCAAGCGCTATCCTATCGGCCAGCCTGCGCTGATCGTCGGGCGCGATTCGCTCACGGAGGGGCTCTTCGCCAGCACCACCGGGCACATCTTGACCGAGCGCCACCGCCGCAAGGAGCAGCTCGACTTCTACGACGTCTTCGTCGATATCGGCGCGTCCTCGCGCAGCGAGGTACTGGCTCGGGGTATCCATCCGGGTGCGGGCGTCATCTGGAACCCGCCGGTCCGGCGCATCGGCGACCGCGTCATCGGTAAAGCCGTCGACGATCGTTTCGCGCTCGCCATCATGACGCTTCTATTGGAAGAGCTCGATCCGTCGCAGATTCAGTACGACCTCTATTTCGCCGCCACCACGCAGGAAGAGATCGGGTTGGTCGGTGCCGATTCGCTGCGTAGCGAAGTGGATGCGGATCTGGCCATCGCACTCGACAACGGCCCGGTTGGCGATATCCCGACGGTCGACCGCCGCGACCTGCCGACACGCCTGGGTGGCGGACCGGCGCTGGTCCACAAGGATGGCCGCGCGCATTACAGCGAGGACGTCGTCTGGCGCATCGCGGACGTGGCGGAGAAGGCTGGGATACCGATCCAGCATTGCGTCTGGGAGTTTTTTGGCAGTGACGGCGATTCACTCATTCAGCAGGGCATCCCGACTGGGCTGATCGGTCTGTCCACGCGCTACACGCACTCGCCGTTCGAAATGTACGACCTGAACGACTTCGACATGGCGCTGGAACTGGTCAGAGCGTTCGTCACAAGCGCGCCGGCGTCCTAGCGAGTCAGATGGGCTGTCGAGCGGTGCATCGCGTTCGCCCCGGGTTTTGTGGTAATTGACGAAATAAACCGGTAGCCGCGACACGTTCGCCCGGGATTGAAACCCCCGTGCTAGTGAATCGAAGTCCACTGAAGACACTGTCAAGGTCAGGCGGCCAAACGTAGGGGAGGGACCTGTGCCCTCCTCGGCCGCGGGCCGACAATGGTCACCAGATACCGAAATAATTGATCAATCACCATAAAACCCAGGCTGTGAAGACGAAGCCGGACCCGCAGGCGGGAGCTCCCGGACCGGGTCCAAACCCGCAACGTTGCTCGTGAAATTAGCCACCGAGATGTCCGTCTGCGGATATCAACCGACCCGGCATCGTAGCGGCCGGACCTGTGCCGACGAGATCGCGGGCATGTACTTCTAGCGGGGCCGCTCTACGTTCCCACCGATCCATTCCGATACGGTGGAGGGGCCGATCTCCACCTTCTTCGCGAGTGTAGCCTGCGTCATATCGAGCGCAGAAAGGCGCTCTGAAATGAACGTGGCGAACGCCTGACCGCGGCGCAAATTTCCCGTCATGCTGGACCTCCTCTGCGCTACTCCGATTTCGATGCCGCACCGTAGAAGCGCAGGCTAGATAGGTCAAGGGGGAGTCTCGGCAAACCGGGCAGGGGCGACAATGCGGCGATTGCGAGGTTGACATTCCCTTGGTGACACATTATCATTTTGGGCCACATTCCACGAGGAGAATCTCTGGCGCGAACCTGTTCCTCGTTACATATTGGTACCCGCATTGAGTCGAAAGAGGCTACTGGTGGAGCGACTCTTCAAACGGCTTGGTCTTGCGTGGACGTGACGCACTCGTTCAGCCAGCACCGGTCGAGGACGTGCTCACATCGTGGTGGTGTCGCGCAGTGGGTGTACCGTCCGCCGAGTTAGTGTCCTTGATGCGAACCGAAGGAGCGTCGAGAGTTTGCGATTCTCTGATCACTTTGGACTTGGGAAATCCCAGGCCGAGCTAGATTTTGTTGATATTCCGCTCAATACGGATTTGACGCTATTTGTGGATCCATATGCGCTCAGCGTCGAGCGTGGCGAATGGTTCCGACGTTGTAACAACCTTGTCGTGGACTTCTTTCAGCTTGTCGTAGATTCTATTCGTGAGGGGGACTACGACAAAGCAAGGGCGCTACTCGCACATCTCGGCGAGCCAAACGATACGCACTTTGGACTGTCAAAAGGTCCACCAAGCGGGCGAGGAGTTGGCAGCGACCAGGCGGGGCAGATCTTCGCGCGGCTGAAGACGAGCAGGGCTGTCCAAACTGGGAAGTTGCGGGATCTCTCTGATGCAGAATTGATGATCCCGGGAATCAGCAATGACAAGATTTCCGACATCACCACGAACATTATTCGCGGCGAACTGGCGAAATACACGAAATCACAATGTGACCTCTTGAATGTTCCAACGCGTGAGGTCGCCTCAGGCATGTATTGGGATTTGGAACGGCAGCGATGGACGAACACGTATGTCGACCTTCCAGTTCACACCGGCCGCCGAATCCTCTTGGTGCCGAAAGCAGCAGCAAGATATGCGCTGACCGTCGATCATCACGCGTACTATCGGTGGTTTGTCCTTGAATTTCTCCGAGCTGAACATCTGAACGCTGGTAGCGCGCTTGTCCGAGTTCTGAAAAATGGGAAACAAGTTGTTCGGATCAAGGATCTCGAAGAGGAATATCCGCTCTCTAAAGACTTCCTCTTTGACTTTTCGGAGGACTATCCGGAGATCTTGGAACGCTACAAGGATCAACTACCAGACATGACCACTCCACCAGACGAAGAAGGGATTGAAGAGAAGCAATCGGAGCCGCGCGAATTAGAGCTTGAATCGGTCGTTGCTAGATTGAAAACCATTCCCGTTGGCCGAGAATCAGCATCCGACTTTCACAATGTGATCATGGGCGCGTTGGACGCTGTGTTCTATCCCGGCATGTTCGATCCGCGAAAGGAACTCGAAATCCACGAAGGTCGCAAGCGCATCGACATTGTGTTCCAAAACCGAGCAGAATCCGGCTTCTTTCACGCTCTGAATTCAATCCATCACGTGCACTGTCCATACGTATTCATTGAGTGCAAGAACTATAGTGCTGATCCGGCCAATCCTGAGTTTGATCAATTGGTCGGCCGATTCAGTGACATACGTGGTCGGTTTGGAATCTTGGTGTGTCGATCTGTTGTCGACAAGGCGCGAATGTTACAGCGCTGTCGAGATGTAATGCACGATCAGCGCGGCTTTGTGATGGTTCTGGATGACAGCGACATCGAAGCGTTGCTCAAGTGTCGGATCGAGCGAGATCGAAAAGCCATTGATCGATATCTTGATCAGAAGTTCTCGGAGCTTATTCTATAGATGGCGCGTTACATAAAACCTCTGTGCTTGGAGCGGTGCGTGCACCTGGGAGTCCCGTGTTGTTGAGTGTTGAGTCGATGCACTCCGTCACGCACTGGATTGCCAAGACTGCTGCAACTGATGCTCAGGTTCTCGTCGCGATTGGTACCTTAATCCTTGCGCTGTGGACGTGGAAGATGGCGAGCGCGACAAGAGAAATGGCGAGGGAAACCAAACGGTCCGTTGATGTGTCATCAGAAATGCTGACGTTCGCCCGACAACAGGCAGAGGCTGCGCAAGAGCAGGCGACACATGCGCGGGAAGGCCTGCTGGCTACGATTCAGCCGCTTCTTGTTGGTCTTCGGGGCGGAATTTACGGCGAAGGATTCATAAGTTTGGCGTGGTTTGGTACCGGCGACATCACCCTTACGAACCGCTCGAAGGTATGGGTGTATGACAACGCCGCAAAGCATCCTGATACGGTCTTCTTTTCGGTCCCCATGAAGAATGTGGGGCCCGGAGTCGCGTTGATTGATCGTGCAGTCTTACGGTGCCAATCGCTGATGTTTACCGAAGCGTATGTTGAAGAGCCGATTATTCAACCGAACGAGTTGTCGCGCATTACGTTCGGCGTCCCCCGATCCTCGTTCAGCACCGCGGTTCAACCGCCGATCATTGAGTTCTCTGTTGATGTCACGTACTCTACCGCGCGCGGCGGCGAGCTCACCAAGACAGGCTTGCACTTCCTGGTGCACAAAGCGGTGTTCGTTAACGATAGAAACTCGATCCTGTTGCCGGGCCGCGAAAAGGAAATCACCGTTCACGGCACCTAGATGGCTGACTCAAACATTTCGTGCAGCGATCGACTGCATATCACCTCGGTGGTTCCATGCACTGGCGGCGCGTCAGCAGTGATTAGTAAAACGCTGTTAGTGAATCCATGATTATCGAGAGCGCAGGCTGTACCGGTCATCTGTGTGTCTTCTCTTTTGGTATTGCTACCCCTCTGGCGTAATTCTGTTCGCACTAGTTAGATATTGCACGAGACTATCGTAGGAGAATAGGCGCCCTACGCGCGACTAGCCGGGTCCGGGTCCAACGTACCGCGGAAGGCGGCGAAGGTAGTCATCCGAGGCGGAGTCTATATTTCCCAATTTAGGGTCTCATGTTGGATATTGAAGTTCGCTCGTCGTTCACGGCAGAAACCTCACGAAGGCGGGCAGAGACGCCCGCAACTACATTTGCTTTCGCAGCGGGTGGAGTTCGGTGCCAAGAATCGACTCACGACTGGCCTCTGCTACACTCGCGGCATGGGCACCGATGCCAGAGCGACTGGGCGCGAACGCCGTGTCGCGGTCGAGCAGTGGAGGGAATCCAAGATGGCTGAGTTCAAGAACTAGGGTGGCACTATTGGCAAAACCCGGCGACGGCCGATTTATGATCGCGGCGTAGAGCTTGTCACAGCGAGAGGCTCAAATGTTGCCACAAGCGCCGTCTTAGGTACGAAATCTAAGGTATCACGAGCAAGACGGGACTTGAAATTGCGCAGACTGTGACTGTGTGGCAGTTGATCTATGCACGCCGCTATCGTACACTTGATGTGTAAGACGGAAACCGCCCACAGGCGGCAACTACGTTTTGCTTTACCCGGCCACACATGGCCGGGCACTTTTTTATGCAGCGCGAATGATGCCATGTGGATCTGCCTTGAAGGCTTTGCGAACAAGGATCGGATCCAGAATGTTGAAAGCCAAATGAAGATTGTAAGCGTTTTTCGCCGGTAGTTGGCATTCACGGCGCAGCAGCGCGTACGCGCAACAATCGGCAAGCTGCACGAAGTAGGACCGGTCAGACCTAAGGAATACTGGATCTTCGATGATCCGTTTTGTCGGGATTTGTTTCGTTGTTGCTCCTGTCGCACCCCAGCCACCAAATTGGCTCGGAATAGGATTGTGTACTCGTCGTTGTCGAGAGATCGACGGGTAGAGGTGCTCTTTTCCTTCATCACACAGAAGAAGCGCGTGTGTTCCTTTTCCCTCGGCGTTCCGCTGAATGCGGTTCAGCAATCGCTCGAACGCAACATCCTCGTGCTTCTTTGATCCCGTTGCATTGAATAACATAACGCCGGGGAGCTCAGTGACCAACTTGAGTATTTCGCGATAGATGAAGCAGCGCAGTCCTTTTGGAATAGGTTTCGGCGCGATCCGGCCACGACCGGACACCAATCTCCACGCATGCAGTTCTTTTCGAACGTAGATTCCGTACCGGTCGCGGAGCGATCGGCGAAACGCCTTGATCATCTGGAGTGAGTCGTCCCATTTATCGTGTGGTATCGCAAGGGCTGAGATGGCGCAGAAGTTCTGCTCCATCGCTTCATCGATATAAACGAGGTACATGTCGGCAAATATCCTTTGCAACTTCCGAGTCCGAGGAGAGAGTGCGTTGCCCCCGACTGCACCTCAACGGGCTGGTTCCTTCGATGTTCGTACACATGGTAACACGATCCATGTGTTCGCTCAAGGCGAACACCTCGAAAGATCTGAATGCCGACCAGCTACGCTTCTTGTTGGAACAGCCCCTTCTGCTCCACAGGCTTCTTTTGGAACTGTGCGAGTTGGTATGGGTTGTACCGTGTTGGGATGCGCGGCTGCTGCCCCTTCAGTAGGTCGCCGATCGTAATGATCTGCATCTTGGGGTAGTCCTCGTTCATCCACTCGGAGTGATAGAACCCCGCCTCAAGGGCTTCCACGTTCATCGGCGCTGTTGGCTCCTCCAACGTGATGAGCAGCCCAATCTCGGCGTTCTCGCGCTCGACCGTGCCTTTGAGGTCCCGCACGGTTGCGCTGTTGACGTGCCCAGACTTGACCTGAACGATGCAGCGATGCGGCGTTTTGACGTCCTTGCCGAGGAATGAGATGGTCCCGTCGATACCCTTGTCCGCGCCCTTCTTGGGTTTGCCCTTGGCGTCCTCGACCGGTCGCGCACTAACAAGCGTGAGTGCCCAGTATTGGAAGTCGTAGCGGTCGGCGTCGGCCAACGCATGAGCACCACCGATGTCGGCCGGTTCACCGTGGAGACTGATCTCGACGCCGGGGAACATGCTCTTCATGCGCGAGACGATGAGAGTGATGGCTAGGTGAGTGATGTCAATGCCGATCCATCGACGATTGAGTTTCTCGGCAGAGGCGACCGCAGTGCCGCAACCACAGAAGGGGTCGAGAACGAGGTCGTTGACATTGGAGGATGACTCGATGATTCGTTCTAGGAGCGCGAGAGGTTTCTGCGTCGGGTAGCCTAGGCGTTCGGAGCCGACAGGGTTGATGCGATCGATATCGTCCCAAATGTCAGGCACGGCTTTGCCTTTGAGTTCATCTCGATACCGCTTGTATTGTGGAACCCCTCGTCCTCCCTTTGGCCAATAGATGCGCCCTTCCGCTTCCCATGCATCGAGCTCTTCCGGAGTAGCACTCCAGTGTCGACCAATTGAAGCCGGGTCAAATCCACGCCATGGTTGGCCACTTGGACCAGAACGGGTTCCGGCTCCGGTCAGATCGGCTCGCCAATAGAGACGACCGTCGCCGTCGTTGAATCGGTAGTATTTGTCGAGGTACGCCGCATCGTAGTCGGTTCGCGGCTCATTCCAGGTCACACTGTCGTTTTGTCCGTAATACAGCAAAACGTCATGAATCGGCGCGTACTTCTTGGCACTGCTGTGCGAAGTCGTTCTCTTCCAGATGACCTCGTTCCGAAAATTCCGGGGTCCCCAGATCGTATCCATCACCACCTTGAGGTAGTGACTCGCGGTCGGGTCACAGTGCAGGTAGATCGAGCCGGTGGGTTTGAGGACACGATGCAACTCGATCAACCGAATGGTCATCATGACGAGGTACGCCATCATGTCGTTCGAACCGATGAACGAGCGCATGGCGACGATGAGGTCCGACACTTTTTGCGGTACATGGTTGCCGTGTACGAGCTCGGCGTAGGTGGCCTCAGCCGACTCCGTCCAATGCCACGTGTCTGTGAACGCCTCGATCTGAGCATCGCTCTCGTGCCGGTTGTTCTCCTTGAACAGCACGTTGTAATTGCGGTTTGAGTTGAACGGCGGATCGAGGTAGATGAGGTCGACCGACTCCGAGTCGATGTAGTCGCGCAGGATGTTTAGGTTGTCACCCCAGTAGAGGTCGCCCATCAGTGCCCCCATGCTCATTCGTCGCGCGGTGATTCATCCACATTATGCACGTTGTCAGCAAGTACGGGTAAGACAACCGGCAAAAGCGCCAACCCGATTCCATTGTCGGCTGAGCTAATTGGGAGACGAACTCACGTTCCCCGAATCTAACCTCGTCCCTCTGCTACACTCGCGGCATGAGCACCGATGCCAGAGCGACTTGGCGCGTCAGACACCGCGCCGGTTACGCAGTGGAGGGAATCCGAGATGGCTGAGTTCAAAAACTACATCAATGGGAAATGGGTGGACGCCAGGTCCGGACACGAGTTCGATCGTAAGAATCCGGCGACCGGCGAGGTGGTCGGAACGTTCGCCAAGAGCAACGCGGACGATGTGAATGACGCGGTGGCCGCGGCGAGCGAAGCCTTCAAGAAGTGGCGTCTCCATCCCGCGCCGAAACGCGGCGAGATTCTCTATCGCATCGGCCAGCTCCTGATGGACAACAAGGACCGCATCGCCAAAGAGATGACCCAAGAGATGGGCAAGGTCCTGACCGAAGCGCGCGGCGACGTGCAAGAGGGCATCGATATGGCCTTCTATATGGCGGGCGAGGGACGGCGCATGTGGGGCCAGACGACGCCGTCGGAGCTGCCCAACAAGTGGAACATGTCGACACGCAAGCCGCTCGGCGTGGTCGGGCTCATCACACCGTGGAATTTCCCCATGGCCATCCCGACCTGGAAGATGATGCCCGCACTTGTCACCGGCAACACCGTGGTCTTCAAACCGGCCAGCTTCAGCCCCAAGACGGCGATACGTTTGGTCGAGCTCTTTGAAGAAGCGGGACTGCCGCCTGGAGTCCTCAACCTTGTCCTGGGTGGCGGAGAAGATGTCGGCGATGCCATCCTCAAGCATCCGGATGTGGCCATGATCTCCTTCACCGGATCGACCGATGTCGGGCGCGAGGTCGCGGTCGAGTGTGCCCGCAACATGAAGCGCGTCTCGCTGGAGATGGGCGGCAAGAACGCCGTCATGGTGATGGATGACGCCGACCTGGATCTGGCCGTGGACGGAATCCTCTGGAGCGCGTTCGGCACCTCCGGCCAGCGCTGCACGGCAGCCAGCCGCGTCATCGTTCATCGCGCCGTTCAGCGGGAGCTCGTCGAGCGCTTGGCCACCCGTGCCGGTGGGATGCGGCTCGGCTATGGCCTGGAAGAGACCACCGATCTCGGCCCGGTGGTAAGCGCCGGTCAGCTCGAGCGGGTCCACAGCTACGTCGGGATCGGCTCAAATGAGGGCGCGTCGCTGGTCGTCGGAGGTCAGATCGTACGGGAAGGCGACCTGAGCAAGGGGCATTACCATCAGCCGACGATCTTCGACAATGTCAAGCCGACCATGCGTATCGCCCAGGAGGAGATCTTCGGCCCGGTGATGTCGATCATTCCGGTCGATAGCCTGGACGAAGCCATCGAAGTTTCGAACGGCGTAGCCTACGGGCTGTCGGCGTCGATCTTCACGCAGGACGTCAACAAGGCGTTCCGGGCCATGCAGGACATCTTCACCGGAATCATCTACATCAACGCCGGGACCATCGGTGCCGAGATTCACCTGCCCTTCGGCGGTACCAAGGCCACCGGCAACGGACACCGTGAAGCGGGGCAGGCCGGACTCGACGTTTTCACCGAATGGCAGAGCATCTACGTCGATTACAGTGGCCGTTTGCAACGCGCCCAGATCGACTGATCCAGCGACTCGCAGCACTCACGCGCCAGGCGATTTCGTCTGGCGCGCCCTAGTTCCCACCGAATCATGCGCCGCGGTTCACGGCTGCAAGCGCGACCTCGCAAACGGTAAGATCAATGTATGACCGACACGTCCGTGACATCCTTCCTACAAGGTAACGCCGGCCTAAGTCCTGCTCTGCAGGGCCAACTTTTGCGCTCGGTCCTTTTGATCGCATTGATCTGGTTCCTCTGGTGGCTCGTCGTTCGATTCGGGCTCAGCCGAGTCGACGAATCGACGGTCCGGTACCGCGCACAGAAGGCGCTGAACTACGTTGCCTTTGCGCTCGGGTTTCTCCTGGTCGGACGTATCTGGTTCGTCGGGGTGGCTTCGCTCGCCACCTTCCTTGGCCTGCTTACAGCGGGACTGGCTATCGCGCTCAAAGACCCCATCGTGAGCCTGGTGGCCTGGTTCTTCATCCTGTGGCGACGTCCGTTTGAGGTTGGAGATCGCATTCAAATCGGCGAATTCGCGGGAGACGTCATCGACCAGCGCATCTTCCAGTTCACGCTCATGGAGATCGGGAATTGGGTCGATGCTGACCAGTCGACTGGCCGCATTGTCCACGTTCCCAACGCCAGCGTCTTCAGTGAGCCACAGGCCAACTACAGTAAGGGTACTCGCTACATCTGGAACGAGCTGCCGGTGTTGGTGACCTACGAAAGCGACTGGGAAACGGCCAAGCACATCTTGCATGACATCGTGAGTAAGCGGACGCATCAGCTGGGCGAATCTGCGCGACAAGATCTGCGACGTGCCAGTCGTCGGTTCATGCTGCACAACATCGATTTTGAACCGCGTGTTTACACCAGCGTGCAGGACAGCGGCATCTTGCTGACCCTTCGCTATCTGTGCGAACCGCGACGTCGACGCGTCTCAGCTGAGCTCATTTGGGAAGACGTGCTACATGCGTTTGCCCAGCATGACAACATCGATTTCGCGTATCCCACCATGCGCTACTACGACAATACCTACGAAGGGAAGAAAGGCGCGCGCGCGGAGAGGCCGGAACAGGTTACGTAGTGGGCGCTGTTTGGCAATCGATCGGGCATGATACGGCAACCGCGACGCCAGTTCAGTTCTCTAGTCCTGCAGGCCCATCCAGCAGCGATGGAATCTGCTCAGGAGCCAGGGGCGGCGAGAGCAGGAATCCCTGGGCGATGTCGCAGCCAAGCTGCCGCAGGATCTCGAGCTGTTTGGCCGACTCAATCCCTTCGCCGATGATCTGCATCGACATGGCGTGACCCAACTGCACCATGGTCGAGATCAATACCGACTCCGAACCTCGCTCCCCCAATGCGTCGATGAACGTCCGGTCCATCTTGAGGAAGTCAAACGGGAACCGTGTCAAGTGCGCCAGTGACGAGTAGCCAGTGCCGAAATCGTCGATGGCTAGCTGCACACCAAGATCGTGAAGTCGATTCAGTACCGAACGCGCCTGCTCTGGATCGTCCATGATGGTCGACTCGGTCATCTCGAGCGTCAGGTGTCGCGCCGGCAAGCCGGAGTTCGTCAGGGAGCGGATCACGTCATCGATGAGCGTGGGTTCCCGGAATTGACGGGCAGAGAGGTTGACGCTGATCCAGACGTCATGACTCAGTAGACCGAGATCGAGCCAGCGTTTGGCCTGAGTGCATGCCTCCAGTAGGACACACCGTCCCAGTGGCACGATCAGCCCGGTCTCTTCGGCAATTCCAATGAATTCATGGGGCGGGATCAGCCCCTTCTCATCATGTTGCCAGCGCACGAGCGCCTCGAGACCGATGACGCGTCCGGTTGAGATGCGGAACTGTGGCTGAAAGTGGAGGCGCAACCCATCCTGTTCGATCGCGACGCGCAGGTCCTGTTCGATTTCCAAGCGCCTGAGCGTTTCACGATGCATCTCCGGATCGAATACCGCATGCTGAGCGCGACCGGCTCTCTTTGCGCGGTACATGGCCGTATCGGCGTCTCGGATGATCTCCTCCGGCAGTGAGCCGCCATCACGGCTGAGCGCGATGCCTAGCGATGCCGTCACCTGCACGCTTCGTCCGTCAAGCATGATGGGTTTATTGAGGATCGATTCGATCTTCTTCACTACGCGCAGGGCGCCGGCAACGTCGCCGACCTCCTCGACCAGGATCACGAACTCGTCACCACCGAGACGCGCGACCGTATCACTCTTGCGCAGTCCCGCGTTTACTCGTCGCCCCACCTCGATGATCAGCGCGTCGCCCAGCCCGTGTCCGAGCGAGTCATTGACGATCTTCAGGTTGTCCAGATCGAAGAAGATAACGGCAAGCGGTACTCCAGTGCGCTGCGAACGATCGAGGGCGTGCTCAAGACGATCGAGAAGAAGCTTGCGATTCGGCAAACCAGTCAAGCCATCGTGGAGCGCCTGGTCGATCAGCCGCTGTTCCAGGACCTTACGATCGCTGATGTCGTGATTGACCACGACCGCTCCAGCGATGCGACCGTCCGGCCGGCGAATGGGCACCGCGGAATGGAGGATCGTTTTTGGCTGGCCGTCCTCACCTGGAATGTCGATCTCGCGGTTGATTGTTGCCTCGCCATACCTGATCGCGTTCGACATTCCCCATCCTTGCTCGGGCGTGGAGAGATCTCGTTGAGACGGCGCATTCCCAGTGACCTTCTCGGGCTGCGAGTCCGTGCTCGGCGCATCTCGCAAACCGATGTCGGCGGAGTTCATCATGGTGATGCGACCGTCGGCATCGGCCACCCGGACTCCGACGGGCAGGGTATCGAGAACCAGTCGAAGCAGGCGCTCGTTCTCGCGACGCTCCTGTTCCGTCCGGTAGCGGTACATGGCGAGGTGCGCGAGACTCATAGCCTCGGCGATGACTTGCGCCTCTTCTGGTTCCGGACCGCGCTGGTCATCGATGAGGATTGCCAAAGCACCCCAGAGTTCACGCGAACCAGCGCTCGCGATCGGTATTGACCAACTGTGATGGTATCGAGACCGCTGGCTGGATCGTCGTTGCAGCGGGAGCTCGACGACCTGGCGAGATCGCCCGCCGTTTTCGTGCGTGAGGTTCGCAATTCGCTGAAGCGTGACCCCGTGTTCACGCAGGACGCGAACCGCATCGGCGTCGTTCGGAGATGCATCGCATGACTCTGCATTGAGCTCCGAGTCAGCCATCAGGACACAGGCTGCCGCGCCGTCAATCTGCGACGTCACCGCCGCGCAGACGGCCGACAGGACTTCGGAGAGTGGGCGCCCTTCAATCAGGAGCCGAAGCACGTTGTTCTGGACCGAGCGCACATGGTCCACTCGATGTCGATCGGTGTTGTTTCTCGAGTTGACCACGATTCCCGCGACCGACGGATCGTCCAGCCGATTGCGGAACGTGCTTTCGATCCAGCGAACCTGACCGGATCGGTCATGAATGCGATATCCCAGTTCCACCATGCCGGAGGACGTCTTCGTCAGATCCTCGAGCGCATTGGCCACCAGGTCTTTGTCGGCGGAGTGAATGAATGACACCAACGGCTGGCCGACTAAGTCGTTGGCCGCATATCCGAGAATCGCTTCCGAAGACGGACTCTGATAGGTGGTTACGCCGCGGTAATCCAGAATTGAGACAGCGTCAGTAGAGCGTTCCACGAGCCGCCGGAAACGTGTCTCGCTCTGGCGCAGTGCCTCTTCAGCGATGGCTCGATCGGTCACGTCGCGCAGGAAAGCCTGGATTCGAGTGACCTTCCCATCGTCGTCGACAACAAGCCCGACGTTGGCGTCCAGGTGGAGAGTCTTTCCGTCTTTCGTGAGGACTCTCAACATGTAGTTGCGTGGCACCGGTGCTCCGGAAAGCCGTTGTCTCAACATATTGAGGACGCGTTCACGGTCGTCCGGGTGGAGAATATCAGCAATGCGAAGTGAGTACGCCTCGTCCTCGGAGTAACCACTCAATTCCACGAACCGCCTGTTGACGAAATTGAATCGACCCTGGACGTCATACGAGACGATGACGTCATTGGCGTTGTCGACGAGTTGCTGGTAGCGGTCGCTCATCCGGCGAATCTGTTCTTCGGCGAGCTTTTGTTCGGTGATGTCCTGGATCTGCCCGAGAACGTATACCTTTGGATCACCCGGAAGTCGAGCAGCCGAGAGGCTGACCAGTCCCCACACGAGCGTGCCGTCCTTATGCAGGTAGCGGCGTGTATATCGCGCGGCCAAAACGGTCCCGTCGACCACATTGCCCCGCTGGTGGACCGAATCATCGAGGTCATCCGGATGGGTCAGCGCCGTGATGTCGGTTCCCAGAAGTTCCTGCTCGCTGTAGCCGACCATTTCGCAGAATTGCTGGTTGACACGGATGATGGTGCCATCTTGATCGGCGATCGCCATTGGCGTGGCGGCATCGACGAACGCGCTCCGGAACTCTGATTCACTGCGGCGCAACGTTTCTTCAGTTGCTTTCTGTTTCGTGATATCGACGATGAACCCTTGCCAAAATGGTCGATCGCCCTCGTGGAATGCCGCGTCGTTGCGAACCCAGACATATGTGCCGTCCGGACGCACGTAGCGATACTCGATGCTGAACGAGTCACGCGTGTGTGCGATGTCAGTGAAAAGATTTGCGACCCGAGAAACGTCGTCGGGATGGATGATGGACAAGTCGAATGAAGCATCGCGATTCCAACATTCGTTCGAATAGCCCGTGATGGCCTCGATCTGCGGGCTCATAGAACTTGCGGTAGCCGAGTGGTCGTTGAGACTCACGGTGTAGGTTGCGGCTGGGAGCGACTCGATAAGCGAGTTATATCGGTCGCGTACGTGTCGAAGCTCGGACGTTGCGCGGTCGAGCTTGGTCGTGTCGTTGATGATGACGACCCAGCCTGTTGGCAATCCCTCCGTGCCGGAAACCGGAGCACTGGACACGGCAGCAACGAACGACGAACCATCACGTCGTCCGAGCTCGATGGTGTTGGATGAACGTGAACTGCTACTCAGGAGATGGTCGAGTGATCCGTTTTCTGGAGATGTCTTTTCTGATACGACGAGCAAATCGAAACGTTCGCCGATCGCATCGTCGGCGGCGAAGCCGAACAAATTGACGGCCGCGTCAGTCCAACTCTGGATGACTCCATTGGCATCAGTGATCACGATGGCTTGGTTGAGCCACGCCGTCGTGAGCGCTTTCAATTGTAGTTCGGCCGATTTTGTCATGAGATCCGGCCCGATGTTGCCAGCGCCGCCGAGCAGACAGGGAGAACACGTAGTCGACGACGGTGACAACCGTCTACGCGCATCGATGCTGAAATAAATGGTATCGCCATCTATACAAGATGCCCTATGACTTTGGTCATTGTTTCGCATGTGTGCGCGGATGTGACTGGTCACCGGGGTTGGGTGTGAGGACAAGTCAAGATATTTCGGGAAACAATAACGGCTCCCGGCGAATTCCGAGAGCCATCTTGAGGCGGGAAGGGAGGGATTCGAACCCTCGGAGGACTTATATCGCCCTCAACCGCTTAGCAGGCGGCCCCATTCGACCACTCTGGCACCTTCCCAGCGTTCAGTTGTGGCGGAGAGGGAGGGATTCGAACCCCCGGACCTTTCGGTCAACTGTTTTCAAGACAGCCGCCTTAAGCCGCTCGGCCACCTCTCCGCGTGTGGCCCGCGAGTGACCGGCGCCGGAAAAACCACAGCCAACTCATGTGAGTGGCTGCCGAAACGTCTCTTCCAGCGCACACATCCGCGCGTTCGCTCAGCAGATTATACCGGCTCACCTGACCCGCTTCAACGAACGTCGGCCCGTCCAACGATTGGCTCCGCGGTACAGGCGAGCGACTTCAGGCGCGTGTGGCTCAGCCACACTACTCCGGCTGCAGGCCGATGGTCTCTTGGCCGCCCATGTAACCGCGCAGTACTTCCGGAACCAGGATCGTCCCGTCCTCCTGCTGATAGTTCTCCATGATCGCGATCAACGTTCGCGGCAGTGCCAGCCCAGAACCGTTCAAGGTGTTCACGAACTGTGGTCGGGCGCCCTCTGACGGTCGATATCGGATGTTGGCTCGCCGCGCCTGGAAATCGCGGAAGTTTGAGCAAGACGAAACTTCGAGCCACTCTTCGGAACCTGGTGCCCACAGCTCCAGATCGATCTTGCGCGCGGCGACGAAGGAGAGATCTCCCGTACAAATCTCGACCACACGGTAGGGGATGTCGAGCATCTGCAGCAGGTCCTCAGCGTCGGCCGAAAGCCGTAACAGCTCGTCGTCCGACGTATCCGGTTCGACGAACTTCACCATCTCGACCTTCTCGAACTGGTGCACGCGCTTGATTCCGCGTACGTCCCGACCGGCCGACGTCTGCTCTCTGCGGAAGCAGGCGGAGTGGGCCACGCGGTAAATCGGCAACTTGCCCGGATCGATGATCTCGTCCCGATACAGATTGGTGACCGAGACCTCCGCGGTAGGGATGAGCCAGAGGTCGGATTGGTCGTCCCGATAGAGAGCGTCGGCAAATTTCGGCAGGTTTCCGGTGCCGGTCATGGAATCGCGCCGCACCAGATAGGGCGGATAGACCTCGAAGTAGCCATGCTTCTTGACGTGCGTGTCGACCATCCAGGTGATCAGCGCTCGCTGCAATCGCGCCATGTCGCCGCGCAGGAAGTAGAAGCGGGACCCGGAGACCTTCACGCCGCGCGCGAAGTCGATCAGCCGCATCTCCTCGGCAACCTCCCAGTGCGGCCGCACCGGGAAGTCGAACTCCTTCGGAGTACCCCACGTGCGCGTGACGACGTTGCCCGACTCATCGGGACCATCCGGCACGTCCGGGTCTGGGAGGTTGGGTACTTCCAGCAAAAGCGAATTGAGCCGGTCGTCGACGTCGGCAACTTCGGCGTCCAGACGCTGGATCTCGTCCCCAAGATCGCGCATCGTTGCGATGCGTTCGTCTCGCTCGGGACCGGCCTTGAGGCGGCTGATCTCCTTGGATCCGGCGTTGCGCGTCGCCTTGTGTTCCTCGACCTCGCTCAGCAGATCACGCCTCCGGGCATCGAGTTCCAGAATCTCATCGATCGGCGCATCGGCATGAAGTCGCGCGATTCCTGCTCGGACCAGATCGGGCTGTTCACGAATCAATCGAATATCCAGCATCAGGATGTCCTTTTCACTCACTTCTCAGCAACGCGCGGACGACAGGGCACGTGCGATGGCGTGCCTGATGAGGGCGACCGCACCGGCCGCCGGAGTGCTAACTGAGCCCGTTGTGGAGTGACTCGAAACCGGGAATGAATTTCAACCAGGCTTCATCAACGCTTGAGTTTATCGCACGTTGAATGGAGTAATAGCGCCCGGCCCGTGGCTCGGCCGGATCCGTACGCAGGCGCAGCCTCGCTTCAGCCGGAGTCTTGCCCCCCTTGCGATGGTTGCAGGATCGGCAGGCGCTGACGAGGTTCTCCCAGGAATGTACACCCCCCTTGGAGCGGGGAATGATGTGGTCGATGGTGAGATCACGCGTCCGCTCTCCGCAGTATTGGCAAGTGAAGTTGTCACGAATGAAGATCTCGCGCCGGCAGAGCTTCACGCGCGGATGCGGCCGGCGAATCATGTAGGCCAGGCGGATGACAGATGGCGCGTCATAGCGCTGCCGCGCGGTGGGAACGCCGACCTCGTAAGCTTCGAGGATCTCAGCTTTCCCAGTGATCACCAGAATGATCGCCCGCCGGATGTTGCAGACATTGAGCGGCTCATAGTTGTGGTTCAAAACGAGAACCGAGTGGAAACCGTTGAGGTGCTGATGTCCGTTGTTGAATTGAGCAGGTTCGGCGTCGTCCAAGCTGGGCCTCTGTCCGCGACTGTATGATATCCCGATCACCCACGTTTGCCAGAAAATCATAGCAATCGACGCGTTCTGCAACAACGCGACGATTTGCCTTGAACGTTTAGTGGTCGTTTAGGGGCGGCGCGTGAGGATGTCACTCGGATTCACCGCGTCGCCATCGGAATCTTGAGGTGTCTACTGGGCCGAACCAAACTGGTCGGCGGTCGGTTCCGCTCAGCAGAACCAGGATTCGGTGAGGCGCGGCGGCCGACGCCAGGTTCCTTCCGGAATGGAACTGATCGCGGGCGGTTGCAGCCCGGCCATGCCCCAGGCCAGCATCTTGATGCGTTCGAACGTGTCCCGCGCTTCGATACCGTCCCGATCGGCGGCCTCAACCGCACGGGCAACTGCAACCTGAAGCTCGTCGAGCCGCGAGTCCGGGTTCGACCAGCGGTAGGTGTAACCCGCCTCATCCAGTTCGCCTAACCACTCAACCGTCTCCGGTCGGCCCAACAAGGCTGAACCTGGCGGAACCAGTAGCCGGATCGAAAGGTGTACCGGATCGACGTTTTCGATCAGGTCGTTCTCCTGGATGAAGGTCAGGAGCTCGAGATAGTCGTCCAGTGTCGTCCAGGGCGTGAACGGCAGCAGCGATGGCCGCATGGCAATCCCAGCATCGTCCAGAACCTTCAACGCTTCGACGACGTCCTGCTTGGTGTGTCCTTTGTCGATTCGTTCGAGGATCGTCTCACTGACCGACTCGACGGCTGATACCGCGAAGACGCAACCGAGTTCGCCGTACTCCGGCATCAGATCTCGATGCTCCAGGATGTGCTCGATGCGTGTGGTCATGTCGAAGGTGACGTGCGGGAATTCCCCATGCAGTTCCCGGCAGATGCGGAGCGAGTGGGTCGGTCCGTTGAGGAAGTCAGGATCGCCGAATGTGACGTGACCGGCTCCCTGTCGGACCTGCTGACGAATGTCATCCAGTACCACCGCGCGAGGGATGGCGAAGAATCGACCGTGATAAATGGGAACCACAGGGCAGTGGAGGCACGTGTGGTGGCAGCCGCGCGTCGTCTCGGTGTACCCGGCTCGGATGGCCTGGTCGCCTCGCAGCAGATGCGCGTAGCTCTGCAGATCCGGAAGCGATTCACGCACAGGCATCGGGAATGAAGTCCGCTGAATAACGGGATCCACGCGATGTCCCGGGCTGCTCACGCCTTTGATCGGCTCACGCCACGTCCCGTGTTCAATCGCCGCACACAGAATGACCAGAGGTTGTTCGAATTCACCGCCGATGACAAAGTCCGCGTGATTCTTCAATAGATAGTCGGCGTTGAGCCAAGCGTAGAGTCCGTAGAAGCAAGTCAGCGCGTCCGGGTTGACTCGACGAACCCGCTCGGCAAGCTGGGTGCCCAGCCGGAGTGCCGTGTGCATCGGTACAGACAAGGCAACCAGTCGAGCGGCCGAGATATCTCGGTCTTCAAGGTCATCGACAGATGTGTCAACGATGCGTGGGGAATATCCGTTCTGTCGCAGATAGGCGTTGGGGAAGGCGAGGTTCAGCGGCTGATGGCCCAGCTCGTAGCACGAGACGAGCAGCACGGCACCGGCGCGCTTCACGTCCCGCGCCTCGGCTCCAACTGTGTTTCTGCGCATTGTGTCGACGCTGACCATGAGTCCCCCGCACTAACGCGGTTACGATTGAAGTAAGCCTAACGTCAGACCGACGATGCGACAAGTCAACCATCCGAGTCAGTTAGTCGGCCGCGACGGCTACCTCATGGAGGACGGCTCGCAGCGCCTGGCCCGTGTAGGAGCCGTCGGCGTTTGCGACCTGTTCCGGGGTTCCCGTGGCAATGACACGTCCACCGGCCTCGCCCCCGTCGGGGCCAAGATCGATGAGCCAGTCAGCCGACTTGATTACGTCCAGGTTGTGCTCGATCACCAGCACAGTGTTTCCCGCGTCTGTCAATCGCTGCAGCACGCCGAGGAGTCGCTCGATGTCAGCGAAGTGGAGACCGGTCGTCGGCTCATCGAGAATGTAAAGCGTCTTGCCCGTGGCTCTGCGGCTCAGCTCCGCACTGAGCTTGATGCGTTGCGCCTCGCCACCGGAGAGCGTGGTCGCGGGCTGGCCAAGATGAATGTAGCCGAGCCCAACGTCATACAACGTCTGCATCTTGTTGCGGACGGCCGGAATGTTCTCGAAAAACTCAAGCGCTTCCTCAACCGTCAGATCCAGGACGTCGGAAATACTCTTGCCACGGTATTTGATCTCGAGCGCTTCGCGATTATAGCGTCTACCGTTGCACACCTCGCACGGCACGTAGACGTCCGGCAGGAACTGCATCTCGATGGCGATGATCCCCTCGCCCTGGCATGCCTCGCAGCGTCCGCCCTTCACGTTGAAGGAGAAGCGGCCCGGTTTATAGCCACGCGCCCGCGCTTCCGGCATTGAGGCGAAGAGATCACGAATAGGTGTGAACGCCCCAGTATAGGTGGCGGGATTCGATCTTGGCGTCCGCCCGATGGGACTCTGGTCGATCTCGATGACCTTATCGAGGTGCTCGATACCGTCGATTCCGGAATGCTTGCCGGCGCGTGCCTTGGCGCGATGCAGGATCTGCGCGAGACGCGGGTGAAGCGTGTCGGTCACCAGCGAGCTCTTGCCAGAGCCGGAAACGCCGGTGACGCAGACGAATGTGCCGAGCGGGATATCGACGTCCACGTCCTTCAGGTTGTTCTCGCGCGCGCCGCGAATCACGAGATGGTTCCCGTTGCCTCGGCGGCGTTCGCTCGGTGCCAGGATTTGCCGCGTGCCGGTCAGATATTGACCGGTGATCGACTCCTGTACTTTCTCGACCTCGTCAATGGTGCCCTCGGCCACCACGTAACCACCATGCTCGCCCGCGCCCGGACCGATATCGATTAGCCAGTCCGCTGAGCGCATGGTCTCCTCGTCATGTTCCACCACGATCAGGGTGTTTCCCAGGTCGCGTAGGCGCACCAGTGTGCGGATCAGGCGCTCGTTGTCCCTGTGATGCAGGCCGATGCTCGGCTCGTCGAGGATGTAGAGGACGCCCATCAAACGACTGCCGATTTGGGTCGCCAGGCGGATGCGCTGCGCTTCGCCACCAGAGAGCGTCGCGGCGCCGCGGTCAAGCGTCAGATAGTCGAGCCCGACATCGACAAGGAAGCTAAGCCGCTCGCGGACTTCTTTCAATATCTGTCGGGCGATCATGAACTCACGATCGGTGAGAAGCGCCTGCCCCGGCTCCTCGTTTGAGAGTCCCAAGGCGAAGTCAAGGGTTTCAGAAATCGACCGGTTTGTGACGTCCACGATCGAACGTCCACCCACCGTGACGGCACGACTCTCCGGCTTCAAGCGCGCACCGCCACAGACCGGGCACGCTCGTTCCGCCATGTATTGTTCAATCTCGTTGCGCACGTAGTCGGACGACGTGCTGTCGTAGCGCCGCCGCAGGTTCGGAATCACGCCTTCGTACGAGACTTCATACGAGCGCGTGCGGCCTTGGCGGGAGCGGTATTCGACCCGAACCTTCTCTTTCCCTCGTCTGGAACCACCGTTCAAGATGTAGTCGATCACGTCGTTGGGAAGCTCGCGTACGGGAACGTCGACCGAGAACTCGAGCTTCTTCGAAAGCGCGATCAAGACGGCGTCGTACCAGGCGGTGCTGTCGCGTCCCGCCTTGGACCAGGGAGCGATGGCTCCGTCGGCCAGAGACCGGCCCCTGTCCGGAATAAGCAGATCGGGATCGAGCTCCATGCGCATGCCGAGTCCGTCGCATTCAGGACAGGCGCCGTGCGGGCTGTTGAAGGAGAAGCTGCGCGGCTCGAGCTCGCTGAAGCTGATGCCGCAATGCGCGCAGGCATAGTTCTCGGAGAAGATCATCTCTTCACCGTCGATGATCGATGCCGTCGCCACACCGTGACCAAGCTTCAGCGCCGTCTCCAGCGAATCGATCAACCGGATACGATTGGCATGCATCTCTTCGAGGTCGTCGTGACGGATAACGATCCGGTCCACTACCGCCTCGACCGTGTGTTGCTTGTAACGCGCCATTTTGATGGTCTCTTCGATGTCGTGAATTTCACCGTCGACGCGCACTCGAGAGAATCCGGCGCGCCGAACTTCGTCCAGCACCGCCTGGTGCTCGCCTTTGCGGTCCTTGATGAGTGCTCCGAGGATCATCAGGCGTGTGCCGTCCGGCAATCCCTGAATGATCTCGGCCATCTGCTGAACCGACTGCTGAGCGATCGGACGACCGCAGTTTGGGCAGTGAGGATGGCCGATTCGGGCGTAGAGAAGGCGCAGGTGATCATAGATTTCGGTGACCGTGCCGACCGTCGATCGAGGGTTTCGGCTGGCGCTCTTCTGGTCGATCGAGATGGCCGGCGAAAGTCCCTCAATCTGATCGACGTCCGGTTTCTCCATCAATCCAAGGAACTGCCTGGCGTAGGCGGAGAGAGACTCGACGTAGCGTCGCTGTCCTTCAGCGTAAATTGTGTCGAATGCCAGGCTCGACTTTCCGGATCCGGAGAGACCCGTGATGATCACCAGCTTGTCGCGCGGGATCTCGACGTCGATGTTCTTCAGGTTGTGCTCTCGCGCGCCACGGATGATGATCTTGTCGTTAGCCATGCAGCCTCGTAATTCATCCAATTCGGAATGCGAACATACGATCGTAAGTTCTTATTGTACGGCGTGTCGATCCAAGTTGCATCCACCTAGTGGGCGTCTTAATGTTTCCCGAAATTCGGATTTGCGAAGGGCAAATCCGCCCCGCAAATTAATGCCGATTCTGCGGATCGACGACTTAGCCAAAGGTCTCTTGACACACCCCGGTCCCGCACGTACGCTCACTGCGATTCTCTCCAAGGGAGACTTCGGGCTCCTGGCATCCCTGCAAAAACAAATATCGCCTGTCTGGATCGCACGGTAGCAGTTCGCGCGCAACGATGCCTGCGTGAACCTGGAACAAATGGGGTGACAACGTGGTCCGCCGAATCTTCCGCGCGACTCCAGCACTTGCTCTCATTATTGTGGCGCTGCTCGTTGGCGCTCTGGCGCAGTCTCATGAACAGGCTGCGGCGGCGAGTAGCTCATGCACGTTGAGCGGCTTGCTAAGTCGTCTCTACACGGTCAGAGTCGTCTCGGTCACACCGTCCAATTCTCTGACGACCGGTCAGACCGTGACCGTCAACGTTCGCCTTCAGACCCTCCCCGGTTTTGCGATCACGAATCGAACCCTGAACTGGACCGTCACGGGGCCGAACGCGGCGAGCGCCTCTCCAAACGGCGGCACCATCACTGTCAACGCGCAAGGCAATGGGTCTTTTCAATACACCAATACGCGAGCCGGACTGGACACCGTCGTCGTTTGGTATGACCTGAGCAACGACGCAACGCTCAATTGTGGCGAGGCCAACGCGTCGGCCACCATTACCTGGATTCCAGGGGTCCCAAGTTCGATCGTGGTGACACCTGACTCGATCTCGGTCGGCGTGGGAACGTCACAGACCGAAACCGCAACCGTCGAGGACCAATTCGGCAACGCAGTCAGTGACGGGACGTCGGTACGCTGGGTGGTCGAGGGAGTCAACGCGGGCACAGCCAATCCGGCAACTGGGACATCGACGACTACGAATGGTCAGGCGACGTTCACATACTCGAACAGCGCAACCGGAACCGACACCGTTCGCGCGTACATCGATGGAAACTCAAACAACTCCTGTGACAGCGGTGAACTGAACGGCACCGCCAGTGTCACTTGGATTCCGGGCCCACCGGCCAACCTGACTCTGAGCCCGCTCGACGACACGAACGTCGTGGGGGTCAACCACTCCGTCACCGTGACGGCGACCGATCAATACGGCAACTCGGTCGCGGACGGCTCATCCATTTCCTGGCAGATCGAGGGCCCCAACGCGGCGACTGCGGCTCCGGCCACTGGCGTCGCCACGACCACTGGTGGCCAGGCCACGTTCTCCTTTACCAACACCAAGACCGGACAGGACACGATTCGCGTCTACTACGACTCGAACACGAGCTCGTCGTATGACGGGGGCGAGCCCACTGCAACCACGACTCAGACCTGGACCGCCGGCGCCGCAAACGCCATTACGGTTCTGCCTGCCTCTCCATCGTTGACGGTAGGTGGCAGCCAGTCCGAGACGGCGACCGTCGTCGATCAGTTCGGAAACAACGTGGCAGAGGGCACGGCGGTGCGCTGGGTGGTCGAAGGGACGAACAGCGGTACCGCAAGTCCACAGACCGGCTCCGGCACGACCGTTGCTGGACAGGTGAGTTTCTCGTATTCCAATACCAAGTCCGGTTCTGACACTGTGCGCGCCTACATCGATAGCAACACCAGCACGACCTACGACAACGGCGAGGTGACCGGCACCGCCAACGTGACCTGGAGCCCTGGGCCGCCGTACACCATCTCGGTTGTTGCGAGTCCGACCTCTCAGTCAGTGGGCAGCGACGTCACCTCGACCGCCACCGTGACCGACCAATACGGCAACAACGTCGCCGATGGGACGTCCATTGATTGGATCGTCGAAGGGACGAACTCCGGCTCAGCCTCGCCGGCCATGTCGGTATCCACGACAGCGTCGGGCCAGGCGATCTTCACCTATCACAACACCATGGTGGGCACAGACACAGTCCGCGCTTACTACGACAGCAACACTAACAACAGCTTTGATTCAGGAACCGATCCAAGCGGCACGACTACCGTCAACTGGACGCCTGGCGCACCGTACGCCATTTCAGTTGTGGCCAATCCGACCACTCAATCCGCGGGCGGTAGTGTCGATCTGACCGCGACCGCGACCGATCAATACGGCAACAACGTCGCGGACGGCACGTCGATCAGCTGGGTCGTTGAGGGGACGAACAGCGCCAGCGCATCACCGAGCACCGGTACGACCACCACTACGACCGGACAGGCAACCTTCAGCTACTCCAACACGTCCGCCGGTACGGATACCGTGCGGGCATATTTTGATGCAAATACCAGCACGACCTATGACGGCGGCGAGGTGAACGGCACCGCTGACGTGACCTGGACGGCCGGCGTTCCTGCGTCAATCACGCTGGCCCCCGCCAATCCGACTCAGACCGTTGGGACGAATCAAACCGAAACAGCGACGGTCACCGACCAATACGGGAATGCGGTCGTGGACGGCACGGCCGTGCGCTGGGTCGTTGAAGGGACGAACGCTGGCACGGCGAGCCCGGCCACCGGATCCGGCATCATCTCGGGCGGAACGGTTGACTTCACCTACACCAACACCATCACCGGTACCGACACCGTTCGAGCCTACATCGACGGAAACACGAGCACGACTTACGACAGTGGAGAAACGACGGGAACGACGACTGTCACCTGGTCAGCAGGATCGGCGGCGTCCATCGCGCTCAGTCCGACTGATCCGTCGAACTCCGCGGGCAGCAACCAGACAGAGACCGCGACCGTCACCGATCAGTACGGGAACAACGTCGCCGACGGCACAGCCGTGCGCTGGGTTGTGGAGGGGGCACAAGCCGGTACCGCAAGTCCAGCGACCGGCTCGGGCACGACGACAAACGGCCAAGTCACCTTCACCTACACGAACTCGGTCACCGGGACCGATACAGTCCGCGCGTTTATCGACGGCAATAGCAACAATAGCTACGAAAACGGGGAGCTAACACAAACAACGACCGTCACCTGGACGTCAGGGATTGCAAGCACGATTGTCGTGACCGTCGATCAATCGACTCAGACGGTCGGATCCGACGTGACCGCGACTGCAACCGTGACCGACCAATACGGGAACAACGTTACCAACGGTACTGCCGTGCGTTGGGTGGTGGAAGGAACCAATTCCGGGACGGCGAACCCGTCCACTGATTCCGGCACGACGACCAGCGGACAGGTGACCTTCACCTACACCAATACCGTTGTGGGTAGCGACACGGTCCGCGCGTACATCGACAGCAACACAAGCACAACCTACGACAACGGTGAAGTGACTGGCACTCAGGATGTGACCTGGACGTCGGGAGCGCCAAGCACCATTTCGGTCGTCGCGAATCCCACGTCTCAGACCGTCGGTACTGATGTGACGCTTACGGCGACGGTCACTGACCAGTACGGCAACAACGTTGCCGATGGTACGTCGATCGATTGGGTCATTGAGGGGGCGAACGCCGCTACTGCATCACCGGCAACCGACGCCAGCACGACGACGTCCGGTCAGGCGACGTTCACGTATCACAACACGGCAGTCGGTCAGGACACCGTGCGGGCGTATTTCGATGCCAACACCAACAACGGCTTCGACTTGGGTACGGATCCAACCGGCACTGCCGACGTCACGTGGACGGCCGGTGCGCCGTACTTAATTTCCGTCGTGGCGAATCCCACCACGCAAGGGGTGGGTGGCAACGTCGACGTGACGGCAACTATCACCGATCAGTACGGAAACAACGTTGCCGATGGCACATCGATCGGTTGGGTGGTCGAGGGAACGAACAGCACTAGCGCATCACCGAGCACCGGCACGACCATAACGACGTCTGGTCAAACGACGTTCACGTATTCCAACACGGCAGTCGGTCAGGACACCGTGCGGGCGTATTTTGATGCCAACACCAGCACGACCTACGACTCGGGCGAAGTGAACGGCACCGCCGACGTAACCTGGACTGCTGGCGCCGCCGCAAACATCACCGTGACGCCGGCGGACCCGACGCAGACCGTTCATTCCAGCCAAACTGAAACCGCGACCGTCACCGATCAGTATGGCAATGCGGTTGCGGACGGGACGGCAATCCGATGGGTGGTCGAAGGTACGACCGCCGGTTCCGCGAGTCCGGCGACTGGCGCTGGCACTACATCGAACGGTACGGTCGATTTCACCTACACCAACACGGCGACCGGCACCGATACGGTGCGCGCTTACATCGACGGGAACTCGAGCACGACGTATGACAGCGGCGAGACGACCGGAACGACGACCGTCACCTGGACGGCTGGTCCGGCGGCTGCGATCACAGTCGCGCCCGGGAATCCTTCACAGACGGTCGGCCAGAATCAAACCGAAATCGCGACGGTTACCGACCAGTACGGTAACAACGTTGCGGATGGAACCGCGATTCGCTGGGTTGTTGAGGGAACGCAAGCCGGTACGGCAAGTCCGGCGACCGACTCAGGTGTCACATCAAACGGAACCGTCGACTTCACCTTCAACAACACCATCGCCGGTATCGATACCGTTCGCGCGTACATCGACGGCAACACCAACAACAGCTTCGACAGTGGTGAATTGAACAACACCGCCACCGTCAACTGGATCCCGGGTGTGGCCACATCGATCAGCGTGACACCGTCGAATCCGTCTCAGACAGTTGGAGCGCACCAGATTGAAACCGCGACCGTTACCGATCAATACGGCAACAACGTCGCTGATGGAACCGCTGTACTGTGGGTCGTCGAAGGAACGAATTCGGGAACAGCCAATCCGGCGCTTGGTTCAGGAACGACGACGAGCGGCCAGATCCAATTCACCTATACAAACACAATCGTTGGCAGCGACACTGTGCGGGCATACATCGACGGCAACAGCAGCACGACGTATGACAATGGTGAGCTCAACGGCACTGCCACTGTCATCTGGACTCCGGATGTCCCGGCATCTATCACACTGAGTCCGACCGCACCTTCGTTGAATATCAATCTCAACCAGACCGAGACAGCCACAGTGAAGGATCAATTCGGAAACCTGGTCGCGGATGGCACGACTATCAAGTGGGTGGTCGAAGGCGACAACGCAGGTACGGCCTCGCCGGCGTCCGATTCCACCGTGATCTCTGCGGGCGTGGTGAGCTTCACCTACACGAATTCGGCAGCCGGGACGGACACCGTTCGAGCGTTCTATGACATCGGCGTGCCCGGATACGACGCGGGCGACCCCAGCGGTACAGCGGATGTGACGTGGACGTATCCGCCGCCTGTGGCGGTCGCCGACAGCTTCGCCGCCACTGGCAACGTGAGCATCACCGTACCCAGTACAGACGGCGTGCTCACGAACGACACGTTGAACACCGCTACGCTCTCCGGGTTTGATGCGAGCAGTGTGCACGGCGGCACGGTCGCAGTCGATTCAAACGGCGGATTCACTTACGATCCACCAGCCGGCTATGTCGGCGACGACACCTTCACCTACACGCTCACGAACCCTGGAGGATCGTCAACCGCCACGGTAACCGTCACTGTGTCCAACATGATCTGGTTCATCAACAATGACACCAACGCACCGGCAGGCAACGACGGTCGACTTGGATCGCCGTTCAGCAGCATCTCAGCGTTCAACACGGCTGGTGGTGGCAGCGCCGGAGACGTGATTTTCGTCCACACCGGTACAAGCTCGTATCTCAGCGGATTCACGCTCAAGAGTTCCCAGAAGCTCTTGGGCCAGGGCGTCGATCTGACATCTAACCTCGGGTTCACCCCAGCGACGTATAGTGATGCGCTGCCTGGAGCCCTGACGAATCCCACCGTAACCAACGCAAGCGGGACCGGCGTGAGCCTCGGAACGAACAACACCATCAAGGGCCTGACGATTGGGACGACCTCTGGAGCCGGAATCTCCGGATCGAGCTTCGGCACGCTCACGGTCGGTACGGTCACCATCAATGGTGGTGGTCTAATCGCAAGCCTTGCCACAGGAACGCTGGCGGTAACGCTTGACAGCGCAACCTCCACCAGCAGCACCGGGTTTGCGCTCAGTATCAGCGGCGTGAGTGGCACGTTTACCGTAACTGGTGCGACCAGCATCTCGTCGGCCGTCGGCGGCGTGTCGATCACCAGCAGTAGCTCACTGACGTCGATCTTCAATGGACTGACGGTCTCCAACTCCGGGCAGTCCGGCTTCATCATGAACAGCGGCGGCACCGTGACCGTGAACGGTTCCACGAACAGCATCGCGACAACGAGCGGCACGGGTCTCTCACTGACCTCGGTCAACCTCGGTGCCAGCGGGATGACGTTCAAGAGCGTCTCAGCGAGCGGCGGTGCCAACGGCATCTTGGTCAATGGCGTGGGTGGCACCGGCCACCTCTCGGTCACTGGAGCCGGTTCGTCCACCCAAGGCGGAGACGCTTCCGGTGGCACCATCCAGAACACGTCCGGAGCTGGGATCTCCCTCTCGGGCGTCACCAGCCCGTACTTCAATAACATGAAGATCCAGAACACGCCAAATGCTCCAGGTATCGATGGGACCGACGTGCACGGATTCGCGTTCACGTACGGCACGATCTCAGGAAGTGGATCGACGTCACACGGCGCGTTCGATTCAAACATCGCCTTCAACGACAATGGCGGCACGGTAGACAACGTCGACGGAGCCGTCACGATCACGAATAACATTCTTTCAGCGGCGTTTCAGAGCGGTGTCGACATCCTCAACAACAGTGGCACCATCAGCGACCTGAATATCTCGTCGAACACGATCACGAGTGACGCTTCGGCGGCCAACTCGGCTGGATCTGGGATCAGGGTTCAGGCGCTCGGGTCGAGCATCTCAGTCGCTTCGATCACCAAGGGTGAGTTGAATAGCAACGTGATACACAATTTCCCGAACGGAGCCGGGATCGTCGTCTCGGGAGGCAACGTCACGTCACTCGCAGCCTCGGCCGGCAACCTCGGGACGAGCGGCGCGAGTCAGGTCCAGATCGACTCCAATCTGATCAGCGGAGAGAATGTCGCGAATCCGCTGGGGACCAACTGCATTCTTGTGACTACCGCAGGCACCGGTAGCGGATTTGTGGATGTCTCGAACAACGGTACCGTCGCGAATCCGCTCGCCTTCAATCGCGGCAACTGCATCTCGATCAACGCGACGGGCGTCTACACTCTGACGGCGACTGTCAACAATAACGTGGTGAAGCCGCAGAGTCAGATCGGCGGAGCATATGGCATTGCCGGTGGCGCCGATAAGCAGGTCATGGGCGACGCGTCGACAGCCGATTCGGCAGTACTCAATCTGACCGCGAACGGCAATAACGTCAGCAGCACGCTCGGTGTCGGAATGTACTTCCTGGCCAACAGTCAGGGGACTTTGAACGCCAAGATTCAGAACAACACGGTGACCGCACCAACCGACCCCGGCACTGCTCGACCGGCAATCCGTGTTGACTCCGGCTCGTCCGCGGGAACGGCGGTCAACACGACCGTCTGTCTGCAAATCAGCGGCAATACCGCCACTGGTAGCAACGTGGGTGGTTTCCAGTTCGACGGTATTGCGCTTCGCAAGCAAGGAAACACGACCACCCCGAATGCGTTCGGCATCGTTGGGATGTCGCCGTCACCCGGAACAGACGACCAGATGCAGACCTACGTACGCAGTCAGAACGCTGGCGATGTCGCGGGGGCAGGCGGAGGTGGGGCTGTCATCACGTCTCATAGCACAAATGCGGTCTGGACGACCTGCACATTGGGGTTCTAAGCGTGGAAGTCGGAAGAGAGGAAGCAATGCATGGCTGAACCGTTTCTTGGTGAGATTCGAATGATGTCGTTCAACTTCCCGCCGAAGGGCTGGGCCCTTTGCAACGGGCAGCTGTTGCCGATCAATCAGAATCAGGCACTCTTCTCGCTGCTTGGAACCACATATGGCGGCGATGGGCGCGTCAATTTCGGCTTGCCGGACCTACGCGGACGTGTCCCCGCGCATATGGGCGCCTCCCTGACGCTGGGCGAGCGAGGGGGCGAGCAGGGGCATACGCTATCGATCGCAGAGATGCCTACGCATGTGCACCAGGTCAGTGCTTCGACGTCGCAAGCGACTTCTGGGGCCCCGTCTGCAAGCCTCGTGCTCGGCGCTTCGGTCGGCTCGTTCGCGTATGCGCCACCACAGAACCTGGTTGCCATGGATGCTGGATCGCTGTCGAGCGTCGGGGGGAGCCAGGCGCACCTGAACATGCAGCCCTTGCTAGTTCTGTCGTTTTGTATTGCCCTTCAGGGGATCTTCCCGTCGCAGACATAGGAGACAAACATGGCGCAACCATACGTCGGTGAGATCAGAATATTCGCCGGGAACTTTGCACCGGCCGGCTGGATGTTCTGCGAGGGGCAACTCCTCCCGATTTCCGAATACGAAACGCTCTTCAACCTGATTGGGACGACCTACGGCGGCGATGGTCAATCGACGTTTTCGCTGCCGGACCTTCGCGGTCGAATCCCTCTGCACCAAGGAAATGGGTTCATACTCGCCGAAACCGGAGGCACCGAGGAAATAACGCTCACCGTTCCGCAGACACCATCGCATAGCCACCTACTCTTCGGCTCAGCAGCAAACGCAACGACCACTAGCCCAACGTCCAACGTCCCGGGTACGATGCCGGAGGTCACGACCTTCGCTTACGGGACCGATTTGCCGTCGACTACACTGAATTCCAGCTCGATCTCGTCCGTAGGCGGAAGTCAACCGCACAACAACTTTCAGCCGTATGTGTGCATCAACTACATCATCTCGTTGTTCGGAATCTTTCCGAGCCCAACGTAAGGAGACAGTGTGGACCCATTTGTTGCAGAGATCCGCATCTTCCCGTTCAACTTCGCGCCGAAAGGCTGGGCGTTTTGCGATGGTCAGATCTTGCCGCTTTCGCAGAATACCGCCCTGTTTTCCTTGCTTGGAACCACGTACGGAGGTGACGGCAAATCCAACTTCGCACTCCCAAACATCCAGGGAATGGTTGTGATGCACCCTGGTCAGGGTCCCGGGTTGTCCCTTCATGACTTGGGCGAAACCAGCGGCAGTCAAACGGTCTCTCTGCTCGAAAGCGAGATGCCTTCCCACAGTCACTCGATCTCGGTCTCGCAGGGCGACGCGGGAGATCGCAGTCCTGCGAGTGAGAAGTTCGCGTCGAGTGTCGGCGGTATCAACCTGTACGCGGCTTCATCAAGTCTGACGCACCTTTCCGATCAGGTGATGTCACCCTCTGTTGGGGATCAGCCTCACAACAATATGCAACCGTATTTGACGTTCAACTTCTGTATCGCGCTTCAGGGTGTATATCCGCCGCGAACGTGACGCGATGGACCGATGAATGATGACCGGAGATGGTCCGGTTTGATTGAGAAGAGCGTGGAGATGCGTCGTCGAGATCTTTTGAAAATCGGAACAGCGGGAGCTCTGTCGTCACTGGTGATTGGTGGTGAACTGGTGGCGGCCCCGGAAATCAGCAATGTGGCGCGTGCCGCCGGGCTGTGGCTAACGTCGCCCCTAAGCGTCGGCTACTGGGACGGAAAAGTCGGATCGACCGTCGTGGCGTCGACGTCCATCCGCCAGGAGGACTCCTCGTTCGCTCAGACCGGCGCTCAGGTTACGCTGCGTGGTCTGAGATCGACGAGCGGTGATCCGTCTTTTGACGGAGTTGACGTCTTGTCGGTGGACGTGAGCTATCGCCCCTTCACCAATGTCGATTATCTGGCCTGGATCATGGACAACACCGGCTATCAGAAATCCAGCTCGTCGGTCAGCGCATACGTGCCGATCAGCGCGATGAGCGGACTGACCCTCAACGTCGGTCTGAAGATGAGCGGGGGCTCACTCCAAAAGGTTCCGGTGACGCTTGTGACGCAGCTAGGCTTCATGTCACCGAAGCTCAAAGATGGCTACTATTTCATCGGTTTGTCAGATTCCGCATTCAATGGCGTGGATTGGTCATCCTACTCTGCCCTAAGCGCGGGAAACGGAGCGACCCTGTCGGCTTCATCAGTCTCCAGCAATTCGAGTGTCTGGGGCTTCCGTGCATCGTCGGCACCGCCTGACCTCATCTATTTCGTGTTTGAGGTTCGCCACCCATCGTGAGGTTTCGGTTCTTGGCATCATCGACATGGGACGAGGCGCCCCACGTTTGGCTCGCGGTCGACGACATGATCACAGTAAATGAGGTATAGCCGCATCGCTGGACCCGGTGACCAAGTTCATCTTCGTGCGGAGACTGATGCCGACGAGCCGTTCCTTTTCGCGCTCTATGCGAGCACGCGTGAGCCGGAAATGCTGCTCGTCGACTGGAGTGCGGAGGAGAAGCACGCATTCCTGCGGATGCAGTTCAACGCGCAACGCTCGCATTACCTCGCGCACTATGACGGCGCATCGTTCTCGATCGTCGAAGTCGACGGTGAACCAGCCGGGCGTCTGTATCTGGCACGCTGGGATTCCGAGATCCGCATCGTCGACGTCGTCCTACTGCCTTCGTACCGAAACCGAGGGATCGGCGCCCAGCTCATTGAGGACGTCCAGGCGGAGGCTCGCAGGTCCGGCAAGCCTGTCACGATTCATGTCGAGAAATTCAATCCCGCCCGTCGTCTCTATGAACGACTTGGGTTTCATTCCGTTGAAGACAAAGACGTCTATCTTCTGATGCGCTGGATGCCAGAGTCATCCGAGGTCGTGTCAGTTTAACGAGCGGTTGGAGTTCAGTTGAAGACGGCCTGGTAGGTGAGGCGGTCGCCGCGTCGTTCAATCGGCACGATGAACATGTCAAACTCGCCAACCGATTCGTGAATGAAATGATACGTTCCTTGCGGCATCGAGATTCCGGACGAACCGAGAAGGAGGAGTGAAAAGGGGACTCGCCGGTCCGGATCAGCCAGGTCTGTCGTGCGATTGTGGAGAGGCATCACCGATTCAAGGCTGAAATTGAACGTTTCGCCGGTCGGCAGTTCGATGTCGAATGTTTGATCGATTAGAGGCTCAAACGTGGAGAGTTGAAGCTGCTCAATCATCAATTACCTTCACAGTCTGCGGCGTGGCCACATCGGGAGATCATCCCCACTGCAGGTATACCGCATCGGACGTTCGGGCGGCGTCCAGCGATCATCGACATTCGGCGGCGAGTGAGTTTCCCTACCCAAGTGAATTGATACAATCCCGGCACGGGCATGACCGTGGAGAGCGGTCTAAAGTGCGATTTGGAAGGCACGGTGGTTGGACTTCCCCTCTGTAACTCGTGAGGTTGAGGGATCATCCGAGTCGGACTTCGACCTCAGTCTGGTGATCCCATGCTTCAACGAAGAATCTCGACTGCCTCACACTTTGGACGAGTCGCTGCGACACCTCAACGAATGTGCGTATTCATGGGAGCTGATTGTCGTTGACGACGGCAGTGAGGATGGGACGGCGACAATCGGTCGCGCGGCCGCGGAAAACCCTCACGTTCGCTTTCTCGAGCTAAAACATCATGGGAAGGCAGCCGCGGTGCGAGCCGGGGTCCATGCAGCGCGCGGCAAAGTCATTGTCTTCACCGACGCGGATCTCTCCACCCCGGTGCACTATGTGGACGACGCCGTCAAACTACTCTCCACCGATTGGGACGTCGTCATTGGGACGCGGGAGGGGAAAGGGGCACGTCGCCTCGGTGAGCCAGCCTACCGTCACATGATGGGCCGATTATTCAACTACCTCGTGCAGCTCTTAGCGGTGCGAGGGTTAAGTGACACCCAATGCGGGTTCAAGGGCTTTCGCTCCTGCGTCGCGCGGGACCTCTTCGCGCGAGCGCTCCTTTACCGTGACGCATCCACTGTCGTACGCGGCCCGCTGGTGACCGGGTTCGATGTTGAGCTCCTCTTCCTCGCGCACCGACAAAATTATCGACTCTATCAGCTCCCCGTCACGTGGACCCACGTGGCCGGTAGCAAGGTGCGGCCGGGTGCCGACAGTTTACTGATGGTGCGTGACATCCTCAAAGTGAGACTGAACGATCTGCGTCGACGCTACGATCGTTCTCCAGCACCTGAGATCGTTTCCAACCTCGGATCGAGCGAGTCGTAAGTTCACTCGGCTGCTGAAGTGAGTTCCTCCAGCACCCGTCCAACCAGACGATTTGCCAGGATCACCGGCAGACCGGAAGCGTCCGCGACGGTCCGCTTCATGGCCAGATCGAAACCCATGCAATCCAGCACGATCAGGTCAGATCCGCGATCCTTGAGTGAAACAGCGTGACGAGCCAACTCCTCCACATCCGTATAAGGCGAGACAGCAATACCTTCGAACGTACGCATGTTCGTTCGCCACTTACGACACATAGACTCCATTTGACCCGGGTGCGGAAGCATCACGCCAGCGGTCCCGCGAGGGAGAATGGCTTCGACGACGTGTCCAAGCACGCGATCGGGATAGATGGTCGGTACCCCGATTGAAAGCTGGGTGAATTCCCCGGTACAGAGGATGACGATCAGTCCCGCGCCTTGACCGATGGCCGAGTCCACCGCGGCCTGCATGTGGGGCATCAGCCGCTCTTTCGCGACCACCACTTCGCTTCCGTCGCGGAGCCGGCTGACCAGCGGATGCTCACCATTCCTCGGCGCCAACCCTTCCACTTCGCGGAGGGTGAGGTTGTCCAGGGCGCCGCACTCGATGAGCCCATCCGGCGAGATGGTTCCGAACATCGATGCCACAATGTCCTCTCGAGGCGATTGCCCGATCGTGATCAGTCCGATGCTCTTCATGAGAACCTCCGTATGTTCGCGGCGAGAGCGGTATACGTACACATAGGTAATCTGGTAAAGTAGTGCCGTGCTATACTGAAGCGGCGATCACCTGATTTTGCTCCGCTTCACAGTTTTCTCGCAATCATCAATCGACCGGAACGAGAAAGCTACAAAACACTACAGCTGATAGGAGCACACATTGTCAGGCATGGGGCCTGAGGAACTCGATGGAATCGTAGCAGGGATCTACGACGACATCTCATCGCTCGAGGATCGGCTTGGCGCGACGGTCGATCAACTCAACACGATGCTCTCCGTCATAGGCAACGCACGGGCGTCGATTCAGGGAACGATTGAAGAGCATAGTCTCGAACGTTCGCTGGCGCAACCGGATGGCTCGATTCCTCCAGACGGCGAGGAGGACAAGGAGCTTCGGGAGCGTGACTATGAGTTGTTGGGGACCTACACTCGAGTTTCCTCCATCTATCGCCAGCTGAACGGATTCGTGCACCTGCTGACGACCAGCCGGCAGCAGTTCCGTGGGGACGAAGAACTTCCGGGACTCGATGACGCACAACGACTCGCCGAGCGTCATGTCGCTATCGAGGCGCAGGAGGACGAGCGTCGCCGTCTCGCTCGAGAGATCCACGACGGCCCTGCTCAAGTGCTGGCCAATGCCATCATCGGTCTCGAGTTCGTCGGTCGGGCGCTCAACAACCCGGGAGACGGTCGGCGAAGCAGCGCCGAGGAGATCGATCGAGTCAAGGCCGCCATGCGTGAGGGCCTGACCGAGATTCGGCGGTTCATTTTCGACCTTCGTCCCACGATGTTGGGACAGCGTGGGTTAGCCGCCACGACTGAGCACTACATCCAAACGTACCGCCACCTGTTTCCAGGTGAGATCGATCTCGAAGTCACCGACCATTTGCCCCACCTGACGCCCGATCAGGAGATGACGGCGTTCCGGGTCATTCAAGAATCCCTGCAAAACGTGCACCGACATTCACGCGCGTCTAGGACTTGGGTATCAATTCTTGCGTCTGACGTTGGTTTAGAGGTCGGTATACGGGACAATGGTGTCGGGTTTCGGCCGAGCGCGGCCGTGGCCGATGCGATGAGTGGCTTTGGTCTGGTGGGAATGCGAGAGCGCGCAGAGGTTATAGGCGCGGTACTAAGCGTTCAGAGTGAGCCAGGCTCGGGGACAGACGTCACATTGACGATCCCTGTCAACACCAGAGCGATGGGCAGATCCCGCGAGCGACGAGAAGGTCGTCATAACGCGGGCGCGAGGAGGCGGACGTGAACCAGATAGAGATCCTCGTCATCGACGATCATCCTCTCTTTCGACGAGGAATTCGCTGGAGCCTCGAGGAGGAGTCTGACCTGCTCGTCGTGGGTGAGGCGGATTCCGGCCAGGAGGCCATCCGGCTGTCGGACGTCCACGTGCCCGACGTGGTATTGCTCGATTTGAATCTTCCGGACATGAGCGGCCTTGAAGTGGCGCGAATCCTTAAGCGGCGGCACCCGCAGGCCGGCGTGATCGTGCTCACGATGCACGAAGACGATGAGCAGCTCTTCAGCGCCATTCGTGCCGGAGCCAATGCGTACTCGACCAAGGACATCGATCCCGCGGACCTCATCTCACTGATCCGTCGAGTTGGACGGGGCGAATATCTGATCAACGAGAACGTTCTGTCGCGCCCCTTCGTGGCGTCAAAGGTTCTCGATCAGTTCCGCGAGCTGGCGCAAGTCGACGAAGTCTCCAGCGCGGTCTTCTCCCCGTTGACGCCGCGTGAGGTCGAGATCCTTGACAGCGTGGCGCATGGCAACAGCAACAAAGAGATTGCCCGGCTGCTGAACATCAGCGATCAGACGGTGAAGAATCACATCACGTCAATTCTGCGTAAGCTGGCCGTGAACGACCGCACGCAAGCGGTGATTTACGCGCTGCGACACGGCTGGATCAAGCTGGGCGACGAGCAGCGTGAGTCGTCGAACTCCCTCGGCGGGATTCAGTCACAGAACTGATCGACCCGCGAACGGCAGGGGGTCTCAAGACTCCAAAGCTGAGAGATTGAATGATTAGCGGCGCATCAAACGATGCGCCGCTTTGATGTGCGCAACAACGTTCTACCGTCGCGAGAACTGGCGCTCGAGCTCGTCTTGACTCAGATGCAGGACTGTGGGGCGGCCGTGGGCGCAGGCTCGAGGAGCGGTGCAGCCTTCGAGCTGCGTGAGAAGTTCGCGCATCTCGCCGATAGAGAGGCTCTGTCCAGCCCGGATGGCTGAATGACAGGCGGTGCTCATGGCAACGGATTCGAACTTCGAGCGGCCGTTCCCGCCTCGAACCATGTCGTCGAGAATTGTCTGCAACGTCCGGGCTGGATCGCGGCGCGCCATGATGGCCGGAACGGCGCGGATGGCGACCGAGCGCCCGCCAAACCATTCGATCTCGAACCCCAGGGACTGAAGCTCTTCCGACGCGTCTTCAGCCGCAGCCGATTGCTCGGGCGTTAGCTCGACCACCAAAGGCTCCAGCATGCGTTGGAATTCCGGCGCCTGGCGCTCAAACTGGATGAGCAACCGTTCAAGCAGGATGCGCTCGTGCGCGGCATGTTGGTCCACCAGGTACATGCCGCTCGGCCCCTCGGCGATGATGTACGTTCCACTGACTTGTCCGAGGACACGGAGAATCGGCATGTCTAGCTCAAGCGCTTTCCGGTGGTCGCACGCGCTCGTGTTCATCGTCTGTTTCGCTTCGCTGCTCGATAAGAGACTGCTGCGGTCGATTGACGCGCTCCGGATTGGCCAGCGTCATGCGCCGCTGCACACTATCGGCGGACAATGGCGATTCGATGACCTGTGGAATCGACTGCGCAGGCGTGTGGCTCATCAAGGTTCCACGGACGGCTCGCTGCACTTCAGAGAAGATGAGCCGCTCATCGCTGAAGCGGACCTCCCGCTTGGTCGGATGGACGTTGACATCGACTCGATCAGACGGCACCGAGATGTTCACAACCGCGATCGGGTAGCGGCCCACCATGATCAGCGTGTGGTAGCTCTGCTCGATCGCGAATGACAACGAGCGGTGCTCAATCCAACGACGATTGATCAGCAGGATCATCTGCTGTCGATTACCGCGTGTAATGGTCGGCAAACCAATCACGCCGCTGACACCGATCGGAGGCCTCTCGTCGGACGCGTCATGTGACTCGTCTAGTGACGGCGGTTCAATATCGATCAACTCACCGGCGACGTCGGAGCCAAAGACACCCACCGCCGCCCCGAGGAGATCACCCGAGCCATCCGTGGCCAAAGTCGATTTCCCGTCCGTAATGAGCTCGAAGCGAACTTCAGGGAAGGCGAGTGCGTAGGCGGAGATGACGCGCTGAACGTATCCGCTCTCGGTGGCGTCCTGCTTGAGGAACTTTCGACGCGCGGGGACGTTGCCGAACAGGTCCCGCACCGTGATGGTTGTGCCCGCAGACGCGGACGTCTGGCTCGGTTTCCTCGGCTGACCAAATTCGGACTTCAAGTTCCATCCGGCACGGTGTTCCGGCGGTCGGCTGAGGATCTCGAGCTCGGCGACGGAGGCGACGCTGGCAAGTGCCTCGCCTCGAAATCCGAACGATGCCAGGTGGTTGAGATCGTCGAACGAACGTAGCTTGGAGGTCGTGTGACGTTCGACCGCCAGAAGCAGATCATCCGGATCGATGCCGTCGCCGTCGTCGCGTACCCGGATCAGTTCTTTGCCGCCCGCGCCGATCTCGATACGGATCGATCGAGCATGAGCGTCGAGCGCGTTCTCCACCAGTTCTTTGACGACTGACGCAGGACGTTCGATTACCTCGCCCGCGGCGATTTTTCCAATGGTGGCGTCGTCCAGCATGGCGATGGGCATTTCAGCCTCCTGCCGAATGAGTATAGCAGTGGGTTCGAGGCGTCGAATGTCGAGTCCCGCCGATTCAGGGGAAGCGTTTCGAGAGGGATGGATGACCGGCGATCCCAAAACGCCATGGGGCGTCCACGCCACGAGTGATGCCAATGCGAGGACCGGTTACGACGTGTACATCGCCAGCGTCAGGCTGAATCCAGATGGGACTCTGCTGCAAGGCATGTCCGTTGTCGTCGAGGTCGATGGCTAGCGCGCGACCGGTCAGGCCGGGTCCGCTGGCAACTTTGGCACCGGTTGGTCGTCCGGTGCGCTTCGACATCGCGCTTGCGTCTTCGACCGCTTCGATCGCGCGAATCAGGACGGCTGACGGACGCGTGCCCGGTCCGGCCACCACGTTGAAGCAGGGGTACATGCCGTAGGCTCGGTAGACGTAGAGGGATCCACGGGGTCCCCACATGGCGCGCACCACGCCACTGCGGCGAAATGCGGAGTGACTTGCGGGATCGTCCTCACCATCGTAGGCCTCGGTTTCGACAATGCACCCTGCCACTCGAGTGCCGTCTTTGTCCGAGACGATTACACACCCGAGGAGATCGCGAGCGACATCGACCACGTACCGTTCGTACCAGTCGACCGGCAGGGCCAGCTTGCTTTGAAACTGGCCCGTGTCAAGGTTTGGCTGCCGGCTCACCCGTCGATCTCGTCGAGCCGTGCCTGCAGCAGCGCAAGACGGTCCTGTGCCGCCGTGAGTCGATCTCGCTGCTTGTTCACCACGTCGGCTGGCGCGCGACTGACGAACTGCTCATTGGAGAGCAGTTGTCCAATGCGGGCGATCTCCTCCTCGACCTGCTCGATCTCCTTCTTCAGGCGCTCTTTCTCCGCATCGATATCCACCATGCCGGCCAGTGGCAGGTAGATGACCGCATCATCCACCACCAATGTCACGACCGATTTCGGCGCCTCGAGCGGTTCATCGCGATACTCAAGTCGATCCTCGCCGACTCTCGCCAGGAAGGAGAAGGCGGGCTGCAGCTCGCGGAATGTATCGGCGTGCGAGCCCGGGTAGATCATGGCCGAGATCCACATGGACGCTTCGACATTCGATTCGGCACGAGCGTTGCGCACGGAGCGCACGGCATCAATCATGAATTCGTACTCGGACACTGCCCGCTCGTCGATCCGAGACTCGATCGCCCACCGGCCATGGGGCGACCATGATGCTTTCGCCTTCATGCGGGAAGTGCTGCCAGAGCTCCTCGGTCACGAACGGCATGAACGGGTGGAGCAGCCGCAGCGATCGCTCGAGCGCGTAGACCAGCGTCTGTCGCGCGGTCGCCTTGCCGTGCTCGTCGTCCCCGTTGAGGACCACCTTGGTCGATTCGATGTACCAATCGCAATACTCCGACCAGAGGAACTCGTAGATGCGGCGACCTGCCTCGCCCAATTGGTAGTTGATCATCAGATCCTGGACGTCAAAGGTCAGCTGCTCGAGGCGACTGACGATCCAGCGATCGGCCACGCTCATGTGGGCCGGATCCGGTGGCCGCAGGGCACCGTCGCTGGTTCGAGCGAGGGTCGCTCCCTCCACAGAGCGCAGAACGTAGCGCGTCGCATTCCAGATCTTCGTGCCGAAATTGCGGTTGGATTCGACCCGCTGGACGCTCAGCTTCATATCGGCGCCAGGCGCTCCGGCGGTGATCAACGTGAAGCGGAGCGCGTCACTCCCATACTCTTTGGTCAGCTCAGTCGGGTCGATCACGTTCCCTTTGGTCTTGCTCATGCGCTGTCCCTGCTCGTCGCGCACGGTGCCGTGCAGGTAGACGACGTGATACGGGACTTCGCCCATGAACTCGATGCCGAAGAAGATCATGCGCGCCACCCAGAAGAAGAGGATGTCGTAGCCGGTCTCCATCACCGAGCCCGGATAGAAATACTTGAGGTCTTCGGTCACATCCGGCCAGCCGAGCGTGCTAAAGGGCCAGAGTCCGGAGCTGAACCAGGTATCGAGAACGTCTGGGTCCTGCGTCAGATTCGAACCGCCGCATTTGGGGCAGGATTCGACGGTCTCCTGGTCGGTGGCAATCACTTCGCCGCACTCGCAGTACCAAACCGGGATGCGATGACCCCACCAGAGCTGCCGCGAGATGCACCAGTCGTGGATGTTCTCCATCCAGTGCAGGTAGATGCCCTTGAAACGCTCCGGCACGAAGCGAACCGTGCCGTCATGGGCGACTTCGATGGCCGGTTTAGCCAATGGTTGCATCTCGACGAACCACTGCTTGCTGATGATCGGCTCGACCACGGTATCGCAGCGCTGACAGTGTCCAACTGAGTGAACGTGTTCCTTGACCTCGACCAGGAATCCTTCCTCATCGAGGCGGGCCACCACGTTGTTCCGCGCCTCTTGCATCGACTGTCCGGCGAACGGGCCGGCGTTGTCGTTGAGTGTCCCGTCGAGGTTCATGATGTTTATCGACGGCAGTCCGTTTCGCTGGCCGATTTCAAAGTCGTTCGGGTCGTGTCCAGGCGTCACCTTGACGGCGCCGGTTCCAAACGCGGGATCAACTGCTGAATCGGCAATGATCGGGAGCTGTCGTCCCAGAATCGGAAGCGTTGCGTTTCTGCCGATGAGATGCTGATAGCGCTCATCATCCGGGTGAACCGCCACCGCGGTGTCGCCAAGCATCGTTTCGGGACGCGTCGTGGCAACCTCAATATAGTCGTCGGTGCCGAGGATGGGATAACGCAGCGTCCAGATCGACCCTTTGACCTCCTCGTGCTCCACCTCAAGATCCGAGAGCGCCGTCATGCAGCGTGGGCACCAGTTGATCAGTCGTTCGCCCCGATAGATCAGGCCCTTGTCGTAGAGCCTCTTGAACGCGGTTCGCACGGCACGAGATGGTGCTGGATCCATGGTGAAGTGGAATCGAGTCCAATCGGCGGAGGCACCCAACGTACGCATCTGACTCAAGATGCGACTGCGGTAGCGATCCATCCACTCCCAGACTTGGTCGATAAACTGCTCCCGGCCCAGATCGTGTCGGCTCAGACCCTTGGCCGCCAACTCTCGCTCGACCACCCATTGTCCTGCGATTCCCGCGTGGTCCGCGCCGGGAAGCCATAGCGTTGGTCGGCCCTGCATGCGGTGCCAGCGAGATAGGATGTCCTCCACAGAAACGAAGAGCGCGTGGCCCATGTGCAGCTCGCCGGTGACGTTCGGCGGCGGCATGATGATCACGAACGGGTCCTGATCTGGGTCGATCTCGGGAGTGAAATAGCCCTGGTCGAACCAGCGGTCGTACCACGAGCCCTCGATCTCGCTTGGGTTGTAGGTCTTGGCGAGCTCGCCAGGGGTGCTTGTTGACGTCACGTTGTCTTCCTTTCGCCTGCCTGACGAGCGATCGCGGGTTGGCGCGTTGAGAAACAAAAAACCGCCCTCTTGCAAGGACGGTTGAAACCGCGGTACCACCTTGATTCGGCACTGCTCGGACGCGGCGCCGCTCTCAAACGCTGTAACGGGCGCTCCCGCAACGATCTACTCGAAATCTCATTCGATCGCCGGCCTCGCGGGCGACTTCGGCCACTCCATCCGAACGGGACTCTCAGTCGCTGATCCCGTCTCCCTGGCGGACGCCATGTTGACCTACTACTCCCGGTCCACGACTCAATATGCAACTGCCAGAATATCATTTTGCGCAACCTTCGTCAATTTGGGCAGAAGCCGAGGTGTGTCGGACCTGATTCCGGCGAAGTCGCTGGCCATTCTTCGCGACAGACGTTCCACTTGTACAGCCGGATCTTGTCAATCCATCAGAAATGCATATGCTTAGCTCACACTCAATCTCGTGAACAGTCGCCCGTGATTCTGCACGGGTGAAGTTGAATATGCTCTGACCCGCGACGTCAATCGATCCGATGTCGATCTCGACTGGATGTGGCCATGCACGCTGGTCCGACTCTGCCAATGGCTGTTGGGTCGATACCTGGACCGGTTGACCGGGCCAGTTTCTTCGACGAACAGCAGCGAAACCGCCGGGCAACCTGGCGGCTTTCGTTCTTCTGCGGTCTCACAATCGTGGCGATGGGCATGATCATCAGCGCGATCGTGACTCCGGCGTTCGTCTTCGAACTGGCTGTACTCATCGGAGTCGTTGACTTCTTCCTTCCGCTTCCGGCAATTTCGCACAGCGCGCTCAACGCCTATGGCTCGATGATCAACAACGTTTCAGCGGGAACTCAACACCCCATTCGGTTCAGCTTCGGTCTCGTCGAGCTCGTCGCACCCGGTCTGTTGGTCACTTATCTCCTCTGGCGCTGGTTGCACCGCGTCTTCCTGAGATATGGCGTCGGAGGCGTGGTGCTCAGTCTTGGGGCCCGAGAGCCGCGCTCAAACGACTTCGAGGAGCAGCAGCTCGTCAACGTGGTGCAAGAGATGGCCATCGCGGACGGTATCGCGGCGCCGCAGGTAATGTTGCTCGATTCGCCGGCCGCGAACGCAGGAATGATCGGCTCCTCCCCGGAGACCGCCACCATGGTCGTCTCGCGGCGATTGCTTGACGATCTGGACCGAGCCGAAACACAGGGCGTGCTCGGACATCTGATCGGCGCGGCCGGAAACGGCGACCTCGGCATCGCCATGAAGATCGTGGCCGTTTTTCAAACCTACGGCCTACTGATGACAGTACTGATGTTTCCCATGAGCAGGAACGCACGCCGTGCAGTTTGGGAGCTGATCAAGCTTTCTTTCGGCGGATCCGGCAAAGATGGCAGCCGAGTCGAGCTGGTGAACGGACTGCTCCTGCGCGCCTCGACTCCGACCGGCATGGACGACATCAACGAGTTTCTCGACTTCGATCGGACGGGAATCTCGCGATTCCGCAAAGTCTTCATGCTCGCGCGCGCGATGATTTTCTTTCCTCTGGCTCTAGGTATGATCTTCGCGTACATCGTGCTGCTGCTCGTCGTCCTCTTTCTGCTCGGACCGCTGCTGGCGTTCACCTGGCGCACGCGCTGCTACCTGGCCGATGCCACGGCGGTTCAGCTGACTCGAGACCCAGACGGGTTGTCCAGGGCGCTCCAGGAGCTCACGCTGACTGGCGGGTTGATCCCCGGAAGCCAGGGCGTTTCTCACCTCTTTATTGTGGGAGCCGAAGCGGCAAAAGGGCGGAGTTTGGCGCAGTTCCAAACGCAGCTGACCAAGCTGCAGGGCATGCGGAGCCACGAACGCACAGAGAATGCCTCACCTACCTTCCACGATGAGCTACGCCGCACATTGGAAGAGCAGACTCGCGAGCAGGCGGCGCTCGAATCCGAGACTTTCGAGGAGAAGCAGGGAATTATCGTGCCGTTCCACCCATCGTTGCATCGCCGACTGAAGCATCTTGCCGCCATGGGAGCTAGAACGTGAAACAATTTATTATTCGACATAACTGTATTGTGGAGGGCTGATGATTTTGATCGTCGCGTTGGTCGTACTCGCTTTGATCGCGTTGGCCATCATCATGATGGTGGTTACCTACAACCGGCTCGTGTCGCTGCGCAACCGAGTGCAGAACGGCTGGTCGCAGATCGACGTTCAGCTCAAACGGCGGCATGATCTCATTCCGAATCTGGTCAACGCCGTCAAGGGCTATCTCGAGCACGAGCGCACGGTGCTGCAGAACGTGACTGATGCGCGAGCGCAGGCGATCGCAGCGGGAAACAACGTGGCACAGCGCAGCGAGGCCGAAGGAGAGCTGTCGAAGTCGCTGCGTTCGCTCTTTGCGGTGGCTGAGTCCTATCCCGCGCTGCGCGCCAGCGAAAATGTCCGCTCGCTGCAGGAGGAGCTGGCATCGACAGAGAATCGCATCGCGTTCGCGCGCCAGTTCTACAACGATGCCGTGCTTTCATACAATACGTCGCGCAGCCAGATGCCCGGCATCTTCATCGCCAATCAATTCGGATTCAATCCGGCTGATCCGTACGCGATCGAAGAAGCCTCTGACCGAGAAGTGCCTCAGGTCGATCTTTCGATCCAGCCCGGGTAGAACAGTTCACTGCGACACAAGTCAACGTGCCGGTCGAGTAAGACCGGCACGTCTGTTTACCTCCACGATTTCATGGCAGTGAGATGAGCTACTTCGAAAGCAATCCCTGGTCCTGTAGGAATGCCTTGGCCACGTCCTCAACTGATTTGTGGTCGACACTCACCTGCTTGATCAGGCCGACCATGGTGTCGGTGGTGAGCTTCGGTTGCAAAGCGTTCAAAATGTCGGCGATCTGCGGCGCCTTCTGCAGCAGTTGATCGCGTACTACCGGCGCTGGGTTGTAGATCGGGAACACGTTCTTGGAGTCTTTCAACACCACGAAGTTGTTGACCACGATATTCGGGTCGGTGGTGTAACAGACGTTGAGATCTGCATCACCTTTGGTGACGGCCTCGAACCCGAGTTGTTCGCTGATCTTCACCACGTTCTTGAACTTGATTCCATAGGCGTCCTGCACCGGGGTGACCGCGGCGTCGATGCCGTCCTGCTGTGATGCCAGCGTCAATTGGTCGGCGCTTGACGTGAGATCGTCGATGGATGTCCAGTTTTTCTCCTGCGCCATCTTCTGCGATGTGCACAGAGCATAGCTGTCGTTCAGGTTGTAGGCCGCATCCAACCAGGTAAGGTTGAACTGCTTCTCGTAAGCGTCCTTCACCTCCTGATATGCCTGCTTTGCATCCTGAGTCGGATCCATCTTCAGGAGCGACAGCGCCGTGCCGGTGAACTCAGGATAAATATCGATCGCGCCGCTCTTGATAGAAGAGTCGAGCACCGGAGTCTGACCGAGTCCAAGCTTGGTCGTGAGTTTGTAGCCTTTGTCCTGCAGCAATAGCGCGTACATCTCCGCATTGAGTTGTCCGTCGACATCCAGCTTGCTGCCGATCGTGATATTGACGTCGGAAGGGTTCGCGCCCTGTTGCGAACCTGCTGGGCTCGCCATGCTGCTGGGCGACGTCATTGGACTCGCGCTGCTCGCCGTCGAGGTCGAGCCACCTGTGCTGGACGTTGGGGCGGATCCAGTCGTGGTGCTGGTGCTGCTGCCGCCGCCACCACAGCTGACAAGCAGCATCATTGATATGAGTAACAGCGGTCCAATGATGTATCGATCTATCGAGTGGTTGTTGGCCTTCAATCTCTCTCCTCAATTTGCGGTTCGACGGAGTCGCGGGTGCAACCCTCGCAAGTGAGTGGCCACTCACGCCACGGGTTGCAGCTCGGAAATTTCATCACGTTCCTTTCCGTGGTCGGTTTGCAGTCCCGCGGGCGTTACCAATCGTTCGACTCCGGCCAGCCCGAACTCGGCGATCATCGCCAGAATTGCAACCGCAACCGACCCGACCACCAGCGGAGCAGTCTGCAGCAGATAGATCCCTTGCAGGACGTAATCTCCATATCCGCCCGCGCCAATCAATGCCGCCAGTGGAGCCGTCGCCACGATCTGCACGGCCGACGTCCGAATTCCCGCAGCGGTCACGGGCATCGCCAGTGGCGCCTGAATGCGCGTGAGGATCTGCCATGAGGTCATGCCGGTGCCGCGTGCTGACTCAATCACCACGGGATCGATCCCACGAATACCAGCGATCGTGTTCAGCAAAATTGGCGGCACGCCCATCACAGTCAGAGCTGTCACCGCGGGAGTGAAGCCAATCCCCAGGTACGGGAGTGTGACCGCAAGGAACGCCAGCGTAGGGATGGCACGCGCCAGTCCGCTGATGTTGGTTGCGGCGAATGCGGCGATCGGCCGACGTGCGACCAACACGCCAAGCAAAACGCCAATGGAAACCGATAACGCGATCGGAACGAGGCAGAGCTTCAAATAGATAATGGTTTGGCCGCCGAAATCGGTGCTCGGATCATGCAGAAATTGGGAGATCTCATGGAGAAGATGCAATGCGTGCGCCCCTTTGCGGTCGCGATTCGCGCTATGCGACCGCCTCGATACGTCGTCCACGGCTGAGGAGCTTCTGGAGCCCAAGCAGTATCATGTCGGCCACAACCGCCAGGACGCTGACCAGAATCACCCCCGCGAGTACCTGGTCCTTGTAGCTGGTGTTGAACCCCTGGAAAATCAGGTAGCCCAGGTCCTTGACGCCGAACAACGGCGCGATGGTGGCGATTCCGATTGTCGTGACTGATGCGACGCGAAGTCCGGCCACGATGACCGGCAGCGCTAGCGGAAGGATTACCTTGAGCTGCAGCTGAATGGCGTTCATCCCCATGGCTCGGCCGACCTCGAGTAGCAGCGGATCCACCGATCTGATCGCCGCGACGATGTTGCGGATCAAGACCACCTGCGCGTAGAGGACGAGCGGGATCACCACCGTCGCTCGCGTGAGCCCAGTGAACGGGATGAGTAAAGCCATAAATGCCAGGCTCGGGATGGTGTACATCACGCCGGCTACCGTCACCACCGGCAGATAGATGCGGCTGAAACGGGCGGCGACCAGGCCGACCGGAAAGGCGATCGCCAATCCAATCAGGATTGAGAGACCGGTAATCGACAAGTGGTCGATCGCCAGCTTGGGTATTCCGTTGGGATCTGACATCTGCCAGTGATCCCATTGCAGGATGTAATTCACGCGCGGGAAGAGCCCCCTACCGAACCCTCGATTGAAAGCGAACGCGCTCGCTCCCACGTGAGCCGTGCATTCTGCGTGCCACCCAATTGGAGGAGCGGATGCATCGAACGTTCGCCGGTTAGGTGGACGTCGCTCAGCCTCTGGCACACGCCATGCGCGATTGAACAAAACTTGATCATCGCGCAATCATACGTCTCACGCGCGAAACGTATCGAAGGGATCCCGGTCAATACATGCTGCAACGAATCGCCTTCGGATTAGCCGCCGGTGCGCTGGCCACCGTCGTGATGGACTGGAGCCAGGGGCGCGTCATACCCGCTGCTTCCACGTGGATCGAACGAAAGCTCCGTCAGCCGTCCCCTTCAAGAACCAGCGAGGGGCCCAGCGGCGATTCAGAGGGCTCACCCGCGAGAGTCGCGCGATGGCTCGCCGAGCGCATCGGTGTCGATCTGACCCATGAGCGGGCGATGGAGCTCGGAAACCGGATACACTGGGCATATGGCACGCAGTGGGGACTTCCATTTGAGTTGATGCCCGTGAGCCATGGACCGATTACGGGCGCGGCGTATGGTGGGGCACTCTGGCTCGCGAGCGACGAGCTATTGCTGTGGGCCCTTGGCGTGTCGGGCAAGCCGAGCGACTACCCGTTGTCAGTCCACCTGCAGGCGCTGGCGGCGCATGCCGTCTATGGAACGGCTCTCGGAGCGATTGTTTGGGGACTGGAAACGGCGTTTCATCGTGGCCGATCCGCTTCGGTCGGCGCCTGATTTGTGAGGACCGCCATCGACGCGACGAATACTTCAACAAGCGCCAGTTCGATCCAAATCGATCACGTCTCGCGTGTCTTCGCGGGCATGGATCGTCCCGCGGTCGACGACGTCAGCTTCGACGTCGATCCCGGCTCGTTTGTGGTGCTGCTAGGACCTTCCGGGTGTGGCAAGACGACGCTGCTGAAGCTGATCAACCGGCTCTACGATCCAACGAGTGGTCGAATCCTGATCGACGGTACACCGATCGACACCGTATCCGCACCTAAGCTGCGCCGCCGCATTGGATACGTCGTGCAGCAGTCGGGTCTTTTCCCTCACATGCGAGTCGAGGACAATGTCGCCGTTGTGCCAAAGCTGCTGGGCTGGGATCGAACACGCACGTCAGATCGCATTGACGAACTGCTGGATCTGGTCGGGCTGCCACCACACGAGTACCGGCGACGCTTCCCCGCACAGCTTTCAGGTGGCGAGCAGCAACGGGTCGGATTGGCGCGCGCGTTGGCTGCCAATCCGTCGATGTTGCTGATGGATGAGCCTTTCGGAGCGCTCGACGCCATCACGCGAAATCGACTGCAGGGCGAGCTGCATTCAATTCATCAGCGTTTGGGACAAACCATGCTCTTCGTCACGCATGACGTTGAGGAGGCCGTGCGGCTGGCGGACGTCATCGTCGTGATGAGGGACGGCAAGGTTGTGCAGCATGACGTCCCAGGTCGCATCGTTCTGCAACCAGCCGACGACTTCGTCAGCTCGCTACTCGGAAGCGACGACGTGCTGCGCAGGTTGAGTCTCATCCCGGTCGATTCTGTTTTGGTTCCACTGGACCATTCAGTGCCGACCGATCTACCGAAGATTTCGCGGACGTCCAGCCTGCGCTCAGCTCTCGCGCAGTTGCTGGAAACTGACTCAAGCCAGCTTCTGGTTATGGACGACGAGGAAGAGCCTATCGGTATCGTGCCGCTGGAGGCTATCCGCGAGCACAGTCGCCCGGGAACTCACCTCAACGGGTCGGAACACGCCTGATCCGGAGTGTTTCAAACGGCACTCTGTTCCCCTAATTGGTGACGCGGTCGAGCTGCCAAACGACCCTATTCCCCTGACGTTTTTCACATGAAATAAACATGTGCTATGATGTTAGCACGCGAATATTAGGCTCCTAACATAGAGGACGAGCGTGGTCCAGAAGATGCAGGCCAAATCCAAGACCATCAATGTGGCGTTGGCCCCGACCGCGCGAGTCGCACGCGTCGCCCGTCTCCTGCGGAGGGCGCTGGACGATGCCCTGCAGCCGTACAGCGTGACGGCGCCCCAGCTTGGGCTGATCAACCGCCTGCTCGCGGAAGATGGGCTGGTCCAAGCCGAGCTTGGCAGGCGAATGCTGATCGAACCAGCGACCCTCACCGGCATGGTCCAGCGCCTGGAGCAAGCCGGCTGGGTGCGACGAAGCTGCGACATAGACAACCGTCGTTTGCAGCGTGTGTGGCTGACTGAACGGGCCAGAGACGCCGTCGACGATTTGCATCAAATCCAGGAACGACACCGGGAACGCGCACTTTCCGGACTGTCGCCGGAGGAACTTTCCATGTTCGAGTCGATGCTCGCCCACGTCGAAGCCAACCTCCTCCCCCCGAACGACAGCTAATCGATCATCAGAAGTACCCCAGTGTTGGACGCCGCGAACACGCGGCGATCCTTGTCATGCGATGATCGGTTGAGGATTTAACGATGCACATTGGTGGTAGCGGTTCGAGTAGCGGGATGCGCGGCGTGAGCCGCATACGTGGAGTGGCGGCGCAGACCTTCGAATCGCTTCAGATTCGCGACTTCCGCGTCCTGTGGTTTGGTTTTCTCGGCTCCTGGATGGCAATGCAGATGCAGCAGGTTGCGCGCGGCTATCTGGCCTACAAGCTGACCGGCAACGCGCTTTCGTTGGGCCTGGTGACGTTGGCCATGGGTCTGCCGCGCATCTTCTTATCTCCCGTCGGAGGAGTGATCGCCGATCGCTTCCCCAAGCGAACCGTCCTCCTCTGGACGCAGGCTGTGCTCGGTATCACGGCGCTCTTTGCCGCCATCCTCGTATCTACCCATATGATCACGTTGACGTGGCTGTTTGCCATCGGCTTCGTCCAGGGAACGGCGTTCGCGCTCAATATGCCTGCTCGTCAGGCATATATCCCGCAGATCGTCGGCAAGGGGAATCAGTTGGCGAATGCAATCGCGCTCAATACGGCCGGCATGAACCTGACGCGCGTGGTCGGTCCGGCAATCGCAGGTGTCATGATCGCCATACCGTTTATCGGCGTCTCCGGCGTCTACTTTGTCTTCGCCGCCTGCTATATCTGGGTATGGTGGTCCATCTTCCGAGTCGAGAATCCGGGTATCGTTGTTGGGGCACGACGGAACGTTCGGTCGAGCCTGGTTGATGGGTTCGCATACATCCGTCGACAACGTTTGCTGCTGGTGCTGATGAGCCTCGGGTTTGTGCCGCTGGCTATTGGAATGCCCTACACCAGTCTGATGCCGGTCGTCGCGCTCGGTTCACTCGACGTTGGCTCAACCGGACTCGGCTTGCTCTTGACCGTGGCTGGGGTCGGAGCCCTGACAGGAACGCTCCTGATCGCCTACCTCTCGAACTTCGAGCGCAAGGGGATGCTGCAGCTAATGCTGGGTATGCTCTTCGGAGCGGCGTTGTTCGGGTTTGCATTTTCCGTCTACGAGCAACAGTTGCTGCTGGCGCTGCCGTTCCTGTTCGTGACGGGCATGGCGGGCGATTCCTACATGGCGCTCAACAGCACATTGATCATGATGAACACCGACGAGGCGGTCTATGGGCGCGTCATGGGTGTCTATATGGTCTCGCAGTCGATTCGGCCGATCACTGTTCTGCCCATCAGCGCCATAGCAGACGCAATCGGTACGCCACTCACGTTGATGTTCTCGGGACTGACCTGTTTCTCGTTCGTCGGATCCCTCTCGGTGCTGCTGCCCAGCTACCGGCACATCGGTGAGAAACCGCGAGAGGCGATCGCCGCAGCCGACTGACGCTACGCGCCGTTACTTTATGGCACGAGGAGCCGCTCGATCTGTTCGAGATCGACCTGGCTCCTTCGCTGTATGCGACGCCGTTTCGCCAACATGCGCGGCAGCATTGGCACGGCCGCGAACGTGCCACGCAGGCGTGCACGAGCGGCCGGTTCGCGCAGATGCGGAATGATCCCGAACACCGTTCGTAGCTGGTCTACGACGATACGTGACGCGTTTCTCCGCAGCAGTGGGAACGGTATGTCTTTGACGATCACCGCGATCGTGTTGCGAGCCACGCAATACGACGCGAGCGGTCCGCCGCCGGTTGCCGAAAGCTGGTGATAGACGACCGCCTCCGGTGCATACACTATCGAATAGCCCAGAAGCCTCAGCCGCCAGCTGAGATCGACGTCCTCGCAGTACATGAAGAAATCACGATCGAGCACATCTCCATCCATTTCGGAGACTCGATCCAACGCTGCTCGCCGATAGAGCGCGGCTCCAGCGCAGGCGCCAAAGACCTCCTCCTCGTGCTCGAACTGCCCGGTGTCAGGCTGCCAGACTCCTCGGTTTCCGGGTCGGCCGTTGCGTCCATACGTGTCGCCGGCCGAGTGTATGTGCGACTTTCGGTCGAGCAGTTTCAGTTTGCTGGTTGTGGCTCCGGCCTCTGGGTGGCGATCGATGGCCGCGACCAATGCGCCCAGCCAACGGGGCTCCGTCTCAGTGTCGTTGTTGAGCAACGCTACGAGTTCGGCGTCAGAAATCTGCAATGCCAGATCGATGGCAGTCGCCAGGCCGACATTGCGCTGAAGGGCAAGCACGCGCACGTCAGGGCGTTGGTCGCGGAGCCGCTCGGCGGTCCCGTCCGTTGAGGCATCATCGACGACGATGATTCGGAAGTCATTGAAAAGCTGCGTATCGAGTCCCGCCAGGCAACGTTCTAGATGCGCCCAACCGTTGTAAGTGGGGATGATAATGTCGACTCTGTGGCTCATCCGTCGGCGAGCACAGTACCGCGATTGCCGAGGCACCGTGCCAGTCCATCACGCCAATCGGGTAAGGTGATGCCCAACGCGCTGGCTGCGTGATTGGCAAGAACACCGTTTCTTGGCGGGGCAGCGGCGCGCGGGTATTCGGAGGCGGGAATGGACTCGACGACTACCTGCTTGCCGGTGAGCCTGAAGGTCTCGACGGCCCACTCGTACCAGCTGGCGACATCCGAGTTGGTTAGGTGATACGTGCCGAATGCGGGGAGCTCAACCAGCTTCCAAATGGCGACGGCCAAGTCCTCGGCGTAGGTTGGGTTGCCGAATTGGTCGCCAACGACCCGCAGTGACGAGCGATCTTCCGAAAGACGCAGCATGGTATTGACGAAATTTCGTCCCGATTCGTCGTACACCATTGCCGTCCGCACGATGTAGTGACGTGGACAAACGGCCCGCACGGCAATCTCGCCAGCCAGCTTGGACGCGCCATAGACGCTGATCGGTCGCGGCTCGGCAAACTCATCGTAGGGATCATCCTGCGCACCGTCGAAGACGAAGTTGGTCGACATGTAGACGAGCCGGCTGGTGAAGTTACTCGCGACCGCCGCCACGTTCTGTGTTCCCAACGCGTTGGCACGAAACGCCGCGTTCGGATCGCGCTCGCAGCCGTCGACGTTCGTCATGGCTCCAGCGTGGATGATTAGATTGGGCCGGGTCTCTTCGGCTGCTCGTTGGACGGCTTCGAAATCGGCCACGTCGAGCTCGGCGTGCGTGAACGTGACGCACTCGTCCTGCGCCGTGCGTGCCAGAGCCCTTCCGAGCTGCCCGTTTCCACCGGTGATCATCACTCGCATGTCGGTGCCTCCTGTCGGGAGTGTACAACGGGCACGCTGGACACGAAAATCTTGCGAGATAGGGATTCGATATTAGACACGGGACGGTGAAGTTTGCTGGAGATCGAGCAGATCTGGGCGCGTCCGGTCGCGGTCATCGGCGCCGGCACAATGGGATGGAAGATTGCGCTTCAGCTCGGCGCTCATGGGGCGGTGGTGCAGTTGCATGACCGGGACAGCGAAGCTCTCTCGCGTGCTTTGGACGAGATCGCGAAAGTCGGCCGAGAGTTGGCTCGCACCGGCGAGCTTCCGGAGCGTGCCGCTGACTTGGGAGATCGCGTTCGCGCTTCAAATTCGCTTAGTGAGGCGATCGACGGGTGTTGGTACGTGATCGAGGCGATTCCTGAGCGCATGGATCTCAAGCAGCAGGTCTTCGGCGAACTGTCGGCCGTCTGCGCGTCTGACACGATCCTGGCGACCAACAGTTCCTCGTTCATGAGCCGTCATCTGGTCACGGCGATAATCAACCCTTCTCGGCTAATAAACAGCCATTTCTACAACTTTCCCTGGCGACGCTCGGGGGTCGAGCTCATGACTTGCGGTGAGACAGATCCGGCGCTTCTGGAGCTTGTCGCTGACTTCCTGCGACGCTGCGGTTTGGTTCCCGTCATCGCGAAAGCCGAGAGCACGGGCTTCGTCTTCAATCGTGTCTGGCACGCGGTCAAACGGGAGAGTCTGAAGGTCGTAGCGGAGGGCGTCGCCACACCCGAGGAGGTCGACCGGCTCTGGTGCCTCTCGATGGAAACGCGGCTTGGTCCGTTTGCCATGATGGATCGGGTCGGATTGGACGTCGTGCTCGACATTGAGCGCCATTACGCTGAGATGAGCGGCGATCCACAGGACGATCCGCCGGAATTTCTTGTCGAGATGGTGGAGCGGGGTGAACTAGGTCGTAAGAGTGAGCACGGGTTCTACACCTATCCAAATCCGGCGTGGGAGCGCGCTGGCTGGCCTCGTGATGACGACTGACGGGAACAAGTGAGGTCAGTATTCAGGCGATGGAGCGTTGATTGGGAGTCTAACTGTGACGGTCGTTCCGTCGTTGAGGCGACTGTCGATTTCCATGCTCCCTCCGTGGTGCCTCACGATCTCGCGCGCTCGGTAGAGTCCCAGCCCCGAGCCCGTTGTCAGGCCCGCAGCCACCCGACCACGCTCGAATGGCTCAAAAATGCGCTCAAGGTCTTGCTCGTCTATCCCAATCCCAACGTCTGAGACGGAGAGGACCGCCTCATCACCTTCGGTTTGGACCGCGACATGCACCTCCCGGTCTGACGAATAGCGCAGAGCGTTTGACAACAGGATCTCAATCAGCTGGTCGATGCGTGCGACGTCCCACGTTCCCGCAAGATCTTCTGATGCGTCAACGATGACCCGTGGAAACTGCCGAGATTCGAAGGCGCTCATGCGATCGCTCACGTCTCGTGCGATCGCGCACAGATTCGCTTCTTCTAGTCGTAAATTGACCTTGTTCTGATTGATCCGTGCCGCATCCAGAAGGTCCTCCGTCAACATGATGAATCGATCCACTTGTGTACCCAGTCCGTCGACGGCGCGCCGTGATCGGTTCAGGTCGGGCGACTCTCGGTCCAGGAAACGGCCCAACAGCTGCGCGTACCCGCGGATGCTTGTGAGCGGCGTTTTGAGCTCGTGGGCCATCGTCGACAGAAAGCGGTCACGACTGCGCGCCAGCTCGGCGACTTCCTGGCGAAGCAGATGAAGCTCGATACGGTTTGCCGCCGATCGAGCGACCACCAGTGATTGCTGCTTGATTTGGGGCGTCATCGGAGGCATGTTCGGCGCGGATCCAAAGACGATCGCGCCTACCTGACCAATGGAGTTCCTGATCGGGACTGACACGATCGACGAGTGCGGGATCCGAAGCCCCAGGTCATTTAAGTCGATGCTGAATTCTCGATTGCCAGATTTCGTCGTAACTTGGATGGTTGGGTGACGAATCGTGACATTTGTCGTTTGGGATTGCCACTCATTTGTGATGGTGTCCAGCGCTGAGACGATGTCCGGATGCTCAGCGCGACTTCGTCTCTTTGACAACGGAGGGTGCGCTCTTCCCCGATCACACAGCACGAGCGCGAAGTCGGATCCGAGATCGAGAAGCATCTCGACAAGACGACGAGTGCACTGGTTGAGATCCATCTCCGATTCATCGACGACGTCACCCAGTCGCCGCACAACCTCGTGGCCCTCGCGTCGGATCTCTTCGGAGGTCGCCCGCGGACGCGCGGTGACGATGAGAGCCACTACCTGACCGTCTTCTGTCTGAATGGCACGAGCGCTGAGTTCCATGTGCAGGACTCGGCGTGAGCGGGATCGCCAGGTGACGACGATCGACGGACGAGGAGCGGTAGAGTTCGAAAGAAACCTGGCGAGCCGCTTCCGATCCGCATCGATCGTCAACCGGTGGAGCAACAAGCGATCCGCTCGGAAATCGCTCGGCGCATAACCGAGCGCGCTCGCAAGCGCGCCGCTGATTTGTTCGACGCCTACAGGTGGGATTGTTTGATATCGGAAGAACATGATTTCCATATCGTCTTCCGCTTGTCCTCGAACAATAGAGTCCGGCCTGGTGAGATCCTGTTTGCCCTGTCCGTGGGTGCCACCCTCATGCGGATTTGGGGCCATCCACATTGATGACCCGAACCAAAAGTGGCAGGCGAGCAAGGTCCTCGGAAACCTGTCGGTAAAGCCGTTGTACACAGGTCCTTTCCTCGTGACGACCGTTCAATAAGTGGAGCTCCGTCTGTTCAGCTCACGATGCACCCACTACATATAGTGCTAATGCCGCTTCGTACGCGGCATCGACACGCTAGACGCAGGTTGCCTGCCAACCTCCGCGCAGCTTCATTTATCGGTTTGAGTCGGCATTCTGGAAAGGACTCCGAGGAAAGTAGTCGCTTCGGCGATAGGGACAGGATCACCGAGCGTCCGGCGTCTTCGATTGTACGTACACACGACGAGCATTATACTGCGGTCGGACTCAAACTGTGATTCGGGTTCTCACGCGGAGGCTCGGCCCGCCATGCGATGATTGCAACCGGGATTTGGAGTCGCATGTGCTTCGTCGACGAGTGATGGAAGGCGACTGACGTGGAAATCTACGTACATCCAACCTGAACTTCTTGCAAGAAGGCTGAGGAGTTCCTCAGAGCGCACGACGTCGAATTTCAGCGTCGAGACTATTTCAAGGACCGGTTCACTCGTGATGAGCTAAAGGACGTTCTTGATCGAGCGGGAGTGAAACCGAGTGACGTCCTCTCAACACGCAGTCGTGCCTACAAGGAGCTTGGTCTGGCCCAGCGGACGTTCGGTGAGGATGAGTTGCTCGATCTGATGGTTCAGGAGCCGACGTTGTTGCGGCGTCCACTTGTTATTGCGCCCACCGGAACCGCGGTGGGATTCAATCAAAAACGGTTGCAGGAACTGACGAGCGCCGAATGAACACGTCGTCGGCGAACGAAGGAGGATGACGATGCGCTTCGGTGCACACATGTCGATCGCGGGCGGATTTGATAAGTCCGTGGATCGAGCCGAGCAGGCCGGATGTGACGCGCTGCAAATCTTCACCAAGAACAACAACCAATGGCGCGCCAAGCCGATCGAGGATGTCCAGGTCGAGAAGTTTGCTTCTCGCCTGTCTGAGACGGAGATAGGACCCGTGGTCGCCCATGATTCCTATTTGATCAATATGGCGTCGCCGGACGACGAGCTTTGGAATAAATCGATCGATGCTTTTCGCATTGAGTTGGAGCGTTGTGAGCAGCTCAGTGTCCCGTTCCTCGTGACGCATCCCGGATCATTCGTCAAGTCGACTGAGGAGGAGGGGATCCAACGCATCGCGGACGCTCTGAACCGCGTTCATGAAGAGCTTGCTGGCTTCAAGGTATTGACGCTATTAGAGACGACGGCTGGTCAAGGCTCTTCGATCGGCCACCGCTTCGAGCAGCTCGCCGCCATCATCGAGAAGGTATCGGCGCCGGAACGCGTCGGATTTTGCCTCGATACTTGCCACATCTTCGCCGCCGGGTATGAGATTCGCACTGATGAGGGCTACGCCGAAACCATGGAATCGTTCGATTCGATCCTTGGTCTGGACAACCTCAAGGCATTCCACTTCAATGACTCCAAGCGCGAACTTGGATCGCACGTGGACCGGCACGACCACATTGGCGCCGGGCATATCGGCCTCGAGGGGTTTCGTCACTTCGTCAACGATCCGCGGTTCGATGACCGGGCCGCGCTCCTGGAGACTCCCAAGAGCGACGATCTGCATGAAGATGTCGAGAACTTGGCTCGGCTGCGCGACCTGATCGCCAAGTAACAAGCAAGGGGCGGCCAAAGCACCGGCGCCCCTTGCTCTTCCGCCGATTCAGATTAGATGCGATTGATGACCATGAGCCGTGACTCGGTCATGTCCTCGATCGAGTATCGCAGTCCCTCGCGGCTGAGTCCCGAATCTTTTACGCCGCCATATGGCATGTGATCGATTCGATAGGTCGGGATGTCATTGATCACGACGCCACCCACCTCGAGCGTCTCGAATGCCCGTAGCGCATGCTCCAGACTTGACGTGAAGACTCCGGCCTGAAGACCGAAGACCGAGTCGTTGATCTCTTTCAGGGCGTCCTCGAAGTCGTCGAAGGGGAAGAGGTTGACGAGCGGGGCGAATGCCTCGCGACTGCAGACGAAGCTATTTCGCTTGGAATCGACCAAGACGGTCGGCTGGAAGAAGCGGCCCTCCGCCTTGCCGCCGACGATTGCCCTCGCCCCTTCTTGCACGGCGTCAGCCACCCACTGCTCAGAGCGCTGAGCCGCTCGGTCGTCGATCATCGGACCCAAATCGGTCCCTTCGTCAAGCGGGTCACCAATCTTCATCTTCTTGATCTGCTCAACCAGCTTGTTTGAGAACTCCTCCATGCGGGAGCGGTGCACGTAAACACGCTGAACGGAGATGCAGACCTGTCCAGCGTAAGAGAACGCGCCAACTCGCACGCGAGCGGCGGCCAGATCGACATCGGCGTCCTCATCCACGATGACGCCGGCGTTACCACCAAGCTCGAGCACCACTTTCTTCTTGCCGGCTCGGCTCTTCATGTCCCAGCCTACCGCGGGCGATCCGGTGAAGGAGAGGAGCTTGAATCGCTCGTCGGTCACGAGTCGATCCCCAAGGTTGCGATCCATCGGCATGATGCTCACCGCGCCCTCGGGTAGGCCGGAGTCGGCCACGATCTGAGCAAACGCGAGCATGGTGAGCGGATCGCGCGTCGGTGGCTTAAGAACGATGGTGTTGCCCGACGCGACGGCTGGAGCGACCTTATGCAGAGCCAGATTGAGCGGGAAGTTGAACGGCGAGATTCCGGCGATCGGCCCTATTGGGAAGCGACGCGTGATGCCGAACCGTCCAGCAGATGAGGCCATCAGGTCGAGTGGAATCAGCTCGCCCCCGATCCGTTTGGCCTCCTCGATGGCGATCTGAAGCGTAAAGACGCCTCGGGCTGATTCGACGCGTGCGTCGCGGATCGGCTTGCCTGCTTCCATGGCGATGATTTGAGCGATCTCCTCCTGGCGCTCGGCCATGCCGTCGGCCATGCGCTGCAGGATCTGCACGCGCTCGAACGTCCCGAGCGTGCGGGTCTCCTCGAAAGCGTTTTCCGCCGCCGTCACGGCATCCTCGTAGTCCTTATCGGTCGCGTACCAGGTGAGGCCGACCGCTTCGTCATTGAATGGATTGGTAATTTCGAGCGGCTGATCCGACGTTCGCCATTCGCCAGCACAGTAGAACGGAAATTCCTTGGCCATGGCTATCCCTCCAGTCGTTGGCATCGCGGCTCGAAAAGTTGGCCGCGCTTCGATCTTACAGCAACAGTGTGTGGCCGCCAGTCATTACCGGATCAGTTTGAACGAGGATTCGTGCGGCGTGTGGAAATGCCGTGCCAATCAAACGAGGGGCCAGGCGGCCCCTCGTTGAACGTCAACTTGTGTGGATCGTTCAGTCAGTCTCGCCGAAGGTCTCGTGATCCGCGTCGGAGCCCGCATCCCACCAGGTCTCATTCTGAGCACCGATCGCGGCCAGTTCGGTCTTGGTGTAGATGAGCCCGTCCCGTTCCATGGTCGCCAGCTCAAACTCGCCACTCATGGTGATGGCATCCACAGGACATACCTGCGCGCAGAAGCCGCAGAAGAGACAGCGGCCCGAGCGCAAGATGAACTCGCCTAGCTCGCGATCGCCTTCTTCGGACGGAATGACGTTCATCTCGAGGCAGGTCGTCGGGCAGATGCGCGCGCAAAGCCCGCAGGCCACACAGAGCGCTTCGCCGGTTTCCGGATCAGCCCTGAGAGAGGGGAGACCACGGAACCTGGGCGACATAATGCGCTTTTCGTCTGGGTATTGTACCGTTCGATTCGGCACAGTCACGCGTTTCAGTGTGACCAGGAATCCCTTGACTTCATCGAGCATGTGAGCAATTCCCTCGATTCACGTTTTGCTTCGTTCTCTCGAAACGCCTGTTGCTCAGTCCGCCAAAAACCGAGCGGAATCCGGTGCGAGGCCGGCGTCGACACTCAGAAACGCCTTCTGCCCAACGCCGAACGGCTGGGTGGGCCACTGCATCGGCCCTCGCTCAAGACGTGGGAAGGACGTTCCCTGGTAGATCGGAACGAGCTTGGCGATCTCTTCGAGAATAGTTGCTGGATGGCGATGATTCAGGTTGTAGCCAAGACGCTGCGCGATCTCCTGCACGTACCACCAACCAGCGTGGGCGTCGCCGCTCGCTGACAGCGTCAACCGCACCCGCTGAATGGTTCGATCGGCGTTGGTGAATGAGCCATCCTTCTCAAGGAACATCGATCCCGGCAGGACCACGTGGGCCAGCTCGCTGAGCGCGCTCGGGAACGTATCTTCAACGACGAGAAACTCAAGGTGCGAGAGCGCTGACAGCATTCGCGCGTCGTAGCCATAGCTGCTCGGGAAGTCACTATTGGCGATGTACATCGCCTTGATGTCGCCAGCCTCAATCGCCGCGACGATCTTATCGAAGGAAGGTCCGGGAGTCGTCGGGAGCGATCGAACCGACTTGAACCCGTTCTGCGGAACCGTCGAATCGTTCCAACGTGGCAGCCAGGCGGCTTCGAACGCTCGCAGGGCGTCCCCGTCGTCTAGACCGCGGTGTCCAGGTAGTGAATCGGGCATGCAGCCAACATCGGACGCGCCCTGAAAGTTACTCGGACCGCGGAAGGCGATGACTCCGCCACCCGATCGACCGATGTTGCCAGTCAAGAGGGCCAGGTTGTTCAAGGCGACCGAAGCGCCGTAGGCCACGTCAGTCGCATCGTTAGCCAGCGTCTGGTAGATCGCGCTCGGCCGCCGCGCTCCATCGGCATTCTCGTGGCCACCGGTCGCGTACAAGACAGCGGCGCGGCGAATGTTCTCGAGTGCGATACCGGTTTCCTTGGCAACGACTTCTGGCTTGAAGGCCTTGAGCGATTCCACCCATGCATCGAATCCCGCGTCCAGACCGGTTTGCGGGTCGGCTAGTTTCTGGAAGATGATCTCCTGCGCGATCGCGTTGACGATCGCCGTCTCGGAGCCTTCCGGAGGCTTGATCCAGACTTCAGCGCGGTCACACATCGGGAAATGGTCGCGGCTAATAACGACCGTCTTGCTCTCGCGATACGTGCGTGCCCAGTTGATCCAATAGCTTCCAACCGGAGCCTTGTCGACGATGCTTGGTCCCACGACCATCGCGCACCCGGTATTGGAGAACATCTCCTGCATTGAGTTCGTGCTGGAGGGCCGTCCGAGCGAATCACGCAACGCGCGATCGACGGCGCTCATACCCGGCGTCATCAACCGATCGACGTTGTTGGTTCCCATGACGGCACGCGTGAATTGCTGGAGTAGGTAGTTCTCTTCATTCGTGTTGCTGGGAGAAGCGAGCGCCGCGAATTGGTCGCCTTGATAGTGACGTAGCTTTTCGGCGACGAGATCCAGCGCTTCGTCAACCTGGACGTCGCGAACCGACTCACCGTCGCGGACCTGGGCCGAAGTCAGCCGATCTGGATGCTGAACTTCTTCGTAGCCCCATTTGCCCCGCTCGCAGGTGTAACCGTGATTGACTCCGCGGTCCCACAGATGCGAGACGCGGCGTACCAGTCCTCGGTTGTGCTCCACATTCAATGTGCAGCCGACGTCACACATACCGCAGATCGTCTCAGTGGCGTCGAGCTCCCAGGGGTGACTGCCGAACTTGCGGTCAGTCAACGCGCCGACAGGACAGACCGCGATGCACATTCCACAATTGATGCAGGTGGTGTCGCGCAGGTCCATGCCGTAGGCCGGGCCGATCGACGCCTCGAGCCCACGCGACAGGACCTCGATGGCTGTCACTCCGATGACTTCGTCGCAGACACGGGTGCAGCGAGCGCAGATGATGCAGCGGTCCCATTTGTAGTCGATGAGATTGCTGAGATGCGTGTATGGCTGCGCTAGCTTGGGACGATTGTATGGGCTGATCTGAACGTTGTGAAGGTACGTGTTGTCCTGCAGATAGCACTCGCCCGACTTGTCGCACGTTGGGCAATCGAGCGCATGGTCGATGAGATACATCTGAAGTACGAATTGGCGCGATTCGAGGGCGGCGGGAGAATGCGTTAGCACCTCCATGCCTTCGCGAACCTGTGCCGCGCATGATTCGATCAGTCCACCACGGCGCCCCAGGATCTCGACCGTGCAGATGCGGCAGGAGCCCCACGGTCTCAGCAGAGGCTGAAAGCAGAGGTTCGGGATCTCCAGCCCGACGTTCTGACACGCTTCGAGGACCGTCGTTCCGTCGGGGACGGTAACGTCCTCACCGTTGATCTTCAGGGTTACGAGCTTGGTCTCAACCTGTGCCGTCATGATCTGGGTCCGGCCTCCTTGCTGGTCGCCACCACGGAAACCTCAATCGACGATTCTTGGTACGACTGAGGTCCCCCGGACCACGTTGCCGTGCATTCGACTCGAAGCGGAAATGCCGTCCTGAAAGTGTCTTCTAAAATGACTGGTCGCGTTGAAAGCTCGGGCGTGCGTTTCCATTGACTCAGACTGGGAAAATCACCCTTCCTGAACCGTCTGATCTTATCACAGGGATTTTCGGTTTTCATAAGCGTTTCGTTGCGAAATCCCAGGTCCTACGAGCGAACTAGCCCAAAAGAATCGAGAGTCGTGACTGCGATGGTACCGACGTCGCATGGCCCGAAGGGATGCCTCGCACTACGCTTCAGCCATGATTATGACGGAGCAGTGGCAACCAGCTGGCGCGAATAGAGTCATCTTCCGGCGACTGAGTACGACACCGGCTCAAAGCGGTGCATCCACGCTCCGTCGGGCCATCTATCAACCGCTCCCGCGGTTCGACGGCGAGCACATCGCCAAGCTGGCTGGGCGGTCGCTGCCGATCCCGAACTGGGCGGTGGCTATTTCGTGTGCCGCGGCGCTGGGATTGTCACTGGCGCTCTCGGCGGGGATGGTGAACGCGCCCGCGAACGCGGCGTCATCGTACCTGCAGAGCGGTGACGCGGGAACGGTGTCACGGGTTGTCTGGTCCGGTTCAATGGCTCTGGCTCAGACGACCTCTCCAGTGGACAACACCAAGGTGGGCCAGATTGCCACGCTGGAGGGGCAGGTTCAGTCGATGAATTCACAGCTTCAGCGGCTGCAACAAGACAACGACTCACTGCGGAATCTGAACCAGCAACAGTCAGGCGATCTCACCAGTGCACGCTCAAATCTGGCAGCCTCTCAGGATGCGTTGAACGGGCAATCGCAGGACATGGATGCACGGCTCAATGACCTTCAGCAGAATTTGAATGGCCATGTTTCGAACCTTCAGAGTTCGGTCTCTTCGGCCGATGACGTAGTCAACGAAATCCGCAAGATGCTGGGCATGCCAGCTGTCTCGACCTCCACGGGAAACTGACCGGGTTCCACCCTTCATTGTTTGTCTTTGCGCTCCGAGCTCTTACCTATGGATCAGCTTGACCGTACCTCTTTTCAACACAGCGCTATCTGCACCCCAATCGACGGAGCTGGGAGGCGATGACGCTCGGCGCCTTATGAATGCACCGCACTGGCTACGCAACTTCACAAATCATTGTGACGAGATGCACAGAACGGGATGATCGACCCGAGTAACTTGTGGATGGCAGCACCGTTTTGTGGCGCGCAACTGAGCCTGCGCGAATAACAAATCGTCTGGATTGACAGCCGAAACACCGTGCTATAATCGCCAGAGGCCCCTTCGGAGAGGGGTCGGAGCACGGGGTGAAATGTGGAATTCGAAACGGTCATTGGACTTGAAGTCCATGCACAGCTACTGACACGCTCGAAGATGTACTGTGGCTGCTCTGCTGCGTACGCGTCAGCGGAACCGAATTCCCACGTGTGTCCGGTCTGTCTTGGGCTACCGGGCGCTCTGCCGGTCATCAATCGGGAGGCGCTCGATTTCACCATCATGACCGGCCTCGCCCTCGATTGTTCCAGTCCCGACTTCAGTAAGTTCGACCGTAAGAATTACATCTACCCCGATTTGATGAAGGGGTATCAGATCTCACAATATGACCTGCCGCTCTGCCTTGAAGGCCGCCTCGATGTTGAGGTCGGCGAGGAGACTCGTCGCATTGGAATTCGGCGCGTCCATCTCGAAGAGGACACTGCGCGTCTGGTTCATCGCTCGGCAGGAGGCGAGACGTACAGCCTCGTCGACGTTAATCGCTCCGGCGTGCCGCTGATGGAGATCGTCAGCGATCCAGATCTGCGATCGCCGGAAGAGGCGCGACTCTACCTGGTCACGCTGCGGCAGATTCTGCGCTACATCGGCGTCTCGACGGCCAACATGGAAGAAGGAGCGTTTCGTTGCGATGCGAACATATCGCAGCGAAGCAGCGACGGGGCGGCCGTCGGCGCCAAAGTCGAGATCAAGAACATGAACAGTTTCCGTGCTGTTGAGCGCGCGTTGCTGTTCGAAGTCGATCGTCAACGTGAGGCCCTGAGAAACGGGGAAACGATCGAGCAAGAAACCCGGGGATGGGTTGAAGACCGTGGAGTCACCGTTTCGCAGCGAACGAAGGAGTTCGCGCACGACTACCGGTACTTCCCCGAGCCTGACTTGCCGCCACTCGTCCTCGATCCGGCGGATACGCTGCAGATTCGAGAGCGCATGCCTGAGCTCCCCGGTGCCCGAATGTCGAGATTCGTGAGTTCATTCGGGCTGAGCCAGGACGACGCCGCGTTGTTGACGGTCGAAAAACCGGTTGCCGATTATTTCGAAGCGGCTACCGATGGAGCGGACCGCTTCGCGCGCCAGCTATCGAATTGGATCGCCGGTGAGGTGTTCGCGTTGATGCGTGATCGAGGGCTCGAGATCGAGCAGATCAACGTTGCACCGCGACAGCTCAGCGAGTTGGTCGAGCTCGTCGAAGCGGGCGATATCAACCAACGCACCGCCAAAGAGGTCTTGATCGCCGTCCATGAGACGGGTTCAGATCCGAGGGATATCGTCGCGGAGCGCGGTTTGGCTCAGGTGAGCGATGAGGCTCAGCTCGAAGCCGCGGCTCGATCCGTGATTGAAGAGAACCCTGCCGCGGTCGCCGATTATCAGAGTGGCAAGTCGGCGGCGGTCGGTTTCCTGATCGGCCAGGTGATGAGGCAGATGCGGGGAACCGCAAACCCCGCCATCGTCAGGCAGATCCTGGTCGCGGCACTGGAAAACACCGAGAAGAGTTGAATGGGAGGATGTCATTGACAGCCTCCTATTCTTTTTGCGCTGAAACAGGCAGACGGGCGTGATGATCGATTTCGTGATTCGATCGCGCGCCAACAAAACGTGACAGCGTTTGGAGGGATCCGGTAATGGCAGTAGAGACTCCCACGAAGGACAAGCATCAGCAGAGCTTGTTCGATATTGCCGTGGAGCAGTTCAACATCGCCGCGGACGTCATCGGCCTCGATGACGACATGAGGCGTATGCTCAGCGTTTGCAAGCGCGAGCTTTCGGTCAACTTCCCGGTTGAGATGGATGACGGTTCCGTTCAAGTCTTCCGCGGACACCGTGTGCAGCACAATCTCGGCCCTGGCCCGTCCAAGGGCGGCATTCGCTATCATCAGAACGTGACCCTCGACGAGGTCAAAGCGCTGGCGATGTGGATGACCTGGAAATGCGCGGTCGTCGGACTGCCGTACGGTGGTGGCAAGGGCGGCGTCGCGGTGAACCCGAAGATCCTCTCTCAGGGCGAGCTTCAGAACCTCACCCGCCGCTATACTACGGAGATTTCGGTCATCATCGGCCCTCATAGTGACATTCCGGCGCCGGACGTCAACACCAACCCGCAGGTCATGGCCTGGATTCTCGACACCTACAGCATGCACCACGGCGGTGTCACTGTTCCGGCGGTCGTCACCGGAAAGCCGCTGCTGCTTGGAGGATCACAGGGTCGTTTCGAAGCGACGGCGCGTGGATGCGTCTTCGCCATCGAAGAAGCCTGCAAGACACACAATCTCGACTTGTTGAAATCACGTGTCGTGGTGCAGGGCTTCGGCAACGCCGGTTCGATCGCCGCGCATCTGCTGCATGATCTGGGCTGCAAGGTCGTCGGTGTCAGCGATTCGCAAGGTGGTATCTACAACGCCGCGGGCCTCGACATTCCGGCCGTCATGGAGCACAAGCGGCAGAACGTCTCGGTTGTCGGCTTCCCGGGCTCTGATTCGGTCTCGAACGAGGAACTCCTCGAACTCGACTGTGACATCCTCATTCCGGCGGCGCTGGAAGAGCAGATCACCGAAGACAACGCACCGCGAATCAAAGCCAAGCTGATCGCCGAGGCGGCCAATGGCCCGACCACTCCGGAAGCCGACCGCATCCTCTACGATCGCGGAGTTATCGTGCTCCCAGACATCTTCGCTAACGCTGGCGGCGTGACCGTCTCGTACTTCGAGTGGGTGCAAGGTATCCAGGCTTTCCCATGGACCGAAGAAGAGGTGAACGGCAAGCTGAAGCGGATGATGGTGGACGCCTATGCGGCCATCAACACCATGTCGCAGCAGTACCACGTTCACATGCGCACAGCCGCATTGGCTCGCGCGATTCAGCGCGTTGCAGAGTTTGTTCGTGTGCGCGGCATCTATCCGTAATAGCCACGCCCGATAACGAGGAACGGCAAAGGGCCGGCATTTCGCCGGCCCTTCGCCATTGCTTCGTAAACTGAATCTGGTCCCCTGAATTGCCATCATCCCCAGCCAGACGATCCCGTTGAGTCCTACCGAACGGATGAGGGCGGCGGGTTCGCGAGCCGGGCGGAGCCGACCGCTAGATTCCCAGCAACTCCTGCAGTGCTTCTTCGCGCTCTCGCTTCGTAACGCAAATGAGCTCGTCTCCCGCCCGGATGATTGTTTGCCCGGTCGGAATGATCAGATCTCCATCACGGAGGATGGCGGAAATAAGAACTTGCGGCGGAAATTCGATGCGCTCGATCGGAAGGTCCAATACCGGCGATTGCTCGGAGACGGTGGCCTCGACAATTGCAAGGTCGGCATGACGCAGGCTCATGAGGTGGACGAAGGGCAAATTGGGAATCTGCTGCTCGATCAGGCTGAGAATCACATTCGTTTGGCTGACGGTAACGTCGATGCCCAATCGTCGGAAAAGCTCTTCATTTTTCGGGTTGTTGACGCGGGCGATGGTGCGCCCCACCCGGAACTTTTCCTTGGCCATTTGACAGATCACCAGGTTGTCTTCGTCTTCACCTGTTACCGCGATCACGACGTCGGCTCGTGCCGCGCCCGCGGCGGCCAACGTTCCAGCCTCGGCGCCATCGCCGTGCATGATGACCGATCCGAACCGCTCACTGTAGGTGTTACATTTGATCGGGTTCTTTTCGATCAGGAAGACCTCGTAGCCCTCATTGATCAACGTCTTCGTGAGGTAGTAGCCGACTTTGCCACCGCCGACCAGGATGATGTACATCGAATAGACTCCAGAAACTTACGGCAGCCGAACACCGGCGGCGCTCGACCTCAATACCTCGTCTTCGATCATCCCAGCGACCGTTGTCGTCGGACAGATGACCATCAATCCAAGCTGGCGATAAACATCGGCACGTGCCTGGTCGTAGATGCGCAGCACGACCCGATCGATATGAAAGACCTTGCGTGCAATTTGCGCCGCCATGATGTTCGTGTTGTCGTCGTGAGTGACGGCGACGAATACGTCGGCTTGTTCGACTCCCGCAGTTCGCAGTACGTCCTCGTCGATACCGGTGCCAAGCACCACTCGCCCCGGAAAACGCTCCGGCAACCGGCGGAAGGAACGAGAGTCACCATCCACCACCGAAACGTCGTGTCCTTCGCCGGATAGATTTCCGGCCAGAAGTCCGCCGACTCGGCCGCATCCGACAATCAGGACTCTCATCAGAATTCACCATCCTCTGGCAGCGTGCGAATCAAAATGACCTCGCACGGTGCGTTTTTCAATACGTACGGAACCGTCTCCCCCTGTGTTATCAGACCGTGTTCACGGTGGTTTTCAACGGCCAGTACGACCGCATCTGCGCCTCGCTCTATCGCTTCATCAACGATGGCGGCGGATGCAGATCTCGCCTGAAGCAGCTCGGTCGTTACCCGCTGCCAATCTACCTCGTTCCCTGTTCGTGCATAGTTGGATGTACGTTCGAGGATTGACTCGCCGCGTCCGACCTCGTCTGGGAGGTCCGCGTCTAGCGGAAGGTCTTGAGGTACTTCAGCTACGTAAACGAGCGTCAGTTCACAGCCACCAAAACGACCGGCGATGGCCGTCGCTAAATCGATCGCTCGTGTGTCCAGATCACTTCCCTGAACCGGAACCACGATTCTCCGGTACACCGACTTCACTTCCTCCTTGATCGTCAAATCACCGTCGCGCGATTAGCCCGAGTAAGTATGCCGTCACTGCCAAGGGCAGGCAACGAACATGAATGGAATCGCGTTGGTGATCAACGTTCAGATGCCGTGAGCCAGTCGATTGATGAGCGATTCGGGCAATCCCTTGTCCCGCATCTGCTCCTGCGTCTCTTCGACCGGGTAGGCGATGCGCCTGAAGGTGAGTCGGAACTCATCGGGCTCAAAGATGGCGAAGGCTGCGCGACTGTCCCCGTCTCTCGGCTGTCCAACCGATCCAGGATTGATCATAAACCGTCCTTCGGAAAGATCAATCGTTTCTCCGTCGACGGTATGACGAGGAGTGACATTCGCCATCGCCTCTTCCTCTCGGACATACAGCTGAACGTGAGTGTGCCCTACAAAGCAGAGGCGGGTATCGAAGAGGGGGAAGTTCAATGCGGCTATGCGCGCGTTGTAGACGTACTCCCAAATCGGGTGACGCGGACTACCGTGAACGACGGTCCAGTTCTGATCGATCATGCGGTTGGGGAGCGATTCCAGGTAGCGCAGATGGTCAGCACCAAGCTGCATGGTTGTCCAGTAGCTTGCGAAGCGCGCTACCGGATTGAAATCCTCCAGAGACAGGCGCCCAATGGCGGCCCAATCATGGTTGCCAATGATGCTGATGTTGGGAGAGATGGTACGCACGATCTCGACGCACTCACGGGGGTTGGGCCCATAGCCAACAATATCGCCGATCGACCAGACATCATCGACTTCGCCCACGTCCGACAGCACCCGTTCAAGAGCGGGCAGGTTCGCGTGTACGTCTGAGATGATGAGAATGCGCATGTCGCCCCCTTCATCGTGAAAGCTGCCTCAGTCTACGCGATCGGGTTGGCCACAGACACGCGCTCCAGGTGAACCAAAAGTACTGCAATATCGCCTGGCGTCACCCCTGCGATTCGACTGGCCTGGCCAAGTGTTGCAGGCTGGAACACCGTCAATTTCTCACGCGCTTCGTTGCGCAGGCTGGGTAGCGCGCTGTAGTCGACGCCGCGAGGAATCACGCGGTGTTCGAGCTTGCGGGCTCGTTCGACCTGCTTTAGCTCCTTCTGGATGTACGCGCCGTAGCGGACCTCAACCTCGACTCGCTCCGCATGCTTGGCGTCCAAGGACCAGTCTGGCAATGGATGGCTGCTGAACTCTCGAGCGTTCAACGCCGCCGCGAGCTGCACATACGAAGTGTCGGGTCGGCGCAGATACTCGAGCGCGGTGAGGTTGCGTGAGGGCGGCTCCAGCCCTTGCGCGCGCAGCAACGAATGGATCCGCTCGTTGCCCGAAAGATAGTGGCGCGAGAGGGCTTCGATCGCCTGGTTGATGGTTCCTTGTTCACGGTGAATCTGGTCGAGACGTGCTCTCGAGATAAGCCCATAGCGATAGCCGATCTCGCTCAGACGTGACTCAGCGTTGTCTGAGCGCAAGAGGAGCCGGTACTCGGCGCGTGAGGTGAGCATGCGGTATGGCTCGATGAATTCCTGTGTGGTCAGGTCGTCGATCATCACGCCGATGTAGGACTGGTCGCGACGCAAGATGAGCGGCTCGCCGCCGTGCGCGAAGCAGCTGGCATTGATTCCGGCGACGATCCCTTGACCGGCCGCCTCCTCATAGCCCGACGTACCGCAGACCTGACCTGCCAGGAACAGACCGCGTACCTTCTTGGCTTCCATAGTGAGCATGAGCTCGGTGGAATCGATCGCGTCGTACTCCACGGCATAGCCGTATCGCGTGATCGAGACGTCTCGCATGGCCGGAATGGTCCGAAGGAATTGCAGCTGCACGTCATGCGGCAGGCTGGTGTTCGCTCCCTGAACGTAAAGCTCGGTGGTGCGCCAACCTTCTGGCTCCAGGAACAAACCGTGAGCTGGCTTGTCGCGAAAGCGAACGATCTTGTCCTCGATTGACGGGCAATAGCGCGGGCCGGTGCCGGTGATCGCACCGTTGTACATCGGGGCACGATCGATATTGTCGGCGATGATCTGATGTGTCGCGGGATTGGTGTGCACTAGATAGCATGGCATCTGCGCGCGCCAACCGTCGAGGTCGACGTCCGGGTAAATGGAAAGTGGCGGGAGAGCCAGGCGTTCGATTTCATCGTGTTGCCCGTCGAAGCTGAACCAGAGCGGCTCTTCGCTCCCTGAGTGTAGCTTGGTCTCGGTGAAGTCGACTGTGCGGGCATCCACACGTGGGGGGGTGCCGGTCTTCAGTCGACGAAGCTGTATGCTAATGTCTCGCAGCGAGGTTGATAGCTCGACCGATGCGACATCACCGGCGCGGCCGCCTGCGGCGCGCCACTCACCGGCAATCATGTTCCCTCGAAAAAACGTTCCCGCAGTGACGACTACCGCTCCTGCCAGGTAGCGGTTACCGTGATCGGTCGTGACCGCGACGACTCGACGATCGTGGTTCTGTCCCGCGATCTCGACGTCCCTCACCAGCTCCTGGCGCAACGTGAGTCGATCCTGCAGTTCGAGCGCTTCTTTCATGGCCATTTGGTAGAGAGACTTGTCCGCCTGGGCACGTAGCGCTTGAACCGCGGGCCCCTTGCTTGTGTTCAGTTTGCGCACTTGAATGGCGGTGCGATCGATCGTGCGTCCCATCTCGCCGCCAAGTGCGTCGAGATCACGCACCAGATGTCCCTTGGCCGGACCACCAATTGACGGGTTGCACGGCATGAACCCGATGCGATCGAGATTCGGCGTAAGGATGAGGGTCGTCGAGCCTGATCGGGCAGCCGCTAGCGCAGCCTCGATTCCGGCGTGACCAGCTCCAATAACAACGACGTCAAAACGTTCGGAGTAGCTCATCATAACCTTGGAAGTATAGGGAGAAGGACCGTTGAGCCGCAACAGGTTTTGACAGTTCTGCGCTTTCGCACATAATGTGGGAGGGGTAGGCATCCGTCGCACGCTACTTGCGATGACGGTAGTAAATCAATCGCATTCCGGACGTGCTTCAGTTGCCTGCATCTGAAGCGTTCTCCCAGTTCTCCGAGGGGTAGGTATTGTCCGGTTGGCCCCGGAATTGCATACCCGTATCGGTTTATATTGGCGGAACTACCGCCACTCAAATGATCTAGGAGACGCCGGATATTGCGAGGTACCCCTGAAATTCCCGTTGGCGGGGGAGGGGACCAATGCAACGAAGTAGATCGTCGGCACGACTGAACCTTGCTAGCTTCATGCTAATGCAGATCGTGGTGGTGACGATGATTGGTGGAGCGGCTATGGTTATCGGACGTTCAAAAGAAGCGAAACGGGGACTTCGGACGCTGAGTGTGTCCAAAGGCTCTGACGATCCAAAGTGGAGCAACGCCGTCGAGGCAGCACAGCGTGCGCTCGATGAGGCACGTCAGAATCTGGCGACGAGTCAGGGAAAGCGGTTTCAGGAGCAGCTTTCTCAGCGGGCCCATTTGCAGTTCGGGCAACGGGCTGACAACGTCATCGACGCCACCCGAGACGGTATGCCATCGTCGATGAAGGATGCCGGCGAGCTTGCACGGGATCTGGCCGAGCGACTCCGGGTTGAGGGACAGGCGCGCTCGGCAGAGTTGGGACAGCGGCTGCGTGACGAGGTCGCTCCCAAGGCTAAGACGTATGCCCAAGAAGCGATTGAAGAGGCGGAGAGTCTATTTTCGGCGGCGAAAGACCGTGCCAATGAACTCTCCACGAACGCTCGCCGTGATTACGGTCCGGAAGTAAGCAACAAGGCGAACGCTGTTGCTGGATTGATCGCAGCCGGATCGACGACGGGTCTGCAGATGCTGCGTGACCGTGCCGATGAGATGAGCAAACAGAACAAGGGCAAGTCCAGCGGAAAACTCGCCAGGACGGCGAATCGCAAAGCGTCGTCGGCTTTGCAGACCGCTGGAAGTCAGGCGAAGTACGTCGCTTCCGAGTCAATGATGCTGGGTTTGTGGGCGACCTTGCTTGGGGCGACCATCTACTTCGCCTTGTTGACCAAAGGTCAGCGTGAGCGGGTGAAAGGATTCTTCAGTAACGCCTTTTCTCAGATTCAGGACGTGATGGGCGATTTCCAGTCAAATGATGAGGAATTCCCTCGATCGACTCGATGACCTCCAAGGATCCAACCGAAATAGCCAAACGGCCCGCCATTAACGGTGGGCCGTTTGGGTGTTTTCAGCAGACCCTTGATGGGTCTTCACAGCAGGATGCATGAAGATTGGGTCGTTTTGTCATTACCCGTAGGGGCGACATTCATGGCGACCAACCACGTCGGCCGATCGTCACGCGGGCGACATTGATGGCCCCCCATACTGACTGAAATCAACACACGGGACCATCACAATGCAACGCGCTCTAAAGTGTGGACAACAGCTCAGTCAATAGCGCCGCGCGTTCGAAGAATCCATCGAGCGAGATATGTTCGTGCTCGGCGTGAGCGCCATCACCAGTGCAGCCGAGGCCGTCGATCGTCGTCGCACCGATCGCCGCCGTGAAATTGCCGTCACTTCCACCTCCGGTCGATGCTTCGTCGAGATCCAATCCTATCCTCGCACCGATAGACTTCACTCTTTGGAACACGTCAGCGATCTTTTCCGTTCGTTCCATTGGTGGCCGATTGAGACCGCCCTCAACGCGCACGTTAGCGCCGGCGAGACGGGGCTGCGCGCCCATAATCGCTTTCACCACACGATCTGCTTCGCGCATGGTTCTCACGCGTAGATCGATTAGCGCGGTTGCCTCGGCCGCGACCACGTTCCTGGCTGTGCCGCCTGATACGACTCCCACGTTCACGGTTGTGCCAAGTTCAAAGTCAGTCAGCCCATGCAGGTAGTGAATTTGATTGGCCAGTTCCTGGATCGCGCTGATCCCCTTTTCCGGATCAGCTCCGGCGTGCGCTGCTTTGCCGGAGATTTGCATGGTGAACATGCCAACGCCCTTTCGGGCGGTCTTCAGGGCACCGGTCGGCGGCACCGGAGGCTCAAGCACGAGGACGTATGCGCTCTCGCTTGCCAATCGCTCGATGACCGGACGCGAGACCGGGCTGCCGATCTCTTCTTCGGTGTTGATAAGCCACGTGATCGAACGGTGGTCCACGTGTCGTTCATTTACGAACGTCAGCGCCTGGATCATCATGGCCAGGCTTGCTTTCATGTCGTAGACGCCTGGACCGCGCGCGACATCGCCGTCAATCTCGAACGGCTTTCGTTCGAGCGTACCGAGGGGCCAGACGGTGTCGATGTGGGTCATAACGAGGATCGGATCTCCCTCTCGTGATCCCGTCCAGCGTGCGACCGTCAGATCGCCGTGCTCCTCTTGTTGAATCACCTCGATGTTGCCACCAAGATCGGCACATCTCTGACGCAAGTAGTCGCCGAGCCGGTCAACAGCTGCTTTGTCATGACTTGGTGACTCCAGCTTGACGACCTGTTCAAGCGTGTTGAGCATAGAGTCTCGTTGCGCACGCACCTCGTCCACGGTGACCATCTAAACTCTCCTCATCCCAACCTGGGCGATTTCTCGATTCAACTCATTGCGAGCGACGCGCTTCGACGTCGTTCGGTATGACGTCGGCCGATGGTTCGTGAGCCATCTCGTCTTCATGATTGCTGCGCTCGAGCGCGAAGACGGAGAGGTTGGATTCCAGATCGATGTACCGATCGGCGATCTCCAACAGCTCGATGGCGGTGTAGCGCGGGGTTGAGGCGATCTCTACGCGTAGACCGAGCCGCTGCGCGCGATCGACCAGATACGTGAAATCGCCGTCACCACTGACAATGACCGCAACGTCGATATATGGCGCCTGGCTCAAGAGATCGACGGCAAGCTCCATGTCGAGATCGCCTTTGGTGGTGCCATCGCTGAAGCGCTTGAGCGGTTTGGTGATAACGCGGAAACCGTTGCGGCGCAGCCAGGTAAGGAATGGAATGGCCGAACTCTCGTCGGGAGAGATTGCCATGTAGGCATAGGCGCGATGGAGGCGCCGCCCATTTGCGAGGAATTCGAGGAGCCGCGCATAGTCGATGCGCACTCCAAGGTCCCGAGCGGCGAAATAGAGATTGGACATATCGAAAAAGACCGCGACTTTGTCATATTGGTCGGGACGAATCATCATCTATTGCCCTATCAACTGCCGCTATCGGAGATCGAGCGGCGCTCTGACCAACGGGAAAGTCGTGTGGTGACAGGATCGGCGACGCCGAAAATAGAAAGGTTCGGCGCCGCCAGGACGTCTGGAAAGGTTAGCGACCGGCGATGACGAGTGGCAGGTCCTTCATTGTGACCAGGCCCGGAGCGTGGTCAACAACACGGGGCACGGCGTTGACCGCGATGGCGGTCGTGGCGCGATCGCCCTGGAGTCCGCCTGGAATGATCAGCTCGAGGCGAGTAGGACCCTCCAGCACGATCTTGTCATGCGCGGGATCCGCATCCAGATACATACGCAGGTGGAGGACGATCTTCGCTTCTCCGTCGACAAACCCGCGCCCAAACTGATCGACTCCGCAAACAACGCCAGGTTGCACATCGAAATAATCGGTCGTAATGTGATGGTCAGCGATGACTGCATCCGTGGTTTCCTCGTAGTTCTCCAGCGTCCAGCCTAGCCCGGCCGCGACCATGTAGACCGACTCCTGAAGACCGACGTGTCGAACCTTGCCAGCCGAAACAAGTTCATTGAACTCTTCGACTGTCTTGCCGGAACCGATTTTCGCTTGAAGTGGCTGTCTACGTGTCGAGGCATTTTGATTGCGCTCAACGTGAACCGCGGTCACGTGCTGCGAAATGCCGCTCAGCGCGAGCGCGAGCGTATCCATGACGAATCCAGGATTGACGCCCGTTCCGAGGACAGTGACTCCGTTGGCGCGTGCCATCTCATCCAACTTTTCAGCGAGCTCTGGGAACTGGGCAGCAGGGTAGGACAGTTCTTCGCAAGTCGAAACGACGTTGAGACCGGCGTTGACGATGCCCTCGAGTTGCGACCAGACTTGCTTTAGATACGAGCCGGTGGTGTGGAGGACTGCGTCGGCGGCGGTCTCGTTGAAGAGAGCCTCGGCGTCACCTCTTACCTTGATCCCGAGTTCGTGGCCAAGTCCGATGACCTCGCCGACGTCCTTGCCGATCTTTGCAGGGTCGATGTCGATCGCACCCACAATTTCGATTGATTCGCGAGCGGCTGCCAACCGCGCAAGCTCTTGCCCAATCGGGCCAAGGCCGTAGTGAATGGTTCGAATCTTTTTCAACTTCTTGTCCTCGACTCTCATTGACGTGGCGCGATGCCGTTTGACCGCGCCATTTGCCTCTAAATTGGTCGGAACACGAACGAAATGCGGAATGAAAATGGCCGACACCCGGAGTTGGACTATGAACCGTCTACTTCTTGCGATCCTCCTTCTCCCGCAACGATCGGTAGTACTTCTTCGACTTCGGCATAGGTCGGCTTTCGACCGCCTCACGCTGGGCGCTGGCCGCCGCGCTGGCTTCAACGAGTTGATCTTCGAGTACGGCCAGGTCGTCGTAGACGCCAACATTGGCATTGGCCACCGGGGTGCGCATGAGCCGTCTCACGAGCTCGACCAGCGAACGAACTTGAGCCTGATCCGCTCCAGGACGGTTTGCAGTCTTCCTGATCGCGTCGACGAGCTTGAACGTCTCTGCCCGCGCATCGTTCTCGACGAGTCGCTCTTCGATACGTTCCAATCCATACAAAAGGTTCATTGATCTGCCTTCCTGGCAAGCATGCAATGCAAATATCTCAAGGCGAGTATCGGCCATGGAGGGGCGTTTCGCAACCAAAATACATGAGGCGGAACTGTACTTGAGGATGGTCGTGCTTTAATCGATTGAGAACTGATATCTCGGCCCGGGTACTCGTAGATATCACTGGGATGAGGAACTCTTCAATGGAGAATGAGCGCAGAACGACGTTGAAGGATCGCTTTCTCGGCTGCTTACTGGGGCAGGCGATTGGAGATGCGCTCGGCATGCCGATCGAAGGTTTGTCCCGGGAGCGAATCGAGTCGGAGCATGGATGGGTTGACCATTACTATCCGCTCGTCGGTGACGATGGTAATGAGGCGATGAGGGCCGGCGAGGTAACCGGCGACACGGAGATGAGCCTGTGCCTCCTTGAAGGATTGATTTCGGCAGGAGGTTTTGTCGATCCAGAGGCAGTCGGTATCCGCCTGATCAAGATGCTATCCGGTCCGGTCGGATCACGCATAGGGCCAACGACCCGACTGGCGATTGAGCGCATGGACGAGTCTGGCAACTATCAGGCAGGAGCCAGCGGTGACTGGCTGCCTGGCAACGGGGCGGCCACCAGGATCGCCTCCCTGGGTCTGTTACATTCGGTTGGAAGTTTCAATCCGGAGGTCTTCACACGCGAGATCATGCGCGCGGGTCTCATCACCCACCAAGACTTGACCTCGCTCAATGGTGCGCTGGCAATGGCTTATGCCGTCCACCTTCTGGCCGTTGAACGAATCCCGCCAGAGATGTTGGCGGATGAGGTGGCGGCATTCATCGATGAAGATGAGGTCGCGCGGCGAATTCGAATGGCGGGTCGACTCGTCCCGAGAGGCGGTCAGCGTGACGTCGATTTGGACTCTCTGGAGCAGATTGGGACATCGTGTTACGTGGCGGAGTCGGTGGCGGCAGCCATCTATTGCTTTGCCTGTCACCCAGATGACTTTCGTGCGGCCGTTCTCACCGCCGTTAACGCTGGCGGAGATGCCGACACTATCGCGTCGATGACGGGCGCGCTAAGCGGAGTTCACCTCGGCGCGAAGAGAATTCCTTCAGATCTTGTTGACGGACTGGAAGCTCGCATGTACATCCTGGTCGCGGCTCCGGGACTCTATCGCATGGCTCAACGACGCGCTGGGATGTTCCTGAAACTATTGGAGCGAGAGTGACGAAGTTCAATGTCCACGCCGTCGTATTCGATTTGGACGGACTCCTGGTCGATAGCGAGCCAGTGCAGATTCAGGCATGGCGCGACTATCTTGCGAGTCAAGGCAAAGAGCTGGATCAAGCCCTGCTCAACCGGCTCTACGGACTCCGCGTTTGGGACACGGCACGTGTGGTAATCGATGAACTCGGGCTTGGCTTGTCGGTTGACCAGGTCGTAGAACAGCGTGATGCGCGGTTCTTCAAGTTGCTACCTGGGAGGCTCGACGCGATGCCCGGTGCAACTCAGATCGTTCACGCTCTCCGAGACCTGGGAGCACGTCTTGCCCTTGCAACGTCCGGGCATCGGCGGTACGTCGATGTGGCGCTGGACGCACTCGGCCTGAGCGGCATGTTCGAGACTGAAGTGACTGGCGACATGGTCGGGAGCGGCAAACCTGCCCCTGACATCTATCTCGCCGCCGCTGAGCGTCTCACGCTGGCGCCGGGGCTTTGTTTGGCGCTCGAGGATGCTCCGAACGGCATCGCGTCCGCCAAATCGGCAGGTATGTGTTGCCTGGCCGTTCCGAATCATATGACCGTCAGCATTGAAGGTTTTGATCGGGCCGATGCAGTGCTCGAAAGTCTCAACGACGTGCTGCCGTGGTTGGATCGGCACGCAACACTGCACGCGGAACGAATCGCACAGTGACGAACGCGGACGGCTTGTCCTCGGTTAGCACTCGGTCATGGTGAGTGCTAATCTCGCTTGATCTGATGAACTCAGGTGTTATACTCAGCGTAACGAACCGCCCGGGTGCCTGCCCGGGCGAACTCACGTGCACGAGACGCTGCCCGATAGATAAAATCGGCGTCACACTTTTCTGGTGAATTCATGAGCACAAAGCGCGATTACTACGATGTTCTCGGCGTGACTCGCACCGCAACAAGTGATGAAATTCGGCGCGCCTATCGGAAGATGGCTCGTCAATATCATCCCGACGTCAACAAGAACGCCGACGCCGAAGAACAATTCAAAGAGGTCAACGAAGCGTACGAGGTTCTGAACGACGAGAACCGACGAGCGGCTTACGACCGTTTCGGTCATGCCGGTATCGGAGGCTTTAACGGCGGAGCTGGCGCGGGCGATCCTTTCGGCTTCGGCGGTTCACCGTTCACCGACATCTTCGAGACCTTCTTTGGTGGCGGCGGGACGTCACGCGGCGGCCGTGGACCGACGCGCGGTGCCGACCTTGAAGCCGGCGTCGATCTGGCGTTCGAAGAGGCGATCTTCGGCGCTGAAAAAGATGTCGAAATCAATCGTCTCGAACTCTGCGACGATTGCCACGGAAGCCGCATGAAAGATGGTGCTGAGCCTCCGGTCTGCTCAGTCTGTTCCGGCACCGGCGAAGTGCGCCGGGTCCAGAATACGATTCTCGGACAATTCGTGACCGCGACGACCTGCGCTAATTGCAGCGGGGAGGGGCGTGTGATTTCTGATCCGTGCCCGACCTGTCGTGGACGCGGTCGTGTGTCGAAACGTCGCACCATTGCCGTCAGCACACCAGCGGGAGTCGATAGCGATTCGACGCTGCGGTTGACCGGTCAGGGTGAGCAGTCCCCTGGGGGACCGGCAGGAAACCTTTACGTTCGTATTCGAGTCAAGCCGCACGAGTACTTTGTTCGTCACGGCAAGCAGATTCACCTCGACATGCCGATCAACGTGGTGCAAGCCGCGTTGGGAGCCGACATAGAAGCGCCGACCGTCGACGGTGAAGTGACGCTCAAGATTCCGCATGGAACGCAGTCCGGACAGCAGTTCCGGCTTCGTGAGCGTGGCGTACCGGATTTGCGTGGCGGATCTCGGGGCGACCAAATCGTAACGGTTCGAGTCGTCACTCCCACCGATCTCACACCCGATCAGCGAGACCTGCTCGACCGGCTGGGTGCAACGCTCAAGGCCCCGTCAATTCACGAAACGGCCCGTCGTGGATTCTTCGACAAAATCAAGGACGCCCTCGGAGTGTGATCTCTTGGCGCCACAATTCGGTTAAATAGAAAACCGCCACACGTGAGTCGTGTGGCGGTCTTTTGCGATACAAAAGCGTAGCGCCGTCGCGGTGTCTCGACGGCGCTACTTGAGAGTGCTCAGGTTCCTGTTGACTAGGTAGGGAAACTGTTTGAGACCCTTGTGAAGAAATTGATCAATCCGGGGCCGATCAAAGCCAGAGTGCCGACGACAGTGAGCGCGACAAGCATGAGGATCAGGCTATATTCTACCAAGCCCTGTCCTGAGTGACTCTTTCGCCATCGACGCGTGCTCAATAGAAGCTCCTTTCGTCGATGATCATCGACAGCGTGCCGGCCCCGAGTGTGCTCGGGGCCAACACCGATGCGTCAAAAGAGCCTAACTGGCTGAGGAGCCGCCCAACCGGTCGCTGATCTGTTGGAAGACGCTTGTGACCTGTCCGCCGACTGTAAAGAGGACGGCCATTGCCACGACTGAGACCAGAACGAGGATCAACGCATACTCGACCATGCCCTGGCCTTCGAAGTTCTCGTTGGGCATGTACAGACCGTAGATTGCCTTAAGATACTGAGTCATTTGGTATTCCTCCGATAATCGATAAATCGATAAATGCCGATAGATGACAACTGACACCGAACGTTTACGAATCGCGAACCCCTGAGCATCCCTCCTTTCGAATCCCTTGGATTCTGGCCCCTTTACCCTTCCCGTCCTCGTCTCCGAGAACTTCAGGTCTTATGCATCTATCGTATGCAGGGGCCGCCGTTCGCTCAATGAGTAAGAGGTCCAAGTTGCGCAGTTCGCAGGTACCGAGAATTCGGTCATCCGAGAGGAACAACGACTGTCAATCGGGAGGTCTTTTGTCCCACCACTTCCGACTGGAGATCAGCGCCAATGCGCTCGAGTCGTCTTCGTACGGTCTCGTCCGTGAGGAAACGATGGATCTCCTGACTACGGTCGACTCCGTCCCCATGCGCTTCAACACGTCCAATGACTTGCGCATCTTCGTAACGTACGTCGACGTCGATGCTAATCACGTCGTCGTCGGCTGCCGCTGTCGAGATCATCTGCTGAACGAGGCGATAGAGCGCCAGTCGAAGCACGTCTGGAAGCTTTTCATCTGTCTCTGGACCAACCACATTGGCTTCGATCCCGCGGAGGCGCACGATCTCATTGACATAGCGGCGCAGGGTCGGAACGACACCGATCTCTTTCAGGACAACCGGGCGGAGTTCGAATAAAAGCCGTCGGGTGTCTCGCAGGGCGGTCGAAGCCACGGTCGTCAAGTCGATCAACTCCGCCTGCGCCTGCTCGGGACTGCGTTCAATACTCTTCTGGCAAATCTCTGCGCGCAGGAGGACATTCGCAAGGATTTGGGCAGGACCGTCCAACACCTGGCGCGAGACTCTCAATCGCTCGTCCTCTTCCGCCTGCACGATGTCCTCGAACGGCATGGCGGATCCGCCTGGCTGAGATCGACGTAGCAACCTTGTTCGGTTATCCGGGGCCGACTGCTTCTGTTCTTCTGCCTTCAGTTGAGATTCTGAGAGCTCGAGCAGGATGCGTAGCTTCTCTTGGTATGAGCGAATGCTCTTCTCGCGCTCCTGCAACTGCTCTACCTGACCGCGCATCATCATGAGCCGAAGCTCTACCTCGTGCGCCGCGTGGTACATGTCGCGGATGTCTTTGCGCGCGAATGACTCGAGGTTCGCTTCCATCTCACGCACCCGATTGCCGAGCGACATTTCACGTTGGGTGAGGCGATCAACCTCGCTGTTGGACTGGCTGATGAGAAGGCCGATTTCTTGCAGCGACTGCGACGCCTCGGCGAGGTCGCTACGACATTCGTCCGCGAGCGCCGCGAGACGATCGACGAACTCTTTTGTTTGCGGTACCGGGAGGGCCATCAACTCGTCTCCTGAATAATGTCGTACAAATTCATGGTTAGGAGCGTAGAGTCTAGATTTCCCGTCGGCAACGGTACCGTAGTCCCAAAGAGGCGCTGGCACTTAAGAGAGGAATTGCTGATGTGGTTTGAAAGGAGGCTGAATCAATCGGTCAGAAGCTACCTCCGGCACCGCCGCCGCCTGCGGACGCGCCGCCGCCCCCAGATGAGGTTCCGCTGGATGTCGGCGTGACGGCGGTGTGAAATCCCGTCCACCACAGGTAGGCGTTACCCGTCGCCGCCTGGCGATACATCGAAGGGCCGAGCCAAACAGGCATGTACCCGTCTTCGGCGGCGGTTTTCAGCCGTTTATTGAGTGCTGACGTCACTCCCGCGGCTACGGCGTACGGCATGACTTGATCCAATTCAAGGCCGATGTCCAGGGTCCGATCTGATCTGGAGCGCTTGATCCCCTCAATGTACGAGTGCCAGGTTGCGGCAAGCTCTGCACCGGAAAGCGTGGTATTCGGATAAGAGTTGATCCAGATCATGGCCGCCAGGGAAACTGTCCCAAGCAGCGATCCGCAAACAAACGCCCAAATCTGGTGGCCGACGATTCCGACTGCAAACGCCGCGGCCGCCAGCGTGAATCCAGCAATTCCCGCGAAGTAGACCGGTCGTCGCTTACTCGATGCCGTCGGGTCGAACAGTCCTTGTTCCCGCAATTCTTTTCGCAGGGAGTCTCGTGCGGCGGACCAGGATGATCGAACGTCGGAGAGCCGCGATGAATAGACGACGTGGTCGCCGTCCGCGTGCGTCTCGAGCGATGCCCAGACATGATGCTCTACGTCGGTCTTCGGAACGTTGCTGTCCAGAAGGCGGACTTGCGCCTGACGTTTTCGATCGCCGGATTCGATGACGAGTGCACCTCGCCGGGCGAGATCGAGAATCGTCCCAACGAGCTGATCGTCGGCGATTCGGCCTCGAATCACAGCGCCGACGATAGCGGGCGCTGTGTCATCCGGCGGCGTAGAGGTAGCAGCGATCGGAATGGATACGCGGGGGCGGGTCCGAAACACTTGCGCGGCGAACCATACGAGCAATGCTGATAGCACCAGTGAGATGAGCGGCACGATCGTAAGCGGACCATCGCTTGCATTCATCGCGATCTGTTCCGCGCGCGTCGGTTCTGGCGGCGGTGGAGGCCCGTTGCGGAGGCTGGCGGCAGCGGCGTCGAGTCCCGCGGCGATGCCACCTGCAAGATCCCCGTCGACCAGGTATGGTCGCATCACGTCGCTGAAGATGCGCTGCAGTTCTCGCTCTGGGAGGTTTCCCCCATCATAGTGCGTCTTTCCCGCGAACAATGCCACCTGCCCATGATGGAGGTCGTTGGGCTTAAGGTTGAAGAAGATGACGAACCCGTCACGGGCATTGGGAGCAGACTGAACGTCCCACTGGTCCATCAGTTCCTTTGCGGCTTGTTCCGTCTCATCGTAGCTGGCGGTCCTGGACTGAAGATAAACAACGACTGGAGCGCCTGCCTCAACGACGCGCGCTGCATGCTCCTCAAGCGTGCTGATTTGATCTGGAGAGAGGACTTCAGCCTTGTCATAAATGAGCTGGCCTTTGGCAGGCTGACCGTAGTCGCCGACCGCGGCCACTGGGAACACGAGGATGATGAACAGGATGGAAATCACCGACAAGAAGGGGGCAAGCACCCGAAATGGGAGCGACATTCGAGTCATGGTCGGATCCTCAGAAGGACGCCGCCGTGTCGACGCAGGCGACAGGGCCGGATCACGTCCCGCGCGAGCGGATGTATCATTAGATACGGAGACTGCCCGTACAGATCGTCGCCTATTTCTGTCGCGCTTGAGCCGACGACCTGTGAATCTTGACCGTTTCCCACGCAATGAGTAAAATTCGGTCGCGCGGATCCCGATGGCGGGTGGTGAAATGGTATCACAAGGGTCTTTGGAACCTTTATTCCAGGTTCGAATCCTGGCCCGCCAGCCTGGTGCGGTGCCAGTTCCGATGTTCCCCCAGCATAACTGAACGACGGGCGGCAGTGAGCTCCGACGAACCTTCAGCAGAATCTGGCGGCGTCGCGGCGGTAATTTTGGCCGCTGGGTTGGGAACGCGCATGCGTTCGCGTACCCCCAAGGAGCTCCATCCAGTCTGTGGTCGCCCGATACTGGAGCACGTCATCCGTGCCGCCGAGACCACCAACCCATCACAGATCATTATCGTGCTCAGTCCAGCCAAGGCGGCCATCGCGGAATCGCTGCCGATAAATTGCATCGTAGCTTGGCAGAAGGAACCACTCGGAACCGGACATGCAGCCGCTCAGGCATTGCCTCTCCTGAATCCTGAAATTGATCGCGTGACCATCCTCTTCGGCGATCATCCGCTTCTCTCTGGTGACGCCGTTCGAGACTTGGTCGATGCGTCACGCCGGTCGAGCGCGCGGATAACCTTGCTGACTGCCGTTCTCCCTGACGCGGGCGCGTACGGCCGCCTCGTTCGCGCCGATGACCGCATCGTCGAGATTGTCGAGGCCAAAGAGGATCATCGGACGTATACGGGATCTGTTGAAATAAACAGCGGAATCTCCTGCTACGATCGCCGGTGGTTAGAGGATCATTTGAACGACGTCCCCCGTAGCAGCATGGGAGAATTTTACCTCACGTCTCTGGTGGAAATGGCCGCTCAAGAGTCGACGGCAGGCCATCCCGTCATCTCCGTTATTGCATCACCAGAAACGGCATACGGGGTCAACGACCGCGTCGAGTTGGCGAATGCCGAAACGCTCATGCGTAGGCGGACAAACGACCGGTTCATGCGCAGCGGAGTGACCATTGTTGATCCCGCGAGCACCTTCATCGACGACACGGTGATTATCGAACAAGATGCCCGCATCGAACCGTTCACCACAATTCGCGGCGCGAGCTCTGTCGGGGAATCGACCGTCGTTGGTCCTCACACGTCGATCTACGACTCGAGCATCGGACGGCATTGCACGATTCTCGCGTCCACGCTGGAATCATCGGAGGTGGGAGATCGGGTACACGTAGGCCCGTATTCACACTTTCGCTCTGGGACGCGAGTGGAAGCGGGCGCGCACATCGGCAACTACGTTGAGGTGAAGAACTCAACCATCGGTGAAGGCACGCACGCGGGTCATTTCAGCTATGTCGGTGACGCTCATGTGGGTAAGCACGTGAATATCGGGGCGGGCACGATTACGGCGAACTTCGATGGAGTGAACAAGCACGAGACGATCATTCATGACGGAGCATTCATCGGAAGTGACACGATTTTGAGAGCGCCGGTCACGGTCGGCGAGGCGGGACGTACTGGAGCGGGCAGTGTCGTGACTCGAGATGTGGCACCGGGTTCGACTGTGGTTGGACTTCCGGCGCGGCCGATAGCCTCAAAACACGCCGCCAAAGATCGCAAGCGGGAAGAGACGCAACATTAAATGGATGGACGACTACAAGTCTTCGCTGGAAACGCCAATCCCGCTCTGGCGGATTCGATCGCGGCAGCTCTGGAAATTCCGCTCGGGCGACGCTTTGTTGGTTCCTGGAGTGACGGCGAGTCACGTGTGGAACTCGAAGAAAACGTGCGCGGCTCCGACGTCTTCATTATCCAGTCCATGTGCAATCCCGTGAATCAGAACATTGTCGAGTTCCTCTTGATGCTGGATGCGGCGAAGCGCGCGTCCGCGGCACGGGTTACCGCCGTCGTCCCATATTTCGCATATGCGCGTCAGGAGAAGAAGACGCGCGGTCGCGAACCAATCAGCGCCAAACTGGTCGCGAATCTTCTGGTTACCGCCGGCACTGATCGAGTATTGGCGCTGGACATGCACGCCCCGGCCATCGAGGGCTTTTTCGACATACCGGTCGATCACCTGCGATCGACGCCGATTCTTGCGTCACATTTCCATCGCATGCATATGAACGATCTGGTCGTGGTGAGTCCCGACTCTGGCGGCGTGGGACGAGCCGATGAGTTTCGCATGCGCACCAATGGATCGCTGGCGATCATCTCGAAGAAACACCCGGGACCGGAGCGGACTGAAATGCTTGAAATGGTCGGCGACGTGCAGGACCGAGAAGCGCTAATCGTCGATGATGTCATCTCGACCGGCGTCACGCTCGTCAAGGCAGCCGAGACGCTCAAAGCTAGAGGTGCCAAGCTCGTTCGGGCCGCTGTGGTACACGGTGCGTTTGCCGATGGCGCGTTGCAAAGCATACATGACTCGATCATCGATAAGATATATGTAACCGACAGCATACCGCTGCCGACGGAAGGGCCGCGCGACAAGATTGAAGTGCTGACCGTGGCACCGCTGCTCGCCGAAGCGATCATGCGGATACACAAGGATCTCAGTATCAGCGCTCTCTTCACCTAAATTGGTCGCGTTCGAGCCATAGGGAGTACCTATCGCCACGAGCAATCGTGCTTGGCAGTTCGGGTCTGAAGCCACCGGACCCGCGGCGAGTAGGGATCCAGGAGTTTGGAGGATTTGAGTACCGACGGTTGGATACAAATTGGCGTGGTCCTGGTTTCGTTCGTTGTTCTTTCGATCGCGGCCACGGTTGAACTTGGACTGGCTGTGGTCAACCGCGTTACGATCCGCGCACTGATCGAGGAGCGCGCCGCATCACATCGCGTGCACTCCCTCGTTGACCGACCTCAAGCCATTCGTTCAGCGGTAGTGTTGCTGGAGTTGGCCTCGGCGGTCATCGCGGCAGCGGCCATCACCGGTCTGCTTGCACACCACATGACGCGCTATCACGTACTCATCTCGATCCTCGTGAGCGCCGCTGTCCTGTTGATCGCTGGCCGAATCATTCCCAGCATCATCGTGGCGTCACGCAAGTCACCCGACACCCAACGATTCGAACGCATCGGTGCCGTAATGGCTCTCGTAGTTCGACCGGCAACGGTTGTTGTCGACGGCACGACTCGCCTGTGTGTTCCATCCGCCCGAGACGGTGAGCGCAATGGAGATGAAGAACTTTTCGAGCCTACAGACGAGAACGGCGAGACGAACGGTCACGACAACGACGACGAGATCGAAGAAGAAGAGCACGAGATGATCTCGGGCATTCTTCACCTAGACGAAGCCGTCGCGCGCGAGATCATGGTTCCGCGAACCGATATCAGGGCCGTTTCGGTCGAATCGCCGGTGATGGAAGTGGTCGAGCTCGCCCGTCAGATGGGTCACTCGCGTATTCCGGTCTATCGGGACTCCATTGACACGATCATTGGCGTGGTCTACGCCAAGGATTTCCTGCGGTTCGTGCATGAGGACATCGCCGACGTCGAATTGATCGAACTGCTGCGGCCGGCGTACTTCGTGCCCGAATCCAAACGAGTTGGTGAATTGCTGCAGGATTTGCGCAAGGAAAAAGTGCACCTGGCCGTTGTCGTCGACGAGTATGGAGGCACGGCCGGCATCGTCACGATCGAGGATATCCTCGAAGAGATCGTTGGCGAGATCCAGGATGAATACGATCGTGAACTTCCCCTGGTGGAGCGCATCGGTCCTGACGAGGTAATCGTTGACGGCCGTATTCCCATGGATGAGCTCGCCGAGATCTTCAACACGGATTTCTCCGACGGTGATTTCGACACGATCGGTGGCTTCGTGCAGAAGCAGCTTGGCCGTATTCCTGATGCCGGTGAAGTGGTCGAATCCGCCGGTCTTCACATCGAGGTACAGGCGGTAGAACATCGCCGCATTCGCAAGCTGCACATCATCCGGCGAAACGAAGTACCCACCATGGCGGGCGAAAATCCTTGAGCAAAACGGCCCGTCTCGCGCTTGACTGGCATGTGATCAGGCTTGCAGCTGTCGGTTCGACCATGGATGAGGCTGCCGAGCACGCGCGGGACGGCGCACCGGCGGGGACCATCGTGGTTGCCGATCACCAGACAGCCGGCCGGGGGCAACGCGGACATAGCTGGCTGGAGACACCCGGTACCTGTCTGCTGGCCACCATCGTGTTTCGACCCCAGCTCGGGGTCGCCGTTTCTCCGCATCTTTCGCACGTCATCGCAGGCCGAGTGGCCGGTGCGCTGAACCGGATCGCCGCGGTGGAAACGGCCATCAAGCCACCCAATGACGTTCTCATTGGTGGACGCAAGGTCTGCGGAATCCTCAGTCAGTCGAGCATTCGGGGCGACGTACTGGACTATCTCCTTATCGGGATTGGCTTGAACGTCAATGTGGAGGAAGCTGATCTTCCGCTACCGACCGCGACGAGCTTGCTCGTCGAGACTGGTAGAAACTTTGATCGGGATGTACTGCTGCGCGTGATTCTCGACGAACTGACCACAATACCTGGCCTGTGCACGCGACGGCCCTCGGAAAGTCGAAACTTCCAGGATTGACCGCTATTCCGCCATCTCTCGCGACCGATCTCCCGACATCTGAACGCCTGAGCGGTCTAGCGCCCGCGGCTTGAGCTTGCGGTCATTCTGAGAGCGTCAGCGGAGGCTGAAATCCGACCGCGAATGGCGGTTTGCTATACTCGCCTCGATGCGCGGAATCGGACTGCGAGCGTGGTTCCTGCGCACGCCACAGATAAACGACAGCAGGAGGCGCGGATGGATTTCCAATATACCGACGAGCAGGTTCAGGTTCGCGACATGGTCCGTGATTTCGCCAATCGAGAGGTCGCTCCGCACATTCAGGAGTGGGACTCGAGCGGCGAATATCATCCCGAAGTCCTGTACAAAATGGGCGAAGAGGGCATTTTGGGACTGCCGATTCCCGAGCGCTATGGTGGCGGCGGATTCGATTACGTCAGTTTCGCACTCGCGTGCGAGGAGCTAGAAGCAGTCGACACCTTCCTGCGCGTCGTCATGAGCGTCCACGTCGGTCTCAATAGCCTCACTCTGCATCAATGGGGTACTGAAGAGCAGAAACAGCGCTGGCTCGCACCACAGGCCAAAGGTGAGAAGCTGGCGACCTTCGGTCTAACCGAACCCGGAGCGGGTTCCGACGCGGGAAACATCCAGACGCGAGCGGTCCGCGACGGTGATCACTATGTCTTGAACGGCGAGAAGATGTGGATCTCACTGGCTAACACCGCGGACCACTTCCTCGTCTTCGCCACCGTCGATCCCTCAAAGAAGCATCACGGTCTGGTCGCGTTCATGCTCGAACGCGGAATGGACGGGCTGACGACGGGCTCGCTGCACGGCAAGCTCGGCGTGCGCGCTGGAGATACCGGCTGGCTCAACTTCAACAACGTTCGCGTTCCGGTCGAAAATCGCATCGGCGAAGAGGGCGAAGGCTTCAAGATCGCCATGAGCTCCATCGATCAGGGACGGTTTACGGTTGCCGCCGGCGCCGTCGGACTGATCGGCGCGTCCCTCAACGCCAGCCTTAAGTATTGTCACGAGCGTGAAGCGTTCGGTTCTGAGATTGGACAGTTTGAACTCGTGCAGCAGATGGTCGCCAAGATGGTTGCCGGATACGAGTCGTCGCGACTCCTCGTACTCCAAGCTGCCGAACTGAAGAACCGCGGAATTCGCAACACCAAAGAGACGTCGCTGGCCAAGTGGGTCGCCTGCGACCACGCCTTCAATGCAGCAAACGACGCCATCGAGATTCATGGCGCCTATGGCTACTCGAGCGAGTACCCAGTTGAGCGCTACATGCGTAACTCCCGAGGCGCGATGATCTACGAAGGTACCCGTGAAGTTCATCAGCTCGTTCAGGGCGGATACGCGCTCGGTTACCGGGTCGATCGACCGCTGCGCTGTCCGCAGCCACCGGCTCAAGCATGGGAAAAAGAGACGGCGAAGGCATAGCGCGGGATGGACTATTCCGCTGGCGCATGCCGAGATGTCGGCCGTGACTCCCGCGAGGTGAGTTCATGGCGGTGATCATCCCGTTCGGCGGTAAGACACCAAAAGTGGCGGATGACGCATTCCTCGCTCCGACCGCGGTGCTGATCGGTGACGTTCAGGTGGAGTCCGGCGCGAGCGTCTGGTTCGGCGTGGTGTTGCGCGGTGATGTGGAATCAATCCGCATCGGGCAGCGCAGCAACGTGCAGGACAACACCGTCATTCACGTGGATCAAGACGCGCCGACTTCGCTCGATGCCGACGTCACCATCGGACATGGAGCGATCGTCCATGGTTGCACGGTCGGAGCGGGGGCACAGGTCGGCATGGGCGCGATCGTCCTGTCTCATGCCGTGATCGGATCGGGCAGCATGGTGGCGGCCGGCGCTGTCGTTCCTGAGGGTATGCACGTTCCGGACGGCGCGCTGGTGATGGGCGTCCCCGGACGCATCAAGCGTGACGTGACCGACGATGAACGTCGAGCTCTGATCCAGCGCGCCCAAGCCTACTCCGATCGAGGCGCTATTTATCGCGCCATCGTCCGCGACTTGGATACCTCCAACTCCTAGTGAAAGTGCAGGCGTATGCCCATCGATGTCGAGCGATCAGGACACGTCGCCACCATCACGCTGAACCGCCCGGAAGTGCTGAACGCGTTCAACACAGATCACCTATCCGCGCTGCGTTCCGCCATCGATCAACTTTCGGGCGATCATGAGGTTCGAGCCGTTATCCTGACTGGAGCAGGTGAGCGGGCATTTGCCGCGGGGGCGGACATCGCCGAAATGCGCACGAAATCCCCTTCCGAGGCGCTTGCGTTCTCGGCGATGGGCCACGGAGTCTGCAGGGCGATTGAGGCGGCGCGTCAACCCTATATCGCGGCAGTGAACGGTTTCGCCCTGGGCGGTGGTTGCGAGATCGCGCTGGCATGTGACATTCGCCTTGCGTCGGAGAACGCCGCACTCGGGCAGCCTGAGGTGACGCTTGGTATTCTGCCTGGTTGGGGCGGGACGCAGCGTCTCACTCGTCTCGTGGGGTCGGGCATCGCACGCGAGCTCATCTATACCGGGAGACGCGTCAAGGCGGACGAAGCGGCGCGGCTCGGAATGGTCAATGCGGTCTACCCATCATCGGAGCTGATGGGGAAAGCGATGGAGATGGCCGAATTGATCGCCGGCAACGCACCGATCGCTGTCAGTCGCAGCAAAGACGCGATCTCCCGCGCTCTCGACGTCGAGCTCGACACCGGTCTCGAATTTGAGGCCAAGGTTTTCGCCCTCTCATTCGACACGAGCGACCAGAAAGAGGGCATGGGAGCGTTTCTCGAGCGTCGCAAAGCGACATTCACGGGCCAATAACGTGGATTTGAATGGTATGGAGGGCTTCGATTGAACATCGCCGTACTGGTGAAGCAGGTCCCGGACCCCAATGCGGTGCGGTTCGACTCACGAGCGGGCGACATATTGCCCGGAACCTCCGTTGTCCCGAACGAGTACGACCTCGCGGCCGCCGAAGCGGCCGTGCGCCTCTCTGAGACATTTGACGGCGTTGAGATCGTCGTGGCCAACGTCGGTAACGCTCGCGACTCGCTCAATCGCTGTTTGGCGATGGGAGCGGATCGGGCCGTCGCTATTGAGCCGCCCTCTGATCGTCTCGATAGTCTGGCAACCGCCCGTGTGCTTGCATCCTGGCTGCAATCGGGCGCATTTGATCTCATTCTGACTGGACAAGAAGCAAGTGACGGTGGGACAGGCAACGTTGCGCCTCAGCTTGCCGCACTGCTGGGGCTACCGATCGTGAGCAACGTCATTGGGCTCGAATACCAGAACAGCGAACTGACGCTCAAACGCGAGATCGAGGACGGTCATCAAGTCGTCACCGTGCGCACGCCAGCGGTCCTTTCGGTGCTTACGGCTCTGAACGAGCCGCGCCATCCGACTTTGAAGGGCATCATGGGGGCGCGCCGCAAGCCGACCGAGTCAATCAAGCCGGAAGTACCCGCAGAGCAGCTTCAACCAGTGCAGTCGTGGGGCTCTCTCTTCGCCGAGGAACAGACCATCGCAGGCGTCATGGTCCAGGATGAAGAGCCGGAAGTGGCGGTCGAGAAGCTGATGGCGTTCCTGGAAGAACACAAATTCATTGATCCACGCTAGGCCGTTGCTGGAGGGAGTTCGGATCGCACGTGAGTAACAACGTATTGATCTTCACGGAGCTTGGAGAAGACGGGGATCTTAGAGCGTCGACGGCTGAACTTTTCGGTGTCGGACGATCTCTGGCGGATGAACTGGGCGGCTCGCTCGTCGCCGCGATTTTTGGGGATGCCACTGAAGCCCCAGTAGCCCACGTCGCCGAGCTTGGCGCCGATCGTGTCCTGACCTCGAGTGATCCGGCATTGTCAGATATCACCGTCGACGCCCATTCGCGTGCGTTGGATGCAGCCATGGATGCAGCTGACCCCGCCATCGTACTTCTCTCCGGCACCACGGCGGGTCGTGATCTGGCAGCTTACGCGGCCGCAAAACGCGGCACGGCTCATCTCGTGGACGCCGTCGACGTGTCGCTCGACGCTGATGATGTGGTCGTGCGACGTCCAGTGTTCCAGGGCAAGCTGCAAACGGAGGCGCGCGCTTCATGCAATCAAGTCGTCTTCATCACGATTCGCTCAGGCTCATATTCGCCGCCTGAGCGGGAGTCTGGTCGCACGGTTAAGGCGGAGCCGCTTGCCGTTCAAATCAACCCAGACGACCTGCGGGTCAAGGTTGTCGAACTTCTCGAATCGAAGGCAGGCTCGGCGAACCTCGAGGCAGCGGACGTGGTCGTCATCGGGGGACGGGGATTGGGCGAATCGGATAACTTCTCACTCGCCGAACGTCTTGCCGAGGCATTCGACGGTGCCGTGGGAGCCACGCGCGCAGTCAGCGATCTCGGCTGGCGGCCGCATTCTGACCAGGTTGGACAGACCGGACGAACCATCGCACCCAAGCTCTACATCGGCGTTGGTGTCTCCGGAGCCGTGCAGCATACGGTTGGAATGCGCGGGTCCGAGCTTGTAGTGGCGATCAACCGGGATCCAGACGCGCCGATCTTCAAGTTGGCCGACTTCGGCATCGTTGGAGATCTCTTTGAGATCGTCCCCATCCTGACCGAGCGCGTGCGGCAGGCTCGTTCTTGATGACCGGGAGTCGAGCGATGAACGACGTGCGCAAGCGACATTGGAGGTCAGATGCAGGATGAACGCGTTGACGCGATCGTCGTTGGCGCCGGTCCTGCTGGTGTTGCCACGGCACTGACGCTCGCTCGTGCTGGACTCGAGGTCGTCGTCATCGAGCGAGGCGCCTATCCTGGTGCCAAGAACGTGATGGGCGGCATCCTCTATCGGCAACCGACTGAGCTGTTCGTGCCTGATTTCACGAAATCCGCGCCGCTGGAACGGGCCATCATCGAGCAGCGCTACATGGTCCTCACCGACGACAGCGCCTTCAGCGGCACCTACAGAACGCAAGCGTTCGCTGAGCCACCTCACAACGCGTTCAGTGTGATGCGCGCTGACTGGGACCAGTGGTTTGCGCAGCAAGCGGAAGAGGCAGGTGCGTTCATCATCCCGCAGATGACCGTTGTCGACCTGATCTGGCGCGACGGCAAGATCGACGGCGTTCGCACTGGAGACGAAGAGGGTGATCTGCGCGCCGATGTGGTCGTGATCGCCGATGGCGCTAACTCGTTGCTGGCCCAGAAAGCGGGGATGCGCCGGGAGTGGCAGCCGGACGAGCAGGCGCTGGTGGCCAAGGAGATCGTGCGGCTTTCAGAGCAGACAATCAACGACCGCTTCAACGTTCCATCGGGTCTCGGTGTCGCTATGGAGATCTTCGGCAAGTCGACTGCCGGGCTGCTTGGATACGGGTTCATCTACACGAATCGGGAGAGCATCTCGATCGGAACTGGGGCGATGCTCTCGGATCTCATTACGTCCGGTCTCAACGTCAACGATATCCTCAACGATTTCAAGCAGCATCCCACGATTGCACCGCTTCTAATGGGTGGCGAAACAACCGAGTATTCAGCGCATCTTATCCCTGAAAGTGGCTGGAACGGATTGCCGGAACTGTACGCTGACGGGGCGCTACTGGTTGGGGATGCCGCTGGGTTGGTGAACGCGATGAACCGAGAGGGCTCCAATTTCGCCATGGTCTCGGGCAAACTCGCGGCGCAGGCCATCATCGAGGCCAAGGAGGCGGGCGATTTCTCAGCTATGACGCTCAGTCGCTACCGGGAGCTTCTGGAAGAGACGTTCGTGCTCAAGGACCTGCATAAGATCCGCAACATGAAGACGTTCGCGCACGATCGACCGCATATGCTGACCGAGATTCCGGAGATGATGTCTCACGTGGCGCGTGAGTACCTGACCGTAGACAACCTTCCGCTGTCAGCGAAGCAGAAACAGATTGGTAAAACGCTACGGACAGGTCTGCCCGTCCGCCGCATGCTCAACGATGTCACCGGTCTGATCCGCGCGATGAGATAAACTGGCGAAATTGAGGTGAAACGGAGAAGAGCCGCGCCATGTCGGCGCGGCTCCTTCGTCATTACAGACTTTGACGATCAGTCCCCGGCGTTTGCCTTTTCAGTGGCGTTTTCGACCGCCGACTTCCAGTCCTCCGGCATGCCGACATCCGTCACGCCGTAGAAGACGCGAACGTCGCCATTTTGACGGTAAGCCAGGTCGTAACGGAACGAGCCATTCCGTTGCTTCTGCAGCCTCACCACGCCGAAGTCGCCGACCCAGTTAATCTCGTCGGAAGTTGGCTCGCCCGATTCGCGCTGCTTGATGGCGTATCGCCACAGCCTGCGAGCGGACTCGTGCGTCACGTTCTCCACGATTTTTTGGTTTCGCAGATCGCGCATGGTGTGGTAGACCACACCTTCCTTCTGAGCCGACGAGACGATTTCTACGCCAGTCCTTGGAGTCGGCCCGGCAACCAGCGCCGGTGTTTTGCCGTTCGGGCTGCTTGCCTCTGACTTTGGCGACTGCTTTGGCTGCGGCGCAGCTTGTCGCGGCTTCTCACTCTGCGTTGATGGGGAGATCGAATCCCGCACCATGTTCACGATCTGATCGCGAGTCGCGATGCTGGTGTTCGATCCGTCCCGGACGTAGATCTCCCCTGACGTCAACGCGTAGGGCTTTTCACCGCCCGAGCCGATTGTCACAACGAGCAGATCCCGATCGTGCGCGTTGAGCATTTCGATGGTTACCGGAGGTGCGGGCGTGATGAATCGCTCGACATCCTCCTTGATCTGCTCCATGGCCGTCTTGATGCGCGGAACACCGACAACTTCTGCGTTGTGAGTTGCGCTCAATCCAACGAAGACGTCGCCACCGTCCGTGTTTGCCAGCGCAACGACGTCCTTGAAGATGGCGTTGGTGCGACGCCGGCTCTTGCTGAGCCGCTCGTGAAATACCTGCGTCTGTGAGTCGCCTTCTTCGCGGGCGCTGAGTACCTGTGCCAGCTTGCTTTCGGTCGCCTGATAGGGGCGAACCTTGTTGAAATCGTTGCTCGCGAAAACGGCTTTGATGGCGGCGAAGCTGACTTGCGGCAACAAAATCTCAGTGATGCGGTCACCGAGACCGAGATCCTTCGATTTTTCCGACTCACGAACGAGCCGGTGCGCGTCGGAGCCCTGAATGCAGAACATCCGCCGGGGATACTCAGGCTTGCTCCCGTTGAAAAACCGCGCCGTGGTACGTGGACCGGCGTTCTCCAAATCGGTTGCTTCGAGCGCGTGCAGATTGGGACTCTGCGTATACGCGATCTTGGTCTGTCCTCCGAACGGGAAGCCTTGCATGGCGATCCCGTGTGTCGAATTCACATGTGCGCCGATAACGATGGCGCCCGCTTCGTGCATGAGCTCAAAAGCCTGCAGCACGTCGGTGGTGGCGCCCACTTCGCTCGTTCCCATGTCAATTTTGTCGTCCGGAATGTGTAGCGACAGCAGTGTATGCTCCAGCTTTCGGATCGACGTATCTTCGGGAAAGATCGCGAGAATATGGAAACCAAAGGTGGCAGTGAATTCGAACCCTGGGAGGAGGAGAATCCGATTCAATAGGCGGCGGTATTCGTTGAGGAGACGGGCCTCATCCGGTTGGATCCGGTTGAGAGCTTCGAGTAGTTCGAGGTCTTCAATCTCTCGCCACATCCGTGCATAACCGCGGACGCTGTTGTGATCGGTGAACGCAAGTATGTCGATGCCACGCTCTTCGGCTCGTTGGAGAAGCTGGACAAAGCTAACTTCGCGCTGTTGATAATCCGCTGAGGCAGGCGTATGGATATGGAGATCCATTTTCCGCCACTGCAGATCCGGCTGATCAGGTTGTTCCGCGGCACGTGAGCGAGAACGTCTACTCCTAACCAAGGGTGATACTGGTCACCTCCTCTCTCAAATCGAGAGTGTAGATACACATAAGACCGTAGGCGAGAAATGCCCGCGCCACGGCCTTTCCTCCTCGAAATATACCATAATTACGGGGAAATTCCGATCTTCGCGGCTGGCGGCGGTTCCCACGCATGCTAGAATGAACTGGCTTTGGACCACATTTCTCCAGGAACTCTGTCGTCGTCGTAGACATGATCCCGAACCTCAATTAATCGACATAGTGCGCCGGCCCGGCTGGCAAAGGACGTACATTGAGCGTTTTCATCTTGCTGGACATCCTGCTTCTGATTCTCGTAGCTCTATTCGTCCCGATCGGCTTCTGGCGTGGAGCGCATCGGGAGATTCTTGTTTCTCTCGGAATCCTGTTGGGAGCGTCGCTTGCTGAGTGGTGGGCACGTCCCTGGGGCATGGATCTGGCCGATCTGACCAGCCTCCGCGATTCAGGCGGGGCGTTCATGGTTGCTGTGCTGTTCCTGATAGGGAGCACCTTCCTGCTCGGCTATGGAGCCGGCGCGGCATTGCCGGTCCCTCCGCCCGGGCTCGTCTCGAGAGCATTTGGCGCAATCGTCGCGGCGGGAAACGGTGCCCTTCTGCTGAGCTTCGCGCTGAGAGATATTCGCGTTTACTTGTTGCCCAACTCCGATTCCGGCTTCCTTGATCGCGCGGTGGTGGCGCATTTCTTGTCGACTGGCGTGGGTTGGATCCTGTTGATCGCGGCCATCGCATTCCTCCCGATAATCCTCGTGATGGCGATCTTCGGGCAGAATGTCATCGTCAACGAGTACGTAGAGGACGACGATGATGACTATGAGGTGGAATACGCCACGTCGCAACGAGCGTATCCGCCACGTGGCGCTGGGTACCCGAATCTCGGCTCCAACGAGCCGACATACAAAGCGGAGCCACCGAGATCCTTCTTCCGCTCGGCAGCCGAGGAAACGCGTCAAATGTCGGTTCAGTCGAGCACGGCAACTGGGGGTGAGTATCGCAGCAGTCTGAGCGACATGCAGACCGTGGCGACCAGGATCCCTGAAAGCACGGCGGAGTCGACCAAGACCATGCCTCTGCAACAGGTGCCGATCGACAACGACGCACTCAGCAATGGAAAGTGCCCCAATTGCCACGCTGACGTGCGCGACGCAGAAGTCTACTGCCCGCGATGCGGTCGGGTTCTCTAGCTGGACTTGAACTCTTCGCGTTGCGCCTCATGGTTTGAGGGCTTGTAGCGTTCGTCGAGCGGCTTGCGCATCATTACCTCGACGCGATCCTCACGGAACCCTTCTCGGTGGTAGAAGGAGTGCGGGATTGGATTCGTCACGTCGACACTCAGCTCGATGAATGAGCACCCCTCGTCCCGCGCCCGTTGCGTGGCGGCGTCCATCAGGACGCGACCGATGCCCTGCGACCGGTAATCACGATGAATCACGAAGCGGCGGATCACGCCGAATTTGCCATAGGTCGACTTCCAGGCTATGTAGAGCTCGATCTTGCCAACGACCTTGCCGTCCATCTCGGCGACCAAAACGCTCGACGGCTCGTATGAGTCGTCATGGTATTCGGCCACCATGTTGGCTTCGTCATAGCACCAGCCGACGTCATGATTCATACCGGTTTCGTCTGGGATGTCGCCGATGCGACCAGGACGTACGGTGATCGTTGGTTCCGCCATTCTCCAGTTCCCCTCCTGATGCCTCATCTCGAACGAACGATGCAGGATACCATGCGCTCATCACCGCATCAGAGCATGTCTTCGACAGCGTTCACGGGTTTGTGCTGAAAGGCTCCGGAGTGGCGTTGCTTGTGGAGAGCTGATCGAGCGGGAGCCGGAGTTCGTGCTGGGAGAGACGAATGGTGACGCGCTGGCCACTTTTGATTTCGCCGAGATACAAGGCTGGCGACTCCGCCAACGCAGCGGCGGAGTTGGCACGCGGCTCAAGAAGTACGTCTGCCGATACCGAAAGGCCAGCCAGGGAGCGCATCTCGACCAAGACATGAGTCCGCTCGACGTTGACTCCGTCGCCAATCATTGCTTTCAGACCATCGTTGGTCGCGTCGACGAACGTGATAGAGCTGTCACCATAGTGGACTACGAAGACTGCGTATTCCGGTGCCGTATTCGCTGACGGCTGACCCGCCTCGAGTTCGAGCGAATCGCCATGCCCCAGATCGACCGCATTGTGCCCGGTGACCACGCTCAGTGGGATGCCGCGCTCGGCGGCTGCTTGCTGAAGCGCTCGAGACACAGCTGAATCCGGAGGCGTCCCGAGAATAACGAGCTGCTTCACACCTCCCCGTTCCACCAGGCCGAGCGCGCCTATGGCTTGCTGATCGTCCCATCCGGGCACGATCAGGAGATTGATGTGCCGCCGCCAGGGAACGGTCGATCGACCGACGAGATCCGCCAGATCGGTGCGCGCGTTGCCGCCCCCGATAACGACGAGCGAACCGTTGACCTGGATCACGGCGCTGAGGGTGCCCCCGGTATTTCCAATCACGACGCGATCGGCGCTGCCAGAACCGGCGACAACCTCTCCAGAGGTCACGCCGACCAGCGACGCGACAAGGATAGTAATGACGAGTGGGTTGGTCAGCAGGTGTCGAATCGGACGTGCACGGATAATTCGGCGAATCTCAGACAGGACCCGCCGGACTATCACGGCTTGGAGGCGTCGTAGTAAGCGATGCTAATGACTGTCCCGCGCGGAACCCAGCTTTTCCACTGTTGTGTCGCGCTAACGACTCCGCCGTTTGCGAAGCTGGAGCAATCGAACGTCGAATCCTGAGATTTGATATAGGTGCATCCCTGGGCGTTACGTGAGCCGATGACCAACCCCGCGTTCTCCAGCTGTGGCAACGCCTGTTGATACGGCACTCCGAACACGTCCGGTACCTGAACTTTGTCGCCGACGCTGACATAGAGCGTCACTGTCCCGCCGTTCTTGACCTGCCCGGTGGGGTCGGTCTTGATTACGTTGCCTTCTGGCACGGTCTTGCTGCTCTGTTCGACAACGTTGACGGTCAACCCTTTCGATTCAAGCAGACCACGCGCGTCGCCGACTGACTGGCCACTCATCGACGGGAACGAGACGAACTCCGGACCCAAGCTGACGGTCACGTTGATCGTTGAACCCTTTTCGGCCTGGGAGGCCGGTGGTGGGTCCTGGTCGATGATCACTCCAGGGGCCACGACGTCGTTGTATGCCTGTTTCTGATTGATCTGAAAGTTGCCGGGTATTACCGCCGTCTTGGCCTGATCGAGCGTGCTGTTGATCAGATTGGGCACGTTGGCGGTTTCGGGCGTTGGCGATTCCGTCGGGGTCGGTGTGACCGATTCCGTCGGAGAGGCGGAGACAGTTGGCGTGCCCGTCTTGTTCGGAGTGGGAGTGGACGTTGCCGTTGCGGTCTTGGCCGTCGTCGGTGTCTCCGCGATGGTCGGCGTGCTCGACGGACTCAATATCAGCCCTGACGTCGTGGCAGTCGATGTGGTTCCAGATCCCGATGGATCGAGGAACGAGAAATCGCCCAGCTTGAACCCCAAGACCACCAGACCAACCAGGCCGATCAAGATGGCTGAACCGATGAGCCAGGTGACGCAGCCCACGTCGTCCCGAAACGTCTGGTCACGCCCATAGGTTCGACCGGGCGGACGGCTGCCGCCCCGTGGAGTCCGGGTCCCGGCTGGGACGCTGCGAGCGCGTGCCGGGCGAGTGGTCGTCGCCGCCGCTCCAGCACCCGATGTCATCATGCGGGTGGCCTGAGTTGAATACGCGCCCTCTTCCCAGTGATCGAGCGCATTCGCCAACGCGGTGGCGGTCGGGAAGCGATCGGCTGGGTCTTTGGCTAGCGCCCGCATGACGATGGACTCAACCTCGACCGGGATCGACGGATTGAACTCGAGTGGCGACGGGGGAGGAGCGCTTACATGCTGCATCGCGACGCCAACTGGTGTGTCGGCGTCGAACGGGAGTTCCTTGGTCAGCATTTCATAGAGGACGATGCCCGTGGAGTAGATGTCGGAGACTGGGGTTGCACGCTCGCCGCGTGCCTGTTCCGGAGAAACGTAGTGGACGGTCCCCATGCCGGTCCCGGCTTCGGTGAGGTTGGCATCGCTGAGGCCTTTGGCAATTCCGAAGTCGACGACCTTGGCGTTCCCCGTTTCATCGACCAGAATGTTCTGTGGCTTGATGTCGCGGTGAACCAGTCCATGACGGTGCGCGGCATCGAGAGCTTCGGCCACCTGGCGCAACACGAACGCGGCCCCTTCGACCGTGAACGGGCCCTGTCGACGGATGAGGTCCTTGAGGTTCGGGCCGTTGACGTACTCCATCACGATGTAATGCGTATCGCCGTCGTGCCCGACGTCGTAAACGTTGGCAATATGGGGATGAGAGAGCTTGGCGGCTGACTGCGCCTCTCGTGTGAACCGCAGGAGGAAGTTTTGGTCGGACCCGAATTGCTCGCGCAGAATCTTCACGGCCACGACGCGACCAAGCAGGAGATCATAGCCGCGATATACTACGGCCATCCCTCCCTCGCCGATCATTTCGTCGAGGCGATAGCGCCCGTTCAGGGTCCTAGATTGCACCGAATGGGTCCTCCTGGTCAGTGAGTCACAGTAATTCTAGTGAGCAGCGATTTCGACTGTCAAACCTGGCCCGCCTGAAATTGCAGTCAAGATTGGTTCTGGTGCGAAACTCGGCTGACTGACAACCCACTGCACGATGTCTAACAGGCGTCCCAATAACTCACGTTCTGGTCAGTTTGGAAGCCTCGCCACTTGAAACGAATCTGCCATCATCTTGAGTACAGTCTCGGTGATCGTCCCGTTAAGCGTGCTGGACATGCGGCACATCATCTCTGAGCAATGCCACTGAAACGTGAGTTCAGTTCGACCCGCTACGCTTCTCGTTACCGTGGCAAATTGCATGCGCCCTTGACTGACTGTCGAGACGCTCCCCGTGAGTGAGGTAAGCGCCGGGGCTTCGACGATGCTCACCGTCGAATCTGCCGCGTTCGCGCACCCATCTGTCTTGACGGCCGTCAACGCCATCTTGAGGGATTGGCCAGTTGAAGAGTCCGAATCGGGCGAAATCGCAACGCTGGCGGGGTCATAGACAAGGCATTCCGGTCGGTACGTTGGAAGCAAGATGATGTATCCCCACTGGTTTTCGATAGCCGCGATCGACGGAGGTGCTTCCGAATAGGTGACGGCGGACGTCAACACGAACTCGTTGACCAGGACTCCTATGACGGCAACTACTGCAACAATCAGAATCGCGACGACGATCCTGGCACGTGTCAATCGCAAGCTTGCGTGTTCCCTCTGATGCTGGATGACCATCCCCACGATCGCATCCATGTGATTCAACCAAATCCGCGCTCATCATGGCAGGAATCGACGGGCGCGTTTGAAGCGACCGTAGGATAGAACCGTGCTTCAAGAGACCGCTGTGCTAAGCTCGCGATCGACTCAGCAGGGAGGCATATGGCACAGAACGAGCTCGTGAATACGGCGACCGACCACGGCTGCTTCGGTTGCGGAGAGCAAAACCCGATCGGATTGCACCTCAAGTTCTTCCGGCGCGAGGGAGCGGTAGAAGCGAGGTTCGTTCCGAGGAAGACGCACGAAGGCTACGTGCACATGATGCATGGTGGCATCGTGTCGGCGCTCCTCGACGAAGCCATGAGCTGGGCGGTCATCGACGGCGGCCACCTGGCGGTGACGGCCAAGATGCAGGTTCATTTCCGCAAACCCGTTCCAGTCAATGCACCGCTCACCGTTATTGGCCGCGTGGATCGGGATCGAGGCCGTGCAATCGAAGCCAGCGGTGAGCTCCTCGACGCGGACGGTACACTGCTCGCATCGTCGAGCGGCGTCTTCATGCGTGTCTCCGAAGAGCAGCAGCGCCAATGGGAAGCAACCTACCTCGGCAGGGACGATTCGGCGCAGAACTGACTGCCGTCCGGACGTAACAATCAAGTTGTCGTAAATGAGGATTAGTCTGGGGCATTTGTCAAAGAAGTCGGCCCTTGTTGAGTTTGGGGCCGACCGACGTACATGCGACCGCCCGAAGACCAGCTTCACACAGGTGAACGGCGAGATCGCGCGCGTCGTCCCATCGATCGAGAACGGTGAAAAGGCTTGGTCCGGCGCCGCAGGGCAGCACGAAAGGAGCGCCGAGATCGAGCACGAGCTTTCGGGCACGGTCGATCTCCGCGATTTCGTAGAGCGAACGTGAGAACGCGTTGCTCGAGGAAATCAGACGGAGCTCCTGACCACGTTCGATCGATCCGGCCAGTCCCCGTGCGGATTCGCCGTCGGTGTAATCCGAAGGCGTGAGGCTGCCGTAGAGTCGGGTGGTCTTGTTCGTGATGTCGACGTCGGGTGTGATGATCACAAACCACAGTCGTGTTGGTGACGGGAGCGGCATCAGGTCCGTTCCGGTGCCAGTGGCCAGAGTAGTGCCGCCGCGCACGAAGAAGGGCACATCGCTGCCCAGCTCCGCTGCTAATTCCTCCGCCGACTCGGGCTCGATCCGCGCGAGTTTCGCAAGCGCCGCGAGCAGCGTTCCTGCGTCGGAGCTGCCACCTCCCAGGCCGGCCGCCAATGGGATGCGCTTCTCCACTCGTACTTCAGCCGCGAGCTGGAAGCCAAGTCTATCCTCAAACAATCGGATCGCGCGCAGGCCGAGATCATGTTCAGTATCGACATCCGCGTCACTGGCGAACGAGAAATGATCCGCTGGTCGCAGCTCGATGACGTCAAACAGGCTGATCGCCTGAATGACCGTCACGATCTCGTGATAGCCGTCGTTGCGTCGTCCGGTGATTTCGAGTTCAAGATTGACCTTGGCGGGTGCGAAGAGCCTGATCGGTTGGACGAGTTGGATCTGCTTCACTGGTCTGTCCTGGGGTCGAATCCACCGAATAGCCTGAGCCAATCATCCACGCTCAACGTCTCGGCGCGCCGCTTCGGATCGATACCGGCGTGTTCCAACGTTTCGGCGATCGTTGACTTGGCGACGTTCAACCCAGCCGCCATTGAATTCAACAGCTGCTTGCGTCGTTGTCCGAATCCTGCCCGCACCAGATCGAAGAAGCGAACACGTTCGGTGGCATCGAGCGGCGGTGTTTCGGAGACGTCGATCCGCAGCACTGCGGATTCGACCTTTGGCGCGGGTATGAAGGCGCCCGGACCAATGCGAAAGAGAATGCGAGGCTCGCCGAAGAACTGAACCGAAACGGACAAGATACTCATCTTCGGCGGTTTGGCGCAGATGCGTTCGGCGACCTCTCGCTGCACCATCACGACGAGTCGACTCGGCCGTGATTCGCTCTCCAGCAGATGCGCGATGGCCGCCGCCGCGACTGAATATGGCAGGTTCGCCACCACGACATAGGGCTTTCCGCCGGTGATCTCGGTCAGATCCGCCCGCAGCACATCCATTTCGACAACGTCCGTATTCGGAAGTGAAAGGCCTCGCACATGTTCGGCGAGCCTGCCGTCCAGTTCTATCGCGATCACTCGCCCCGCTCTTTGAGAAAGCTCTCGTGTGAGCACGCCGAGTCCTGGACCAATCTCGACGACGAGCTCGTCAGGTTGGAGAACCGCGGAATCGGCGATGCGCCGCACGATGGCGGCGTCATGCAAGAAATTCTGTCCGAGCGCCTTACTCGGTCGGATGCCGAGGTGGTCGAGCGTTGTCCGCCACGAGGATCGCGAGGTCGCATTGGGTTGATTGTCGAGAGTCAATCCGATGTCACGATCAAGCCAGAGCCGGTCTCGACCTCGCCGATCTGCCAGAGCGGTTCATCTGCAGCCGCGAAGGCTGACTCGAGATCAGCGGAGCGACCGGCAGCCACTGAGATGACCAATCCACCCGAGGTCTCCGGATCGAAGAGGAGATCGAGCAGCGTTTGAGGAATGCCGGTCTCAATGGAGACGCTGGGGCTCTGCCGAGTCGTGTAGTAGGCAACGTTGCGACCCGCGCCGCCGGGCAGATAGCCGTCAGCCGCGTACTGTTCGGCGCCGTCTAGCAGTGGGACTTGAGAAGCGCGGATGCGGATGCGAACGCCACTGCGCTCGACCATCTCGAAGGTATGTCCAACAAGTCCGTAACCGGTGATGTCGGTGGCGGCGTTGACACCGACCTCTCGCATCAATGCGGGACGCCGTATTGCTCAGCCTCAGCATTGACTGAACAGCCTGCTCAACGTGCTCGACGCCAGCCGCTTGCGCTTTGAGCGCGGTCGTTATGACGCCGGTGCCGATTGGTTTGGTGAGATAGAGTTTGTCGCCGGGCTTAGCTCCAGCTTTGGTGAGAATGCGATCGGGATGGATCGTGCCGGTCACGACCAGGCCGTATTTTGGCTCGTCATCCGTGACCGTATGACCTCCGGCGATGACAATGCCCGCCTCGGCGGCCTTGTCGGCGCCACCCTCGAAGATCTGGGCGATCACATGTTCCGGTAGATCCTCGGGGAACGCGGCTATGTTCAATGCCATGAGAACGTCGCCGCCCATGGCGAAGACGTCGCTCATTGAGTTGGCCGCCGCAATCGCACCGTACGTGTATGGATCGTCGACGACCGGCGTGAAGAAGTCGACCGTCTGCACCAGCGCCTGTTCGTCACTCAGACGGTAGACGGCAGCGTCGTCGCTGGTCTGAAGCCCGACCAGCACGTTCGCGTCATGTCGTTGTGAGAGCGGTCGCAGCACCTGCGCCAGGGCCCCAGGGCCCATCTTGGATGCTCAGCCAGCGCAGCTCGCGAGCGTGGTGAGACGGATCTCGTCACGCGATTGCATCAAATCGTTCCTTCCAGCGACCCGCCATAGAGCAGGTCTCCAGATCTTATGGAACCCTGGAACCGACGTCAAACTTCCCGCTCGGCACTGGCACGTACCGTGCTGCGTCGATTCTCACAAGCAGCACCTCAGATTCTTCCTTCGGTGCGGAGTGCTTGTTCAGTGCCGGAGAACCAGATCGCTGCGAAAGGAAGGTCGATATGCGTGCGGTGATTACCGAGACCACCCTCAAAACCGGAGAGCAGAAGGCGTGGGATCATGCTTTCAAGGAGCGGTCCAAGGCGGCCGCCAACCAGCCTGGACTCGTCGGATTGTCCCTCCTAATCCCATTCGATGACGAACGGAAGCGACTCGTCGTGGGTCTGTGGGAGAGCGAAGACGACTGGCACCGCTGGCACGAGACCGATGCGTTCAAACTGACCAGAGAAAAGTTGGACGCGGCAACCGAATCCGAGGGCAAACCTCGCTGGCACCAGGTGGCGACCGAACACTTCGCCTTTATCGGACAGTAACCACTCTTCCTCCGCGAAACCGCAAGCTCGCTCGTGCCGCTTGGCGCCCGGCGAGCTCTTTCGCGTGCTCAGATTTCGCATCCGTGCGAAGATACGTGGCGTCTTTGCACGTGTCCGCGCGAAAGTCGCTCTCTCACCCCGTTTGGAGGATCGATGCCTGGATTGGGAACTGACGAAATCATGGCACTGGCGTTGGAGATGGCAGAAATGCACCATCCTGCCGCTGATAGCGCCGTGTACGTCGAAGGCACCGAGCTCAAACGGGTCATGTTCGGGATCGATATTGGTGCGGCGGAGCTGATGCTGGCGAAACAGCTTGGCTGTGACGGAGTCATCGGTCATCACCCGGTCGGGGGATCCGCCACGCTGAACTTCCCTGAGGTTCTGACGCGCCACGTCGAGCTTATGGTCGAGCACGGCGTGCCGACGCCGGCCGCCCGTGATGCGATTCAGTCGATGATGACGCGTGCGATTCTGAGATCACAGGCACAGAACTTCGATCACGTTCCATCGGTGGCGCGACTGCTTGAGATGCCATTTCTAAACGTGCATCTGCCGTTGGACGAAGTGGGCCGGCGCATGATGGTCGAGGCCATTCACACGCATCTTGAAACGCTAGACGGCGATCCGCTGGTGCAGGACGCTATCGATGCTTTGAATCAGATGCCTGAATTTGCCGAGGCTGAGACGCGCATCATGGTTCCGGTGGGCGCAGTCGATCGAAAGCTGGGCCGTATCGCGATTGTGCATGGCGCTGGAACCAATGGCGGCTACCCGGTGGCCAAGGCGTACTTCGATGCTGGGATCAACACGGTCCTCTATATCCACGTGGCACCGGAAGAGGCGCAACGCCTGCGCAATGAGTCCGCCGGTAACCTGATCGTCAGCGGTCACATCTCCAGCGACATGGTGGGTATCAACCCGTTCGTGGCCAAGCTCGAAGAAAGCGGCGTCGAAGTCATCCGCATGAGCGGGCTGTAAGAGGTAGTTTGCAGCCCTCACCCCGGTGCGAACGTAGTGTCTAGTTTCCCTTCACCTGATATTGGGAGAAGGGGACAGGGGATGAAGGCCACCAACCGGTCAGTTTTCCTACATTGGTGCCCGTTTCAGGCCGAGAACGTTTTGCGAATCCGCTCGATGGACGACTCAATCAGACTGTCCGAGTTGGCGAAACTCAAGCGGATGTGATTGCTCGTCACATCGCCAAACGCGGCTCCTGGTGTCACTCCAACTCCTGCCTCATCGATCAGCCGTTTAGCGACCGCACCACCGTCGAATCCGGTGCCCGAGACATCCGGCAAGGCATAGAAGGCGCCCTCCGGCAACGGGCATTGAAAGCCCGGCACGCTGTTGAGACCGGACGCGATCAAATGACGCCGTCTGTCCCAGGCTTCGACCATCGAATCGATGAAGTCTTGCGGTCCTTCGAGTGCCGCCGCGGCACCCGCCTGCCCGAACGAACTCGCACACGTGACCGAGTGGCTGTGGATCTTGGCCAGCTGGCGCATGATGTCGGACGGTCCCGCCACGTAACCCAGCCGCCAGCCGGTCATGGCATAGGCTTTCGAGAACCCGTTGACGGTGAGCGTGCGCTCCGCCATTCCCGGGAGTGAGCCAATGCTCAGGTGAACGTTGCCGTCGTAGTTGATCTTCTCGTAGATCTCGTCGGAGATGACAATCATGTCATGCTCGATGGCGATCTCGGCGATGGCAGTGAGCTCTTCTCGCGTCAGCATGCGACCTGTCGGGTTGTTCGGCGTGTTCACGATGATAAGGCGGCTACTTGGCGTGAGATGCGGTTCGATTGCGTCTTTGCTGATGCGGTAGTTCTCGGCAGGATCAAGCGGAATGCGCACGGTACCGGCGCCCGCCACACGAGCCATCGGTTCGTAGGAGACCCAACCCGGGTCGAACATCACGACGTCGTCACCGGATTCGACGAGCGCGAGGACCGATGAAAAGAGCGCCGATTTCGCGCCTGGAGTCACGATGATTGAGTTCACGTCAACGTCGATCTGGTTGTCGATCTTCAGCTTTTTGGCAATGGCAGTGCGAAGCTGCAGCGTACCAGCGCTGGCGACATAGTGCGTGTCTCCTGCTTGAAGCGCCTCGATGGCGGCTCGGCAGACGTGTTCCGGTGTTGGGAAGTCGGGCTCGCCACCGCCCAGATCGATGACGTCCTTGCCCTGCTGGCGCAAGGTTCGAACGGCGTCGGAGACAGCAACGGTTGGCGACGGCTGCATCCCGAGCACGCGTCCCGCGAAATGACGATTCACTCATGCCCCCATTCACTCATGCCCCCTTGGTTACTGTACGTAGAATAGTCACGGTCGGAAGAAGCGCGTCTTGCGCATTCTCGCCGAAATTATGCACGATGATTCACCTATCCCGGACCAGGGACGACTGACCTCAGCTTGACGTGACCTCGATCGATCCGATCCTCAACGTGAATTTCCCGAAGAACCTCTTGCAACTTGTGCACGCCTTGGCTAAGATACGCAGTGTTAGCACTCTCGATCTGAGAGTGCTAACTTGAGCCAGTTAGGCAAGTGGACATGCAAGCAGCGGGATCCCCCCGTTGCGTGTATCGAGGGAGGTTCCGACAGGATGGCATCCAGCAACGGCAATATCAGGCCGCTCAGCGATCGAGTGCTGGTCCGGCCGATGCAGCGGGAAGAGACGACCAAGAGTGGGATCGTTCTTCCTGACACGGCCAAAGAGAAACCACAGCGCGGCGAAGTGATCGCGGTCGGCGCTGGCAAGCTCAACGAGGACGGCAGCCGGCAGCCGATGGACGTCAAGGCTGGCGACACAGTCCTCTTCGCCAAATACGCGGGCACCGAGCTGAAGATGGATGAGGACGAGTTCTTGATTCTGAGCGAGAAAGACATTCTCGCGATCGTCAACGAGTAGTTTTTCGGATTAGTTGTAACAATTCTTGGCTGCTCGTGAGCACGCCAAGAGGAGGGTTGGAGAAGTGCCGAAGATTCTCGAATTCAATGAGGAAGCGCGTAGGTCCCTAAAATTGGGGGTCGACACGCTCGCCAACGCGGTCAAGACGACGCTGGGTCCCAAAGGCCGCAACGTCGCGCTGGACAAGAAGTTTGGCGCACCCACGGTGACGCATGACGGCGTGACCGTTGCCAAGGAGATCGAGCTGGAAGACCCGTTCGCCAACATGGGTGCTCAGCTCCTCAAGGAGGCCGCCACCAAGACCAACGATGTCGCTGGTGACGGCACGACCACGGCGACCGTTTTGGCGCAGGCCGTGGTGCATGAGGGATTGCGCAACGTCGCGGCGGGCGCGAACCCGATGCTACTGAAGCAGGGCATCGACCTCGGCAGCGAGAAGGTCGTCGCGAAGCTCAAGAGCATGGCCAAGGAGATCCAGGGCAAAGAGGATATCGCCCAGGTCGCATCCATCTCAGCCGCGGATCCCGAGATCGGTAACCTGATCGCCGACGTCATGGAAAAGGTTGGCAAGGACGGTGTCATCACCGTCGAGGAATCGCGTGGTCTCGCCTTCGAGACCGAGTTCACCGAAGGTATGCAGATCGACCGCGGCTACATTTCCGCCTACTTCGTGACCAATCCTGACCGCATGGAAGCCGAGCTCGACGAGCCGTACATCCTGATCACCGACAAGAAGGTCTCGGCGGTTGCCGACATCCTTCCGGTCCTCGAGAAGGTCCTCCAGGTCACCAAGAACTTCATGATCATCGCCGAGGACGTCGACGGCGAGGCGCTGGCGACACTGGTTGTCAACAAGCTGCGCGGCACCATCAATGTGTTGGCTGTCAAGGCCCCTGGCTTTGGCGATCGCCGCAAGGAGATGCTGCGTGACATCGCTACCCTGACCGGTGGCCAGGTGATCTCCGAAGAGGTCGGCCGTAAGCTCGACAGCGCGACCGTTCAGGACCTCGGACGGGCTCGCCGCATCGTTTCGACCAAGGATGAGACCACCATGGTCGAGGGCTATGGCCAGGACGCGGAGATCAAGGGCCGTATCGAGCAGATCAAGGCCCAGATCGAGCAGACGACGAGCGACTTCGATCGCGAGAAGCTGCAGGAGCGCTTGGCGAAGCTGTCCGGTGGCGTGGCCGTTATCAAGGTCGGCGCCGCGACCGAGACCGAGCTCAAGGAGAAGAAGCACCGCGTCGAGGATGCGCTGAGCGCGACCCGTGCCGCCGTCGAAGAGGGCATCGTCCCGGGTGGTGGCGTCTCCCTAATTAATGCCATCGACGTCCTCGAGGATGTCGAAGCCGAGGGCGACGTCAAGACGGGCGTGAACATCCTGCGCCGTGCGCTGGAAGAGCCGCTTCGCGGTATCGCCGCCAACGCCGGTTTGGACGGGTCGGTTGTGGTCGACACGATCCGGCGCCTCCAGAAAGAGAAGAACGACCCGGGGATCGGCTACGACGTTATTCGTCAGGACTATGGCAACATGGTCGAGTGGGGCGTCACTGATCCGGTCAAGGTGACCCGGTCTGCCGTCGCGAACGCGACGTCAATCGCCGGAATGATCCTGACTACTGAGGCGCTTATCTCGGACAAGCCGGAGGAGAACAAGATGCCTCCGATGCCGGCCGGGATGGACTACTAGTCCCTCGCCAAACGACGAAGGATCCAAAGGGCGCGGCCAAAACGGCCGCGCCCTTTCCGTTTGTCTCGTCAACTTTGCCTCTCATGTTCACTCGAACCTCCTCGGAGTTCATGTTCATCGGCATTGAATCTGCGTTTCAGCTTGACTTAGCGAACGGCCGCGCTCTTCTTCGCCGCCTCACACCGATCCGCGGCGTGAGAGAAGGCTCCGACCAACACTCGATCACCGATCATGATTCGTATGTCGGACGCCCCACGCGACGAACTGACAGAATCGAATTCACTCAACGGATTGATACTCGCCACGGCTCGTGGCTCAAGAAACGAACAGGACTGCGCGATGGAGAACGAATTCCAACGACTGGCTGATATCGAGCGGGAGCCGCTTGACATCTCTGGGGCTGAACTCATCGACCTACTCGACGCCGGGCTGCAGCCGACCGAAATCGACCGTCTTCGCTTCACCCGATGGCGCTTTCGGACCAATCAGCTTCAGGGAGACGGCTGGCCTCACTTCGGCACCCGCCGGAAACCTTCCAAGACGCGCATGCGGTCCGCTGGACAGCGCGGGACAAGCTAATTTCCGACGCATCCTGAGCCAGACAAAAGATCTCACCTGACTCCTGGGCCCCGTGAATTCGGGCGTTCGACACGATCCTCGTATAATCTCCGAGATGAACCACCTTCGGGGACGAGGATCGTCGGTGCAACGATCGAAACGCATCCTGTACATCGGCACGTACGAGCGAGATTATCCGCGCAACGTCACCGTCATCGCGGCGATGCGACGCGCCGGGTATGACGTTCGCGAAATTCATCGTTCGGTGTGGGCAGCGGCCGGCGACAAATCCGCGATGATCTCGTCACCAGCGAGACTTGCGAACCTTGGTTTGCGGTTGATCGTAGCCTATGTGTCGCTCATCCGGGATTTGATCCGGGCGCGGAACGACGCCGACTTGATCGCGTTCGGATACATTGGTCAGCTTGACGTGTTGGTCCTTGGTCCGGTTGCTCGCCTTATGGGCAAACCGATACTGTTCAACCCCCTCGTGACGCTGACCGACACGCTGGTCGAAGACCGACAGACAGTGGCGCCGAACGGACCGCCAGCACGGATCATTCGGTTGATCGACCGGCTCTCCCTTGGACTTTCAACCAGCGTCTTAGCCGATACGGTCGAGAACCAACAATTCGTGACAACTATGTTCAAGTTGCCACGGTCCAAAGTGCGAGTCATTCCGGTCGGTGCCGATGACGAGGTGTTTCATCCACCACTCACTCCGACAGAAATCAATCGTAATGGAAGCCCGCTTCGCGTTCTCTTCTACGGCAACATGATCCCACTGCAGGGCGTCGAGACGATCGTGAGAGCCGCGAATCTTCTGCGAGACGAGCCGGACGTCACATTCGACATCGTTGGAACCGGTCAAGTCTTCGAGTCGATTCGTTCTCTGGCGCGCAATCTGCACGTCGATAACATCACCTTCATTCCGCGGTGGCCTTACGAACAGCTTCCGCTCCAGATCTCGCGCTCAGACATCATCCTCGGCATCTTTGGCGACACTCCGAAAGCCGCGCGAGTCGTTCCGAACAAGGTCTATCAGGCGATGGCCATGGGCGCGTCAATCGTCACGAGAGATTCGCCTGCGTCCCGTGAGATGCTGCATGACGGCGAATCGGCTCTCTTGATTTCTCCAGCCGATTCCGAATCCTTAGCGGCTGCCATTCGGCAACTGCGTGATCCGGCTCTGCGCCAACGGCTTGGCCTGTCGGCACGTGACCGATACGTCAAAGCGGCGTCGCTCGAGGTACAGACTGTCCGCGTCGATCAGGTCATCACCCAACTCCTGGGCGAACGCGCTACCGTTCACGGTGAGGTGATGGCGTGACGGTGGAAAACACCGCGACCGGCCGCGGCCCGTTCGGCGCGCGTCGTTTAATGCCGCTCATCGTCTGGGTATCAGTCGCGCTCGGAGTGCTCGTCCTCGTCCTGACCGGCGAGATGGGCAATATGATCGACGCGTTTTCGGATGCCGATTGGTGGCTCATCGCGCCGCTGCTCGCGGTCGGCTGCGCGCTCCCCATCGTGCATGCGCGGCGCTGGCAAGTCATGCTGCGATCGCTCGAACACGACCTGTCACTTGAATCCGCGATCGATCTCACCATCACTTCGACCATGATCAACTACGCTGCCCCGGGGTATTTGTGGTCACCGGCCAAGGGGCTCCTGGCGAGGCAGATGTACGGCATTGGACTCGGACGTTCGGTCCCGACTCTGGCTGTGGAGCAGGTGGTGGATGCGTTTGCCCTGGTTGTCGGGACCATATTGGGGCTCATTCTGGCGGGTCCGGTCATCAGTCGCGAGATATTGGACCGGTTGAGCGCCCCGTCCGCTGGGATTCTGGCGGTCGCCGTCCTGGCATTGGTAGCGATCGTCGCGATCGGACTGTTTGTCGTCTGGCGCTTTGGTCGACGGTTTGCCGTGAATCTTGCGGAAGCTGCTCGACTACTGGCCCGCGATCGCTCTTTACGAGTTCCCGTTGTCGAGTTCACCGCGGCGCGCTGGGTACTGGATACGCTCGCGATCTGGCTTGCAGCGAAAGCTCTCGGCGTCTCATTGGGACTCTCGGCTCTGATCCTGATAAGCAATCTGCCGTTGCTGATCGGCTTGATCTCACCGATGCCGGGTGGGATCGGGTTTCGCGAGGGAGCCATGGCCGGCGTTGCCGGGTGTCATGGCGCTACCCGTCGCGGCCATTCTGGCAGCGGCCATCCTGCATCGCGCGGCGCTGTTGTTGGCGCTGCCGATCGTGCTTGCCGCGATTCGACTGCGACGGTGGGCGCTGGCGTGACAACGACGACGGCAGAAGCAGCTCCCAAGACGAGGACACGCCTCTCGTGGATCAAATCGGCCGCGACATCGGAGCTGGCTCCCATCTGGATCGCCGGCATCCTGATTCGCCTCCTTCTGATGCCCTTCACAGTCCATTCCGACATCTACTCGATCTACTCACGTTCGTATGACGCCGTTTCGACTGGCCACTGGTCTTCGTTCAGCAGTCAGATCGTCATTCAAATGGCTCATAACGCCTGGTTCGCGTTGATTCAGCCGCTCATGCCGAACTCGCATGGCATCTGGTCGCCGACTGCGGGTGATATCGGGGTTGGTGTGCAACCGGAAGATCTGACGCGCTTCCTGGCCTATCCGCATCTGGCACGCGCGCTCTTCCTGATGAAGTTACCGTATCTGGCGGCCGATCTCGCCACTGGCTATGTGATGATCAAGCTTGTCGAACCCTGCTGGCGGCGCAGAATTCTGGCACTCTGGCTGCTGAATCCGATTGTTATCTTCGTCAGCGCTGTCTTTGGCCGGCACGACTCCATCTCGATTGCGATCGTCATGCTCTCGACCGCTCTTCGCGCTGCAGGGGCGGCGCTACGTGGGCGTCGTGCTGCTCGGGCTCGGATCCGCCGCACGTTTCTTTCCTGCCTTTCTGGCGCCGTTCTACGCCTTTGCTTTTCGACGTACGCGCCGCGAACTTTATCTCCTCCTTGGTGGACTGATCGGTTTCTGGCTGGTGATCGAGCTAACAGTGATTGCCGCCACCGGCAACAGCCCAACCTTTGCGCTGATCAACCGCTATCCTCACGTTGAATATCTGTTTGGCATGAGCGTCGACGTTGGCGGTGGCGACAGCCTGTTCATCTTCCCGTTTGGGTACGCCATGCTCTTCCTCTGGTTCGTTCACTACGCGGACGGGCAGATGAGTGCCTTCATTCCGGTTGCGTCAACCGTCATGCTGGTCCTGTTCGGCTTTACTTATTTCAACCCGCAGTACGCAATCTGGATCGTCCCCTATCTCATCCTTGCCATTTACCACGACGGCCGACTCATCTTCACCCATGCCGTCCAGATCTTGCTGCTCGGGCTATTGGCGCTGCAGTGGGGTGCTCCACTCACCTGGGACCTGTTTCAACCTTTGTTGGGCGAACACGCCAACACGCTGCCAGGTCCCATGAACGTGATCGGTGCCTTCATCCCGGCGAACATCTATCTGGGAGTGGTCCGAACGCTCTTCACCGCCGTGTCCCTTTGGCTTGGTTTTCAGGTGATGCGCCGCTGGCACAAATCGACTCGCGGCCTGACAACGGAAGAGTTGTCTAATGTGGCTGACTAGCGGGCGTCTCGGCAAGTTGGTGGCTGTTCTGTCGCTACTGGTGGTCACTGTCGGCTGTGGCGTGCCGGAAGTGTTGAATCCGAGCTTGCCCGATAGTGCCGGCGACGCTTACGCCACAAAAAGCATCAGCCAGCCATTTCTATCGCCTTCTGATGGCATCGACGGCCTCACCATCGTCGTGAGTCCTCCTACCAATGCGTCCGGCGCGCTCTTCCCGAACCCGACGGGCGGCGCCACCGTCACGTTGCGTTACGCGCCCGAAGTCGATAATCGCTATCCGGATAGTGCCTTCCACGACTGGCCGGATCAGACCAAATGGCTTGGCGAACTCACCGGAGACCGCACCCTCAGCCAGACCTTCTACTCTCGCTACCCGAATCTGAACGGGGTCACCTTGCGCGTCGCTACCTTCGGCGCCGACACTGGCACCGGCGACGGGACATTGAAATCGGGTCCAGACATCGAGATGCTCGCGCTTCCGATCGACGGCAAGCTGGTTGAAAAGGTTGCCGGTGGAACGACGGTGAAGGTTCTGGGTGCCGCCGAAGGCTGGACGCAGGTCCAGCTGCCAGACGGGCAGAGCGGATTCATCTCGCTCGATCAGTTCGCCTCGCTTCCCGATCCATCCCGCAGCAACACGCACGATGTCACGCTGACGCTGTCGCGGACCTCTGACGGAAAGCAGCTGCGACAGGTGACGATCAATGCCTCGCGGATGCACGACAACAGTCACGTCACGTTTCAGTTCGACCCGATTTCGGATTCAGACGGTCAAGAGTATCGCTTCACGCTTTCGTCGCCTGAATCTACGCCTGGAAACGCGGTGACGTTCCGTTACGATCCGGAGTCCATTTACGCGGAGGGAAGTCGCGTCGAGTCCGGCAAGCCAGCGAACGGATCGATGGTGTTCCGCCCGACGTTTGCTGAGGGAACGCCAATCTTCCAGGGTAATCTGGACGATTTCGAGTGGTCATCCCTGACGCGTGCGTTCGCCGGTTCGTTTCCGGCTAAAAGCGGGACGGCCGACCGCTATCTGAGCGTTGATTTGACTCCTGGTACGCGGTCCTTGAACGTCGGCTGGTCCCTCATTCGTCCTGCCGGTGGACAGCCGATCGTCGTGGATGGCAATTCGCAGAGTCCCGGTGGAGGGCTGATTTTCAACGCGCGCTACCGTGGAGAAGTGGCCGCCGGTGGCATTGTATCGGACGCGCTGCGAGCCGCGGGGCACGACGTGCGAACCGATCCAGCCTTCTTCACGCTCTACACGTTACTGCTGGTCGCGATTTTGGCCTGGGGCGCCGTGTTTGGCGCGAGACGGTGGTTGCATGGTCGTTGATCGTTCAGATCGACCGTGCCTGCTGTGCGGCCGACGTTTCCGAGGACGCACGTTTCTCTGTCGAGCCTGCGCCGATCAATATCGTGGCAAGCCGGTACCGACTGAAATCCGTCAGCGCTTTTATGAGCAGATCGACCGCGTCTATCCTGATTGGTCCAACACCTATGGCGAGTACAACCCTCCGCGTGGACTGCTCGCATTCGTCGAAACGCTCTCTCGAACGGCGCGTGTCCTGGAGATCGGTGCGGGCGGCGGATTCACGCTCGACGCACTGCGACGTATGGGATTCACCAGACTAACCGGCTCGGACCTCACCGACTCGACGCTTATCGAAATGCGACAACGCCTACCCGAGGTCAGTTTGATCGGCGCGGACGCGGAAGCGTTACCCTTCGCGGAGGACTCTTTCGACCTCCTCCTGTCCAGCGACGTAGTCGAGCATCTCCCCGATCTCGAGCGGCACGTCTCTGAAGCGGCTCGGGTCCTCTCTTCAGGAGGGCGCTATCTGATCAAGACGCCCAATCGATTGGCTGCGACGCCCTATTACCGTCTGCGTGGACTGTACGACAGCTACTTCTGGCATCCGTCGATGTCGTCACCTGGCGAGATGCGTGCACTCCTGGAGCGTCATGGATTCGACGTTCGGTTCCTCCCAGCGCCACGACTTACCGACGCTCAGGCGCGCAAGCTGCCGATCAAGCGTCTTCGACCGTTGGCTCCGCGTGTGCCGCTTTCCTGGCTGCCGGTTTGGTTTCGCCCGCACCTGGAAGTGGTCGCGACACTGCGAGAAGTGGAAGAAATCGGTTAGACTCGTTGTTGAGACATTCACTGCATCTGAAGGTTGAGTAGAGAGGGTATCGAGCTGTGGTAAGAAACGGCACGACGGTTCGCGCGCTCGCCATGAGCAGAGACGGGATGGTAGCGACGGGACATCCGCTCGCAACGGCGGCCGGGCTCGAAGCCCTGCGCCGAGGCGGGAACGCTATGGACGCCGCCATTGCCGCGGCCTGGACAACCGGCGTCGTCATCCCTGCTATGAACGGTCTCGGTGGAGATGCCTTCATCCTCTACCACGAGGCCAAGACTGGAAAAGTCACCGCCATCAACGGTTCCGGCATCGCGCCGCGCAAGGCGGACCTGGAGTATTTTCTTGAGCGGAACCACGAGAAGATGCCCTTCTTTGGGCCTCTCTCGATCGCGGTCCCCGGTGCCGTCGACGCTTACTTCACTGCTATGGACCGCTTCTGCCGGCTTGATCGTGAGGATCTCTTCCGCAACGCGATCCGCTACGCCGACCATGGATTTCCGATGACACACGGCGGCAGTCGGATCATCGGGGGCAGTGCCGATCGACTGGCGGAGTACGACGCATCAAAAGCAGTCTTCTTGCGCGACGGCAAGGCTCCGGCTCCGGGTTCTATCTTCCGCCAGTCCAACCTGGCGAAGACACTTAACACGGTCAAAGAGGGCGGACCCGACGTCTTCTATCGCGGTGAGATCGCTGAGCGCATGGCGGCCTACGTCCAGAAGATTGGTGGCCTGCTCACCAAAGAGGACTTCGCCGATCACGCGTCCGAAGTCTACGATCCGATCAATGTCGATTACCGCGGCTACACGGTCTACCAGACGACCATCCCATCGCAGGGTCACATCGTGCTTGAAGAGCTCAACATCATCTCCAACGCCGACGTGCGAGCCATGGGTGCGAACAGCGCCGACGCCATTCACCTGATGGTCGAGGCCAAGAAGCTGGCCTTCGCCGATCGATTGGCGTATTCCGGCGATCCACGCTTCGTTGATGTCCCGCTCGACAAGATGCTGGGACACGAATTTGCCAAAGAGCGCTTCCGCGAGATCGACATGCGCCGCTCCAAGGATCAGGTCAATGCCGGGCTCATTCCGGAGCACGTCGGCGACACCACCTATCTGTGCACCATGGACGGCGAAGGCAACGCCGTCTCGCTGATCACGAGCCTCTCGGCCGGATTCGGCAGCCAGGTCGTGGCGGGCGACACCGGAGTGACACTCAACAATCGTGCGGGGCGAGGTTTCGTCCTCGAGGAAGGTCACCCGAACGTCATCGCCAGCGGCAAGCGCACTATGCACACGCTCAACTGCTACCTGATAACGCAGGGTGGCGGCATCCGCTGGGTTGGCGGTACACCAGGCGGCGACGGTCAGCCGCAGTGGAACATGCAGGTCATCAGCAACATCATCGACTTCGGCATGAACGAGCAGGAAGCTGTCGAGGCGCCGCGCTGGATGAGCTTCCCCGGGACCGATCCGATCAATCTGCCGAATGATTACTCGCTGCGCATCGAAGGCCGCGTCGGAGACGGCGTGATCGAAGAGCTTGGCGCCCGTGGACATCGTGTCTCGGTTCTCGGTGACTGGGCCAATGGCGGCGACGCCCAGCTCATCGGAATGGACCCGGAGAGCGGCGTGATCTTCGGCGGAAGTGACGCGCGCGGAGAGGGACTTGCCTTGGGTATCTGACGCCCAAGTGCTCAGTTCAATCGCAACAAGAAACGCCCGGCTTTTCGGCCGGGCGTTTGTCTTCGGTAGCGCATATGGGATTCGAACCCATGATCTCCGCCTTGAGAGGGCGGTGTCCTAGGCCGCTAGACGAATGCGCCTCGCGATCAGGCAGGAAGAATACCAATCCGCGACTGACAGTGTCAAGAATTCGCGCCGCACGTACAGTTAAGCAGGATCGCCTCGGCGCCCCGCCACAACCCGTATGCGACCGGCACGACGAGCGATCGCTGCTACACCTGAGACGGGCGTGAGTCCGATTGTCAGCAGGGGATGGATCCGCGCCAGTAGCACGTCGAGCCTCGCGTTTCGCAGGCGCTCATGTGCCATCAGACGCAACGCCCAGGACCATTCCAGCCCAATCCACTCTTGCCGAATCTTCTCGATCTTGAAGCCTTGCTTCGCGAGAAGCCGACGCAGCGAATCGGGAGTGAAATCGTGGAAATGGCGCGGCGGGTCATAGCCAATCCACCACCTACTGAGCAGCCTGCAAGCGATCGAGTCGGCGTTCGGTAGCCAGAGAATCAGCGTCCCGTCGGGTGCGAGGACTCGTGCCATCTCCGCCAAAGTATTGGACGGCGACGGCAGGTGCTCGATGGTGTGCGACATCAACAGCACGTCGACCGAACCCGTCGCGAGTTCAGCCTCTTCGAGCGTGCCGACGATCGTCTCGATCCCGGATCGTTCACGCGCCAGCCGAGCCGCATGCTCGCTCGGCTCGATACCCAGGACGTTGGGATTGCCGTGCATCCGGATCGCCGCCAATAGGTCGCCGGTCGCGCTACCGACATCCACGACACATGCGGGAGGTTTGAGGCTCGGCCAAAGCTCGTCAACTTCTCGGGAGATCGTCCAGCGCTTCACTCTGCCAGCGATTCCGGAACGCGCGAACGGCGCGTAATCCGCCGCGTAGTAACGCTCCAGATAGGCGAGGCCGGGGCGCGGATTGAGATAGAGATGTCCGCACCGGCGGCAGCGAACCAGATGGAAGACCTCGTCGGTCGTGTGGAACATTCGATCAGTCAGATCGATCATTGGAGCGGGATCATCGGCTCCGCAGAGGTCGCAGCAAACCGACACAAACCGCTCTGGGGCTCGCTCAGTCATCGAGCGCGGCGTCTCCGTGTCGATCCTCGCTCTCGAGTGGCGAGTGCTGCAACGTACGTCGCACGCTGTAATCGGTCTCGGTTTTGGTGCTGGCGATCATCTCGGCCAGCAATCCAAAGACCACGAACTGCGCCCCCATGATCATCAACAAAACGCCAAGCGTCAGCAATGGGCGCGTACCGATGTGCTGTCCCAGAAACCAGATGATCGCCAAATAAGCGTTGATGATGAATCCAAGCATCAGTGCCGCGATGCCGAACCAGCCGAAGAAATGCAGCGGTCGCCGCGTGTATTGCGCCAGGAAGAGGACGGTTAAAAGGTCAAAGAACCCGCGCGCGAATCGAGCGTTGCCGAACTTGGACCGGCCATAGCGGCGTGCACGGTGGCTGACCTTGACCTCGACCACGTGAAAGCCGCGAAAATGCGCCAGCACCGGAATGTAGCGGTGCAGCTCACCGTAGATCTTGATCTCCTTGATCACCTCGCGCCGGTATGCCTTGAGTCCACAGTTGAAATCGTGTAGATCGACCCCGCTGAACATGCGTACCACGCTGTTGAAGAGAGACGACGGTAGCGTCTTCGAGAGTGGATCTTGGCGCGGGTACTTCCAGCCGCTCACCAGGTCGGCTCCCGAGTTGAGCTGATCGACCAGGCTGGGAATTTCCGCGGGTGAATCCTGCAGGTCGGCGTCCATGGTGACCACCGCATCACCGGCTGCCATCTCGAAACCAGCCGCGAGTGCTGCTGATTTGCCAAAATTGCGACGAAATTCGATGATCCGTACGCGGGCGTCCTGCTGGAACAAGCGTCGAAGCTGTTCCGCAGTGCCGTCGGTGCTGCCGTCGTCGACGAAGATGAGCTCCCATGGGAGATTGAGTGGGGCGACTCCAGCGACGATCTCACGATAGAGCTCGGGTACACTCTCGACCTCGTTGAGAACCGGTATCACGATCGAGAGAGAATTGATGCCGTCGTCAGTGGGCTGGAACTCGAACACGTCGCGTTGAGTCCGCAGGTTCACGTCGCTCGCAATCATGACAGTGTGTGTTTCGCTCTCGGTTGTAGGAGCATTTGACCCGCTGTGGGGCATGTTCGGTCTCATTTCGAAGGGCCTAAAGACGTTGAAGGATTGTGTACGAGAGCATCTGGCAGAGTGTAACATGCGCGATTCCGCTCGGCTTTTGGTGATAAACACGTGAGCGGAACGCTGCGTTCGGCGTCGTGGGCCGCTATCGTCGTCAACTTCAACTCAAGCGCCTTCCTGCAAAGCTGCCTCGCGGCGCTGTACGCGAATTCAACGCCGCCCAGTGAGGTGGTTGTGGTCGACAACGCCTCGAACGATGATTCCCTCCAGGAGCTGGTGGCCTGGCCGCAAGTGATCGTTGAACGTAGCCCGGTCAACCTCGGCTTTGCCGGTGGAGCCAATCGAGGGGTGTCTCGCACCGAGGCTCCCTTCGTCGTGATCCTCAATCCGGACGTCGAGGTCGAGCGCGACTTCGGCGCAGCGCTCCTTCGCGTCTTCTCATCGGCTCCGGCACTTGGCGCCGCGGGTGCCAAACTGCGTTATCCCGAAAGCAACCTGCTGCAGCACGCGGGTGGCGAGCTTATCTGGCCGCTGTTGACCACCGCGCATCGGGGCTACCGTGAGCCAGACGCCGAAAAATGGAACGAGCCAGCCAACGTCGATTTCGTCACGGGTGGCGCGATGGCGATGCGACGTGACGCCTTCGAGCAGGTTCAGGGCTTCGATGAGCGCTTCTGGCCTGCATATTACGAGGACGTCGATATCTGCTTGCGGTTGCGTGATGCGGGCTGGGAGGTTCGCTATCAGCCGGAGCTTCGCGCCACGCACGTCGAGAGTGTCACGCTGGGGCAGTCGCTCGACTACTTTCGTGCGTTTCACCGCAACCGCTTGCGATTAGCGCTCAAGCGGCTTTCACCGGACGGATGGTGGTCGCAATTCATTCCCGCTGAAATTCAACGCTTGCGCGGTCAGTTGACCGTGATCTCCGATGGAAACTGGCCCCTCATTTCCGGCGCCTCGGCATTGGAGGAGATGGCACGTGCGACCGTTCCGCAGCACGCGGTCGATCAGCCCCTCTTGAGCGGCGAACCACTGGCGGACTCGATACGGGCGCTGGACGACCTGATGAAATGGCGCGAAGTCGTTGCTCCGCCGGACACGACAGGCGGGGAAGGTTTTCGCGCCAGTCTGACGCGGAGACTCTTCGGGCGCCAGCAGGTCTTCAACGATGCCGTGGTGCGCGCTTTCCAGGCGCAGGACCGCGTCAATCGTGAGCTGACCGCGCAGATCCTCCTCACGTTGCTGGATCTATCCTGGCGTGACGCCCACCGGGAAGCACGCCAGCAGCGAACTCAATCTGAGCCCTCCAACCACGATTCTTGAGCACGAGCCAACTCGCGAGCCTGACACCCGGATGCTGACGATTGCTCCGCTCGCGGGAGCGTCTTCGATCGCGCCACCGTCTTCGGTTGACAGTTCACGGTACATGTGACTATTATTCGATGGGCTGATGGAGGGTCGGCGTTTGCGCAGAGAATTGATTCTCACCGTCGATATTGCTTGCTTCGCCCTGGCTGATCGCCGTCTCCACGTCCTGCTCGTGCGGCGACGAGAAGAGCCGTTCGCTGGTTCCTGGTCGTTGCCGAGTGGCGAAGTTGGTTCTGACGAGCCGCTGGATGACGCGGCGCAACGCGTTTTGAGTGAGACGACCGGGCTCTGGGGTCTGTACCTGGAGCAGCTATACACGTTCGGTGATCCGGGCCGTGACGCGCGTGGTCGCGCGATCTCAGTGGCGCAGTACGCCATTCTGCCGTCTGGAGTGCCGTCGACGCGCCACCGTGCGGAAACGAAGCTGGGGCGGAGCGTGGAAGACGCAACCTGGTTCCCGATCGACGAGCTACCCGGCCCGCTTGCCTTCGACCATGGACGCATCGCAACCTATGCTCGCTGGCGATTGGCCCAGAAGATCCTCTATACGCCGCTCGCCTTCTATCTGCTACCGGACAGTTTCACTATGGCCGATCTGCGCGCCGTGCACGAGGCCGTCAGCGGCGAACGATATGACCCGAGCAACTTCTCGCGGCAGATGATGACGAGGTGGGACCTCGCCCCGGTTCCAGGTAGCCGAGATCGTCGTACCAGGCGACCGGCTCGATTGTTTCATTACATCGGCCCGCGAGAGATTCCCGGCGGACCGGACGACGTCGATGAGGCCTCGACGGTCAGCACTCATGAATGACGCCACGGGCGGGATAAGCCCTCGCGGTGTTGAGCGACAGCGTCCGCACCACGTCATCTGACGGTGCGGTTGAAAGGAATTCCAATGCAGGTCGTTTCGTCAGCGTTGACGATGGAGCGAAACGAGATCGGCGCTGATTCTCGAATTGCACAGCAGGATCTCATCCGAGAGATACGGCGACTGCGTACCGAACGAAACGCGGTCATCCTGGCCCACTCTTACCAGATTCCGGAAATTCAGGACATTGCCGATTTTGTCGGTGATTCGCTGGGTCTCTCGCGACAGGCCGCTCAGACCGATGCGGAGGTCATCGTGTTTTGCGGTGTCCACTTCATGGCCGAGACAGCGGCGATCCTTTGCCCTGAGAAGACTGTCCTCATCCCTGACCCGGACGCGGGCTGCTCACTCGCGTCAAGTATCACGGCCGATCAGCTGCGGGACTGGAAGCGCGAGCATCCGGGCGCCGTTGTCGTTTCGTACGTCAACACGACCGCGGAAGTGAAAGCCGAGTCGGATTACTGCTGCACGTCAGCGAATGCCGTCGACATAGTCCGAACCATCCCCGAAGACCGTGAGATTCTCTTCTTGCCAGACCTCTTCCTCGGTGAGTATGTGCGTCGTGAGACCGGCCGAACCAACATGCAACTCTGGATGGGTGAGTGCCACGTTCACGCGGGAATCATGGCGGAAGACGTCGAACGCGCGCGACGGGCGGATCCACTGGCTGAGCTCCTGGTCCATCCAGAGTGTGCGTGCGGCTCACGATGCCTGCTCGATATTCAATCGGGCCGGCTCGCCGCGGACCGCACGCACGTCCTTTCGACTGAGGGCATGGTGCGGCACGCCGTCTCGTCCGACTCCACCAGCTTTATCGTTGCCACCGAGACTGGAGTTCTGCACCGGCTCAAGCTCATGGCGCCCGGCAAGACGTTCGCGCCGGTGCGTGAGAGCGCGGTCTGCGGCTACATGAAGATGATTACTCTGGAAAAGGTGCATCGGTCCCTGGAGACGATGACGCATCAGGTGACGGTGGCATCGGACGTCGCCGGCCGAGCCCGACTGGCCATCGATCGGATGCTTAGAACCGGCGGCTGATCCGAGACTTTTGATCGGCTGCGTATACTTGCGTGAGGCGTTCCAAATTGTGGCACGCAGAGCAAACCAGGAGATTGAGAGTTTCGATGCCTCAGCCGATCGCTGAAATTTCGCACGACGATCGAGTCGACGTGCACATGCATACACGCTCGAGTGACGGCGGCTGGAACCCGGCTGAGCTGGTCGACTATTTGGCCGCGCGCGATTTCAAAGTCGTCGCGGTCTGCGATCATGACACCATGCGCTCGGTTCCTGAGTTCATGCAGCGTGGGCGCGAAAAAGGTCTCGTCGTCATCCCTGGTGTTGAGTTCACCACGTGGTGGGACAACCGGCAGTGGCACGTGTTGGTTTATGGCATTCATCCTGACCAGCTGAATTCGACCGAGTTCGGGCGACTGCTCTCGGCACAGCAGGACAATCTGCGGGCGCGAGCCGAAAACGCCATCACGGTTCTGGAGCAGAACGGCCACAAGCTTCCCTCGCTCGACGAAGTCGTCGACGGCCGACCGCTGCTGCCGACGTACGTGCTGCAGACCGCCATCAAGGACGGCCATGCCACCAATCTGATGACGGCGCATCAATTGACCACCAAACTCGGCGAAGACTTGCGGGTCGACACGCCGCTGGAGCAGGTGATCGACGCCGCGCATGCCGCCGGAGGCACGTGTATCGTGGCGCATCCGGGCCGCAATGATGGTGCCGGCATCATGTCCTCCAATCGGCTCGACCGTATGATGACCGCGATTCCCATTGACGGTTTAGAGGGGCACTACCGCTCCTACACCACCTATGACACGCAGAAGTATCGAGGGCTGGCGCTCGAGCGCGGGCTGCTGATCAGCAGCGGTTCCGACTCCCATGCGCCTGGCGTGCCAGTCGATCCGCGGCCGCATATGGCGCGCTGGGTGACGCCGTTTCTGGAGCGAGTGGGCATCTCGGTGGCGCCGTTCGAGGGCGAACCGTGGACGCCGGAGATGACGGTCGCGGAGCAGAAAGAGCCTGTTGCGGCGCAGAATTCGGGCGGCTGACGGGGCATCATCCGAGTCTGGCATCCTAAGAGGGTCTTGAGTATAGTATGTCGGGTACGTTGCCCACGTAGCTCAGTAGGCAGAGCACATTCTTGGTAAGAATGAGGTCCTGGGTTCGAATCCCAGCGTGGGCTCCCTCGAAGCATAAAAGTCTGTGCTCTCCCCCGAGGCAAGTCTCTCATTTTGCTGTAAAAAAGGGCGCTTGACCGCCTCCGCGGTTGTTCGATCTCCTGTCATCTGTCATGATCCCAACGTTGATGAACGAGGAATTTCGCGATGGCCGGGCCGTGCTGGTGATGGCGGCATCGTGGATAGAAGAGATGGGGATTCATGGCTGATATCGAGTTCATTCGTCCACCGGACCCGAGCGAAAAACGCCCATTCGCGCGTGCGACGAAAGCCGCTGGACTGGTCTTCGTGTCCGGTATTTCAGGTGGCGTATCCGGAACGGCGACCGAAGAGGCGAACGCAGCGCTGAACAACATGAAGGATGTGCTGGAAGAAGCGGGCAGCTCGATGGACAAGGTTATTCAGGTCACGTTCCTGATAACGAACTCGGCTGACTACGACGAGATCAACGTCGAATACAAGAAGCACTTTCCCGCTGGACTCCCTGCGCGCCACACCGTTCGTTTTGGCGTGCCGACCCAGGCCAAGTGCGGGTTTGCCTGCATCGCGCTGGCGTGATTCGTCCGACGTTCTAACGCCAGCCGGCGAACATTTCCCCTGACGAATCAATCGAATCATGGTCCGCTCTGGCATCTGTCGGAGCGGACGGCGTGTGACTAGCTGCTGACTGACGTGATGAAGGCTTCCGTCAGCGAGACAACCAGATACGTCTGAGGCTTGGTTTGTGGCTTGGGTTGCGGTTTGGTCTTGCTCATCGGGATCTCCTCGCATATTGAGTAGCGACCGACCGTTGAACGCAGGGTAACAGCGAACGCCGTTCGCGGCTGCAAACTGCTTTACAGATGTGGGCCAATCGGAGTCGGGATCGCCGAGTGAGCAGCTTCGGTGAGATTTGCCCGTTCGTGTTGAATACGCACGGCGGCGAGCACCCTACGGCTTGACCACCCGCTCCACCACGGGCACATCGAGCATCTGATCGTGCGGGACGTCGACTATCGGCGTTCCGTACGCATGGAAGCTCTCGGGTAAGCGAAGACCCCATGCCTGGCCCTTGGCTCGTTCGGTCTGCGTCCAGACGATCGGCTCCCAATCCGGCGCGAAGATGAGATAGCCACCGCTGAAGACCTCGAAGCGGTTGCCGCCGGGTTCGTAGCCATACAAGAAGAACGCTTGCGTGATGGCGTGTTTGGACGGCCCTGTCTCGATGAAGACGTCGTTCTCGAGCAGCACGTCGGCCGCGCGCAACACGTCCTCACGGTTGTCGACCCAGAACGCGACGTGATGCAGTCGACCTCGGGATCGCGTGGCGTCGAGCGTATAGGCGATGTCATGTACCAGCGGAGTCACGCTGATCCAGGCCGCCGCTTCCGTCTCGTCGTCGAGCACGACATGCTCCCGAAGACGGAATCCAAGCATCTCCTGCATGAACTCTCGGTTGGGGGTTACCGACTGGCATAGCAGATTGACGTGGTCGAGTCTGCGGACTCCCGCGCCAACGTGTGAATAGCGCTGTGGTTGATTCTTGAGCCGTGAGCGTTGATCGTCGGTCGGCTTGTAGCGATCGGCCACATAGTAGATCTCCATGAGGTGGCCGTCCGGATCATTGAAGCGATAGGCAGGGCCATGACCGAAATCGCCTTCGATCCAGCGCTTGCCGAACCCAGACGCTTCGAGCGCCGCGACGCGCCTTCGCAGCGCTTGCGGACTGACCGCGCGCCAGCCAATGTGCCCGATTCCAGCCTCACGACTTTCGGTCAGCTTGAGCGTATGACGTTCGTAGTCACCGGCGCCGCGCAAATAGACTGACTGACCGGCCCGCTCCGTCACACTCATGCCCAGCACGCTCGTGAAGAAATTCAGACTCTCTTCGGGCTTGGGCGTCAGGAGCTCAACGTGCCCCAGGTGGGCGATGTCTTGAATGGGCTCATCGGCTTCTCGCTCGACTTGCGGCATGGTAGTTATCCTTCGTTCGCCTCGCGCTCGACGACCTCCTGAATGATCTGCGCACCGAGATTGGCTGCTGGGAGTCCGCGGAAGAGGAACGCCAGTCCAACCACGCCGCTCATCTCTTCCCACGTGGCGCCCGCCCTGCGTGCGGCGATGGCATGCAAGCGTGTGGCGTCTGAGAGCATCATGAGGAGCATGCCGAAGAGCATCAGCTGGGCGGTCTTCACGTCGAAGCAATCCGGGTACATTGCGTGCTTGCGCATCTGCTCCTGCATCGAAAGGAGTTCGGGATCGACTCGGGCCAGTAGGTCCGTTCGCGCCATGATGCGGGGCGGCACGAACCCGATCAGTTCCTCATAAATCGCGCGATATTCGTCCACCTGCGCGTCCTCAATCTGCCGATCGGGTAGCGGTTGTCGATCCATGATCCCTCCAGGTTGTGGCGCGTAGATTGGCTGATTTGTCAGGCACACGCTAGCAATCGTGGGCGGCACTGTCAACGGAGAACCGACACCGACCGCAATGGAGGAGATCGCGTTGACGCGAACCAGTCGCGCTTCTACGATGGGATCGTCGACAGGGTTCTGATTTCTGCGCGGATTCGAGCGAGAGGAGGGCCGGTGCGCACGCAGGTCGCGATCGTCGGAGCCGGCCCCGCGGGTCTGGTTCTGGCTCACCTGCTCGCACGCGATGGCGTCGAATCGGTCGTGCTGGAGTCGCGGGGTCGCGGCTACGTGGAGCGACGCATTCGAGCCGGAGTCCTCGAACAGGGCACGGTCGATCTGCTGCACGAATTGGGTCTGGACGAGCGTCTACGACGCGAGGGGATGATTCATCGCGGCATCGAGCTGCGGTTCGACGGCGAGCATCACCGAATTCCCCTCAGCGACCTCACCGGCGGGCGAGCCATCACCGTCTATGGCCAGCAAGAGGTCGTCAAGGATTTGATTCAAGCGCGCTTGGATGCCGGTGGGGATATCATCTTCGAGGCGGAAGCCCTTTCGGTCGAGCGTCCGAATGCATCAGAACCGCTGGTTCGGTTCCGCCACGACGGTCAAGTCCACGAGCTGGAATGTGATTTCGTCGCGGGCTGTGACGGTTCGCATGGCGTCTGCCGTGAAGCGATTCCGACCGATACCTTGAGCATCTACCAGAAGGATTACCCTGTCGCCTGGCTCGGTATCCTGGCGGAGGTGGCGCCTTCGACGGAGGAATTGATCTACGCCTATCATGAGCGTGGGTTTGCGCTGCACAGCATGCGCACGCCGCAGCTAAGTCGCCTCTATCTGCAGTGTCGTCCGGACGAGCAGCTCGAGGAGTGGTCAGATCAGCGGATTTGGGACGAACTGCAGACGCGATTTGCGCTGGATGGCTGGGCGCTCAGCGAAGGGCCGATCATCGATCGCAGCATCACGCCGATGCGCAGCGTGATCCACGAGCCAATTCAGTATGGCCGGCTGTTCCTGGCCGGAGACGCGGCCCACATCGTGCCGGCCACCGGCGCCAAGGGGCTCAATCTGGCCGTGGCTGACGTGAAGATACTGGCCGAAGCACTCGTGCGATGGTATCGGTCGGGCAGCTCGGCCGGGTTGGAGTCATATTCGTCCAGGTGTTTGCGACGGGTCTGGCGCGTTGAGCACTTCTCATGGTGGATGACGTCGCTGGTGCATCGGTTTGATGACGACGGTCCGTTCGAGCACCGACTGCGTCTGTCGCAGCTGCGCTATGTCTGTGGCTCGACCGCGGCCGCGACGTCGCTCGCCGAGAACTACGTTGGATTTGAGATGGATTGATGCGTCTCTGGGTGAGTTCGTGCGCGATCGTGGAGCATCCCGATACGAATCACGCAATCATATTGGTTCCGATCCAGGAGGTATGAACATGTATCGCAGTGACGTCGTCGGAAGCTTGCTACGTCCCGACTACCTGATGCAAGCGCGCAATGCGCACGAAGCGGGCGAGATGAGCCCGGACGAATTCAAGAAGTTCGAGGACCGCGCGGTCGATGAAGCCATTCGCCTGCAAGAAGATGCCGGACTCGAAGTCGTGACGGACGGCGAGCAGCGCCGGTACGCCTTCTTCGGTCATCTGGTCGAATCGCTCGAGGGGTTTGACAAGCATGGCGGCTGGGCGATCCCGTTTCATGACGACGAAGGGCACGAGATCGTCTATCGACGTCCGGTGGTTGTGGAGAAGCTGCAATGGAAGCACTCAATGTGCTCTGAGGAGTTCACCTACTTGCGCGCGCGAACCTCGCGCCAGGCGAAGGTGACGCTGCTGAGCACGCAGCAGGCAGCGGCCTATTACGATCCCAAGCGTTCGTCTGGTGCGTACCCGACGTTGGACGCGTATTTGGCGGACCTGGTGGATCTGACGAGGCGGGAGATTCAGGAGCTGATTCGTCTCGGATGCACCTACATTCAAATTGACGCACCACAGTACGGGGCGCTGCTCGATCCGCAGATGCGCAAGGGTTACGAAGAGCGTGGCAGCAACGTCGATGAGATGATTGACCGCACCATCGAGCTCGACAATGCCGTGATCGACGGGTTCGACAAGCAGGGGATCACGTTTGGCGTCCACATTTGTCGCGGTAACAACCAGAGCATGTTCTACGCAAGTGGAGGCTATGACCCGATTGCCGAACGCGTCTTCAAGAAGACGATGTTCAAGCGTTTTCTGCTCGAATATGACGACGATCGTTCAGGCACGTTCGCGCCGTTGCGGTTCGTGCCAGAGGATCGCGAGATCGTGCTAGGCCTTGTCAGCAGCAAGAAGCCACGACTCGAAACGCAGGATGAGATCGAACGGCGCATCGAGCAAGCAGCGCAGATCGTGCCACTGGGACGACTCGCGTTGAGCACGCAGTGTGGGTTCGCGTCGACCTGGGAGGGCAACAACATCACGCCCGAAGTTCAGCGACAGAAGCTGGAGTTGGTCGCGAGTACAGCGCATGCGGTCTGGGGCAGCTGAGGCGCTCCACGGTCAAGCGGCTCTAACGTGCCCTGTGAATTCCTCGGCGCTTCGCCGATAGCGGCTCGCTACGCGCGACTTTGAGTCAACAATCGGGTGTGCTAGAATCGGGCACGTCGAACGGCGTGCTTCGTGTCACCGCGAAGACGGTGGCTCGACTGGCCCTTCAGCGCCGATGTAGCTCAGTTGGTAGAGCAGCTGTTTCGTAAACAGCAGGTCGTGAGTTCGAGTCTCACCATCGGCTCCCTTGAAAAGCGCATGTAATCAATGAAACTCAAAGCCCGCTCGATCTTGAGCGGGCTGTTCTGTGTGCGTTGACGGAGCGTTACCCCTAATCTCTGAGGGTTTCAACTGACGACCGATCTATGGAGCGTGTTGGCAGCCCACCACTGTGGTCTGCAGATCACAGCGGCGACTCGCCGATTGCTCTCCCACACTTGTACGGTCGCTATAGGATTGGAGCTAGTGAGGGCGCGCGCCGGGTGTCGTTCCAGATCGTGGGCGGAGAGCGTGATGCAGACCGGTAAGGTCATCGAGGAACCGCGGGACGTCGCGCTGGAAGAGAAGCTCGCATTCCTGCGACAACCGCTCGCGTACCCGGACAATCCCAAACGGGTCGAGACAATCGAAACCCACAAATCGTGGGTGTTCATGACCGAGCGATTCGTCTACAAGCTCAAAAAGCCAATCCGCTATAACTCAGCGGACTTTCGGGAACTGGCGACACGCTGTCACTTCTGTCAGGAAGAACTGAGCCTCAACCAAGCACTCGCCGCTGGTACCTATGTAGATGTCGCCAAGCTGCGACGCGACGACTGTGGGACGCTCAGCATCAGTGGCAGTGGACAGATCGTTGAGTGCCTGGTCAAAATGCGACGACTCCCTGCGCAGCGGTTCATGTCGAGCTTGATTGCGGCCGGCCGTATGGAAATCACGGACATAGCCCGGCTAAGCAATCTTCTTACGGGGTTCTACCGTTCTTCCTCACCCATGCCGGTGACCACAGATCAGTACCGTGCGACGCTCGAACGCGAAATCAGATTGAACGTCGTCACTGAACATGGCGTAGACAGCGCCTTGGCAGCGTTGGTTCAGTCGCGGCAGCTTGATTTCCTGCGCACTTCAGCCGCGCAGTTTGACGACCGCGTTTCCCGAAGCCGCATCGTCGATGGCCACGGCGATCTGCGACCGGAACATATTTGTCTCGTCGATCCACCGGCGATCATCGATCGCCTGGAGTTCGATCCACTCCTGCGCATCGTTGACCCGGTCGACGAGTTGTCGTTCTTTAGCCTCGAATGTGAACGCCTTGGCGCACAGGAGATCGGTGATCGCATCTTCCACGAATACTGCCAGCTCACTGGGGATCGACCTCCCGATCCGCTCGTACGCTTCTACAAGTCATATCGAGCTGCAATGTGGGCCAGGCTCGCCGCGTGGCGGATCCGGGATGCCGCAGAAGCGCGACGCAATTCGTGGATCGCCAGAGCAAACGAATACCTTGGGATCGCCGAGCGCTACCTTCCCGGAGATTGATGCCGAGTCCTCACGTTGCGGCCAGAAGATCGACGAGAGAGCCACCTTCGTGGATACGTCGAATGGCTTCGGCAAATAGCGATGCAGTCGAGAGGACGGTCAACTTGCGATCTCGAATCTGGGAGTCTAATCGGATTGGTTGAACGGTATCGGTTATGACTGCGCCATCGATATCGTCTCCGGCGAGGACCTCAGATGCTTTGCCAACGAACAGGCCGTGCGTCGCGACGGCGTACACTCGGCGCGCCCCCTGATCACGGCAAGCGTGGGCAGCTGCGGCGATCGTGCCCCCAGTGCTGATCAAATCGTCAAAGATCAAGACCGTGCTCTGCTCCACTTCGCCTACCAGGCGGCCAGCAGACATTCGGCCGAGTGCGCGTTCCTTCTCCATGAACCCAGAGTTAACAGTGCGACCAATGCGGCCCTCCAAATTTGAACGGAAGCGTTCAGCTCGCTTCGTACCGCCAAAATCAGGCGAGACGACGGTGATTCGAGGTTGGTCACTCAACTCCCGGGCAAAGTGGCGCGCGAACACCGACATCGCGGTGAGGTGGTCAGTGTTGATTCGAAACGCGTTCTGGAACGCAGCGAGGTTGTGTACGTCGAGCGTCACCACTCGGTTCGCGCCGACAGCTTCGATTAGCTCTGCGACGTACCGAGTGGTGACAGGATCGCGCGGCTGGCTCTTCTGATCTTTCCGTGCATAGGCGAGGTAGGGAATCACCGCCGTCACCGTAGCGGCGGAGGCATCTCGTAGGGCGCCAACGAAGTAGAGGAGCCGAATCAGCTTGTCATTGACGCTCGCTGTCGGGTCTGAGTAAAGTGATTGAATCACAAACACATCCCGATTTCGGACGCTCACCTCCGGTCGGGACTTGTGTTCCCCATCGTCAAACTCACGCTCTTCGTGCGGGCTCAGCGAGAGCGAAAGCTCCGTCGTCACTTGCTCGGCGAACTCCCGACTTGAGTTCAATGCGAAGATCATCGGCGGCTGCGTCATGAAAAGCACCCCCAAGCCGTTATCACGCTCATGTCATGAAATTGTAATACCGTGCGGGCATTTGTCGTCGGTGCCGCAACGGCACCGGACTACCCTGGAAGCTGATGTGTGGATCTGAACCCCGGTGCACGATCGACGTGGACGGGTTGACCCACAGCACGAACGCACGGCTACCCAATCATGAGCGGAGAAGTCAGATGCGAACCATCGGTAGCCGGAGAATCGAGTGCCGATACGCGACCTCAGCTGTGTTGACCGTCCTGACGGTAGTAACGACGGTGCTGGCAGTCTGCTGGAGACGCCGGAGAAAACCGGTCATCGGCGAGGAGACCGCTGGTCGCGACGCCGAACCAGAGTATGACGTCGTCGATGAGTCGTCCCTCGAGTCGTTTCCGGCGAGTGACCCCCCAGCATGGATTCGTGAGCATGTTTAGAGCGTGTGGCATACAAAGAAAGGATGGGTGAGAATGACTGCTCAACCGAAAGTTGAAACTCTCAAGGGTGTCGTCCCCGCCGTTTTCAGTAACAGCGAAGACGCGGAAGCTGCACTCGAGGAACTGCGGCGGCTGGGATTTCGGCACGACGATCTCGGCATCATGGTGCCGGATCCGGAGCACCACCACCTGATTGAAGACAGCGACAAAGAAGTCTGGGGAAGCCTCTCAACCGGCATGGTCGCCGGGATTCCGATTGGTGTGCTCGCGGGCATGGCTCTGACCGCTCTCGTCATCCCCGGTCTTGGCGCTATCGGTCTGGGTGGCGCGCTTCTAATTGGCGGTACAGGCGGCGCCCTGTGGGGTGCCTATCTTGGTTCAATGACCGGACTCGGGGTTGAAATCTTGCACGTTGAAGACGTCGAGCACCGGTATGAGATCCAGCTGAAACCCAACGAAATCCTGGTAGTCGTCATGGCGCATAACGAGGCAGAGCGTGTCTGTGAGGTTGTGCAGCGTCATGGCGCGCGCTGCCTTTGGGAGGGGCCGCCTGCACAGGGCTCCTGAACTTGGTCAAGCGCCACTCGTTGGATGGATGCCGGGACGATGGACACGCATAGACACCGTCCCGGAAGCATCTGCGCCGCGAACTGTTGTTCAACGTGGACTGGCTTCCCGTCGAAGCAGGCACATCGGAGGTTGCAAGCGTTCGCTGAGATAGATCAAGCCCGACGATTCACCTAACCCTGGCAGATCCTCGCTGACATGAGTGGACCGATGAGTAGCCAATGATCACGGCGCAGTTTGCGATGTATCAGCTGCGTAGCGCTTACCTCACGCCGAACTTTAGTGAAGCAGTCGCGGCCGTCGAAAGCCACTAGCTTCACCGCTCTCTACTGCGCCTGACCTGCATTCAGAGACCGTTCCTATACGGTCGCCTATGGTGGCGGGCAGCCCGTACTCGTGATACAGGTCAGGCTGCCCGCAATACGCGACCTGGGCGCGGCTTTGCACAAGCCGCGCCCCAATTCATACCTAAGATTCAGCGGTGATATGCTCGCCGAAATAGACAACGAACGCGACGACCGCGCCAACCACGATAGCTCCAATAGCCGCAGGGTAAATGTACATCCCAGCGTATTCGGTACCCCACTTGCCCAGTCCGACAAGTTCGTACTCACTCGCGACGTACCCGCCGGCGCCCGCGCCAACGGCTACAAGTACCCACTCGTACCCGACGCCTCGGCGGATCAGGTACTGCGCGACGAGCCCGATAACGACCGCACCAAAAACAAGAAGAATCCAGCCCCAGGTTTCCATGATGATCTCCCTCCAGGACGTGACACCCAGTTGCCGAGAGGAGCGTGTCGTTCGGGTTGATCGGGCTTGAGCCTCATTCGTCATGAGCGTGCTAGGCCAGGAGCTGCGAAGCCGGGACACACGCAGACGAAGCCAGGCAAGTAATCGGTCAACTCGGACGTTAGCTCCTCACCCCGACAGTACCGTGCTGTCAATCACATTCGCGTCATAAATCTCGCGGTCTCATTACAGACACGTGAATTCGCCGATCACGAACAGTCGGTTCGCATCGTGCTATACCAGTTCGCCTCTGGTTCATCGAACTGGTGTGTCTTTCGTCTTCGCGGTGACCAATCTCGACCGTGGCTAGTATCCAAGCGCAAGCCGAAATAGTTTCATCTATGACACGAATTTGTAACGTCCCCAGCCGATTTCTTCAGGAGCCCTTAACCATGCGAGCGCTACGCTGAGTTCGTAGTTCCAATTACGGAGCGAGCAAATCCGCTACGCCGATGTCCAGCCGAGCAGAGGTGCACGCAGGCACGCAGATGTGCTCAAGCGGCTCACCGACGAGCCGCAACACTCACGGCGGCGTGGGTTCCCAATGCGGCAACCAGTCCGCAGGACAGGGTGGGGATGGAATGGCAGCAACTATTTACCTTCGCGATGGTGGTCAATTAGTCATTCTGGAAACGCACACGGTCACCAGCGAGTTGGTGATATCGGACTCTGGGTACCGACATGCGCTGATCTGTCGCGATCGACGAGGACAGATAGTCGCGAGGTTCGATCGCGATTCTGTATTGGCGTACCGTCGGAAACATCATGCGAATCGACAGACTTGTAATGACAGCGTCAGTCAGCCCGATTCCTCGCGGCAGCGTGTAGTGGTTGGAGCAGGTTGATGCGCATTGATTGGTTGGAAGCCCGACACGTGTATCAATTGCCGAACGGGTGGAGATTCGTCGCAGCTCCGGATGGAGAACGCTATATGCTCTCGACCCGTGCGGAATGGCGATCGCGAACCCCAGCAGCGTTAGTTGTCCATGCTGATGACGTCGTCACGCTGCAAGGACTCGATACCGGCTGGCGCGTAAGTGATCTTCGAGATACTGGACCAATCCCGCTGGAATGGCATCGCGTAAATCGATGCCAGAGTGGTCCTGGTCACGGAACTCGACACCGCGCGGACACACAAACGGAGAGGAGCGCGACGTGCGTATCGCAATTGTCGCCCCCCTGATCGAGTCAGTGCCGCCGCAGCGCTACGGTGGAACCGAACGTGTCGTCTCAATTCTCACCGAAGAATTGGTTCGCCGAGGGCATGAGATAACACTCTTTGCCAGTGGCGATTCCCGCACTGCCGCGACGTTGGAAACCTGCGCCCCGAGCGGTCTGCGGATTGATCCGACCGTGCGCGACACGGTCGCTTACACTATGATAGAGCTTGGCAAAGTCTATACTCGTGCTCGAGACTTTGATCTCATTCACAATCACGCCGACTACTTCGCGTTTCCGTTCGCACGACTCACCGATACACCCACTGTAACGACGACACACGGTCGGCTCGATCTCCCTGAGATTCAATTGGTTTACCAAAGCTTTCCCGAGACACGTTTGATCGCGATAAGTCAGGACCAGCGTGCGTCACTCGGTGGGGCTAACTGGATCGCAACCGTGCCCAATGGAATTGACCTGAATGCCTTCCACTATCGCCCAGAACCGGGCAACTATCTTGTCTTTCTCGGCCGCATCAGCCCGGAGAAACGAGTTGATCGCGCAATCGAGATTGCCCATGACGTAGGGATGCGTCTCGTCATTGCCGCCAAAGTTGACCCAGCCGAGCGAAGCTACTACGAACAGGCGATTGCGCCATTGATTCGCAACGACCCACTCATCGACTACATCGGCGAGATCGATGAACATCAAAAGGACGTGTTGCTGGGGGGCGCCTATGCTTATCTGTTCCCAATCAGTTGGCCGGAGCCGTTTGGACTGACCATGATCGAGTCAATGGCCACCGGAACTCCAGTCATCGCCTATCGAGTGGGATCGGTTCCTGAGATCGTCGTCGATGGGGTCACAGGATTCGTCTGCGCGTCAATGCGCGACATGATCGATGCGGTCGAGCGGGTCGGTCGTATCAGCCGGAAAGCGTGCCGGTCACACGTCGAGCAGTTGTTCTCCGCCACAGTCATGGCTGACCGTTACGAGCGCGCCTATGAATCATTGCTGACAGGTCGAGGCGTCGTGCCGCGCGCGCCATCACTGTTGATGCGAATCGATCAAGACCTCACGGCAAATGGAGAAAGCTCATGACAGCCTCCAACCCACAACTCGAGGTCTTAATCGTCTTCTACAGCCGCTTCGGCACCGTCGGAGAACTAGCTGAACAGATTGCGTCTGGAGCCCGGGAAGTCGATGGTATGAGCACATCCTTTCTCGCGGTGGAGGATCAACCTATTGGACAGCTACGGCCTGGAGAGAACGTGCATGATATGGAAATGCGCCGCGCTCAAACAATAGGTCGGTTTGCAACGTCCGACGCTATTGTCATCGGCTCGCCAGCCTACTTTGGGTCGATGGCTGCGCCACTCAAGCGGCTCTTCGAAGATTGCGTTACAGCGGAGCCAGCTTCGGCGGTCGATGCATCGCGTCCGTGGCGCCATCATCTTTTTCGCAACAAGGTTGGAGCCGCGTTCACTAGCTCGGCGACCCCGCACGGTGGCAACGAGATGACGCTCACTTCGATTCTGACATTGATGATGCATATGGGGATGCTGCTCGTCACGCCGGGCCAGCGGGAGCCTCTGCTCGAGCATGTCGCGGCTCCGTACGGCGCGACGGCAGTCTCGGGAGCCAAGGGAGACGCGCCGCCGTCAGCGGAGGAGGCGGAAGCAGCTCGCGAGCTTGGACGTCGCGTGGCCGAGGTAGCTCAGTGGGTTGTGCGTGGTCGACTGGCGTGGGAACGGGAACGTGCCGCCGCCGAACGCGGATATGTACAGAATGCTGAGAATTCGCGACCTGAGTCTCACGCCAGCGATCCCGAGTGAACCAATATGACTAACCGTCGATCTTTCGCGGGGAAACTACCGCCGCCGCGCCATTTGTCGCTGACCTAGTTAGCCCACTGCTTCAATGGACTGACCGAGTTCTGAAGGCACGGTCCACCCCAGCGCTTCGATCCATGTGCGAGCGCCGTCCAACTGCCGCACCATTGCGGAGTATTCCCGCTGCTGCTCTTCGGACATCTGTCCGGCGCGGCCCTGCTGGGAGAGAACGCGCACGCGTTCCAAGAGGTTTTCCACCTGCCAGTGCCACAGATCTCGCACTTGGAGAGGTTCGTCCGCGATCATGGCAACGACATCAGGAAGTTGGTCGATTTCGGAGCGTATCCGGCTAAGGGCTTCCTCGAGAGAGCACGTCTGATATGGCATCGATGACTCCCGACTGTAGGCGAGTAAGCGGAAAAATAATGTCGAGCCAAGAGATCGAATGGCCAATTATTTAGCAAGACGCTAACCACGAGTCCAACTCCAGTGCAGCCGGAGTCATTGACTATGAGTCTACGACCGGTCCGTCCGGTTGAACTGATGAGGCGAGTTGCACACCAGAACCTAAGACATCAAACCGCTCGCCCCGATACTGAACATTGTTCAGGCCGGTAACTTGATCCGTTATCGGAGTGGCCAGCAATCCCTGTGGCGAGGGGACAATGCCGAGCATGACCTGTACGAGAAGAACGATGCTGCCGGCCGCCCAGGCTTGTGGTGAACAGGCGACGGGGTAGTCGACTGGAAAAGGGGTTTGTCCCCGATCGTAGCCGCAGAAGAGCTCCGGCAGCCGGAAAAACGGAAACGATCTGGTGGCATCGATGAGGCTGCTGATCGCGCGCATTGCAGCGTCGTCGTGTCCATAGCGATGCATTCCAGCGATGATCAAACTGTTGTCGTGTGGCCAGATTGTTCCGTTGTGGTAGCTGATCGGATTGTAGGCGGCCATATTCGTCGACATAGTGCGAATGCCCCATCCCGAATGCATGTCAGGCGCCATGAGTCGTTCTACGACGTGTGCCGCCTTGTCGACATCGGGCAGCCCTGACCAAAGGAGATGTCCCGGGTTGGACGTCACACTGTCAACCTGCCGCTTCTGTCCGTCAAGTGCCAGAGCGAAGAATCCCTCATCCGGCATCCAGAATGACTCCTGGACCGCTTCCTTCAGGGCCATTGCTCGCGTACGAAGTGTGGAGGCCCTGTCAATCTGCCCAAGCTTCTCATACACGTCGGCCATAGCGAGACGTGCGGCATAGGCGTAGCCTTGAGGCTCAATTAGGGCAATTGGGGGTTCGGCCATACGACCGTCGGCAAATCGGATGCTGTCCTCGGAGTCTTTCCATCCCTGATTTCCCAGTCCACCGCTCGACCGCCTCCTGTACTCGATGAATCCATCGCCATCAAGATCGCCAAAGCGTTCGATCCACTCGAGCGCTTGTTCCGCGGCAGGAAGCAGATCGTTGAGCAAGACCGGATCGTGGACCCAACGCAGATATTCTCCGAGCAACATGAGCCACAGGGGGGTCGAATCGACCGAACCGTAGTAGCGAGAATGCGGAACCGTTTCCGAGATCGCGAGCTCTCCGAATCGGATTTCGTGTGCTATCTTGCCGGGCTCGGCGTCTCGGTAGGCGTTGATCTCGTGCGATTGATATGCTGCAAGAGTTCTGAGCGTTCCACGAGCGTGGCGTTGATTCAGCAGCATCGTCTGCAGACTGGTGATTACGGAGTCACGCCCGAAGATCGCGAGATACCACGGAAGTCCCGCTGCCGGAATCGGTTGTCCTGAGTTGAGTGCGATCTCAAGCGCTCCCAGATCCCGAATTGAACGCTCATATGCCCGGGCGAGATCGTCATCATCCGTCAACAGCTTTGGCGTCCGCTGTATCCATTCGAGTACCGAGACATGTCCAATATCTTCCGCCACCGGTACCGGCTGATGTGACTCGGGAGTGGGCACCTTCCAGTTAACCAGGACCTCAATCGTCCAACGTGCATGCGGTTCCAGGTCCATCCAGAAGGTGGTGTGCCCTTGATCGATTTCGTCCGGCGCGACCGAAAACTGGATGCGTGTCAATCGCTGATTTGCTCGTATTGTGTCGATGAACGTGATGGTGTTGTTTGAGGATTCGATCCGACTGTGAGGGCCTCGTAAATTTGGCGACACCGATCGAACTTCAAAGATGTCTTCAAAATCCGCGTCAAACCAGAGATGTAGCGGAATCCTTTGGAGATTTGGACCGCGGTTGGTGATCTCTATCGTCTCGGTCAAGCCAGTGCGTCGAAGCCGTCTCTTTCGAATGACCTCGAGATCCTGGGCGGCAAGCGTCTCTGAACCGCGATTTGTGAGGTAAATTTGGCTCTCCGAGAATCCCGCGGGTCCAGAGCTGAGCAACGTGAGGACTATGCTGCCCAGTTCCATACGAAAGCACGACAGGAATCGCGTGTCTGCCGCGAATACACCGTGCTGCTCTGATGCGTCGATATCTCCAGAACTGTTTGAGACGACAAACGTCGTTCCCGCGACAGCTGTCAGATCCTGATTTGCCATCCGTTATCCAATTCTCTCACTGTCGGTCGACGGTCGTCTGGGAATGAAGTGTCGTACAGATGTGATCGATCTCTTCTACGATCAGAGCTCCACCGCAGAGAGTCATGCGTCGGCACGTGGGTCAGCGGCGTCAATCAACGAACATCCAAACCGCTCGGTCTTATGACTGCTGCCGGCAGCGAGTATTCGAAACGTTTGACCGAGCCAGCCAGTCATGACCGCAACGGCGGCCTCGGCGGACTGCCTAAGTCTAGCGCCGCCGAGGTCACTTTCCCCGTATCATCGCTGCTATGCGTGCTCGAATCGAATGTCCCGAATCGTTCGAGCCCGACCACCGGCTCTCAGAGCAACTCGACAGAAGAGTTAGCCCGCTCGAGACCGAGCGGGCTGTCCGTTGCGATGTCGTCAAGCTAAGCCTGATCTCCGATTACGGTAGGCTCTCGCACACGATTCCATCGTGATCGTTGTCGAGTCCGTCGTAGTTGTTGCTGGGCGAGCCACCGTGGCTGTCAAAGTACTGCTGCGCTTCGGCGTGGGTGGCGAAGTCGCTACAGTTCATGTCCTGGTGCGGCCCAGTGTCCGTATTTCCGTTGTCGGTCTGGCTGCCATTACCGTCGCCTGCTGGCGGCGGCGATGCCGGAGGCGACCAATCGCTCGGCGGATTCGGATCAACTGTGACCGTTTTGCCGAGTTGTGTGTAGCGCCAGGTGTAGTAATGCTGTCCTACGTTCCCCGCTTCGACCTGCCAGCCCTGATCATTGCTCGGGGTGTAGGTCAGGACGCGGCGCTCAAAGACTTGAACCAAGACCTGTTTCTGAACGCCACCGACCAGCACGCTCGTCCAGTACGCCTCAGTTAGCGGATAGCCGGTCGCGTAGTAGGGGTTTGGAAACACATTGGCGGTTGAATAGGTGCCGTTGTTGAAGACAGTTCCTGAGCTGTTCATGAAATCCCAGAAGACGGACGCCACGTTGTGATTGGTCGGCGCTCCTACGTCGTTCGCAATGACGCCGTATGACGCGAGGTTCTGATCGTCTCCAACTGTTCCGGCTCGATCAACGGTCTGCGTGATCTTCCAGCCGCTCGGAATCGCGCCATAACCCATCAATGTGTTGAAGGTGGCGTACGTTGGTCCGTTTGAGTCGTTCGCGTCTCCCGCAACATTCACCTGTGCTGGATCGTGTTGCTCGAACGTGTTGTCACCAATCTGCAACCGGCCTGTGATGAGCTCTTCCGCCAGCAACCCGTTGGTCACGTACCAGATGGACGATTGATCCCCGTCTGGATTAGTGATCTCCATGCGGGTTTTGTCGAAGTACTGGACTTGACGTTGCCCATTTGGCGATTCGGAGTACGGCTCGAGCAACGATGGCGAGTCTGCCGAAGGTCCCCACATCCAGGTGCGGTTGGCTTGCCCAGCGACTACTGGCAGATCAGTCCGTGCCCACGTGTTGCCGAAGTGATCTCCGGCTATTGGCTCAGCGGCTGTGGGTATGGCCAATGCCAACCACAGTCCAATAATCGTGGCGACGCTCACGATACGTGTGCATCGAGTCATGTGTCTTTCCCTACTTTCTCCTACGAGCGTCGATGTCGCGCGCTTCATGTTCGGTTATGCTGCGCCGGAGCGTCAACTTTTCATGCGAGTGCCGGTTGCATACGTTGAATGTATGCGGTCCTCAGTGTCCTGATTGCGAGTACTCTCACGCAAACCTCTTGCGCCGCGGCCCGCCATCACCTGATAATCACTTCCAGCGTCCAAAAAGTCGAATTTTGACTACTTGCAAGGGCTAGTGACGACTGTGCTCGAAGTTCGCAAGGGGCACTCGGCCGCCGATCAGGCTCGAGAAGAGTTTCAGTCGTAGAGCTCGGCCGGAGTCACGTCTGCGATAACTGAAGTCGGCAATTCGGGGTTGAGTTTCCGCCGCCGGAGAATTGAATCGATAGTGTGGGGGAAGTAGAGATGATTTCGCTCCGTAAATGGTTGGTCATCCCAGTCTTGCTGACGCTTATCACCGCGGCAGTTGTGCCCGCGGCGGCGGAATCGATTGCCGATCCCAGCTTCCAGAAAACGTGGGCGTATACCGATCAACCGGTGGTCAGCGGGCAAGCTCATCGCACCTGGATGTGGGGTCCGACCGCCAATACTCCGGCGCTGTGGGAGCCCTATTTCGAGTCTCCCGGTGGTCAGCGTGAGGTGCAGTATTTCGACAAAGCCCGCATGGAGATCACACACCCAGACGGAGACCAGTCGTCCATCTGGTATGTGACCAACGGTCTGCTGGCTAAAGAGCTCATCACTGGTCAAATGCAGGTGGGCGACGGCTCGTTCGTGCAGCACGATCCCGCTCAGGTGAACGTCGCCGGAGACTCCAACGATCCGAACGGTCCAACGTATGAGACGTTCAGCCAGTTGACGGGAAGCGCCGCGATCTCCAATAACACCACGATCATTCAGACGGTCGACCGCGAAGCGAACGTCGGATCGGATCAAGGTTTTAGCAGTTACAACGTGGTCGCCAAGGACGTCGGATCTCCGACCCAGCATACCGTTGCGTCGGTCTTCTGGGACTTCATGAACAGCTCGGGCGTCGTCTATGACCAGGGAAATTACCTGACGGCTCCCCTGTTTGCGAACCCGTTCTACGCGACAGGCTACCCATTGACCGAAGCGTATTGGACCACGGTGCTGGTCGGCGGGGTCCAGAAGCAGGTGCTGGTGCAGGTCTTCGAGCGACGCGTGCTGACCTACACGCCGAGCAACCCAGAAGGATGGAAAGTCGAGGCCGGCAACGTCGGCCAGCACTACTACACCTGGCGCTATTCGCAATTGGGCGAGTCACCGGTCTCCGCGTCGTCATCAAAGCCTGTGACGAATTTGTCCGTACCGAACTTTGACCACGTCTACGTTATTATGATGGAGAACAAGGAGATTTCGTCGGTCGTCGGCAGTCCGGATGCACCCTATATCAACAGTCTCAGCCAGCAATACGGATTGGCGACCGACTACACCGGTGTCAGCCACCCATCTGAACCGAACTACCTCGCTCTCTGGTCGGGTTCGACGAATGGCGTTGGCGACGACAACGTTCATAACCTCAATGGCACGACAGTCGCCGATCAGCTCGAGGCGGCCGGGAAGAGCTGGATGGTTTACGCTGAGAATTACCCGGTCTCGCAGGCGGGAGACACGTGCTACACGGACGCCAGCGCGCACGATGGAGAGGACGGCACGGGTAATTACGTGCGCCGTCACAATCCGGCCATGAGCTTCACCAGTTTGAGCGGAAACGTGCAACGATGTGCCCAGCACGTGACCGATTTCACCCACTTCAACGCGTCGACCGCGGATTTCAGCTTCATCGTGCCGAATCTGTGTCACGACATGCATGACTGCCCAGTCGCGACTGGGGATGGCTGGCTGCAAAGCTGGCTGGAGTCAGACATCCTTGGTACCGACACATGGGCACAGACCAACAGCGCCATCATCATCACGTGGGACGAAGGGTCGACCAACATCGGCGGCGGCGGAGTGATCCCGACCATCGTCATTTCGAACCACACACCGAAATCATTCGTCTCTCCGAGCCCCGCGAACCACTACTCGCTATTGCGGACGATCCAGGAGGCGTTTGGCCTGGACTGTCTGAACGAGAGCTGTAACGCCAAAGATCTGTCGCAGTTCTTCACGGGAACCAATTAGCGGAACTCGCGACTGATCTCGAGGCATCGGGGTCGGTGCGAACCGGATCGCAAGTGACATAAACGATGAGCCCGCTCAGATTCGAGCGGGCTCGTTCTCGTGCGGACTCGTAGTCAATCCGTTTTGCGGTCAACTGATCTGAATGATCTCGCTACCTATCACCACCATTTCTTTTCGGTTCGAATCAACTGTCAAAGGCAGTCGATACGTAGACCGCGACGCGCATCGGTCGTCGGGGTGGTGAGATCAATCCCCAATTCGCGTCCAGGAACCGCACAGGTCAGCACTGAATCCAGCGTCCGACGCCGAGATGTGCACGATCTGCAGGTCGGTGCTCAGATCATTGTCGATGACGTCCTCGAATGTGCCGCCGAACCCACTTAACCGCTGCCAATAGCAGGTCTCGGACGAATCAGAATTCCGCCACGTTCCGGGCGCAATGTCGCGGCCAACTCGGTAGGTTCCGTCTCCAAAATCGGCCGTTGGGCTCGACGTGAGAGCCGTGTTGTCCGGCGTCCAGGTGCCGCAATCAATCGACGAGAAACCGAGGTCAGATGGACTGATAGTAACGATGGTCGGGGCAAAGACGAAATTGTAGGCAATGACCTCCTCCTGCGTACCGCCGAAACCGCTTAGCCGCTCCCAATAACATCCCAGCGTGGCGTCGCTGTTGTGATAGGTTCCGGAGGCGATGTCAACATCGACCAGGTATGTGCCATCGTCGAAGGTCTGTTCTGACCCAGTAGGCGGCTGCGATGAGCCGTCGCCCGGGTTCTCCGTTGGCTGATTGCTGAGCTCCGAATAGCGCCAGGTGTAATAGTGCTGGCCGACGTTGCCGGCCTCGACTTTCCATCCTTCTGGGTTGCTCGGCGTGTAGGTCAGCACGCGTCGCTCGAAGACCTGCACCAGCACCTGCTTCTGGACCCCGCCGACCAGCACCGTGGTCCAATAGGCTTCGGTGAGTGGATATCCCGTCCCGTAGTATGGGTTCTCAAAGAGCTTGCCTGTTACGTTTATGCCATTCTCGTAGACCGTTCCGGTGCTGTTCATGAAGTCCCAGAAAACGGATGCCACGTTGTGATTGGTCGGTACCCCCACGTCTTTTGCGGTCACGTTGAAGCTGGACGTACCGTCGTCAGCACCGACCATGCCGGCACGATCGACCGTTTGGGTGATGACCCAACCATCTGGGACGGCTGCGTAGCTCATGAGCGCGTTGAAGGTCGAGTACGTTGGACCGTTGGGATCGTCGGCGTCGCCGGCCACATTGACGTTGGCCGGGTCATGTTCTTCGAACGCAGTGTCACCGAGTTGCAGCCGACCGGTGATGAGCTCCTCCGCCAACAATCCGTTGGTGATGTACCAGGTGGACGTGGTATCGGCGTCTGGTTGCGTGATCTCCATACGGGTCTTGTCGAAGTACTGGACCTGACGTTGCCCGTTCGGAGACTCAGCATATGGTTCCAACAGTAAGCCGCTATTTGCTTCTGGTCCCCACATCCAGGTGCGATGCGCTGTTTCTGATAAAACTGGTTGATCGGTCCGTTCCCACGTCTTTTGAAACGCCGGTACCGCGATGGGCTCAGCTGTCGCCGGCGCGATGACGACCAGGCTGAGACAGACCGCCGCAATGACAAGCGCCACCGATTTAAATTGATTCATCCAACCCCTCAAATCCCAATTCTTCCTTCGAATACGCGCCTTCGTAGTCTCACCGTAACAATGCGACGTGTCAAATCGAGAAATAGACAAACATGACACGCGCAGATTTCTAAGCCATCTACGTCAATAGTTGTCGCAACGCAGGTGCATAGTCCTAGGTTGCCTGTAATCGATTCCGGCGGCCCGCTCAGTTGGAAGGTATGCTCCGTCACTGTTCGTGATATGAACCTGGAGCGCTTTACCTGGGGGCATTGGCTCTTTAGAATATGGAGCAAATGTTAAGGTGGCTTGGAAAACGATCAACCCGGTTCAATACATCTGAGCAAGTCGACAAGGCTCCCGGCGTTCAGGACGATGGCTCACTCGGCCCTCCCTATCAGGGAGATGCCTCAACGGAAGCCACGCACGATCGCTCCTACGGTTTCCTCGCAGCGATCCTGTTCGTCGTGTACATGTCGATCGCCGTCATTCTTTACGTGTGGCGCGGTGCCTACTTCACGCCAGACCGCTGGGCGATCTTGCTGTTTGTGACGGCCATCGCGCTGGGTCAGTGGAAGGCGTTCCTGCGCGACTGGATCCCGGTGGTCTTGCTGATCTTCGGGTACGAGTTCATGCGCGGTATCGCCTATCAGATCATCCAGGAGCGTCACAGCAACATTCATCTGACCGAATTGATCGCGGCCGACCGTTTCATGTTCTTCGGGCATTTACCCACGCTCTGGCTCCAGGACAAGCTCTACCAGCCCGGGGTTGTCCATTGGTACGACGCTCTGGCAATGGTCATGTACATCATGCACTTCGTCTTTCCGCTCATCTTTGCCTTCATCCTCTGGATCGGGAGCAAAGAGCGCTTCTGGTACTTCACCATCACGTTCTTGTTGATGACGTACCTTGGTTTCACCATCTATCTGTTCTATCCCGCCGCACCGCCCTGGATGGCCGATCAGTGGGGCGTGATTCACGGCGTGCAGCTGCCGTTCGATCAGGTCTTTCATGCGCTGGTGCCACACCAGTACAACAACCTCAACATGATCCAGATCTGGAACGACGCCAGCGGTGATCCCGTCGCCGCCATGCCCTCGCTGCATGCGGCCTATCCGTGGATAACCATGCTCTTCGCGATCAAGTTTTTCGGCAAGAAAGGGCTGATCTTCGTTCCATACAATGCCGCGCTGTGGTTCGCCGTCATTTATCTCGGGCAGCATTGGGTAATCGACATCATCGGCGGCATCGCACTCGCTTCGGTCACGTTCGCCGCCATGTACTTCGTTTGGCCACGTATACAGCAGTCTCGTCTGCATCTGATTCCGGTCAAGACGTCGCTCTGGGGACGGCGTGCGGTGGAGGCATTGCGCCCTTCACTCAATCGTTAAGAGCGCGACATTTTCGAGCCGCGCGTTGCGGCGACCCGCATGACCCGGTACACTCGTGACTATGTGACAGAACACGCGTTCGATCAAAACGGCCGATCGGCTTTCGCCGTGGTCGTGATTGCGTCATTTTCAATTCCGGGGATCAACAAGCGGCATGCTGTCTGGACCTCGACTTGCGAAGGGATTCGTTGACGACACGGTCGTTTCCAGGTGACGTCGCCGGCAGGAGATCGCGTAGACGACGCGATCGCTCAGCTGAATGTCGTCAGGGGAGGGCGGCTCATCGATGTCAGTCGAAACCTACGAGTTTCGCGAATTCTTGCGAGGAGTGATCTCGCCGGTGGCGCTTTCGGTCATCGACCGAATGACCGACCAAATCAGCGAGATCTACAGTCTGCCCGAGATCCTGGACGCTCAGCTGCCGCTGAACGAGCGTGAGGCGCATCGTGAACGCTTCACCGAGCGATTGACACGCATTGTCAGCATGCTTCCACCGGATGTCAGCCCAATGGCCAACGAGATCTTCACCGCCATTGAGTTCCTGATTTACGAGATCCATGGCGAGCCGGTGAAGGTTGGCATCGCGCTCGCACGGCTCGAGGAGTTGGGGGACGAAATTCGCGCCGATCCGCTCCTCCACGACCTCATCACCGGCCGCGCCAACTAGTTTTCACGGAGTTCCGTCAGATAGATTCGCCATCGCCCTCATCGTCGTCAAAGGCGAGCGTGATGGTTTCGTGCTGCCGGCCAATTTCGCTGTCCGAGAAGATCTCCTGAGCGAAATGCAGATATTGCTCCGGCTCCATCATCGATGGGCTGAAATGCGTCAGGATCAGGCGTCGCGCTCCAGCATCGCGCGCGATCGTGGCGGCCTGATCGAATACCATGTGGCCACGGCTGCGTGCCCGCTCCCGCAGATCGGGATCGCCATAGGTTCCTTCACACACAAGCAGATCGGCGCCGCGCACGAAATCTGGCATGGCGTTGGTGGGACGTGTGTCAGTGATGTATGCAACCTTCAACCCGCGCCGTGGTGGTCCAAGCACCCGATCTGGGTTGAGTTTCCTGCCCGCCACTTCAACGCTCTCGCCAGCCTGGAGCTTGCTCCAGAGCGTCACCGGGATGTCGAGCGCGCGCGCCTTTTCGGGCTCAAACCTCGGCGCTCGGGTTCTGTAAAAGGTGTAGCAAAGGCACGGTATGCGGTGGTCGGCATCAAGCGCATTGATCTCAAGCCCGCCGGGCAACGCATAGGATTCACCGCCATTCAATTCAACAATTTGGACCGGAAACGGGAGCGCGGGTACGACGACGGTGAGCGCCTGGACGATCTCATAGGTCCCCTGTGGACCGAGGATCGCCAACGGCTCGGTTCGACCCGAGTGGGCGATCATGAACAGCACGCCGGCAATACCGCCGACGTGATCGGCGTGGAAATGGGTCAGGACAATCGCATTGACCGGGTCGGAAACTCCAGTTCGAGTAGCGCCAGGAGATCTGGGTTCCTTCACCGCAATCGACCAGCACCACGTCTGACCCCGAACGCAGCAGCATTGCAGAGAGCCAGCGTTGAGGGAGCGGCATCATGCCCCCCAGCCCGAGCATGCAGATATCGATCACGCTTCGCTCCACATCATTCTCGGGCCGGCCAGAAAGCAGGCCAAACAAACGAGGGGCCCGTCAAACGGACCCCTGAGTCTACGCTCTATTAGCCGATGACGGCGAGAAACCGTTGGATCTGCGCGCTGTTATCCGTCTCGCCGCATGGTGCCGGTCGCCTCGAACTCAGTGCGTCGATCACGAGTCTCACCGATGAGCTCGCTTGGAATCGGCTTGGCGCCGCCGACCGCATCCGCCAACAAAATCATCTCGGCGGACTCTTCAAGGATAAAGATGGAATGAACGACCTTCTCGATGTTCTCATCGAAGGCAAGCAGCCCATGGTTCTCGAGGAGGACGGCCTTGGTTTTCGGGCCGACCACGTCCACAATGTTGGCCACGGAGCGGGCCGAACCGCGCGGACCGTATTTCGCAACTGGGATGGCCTCGGTGAAGTCGAAGCGCACGAGCGCCTCGTATGACAGCTCGATGGGCTTGCTCGCCAGGGCAAACGCCGTGACGTGCGGCGAATGCGTATGGATGACGCTGTTGAGATCGGGTCGCTTCTTGTAGACCGCGGCATGCATGTGGATGATCTCGTTCGATGCGGGACCGATCTGCCCATCAACCAGGTTGCCTTCGAGATCAAGCACCGCCAGATCCTCCGGCGCAAGGTTGTCGAGTGTGCCGCCGCCCGTGAGGACGAAATGATTGCCGTCAGAGAGGCGCACGCTGATGTTGCCGTGCTGCGACCGAGAGAGGACGCCACCTTGGACCAGTCGCCTTCCGGCCTCGATGATTCGCTTCCCAGCTGTTTCGACTTCCGGAGCCATCTTGGTATCGAGCATGATGGACTTCTCCTTTATTGCGATGATCGAACGTCATAAACTGGAGTATGTATACATATTAGCGCGGTTGATCTCGGCTGCAAGTCTCAAACAGTCTGCACTCCGCCTGTGCTGTGCCGCGAGATGCGGCTATAGTGTCGCGTACAGCGACAGGCAGACGAATGCGAAACGTAATAGGAGGGGGAATACGTGCAGGGACGACCAACGACACTGGCGACCGAAGGAATGGTGGCGTCGCCCCATTATCTGGCCAGCATGGCTGGCGTTCAGGTGTTGAAGGAGGGCGGGAATGCCCTCGACGCAGCCATCGCCGCCAACGCCGTGCTGACGGTCGTCTATCCGCATATGTGCTCGGTCGGCGGCGACGCGTTCATGCAGATATGGGACCCGCGTCAGAAACGATTGTTCGGATTGAACGGTGCCGGACGCTCGGCAGGCAAAGCGTCCGTCGAGGCATTGAACAGCCTCGGACATACGACGATGCCTGAGCGCGGCGCCCACTCGGTCACTGTTCCCGGCGCCGTACACGCCTGGCAGAGCGCTCATCAGCGTTTTGGTTCGAAATCGTTCGGATCGCTCTTCGAACACGCCATCCATTACGCTGAGCGCGGCTTTCCATTGTCCCCGACAGTTTGCAATTCAATCGCCAATGCCCGCCCGCTCCTCGAACGGCATCCAGCCGCACTGAATCAGTACATTCCCAACGGCGTACTGCCAAACGCAGGAGATATCCTTCGGCTGCCCGTTCTGGCGAACTCGCTTCGACTGATTGGAGAGCAAGGCGCGGACGCTGTCTATGGCGGGTCGATCGGTCGAGCCATCGCCAAAACCATTCAGGCAGAGGGAGGATTGATCAGCGAGGAGGACATCGCCAACCACGAAACCCGGTGGGTTGAACCTCTCTCGACCTCGTATCGCGGCCACGACCTCGTCGAACTGCCACCTCCGACCCAGGGGGTCATCGCGCTCGAGCTCGCCAACCTGGCTGAAGGTTTTGACATCAAGGGCCTGGGACTCAACACCGCCGAGCAGATTCACGTATTGGTTGAAGCCAAGAAGTTGGCGTTCGTCGATCGAGATCGCTACGTCACCGACCCGGATGCGCTGGATGTACCGGTGGACCATCTCATCTCAAAGGCATATGCGGACGAACAGCGTAAGCGGATCGACCTGCGGCGCGCGTTCAACGAGGAGCCTGATCCGGCGGGTCTTGGCGACACGATCTATCTGTGCGTTGTGGACCGCGACGGCATGTGTGTCTCGCTGATCGAGTCACTCTTCAACGGCTTCGGCAGTGGGCTGGTGGCGGAGGGGACGGGGATCGTGCTTCACAATCGCGGTGCGTCCTTCACACTCGATCCGGAAGCCGCTAATCGTCTGGCGCCCGGAAAGCAGCCCATGCATACGTTGATTCCCGGCATGCTGATGCAGGATGGCTCGCCTGAGGTCGTGATCGGGACGATGGGAGGTCACGGCCAGGCGCAGATTCACCTGCAGCTCTTGTGCAATCTGGTCGATTTCGAGCTCGATCCGCAAGCGGCTATCGAGTCGCCACGCTGGGTCGCCGGTCGCGGGTTGCCCGATGATCCGGCGCACGTCCTGTATCTGGAAGAGCCGATTGGCGCCGACGTGCAGGTGCAACTGCGGTCGATGGGGCACGAAGCTCGCATGACGCAGCCGTTCTCATCTCTGATGGGGCACGCGCACATGATTCGGATTGATCGCGAGCGTGGCGTCCTGATGGGTGGGTCCGACCCGCGTTCGGATGGTGCCGCATTGGGCTGGTGAGCCGTCGACTACTGCCCCTGTCGAGCGCGTAGTGCGCTCAGACGCCCGTCCAGGGGAGGTGGCCGTTGTCATGTGGGCAGACGTGGCCTTCTGGACCGATCGGCGCACCACAACGCGGGCAAAGCGGGCGGCCGGCCGCAACGACCTCGGCGATCTTTTCGGCCAGCGCCTTGGCTGACTCGAGCGATGCCCGAGCCGAGAAGATCGCGTCGTCCGCATCCTCCTGCTCGACGTGGTGGGCGAAAATGGCCACGACTCGTCGATCCTCGTCGTAGCCAATCATGATCTTGCTGGTGACGTACTCGGGTGTCGTTGGGAGGAGTGGGTCGGGCGCGGCGGCGAGCGTCGACTCGACGCTGTCTTTGACGAGTCCTGATTCGGAAAGCTGCTCGAGGAGCTGTTCGATCGCCTGGCCCAGCGCGCTAAGCTGTTGTTTTTCCATCCAGAGCGATACGACGTCGGTCCCGATGCCGGCGATCAATCGAAAGCGGCGTTGCCCGGGTACTCCAATCGCTTCCGCATCAAGAACGGTTGCCAAATCATAGTCATGATGTTCGAATGCCACCGAGCTTTTGTCTCCTCACTCCGCCGTTTTCAACACTCGTTGGAGGATACTATACCCGAGAAGGCATACGCATTTTGACCACCTGCCTGAAGTGATGTTGGCGGGACCGCGGAACCGTTCGTTCGTCTAATCAGGGGATGTCTCACGGGGCAGTAGAGGCCCCCCCAATAAAAGTAATATCGCACGGAAAGGTGAATCGGATTTGATTAGACGGATTTCGTTCTTCTTCGTCGCCCTCGTCTTGCTCGGGGCGCTCGCGGCATGTGGAGGTGGTTCGAGCAAGAACACCACGACGACCTCCACCGACAGCACGGCGGAGCCGACCGCAGCAGGCTCACCGGCAGTAACAAGACAGCAGACTGCGACGAGTACTGAGGCGGCATCGCCGGCCGAAACCACAACGGCGAACTCTACCGCGTCTGCGGAAACGACCGCTACCGGCACCGCGTCATCGACCGCGAGCGGGAATTTTGGCTATGGCTTCAACGTCTATGCGCGCGGTGACGAAAACGGAGCCGACTTCAATTCCAAGACTATTGATGCGGTCAAAGGGGCCGAATTCAACTGGGTGCGGATTCAGGTTCAGTGGAAGTCGCTCGAACCCGCTAAGAACCAGTACGATCCGCTGCCGCTGGACCGAGTCGTGCAGCAATACCAGGATTCCGGCGTCAGCATTCTGGCGTCGGTTGTGAAGGCGCCGGACTGGGCGCTCGATCCGACCGGCAACCAGCTGCTGGCAAACTATTCCGACTGGGAAGGGTTCATGCACTTCCTGGCAGAGCGCTACAAGGGAAAGATCGCCGCGTACGAGATCTGGAATGAGGAGAACCTGGCCTCCGAGATGGGTGGCACGGTGCGGATCGAGGATTACGCGCACCTCCTGCAAGGTGGTTACGCGGGCGCCAAGATGGCCGATTCGAATGCGGTCATCGTCTTCGGCGGGCTAACTCCGACCGGGGTGAACGACCCCAGCATCGCCATCGACGACCAGAAGTATCTGCAGCAGTTCTATCAGTATCAGAACGGTGCCTTCACCAAGTACTTCGACGTTCTCGGCATGCACGTGAGCGCCACCAACAACCCACCGGACACCATGTATCCGGACAATCCGGGACCCGATGGCTGGTCCGACGATCCGAGCTTCTACTTCCGACGTGCGGAGCAGCTGCACCAGGTGCAGGTACAGAACGGCGATCATCGCCCGGTCTGGATCACCGAGTTCGGTTGGTCGACAAAGAATGAAGCCAAGGGGTATGAGTACGGCGCGGACATCACTCCGCAAGATCAGGCGGATTACCTGGTTGGCGCGTTCGATTGGGCCAAGAAGAACTGGCCCTGGACCACGGCGATGTTCGTCTGGAACCTGAACTATGCAGTCGTCTCGGATCCGGCTGACGAGAAGTATCCGTGGGCAGTGGTCAACTCCGATTGGTCGCCGCGTCCGGCGTACACAGCGCTGAAGGACATGCCCAAGAGCTAATTTGAGGCAGACCGTATCGGGGCCGCGAGTTCACCTCGCGGCCCGATTTCTATCACAGTGTTCGGTGTCCAGGCGATGGCTACTGGTCATTGAAAGTGGATCGCCACAAGCGACATTGCCATGCGACTACGGGGGCCAAATTTGGGCTTCTCATTCTGATGGTTCTGCCCCTTCAGTGTGGGGGAGTCAGAGACGGTGAACGCCACCGAAGAATTTCACTGTACTGACAAAATGTAATCATGTGAAACCGAGAAAAATTCTTCACAGTGGTTCAGGATGACAAGATGACGTTGATCAACTGTCGAGGAAACAGATCTCCCGCGGTAACCTAAGCTTGATTCGTGGAGAAGAGGCGCGCGATCTCGTCGACGGCAAAGACTGGTAGATCAGTTTCAAGGCCGTTGTGTCGCATCCGAACCGCCGACGCGTCTTCGACCAGCGTGCCGATCTGAGATGCGGCGATGCCGGCACGTTCGAGCGCGGCAAGCGCTTCGTCGGATCTCGAGGGCTCGACAGCGGCGAGCAGTGCGCCTGATGCGATCAATCCAAGAGGATCGATTCCGAGCAGATCGCAGATGGCAATCGTCTCCGGATAGACCGTGATCTGGTCGCGATCCACCACGACACCGGTCCCGGCCGCGATAGCGATCTCGCGAATGCCAGTTGCCAGGCCGCCCTCGGTCGGATCGTGCAGCGCATGCAGATCGCGTCCGATGCAGTTGCGCAGAATGGTGGCGGCTCGCACCACGCTGATGCCCGGCTCGTGCAGAAAGTTGCGGGCACGTGCAATCAGGTCTGCATCCAGGGACTCGAGCAGTCGCAGGCCCATCTCGCGGGCGATCAGGGACGTTCCCTCGATGGCGATGCCCCGCGCAAGCAGGAGTGCGTCGCCCGGCTTGGCCTCACGCGGATCAACGAGGTCGACTTCTGTCGCCTCACCCACCATCATCCCGGTTAGGATGACGCGGTCGAGCCCGGTCGTAATTTCCGTGTGACCGCCGACCAGTGAGATGTCGAGCGCCGCACAGGCATCCCGCAGCGTGCCGAAGACGTGCTCCACGAGATCCGGGGTGGTCGACCCTTCTGGAAGCAGCGCGGTGACCAGCATCCAGCGGGGTGTGGCCCCCATGCAGGCGATGTCGTTGGCGTTGACGTTGGGTGCGTACCAGCCGATCTCGTCAGTGGCGAATGTGATCGGATCGGTCTTGAGTACCAGAACGGCATCGCCAAATCGCACCGCCGCGGCGTCCCGGCCGAGACCCGCGCCGATGACGATCGACGGGTCGTCAGGGATGGTGGCGAGCAGACTCGCCAATAGTTCGGGTGGCAGCTTGCCAGCTGGGAGAATGCCGCTCATGAAATTCCTGGCCGGACGAGTCGTCCCGCCAGTCCGGAATCACTGCGGACTTGATTTTGAGTAGACGAAGTCATGCGTGTCCTCGTATGCCGCGTTCCATTGACTACCCATCATGCAAGTATGGGTTCGCGCCGTGAGGTTTGCCCGGCGACTGTTATACTCTGAAACCATTCGCGTGCCGGGTTTCGACGATCCGGCGAAGCTCCACGCATTCTACACGCTCGACTTCTACGCGAAGCGCGGTGATGATTTGGGACTTCGCTCGGCCTCATTCGCCGAGGAGCATGACGTGAGATCTTGGTTCGACGGATTTGGTCGTGGCGGGTTGCCCGCACCTTCTGGTCAGCGTTCGGAGTAATCGGACCCGCGGGTGGGTTCCCTTTCCCGACGCTGACGTTGCCGTGTCCACGTTTTCACGGAAGTTGAACAGGCACAGGAGGAACGAGTGAACGCCGATCGCAAGTTCGTCGAGGAGCTCGGCGACATCGAGGATGATTTCGATCGCTGGTACGTCGAAGTGGTGCGCAAGGCCGAACTGGCTGACGAGGCACCGATTCGCGGCATGCGTGTGGTGATGCCGTATGGCTTCGGCATCTGGGAGAACATGCAGGCCCAGCTCGACAGGCGCATCAAAGCCACGGGCGTGCAAAACGCCTACTTCCCGATGTTCATCCCGCAAAGCATGTTCGCGCGCGAAGCGGAGCATCTTGAAGGCTTCGCCCCGGAAGTGGCGATGGTCACGACCGCCGGGAACAAGGATTTGGAAGATCCGCTCATCGTGAGGCCGTCCTCTGAGTCGATTATCTGCCCGATGTTCGCCCGCTGGGTACAGTCCTATCGCGATCTGCCGATCCTGATCAACCAGTGGTGCAGTGTGGTGCGCTGGGAGAACCGGCCGCGTGCCTTTCTCCGGACGTCGGAGTTCCTCTGGCAAGAGGGACACACGGCTCATGCGACGTTGGAAGAGGCCCAGGAGCGGACGCTGCTGATGCTCGAGGTGTACCGCGACTTCGTCGAGACCGAGCTGGCGCTGCCGGTCATTCCGGGAGAGAAGTCAGAGTCGGAGAAGTTCGCCGGTGCCCTGCGGACCTACACTATCGAGTCGATGATGGGTGGCAAGAAATGGGCGCTGCAGTCCGGGACATCGCACAATCTGGGCGACCACTTCGGCAAGGTCTTCAATATCGAATTCCTCAACTCCGACGGCCAGCGCGACTTTGCCTACAACACAAGCTGGGGCCTGAGCTTTCGCACGCTTGGCGCGATCATCATGGTGCACGGCGACGAGCGCGGCCTGAAGCTGCCGCCGCGCGTCGCGCCGATCCAGGCCGTCATCGTGCCTATCTGGCGTAAGGACGCGGAGCGGGAAAGCGTTGAGAAAGCAGTCGACAGCGTGCGCGATTCGTTGCGAGACGTGGCGCGCATCTTCGTCGATCGTCGCGACGACAAGACGCCCGGCTGGAAGTACAACGAGTGGGAGATGAAGGGCGTACCGCTGCGGCTCGAGATCGGTCCGCGCGACGTGGCCGCGGGACACGCCGTTGTCGTGCGACGCGATACGTACGAGAAGCAGACGGTGCCGTTGGATCAGCTCGCCAAGCGTATCCCGGAGCTGCTCGACGAGATCCAGGTCAATCTCTTCGCGGCCGCCAAAAAAATGCTCGACGAGAATACCGTGCGCGTCGATAGCTACGAAGTGCTCAAAGAGCGCGCCGCCGAGAACGCTGGGTTCTCACGGGTCTGGTGGTGCGGAAGCGAGGCTTGCGAGGCACAGGTCAAGGTGGAAACCAAAGCGACCATTCGCTGCATCCCATTCGACCAGCCGGGTGGCACCGGCAAGTGCATTTTCTGTGGCGGCGAGTCCGACACCGAAGTCATCATGGCGCGTGCGTATTAGCGTCGCCGCCCCGCACACTAAAATCTGCCACAACGCAGAACGGGAGCCTCACGCGAGGCTCCCGCCTGTTCTTTCCAGATCGACCGGATCCGTTATGGCTTGCAGTAGCAGTTCGTCGAAAGTTCTGCCGTAGCGCCCAGTCTGTCCACGGCCCACCGTTTGAGCTCGACGACAGTGTCAGCACACACCTTGATGTACTGGTGGCATGTCCAGCACTGTTGGCCCGATCGCAAAGTCGTGATTGAGGGACAAGACGCTCGATGAAGCACCAAGTAATTCGCCGATGGGGCACGATCGCAATTCACTACGTAGCCGTGCTGGTGGGCGTCTAGCCACGCAACGTATCCCGCATCATTGTCTTCAAAGATCTGCATACAGCCCCCGAATACTCATATGGCGCAACACAACCGGAACCGCTCCTTCTGAATGCAACCATTGATATCTGCTCGCAGTTTGCGCATGAGTAATTTGTCCTATGCAGGGCGCGACTAATAGATTGGACACGCCTGAACGCGGCGGCTGGGGGAGGCGACGGCGCCGTTCCATAGCTCATGTCATTTGACGCGACTCAAATTTGCGCAGGATAGATCACAGGAGACACGCATTATGCGTGTATTTGCAAACCACGGAGTATGCTAGACTGAATAATGTGAGCGAACGATTTGGAGGTGGAACTTTGCGTGGACTGACTCGTAGCCTGACGACGTTCGCATCTTTGGCGCTGATCTACCTCATGCCTCCCGCGGCAGTCACGCTTGGCCATTGGATCATCACTGGCAACGCGCGACCGTTCCCAAATCAGATTCTCTACGTCCTCTTCGGGGTCTTCTTCATGCACTCGCTTGTGAGACGTCGCCTTGACCGTCCTGAGGATTTTCCGCTGTAGTTTCTTTCACATGTCGACTCAGCTTGGACTCTGGTTGGGATCGATGCGGTCCCTTCTCCTGTGGATCCAGTCCCAAACCTGCGCGAGCGCCGCACCTAGAGTGAGAAGCATGAAAAGCGCTAAGTAGACTGGAACGGATATAAAAGCCAACCCGACGGCGGCTCCGGTATCCGGATCCGGCTGGTCCGCTGGGGTGTGCGTGGCTGCCAGCGCTGATGCAAACATCAGCCCAAAAAGCACAACGCATGCTCCGATTCCGGCCGAGATCAGTATCCCTTTCCAGCTCCAGTTGCGCCAGGATGTGCAGCCCCACCAAATGGTCCAGAGAAACATGAACACGAGCGATGGTATGGAGGCGCAAATCAGCGTCGTTGTCTGGCTGTCGCTCAGTTGTTTGTTCGGTGTCGACTGCGAAATAAGGATCAAACCAGCTACGAGCGCGGCTGGGATGTTGAGCGCGAAAAACCAGATGAGCGCTGCGAAGTACACGTGTGGCTCTGACAGCGGTGACAGAACATGGCTCGCGTCCGACGAGGGAGCTGAGCCTGTTGAGTCGCCATCCATGTTCATTTGCTTCAGCTGAAGTAAGCAGGAAGGACGAAAAGCACGAACGGGATGACAAACCCTCCAAGGAGTACTGTCATCCATGCGTTGAATTCAAGATCTGAGACGTTCTTGCGGGCCTCTTCGAGCACCGGATCGCGTTGTTCGTCGTATCTCAGCCGCATCAGATGAAAGCCGTCACCGAACGTCCAGTTTTTCAGGTACGTCTTTGGATGGCGAGGCATGTTTTCACGCCAGCCCGGCTCGATGGGCCAACCAGCAAGCGGCATGGACGGGTCTTTGTAGTCGGGATCCAGGCGTTGTCGGCAAAGACGAACGTAATCGATCCACGCCCGCTGAGCAGCCACGAGTTTCCACGACTCGAGTCCAATTCCTGTCAGAGCTGCCGAAACGGACAGGACGTGCAAGAGTTCCATATACCTACCACGACTCATCGAGCCCAGACTGCCCAAACGACTACGACCGGAACGATAAATCGTGCCTGCTGTAAATTACAGAACAAAAAGGGACTAGACTACAAGGGCCATTTGTATGCAACTGACGTTGAAATTGGGGGCGGAAGGGGAGGGATTCGAACCCTCGAGGCGCTCATCACGCCTACGCGATTTCCAGTCGCGCGCACTCGGCCAAACTATGCGACCCTTCCATGCGGAGGCGGAGAGGGTGGGATTCGAACCCACGGAGGCTATTAACCTCACCGCTTTTCGAGAGCGGCACCTTCAACCACTCGGACACCTCTCCACATATTCACTTGAATGGTCTCAATGTGACGGCTCGATCGCCGTGACTGCCGAGACCCGATGACGCGCTCACCATCTCGTCCGTCTGCATGAGGCGCCTGAAACGAAATAGTGCAGGGAGCTGTTTGCTAGCCCTGCACCCGGTCTGGTACGCCCGGAGGGACTTGAACCCCCGACCTTTTGGTCCGCAACCAAACGCTCTATCCGCTGAGCTACGGGCGCAAACTGTGGACGTGACCTATGCCACGTTCATCACCGTGTAGCATAGCATAGTCCCGAGGACTGCTTCAAGAATCGGCGACGCTTCCTCAACGTGGGGAGCGCCAATGATTTCCCCGCACGAACGCGGCCGATACCAAGTCAATAACGGTCGGTCGAAAAACAAACGGAGCGCTTGTGGAGAAGTCGAACCTCAACGAGCAGATGGGCTGTCTACCTAAGATATGGTAGACTAACTTTCGACCTATGACGAAGAACGGAAGACGCAGTGACGGACAATAGCCGAGACGATGTTCGGATAACGCAACCCAACTCCATCAGTCAGCCTTCGGGTAATGACGGTCCCGCCCCGGACCGGAGACGCTGGTTAGGGCTGGCACTTCTGAGCGTCGGCGTCGCCATGATCATCGTGGACTCCACCATCGTCAACGTAGCGATTCCCACCATCATCGACGACCTCCACATCAACCTGGCCAAAGCCGAGTGGGTGAACTCCATTTACTCATTGGTCTTCGCCGCATTCCTCATCACTGTTGGACGCCTGGGTGACCGCTATGGTCGTCGCCTCCTCTACCTTGTTGGGTTGTGCGTTTTTGTCGGCGGCAGCATCTTCGCCGGGGTCTCGTCGACCGGAAACATCCTGATCCTGGCCCGACTCGTCCAGGGCGTCGGCGCCGCGATGATCCTTCCGTCGACCCTCTCGAGCGTCAATGCTACGTTCCATGGACGAGAGCGAGCCATTGCCTTCGGCATTTGGGGGTCGGTCATCGGGGGCATGGCCGCGTTCGGTCCGCTCCTTGGTGGCTGGCTGACGACCGACTTCACGTGGCGCTGGGCCTTCTTCATCAACGTTCCCATCGGCATCGCGGCCTTCATCGGATCGGTCTTCTTCGTTCGCGAGACGCGAGACGAGAGTGTGCGCACCGGTTGGGATATCCCAGGTTTCTTCACCGTGACGATCGGATTGACGAGCCTTGTATTCGGGCTGATCGAAGGGCAGCGCTATGGGTGGTGGCGACCAGACCAGCCCTTCTCGATCTTCGGATGGGATTGGCCGTTCAGCACGATCTCGATCGTTCCTATAGTCTTCTGTGTTGGGATCGTCTCGTTGATTGCGTTCACACTCGTCGAGTGGCGGCGAGTGCGACGTGACGCCATCGTCCTCGCCGACTTGCGGCTCTTCAAACTGCGTAGCTTTGGTTTTGGCAACGTCACAGCGGTCGTGGTGAGCCTCGGCGAGTTCGGCATGGTCTTCATCCTGCCCCTCTTCGTTCAGTCCGTGCTCGGCTACTCCGCCCTGCAAACCGGCTACCTGCTCATGGCTCTCGCCGCAGGTGCCTTCTTGGGAGGTCCGACCGCGGCGGCGCTTGCGGGTAAGATCGGCGCGCGTCGCGTGGTGACGTCCGGTATGGCGTTGGAAGCGACCGGCATTCTCTCTCTCGGCTTGCTCCTTTCTCCTTCAGAACACGGTTACACGCTGGCCCCGTCGCTGTTCGTTTACGGCATCGGAGTGGGGCTTGCTACGGCGCAACTGACCAGCGTCATCTTGGCCGACGTTCCACGGGCGGAATCGGGACAGGCGAGCGGCATGCAGAGCACATTTCGACAGGTCGGATCGGCCCTCGGAATCGCCTTGCTTGGATCGCTCTTGGCAACCGGGCTGGCCAACGGCACCAGCGATCGGCTTTCCAGCCTGAACCTCCCACCTCAGCAGGTATCCGGAATCGCACAGGGCGTCAAAGCGTCGGCCGGTCAGAGTCTGGTGCAGATTCGCGAGCAATCGAACAGCGGCCCCGTCGTCACCGCGATTGAAGACGCGTTCGCGCACTCGGCCAAGATGGTTTCGTTCGTGGCCGCAGGATTCGTCATTTTCGGCTTTGCTTTGAGCTGGTTTCTTCCCGCCGGAGCCGATGATTCGGAAGATGAGCGTCAGAAGACGGCTGCGCGACGGGCATCACGTGGGAGTCCACAGCGTCAGCCTGGCGAGTGACCGCGGAGCCATTCTCGTTTCAGCGTTGGTTCGTCGGCCTCGCTATGCGTGACCATTTTCTCCTCTCCATTGATGAACGATCGGCGCTCGTTCTGTGTTATCATGGGTCTGCAACGGAAAATCCAGAGTTGTCAGACCGTAGCGATGTAGCGACGGGAGGTCGGCGATGTCAGGCCGGACTTTGGCGCAGCATGTTCCGAATCGTTCAGATGTGGACGATCGGATGGCTGGTGCTCGATTTCAGATCGAGACGTTGAAAGGGCTTCTAGGGGCAGGCAATGTCTCGTTGCCGCAGGCGGAATCCTGCGCAAACGCGGCGGTGGATCAGCTGCTGCAGGCGATCACGGCCGCTCTCAACGGACTCAATTCCATGCTGCCGGATCCATTGCCGGCACAGCGCGTGAGCCGCAGAAATCTGCGGGATCAGTTCTATTCAGTCGGGTCGGAGAGCGGCGTTCTTCAGGACCTCGATACGGCGGCGCATGCCGGTGATGGTTGGCTCTGGTTCCTGGAGCAGAAGCACGATGCCGCTCCATTCGGACATCTGCTGGTAAAGGCGGATTCCTCGGGCGGGTCGCTGGCGATGGTCAAGGATCCCGTCAACCCGTCGGGTGGGAACGAATCCGGTTCACCGGTCGATTATCTCAATTCGGCACTCGATCAAGTTGTTGAAGTCTTGTCGCGGATCGCCGAAAAGGCGAATGATGATGTGATGCACTATCGAGAGGCACAGCGTCGTCAGGCTCGCCGGCTCATTTGAGGCCGACCTGATGGGCACCATCGTCCTGATTCGGCGAGATTGCCGGATTTGGGCGAATCTGGATCTGCATCGCAGGTTGACAGGTAAAATGGCGCCAAGTATGATCCGAAGCGTGCAGCAATGCGGAACTGTGGTATCGGAGACCGTGCAACGTGATGACTGACGCAACGAATTCGTCACGATCTGAGTCTGGCGCGAGACTTTCGCTCTCGCTCTTGCCTCTCCGTGCGGCCTCGGACCTTCTTAGCCTCATTATTATTGTAGGCCTTATTGTAGGCCTGATTAGTATGAGGGGCGAAGCGAGGCGATAACACAGACCATTAGAACGAAATCGCTCGCGAGCCCCCGAAGAGGGGGCTCGTTTCATTTTCGGCGATTGGGTGATGTCGATCGTCCGGCGGCTACCGGGCGGAAGGTGAGAGGGAAACGCGATGACCGTGGAAACCAAGCAGACGTCGAGAGCGGCGGAGCCTCAGAAGGCACCCCCTTCGACGGGAGCTCGAGTGCTGTGTCAAGCGCTGCAACGCGAAGGGGTCGAGGTCGTTTTCGGGTACCCCGGGGGTGCAGTGATCCCGCTCTATGACGTCCTGCCGGAGTTCGATCTGCACCACGTCCTGGTGCGACACGAGCAAGGCGCGGCGCACGCCGCCGATGGTTATGCCCGGGCCACCGGCAAAGTCGGCGTCTGCCTGGCAACTTCGGGTCCAGGGGCGACCAACCTTGTCACGGGGATCGCCACCGCCATGCTCGATTCGGTTCCCATGGTAGCGCTCACCGGGCAGGTGTCGCAGCCCGTCATCGGCACCGACGCGTTTCAAGAGATCGACATCACCGGTATTACGCTCCCGATCACCAAGCACAATTTCGTGGTCCGCTCAGTAGCCGAAATAGGCCCGACGATTCAGAAAGCCTTCCACCTGGCATCGACTGGCCGCCCAGGCCCAGTTCTGGTCGACATCCCTAAGGACGTGCAGCTGGCACGCGGTGAGCTCTCGCCGGCCGAGCCGTTGAACTTGCCGGGCTACAAACCGACTTTCGTGCCGCATCGTCGCCAAGTGCGCCGCGCAGCCGAGCTGCTCCGGACGGCCGAGCGTCCGCTCATCCTGGCAGGTCACGGCATTCTCATCTCAGGAGCTACCGAGGAGCTCGTGCGCTTCTCCGAACGGGCTCAGGTTCCGGTCGGGCTCACGCTTCTGGGCATCGGCGGATTCCCTGCCTCTCATCCCCTGAATCTCGGCATGGTCGGCATGCATGGATTCACGCACGGCAACCACGCCATCAATGAGTGCGACGTGCTCATCGGCATCGGGATGCGTTTTGATGACCGCGTCACCGGCCGGCTAAGCGAATTCGCGCCGAACGCAAAGGTAATTCACATCGACGTCGATCCGGCCGAAATCGGCAAGAACGTGCCGACCGACGTGCCGGTGGTGGGCGATGCGTGTCAGACCCTGAAGGTGCTTAACGAAGTACTCGAACCACAGAACCACGACGAGTGGATCGAACAGATCTCGGCTTGGCGCCGACAGCCGCCATCTCGTGAAGTGCACGTCAATGGAGCACTGTTGCCGCAGCATGTGATCGAACGCCTGCACGCGTGTACCGATGGCCGCGCAGTAGTCACGACCGACGTCGGCCAGCACCAGATGTGGGCCGCTCAGTACTTTCGTTGTGAAGTTCCCAATCAGTGGCTCACCTCAGGTGGGCTTGGCACGATGGGATACGGCGTTCCCGCGGCGCTTGGTGCGGCAATGGGTCGACCCGATGCGACCGTCTGGGCGATCGTGGGCGACGGTGGAGTGCAGATGACACTCTTCGAGTTCGCCACGCTGGTGCAGGAGAACGCCAACGTCAAGATTGCCATCGTCAATAACGGTTACCTTGGCATGGTTCGACAGTGGCAGCAGTTGTTTCACAACCGCAACTACTCGGAGACGCCAATCAGTAGCCCGGACTTCATGTTGCTGGCGCAGGCGTATGGAATCGCCGCGCGGCGCGTGCTGCATCCGTGCGATGTGGACGACGCAATCGGCTGGGCACAGTCATTCCACGGCCCGGCGATTGTCGAGTTCGTCGTCAACCAGGAAGAGAATGTTTACCCGATGATCCCGTCTGGCGGTTCTGTCAGCGAGATGATCGAAGAAGATCTGGAGTGGTGATTGTGGGAGCGCACACGTTAGTCGTCCTGGTTGAAGACCATCCCGGCGTCATGAACCGCATCATGAGCCTCTTCCGGCAGCGCGGGTTCAACGTCGACAGCATCGCTGTCGGACACAGCGAGGTGCCGGGACTGTCGCGCATCACGCTCGGTGTGATGGGAGACAATCGGGACATCGAACAAGTCACGAAACAGCTTTATAAGCTGCTGGAAGTGATCAAGGTCACGGATGTTTCTGGCGAGAACCTGATCCACCGAGAGTTGGCGCTGGTCAAGGTGACCGCGTCGGAGCGGACGCGCGGTGATATCATGCGACTGGTTTCGGAGGTTTATCGAGCACGAATAGTCGATGCCGCAACTGATTCCCTCGTTATCGAGGTGACCGGCCCGAGTGAGAAGATCGAGAGCCTGATCTCTTTGGTTCGTCCATACGGTATTAAGGAGATCGCGCGCACTGGATCGGTCGCGATGGTACGAGGTAGCGGCACCGTCGCCGTCGTTCGTGAAGAAGCCATCGCCTGACGGCGAAAAATGACGATCAGATGGGTGAGAGGAGAATAGCTCGTGGCGCAGGTCTATTACGACAAGGACGCGGATCTTTCCCTGCTTGAGGGCAAGAAGGTCGCGATTCTTGGATACGGCAGTCAGGGACACGCTCATGCGCTCAATTTGCATGACAGCGGTGTCGACGTGGTGGTCGGTCTATACGAAGGCAGCAAGAGCTGGGATCTCGTCAAGGCCGACGGGCTGCCGGTAATGACCGTTCGCGAGGCGGCTCATCAGGCAGACATCGTTATGATGCTGATGCCGGATCACACGCAGAAGAGTGTCTATGACGAGAGCGTGGCACCGGAGCTCTCAGCTGGAAAGACGCTCATGTTTGCCCACGGCTTCAACATCCATTTCGGGCGCGTCGTTCCTCCAGATAGCGTTGATGTATCTATGATCGCGCCCAAGAGCCCGGGTCACATTCTGCGTGACATGTACAAGGAAGATATCGGCGTTCCGGCGCTCCTCGCGGTACAGCAGGATGCCAGCGGCCAGGCGAAGGAGCGGGCGCTCGCATACGCCCGGGCGTTGGGCTGCACGCGTGCTGGTGTGCTCGAGACGACCTTCAAGGAAGAGACCGAGACCGATCTGTTCGGTGAGCAGGCGGTCCTCTGCGGCGGCGTCAGCGCACTCGTGCTGGCCGGGTTCGAGACACTTGTCGACGCCGGATATCAGCCGGAGCTCGCCTATTTCGAGGTACTTAACGAGCTGAAGCTCATCGTCGACCTGATGTTCCAGGGCGGGCTCAAGTACATGCGCTACTCCGTCAGCGACACGGCCGAGTATGGCGACTACGTCAGCGGACCGAGGCTGATCGACGAGCGAGTGCGTGAGTCGATGCATCAGATCCTGCAGGATATTCAAAGTGGCAAATTCGCAGACCAGTGGATGTCCGAGAACGACGAAGGACGCGACAACTTCCTGCGGATGCGTTCCGAGGCGCAGGGCCACATGATCGAGCAGGTTGGCGATCAGCTTCGCGGCATGATGCCATGGCTGAAGGCACGCACCATCCCAACCAGCGGGTCGTAGCCATAATTCAGAACGTTGCCGGGCTTGATCACGCGGCAGCCTGACCAAGCCCGGTATTGTTTTGCCCAACGTCAAATGCGCGATAGATTGACCTGACCCAAGAGGGCCGATAGGTGACCCTCAAATTTAGCGATTGATCCGCCAAAGTCACGCTGGTATAATCATTTGGTGTTATCGTAGGGGATTAGGGCAAAACCGAGAGGGAGGCGCCACGCGTATGGCGTTGTACAAGGCGCAAAAGGAAGAGATTATCACCAGTTTCAGAACGCATGAGGAGGACACCGGTTCGCCGGAGGTCCAGATTGCGCTTCTGACTGAGCGGATCAACGGTTTGGTCGAGCATTTGCGAGAGCACTCGCATGACAACCACTCGCGCCGTGGTCTGTTGAAGCTTGTCGGTCGACGGCGTCGACTCCTGGCTTATTTGAGCGAGAAGGATACTGCACGTTATCGCGCAACCATCGAGCGGCTCGGTCTTCGTCGGTAGGATCAGGCAGATCGCTCATTCCTCGATCCTGATGTCTCTTCTCCGGATGTGGCTTGTCTCGTCCGAAGCCCAGACGTGACTCATTTGTCGGCCCAGGGATCTCCCTGGGCCTCTTGTTTATTGAACGCCCGTTGAACGTACAGCGGGGTTCGGTTCAGTAGACGTTGTCGTAGTTTGTACGTGATCGCGGGAAAGGGGTTAGGAATTGGGGCCCGGTGACGGCCACGCACTCCGTCATCGAACGCCAGTCCCTAACGCCTCCCACGGCGCGAATTGCAGTGGGTAGTCTCGTCAGAAAGCGAGTCTGTCCAGATGTGGGAGTCAATCTATGCCCCCTATTATTCATGAGCGATCGGTAGAGATCGGCGGGCGCGTCCTGACGATCGAAACCGGTAGGTTAGCCCAACAAGCCGGAGGCGCCGTCACGGTGCGCTTCGGCGATACCATGGTGCTCTCGACCGCCACTGGCGAGAAGTCGCCCCGTGAGGGTCTCGATTTCTTCCCGCTTACGGTCGAATTCGAAGAGAAGATGTACGCCGCCGGAAAGATTCCGGGCGGATTCATCAAGCGCGAAGGTCGACCGACTGAGACGGCCATTCTGTCGGCGCGTCTGACGGACCGGCCAATTCGCCCACTCTTCCCCAAGGGCTACCGAAACGAAACGCAGATCGTCAGCACGGTGATCTCTGCCGATCAGGAGAATCTGCCTGACGTCCTTTCGATCAACGGTGCGTCGACAGCGCTGATGCTTTCCGACATCCCGTGGTCCGGGCCGGTCGGTGCCGTACGCATCGGTGATATCGACGGCGAGCTTGTCGTTAATCCGACCAGCCATCAGTTGATCGATAGCAAGCTCGACATGGTAGTGGCCGGTACGGCCGACGCCGTCATGATGGTCGAAGGTGAAGCTCGGGAGATCAGCGAAGACCGCATGCTCGCCGCCGTGCAACTGGCGCACGACGAGATTCGTCGAATCGTCAAGATTCAGCTGGAGCTTCAAGAGGTCGCGGGCAAGCCAAAGCGAGAGGCTGTCGCTCCGGAAGAGAACGTCGCGCTCAAGACCAAGATCACCGATTTCGTTGGCGATCGTCTCCATGGTGCCGTCTTCCATGCCGACAAAGAGCAGCGCCTGGGCGAGACGTCGAACCTCAAGCAAGAGGTTGTTGCCCACCTCACCGCCGGCGAAGAGGGCGCCGAGGTTCCAACCGCCAAGGAAGTCTCAGGGATCTTCGACGCGCTGGTCAAGGCGGCCGTGCGCGGGAGCATTCTGGAGCGCGGTGAGCGCCCGGACGGTCGGAAGACCGACGAGATCCGTGAGATCTGGATGCAGGTCGGCTACCTACCGCGCGCACATGGCTCGGCCATCTTCACTCGCGGTCAGACGCAGGCGATGAGCGTGGCGACCATGGGTGCCACCTCCGAGAACCAAATGCTCGACGGCCTCGGCATCGAGGAATCCAAGCGTTACATCCACCACTACAACTTCCCGCCCTACAGCGTCGGTGAGGTCCGCTTCATGCGTGGCCCCAGCCGCCGCGACATCGGTCATGGTGCGCTGGCAGAGCGCGCGTTGCTGGCTGTGCTGCCGGACGAGGACGTATTCCCATACACCATGCGCGTGGTCTCAGAAGTGGTCAGCTCCAACGGCTCGACCTCAATGGCCAGCGTCTGTGGAAGCACCCTCGCGCTGATGGACGCCGGTGTGCCGCTCACCAAGCCGGTTGCCGGAATCGCCATGGGCCTGATCACCGATGGCGGAACGGACAAATTCTCGATTCTGACCGATATCCAGGGTCTCGAGGACGCGCTGGGCGACATGGACTTCAAGGTCGCCGGCACTCGAGACGGCGTCACCGCCATCCAGATGGACATCAAGGTCCAGGGCATCACCGCTGAGATCATGCGGCAGGCACTGGATCAGGCGAAGACGGGCCGGCTCTTCATCCTCGACAAGATGTACGAGTGCATTCAGACACCGCGTGCCGAGATGTCCGCGTACGCGCCACGCATTTACCGCATCCAGATTCAGCAGAAGCAGATCGGCGAGGTCATCGGCCCAGGCGGCAAAGTCATCCGCGGTATCCAGGATGCCACCGGCGCCAAACTGGACATCGAGGACGACGGCTCAGTCTTCATCAGTGCCGTCAATGAAGAAAGCGCGCGCAGAGCGGTCGAAATGGTCGAGCGCATCACACGCGTGCCGGAAGTTGGAGATATCTTCTTCGGCCGGGTCAAGACGATCATCCAGTCGGGTGCGTTTGTCGAGATTCTGCCGGGCAAGGATGGCTTCGTACACATCTCCGAGCTCGAGCCACATCGCGTCAACGCCGTAGAGGACGTCGTGTCGGTAGGCCAGGAGGTTAACGTAGTTGTCACAGCCATCCGACCTGACGGCAAGATCAATCTGTCGCGCAAGGCGCTGTTGACTGGTGACATGCCTGAGCCGGGAAGTGACGGTTCTGGTGGTGGCGGCCGTGGTGGTGATCGTCGTGGCGGTGGCGGCGGAAACCGTCCACGCAGCGGTGATGACCGACGCGGTCCAGATCGACGCGGCGGTGATCGGCCGCAGGCGTCGGGCGGCTCGAATGAGCAGCGCGGTGGTCAGCAGGCGGCTGAGCCACAGCGTGCCGCTTCCGGCGAGCCGCGCGAAACCCAACCGTCAAATCAGGAACAACAGGGTGACGATCAACCCGAGGGCCTGCTGCGGCGCCCGCGGGACAGCCGAACGCTGCCGGGGCATGGTAACAGCGAAGGCTAGACATCGCCCAGTGAGTTCGAACTGAAGACCGAGGGGCCCAATCGGCCCCTCGGTTTCCTTTTGCTCGTTATCAACCACTCAAGAGCGCATAATCGCTCAGCTCGGACTTGATTGTTGCCGGGCACTCACGCGATTGAGGTACCACTCACTGATCATCAGTGCAGCCAGGCCAATCAGAATGCCGAACCAGAACGTGGCGAAGCGGATCAGCAGCGTCGCTGTCGCTGCCGTTTCGTGATCGACGACGGAGCTTCCCATGAAGAGGATCAGCAGGCCGGTCACGCTCAACTCGGCTGCTCCCAGACCACCAGGTAGGAGCGTCACCGCTCCGATGAGCGTGGCGATTGCCAGACTCGAGGTCGCAACGAAGAGCAAATGCCAATCGGCAACGAACCCGAGTCCAGTCAGGACAAAGAAGAATGCCACGCACTCCCCTGCCCAGGATGCGGTGCTGATGACGACGGCAAAGAGCAGTCTGCCGGGCCTGAACATGCGCCAGGTGCTTTCGTAGAGCGTCTCCAACGTCTCAATGCGTTTGCCAATCAGCGCAATGCGTTCAAAACGGCGCAGTATGGTCCGAACCATCCTCTGTCGCTGAAGAAGTACAGCGAAGAGGACGAAGAGAATGGCCATGGAGACCAAAATGATCCAGCCGTTGTGAACCTGAAGCAAACCAAGCGACGCCAGGACCAGTATCGCGACGGCGTCGGTGATCCGTTCAGAGATCACGATCGGCGCGGTGACGGCCAATGGCGTTCCATTGGCGCGCCGCACGAGATACGGTTTGAGGAACTCACCAACCTTGCCGGGAGTGATCGCCATGGAGAGACCGGAGAGGAAGATTACGAAACTGGTCATTTTCGCGATCGGCGTCGCGCCAACCCAACGCAAATACAGGTGCCATTTGACGAAGCGCAGAAGATAGTTGCTCAGCGACAGGAACAGGATCAGCGGAACGAGGTTCCACTCGAATCCGTGGAGTGTATGGGCCACCTCCTGTCCGTCGTTGAAGAAGACAAATGCGGCGGTGACCAGAATTCCGAAGGCGACGCCTATCACGAATCGGCGGCGAACGAAGTCTCCAACACCCTCGACGCGGCTTCTGGTCTTCGATTCAGTGGTTTCCGCTGATGTGGAATCTTCGCTCATTGATGGAGATGTGGATCAAACGCGTCCCGCAAGCCATTGCCAATAAGGTTGATTGCAAGCACGGTGAAATAGATCATGGCTCCCGGGATGAAGGCCAGGGTCCAGGAATGGCTGATGTATTTTTGCGCGTCGTTGAGCATGTTTCCCCATGACGGCGTCGGCACCTGCACGCCGAACCCAAGGAAGCTCAGCGTGGCCTCGGCAATGATGAATGTCGGTATCGCGAGTGTGGTCCAGACGATCACGATAGGTGCCGTGTGCGGCAAAACGTGACGCCACACGATACGCCAATTCGAGGCGCCCGCGACCCGCGCGGATTCTACCCATTCGCGATGCTTGATGGCCATCACCTCGGCTCTGACCAGTCGTGACAAGCCCATCCAGCTGACTCCCGCGATCACCAACGCCAGCAAGCGCGGCCCTAGCGCATGTAGCGATGCGATGAACAGAAGCAAGAAGAGGACCGGGATCGAGAGGAGGACGTCGGCCAACCGCATGAGAACGTTGTCGGTCCAACCTCCGCGATAGCCAGCAAGCGCCCCAACTCCCACTCCGATGATCAAACAACTGGCGGCCGCCAGAAGCGCGACCGTCAAGGAGACACGTCCGCCGTAGGCCAATCGCGTCAGTTCGTCGCGACCGAGCATATCCGTTCCCAAGATGTAGCCAGTGCTGAACGGTGGCGCCAGACGGTTGAGCAAGGTCTGCTCGGCATATCCATGATGGGTAATCTGGGACGCGATCAACGGCGCGCCAAAGCTGAAGGTGAGGATGAGTGCCAACACGCACAATCCGGCGAGTGCCATTCGGTCACGTCGGAACCGATGCCAGGCTTGGCCGATGGGCGATGCCGACATCCGCGGCATGTCCGGTGATGCCAGCGCTCCCCGCGGAGCCTCGTCCGGCGTCTCCGCGACGAGTCTGCGTGGTCGGCGTCGGACGATGGCGTCAATCACGGGTCGACTCGTTCGACAGGCGAAGCGTCGGGTCAACAGCCGCGCAGGCAACGTCGGCTGCTACATTGGCCAGGATGGTGATGGTCGAGATAACCAGCACGGTGCCCATGACCACGGTGTAGTCTCGCTTCATGGTTGAGTCGACGATCAACCGACCGATGCCATTCCAGGAGAAGATCTCCTCGATCACCACCGCACCACTGAAGAGCGTGGGAATCTCGAGAGCCAGCAGCGTGATGAGTGGCGGCAGCGATGCACGCAGGCCATGTCGCAGGATTACCGCACGGTGACTCAGGCCCTTGGCACTTGCCACTCGCATGAAGTCCTGCTGGAGGACTTCAATCATCTGTGTGCGGATGTATTGGAACCAGACGGCGGTTTGGACGAAGGCAAGCGTGACCGCCGGGAGAACGAGATGTGCGACGCGGTCCCCGAGACTCCCACCACCATGCAGGGAGTACATCCCTCCAGCGGGCAACGACGGCAAGCCCCAGCGATGAAACGACACCGAGAAGAGGACGATGAGCATCATTCCAAGCCAGAAGGTCGGGACGGCGATTCCGCCAGTCGACATAAACGCCAACGCGCGATCCACGAACATGTTCCGACGTGTGGCGCAGACGATGCCCAGCGGGAGAGAGATGAGCAACGACAGCAGCAGTGCACTTCCGGTCAGCAGAAGCGTGTTCGGCAGCTTTTCGAATATCGTGCGGGAAACCGGCCGATACGTCGTCAACGACAATCCCAGGTCACCATGCGACAGATGTCCGAGCCATTGCGCGTACCGCAGCATTAGGGGCTGGTCGAGCCCAAGCTGCTCCTTGATGCGCTGCACGTCGGCCGGCCTTGCGCTGGGGTTCATCTCCAGATTGGCTACCGGACTGCCGGGAACCTCGTTCGCCAGAACGAACGTCACTAGCGTGATCCCGATCAGCAGCGGGATCAGCATCAGTAGTCGACGTACGAGATAACCACCCATGTCGTCACACGATTCTCACCGACGGTGGATTTCGCCGTGCAATCACGAGTCAGGTCCCTTCCGTCTTCGAACGTTCGAGTCTACGGCGGTCAGCCATCGATCCACCATTCGTGCGCGTTCCAGCGGTCGTCGACGGCGTTCGGGAACAAGTTGTGTACGCGCGTATTGTGAGCCGCGATCGACTTCGGAAAATCGATGATGGCGCTGGGCAAGTCATCCACGATGATGTTCTGCAATTTCGTGTAGATCTGCTTACGGGTCGGGATGGCGGTTTCGTTCAGGCCCTGCTGCAACAGATCATCTACCTGCGTATTTGAGTACTTGTTTACGTTAAATCCGCCGCCGTACGCGTCGGTCGACCACATGCTGCTCTGATCTGGATCGACACCCCAGGAAAACGCGATCAAGAACATGTCGAAGTCGAATGTGCTGGTGATGCGCTCCAGGAACGCGTTCCATTCTTCCTGAGTTGGAGTGCAATCGACGCCGATCGCCTTCCAGGCTTGCTGCATCACGGCCATGTACTGAGCGTGCGTGTCGTTCCCAGTGTTCGTGTAGAGCTTGAAAGAAAGCTTCACGCCGTCCTTGGCACGAACGCCGTCATCGCCCTTCACCCATCCGGCGTCGTCCAACAACTGATTGGCTTGCTTGGGATCGTACGCGTACTTGAGCGTGATGTTGTGTGGATCGTGGGCCCAGGAGTCGACGCCCATGGTTCCGACTGCCACGCGTCCCAGACCGAAGCGGATCGCGTCCACCATCTGCTGTCGGTCGAGCGCATACAGGAGTGCCTGGCGTACCGCCTTCTCCTGGAAGAGCTTCGACTTGGTCTCGTCCAGTTGATAACCGTAGTAGGTGAAATCGAACGAGTCATAGGTGACGACGGTGATCGACGACTCCTGATTCAGTTCTTTGGTGCTGGATTCGTCGACTCCGTCCCGACCGCTGTAATCGACCTCTCCGGTCAATAGCTGCTGCACTAGCGCGGTGGGATCGGGAACCACCTTGAAGGAGAACGCGTCAAGATTCGGCGTGCCCTTCCAGTAATATGGATTCTTGGCGAGCGTGATGTGGTCGTCCTTGACCCATTCGTTGAACACAAACGGGCCCGACCCGATCGTCGTGTCCTTCTTGCCCGTTGAAAACGGATGTTGAGCGAGATCGGCGGCCGCCACGTCCTGCAGGATGTGCCGCGGGACGATGCCATAAATCATGTTGCTAACGAGAAACGGCGACGCAGGAGCCGCGAGTGTGAAGACGACTTTAGCTGGGTCAGGAGCGTCGATCGACGCGATACGCTCGGCGATTTCAGATGTGTGAGGAGATCCGGAGTCTCCGTTGAGGTGGAACTCGTACGTAAACTTGACGTCGTCAGATGTAAGCGGCTGGCCGTCGTGCCATTTGACGCCGGCGTTCAACGTGAACGTGTAGGTCAGTCCATCGGGCGAAATGTCCCAGGATTTCGCGAGGTCGCCCCGAGGTTCAGTACTGGCCGGATCAATGCGCATGACCGCGTTGAAGATCAAGGCGACCACGTCGTTGGAGGCGGTGTCCGACGACAGAATTGGATTTACTGTGGTGGCATCGGCTGTCGCGGCCTGCACGAGTGTTCCACCAACGTGCTTGGCGGCAACGGACGTCCCGATCGGCGCGGTCGTGGCAGCGGGCGGAGCGGTCGGCGTCACCGAGGGAACCGGTGTTGCGGTTGTCACTTCAGTTTGGGTGCCTGGCACCTGGGTCATGCCCGTGCCGGCGCCCGCGCCACCGGCTGGCGTCGAGTCCGGGCTACCGCAGGCGCTCAGGAGCAATCCGGCGGCGGACGAAGCGACGCCAAGAGTTGCCCCTCGATGAATGAATTTGCGCCGGGAGATCGTTGACGAGAGCATTCGGCTGGCGATCGTGGTGAGATTGTTGTGTGGCACGTCCAAGATTCCTCCGCGGGGAATGGTGATTCAGGTTCAGTCCGAACGCCGGACGTGACGCCCCGAGGAGTGGCATGGGCTCTCCTCGTCGACGATGGGCCTCGTGATGTCCTCGCGCGAACTCCCCCGCGGCGCGAGGCCCGTGGACCCACGCCTAGATTGTTTGCTAGACTGCGAGTGGCGGACATCCCACTTTCGTGCCAGATTCCGCGTAACCAGAGGTCAGGGAGTGAATGAAACCAGCAACGCAACAAAAACTTGATGATCTTAGACACGTGCTTTCCGAGCTCGAATCGGTCGTCGTCGCCTATAGCGCCGGAGTCGACAGCACGCTCGTATTGCGCGTAGCGCATGACGTTCTCGGTGAAAACGTGCTCGCTGCGACCGGCCTTTCGGATACGTATCCTGAAGAGGAGATGGCCGAGGCACGCGCGTTAGCACAGGAGCTCGGCGTCGAGCACGTCATGATGAGAACTGAGGAGCTGACTGACCCGCGGTACGCGATGAACTCGCATCAGCGCTGTTTCTTCTGCAAGAACGAGCTGTATGGAAAGCTGAGAGAACTCGCGGACGAGCGTGGCGTTATGCATATCGTGGATGGCACCAACGCGGATGACGTTGGCGACCACCGCCCAGGTCTGCGGGCCGCCCGCGAGATCGGCGTGCGCAGTCCGTTGCAAGAGGTTGGCATGACCAAAGACGAGATCCGCGAGATCTCTAATGAGCTTGGTCTGCGAACCTGGGACAAGCCGGCCTTCGCCTGCCTCTCATCCCGCTTCCCCTATGGGACACCAATCACGGTCGAGAAGCTGAAGCAGGTGGCCACGGCCGAGCGAGCAATTCGCGAGCTTGGCTTTCGTGGTTTCCGCGTGCGGCATCATGACACTGTCGCCCGGCTCGAAGTTGATCCTGACGACTTCCCACGCGTCGTCGAGCTTCACAGTGAGATCGTCGCGAAGCTGCGTGCCGCGGGTTATCGCTTCGTGACGCTCGATCTGCAAGGCTATCGCTCCGGCAGCCTGAATGAGGGCCTCAGCTTGACGCTGACCAACTCGACCAAGAATTCCGCTGAGCGCGCCGTCGTGTCGACGGATTGAGATCTCTCTCGACGCGCAATTTCCCTGGACGGGCGATGCATGCGTCGCCCTCTTCGTGTTCGGCATCGCTGTGTGATGCCGCCCCAACGGCTTGGCAATGTGTCAAACGTAGGATGCGACCGTGAACGACATGGCGACAGTAGGGGCGAAGCTTGCTTTCGCCCTTTCTGCAGGCGCGTGCAAATCGCCCACGACGGGTTCGATCAACCGGGTGGCGTTTGCGATCCACTCGCGAGCGTTTCTTCGATGACGCCTCGGGCGAAGGCAAGCTTCGCCCCTACCACAACTTGACCTCTTCAACTGGCGAACGTGATCAGTGATGCGACAACATGCTGGGCGACGCATGCGTCGCCCGTCCAGACCGCCAAGACGCTGTCAGGCAATCATCCCCTTGGCGTGGAACAGTTCGGCGTTCAGGATTGACGCTCCGGCCGCGCCGCGAATCGTGTTGTGGCCCAAGACCACGAACTTGACGTCGAAGATCGGGCAGTGGCGCACGCGTCCAACGACCGACGACATGCCGTGCTCGACGTTGCGATCAAGAATTGGTTGTGGGCGATCAGCCTGACGACGCACCACTATCGGATGCTTGGGCGCCGACGGCAGACCGAGGCGCTGTGGCTCGCCCCGATACGACTCCAAAATCTCAACGATCTCTTCCGGTTCGGCTGGTCGCCGCAATTTCAGGTTCACGGTCTCCGTGTGTCCGTCGCGCACGGGCACGCGATTGCATTGGGCGCTGACCGCCACGTCCGCAAACTCAAAGGCGGAACCGCTCCAGGAGCCGAGGAGCTTGCGGGTCTCGACTTCCATTTTCTCCTCTTCACCGCCGATGTAGGGGACGACGTTGTCGATCAGGTCCATCGACGACACGCCGGGGTAGCCTGCGCCCGAGGCGGCCTGCATGGTCGAGACCAGCACCTTCTCAATGCCCACAGCATCCCAGATCGGCTTGAGCGCCAGGACAAGGTGGATGGTGGAACAGTTGGGATTGGTCACGACGAAGCCGTCTTTCCAGCCTCTGTTCTGTTGCTGTTGCTTGATGGCTGCGGCATGCTCGGCGTTCACCTCGGGGATCATCAACGGCGTGTCCGCCTCCATGCGGTTGTCGCGCGCATTGCTAAAGACGCGCTTCCCTTCTGAGGCAAGCTGCGTCTCTACCTCGCGGGCCAGACCCCCAGGCAGCGCGGAAAAAACCAGCGGACTGTTCACCGGTTCTTCGTGGTGCTGTACGCGGATTCCGGAAGTGTCGTCTGGCGGCGCGGCGCTGACGCGCCAATCGCACACCTCACCGTATCGCTTGCCGGCTGAACGCTCACTGGCGATCAATTCCTTGACCCTGAACCAGGGATGATCCTCAAGGAGCTGTACGAATCGCTGCCCAACGCTCCCCGTCGCGCCCAGAATGGCGACATCGACCTTCTCACTCACGTGACTCACCTCTCGTTTGAACGTGCTTAGCGCGACACGAAAAACACAAACAAAAAAGCAGAGGCTGAAAACCTCTGCCGGATGTCACTCGATCGGGAACGCGACGAACTACCTCATCGCACCCGCCCGTGTGCCGGCGGACGCGGTAGTAGTCTCGATTCCGCATGTCGCGATCGCGCGAATCATCGTCACCTTCTCGTACAATCGGGGCCGAACGTTGTCGTGACCCGTTTGAATCTTCGCTGCTGACGGCACGATAGCAGGTGATAGGGCGTGAGTCAAGCCGCAACTCGGCCTGGATGCGGCGCCACCGCCATGATTGAGGGGAGAGGGGATGCGTCGAATAGGTGTGGCGATTCTTGGACTGGGGACGATCGGCTCGGCGGTAGCCAGAGCGCTGACAGAGCAATATGACCTGATCGTGGAGCGAACTGGACTGCAACTGGTGCTCCTTGGCGTGCTTGAACGCTCGACCGATCGAGCATCGCGTGCGAATTTGGAGCCGGACGTCATCGCGACCGACCTGGCGACCATCCTGACCCAAGATGGCGTTGACGTTGTCGTCGAGGTCTTGGGCCGCGAACAGCCAGCTGCCGACTACATGCGCCGCTGTCTCGAATCCGGACTTCACGTCGTCACCGCCAACAAAGAGGCGCTCTCGAAACAATTTTCCTCCTTGATTCATGCTGCGCAGAGTGCCGAACGTGCCCTGATGTTTGAGGCCAGTGTCGGCGGCGGCATCCCATTACTCGTCTCATATCGCCACATCCTGGCGACGAACCGCGTCACTCGCGTCCGCGGCATCGTCAACGGCACCACGAACTACATCTTGTCACGAATGGCTAGTGGTGGTGTCCCGTACGACGAGGCGCTGGGTGAGGCACAACAGCTCGGTTATGCAGAGCCCGACCCAACGGCGGACGTCGAAGGCTATGACGCGGCCTACAAGCTGGCCATCCTGGCCTCGCTGATGACCGGCCGCCACGTGCATCCGAACGAGATCAACCGCTCCGGCATCTCCGGCCTCACTCCACACGATATCGACGAGGCGCGGCGACGTGGTGGCGTCTACAAGCTCATTGGTCGTGCCGAAGTAGGTGCTGGCGACACCTTGACGCTGCGTGTCGCCCCGGAGATCGTGCCCAACGACGAGCTTCTGGCTCACGTGAGCGCCAACTACAACGCCATCGAGGTTGTCGGCGATCGAGTTGGACCAGTGGTTCTTAGCGGCCAGGGGGCGGGACCGCTGCCGACCTCCAGCGCCATCCTCTCCGACATTGTCGAAGCGGTGCGCATTGGCGCGGCGGCAAATCCCGCGTTTGGCAACGCGCACGAGTGAGGCGAGGACAGCCCTCACCCCTTGCCCCTCTCCCAATTTTGGGAGAGGGGAGACGAATCTCGTTCACGCCACGGCGTGCACGGTCTTGCTTGTGGCCTTGGTCAGGGCTCGGTCCAGGTCGTCGATGATGTCTTCGATGTCCTCCAGACCGATGGAGAGCCTGATCAGGTCCGGCGTGACGCCGGCTGCCGCCTGCTGGTCTTCATTAAGTTGTTCGTGAGTTGTCGTTGCCGGGTGGATGATCAGGGACTTGGCGTCGCCGACGTTGGCCAGCAGCGAAAACAGCTCGACGTTGTTGATCAACGTTCGACCGGCTTCCAACCCGCCCTTGATCCCGAAGTTCACCACGCCTCCGAAGCCATGATCGAACTGCTCTTTGGCGATGGCGTGATACGGATGGCTCTCGAGCCCCGGATAGGTCACCCAGGAGACGCGTGGATCGCTCTCGAGCCACTTGGCGACAGTGAGCGTGTTTTCGCAATGCCGCTCAACACGAAATGACAGCGTCTCCACCCCTTGCAGGAAGAGGAAGGAGTTGAATGGGCTGAGGGCGGGACCAAGATCGCGGTACGGTTCGACGCGAGCTCGCAGAATAAAGGCGAGGTTACCGAAGCGCTCGACGAAATCGACCATCGACGGGAACTTGCCATTCGTCCAGTCGAACGTCCCAGCGTCGACGATGATTCCACCGATCGACGTGCCGTGGCCGCCTATCCACTTGGTAGCGGAGTGAACGACGATGTCCGCGCCATGCTCGATCGGCCGGCACAGATACGGCGTCGCGAAGGTGTTGTCGACGATCAATGGCAGTCCGGCCTCATGTGCGATGTCGGCCACGTCCCGGATGCGCACCACGTCCAGCTTGGGGTTGCCGATCGTCTCCACGTAGAGCGCTCGAGTGCGGTCAGTGATGGCCGTGCGGAAGTTATCCAGGTTCGACGGGTCGATGAACGTGGTCTTGATGCCGTGCCGCGGCAGTGTGACCGCGAAGAGGTTATAGGTGCCGCCATAGAGGCTGGCGGCGGAGACGATCTCGTCGCCGGCTTCCAGGAACGTGAAGATGGCGATCGATTCGGCTGCCTGACCGGAGCCGGTCGCCAGAGCGCCGACGCCACCTTCGAGCGAGGCGAGGCGCTGCTCGAAGACGTCGTGCGTCGGGTTCATGATGCGCGTGTAGATGTTGCCAAACTCCTGCAAGCCGAAGAGGTTGGCGGCGTGCTCAGCGTTGTGGAAGACGAAGGAGCTCGTCTGGTAGATCGGCACGGCTCGAGCCGTTGTGGTCGGATCCGGCTGCTGCCCGGCGTGAATCTGCCGGGTGTTGAATCCGGGCGATCGTCGATGTCCGTTTGATTCAGGCATGTCTCTTCCCTCCATCGGGGTGATTCGATGCGATCAAGTCAGTGATTTCGCGGGCATGAGCCCAGGTATCTGGCAATACTTCTGTCGAGTCCTTCGTCTGGGCGCCCAGACGAAGATTTATTCAGACAGGAAGCCTTCGATGTAACGCGCCATGACTTCGATGTCGTTCAGGAACGCGTCGTGCCCATTGGGTGAGTCCAGCTCGACGTAACGTCCGTCACGACCAACGCGCTGCAGCACGTCGGCCACCTCTCGGACTTGGTAGGCGGGGAACAGGATGTCCGAGCGAATGCCGATCATCAGCGTCGGCGCTTCAATGAGCCGGACACCGTCTTGATAGCTGCCACGACCCCGTCCGAGATCGTGAGAGTCCATGGCACGCGTGAGATAAAGGTAGCAGTTGGGATCGAAGCGACGCACCAGCTTGTCGCCCTGATAGTGCAGGTAGCCCTCGACGTCATAGCGGCGCAGGAACTCGGGCCAACTGGTGTAGCGCGCTTCTGGGTTGCGGCCAAAGCGGGCCGCCATAAGTTCGTCGCTCTGGTACGTGATGACGCCGACCATGCGAGCGATTGCAAGGCCAGCCGCCGGAATGGCGTCCTCTTCGTAGTTGCCATCTTTCCAGGCAGGGTCGAGCATGATTACGCGCCGCTGAACCTCGTTGTAGGCGATACCCTGCGGCGCGAAACGCCCCGAGGCAGCGACCGGGATGGCGCGTCGCACCCGATCCGGGTACATCGCGGCCCATTCGAGCACTTGCATGCCACCGAGCGACCCGCCAGTGACGCAGTGCAACGACTGGACACCAAGGTGATCAATGAGTCTCGCTTGAATCGCGACCAGGTCACGGACGGTCAGCATTGGGAACGTTAGACGGTAGCGCTGTCCGTTGGTAGGGTCGATAGAACATGGTCCGGTCGATCCATAGCAGCTTCCGAGGTTGTTCGGGCAGATCACGAAGTAACGGTTGGTGTCGATGGCCTTGCCGGGTCCGACGAGGGGCTCCCACCAGCCGGAGGGATCGTCCGGACCATGCGAGGCGGCATGACTATCGCCGGTCAAGGCGTGAATTATCAGGACGGCGTTGTCGCTGGTCGCGTTGAGCGTGCCCCACGTCTCGAAGCTGAGGTCGACGTGTGGCAGCACGTCGCCGTGCTCGGTGATGAACGGATGATCCGGGTTCGCGACGTTCGCGGTGCGAAGAATAGTCGGTGGTGAGATGGTTGCTGCCATGTACCCCTCCAGCATTGGCTGCTCATGCCGGAGACGGGTTAAACGAAGACCCGTCCCCATCTAGCGGGGACGGGCTAAATGACCCGTGGTACCACCCCGGTTTGCCCGCTTCTCGCGATGCGGGCCTCGGTGAGTGCAGTAACACTCTGACCTTGATAACGGAGATCAACCCGGCGACGCCTATTTACGCAGTGATGCGGTTCAGCGTGCGGCTCGGAGGTCATCTTCCACGAGTGCCCGTGCGCCGCCTTGCACCGTCGCGGCTCGCTTGGGCCGTAGCGACTCGTGTACTCTCCTCGTCATCGCCATCGATTTCAGGGAACAAAAAAATCCCCCAAAATAGGTGGAGGATCGAAAACACCTCGCTCATCTTGCGGAATATCATCCGCCGGAATTGGCACCTGGCGCGTTGGCGCTGGTTGCCGGGCTTCTAAGGGCCGTTTCCCTCCACCTCTCTGGATGAGCGTAGGCTCTATTCAGTTGTTGACGGCCATAATACAGAGAGATGTCTCTGGTGTCAACCGCTTAACGAAATCTTCACCGACGGTTCGAGTCATGGACTGCTGAGATTTGTGGCGTATCCGGTCAATTCAATGTAGCCCCGACCACTGATCGAGGATCCGTCCTCCGTTCCCGAAATCGATACGTCTCCCTCCCAATAGATCACGCCCGTCGACGCTCTTGTGTCGAGTTCCTGATCCCTAATGAGCGGATCAATAGTGAGTTTAAGGTGCTTCGACGGAATCGTGATCGTCCAACCCGATGGATAGATCGCCCCGGATTGCGGGCTCGTCCAGGTCCCGGTGGGTGTGATTTCGAAGTCGCCGAGACTGAACTGCTCAGTTTGTCCATCGTCGTTCACGTAGGTTCCGCTGCCGAAAATCACGTTGTTCTGACTGTCTCGGCTGTGCCAGAGCATGATCTGCTCGTTGTTGCTGAGCTGGATCGAATACCAATCCCACCCACCACCACCGAACAGGAGAAAATTCCCCCACTGATGATCCATCCAGGCTTTTCCGCTGACGTTCTGGCGGGTCGCACCCACGGTTATGCTCCCGCTAACCTTCATGTCGGTTCGAGAGTAGTAGTAGGAACCGGTGGCGGGAGCCCATTCAAAGTGGCCGTCGCCGCTATGGAGCGCGGGGGGCTTGGTGCTCGTGAGTGATAGCGCAATCGAATATCCGGACATGCTGGCGGAGATCTGGTCGTTGGCTCCGTCCCCTTGCAGCGTCCAATCGCCCAGCGCGAGGTCTATCGACTTCGATGACTGTGGTTGACCGCCGCTCTGCGTGCGCTGGTCGTAATGGAACTCGCCCTTGGCCACATCGGTTATGGCGAAATGCGCGGCATAGGTCGGCGGGTAGCCTGCCCGGTTTCCTTGAAAGATGACGAACTCGAAGCCGTATTCGCTGCCGTCCGCGGCCGTGAGATGTCCCGTGGAATACCACCACTCGGTCAGTTCGTCGTGCGGACCATCGTCGGCTGGAAAATGGACGGTTCCGGGTGTCGCACGCGGCGTTAGGAACTGCGAGGCGGGCCGCGCGGTGCCGCCAGGAGTCGCGATCTCGAGTTGCGCGTTCGATTCACCGCAGCCAACCAGGAGGATCAGCGTCGCGAACGACGCCACGAGCATCGTCCACAGGCGATTCCGGTGGAGAGGATCCCTCATCGTACCTTTGTCTTTCGTTGGGCTGAGCGCCCCGTCCAGCTGGGAGCCCACCAGTTCAGGTGACCCAGCAAGCGCATGGTGGCAGGTACGAGGAGCGCGCGTACGATGGTGGCGTCGAGAGCCACGGCGATGGCGATTCCGAGTCCGAGCGCCTTGATCAGCACCACATCGGCAGTGGCGAAGGAAGACGCGACCACGACGAGGATGAGGGCCGCGCCGGTGATAATGCGTCCACTTCGTTCCAAACCGGTGGATACGGCCAGCCGGTTGTCGCCGGTTTCGTCCCAGACCTCTTTCATGCGACTGAGCAGAAAGACCTCATAGTCCATGCTCAATCCAAACAGGAGACTGAACATCACCACCGGCAAGGACGCTTCGACGAATCCGAGCGGGCTGAAGTTCAGCACTCCGCTCAGATGTCCCTCCTGAAAGATCCAGACGAGCGCGCCGTAGCTCGCCACGATGCTCAGGGCGTTCATAAGAACCGCCTTGATTGGCAGGATCAGCGAGCGGAACTGCAAGAAGAGCGTCAGATAGGTCGCCAACACCACGATTAGCACCGCGAGCGGAAACGCGGAATACATTGAGTGGACCACGTCGACAATCTCGCCAGTTCCGCCGCCGACCTGCATGGTCAAGCCAGGGCCGGGGTTGGTGTTGCGTAGCGCCTCGAGAAGGGACTTCGCTTCGCTGCTGCTTGGAAGCGGTTGGGAATAGACGTAGATGACGGTGGCATCGGACCCAGCAAGGTGGTTGTAGGCTGCGCTGACAAATGGATCGCTGAGGGCCGTTGGATCGGAGTACATCAGCTGGTACTGCTGCAGCGCGATGCGCGGATCCAGGGTGACGATGCTGTCGATCTGCCAGACGCGGGGATCTTTTGCGATCTTTCGCGTTAGCTCGTAGAGGGAGGCGACGTGCTCCGGGGTGTTGATCGGACCATGCGATTGCACCGCAACCACAATGGGCGAGATCGCGCCGTCACCAAACTCGCTCCGTAATAGCTCAAATCCCTGTCGCGATCCTGTCGATAACGGCAAGATGGTGGCGTCAGGCGAGCTGAGATTCACACGTGAGAAGGGTGTGCCGAGAAGCAGTAGGAACGAAACGACCGGAATCATGACGACCCAGGGATGCGCCATGACACGATCCGCCACGCTGTGCCAGAACGAGCCGGCGTCGTTGCTCCGACGATAGATCGAGAGACGGTCGACACGTCGACCGATGACGCTGAGCACCGCGGGAAGGAGCGTGAGCGCTCCCAAAACGGCGAACAGGACTACCAGCGCTCCAGCCACTCCAACCGAGCGTAGGAACATGATGTTGAACACCGCCAGCCCGCTCAACCCGATCAAGACCGTCAGCCCTGAAAAGAAGACTGCCTTGCCGGCGTTGGCCACCGTAACCGCGACGGCTTCTGGCACGTCGTGAACCGCGAGCTCTTCCCGGAAGCGACTCGTCATGAAGAGCGAGTAGTCGATCGCCAATCCCAATCCCAGAAGCGTCGCCAGATTGAGCACGAAGATCGACAGGTCTACCACGTGAGCGGTCAAGAAGATGGCTCCGAGGACGCAGGCGACGCTGATCCCGCCCACGACAATGGGGATGCCGGCCGTCACCAGACTGCCGAATACGAGCACGAGTGCAAGGAGCGCGAACGGGATGGCGATCATCTCGGCACGTCTCAGGTCATGCTCCGTCACAGTCTCAATGTCGGCGTAGAAGGCGGGACCTCCAGCCACACGCACTTCAAGTGTCGTAGGGTGGAGCGTGTCGCGGACGTTGGCGACAAGGCGTTGAGCCTGCTCGGATGGAAGATCGAGGTGGACGAGATTGTAGGCGGTGTGGCCATCGCCCGATATCTGCCTCGGGTTTTGCCGATATGTCGTTTCGCCGGTGACATGTGGGAGGGTCAGCACGTCCTTCAGTGCGTCCTGAGTTTGCCCAATGAACTGCGGTGAGTTGGCGTCCAGTGTCGGATCGTGGAAGATGATGACCAGATCGGACGGACTGTAGCCTGGTATCTGCGTCTCGAGGATGTGCTGGGCGCGGTCGGTTTCGGTGCCACGGCTGGAGAAACCACCTACAGCAAGCACACCGGTGACACGAGGAAGAATTGGAATTGAAGCTACGAAGAAAATCAGCCAGGCTACGATGACACGCCAGCGATGGCGATACGCAAATTGACCAAGTTGCAAGAACATTGAGCCGGGCGACTCCTACCGGCCGGAATACGCACCGGCACCAAAGAAACGTTATCATCGACACGGGCCTGAATCCAACGTTGCGATCACAGTCGACTCGGTAGAAGCGTGAAGGGCAAAGTGACATGACGGCGCAAGAGATTCAACGACGCGCGCGGGAGCAGTTCGGTGCGGTTGGTGATGCATATGTGCATAGCGAGACCCATCGACTCGGTAAAGATCTGGCTCGTCTGGTTGAAGTTGCTGAACCCACGTCCGAGATGCGCGTGCTCGACATCGCCACGGGCGGCGGGCACACCGCGATTGCACTTGCGCCGATGGTCCGAGACGTCGCGATGCTCGACCTGACGCCAGAAATGCTGGTCCATGCGCGCAAATTCGCTCGAGACAGTGACATCGAGCCGGTTGGGGTCATCGCCGCGGCGGCGGAGTCGATTCCGTTCGCCGACGAGTCCTTCGATCTCGTCACCTGTCGAATCGCGCCGCACCACTTCGCGGACGTGCAGTCGTTCGTGGACGAAGTCGCGCGTGTCCTCGTTCCGGGTGGAGCGTTCGTGTTGATCGACAGCCTGTCTCCAGACAATGCCGAATATGATGCGTTCATCAACAAGGTCGAGAAATGGCGTGACCCGAGCCACGTGCGCGCTTATTCAATGACGGAGTGGACCTCGTTTTTGACAGATGCCGGGCTGACGCTAGAGATGTCTGAGGTCATTGTGAAGCGCCACGAATTCGCGTCCTGGACGGAACGATCGCGCATGGCCGAAGGTGAGCCGAAGGCCCTCTCGGACTGGATCCTGGCAACCGAAGAAGGCTGTCGCGAGCACTTCTCCGTGGAGGAAGAAGACGGCCGCGTGGCGTCATTCAACGATTTTAAGGTGCTGCTGAGAGCGCGGAAGTAAACGAACGATGAGCGGTAATCACCCCTCGCCGCGCGCGAAGCGCTGAGCCCGGGCGACGCGTTCTGCGATCGGTGGATGACTATACATCGTGTACTTCACGAAGGCAGACGGATTGGGGTCCGCCAGATTCATCTCGCCCAGCAGTCGCATGGCCGACTCGAATGATTTGGGATCCTCGGTCAAGCACAACGCGAACGTATCGGCTCGTCGCTCGATGACCCGCGACACCGCGTTCTGAATCGGAGCCAGCGCGAATGCCACCACCGCTAACAGCCAGCTGAGGAGCGGAAGCGCCGAGACGTGAGAGATCGAAGAGAGCTTGAATTGCTCGCCATACTCGCGTACCAGGCGTTTGGCAACGAGATCGACCGACCATGAGATCGCAGCCGTGAAGACTGTCCCAACCCCGATCAACCACCAGAGATCTCGATGAGCCTGATGCGCGATTTCATGCGCCACCACCACGTCGATCTCTTCAGGTGTGAACCGATTCAGCATGGTGTCGGCCAGCACGATGCGCCGCGTCCGTCCCATCCCAGCGAAGAATGCGTTGGCCTTGTTCGTCTGGCGGCTCATGTCCATCTGCATGACCGACGCGACATTGATCCCCGATTCCTTTGCTAGCGCCGTCAATCGCGTCGCGAGCTCAGTGTCCTGGAGGGGCTCGAACTTGTTGAAGATCGGCATGAGAAGTACCGGCGAAAGCTGCGACAGCAGCACGGTGAACGGAAGCGCCAGCGATGTAGCGATCGCCCACCATCGTTTGGGCCAGCGCTCGATTATCTCAAGTACAAGATTGGCACCGAACGCCGCGAAGGGGAGCGAGACCGCCAGTCCTTTGAGTTGGTCGGATAACCATCCCATCCGCGATTGGTTACTCAGACCGTAACGGTGCTCGATGGTGTAGCCGCTGAAGTATCCCAAAGGTAGCCCGACGAATAGCTCGCCGACGGTCAGGATGCCCGCGAAGATGCTGCGCCGCACCCACTTGTTGGGACTGAAGCGGTCGATCCGCTCACTGATCTGTAGCGGAAGCCCACTCAATGCGAAGATTGCGCCACCGACCATCGATGCCGCGAGTCCGATGAGCATCACCCGCTGTTTGGTGCGGTTGTACTCCTTCGCGCGTGAGCCATCGGTTCCGGAAGCGGATCCACCGGATGACGTGGCCGTCAGCAGGCGAAGGAGTCGTAGCGTGAGCCGTCCAAACCACATTGATCGTGCCTCGTTTTCAATGGGAACAATTCGTCGTCAGTTTCATGATCCTCAAGACCGCGGACCATCGGCTCAGTCTGTCATCGCATGGAGCGCGCCATTCCGCGAATCGTCGGCAACATGATTCTTGAGAGAAGAGTCGGGATTCGCCCGCTGATTCGACTATCATAGCTTGCGTCCCGCAAGACCGCGTGGATTCTTGAATGCGGGTGGCCATAACTGAGAGTGGGTTCGCATCGTCAACTTCGTTGTGAACCAAATCAGGGATCGCGACCTAGAATTACCCACGGAGGAGAAGTGACCACACAAAATTCCCGCCCCCGGGCGAGAGACGTTGGACTGGGCCTCGGCTCGATGCAGCCTGGACCGCACAATGCCATTACCGACGTCCCTGGAGTCCTCGTGGGCCACACAACCTTGATCGAGGGATCCGGGCCACTGGTGCCGGGCAAGGGCCCGATCCGCACGGGCGTGAGTGTGGTGCTGCCGCATACTGGCAATCTCTTCCGAGAAAAGGTGCCGGCCGCTGTATTCGTTCTCAATGGCTTCGGCAAGTGTTTCGGTCAAGAGCAGATCGACGAGCTTGGCGTGATCGAGAGTCCGATTGCGATGACCGGCACAATGAACGTTGGGCGGGTCGTCGATGCGCTGGCCCAGTACTCCATCACCGTCAACCCTGACGTCGCCATCACCACATCCACCGTCAACACGATCGTCACCGAGTGCGCCGACAACTACCTCAACGACATGCAGGGGCGCCACGTGAGGCTACGACCACGTCCTCTCGGCGATCCAGTCGGCCCGAACCGGGTCGGTCGAGGAGGGAACAGTCGGTGCCGGTACGGGCATGAGCCTCTTCGGCTTCAAGGGAGGCATTGGGACGTCATCGCGCAAGCTCCCGACCGAACATGGTGGTTACACGGTCGGGGCAATAGTCCTCGGTAATTTCGGACGACGCGATCAGCTGACTATCGCCGGAGTTCCGATCGGCAGGATGCTGCAGGATTGGAATCCGCCGGAAGCCGTACCCGAGGCTGGATCGATCATCGTCATCATCGGCACCGATGCGCCCATGCTCGACCGCTCCCTGCGACGCATCGCTCGGCGAGCGTCACTTGGGCTAGCCCGGCTTGGATCGATCTCCGGTAACGGCAGTGGCGACTACATCATCGCTTTTTCGAACGCGCTTCGAATTCCGCACGAGCCGACGGAACTGACGATGACCTTCGAGCACATCGTGGAAAGTGGGGCGCTCATCGACGCCCTGTTCCAGGCCACGGTCGAAGCCACTGAAGAAGCCGTCGTTAACGCCCTCTTTCGAGCGACCACGGTTGTCGGATGGGACGACCACGTGCGCCACGCGCTGCCGCTCGAGCCGACGCTGGAGGCCCTGCGCCGGGCTGGTGTGCTGTCTTAATCTCTGCTGCCTGGATTAGCTGGTAGTCTCCGGGAGTCGCGCCAGGTCTTCGAGCTGCGCGTAGATCCAGGTGCGGATATTCTCTCGTCGAACGAGATCACGCAGATCTCGCGACCAGCCTGCGCGCTTGTCCGGGCTCATGGTGAGCGCGGTATGGATCGCCGCGGCGGTGCCCTCGACGTCGGTGGGTGACACCGTCAGTGAATAGGGCCCAAGCTGCTGGTAGGCACCGGCCGCCTCGGAAAGAATCATCACACCGTCACGCTTATTCAGCAGAGCGCCTTCTTTGGCCACGAAATTCATTCCGTCGAAGATTGCGTTGACCATGAGCACGTTGTAGTGCTTCATGGCCGCCAGCGCCCTGGGGTAATCATCACCGATAAATACTTGGATCGGCTGCCAGGCGACTCCATCGTTCTCGGCTGCGTTGGCGTATTTGGTGTTGATCCGCCCGACGATCGTATTGATATCGTCGAGGTAGTCGACATATTCCAGGACTTCGAGCCGAGAGGGAACGAGGTACGCCAGGAAATTCACGCGCCCAATGAAGTCGGGAAACTCCTCGAGAAAGCGATCGTAGGCCAGGAATCCGCGAACGATGTTCTTGCTCGGCTCAGCGCGGTCAACCCGCACAATCGTGTAATCGTTGAGGAAGTTTTCGAGATGCTCCTCGTGCTTGAACGCTTCTTCTCCTGCGGCGACCGCTTCGACCGCGTCGCAGTCGATGGAGATCGGATAGGCGGCGACCCTCGTGCGTGCGCCCGTGGTAATGAATTTCGCGGCCCCGATAATCGAGATCAACTCCGTCGAGGTTTGCCTCGCACGTATTCATGAAACTGCGAGCGTGCGCATCCGTCTGGAATCCGACGATGTCGTTGCCCAGGAGACTCTTGCAGATGTCGGAGCGCATTTCGCGCGGTAGTAGCTGCCAATAGTCCGGATCGGGCCACGGAATGTGGATGAAATGCTGCATCATCACATTCGGCATCATCTCGCGGATTTGACCCGGGACGAGATAGAGATGATAATCCTGCAGCATAACCAGCGGTCGACCCTCGCCGACTTTGGCCACTTCGACAATCTCATTAGCGAACTGACGGTTAACCGGCACGTACCCGTGACGCCACGCGTGCCACGTCTCTTCGTTGATGTCAGGTGCGCGTGGAGTGTCCCAGAGATAGTGCTGGAGGAACCAGAGGAGCGGGTTCGAGATCCGATTGTAATAGCCGTCGTACGCGTCAGAATCGGCCAGAACGAAGCGAAGGCTGACGTCGGAGTCCGGGGTCCTGATCATGGTTTCGCCGGCCTGTTGAGCCTCCAGGGCACGCTGACGATCTCCGTCGGTCATGGCGCTGGCGACCCATGTCAGATCGCTGAAGCGGCTGATTGCGCCGACCGCGGTGACGACGCCGCCACTTCCTCGTTTGGTGCTGTACGAGCCATCCTCTTCGATCTGGAATTCGATCGGGCCGCGGTTCGAGGCGATGATCAATCGTCGTCGTTCGAGGAGGTGGCGCGCGCTTTCTGACAAACCGGCGGCAGGTATTCCACCGTCGCCGTTCTTGTGCTGTGCTTGTTGAACCACGCTCAACCTCCCTTTCGGCGCGCACCCGTGGTCTGAGTTCGATCGGCTAGGACGTGGATCGGAGTGATGCACGACGGCAATGCAAAATGCCGAGCGACCCATGTTCGTCGATGCGGACTGCTGACATCTCAGATGTCTACGGAATCGTCCCGAACACGGCCATGGCCGCGAACGGACGACTGTGAATATGGGGAGCGAGTACCCGATTCATCGATCAGCCAAGGCAACTGACGCACGGGCGAGCGCTGCGCGGTCATCGCCAGCGGACATCTCGCTACAGGGCTAGTATGCCACGATCAGGGCCAAATTGGATAAATAGCACATCAAGTGCAACCAGATAGTGTGAACGAAACTAGTGCGAATTCGGCGGACACATGGATAGCCTCAGGGACCGCTGAGAGACGTACAATGCTGACACGACATGAAGAGTTGCGAAATGCGCTAGTCTATGGTATTCGGTTTTCAGTGCTGCCATACAACTTGGTTGCTGATCGAACTCGCCGTGTGACCTTGGGTTTCGGGACACGTTCAAGGAGGACGAGCACGACGTGAGCACGTCCGAACAACGGATCTGTCCCGACTGCGGGAGCAGTCAAACCGTGCTGGTACAACGAGGGCTTGCCGGCCCGACCGACGAGTCTGATCAGTATTTCCGTTGTTTGCACTGTGGCCGCGTGACGTATGAGATCGTTTCTCGAACCGAGCGCGAAATTCGCGCGGCTCGCATCACCCCCGGACGATCCCTGCGTGAACGCGGATGCCTCTACACCGTTCGACGGGTCCTCAAGGTTGGCATGAATGAATACCTCGTCTATTTGCGACCTGAGCAAGAGCCGGGGCGAGACCGTGAGCCGTCGATTCCAACACGTTGAACCCTGAGATCTGTGTTCTTGGCGCATCGAACAACTGGTTCCGTAGCGGACGAGATCGGGCGAGGCACCTGCCTCGCCCGATTGATGTCTCTGCGTTCGAGTGACGCTTTACGAAACAGTCGCCTTCTGAAGAGCCTCCGGGACCGGCTTCGCGCGCTTTGTCGGCTTGACGATGCGGTCAATCATGTCGGCAGTATCGACCACGTTGAGCCGCTTGAAGATCAGGTCGAACTTCTCTTCCAATTCGCCGCTGATCTCCGCGCGAGTCGAAGACGGCATGTCCCAGATCTGCTGCTTGAAGGGGCCGAACCCTCGCTTGCGGGTTGTGTAGTAGAACTGCGCGTCGGTCATGTCCGGCTTGCGCTCGCTGGCGCGATTCTTGGCCAACCAGGCGTAGATTTCATCGCGTAGGTCGGACGGGAATGCCTGGCTGTCGTAGATGATGTTCTGGAATCCGGTAGCCAGGTGGACTTCACAGGCGTTCGCCTCCGAGAAGCGGTTGAACGCCACTTCGGGTAGCGTCGAGGCGCCATGCTGAACCGCCCCACCGAGGTGATACTGCTCGCGGGCCGCCTTCGAGAGTTCGCCAAGCGTGTCGAAGTCGACACTGACCTCGGCGATGCTGCCGTCGGGCAGCACCACGCCGCCGTGGCTCGTTCCGGTTTGCACGCTGATCTTGCTGATCCCGACTACGTTGCCGTCCATGCCGGCGATCGTCTGGTTGTAGCCGGTCATAAACGCGTCGAGGTCTTCGACCGTGCTGTTCTTACCGCCAACCTCGCCGATCTCGCCGCCGACTGAGACCATTACGCCGTCAGGCTGGTGCTCACGGATGTAGGCGGTCAGTTCAGCGCAACGCTCGTAGTTCAGCTCCTGCTGCTCGGCAACCGTAGCCCGTGATAGATCGACGATGGTCGAGCTGTCGATGTCGATGTTGTAGAAACCGGCGTCGAGCGCCTCCTCGATCAACTCGCGCAACCCGCTGATTTCCTTCTCCGCATCCGCGCCATAGTTCTTGGCGTTGATCTGGAAGTGATCGCCCTGAATGAAGAGCGGTCCGCGATGTCCCTGCTTCAACGCCGCCGCGAGTATCACGGTGGCATATTCCTCAGGCCTCTGATCCGTGTAGCCCATCTCGGAACGCGCGATTTCAAAGATGAACTGCTTGGCGTTGTTCTTCTGCGCGGCGCGGATGACGGCCTGGGCGGTGTCGTAGACCATTCCGCGCACGTTGATGGCGGGCGTGGTCTGATTGCGCCATTCGTCACGACCACCGGCGATATAGAAGTCGTGGATCGAAGCCGGTAGGGTGCCGAGTTCCTGCCCTGCCTGCCAGATGACCCAGCGGGCAGCCGCCTTGACGTTGTCGTCACCGAAGACCGCGCTATAGACCATACGGTCGAGCACGTCCCCCGTGAAGGCCTTCTCATCCTTGATGGCGATCGAACCGTTTCGCATTTCCGCCGCCGGTCTAAGATGGTCGAGTAGTTCGCTGATCGTCGAATAGCTTGTCACGAGTTGGCCTCCCTCGCCTTGGAGCAGTGCAATACGCAAAATGAGCCCCGCGTCTGTTTTCTCTATCTTAGCGCGAACCACGCCAGACAGGGAATTCGCGGGGCTGAAGTTGCATGAATGAGACCGCGAAGGCGTCTACTGAACGGTGATCGTTCCGGTCATACCTGCCGCTTTGTGCCCTGGCTGCGAGCAATAGAAGTTGATGGTGCCCGCCGTGTCCGGAGCAGTCAGGGAGAATGTGGTGCTTTTGCCTGGGTCGAGCGGTTTGGTGAGCTGCTGACCGTTGAGGTCGTCGATGGTGAAGTCGTGCATCACGACGCCGTCGTTGACCAGCTTGATGTTCACAGTCTGGCCCGTCTGAACGGTGATGTTGTTCGGCGTGAATTTCATCTCGGTCTCTTTGATAGTGATCGCGTCACCGGACGAACCAGTGTCGCCACTATTGCCGCTGCTACTTCCCCCGCAGGCGGCCAGCAGAATAATGAGAATCGCGCCGATGCACGCGATGATTGCGATGCGCTTGAGCATATTCCCTCCCCGGACCGGACGTGCTCTTCTGACAGGTCTCTGGACTCGAGGGATCGAGACGCAGAAACTCGACCCGGTTTGCTCTCGTCAGCTCCACGCTAACGAACAGCAAACGGGTCGGAGTATAGTCGATGTCCGGATGACTTCCGAGTGAAACGCAGGGAGTATTGTGAATCTCTCGACACTCCCGCGACTGGATCCCTACAAGTAGCGGTCGAACCATTCGGCGGCACGGTCGAGCCGTTCGACGCGATGGTCGGGCCGCCCGGTGCGTGAGAGTCCGTGGCTCTCGTTCGGGAAACGGATGTACTCTGTCGTTTTGCCGTGCAGTTTGAGGGCGACGAAGAGTTGCTCTGATTGCTCGACCGGGCAACGGAAGTCGTTCTCGCTGTGCATGATGAGGATCGGAGCGCTGACGTTCTTGATGTAGGTCAACGGAGAGCGTTCCAGATAAAAGTCAGGGCGCTCATAGGCGGAGCCACCGAACTCCCAGCTGGCGTAGGACCACACCAGATCGCTGGTGCCGTACAGATTGTGGCGGTTCACCGTGCTCCGCTGCGTCACCGCGGCCTTGAATCGATCGGTCTGCGTAATGATCCAATTGGTCATATAACCGCCGTACGATCCACCGGTGACGCCCATGCGCGAGGTATCGACGTACGGGAATTTGCTGCACGTGATCCACGACGTCCATCAGATCCTCGGTAGTCGACATCCACCCCAGTCGCCCGCGGCTGCATTGACGAACTGTTGGCCGGCGCCAGTGCTGCCGCGCGGATTGCAGTAGAGAACGAGGTAACCGCCGGCCGCATAGACCTGCAGCTCGTGATAGAAGGTGTTGCCGTACATGGCGTGGGGACCACCGTGGATCTCGAGGATCAGCGGGTACTTCTTGCGTTTCGTCGAAATCGGGCGGCGGCAGCAGCCAGGTGTCGATCTCGATGCCGTCTCGGTTGGTCACGACCATCGATTCAGGCTGCGGGATCGATGACGTCCGCGAGGAAATCGTCGTTCGCGTGGCTGACGCGACGTTCATTGGAGCCGTCCGCGTCGCTGACGAAGACCTCGAACGGATGCGTCGAGTCGGAGATGAGCAGGGCCAGCGTTCCGTCGTTTCGACTCGGCTGAAATTCAGGACTTCGCGCTGTGCCGTCAACCAACGTATTTGACGTGTCGTCCAGCTGGAACCGCGCCGACCGGCACGTTGCCGCGATCGGCGTAGTTGGCGTACACCGCTTGACCGTCTTGATCCCAAATGGGGAATTGGGCGGGTGAAACGTAGTGCGCGTCACTGATCGCCGTGCCGGAAATGTCACGGTCGATGATGCTGCGCGATGTTGCGGGGCTCGCCGTCCGGCAACGACTTCACCCACAGCCCGCTGATCGTGTTCGGCCCAAACGTCTCACTGAAGGGGTAGCCGATGTAGGCGAGCCTTCCTCCGTCTGGCGAAAAGACTGGCGCGCCGTATTGTCCGTCGCTCGTCGTGACCGGGTTGGTCGAGCCATCGCTGACGTTGACTATCCAAATGTCCGACTTGCGATTGAACTCACGGTCGTCAGTGCGGTTCGATGAGAATGCGATCTGTGTCCCGTCCGGTGACCATGACGGCTGCGAGTCGTCCCAATCACCCTCGGTGAGCGAAGTGATCTCGCCGCCGTCGATGGCTACCAGAAAGATGTGCCGTTTGAGTTCGCCGAGAAAGCCCTCGCCGTCCAGCTTGAAGCGCAAGCTGCGGATGACCTTGACGTCGCTCTTCTGATCGTCTTGTTTGCGATCTTCGTCGGTCTGCTGCGAGAGACGGACTACGCCTTCGGGGCCGACCTTGCTCGTCACCGCGATGCGTCGAGCCGTCCGGCGACCAGGTCGGTTCGGCGACGCCGTTCTTGAGATCAGTGAAGCGCTGGGCTTCACCGCCGTTGATCGGCATGAGAAATAACTGCGTCTTCTCCGAACGGTCGGAGAGAAAGGCCAACTTCATTCCGTCTGGCGACCAGCGCGGAGCGGTGTCCTTTGCGTTGCTGTGTGTGAACTTGCGATTCCAGGAACCGTCACTAGCCGCCAGCCAGATTGACGAGTGGTAGGTCTTGCCTGGGATGTCGGCTTCCGTCACCACGTAGGCGACAGTCGTACCGTCCGGCGAAATCTGCGGATCACCGACGTATTTGATTTTGCCGAGATCGTTGATCTCGATGGGTCGCGGCATGTCACTCCCCTTCTTGACTGTGCATAGTGGTCGTTCTTACACCGCTGTTTGCGAGAATAACGTCCAAATGGTCGCGGCGTACTTGATGCCGTCGATGTAGTGACCCAGCGTCATGAATTCATTTGACGCATGCCCATGCCAGTCGGGTGGTCCAACCGCGGTTCCAGCCCCCGGAATGCCGAGCTTGCCGGCCAACCAGACGCCCTGACGGCCCGACGCGTCGCCCGTTGGACGCACCGTGGGCTCGCGCCGGTAGACCTGCCGCGCCGCATCTGCCACGATTTTGGCGAACGGTGAATCGGCATTGGTGCGTGAAGGCTCGATGCCGCTCTCGCTGCTGATCTCGATATCGCTAAATCCGTGTGAATCGAGATGCTTGCGTACCTTGGCATAGATGTCCTCGGGGTTCTGATCAGCCACCAGCCGGAAATCGACGTTGACGGCCGCCGTGGACGGCAATAGCGTCTTGTTGCCTTCACCCACGTAACCGGAGGCAAAACCGGCGATATTGCACGTTGGTGTGAAGAGGAGTTGCTGCAGCGCGTCGACGCCTGAAACGCCACCCAGGAACTCGTCGACACCCAGATCTCGCTTCTGCGCCTCGTCGTTCCAGTTCGCTTGCTCAAGCAGCTCGCGCTCCGGCGCACTTGGTGGTCGAATGTCGTCGTAAAATCCGTCGATCAAAATGCGACCGTCGGGGCCTTTCATCGAAGCCAGGGCCCAGACCAACTTCCAGGCTGGGTTTGGCACCAGGCGAGCGCGCGCCGAATGCAAGTCTTTCGTTCCGCCCTTGGCACGCATCTGCACGAAAAGGAGACCGCTGCTGCCCAGGTTGATGCGCGGTATGTCGCCAGCGTCGAATCCGCCGTCGAATGAGAGGGCCGCGTCTGCCTTGAGCATGTCGAGGTGCTTGTCCACGAACCCAGGGAGGCTGGGGCTTCCCGATTCCTCTTCGCCGTCGAAGACGAACTTGACGTTGATCGGCATCCCGGTCGTCGCGCGAAGTGCCTCAACAGCCTTGAGGTGCGACATCAGATTGCCCTTGGCGTCGGTCGCGCCACGGCCAATGATCCGGTCCCCAACGATGCGCGCCTCGAACGGCGGTGACTCCCAGTCAGACTCTGGAGCAGGCTGCACGTCATAGTGGTTGTAGATGACGAGTGTGTGGGCATCCGGGCCGGCCTCGCTGATCTCTCCGTAGACGACCGGCAGCCCGTCGGTCTCGACCGCACGCGCGTCGATGCCGAGATCGCTCATCATCTCGACCAGCAGTGCGGCGCACTCATGCACGCCAACGTTGGCCGATGAGATCGACGGCTGACGAATGACTTTTTGCAGATCAGCGATCATCGCGTCAGCGTGGTCGTCAACGTATTGGTAGACCTGATGGAGATCTGGCACCTGCATTCCCTCTCTGTCCGATTGCGTGTAGTCTGTCCGCAATCGCCGTGACTTGTTCGGAACGTGGAACCTCGAACTACCTCCCAACCATCTGCTTCACCGAAACGAATGAATAGCCGCTGTCTCGAAGCTGCTTGATGATGCGTGGCAACGCCGCCGTATCCTCCGAGTTGGCTCCCATATTCATGACCACGATCGCTCCGGGAGCCACCCCATCGACGGTTCGCTTGACGATGTCGTCGGCCGTCATGCCACTCCACCCGAGCGTATCGACGGACCAGGTGACGTTGACGGAGTAGCCAGCGTCGGCGATATCCTGCAACACCGAGCCATCCACATCGCCGTAGGGCGCGCGAAAATAGGGCTTGACGTCGTAGTTCGGCCACGTTCAGCACGATATCTCGCATCTTCTGGAGTTCATCGTCGCGCTGCTGCTTCGTGAGCGCCTTGTCCCCTGTTGAAAAGCCGGTGAAGGACTTGTGATCGTATGTCTCATTGATGATCTGATGGCCATCGCTGACCATGCGCTTCACGAGATCCGGGTTCTGTTGCGCCCAGACTCCGGTGAGACCGAATGTTGCCTTGATCCCGTTTTGTTTCAAGAGGTCTAGAATCTGCGCGGCATAACCGGTATCGATGTTGGCATCGAAGGTCAACGCCACGATCTTCTTGGTCGTGTCCGCCTGAGTCACCGTGATGGCGGGAGCGGACGGAATCGGTGTCGGTGTCGCTGGCTCCGTAGGTGTCGGAGTAGGCGAGGGTGTTGGAGTTGCCGTCGGTTCTGGGGTTGGTGACGGAGTTGGAGTCGGACTCGGTGTTGGTGACGGGGTGGGGGATGGCGTTGGAGTCGCGACCTCCTGCGAGATCTGTTCGAGTGTTGGCGTCGGTGCGACGGCTGGCGTGTTGAAGTCTTCAGGTTCTGATGGGCCGCGACATGCCGCCGCCAGGATCAGAACGAGCAGCACCGCGATAATTCGCCCCTGGCGAGCCACAGTTGAGACCCTCCTAGCCCAGTCAGGAGAAGCGTATGACCGCTCCTGCCGGGTCGACTACTTCGGGTGCCCAGGATAGACGACGACGAGTGGTAGAAACAAGACGCCCGCCCCGGTTCCGGGGCGGGCGTGAAGGCCAATTGTCGTGCGGTGGATGCTACCAGATGCCCAGTTCGTCGCGGGCTTCCTCGCTCATCATGTCGGGCGTCCACGGCGGACTCCAGACGATGTTGACGCCGACCTCGCCGATATCAGGCAGGCCGCCGAGTGCTCCGTTGACCTCTTGCATGATGATCGGCCCGAGCGGACACCCCATCGAAGTCAACGTCATGGTTACGACGACTCCGGTCTTGTCGGACTGATCTTCGAGATCGACGTCGTAGATGAGCCCGAGATCGACGACGTTGATGCCGATCTCCGGATCGTAGACGGTCTTCAGATTCTCGCGCACGTCTTCAGCGGTGAATTTCGCCAATTTGCCCTCCAGTCTCCCTGACAGCGTGGCAGCCAAGGTGGTCGTCACTCCTGATGCGGCCAGTCGGTCAATCCATAGGCGCCCGACTTCAGCACTTTGAGTCCCAGCAACGCACATTTCACGCGCGCGGGACTGATGTCAATACCAAGCTCGTCGATCATATCCTGCGCCGAGATCTCTTTCACCTCATTCAGCTCGTGCCCTTTGACCATCTCGGTCAGGATCGAGGCGGCCGCCTGACTGATGGCGCAACCACGGCCAGAGAACTTGATGTCGGAGATCATGCCGTCCGCGATCTTGACGTCGATGCGCACGCGGTCACCACAGAGCGGATTGCTGTCTTCGTAGGTGATGTCCGCATTCTCGATCTCGCCAAAATTGCGTGGATGTCGAGAATGGTCGAGTATTTGCTCACGATAGAGGTCAGCCACGGGTCACGCTCCAAGGCCAAAGATCTTACGCACGGACATGATGCCATCGACGAGATGATCGACGTCACGCTCGTCATTGTAGAGGTAAACGCTCGCTCTCGTCGTGGCCACGACCCCAAGGCGACTCATCAATGGCTGGGTGCAATGATGTCCCGCGCGGACGGCGATCCCTTCACCATCAAGAATGCTGGCGATGTCGTGCGGATGGACGTCTCCAATGGCGAAACTGATCACTCCGGCGCGATCATCCCCTTCAGGCCCGAAGAGTTGCACGTCGGGAACCTCATGCAGCGTCGCCAGCGCATAGCGCACGATGTCCTTCTCGTGCTGACGTGTCTCGGCGAGACCGATGCCGTAGAGGTAATCAATCGCGGCACCGAGCCCCACTGCGTCAGCAACGCTTGGAGTTCCAGCTTCGAACTTCTCAGGCAGATCAGCATAGGTCGAATCGTTGAGCTCGACCGTGCGAATCATGTCGCCGCCGCCCATGTACGGCGGCATCGCTTCGAGCAATTCGCGACGACCGTATAGGACTCCGATTCCCATTGGTCCGAGCATCTTGTGGCCGGAAAACGCCAGAAAGTCGGCACCAATCGCGTGCACGTCGACCGGCATATGCGGCACGCTCTGCGCCCCGTCAACCAGCACCAGCGCGCCAGCAGCATGCGCCTTGGCGGCGATGTCAGCAACCGGATTGATGGTTCCGAGTGAATTGGAGACATGTGTGACCGTCACCAGCTTGACTCGGCCCGACGCGAGGTAGCCGTCAAGTTGATCGAGCTTGAGACGGCCGTCGTCGTCGATGTCAATGAAGCGCAGTATTGCACCCCGTTCGGCGGCGACGATCTGCCACGGGACGAGATTGGAGTGGTGCTCGAGGATCGAAAGGACGATCTCGTCCCCTTCGTTGCAGGTTTGCCCGTCCCCATGAGCTGGCGACCAGGTTAATGCCTCGGTGGTATTGCGCACGAAGATGCATTCGCGCGGTGAGCCAGCGTTGATGAGCCGGGCCACCTTCGCCCGCGCATCGTCATACGCCTGCGTAGAGCGTTCGCTCAGTTCGTAGACGCCCCGATGGATGTTGGCGTTGGTCGTCCGATAGTAGTCGGCCAACGCGTCGATGACCTGCACAGGCTTCTGTGAGCTCGCGGCGCTGTCAAGGTAGACGAGTGGCTTGCCGCGAGCCGACTGCCGCAGAATTGGGAAGTCGGCTTGCAAGCGTTCGACGTCGAGCTTGCCTACTGGGATGTTGCGCGATGTCGGTCATAGTCCGATCTTTCGAGCGATGGCCGCCCGAACTTCCTCCTGAACCTCTGGAACCGGCACGCGCTCGATCACTTCGTCGAAGAAACCGTCGACGATCAGTTTGACCGCTTCAGTGCGGTTGATGCCACGGCTCATCAGATAGAAGATGTATTCCTCCTCCACCTGTCCGACAGTCGCGCCGTGCGTGCAACGTACGTCGTTGGCGCCGATCTCCAGGTTCGGAATGGTGTCCGCGCGAGCGGTGCGGCTCAATACTAGATTGCGATTCGCCTGGTAGGCATCAGTTCGTTGGGCGTTCGGGAAGACCTTGATCAAGCCAGAGTAGACGGTTCGAGCGCGATCCTTGAGCGCTCCCTTGAACAAAAGGTCGCTCGTGGCGTAGGGCGAGACGTGCATCTGGCGCGTCTGGTGGTCGATGTGCTGGTTCTCGTCGGCGAAATAGAGCCCAAGCATCTCGGCGAGTCCGCCCGCGCCAATGAGATTGTCGGAGATGAGCGACTTGCTGAGACGTGAGCCGAGAGCGACGTTGAGGGAGTTGACCTGCGCGTCCTGCTCGATCATTGCGCGTTGCGTGGTGAAGTTCCAGACGTTGCGGCCCCAGTTTTGAACTGAACGTATCGCACCTGAGATGGTCTCACCAGCGAAGATCTCCACCACACCGGAGGCGATAATCGGCTCGTCGGTGGTCGGGCACGACCAGGAATCGACTACGACCGCCGAGGCGCCCTCCTCAACCACGATCAAGGTGTGGGGGAAGATCGCGCTGCCGGGCGTACGCGCGTAAATGTGCGTCCGCAGCGGAACTTCGGCCTTCACGTTCTTGGGCACAAAGACGAAGGTGCCGCCACTCCAGAATGCGCCATTGAGTGCCGCGAACTTGTTGTCGTTTGACGGAACGCAATCGGTCATGAAGTACTTCTTGAACAGGTCGGGATGCTGATCGATGGCGGTGGCGAGATCGCTAAAGATGACTCCCTGATCGGCGAGTTCCTGATTCAGCTCTGAGTAGACGGTTCCGGAGTCGGTCTGCACATTGATGCCGGAACGCAGTTCCGGATCCCCCAGATTCGATGCGATTTCGGCCGGCAAGTCTGAAAGACTGCTGACTTTGCCATCAAGTCCGGCAAATGGCGTCAACATCATTAATCGGCAAACGCCGGATGTCGGTGCGTCGCCACTCCTCATCGGTACGAGTCGGCATGGGGAGCGACTCGTAGGCCGACCATGCCTCGCGCCGCTTCTCACGAACCCAATCAGGCTCCTGACGCTGACGCGACAGGTCCTCGACCGCCTCCCTTGAAAACCCTTTCGTCACTTCCTGAACCGATGCTTCCATGCTCTCCCTCACGCTGAAGGGCGGGCACTGGCGTTGCTGGTCAACCGCCAGGGACGCCCGCCCCTCGTCTGGACACTCAAATCAGTCGCTCATCGCGATGTGATGCCGGGGCAGCTCCAACTTCGGAGCCAGTCACGAACGGTCGTCGGTTACCCGACCGAGCCTTCCATCTCGAGCTGGATCAGCCGGTTGAGTTCGACCGCATATTCGAGCGGAAGTTCCTTGGCGATCGGCTCGATGAAACCGCTCACGATCATGCTCATCGCATCGACTTCGCTGATGCCGCGGCTCTGCAGATAGAACAGCTGCTCGTCCGCGACTTTGCTGACCGTTGCTTCGTGACCGACCGAAACGGCCTCTTCTTCGATTTCCATGTACGGATACGTATCAGTTCGGCTCTGCTCGTCGAGCAGGAGCGCGTCACACACCACGTTTGCGCGCACATCGTGTGCGCCCTTGTGAACCTTCACCAGTCCACGATAACTCGATCGACCGGTGCCCTTCGAGATCGACTTTGAGGTGATCTGCGACGACGTATTCGGCGCGACGTGTACCATCTTGGCTCCGGCGTCCAGATGCTGACCATCCGACGCAACCGCGACAGACAAGACTTCACCGTGTGCGCCAGACTCCATGAGCCAGACGGCTGGGTATTTCATCGTCACCTTCGAGCCGAGGTTGCCGTCGACCCACTCCATGGTGGCGTTCTTGTAGGCCGCGGCTCGCTTGGTCACGAGGTTGTAGACATTCTTAGACCAGTTCTGAATCGTCGTGTAGCGGCAGCGTCCGCCCTCTTTGACGACGATCTCGACCACGGCGCTATGCAACGAGTTGCTCGAATACGTTGGCGCGGTGCAACCTTCGACATAGTGCGCGTAGGCGTCCTTCTCGATGACGATCAGGGTTCGCTCGAACTGCCCCATGTTTTCGGCATTGATGCGGAAGTACGCCTGAAGCGGGAACGTCGACCTTGACTCCCTCGGGCACATAGACGAACGAGCCGCCAGACCAGACCGCCGAGTTGAGCGCGGCGAACTTGTTGTCGTTCGGTGGAATGATCGTGCCGAAATACTGCTTGACGATGTCTGGGTACTCGATGAGCGCCTGATCCATGCTCAGGAAGATCACCCCGAGCTTCTCGAGATCGGCGCGGAGAGAATGGTAGACAACTTCGGACTCGTACTGGGCTCCGACACCTGCCAGGAACTTGCGCTCGGCCTCCGGGATTCCGAGCTTGTCGAACGTATTCTTGATGTACTCAGGGACATCGTCCCAGCTTTTCTCGTTCTGCGTCGACGCTCGGACAAAATAGAAGATGTTGTTGAAGTCGATATCGCTGAGATCCGCGCCCCAGTTTGGCATCGCACGCTTCTGGAAATAGTCGAGCGCCTTCAGCCGGAAGTCGCGCATCCAATCCGGCTCGCCCTTCATCCGCGAGATCTCTTCGACGATCTCCTTGTTGAGCCCCTTTTTCGACTTGAACACGTAGTTTTCTGGGTCGGCGAACCCATACTTATACTCTTCGACTCCGATATCTGGCTTCGTTACCATATGTGTGCTCCTTCGAGAGAGAGCCAGCGCCTAAGCGTTGACGGCTTCCTCTGATTCGGTCTTTAGCCAGTCGTAGCCCTTTTCCTCAAGCTCGAGGGCCAGGTCTGCTCCGCCCGACTCCACCACGCGGCCGTTGAGCATCACGTGTACGAAGTGAGGCTTGATGTAGTTCAGCAGACGCTGGTAGTGCGTGATCACCAGCATCGACACGTTCTCATTGAAGATGGAGTTGACACCGTCGGAGACGATGCGGAGCGCATCGATGTCGAGGCCAGAGTCTGTCTCATCGAGGATCGCCAGATCGGGCTCAAGCAGCGCCATCTGCAATATCTCGGCGCGCTTCTTCTCACCGCCAGAGAAGCCCTCATTTAGGTAGCGGGTGGCGAAGGTCTCAGGCATTTTGAGCATCGCCATCTTCTCGCGCATCAGGCGACGGAACTCGCGCGGCGAGAGAGCGGGCTTCCCCTCTTCATCGGTCCCGCGAACTGAGTTGACCGCCAAACGAAGGAAGTTCGCCATACTGACGCCCGGGATGACGGTCGGATACTGGAACGCCAGGAACATGCCGAGCTGTGCTCGCTCGTCGGCGCTCATCTCGAGGACGTTCTCGCCCTTGAACAGGACTCGTCCCTCGAGTACTTCGTAGTTGGGGTGGCCGGCGACGACGTACGCCAGCGTGCTCTTGCCTGAGCCGTTTGGCCCCATCAACGCGTGAATTTCGCCGCGGTTGACCGTTAGATCAACGCCTCGAAGAATTTCGCTTCCTTCGATCCCGGCATGCAAATTCTCAATCTGAAACAGTGGCGTGTTGTCGCTCATAAGCGCGCCCGGTACCTCCACTTCCTGCGTTTCCCATTCGAGAAGCTCTCGAATAATTATACCCTTAGGTTGAGAAACTCGCTACGCGAATACAACGTCGCACGACCGATTCCGCGCGATCGTCAATGCGCCCGGCCGTTCGTGTCCACGGATTGGGCCTGCTGACACTTAGGACAGACGCCGGAGAAGACGGTTTGGTGTTCTTGGATGGCATATCCGGTTTGGTCGGCCGCCACCTGCCGGGCCAGGATCGCGATCGGAACGTCGACGTCAGTCAATTCACCGCAGATGGTGCAGTGAACATGATCGTGTCGATCGGTCCGCTTGTCAAAGCGACTCGCCTGGTCTCCAAAGGGAAATTCCTGGATGAGTCCGCGCTCCGCCAGCAAATGCAGCGTGCGATAGACGGTGCCGTACGCAATCGTCGGATATTTGCGCCGGACACGCTCGAAGAGCTCGCCAGCCGTCAAATGCTTGTCCGCGCTCTGCACTTCCGTGAGGATCGCCGCGCGTTGCGTCGTCATCCGGATCGCGTTTTCGGAGGACAATTGAGAGTCACTCCTAGCTGAGAATGATTCCTGACTCCAACCGTGTTATACCTTACTATGGAGGTCGGGTTTCGTCAACGATTCACTCCGTGGACGCGACCGTGACCTATCACCCCAACGGCGTTCTTGACCTGGAATATCAATCACCTGCTTCGTGGTTAGGCAATTGCGGCACCTTATTGTCGCGAAACACGCTTCGAATCACGGGCAAAAAAGTCGGCAACAGCGACGGCAATGGAAGGGAGAACTGCCTTGACCGATCGAACCATGACGCAGAATCCGTCGGTCACCGAGCGCGGATACGTCAATCCGGACCTGCTCGTTTCGACTGAATGGGTCGCAAATCACCTTGATGAAGGCTGGATCCGTATCGTTGAGTCGGACGAAGACGTGCTTCTCTACGAAATCGGCCACGTCCCGGGAGCGGTGAAGATCGATTGGCACGAGGATCTGCAGGATCCGACCGTGCGCGACTTCATTGGTTCCGAGAAGTTCGCGTCCTTGATGGAGCGCTTCGGCATCGACAACGACACTACGGTCATCTTCTACGGTGACAAGAACAATTGGTGGGCGGCCTATGCCTATTGGTTCTTCGCATACATGGGCCACACGAACATGCGCATCATGGATGGAGGCCGCAAAAAGTGGGAAGCCGAAGGCCGCCCGCTGACGCGCGAGGTGCCGAACTACCCACATAGCAGCTACTCCGCGCGTCCGATGCGCTCCGATCTGCGCGCGTTTCGCTCAGACGTGCTCGACCACATTGGCTACAAGGATCGCAAGAAAGTCGGCGACGGTAAGCCGCTGGTCGACGTGCGTTCTCCGGGTGAATTCAGTGGTGAACTTCTTCACATGGCGGATTACCCGCAGGAGGGCGCGCTGCGCGGCGGGCACATTCCCGGCGCGAAGAGCATCCCATGGGGCAAAGCCGTGAATGATGACGGCACGTTTAAAGCGGGCGACGAACTGCGCGAGCTCTATGGGAGCCAGGGAGTCACCAGCGACAAGGACATCGTGACCTACTGCCGCATCGGCGAGCGCTCGGCGCATACCTGGTTCGTGCTCCATGAGCTGCTGGGCTATCCATCCGTGCGCAATTACGATGGCTCCTGGACCGAATGGGGCAACGTCATCGGCGTGCCGATCGAGCGCTGATTTCACTCGCTCTTGGTGCCAGGAAGCAATGAGTTCACTCGAAGTTTGCACAGGGAGGACTGATGGATCGACAGGAGCAGATCGAAATTCTGCTCGACCACTACGAGCATCCGCGCCGGCGCCACGCGTTGTCGGAGGCTGACGTGATCATGCCTGGCGGCAATCCCGGTTGTGGCGACGTGATCACCATTTACCTCGACGTCGATGATGACGAGACGAGCGTGAAAGACGTCTCGTTCGAGGGAGAGGGATGCACCATCAGTCAGGCCGCGGCGTCGATACTGATGGAGCTCATGGAAGACGAAAAGTGGGATCTCGACGACATTGTCGAGTCGGATTACAACACGATGATCGAAGTCCTCGGCAAAGAAGCGGTTCAGATGCGTCCTCGTTGCGCCACGCTGGCACTTGGTACGCTCAAGGCTGCCGTCAAGAAATACCGTCGTGACCGGATGCGACAAGCGGCCGGACTGACTGACGACGAGCTTGACGAAGACGCCGAGAAATTCGGCATCGTCACCGGCGCGGCAGCGCTCGAGCGCAACGACGAGTAGTCGTCGTCCCTGATTCCCAAGCTCCAAAACATGCCGGCCCACCTGGGCCGGCATTTCTCGTTTGTTCGAGTGACGCCGCCGTGTTTACCGAACGAAGGTGCGACCGTACGCGACTTGCCGATTCGTACTATAATTTCCTCCGATTCAAGACATCTGGCGTCGCCGCGAAACAGGAGACGCTGTTCTCCCGATCGGGAAGCAGAGAGGGATAGCGCGTGCGTTCCGACATCATCAAGAAGGGGTTCGAACGGGCTCCGCATCGCAGCTTGCTACGTGCTACCGGTGTGGTGCGTTCCGAAGAGGACTTTCGCAAGCCTTTCATCGCGGTGGTGAATTCCTACGTTGACATCATACCCGGTCACGTACATCTTCAGCGCTTTGGCAAAGTCGTTAAAGACGCAGTCCGTGAGGCGGGCGGAGTGCCATTTGAGTTCAACACCATCGGTGTCGACGACGGCATCGCGATGGGACACATTGGCATGAAGTTCTCGTTGCCGAGTCGCGAGATCATCGCCGATTCTGTCGAGACCGTCATCCGAGCGCACCAGTTCGACGGCATGGTCTGCATACCCAATTGCGACAAGATCGTTCCAGGCATGTTGATGGCGGCAATGCGGCTCGATATCCCCACCATCTTCATCAGCGGCGGGCCTATGGCCGCCGGTACGATGCCGGATGGCCAGAAAGTCGACCTCATCTCAGTCTTCGAAGGCGTAGGCGCCTACAAGGCGGGCAAGATCGATGAGAAGCGGCTGCAGATGCTGGAGCAGTACGGCTGCCCGTCCTGTGGTTCGTGCTCGGGGATGTTCACGGCCAACTCGATGAACTGCCTGATGGAGGCGCTGGGACTGGCGTTGCCGGGCAACGGCACGATCCTGGCCGACACACACGAGCGCAGCGAACTGGCGCGAACAGCAGCCGCGCAGTTGCTCAAGCTGGTCGACGCTGATCTGACACCGCGCAAGATCGTTACGGATGCGGCGATGGACAATGCCTACGCTCTGGATATGGCCATGGGTGGCTCCACCAACACCGTGTTACACGGTTTGGCGCTGGCAATTGAAGGCGGGCTCGACTACCCACTCGAGCGCATCAACGAGGTCGCCTCACGTGTGCCACACATCTGCAAGGTCAGCCCGTCTTCTCACTGGCACATCGAGGACGTTCATCGAGCTGGCGGCATCAGCGCTATCCTCAAGGAGATTTCGCGTAAGCCGGGCGTGCTCGATCTTGACCAGACGACGGTCACGATGCGGACGTTGGGCGAGAACATTGCTGGCGCTGAGATCCTGGATTCTGAAGTCATTCGACCGCTTGAGGACGCCTACGATCAACGCGGCGGTCTCGCAATACTCACGGGAAATCTGGCGCCCGATGGCGCCGTCGTCAAGTCGGCCGGCGTCGAGAAGGAGATGCTGGTTCATCGCGGTCCGGCGCGCGTCTTCGACTCCATGGAAGCGGCATCCAGCGCCATCCTCTCCAAGCAGATCAATCCCGGAGACGTGGTGGTGATCCGCTATGAGGGTCCCAAGGGCGGTCCGGGTATGCAGGAGATGTTGGCACCGACCGCCAATCTGATGGGGATGGGCCTCGGCAATAGCGTGGCGTTGATCACGGACGGTCGCTTTTCCGGCGGCACGCGCGGCGCCTGCATCGGACACGTGTCACCGGAGGCAGCGGCAGGGGGTCCGATAGCGCTGGTCCGTGAGGGCGACATCATCTCGATCGATATCCCGAACAATAGGCTTGACGTCGAGCTCGACGAGCTGGATATGAGCGTGCGTCGCCGCTCGTTGAAGCCATTCCGGCAGACGATCGACAGCAAGTATCTGCGTCGCTATGCACATCTCGTGACGTCGGCGAATACCGGAGCCGTGTTGCGCGACCCTGAAGATGCGACGGTTGAATCGGCCGTTCCGGTTGCCGACGACTGACGTCGACCGCGAGCCAAATCGAGCGCGAACGCCGATGGTTTCGCCAATCGAATGTCCGCAAGAGATTCGATCAAAATGGCTATTTTCCGGGGTCAGGTTGAGCCTGAAAGTTGAACTGACGACGCTGGCGCACGACAAATCTGGTGGCAGCCTCGCGCGATAATTTGGCGCGGAATCCATTCACTCGGGGCTGAAACGTAGTAGAACGAGAGTGTCGATATGACACGTTACCTTTGCGTTCATGGCCATTTCTACCAACCGCCGAGAGAAGATCCCGAGACGGGGCGGGTTCCGTTGGAACGAGGTGCGCAGCCGTTTCACGACTTCAACGAGAAGATACTCTCGGAGTGTTATCGTCCCAACGCGGATCTGGGCAATTTCGAGCAGATGAGTTTTGATCTCGGTCCGACATTGGCGCTCTGGATGCAGCAGCATTACCCTGCCGTTCTCGAGCGAATCGCTCAGGCTGACCGAAGAGCGGTGCGGTCGACCGGGTTCGGGAACGCCATTGCCCAGAGCTTCCATCACACAATCCTGCCGCTGGCGAGCGAACGCGATCGCCGGACTGAACTGCGCTGGGGCAATCGTTGGTTCGAACATACCTTCGGCCGCCGCCCGCATGGGATCTGGTTGCCGGAGACGGCGGTCGACATCGCGACTCTGGAGTCGTGCGCCGCTGAGGGACTGACCTTCACCATCTTCAGCCCTGATCAGGCAGCCGAGCAGATCGACACGCGCCGTCCCTATCGAGTGGATTTGCCATCAGGCGCAAGCATCGACGTCTTGTTCTACGAGGGACCGCTGTCGGGCACCGTCTCGTTCAATCCACACGATACCGATTCGGCGGATGAGTTCATCGAACACCATGTAATGCCGCGATTCAACACGTTGCCAGAGTCGTCTCGCCTTGACCCGGCCGTGGTGATTGCCAGTGACGGTGAAGTTTACGGACATCACCATCGCTTCAAGGATCACTTCCTCCAGGATCTACTGACCGTGAGAGCGCCGTCGCGGCAGATGGAAGTCGTATCGCTCGAACGCTATCTTGCGCTCGAGCCGTCCCGCGTGCCGGTGCGGATCAAGCAGCGGTCCTCGTGGGGCTGCGCGCACGAATTGCTGCGCTGGAACGGCGACTGTGCCTGCACGCCGGGCGACGGTAAATGGAAACGCGGCCTGCGAGAAGCGTTTGACCGATTGGCAGCGCTAATCGACGACGTGACGGTCAACAGAGCATCCATTCTCGGCGTCGATCCATGGGTGTTGCGCGATGAATACGTCGACGTGGTCATCGGCGCTCGTTCGCGAACACAGTGGTTGGAGGAGCGGACTTTCGGTGCAGGTAGTTACGAGGCCGAAACGCTTACGACGCTTATGGAAGCGCAGCGGTTTCGGCTGGCCATGTACGCCAGCTGCGCATTCTATTGGGACGATCTGACGCGGCTCGAGGCTGGCTATGGGGTGCGCTCGGCGCTGCACGCGGCCAAGCTACTCGATCGGCAATTCGGGACGGCGTTGGGCCACGGATTCGAGCAGGATCTAAGTAGAGTGAACGGCTGGAAGTCAGACAAGAGTGCAGCGGAGCTCTACGCGCGCAGGACTGCGTAGATTGTTCTCGATAACGCCCTGGTTATCGATTTGGAATCTAAGCGCCACGCCTTTGCTCACGGAGATGTGTGACGTAGTCCTTGAGATGGCTGCTGAGCTCCACGCCAAAGCCACTGATCGTCAGCATCGTTACTTTGGCCTTTCCCACGTTTCCTTGCGCCAGGATCTCCGCGTTGACGCGAGGTAACAACCCCTCTCGACCACCCATGACGAAGATCTGATTCGGCCGTCCGGTGCGACCGCTGCGATAGCCGCGCTCCTTGAAGAACCCGATGGCGTCATCAAGGGTCTCACCGACAGGTCGACGTGAAACCGCCTTGCGTTGGAACGCGGTGCGGCTCATTTCTGCGGTGATAGCCGCCCGCTGTTCCTGTTTCTGTTGGGTGGCGTCGTCTGTGCTCATGCGCGCGATTTCTTCAACAAAGCTAATCGACGTTGAAGCTCTGGCCCGGATCGAGGACCTGGACCTTGACTCCGGCGTGCTCTTCGGCATCTTCCGCGAACTTGTGCGGATCCTGCTTGAGTGGCGGGAACGTGTTGTAGTGGCACGGGACGGCAACCTTGGGCTTCAGCAGTTTGAGAGAACGAACCGCGTCGTCCGGACCCATAGTGAAGTGGTCGCCAATGGGCAGCACGGCCACGTCGAGCCCTTCTTCACCGATGAAGGCCATGTCGCCGAAGAGACACGTATCGCCCGCGAAGTAGATCGTCTTGCCTCCAAACTTAACGATCAGGCCCGCCGGAACGCCAGGAGCAACGACTTGCCCGTCATCGGCGGTGAACGATGATGTGTGCCACGCGGGAGTTATCTTGGCGCTGCCGCCATCGAACTTCAATGTGCCGCCATGGTTGCCGTAGTTCGCGTTGACGCCCAAGCTTTCCAGGTATTCACCCAGTTCGAATGTGCTGATGACCATGGCGCCGCTGCGCTTGGCGATGCTGACGGTGTCGCCGACATGGTCGTTGTGGGCATGCGTCAAGAGGATGGCCACTGGATTGAATTCGTCTGCGGACGCAGCCCCAAGTGGGTTTCCGGTGAGAAATGGATCTACCAACACCTCTCGCTCACCATCGTTGAGGGCAAATGCTGAATGCCCGAGGTAACGCAACGTGACCATATGGATCCTCCTGTGCGAAAAACTGGGGTATCTCTTCGTAATCGATTCTATGCGACCAATCTCAACGTTCGAACACCACTTCACCGCCGGCCATCGTCAAATTGATCTTCATGATGTGACGCTCGGTCGGTTCGACTGACTGGACTACGCCGCGCCCCGCGCGAAGACGATGTCGCCTTCTCGGATGGTGACATCGACCGCCACTTGGCCGAGCTCGCGCGAATCAACTTGTCGCAGATCGGTCTCCAGCACGGTCAGATCGGCCAGCTTGCCCGGCTCGATCGTCCCTTTGATACCTTCCTCGAAGGACGCATAGGCACCGTTGTAGGTGTAGGCGCGAACCGCCTGCTCGAGCGAGATTCGTTCCTCGGGCCAGATCTCGTCACCCTCTTCGCTGCGGCGGGTCACCATGGTCTGGATACCGATCATGGCGCTGGTCGAGACGACCGGCGCGTCGGTACTGGCGGAGGCGATGATGCCCCGCTCAAAGAACGTGTTCATGGCGTAGGCATATCGGATTCGGTCCATCCCGAGGTACTGCACGTAGGCGTTTTTGAACGCGTAGAGGAAGCTCGTGCCCGGAACCGGGATGGCGCCGATGCGCTGAATGCGGTCGAGCAGGTCCGGCCGCAGGATGCTGCTGTGCTCGATTCGATGGCGGCTGTTTGGCCGCGGCGCCTCTTGCAGCGCCTCTTCAAAAGACTGGATCAGGAGCTCGATGGCGGCATCGCCGATGGCGTGGGCGCAGCATTGGAATCCGGCCTTGTGCGCGGCCTTCAGTTTGTTCTTCATCACCTGCGGGTCTTGCATCCACAGTCCGAGATTGTCGTCTTCGTCCTCGTACGGCTGCGACATGCGTGCCGTTCGTCCTCCGATGCTGCCATCCAGGAAGATCTTGGCTGGTCCAATGCGCAGGCGCGCGTCCCCAAACCCCGTGCGAATGCCGAGCTGGCGCAGCGGCTCGAGAGTCTCGTCGATCATCATCATCAGATACGTGCGGACGGGCAGTTCGCCGGACGTCGCCAGATCCTGATAGGCGTCCATCTCGGCATCGCGTCGGATGCCCGCCTCGGCGACGCTGGTGACCCCGACCGAAAGGAACTGATTGCCGGCTAGCATCAGCGCCTGCTTGATCTGGTCTGCAGTCGGTTCCGCGATCTTGTCGCGCACCAGGTGTTGGGCTGCTTCCCGGACCACACCGGTCGGCTCGCCGTGCTCATCCCGATCGATTGTGCCGCCCTCTGGATCGGGCGTGTCGCGCGTGATGCCGGCCAACGCCAGAGCACGACTGTTGACGGCGGCAATGTGGCCGCACGCCCGCACCACAATGACGGGATTGTCCGGCGCGACCGCGTCGAGATCCTGTCGGTTTGGGTGTCGATTTTCCGCCAACCGTGCCTGGTCGTAGCCGCGGGCCATGATCCATTCGCCCGGCTGCGTCACTCGAGCACGTTCCGCGACGCGCCTGGTTATGTCGGAGATGCTGACGTTCGGGGGTGAGCTGGCGTTGACCTGCTGCAGACTGAACCCGACGTACATCGGATGACAATGCGAGTCGTTGAAGCCCGGAGTCATCGTGCGGCCGGCCAGGTCGATCAGTTCGGTCGAGGGGCCGCCCCAGGGCTTCACGTCGGCGTCGGAACCGACCGCGACGATACGACCCTCACGCACCGCGACCGCGCTGACTGGTGGCTGATTGAGCTCACCGGTCATCACGTGCCCATTGACGAAGAGATAGTTGCCGCTCATGTTCCTCCTCGAAATCATTGATCGCGTTCTTGACACTCGCAACTACAGACCCTGGACTCTCGCAGTAGCCGCAAGGTTAGCCTCCAAGGCGCGCCAGCGCGTCACGAGCTGATTGCAGGTTTGAGTCATCGACCATCGCCTGCCGGTATTCAGCCAACGCTGCATTCCAATTTCCCATCGCCTCATAAGCACGGCCACGCTCATAACGCATCTCGCCAAAGGTCCCCGTTTGGACTATCTGTGCCGTGGCGAGCTCTAGCGCACGCTGATAATTGCCGACCTCATTGTAGGCGGTCACCGGCCAAAACTGATACCAGAGCATCTTTGGCGGAAGACCGATAGATTCGGCTTTCTCGTAGGCCGCGACGGCTTCACTGTAGTTACCGAGCTCGAAGAAGCCGGTTCCGATCGAAAAGCGGTAGTACGCGTCGTTCGGATTTTTCTGGGCGAGATCAGTGAATAGGGAAAGAGCTCGAAGCAAATTTGCCTGACGATCCATATCAGGTCCGATTATGGCTGCTACTTTTTCCTGGTCCTCAGGCAGATAAACGGGGATGTAACGGTAATCGAATGCCCGCCACAGCTTTTCGAAGTCTGTGTACGAGAAAAAGACGTCAGATCCAATCATCGAGTCGTTGACCAGGAATCCACCGCGTTCGTCGTCATAGCCTCGTATCACTCGATAGTGCCCGATGGCGTCTGGTTTGAAATCAAGCCATTGGGGAGCCATTACGGGAATCCCGTTCGCGATCAGGCGTTTGATAGTGTCGATCGAACCAGCCTCGTAGAGATTTGCCTTCAACCCGAACTCAGGGAAGAAACGCACCAGTTGCATCGGGTCGACGTGCTTGTCGTTGAGATTAGGCCGGAAGACCGTGGCAAGCTCTTCCTGCGACCGCGAGATGCCGAAATAGCTCAACACCATCGAGGCCGAGACAGCGGAGCAGTTGTTCCACGTCTGATAAGCGTGGGTCATGGGATCGAGGTGCGCCGTGGCGGGAAGCGGCTCAGACGTGGGGGACGGCGACGGTGTCGGCGTGGCTGGCACTGGAGTCACGGTCAAAACGTAGATCGCGATGGCGGTCGGCTGAGGTGGAGTGGCAGCCGGCGTGGGGGTGCTTGGAGCAGCGGAGGCAACGGCAACTGGCGTGCCAGCGACGGTTGAACTGTCCCGCGTCGTCGCGGGAACGGACGCCGTGGGAATCGGTGTGGTGGTCCCGAGTGGAGCGGATTGCCCGCCGATCGAACCAGGAACGACGTCGCAGCCGTAGAGAATCACGGTGAGAAGAAGACTTGCCAGGCCCGGGCTTCGCAGGAGTCGGATGAATTTCATCTGCCTGCCTTCGCATTCGTGTGAGCACAGTGAACGGAAGAACGCAACGTGACAGGCGGCAATTATAGACGCAACCGGGCGCACGGCTCGCCATAACTATGCACTGGAGTCAGCCCCGGTTCCCTGAAGGCGACGAATGTTCCAGCCACCATTGGGCAACGTGGTCGGCTCGGGCAATCCAGACGTCACCCAGGCTGATGACGTAATCCAGGAACATCGACAGCGCTCGGGACGGCGCCGGGCGACCTGTCACCCATGGGTGGAACGTCAAACACATTAGCTTTCCCTCGGCTCGCAACACGTCGATGTCGTCGCGCCACATCTCGAACGCGTGACGCGGCGGCACGATGGGGTCGACGAAATAGCTGTAGTCGTCCCACAGCCGCGAGGGAGGCAATTGAACGATTGGATCGTGGTCCTGGTCGGGCGTCATCAAGAACGGTACGTCGTTCGAAGCGTAGTCCATATTCCAGTGGAAGCCGAGCTGCTGCAGCAATGGGACGGTCTGTTCATTGAAGCGCCAGCCGGGCGTTTTGTGCCCCATTGGCCGTTCGCCGGTGATCTGCTCGAGCAGAGTTCGCGTTCGGATCAGATCATCCCGCTGTTCGTCGACCGTCATGTCGCTGAAATAGCGATGATCCCAGCCGTGAGTCGAGATCTCATGCCCCGAATCGAACGCGGTCTTAACGATGTCGGGACGCTCTTCGGCGACCTTGCCGACCCAGCAGAAGGTCGCCGTGACGTCGTAATCGTCCAGCAGGCGAAGGATGCGCCAGATTCCGGCCGCCTGGTCGTATTGGGCGTTTGAGCGCCAGTACCAATCGTCCGGACCTCGGTGATTGACCTCGCCGTATTCCCCGTCAACGTCGAATGACAGAACGACCGCGGCGCGATGCCCGGCGGGCCAAACGCTTGTTGTCGATGGCTGCATGGCCCCTCCTTACTTCTGCCAGATCAGAGCGCCGTGGGGATCCGGGGAAGCCCCGTCCCTAAACGGGATTGGCCGAAATCAGGTCGTCGCAGAACTGTGTGAAATTCTCCAGTCCACTCTGAATCATCTCACGGCCAAATTGCGGTGACGCGTCACGCGCGTCGCCCAGGGCACCGTTACGCGTCAGTCGATCGAAGCGGTACGGGATGCTGACACTGAAGCGTTTTGCCTGCTGATTGAATTCTTTCTGCAGATCGGTGATCTCGCCGGCCGCAAGGGAATCGTGTTTTACGATGTCCGGTACGAGCTCCATCGCGCGCGATGTCTCGACTTCACACGCGTGCCCAGTGATCGGTGACTTGACATATTTCTGAGCGATGTCTCTGTCGGAGAATGAGAAGTAGGAGCAGGCCCCGACGAATGAGACTTGCAGTTCCTCGGCCGCCCGCACGGCCGCCACGTTCATCGCCGGGATATTTCCGCCGTGGCCGTTGACGATCAGGAAGCGTTCGAAGCCGTGATGCTGCAGGGATGCAATCACCTCGACCAGCACCTGAATGAACGTCTCGGTTGAGAGTGTGATCGTGCCGGGGAAGTTCATATGGTGAAATGAGACGCCCCAGGGCATCGCCGGAGCGACCGCCACTCGTGGATGCATCATGGCCGAAGCACGTCGGCAAAACTCGGCGCAGGACGCGATGTCCATGTTGACGGCCAAGTTTGGCCCGTGCTGCTCATTCGAGCCAACCGGCAGTAACACCAGTTCGACTTGATCGCGAATATCTCGGATCTCGGGCCACGAGAGATCGGCCAGCAGCAGCCCGTGTTGCTCTTCAGCCATTGAACGACTCTTTCACTCAGCTACGGCACAAACGATAACGTGGGTTTTGCGGCCAAACTGACCGCCCGGTCTTCTGTGCGAATTCGAACCTAACGATCGAGACGGATATCGCGGATGGCATCGGCCAATCGATCGATATCCTGCTCGTTGTTGTAGAAGCCGGTCGAGACTCGGGCAGCAAGCGGGCTGCCAATGTAGCGGATGATGATCCCGCGCTCGGCCAACTTCTCGGTCATGGCCGGCGGCTCGTGACCTTCGAGATTAAAGGTGACCAGACCAGCCATCTGATCCTGCGGAGTGATCATTGTTACGCCGTCGATCTCAGCCAGCTTGTTCCAGCAGTATTGGCCGAGCGATTTGATGCGCTCGTATGCCCACTCCTGGCCGGCGGTCTCGCGAATGAACTTGAGGCTGGTGACGTTGCCCAGAATCGCCGGAGTGAAGCTTCCACCGACCTCGTAGCGGTCGGCGCCATGACGCGGCGTGAAGTGCCCGCCCGAATGCTCCCAGGCCGCCACCGACATGTAGCCAACCGTGGACTGGTTGATCTGCTGGAGCGCTTCGTTCGAGACGTAGGTCGCGCCGGTTCCTTCAGGGCCGCATAGCCATTTCTGGCCTGGTCCGCCGTACACGTCAACGCCCATGTCAACGACGTCAAGCGGCATCGACCCTAGCGACTGAGCGGCATCGGCCACCACAAGCACGCTGTGCCGGTGCGCCATCTCGACGATGTCCTTCAGCGGGAGGACCGTCCCGGTGTTCCAGGTGAGGTGGGAGACGAGCAACATGCGCGTGCGCGGCGAGATCGCTCGTTCGAGCATGCCGACGACGTCGCCCGTACCGTCGCCGAGGTTCACGGTGCGCACCACCACACCGTAACGCCGGGCCACGTTGTAGACCGGTCCTTGCCCGCCGGGATGCTCCATGTCGCTGAGGATGATCTCGTCACCGGCCTTCCAATTGATGCCGTTGACGCCGATGTTCATGCCGTCGGTCGTGTGCCGGGTGAGAGCAACGTTTTCCGGAGGGCAGCCGAGGAATTTTGCGAATTCAGCGCGAGCCTCGGACTTGATTTCGCCGCCGCGCATGTAATTTGCCATGGTGATGCGGCCGTTCTCCATCTCATCACGGAGGAGTTCGATTAGCGCGTCGACCGTCGGCGTCGGCAGCGGTCCGAAGGTGCCAGTATTCAAATAGGCGTTCTTCAAAACGGCGGGCATCTGCTCGCGTATCATGTCGCTCTTGGAATTGGTCTGCGTGGTTGCCAAATCTGCCTCCCCATGATTAACCCGGAAAGCCGCCATCTGACTTAGATGGCTTCGAGCGCTCGCTCGAGATCGCTAATGATGTCGACCGGATCTTCGATGCCGATCGACAGGCGTACCAAACCCTCGCTGATGCCAACCTGAGCGCGCTGCTCAGTCGTCAATGCCCGGTGCGATGACATCACCGGATAGAGCACCAGCGTATACACGTCCCCCAGCGTCGTTGCTGGGGCAATCATCTCCAACGCGCGCAAGAATCGGAACACTTTCTCTCGGTTCCCATCCCGAATCTCGAAGGAGATCATCCCTCCGTATATTCCCGACGGAAACTGTTCCTTCGCTGAATCATGACTCTCGTGCCCCGATAGCCCCGGGTAATAGACCCACTCGAGCTTCGGATGATGAAAGAGCCAGTCGGCGACGATGGCGGCCGAGCGACACTGCCGCTCCACGCGTAGTGGCAGGGTCTTTATGCCGCGCAGCACGAGCCACGCGTCGAACGGGCTCACCACCCCACCGGTCGACTTGTTCAGATCATTCAGCTCTGCGCGGCGCTCGCTCGAGGCCGCGATCACACCGGACGTGACGTCTCCATGTCCGCCGAGATATTTCGTTGTACTGTGAACCACGTAGTCCGCCCCGAGCGGTCCTGGGCGGAGGAGGACCGGGGTTGCGAAGGTGTTGTCGACGATCAGTCGCGCGCCAACGGAATGAGCCCGCTCGGCTACCGCTGCGATGTCGGTCACGCGGAGCAGCGGGTTCGAAATCGACTCCGCGATGACCGCGCGAACTTCGCCGTGACTCAGCGCCAATTCGAGCGCTTCCAGGTCACGGATATCGACGAATTCGGTCTCGACGCCGAGCGTTCGGTAGATAACGTCGAGCAGCTTCACCGAAGCGCCGTACAAATCGCGCGACGCCACGAAGCGTGTTCCAGATTTGGCGCATGCCAGCAGCGCTAAATTGACCGCTGCCATACCCGTACTGACACCCAGCGCGGCGTCCTGCTCCTCGAGTGCCGCCACGGCCGACTCCATCGCTTCGACGGTCGGGTTGCCATAGCGACTATAGACGAAGACACCTTCAGCGCCTCCCAGGGCCGCGTCCATCTGATCCAGATCGTCGTAGACGAAGCTCGACGACGCATAGATTGGTGTCGCGATTGGGACGAAATCCCGCGGCGCTGGACGTTCGCCAGCGTGCACCGCGCGACTGGCGAATTTCAAGTTCATCTTGCGGTTGTCGGGCATTTCGCGCGAACTCCAGTTCCGTTCCGTATCGGTCTGAACGGATCGGGGCACTATAGAAGGGCCGACGAAGGGATGTCAACGGCGGCGAGTTCAGTGTGTTCTGTTCACGCTTCAGGTTTCTGCGTTGTGATCAATTCCGTAGCCGATCAACTGTCTCCGACGTTGAGGCCACTGGCACGTCGTGTTATTCTTCTATCAAACGGTTGCCAGGGGTGCGCGTGGCGCTGAGAGTGTGGGTTTACCCACCAACCCTCCGAACCTGATCTGGTTAATACCAGCGAAGGGACGGCAACAGGGGCAGATTGCCACCATGGTACCGCCGGACCGTAAATGGGTCGGCGGCTTTTGTTGTTCGCCGCCTGTCCTCCAGTGCCGGGAGAGGCAATATGTTAAGCAGTTCTTCCATAGCCAAAGCCATGACCATCGCCGGGTCCGATTCAGGTGGAGGAGCCGGTATCCAGGCGGATCTCAAGACCTTTGCCGCACTCGGAGTCTACGGATCGAGCATCGTCACCGCCATCACTGCACAGAACACAGTTGGTGTGACGGCGGTGCATGAAGTTCCGAGCGACGTCGTGCGAGTCCAGATCGACGCCGTGATGAGCGACATTGGGGCGGACGCTGTCAAGACAGGGATGCTCTTCTCCTCAGCGATCATTCGAGAGGTCGCTGGCGCGGTTCGTCGTCATCACATCGATCGTCTCGTCGTCGATCCGGTCATGGTGGCCAAAAGTGGTGACCGGCTATTGCGCGAGGATTCGATCGGCGCGGTCGTAGAGGACTTGCTGCCGCTGACCTACGTCGTCACCCCCAACATCCCTGAGGCGGAAGTGCTAACTGGGCTCGATATTGCGGGCGAAGACGACATGATTGAGGCCGCGAGAGCAATCCACGCTCGCGGCGCACGCTACGTGGTCGTCAAGGGCGGTCATCTGAGCGGCGACGCGATCGATATCGTCTTTGATGGCGGGTCGATTGAACGTCTGAGGTCCCCCCGGGTCGAGACACTTCATACGCATGGGACCGGCTGCACCTTTTCCGCCGCGATCGCCGCAAGATTGGCTGCCGGTCGTGATGCATTGGAGGCGATCTCCGAGGCCAAAGCCTACTTGCACGGAGCGCTGGTCGATGCTTACGAAATCGGCGCCGGACATTCACCCGTTCATCACTTTTACCGATTGTGGCGTCTTCAGGGCGCAATCGCGTCAACGGAGGTCGATTGATGCAGATGTCAGACAATGGACACGCCGAAAAGCCACTGCGAATCGCGGGGAAGGAATTCTCTTCTCGGCTGATCCTCGGCACCGGTAAGTATCGCAACTCGGCTGAGATGCTGGCGGCGTTCGAGGCTTCCGGCGCGCAGATGATCACGGTGGCTCTGCGTCGGATCGATTTCGACGATCCCAAGAGCCGCAGTATCCTGGAAGACGTCGACTGGACCAAATACACCATTCTGCCCAACACCGCTGGATGCCAGACGGCCGACGAAGCGATTCGCGTGGCCCGATTGGCACGCTCGATGGGTCTGTCCGACTGGATCAAGCTCGAGGTCATTCCAGACGCGAAATACCTGCTGCCGGATCCAATCGGTACGCTGGAGGCGGCTGAAAAGCTGGTCAGTGAAGGCTTCACCGTGCTCCCGTACATCAATGCCGACCCGGTGTTGGCTCGGCGACTGGAGGAGGTCGGCACAGCGACCGTTATGCCGCTGGCCTCGCCGATCGGCTCCGGACAGGGCCTGCCCGACTATCGACAGATCGAGATCATCATCGAGCAGGCGAACGTGCCGGTCGTCGTTGATGCAGGAATCGGAGCACCGTCAGACGCATCGCTGGCGATGGAGCTTGGCGCCGATGCCTGTCTCGTGAACACCGCCATCGCCAAGGCCGCCAGCCCAGCCGCGATGGCGAGAGCGATGCGCCTTGGGGTGGATGCCGGCCGTCTTGCCTATCTGGCCGGCCGCATTCCGAAGCTGCCGTACGCCTCCGCCAGTAGCCCTGTTGAGGGCGTGGTGCGGTAGGTCGCTGTGACAGCCGGGACGATGTTCAGAGGAGAACGACTACGTGGCGCACTCGCTGTCTACGTCTTGACCGATCGCGGGCTGTCGCGCGGTCGAACGGAGCTGGAAGTCGTGCGCCAGGCGATCGACGGGGGCGCGACCGCGATCCAGCTCCGCTGGAAATCCGGCTCGCTCCACGAGGCTGTCGCTGTCGGCAGTCAATTGCGCGAAATGTGTCGGGACGCGGCCGTCATGTTCGTGGTCAACGATCGCGTCGATCTGGCAGTGGCATTGGAAGCCGACGCGGTGCACCTTGGAGACGAAGATCTGCCGATTCGTGAGGCTCGCAAGATCGTGGGCGACGACATGGTGATCGGTTATTCGCCTGCCACGCTGGTTGATGCGCTTCAGGCGCCTCGTCTCGGCGCCGATTATCTCGGCGTTGGACCCGTCTACGGCACGAAGACCAAGTCGGACGCTGGCGAAGCAGTTGGGGTGCGACGCATCCAGGAAGTCTGCGACGCCATCTCGATCCCGGTGGTCGGCATCGGTGGGATCGACGCGGAGAATGCGGCGGACGTCGTCTACGCCGGAGCGGCAGGAGTGGCTGTCATCTCGTCGGTCGTTGCCGCCGACGACATACGGGACGCCACGCAGCGCCTGCGGCGGGCAGTCGAGTCTGCGCTGCCCGACTCCAAATGACGAATCGAGCGATCCCTCGTCTGCACCTGATCAGCGACAGCCGCCTGTGTGATCTCACGCGATTCGTCGAGATCGCCTGTCTCGCGGTGGACGCGGGCGTCGACGCAATTCACCTGCGCGAGAAGTCGATGTCCGCCGACGAATTGTTGCGGATCGCGATCGAGCTTAAACAGTGCATTGGCGGGCGAGCCGCGCTCTTCATCAATGACCGAGTCGATGTTGCGCAGATCTCTGGTGCCGATGGCGTCCAGCTTGGCGAACGATCCCTACCGGTCGCTGACGTTCGCCGCCTGCCGGGAGACGCACGGTTGATCGGACGATCCGTCCACGATGTTGACGGCACTGTGATAGCGGCGAGAGACGGGGCGGACTTCGTCATCGCCGGTCACGTCTACGCAACGGCCAGCAAGGCGGGCCAACCTCCGAGGGGGTCGCGGTTCATCGCCGAGATCGTGGCTGGCTGTTCGCTCCCGGTGATCGCCATCGGCGGTATCACGCCGGAACGCGTGCCCGAGGTTCTTCGTGCCGGAGCACATGGTGTGGCCGTTCTCTCAGGCATTCTGGCGGCCGAAAATCCAGGCGAAGCCGCTAGAGCCTATGCGAAAGCGCTACGAGGAGGTTGAGATGAACGTGACAATCAACGGGAAATCGACACAGCTGAGCGACGTCAAGACGATCGCGGATCTGATTCGGTCGCGCGGCCTCAAGACCTCGCTCGTTGCGGTGGAGCAGAACGGCAGCATCGTGCCGCGCTCCGAATTCGAATCCAAACCAGTTGCAGGACGGCGACGAACTGGAGATCGTTCATTTCGTAGGCGGCGGTTAGGTCAGGCCGTTTCTGCGTCATCGATTTCCGGTTCCCACACGTGTTTGACTAAGTCGACCTGATACTCGTCGACGAACGTGATCCCTTCCTCCTCCAGCAGCGCTTTCATTATGTCCGGATGGCCCCAGCTCCAGCCACCCGTCAGTTCGCCGTTGCGATTCACGACCCGATGCGCGACTTCAGACACGTCGTCCGGGCAATTGTGCATGGCCCAGCCGACCATGCGGGCAGAGCGCGGCGCGCCTACCGCGCGAGCGATGCGCCCGTAGGTCGTCACTCGACCATGCGGGATCTGCCGTACGATATCGTGCACCCGATCAACGAAGCGCGGACGTTCGTCGATCGGGCTCAGCCTGATCTGTTCGGGATCGTCACTCTCAGGTCTACGCGTCACAAGGTGCCTTTCGGCGGAACGCTAAATCGAGCCCGTATGACTCTATCGCAGTAGAAAGACGATGTCCTCGTCGGTTTGAAGGCGCCGGTGAAATTTCCTATACTTCAACGTGGGAGCGCAGCGCGCCTCTTCAACAACTTACCGGCGTGCGTGCGACACGACGTGTCCCTCAGGAGAAGCACTTGACCAAATAGCCACCTCAAAAGACGCCGGAATGTCACGTCAAACGAGGGACGGCTACAGGCCATGTTGCAAGTCAAACAGCTCACCAAGTTCTTTGGTGCGGAAATCATTCTCGACAATTTATCACTCGTTCTCAACGATGCCGAGCACGTGGGACTGATCGGTCCGAACGGCGGCGGTAAGACGACGCTGCTGCGATGCATCGCCGGTCTCGATCAACCCGATTCCGGAGAGATAGTCCGCTCGCCGTCAGATCTTGTGGTCGGATACCTGCCTCAAGTGCTCGAACGGATCGAATCGATGACGGTCGAGCAGGCAATCGCCGGTGCGCAATCCGACTGGAATGAGTCTGAACGAGAACTGCAGCGAGTCATGCTCCGCATGTCCGAAGACCCGAACGATCCATCACACCTCGATGAATATGACGCGGCCCTGGTGCGCTTCGAAGCGCTCGGTGGCTACGAACGCGAGCAACGAGGTGTTGCCATCCTCAATGGTCTCGGGCTCGACGAAACTCGGATCGAACAATCGGTCGAGTCGTTGAGTGGTGGCCAGAAAACCCGACTTGGCCTGGCCATGCTTCTCCTTAGGGAGCCGGGAGTCCTCTTGCTTGACGAGCCGACCAACCACCTCGACATCGACGCACTCATCTGGTTGGAGGATTTCGTCTCATCGTTTCGTGGATCCGTCCTCGTCGTTTCGCACGATCGAGAGTTTCTGGATCGGACGGTCGACCGCATCCTGTATCTTGACCTGAGTGAACGTCGTTTGTTGAGTTATACAGGCAACTACAGCGATTTCCTTGACGCTCGCGAGCGTGAGGCGGAGGCGCGGCAAGCGACCTGGGTGCAGCAGGAGAAATACGTGGCGAAGGTGGCTTCGGACGTTTCCCGACTCAAGGGAGAGGCGCTCGACATCGAGCTTTCAACCACGCCGCGACAGCCCGGAGTGCGTCGACTGGCGCGTAAGAAAGCTGGGCTGGCCAAGTCCCGCGAGAAAAAGCTGAATCGTTTCCTCCAGTCCGACGAACGAGTCGAGAAACCACAACTGGAATGGTCGCTGAACCTTGATTTCGGCGATGCTCCGCCAGCCGGACGCTCAGTCCTTCGGGTGGACGACGTCAGTTTTGGCTATCCGGGTGAGCCGACGCTTTTCGAGCACGTGAGTCTTGATCTCCGATATGGCGAGCGGATTTCGATTGTTGGTCCGAACGGATCGGGAAAGACGACCCTCGTTCAGCTCATCACCGGATCTTTGCGTCCGGCGTCTGGCTCGATTGAATTGGGCACGGGTGTACGGTTCGGTCTTCTAGCACAGGAGCAAGAGACGCTCGACATGGACGCGACGGTGCTCGATACCGCGCTGCGTGAACGTGCGATGACCCAAACAGACGCCCGCAGCTTCCTGCACTACTTCCTATTCTCAGGGGAAGACGTCTTTCGCAGGGTTGGAGACTGTTCTCCTGGTGAGCGTTCACGGTTGCAACTGGCGTTGCTGATGCTTCGCGGTTGTAACCTGCTCGTGCTGGACGAGCCGCTCAACCACCTGGACATCGAAGGGCGTGACCAGTTTCAACGGAGTTTGGAGGCGTTTGCAGGTTCAGTCATTTCGGTCGTTCACGATCGCGCATTTCTGCGGAAATTCGACGCGCCCATTCTCTGGTTATCAGGCGGGCGCACTGTGAAATTCGCTGATTACGAGATGTTTCGCTCGCGTACCAATCGGGCGCAGAGGCCTTGATTGCTCCTGATTCGACTAAGTTGGAGGCGGAAAGTACACTTATCGGCGGTAGACTTGAAAACTCCGACCACGATCTAATCTGACTACGGGAGATCCCCTGCATGCGAAACTTCCTGACGAAAATTCTTGGCAGTCCTAACGACAAAGTGTTGAAGGACATTCAGGAAATCGTCGTCGAGATCAACGAATTCGAACCTGAACTGGAAAGACTGAGCGACGACGAGCTTCGCGCCAAAACCGCGGAGTTACGCAAACGCATCGACGAAGAAGAGGGCGACGAAGAGCTCGACGACATTCTACCTGAGGCATACGCCGTGGTTCGTGAAGCCGCGAAGCGCTCGATCGGACAACGGCCGTTCGACGTTCAGTTGATGGGTGGAATTGTCCTTCATCAAGGCAAGATCGCTGAAATGAAGACGGGCGAAGGTAAGACCCAGGTTGCGACCCTTCCGCTCTACCTCAACTCACTCGAGGGCAAAGGCGCGCATCTCATCACGCCGAACGACTACCTCTCTCGAATTGGTGGCGGCTGGATGGGTCCTCTGTATCACCGACTCGGAATCACCGTTGGAGTCATCACGCACGAGAGCGCTGCCATCTTTGATCCCGACTACGTGGACGAGGAAGTCAGTCCTGATGATCGTTTGAACCACTGGAGGCCGGTCTCGCGCCAGGAGGCCTATCAGGCTGACATCACCTACGGAACGAACCACGAGTTCGGTTTCGATTATCTGCGCGACAACCTGGCGTTGGTCAAAGAGGCGCAGGTACAGCGTCCGCTTCATTTCGCCATCGTCGACGAAGTCGACAACATTCTGATCGATGAAGCGCGTACGCCGCTGATTATCTCTGGGAACGCCGAAGAGACGATCGATCGCTATTACCAGTTCGCGCGACTCGTCCGACAGCTGCGTGAGAACGTCCATTACGAGATCGATCTCAAGCAGAAGAGCGCCATCCTCACTGATGACGGCGTCGACAAAATGGAGCGCCTCCTCCAGATCCCTGAGGGACAGAGTCTCTACGACGATCGATACTCCGAGATGACGCACTATCTCGAGCAAGCACTCAAGGCTCAGGCTCTCTTCCATCGCGACAAGGACTACATTGTCCGCGACGGTGAAGTGATCATTGTGGACGAGTTCACCGGACGCATGATGTTGGGTCGTCGCTATAGTGAGGGTCTGCATCAGGCGATCGAAGCGAAAGAGAACGTCCGAGTACAGCAAGAGACGGTCACTCAGGCCACAATCACGTTCCAGAACTACTTCCGTATGTATAACAAGCTGGCCGGTATGACTGGTACGGCCGAGACGGAAGCGGAAGAGTTCGCGACGATTTACAATCTCGAAGTCGTGGTGATTCCGACCAACCGTCCGATGGTTCGAGACGACTTCCCCGATCAGGTCTATCGCTCGGAGATGGCCAAGTTCAACGCGGTGGCCAGAGAGATCGACGATATGACGTCCGAGGGACGTCCGGTGCTGGTCGGAACGACGTCGGTCGAGAAAAGCGAGCTGCTGAGCGATCTGCTTCAACGTCGCGGCATCAAGCACGAGGTGTTGAACGCCAAGTTCCACGAACGTGAAGCCGCCATTGTGGCCCAGGCCGGCCAGCCACGGTCCGTGACTATCGCCACGAATATGGCCGGACGTGGAACCGACATCACGTTGGGCGACGGCGTCAAGGACAAGGGCGGCCTGCACATCATAGGCACCGAGCGTCATGAATCGCGGCGCATTGACAACCAGCTCCGTGGTCGTGCCGGGCGCCAGGGCGATCCCGGATCGAGTCGCTTCTTCCTCTCGCTCGAGGATGAGCTGTTGCGTCGATTCGGGTCCAATCGCATCAGCGGGCTGATGGACAAGCTGGGCATGGATGACGAGACGCCCATCGAGCACGGGCTGATCTCAAAGACCATCGAGAATGCCCAGACCAAAGTCGAGGGGCACAACTTCGACCTGCGCAAGCACCTCGTCGAATACGACGATGTTATGAACCGGCATCGCGAGGTGATCTACGCCGAGCGGCGCAAGCTGCTGGACGGTGAGAACCTCAAGCAGCACACGCTGGATCTGATCGAGCATCAGATTGAGGTACTGGTCGAGGCCAACATGCCGATCGATAGGCATGAGACGCCTGATTACGACGAGATCTTGCGCGCATTTGGCGGCGTCGTTGGCGACCCAATGATGTCGGTGCGGGACATTCAGGATCGTTCCAGCGAAGAGATGGTCGAGATCTTCAGCGACCGCTCGGAGGAAATCTACAACAAGCGCGAAGAGGAGATGGGCGAGGAGCAGTTGCGGACGCTGGAGCGTCTCGTGATGCTCCAGGTCATCGACAAGCTCTGGGTCGAACACCTCACCTCAATGGACCACATGCGGCAGGGCATTGGGCTGCAGGCATACGGCCAGCGCGATCCGTTGGTCGAGTACAAGACCGAAGGCTTCCGCATGTTCCAGGCGCTGCTTCAGAACATCGAGTATGACGTCGCTCACATGATCTTCAACGTGCGCCTGGCTCCGATCATGGCGCGACCGGCGCCGCAAATCGGGCAGACGAACCATCCGCAGGAGGCTGGCCCCGTCCGTCGCAAGGCGAAGGGGAAAGTGGGCCGCAACGATCCGTGCCCGTGCGGCAGCGGCAAGAAGTTCAAGAATTGCCATGGAGCGTCCTCCGCGGTGCAGCGAACGGCGTAGCGCCGAGGATTTCTCGCTACAGAGAAGCACGAGAAACGGCCCGAGCGAATTCGCTCGGGCCGTTTGGCTTAGTGCGCTAATGCGCAGTGTTCGGTACTCGCTGGTCGCGGTACCCCCTACCTGTAATCAGGTACCCATGCACAGCAAGACTGATTCTTCGCTGCGGCTCAGAATGTCCAAATTGGCGAACCAGCTTTCTCTGTCATTCTGAGTGATCATGCGCCGCTGGCGAGCCACCGGGCATGAAAATGCGATACTGCGTACGTACGACGTTAACTCCTGCATTTTCATGAGGGCCGCGGCGAAGAATCTCTCCACGCGTATCCTGGCGGGGCTGCCTCAGATGGTCACCGCGTTCAGCATAGACAGCACGCGGTGCTGGGCCCTCAACCCTCGACTGAAAGATTCGCAGGATCAATCCGGTGAATGGTGACTGTGCCACCCAGGAGTTTCTGCGCCAGTTCCGCCAGGCGTTCAGCTGCCTCATTGACCGCACCCTCAGTCTGGGGAGCGAATCCGTCGATCGGGAAGAGGATGTCGCGTGCCTCCGGCGCAAGCAGACCAGTGCGACTCTGCCGCCAGACCCAGCGACGCGTGCGCACGTCATGCTGATGCACGTAAACGATCTCACCATCGTCCGGTGTTTCGTCCGGCGCGTCGCCCATTGGCCGGAAGCGGTCGTCCGAGCGAGCCTCCCGCACGTCGATGCCGTCGGGAGCCGTGCTGAGGTCATGTGCGCCAATCGGCACGAGGAGCGAGAGGGAGACACTGTTGGCGAGATCGACCGCCGGGTTGATCCGCGGCATGTCTCCGCCTTTCGCGAGCCGGCGGACCAACGCTTCGATCGAGCTGAGGTATTTGCTTGGGGTCCAGCCACGCGAGGAGAACGCTTCCCGCCACACGGCAATGTTTGGATGCGATTTGGGATCGACTCCGGAGAATTCCGCCTGAACGCGCGCGACCGCGTCGTCGAGCAATCGATCAATTTCTGGAATGCGTCCGGTGTTGTTCGCGCCACGCACCACCACGGCGGCAAAGCGGGCGTTCGGAAACAGATCGAAGACCGATTGATCGACACGAAAAACGGACACAGATTCCTCCTGGACCCAGCACAACATCGTCGCGAGAAAGTCTAACGCCTTTCAGGCGATTTCCCCGTTATTCGACGGTCACGTCAGCGATGAATTTAGGAGACGCTTGCGTAGTCCGGTGTTGAGTGGCTGGATTGCTCGCGAGACATAGCCCGCTCGTAGACCCGCAGCATGGATGAGGTGATCGTCTGCCAGGAATAGCGGATCGCCGCCTGCCGCGCGCCAACCTGCATCTGTGAACGGAGATTATGGTCGGTCAGCAAGCGGTGCAGTGCCGACGCCAGTTCCGTGGGCTCAGAGTGGGGAACGAGAAGCCCGGAGACGCCATCTTCGATGGTGAAGCGCAGCCCTCCGACACTGGACGCCACGATCGGCGTCCCACACGCCATGGCCTCTACCGCGACCAGTCCAAATGACTCGTAGCGCGACGGGACGGCGCAGACATCGACGGCGTTGTAGTAGTGAGGTAAGAGCTGGCGTGGCTGCGAGCCGCGGAAGAGGACCGAATCAGAAAGTCCGAGTTCTTCGGCTCGGCTCGCCAACCGTTGCAGGTCGGCGTCCATGGTCGAGCCTGTTCCCTCGATGCGAATCAATCCACCTACGAAAACCAGGCGTGGAGGCTGCCCCGCCCAGTTGTGACTGTGCAGGAGATGATGGAAGCCTTCGAAGAGCGTGTCGATCCCTTTGACTGGGTCGATTCGTCCGACGAAGAGGACCAACGGTCCGAGCGGCAGATCGAGCGCCCGTCGAGCCGCGGCGGAATCGCCCGGCTGGAACAGGTCCAGGTCGATGCCGGGTGGGACGAGTGAGACGCGCTTCTCGCCAGCGTCAAGTCGGCGAATCAGCTCGTCCTGCTCGTCTGGATTGGCGGTAATGATGGCGTCGGAGATCTCCATCAATCGGCTTTCGATCTGAAGCCGGAGAAGCGTCTCTTTGTCGCCTTGCCCCGCCACCGCGTTCTTCAGATGAGCTAGGGTGTGGAACATCATGACCAGCGGAACGTTCCAATAATCCTTGAGGAGGTTAGCCGCCCAACCAGACAGCCAGTAGTGGCCATGGACGACGTCGTAACGATGGCCCTCCTGGATTGCCAGGTACGCCATCTCGCTGGCGAATTCCGGCAGCGAGCAGAAGAGCGTGTCTTTGCCAACTGGTTCCGGTGGTCCCGCCTCAACGTTGATCAGGCGTACACCGTCAAAGACCTCGGTGATGGCGGGCGTTGTCCGATCAGTTCTGCGGGTGAAGATGTCGACCTTTACGCCGCGATGCGCCAAATTGCGGCTCAACTCACGCACGTAGACATTCATACCGCCGGTATCGCGTCCGCCCAACTGGGCAAAGGGAGAAGTATGGACGGATATCATGGCGACGCGATTGGCGATCGGGGGCACGATAAGCGGCGTGTCAGATGATTCCAGAGTATCCAAGATGTGTTTGCGCCCCTTCGTCGATGATTGTTCGTGAGCTGAATTGATTGTTGATCGCTGATCGAACCGTACTTTGATGCGGCCCGGATAGATTCGACCTTGATCGCTTGATAAACACAAGACTGCCCAGCGTATGAAACGGCGGCGCGTCCCCGCGTATTCCCCGGACCATCGTGATTGGCCGATAGCCGGGCCATCGCTCAGCATCGCACCAATTACGTGAGTTGTTGCTCGTCAATCGGAAGATTTCTTTGACGTAATGATACCGCCGCTGTCGAGGTAGTCGGTTTGGACTAGCTGGCGGAGCGATTATGTTCCATGTGGAAGATTCCTGATGTGGTGATCGTGAGCGAGTCAGGAATCATGGCGCCCATCCGGTGAAGAGTCTGCTCAGATATCCGTCGATGTCGCGGAGTGCCTGCTCGCTGGAGTAGTGGACAGTGGATATCAGCGACCAAGAAGCGGATCAATTCGAGCAACGAAGCGCCGGACTGGTCACTCCGTCCGGCGCTTTCCGTGTCAGACCAGGTCAGGCTGAATGAGACCGTAGCGTCCGTCTCGACGTCGATACAGGACGTTGACCTGCGCTTCGTCCGGGTTGAAAAAGACGAAGAAATCGTGTCCCAGGAGCTCCATCTGCTCGATGGCCTCATCTTCATTCATGGGCTGGATCTTGAAGCGCTTGCGGCGAACCAGATCCTCGATCGAAACCTCGTCATCGTCATCTGAGCCAGCGATCTCACCGTCGGCCCCCAGAGGCAGAAGCTCGGCAGGATCTGGCTGTGTAGCCTTCTTGCGACGTCGTGAGAAGACCTTCTTGTCATGGAATCGCCGAATCTGGCGCGCCATACGATCGACCGCGAGATCGATAGCTGTGTGGAGATCGTGGTTCTTTTCTTCTGAGCGCAGAATCGAATTCTTAGTGGCAATCGTTAACTGCGCCACATGCTGCTCACCGCCGGATCGATTGCGCTCGGTTCGCACTTCGAGCTTGGCGTCGATAACGTTCTCGTTGACCTTGTCGAGCTTTTGCAAGCGTCGCTGGATGTACTCCTCGAGCGAGTCAGTGAGGCGGATGTTCTTGGTCTTGATCTGTACGTCCATGGCTGCGTCCTCCCGGCGTTCTTGCGGCGCGGATCGACCGTTCGGGCAAGCAATTGTGCTGCCACGTGGCGCCCGCGGAGGGACTCGAACCCCCGACCACAGGGCTTAGGACGCCCCGGCTCTATCCCCTGAGCTACGCGGGCAGGTGCGCACCGGACCGAGGTGCGTGGTCCGTTGCTAAAGTCTAACATGCGTCAACCTGCATGAGTGATATGACGACGCGCGGCCCTTCGTTCCTTTGTCAGCGTTTGGCGAGCTATGGTATAGTGCCGAAACACGGGGAGTGGCGCAGCCCGGTTAGCGCGCCGCGTTCGGGACGCGGAGGTCGGAGGTTCAAATCCTCTCTCCCCGACTTTTAACGGGCGGTAATTCCGCCCGTTTTTCTCTGTCTCATCCCCCACTCTCGGTCGTTCCGCGCTCGTCAGTCGAACATCTCCGTATAGCGGCTCCAGCCACCGCTGCTATGATGGTGCCCAAGAGCATCGGATACCGGCGGTGAGGGTGAGGAGCAGGACGCAATGCGAATCTCGATTGACGATCTCAAAGCGTTCAAACGACGCGGCGAGCGCTTTCCGATGCTGACCGTCTACGACTTTGCCACCGCCAAAGTGCTCGACGCGGCCGGAATTCCGATCTTACTGGTGGGTGACTCGCTTGGCATGGTCGTGCTCGGTCATGAGACGACCCTTCCCGTAACCATTGATGACATCCTGCATCACACGAAGGCGGTCGTTCGCGGCACCGAACACGCGCTCATCGTAGCTGATATGCCCTTTCTCACCTATCAAATCGGCGCCGACGAGGCAGTTCGAAATGCCGGCCGACTGATTCAGCAAGGCGGGGCGCAGGCGGTCAAGCTCGAAGGTGGGAGCGAGGTTGCCACTGCCGTGGAACGCATCGTTCAGGCAGGGATCCCAGTCATGGGGCATCTCGGTCTCACGCCACAGTCCGTGAATCAACTCGGTGGTTTCCGGGTGCAGGCTAAAACCAACGAAACCATTCAGAAGCTGGTCGATGACGCACGCTCGCTGGAGTCCGCCGGTGCGTTTTCGCTGGTTCTCGAGTGCGTCCCGGCAGTTGTTGGAAAGCTCGTGACTCAGTCCGTCGGAATTCCAACCGTTGGCATAGGCGCCGGGCTCGACTGCGACGGTCAGGTGCAGATCATCACCGATCTGCTTCATCTCATCCCCGGCTCAATACCCAAGCACGCACACAGCTACGTTGACGTGAGCGCGTTGATCCAAGACGGAGTTGCGCGCTTCGCCGCCGACGTCCGCAGTGGTGAGTTCCCTACCAAGGCACAGATGTTCTCACTGCCCAAAGGCCTTGATGAGTCTGAGTTGCTGGCAGCGTTTGAACGCGAACGCTAACGGCAAACGTTCGAGCTCAGCGGACCTTCACCGACTATAGGAGAGCGCGCGTTTGAACCCTAACGACGTTTCCACCGCTGAAAAAACCTCCGCCCTGCGGAACCTCCCGTCCATTTCATCGATTCTTGCGCATCCGAGGATCCGCGAGCGAGCGAACGGGCTACGTGAGGACCTCGTAGCGTCGGTCGCGCGGGCGGTCGTTGATTCGCGTCGTGCGTCGATCCTCGATGGGTCCGCGGGACATGTGGAAGACGACATGATCGATCAGGTGATCACGTCGCTTGATGCGTTGCTCCGGCCAAAACTACACGAAGTCATCAACGGGACCGGCGTCATTGTGCACACCAATCTGGGACGATCCCCCGTGAGCGATGACACGGCTCGCGCCATGGTCGAGGCGGCTGCGCATTACGTTCCGCTCGAGATTGACCTCGAAGCGGGCAAGCGCGGCGGCCGCATGGCCGAAGTGACGCGACTGATGGAGCTGCTCACTGGCGCGGAATCGACGCTGGTCGTCAACAACAACGCCGCCGCGGTACTGCTGACGCTCAGCGCGCTCTGCTTGGGTCGTGAGGTCATCCTCTCGCGCAGCCAGGCGGTCGAGATCGGTGGTGGGTTTCGTGTTCCGGACGTCATGCGCCAGAGCGGCGCCCGCCTCGTCGAGGTTGGCACAACCAACCGGACGTATGCCCGTGACTACGACGCGGCGATTACCGACGAGACCGCTGCGTTGCTGACAGTCCACTGGAGTAATTTCCGCATAATCGGGTTTACCGCCCAACCGACGCTCGAAGAGCTCTCCGCCCTCGCTCGCAGACACGGCATCCATCTGATCGAAGACCTCGGAAGTGGGTCGATCGCCGATACGGCGCCCTATGGGCTCATGCACGAACCGACGGTCGGTGAGAGCCTGGCGCAGGGCGTGGACGTGGTCTGTTTCTCGGGAGATAAGCTGCTGGGCGGCCCGCAGGCGGGGATCATATCCGGTTCCGCTGAGGTCGTGCAGAGGATTTCAGCACATCCGTTGGCTCGCGCGGTGCGGGCCGACAAGTCCGCACTGGCGGGTGTTGCCGCGACGCTGCGTCACTACATACATGATGACTTCACCGAGACGATCCCAATTTGGCGCATGATCTCGAGCTCGGTCGAGGACCTCGAGGAGCGCTGCCGAGGCTGGCTCGATCAGCTGCCGGACAGCGGAGCGGAGATCGCGGTCAGCCAATCAACGGTCGGGGGCGGGTCATTGCCTGGCGAAACGCTCGAGAGTCGAGCGGTTGTATTCAGCGTTGAGTCGCTCGGTCGATTCGGGCTCTCGCTCGATGAAGCCTCGCATCGACTGCGAAACGGGTCGCCTTCGCTCGTACCACACGTCGAGAATGGGCGACTCTTCGTAGATGTCCGAACGGTGCTGCCGCATCAAGACGATGACGTGATCGTGGCTCTGACGCGGATGCTGGGACGGTAGCGCCGCCTCGTACGTGCGTCGGGGAGCCGGGTACCCATGAAATGCGTGTTCTGCTACCGAAACATGACGTTTCTATGCGCGTCAACGTTCGGCGGCTCGTTCGATGCGCGCTGGCGTCTTCGAAGTTCATCGTGAATTCTTCAATGCTGGGAGGACACAAGTTCCTCCCCTACACGACGGTTCGTCCGGGGAAATTCACGAGGCATTGTCTCGCACGTCGCGGAAATAGGGGCTCGGCTCTGGATAGAACTCGGGGTAGCGTCCCTTGATCTGATCGATGAGGACCAGATTGTGATGAAGCGACTCCTGGTCATCCTCCCGCTCGGCGGTGGTCAAATCTGCCAGCAGCTGCTGCATCTGGTAGTCGTGATGCTCTTTCCTCAGTCGCATCAGGGCGGAATCCGCTTCCCGGCGCACCTGACCGGTCTGAGAGAGAGGGCGATCACCGATGAGTAGCACGAGCGCTTCGGCTTGCTCTCGGGTCGGACCTTCCAAGAGGTCGAGCGCGGCTTCCGTCGTTTCGGGCGAATGGCTCTTCAGCGCTCGAAGAATCTCGACACGCCGTGCGTCGACGATCTCCTGCTCCGGGATTCCGGCGATCGTCGGAGTGAGGAGCAGCGGATGTCGCAACAACAGAGCGAAGAGAATCTCTTCTGACGTCGGCACTTTTCGCGGGCGCTGCATCATCTCAGGCTGCCGCCGACGAGCAGGAATCGAACGGCGCTCAGGTGACGCCGACAGGATCAGGCTTTCATTCACCTGCAACCGCCGAGCCACGTCTGATACGTAATGCGCCTGGACGATGCGATCACCGATCTCGCGCAAAACCGGCGACAGCTTCTGTACCAGTTCGCTCTTCTCGCGTGGTTCGATCAGGCGCTTCGGGCCAACCACGGTGTCGATATAGAAATCGACGAACGGAATTGGCGCACCAACTGCGTCTCGCCAGGATTCGACGTCCTTACGAATGAGCTCATCGGGATCCTTGCCCAAGGGCAGCTTGACGATGCGAATGTCGGTCTTGAGAGTACGCTCGAAGCGCACCAGTCCGGCGGCATCGGCGGTTGGCCGATCGGCATCGGCCAGTCCTTCACGCAGCACGTCGAGTCCGCGGAGAGTCGCCATTTGACCGGCGGCGTCGGAGTCGAGCGCCAGCAGGATGCGGTCGACTGAGCGGCGGACAAGACGAACTTGATCGGCGGTCAGCGCGGTCCCCATTGAGGCAACGACGTTTTCGAATCCGAACTGATGCGCCGCGATCGCGTCCATGTAGCCCTCGACAACGACCACTTCGCGAGTGCGTCGAATGGCATCCTGGGCGAGATGCAGTGCGTAGAGATTCGCGCCCTTGTCGAAGATGGCCGTCTGCGGCGTATTCAAGTACTTGGGCTGTACGTCGCCGATTGCACGTCCGCCAAAACCAATGACGCGACCGTCCTTGTCCTGAATGGGAAAGGTGAGGCGGTCACGAAAACGGTCGTAGCATCCTCCCCCTTCGCGCTCGATGGCCAGACCGGCCGCGACCATCTCGGCTTCATCGATGCCGCGCTCACGCGAGTATCTCAGCAGCGCGTCCCAGGATTCCGGCGCGTAGCCGAGCTGGAATTTTTCGGCCGTGGCGCGGTCGACTCCGCGACGTTCCAGTACCTCACGTCCCGCGGCGCCGAACCGCGTCTGCCAGAGCACGTGCGAAAACCAGTTGGCTGCGCGCGCGTTGATGTCGAACAGGCGCTGGTCGCGCTCAACCAGCTCCGGGGCTGGGGGTGGTCCCGCGGGTTTGAGCTCGACGCCGGTTCGCGCGGCCAGCTGTTCGAGCGCGCCACGGAAATCAAGATGCTCGAGTTGCATTACGAAGTTGAATCCATCGCCACCGGCCCCACAGCCAAAGCAGTGAAACGTTTGGCTATCCGGAAAGACGATGAACGAAGGCGTCTTTTCCTGATGGAATGGGCAAAGTCCCTTGAAATTGCGTCCGGCTTTACGCAGATTGACGTGCTGCCCAATCAAGTCGACGATGTCGAGTCGCTCGCGAACTTGATCAACTGAGTCGGTGGCCACGGATGCCTGCCTTACGCCGACCAAAAGTGCGGCACGTAGAGAGACTCAAACCTGGAGACAGCATAGCGGTCGGTCATGCTCGCCACGTAATCGATCGCGACGCGTTCCACGCCATCCGATGCTAGCGCGTGGGCAAACTCTGCTGGGACTTCCGAGGGGCTCGTGGCGTAATGCTCGTAGAGCCATTGCAACATACGCTGTGCTCGATGCGTCGACTCAGCGGCGTTGATCGGCGTGTAAACCCGCTCGAACAGGAAATCGCGCAGGCAGTCAGCGGCCTGTCGCACGTCGTCCGACATCAAGATGAACTGTGAGCCAGGTTCTGATTCATCCAACTCCGCCTCAGATTGCTCGATGATGTCGCATACCAGCGTATTGATGCGTTGCGAATGCTGCTTGCCCAGCGCTTCGAGGACCTGCACTGGAACCTCATCCTGAGTGACCATGCCAGCCCGTATCGCGTCATCCAGGTCGTGATTGACGTACGCCACGCCGTCACTGATCTTGACCACTTGCGCTTCGGGTGTGGCCGGACGTCCACTGATGCTGCCGGTGATGTCGCCCTCCGGTTTGGAGTGGCGCAAAATTCCGTCTCGAACCTGTTCGGTCAGATTCAACCCCCGACCATCGTGCTCGATGCGATCAACGACACGCAGGCTCTGCTCATTATGCCGGAACCCCGGATAAACCGCGGAGAGCGAGCGCTCTCCGGCATGACCGAACGGCGTGTGTCCAAGATCGTGCGCCAACCCGATCGCTTCGACGAGATCCTCGTTGAGCCGCAGCGCGCGTCCGATCGTTCGCGCGACCTGCGTGACTTCGAGCGTATGTGTCAGCCGCGTGCGAAAGTGGTCGCCGTCTGGCGAGATGAATACCTGCGTCTTGTGCATCAATCGACGAAACGCCTTTGAATGCGTGACACGATCTCGATCGCGTTGAAACGGCGTGCGAACGAATTGGTCCGATTCCGGAACGGCACGCGTGGCAGACGACGACAGTGTGGCTGCCGGCCTGAGGAAATGTGTTTCTCGATCACGTAGAGCGTGTTGGATGTGGTTGAGATCCACGCTGATGCCTCCGTCGTCACCAGAACCACGTAATTCTATCGTACTTCGCCAGCATATGTACGTACGTATGTTCGTTCACACGCTCCCGGACGTGCTGAAAGCATCGAGAGCGATCGCGCGCTGGGAGAATGGGCCGTCGGCGTGACCTTCTCAGCTACTGCGCCCATTGAGGGCGTTCGGTTCCGGCCAAGAATCGCTGACTCCAAGGCAATCTTGGCTTTTCCCGAGTGTTAAAATTCACATATGAATCAGTCGATCAAAGGCCGGCTGGCCGCGCTAGCGTCAGAGCCCGGCGTCTACCTCATGAAGAATGACCAGGGTGGTGTGATCTACGTGGGGAAGGCCGTCTCCCTGCGGAATCGCGTGCGCTCTTATTTCGGCTCGATGCGTGGCAAAGACGGCAAGACCATTGAACTGGTGAATGACATTGCGGATTTCGACGTCATCCGCACTGATACCGCGTCTGAGGCGCTCATCCTCGAGAATGAGCTGATCAAGCGCTATCAGCCCAAATACAACATCATGCTGCGGGATGACAAGAGCTACCCGTTCATTCGGATCACCAACGAGCCGTATCCGCGTGTGATCAGTACTCGAAACGTCGTGCGCGATGGCAGCCGGTATTTTGGACCATTCACCAGCGCTGGATCCGTTCACAAAACCCTGTCACTCCTGAAGCGCCTTTTCCCGTACCGCCTCTGTGACATCGAGATCACCGGCGATGCGCCGCGTCCCTGTCTCTACTATCACATCGGTCGCTGCGCCGGGCCGTGCATTTCTGCCGTGAATCAGGAGGAATACGCCCGGATTGTCGAGAATGTCACGCTCTTTCTCGAAGGGCGCGGCGAGGAGCTGCTGCCGGAGCTCAACCGGCAGATGGAACGCGCAGCCGAGAATCTTGATTTCGAATTGGCGGCCACGTTACGTGACGAGATCAAGGCGATCGGGCACGTCCTGGAGCATCAAAAGATCGTCTCTGAAAAGGGCAAGACCTTTGATGTGCTGGCGCTAGCTCAGGGTGCGGGTGGCGACGCGGGTGTGCAGGTGGCCTTCGTTCGCAACGGCAAAATCATCGGTTCGGAGCCCTTCATGTTGCGCGGTGTGCGGGTCGACGACGCACCGGGGTCGATCCTCTCATCATTCGTGACGCAGTTCTACGAGCATGCGGCCCTAGTGCCGCGCGAGATTGTGCTGCAGTCTCCAATCGATGACCAGGAGATGGTCCAGGAATGGCTCGCGGTCCGGCGCGAAGGTCCGGTGACAGTCACCATCCCGCAGCGCGGCGAGCGTAAGCGTCTGGTCGAGATGGTGGCGAAAAGTGCCGAAGAGAACCTGGAACAGAGCAGACTTCGCTGGCTCAACGACCAGCAGCGTATGACCGCCGCCATGAGCGAACTGGCGGACGCGTTGTCTCTGGAAGGCATGCCTCGACGCATCGAGTGCTTTGACATCTCGAACCTTCAGGGCACGAATCCGGTCGCCAGCATGGTCGTCTTCGAGGACGGCAAGCCAAAGAAGAGCGACTACCGGCGCTTCAAGATCAAGACGGTCGAGGGGCCAAACGACTTCGCCATGATGCAGGAAGCAGTCGGCCGGCGCTTCAAGCGCGCCTCACGTGAGGACGTAACAGAAGATTGGCGTAAGATGCCGGATCTGGTGATCGTGGACGGTGGCAAAGGACAGCTGAGCGCCGCCCTCGAGACGCTACGCGAACTCAACGTCGACGCTCCAATCGTGGGATTGGCAAAAGAAAACGAAGAGATTTTCATGCCTGGTCGACGTGATCCGATCATCCTGCCGCGCGATGCACAGGCGCTCTTCTTGGTTCAGCGAATTCGAGACGAGGCCCACCGTTTCGCCGTCACTTTTCACCGGCAGCGACGCACGAAGACGGAGTTTCGCTCGGCACTCGACGAACTTTCGGGCGTCGGTCCACACCGCAAGAAGGCGCTCTTGAAGTCATTTGGCTCGCTCAAGCGTATTCGAGAGGCCTCGATCGACGAGCTGTGCGGCGTCGAGGGTATTGGCCCTGCGTTGGCGCAGCACATCAAGACCGAGCTTGAAGCGTCGTGACTGAGCCTCGCTCCAGGCTGATCTCCGCTCAGGACCCAGATGCCATTCGTGTCGCTTCTCAAGCCTTGACCCGTGGTGAATTGGTCGTCTTTCCGACCGACACGGTCTATGGAATCGGCGCCGCGGTTGATCGGCCGGAGGCGGTCGCCAATCTGTACGTAGCTAAGGGCCGGCCGCTCGACAAGCCGATCCCGGTTTTGATCTCAAACTTCGAGCAGCTTTCACGCCTGGCGATCAACTTCGACGAGCGGGCGGAGCGGGTGGCGCGCGCGTTCTGGCCCGGTGGTCTCACTATCGTGCTGGAGGCCGTCGACTGGCTGCCGAAGGAGATCGTTGGCGATACACGGCGCGTCGGGTTGCGAATGCCTGATCACCAATTCGCGCTCGATCTCATCGCGCAATCTAGAGGCGCGCTCGCCACAACCAGCGCTAACCGTTCAGGCGAACCCGCGGCAACGAGCGCCGAGGACGCCCTTGCCGCGCTCGGCGACCGTGCCGCAGTCGTGGTCGACGACGGGCCGTCCCCAGGAGGGACGAGTTCGACGGTCATCTCAATTGTCGGGGAGACAATGACGGTATTGCGAGAGGGCGCGATCCCGTCAGACGAGATCGCGCCGATCTTTCGTGGTCGCTAGTTCGGTCTAGGACGGCGGCTGGATCGACTGGACCTCGCCGATCTTAGAGACGTTGATGGTCACCTCGGCACTGCCGTTGGCGCTCGGAGTGCTGCTCATCGGCGTCCCCATCATTGCGCTCCCGGCCGCTGACGACGCGCTGCCGTTCCCGCTGATAGTGAAGTCAGCCTTCAACAGGTAGCCCCCGTTTTGCGCGACCCAGATCTTCGAGTCGACGTTGCCGTTCCCACTGTCGGAGAAGAACATCGAGTTATTGCTCGATCGTGTCATGGCGTACTGCGCCGTTTCGACGTTGGCCTGCATGCCATTCACCGTGTCGGTTCCGGTGACCTGATAGTTCGCGTCGTTGGATTCCAGCGAGTTCACGATCTGCTGATCAGCGCTCACCATGGCCAGGAACTGCGCCACCATCGCGTTATTCTTGGAAACCTTGACTGGCCCGGATCCGATATCGGCCCAAACTTGATCACCAACCTGCCACACCTCAAACACGGTGTTTCCGTCGTTGGATGTGATCGTCAGATGCTGATCGGTACCTGAACGCTCGATCTTGACCGTCGATTGCTCCGTGATTCCAGGAATGCTGGCGAACGTGCCCTGCAAATTGGAAAGCGTCGCGGTCATGACGTATGAATTCTGACCCTTCAGATTACTGAACGCCGTGGCGAGGTCGACCGGACCGCTGGTGGTCGAAGAAGGAGACGCCATCGGAGTCCCGTGCCCCGCGCCAGATTCGGTCGGCGTGGCAAAGGCATTTGGTGACCCTGTCGAAGTCGTGGTGGAGGTTGCCAGGCCGGAAACTCCTGAAGACCCGGTCGACGTCGTCACGGTGCCCGCCGTCGAAGAACAGGCCGCGAGAACGAAGACGAGACCTATGAAGGCTCCAAAGAGCCCAAGTCGTCGCTTGTTCATGAATAACTCCCAAAGACTAGTTCCGATGCGATCGAGACGTTCAAAAACGTCTTCGGATGTCTGACGGTCCGGAAAGAGCTTGTGTGTGATTGCTCCGGAACCGGTCCGTAATAGCTGGTCGAACGGCTCGATCGCGTTGCTACGTTGTCCATCGGCTCAATCAAGCTGGCCAGACCTGATCGGCCACGGGGGAGCATGTCGCAATGATGCTGCCATGCCAGCCCCTGGCACGGTCAATACCCGTACGTTACGATTCGCGTGACATCTGGTGGTACCGCGAAGAGGGTGAATGCAGCACATAATGTTGGATCATCGATCCGCGTACGTGCGGGCGATTCTGGCGAGCCTGGTGGTGGCCGTTGGACTCGCTCCGCTCGGCTTGTGGGCTCGGCACCAGCACATTGGGCCTGGAACCGTGCCTCTTTTTGACGCGTCTGGGAGATCTTACTGGGTAATCGGCCTGATTTTTGCGTTTTTTGCGGCCATCTTGTTTCAGGTGCTGGACCGAGACGCTGCCTATGCCATGGCGACCGCGGCCGACCGGGGCGTGCGCTATGAGCCGATTTCTGAGCTGCCAACCGCCTGGGTCGTCCCTATTGTTTCGACGATCACGGCGGTCATGTTGTTGGCCATCTATCACTCGCAGGCAGCCATTGTCTGCATTGCACTGGGATTTTTTTTCGTGGTCGCTGCAAGCGCCATCTCAAGACGACATCTCTTCGATGCCGAGGAATGGACACGCGGACGAGCACGGGGTGCCTACACAATCCTGATTCACGTGGTCGCCTTCTTCGCTCTGTCGATGATCTATATCAACAAGGTTCGCAGCATCTTCTCGGCAACTGCCGTGCTGATCGTCACTGTTCTCCTGCTGGTGCAGCTTACCGAAGGCGAAGACGAGCTCTTTGGGCGGCGGCTCGTCTACGGAATCGTCGGCGGGGTAATGCTGGGACAGATCACCTGGGTACTGAACTACTGGAAGGCCACCGGATGGACTGGAGGCGCCGCGCTGCTGGTCTTCTTCTACCTTTCAGCCGGGCTGATTCTGAGCCAGGTGCGCGAGGGCGCCAAGAAGAGGGACGTGCTCGAATTTGGTGGAGTCAGCGTGGTTGCTTTCGGAATTGTCATGTATTCGATGTTCGGATAGACCCAAAATGCCTGCAAATGCTCGCGAGAAGGAATCCAGTCTCCACGGACTCTTGACCCAGCTTGACCGGCTTGAGGAACTCAAGGAAGAGCTTGACGAGCTCGGAATCCACTCGTTCGACGAACTCGATGAACGTATCGAATTCCTCGGCCGAGCCGTTGAGGCACTTGAGGAGGATGGCGACGACGAGGAACACACCTCGACCTCAGCTCAGCCATAGCGTGTCACATGGACCTATTTGACGCGCGTCGCAAGGAACTATTGCGTCAGCGGGCGCCGCTCGCGGATCGCATGCGGCCGCGCACGCTCGACGAGCTTGTTGGCCAACAGAAAATCGTCGGGCCGGGAACGTTGCTGAGGCAGGCGATCGAGCAGGATCGGCTCAGTTCGTTGATTCTTTGGGGCCCTCCTGGGAGCGGTAAAACGACGCTGGCTCGCGTGGTCGCTGGCGTCACCAAATCCCACTTCGTGCAGATGTCGGCGGTGATGGCAGGAGTGGCCGATCTTCGGCGAGAGGTCAAAGAGGCGAAGGATCGCCTTGGGATGCATGGCGCACGCACCATCCTCTTCATCGACGAGATCCATCGATTCAACCGTGCCCAGCAAGACGCGATTCTGCCCCACGTAGAGGACGGCACCGTCACCATGATCGGTGCGACGACCGAGAACCCGTCATTCGAGGTGAACTCGCCGCTCCTATCCCGATCTCGGGTCATCGTGCTCCAGTCGCTGAGCGACGATGCCATTCGGGTCGTGATCGAACGCGCTCTGGCCGACATTGAGCGTGGTCTCGGCACTGAGCAGCTCACGATCGACGCAGATGCGCTCGACCTGCTCGTGAACCTGGCCAACGGCGACGCGCGGTTCGCCCTGAACACGCTGGAATTGGCGTCGGTCGGGGCTGTCGAAAAGACAATCAAACGAGAACAGATCTTCGAAGCCACGTCCCAGCGTGCCGGATCCTATGATCGTGCCGGTGACGCCCACTTCGATACGATCTCCGCATTGCACAAGTCGATTCGCGGTTCCGACCCGGACGCGTCCCTCTACTGGCTCGCGAGGATGCTCGAGCGCGGCGACGACCCGCTCTACGTGGCGCGCCGTCTCGTGCGGGCGGCATCAGAGGATATTGGGTTGGCTGATCCGCAGGCACTGGTCGTGACGATGGCGGCCCAACAGGCGGTTCACTTTCTCGGAATGCCGGAAGGGGCTCTGGCGCTGGCCGAAGCAGCGGTCTATCTGGCGACGGCACCGAAGAGCAACTCGATCTACACAGCGTACGGGAAGGCGCGTGACGACGTCGACAAGTCGCGCAACGACCCAATCCCGATTCATCTCCGCAATGCTCCAACTCAACTGATGAAAGACCTCGGGTATGGTGAACGCTATCGTTACGCGCACGATTTCGAGGACGCCATCGTCGAGCAACAGCATATGCCGGACAACTTGATCGGGCGAAGCTACTACGAGCCCGTCGAGCGTGGGTTCGAGCGGGAGATCCGATCGAGGCTGGCATACTGGAAGAAGGTTCTCGCACGACGGAAGCGAGGCAACGACGATGAAGAGGAAGGGTCCTGACGCAGTTGACAGCAACGTTCAATCGGAAACGCCCTGGCGAACGTAAGTACGACGAGCTTCGCCCGATCGAGATCGTTCCCGGCTTCGCACCCTATGCTGAGGGATCGGCATTGATAAGCGCGGGGAATACGCACGTCCTTTGCACCGCCACGATCGAAGAGCGCGTGCCAGGTTTCCTGCAAAACACCGGCAAGGGCTGGGTGACTGCGGAATACGGGATGTTGCCGCGGAGTTCGCCGCAGCGCATATCGCGCGAGCGATCGATGTCCTCTGGTAGAACACACGAAATCCAGCGCTTGATTGGTCGGTCGATGCGCGCCATTACCAAGCTCGAGGCGCTTGGTGAACGCATGATCATCATCGATTGTGACGTCTTGCGCGCCGACGGTGGTACCCGGACCGCCGCCATCACCGGCAGCTTCGTGGCGCTCTATCAGGCGCTTGAAGTGCTGAAACGCACCGAACGGGTCAAGGCGATCCCGATCTCCGGGATGGTTGCAGCCGTCAGCGTTGGAATGGTGTACGACGAGGAGCGGCTGGATCTTGAGTACGCCGAGGACTCGGTCGCGGACGTCGATTTCAATGTCGTCATGACGGATCGCGGCGAGTTCATCGAGGTTCAAGGAACCGCTGAAGGCAAGCCGTTCTCGCGCGAGCGACTGGACGGGCTGATTGATCTGGCCCATGGCGGGATTCTTCAGCTGTTCGATCGACAACGGGCCGTGCTGGGCCTCGAACCGCGCTAGCGACGCAACGCCTCGGTCACACCTCGATGTGCTCTTTGGTGGATGGCAGCCGGTCACCGACCCGCGGATCATGCGATACCGCGGAACTGAGCGCGCGCGCCGTCGCCTTGAAGACCGCCTCGACCTGATGGTGCGCGTTGAGCCCGTAGAGCGTGATCACGTGCAGGTTGATGCGTGCCTCGATCGCGAACGTCTCCAAGAAGTGTCTGAAGAGATCGACCTCGATCTGTCCGACTGACGTGCCCGCGAACGAGCCACGCTGCACGAAGTAGCCTCGCCCAGAGCAATCGACAGCCACGTGAGCCAGTGATTCGTCCATTGGCACCGCCACGTCTGCCATGCGGCGAATGCCGCGACGATCACCGAGTGCTAGCCGCAGCGCCTGACCCAGGCAGATAGCCACGTCCTCGGTGGTGTGATGTGGGTCAACGTGTAGGTCACCGGACGCTGAGACGTTGAGCGTGAACAGACCGTGCCGGGCAAAGAGTGTGAGGAAATGATCGAGCGCTCCAAGGCCTGTCTGGATTGATGACGTTCCGTCATCATCCAGATCTATGCTCAGTTCCACGGATGTCTCGCTGGTGCTTCGCTTGATCGTCGCGTTTCGTTCGCTCGGCATTACAAGTCCTCCGCAATCTCACGCAACGCGACGAGGAGCGCGTCAGTCTCTTCTGGTTTCCCGACCGTGACGCGCAGACAATCACGTAGGTCTGGACTGTTGTAATGCCGGATAAGAATTCCCCGGCGAGCCAACCGCCTGCGGATGTCATGGGCGTCCCCCCGGGTGATTCGGCACAAAATGTAGTTGCCGTGGGATGGAAACGGCTGCAGGAAATTCAGTTTGCGCAGCGAGCGGTAAAGGCGACCGCGCTCGACGCGGATGCGACGTACCGATTCCTGGAGATAGGTCGCGTCGTCGAGCACCGCTTCAACCGCTTTGAGCGCCGCGACGCTCACGTTGAACGGCTGCTTGACCTTCCAGATCTGTTCCGCCAACGCAGGCGGGAAGATGCCATAACCGACTCTCAAACCGGCCAGCCCCGACCACTTGCTGAACGTGCGCAGCACGACCATGTTGTCGAACTCGGTGGTGTAGGGAAGCAGCGTTTTGGTTGAGAACTCGAAGTAAGCTTCGTCGACGACTACCAGAATCCCGGTTCGCAGAAGGTGCACAAGCTGCTGCTGCGTCACCATGTTACCGGTCGGATTGTTGGGTGACGTGATGAAGATCACCTTGGTGCGGTCGTTGATGGCTGCATCGATGGCATCCAGGTCCAAATCGAAGTCCGGTTTGCGCTCGACGAGTCGGCTGACACCGTTAAGGAGCGGAGGACGTTGCGCGTAGACTCCGAACGTGGGAATCGGGATAATGACCTCGTCGCCTGGGTCGATCGTGGCCAGTAGGACGAGATCGATCAGTTCGTCGGCGCCGTTTCCCATGATGATGCGCTCGACCGGCGCGCCGGAGTATTCGGCGATTCTCTCTCGTGCCACGCGTTGGTCGTTGTCTGGGTAGCGATGGTACTGATCGAGGCTGGCGAGCGCTTCCTGGACTCGGATGCTCGTGCCATACGGATTTTCGTTGGTATCGAGCTTGATGACGTCGTCGACGGAGCAGTTCAGCGCCGCGGCGACCGACTCGATTGAATCGGATGGGGTGTAGGCTCCGAGATCGAGCACGGATGGCCGAATGATGTTGCGAAGGACTTTGGGGATCGCCACGAATGCCTGCCTCTTCGACGACTGAAAGAACTCCAACGAATCAATTGTGGACCGCGACGATACGCGACCAGAGCGTCGCCATACTATCACGAACGCCGCGATGAACCTCCGCCGATTGTTTGGAAGATTCACGCCCAGATCAGCAGAAGTCGTTCGCGCGCGACGCAGCGCGAGACCCATTGATGCATGGTGGCGACAATCACTGATCTTGGCAATCATAGCCCTCGATCTCTGCGTCGTCGCGTTCCCCGGGCAGCCACTCGTGCACGCATCGCCAAAGGAAGTGACTTCGGCGGTGCTGACGCGGATCGCTGCCGCACCATCGAGCACGACAACTCCCACAACCGCGACGCCGGAAGCGACGCCGACCTCGCCCCCAATCGCGCTGTCGGCACAGGCGGTTTACGCGGTTGACGTCACCAGTGACGCCCAGCTGTATGCGCAGAACTCGGATACGCCCCTCGCTCCGGCCAGCACGACCAAGATCGTCACAGCGATCGTGGTGATGATGCACGCGTCGCCCGACGAAACGGTGACTATCCAGCAAGACGACGAGGTTGATTGGAACGTGTACTCCCACATGGGGATAATGGCTGGCGACGTCATCTCGGTGAGAGACCTGCTGGCAGGGATGCTGCTCAATTCGGGTGGCGATGCCGCCATGGCTCTTGCTCGGTACGTCGGAGAGAAGCTGCCGAGCCAATCGACCGACAATGCCCGGCAACGGTTCGTCGAAGAAATGAATCGCGTCGCCGCTCACATTGGCATGACGCACTCACATTTCAACGATCCTGACGGCCGCGACACACCGGGCCACGTCTCGACCGCTCACGATTTGGCGCTGGCTGCGACAGACCTATTCCACTATCAGTTGCTGCAGCAGCTCGTCGGAACTGTGACGAAAACCGTGTCAATCCAGGGGCCGAACGTACGCGACATAACGCTCGTCAACACGAATGAGTTTTTGGGAGATCCAGACGTCCACGGAGTTAAGACCGGGACCACGGATAACGCGGGTGAGTGCCTGGTTCTAGCCGTCTCTCGCGGTGATGATCGAGTCGTCACGGTGGTACTCGGAAGCACCGATCGCTACGGCGACACGGCGACGCTGTTGGCCTATCTTGACGCACAGTTCAAATGGGTGCGCCTGGGACGGAGTGGCGACCTGGGAGATCTCAATGCGGAGCTTCAGACCAAGGGCTACTCACTCGCCATCAGCAAGACGGTTCTGCTGAGCGCCGCTGACGCGTCGCATCTGCACTACGTATTGAATGTCAAGCCAGGCACCAGTTCATCAACGCTCGCGTCCAAGGGCGACGTAGTATTCTTGATAGGTTCACGGCCGATCTGGCGGCTGTCGCTCTATGCTGGAGATCCGTTCAATCCGAGCGGCTGACTGCCGGAATCCGTTCAATCACCATCAATTCGGGAGAACCAATTGGAACGACTGCAGCGCGTCATCGCGTCATATGGAGTCACGTCTCGACGCAAGGCTGAACAAATGATCCTCGATGGTCGCGTCAGCGTCGATGGCATGGTCGTCCAGGAGCTTGGCGTGCGAGTTGACCCAACGCGTCAGGAGATCCGAGTCGACGACAAGTTGATGCGCTGGGAGCGACGACGTTATCTCATTCTCAACAAGCCGTCTGGTTACATTACGACCGCCGCGGACGAACGTGGACGGCGCACCGTGCTTGATCTGGTCGACGTACCTGAACGTGTCGTCCCCGTCGGACGTCTCGATCGCAAGACTTCGGGACTGCTGATGTTGACGAATGACGGCGAGCTTCTCTTCCGCATCACGCATCCTAAATTCGAGCTCGAAAAAGAATATGAGGTGCAGCTCGACGGGTTTCCGCCTCCTGCGGCGCTGGAGCGACTGCGAAATGGCGTGATCGTCGATGGAGCGAAGGTCGTCCCGGCGCAGATCAGACCACTGCGAAACGAGGAGGCCGGCACAGTTCTCCGCGTGATCATTCACGAGGGGCGTAACCGCATCGTGCGGCGCATGATGGAACGTATCGGCTATCCTGTGCTGAAGCTTGAACGGACGCGCGTCGGCCCGTTACAGGTTCGCGGGTTGCCGGCCGGCGGCTGGAGGGATCTGACCGGCGGCGAGCTGTCGCAGATTCGCGAGTCGGTCGGGTTGGGCGACGATGACGTCATGAGCGAGGAAAACTCCGGGATGCGTCGGCCGCCGTCGCCCGCGCCTCGCGCGCCGGAACGTGCAAGTCGATCCGGTCCGCGCGGCAGCGGACAGCGACCAGAGACGAGGAGGAATCCAGATCGAAGCGGACGCGGAAAACCACCGGCGCGACGACCAGGACCGGGCGCGGGACCTCGTGATCGCGCTCGACGGCCCAGCAGCGGCCGGCAAAACGACCGTAGCGAGTGAGCTAGCACGACGCATCCATGCCATCTTCTTCGACACCGGCGTTATCTATCGAGCATTGGCGCTGGTGGCCCTACGAGACGGAATCGGACAGGACGACGCGGTTTCGCTCGCACGTGAAGCCTCCGTGCTTGACCTGCGTGTCAAACCAGCGAGCCTTCAGGATGGACGACTTGCCGACGTCATCGTCAACGGTCAAGACGAGACGTGGCCGATTCGCACTCCCGACGTTGATCGATCCGTATCGGCGGTGTCGGCTCATTCGTCAGTGCGGGCGGCATTGCTTGAAAAGCAGCGCGCCATTGGACGCCAGGGAAGAGTCGTAATGGTCGGGCGCGACATCGGCACAGTCGTCATGCCGAACGCCGATCTCAAGGTCTGGCTGGAAGCGTCGATTGACGAACGTGCGCGACGTCGAGCCATTGACCTCGAACGCCAGGGAACACCCCGGCCGTTCAACGACGTTCGTGTCGAGATGAAGCGACGAGACGAGATCGATGCCGGACGCGCCGCGTCGCCGATGAAGCCCGCTGACGATGCGGTCGTCATCCAGACCGACGGACGGTCGATCGACGAAGTGGTCGAGATGATCGTCGCGTTGATCCATGCACGACCTGGCCGCGGAGAGACATCGTGAGGCGGAAGTCATTCCAGGAAACCGCGTGGCGCGTTTTTCGGCTGTCGCTTTACCTCATGGCACGACCATTCGTTTTGGTCGCGTTTCGATTGCTGATCGATTTCAAAATCGAGGGCATTGAGAACGTTCCGAAGCATGGACCAGCACTCGTGATCAGCAACCATTTGCATAATTCGGATCCGATTCTGCTGGTCGCCGCCTATCCACGCCCGCTCCTATGGATGGCGAAAAAAGAGGTCTTCTCCGTCCCGTTCGTCGGTTGGGTGGCGGATTCCGCCGGTGCCTTTCCGGTCGATCGCGGACAAGCCGATCGGCAGGCGCTACGAAATGCCGAGCGCCTGTTGAGCGAAGGATTCGTCGTCGGCGTCTTTCCCGAGGGAACACGAAGCGTGACCGGCGGGCTAAAGGACGTCTATCCCGGGGTCGCGATTGTCGCGTCGCGAAGCAACGTGCCGATCATTCCCACGGCCATATTCGGCACCGAAGTTTTGCCTTTCAATGGCGCCAAGGGCCGCAAGCATGGCCACGGGAGGCCGCATGTGACGGTGAGAATGGGCAAGCCGTTCTACCTGCCAAAGCGGGAGACTGGAGACAAACGACAGTCGATGGCGGAATTGACCGACCTGATGATGCTGCACGTCGCAGAGCTGCTGCCGCCCGAGTATCGTGGTGTCTACGCCGAACGGCTCGCGGCTGTAGGGGAACCGGCAGCCGTTATCTCATAGCACATGAGTGCAGGAGACGAAGAAGCGCGGAACGGGTCGATCCCGTTCCGCGCTTCTTCGTTCATTTGTGGATGGCGGGTTGAGAGCGGCTCAGTCCTCGATGAGGCGCTTGGCCGCCACGGCCGCGCCGCCAATGACAGCCGCCGCTCCGAGCGCCGCGATCGCGGTCGCGCCCGGCTCAGGACCCGGCAGGACGACTTTGCCGTCATCGTAGCTCTTGAAAAGCTGTCCCCACTTGGTGTCCAGCGCTTGTTTGACTCGTTTGCGACCGACCACTGGATACCAGTAGACGTTGTGGTAGAAGTTCGAGGCGAAAAAGGACCACGGCACGATCGGTGAGCGCAGCAGCGCGTTTTCGAAGCGCTTGAGCGGCCCGTGATAGATGAGCTCTTGCCCCTTGCTCGCGAACGTGTCCTCCTTGATGAATCCCCAATCCTCGGCCGAGATGTCGTAGCCGACGATCTCGATGTCCTTGGGGTCGCCGATTCCGAGGCCCTTCTCGTGCGCCAGGCGAATAAAATCGAGCGACATCGGGTCAAAGCCCTGCATCTTGGCACTGATGGCGTCGATGGCCACCTGATCCGCACTGGCCAGGATGATGTCTTTCTCGTGTGGTCGCATGGCGCGTGGCCCCGCGCCGTCACCAGCGAAGGTGCCGTCCATTACAGCAAAGAGTCCCGGATGGATCTCGCGCTGAATTGTCAGAAGATCGACGAGCGTCTCGTGGATGACCGCGTGTGTCCAGTGGCGACGCTCGTTGAGCAGTCCGCCGAACGCGTTTTTCATCGCGCCTGTAATGGTGGTGAAGACGTGCGTCTTCACGGTTGGCAGCTGGATGATGTTCTTGCCGATGAACATCTTGGGAATCTTGATGCCCTCGGGGAAGATGTCGTGCAGCACGAGCATCTCTTCCTTTGGCTCATAGACGCTCCACTCAATCTCCGGCTCGTAGAGGTGCACGTTGTCAACGTCGTATTTGTCGACCACGTACTTGTGCTTGTTGTTCTTCTCGCCAACGTAAGCATCGACAACCACGGTCTTGTTGTGGGCGCCAATGAGGCGCTCGTATCCGTCAGCTTGCAGTCGCCGGATGACACCCTCGAGTTGCCACGGAGTGGTCGAGCAGGCTGGATACCAGGTCTGCCAGGAGATGTTGATCTTCAGAATGGTGTCCAGGTCTTTTGGCAGCGCGGCCTGATAGTCCGCTTTCTCCATGACCTGGCCGATATCATCCAGAATCGTCTCTGGACGCGTCTTGAGAACGGCAACCTTGCCTTTCCCCGGGAAGTCGTAGTTCATTCGTTCGTCATCCTTCATTGCATATAATGTCAATCGTGGCTTTCGCCAGCGTAGATCCTAGCATTTGAGAGACTAAAGCATCATTCAATCCGGCAAATTACCTCCACGTTGAATTCGAGTGAGTCCCCGATTCTCCGGCGATGTGAACCCAGCGGAATTGGTTTATCTACTTGTACGTACAGCCTTGGGCTGCTATCATGTTGTCTGCAAGTCAACGCGGAACGGGCGCTCATTCGTCACGAACGGCGTGATGAAAGCCGCCGGGGTTGGGGATTCCCGGTGAGCTTGAACGCGCGCTCAGCATCCGACAACTTGGAAGGTGCCTGGGGAGGTCTTTGGTGTTTCGAGGCGCGCTTCGCGTGATCACGTCGTTGTGTCGACTCACCGCCGTCGTTATCCTTATAGCGCTGATAGCGACATCGTCAGTCGCAGCATCCGGTGAACCCGCCGTCATCGGCGAATACGCCGTGGTAATCAATGCCGATACGGGCGCGATCCTGCTCGACAAGAGCATGGACACCCCGACTGCTCCCGCCAGCCTGACGAAACTCTTCACCACTGCGTACGCGCTGGATGCCGCTCCTCTCGATAAAAAGCTCACCGTCGATCAGGCCGATCTTGTCGGTGAATCGTCGATGGGGTTGCAGTCCGGCGAGACTATCACGCTCAAGACGGCCCTTTACGGCATGCTCCTCCCGTCCGGCAACGACGCCGCCATGACGGTAGCTCAGAACCTTGGAGCAGAGACTGGAGATACCCCGCAGCAGTCGGTCGACCGCTTTGTCGGGTGGGTCAATGACATGGCCACTCGACTCGGCTTGTCGAACACCCATCTAGTCAATCCTCATGGTCTGGATCAAAGCGGACACGTCACTAGTGCTCGTGACGTCGCGGCAATCACTATGTACGCGCTTAAGAATCCTGAGTTCCGGCAGATCATCGCCACTCCGTACTACAACGGCGATGGGCACGATTTGTACCAAGCCAACAAGTTACTCGGCGAATATCCCGGTTTGATCGGTGGCAAGACCGGAATCACCGATAACGCGGGTTATTGTTTGGTTGAAGTGGCACACCGCGACGGTCAAACGGTGATCGCCGTGGTGATGAAGAGTACTGATGCCGCCTGGTACCAGGACGCTTCGTCGCTGCTCGACTACGGGTTCAACGCCATAACGGCCGGACAGACGGCACCGAATACCTCGCCAATCACGTTGTCGCCCGTGGTTGTTCAACCAGGTGTTCAGGGATCGACTATCTCGGCACAGGCGACCACGGCCGCGCCACTCGCCGCATCTGCCAGCAAATTGTCGGTCCATCAGGTGAGCGACAACGTCGCCGTGGTGAGCCACAACATTCTCGGCACCGGCGCGTCTGGTTTCACCTGGAAGTGGCCGCTCGCTTCGCTGCTGGCCATGCTGGCGATGCTGGCGATTGTGGTCAACTATCCGATTGTCATCGGGGCGGGCAGTCTGCTCTGGCGATATGGCGTTCCGACCAGCAGGGCCGTGACGCTGCGCATGATTCCACAACGAGATCATTCTTCGTCAAGACCGCGACGCTCTCGACAGGCGCGGCGCTCCCGAAACGGACGTTCATCTCGCGAATCGTCGGTAGCCGCGGCTCCTCCAACTGCGTCGCACGAATCTCGGTGGGGCGGCGTTGCTCAGGTGTCAGAGCCGGCCGAATGGGAAAATGTCGTGTCTCTGAATGCCGCCGAGACCATTGGAACGCGCGCGGTTCGCCTTGCACAGCGCGGCGACTACCATGCCGCGTCGAGCGAGTTTTCGCGGGCGCTGCGTACCGATTCGACCTTCGATCTGAGTCGCTGCGCTGGATTCTGGGGGATGCAACCCGCTGGATACGTCGCGGCGGCGCGAGCCTATGCGCTCACCGACCGTACCTCGGATGCCAAGTCCCTGCTGACCGTCATCAAGCTCGGCTGCGGGTCGCATCGCGAGCTTGAATCGCTGCTGCAACAGGTTGTGACTCCGGGCTCTCATTAGTTCCAAAATAACCATTCGAATTCTTGCCCGGTCGGTATCTAGCCGACCGGGCGCTTTGCGTTTGTCGTGGCCAGAGGCTATGCCTTCGCATTCGGAAAGTTGATATAACACATGTAAGGTGTTATAATCCCCACGTATTAGGCATTGGTGCGCCGGGAGGAAGCATGCGTAACAACGAGCCACTCTATGTGATCAGCGTCGCGGCACGGCTGCTCGAGCTCCATCCGCAGACGTTGCGCAAGTACGAACGCGAGGGTTTCGTCTCACCATCACGAACGACGGGAAACCTTCGGCTCTATTCGAGCGAGGACCTGGAACGCCTGCGACAGGTCAAGTACCTGGTCGAGGATCGCGGTATCAACCTCGCCGGCGTACAGCTTTCGATGGAGTTGACCGCTCGACTCAAGCGTCTGCAGCGAGAGTGCGCCGCGCTTTCCAAGCGTAACGAAGGACGACTAGATCCCATGGTCCGGGAAGTCGAGTCGCTCCTCAGTATGCTCGGGATTGAATCGATCTAGCCCCTCCCACTCTGATTTCTTAGAAGCACCGGTGCCTGGCGCTAGACGGCCAATTTGACTTGATTGATGGGTTCCGAAAGCATGAACGTAAACCGATTCACAGAAAAAGCGCAGCAAGCGCTCCTCGAGGGCCAGCGCATTACCGAAGACAGGCGTCATTCGCAGTTTGACGTCGATCAGCTCGTGTTCGCACTCGCGACCCAGGCGGACGGCGTCGTGCCGCAAGTTCTTCTGCGCAGTCAGATCGAGCCGCGTGCCGCGGTGGCTGAGTTGGAGCGTGTGCTCCAGGCTGCTCCGACGCTGCAAGTTAGTGCACAACCAGTGCTTGGCAACTCGCTCCGTAAGGTATTGGAGCGCGCTGAGGACGAAGCAAAATCGTTCGGGGACGAATACGTCAGCACCGAGCATTTACTGCTGGCGGCCTTCGAAGCGGCACCAAATTCGGCGTCGGTGAAGGCGCTGACGAAGCTCGGTCTGACACGCGACCGCATCATGGCCGCGCTTTCCGCCATTCGCGGCTCGCAACGAGTCACGAGCCAGAATCCCGAGGGGACCTACAGCGCCCTTGAAAAATATGGTCGTGACCTGACCGAGCAGGCCCGTAAAGGCAAGCTTGATCCGGTCATCGGACGCGACGAAGAGATTAGACGCGTTATCCAGGTTCTTTCGCGCCGCACCAAGAACAATCCTGTCCTGATTGGCGAGCCTGGTGTTGGTAAGACCGCTATCGTCGAAGGATTGGCGCAGCGTATCATCCGCGGAGACGTGCCGGAAGGGCTGAAAGACAAGCAGATCATGCAGCTCGACCTCGGCGCCATGGTGGCGGGTGCCAAGTTCCGAGGCGAGTTCGAGGAACGACTCAAAGCGGCCCTGAAAGAGATCCAGGAGTCAGAGGGGCAGATCATCGTCTTCATTGACGAGCTGCACACAGTCGTCGGTGCCGGTGCGGCCGAGGGGGCAATGGATGCCTCCAACATGCTGAAGCCGATGCTGGCTCGCGGAGAACTGCATGCCATCGGCGCCACTACGCTCGATGAATATCGCAAGCACATCGAGAAGGATGCGGCACTGGAGCGGCGTTTCCAGCCGGTAATGGTCAACGAGCCCACAGTCGAGGACACCATCAGCATTCTGCGTGGACTGCGTGAGCGCTATGAACTGCATCACAAGGTGCGCATCATCGACTCGGCCCTGGTCGCCGCAGCGGTCCTGTCGAACCGCTACATCACCAACCGGTTCTTGCCTGACAAGGCAATCGATCTGGTCGATGAGGCGGCCGCACGTCTGCGTATGGAGATCACCAGCATGCCGGTCGAGCTCGACGAGCTCCATCGCCGCAGCATGCAACTCGAGATCGAACGCGAGGCCCTGCGCAAGGAAAAAGATGACGCCTCTCGCCAGCGGTTGAAGGAGCTTGAGCGAGAGTTGGCCAACGTTCGGGAGCAAGAAGGTGCCCTTCAATCTCAGTGGGAGCAGGAGCGTGGGGCCATCAGCCGCGTCAGCGAGCTGAAGGAGCTGATCGAACAGACTCGCCTGGAGATCGAACAGGCGCAACGTGCGGCAGACTACGGTCGTGCCTCCGAGCTGCAGTACGGAAAGCTCGTGCAGCAGGAGCAGCAGCTCAAAGACGAGGAGCGACATCTCACCGAGACGCAGTCGACCAGCAAGCTCCTCAAGGAGGAGGTTGACGCCGACGACATCGCTGAAGTCGTCAGCAAATGGACGGGCATCCCTGTCAAGCGGCTGGTGGAAGGCGAGATCGAGAAGCTCGTCCACATGGAAGAGCGGTTGCACCAGCGTGTGGTCGGCCAGGATGAGGCCATCGAAGCCGTCAGCAATGCCATCCGTCGCGCCCGTGCCGGTCTGCAGGACCCGAATCGGCCGTTGGGAAGCTTCATCTTCCTGGGTCCGACAGGAGTCGGAAAGACCGAGCTAGCCAGAGCACTGGCCGAGTTCCTGTTCGACGACGAACACGCCATGATCCGTATCGACATGTCGGAGTATCAGGAGCGCCACACCGTCGCGCGACTGATCGGCGCGCCTCCGGGATACGTCGGCTACGAAGAAGGCGGCCAGCTGACCGAAACGGTGCGACGACGTCCGTACTCGGTGATACTGTTCGACGAAATCGAGAAGGCCCATCCGGAAGTTTTCAACGTCCTGCTGCAAGTGCTCGACGACGGTCGATTGACCGACGGACAGGGTCGCACGGTCGATTTCCGCAATTCCGTCATTATCATGACGAGCAACCTTGGGTCGTCCTATATCCAGGCGGCCGCAGGCAATGCCGAAGGCGAAATGCGACAGCGCGTGTTCGAAGCATTGCAGGAGCATTTCCGACCCGAGTTCCTGAATCGGATTGATGAGATCGTCATCTTCCAGGCGCTGACGTTGCAGGACTTGGAGCAGATCGTCGATTTCCAGCTCGAGTTCGTGCGGGATCGACTGGCGCAGCGGAACATCACCTTGCAGGTGGTTTCGCAGGCCAAGCAACTGATTGCGCGCCGAGGTTACGACCCGGTCTTCGGTGCCCGGCCGCTCAAGAGAGTGATCCAGCGAGAACTGCTTGACCGTCTGGCTAAGGAAATTCTGGATGGAACGATCAAGGACGGAGAAACCGTGACTGTGGAAGTCGCTCCGGATGACTCCCTCGTCTTTAGAGGCGCACTGAGCGGCGCGGAAGTGGTTGCGTAGCAGAATCAAGGCCCGGGGAAATCCCGGGCCTTTCCTTTGCCCGTAAGCACGGGTGTCGAGAAGGCGCTTGCCCTATACTTGGCTCGGGATCCTGCAACGAGGCTGAGGGAAGGCCGAAAGGTAAAGAACGATGAACGTGCTGGAACAGATCATCAAGCTGCTCATCATCCCGCTGGTCCTTATAGGAATTCCGATCCTCTTCATCCTCGTTTTTGACATCGCCGCCCACCTCAGCGAGCTCTTCGGTCGCAAGTAGACCCGAGCCACATCCCAACCAAAGCGGGTTACCGAGCTTCGGTGCCGCTCCGACCACCAACCAGTCAGCGCGCATCTGCCATTGCGATTCCCCTGAACCTCACATATTCAGAAAAGCAAAACGAACCCGCGGCAGTTCCCGCGGGTTTGTTTTGCGTTGCGTTGATGATTCGGGCTACAGGGTTTGGGCAAGTCCGATCAAGATCGATTTCTGATCCGGCGTCAATCCGCGTTCCAGATTTAACCTGCGTCACATACAGATTGACGAAAAATGCCTTCAGGGGCGGGAATGGCGCGCTATTGATGCTGGTCAGCGTTGAGCAAAGCCAAGCCGCCATGAAGTTATTGCTGTCCATCTGTTTGGTCAGTGCACACAGACTTGCTGTCGAATCGGTCACGGTGAACGATGTCGTCGCCGTACCCACGTTTCCGGCCATGTCGCTCGCCGAGGCGTTAAACGTATTGAGTCCCAACGGGAAGGAATATGCCGGGCCGGCGATGTTCTCGCAGGTGGTCGAGGACACACCGGAGAGCGTGTCCGTTGCCGCGCAGGTGATATTGATCGTCTGATCTACTGAATAGGTGCCCAGATTTCCGGAATAGTTCACAGTCGGATCGGTCAGATCGATCTTCACGTGGACCGTTTGGCTCGTCTCCGCGTTGTTGGAGTTGTCAACACTGTAGAAGGTGATGATGTGGTCGCCTTCGGAACTGATGACGACCGGGGCAGCATACGTTTGCTGCGAGCCGGCGTCGAGTGTGTAGAAGGTATTGGCGACCCCGGACCCCCATTCCTCGTCGAGGCCGTCAAGTGTGACGGAGACTGCCTGGTTGGTCCAATCGCCGAAGTTGTACGGTGTTGAATCGGCGCTGACTGCGCTGGCGGTGGTGACTGGCGGCGTGGAATCTGGACATCCTGTCACGAGAACTGTCGAATCGGTGAAGGACGAGGTGTGATCGACATTCTCGGAGTCTTTCCATGCGATGCTATTGTTTCCGGCCAATGAATATCGGCCGCCGACCCCATCGTCGTGGGTCATAGTGATTGCGATGCTTGTAGTGCTCTGCGACGGCAGCGTGCCAAAGTTGTACGTGAGCTCGCTGGTTGTCAGATCAAACACTCCCGACCCTTGCGACGCCGTCGCACCGACGAATGAGAAGTTCGTGGGAAGGAACGCGTCAATGACGAGGTCTGAGATCGCCGTCGCGTCATTATTGGTAATGGAGAAGGATATGGCAGTAGAGGTGAGGCAGGTGATTGAAGCAGGATCCGCCGTGAGCGACGAGGTAATGGAACTCTGAGCAGCCACTGCGCCGTCCGGAAGCCCCACCGCGGAAATGAGCAACGCAAGGATGACCATCGTTCCAATGGGCCCACTCCAGATGCGCTTCACGCGCAACGATTGTGATTGAGCGTTCTCCAGTTTATAACGCTTGCGGACTTTCACAAACTTCTGCCTCCAATGGATCCTTGTCCTGTCACTCAGCTCACAGATAGCGACGTCACGGTGCCCTCGTCCGCCGAACGCGGCGACGAACTCCGGATATGTGAACCGAACGTCCGATGTCGAGCAACGTCTGAGGATAGACGGAGTGGACTTCGTGGTCGAGGTACTTTAGTCCTTCTCGATGCAAACCACCTTGGAAAATTAAGCGATGGACGGATCATGACGTATTCTCGTCGACACCGATCCAGCGCCGCGAGACAGGTGATTGCCGGCTGGCGGACTGAATGACCGGTGAAGTCGGTCAGGTCAACGTCGCGGTGGTCGTTGAGTCACGGTCGGACGGCAGAAAGGCGACGATTGGTATTGACAGAAGCGCGAAAGCGGGCACGATCCAGAACGCCGTTTCGATGCCGATAGAGTCCGCCAGTGCCCCGAATCCAAACGCGGTGGCGCTCTGGGTCACAAATTGGAACGCAAGCAAAACGCCCGATGACGGTCCTCGTGCCTCTGGTAGCATGTCCTGCATCACCGCAAGCTGAATCGGCCGTGCCGAGCGCATGAGGATTCCGGCCGCAATGAGAAGTGGTATGGCTGCCCATCGGTGGCTATCAGCCAGAAGGTACAGATAAAGGAGAGGAACTCCGCCGAGCGTCACGAGCACCATGACCACGCGCCGGCCGAAACGGTCTGACAGCATGCCACCGACGAACCCGCCGATCACTCCCGCTCCGAAGAGAGCCGAGAGGGAAAGTCCTGCGTACCAACTGCTGTAGCCCTTCGACTCGAGCATCTTAACCAGGAAGATCGAAAACGGGACCACACCGAGACCGAAGACGGCTACGAAGCTGAGCAATGCCGCGATCCAGCGCAGTTTTGCCCGGAGCAACGGCATGACCGAGACCCGTTCCGTGTCTCGTTGACGCGTATCGCTCTCGCTCGTGTCCAGCGTGAAGAAGAGGATGACCGACGCGACTAGCCCAAAGACCATCACCACGAATGAGCCTTCAAGCGTGAACCAGGTAATCGCCGCGGTGATGAACAGTGGTCCGATGGTTCGTGCCATTTCGCCGCCAGCCAGGAAGAAAGCCATGGACAGGCCGGTCTTGGACCCGCCTCGTTCTCCAGCGAGGGCGACTGCGGGCGTGTGAAATGATGCCGAAGCCAGTCCGGCAGCGAAGAGAAGCAACAGAACCAGAGCGAAATGAGGCGCGAGGCCGATCGATGAGATTGACATCGCCGCGACCGCGGGGGCCAGCACCACGAACCACTTCTTGCCCTTGCGGTCGGCGATAACCCCAATAAACGGCTGCAACACGCTGGGCATCTGTTGGGCAGGCACCATGAGCGAAGCGATGGCTAGCGGCACGCCGAGCTTCTCCTGTACGGGTGGGATCAGGACCGCGGTGAACGAGCCGTACAAATCGTGCGCGAAGTGCGCGAAGCTGATCGGCAACGTCGCTTTCAGGGCCGCGAGCTTGCCTATATCGCTGTCGACATTGGTGGAGCTGACTTCGGGCGTCGGTGCGGGCTCCAACGATGCCGGCTCGGAAAGCTGCACCTCTTCTTCAAGTTTCAGATCTCGATCATCGGTCAAGTCAAACGTCTTCTTCCACAAATTGTGTGATTTCCAATGAACAGCGCGTGGCCTCCCCGACCGCGTCAGCCTCGGCCCCGCACCGGTTGTTTCTCCGCCATACAGCGGGATGCATAATGATTGGCTCGTTTCGTCATAGTCCGTAGGGGCGACATTCATGGCGCCAAACAGCGTCGGCCGATCGTCAACGCGGCCGACATTTATAGCGCCCCCACCACCCTAAATCAACACAATGGATCATCATTGTGCAACGCGCTCTAGCTACCAGAAACGGGCAAATGCCGTACGTCATCCCCGGGCTTCCGGCTACCCTAGCACACCGGCTGACCTCGATCCATCTCGCCACCCGGGACCGTTCGTTGCGAGTTGGCCTGGAACAAATTCGAGTTGGTCGCCGTCTTCTCGTCAGAATGACACACAGAATCCGGATGAGGTGTTGTGGCTGACACGCAGAGGAGGCGGTCGTGATGGACTCAAAGACGCGGTTGTTTGCGATGGTTCTCGTAGCGGTTGTGGTGACTGGACTGCTCGTTGCGTGCGGAGGAGGCGGAGGCGGGTCCAAGAACGAGCGAACCTCGGAGACATCCAGCGGGGCGCCTTCGAGTGCTTCCGTTGGGCAGGATTCGTCAGTCTCGGGTGGGCAAAGCATTGCCGCCGCGACGGCCGCATCAGGATCGGCGTCCTCCACCACGAGCGGCTGGGATCGCAAGATCATCCGCAACGCGGATCTGTCGTTGCAAGTATCCGATGTAGAGTCGATCCTCTCGCGTGTGCGCTCGATGGTTGACGGCGTCGGTGGCGTGGTCTTCGCATCGTCAAGCGCGTACAACGGCGAGCTCCAAACAGCGACGATGACGCTCGACGTGCCATCCGATCAGTTCGACCAGGTTGTGACGAACTTGCGCTCCCTGGACGGTGTGAAGAAGGTCGTCAGCGAGACGGTCACAAGTCAGGATGTCACCGACGACTATGTAGATCTGCAATCGCAGCTGACGAACCTCAAAGCTACGCAGGCCCGATTGGCGGTTCTGATGGACAAGGCGACCGATCTTCAGGACATTCTGACGATCGAAGAGGAACTCTCCAAGGTGGAGGGGCAGATCGAGCAGACGACTGGACGTATCAACTATCTCGACAAGAAGACGAGCTTCTCTCGTATCACCCTGACACTGGCGCCGGTCGGTGTTGCCACCGAGCCAAAGAGCACGAGCGGGTTCGATCTGGGCAAGGCCGTGCGAGATGCCTGGAACGCTTCGCTGGACTTCACGGGCGGCGTGCTCACTGCTCTGGTCAAGGTTGGCGTCTTCCTATGGTGGTTCTGGCCGTTGGCGTTGATTGGCGCAGTGGCTACTTGGATCCGCCGTCAACGACGACGGACGGTCACGACGACGATCGAAACGGGTGCCTGAACGGACGAGGGGCCGCCGGTTCGCGATGAGCCGGCGGCTCTTCTTTTGGCGTGTGTTAGCTTCCCAGGAACGAAAGCGCGGCTAGCGCGTAGGCTTTAGTGGCATCCATCACCTCGTCGACCCCAACCCACTCGTCTGGCTGATGAGCCAGCGCCGGGTCGCCAGGGCCATAGATGATGGTGGGGACACCGCGTTCGGCAAAGTGCCGGCCATCGGTCCCCATGCTGAAACCGGCGAGTTTGGTGTCGAACCCGAGAAGCTCGTTTGCTCGCAGCATCCCCTTCACGATCTCGCTGTCCGGCTGATTGAGGATAGCCTCGCGGCCCCCGAATCCAGCGAAATCGACATCGACGCGCATCCCCGGAACGCTCTTCACCGCGCGCTCCGCAACATCACGGATCTCTGAAACCACGTCTTCTGGCTTCTCACCTGGGATGATGCGGCGGTCGACGTAGATCGTGCACTGATCCGGCACGACGTTGGTCTTCACGCCGCCCTCGATGATGCTGATTGTCGCGGACGAGTGGTGGAAATACGGGTGAGTCCGCTTTTCCAGAATCGGCCACAACTCGGTCTGGAGTGCCGTGATGACCCGCGCCATGCCCTCGATGGCGTTGACTCCTTCCCATGGAAGCGCGCCGTGGGCAGCTCGGCCGTGGACAGTGACTCGGGTTCCGGCTCCACCTTTTTCACCGATACAGATGCGGTTGAAAGTTTGCTCTCCGACGATGACGAAGTCGGGCTTGATAGTCTCCGATTTTGCGATGAGCTGGGCACCGAGCGCTCCGCCGATCTCCTCATCAGCGACCTCGTTGACGATCAGGCGGCCATTTAATGGCACGCCGGAGCGGGCCACTGCGATGGCTCCCATCACCTGAGCGGTCACGCTGGCCTTGTCGTCTCCGGCTCCGCGGCCGTAGACCTTGCCGTCTGCCAGATCCGCGGAAAATGGCGGATGAGACCAGGCCGACTCTTGGCCCGTCGGTACGACGTCGAGATGGGCGTTGAAGAGGAGCGTCGGTCCGTCGCCGCGCTTGAGCTTGGCGACCATGTTCGGCTTGGATTCCTCCTCAGTGACGAAACTGACCTCAAATCCCTCAGCGGTCAGTTTGTCCGCGCAGACCTTCATCGCGCTGCGCACGTCGCCGGGGGGATTAACGGAAGGAATTCGAACGAGCTCACGCAGAAACTCGATGACTTCGTCTTCCTTGATGTGATCGAGGATGCGCTGCGCGGCGCTAGCGTCCAGTTTTCCGTTTGCCTGAGCCAAGATTGCCCCTCCCAATCGCATTGTGCCGTGTGAATCGCTGGGGCAGTATAGCATGAGTTCCGCCAGCCTCAGCCCCGACTCCGAGATCGGCGGTGGGCTATGGTATCCTCGCCAACGGCGCCAATTTCAGGTGATGGCGGTGAATGAGATGACCGACAGACAAGGGAGAACGTTGAAGGCTTCGCTCGCAACCGAAACTGAACTGGCGTCCGTGCTTGAACGAGTTCGGGCGTTCGCGATTGACATGGATGGTGTCCTATATCGCGGTGACACGGTGTTGCCGCACGTGAACGACTTTCTAGACGTGCTGAACGACCTCGCGTTTCCATACGTGCTCGCCACCAACAATTCGACGCGGCTGCCAGAACAATACGTGCAGAAGCTGGCGGCAATGGGAGTCGAGGTGACGTCCGACCGCATCCAGACGTCGGGACAGGCGACCGCGGCCTATTTAAAGGACCGCTACACCAGCGGGACTTCGGTCTACGTGCTGGGTATGACGGCCCTAGAGACTGCCGTCTATGGCGACGGCTATTTCTTGCAGGCGGGGAAAGACGCTCAAGTCGTGGTCTGCGGCGCCGACTTCGCCGTCACCTACGAGAAGCTGCGCATTGCCACGTTGGCCATACGACGCGGTGCCGCGTTCGTGGCGACAAACGGCGACACCACGTTCCCTACTGAGGAAGGGCTGATTCCGGGCGCTGGAGCGATTCTCGCGGCGCTCGTCGCGGCTACCAGTGTCGAGCCGGACGTCGTCGGCAAGCCATCGACGGGAATGTTGTTGCAGGGGGCGGCGTTTCTGGGATCCGAGCCTGCCAACACCGTGATGCTGGGTGATCGCCTCGATACCGACATCCTCGCGGGTCGGCGTGCCGGATTCATCACGATCATGGTGTTGACCGGAGTTTCGACCATGGAAGAAGTGCAATCCTCGGACATCCAGCCTGATGTGCTTCTGCCGGATCTCTCACCAATGGTTGCGTACTACCGGTCCCATTCATGAAGCAATTCGGCAACTACGACATCGAGGACCCCAACAAGATCCAGGGCCGGGATGAAGTTGATGCGGGCGACCGAAGCCTTGCCGGCCTGCGACTGCGAGACGCACTGGAGGCGCTCGGAGACACCTATGGCCGAGTGCTGTTACTTGGCTGTGGGGCGGGTCGATACCTCCGCGCTATGAGCCGCGCCCGTCAGGATCTCGAAATTCACGGCGGCGATCTGAGTCTGTTGGCACTGAACGAAGCGCGAGAGTTCGACCCATCAGCCGACTACGTCGCGCTCGATGCGGCGCGACTACCGTACGTTGACGGAAGCTTTTCCGCGGTCCTCTTCTTCGATCTGCTCGAGCACGTGCCGGACTACGCTGGGTTGGTGAGTGAGGCGTTCCGGACGCTCCACGGCGGCGGCATCCTTCACTTTTTCGTGCCGTTGGAGTCACAGCCGGGGAGTATCTATCACGCACTGCGTCACTCTGAACGCCTGCCAATCCACCGCTGGAAACGTGACCACGTCGGCCACGTCAACAGCTTCACCTCTGAGGAAGTGATTCGAACCGTCTGGGATGCGGGGTTCAACGTGGAGTCGGTTCGCTTCGGATTTCACCCAACTGGACAGATCCACGATATCGTCGACTACTGGCAACGGGAGCGCGCCTCCGGTACGAGCGGTCTTCTGCCTCAGGTTGCTGTTGATGCGATAACGCGTGGCGTATTTCTCTTCACCTGGCGTCTGCAATATCTGGAAGACCGACTGTATTCAGGTCCAAAGTTTTCGTCCGGGCTGCACTTGACGGCCAGAAAACCCACGTAGGAACGCAATCAGCAGAACTTGCCCCTTGTCCGATCGCGCAATTGCGCCGATGATCGTCCCACAACGGCCAAACGCCGAAGGAAGGGACGAAAGATGTCGGCTGATGCATTGCGATCGATTCCGATCATCGATGGACACACGGATTACCTGCTCTCCTTGAGCATGACTGGTCGAAGTTTCCTCGAGGAATCCTCCGAGGGACACGTTGACCTTCCACGCGCTCGCAAGGGAAACATCGGCGCCATGATCAGCGCCGTCTTCATCCGCAACGAGTTTCTCCCGGCCCATGCTCTGATTCAGACGTTGCGCGCGGTGGACTTGCTCAAGCGCACCGTTGACGCCTCAGATGGGCAAATGGAGATCGTGACATCTCACGAGCAATTGGTTCGCTGCCTGAATGACGGTGTCTTTGGAGCCATCCTCCATTACGAGGGTGCCGAAGCTATCGACCCGGAGTTCGTGGTACTGCGACTCTCGTACGAGCTGGGATTGCGGTCCCTTGGGCTCGTCTGGAGCCGCCCAACAATTTTCGCCGAAGGAGTTGGGCCGGAGAATCATGGCAAGGGCCTGACGGGTCTGGGACGCGACCTGATTCGACATTGCAATGAGATGGGCATTCTGATCGACGTGTCGCATTTGAACGAGCCCGGCTTCTGGGACGTCATCGAAACGAGCCAGAAACCATTCGTCGCCAGTCACTCCAACGCAAGAGCCATCTGCGACCACGAGCGCAATCTGACCGACCGTCAGATCAAAGCTCTGGCCGAAAAGGGCGGGTTGATGGGTATCAACTACGCGGTGGGGTTCCTGGTGGAAGGGGCGCGTAAGGGATCCGACGTGGCGTTGAGTGTGCTGGTCGATCACATCGACCACATCGTGAATCTGGTCGGCATCGACTACGTCGCGCTCGGTTCGGACTACGACGGCGCGGGCGTGCCCGAGTCCCTCAAGGACGCCGCCCATGACTGGGCCATCGTCGAGGAACTCGATCGTCGTGGATATGACGCAGTGTCCATCGCCAAGATCTGCCGCGATAACTGGCTGTGCGTGTTGAAAGACGTGTGGGTGTAGCGGCCCTCACCCCGCTCGCAAGCTCGCGACCCTCTCCCCGGGTACCCACGAAGTGGGTGAGGGAGAGGGTTTTGTCTCCCTTCTCCCGTCCGAACGGGAGAAGGGCTGGGGATGATGGCCTTTTTACGCCTGCAACTCCATGGATTTGCTCTCGCTGATCTTGGTGACCATCGAGATGAAGTCGTCCAGCGGCACCGCCCCGAGGTTTTCGTTGCTGCGCAAGCGAACCGCGACGGCGCGATTCTCAGCCTCTTTATCACCCACTACGAGCATGTACGGGATGTGTTGCAGCTGAGCGCGGCGGATCTTAGCCTGCATGCGGTCACTCGCATTATCGACCTCGACCCGAATGCCGGCGTCCTCGAGTTCTTTGCGCACTTGTTCCGCATAGTCGTTGTGCCGATCAGCGATCGGGATGATCGTGGCCTGGACCGGCGCCAGCCAGACTGGGAAGACGCCTGCGAAGTGCTCGATGAGTACGCCGAGGAAGCGCTCTGTCGACCCGGTCACCGCCCGGTGCAGAACGACCGGCGTATGCGGCTGACCGTCCTCGCCGACGTACTCGCATCCAAGCCGCGCCGGCTGGATGAAGTCGACCTGGATCGTCGAGAGTTGCCATTCCCGGCCGAGCGCATCCCTGGCCATGAAGTCGGCCTTCGGGCCGTAGAACGCCGCTTCGCCCTCAACTGCGTCGTAGGCAACGCCTTCAGCATCCAACGCTCCGCGCAACGCGGTCACAGCTTTGGACCACTTTTCGTCGTCGCGAACGTATTTCCCTTCAGTACCCGGAAGCGAAAGCTGAACACGATAATCCGTCATGCCATACGTCGTCAGAACTTCGCGGATCAGCCAGAGGCAGCGGCTGAACTCCTCCTGGATCTGCGCCTCCGTGCAGAAGACGTGACAGTCGTCCTGCGTTAGTGCGCGCACCCGAGTCAAGCCCGACAGGGCACCGCTGATCTCGTAACGATAGAGTGTCGCGATCTCCGCGAAACGCATCGGCAGATCGCGGTAGGAATGGATGCCCATCTCGTTGTAGAGCGTCATATGCGATGGGCAGTTCATCGGCTTGAGCCGATAGACCATCTCGCCGTCGACCATGGGTGGGAACATCACGTCGGCATAGTTGTCATAATGCCCAGACTTGCGGTACAGATCCTCGCGCGCAAGGTGACCCGTCCAGACGTGGTCGTACCCGTAACGCGTCTCCGTCTCGCGGACGTATTCCTCCATCAGATGGCGGAGCATCTCGCCCTTGGGTGTGAAGAGTGGTACTCCGGGACCGACTCCCTCGGCGAACACGAAGAGCCCGAGCTCTCGTCCGAGCTTGCGGTGATCGCGTCTGCGCGCCTCTTCTTGTTGTTCGAGATAGGCTTCCAGCGCTTCGTGCGAAGGCCAGGACGTGCCATAGATGCGCTGCAGCATTGGGCGCTTTTCGTCGCCACGCCAATAGGCACCGGCAACACTCATGAGCTTGAAGTCGCCGACCTGCGACGAGTTGTCGACGTGTGGTCCGCGACAGAGGTCTGTGAACGAGTCCTGCGTGTAGCGGGAGATGACCGAGTCTTCGGGCAAATCGTTGATGAGCTCCACTTTGTAGGGCTGATCCGCGAAGTAGCTGAGTGCATCCTCACGCGAGAGCTCATCGCGGTTGAAGGGGAATGCGCCGCGCTTAATCCTGGCCATGCGACCCTCGATCTCCTCGAGGTCTTCCGGCGTCAACGAACGCGGCAGGTCGAAATCGTAATAGAATCCGTTCTCGATCGCCGGCCCGATGGCCAGCTTCGCGTCAGGGAACATCTCCAACACGGCCTCCGCCATGACGTGAGCGGCGGAGTGCCTCATCGTGGCGAGCTCAAGCTCCCCTTGATCATCGACGTCGAGCTGAATGTCCGTCTCTTCAGATACCTGTGACATCTCGTTTCTCCATTCATGGTTCAATCGTTGGCTTCAGTTCTTCGGCCGTCCCCGCGAGTCGAGGGACGGCGCAGGTAGTGTTGGTCATGATCGGCGCCTCCCTTCGCGGAGCAAAACAAAAACCCACCGCCCAGAGGGACGGCAGGTCTGGCCTGTCGTGGTTCCACCCAATTTTCGTCGCGGTTCAAACCGCAACGCTCAATTGCGCTCTGTAACGGGAGCTCCCGGGCTCGACTACTTGCTTGCGCGTTCGCCTGCCTGCTCGCGGGGGGTTTTCTCCGAATCTCGATCGAGCGGGGCTTTCAGCCGACGACCCCACATCTCTAGCGACTCAACTCGGGTACTCGTCCCGGTCAACGCAGTCGTGACGTTATCTGTGAAATTTTAGTGCGTCAAGGTCGCGCCGTCAACAAGCTCCGAATTGTAGTCAGTGCCAAGCGGTGATCTCAGCGGACAGAATGTCTGGTTGATTTGAGATTTAGGGGCGGAACTGACGTCGTATCAAGTTTAGCCAGTTCCCGTACAGGATGCACTCGACATCCGAATCGCCGTAACCGCGCTGGCTCACGGCGTCGGCCAACAAGCCCAGATCGGCCACGGTGTCTATCTCTCGGGGAACGCACTCGGCACCCTGACCGCCGTCGAAATCGCTGCCGATCCCGACATGCTCGCAGTCTCCCGCGATGTCGCAAACGGCTTCGATGGCATCGACCACCGCGTCGAGCGTGACAGTCGATTTGTCCGCACCTCGTTCCCAGTTATGAACGAGCGCCCAGTTCAGTGGCATCACTCCCACGATGCCGTCGCGTTCGACAATACCTCGCACTACCTGGTCGGACAGCAGGCGAGCGTAATCGACGGTCCTGCGAGAATTGGCGTGGCTCGCGATGATCCGGCCATCGTACGTTACCAATGCCTCCAGACTCGCGGATTCCGACATGTGGGTGAGATCGAGCGTGAAGCCGAGTTGGCTCATGCGCTTGAGCAGTTCACGTCCGAGATCGGTCAGCGGAGAGTCAGATTTGGTGTCACCGGTGAATCGGTTCGCGTGCCAGGCAGGACCGATCATGCGCACGCCCTGCTCGAACCAGAATTCGAGGTCGTCGGGACATCGAATCGGGTCGGCGTTCTCCATCAGGAGCACGAAACCGACGCGGCGCGAATCCAAGGTCGGGGAATCGTTCAGCCACTCCGCCGCGATGGCGTCAAGCGTGGAACGGTCTCGCACGATCTCAATCTGACGGTGAATCGATTCCCAGCGACGATAGAGGTCGAGATGCGCGAGCGCTTGCTGGCGGGCGCCTTCGATAGTGGGGTAGCTGAGCTCGCCAGGGTTGGCATGGGTACGGGGAATGGTGGCGATCGTAGCCATTATGATGCCGACGTGCCCGGCGAGCCAGTCGGGTAGCCCGAGCATGCAGACGCCGTTGGGATTCTCGAAACCTGCCTGGCGTTCAGTTTCGCGGATCGCGTGGGCGGACGTCAGGTAATCGCGTCCTTCCGGCAGCGCGTTCATCGAAATGTCTTCGTGTCCATCGATGATGAGCCTTGGTCGTGACACGGGTTTACCTCTCATCCATCAGACACGGCGCAGGACACAAAAAACCGCCGGTACGAGACCCGACGGTGCGCTTGCTCTGTTCGTCCGGGTGGGCGGTACTAGACTCGAACTAGTGACCTCCACGATGTCAACGTGGCGCTCTAACCAACTGAGCTAACCGCCCGGTCATTAACGCGCGGAGTATAGCATAGCCCGCGAACTGGTCGCAATCGTGAGCCAAGCCGGCTGACGACGCCGAGCGCAGACCGCTCGACGTCGTCCTACTCGGTCAGCTTCGAACTGCACCCATGCGCTTCACCGCCTCGGTCAGCTTCGAACTGCACCCATGCGCTTCACCGCCTCGGTCAGAATCTCTGGTGACGTCGCGAGGTTAAGGCGAACGTGGCCCGCTCCGCCGTCACCAAACGTCAGTCCGGAGTTGAGTGCTACGCGACTCTTTTCCATGAAGACGGCTGACGGATCATCGCCCAGCCCAAGCGCACTGCAATCAATCCACGCGAGATAGGTGCTCTCCGGCATGCGGTACTTGGTGTCGGGTAGGTGGGTCTCCAGCAAATCCCCAAGTAAGCGCCGGTTGTCGTCGATCCCGGAGATCGCCGCGTCCAGCCAGTCGCGAGCTTCGTTGAGGGCGGTTGCGTGCGCGATGATCCCGATGTGACCGGCGTGGCCCGCTCCTTTGAAACTCGGGACTTCCAAATCCTTTGCCGCCTCGGCACCCGGAACGACCAGTGCCGCCTTGAAGCCCGCCAGGTTCCAGCCCTTGGAAGCTGACGCGACCGCGAAATCCGGTGCGGTGTTGGCCACACTTAGGTATGGCGTGTACGTTGAGGTCGGCATAATCAACGGCGAATGAATTTCGTCGGAGACGACACGCACGCCGTATTGACGCGACAGGCGTGCAACCGTCTCCAGCTCGTCTCGGCTATGGACCGTCCCGGTCGGGTTGTGCGGGTTCGACAGGAGCAGGACGGCATTGCCTTCGCCCGACGTCGCCTCACGGAACGCCGCTTCCAGCGTGGCGGGATCGAGACGTCCCTCCGTCGTAAGGTGCGCGAGAACAATCGGTAGGCTCAGTGTCTTCGCTACGCCGTAGAACGGTGGATAGACGGGCGGCGTCAGCACGACGGACGTGGCGTCGGTGCTGATGGCGCGGACGATCTCACGGACACCCGACATGACATCGGGCACTGACGCGGCCACCTCAGGATCGAACGACCAGCCCCAGCGATCGCTGGCGAACGACGCCAACGCTTCGGGGTAGGAGTGGCCCATTGGGTAGCCTGTGTCACCGAGATCCAAGGCTCCCTTGACCGCCGCCGCGATTGGCTCAGCGATGATGGCATCCATCTCGGCGACCCACAGTGGCAGGACATCTTCGGGAAAGTAGCGCCACTTGGCGCTAGTACGGCGCCGCAACTGTCCCAAGCTCAGATCCGCAAACGGGTTAGCCACGGCTGCGCGATGTGCGCTCATCAACTACTCCTCACTCCAACCACCGCATCGGCATTCGGTCCCGAGCGCCGGCGGTGAGATCATGCGACCAGCAAGCGGGGATTGCCAGGGAAACCACGCAGATGGGTCTCCCGCTCCTACACTTGCTGGCGCGCGTTCGGCGGTTTGCCCACGCCCGACCACAGGCGGCAATCGTGCCACCCTCCCTGCAGGGCAATTTAACCGACAGTCTACGGTCTGGACACCGGCCCTTCGGAATCAGCAACTGACCCAACACAGGCGTCAACAACCGCACTAGTTTCGCCTATGAGCCGCGTTGAGTCCAGAGGGGCGCGGCGTCGCTGTCACAATTCGAGTTCGTGTCGACGTCAGTGTCCCAGCACCTTGACGGATTCGGCGCGCGGATGCCAAGCGAGCTCGGTCTTTCCAAACCGCGCGACTAGCTCGCGCGCCCGTCGGCACAGTGGCTGGAGCTCTGGATGCTTCACTTTCCAACGTCCGTTGACCTGTTCCACGACCAGCTTGCTGTCAGTCCGGATTGAGATCGACTGTTCCATGGGGTTCGTCCCAGTAGACTCGGCTCGAGAAATCGCGGCTTCGATGCCGGCGATACATGTGCGGTACTCGGCCTGGTTGTTCGTGACGTTATCTCCAAACTCGAGGCGCTCCAGGACCTCGTACCCGTCACGGCCGGAGAGATGGAAGCTACCGTATCCCTTGCCCGGGTTTCCAAGCGAGCCACCGTCAAAGACCAATTTCAGGTCAAAGTCATTGTTCGAACTGGGCAATGTCGCTCCTTTTAGCTGATGTCGTTGATTCTCGAGGAAGGATATTGGATCCACGGCCGGAAGAGACGTGATGTTTGGTCGCTTGCGTGATTGTCGCAATACAGATCAAATCCACACCCCTGCCGTCCTGCGTACTCTCGGCATTCTGAACCACAGTGAAGGATCTCTTTTCTCTTGGCGTTGCATCCTAATGTGCCGGAAGAGAGATTCTGAGCCGCGGCTCAGAACGACACACGTGCAATGTTTAAGTTCATCGGATGAACCAGAACTCCTTCTGCTCCGACGTTTGCAACGTGGATTTGTTAGCTCTCCATCCCTGACGGATGCACAAAATGACCGGGCGAACTTCTCGCCCGGTCGATCGATCAGATTTACGAAGGTCAAACTCCAGCGTGATCCTCCGCCTTAGCTTTGGCACTGGCGACGATGACGTCGGTCAAGTGGGCTGGCACCGGCTGGTAGTGGCTGAAGCTGGTCGTGAACGAACCACGCCCCTGCGTGATCGAACGCAGGTCCGTCGCGTAGCGCTGGATTTCGGCCTCGGGCGCGATAGCCTCGATAGTCGTCATGCCGTCGGCTCCCGGGGCCATACCCTGTACATGCGCGCGTTTGCCGTTCAAGTCACTCATGACGTCGCCCATATACGCCTCAGGTACGGTCACCTCGAGGTGCATGATCGGCTCGAGGATGATCGGTTTGGCGGCGGCCGCGCCTTTCTTGAACGCCTGCGATGCCGCGATCTTGAACGCCATTTCGGACGAGTCGACGTTGTGATACGAGCCGTCAGTAAGTGTTACGCGCAGCTTAGAAACGGGGAACCCAGCCAGGATACCTTCGTCAAGCGCCTCTCGGACGCCCTTTTCCACCGCTGGAATGTAACCCTTGGGCACCACGCCGCCGACCACTTTGTCGGTGAACTCGAAGTCGCCTTCCTCGAGTGGCTCGAGGTCAAGGAAGACGTGTCCGTACTGTCCATGACCACCGGTCTGCTTCTTGTGCTTGTACTCGACACCTTTCACCGGCATCGAGATCGTTTCGCGATAGGCGACGGTCGGCAGACCGGTATCGACGGTTACGCCGAACTTCCGAGCCATACGCTCCAAACCGATCTGCACGTGTGACTCGCCCAGGCCCGATACGAGCGTCTCGCCTGTCTCTTCGTCGCGTCTAATGTGGAGCGTTGGGTCTTCCTCGAGTAGGCGTTGAATCGCGCTCCCCATCTTGTCGAGGTCGCTTTTGGTCTTCGGGTAGACGGCGGCCGAGAAGGCCGGCATGGGGAAGGCGATGCCATCGAGCGTCAGCGCGGTGCCCGTGTCGCAGAGCGTATCGCCGGTGGCGACGGTCTGCAGCTTGGCCACCGCGCCAATATCGCCAGCGGGAATTTCCGAGACCGCGATCTGCTCTTTGCCTCGCACCACATAGAGCTGCCCAATACGCTCGTCATGCTGCTGCTGTGTGTCGTAGACGTGGCTGTCGGACTTCATCGTGCCGGAGAAAACGCGAAAATATGAGAGCTTCCCTACGTACGGATCTGCTACGGTTTTGAAAACCAGCGCCGCCAGTGGACCATCAGCCTTCGGTTCGAGGACAACCGCTTTTCCTGATGCATCTTTGGCCGTGATACCACTCGGGCTTGGGAAGTAGGCCACCATGGCATCCATTAGTTGCGTCATGCCGCGGCACGTTGTGGCTGAGCCCGCGAAGACGGGCACCAGCTGGCCGCTGGCCATGGCCGCACGCAGTCCCCTCTGCAGCTCATCAACGCCGATCTGTTCATCCTCGAGATAGCGCATCATCAGGTCTTCGTCGCTCTCGCAGATCGACTCGACCAGCTGCGTGCGCAGTTCCTCGACGGTTTCCGCGATCTCGGCTGGGATGTCCGTCTCTGAGTTCGCGCCGTCTTTCCCGTCGCCGAAGACGAAGGCTTTGCGAGCGAGTACGTCCACGATGCCGGAGAAGTCTTTTTCCGCGCCAATCGGGACGATCATCGGAACCACGGATGATCCGAAAGCGTCGCGTGCGGCGCTGAAGGTGGCGTTGAAGTTCGCATTTTCACGGTCCATCTTGTTGATGAAGAGGGCGCGAACGCGATTGAGCTCGTCGGCGGCCTTCCAAGCCTGTTCGGTGCCGACTTCGACTCCGGCGGATGCATCGAGCAAGATCAGAGCGATGTCGCACGTGCGCATCGCGCCCTTCACCTCACCGAGAAAATCGGCGTAGCCAGGGGAATCGATAATGTTGATCTTGGTGTCGTTCCATTCGATCGGCGCGACGCTTGCGCTGATCGAGATGCCTCGTTTGACCTCGTCTGGATCCCAGTCGGAGACAGTGTTGCCGTCTTCGATCCGGCCTAATCGGTTCACCGCGTGACTCAAATAGAGAAGAGCTTCGGTCAAGGATGTCTTTCCCGCGCTGCCGTGGGAAAACAGACCAATGTTTCTGATTTTGTCGACCGGGAACGTATTCACCGCTCTCCTCCACCTACCGAGATGAGTGATAGGGCAAGCGTCCGGCCCCACATGGGGCTGGCTAGCGAACGTCCATCACTCCACTGATCCAATCTATGGCCCCGTTGAGGCGCCAAAGGAAACTAATTGGTGTTCTCGTATTATAGTCCCGACGTTAAGGTCGACAAGTGATGCGCGGCCATGTGCCGCGACTGACACGTATGGAAGGGATGAATGGATTGTCAAACGAGCGAGGGCAAGAGTCCGAACGGCTGAAGCAATTATTGGGGGAACTCGCGGCCATCGACGGTGTTGCCGGCCATGAGCAGGCGGTGGTTGCACGTCTGAAAGAGCTCTTCGAACCGCTGGCAGACGACCTGCAGATCGACAGCTACGGGAATCTGTATGCCAGGATCAACGGTCCGGAAGGCGCGCCTACGCTGATGATCTCGGCCCACTCGGATGAGATCGGTGCCATCGTCAAGTCGATCGAGCCGAACGGTATGATCCGTTTCGAACGGCTTGGTGGAATCGTTGAGACGCTCACGATTGGACGCCACATCCGCATTCGCGGACATCGTGGTGTTGTCGGCGTCAAAGCGGGCCACATCCAGACGCCGGAAGAGCGAGGCCGTGCACCGGGAATGCGGGAGCTCTACATCGACATGGGTTACGAAACGGCAGAGGATGTTCGCACGCTCGGCATTGGAGTTGGGGACGCCATCGCCTACGACGAGCCAATGGTCGAGCTGGCAAACAGCGACCGAGTCGCGGGCAAGGCGCTCGACAACCGGGTGGGTTGCGCCATCCTCGTCCATTTGGCCGAGCGTCTTCGAAGCGCTTCGTTGGGCTGCACGGTGCACCTCGTGGTGACGGTGCAGGAAGAGGTTGGACTGCGCGGCGCCCAGATGGCCACGCATCGCCTCAACCCGACTGCGGCCATCGTGGTGGACACGGTGCCGTCAGGTGGCACTCCCGACGTCGACTTCTACCGAGATCTGAGCATGCGCATCGGCGCGGGGCCGGTCATCCCGGTATCGAGTGGCGGCGGCGGACGTGGATTTCTGGCCAATCCTGCGATGCGCGACTTCCTGGTCGATGCCGCTGAGAAGGCTGGGGTCGCGGTTCAGCAAGCCGTCTTTGTGGGTGGAAATTCCGACGCAGCCGCAGTGCACATGGTGCGTGACGGCATCCCGACTGGCGTGGTGAACATCGCGCGACGCTACTCACACTCACCTGTTGAGATGCTCGACATCCGCGATGCCATGGGAGCGGTCGATCTGCTCGCAGCGGCGGCGACGTCGTTCAACGCGGAAACCGATCTCGGCTTCCTGTCGTCGCGCTGGTAACAGCAACCTGGGTCAGCCGTTCGCTTGCGAGCGTCTGACCCGCTCGAAGACGATGCGCAGTCCGTGCAGCGTCAGGTCGGGCTCGTAGACGTCGATCGCATCGGTATGCGGCGCGATCACTCCACCGAGCCCACCCGTGGCGATGACGAACGGTTTCGAGCCGAGTTCCTTGGAAATCCGCGTGAGCAAGCCCTCGATTAATCCGATGTAGCCCAGTACCGTACCGGATTGCACGCTTTCGAACGTGTTGCGACCGATTGCATGGTCCGGAACAGCCAACTCGACGGCTGAGAGTCGGGCGGCACGGCTGGTGAGTGCTTCGAGCGCCAGGGCCACGCCGGGAGCGATGGCGCCGCCGATGTAATCTCCTTCAGCCGAAATCACGTCGAAGTTGGTGCCGGTGCCGAAATCGACCACCACTGTGGGGCCGCCATGTCGGGCGAAAGCGGCGACTGTGTTCGCCAGACGATCCGCACCTACTTCCGACGGGCTGTCGATCTTGATCTGAATGCCGAAATCGAGCGTGGAGTTGAGGATGACCGGTTCGCGGTTGAGCCGACCACTCAGCATGTCGGTGAACGCGGGGGTAAGGCGAGGCACGACGCTCGAGAGGATCGCGCCATCGAAACCGTGCAGATCGACGTGGTCACTTGCCGCCAGCGTCGAGAAGATGGCCCACCACTCGTCGGCCATGCGGGCTCGATCCGTCGCCAGGCGCCAGGAGGCGACGAGTGACTCGCCCTCAAAGATCCCGATGACGGCGTTGGTGTTACCGATATCGATCGCGAGGAGCATTCCGTTTCTCCTGTGATGCCGAGGAAGAGCGACGAGCGCATCCTGAGACGTCTCAATTGCCGTGCTCAGGCAGTATACGATGCCTTTCCTTGACTACATCGTCAGTGCGAACGAGATCTCGTCTCGGACCGATCGATCGACTTCTCGAGTCAAGCGTTGAGTGAGGAACGGACGCGCTGACTCGGCATCGATGCGCGCCATTGCCCAGGCCGCGTGCCCACGAACGAGAGGAAGATCATGCTCGCGGACCACGCGTTCGAGCAGAGCGAGATCGACGAGCGTGCCACTGTTGCCAAGCGCGACCGCGGCGTTGCGGGCAAGTCCGGAGCGTTTGGTGCGCAAGACGGCCGTTCCGCGATATGTGGTGCGGAACTCTTCTTCGGTCATGGTCAGCAGCCAGCGAAGCGAAGGAAACGCGTTGTCGACGCTTTGAGGATGAAAGGCATCGTCGTCGTCGATTGACGCCGCGCCAGTATAGGGGCAGACCTCCTGGCACTCGTCGCATCCGAAGACCCAATCGCCCATCAACGGTCGCAGGTCGCGCGGAATCGCGTCTCGCAACTCGATGGTCAGGAACGAAATACAGCGTGGCGTCTCGATGACGTAACCGGGCTTGATGGCACCAGTCGGACAACGATCGATGCACATGCGACATTGACCGCATTTGGAGCCGAGCGGCTCGTCCGGCTCGAGTTCGACGTCGACCAGCAGGTCGCCCAGCATGACCCAGGACCCGTGACCACGGACCAGGATCATGGTGTTCTTGCCGTACCACCCAAGTCCGGAGCGTGCCGCGACCGCGCGGTCCACGATGCGCGCCGTGTCAACCAGGAACCGCGATTCGATCGGGCGACCAAGCTCGCGCTCGAGCGCCTCGTGAAGTGCCTTCATGCGCGTCTTCAGTGTGCGGTGGTAATCGTGTCCCCAGGCATAGCGGGCGATGCGTCCGCGAGGTTGGTCGTCTGGGCGCTCGATAGGTGCGAGTCGATACGGGACGCCGACGGAGATGATCGAGCGAGCGGATTCGTGCAGGTTGCGGGGCGAGGTTGAGAAGCGAGCGCGGTCTGACGTGAACCAGTCGAGTCCACGCATGTGGCCGGCCGCGATGCGATCAGAGAGCATGTCACCGAGCCCGTCAAACTCGTCAGCGGTGGTTACTCCAACTGCCGGAATGCCGCAGTCGGCCGCCAGTTCTGCCAGTCGCCGGCGGTCGACGACAGTCACGAGTCGGTCTTCGAATGGGGCGCCTGCGTGGCGATCAACAGATCGACTTCGTCGCGAGTCGGGAGCGAGGTTCGCGCTCCCAGTTCGCGAATACTCAGACCGCCCATGGCATTTGCCAATAGTCCGATCTCTCTTGGCGTCCGATGCTCCAGGATTCCCAGCGCCACTCCCGCACCGAACGCGTCGCCCGCTCCAGTGGTATCGACCACTTCGACCTTGAACGCGGGAACGGTCTCGAGCGTATCTTCGGTCGCCACGACACATCCGTCCGGTCCGAGACTGATCACGATCATGCGCGTGTCTGCGTGGCTCATCATTGACTGAAAGTGGCGAACCGCGTCGTACGGATCACGTTCTCCGGTCAAGTAGCAAAGCTCACTCTGATTTCCGCAGAGATAGTCATGTCGCAGGGCGACGTCGAGTCCTTCTTTCGGACTGACCTCGACCAGATATACCAGGGAGCCAAGGATCAGCGTTCGAGGTGAGACGTGGATAGGTAAATCGACGATGAAGCGGCGCAGGCGCGCGTCGTAGACGTCGAGGTAGACGAGATCGTAGGCGAACAGATCGTTGAGCGGCAGAGAATCACCGTGTTTGAGCCGTGCTCCTTGATGCCAGTAAATGGTGCGATCGACGGTGTCTCCCGCGCCGGATACCACGATAATGGCGGAATCGGAGTTCTCCCCGTGGCGTTGCTTGACGTAACGACAATCGCATCCCGCGGCTTCGAGGACGCTGCGTAGCTCGCGCCCGTTATCGTCGTCCCCGACCATTGCCGCGAGCGAGACGGAGACTCCGAGCTTCGCAAGTGCATGCGCTGTATTGGCGGTGGTGCCTCCCGACTGCTCGAGCGTCCGCCGCACGATGGCGTATGAGCCGGGCGGAGGGTAGGAGTCGGTGACGACGAAACGATCCCACGAAGCCAGTCCAATTGCCGCGACTCGGGGGGCGCTCACTTGATCGCGCTCTCTCGTTCCAGCACGACCCGGCAGGGCGCCCCGTCCATCTCGCCGAGACGAAGCGGCAAACAGATGAGGCGATACGTTCCCGGATCAACCTGTCTGAGATCTAGACCTTCGACTATCACCAGTTCGGCGCTGAGGAGGATGAGGTGAGTCTGGTCATCACCGTCGAACGGCTCGATCGACAGGTAGTCGATACCGACCAGGTCGACGCCGTGATCGACGAGCCATTGAGCGCCCGAAGGATTCACGCCGATGAATTCGGTATTGAATGCGTGCCTCGGTTCTTCCCAGAGTGAGGAATTCTTAGTCCGCAACAATAGCCGTGTCGTTCCGTCGGGAATGTCGGCCGCATCCAAATCCGCCGCGTCGATGTTGCGATCCAACGCCGAGAAATCACAAACCAAGCACTGCCCAATCAGGCGGTCGAGCAAGATGGTGTCGAGCTTCTTGCCGCTGTCAATGAAGTGCCAGGGCGCGTCCAAGTGCGTGCCGGTGTGCGAGGTGTGGCGCAGGTTAGTGACGTTCGAGTGGCCGCCGTTGGCGATGCGGGAGGCCGGCTCGGCCGCCACGGTACCATCTCCGGGCCAGGTAGGCATTCCAGGAATAAGCTGGACCGAAACGTCCATGATTCGATTGCTCATTTGTTTCCTCGCTGTTGGTGAAATCTCGTCATCCATCCTCAAACGCTGATTGTACGGTGCATGACAAAATCCGGGCAGGAACCAGATGCTCCTGCCCGGATGAGTTGTAGCGTTTCTTGAGTGGAGAGATCAGACCGGAACTTTCTGCTCCTCTATGATCTGCTCGATCTCTTCTTTCAGCGCCGAAACGATCTCATTCTCCTCAACCTTGCGCACGATCTTTCCCTTGCGGAAGATGACGCCCTTGCCGCGGCCGGCGGCAACGCCGACGTCGGAGTCACGCGCTTCCCCTGGGCCGTTTACCACGCAGCCCATGACCGCGACCTTGATAGGAGAGCTGATGGTTTTGAGGTAGTCGTCGACTTCATTGGCAAGCTTGAAGAGGTCGACCTCGACACGTCCACAGGTGGGACACGCGACCAACGTCGCGCCGCGCTGGCGCAGTCCTAGAGTCTTGAGAATCTCGAATCCGACGAAGACCTCTTCCACCGGATCGGTGGTGAGGGAGACTCGGATCGTGTCGCCGATGCCTTCTTCGAGCAACGTGCCGATGCCGATGGCGGATCGGATTGAGCCGGATTTCGGCGTGCCAGCCTCGGTGACGCCGAGATGGAGCGGATAGTCGTTTAGCTTCGCCATGCGTCGATATGCTTCGAGCATGATCGGAACCTCAAACGCCTTCAACGAGATCTTGATGTCTCCGAAATCGAGATCTTCGAGAATCTTGATGTGCCCGAGCGCCGTGCGAACCATGTGTTCGGCGACGAGCTCGATCTGAGTGGCGTTCGTTTGCGCCATCTCGTCAACGAAATCCTTCGACATCGGGGGCACCGAGCCGAAGTTGACGCCGATACGGATCGGTGTGCCGCGCTCCTTCGCCTTACGAACAACTTCCCGGACGTCTTCCGGCTTGCGGATGTTTCCGGGATTCAGTCGCAATCCATGGATTCCGGCGTCAAGTGCTTTGAGCGCCAGTGTGTGCTCAAAATGAATGTCGGCGATCAACGGTACCGGCGCGTACGGCACGATATCCGGCAATGCCGCCGCGGCGACGCGATCCGGCACCGCGATGCGTACGATCTCGCATCCGGCATCTGCAAGCTCATGAATCTGTGCCAGAGTCGCTTTTGGATCCCGGGTGTCCGCGGTGGCCATTGATTGAACGACGATAGGTGCGCCGCCGCCGATCTGGACGCTGCCAACGTGAAGCGCTCGGGTTTTACGACGCGATGCAACCATTCGGGGTTAACCTCCTACGTCGGGCTACGAATTTCACTGTGAAGCCTAGAACGAAACGAAAAGATTGCCAAGTGGCGGCGTCGTGGATTGTGATCGACTTAACACCGACCTAACGTAGGAAAGACTGACCGCTGACGATGCGGTTGACATCCGCAAAGGCTACCACCAGCATAAAGACGAGCAAAATGACCAACCCGACGAAATGGACCACGCCCTCTTTCTCGGGCGGTACTCGCTTACCTCGCACACTCTCGATCAGCACGAACAACAGACGACCGCCGTCCAATGCAGGAATCGGAAGCAAGTTCAGCACCGCGAGATTTAGCGAGAGAAGGATCATGATGTTCGTCAGCGTTGCCCAGACTGGGGCGCTGCTGGCGTGGATCACCTCAGAGGTCAGCTGCCCCATGCCGATCGGACCAGCAATCCCCTGGACAGGTACCTCTCCTCGGACGAGCATCACGAGGCCGTGGAACATTTGGTTCAGCGTAACGAAGGTCTGCTTGACGCCGAGCGGAACGACCTTCCACCAGGCCACCGAGCTCATGACGAAGTCCTGATTGGCCTCCATGCCGGTCTGTATCTGTTCCTCGCTCTGAGCGTTCGGTACGGTGAACTGGAGCGTGACGTCCTTCCCGGCACGAGAGACGACAAACGGGATGGTCTCACCTGCATGGTTCACGATGGAGTAGTGGAAGCTGATCGCGTCCTGAATCGGGATTCCCGCGATCGATTTTACGACGTCGCCCTTTTGGACTCCGGCATTGGCCGCGGCGGATCCATTATCAACTGACGAAATGGAAATCGTCGCGCGCTCCGTATCGGAAAGCAGGATCCCAATTCTGCCCTGTCCTGCAGGTGGATCTACACGTGGCGTGACAGTCGACTCAATGCGCTGGTCGCCTCGCTGAACCACCATCTGGACTGGCTCGCCAAGCTTGCCGTTGATGTCGGTGATTGCCTGCGATATGGATGAGATCGGTGTGCCGTCGATCGACACGATCTGGTCACCGGCCTGCATCTGCGCCTCGGCAGCGGGTGAATTGTCCTGGATCCCCGTGATATAAGCCCGATTGGTGGTCTCGCCTCTCGCGCCGACAAGGACGATCATCAGCACGATCGCAAGCAGGAAGTTCATGATGGAACCGGCCGCCATGAAGACAGCGCGTTGCAGCTTGGTCTTCGCCTGCATGCTGTCCGGGGAAAACGACTTCCCGTCCTCACCGAGGACGCGGACGAATCCGCCAATGGGCAGCAAATTAATTGACCAGAGGACGTCGCCGCGTTTCTTGCCCCAGATGCGCGGCGGGATGCCGATGCCGAACTCTTCGACACGGATTCCAAAGGCTCTTGCCGCGACGAAATGGCCAATCTCGTGGACGAGGATCAGAATCGCAAGAATCGGAATGATGTAAAGTGCGTCGCTCAAATGTCGGCCTCTGTTACCTGTAAATCAAACCGCGGTGCGAATTTTCTTGCGCTCCGTGGCAAGCCGGACCTAATGGTACTTACCGTGTTTATGACACGTCAATCGAGTTTGGGGTCCCAGGACTGAAATAGTACTATCAGCCCGAGGACCTAGTACATCATATGAACATGTTAGAATGTCTCGGCCGTTCAACCGGCCGGTACTTGAGCGGCTCTTCCGGGGCAAATGCGCATTCGGAAGGCAACGTGGCGGAAGGTTGTACGCGCTCATGCTCATCGGGGTGCCAAAAGAGATCAAGGACAATGAGAATCGAGTCTCGACCACGCCAGCTGGGGTGGCCGAGTATGTCCACCACGGTCACGACGTCATCGTGGAGCGCTCCGCCGGCGTAGGAAGCGGGTTTGTCGACGAAGAGTATGCGGACGCCGGAGCCACGATCATTGATACGCACGAAGAGGTCTTCGCACGCGCCGAGATGATCATCAAGGTCAAGGAGCCGATTGCCAACGAGTATCCGTTGCTGCGCAAGGATCAGATTCTCTACACCTACTTGCATCTTGCGGCCGAGGCGGAGCTGACTCAGGCGCTGGTCAACCAGGGCGTCGCGGCGGTCGCGTATGAGACCGTGCAGTTGGCCGACCGCTCGCTGCCATTACTGGCTCCCATGAGCGAAGTCGCCGGGCGCATGTCCGTGCAGGTTGGCGCCCAGTATCTGATGAAGACCTATGGTGGGCGTGGTCTGCTGCTCGGTGGCGTCGTCGGTGTGCCGCCGGCGAAGGTCGTCGTGATTGGCGGCGGCATCGTCGGAACCAACGCGGCGCAGATTGCGCTGGGCATGGGTGCCGAAGTCACGATCATCGATCTCAACATCGAGCGTCTCCGCTTCCTCGAGCACGTGCTTCACGGGCGTCTCACCACGTTGGCGTCCAATCGTCGCAACGTCTCTGATGCGGTGGCGGATGCCGATCTGGTCGTCGGGGCTGTGCTGATTCCAGGGGCTAAGGCGCCCAAACTCGTGACTGAGGAAATGGTGCGACGAATGCGTCCGGGTTCGGTCATCGTCGACGTCGCGATCGACCAGGGAGGCTGCATCGAAACGATGAAGCCGACCAAACATAGCGACCCAACGTTCGAGGTTGATGGCGTCCTCCACTATGGAGTCACCAATATGCCCGGCGCGGTTCCACGCACAAGCACGCTGGCGCTGAGCAATGTGACCCTGCCGTATGGCTTGAAGCTGGCAGATCAGGGGTTGCAGAAGGCGGTAAGTGCTGATCTGGCTCTTGCCAAAGGGGTCAACGTTTACCGCGGCAAAATCACATATCAGTCGGTTGCGGATGCCTTCGAGTTGACATACACTCCGCTGTCGGACCTGCTATAGTGTTACGGTCCGGCGTACGAACGAACTGGCATTAGCAGGGACGTCTGGCTGGCGGAGACGTCGTAAGTCTTGTGGACGAGCGCGTGTCGAACATCCTGAACCGTTCGGTCGTTGGTGCGAGAAGTGAGACCTGACGGTCGGTTTGGCGGCGGCTGATAACGCTCGTTGGGATGGAGGGGCGAATACATGGAGGAACTCATCGGGCGTTTCTTGGAAGGGCTCGAGGGTGACAAGGGCTTCTCTCCAAATACGGTATCGGCATACCGCAATGATCTTGGTCAGTTCACCGAATTCCTGCATACAACCTATTCACTCAAGAGTTGGCCAGAGCTGACCGACAGCCATCTGACCGGATTCGTTTTGTTCCTCCGCGAACGTCGCTATGCCAATTCAACGGTGGCTCGAAAGGTCGCGGCGGTTCGATCGTTTTGCCATTTCTTGATCGACGAGCAGTTGCTGCGTCACGACCCATCGGCGTCGCTTCCGTCGCCGCGCGTCGACAAATTCGTACCCCGAGCGATCTCCCATGATGAAATGAACGCCTTACTTGAACACGCGTCTACGGAGCGCACTCCTGAGGGATTGCGCGATCGCGCCATGCTCGAGACGCTGTATTCGACCGGTATGCGCGTGAGTGAGCTGACATCGCTCGATACGTGCGACATAGATCTTGGGTCAAAGGAACTGTCGTGTGGCAAGAAACCGGACCGAAGTCGCACTGTCCCATTGTCTGAATCGGCCACACAAGCACTGACCACCTACCTGGAAACGGGGAGGCCGCTCCTCAACCAGGACGGCGAAGAGGCTGCAGTGTTTCTCAACCACCGGGGCTCTCGCCTGACTCGTCAGGGCTTCTGGCTCATCCTGAAATCACACGCTGAGGCGGCCAAGGTTTCAGACATCACACCGCATACTATTCGGCACACATTCGCGGCACACGCGCTGTACGATGGACAGGAGCTGAGGGACATTCAGCGGATCCTGGGCCACATGTCGATTTCGACGACGCAGGTCTATCAGCAACTGGCAACTCAGATCACCCCATCGCAAGGCGCGGCTGTCCTCGTCGGCAACGGGAGCACATGCTACGATTCGAATGGCGAAGAGTAGCGGACTGTCGTGTAATTCGGCGTGTGAGGCGTCTGCCGTTTCCCATTGTCCTCATTGCGAATAGAAAGACGTCACCCCTCGTCTCTTCCGTGACGAGGGGTCTTTGTGAATATGACCCGGCACACTGGCTGGAGGAAATCAGGTCATGAGCGAATCTCAGAAATCAGTCGTCACCATGGAGAAGATCGTTTCGCTTGCCCGTCGTCGGGGTTTCGTCTTCCCTGGTAGCGAGATCTATGGTGGATTGGCGAACACCTGGGATTTTGGTCCGCTCGGTGTCGAGCTCAAGCGCAACATCAAGAACGCGTGGTGGGAGTTCTTCGTGCATGGCCGCGAGGACGTCGTCGGCATCGATGGCGGCATCATCCTGCATCCGCGCACTTGGGAGGCGTCCGGCCACGTTCAGGAATTTCACGATCCTTTGGTCGACTGCCGCAACTGCCACTCCCGGTATCGGGCGGATACGTTGATTGAAGACAAGCTCGGCCGCTCGGTTGAGGGACTACCGCCGGCGGAGTTGACCGAGATTATCCGTTCCAGCAACATCGCCTGCCCCTTCTGTGGCGTGCGCGACTGGACCGACGTGCGGCAATTCAACCTGATGTTCCAGACCGTTCTCGGACCTGTCGAGGAGTCAGGAACGCCGGTTTACCTCCGTCCAGAGACCGCACAGGCGATCTTCCTGGACTACCGCAGCGTCTTGCAGACGAGTCGCGCCAAGATACCGATGGGCATCGCTCAGGTCGGAAAGGCATTCCGCAACGAGATCACGCCTGGGAATTTCATCTTCCGTCTGCTCGAATTCGAAATCATGGAGATTGAGTACTTCTTCCGTGAGACCGAATGGGAATCGACCTTCGAAACCTGGCTTCAGCTAATTCGCGATTTCTATCGCACGATCGGTCTGCGGCCGGACAAGGTCCGCACTCGAGAGCACGCCGCTGAGGAGATGTCCCATTACTCGAAGCGGACTGTCGACTACGAGTACCTCTTCCCGTTTGGCTGGAAAGAGCTCTGCGGACTCGCCTACCGCACCGACTTTGACCTCAGCCACCATTCTGAGTACAGCGGTGTTGATCTGAGCTATTTCGATCAGCAATCGGGCGAACGGTTCACGCCTCACGTTATCGAGCCCGCTATGGGGGTCGAGCGCCTGCTCTTGACGCTCTTGCTGGACGCCTATGACGAGGAAGAGACCGAAGACGTCAACGGCAAGCCGTACACGCGGGTCGTTCTCCGACTCCATCCAAAGGTTGCACCGTATCAGGTGGCGGTGCTCCCGTTGATGCGCAAGCCCGAGCTGGTCGACAAAGCGAGTGAGATCCAGGCGATCCTGCGACGCTCGTTCTCGGTCGAATACGACGAGACCCAGAGCATCGGGCGCCGTTACCGCCGACAGGATGAGATCGGCACGCCGTTCTGCGTGACGATCGACTACGAAACGCTTGACGACCACGCGGTCACGATTCGCGAGCGGGAGACCATGGCGCAGGAGCGCATCGCAATCCGCGACCTGCCGCAGTTCCTGGCCGAGAAGATTTCGAACTGGGGATAGCGGAGAACAGCTAGAGCTCGTCCTCGCCGACGATGCGTTTGTAGAGGCCGTCGAGCTCTTCGTCTGAGTAGTAGTGGATGACCAATCGGCCACCCTTGCGGCCGTGTTGGAGCTCGACCTTTGTTCCCAGCGCCTTACGGAACCCATCGACCACGTGCTGTTCAACCGGTTGTGGCTCCGACTTGGCACGAACTGGACCCGGACGGGACGAATGCCACTGGCGCACCAGAAGCTCAGTCTGGCGGACGTTCAATCCGCGGGTGATGACCACCTGCAGTGCCGCGAGTTGATCCACCTTGAACTCGAGACCGAGAAGCGCTCTGGCGTGGCCTTCGCTGATTTTTCGAGAGAGCACCGCTGTCTTGATTTCGTCCGGAGCGTTGAGAATGCGCAGGGCGTTCGTGACCGCGACACGGCTCTTTCCCACTCGATCGGCAACTTCCGCTTGAGTGAGACCGAACTCATCGACGAGCTGTCGGTAGGCGCTCGCCTCTTCAATCACCGACAGGTCTGCACGTTGCACGTTCTCGATGAGCGCCATCTCGAGCATCTCTCGAGGGCTCGAATCGCGAATGATGGCGGGTATCGTCCGCAGGCCCGCGTTCTTTGCAGCACGCCAGCGTCGTTCACCTGCCACGATCTGGAATGGCGCGTCATTAGTGGCGCGGGAAACGATGATCGGTTGCAAGACTCCGTGCTCGCGAATCGACGCCGCGAGCTCGTCGAGGGAACCAGCGTCGAAGATCTCGCGTGGCTGGAAGGGATTGGCAGTGACGGAGTCGATCTCGAGCTCCTGCACGCCGCCAGACACGTCTGAATTCGACTGGATCAGCGCGTCGAGCCCACGTCCAAGTCCGCCTCTTCGCTGGGCCATTCTGTCCCCCCATATGTGTTTCCGTCGTTGCCGACTGAGTGTAACACGGTGGCCCGTCGGCTTCGTTCTATAATCAGCCGTGGTCCCGCACCCGGACCACGGCTGAAAGGGCAGGTTGATTGAACGTCATATTTGGATTCGTTCTTCTCGTTGCGATCGTTGCGGGACTATCAGCATGGGCACACGCGGCAGAGCGGATTAAAGAGCTCCGGTTGGCGCTGTACATCGTAGCCGGTCTGATTAGCGGGATCGCTATTCTCGTGGCCGGGACATCGATCGTCGTTAACCTCACCGGTGACCGCGGATCGATCGACTCCAACAACTACATGATTGCCGCCACGGGAATTGCCATTGGTGTCCCGCTCATTCCTCAAGTACGGCGGCTATGCTCTCGGTTCATGCCGTTCGATCCGGTTTCGCCGGCCGACATGATTGGTCTTTCGACACTTCTCGCGACCGCTGTCTACTCAGTCGGAATTTCATTGCGTTCGGACGCCAACGTCAACATCGGGTCAGTTAGCGCGACAGAGCTCGTTTCCCAAGCCGTCGCTCTGATCTTCATCTCCTACTTCGGGGTTGGCTTCCTGATGAATCGGCGTTTTCGCGACGCGACGGATCGCCTTGGTCTTAATTCGATTACTGGACGTCAGTTGGGTCGCGCCGTCGCGCTTGTGGCTGGGCTCTTCGCGGTCACAATCGCCAGCGGGATTCTCACGTATTATCTCGAACCGAATCTGGACAAACAGATCCAGGACAATCTCAAGAATATGACCCAAGACGTCTCGTCAATAGGGGGAGCACTGCTTCTTGGAATCTCAGCGGGAGCAGGGGAGGAGATTCTCTTTCGTGGCGCAATTCAACCGCGCTACGGCATCATCTTCACCTCGATCGTTTTCGCGTCACTCCATATCCAGTACGGCATTAGTCTGACAATTGTGGGGATTTTCTTCGTGAGTATCTTGCTCGGAATCGAGCGGAAGCGTGTCAACACCACCGCGTCGATGGTGACGCACGTGATCTACGACGTGCTCGCGGTAATAATGGGAAGTCTCTAGCGCAGCCGCGAACTCAACTTTGTCGTCGCCTCACGGATTTCGTGGAGAACGTTTGGGGCAGATTACGGAACCGTGCTGTTGGCCGCGCCGCTCGGCGTTGATGTTGGCGTGACATCGGAACTCGCCGCGGATTCGGTTGGCGTCGCCGCTGGAGGTGTCTCAGTAGCATCCGGAACGGGGGTCGGTGTCAACAGATCGCCATGACCAGATGTGTCGGGGTAGAGCGCCCAGGTTGCGTCGTCATACACGACGTAAACGAAGCCTTGATCGCTGTAAAGCATGATGCCGTGGTCGAAGGTCTGTACACTGCCACCTTGGTCCATCCGGTGGGCGTCCTGCTCCACGGCGTAGCCGATCGACTCGGACAGTCCTGTGTCTCCGCTCCAGACCAGCCAGAACGCATCCTTGGGAATCCAGAGCCCGGCGTCTGGTCCAGCGCCTCCGCCGTTGCCGTCCGCCGGGGTCCAATTGTCGTTGACTTTGTGCCATTGCTGGTTGGCGAAGAAGACGTAAATCTGGCCGGTATCGTAGCGTTCGTACATGGTGCCGTGTTGGAAGCCGAGCTCGGAGGCATTCATGGCCGCCTCGACGTCGGTCGGCGCGCCGAGCTTGTCCTGTACGTCTTGGTTGGCCCAGTAGACACTACCAAACGCTCCGGTAACCGGCGTCACATCGGCTGTCGGCGATCCTGACGACGCGACCTGCGTCTCGGTTGGCGTTGTCTGCGGAGTCGCGTCCGGTGTTGCCGGTGATTCCGTCGGCGTGCTCGCCGCGGTTGGAGTTGCCGGCGGTGGGGTTGCCGTCGCAGTCGGCTGTTTCGTTGCGGTACTTGTCGCCGTGGCAGTTGCCGTCTTCTCAGGAGTCGCTGTCGGCGTGGGAGACGGACCCGATCCCTGATTGGAGGTCGGTGTCGTCGCGGGCGATGTTGGAGTCGGCTGTCCGCCTGAGCCCTCGCCAGTTCCGGAACCGCTCCTTGTGGCGGTCGATTGACCGCCGCTATTTGATGGTGTCGTCGGACTCGGCGTCACGGCTGCGATAACCGGTGCTTGAGTTGGTTGATCGGTTGGCTGTGTCGTCGCGGTTGACGTTGGCGTCGGAGTCTTTTCCTGTGCCGTGTTGGTGACGGTGCTGGTCGTGAAGGATATCGACCAAGTCGTGCCGAGCTGATGCCCGTACGCATCCTGCGCGGTGCCGAGGACCATCACCTGGTACGTGGTGTCTGGAAGGAAGAGCGTGTTCTGCGACGTACTTGACCCCAGGATAAGCGTGTTGCCGGCCCAACTCGTCGGGATGCGATTGCGCTCTCCGGGCGGCCAGATCTGAAGATTCTCTTCGACTGATTGATGGTCCATCGGTTTGCTAAAGACGATTTTCACCGGCTGATAGACGGGCCAATTTTGTGAAGAGGTGGGTTCAGAACCCGCGACCGACGGAGTCAACCCCTGGTTGTAGCCTCGGACGACCAGGAATGCGCTGATGACCGCCAGGATTGCCAGTGCGGCGACTGTCGAAAGGCCGACCTTCGCCGTCGTGGCGCCGAAGAACCGGTGAATGCCGGTCGGCCGCGGTCGCTCGATAGTCTCGGACCAGACGGTGTTGGCCAGATTGTCAGGAGGTACTGCTTGAGGCAGATCGCGAAGGCCGGACCGGATGCGCTGATATTCATCAACGATGGCCCGACACTCAGAACATTCCGCGAGATGTTGGTGAAGGATGGAGCTTTCCGACGGGGAGAGATCCCCATCAAAAAAGGCCGAGATCAGTGGTCGGATGGACTCACACTCTCGCCGGAACATGCGGACTCGTCATCCTCCATCGTCCGATACACTTTCCGGAACTCTTCTCGGCCTCGGAAAAGAACGGACTTTACCGCGGAACGCGACAGCCCCATGATCTCGCCGATGTCTTCGCAAGACATCCCCTCATATTCGCGCAAAACGAGGGCCATGCGGTTGCGATCGCTCATGAGGTTCAACACGCGCTGGACGATGACCTGGGTCTCGTTACTGATGGCATTGCGCTCCGGATCATCCAGAGGCTTGCCGTGCAGCAAGTGCTCATGCTTGTGCGACTCCCAGGGCATCCAGCGGATGCGCTGACGGCGTCGGAGGACGTCTAAACATGCATTGGAAGCAATTCGATGTAACCAGGCTGACACATTGAGATCCAGCGACGTCTGCGCGAGCGCTTTGTATGCTCGAATGAAGCATTCCTGCGTCAGATCATTCGCGTCTTCCGGATTTCCCATCATACGATAGATGAACCCGTAGATCTGCCGCTCATATCGCTGGAATATGATCTCGAACGCTGCCTGGTCACCCTCTTTCGCTCGGCTTACCCAAGTGGCCTCGTCAACTGGTACAGCCACATAGCCACTCATGCGAGGTCCTCCGTACCCTAACCCTTAAACGTACGCTGATCGTCGCGGTTGTGGAGCGAAGTAGTTGACAACTGAGAGTGGCCTGCGCTCCGGTCCGCTGCTCATTGGGTTGTCTATAGACACCATACCGAATTCACCATCGGAGCGCAATCTGACGATTCCAATCTGACACAGAACTGACACGCGAATTCGACTGAGGCCCCCTGATGCTACAATTATCGTCAGAATTCACTCGATTGCAAGAGCCCGCGAGTCCTGGATTGGACGGAACTCATGGCAAATCCGTTCGTCGAGCGTCTAGGACGTGGCGTCATTCTGTGTGACGGCGCGATGGGGACGCTTCTCTACGAGCGCGGCATTCCCTTTGACACCTGCTTCGATGAAGTCAACTTGAGCCGACCCTCGCTCGTGGTCGATATTCATCGAGAATACATCGCCGCAGGGTCGGAAATCGTCGAAACAAACTCCTTCGGAGGCAATCGCTTCAAGCTCGAACAATTCGGCCTTGCCTCTCAGGTTCGAGACATCAACCGGAAAGCGGCGCGCAACGCACGCGAGGCGCGCGAAATATCCGGACAACCGGTCCTCGTCGCCGGCTCGGTTGGGCCGACAGGTCGCACGCTTCCACCCATCGGAACCGCGAGTCCTGAGCAGGTTCGCGACGCGTTTCGGGAACAGATCTCGGCGCTCCTCGAAGGGGGTGTCGATCTTCTCATCATCGAAACGATTCCGTCGCTGACAGAGATGAATGAGGCGATTTTGGCGGCCCGCGAGGTGTCGGACCTGCCGATCGTGGCTCAAATGACCTTCACTCGAGATGGCCGAACCATCGGTGGCAACTCACCTCGTGAGGTGGTCGCCGCACTAACGGACCTCGATCCGAGCGTCATGGGCATGAACTGCAGCGTCGGACCGCGGCACACCATGGAAGTCCTGGCGGCGCTGCGAAGACATGCCGGCCCAGACGTCTACATTTCCGGACAGCCAAACGCCGGGTGGCCCATGGACGTTGGTGGGCGGGTTATCTACCCTTCCTCGCCCGAATACTTCGCACAATTCGCGCGCGAGGCCGCGGATCAGGGAGTAGCGATCGTTGGCGGATGTTGTGGGACCACGCCGACGCACATCCAGGCGATGCGGGAAGCGCTTGACTCATTACGGATCGTTCAGCCCGGGCCCGCACGGAACCGAATCGACCTCGGACAGACTCGCCAGCGGGAGCTGCTGGCTCCAGACGGTCCCACCTTACTCGCGCAAAAGCTCGGGAACGAGTTCGTCGTCAGCGTCGAGATCGACCCGCCCAAGGGCCTCAACCCGCGCAAGTCGTTGGCGGGCGCCCAACTCCTCCGAGATGCCGGTGTCGATTTCATCAATGTGGCAGACAGCCCAATGGCGCGCGTGCGCATGAGCGCTCTAACGCTCTGCTACCTCATTCAGAATCACGCCGGAGTTGAGACGATTCTGCACTTCACCACGCGTGATCGGAACCTGATGGGTCTGCAGTCGGATCTCATCGGCGCCCATGCGCTCGGCGTGCGCAACATCATCGCGCTGACGGGGGATCCGCCGAGTCTCGGTGACTACCCGAACGCCACTCCGGTCTACGACGTTGATTCGATTGGTCTCGTGCGCGTGATCAAGTCCTTCAACCAGGGCGTCGATGCGGCCGGCGCGTCGATCGGCCAGATGGCGAGCTTCACCGTCGCCGTGGCCGCCGATCCGACGAGGCCCGATCTCGAGGAAGAAGCCGGAAGGTTGAACCGCAAGCTCGAGGCGGGAGCTGATCTGGTGATGACGCAGCCGGTCTTCGACATCTCGACGTGGACGACATTCCTGAAGATCTACACGTCGCTGTTTGGAGAGATTTCGGTTCCAGTGTTGCTCGGTGTGTTGCCGTTGCAGAGTCATCGACATGCGGAATTCCTGCATAACGAAGTCCCAGGTATCAGGCTGACAGAAGAAGCCCGTGAACGCATGCGGCTGGCGGGGAACGCAGGGCGCAAAGAGGGCGTCAGGCTAGCTCAAGAGCTCCTGTTGTCTGGGCGCGACGTCGTCCATGGAATCTACATCATGCCGTCGTTCGGACGTTACGAGGTAGCCGCGGAAGTGCTCGACGTGCTAGACGACCGTCGTCTCTCGTCTCGTTTGCTCGCCTAACGGCGCGGCTGCTATACTCCGCAGGTCCCGCGTTGGGCGGGGTAGGCGTGCCTTCGATCAACGCGAACACGGAGCTGAGGGTTCATGGTAGACGTAATCAAGAGCATTGAACGCGAGCAATTGAGGGACGACGTTCCACATTTTGGGCCCGGCGACACCGTGCGCGTGCATGTGAAGGTCGTTGAGGGGACCCGAGAGCGTGTCCAGCCGTTCGAGGGCGTTGTGATCCGGCGTCGGGGCGGCGGCATCAACGAGAATTTCACCGTGCGGCGCATTGCCTCGCACGGCATTGGAGTCGAGCGTACCTTCCCGATCCACGCGCCTCGTGTTGATCGCATCGAGGTCTTGCGCAATGGTCGGGTGCGACGTGCTCGTCTCTACTTCCTCCGCGGTCGAACCGGTCGCGCGGCGCGAATTCGCGAGCGACGTCGCCCCGAGGGCAGCTATCTGCGCTAGACATTTCGCCCTCAGCGAGATTGACTCGTTTCACGCGGCGCTTTTCGCGCCGCGTTGTCATATGCGGGAGTTGGCGTGGTCCAAATCCAGGTTCCGGATACGACGTTGGAATCCGCCCATTGGAGTCATGGCCTGACGCTGGTGGCCGGGGTCGACGAAGTCGGGCGCGGTTGTCTCGCCGGACCGGTTGTCGCCGCTGCCTGCATCCTCCCCGCCAACGTAGTCGAAATCGCCGGAGTGCGGGATTCGAAGACGCTGTCCAGCTCGCGTCGACGTGAGTTGGTCGCCGAGATCCGACGGTGTGCCGTCATGACGGCGATAGCAGCCGCCTCGCGAAGAGAGATCGACCAATTCAATATTCGAGTCGCGACAACGCTGGCGATGCGCCGCGCGTTGAATCGGCTCGGTCCGTGGCATCACGCAATCATCGATGGACCACTGATGCCGGAATTTCGGGACGGGCCGTTCAGTGGCGTCATCGACGGCGATGCCATTTGCCTTTCGGTCGCCTGCGCGTCGATCCTGGCCAAGGAGGCACGCGACTCGTTGATGCGTCGTCTGGCATGTCGCCATCCTGAGTACGACTGGGATCACAACGTCGGCTATGGCACGGCCAACCACCTGGACGCTCTGCGTCGTTGCGGCCCGACGCCGCACCATCGGCGCACGTTCAGGCCGGTACGGGAACTGATCGAAAGCGGACAACTCACTCCGGATGCGACCGGATGAGTGGACCCAAGCGCACCTTGGGTGACGCCGGAGAGCGACTGGCAGAGCGCCGTGTCGGCGAACTGGGCTGGTCCGTCATCGATCGCAAATGGAGAGTCCGCGGTGGCGAAATCGATCTGATTGCCCTCGACGGTGATGTGCTCGTTTTCATCGAGGTCAAGACGCGTCGAGGGGCTGCCCGAGGTGCAGCGGAGGAGGCGATTGACGATGCGAAATCCGAGCGACTACTGATGCTCGGTGAGCAGTACGTCAGTAATCATCCGGAGCACCTGGATAAGGTCTGGCGCGTGGATCTGATCGCCATCACCGTGGGTCCGTCCGGATCGGTGCAGCGTGTCAGCCATTTGCGGAACGTGTGCAGCACCGGCTGAGGAAAGAGGTCATGTATGAGCGCGTCGGTTGAAGAGCATCGTTCTCAGGCGCCGGAACACGTTCGTTGCGCGGTCATCACCGTGAGCGACACGCGCACCGAAGCGACCGATCGAAGCGGTCAACTCATCAGGCAACGGCTTTCCGAGAGTGGGCATGAGATCGTCCACTACCAAATCGTCAAGGATGAGCCGGACCAGATTGACGCCATCCTCACGGATCTGGTTGATCGCACGGACTGTGACGCCGTCATATTCAACGGCGGTACTGGCATCGCGCGCCGGGATACGACGTTCGACACCGTCAGTCGTCGCCTCGACAAGCAACTTCACGGATTCGGCGAGATCTTCCGCATGCTCAGCTTCGATGAGATCGGCGCCGCCGCGATGCTCAGCCGCGCAACAGCCGGGGTCATTGGCGACACGGTCGTCTTCTTGACGCCGGGCTCATCCAACGCGGTCTCGCTGGCGCTGGAGAAGCTGATCATGCCGGAGATCGCACATGTCGTCTTCGAAATGCGCAAATAGCGGCGCGAGCCCCCGTGCACTCTCTTGGCTTTATCACCAACCAAAACCCACGCCGGGCGGGATTGCCGGTTCCCTTTGGTATCATGGGCTGCGCTTTTGAGATTGTCGTCGCGATGGAGGGACGAATTACATGTCGAACCGGGATGGTGGAAGCCGTATACGCAAACCGCAGGTGCTCAAAGGCATGCGAGATTTCCTGCCCGACCAGATGCTCCTCCGCCATCACGTCATCGGCGCATTCGAAGCGGTGTTTCAGCGTTATGGGTTTGAACCGATCGACACGCCGCTGCTCGAGTACATTGAGGCCTTGACCGGGAAGTATGGCGAAGACGAGAAGCTGATCTACCACTTCGAGGATCACGGTGGGCGCGAAGTCGGTCTTCGATATGACTTGACGGTGCCCCTTGCCAGATTTGTCGCGACGCATAGACACGAGCTGACGTTTCCGTTCAAGCGCTATCACATCGCGCCGGTCTTCCGTGCCGACCGCCCCCAGCGTGGCCGCTACCGCGAGTTCTGGCAGTGCGACGTTGATACCGTCGGCACCTCGTCGATGTTGGCCGACGCCGAAGTGCTGATGGTTTGGATGGACTGCCTCAAGGCGGTCAACATGCCCAACTTCGTGGTTCAGATCAATCACCGCAAGCTCCTGCAGAGCCTGGCCGCATTCGCTGGTGTTCCGGCCGAGCAGACTCCAACCATCCACCGCGCTATCGACAAGCTCGACAAGATCGGTCGCGACGGCGTCAAAGAAGAGATGCTGCGTCACAGCGTTCCGGGCGACGCGGCGGACAAGGTGCTGGATTTGGTCGCCCTGTCCGGCGAACCGTTCGAGGTGCTTTCCGAGCTTCGGTCGAGACTGGGTGAGATCGAATTGGCGAGCGAAGGCATCAATGATCTGGAATCGCTCTTCACGTTCCTGGCGGAGATGTCGGCCGACACGCGGCATTACGCGCTGAATCTGGCGTTGGCTCGCGGACTCGACTACTACACTGGTCCGGTGTTTGAAGCGACCGCTGTCGAAGCCAATATCGGTTCGCTCGGTGGCGCCGGACGATATGATGGATTGATCGGTATGTTCCTGGGCGAGGACATCCCGGCCACCGGCGCCTCCCTCGGTCTGGAACGCATCGTCGACGTGATCCAGGAATTAGCATTGATGCCGCCCCGGGCCACCGTCTCCGACGTTCTGGTCACGATCTTCAGTGAGGAGATGCTGGCTCCCACGCTCGCGCTCGTGACGAAGCTGCGGAACGAAGGAGTGGCCGCCGAGGTCTATCTCGAAGCGCATCGTGATCTGCGGCGCCAGGTCCAATACGCCAATAAGCGTGGCATTCCATTGGTGGCGTTCCTCGGGCCCGATGAGCAGGCCAAGGGCGAGGTCAACCTCAGAGATATGGAATCGGGCGACCAATCGACCGTGAAGCAGTCCGAGGCGGCCATAGCCATCAAGCGGCTCGCCGGAGCCTGATCGCGTGATCATCCGCATTGGGAACAGCGGCTCACCTCGCTGGTACGACGCGCCAGATCGCGGGTTTGAGGCCTACCTCGATCATCTGGTCGAGTGGGGCGCGACGTCGGCGGAGATTGTGCTTCATCATGGTCCGTACGACGAGCGTACTGCTCGCGTCCATGTCCTCGATCCAGAGTGGCTCTCAACTGTGCGCACGTATCAGGAACGTGGCATCGCCGTGCAGATCCATGTCTCGCTCGACGCTCGCTTCGCCACCGCCCGGTGGAGCGACGACCGCCAGGGACTCACGAGCGAATTCGAACCCATCATCGAATTGGCGGAGGAAATCGCCGAGCTTCAGGAGCGACTCGCCGTTGTCATCCACGGAGCTTCCGACCCTCAGGCATCAGTGTCCCAGAACGAGGATACGACTGCCGGCCTGCTCGATTGGTTGGCAACTGCGATCACGACGCGCACGTTGCCGGCATTCGCGGCCCTCGAGCTTGGCGCGTTCAAGCCGGATCGTGAGACGGCCGCAGCTCGCTCACGCGCATCAGTGATGAGCGTCGTCACTAAGGTCGATTCGGACCGGGCCGGAATTTGCTGGGATCTGGCGCACGACTATGAGAACGCGGCAAACGAGCCGAGATGGACCGTCGATCCGGCGGAAGACTTCCTTCGCCGAGTCGTCCACGTCCACGTTCATGACGTCGACGATGACGGTCTCGCGCATTATCCCCTGTTGCTGGGATCAGTCCCGTTTCGCGAGCAACTAGAGGCTCTGACTCGCTTAGGCCATCTCCCGTCGATGACGATGGAAGTGCGTTGGTTGTGTGCGAGTCGTCTCGGTGATCCATGGGAGATGCTGGGCAGGAGCTACGAAGTCGCCTGGAGAACGCTTGATGGTCTGACAACGAGCGCGGAACGTCGTCCTGCGTGATTGAGTGTCTCACTCAGTCGTTGGTCGATTCCAGGACCTTCTCTGTATGACGCGATGGTCGATCCGGCATAGTGACCGTTGCTTTCGCGTCTTTCCATCCGAGCGCCTCATGGTAGACGTCCAAGAGTTCGTCGACTCGATCCGACCAGGACATGACGTCCACGGATCGACTCCGCAGGCTCGCTGAGAGAATGTCGGCGAACCGAGGACACCGTAACACGTCCGAGATTTTCGACGCTAGTTCTCGCTCATCTCCGAGCCGCGCGTAGATCCCGAGATCGCCGAGTATCTCGCGGTTCGGCTCCGCGTCGAATGCCACCACCGGCAAACCCATCGACATGTAATTGTAGATCTTGCCGTTGCCTTCCGTGAGCGACATCTTCGGTGCCACCGCAACGTCCCCGAGCGCGAGATATCGATGTGCCTCCGTGTAAGGGATGCGACCGGGGAAGCTAACGTGGCCGGTCAAACCGAGTTCCTCAGCCATGTGCTGATAGCGCTCGACACCCGGGAACCCCATCAACAAAAAGTAGGTGTCCGGCGACTTGTCGAGGACATGCTTGGCGGCTCTGAGCAGCAGGTCAGTTCCCTGGTACGGCGCGAGCAGGCCCAGGTAGACAACCACCTTACTGGATGCAGGGATTCCGAGTCGGTCCTTGAGAGCCCGCTTTTCGGTTTCGTCGACGGACATGGGAGAAAATCGACTCGTATCAACAGCATCGAGCACAGTGCGAACGCGGGCAATTGGACGTGACCGCAGGAGTCGTTGATGCGCGTTTTCGCTGCTGGTCACGATGACGTCCGGCAGACGGTCGATTTGCCGCTCCAGTCGCTTGAGCCATGGGAGAACGCGACTGTCTTTGTGGACGAATCCATGGTCGAACATCTCCTCGGTGAGGCTGCCTTGATAATCGAAGATGAGTGGCTTGCGCAGCATGCGGGCGATCGCACCTCCAATCAACGCACCTTCGTGCAGGTGCGCGTGAATGAGGTCCGGCTTGAAGGACCGCGCCGTGCGCAATGTGGTAATAGAGAGCGCGCCATCGAGATACAGCTTGTGGCGCGATGATCCAACAATGACGCGTTTGCGCCAGGGGACGTCGATCGATCGGCGAATAAAAACGCCAGGTACATCGTTACCATTGTGATAGGTGCAGATCGTCACCTCGTGCCCGCGTGCGTGGAGTGCCCGAACCTCTTCGAGGATCCGCACATGGCAGCCGTAGTCGGCAAAGAACGAGGTAGGGGCGACCATGAGGACGCGAAGTCGTCGGTCTGCCAACTGCGAATTGTGTTCTGCGCGATCGATATCTCGTTCCTTTCCTGCCTCGGATTGTACGCCGGAAGGCAGCCTAAGACAGAACGAACGGGGTGTTTGCTGATTGCGTCGAACATCGCTCGGATCTTGACTGAAGTCGCGGCCTGGGCAATATTCGGTTCGGGAATGGTTTTTTCGCGTTTTGAGAGAGGGAGACTCGGACATCGGTATGGAGAACGAAGAATTTCAAACGATCATGTTGGTCGTCGCTCATCCCGACGACATGGAGTTCAGTTCGGCTGGAACGGTTGCGAAATTCTCTAAAGAGGGACGCAAAGTTATCCTGGTGCAGTCGACATCGGGCGACAAAGGGACCGCTAGGCGAGACATCAGCTCCGAGGAACTGGCGTTGCTGCGCGAGAGTGAAGAGCAGGAAGCCTGTCGTCGGCTGGGCGTGTCAGAAGTCATATTCTTGCGTCAGGGCGACGGTGAGCTGATGCCGGACCTTACCTTCCGCGAGAAGATTGTGCGACAGATTCGCACCTTCCGACCCGACGTGGTCATCACCCACGATCCATTCCGGCCATATTCTCTACATCCCGACCACCGCGCCGTCGGCATCACGACGGTCGATTCCGTCTATCCGACGGCTCGCGATCCGCTCTACTTCCCGGAGCACCTCGAGGCGGGACTCGAGCCGCATAAGGTCGCTGAGCTGTGGCTCTTTGGATCCGAGTACCCCGACACTTACATCGACATAACCGACACATTCTCGGACAAGATCAATGCGTTGAAGGCGCACGAAAGTCAGGTCGGTGCGGCCGAGACCTTGGAGGAACGCCTGCGAGAACGCGCACATTCGGTGGGTGAGCCGCAGAACATCGAGCTGGCCGAGGCTTTCAAGGTCATAAAGATGCGGCGCTGACGTATCGAATTGACGCCGCGAGACTCGAGCCCACGACGGCTCGCCTGCAATTGGCGAGTCGAAATCAGTACTTTTTCGCGGCGTTGATACTCAACCTTTTGGTTGCCGAAATACCCGAAATTTGCTAAGGTTTTTCGAATGACTCAATCGGCCCAACGTGAAACGTGTCCACGCTCTTCAATGGGCCGATTTTCACCTAGCGAGAGACCGACGAAGGGAACTACATGATCGCACTGCCGGTCACCGCTCAACCCGTCATTGACGAACGGTCGATTCCGATCGCCGGTGAAAAGAAGACGCGAGACGCCTATGGGCGTCCGATGACATACTTGCGCATTTCACTCACCGATCGCTGCAATTTGCGTTGCGTCTACTGCATGCCCGCGCTCGGAGCCAAGTTCGCGCCGCGTGACGAGCTGCTGACCGACGACGAGATCCTGGCGGTGGTTCGCGCCGCGGCCAAGATCGGCTTCAGTAAGATGCGATTGACCGGTGGCGAACCGACCATCCGTCCTCACATCGTCGACTTGGTGCGCGAGATCGCCCATACGCCGGGCGTTGACGACGTGGCCATGACCACGAACGGGCTCTTGCTCGGGCGATTGGCTCAAGGTCTCAAAGACGCTGGCCTCAATCGCGTGAACGTGAGTATCGACTCGCTCAAGCCGGATCGCTTCACCGCCATCACACGTGGCGGCAAGATCGAGAAGGTGTGGGCGGGTATTCAGGCCGCTGAAGACGCCGGTCTTTCGCCAATTAAGCTCAACGCCGTCGTGGTCCGCGGTCAGAATGACGACGAAGTAGCGGATCTTGCCGGGTTGTCCTTGACGCACGATTGGCAAGTCCGGTTCATCGAGGTCATGCCCCTCGAGGGCGTCGGCGACGTTCACGACGCAGGGCTCGTCACCACGGCCGAGACGATCGACCTGATCGAAGAGGTGCACGGCGAACTCGCTCCATTGGAGGCACCACTCGGTGATCCGGCGCGCGTCTATCGACTGCCGGGCTCAGTTGGCACCATCGGCTTCATTAGCCCAGTAAGTCAGCCATTCTGCTCCTTTTGCAATCGCATTCGGCTTACGGCGGACGGCAAGCTGCGGCTTTGTCTGCTGCGCAACGACGAGGTGGATGTTCGGGACATCTTGCGTGGCGGCGGCGACGAAGACGCGTTGATCGAGCAGATTCGCTTCGGTGTCTGGCGCAAGCCATGGGGCCACGGTCTCGCGGAAGGCGACCGTGACACCGGGCGCGGCATGAGCCAAATCGGCGGCTAAGAAACTTCGGAATCCAACGGGCGGCTCAAATGAGCCGCCTGTTTTTCGTTCCTCGATCCACGGACTGAATCCTACGCTCCTCACGACTCATGCGATACTGGCGCCGGGATGAACTCGACGGTCCTCTTCACACCAGAGTGCTAACAGGGAACGGGAGCGACACTCGTGCTCGAAAAAGTATTGACGGACATCGACCAGCATTTCGACGACCATCTGGATCGCACACGCGCTCTACTTCGTCAGCCTTCCATCAGCGCGGACGGTACCGGCATGGAAGAGACTGCCGACATGCTGGTGCGCTGGATCGAAGAGCTCGGCGGCACGGCGCGCAAGGTTAAGACGCCGATGCATCCGGCGGTCGTCGGACATCTCGACGCCGGGAAGCCGCATACGATGCTCTTTTATGGCATGTACGACGTGCAACCGGTGCTAGGCGAGACCTGGATGGTCGATCCATTCGGCGGCGAGATCGTCGACCTCCCCGAGCTCGGACCGAGCATCGTCAATCGCGGCGCCATGAACCAGAAGGGGCCTCTTGCAAGCCTGTTCAACGTGCTGCACTCGATGAAGGACACCACCGGAACGTTGCCAGTTAACGTCTCATTCCTGATCGAGGGTGAGGAGGAGCTTGGCAGCCGTAATCTGCCGGAGGTCGTCGAGCAGTGTAAGAATGAACTGAAGGCGGACGCCTGCTTCTTCCCATTTCTGGCCCAGACGCAGAACGGCAAAGTAATCACCTATCTTGGCGTCAAGGGCATCCTCTTCATGGAATTTATTATTCGCGGGGGCGAATGGGGCGGGGCGACCAACCGGGCAGTGCACGGTAGCAACGCTGTCTGGTTCCATAGTGCTACCTGGCGGCTGATTCATGCACTCAGTAGTATGTTCACACCTGACCAGAAGCACATCCTGGTTGACGGGTTCTATGACGACATCATCCCGCCGTCACAGGAGGATGAGGAGCTTCTGGCAAAGCTGGTGGAGACGTTCGATCCTCAGGACGATCTGATCAAGAATGACGTGAAGCGCTTCAAATATGACCTGACCGGGATCGATCTGGTGCGAAAGTATCTCTATCAGCCGACGCTCAACATCGACGGCATCATCTCAGGGCACACCGCGGAAGGAACCAAGACGATCATTCCTCATGAGGCACGGGCCAAAGTCGATGTGCGCATGGTGCCGAACATGACGCCAGAGCGCGTCGTGCGCCTGCTCAGGGACCACCTCGATCGACACGGTTATTCCGACGTCGAGATCCACGTCGAGGACGCCTACAAGTGGAGTAAAACCAGTGTCAGTTCGGCTCCCGCCCGTGCCATCATGGGCACGTATCGGCAGCTGGGTTTTGAGCCTGAGATCTGGCCGCACCTGGCAGGCTCCGCGCCGTTCTATCTCTTCACCGATGTGCTGGACATCCCTGTGGTGCTGGGCGGGCTTGGGCATGGTGGCCGAGTTCACAGTCCCAACGAGTACGCGACTGTGGCCGGGCTGAAGGATCACGAGAAGTCGATTGCGGTCTTCATGTATCGGCTGGCAGAGGAGCTTGAAGCGGAAAGTTCCGCAAGCTGAATCCGAGTGCAGTGACCAAGGAGTGAACAGATGTCGTCGACGTTGGTGCAAGAGAAGCTGGCTCAGGCCACGCAGGTACTCAATGAGCTTGATATCGACCTGTGGATGGTCGTTGCTCGAGAGAGTGACGTCCTCGGAGATCCGAGCCTCCCATTGATCCTGGGGACGAGCGTTACGTGGGAATCGTTCTTCCTCGTTACGAAATCCGGTCAGCACGTGGCCGTGGTCGGTACCGGAGACGTCGAAAACGTCAAGCAGACCCGCGCCTGGGTCAACGTCGTCAGCTACGTTCAGGGCCCGAGAGAACGGTTGCGTGAGGAGATCGAACGAATCAATCCGAGTCAGATCGCGTTGAACTTCGCTCCGGATAACGTTATGGCGGACGGCCTTACCCACGGGATGTATCTGCGTCTGCAACAGATGCTGTCCGACACGCCGTATCTTGAGAGAGTCGTGACTGGCGAGCCGATCGTCTCCAAGATGCGGAGTCGCAAATCCGCCGAAGAGCAAAGACGAATTCGAGCGGCGATAGCGACGACCAACGACATCTGGGATCGACTGGCGGAGTGGATACGGCCCGGAGTGAGCGAGAAGGAAATTGCCGACTTCATGCACGCTCAGCTCGAGCGGCGCGGCGTTAGGGCCGCGTGGGATTGGCACTATTGCCCTGGCGTGACGGCCGGACCCGATTCTCCGATCGGGCATGTCGGTCCGACGGATGTCACGATCGAACGCGGCCAACTCCTCACGCTCGACTTCGGCGTTAGGCAGGACGATTACACGTCCGACATGCAACGCACCTATTATCTGCTGGCGGAAGGGGAAACGGACGCTCCGGCCCCGGTCGAAGATGCCTTCCGCATCATCTCCGGCGTCATCCAAGACGCGGCCAAGATCCTCAAACCCGGTGTCGCCGGTTGGGAGGTTGATCGGGTGGCGCGCGAGACGTTCGAGCGTGAAGGACTGGAGGAGTGGGGCTACGCGCTTGGCCACCAGATTGGCCGTGCGGTTCACGATGGCGGATGCTTGCTCGGTCCGCGTTGGGAGCGCTACGGACAACGGCCCTATGACCTGGTCGAACAAGACCAGGTGTTCACGCTCGAGATCGCGACGAACGTGCCTGGCTACGGACGTGTGAGCCTCGAAGAGGACGTTGTCGTGACGGAGGACGGTTGTGAGTTCCTCTCACCGCCACAGACCGAGCCGATTCTGATTGGGTAGGCTTTGCGCACGACCTGGCTGCGACTCACAGGCTCTTGAGACAAGGATTGCCAATTGACCTCAAACTGGTTTCAAGTTCGAGAGTGCGCCGACGGCGTTATCGGCATTGGCGAGCCTCGTCACGACGAGGATGTGAAGTCCTATCTCGTGGTGGGGAGTGAGCTCAGTCTCCTCTTCGATACCGGCATGGGGATCGGCGACATCAAGTCCGTCGTCGACGAGCTGGTTAAGACACCGGTGCTGGTCGTAAATAGCCACGCGCACTGGGACCACGTCGGCGACGATTGGCGATTTGACCGGATCTGGGTGCATGAAGCGGAGGCTGACAACCTGCGCCAGGGTGTTGCGAATTCCCGCACGCGGCGTTTTCTCGCTCCAGACCGCTTCATTGGCGACCCGCCGGACTGGATCGACGTCGAGACCTTCGCCATTCCAGGAGTCGTGCCGGAGCGGACGCTTTCCGGAGGGGAACGCATCGATCTCGGAGGCCGCGAGTTCCTGGTGGTGTGCACGCTAGGGCACTCACCGGGAGGCATCACGCTCGTCGAAGAGCGAACAGGAGTCGCGCTCGTCGGTGACGCGGTTTACGCAGGTGCGCTCTATGCGCATCTCGATCACAGCGATCCGATCGCCTATCGCGAGACCCTAAAGACCCTGGCCGATCTGGCGCCGAGTCTGTCGGCCGTCTATCCGTGCCACAATGACTATCCACTCGATCCTGGCTTTCTGGTTGAAGCCCATCAAGGCTACGAATCGATCTTCGAGGGACGCGAGCCCGATGAGATCATCGAGGGAGTTGAACGCTACGTTTTCAAACGTTTCTCCGTCTTGTTGAACCAGGGCTGGCGAGACCAAAGTGCGTGAGCGACGACGGGCGCCAACACTGGCGAGCGCAACTAGTGGTGACTCCTGGCCCCTCTGTGGACGACGAACGCACATTTGTCACCCTGATAGTTCTCCCCCGTCACCGGAGGGGGAGTCAGAGAGGGTCAACGCATTCGAAGAACCTTTGACCAATCTGAGCTGTCTGCCGCTTCGGACGCAAAGAGATCCTTCACTGCGGTTCAGGATGACAGTGAAAACGCGGAAGCCAAGAGGAAACGGCATTTCCCCTGATCGCTTTAGTGAGTCACTGGTGACGACAAAAGCTTGTGAGTCCCCAGAAGCCCGTCACGGACGCCAAATAAGTCTGCTTCGGACAGTAATCCGTTCATGGTCATATGACTGCTGAGGGCCCATCACGATCGCGGCGGGCGCGAGGGTTCGCGTTGCCCGCGTTCCCGCACTCGAAGACAATCGCCATTTCTCCGGCCGCGCTGGCTATCGTTGCTATTCTGGTCGCGGTGGGCGGCGGATATCTTCTTGGACATGTTTCGCCGACGCGCGGGCTCGTCCCGACGCTGGCACTCGTGATCGGCGTCGCAGGGTCGATCGTCATGATCGCCGATGTGCGTGCGTCGCTGTGGGCGACCATCGGCGTCATCGCGTTACTCCCATTTGCCACGATTCCGTTTCACCTGGGGCTGACCTTGACGCTGCTCGAAGCGGCGTCATTGATCACGCTTGCGACCTGGTTCGCAACCATCATGCTGCGCCGTGACCAGTTGCTCGCCTCCGGGACGCAAGCGCTCTTGATCATCTTGTTCGTGGCCGAGACGGGCTTCGCCTTTCTTATCGGGGTGACAAATGGCTACACCATGGCCACCTTCCACGACTACGGCAAGTTCCTGCTCTCGCTCCTGCTGGTCTTCGTGGTATGGAACGTGGCGACCAACCTGGACGACGCACGAAGGCTCATCAGCGTACTTTTGATCGGTGCCGGGTCAGCATCGGTCATCGGTCTGGCGCTCTACGCGGGCGGGGCCGGTCTCACCACTCGCGTCCTGGTTCATCTCATCCCGTACGGCTACCCTTCGTCTAAGATCGTGCGCTACATCGAAGACAGCCCTGCGAAATCGATGCGTCTCACTTCGACTTCGGTCGACCCGAACTCTTTCGGCGGGTTGTTGGCGGTGATCGTTGTGCTGGCATGCGCCATGGCGATCGCTCGGCATCGCTCGATCTCCCGTTGGATCAGCGTTCCCGCATTCGGTTTCTGCGGATTGGCGGCGCTGTTGACATACTCGCGCGGCGCGTGGGTAGGTATCGCGGCGGGATTGGCGGTGTTGGCTCTGCTTCGTCATCGCTGGCTGATTTTGCCCGGGGTTCTCGCAGCCTTACCGGTGGCGTTTCTGGGGCTTGGAGCGAACTTTGTCCATCGTATGTACCTCGGGCTCACGTTGCAGGACCCTGCGACCAAACTGCGGCTGCGTGAATACCAGAACGCGCTAACCATCATCAAACAGCATCCCATTTTCGGCGTCGGGTTTGGTAATGCGCCCTCGATCAACGAGCAGACCGGGGTCTCGAGCATCTACCTGACGTTGGGAGAACGCGTGGGCTTGGTCGGGCTGGCGCTGTTTCTGATCACCGTCGGGTCAATCGCGGTCGTTGGGCTCAACCGCTGGCGATCAGAGGTCGAATCCGAGCGTGGCGAGCTAATACTGGGTCATTTGGCCGCGCTTGCCAGCGCTCTTACAGTCGGAATCTTTGATCACTACTTCTTCAACATCACATTTCCGCACATGACGGCGCTCTTCTGGGTCGTCTGTGGTCTGATTCTGGCACTCAGCGCGCCGGTCGGCAGCGTGAGCGAAACGCATCGAACGCGTTCCTCGCTGTTACGACGTGAGGCGGCGGCTCTTGCCCCGGACTGATCCGCGACAAAAGCGAGGAGGCCACACCTGCTGGCGAAACTGATTCTTTACCTGGTGGCGAACGGGGCGACGATGGTGATCATCGCGGCGATCCTGCCGAACCAGGTCAGTTATGATGACTACACCACCGTCGCTATCTTTGCGTTGGTTTTGACGGTGCTCAACCTGTCGGTCAGACCGATACTCAAGCTGATCACTTTGCCGCTGACATGTCTCACATTTGGTCTCTTCGCTCTGGTCGTCAACGGCGTTGTGTTTTATGTTGGAGCACGATTGGTCAGCGGCATCACCATCACCTATCTCGGTGCGTTGGTTGGCGCGATCATCGCGGGATTGATCAACGGAGCACTCACTCGAGGATTTGATACCGGTCGCTAATGTTGGAAGGAGAACAAACATGGCTCGCAATCATCCGGTCGGCGTATTCGCACCCGTTGCCACAACGTTCGCCGCGGACGGAGAGCTCGATCTCGAGCACTATTCGTCGAACCTGAACTGGTACGCGGAATCAGCGCTCGACGGCGTTGCAATTATGGGTTCCAACGGCGAGTACGTCAGCCTTTCCCCGGAGGAGAAAGTTCGCCTGATTCAGGCGGGCGTCAAGGCGATCGGCGGCCGCAAGAAGGTCGTGGCGGGGACCGGAATGGAATCGACGCGTGGAACGATCGAGCTGACCAAGAAGGCCGCGGATCTGGGCGTCGACTTCGCGCTGGTGGTGACGCCATACTATTACAAGCCACGCTACGATAAGACAGCTTACGTACGCCACTATCATACGATCGCGGATGCCTCCCCGATTCCGGTCGTCGTCTACGTCATGGCTGCCTACACGGGAGTCGATCTGGCGGTCGACACCGTAGTTGAGATCGCCAAGCACGAGAACATCGTCGGAATCAAGGACAGTGGTGGAAACGCTCCGAAAGTTGCCGAGCTCGTAGCGCGCACTCCGGACGACTTCTCGGTGTTGGCGGGGTCAGCCAACTTCCTCTATCCGGCCCTCTGTTTGGGCGGCAAGGGCGGCATCCTGGCGCTTGGCAACGTGGCTCCCAGCGAATGCCAGCAGATCGTGCGGTTCTTCGACCAGGGCGATCATTCTGAGGCGCTGCGCCTGCAGCAGCGTATGCTCGAGCCAAACGCCGCAGTGACATCACGCTTCGGAATCGCCGGGCTCAAGGCGGCCATGGACATGGTGGGACTGCACGGCGGCGACCCGCGTCCGCCGCTGCTGCCGGCCACGGACGCCGAGCGTGGCGCGATTCGTGACATTATGGAGCGAGCTGGAATTCTTGAACGAGTACGAACCGTTTGAGGTCTTCGAGACGCCGATCACGATCGCGGTGATTTCTGACACGCATTTCACGTCCATTCCGCGAGAACTGCCTGTAGAGGTGGGCGACGCTCTCAGATCAGCCGATCTCATTCTGCACGCGGGAGATTTCTGCAGCGTCGAAGCCTACGAGGTGATCCGTGAGTTTGGTAAGTTGCGAGGCGTCAGTGGCAACAATGACGCCTCGGAGCTGTTCCGCAGACTGCCAATGCGAAGGTACTTTCGATTCGGCAATTTCACGGCCGGGATGATCCACGGCCACAACTTCGACGGTCTCACCGCTCTGCAGGCGGTCCAGAGGGAGTTGGCGGGCGCGGTCGATCTTGCGATTTTCGGCCACAGCCATCAAAGCTACTGTCAATGGCTCGAGAAGACTCTGCTCTTCAACCCGGGTTCCCCGACGCATCGCCGTTGGGAACCCAGGTCCTCCTACGGTGTCATCCGGATCGACAAACAGATCGATGCTGAGTTGCATTTCTTGCCAGGGTGATCGATCCGGTGCCCGGTTCGCATCTACTGCGTTTCAGTCCTTTGGAATACCCGTTCAACCCCGTTTGTTCTTTGTAGGGTGACGTCGGACCGCTCGTCGGAAGACGGCGGGCATGACCGCCCGCCGCCATGCGATCTTCCGTCATCGGAACGGACGCGCTACCATCGAAGAGGCAATACATCGGTGTTTTGCCCTCGCGCGGTGTGATTCGTAGTCGAGCGACGACATCATGAGCTCTGGCGAATCACCGTGCGGATGCAATTGCTCAGTGATCGAGCCGGACTTCAGTGATTGATCGTGGACAGAGAGGATAACGCTCGATGACCGCCACCGACCTTCGCATTCCCGGACCGACTCCACTTCCGCCGCAGGTGCTGCAGGCGATGCAACACGAGATGATCCCGCATCGCACCGACGAGTTCAGAGCGCTCTTCAGTGAGCTACTGGGCCAGATGCGACGCTATCACGGGACCTCCAACACTGCCTTGGTACTTCCGGGTAGCGGCTCTGCCGGGTTCGAGTTCGCCATCGTCAATTCGCTCTCGCCCGGGGACAAAGTGCTTGGGTTTGTGAGCGGCAGTTTTGGCGAGCGCTTCTGCACCGTGGCCACACAACTGGGTCTGGACGTCACCAAGGTCGACCTTCCCTGGGGCAGGGCCGCGACGGCTTCCATCGTTCGCAAGGCGCTCGATGAGAATCCGGACGTCAAGGCTGTTCTATACACCTACAACGAAACCTCAACCGGATTGGCCAACCCATTGCATGAGGTTGCGCCAATCGTCCGCGACCGTGGGCCGCTGATGCTCGTGGACGCCGTGAGCGCCGCAGGCGGGATGCCGATGGAGATGGATGCCTGGGGCGTCGACCTGATCTTCAGCGGCTCGCAAAAGGCCTGGATGTGCCCTCCGGGATTGGTGATCCTGGGCGTTGGGGACCGCATCTTCGAAGCGTATGAGTCAGCCAAGTACCCACGCTTCTTCTGGGATCTGAAGACGGCGGCTGAACGAGCCCGCGATGGTCTTACGCCGACGACTTCGCCCCTTACTTTGATCTTCGCGTTGAAAGCGGCATGCGACATGATCGACGCGGAAGGGATCGAGAACGTTTACGCGCGACACGCCAAGCTGGGAGCGTTCGTTCGACGTGGAGTCACCGAGCTTGGCTTTCGCATGATCGCCGATGAGGAGTACGTCTCCGATACGGTGACCGCGGTGACTCCGCCCGATGGCGTGCAAGCGAACGACATCATGACACTGATGAAATCGGAGTACGGAATCGATATCGGTGGCGGCCTGGGCAAGCTGCAAGGCAAGGCAATCCGCATCGGGCATATGGGCTGGGTACACCAGCCGGAGCTCGAGCGGACGCTCGACGCTCTCTCGAACGTGACGCAGAGCCTTCGATCGTGATGTGGTCGCGGCCAGATGGGCAGCGGCAGGTCGCCTTGCCTCACCCTTTGGCCGCGTACTATAATCACAGTCAACGTCGTGCCCAGGTTTCAGAAACGGATCAAAGCGCGGTTTCTTTGGGACCGGGCCGGCGAATCTGCGACACAAGGAAGGTGTATGAATCGGACGGATATCAACGTGAGTAATGAGGAAGCAACGTCGGCCGCATCGGTAGCGGACGATGATCGCTCTCCGATGTCGCTCATGGAAGAATTACTGAGCGATCCCAGCCATGACTACCGGGTGCTGAACTACGGGGACGTCATGGAAGGTCAACTGATGCACGTCGACCGCGATGAACTGCTGGTCGACATTGGTTCGAAGTCGGAAGGCATCATCCCCGCACGCGAGTTCTCGTCTCTTTCCGATGAAGACCGCGGACGTTTGACCGTGGGGGACCGCGTCCTTGTGTTCGTGGTTCAGCCAGAAAACCAAGAAGGACAGGCTGTCCTCTCGATCGACCGGGCGCTCGCTGAGAAGAGTTGGCGTCGACTGCAGGAGATCTACGAGGCCGGCGACATGATCGACGCCGAGGTGACCAACTACAACAAGGGCGGTCTGCTCGTAAATCTCGACGGCGTTCGTGGCTTCGTTCCTGCGTCACAGGTCACAGAGATTCGTGGCGGTGACGACGGGAGCAAGCAAGCCGATATGGCGCGTCTGATCGGGACGAAGCTGCCGCTCAAGATCATCGAGATCAACCGGCATCGCAATCGTCTGATCCTCTCGGAGCGCCAGGCAATCCAGGAGAAGCGAGACGTGATGAAGGAGCGCCTCATCGAGGAGCTCCACGAAGGCGAGACACGACGCGGTCGTGTGACGAGCATCACCGACTTCGGTGCGTTCGTCGACATCGGCGGAGCTGATGGACTCGTTCACCTCTCAGAGCTTTCCTGGAGCCGAGTGAAGCATCCGAGCGAGGTGCTCAGCGTTGGCGACGAAATCGACGTTTACGTCCTCGGCATCAACGCGCAAGAGAAGAAGATCGCGCTCAGCATCAAGCGTACGCAACCCGAGCCATGGAGCCGCGTTGCCGCAATTTATGAAGTCGGCCAGCTCGTCATGGGAACCGTGACTCAGCTCGCGAACTTCGGCGCATTCGCCCGAATCGAAGATGGAATCGAGGGATTGATCCACGTCTCCGAGCTCTCGGAGCAGCGGATCGGCCATCCGAGGCAGGTGGTCTCGGAGGGGCAGGACTTGATCTTGCGCATCATTCGTATCGATCCTGCTCGGCGGCGCATGGGGCTCAGTCTTCGCCGGGCGCTGGAGGCAACCGACGAAGAGGTCGCGAGTGCCCTTGGTGACGATGCGGTGGAGCTGAAGCATGAACTGCTCTCTCGAGAGATCGAACCGGACGAAGAAGAACTTATTGACAACGAGCCTGAGGGTGGCGATGAATCGCAACCTGAAGTAGGGGTCGCGCCAAGCGCAGAGACCACGGAGGAATCCCCGCAGGCCGATGATGGTGAGGATGAGGCGGAAGAATAACCGCCTCAGCAACCTCGCCAGACCGTTGCACATAAAGAATCAAGACTGCCGAACCACACCGTGGTTTGGTCAGTGCATGGTGAAGCCCCCAACCATCGCAGGTGTTCGGGGGCTCGGCATTTCCGCTATTTCCACTGGTGGAGCGGGCAAACCGATCAACAGTTCGCACGCGGCCATGGCACCACTGGAGGCCTTGGGAGAACACGATGGCAGACAAATTCGAGAAATTTACCGAGCGAGCGCGCAAAGTCCTGACTTTAGCTCAGGAGGAGGCGCATCGCTTCAATCACAACTACATTGGGACCGAGCACCTTCTCCTTGGCCTCGTTCGGGAGGGTGACGGAGTCGCCGCCCGCGTTCTTGCGAACATGGGCGTGCAGCTTCCGAAAGTTCGCAGCGCCGTTGAATTCATCATCGGCCGTGGCGATTCGATGATCGTTGGCGAGATTGGTCTGACGCCCCGCGCGAAAAAGGTCATCGAGCTGGCGGTCGACGAAGCTCGTCGGCTCAATCACCATTACATCGGAACTGAGCACCTGCTCCTCGGCCTCGTCCGAGAGGGCGAAGGCATCGCTGCGGGCGTGCTCGAGAGTCTCGGTGTGAACTTGGAGAAGGTCCGACAGCAAGTCTTGCAGGTGGTCAGCCAGAACAGCGGCTACCAGCAAAAGCAGCAGCAGACCAAGACACCATATATGGACGCTCTCGGCTTCGACCTTACGGAGGCGGCGCGCCAGACAAAGCTCGACCCGGTCATCGGGCGACAGTCCGAGATCGAGCGAGTGATGCAGATCCTTTCTCGACGTACCAAGAACAATCCCGCACTCATCGGTGAGCCCGGCGTTGGCAAAACGGCCATCGTCGAGGGACTTGCCCAGCGTATCGTGAACGGTGACGTTCCCGAGCCACTGCAGAACAAGCGCGTAGTGGCACTCGACATCGGCGCGCTAGTGGCCGGCACCAAGTACCGCGGTGAGTTTGAAGAGCGACTCAAGAAGATCGTTGCAGAGGTCAAAGAGACCGGTAGTATTCTCTTCATCGACGAGCTTCACACGCTGGTCGGAGCCGGTGCAGCGGAGGGAGCGGTCGACGCGGCCAACATCCTCAAGCCGGCACTGTCACGCGGCGAGGTGCAGACGATCGGCGCCACCACGCTCGATGAGTACCGCAAGTACATCGAGCGAGATGCCGCGCTGGAGCGTCGCTTCCAGCCCGTGCACGTTGATGAGCCGACCGTCGAAGAGACGATCGAAATCCTCAAGGGCATCCGCGCGGGATACGAAGAGCATCACAAACTCAAGATCAGCGACGAAGCACTGACGTCGGCAGCCATTCTGGCTTCCCGCTACGTGACTGATCGCTTCCTGCCTGACAAAGCTATCGATCTCATCGACGAGGCGGCCTCGCGCGTTCGCATGTATCGATCTGCCTCACCGCCGAGCCTCAAAGAGGCCAAGCGCGGGCTCGAGTCTCTTCGCAACGAGCTCGACGCAGCGGTGAGCGGCCAGGAATTCGAGCTCGCGGCCGATCTGCGGGATCGCGAGCGCAAGTTACTAAATCGCATCGGCGATCTCGAACAGCACTGGCGCGAAGAGCAGGACGAGGCTGAGCCACAGGTCACAGACGAGGACATCGCCCAGGTAGTTTCTATGTGGACGGGGATTCCGCTGATGCGGCTCGCCACTGAAGAGAGCGAGCGCTTGCTCCATATGGAGGAGGCGTTGCACGAGCGGATTATTGGCCAGGACGAGTCGATCTCGACCATGGCCAAGGCGGTTCGCAGAGCGCGCGCGGGCCTGAAAGACCCGCGTCGACCAATCGGCAGCTTTATCTTCCTCGGCCCCACCGGCGTCGGTAAGACGTTGCTGGCACGGGCACTGGCCGAATTCATGTTCGGTAGCGAGGACGCGCTCATTAAGATCGATATGAGCGAGTTCATGGAGCGACATAACGTTTCGCGATTGGTTGGCGCGCCTCCAGGCTACGTCGGCTACGAAGAGGGTGGACAACTCACCGAAGCTGTCCGTCGTAAGAGCTACTCGGTGATTCTGCTCGACGAAATCGAGAAGGCTCACCCGGAAGCCTTCAACATGCTGCTGCAGATTCTCGAAGACGGAAACCTCTCGGACGCCAAGGGGCGGCGAGTCGACTTCCGCAACACGATCTTGATCATGACGTCCAACATCGCGGCCGACATGATTCAGCGTGAAGGTCCGCTCGGTTTTGCCGTGGCGGCCAATGAGGAGAAGAAGGCGCAGCAGAACTACCAGGTGATGAAGGACAAAGTTTTGGGTCAGCTCAAGCAAACCTTCCGACCGGAGTTCCTGAACCGCATCGACGGTGTGATCGTCTTCCATCCGCTGTCGGCGGAGGAGATTCGCCGGATCGTGGAACTGGAGTTGAAGCGCGTCCGAACCCAGCTGATTGAAAAAGAGATCACGCTGCAGGTGACCGAGGCGGCAATGGACTTGCTGGGCGAGCGCGGTTACGACCGACAGTTCGGCGCCCGGCCGCTGCGCCGGATCATTCAGAACCTGATCGAGGATCCGCTCGCCGAGGGCTTGCTTGAGAACAAGTACAACCCAGGGTCGACCGTCGTGGTTGACGTGCGGGAAGATCTGCTGACGCTGGACAAGGTCGAGGACCTCGTCCCCGTCTCCTAACCAGCACCACTCGAGAAACCAGAGACCGTCGTGGGCAACCGCGGCGGTCTTTTCGTTTCAGCACTACAATCAGGAACGAGTCTTTGCTACACTTCGAACAGATGTTCGCCACTGCACGGTAGAGCGCAATATGTCGCAGTTGGGTCCGGGACGGCTGTCTGTGCGTGAAGAGGAGCACCTCCGTGGCTTCCCGGGCGCGGCGGAGCCTTGTCGAACGCGTGAGCGCACGATGTGCTCCCCTACAAACGTCGAAACGCTTCGATTTCGTTCGAGAGGGTCACATGCCCAAGACGCGAACTAAGTACGTTTGTCAGAGCTGTGGGCACGAGAGTCCGGCCTTCTACGGACGGTGTCCCGAATGTGGCGAATGGAACAGCATGGTTGAGACGATCGAAGCGGCTCCGACCAGCCGCGGAGAGTCCCGCCCTCGATTAGCTGGGACGGCGCCTCGGGTATCGTCGCTTGATTCGGTCGTCAGCGCGGAAGAGGACCGACACGTCATCCCGATCGACGAGCTCAATCGCGTGCTCGGCGGCGGTCTGGTTCCGGGGTCGCTCGTCCTCGTCGGCGGTGATCCGGGTATCGGCAAGTCGACCTTACTGTTGCAGGCAGCGTCGCTCCTGGCTCAGGCGTCTCCTCCGGTTCTCTACGTCTCGGCGGAAGAATCAGCGCAGCAGGTGCGTCTGCGGGCCGATCGACTCGGGTTGAGCACCAAAGGCGTTTTCGTTCTCTCGGAAACGCGGCTCGACGACGTCCTGCTGGCGGCCGAACAGCTCAACCCACAGTTGCTCATCATCGATTCAATTCAGACGGTCTATCTCGACGAGTTGACCTCCGCCGCTGGAAGCGTAGCTCAGGTTCGCGAATGCACGTCCCGGCTGATGCAGTTCGCCAAGCCCAGGCAATTGCCGGTCTTCCTCGTCGGACACGTCACCAAGGAAGGGGCCATTGCCGGTCCCCGCGTGTTGGAGCATATGGTCGACGCGGTTGTCTACCTGGAGGGGGAGCGCTTCCATCAGTACCGCATTCTGCGCTCTGTGAAGAACCGCTTCGGATCGACTGATGAGGTCGGTGTCTTCGAGATGGCCGACTCCGGGATGCGTGAGGTACGAAACCCGTCAGAAGTCTTCCTGCAGGAGCGAGCCGGAAACGCCGCTGGTTCGGCCATCGCGGTGACGCTCGAAGGGTCGCGGCCGATCCTGCTCGAGGTTCAGGCGTTGACCGCGTCCAGTTCATTGGGAATGCCACGACGGACCGCCAACGGGTTCGACAACAACCGGCTACAGATGTTGGTGGCCGTGCTTACCAAGCGTGTTGGTCTGGGCCTGGGCGGTCAGGACATCTACGTGAACATCGTCGGTGGATTGAGAGTCATCGAGCCTGCCATCGATCTGGCCGTGGCGGTCGCGCTGACATCCAGTTTTCGCGAGCGGACAGTTGATCACACGACGGTCGCGATTGGCGAGGTCGGACTCTCTGGCGAGCTTCGCAGCGTGAACCAGCTTGAACGCCGGCTGGCGGAAGCGGCCAGGCTTGGTTTTAAGCGAGCCGTCGTTCCGGCATCACGATCGATCGTCACGAACACCCGCTCCGAGGGCCTGACCCTTCTGCGAGCTTCGACCCTCAACGAAGCCATCGACCTCTCCATCGGCAAGTGATCGCTAGCGGCTGCACGCGGGATCATGAAACCCTATTCGCGTGCCAGATCCAGGATCGCTGATGCCAGTCGGCCCGCCGCGTCAGTTCTTCCGAGCGAACGTGCAGCACTGGACATCTCATCGAGGTTTGGCGATGAAATCAGTTCCTCGACTTCCTTGACCAAGCGATCGGGAGTGAGCTGATCCTGTGGCAGTAGCACCGAAGCCCCCGCGTCAGCTAGGACATGTGCGTTGAGAGTCTGTTCGTCGCCGCCTGTCCCAGGCAACGGAATCAACAGCGATGGTTTCCCCAACGCGGCAAGCTCGGCCACGGTTCCGGCACCTGCTCGACCAACCACCAGCGATGCCGCGGCGTAGACATCCGCAAGTTCGGCGCCGATCCTCTCCCGCACCGCATAGCGGCACTGGAGTTCCACCGGTAGGTCATTTCGCGCTGTCTCGAGTCGCGGTAGGTCCGCATTTCGGCTGGCGGGCCCACACTGGTGCAGAATCACCGCCCGCTGGAGTAGTTTAGGAAGCGCCGCTTGAACTGCACTGTTGATTGCCTGAGCTCCAAGCACACCGCCCGTGACGTAGATCATGGGTAGCTCGTGCGGGAGCGAGAAGTGGTCGCGTCCCGCGTCAACCGATCCGCCGAAGAGTGATTCGCGAATCGGGTTGCCGGTCACAATCACGCGGGCCTTGGTACCGGCCAACGCCGATCGGCTGCGTTCGAATGAGAGCGCAACGACATCGGCGAACTTGGCATTGATCTTCGTTGCCAAACCGACCGTCGCCGTCTGCTCATGCGTGACTGATGCGATCCCCAGCAGACGTCCGGCAAGAACCGTCGGGACGCTGACGAACCCGCCGGTGCTGAAGATCACGTCTGGGCGGAATTGCCTGAGGATGCGGAAGGACTGTGCCATGCCGAGTGGGATGCGCATAGCGTCAACCGGCGTTTGAAGCGAGAAATAGCGCCTGAGCTTGCCCGTCTGAATGGCGCGAAATGGGACATCGTTTTCGTTCGCGACGGATTGCTCGATGCCGTCTCGCGATCCGATCCAGAGCGGGTTGACATCGACCTGTCGTGTCAGTGACTGCAGCACCGCCAGCGCTGGTTGGACGTGGCCACCGGTGCCGCCACCGGCAATGACGAGTCGCAAAGATGGGGGCAAAACGTGCCTCTCGCTTCCCAATTGATGGACGTAAACTTGCGTCCCGCAGAATCATCTTAGGCGCCCTTCGAAAAGGCGACAAGGAAGCATGTGGCAACGGGAATTTGCCATGCCGAAACATTGGTTATGCCATTTGATAGAATGATCCACTCGTGGAACATGCGTGATGGCGGTATAGTGAATGAGGATGGGTAACATGGTCGTGAGTGAGGACCAGGTTAACCGTGTTCGTGAGCGTCTCGAGAAGCAGCTCGAAGATACGAAAACTGACATCCGTGAAATAGATGAGCAGGTTCGCGCTTTCGGGGCCGATCACGAATCCGCGGAAGGCGTAGACAATCATCTCGGCGACGATTCGGACATCGTGTATGAGCAGGAGCGTCTGCTCACCGTTCGTGAGGAGCTCTCGAATCGGCGACACCGAATCGAGCTGGCGTTGAAGAAGATGGATCGGGGAACCTGGGGCATCTGCGAGAATTGTGGAGAGCCGATCGCGCAAGAGCGTCTAGACGCACTCCCATTCGTCAGCCTTTGCATCACCTGCCAAGAGCAGCAAGATAAACGTGGAGATGGACGTCGTTGAATTCTGAAGACAGCCAGCGTAGCCGCAACCTGACACGCAATTTCGCTTTGGTTACGCTGGTGATGGGTCTGGTCGTTGTCGTGGACCAGATCACCAAAGCAATGGTGCTCAATCGACTCGGACCGGATGGCGATCTGAGTCAAGTGAAGATCATCGCGGGATTCCTGCGGCTGATCTACGTCGAGAATACCGGAGCGGCCTTTGGAATGTTCCAGGGCAAAAGCCCGGTTCTGACGGTATTGGCACTCGTGGTTATCGGCTTCCTGCTGGTCTACTTCCGCCGGTCAATCGCGAACAGCCTGTGGTTGTCGATCGCGCTTGGTCTTCAGCTGGGAGGAGCGCTCGGCAACGTTGTCGACCGCTTTCGGCACGGGTTCGTGGTCGACTTCATCAACATTCCGAGGTGGCCGACGTTCAACGTGGCCGATAGTGCCATCACGGTGGGCGTCTTCATGCTCGGTTTCTTTCTGCTGACGCGTGATCTCGCTTCGCCCGATACCGACGAAAAAGAGGCCCGATCAAGCCAGCAATCGAGCACCGACGTCTCGTCGGCCGAGAAACGCGCCCAGTAACAGACCATCGTCGGCGCGCTGCAACTCGAATGTGAGGACGGTCAAGGCTCCGTGGTGTTTGCCGTCACGGAGCCGTCTCATGCGTGTGAGAATCCACGTTGCAGCGCGTTAACCATGAGGAATGGAGGCCATGTCCGACGTCGTACGTCTGGTTCTCGACGTGACCGATGCCGAAGACGGAGAGCGGCTCGATCGATTCATTTCTCAGCGCTCCGCCGACATAAGTCGTTCCTACGCGCAGGATCTCATCAAGGACGGCAGTGTTCGAGTCGACGAGATCGTCGCTCGTCCAGCGCGACGGGTCCACACTGGGGACGTCGTCGAACTCTCTCTTCCACCAATCCAACAACCCACGGGACTCACCCCGGCCTATGTGCCTGTGCCCATCGTCTATGAGGACGACGATGTCATCGTCTTCGATAAGCCGGCCGGGCTGGTCACTCATCCTGCTCCCGGACATGAGCACGGCACACTGGTAAATGTGGTTCGGGCGCTGCGGCCCGATCTGGAGCTGCGAGATGCTGCGCGACCAGGTGTGGTCCATCGACTTGACAAGGACACGTCGGGGCTGATCGTGATCGCTAAGAATGAAGCCACCCGGCAATACCTGTTGAAGCAGTGGCAACGTCGCACCGTCGTCAAGCGCTACACAGCTCTGGTTCACGGCGTGATCGAGGAGAACGAGGGAACCATCGACGCCCCAATTGGTCGTGATCCGAACAATCGCAAGCGTATGTGGGTGGTAGCAACAGGACGACCGGCAGTGACCCATTTCGAAGTGGTTGAGCGTTTTCGCGACGCGACGCTCGTTTCGGTAATCATCGAGACCGGCCGCACGCATCAGATCCGCGTGCATTTTGCGTACATCAAGCATCCGCTCATCGGAGATCAGACGTACAGTGGTCGGCCGTTTCGTTACGAGCTCGGGCGGCAGTTTCTGCACGCCACCGCGCTGACGTTTGAGCTGCCGGGGGAGCGTACTATTGAGGTCGAAACGCCGCTGCCCGCCGATCTGAGCGCCGTTCTGGCCGATCTTCGCCTTGAAGACTCCAGCCGGCCAGAGCGTGACCGATGAATGTCGAGCAAGCTCGCAGCGACATCGAGTCGATCTTCCGCCAGGTACTTCGAGAGGTCGATCCCGAACGTCTTATCGCGACCGCGATCTCGCTGGACGGCGACGCGTTGGTCGTCGCGGGAACACGCCACACGCTGCGATCGGGCGGCCAGGTCGTGCTGCTCGGAGTCGGAAAATCATCGATTGGCATGGCGCGCGGAGTCGAGGCCGTCCTCGGATCGCGCCTTGACCACGGGCTGATCGTAACCAAACGCGGACTCGCCACGCAGTCGACATCGTTGCGACGGACCCACGTCATCGAGTCAAGCCATCCGGTGCCGGATCAATCCAGCGTGGATGCGGGAGCCCGGCTTATCGACGAGGCGCGCGTACTGTCAGCGAATGATCTCGTCATTATGGTGGTCTCGGGCGGAGGGTCCGCATTGGTCGAGGTACCGGTTGACGGCATTTCGCTGGACGAATTTCGCACGGCCACCAATTTGCTCTTGCGATCGGGCGCCGATATCTGGACACTGAACGCGGCCCGCCGGCGACTCAGCCGTATCAAGGCCGGTGGGCTCGCGCGTGCGATCTCCCCCGCTCGCGTCGTGAACCTGATCCTCTCCGACGTGTTGGGCAATCCGCTGTCTGTGATCGCGAGTGGGCTGACGGTCGACGCGAATGACGATGATTCCGAGCGCATTGACGCGATCAGACGGAGCGACGTATGGGGTGACCTTCCGGAGACCGTCAGGGATCGCCTGATATCGACCATCGAGCCGTCGCGACAAGAATCGTACGTCATCCAGACTGAAGTCGTTGGCGATGCTCAACTCGCAGTCCGGGCAGCCGCTGATGCCGCCGCAACGCTTGGCTATCGTCCGTTCCTCGTTGGCACGAGGTTCGCCGGCGAAGCGCGTGAGTTTGGACGATTCTGGTCGCAAATGGCGGCTTCGGCCTCTCACGGTTCGAGCGGATTCACACTCCCGTGCTGCATTGTTGGAGCGGGCGAAATGACCGTTACTGTGCGCGGAGATGGTATTGGCGGACGCAACACCGAAATGGCTGCTGCTGCCGCGCTGGAGATTGCGGGCGAATCAGACATCGTGATTGGCAGTCTCGCGACCGACGGGGATGACGGATCGAGCGAGGCGGCCGGAGGCACAGTCGATGGTCAATCCGTCCGACGTCTGATCGATCACGGACTGAATCCGCGCGAGCTTCTCGATCGCAATGACACTCGACGATTTCTCGAAGCGTCCGACGGACTGATCGTCACCGGCCAGACAGGCACCAACGTAAATGATCTTTATCTCGCGTTGATCGGCGAGCGCTAGGGCGTCAACTGTGTCGTGTCCACCGTGGGCATCGGCAATAGTCCGAGCCGCTCGAGCGCTTCCTGCCCAAGCAGTCCGAGCGTCACCTTGGAGTCCGGGTTGTCGGAGTTCGGATTGTATTCGAAGCGGGCGCGCTGGAAATATTGCACCGTCCGACCGTTCTCAGTGAACTCTTCGCTGATCGGAAACCCGAAGGCAGCGAGCCCGCCATTTGCCTCCCAGAAGTCCTTAAAACCGAGCGAGATCGTGTGTCCGGTTTCGGCGAAGTAGAGCCGATTGTCATTGTCCGGAACGGCGTCGACCGTGGGGAAACGACGATCAACCGTGAGTGTTGCCCCAAGCAATGCGACCGTGATGTGCTCACCGGCTGGTGCGCTGGCGCGGTACTCGAGCTTCGCACGTTGGAAGTACTGCACCGTGATTTGTTCGCCGGTCGAGGGGTCTTTTTCAGAGAATTCTTCCGTCAATGGATAGCCCAGGATCTCTGCGCCTCCGTGTCCCTGCCAAAAGGTCTTGAATCCCGCGGACATGAAGTGATGGGTCTGCGGGAAGTAGACATTGTCGGCGGAGGGCACTGCCGGTGGATCCTGTGGGTCGGTCGGAAGCCTCGGCACGAGTGAGACGACCTGAACCCGACCATGGACCGTGTCCGAACGGCTGATCCAGGCGATGTAGTGCTGAGACACCGCTGGATCAAACGCCTGCTGGGAGCGGGCTACCGCGTACATGACTTGCGCGTTAATGTCATAGGCGTAGACGTCCGGCAGCCCGCTCCGCCAGTCTTCCCAGACGATCACGCCGTTGCTGATCGACGGCTGCGTGATGATGTGATCGGCGACAATCACCCGTTCCTGTCCCGACGAGAGGTCGCGCGCGATTAGCTGTGCCGTACCACCGGTCTGCGGCTGGCGCAAGAAGACGAGTTCACTGCCCTCCAGTTGTGGATTGGTCTCGTCGGCGGTTGACGTGGTGACGACGGTACGCTGCTTGTTCCGCAGGTCGTACATTACCAGCGACCAATGGTCGCCGGCGTATTCTTGCCACACGACAGTTGACCCAGAAATGACAGGATTCGCCAAATTGGCTGACTTGGTCGGGAGCGTCATGGTATTGTTGTTTGTGACGTTCTTCGCCTGTATGTGCCAACCATCGGCACTTCGAACGCGCCAGACAACGACGTCTCCAGAAATTACGGGATCAGCCACCTCTCCGGCGTCGGTTGTCACCGAAATTGGCGACCCTTCAGACAGATCGAAGCCCTGAATCGTGCGCGCCGCTGGATTGCCCCCTTGGACCCAGACGATGCGTGTGCCGTCGACGGCTGGACTGGTGCGCACGTCGCCGGTTCGAGCGACTCTGAACTCGCGTCCGTCAACCAGATCGTAAGCGTAGATATCCGGAGTTTCACTGCGCTCATCCTGCCAGACGACCATAGTTCCGCTGGACGCGAGCTCTCGAACGCCCGGCTCTGAAGAGGCCGTCGTGTCTGGTTCAACGTGGTACGGAAGGGCAGCCGCAGCGCGAACTGTATCCGTAAATCGCGGGGCCTTGAGCGTCAGCGTCGATCCTACCAGCAGCACAGCCACTGGTATCCAGATTGATAGTTTGCGACGAACGTTCATGGGTGCCGAGTATACCAGAGGCCTTCGATCCAATTTCCCCGCGACCAGGGCAATGCTATAGTGCGGGACACATCATCACGAACTACTGAGGAGTGAGGACTAAGGAGAAAACCGTGTCCGAAGGACCACCCATCCCAACGATCATCGACGTCGACACCGGGGTCGACGACGCGGCCGCCATCGCGCTGGCGGCGAACCTGCCGCAGATCGACCTGATCGGTGTCACGACCGTTGCTGGGAACGTGAACATTGAGAAGACGACCGAGAACTCCCTGCGCGTGCTGTCGGCCCTCGGATGGTCGTCCGTGCCAGTCTATCGAGGCATGAGCCGGCCGCTCAGCCGGGCCTATAACGACGCATCGCTCTATCATGGCGAGGGCGGCGTGGGCGACGCCGTCCTCGAGCGATCGACGGTACCAGTTGAAACACAATCGGCTCCAGACTACATCGTTCAGACGTTACGAGAACGACCGGGCGAGATCACGCTCGTCTGTGTGGCGCCGTTGACCAATGTCGCCGTCGCGCTGGCCCTGGAACCCGGCCTGCCGCGCCTCGTCAAAAACGTTGTCATCATGGGTGGTGCGTTCCTTAGCGCGGGCAACACGACGCCCTACGCCGAATACAACATCTGGGCTGATCCGGAAGCGGCTGCCATCGTCGCCAATAGCGAGCTACCGATCACGTATATTGGACTCGACGTAACACACCAGGTGCCCTTCAGCCGGAGACACTGGGAGGTGTTGGCTGATAGACGGGACCAGCCGGCGCACCTCATCTACTCGATCTTCCGGCATACATTTGTGCATCGGGGAAGACCAGGATTCCCTCTTCATGATCCTCTTGCGGTGGGAGTTGCAGCGTTTCCGGATCTGGTGACGACGGAGGACTGGGGCGTCACGGTCGAAACCGGGACCGGCGATCAGGTTGGCCGGACGTGCGTTGTCAAACAGGAAGGCGCGCCGGTGCACAAGGTCGCGGTTGGCGTCCGTACTGACGAATTTATCAAGCTATTTCGTGAAACACTCTCGGTGGCATGACACCATCGGGGCACCGTTGACGAGATGAAGCACTAAACGCAATCACCATCGCGTGTGAGGGCCGGTTCAAAGAAGGGCTCGACGAATGACCATGCGACGTGACGAACGAGACGCGCTCCCATTGCAGGACCTCGACCTCTTCACTCGGTTGACGCAGTATTTCGATGCCATCGACGTGCACCTTCGTGCCGGAACTGGGTGGTTCATCTTCAATGCTTCGGGCGTACGAGCGGCACGGGTCTCCGCCTTCATCGCCGGTCGGATTCGGGAGATTGGCCCATTCGCTTCCACCTATCTCATTCCCTGGCGTGAGTTTTCGCTCAATTCGTACATGGTGGGTATCGAGCTGCAATCGATAGGAGAACCGGACGCTCTCGAAGGACGTGCTAAGACCGAGTTCGACATTGCGTCACGTGTCTCCCGAGACCACATGGTCAAGCTTGTGGCGTCTGATCTGTTGATTTTGACAGGATTGCAGCCCACATACTCGCACGAGCTCGAGTTCCTCGACGAAACGATCACGCGGCGACATACGCAGCGGCTTTCGACGATTCTGATTTCACCGAGACTCCCTCAGGATCTGCACACGACGTTCGAAGAGATCGCGCAGGGGGCGCCACTGTGGGACCGGCTCTTCACGCGCATGTACGAGCGTAGCCTGATCGCCATGTAGAGGCGGGCCCGGGTTTGGCTGTCTTGAATTGTGATTAGTGGGAGCGGTTGAGCGCCTGGTCGGCGAGTGACTCTAGCATGTCTCGCGTCTGACCATTGGGGATGAAGCAGAGTTCTTCTTTGGCGTCGTCGACGTAACGTGCGGCGACCGCCAGCGATCGTTCGAGCGCGCCCGATTCGCGAATGACGGTTGTCGCCATCGCGTAGTCGTCGTCAGTCGCTCCGTTACCGCCCACCGCGCGTCGCACAACCTCGGTCTTGTCTCCGTCGTTGCCGTCATGCTCAAAGAAGAGCATGGTCGGGAGCGTAACGGTCCCCTGACGCAGATCCAAGCCGGCAGGCTTGCCGATCTGGTTGGTCGACTCACGAAGATCGAGGACGTCGTCGACGATCTGGAAGGCCATTCCGACGTTCTTGCCGAAGCGTCGCATCGCTGCGATCTCGTCGTCAGTTGCCTCACCCAGAATCGCGCCCATTTCCGCCGATCCCGCGAAGAGCGCGGCCGTCTTGCCGTAGATGCGGCGTTTGTAATCGTCGAGAGACTGGCCCAGCTCGCGAGCCGTGAAAATCTCCCGGAGCTCGCCGTCGCAGATGTCACCGAGCGTACTGGCGAAAACGCCCACAACCTTCGGGCTCATCGTCTCGGCCGCCAGCATGGCCGCGCGAGCGAAGATGTAGTCGCCGAAGAGGATGACCGCCTCTGTGCTTATCAACGTGTTGAGCGTTGGTCTGCCACGCCGTACTTCAGCGTGATCGACCGTGTCGTCATGAATCAGCGAAGCAGTGTGGAGCAACTCGACGCCGGCCGCGGCAGGGAGCAGTCGGTCAAGGTTGTAATCGAACGGTCGGGCGGCGAGTAGGAGGATCAACGGTCGGAGGCGTTTGCCACCGGCTGCGATCAATCCGTCGAGAACTTCACCGATGAACGGGTAATCGACATCTACTTCTCGCCGAAGACGCTGCTCGACCTGCTGGAGGTCCGCGCGCATCGTCGCGAGGACATCGGTGAAATCCAATGCATCCAACCTATCACTTTGCCGCGCGGAGATGCGCCGTCGGAGCGGATGTGACCCGCTTCACGCACGCGCATTATACGAGCGAGCCTTGCGCAGGGTCAATTGCATCCGAATCGAGACGATAGGTGCCCAGAACAGTCAAACACATTGGTTCTCGGATCGAATCAGGAGGGGAGAAACCGGTATGGCATACTCGGCCCGACACTGTGACGATCGTCGCACCGACCGCCAGGCGGTCGCGACGGTCCAGACCGCGGCTGGCGATTACGCCACAACGATCGGCATACAGACGCTGCGCCGCTTGCCGTGGCTGTGCGATGCGACCCGCTCTGGAGGAGATACGTGTCGGAGGAGGAGCCTCCGTTCCGACGACCGTCGAGGCGGCGTAGAACGGTCAGTTGGCGGTTCAGCGCGGTTCTGGTAATCGCCGTCCTCGCGCTGCTCGGAACCGTCGGCTACGAAACCTTGCTGAATCATCATTCTCTGTCTGGTACGGCGGTGGATGCCTACACGCTGACTCCACTTGCCGGCGTAACGGTGGTGGCCAGCGGTACGCAAGTCGTCACCGATTCGCACGGCCATTTCAGCATCAGCGGAGAACACGATTCCGTCCAGGCTGTGAAGCAGGGCTATGAGTCCATTAAGGCGACCGTGACGTCGTCGAGTGGTGACGTGCGCCTGACACTTCGACCCAACGTGGTCCACGGAACGGTAGTCAACGGTGTGGACCAGAACCCGGTCGCCGGGGTTCAAGTGACATTGAGTAGTGGTTCGACTGCGATTGCCCACACGACGACCGGCAAGGATGGCACGTATACGTTGACCGACGTTCCAGAGGGAGCATCGGTCCAGTTCACGGCTGAGGACTTTGCCGACCTCAGCCGCAAGCTCGATCACGACACGACCGTAGACGTTGCGCTCCAGCCGGATGTGCTTCGCGGAACGCTTACCGACGATCAGGGCAAGCCGATCGCTGGGGCGGTGGTCGCGACAGGGTCGCTCTTCACCACTACAGCAGATGACGGAACCTATCGCCTCAAAGGCGTCTCCACGTCCGGACCCGTGGTTTTCAAGGCATCGGGATTCGCGGCGACGTCGAAATCGCTCACTCCGGCGCTGAAGCTGGACGCTTCACTCGTGCCGATTCAGGTCAAGGCGATCTACGCCACAGCCAACACGGCCAGCAATCAGCTGTCCCTTGACGCGCTGATCAAGATCGCGGACACCACCGAAGTCAACGCCATCGTCGTCGACCTGAAAGACAGTACCGGTCACATCTATTACGATTCCAGTGTCCCATTGGCGAATCAGATCGGCGCCATCGAGCCAGAGCTCGATCCGGCATTGCTGGTGGAACTGCTTCACCAGCACAACATTTATGCGATTGCACGCATCGTGGTCTTCGAGGACCCGATACTGGCTGAAGCGCGGCCAGATTGGGCGATTCATGATTCGGCAACGGGTGGACTGTGGCGCACCTGGAATGGGTTGGCGTGGGTGAACGCCCACCGATCCGAAGTCTGGGACTACGACGTTTCCATCGCCAAAGAAGCGGCCGCGTTCGGATTTGACGAGATCCAACTCGACTATATTCGCTTTCCAACGGACGGACCTCTCAATACTGCCGAATATGGCGTGCCGCAGAACGAACAGACGCGGCCGGAAGCGATCAACGACTTCCTTACACAGATGTATGCGGCTATTGCGCCAACCCACGCGTACTTAGCGGCCGACGTATTCGGTCTGACGATGTGGGAGACCGGCGACGGCAACATTGGGCAGAACCTGGAATCAGTCGCCCAACATCTCGACTACGTTTGCCCGATGGTCTACCCATCGCATTTTGCGGACGGGTCGATGGGCTTCGATAATCCGAATGATCATCCGTACGAAGTGGTACTTTGGAGTCTGGAGAATGGTTCGGAACGCGTTCCACAATTCAAAGCGAAACTGCGCCCGTGGCTGCAAGACTTCTCTCTGGGCGAGGGGATTGCGTATGGTCCAACCGAGGTGAAACGGCAGATCGATGCGGTTAACGATTTTGGGGCTTCAGGTTGGATGTTTTGGAACGCGGACAATACGTATCATTCGAGCGGATTCGCCTCGAACGGAACGAACTAACGCACCCTTTTGCTCGCCGGAGGCACTCGCATGATCGGCGTTGAATCGACGGCTCAATCGCAACGGAGCATCGCGGTATCGACCCGCGCACTCGTTGAAGCGTTGCGTCCGAAGCAGTGGACCAAAAATGCGGTGGTCTTTGCGCCACTCGTATTCGACAACAAGCTCTTCAATCTGACAAACCTGGTAAATGTCACTGCAGCGGCGCTGCTGTTTTGCCTAACGAGCGGCGTCGTCTACATCTGTAACGATCTGCTCGATGTTGAAGCTGATCGCGTTCATCCCAAGAAGCGAGCGCGTCCAATCGCGTCGGGACGGCTGGGCCAGCGAACGGCTGTTGGGTCCGCTGGGTTCTTTGCCGTCTTCGTGGTGGCCATTTCACTGCTGATCTCGCCGTGGCTCACGCTCGTGCTCGGCGGCTACATGTCGATGATGTTTGCGTACACCTTGGTGCTGAAGCACATGGTCATCATCGACGTCTTTGTGATCGCCGCTGGATTTCTACTCAGGACGGCGGCAGGAGCCGTAGTGATTCACGTACCGCTCTCCCCGTGGCTCTACGTTTGCCTGGTGTTGCTAGCGCTCTTCATTGGCTTCGCCAAGCGGCGACATGAGATCGAGCTTTTGGAGGCGTCGGCCGGGTCACACCGCAAGAACCTCGAACTTTATTCCAAACCGCTTCTGGATGAGCTGATCATGATCGTCGCGGCCGCCACGATCATGGCGTATTCGCTCTACACGTTCTCGGCGCCTAATCTGCCGCAGTCGCACGCCATGATGCTTACGATCCCGTTTGTCCTCTATGGGGTTTTCCGCTACCTCTACCTGGTTCATCAGGAGAGTGGCGGCGGCGCACCTGAGCAGATCCTTATCGAGGACCGCCCACTTTTGGTTACTGTATTCCTCTGGGGGGTCACCGCAGTCGTCATTCTGTATTATTACCAGCATTGATATAATCTGAGTCAACTTACCTCCTGATTCTGTTGCAGAACAATTGTCACCGATGATATACTAACCGAGGTCGTTGCGAACGCTGTCCATCGGCACGCTTCATGCTCGACAAGACATGGCAGCGATCAACGTCTGAATTCTGGCCACACACCGCAAACTCGTCAGCTCGACGAGGACCGGCAACGGCAAACTCGGAGGAACAAACATGCTGATCGTGCGCAGGCGTGGCGGCCGGGAGACCGGACGCATCCAGCAAGATATGGAACAGGTATTCCGCTCGCTGGTCATCGGGGTCCGACCGATGTCACGATCAAACATCGGCGTTTGGCGTCCACCGGTCGAGGTCTTCGAATGTGAGGACAATCTGGTGGTGACGGTTGAAATTGCCGGTGTACAGGAAGAAGAGATAAGCGTCGTGGTCGACGAGACGCTGCTGCGGGTTTCAGGGGTGCGAAATAACCCGGCAATGACGCAGAAGCGCACCTATCACGAGATGGGCATCGCGTACGGTCCATTTGAAGCGCAAGTGTTTCTTCCATTCTCAGTCGTCTTGGATCAGGTGGAGGCGTCCTATGAAGGAGGCTTCCTCAGGGTTACATTACCTCGCGCGCAGGCCACTCGAATCGTGCCACGTGCCTCAGAGACGCCTGAATCAGCGCAGGAGGGGTAAGCATTAATGGTTGAACAGTTTAGACAAGACGAACCCGACTACGACGTCCCCGAGGACGAGTCGGAAGATCAGGACGAAGAGGTCACACCGAGCATTCTGCCGGTTCTTCCACTTCGCGGAACAGTCGTCTTCCCGCTGACACTGGTGCCGCTCGCGGCCGGACAGCCTCGTTCGCTGCGCCTGATCGACGAAGTGGTGTCGGGAAACCGCATGGTCGCGCTGGTTCTGCAGAAGGATTCAACGCAGGAAGCCGCCGGACCGGGTGAAACGTACGAGATCGGAACAGCGGCCAACATTCATCAGATGATGCGCGTGCCGGACGGTACCGTTCGGCTGGCCGTTCAGGGACTGCGGCGCATCCGCGTGCTCGAATGGCTCGGCGAAGAGCCTTATCTGACCGCCCGGGTCGAGGAGATCAAAGAAGAGACCGACGAGTCTGTCGAGGTCAAGGCTCTGATGCGCAACACGTTGGAGCTGTTTCAGCGGCTGGTTTCGGTCGTCTCGAATCTGCCCGACGAGTTGGTCACGGCGGCATTGAACATCGATGATCCCATCCATCTCGTCTATCTGATTGCCAGCAACGTCCGCATGGAGGCTGAAGAGCGTCAGAATCTACTGGAGCTCGAGGGAGCGCAAACCAAGCTGCAGAAGTTGAGTGCCTTCCTGAGCAAGGAGCTCGACCTGCTCGAACTGGGCAAGAAAATCCAGGGCGAGGTGCAGGAGGAAGTCGGGCGCACGCAGCGCGAGTTCTACCTGCGCGAGCAGATGAAGGCCATCCAGAAAGAGCTGGGTGAGACCAACGAACAAGAAGTTGAGGTCAACGAGCTCCGCGCCAAGATCGACGAGGTCGGAATGCCGGAGGAAGCGGAGCGCGAAGCACGACGGGAGTTGGATCGGCTCAGCAAGCTGCCGCCAGCTGCCGCTGAATACGGCATGATCCGCACCTATCTCGACTGGATGACGAGCATGCCGTGGAACAACAGCACCGAGGGCGAGATCGACGTCTCGCACGCTCGCCAGGTGCTGGACGAGGACCACTACGATCTGGAACAGCTGAAAGAGCGGATCCTCGAGTATCTGGCCGTGCGGCGACTGCGCAAAGAGCAGCTCAAGGACGGTGAGATGGCTGAAGAGGACAACCGCGAGCCGATTCTGTGCTTCGTTGGACCTCCAGGAGTCGGTAAGACGAGCCTGGCACAATCGATCGCTCGGGCGCTCGGGCGCGAGTTCACCCGCATGTCACTGGGTGGCGTGCGTGACGAGGCTGAGATTCGTGGCCACCGACGCACCTACATCGGTGCAATGCCCGGGCGCATCGTTCAGGCAATTCGTCGGGCGGGTGCCAATGATCCGGTCTTCGTGCTGGACGAGATCGACAAACTTGGTAATGACTGGCGAGGCGACCCATCGTCCGCGTTGTTGGAGGTACTGGATCCGGAGCAGAACAACACGTTCCGCGACCACTATCTCGACGTCGCGTTTGACCTCTCCAAGGTGATGTTCATCGCCACGGCAAACTTGCTGGACACGATCCCGGCGCCGCTGCGTGATCGCATGGAAATCTTGCACCTCACCGGCTATACGGATGAGGAGAAGCTCCATATCGCGCGGCGATACCTGATGCCGAAGCAGCTCAAGCGACATGCGCTCGGAACGGATCGGTTCAACCTGACCGACGACGCCATCATGACGATCATCCAGCACCACACCCGCGAGGCGGGTGTGCGTAACCTGGAACGGGAGATCGCCAACGTGTCACGCAAGATCGCGACCCGTGTGGCCGAAGGGAAGGACGTTCAGTCCGAGGTCGGCGTCGATGAGGTTCGCGAGTTCCTGGGCAAGCCGCGCTACTTCTACGAAATGTTGGAAGAGCGCACGGCCGAGCCGGGAGTCGCGGTTGGTGTGGGAGTCTCTGCCGTCGGGGGCGACATCATGTTCATTGAGGCGACCAAGATGCCCGGCAAGGGCAACCTCAGCGTCACGGGACAGCTCGGCGACGTGATGCGTGAATCGGCGCAAGCGGCACTGAGCTTTGTCCGCTCACGGGCGGAAGATATCGGGATTGACCCTAACTTCTTCAAGGAGACGGACCTGCACATTCACGTGCCGGCCGGCGCAATTCCGAAGGACGGTCCTTCCGCCGGTATCACGATGACCACGGCGTTGATCTCATTGCTCTGTGGGGTTCCGGTCACGGATCGAGTCGCGATGACCGGAGAGATCACGCTTCGCGGACAGGTTCTACCAGTTGGCGGCATCAAAGAGAAGTCTCTCGCGGCTGGACGGGCTGGAATTACCACCTTCATCCTGCCAAAGCGGAATGAGCCGGATCTCGATGATCTGCCCGCGTCATTGCGTGAGAACATGACGTTTGTGCTCGCCGAGAACATGGATGACGTGCTGAAGGTTGCGATACCTTCGGCAATGTCAGGCCGATCGAGCGCGACGCATCACGATCACGTCGGTGCGGAGGACCGCGAGGTCGCGGCCGCCGGGGTTGGCGGACGACGAGAGTCCGGTGAATAGCTAACGTCAAATCAACGAAACGACAACGGGCGGTGCTCTTGCACCGCCCGTTCGGTTTACGCGTACTCATCCGTCCGGTCTAGTCGTGAACGGCAAGTTCTTCGCGCGCGGTCTTGTCGTGATAGGCGGTTGCCGCTTTGATCAGACCTAGGAACGGTCGGAGATGTTCTTCGTGCGTCTTGAACATCATCTCGGGATGCCACTGAACGCCAAGCATGAACGTACTGTCCGGACGCTCGATCGCCTCGACAATCCCATCTGGAGCGGTCCCAATGGGTCGGAGCTCCGGACTGATTTCCTTCAACCCTTGATGATGGAAGGAGTTGGTCTGAATTCGCTCAAGCTCGTACACATCACCGAGGAGTGAATCCCGCTCCGCCACCACCTCATGGCTCGGCTCGCTCGGCTCGATCCCGTTTTCGTGCTGTCGGTGTTCAATCTGTGCGCTGTATTGATCGGCGATATCTTGAATCAGCGTGCCGCCCAGGGCCACGTTTGCCACCTGGATGCCGCGGCAGATGCAGAGAACCGGCAGATCTCGCTCAACCGCGCCCTTGGTAAGCGCAATTTCGAGCACGTCGCGCCCTTCATGGATCCCATACGTCTTCTCATGCACGTCGGTGTCACCGTAGCGTTGCGGATCGATATCGCCGCCGCCACTCAAAAGGAGGCCATCGACCATATCAAGAATTTCCTCGATATTCCCTTGCTGCGGCGGGATGATGATCGGCACACCACCGGCAGCCTCGATGGCCTCAGTGTAGTTGGACGACAGCGCGTAACGGTAGAAGAGACCGTGGGAAAACTGGTCTTCCGCCGGTGAGGGCGTGATACCGATAATTGGCTTCATGCTCAGGATCCGTTCCCTTCAACTTGCGGAATTCGTGAAATAGACATCAACCAAGTATCGAACGTTCTGGCGTTGAGGTCAACTTCATGGTACTGAATCAGCGCACTATTATTCGACCTCGCCATTGCGAGGATCCGCAGACTATTCGTCGTCATCCGACATTGCCAGAACCACCGCGCGATCGATTCCTATCAGCCTGCCTCGTGCGACTGCCGCCGCTCGTTCGACGGGATTCAACGTGCGGTTAAAAGCGGCGAGTGCTGTGTCCAAGCGTGACCTTCCCTGTCCAATCGGAGAGTCGCCCGTCTGTGCTCGAAGCCTGTCGGTGGCCGCTGCCAGCAATAGAGCGCGCTTCGCTTGCCCATGAATCGCTGCGAGCAGCGCGAAACCTTCCAGGGCCGAGGTCACCTCGCGGAGGGCGTGCAGCTGTTGTGCAGACGTCAATGCCTGTGCGAGCAACTCCCGAGCGACCGCCAGATTGCCCCGCTCTATCTCAACGCGGCCAAGGTTGATGAGGCATTCGTTTAGGTAAACGCGATTCCCGACCGCACGAAACTCGTTCAGACCATCTTGAAGCAGCCGCTCCGCGACTTCAAATTCACCGAGTTCCAGCGAGATGTCCGCGCGGCGGCAAAGTGACAGAGCCGCGTTTTCCGAATCACCCGTTGTAAGGAACATTGCTCGTGAAGACTCATAGAGCTCAATGGCCCGAGCATAATCTCCGGTTGCGTGCGCCACTCGCGCTAGGCTCATAATCGAGATCGCGACTCCCCATTGATCGCCTTGCTCCTCACGTACCGACAGAGCCCCCTCGTAGGCGATTCGCGCCAGCTCTGTTTCGCCGTGTCGAAGGTGAACATGCCCGAGAACGGTCAACGAGCCGGACAGGTTGTCACGATCTTGAATTTGGCTAGCTGTGTCACGGCATTCGACAGCATGTCTGATCGCTTGATCGTCGTCGCTCTGAAGCATCGCGAATCGCGCTGCGGCAAACAGTACTCGGACGCGATCCGAGACTTCGGGGTTTTCATGCGGGAGTATCAGGAACGAATTCATCCATCTTCGACCCTCATCGAGGTATCCCCGTGCATTCCAGAAACGCCACATGCCCCAACAGAGTCGGAACCCGATGGACGCGTGCTCGCCGTCGCGCGCCCACGCAAGCGCGGCTCGTAGATTGTCGATCTCGCGATCGAATCTCTTCAGCCAGTCTGCCTGATCGGGACCATGAAGTTCCGGCTCGGCAGCATCCGCGAGCATTGCCAGATGCTCGGCGTGGCGCTGCCGCATGGTTTCACATTCACCGCTCTCCTGGAGCCGCTCCAGGGCATATTGACGGACTGTGTCCAGCAGGTCGTAACGCGTCCAGCCGTCAATGCTTTCAGCCCGCACGAGCGATCGGTCAGTCAAATTGGACAGCAGGTTGACGACGTCCGCACGTGCGTTGTCGTCGTCGATAAGCACTGCTTCCGCGGCTTCCAGTGACCAGCCACCCGCGAAGACCGCCAAGCGCCGCAACGTCTTTTGCTCTGGCTCGCTCAGTAGCCCATAGCTCCAGCCCAGGGCTGCACGCAAGGTCTGATGCCGCTCGGATCGATCCCGATCACTCGCGACAAGCAAATGCAACGCTTGGTCCAGTCGCATAGCGATCTCTTCGGGCGCAAGTACATTAACTCGCGCCGCCGCGAGTTCGATCGCGAGCGGAATCCCGTCAAGGCGACGAGAGATTTCGACGATCGCATTCACGTTGCGGTCATTCAAATCGAAATCGGGACGGAGGCGCGTGGCACGATCCACAAACAGTTGAATCGCTTCGCTCTGTAGGGCTTGGTCGACGCGAAGTTCGGAACTCTCCTCAGGCGTTGAGAGCGAAGGTACTCTCCAGGTGAATTCGCCTTCAATTCGGAGACGCTCCTGGCTCGTTGCCAGGATGTGAAGGTTGGAACAGACAGAGAGCAATCTAGCAGCAAATTTCGCGCAGGCATCAATCAGATGCTCGCAGTTGTCCAGCACGATCAGCGCACGGTGTGTCCGAAGTGATTCGGCAACCGTAGCGGCAGAAGATCGGCGCGTGCCGCCGTCAATCCCAAGCGCCACGGCGATCGTCTGCGGGACGAGCTCTGGATCGCTAACTGAAGCAAGTTCAACAAATCCGACGCCATCTGGGAATTCTGATCTGAGCTCCGTTGCCACCTCCAATGCCAGGCGGGATTTGCCGCAACCGCCTGCACCAGTCAATGTCAAAAGGCGCTCAGTTCGAACATGCTCGGAAACTTGAGTCACGTCAGCGTTGCGACCGATGAAGCTCGTCAGTGGTTTCGGGAGTGACGAGTGTAATGGAGGGAGTTTGGGAGCGTTGTCGTCGATGACCTGCCCAGTAGCAATATGATCGTGCAACTGTCGAGTTGAGAGGGTTGGTTCGGCATCCAGATGAGTGCGAAGTGCCGCTTGAACTAACTGGTATTGCCTCATTGCGAGCGCAGGCCTGTTGGTAATCGCGAACAATCGCATGAGGCCGACGTGCGCTGCCTCGTGGGCTGGTTCCAGTTCGACGATCCGCTGGAGCGTCTCTATTGCTTCGCCGACTTTCCCTCGACCTTCGTGTGCTTCCGCCAACGCATTGAGCAACCACACCGCGGTTTCATGCAGCGCGATGCGCCGATCCGATAACCAATCCTCATAGGGGCTCGTTGGAAGGAGTTCTCCACTCCAGAGTGCAAGGGCCGAGTGAATGTCGATCGGGTTACGCGATCTACGGGCATCGGCAGCCGCTTCGGCAAACGCGTCCACGTCGATCCACAGAGACCCTGGCGGATCCAGGGTGATGGTCCCACCGTGAACGTGCAGCATCGCCCCATAAGCGCTCGCATCGCCGAATTCGGGCCGCAGCGCTCGCCTCGCGGCGTGTACCACCTGTCGATAATTGTCAGCTGACGTACGTGGATCGGCGTCGGGCCAGAGTGTCTCCATCACCTGTTCACGATGCAGTGTGTACCCAGGCGCCAATGCCAGCATCTTAACCAGGCTGCGCGCCTTGCCGAGTCTCCATGCCGACGACGGTACGGGCCGTCCATCGATTTCAACCCGAAACTCGCCCAGCAGATGAATTCGGAGATTTCCCGAGGCGGAACAGTTCACGCCGTTGTTTGACACGTCACTGGAATTCGCTGTCGGTTCCGTGTCCATGACCGCTCCTGCAAACGTTTTGCAAACGTTTGGAACGTATTCTGACGTCAAACCCAAGAATTCCGAGGTCGGGCCAACTGTTCGATGCCGTGAACGACGGTTATCGGCGGCGATTGAGGTTCCCTCGATCACGTGCCGATCGATGTTGATCATCAACCGTTTGCCGGGGACCGCCTATGCGGAGAAAGTCCCGGATATCGATTGATCTGACTTTGGTTTGAACATCCGCGCGGGTTCGCGCCAATTGTAGCCACGGTTGTTGGCGCAGTCACGCGTCGACAGCTTGCTGAGTAGGAGACCGCATGACGATTCTTCGATCATCTACGTGGAAGATGCGAGTCGTGGTCGTTCTCGTTGTGTTCGTCCTTGGAACGCTCATCGGCGCAGGATCGTTCGCTGTGGCGGATGGAAACAATGCGGTTTATTACGCATGCGTAAACAACAGCAGTGGGACGATCCACGTCGCGGACGAGAGTAAGGTCTGCGCCTCGAACGAGGTGCGCATTTCATGGAATCAGCAAGGGCCAACCGGGCCACAAGGGGCAACAGGTGCGCAAGGACCGACGGGCGAGGCGGGAGTGCAAGGAGATGTCGGGCCCCAAGGTGTCGCTGGTCCCCAAGGACCGCAGGGAGATACGGGATCGCAAGGCGCCGAGGGTGCACAGGGCCCCCAAGGTGCGCAAGGTGAGTCTGGACCGCAAGGGCCCGCCGGCCAGGATGGGGCTGACGGCACCTTCTCGGGGACGCTCACAAGTCCGAATGGTCGCTACAGTCTCACAGTGAACGATTCGGGAATTGTCCTGGCAGATACCCAGACCGGGGCGCATCTCCAACTCCTCGGAGACCGCATCACGATATCCGGAAACTTCGTTGGGATCTCAGCGAATGGAAACGTGTCAGTGCTCAGCAATGGACCGATTTCGATTGCCGGTTCAACTATCTTGTTGAACGGGTCGCCACCGCAGTAGTTGAGCGAGACAAGGCCCACTTTGACGATCCGAGACGCGCATTTCATGGAACCAACGGGGACCGACGGGACAGACTGGGCCGCAAGGACCTGAAGGTGTAGTCGGTCCACAGGGTGCCACCGGCGCGCAAGGTGTAGCCGGTCCACTGGGCGACACTCGAGCTCAGGGACCGGCGGGCGCAAACGGTGCCGACGGCGCGTTTACGGGAACGTTCGCAAGCCCGAGCGGTCGCGATCAGATCACATTGGACGGCAGTGGCGTCTTCATAACTGACAACCTTGTCTCAGCTCACATTGACCTAGTCGACGGGTACATCTCGATTCTCGGATCGGCAGTCAATGTAGCTCGGACGAGCAACGTAACGATTCTCAGTAACGGAACGATGGCGATTAAGGGAACTCTTCTGACGTTGAATGGCCCGGAGCAACGGCACCAGCCAGACCAGCGTTTGCGAGTGGCTCGGACAGATGCCGGGTTTGGCTCCGATTGACGCGCTCCTGTGACTTCTGGAACTACAACAGTGACGTTCTTGTAGAGACGAGGAGATCGGTACTAGCGCTCCCGGTTTGGGCAGTTCGTTCGAATGTCAAATCGTCGTGCCGTCGCCGTAGGAGGTTGTGGCGAGGTCGAGCGTCTTTGGAGGTGGTGCGGTGAAGGTCAAGCGAAATTTCGCGCTGATTTCGATTCTTATCGCGACCTCCATGATAAGTCCATGGATGCCGAGCATTTCCATCGCCGCAAGCGCATTCAATCAAGTTGGGTTCTTGAGTGCAGATTGCTCGAATATTGTGCAACAGCTGACCAAGCAATCCGAAGCCAATGCATCAGCCTGGAACGACTCTTTGTCACTGGGCGGTGGTCTGCAGACATGGCCTTCGAATCGCAATTGGACGATCCATCGGTGCCGTTGGTTCAGAGTTCTGGCAACGCGACAGGAATCAATGACAACGGGATCACCTGCGGCGGGTCGGCCCAATACCGTGCGGAACTTTCATTCCCCGAGCCAACGGCCGTCGTCTTGACAGGCGATGCGCGGTGGACGACCGGCTTCGGCAATGGCGCCGTTGTCTATATTCAACGTTATGCCTCATTCGAAATTGTCGCGAGGATTGGGGGGCTGGGTTCGTTCAATGTGGACACACCATTCGAACTAAGCGGGCGCTTTGTCCTCCACGCTTTCGCTTCGGAACCAGCAAATAATAGCGGGAATGCTCATTACAACTTCGCGCTTTCTTCTTCGCCGCTGCCGTCGATTTCCATCGGAGATGCCGCTGACTTCGAAGGAACGAGCGGCACGGCTGATCTCACGTTCCCGGTGTTCCTCTCGGACGCGTCTTCCTCGATCGTGTCGGTCGACTACGGCGTTCAGGACGACACAGCGCAGGCCGGGACCGATTACGGTGTGTCGACTGGAACGTTGACTTTCGCGCCAGGTGAGACAAGCAAGACCATCACCGTACCAATCAGCGGCGATACCGACGTAGAGCCCGATGAAACGTTCAACGTCATCCTGAGCGACCCGACCAACGCCACGATTGCCGACGGAATCGGCCTCGGAACGATCCTCAACGATGACTTCGCGGTCGACTTCGACTGGACGGTGCCAAACCGCTTTGATGGACAGGATCACAACGGCGACGGCCTCGCCGATTACTTTGCGCCCGACGGCCCGTTGGTCATCGATCCTGCGCGTTGGGAGATCGATTTCACCTACACGAACGATGGTTCGTGCGCCTCTGGGTTGGACCAGACCTGGCGGATCAACGGCATCGAGGTACCGGAGTCGGATCCTGCCGTCATTGCCCTGGATGCCCAGACGTGCACTTTCAGCTACGGATTCGCGGATGAAGGCAACTACTCGGTCGAGCTGGAGCTGCGGAGCCCGACTGGAGACCTGGTTGGAACGCAGCAACACGATGTGGTCGTGCAGGACTGGCTGATCGTGTCAATCGGCGATTCCGTTGCCTCTGGTGAGGGAAACCCGGACTTACCGGGTGGAGCGTCGGCCCAGTGGGAGGATGCACAGTGCCATCGCTCGGCGACGGCAGGTCCGGCTCAAGCGGCGGCGGACATCGAACTGGCCGATCCCAAGACCTCGGTCACCTTCATTCACCTGGCGTGCTCTGGCGCGACTATATTCAAAGGCTTGCTCGGTCCGTATGGCGGAGTAATCCGTGGGCGGCCGCTTCCGCCACAGCTCGAGGCTCTGCAAGCATTTGCCGGCGGTCGTGAGATCGATGCAGTCCTGGTCTCGATCGGTGCGAACGACGTCCACTTCTCGGATGTGGTGCAGGGTTGTCTTCTGCAAGCTCATTGCGACGCTGAAAGGCCGGGAACCGCGAGGTTCAGATTCGAGCGGGACCTGACGCGCTTGCCGAGTGCCTACGACCAACTGGCGACGGCGCTGAACCTGTTGCCGCTAGAACCTCAGCGCATTTACATCACGCAGTATTACGATCCCATGCACGATGATTCTGGACAGATTTGCGCCGATTCCGTGCTTGGTGACATTCCAGTATTGCCGAGACTTGGGTTTAGTATCACCGCAGACGAAGCGACGTGGGCGTCGACGACGATGCTGCCAAGCCTGAACGCCGAGGTGGCGGCGTCAGCAACCAATCACGGGTGGAATTTCGTGGGCGGGATCTTTCCCCAGTTCATCACGCACGGCTATTGTGCGACCGACCACTGGGTAGTGCATTTCCGAGAGTCATTTGCCCAGCAAGGGGACCAAAACGGAACAATCCATCCGAATGCGAGCGGTCATCAGGTGTACGGCAACGCGATCGCTGGCGCCTTGACCGCGGCGTTCTACGCCAACGGTGACCTATCTCAACCACGGCTGCCAGCATCTGCGGCGCCATGATGGCAATTGATCCGAGGCGTTGTAAACCCTGGCGGCGAGCGCCAGGGTCTACCGTGTGATGTCCAGTTCGTAGATGTGCCCGGCTGTCACCAAATCAACTTACCGAGGTTTCGTAGTCGGAACACGCCATGGTTGAACGGGCACTTGGCCTGTGCTATACTACGCGATGCCGCTGGAGGGCGGGATCGAAAGCCTCGAGCCAATCCTCAATCAGACAAAGCGGAGCCCACAACAGGAGGGTGATGCTTTCGTTGCGGTGACCACTTCGGCAAAGGTCCGGCAGGAACCGTCGAAGAGCGGTCGATAGAATCGGCACCTTGACAATTGAAGCGTGATCGAGTGCCCCCAAGTACGAGTCAATCGTATGAGGGATAGCTTGGGTCGACAAACCAGAAATATCGCTCACTAAGGTGGGCAAACTTGATGGAGAGTTTGATCCTGGCTCAGGAACAACGCTGGCGGCGTGCCTAATGCATGCAAGTCGAACGGGAGCCTCTTCGGAGGTCGACCGTGGCGGACGGGTGAGGAACACGTGGGGAACCCATCCAAGCGAGGGGGATAGCCGCGGGAAACCGCGGGTAATACCGCATGAGCTTGGTGACTGGTAAGGTCATCAAGCAAAGGAGAGATCCGCGCTTGGCGGGGCCTGCGGCCTATCAGCTAGATGGCGGGGTAACGGCCCACCATGGCGATGACGGGTAGCTGGTCTGAGAGGACGATCAGCCACACGGGGACTGAGACACGGCCCCGACTCCTACGGGAGGCAGCAGCAAGGAATTTTCCGCAATGGGCGCAAGCCTGACGGAGCGACGCCGCGTGGGGGAAGACGCTTTTCGGAGTGTAAACCCCTTTTCTGGGGGATGAAGACAGTGACAGTACCCCAGGAAGAAGGACCGGCTAACTACGTGCCAGCAGCCGCGGTAAGACGTAGGGTCCGAGCGTTGTCCGGAGTTACTGGGCGTAAAGGGCGCGTAGGCGGCTTCTTGCGTCACACGTGAAAGCCCCCGGCTCAACCGGGGAGGGTCGTGTGAAACGGGGGAGCTGGAGGCAGCGAGAGGCTGGTGGAATTCCCGGAGTAGTGGTGAAATGCGTAGAGATCGGGAGGAACACCGGTGGCGAAGGCGGCCAGCTGGCGCTGACCTGACGCTGAGGCGCGAAGGCGTGGGGAGCGAACGGGATTAGATACCCCGGTAGTCCACGCAGTAAACGATGTGGACTAGGTGTGGGGGGAGTTGACCCCCTCCGTGCCGGCGCAAACGCAGTAAGTCCACCGCCTGGGGAGTACGGCCGCAAGGCTAAAACTCAAAGGAATTGACGGGGGCCCGCACAAGCAGCGGAGCGTGTGGTTTAATTCGACGCAACGCGCAGAACCTTACCAGGGCTTGACATCCTCGGGATCTGTCTGAAAGGGCGGAGTGCCTTAGGGAGCCGAGAGACAGGTGCTGCATGGCTGTCGTCAGCTCGTGTCGTGAGATGTTGGGTTAAGTCCCGCAACGAGCGCAACCCTCGTGCTTAGTTAGAGTAATGTCTAGGCAGACTGCCGGGCACAACCCGGAGGAAGGGGGGGATGATGTCAAGTCAGCATGGCCCTTACGCCCTGGGCGACACACACGCTACAATGGCCGGGACAGCGGGCAGCCAAGCGGCAACGCGGAGCCAATCCCTGTAAACCCGGTCTCAGTTCGGATTGCGGGCTGCAACTCGCCCGCATGAAGTCGGA